>NZ_CM133064.1:0-1880000 GCF_051917485.1 Bradyrhizobium sp. RDM12
TCATACATGCGGAACTCGCCGTCAGTGGGAGTATCGAACGCACGTCACTGTTATCCGCGAGGATCGTGTATCGATCCCCCCATCAGCTCGAAGATGCATCTCACGGATGTTTCCGACAGTGTAGCCGTCGAAGCCACCGATGAAGTTGATCGTGTTGTTCGCTTTGCGCATCGAGTTTTGGCGCCGTGCCGGCTTTGCCATCCCAGAAATGCTCGAGGATGCCCTTGAGCGTATTGTCGTAGCCAGTGACGTGGCTGCCTACGAATGCAATGCAGGGTGTGAGCGAATGGTACGTCGTAGTCCGCGGGGACCGAACCTTTTTCCTTTGATGTTTTGATGAAGGCATTTGGTCGTCGCCGATGACTTCCGCCATGCAGGTCGTGGCGACCGCGATCATCTTCGGCTTGTACATGTTATAGCTGTTGGCAAGCCCGTCGGTAAGATTGTTAAGCCCCCCGAACACCGCCGCGTCTTCCGTCATGGACGAGGAGACGCACGAGGTCGGCTCCTTGAAGTGCTCGTGAAGATGGCTGCGAGAAGAAAGCGACGGCAGCCCGCGAGCCGTGGACAAGCGGCAGTGGCGCTCGAACCCGAGCGCGGCGAACCGCACCTAGCGGCTGGCAGGGCTTCGCCGGATTAACGGTTAGCGCCCTCGCGAGCGAAGTTCTTCTCGCGGTACTCGGACGTCTTGGACCATTCTTTGATGCGATCGACATCGGCGGGATCCGTGCGGATTCTCAAAAATGGCCCTTCTTATTGGCCAGCATCTGCTGGTATTCGTCTCCCTGGAAAAGCTCAGAGCTGAGTCATATGTGTTCGGCATTCTGTGTCATCATGGCACTCGTTAGGTTCTTGTGTTCGTTCTCCTGCCCCTCCCTCCTTTGCGGAAAGAACGGCCCGGGCGTAGGCTTTCCTATTCCGCTGCCATGGGTGAGGCCTGCGGCTGCGGAGCGTCTCTTCCAAGTGTTGCCGTGGTTCTTCCCCAGATCGGGGAGTTGATCGCCATGTCCATGTCGCGGGCGAAGATCGCGAAGCCGTCATAGCCGTGGTAGGACCCGAGTAGTCCCAGGAACAGTCGACATTTAAGCGAAACGGCACGCCATTTTTGAAAGACGTATTTTTCCTTGATACCGGAGCGACCAGGTCTGGCCGGATCTTTTCATTGACAAGCGCTCAATTCGTAGCCGGTGACATCGTCGTAGATCAGCGTGCCATCTTTGACGTAGTGCTGAGCGGTGCGCTGGTAGTCATCGTTATGCCCGAACTCATAGCCCGTGCCGACAACATCCATGCGTCGAGGTCGTCCTCATAGGCGCCGATGACGTGGCGGGGCCGTAAGCCGCCGACGAACAGCATTACCGTCTTGCCTTCGAGCCGCGGCCAGTATTTCGCAGTCACCGCGTCGACAAGCGGCTGATATTTCGCGATGACGCGCTCGGCGCCTTCCTTGATCTTATCATCGAAGAAGCTTGCAATTTGCGCAGCGACTCCCCGATTTGGAAGGGCCGAAGAAGTTATACTCGCACCAGGAATGCCGAATTTTCCTCCATGTACATGGGAGTGTAGTTCATCGAGCGATAGCAATACAATATGTTGAGCTTCGCCTTCGGCGTCGCCTCCAATTCAGCGAGAGATCCATCCCCGGACCACTGGGCGATGACGCGCAGGCCCATTTCTTCGAGCAGGATTCGTGACGCCAGGCGTCGCCGCCGATGTTATAGTCGCCGATGATCGCAACATCTATGGCGTCGGCTCGAATTTGGGCTGCTCTCTGGGGCGCTCTTGTCAGATCAATCCCGAACGGCGTCGTTCGCGATGTGAGTGGCCGAGCGATTGTGACACCCCGCGAAAACCCTCGCACCGCACAGGCACGATCGTTTTACCGCCATATTCCTTTGATTTTCTCAGGAGACCGCCTCGATATCGTCGCCGATCAAACCGATCGGACATTCGGATTGAATGGTGATGCCCTGTTGAGAAATAGCTCCTGGAGCTCGTCGATGAGTTTGGTGACCTTTTATCGCCGCCAGACACGATATCCTTTTTCCTGGAAATCCGAGGTGAACTGCAGTGTCACGAACGTGTCGATGCCGGCGTGCCAACGTAGTAATTGCGCCGCGAGCCCCATGAGACACGATACAGCCGACCGGTCCATGGCTGATGTGGATCATGTCCCTGATGGGTCCCAGACCACACCCTTGGAGCCCGCGTAGGCGCGCCACGGATGGTCATCACGCCCGGAATGGACTTGATGTTCGATTTGACGCCACAATCCGACTTCCCCGCCTCGTGAACACTGAGATGCTTGGCGCGCCTTTTCGCGGTCTTCTCCGGGTACGCCCTTCAACACCTCATCGATTAGCTGTTTGTTGTGCGCCTTGATCTCTGCAACGCCTTGGGTACTTGCTCGGCTCACACACATTTCCTTTTCGATTGTCGTCTCAATAAGAAGCGACGCTTTTGCGGTAGACCGACGGATTTCCGATCCGGCGCTCAGGTGTAAAGCGCGCAATCACGTGGGCTACCGATCGCAAGTTCGCGGCGTTTTGGATCATGCCGCAGCCGTCGTTCACGACCTTGTAAGCTCATCTCGGCTGAGCGCTTAGAAGCGCCATGTTTGACGCTGTTGATCGAACCAAAGACGCGTATCGGTGAAGTCATACCTGCTCTCCAGCGGTTAGTCATATCGGCTTCTTTACTCCTCGCGCGTGCGATCACGAGGCATAATCCTGTGCATGGCGATGCAAAAGAATTAACAGCCGCCTCTTGCGCGAGGAGTCTGCAACGAGTGTGCCAGCGCCGATCGAATGCAAAAAGCAACGCAGTAAGCTAGATAGCAGGCGGGTTGCGGATTGTTATAAACCTGACCCTGTCTGGGCGACAAAGAAAAGCCTCTAACGCCCTGTCTGAAACAAAACAATCGTTACGCTCTCCCGACGTCGACGCTGCAAAAGATCGCTTACTCGCCGCATTGAAGGTCGAGTCAGGAGCGAAGAATGTATCGCCAAGGAGACAATCACTCACCTAGAACATCACCGAGCACCGGCATTTCGGGATCGGACTCATCACTGGCATCGTCGCGCACCGCTTTTATGAGCATCCGTCGGGACCGTGGAATGATCCCACTCCCGCGGCGTACCTTCTGCCAACCATCATCGCCTTCTGGTTCGGGATCACTACGCCTGGGTGTTGGCCATCCTGAACGTCGTCTTCTCTCTCGGCAGGTTTGAGTACTTCCTGTGGCGCTGATTGGTGCTCGAAAAATCCGCATTGGACGTAACAGCATTCGGCGCTCGGCTTGCTTCGACGACTCCAGCCCGCGGATCCCCAACGCTTCCGATTGCGATCTCCGGCCCGGAAGGAAGATGCCCGCCTTGCGAGCCGAGATCTTCTCAGAGAGAGAGAGAGAGAGAGAGAGAGAGAGAGAGAGAGAGAGAGAGAGAGAGAGAGAGAGAGAGAGAGAGAGAGAGAGAGAGAGAGAGAGAGGGGGAGGGAGGCCCGCTGGGATCAGCCGAATCATCAAGCTGCCTCGTGCGCCTTCCTCGCTTCTGTAGCGACATTGGCTGCACTCCAGCCTTGAGCCGGTTCACGACCTCGCGTTCGACTGCTCGCCACCCCCTTTGGAACTCCGCGCGCTCCTGCTGGAGAGCGCTTCGGTGACACGGACGACCTCCACGTCCTTGCTCGCCAATTTTCCTGGAAACAGTGGCATCTCTGCGCGAAGGCGGCGGCGAAGTCCAATCACAGATCTCATGATTGCGGATCGGGCACTGCACGGTGGGTTCATGAGCGCTTTGGCCCGCCATCGGGTTAGATGTCATGAACCCTCCATTTCGGTAGCTCTTAGGCCCGAATAAACGTGATCCGGCCCGCTTCGCCACGCTTCCGACGTGGCTTTACCTTTATTTCCACGTCCTGATCGAACGCCGTCAGCATGCGCAGCGCTTTTCGACCGAAACCAACCTGAACTGCCCCGAAGCAGCTTGGACAGGTTGGGCTGCCACCGACCAGCTTTGCGGCTTCGGTCTGGTGATCTCCGCTCCGCCATCAACCACTTCAGTTGTTCAATGAGGGCTGCCTTGAGTTGGTGCTCGTCGGCGTTCGGCAGCCCGTTTGCCGGCAGCTTCTTCTTCTTCGTGCTCATCATCGGGCTGCGCGTTTTATTCCGTGTTGATAGCTTCGGTGTCGCGCAGGCGCTGCCATGCGAGGCCAGTTCGTCCCTGAATGCGGATCGGCGGCCAAAAGAGCTGCTGATCGGACCGGGTGAAGGTCAAGGAACGCTCTACCGCGCTCGAGTGCCTTCGGAGTTTTGGCTTAACCTGATGCCCGTCTTGGAGGACGGCTATATACGCCCGGGAGCACATATGTGTGCCTAAGAGTATGGACAGATTTTTCGTGTGCCCGCGCGCCTGCGGAATTCAGCGTAAGACACGCGTCACTTCCATAGAGAGATTCTGGCCAATCTGTGAATTCCAACTCGAAGCTACGTAGGCCAGTGGGTTTTGTCGTGAATTTAAGGGTCTTCCCTGAAAGGTCGGCCAATGAACCAGATGCGAACTTGAAAACTGTCGTGCCCGAAGTTGCGACCGCAATGCCTTGCTCGCCTTCCATGCTAGAGAAGCCGGTCGCCTCGGAGAGTTGCCCAATTGCAACTCCCTCCAGCGCGTGGTGAAATTCCATTGAGGCCAAGTATGTCCTTTTGTCAGCAGCCCACTCGCTGACCGACACTGCTGTGATCCCCGTCGGTCAAGAGACCACCTGCGATCCGGCAGCCATATTGAACGGTGAGAATGACCCGCTCATCCCGAACTCCGGCCGGCTCTCGATCGGCGGCAGTGATCGTGCACGCGTACCGCCTTGTGTCCGCAACCGCCCCCATGCTTAGCCCGATCCACTCAAGAGCGGAACATAGTACAAAAGCGAGAGCGGGTCTTGTCATTCGGCTCACCTGGTCTGGAATATCGTTCGCCTGCTCTGTACAATCTGACGCTACGGGCGATTCAAGCTTCTTCGATCGCTCTGCCGGCTCAACCTTACTCACCGTGACCGCGGTGTCGCAGAAGCGAGGCGAGCGGTATCCCCCCGGCGGTGGCCCTGGATGGGAGCCCGAACGATTTCATTATCGGCGCGAAGCGAAGCCAGCACGTCGCGTGAACCAAGGCTATGGGCGGAGCTTTTTCAGGTCGGCGGCGGGCCATGAGGGGCGCGACGGCCCGCGGCACCGGGCGCTACGTTCCTGACCCAGGCGCAGGCGTTCTGTGAGCGGACGCTATTTACCGCGGGATGCTCCCGCGGCCAGGTCCCGAAATTTTGCTTCACAATCTCAATGTAAAAGGAAACGTCGCCGATACGAGCCGTTCAAAGGCAGACTGCCGCTCAAGCAGACGCTCTTCGAGCATCTTACGCTCGAGATCATCTAGCTCGCTTTGAAGCCTTCTGCGACAACGCCAAATGTCATTCCGTACGTATCTGATCTCATTCAAGCGATCGTCAATCGAAGCCATCACGGATACCGTATCCCAACTTGAACCAGCCATGGACAAGTGCTCAATCACGTCCTTCCTCCCTAAGACGCCGATAGATCTCAGGACTTGGGCCATCTGCGGACATGATGTCACGATCTCCTCCCAGCATCTCCTCTTGTATCGGCGTCTTTCAACGCAAGAGCCCGAAGTAGCGGTTGCTCCTGCAGAAGTTCAGCTTTATTTGCCATCAACGCGCAGGATTTCAAAAGCTGCCACCAGCCCGTAAGTGGGCCTAATGGCTATCTAATTCCAACCAACACCCGGCCGGATCAGGGTCAGGCCGGCCACCGCTGGTGTTGAATGGGAGTACCAGCAATCGGACGGTCGTAGCGTCAAGCTCTGGGCAACCGCGTCTTTCAGATTTGAGATCGGCAATTGCCATGCCAGCGAACCTCAGGTGGGATTGAACACAAGCCATGTTCGGGCCCGGAGGCTTCTCTGTTACATACGAGCCGGGCTTCGCGGCGGCGGCGCGCCAGAGCGGCCCGGGTATGAGTCGGAGAGGCTTCAGCCGGCAGGGCTCGGCGAAATCGTGAACTATGCGCACCGCCGGGCGCCTCGGCTCAGCGTCTCGTCACAGCTGCGTAGATCTTGTTACCGCCGTTCCCGCGTGCGGCCGGCAAGCTGGCAAGCGACTCTCGTCACAAAAGTCTCTGTGCGAACATGTCTAGCCGGGACTGGCGCTTGTGGCATCTGTGACACTGAATGTAGTGATCAAACCAAGACATCCGACCTGGTTTGTTCGCCCGGAGTCGTTCCACAACTAAATCAGCCGCTTGCATGTCAGACACAACTGGCATCGCAGTTGCTATTGTCCAGTCACACCATGAGCGCCGAGCGCGGCCAGCGGTGTAAGATGGAAACATCACTTTGCGGGAGCGTATTGGCCACCCCAATCGCTCGATGGAGCATCGATGCCACCAGACAGCTTACTCCTTACGGCACAATTGTTGTTGTCGGATTGACCATCACGCCGAACGTTGAGGCGCTAGTCTGATCGACCAACAGGAAGGCCGTGATTTAAGCTCAAAGCGCACTCGCGATCACATAAGCTCCTCAAGCCCTCTGCGTGAACGCGGGCGGCGAGCACCTCGAAATCGCACATTTTGATGCAGCCTCGCTTGAGGATCCGGTGCATGCTGCGCCGGACCGTTGAGGAACGCGTGGCATCGCATTCGACTGTTTCCTTGTTTAACAATCAGAACTTATGAGGCGGTGTATGAACAAATCAATCCCGGAGCTTCGGCTTGTCACTGAAGCATCTATTTTGGTTATTGCGCTGCTGATGTCGTCAGGAGCTAACGCCGATGATGATCTGATGAGAAACGCCAAGCAGATCTTCCATCCAATCCCCTCCGTCATTCCTGCAGTAAAAGACAATCCAGTCACGCATGGAAAGGTCGAGCTTGGCAAGATGCTGTTCTTCGATCCGCGGCTATCGGCGAGCGGGATCATTAGCTGCAATACGTGCCACAATCTCGGCACCGGCGGAGTCGATGCCGGTCCGACCTCCGTTGGTCACGGCTGGAAGGTCGGCCTACGTCGGGCCCCAACCGTCTACAACGCAGTGTTCAATGCGGCGCAATTCTGGGACGGACGCGCCGCGGACCTCAAGGCGCAAGCCACCGGCCCTGTGCAGGCGAGTGCCGAAATGAATGCGACTCCGGATCATGTGCTCGGCATCTTGAACTCAATGCCCAACTATGTCGTCTTATCGTAAGGGCGGTAAAATAGATTGTTGTGATGGGACGCATCCACCGATGGATAAATGCAAAGATAGGGCCGTGGTTCGCGTCGAGCGTTAGTGAGTTGGAACATCTCACCTGATCGGTATCGCCGGCATGCTGTCGTCCGCCGGATTCGAGCTTGTCGCCGACTGTATGCGATCGCCTCCGCCGAGGCAGACCGACATTCGAAGGCGCTGGAAAGCTTTGGGAAGCTCGCAAGGACATCGCGAGCTCCCAAAGCGCGTGCATCTTATTCACAAATACGTTCGACACACTCCGTACGATCATGCCTCAGCCCGCAACTCGCGTGCGGCGGCCACCATATTGACGAGCGCGGGACGCACCTCCTCCCATCTTCGAGTTTTCAGTCCGCAGTCGGGATTGATCCAGAGCTGCCGATCGGAAACCCGCTGCCGCGCCAACACAATCAGCTGCTTGATCTCCGCTGCTGCGGGAATGCGCGGTGAATGAATGTCATAGACGCCCGGCCCGATCTCATTAGGATATTTGTAGCTCTTGAAAGAGTCGAGCAATTCCATTTTAGAACGCGACGCCTCGATTGAAATGACGTCGGCATCCATTGCTGCGATCGCATCGATGATTTCGTTGAACTCGGAATAACACATGTGGGTATGGATCTGAGTTCCGTCAGCGACAGCGGAGGAGCAAACGCGGAAACTGTCCACTGCCCAATCGAGATAGTCCTTCCACTGAGATTTGCGCAGCGGCAATCCCTCCCGCAACGCAGCCTCGTCGATCTGGATCATGGCCGCTCCAGCCGCCTCAAGGTCGATGACCTCGTCTCGGATCGCGAGAGCGATCTGTCGGCATCTCGCTCCGCGGGATGTCGTCACGGACAAACGACCAGTTCAGGATCGTCACCGGTCCGGTCAGCATGGCCTTGACGGGTTTTTTGGTCAGAGACTGCGCATAGCGCCACCACTCAACCGTCATGGGCTTCGGCCGGGAGACATCTCCAAATAGGATAGGAGGACGAACGCACCGCGAGCCATAAAGACTGAACCCAGCCGTGCTTGGTGAAAGCGAAACCCAACAGCTGCTCGCCAAAATATTGAACCATGTCATTGCGCTCGAACTCACCGTGTACGAGCACGTCCAGGCCGATATCTTCCTGCCAATGCACCGTATGGGCTGTCTCCGCTTTGAGAAGCTGCTCGTACTGCGTGTCATTCAGCGCTCCCCGGGCATGGGCCGCACGCGCATTGCGGACGTCGGCCGTTTGCGGGAAGGATCCGATGGTTGTGGTTGGAAACATCGGCAATGCGAACGTGACGCGCTGGACGTCGGCACGCTGGGTGAACGCACTGCGACGGCGACGCATGCTATCGTCGATCGCGGCCATTCGTCCGGCGACGTTCGCACTGTGTATCTTGGGCGATGTTTCGCGGGTGACGGATGCATCCTCTGAGCGCGAGTTCATCGGCCACATCGGCAGCCTGGCCGGCCAGCGCTGCCCAATATCGAAAGTTCCTTGATCTTCTGCACTGAGAACGCCAGCCACGTCTTCAGATTGGGATCGAGATCGGTCTCTAGCTCAATGTCGGTCGGAACATGAAGCAACGAGCAGGAGGGAGCAATCTGAACACGGTCCCTGCCCAGTTTTTTGACCATAGGAGCAAGTTGGTCGAGTAGCGCCGGCAGATTGGAGCGCCACACGTTGCGACCATCAATGACGCCGAGCGAGACCACGAGATCTCTACGGGCTCTGGCGACAATCGCGTCCAACTGGCCGGGTGCCCGAACCAAGTCGACATGAAGCCCGGCTACGGGCAAGGCCAAGACTGTTTCAAGACAGTCTCCGACAGCCCCGAAATATGTGGCCAGCATGATTCTAAGGGCCGGCACGGCGTTAGCGAAATGAGCATAGGCCCGGCGGACAGCCGCCGAGATGCTTCGTCGACGTCCATCACCAGGCATGGCTCGTCGAACTGGACCCATTCAGCACCGCGCGAGGCGAGTTCGCGGAGAACATCGACATAGACTGGGAGAAGCCGATCAAGCAGCGACAGCGGATTGAATGCGGGATTTACGCCTTTGCCGAGCTTCAGGAAGGTGACTGGGCCAACCAGGACGGGCCGCGTCTGGTAGCCGAGGCTTCTTGCCTCCTCATATTCCTCGACCGGCTTCCGAGAGGCATACTTAAAGATCTGATCCTGGTGAAATTCCGGCACCATGTAGTGGTAGTTGGTATCGAACCACTTCGTCATCTCCTGTGCGGCTACGCCAGGCCCAGGCTGAGCGTGACCACCGTCCTGAGTGCCACGCGCCATCGTGAAGTAGGTCTTGAGCGACACAGGACCTTCGGTCCAGCCGTAGACGTCGGGAATGGCGCCGACCATTATGCTGGTATCGAGCACATGGTCGTAGAGCGAGAAGTCATTCGAAGGAATGACGGTCGCACCGCGGGACTTCTGCCGTGCCCAATTGGCGGCACGAAGTCCGCTCCCCGCCTCGAGGAGGTCTGCTTCACTGGATTTTCCCGCCCAATAGCTCTCGAGCGCGAATTTGAGTTCGCGTCGTGGGCCGATGCGTGACGTCCCCAGTGTGGCAACGGGAAGCGAAAGAATAGACATAGCTTAGACCCCATAATTGGGGCAAAGGCCATGGCGGACGCATGCAGCGAATGTCGCGTGAGCGACAGCTGCTTGCGCACACCGGGACACCCCGCCCGTGGACGATATCTTATCGAGGCAGGTCTCCTGGCTCGCGGGTCGTCGCAGCTGTCCGGCCTTCCCGAAGCCGCATGGCTTCAGTGACTTCGTTGGACAGCGGCTCGCCGCTTACAGTTGCGGGGGCAGCGCCGGCATTGCACCGGCTTCCCTCTTAGCTCCGGATCAAATGAAATCCGAAGACCACGACGGCTGGAATTATGCGCACGAGGATCGATGCGTCAACCTACCGATTATCGCTGCGATATTGCCCAAGCGATTGCGCCTTGTACTAGGCAGGCGCGACGGTCTTACTCGGGCCTGGTGAACACCTGGGCCTGGGGAGACTCAGCTTGTGAATGCGCTCGCGTTCAATGCCCTGTTCGCGTACCCGGATGAGCTCAGCGACCGGAACGAACCCAGGCCGCTTTCGATATCTGTGTGATCCCGGCGAGCCCGACCTTTTCCGTCAGCAGCTTCTCGAACCTGCGCGTCAGGAAGTTGCGATAATCCTGGGCCGGCATCCGTTTGATCACAGCGCATGAGGCTAAACCGGATTGCTTCAGGATCGCACGGATGATCAGGTCGGACCCTTGGTGTTCGGCCGGCCCCGCGACGAGACACGAGGTCGATCGCCTCCCTGATGTTGGTCAAGATGATCTCCTCGGTGCGCCAGGTATTCACGTGCTGAGCGACTTTGGCGCAGCCTTCGATCCGTCCGTCGCCGCTCGACGCCTGTCTACCGCGGCTCGGCTCGTCAGCCAGGGACGATAAGCCTCAACGCGGCCACTGGAGCATCGAGGTGGCCTTGCTCGTGACAAATTCGACGGTGTCCTCCGACAGAGCCCTTCGAGGCCTCCTCGGCGTCGATCAGCGTCTTAAGCTCATAACGATGTCATCGATCTCGAGGCGCCCCACGCGGTCGGTGGTCCCCTCAAGCTCGACATCTACTACTTCGCTCGCGAAATCGAGCGATGAGGCATTCTAGACACGCGCTGCTTATGCTGTCTTGGACGGGACACAGGTGTCAGGCACCGGACAGACGACCGCGCATTGCGGCGTGTCGCAATGGCCCTCGCACTCCGTACACTTTTTTGGCATCGATAACGTAAATGTCGCGTTTGAGGCTGATCGCCGCGTTGGGACACTCGAACTCACATGCACCACAAACGGTGCATTGCGACGCGACGATCTTGTAAGCCATGCGTTCCGACTCCTTAGGCGAGCGATGCCACTGGCGATCCCTTTCAAAGGCCGTGCCAAACGCAGACACAGTCAACGTTGGGCAATTTGCCAAATTTTGCTGCCTCGGGTCTGAGACCATGTTGCATCTGCGACAGCAACAGGCCGCTTCAATTTGAGGCTACGAGCCCTTGGGCCCTCTTCCGAGAGCCAGTCGCGACTCGACGGCTGCGAGCTTCGGTCGGTTTGTCTGGCACGTCAGCCGGGGTCAAGCGACGCCCGATGATTCCGAAACCGGGCGGCGCGACAAAAGCACCGAGTCGACGCACGCACGTCTACGTCGGACCTCGGCAAACCTCCGGTCACACACACCGACTGGAGGTTTGTGCAGGTCTCGCTCATGGCCGCAAGGCTAGCGCGGCGGATTGACCCGCTGACGGCTTGCCAAAACGGGTTTGTGGTACAATAAGCTTCGGCGTCGCTTCGGAGGAAATGAACTTGCGGCGGGCGGAGCGACACTGGTCTTGCAAAGTGACCGATTGAATTGCACTCAGCCTCATGCCTGGTGCCGAGTAGCCAAGGCGGTGTGGGTGAGCGCTGCTAGGCTTTGCCTGGCCCTGCTCAGCCACTCGTGATGCAACTATCTTGGACGAGCTGGAGCAGGGTTGGAAGATGACTGTGCAAATTGCTTCAGTGGCATGGCCTTTCCGAACAGATGGCCCTGCGCAAGGTCGAAGCCGAGTTCGGTCACAGCGATCAGGTCGGCCTGGCTTTCCACCTTCGGCGACGGTGCGCACAGTGTACCGTTTGGCCAGATCGACGATATGGCGGCATACCGTTCGCTTCATTGGCCCATTTGCGCAGCCGGCGACGAACTGGCGATCCACTTTCAATTTCATGAACGGGAATTTTTCCACCCCCATTAGCTGCGGCCAATTGGCACCGACATTGTCGATTGCAAGGCCAATGTTGTGAAAGCGAACCTCACGCGCAACCTCGACCAGGAGATCCAGGTTCTGGATAGCTTCCTCGCTCTCGATTTCGATCGTCAAGCCGCCGAAAGCGGGGTGCGACGGCATGCGCTGACAGAATCGCGTACCGCCTGCGGGTCAATCAGGAATGCTGCCGGCAGATTGATGGAGAGGTCGATTGAAGTTTGCTGCCCCAGAAGATATTGCCAATCCTTGATCGCGCGGTCGATCACGAACTGCGACAACTCCCTAAAATGCGGATCGTGAGGCTCCGGGATGAAATAGGCTGGTGGAACAACGCCCCAGGTCGGGTGCCGCATTCGCACAAGCGCCTCGGCGCCGCGTCGGCTGAGGGTACACGCGTCAAACTTCGGCTCATACCAGAGCTCAAGCCAGCCAGCGTGTAAGGCTTCTCCGACATGGACCGCAGGACAGGGCGCCGGATCTCTGGGCAAGAGCGTGGCGACCCGTTCGCGCAGCGTCTCGGCTGCAAACGGCGTCCTCAGCGGCGGCAGCATAGCAAGTCCATATTCCGCGCCGACCTGCTGCACTGCCGTCATGACGATTGATTCGCGGGCGCCGAACGCCAGCACTCGGCCTGCAAATTCTTCGCGTACGAGTATCTCGAGCAATCGTCAGGCTCGATGCGATCCGAGCCAATGCCGAGCAGGATCAGATCAGGGAACTCCGTGCGGAGCACGTGCGGCAGCTCGTCAGCAGTGCCGCATTCGCTGATAACAAATCCCGTATCTTCCAGTACATCCCGTAGAAAGGCGCGCAGATGCCGCTTGCCGACGGCCACGCACGCTCGCGGTCGCACCTTACGTTGTCGAAGATTACAGGTTTCCGTCCGACCAGTTCGGCCTGCCCATGTTCCATCGCAACCACTCCCGTTCCGTGACGGTGCCTTAAACGAGGAGCGAAGGTCCAAACAAGCTGTGCGTGCCGATATATTTCGATTCTTGGAGGTAAGCTTAAGATAGTGCATCAGTGTGCAAACCTTTCGCGATGTTGCTCAGACGATTTTGTCGGGCGCACGCGCATGATACCTGTCCCGCTTCGCGCAACTTTGTACAGTGACGCGAGCCTGGGAATCTCACCTTCGGACCCACCGAGCTGATGCGCCCTGTGGCGTTGCGATCATTATCGTGCGAGATCTACTGTCGAGTAATTCGTGAGTGACGATCGGCAATGACTCTTACGAATGTTTGATCGGAATGGCCGGCCTGCCAACAGGCGAATGTGCCGTTTTGTGCGTTTTCCAATCGAAGTAAGTCCATGATGAGCTCGCAGCTGCTCGAAGCCGCAGTCGATTCTGAGAATCGGCAGCAGCTGGCAATGACCTCAGCTCTGTTGCTTATAGCGAGTGCGGACGTCCTGCTCCCTACCGAGCTTGATAGTTGCTCTCAATTGCGTTTTCTGTATCCTCCTGAGCATGAATTTCCTCAAGAGGGACTAACGTGACAGGCGTTTGTGTTGGCGCTGAAGCGCAAGGCCCGCCCCGCGGGGCAGGCTTTGCGCATGAGCGTGCCAGGAGATAAGAACGCGGTCGCAGAAGCGGTCGAAAAGCTACTTTCCGAATTAGGTGGCCCCGGACCGGAGTTCAGTCTTGAAGGGGCGAAGCAGGCGGCTTTGCGCTTGATTCAAGATCCCGAGGGGGGCTTCATTTTTGTCGTCGAGGAACAAGCCACCGAGCAGATTGTAGGGGTAGCTAGCATCTCGGCCGTACAGGCCGTGAGAGCAGCCGGAGCGTATGGCGTGCTTCAGGAGCTATGGATTTCTCGTGACTTCCGGAGCTCTGGCTGCGGTCGGCATCTACTCGAGGCGGTAGATTCGGAGGCGAAGCGCCGCGGCTGGCAGATGATTGAGGTTGCGTTGCCTCCGGATGGCTATCCGGCCTAGAACGGGTACGCCACTTCTACGAGAAGAGGGGATATCAGGTTGGAGGATTGCGCGCGCGCAAGAGGCTCTGACGGTACTACGACCTCTGCTCCACCAGTTAAAGCGCTCCTGGGCTAGCGTGCTATCGGTAAAGTCCTTCAAGCAGTAAATCCAGCGGATTGTTGCTTCTCAAAACGGACGCTTCAACGCGTGCGTCGCGGCCGAGCATGATCGCTGATGCGGTGCTGACTCCCACCGCGAGCGGTTACCTCTTCGGCCTTCTGGCGAGAACGTTCGGAAATATCAGCGATCAAATCATTCTTCATTGCGCGAAGCGATACCGCGAGCCGTAACCCGCCCGGCCAAAAGGCCGCGGAGACAGGTCGGCGGCGGCCCGTTGCGGGCGAAGCCCGACCCAGCTTTTACGAGTCGTTCTTTTGCGCTTCCCATGCGGTGCGACTTACTCAGTCTAGTTTCGGATCATCGCAGATAAACGTCATCCATTCGTCACCAACTACAATGTCTCGGCAACTGGCCAGCCATCATCTACCAGACTTATTCCAGGATCTTGGTTCGGCGGACCGTCGCATGAAAGGATTCGGCAGCACCTTGCCACTCCTGCTGGCGCACGTTCAAGGAAGGTGAGCGAGATCAGCCATCAACACTGATCCGGTAAGGTTCCGTAATGAGCAATGCGCCGAGTGCCGCATCAACACGACATTCGTGCAGCTCGCCCCTGCGCAGGACTTAATGCGGGCGACCGTTTCGCCGTTTGGCGCCAATACGAAGACGTGGCCGAGGGAAGCATGCGCGACAAAGAGCCGCCCTTTTTCATCGACCGTCAGTCCGTCAGGCCCGCTCGTCCCGAAGAACCAGCTGAACCGTCCGACCTTCGCGACGCCGCCGTCACGCACCAGCGGTACGCGCCAGATGCTGTTGTCGCGCGTCATTGCAACGAACAACACGGTCTCGTCGGACTGAGCACCAGGCCATTCGGGCTCGGCCCATTAGAAATCAAGCAATCGATCCGGCCGTCAGGGCACAGTCGAAATACCCGGCCGGTCGGATCGTGCAATCCAGTCTGGCCCTGATCGGAGAAATAGAAGTTGCCTTTGTTCGCGATATGCAGGTCGTTGCAGCCTCTGAATGACTCGGAACTACGGTGGCCCAGCAACGGCCGGATCGTCCCCCTCTGTGGATCGAGCTCCATGAGACCGTTCATATAGTCGGCCACGAGCACCCGGCCATCCGGGGCGATCTTCAGTCCATTCGGCCAGCCTTCGTATTCGATGACCAGGGACCAAACGCCGTCGGGTGAAATCCGGAAAATGCGGCCGAAGGGTATATCGACGACGTAGAGATTCCCGAACTTGTCGAACGACGGCCCCTCGATAAAGCAGTCGACTGGATGGCCCCCGCGGTTGGCGTTCGCCCATTCCGAGGAAACACCCGGGCGACGAAACTCGGCCGGCATCGACGAGAACACGCGAGTCTCAACCAGCTGAGGCGGCTTCTCGAGATACATCATGACGCGCCTCCCAAGGTGCGGCGAGGCTCGCCCTCATATTGGTAGCCGAACTGCTTCGGCATCGGCCCCTTGTTGCGATCCTTGCGTCCAGTTTGCTCCCAGGCGTGAGCCAGGATTCCGACCGCGCGCGACAAGCAGAAGATGCCGCGCGCCAGCGGAGGCGCGCGAAGCCAAGTTCGCCGTAAATGACCGCGGTAGCGCCATCAATGTTCATCGGAATGAGCTTGCTCTTGCGCTGTTGCATCACCCGCTCGATCGCGCGAGCGGCCTGGGCATAGTCGCCACTGACGCTGCCTTCTGCGGCTGCAGCATCCACCAGCGCCAAGAGCGGTGCCGCGCGCGGGTCGACTGGATGAAACCGGTGGCCGAAGCCCGGCAGATATTTGCTGCGGGTTGCGGTGAAATGGTCGATTGCAGCGACAGCGGCCTGCTCGATCTCTCGCCCTTCGCGCCGTCGCAGCACATCTTCGTAGAGTTCGATAGCCTGCTCCCCTGCTCCGCCATGTACGTCATCGAGCGTGTTGATTGCCGAGGCCATCGCGCCGTTCAGGGGCAAGCCGCAGCTCACCGCCATCTGGGCAATTGCAATGGAGGGTGCGTGCGGACCATGGTCAACGGATGCAACCAGCGCAGCTTGCAGCAGCTGCTCCTGTGCTGGGGTCGGCAGATTGCCACGCAACATCAGCCAGATCATGGCGGGAAAGGAAACGCTGCCGATCAAATCTTCGATTGGATAACCGCGATAGGCGATGCGACCTGGCGCGATATCGCAGATCGAGGTTCGCCACCAACGGGCCGCTTGCTGTCGCAGTTCTTCTTCGCTCATTTCGGTTCGGTCCTTTCAACCTACCGATTGCCGAGTACCGCAAGCCGTCGGATGTCATGATATCGGTCCGTCCGTGGCTACGCGGACCGGCAGGAAATCAGCCTCTCCTTGCCTTGGCGTCCCGACGGCCCGGCTTGAGACCAGTTGCTCGACCTCCGCATACGAATAGCCGAGCCGCTGCAGCCATCGCTCAGTGTCTGCTCCGAGCGTCGCGGGTGGTGAAGGCACCGAAAACTCCTCATCCAGCCGGAACCCCGGCCGCGTGATTCGTAACGGCTGCGCACCGTCTTGTTCTGGGGCCAAAGTCTCTACAGATCCGCGCTCAAGGAGCTGTGGCTGCTGCAACACTTGCGAGACCGTCAGCACACGGCCGGCAGGGACACCAGCCAGATTCATTTGGGCCTCCCATTCCTCAGCGGGCTTGCAGCTCAATGCCTTGTTCAGCTCCGCGCTGAGCGCAGCGCGGTTCACCTTGCGCATCTCGCGTCCAGCAAAGCGTGGATCCGTCTTCAGGTCCGGTCGGTCAATCAGGTCGCATAGGGCTTGGTACTGCTTCTGCTCGTTGGCGGAAATGTTCAGCGGGCCCGTTGCGGTGCGGAACGTGCCGGAGGGAGCCGCGGTAAAGTTCTCGTTGCCGATGGGCTGCGGCTCGACGCCGGCGTTCAGGTGGTTGGAGACGACCCATCCCATCGCTGCAACGGTGGCCTCGAGCAGGGACACGTCGATGAACCGACCGCGGCCGCTATGCCGCTGTTCGATCAGAGCCGCGGCGATGGCAAACGCTGCAGTCAGTCCCGCAATCGTGTCCGAGATCGGAAAGCCCGTGCGCAGGGAGCCGAGGCTATATCGCCCGTGACACTCATGGCCCCGGACAGGCCCTGCACGATCTGGTCATATGCGGGACGGGCGGACCACGGTCCGCTCTGCCCAAAGCCGGAGATCGCGCAGTAGACCAGACGCGGGTTCTGCCTGATAAGCACATCAAAGCCGAGGCCAAGGCGTTCCATCACCTTCGGCCGGAAGTTTTCGAGCACCACGTCGGCTTCCTTGACCAGTCGCGAGAACACCTCGCGGCCCGCTTCCGATTTCAGGTCCAGCGCAACCGATTGCTTGCCGGCGTTCACGGCGACAAAGGAAAGGCCCTGCAGGCGCTCCGCTCTTTGCGGATCCGCGCCGAGGCGCCGCGCCAGGTCGCCGCCGTTCGGATTTTCCACCTTGATGACCTCCGCGCCAAGGCGCGCAAGATGGTAACCGCAGAACGGACCCGCCAAGACGTTTGACAGGTCGAGAACGCGGATACCGGTTAGCGGCAGAGACATATGAAGAGCCTTGTAGGTGATCCGATAGCGAGCGCTGAGTGCGCAACTTATTTCAGTTGCTGCGCAGCGCGTTCCGCAAATCGATTGGTGAAGGTCTTGCTCAAGTCGATCTTTGCGGTTGCGATCTTCGGATCAAAGTCGCTTAGGACAGCCAGCGGGACCTTGGCCGCCTCGATGTCCATCTGGCCGGTTGGCGAGAACAGCGCTTTCGACGCGTTGATGATCTCGATGTTCACCTCGCGATTGTCGGTCTTGTATCCAGGAGGCATCGCGTCGACGAGCTGCTCCGCCGAAACCGTGTTGATCCAGCGATGAGTTTTGAGCAAGGCGTTGACGAGGCGCTGGACCGTTTCCGGATTTTTGTCGATGAAAGTCTGCTGGAGGTAAAGGCAGGCGGTCGGATAGATTCCGCCAAAGGCCTGCTTTGAGCCTTCGAGCGTGCGCGCGTCGAACAGCGGCCTCGCACTCTTTTTGCGCGCGAGAAGGGTCGCAATCGGGTCGAAATAGACGAGCGCGTCGATATTCTTGGCTTCGAGTGCCACCATACCGGGTACCCCGCTGCCGACCGCGATGATGTTCAAATCGCGCGGGCCCACCAGATTTCTTGATGTAGTACCGCGCCATGGTGTCGGTCGATGACCCCGGCGCCGTGATCCCGAGCTTGAGGCCCTTCAGGTCGGCACCAGACTTGACCTTATCTGCGAGATCGCTGCGGACACCGAGCAACACGCCGGGAATGTCATTGAGCAGGAACACGCAGGATATCTGCTTGCCCTGCGCCTGCATCTGAATGGTGTGATCGTAAAAGCCGACGGTCCCATCGACGGAGCCACCGATCAGCGCCTGCAGCGCCCTGAGCCACCCGCCTGGAAGTTCTCCACGGTCAGCTCGAGACCTTCGTCCTTGAAGGCGCCCAGCTTCACCCCAAGTTCGAGCGGCATATAGTTGAGGATCTGTGAGCCAACAGCGATCTTCAACTGGCTCTTCTCCGGCTCGGCGGCATTCGCCGAAATGAGCGAGAATGCGGCTATCGCGATGACCAGCATCAGTCGTGGAAAAGCGTGCATGGGAACCTCCGTGAGAATGGGAGACCGGTACGATCAGGCTTCGTGTGCAGGTGCGGGCCGCCAGACCAGGAGCCGTTTTTCCGCGCGGTCGACAATGGCATCGAGAGCAACGACGAAGGCGGAGAGGACGATGATTCCTGCGAACACTCCGGTCGCGTCGAGGACGCCCTCGGCCTGCGCAATCAGGTGCCCCAATCCCGCGGACGAACCGAGATATTCGGCGACCACTGCTCCCATCACGGCCATGCCGACCGACACCCGCAGACTCGAGAGGATCCACGTGGTGGCGGACGGCAGGTAGACATGGCGCAGCAGAAGTCTTCGATGCACGCAGCAGGCGGGCGTTCGCGAGCACCACCGGATTGACCTCGCGGACGCCCTGAAACGTGTTGAAGAATGCGACGAACAGGACCAGCGTCACGCCGAGCGCGACCTTGGAGGTGAGCCCCAATCCGAACCAGATGACAAAAATGGGTCCCAGCAAGATGCGCGGGATCGCGTTGAACATCTTGATAAAGGGCTGAACGACCTCGGCCGCAAACGGGCTTAAGCCGAGCCAGATACCAAGCGCCGTGCCGATCCCGATACCAGCCAGGAAAGACAGGACCGTCTCCAGCAGTGTTATGCTGACATCGGTCCAGAAGTCGGCCGTTGACATCCACTCTCGGATCCTTGCGATAAGTGCCGACGGGGCCGGAAAGAAGAACGGGTCGATCAACCCGGTCCGCACGCCCAATTCCCAGATCAGAGATCAGGCCGAGGACGATGGCGAGCTGCGTGAGAACGACCTTACCCCTGCGTGGCATAGCTTTTCTCCACTTCGGCGCCGAGCAGCGGCCAGATTTCACGATAGAGCGCGACGAATTCATCGGTCGTTTGTAGTGCCGAGACGTCGCGTGGACAGGGCAGCGTGATCCTGACATCGCCAACCATGCGGCTGGCAGGACCGGCAGACATCACGACGACGCGGTCCGCCAGCGTGATCGCCTCATCGAGATCATGGGTGATGAAGACGAGGGAGCGCCGGTCCGCCTGCCAGAGGTCGAGCAGGATACGGTGCATGAGGCGGCGCGTGTGAACGTCCAGGGCTGAAAACGGCTCATCCATCAGGACGATCTTCGGCTCCATGATGAGGGTCTGGGCCATGGCGACGCGCTTGCGCTGGCCGCCGGACAATTGATGAGGATAGCGCTCCTCGAACCCTTTCAAGCCGACCTTGGCGAGCCAGCGCCGCGCCTGCTCGCGCGCCTTTGCGATCGAGCTTCCCTGAAACACCAGCCCGAGGCCGACATTGTCCTGGGCTGTTTTCCAGGAGCAGCAGCCCTTCCTGTTGCAGCATGTAGCCGGACTGACCGTTCAGGCCCGTCAGCGACTTGCCGAAAATGCGAACGTCGCCGGCAGCGGGCTTCAGCAGTCCTGTGACGGTGTTGAGAATCGTCGACTTACCGCAGCCGGTCGGCCCGACCACAGCAACGAATTCGGTCTCGCCGACCTGGAGGTTCATGCTTTTGACGGCGGTGAAGTCGCCAAAGCAAATCATCACGTCGCGCAAGTCGACGGCAAGTGCCGGCCGCCCTTCCATTGTTTCGCTCCGTAGAACTTGTTCTAATCTTCGAAAACAAGTAACCCGCGCTATAGCCTGAGTCAATTATATTCTGGCAAGCAGAACACAGATTCGCATGAATATCTGGACTTTCTATTGATTCTGGATATCTGTTCTGTACAACAGAACAAGAGGTTATCAATGGCAAAAACAGGGGTTGATGCGGTCGGGCGGGCGCTGGCGATCCTCAAGGCCTTCGGCCCTGAGCGCGCAGCCATGACGCTGACAGAGATTGCCGAGGCGACCGACCTCTACAAGAGCACGGTCCTTCGCCTTGCCGCATCTTTGGAAGCGGATGGATTCCTGGTGCGGGGGACCGACCGGCTATTTCGACCCGGACCGGAGCTATGGCGCTTAGGGGCGCTCTATCAGCGTGGGCTCGACTTCGGTGACCTGATCAGACCCTCGCTCCATCGTCTGGTTGAGGCAACCGGAGAGACCGCATCCTTCTACATCGCGGAGGGCGACGAGCGCATTTGCCTTTATCGCGTTAATTCTCCGCGTTCCGTCCGGCATCACCTCGAAGAAGGACAGCGATTGCCGATCGACCGCGGCGCTGCCGGCCGCGTTCTTACTGCGTACCGGGATCCCGCATTAGCTGATGGAAAGAAGATCAGAGATCGTGGCTTCTACGTCTCGATCGGCGAGCGTGATCCTGAGGTTGCGGCTGCAGCGGTGCCCGTGATCGACGTCCATGGCAAATTGCGGGGCGCGCTCTCGGTCTCCGCCATTCGCACTCGCTTTGATGCAGATGCTCGGAAATCTGCCGTTGAAGTGCTGAAGTCCGAGGCTAAAGCGCTAATTGGTCTGCTGCCTGCAAGTGAGCGCTGAGCTATAATGGGAGCGTTCTGTTTACAACGCACAGCTCAGCGGGTGCCGTAATGGCCTCCCCCTTTGCGCAGCATTTCTCGCATTGTTGAGGCCCGCAGATCATCCTCGATCTCGATGCAACCCACCTCTACACGAGCCTCAGGAGGAGGCTTCTTCAAGGCTATTGCGCTGCTCGTTATATGTGCTGGTACGCTTGTTCTGCAGCCGGCATACCCTGACGGCCAAGCTGCGACGCGCCGACATCGATGCAAGCGCGGCCAGGACGTTTCGCGGATTGTGCGGCCTAGCTGCGAGCCTCCCAGGAGGCCAGCACCCAATGCTCTGTGCTTCGATGATATCCGTTCTCAGCTCAACCGGAGCGCTCGTCTGAGCTCGCCGAACTGGTTGAACATGACGATGAGAGCGATTATTCCGGCGCCAAGCTCTGCGAGCGCTTGACTGGCTAACAGTCCGTTAAAACCCGCTACCAGCGGGAATAACAATACGGCCGGTATGAAGAGATACCCCTGCCTCGCCAAGGACACAATTGCGCTGAGGCGCGCTCTCCCCAAACGACTGAAGCATTGCCGTCACGAAACTCTGCACCCCAAACAGTCCAAAGAAGAGATGGAACACGATGCAGGTCGAGACGGCAATTTCGGTGACGTTCTCGTTTTCGCTAAATAGACTCACCAAAGGCCTCGCAAAAATCACAACGGCCGCAGAATACACCCCCGAGAATGCGATCGTCACGAAGAGCATGAACTTCGCAGCCTTCAATATATGAGCATAGTCGCGTGCGCCCCAACCGAAACCCAGGATAGCTTGAGCGCCAATACAGAACCCGGTGATAGGCAGTGCGCCGACCATCAAGATACGCACAGCTATTCCAACCGCGGCGATGGAATCGTCGCCGAACGGCGCAGCAGCTCCGTACAAGAGCATAACGGCAAGAGCAGATAAGATACTCGTCATTGTCGCCGGCGCGCCTACCAACGCGAGCTGTCTTATGCGATCTGCTCGCAATGATATGTGAGATATCCTGACGAGAACTGTCCCCCAAGCTTGGTAAAATACGCGATATAGAGTCCAACAGCAGCTATTTGAGATACCAGCGTTGCGAGGGCTGCGCCTCGCACGCCAAGGTCAAGTGAGAATATGAAGATGGGATCAAGCACGGCGTTCAGTATAAACGCGGTCATCATCGCCCACATGCTCAATCGCGTATAGCCTTCGGCTCTGACAATGAACCCGCTCACCGTATTTAGCAGCATGGGCGTGTACCCCAACAAAACCGTTCCCGCGTAGTCGAGCGCCACGGGCATGATGGTCGGGGTTGCTCCGAGCGTTGCGAATATCGCTGGCAGATTTGGAAGCAGAGCGAGGGTAACTATGATACCGATCGGAGCGGTGAGCGCCAGTGCAGTACTCGCGCCGCGACTCGCCTCTAGGTAGTCACGAGCGCCCAGATGACGAGATATGAACGACGCTGTTCCAACACCAATGCCCTGTCCGGCTGCGGCGAGCAGGACCACGATCGGCAAGGTCATGCTGACAGCTGCGATCGCCTGCGCGCCAAGTGCGCCAACAAAGATCGCGTTGACGACCTGCTGTAGCGCATGGATTGATAACCCAACAACAGATGGAATGGCGAGCCGCAGGATAAGGCTCAAGAGATTCGGGTCAGATAGATCGACGTGCTGTTTTTCTTTGGCATCACATTGCGCTTGCTGTCGAGGGCGAATTCTGTATCCGGCCCATTCACGGACGAACGTGTCGCGAAGTTTTCCAAATTCGACGATGGCGTACTCAGCGCGCAATCCTCTCCGGATCTGCTCTGGCACGCCGTGATCGCCTGGATACGTTGACGTTTTCAAAAGCTGATTTTTGCCTGGTCGATTTTCTCTAGGCATACGCCTCCCGTCAGTCGTAGCGAATACTGACTGAGGTGTTCGTGGGTAGCCTCCCCAGGTTCTCCCAGTCATATTGGGCCGTTCCGCCCTTTGGTTGGGCTTCGTGCCGGTTGCGTTCACTTCTCTCGATGATGATCGGCGGGGGGAACGCGGCCGGACCTAGAGCCTCAAGTAGGCTTTGGCATCTACCGGATCTTGTAGTAGACGCTCCATCATCTGCATGGCACACGCAATGAACGTGCTCAGAACCACTGTTGCGGTTCGATGATGTCGTGCAATCTGTGCACGATATTGGGTTCCTCAGCGCGATCGAGACGAACGGCAGGCTGCCGATCCCGACCAGCGTGGTGACTGGATTTGCGTCAGCAAATCGCGCCGCGCTGGCCGTCACTCGCGGACACGAACTCAAAATTCGTGTGGCGGCAGGCGGCAGCCCGCCAGACGGGTTCGATGAGAGGAGCCTGGACAATTTCTGCTTCGACCAACAGACCGCCTAGCCGTCGACCACATGCGGCAGGCCATCGCGTACTGTTTGGCTCATCCGAAATGGCGACTGAGCGTGCAATTCCGCGAACACTCGGCTTCAGATGAAGATATCCCAAGCATTCAAGTTCGAGGCAGCGCACCGACTTCCAAACGTCCCGCAGACACATCGCTGTCATCGGATGCACGGTCATTCCTATCGGCTAGAGGTCGTATTGAACGGGGCAGTCGATCCGCACACCGGATTCGTGATAGATTTCTTCAACATGGAAGAAGCATTCGGTGTTCTTCTAAAGAAGCTCGATCACCATTGCCTAAACGAAGTCCCGGGACTGGAAAATCCGACGGCGGAAAATATTGCGATCTGGATCTGGGAGCACACGAAACCGCGCCTCGCGCAACTCTCGAGCGTGAGGGTGTACGAGACGACCGATAGTTGGGCGGAATATGACGGGCTCGATCGCTGAATTCAGCCTCATTTGGGACTGTGTCGATGCGGCGCGCCTGTCCTTCTTCGGCTGAGAACCGATTTGCTCGATCTCCGATTCGGCTCCTCTACCGCCGCGCCCGCGGCGGATTCCCATGCTCACGGAAGACACCTCACGGGAGCTCAGAGGACGGCGCCCGGCTTGGCTATGAGGACCCCCACCACGTGACCGCATTCGAAAAGCTTCCGGCCAGACGATCGGGATCGAGTTGTGCTAACCGCCTGAACCATCTGACGGATTCGAGCCGCAGGAGGAATTCGGTGCCGATCGTATCGGAGAGACGGCCCGCCATCCTCTTCGGACGGTGCGCGGCTGGGCGCCTCGGTGCTGCAGCAGGTCGGCGCTAGCTGGAATGCGAGGATCACGGGTGGATGCACGACCGCTCGGGAGCAGAGTGCGGTCCGTCCGATCGCACGGTATGGTTTGCACCTCGCGATAGCCTCAGACGCAGATCAGCTTCCCAAGACTGAGTCCCAAAGCTGGTGAGCTATGCGGACGCCTTGCCGCCCGGATAGAGGCTACACGCCGACAGATGCGATCGGCGAGATCGGATGGCCGACCAACCATTCACACGACCGGCTATCCACAAGACAGTGTATTTCCTGCTCGGCAATCGGAGGTGCTGCGCACGGGCCGCGGAGCCGTTCAACAACCGGCAGCGGAACGGCCCCACTGGCTCAGTCAGGAACAGCGGCCTCCACCAAGGCGTCGCAGAGTGCTTGCGCAACGCAGTTATAGTTCCAATCGTTCTGGGGCAGCCAGTTGCCACCGAAATTGCTGATCATCTGGTCGAAGGGGATGCCGCGGTCGACGAGCCAATAGCGCATGATCTCAAAGCGACGAAAAGAGCGACATCGTGCTCTGCCGAGATCACTTCGATGGTCCGGAGCATCTCCGTGGTAGCGGCCGTCGGCGCTTCGTGCTGATCGAGGACGCCGGGGGCACACTGAAGATTCATCAGGACGAGGTCCGCCTTTGCGCCAGAAAGGTGATCGAGCCCCCGAAGGATGGCCGCTCCCACGTCGTCTAGAAAATAGTCCTTCAAGCTGCGTTCGTGCCGACCTGCCAAATCACGAGCGCAGGCCTGAAGGCTAGAACGTCCTTCTTGAACCGCGCAGCCTCGTCCGGTGCCTCCTGACCATTCACGCCGACGTTATGCATCCTGATCCTTGGGCCAGGAAAACGGGCACTCAACGCGAGGGCAAGGTTGCTCGGATAGGAATTATCCGAATTTGCCCGCTCACCGACCGTCGATGAAGAGCCGATCGCGATGATGTTCACATCGTTCAACCCGCGCAGCGCCTCGGCGAGGCGAGGCAACTGCTGACCCAACGTGCTCAGCTGCCGCCGAGTTTCACAACCTGGATCTGCCGTGGTCATGTGCCCTCTCCGTTACGTCAATATCGCGTCTAGGCCCGGCTACCATCACCGCTGCGGGGCGTAAGGACACTGCGGCGAACTGAAGACGTCGTTCAGGTACCTCGCCAGTCGCAGACCAGCGAAACCGAGCTGTTGCGTAACAAGCGGTGTGACCCGGTCATAATACGCCTGATCGAGCGTCGTATTGTTGTCGACCCAGATATTGCGCGAAATCGCCTCATTGTGCGCGTCCTCGGCCCATGCAACCGGGTCATCCTTGTTATCGTTCTTGGCACTGGCCGACGTCAGCCAGCCAGTTTCCAAATCGTCGACGAAGGTCGGCCAGCTGTATTCCATGGCGCGAATAAGTGTTGTATCCCATACCTTGTGAAGGTTGTCAGGCGGAGTCGAACAATTTCCCGCCGTGCACGTCTTACCCTTGAACCCGATCTTCACGGAGATCGTGTTACCGCCGAGGTTTTCCCAAATCGTATGAAACGGTTGGTGGATGTCGCCCACAAAGTGAATGGCGAATTTAAGCGCGCGAAGCTGTCGATCGCCTGTTGTGCAGCGCAGCTCGTCTCGCAAACGTGAGAGTTCGTTGATCACGCAGTCGCCCTGCTCGGGCTTTTCCTTGGGACACTCCGTCGCCGGATCATACTTGGTGTCCTGCCGCGGCATATCGACGAAATGCCAATTGTAGGTCTCGTTCGGCGTCGCTCCGTTATAGCGGACCTCATCGGCCCAGGTTGAGATCGAGGCGAGAGATGGCGCAGTGTACACAGTAGCGTTAGGATTGGCGCGGAGGATCTGCGTTATGGCTTGAGCCGCATTCTGCGAGAGGCGCCTTTGCGCGATCTCAGCGACGACGGAATGTCCCTCCTCGCCCCATGCCCAGGCTTCCGAAGCGAAAATATTGAAAACCAAACTCAGAAATATCCAGCATCCTAAAAAGGGCAGTCGGCTCCTCATGGGTCTCTCTCCGCATAATCGGCGATGAAAATTCTCAATCTAGCGGCTCGACTTCAACTACTAAGATCGCCATATTGCAATCTATTGCGCAAGTTGTTTTCGATAGCGCACCGGCCGATCGTAGCCGGCGCCCCATGTTTGAAGGCTCATATCGATGACTGCCGAACCCCCTGGTTATCCAAAGCCCGAGAAGCTCTACGATATCGCCGATCCGCAGCGATGTCGGCGTTGAGGCCGGCGCTGCCGTCTTGCGGGAAGCCCCAGCATCAGGCTGCTCGCCTGCTGCTTCATCGTGGAGTTCCAGTGTTCGTCCGAAAGGCTGTGCAGCGGAAGGGCGATGTCTACGCGGCTTTCGGCAGCCATTACACATATGTACGACAAGCCGCGTGAACGAGAACGGCTCCGCTGGGCACCGGACGCCCAGGAACAGACTTACCGCCGTCGCGCGCAAGTATTTATACTCCGCTTTGCTTCGCGTATCTGCTCTGGACTACGCGCCTCATCGCCAGGAATGCCCTCACGCGCGCTGCGGCACTTCAAGAGTTTCATTTTCATTCGACGCCGCCGAAGTCAGCATGAGGGAAGCGTTGCGAGCAGTCGCTGTGGCTTGGCTGTAGCGCAGCGCGGAAATTTACGCTAGCTTCCGCTCGCGAGTTTGCAAATGCCTACCCGCATCCGATCTTTCCGAAGACAACGAGCGACCATTCGACCGCTTGCCCCCTCCCATCCTCAGAGCTGGGATAATCCGGACAATGAGGAAATCTGGTTTGAGTTGGCGCGCGCCATCGGACGTCAGATCGCACGGGATGAAAATCATGGCTCGGGGCAGCCGATAGAGGACCGGCATGACGACAGCGTCATCGAAGAAAACGGCCGTAATATACGCGCGCTATTCGAGCGACATGCAAAAGGCGAGCTCGATTGACGGTCAGCTATTACTCTGCCGCAAGGTCGCATTGCGCAACAACCTCGATGTCATCGGCGAGTTTGTGGATGCCGCAAAATCTGGACTTACCGAAGGTGCGCGGGACGGCTATCAGCGCTTGCTCAACGGTGTGCGAAAGCAGGAGTTTGACGTAGTCGTCGTTGAGCATTTCGACCGCTTGTCGCGCGATCCCGCAACCATCCAGCGTCTCAAGCAGGTTTTCGAGTTCAACGGCGTTGAGCTGATGGATCAGAAAGGAGTCTACGCGACCGCCACTGACATCAGCATCGCAAGTCTGTACAACACGATTTATAAGCCGCAGCTCGCCGAAAAGGTTCGACGCGGCCATGACAACGCTGTTGCCAACGGAAGAATTCCTGGCTCATACGCCTATGGTTATCGGCCGAGGCCGGGCGCGCCCGGCGAACGCGTAATCGATGAGAACGAAGCAAAGATTGTGCTCCGCATCTTCAATGAATATGCAGCGGGCCGCTCGACCCGAAATATCGCCGCTGACCTCACCCGCGAAGGCGTGCCCTCACCAGGGGCAACTCGTCAGAAGAACAAGGCTGGCCGCACCACCTGGAACCATCAGTGCATCACAGGCGGTCGGCATGGTCGCGGCATTATCGGCAACGAACTATATATCGGCGAGATACATTGGAACGTTCGCTCGACAATTCTCAACCCAGAGACGCAGAAGAAGCAGAAGCGCCGCAATCCAGCAGAACGCCACATTATAGTCAAAAAGCCAGAGCTGCGGATCGTTCCGCAAGTGCTCTGGGATCTATCGCAGAAGGTTCGTAGCATGCGCGCCGTGTCTATGTTCGGACCGACTGGCAAGCCGCGGCGACGCGCCGTGAGTCCGCGCAACAATGAGCACCCGCTTGCCGGTGTGCTCCGGTGTGGCGTCTGCAATGGCCATATGCAGATCGCTCAATCCTCGCGTAACGGTGCACCGCGCGCGGCATGCGCGAGCGCGCATCAGCGGGGCACCTGTGAGCACACCCGTAGCTTTGATATGGACGTTCTGCTCGAGGATGCCTCCGAGAAAATCCAAGTGAAATTGCTTTCGCCGAAAGCCATTGAAGAGGCGATGCGTGCTTGGAAGGAGGAGCGCAAAAACGATCGGAACAATGGCAGCGAACACAGTAAGCTAGAGCGTCGACGCCGCGTATTGACTAGCGAGATCGAACGCCTCTCTTATGCCATCGCAAATAGCCGCCGCAAGCCGGACGAACTGCTCAAGCGGATCGATGAGTGCGCCCTTGAGCGGGAAAGCGTTGAAGCGCGCTTGCGGCTACTGGGCGGTGGCGGCGAAAATGTGATTGGCTTCGATCGCCCGAAATTCAGTGACCGATACCGCTCGGAGGTTAGAACGCTGATCAGCGCGCTCAAAACCAATCCGAAGGCGATCGAAACTCGCATCGCCTTCCGCAACTTGATTGAATGCATAGTAGTGCATCCGGTTCGCAAGCGGATGCCCTACGAATATACGCCCTACCTGAACAGCTCCGCGCTTTACGGCAAGAACCTTTTTCCCGAAAACCGCAGCAAGGAGCGAGAGATCAGCACGTTTGCATACTACGACAATGGCAAGTCAGGGAAATCCGTGTCCTCGTAATAGACCCGGACCTGCATGTGGTGGCGGCCGTTGCGGATCTCGCCGTCGAGATGGGCTGTCACGTCGCGAGCCTCTTCGCTTGTCGCTACCAGCCCGTTTTGCGCAAAAACGGCCTATCGCGCAAGCCGGCTAGGACACAGTTGGCACCGGCGCCCGCCCCAGCGTCACCTCGACGATCTCCGGCGGCACGCCGACGCGGACCGGCATGATGCTGCAACCGAGGCCGCCGGAGATGATGACGTCGCACTTCAGCCGCAGATGGCCGTAGACGAGCGGAACACCGTGCTGCGGGGGAAGCGCCGGCGACCAGCCGAACAGGCGGACCTGACCGCCATGGGTATGGCCGGACAGCTGGAGCGCGACACGCGCGGGCACGCGGGTCGCGATATAGGGCTCATGCGCGAGCAGGACGATCGGCGCGTCGTCGGTGACCCTGGCGAGCGTCGCGGTGAGATCGTCGGCACCGAAGCGCTGAGCACGGCCGTAGCGCTGCGAAGGCGCATAGGCGAGCTGATCGCCGAGGCCGGCGAGCCAGAACGGACGACCATCCTTGCTGAGACGCACGACGTCGTTCTCGTAGACGGGAATGCCAGCCGCCTCCAGCGCACGATGGGCAACCGTCGGCCCACGCCCGGCCCGCTGCACGACCTTGTCGTCCCAATAGTCGTGGTTGCCCATGACGGCATGAACGCCGAGCGGCGCCTTGAGGCCGGTCAGGACCCTCGCCCATTCATCGGCCGGGATGACGCGCGTGACATGGTGATGACCGGCGACATAGTCGCCGAGCAGCACGATGAGGTCGGCGTTCAGTGCGTTGGTGCGATCGACAATGGCCTCGATCCGCTCCAGCGACATCCAGGGATCGCAGGCATGAACGTCGGCGATGACGGCGATCTTCAGCGGAAAATCCGCCGGCCATTGCCGCGGCGTCGGATGATAGCGGGTGACGCGTAGCCGCAGCACCGGTTCGACGCCAACGCCGTAAGCCGCGGTCGAGACGCCGAGGGCGGAGAGACCGCCGATGGAACGGATGAGATGACGCCGGTTGATCATGGTGGCCCGATCGTGATGCACTTCCTCGATGCAGCCGGATTCGAGCGGAATTGCGGTGCGCTCGTTCAGGTCATCAGCGTAGAGATTACGAGAAATTCATGACACCAGGGCAATGCGCGCCGGCGCAGATCAGTCGTCGCTTTCGTCCGTGCCGAACAGGCCGAACTGAGCCGCCGCATCGCGCGACGGCTCGGCGATGCCGAGATGGCGGAAGGCGTGCGAGGTGAGCAGGCGGCCACGGGGGTGCGCTGGAGATAGCCGCACTGAATGAGATACGGCTCGATGATGTCCTCGATCGCATCGCGGGGCTCGGACAGCGCAGCCGCCATCGTCTCCACCCCGACCGGGCCGCCACCATAATTCGTCGCGATGGTCGTGAGGTAGCGGCGGTCCATGGCATCTAAGCCGGCGGCATCGACCTCGAGTGCGCTCAGCGCGTGGTCGGCGATCTTGCGGTCGATCGACGCAGCATCGGCGGCCGAGGCAAAATCGCGCACGCGACGCAACAGCCGGCCGGCGATACGCGGCGTACCGCGAGCGCGCCGCGCGATCTCGTTGGCGCCATCCGCGCTCATGCCGACATTGAGTACGCGCGCGCCGCGGGTGACGATGCTCTCCAGCTCCTCGATCGTATAGAAATTGAGCCGGATCGGAATGCCGAAGCGATCGCGCAGAGGATTGGTGAGCAGGCCGGCGCGCGTGGTGGCGCCGACGAGGGTGAATTTCGACAGCTCGATCTTGACCGAACGCGCCGCCGGGCCCTCGCCGATGATGAGGTCGAGCTGAAAATCCTCCATCGCGGGATAGAGCACCTCTTCAACCGCGGGACTGAGGCGATGGATCTCATCGATGAAGAGTACGTCGCGCTCTTCGAGATTGGTCAAGAGCGCGGCGAGATCGCCGGCCTTGGCGATCACCGGTCCTGATGTGGCGCGAAAGCCGACGCCGAGCTCCTTGGCCACGATCTGCGCCAGCGTGGTCTTGCCGAGGCCGGGCGGACCGACGAACAGCACGTGATCCAGCGCCTCGCCGCGCTTGCGCGCAGCCTCGATGAAGATCGAGAGATTCTTGCGCGCCTGCTGCTGGCCCACGAAGTCGGACAGCGACTGCGGACGCAGCGCCGTGTCGCCGACATCATCGCTGCGGCGCTCAGGCGTGACCATGCGGTTGACCTTGGGATCGCTCACTTCGCGAGCTCCTTCAGCCCAAGCCGAATGAGCTGCGCCGTTTCGGCATTCTCACCCGCACTGCGCGATGCCGACGCAATCGCCGCCGCCGCCTGCGGCTGGCCGTATCCGAGATTGACCAGCGCGGAGATCGCATCCGCCACCGGTCTTGGCGCGCGCTGCTCGTCGACGGCGCCGGCGAGATGCACGACGGCAGGATCGACATTGGCAAAGGCCGGCGCCTTGTCCTTCAACTCGGTGACGATGCGCTCGGCCACCTTGGGCCCGACGCCGGGGGTGCGTGCCACGGCAGCCTTGTCGCGCAGAGCAATCGCATTGGCGAGATCGGCCGGGGCCAGCGTGCCGAGCACGGCGAGCGCGACCTTGGCACCGACGCCCTGGACGGTCTGGAGCAGGCGAAACCATTCGCGCTCCTGGTCGGTGCGGAAGCCGAACAGTTTTATCTGGTCCTCGCGAACGTAAGTCTCGATCGACAGTACCGCGGCCTCGCCCGGCGAAGGCAGATGCTGCAGCGTGCGCGCCGAGCAATGCACCTGATAGCCGACGCCACCGACGTCGAGGAGCACATAATCCTCGCCGTAGGAATCGATCAGGCCCTTGAGCTTGCCGATCATAGTCCCGCCACCTTCAGCCTGAGCGCCGTGCTCTGGCGGTGATGGGCATGGGTGATGGCGATCGCGAGAGCATCGGCGGCATCCGCTGACGGCGGCTCGGCCTTGGGCAGCAATATCTTCAGCATCATCGCGATCTGCTGCTTGTCGGCGTGACCGGCACCGACCACCGTCTTCTTCACCTGGTTCGGGGCGTATTCAGCGACAGAGATGCCGAACATTGCGGGCGCCAGCATGGCGACGCCGCGGGCCTGGCCGAGTTTCAGCGTCGCGACGCCATCCTTGTTCACGAAGGTCTGCTCGACCGCGGCTTCCATCGGATTGTGATGGGAGAGAACCGCCGTGAGCCCCTCATGGATCGCGAGCAGCCGGCTCGACAGCGGCAAATCGTCCGGCGGTTCCACCGAACCGCAGGCGACGTAGATCAGGCGATTGCCGTCGGCCTCGATCACGCCCCAGCCGGTGCGGCGCAGGCCGGGGTCGATGCCGATGATGCGAACGGGTTGGCGAATCGGGAGCGCGGTCATAGGCCAGTGATAGCGGTTGGCCCACGATAGCGAAACAGAAACAGAACAGAAGTCCCCGGAGAAAGGCGGTCTGCCAGGTGAGCGCCGCTCTGAGGCCTCAGCCGCCCATCTTCGCGACCAGCGCGTCCGAAATCTCGAAATTGGCGTAGACGTTCTGGACGTCGTCGTGCTCGTTGAGCAGGTCCATCAGCTTCAACAGCTTCTCGCCGGTCTCATCGTCGACCGCGACCGTGTTCTGCGGCTTCCAGATCAGCGCGGCCTTGCGCGGCTCGCCGAACCTGGCTTCCAGCGCCTTGGCGACGTCGCGATAGCTTTCGGTCGAGGCGTAGATTTCGTGACCACCCTCGCCCGAGACCACATCGTCGGCGCCGGCCTCGATCGCGGCATCGAGCACCGCGTCGTCATCGGCGACACTGCGGTCGTATTCGATGATGCCGGTGCGGTCGAACATGAAGGACACCGAGCCGGTTTCGCCGAGATTGCCGCCGGATTTGGTGAAGAAGGAGCGGATATCCGAGGCGGCGCGGTTGCGATTGTCGGTCAGCGCCTCGACGATGACGGCGACGCCGCCCGGGCCATAGCCCTCGTAGCGGATCTCGTCATAGTTCTCGCCATCGCTGCCGAGCGCCTTCTTGATGGCGCGCTCGATATTGTCCTTCGGCATGTTCTCCTGGCGCGCCGCGATGATGGCCGCGCGCAGGCGCGGGTTCATGTTGGGGTCGGGCGTCCCGAGCTTGGCCGCGACAGTGATTTCCCGCGCCAGCTTGCCGAACAGCTTCGACTTCTGGGCATCCTGCCGTCCCTTGCGGTGCATGATGTTCTTGAATTGGGAATGTCCGGCCATGCGTGATCTTCTCTAGAATCGTGCGCCAAAGGTAATCGTGGGGAAGCGCGGCCTTATAGGCCGCCAACCCACCGGAATGAAAGAGCCTCTCATACTTTAAGGTAATAACGTAGTGACCCGTGCCCAGAAGTCAGGCACCGTTAACCCTGATTTCATTCCGGCTTGCGAAAATAGCGTCCGCCCGTCTCCCGACAAGAGTAGACCCAATGGCGTTCGCATTATTTCGGAAGCGCCGGCCGGACACGGCCGCACCAGCGGCAGCTGCGCAGCCGGCGGCCGCGCCTGCTCCGGCCGTGGAGGCCGATTCGGCCCGGGAAATCCTGGAACTGCTGGAACTCGAGCTCGGCGCCATGATCCGCCAGCTCGAGCGCGCCGCCAATTCGGTGGCGGGCGGCGCCGAGGCGACCGCGGCGACGCTCGCCGACATCCGCCAGCGCACCGACGCCCTGACCGGGCGGACCAATGCCGCCCAGTCGAACGCATCGACCTTTGCCTATGCCGCCGACAAGTTCACCCAGTCCGCCCATGGGATCGGCGCGCAGGTCCGCGAGGCCGGCAAGCTCGCCGACGAGGCCAGCGCCGCCGCGCAAGAGGCGCGCGCCAATGTCGACCGCCTGCGTGAATCCTCCGCCGCGATCGGCAATGTCGTCAATCTGATCGCCCAGATCGCGCGGCAGACCACCCTGCTCGCGCTCAACTCCACCATCGAGGCCGCGCGCGCTGGTGCCGCCGGCAAGGGCTTTGCGGTCGTCGCCACCGAGGTCAAGGCGCTCGCGGTGCAGACCCAGGGGGCCACGGAGGAGATCTCCAAGAAGATCGACGCACTCCAGCGCGACGCCGCCGGATCGGCAGACGCCGTGCACCGGATTTCGCAGGCGATCGAGGCGATCCGCCCGGTGTTCGACACCGTCAATGGCGCGGTGGCCGAGCAGAACGCAACCACCAGCGAGGTCTCCGGCAACGCGGCCAGCGCATCGCAGTTCATCAGCTCGGTCGGCGAGAGCGCGGCTGAGATCGACGCCGCGACGAAGGCCGCCGAGAGCCATGGCGAGAACGTCGCCAGCGCCGGCAAGGCCGTGACGACCTTCGCCCGGAAGCTGAAATCGCGCTGCGCTGTGCTGCTCCGCCAGAGCGAGCACGACGATCGCCGCAAGACCGAACGGCTGCCCTGCCATCTGAAGTTCGAAAGCGCGCGCGGCGCGCTGCCGGTCTACGAGATCGCGATGGACGGCGTCTTGATCGGCGGCGCGGAAGCGGGCCGGCTCGCGCCGCAGGCGATCATCGACGGCAGCCTCGAAGACGTCGGGGCCTGCCGCCTCCGCGTGGTCGAGCAGTCCAAGGCCGGCGCCCGCACGCAATTCGTCAACCCCGATGCCGCGCAACGCGAGAAGATCGAAGACAAGCTCTGGTCGATCCACGAGGAGAATACCGAGTTCGTCACCCGCGCGATGGAGGCCGGCAACGCGCTGACCCGGATCTTCGAGCAGGCGGTCGCGCGCGGCGAGGTCGAGATGGATGACCTCTTCGACACCGACTACGCCGCGATCGCCGGCACCAACCCGCAGCAATACCGTACAAAATATCTGGACTGGGCCGACCGTGCGCTGCCGCCGTTCCAGGAAGCCTTTCTCGCCAAGGAACCGCGCATGGCGTTCTGCGCCATGGTCGACCGCAACGGCTTCCTGCCGGTCCACAACAAGATCTATTCACACCCGCAGCGGCCGGGCGACGCCGCCTGGAACACGGCCAATTGCCGCAACCGCCGCATCTTCAACGATCCCGCGGGGTTGGCTGCCGGGCACAATCTGCGCTCGTACCTGATCCAGAGCTATGCGCGCGACATGGGGAACGGCAACACGGTGATGATGCGCGAGATCGATGTCCCGATCCGCGTGCAGGGCCGGCACTGGGGCGGGTTCAGGACGGCTTACAAGCTGTAGTGCACGCTCAGGCAAGACGCCGGGCGCGAATCACGTCTTTAAGTGAGGTTGGAATGGGAATGCCGCGGAGAGCCGATCAACGGCTCTGACTGGAGAAAGCCCCGTACATGTCCCTCGCCCAGCTTGCAGTCATGGACACTGGATCCAGCCGGACCCTCGCCGAGCGGCTGATCGACCAGCTCGCCGACCGCATCGGCGGCCTCGGCGTCGAGCTTGCCGACATCGCCGGCAACGTCCAGGAGGTCGCCCACCGCGTCGCCAATCAGTCGGAGCGCTTCCATCACCTGCAGAAGACGGCTGAGACCATGGTGTCGGCCAACCACGACATCGCCAACGCCTCGCAGGCGGTGCAATCGACCGCGTCGGCGGCGGTCGGCGAGATCGCGCAGTCGCGCGGGGCGGTCGACACCGCGGTCAGCCATATCTCCGAGCTCGTCGCGGCGGTGGAGCGGATCGAGGCGCGCTTAAGCGCCGTCGGCTCGGCGCTGGCGCAAGTCGCAAAGGTTTCCGGCTCGATCGAGGCGATCGCCAAGCAGACCAATCTGCTTGCGCTCAACGCGACGATCGAGGCCGCGCGGGCCGGCAATGCCGGACGCGGGTTTGCCGTGGTCGCAAGCGAGGTCAAGAACCTCGCGGAGGCCACCCGGCAGGCCACGCACCAGATCTCCGACACCGTGCGCGATCTCGACGGCCAGATCGAAGGCCTGATCAGCGAGAGCAGCGATGCCTCGCAGCGCGCCAAGACTGCGGGCGAAGGCGCCCAGCAGATCTCCGGCATCATCTCGCGCGTCCAGCAGGGCTTTGCCTCGGTGGAAGCCGAGATCGACAGCGTCACGCGCGCCGCGACCTCCAATCTCGGCCATTGCGACACCGTCATCAACGAGCTCAACGAGCTCGCCAAGGGCGTCGACCTGTCCTCGCGCGATCTCGGGAGCGCCGACCAGCGCGTCACGAAGCTGCTCGACACCTCCGAGGGGCTGATCGCACTGATCGCCGACAGCGGCGTGGAGACGTCGGATGCGCCGCTGATCCGTGTCGTCGTCGACACCGCCAGGCGGATCTCGGCCGAGTTCGAGGCCGCGCTCGATCGCGGCGAGATCACGCTCGCGCAGCTCATGGACGAGAACTACCGGGAAGTCCCCGGCACCGATCCCAAGCAGTATCTCACCAAATATGTCGACTTCACCGACCGCGTGCTGCCGGCGATCCAGGATCCGATCCAGAAGTCCGATCCCCGCATCGTGTTCTGCGTCGCCTGGGCGAGGAGCGGCTATCTGCCGACGCACAATCCGAACTACCGGCTGCCGCAAGGCAAGGACCCGGTCTGGAACAACGCCAATTGCCGCAACCGCCGCCTGTTCACCGATCGCGCGGTGAAGAAGGTCGCGGCCAACACAAAGCCCTTCCTGCTGCAGACCTATCGCCGTGACATGGGCGGCGGCCAGTTCGTGCTGATGAAGGACCTGTCCTCGCCGATCATGGTCCGCGGCAAGCACTGGGGCACGTTCCGGATGGGTTTTCGGCAGGGCTGAATCAAAGACCTCGAAAACAACCCCATGCACAGTAGCGGGGCTGCGCGGAATTAATGGCTTGGCGGGACGAAATGAGGCTTGGCTGGTTGCCAAGGAGAAGGGGCGCGAGCTCTCCCGCAAGCAAGCGGGAGATGTCGAGCAGACGCGCGATGTAGCCGTTGACCCGTCGGGCAAAACAGGCGCACGATGGGATCATCGCGCACGTTGGCTTTTGCGTCGTTGGGGCTGATTCCTTCAGACGCGCACCGTGCTCGCCCTCACCCGACTTTCACGATCGCACGACTTCCGTCTTCGCACGGTTTTGCGCTGGAGCGGCGAGAGCCCGGTGTCGCCGATTGCGACGCACACCGGCACCTGGGTCGTCAACGACGCCGCCGCCACCAACGTCGCGCAGATCGTGCTGTCAGGCACCAAGCGCCACACCCCCGACGGCGCGCTGTCGATGCCGGGGTTCGGCAATGCCTATTGCGACGACGAGATCGCGGCGGTGGCGAACTACGCGACGGCGCGGTTCGGTGCGAAGGGATCGAAGCTGACGACGAAGGACGTCGCGGAGTTAAGAGAGCAGACTGCCGAGTAGGTATCGCCTCAAACACCGCCGCACCTTCTCCCCTTGTGGGAGAAGGTGGCGCGAAGCGCCGGATGAGGGTTGTCTCCGCGAATTCAAATGCGAGAGGCCCATGCGTGGTTTGATTCATCCCCTTCCATTTCGCCGATACGCTGTTGCAGCGGCGAGATCGATCCGCCTCTGACTTTCACCAAATTCCATCGTGAGCGCTTGGCGATCAGGATTGCAGCATGCATTTCGTCCGCGTCTCTCGCGAAATTCGCGTAGATATCCAACTCGATCAGAGTGTTGACCGATCTTTCGTAGTATTCAGTGATGTAGTAGCTGACGCGCTCGCGGTACTTCTCCCATTCCATTCTATACGCCTTCTCGGCGGCAGCCTCGGAAGCTGTCCTGCCCCAGTAGGACAAAAGATCGTATGCGGCATTTTCGCTCCAGTCGCGAAACAGTTGGTGCGACCGAGGTTTCGACAATATGGCAGCAAAATCCTGACACCAGCGCGCAATCTCGATCGGGTCGGCATTATCCCGGGATTGGATGCTAGCCATTCGCTTACCTGCCGCAACGGCTCGTGTAGTCGCCAATCGAAGGCTTCCATCTCGGCGCGGCGCCCTGCGCTGGGATGCCATTCGAACAGAACTCGAGTCCTAGTATTCAGTCGCTCAACCGTCGATGCATAAGCGAACGACAAACGAGCCTTGCGTGCCCGCAGCAACCGGAGGACCTCGCGTTGACCGTAGTTCAGGTTCGATGACCAATCCAACACCTTACCGCTGTTGTCGGCACGGTAGTGCGACTCGCCTGTGTGGTTATCTCGACGCGGTACGGTCTCGACGACCAGATCTATATCGCCAAGATCATCGCTGTCGGCGATGTACGAACCAAACGCGCTGATCTTGCTTACGAAGAAGACCAGCTCATCTCGCCTGTTAATCTCGTTAGCGCGGTCGATCAGAGCGGAGACTTCCTTGTCCGCCCTTGCGCGATCAAAGCGCTTCGTTAGATTCGCTGCCGCAAGCTGCCTACCTTTCTGGCTGGTCTCATATTGAGCCTTGTCCCAATCGCCTTCTGGTTCATGTGGCTCAAGGTAGCCTTCTGATAGCAGCTCCGCCAAGATGCGCTGAGCCTCAGCCACCTTGACCGGCTTGAACCTGAAGCCCCAAATCTTGCAATAGTGCTTACGATCATCAGCATCGGACCGCTGGCGAAGGGTACTAGGGATTTTAGGATTGTTCTTGCAAGCGGCATCCACCGTGCTGCGCCAATGCTCATTGTTAAGGAAGTCAAGCACAGCCTCCACGTTGGTGCGGTGAGGCTGGTGCAGCTCACGCATCAAGTCGCGAGCCATCTTAATCGGCAGTCCAGCGATGAGTTTGGAATTGATTCTCATTATTGCTCGAACAGGTGGAAGCTTCGGACCTCACGCGGATCAACGAGGGCCATCCTATCGAACGCCTCGATAGGTACTTGCGATTTTTGGCCATTTTGCCTTCACGCCAGAGATATGAAAGTCGCGGCGCAGTTTGGAGTGAGGGGCTCAAAGCGGACGGCGAAGGACGTGGCGGAGCTGCGGGAGCAGATGGCGGCACCCCGCCCCTTCTCCCCTTGTGGGAGAAGGTGGCGCGAAGCGCCGGATGAGGGGTTGTCTCCGCCAATTCAAATGCGAGAGGCTCGCGCGCGGAGAGACCCCTCACCCGTCTCGCCGCTACGCGGCGAGCCACCCTCTCCCACAAGGGGCGAGGGTGCACCGACAATGCCGCCCGAGAATTCAGCTCAACCAGAACTTCGGCGTCGTCGGCTCCAGCCGGCCACCCACGCGCACCGGCGCAATCCGTAGCGCGAGGCCGGTCGCATCATCGGTCTCCACCGCGACGCCGCTGAGCGTCGCGACGCCTGCGGCCGGCTCGAACCGGCCCGACGGAATTCCCGAGGTGAACCGGCGCAGCGGCTCTTCCTTCTGCATGCCGATGATGGAGTCGTAATCGCCGGTCATGCCGGCATCGGTCATGTAGGCGGTGCCGCCTGATAGAATCTGGTGGTCGGCGGTCGGGACATGGGTGTGGGTGCCGACGACGAGGCTGGCGCGGCCGTCGCAGAAGAAGCCGATGCCCTGCTTCTCGCTGCTCGCCTCGCAATGGAAGTCGACGACAATGGCATCGGCGGCAACGCCGAGCGGACAGGCGCCGAGCTCGCGCTCGAGTGCTGTAAAGGGATCGTCGAACGGGGTCATGAAGACGCGGCCCAAAGCATTGACGACGAGCGCATGCCTGCCGTTCTTGGTCTCGACCAGGGCGGCACCACGGCCGGGCGTGCCGCGCGGATAGTTCGCCGGCCGCACCAGGCGCTCGGCGCGCTCGATGAACACCAGCGCCTCGCGTTGGTCCCAGGAGTGATTGCCGAGCGTCACCGCGTCGGCGCCGGCATCGAGAAATTCCTGATAGATCGCTTCCGTGATGCCGAAGCCTCCGGCCGAATTCTCGCCGTTGACGACGACGAAATCGAGCGACCAGTCCTTGACCATGCCGGGCAGATATTCGGCGATGGCGTTGCGGCCGCTGCGGCCGACGACATCACCCACGAAGAGAATGCGCAACTTCAGAACTCCGGAAATCGAACACGTCCGATTCCGTTAGCACATAATCCAGCGCCACGTCGTGGGCTAGTGCCGGAACCGCCTTGATCTCCTGCGCGGCAAAAGCGAGCCCGATGCCGACGATCTGCTTGGTCTTGCGGAGGTGCGCGAAGGTGTGGTCGTAGTGCCCCGCACCGTAGCCGATGCGATGGCCGAGACGATCGAACGCCGCAAGCGGGGTGAGCATGATGTCGGGGATGACCTCGGCGGCGGCCGGCGACGGCTCGGGAATGCCGAGCGGGCCGAGCATCAGGCGGTCGTTCGGATGGAAGATGCGAAAGACCAGCGACTGGCCGCGTGCGGTGACGCAGGGCAGCGCGAGCCTGGCGCCCTCCTCGGCGAGCTGCTTCAGCAGCGGCATCGGATCGATCTCGCTGCGGATCGGCGAGTAGCCGGAGACGATGCTGCCGGGCAGCAGCTTGAACGGCAACCCGCGCTTGGCGAGCTTGGCGGCGGCGGCGGTGCGCTTCTTCTCGCTCAGCGCATCACGCGCCGCCAGGGCTTTGGCACGGAGCTCGGATTTGGTGTTGGTCATGTGCTTCGGTCCAGAGGCAGAGCTGTCTGCCGTCATCACCCGCCTTGTGCGCCCTTGCGCACTGGAGGCGGGTGATCCAGTATTCCAGAGACGCCAGCGCTTGAACTTCGACGCCGCGGCGTACTGGATGCCCCGCTTTCGCGGGGCACGACACCGAGACTTGGATTGAACCGCAAGCGTGTCGGGGACGCAATTTTCGAGAGGCACGAGCCGGAAGCAAACACAAAAGTGCGAAGCCGCGGACGCCGTTGAAGCACTCGATCCCGGAGTTCCCTACGAAAGTAGGTGGGCACCATATGTCCGAGCCCACGGGCCCGGCCAGGGACAGTTCCCTAAAGGATCGATAAGGCCCCGGGGATATATGGCTCCGGACGCGCGTCGCAGCCTCGCGTTCGCAATGTAACAACGATACTGACGAATCGCCAGCCCGGCGAGCGGTCTCGGTGTCCACCTCTCCCCAGCGGGGAGAGGTCGGATTGCGCTCGGCGATGCGAAGCATCGTCCGGTGCAATCCGGGTGAGGGGCCGCAGTATTCGGTGGGACCGTAAGCCCTCACCCGGATCGCATCTTACGATGCGATCCGACCTCTCCCTACGGGAGAGGTGAACCGCCCCCGGGGCCCCGATCAAACCTCATCACATTTCACCCGATCGCAATCCCGTTGCCGACGGTGCGGTTCAGGACCTGGGTCGACTTCTCGATGCGCTCGGCGGCGGAGTTGAGCGCGTTGACGACGGCGGTCTGGGTCATCCGGGCGCGCTCGACGGCGGCGTTGCGGAAATCCCGCAGTTCGGTCAGCTCCTGCTCCATGGTGCGGATGCGGTTGCCGGCGTCGATCAACTCGTCGCAGACGGTCAGCGCCGCCATCACGGTGAGCCTGGCATCGCCGATCTCGCCGAATTTTCCGCGCAACGACTGAATTCGCGTCTCCAGGCCTTCGGCGAGCTTCAACAGCCGCACCTCCTGGCCCTCCTCGCAGGCCATGCGGTATTGGCGGGCGTTGATGGTGACGTTGATGTGGCTCATCCGTCCTCTCCGGTATCAAGTACCGAGCGTATCGTGACGATTGCGGACTCCAGCCGATCGGAGATTTCGCGATTGGTGCGTTCGAGCTTGCGCGCCTTCACCAATGCGCCGTCGAGCTCGTCGGCAAGACGCGAACGATCCGCGCCCAGCGCCTGGATTCGCGTCGCGAGCTCATTCTCGTCGCGGTCAGCATCGCGCCTTCGCTCGACCGCGCTTTCAAGCGCGTCGAGCGCCGCCGTGAGCCTGCGGGTCGCGATCTCGATCTCGACGGCGGAGGACTCCGTCATGGCAGAGCTGTTGGATACGCGATCGTTCATGCAGTCAGCGGCGGAACCTGTGGGCTTGACCCGTGGCCATTACCTGGGAGCTTGCCGTCCGGCAAAAGACTCGGTTCGGCAAGCGGTTAGAAGCAGAAATTTACGTGGCAAGCCAGCCGAGCGCAACGCCGCCGCGAAACTATGCACTGCTAGATCGGGATGCGAGTTCATTCCGATCCAGCAGTTCCTCATAAGCATGATCTTGTCGGAAAACCGGCTCTCCACTTTGCGCTAACGCGGCCCTTCGGGTCCGGATCATGCCGTAAGCAACTTTTACGGCCAAACCGGCGTTTGACTGCCTTGGCCTGCCGGAACCGAGATGCTATCCCAGCCCCACCTTTCGTGGCCGAAAGGCTCCTTTCCGCGCGGGCGTACACCTCGCCAAGCGCCTCATTTCAGACGGATTTCAGACATGACGCAGGTCGATCACACCCGTATGGCCAACGCAATTCGCGGCCTCGCGATGGACGCGGTCGAGAAGGCGAAGTCAGGTCATCCGGGCCTGCCGATGGGCGCCGCCGACATGGCCACGGTGCTGTTCACGCAATTCCTGAAATTCGACGCCGCCGCTCCCACCTGGCCCGACCGCGACCGCTTCGTGCTCTCGGCCGGCCACGGCTCGATGTTGCTCTATGCGCTGCTCTATCTCACCGGCAGCTCCGAGATGACGATCGACCAGCTCAAGAACTTCCGGCAGCTGGGATCGTTGACGCCCGGGCATCCCGAACACGGCCACACCAAGGGCATCGAGACCACGACGGGTCCGCTCGGCCAGGGCATTTCGACCGCGGTCGGCATGGCGCTCGCCGAGAAAATGCTCGCGGCCGAGTTCGGCAAGAAGATCGTCGACCACCATACCTACGTGATCGCCTCCGACGGCGACCTGATGGAAGGCGTCTCGCAGGAAGCGATCGCGATGGCCGGGCACTGGAAGCTGAACAAGCTGATCGTGCTCTACGACGACAACGGCATCTCGATCGACGGCCCGACCTCGATCGCCGATTCCGTCGACCAGGTGAAGCGCTTCAAGGCATGCGGCTGGGCGGCCGAGAAGATCGACGGCCAGGATCAGGCCGCGATCGCCGCTGCGATCACCCGCGCGCAGAAGTCCAGCAAGCCGACGCTGATCGCGTGCCGCACCACGATCGGCTTCGGCGCTCCGCACAAGGCCGGCACCGCCAAGGCGCACGGCGAAGCGCTCGGCGCCGACGAGCTCAAGGCGGCCAAGGAAAATCTCGGCATCTCGCTCGAGCCGTTCTCCGTCCCCGACGATGTGCTGAAGGCCTGGCGCACGGCAGGCAGCCGCGGCGCGGCCGCACGGCAGGAATGGGAGGGACGGCTCGGTGAGCTCGGCAGCCGCAAGCGCGCGGAGTTCGAGCGCCGTCTCCGGCACGAGCGGCCCGCTTCGCTCGCGAAGGCATTCAAAGCCTACAAGAAAGAGCTGCTCGACAAGCCGATGACGGCAGCGACCCGCAAATCCTCCGAAGCGGTGATAGAGGTGATCGCCGGCGCCATGCCGATGGAATTCCTGGCAGGCTCGGCCGATCTCACCGGCTCCAACAACAACAAGGCGAAGTCGGCCACCGCCTTCTCGGCCAAGACGCCGAAGGGGCGCTTCATCCATTACGGCATCCGCGAGCACGGCATGTGCGCCGCGATGAACGGCATCTTCCTGCACGGCGGATTTGCGCCGAACGGCGCGACGTTCCTGGTGTTCACGGACTATGCGCGTCCGGCCATGCGCCTTGCGGCGCTGATGGGGACCGGTGTCGTCTATGTGATGACGCACGATTCCATCGGCCTTGGCGAGGACGGCCCGACCCACCAGCCGGTCGAGCATCTCTCCGCGCTTCGGGCAATTCCCAACATGCGCGTATTCCGTCCCTGCGACGCCATCGAGGTCGCCGAGTGCTGGGAACTGGCTCTCAACCGCATCGACGGCCCGACCGTGCTGGCGCTGACGCGACAGAACCTGCCGCAACTGCGCACCAGTGCGAATGAAAATCCCTGCCAGTACGGCGCCTACGAACTGATTGCGGCTCAAGGCGAAGCCAAGGCGACGCTGTTCGCTTCGGGTTCCGAAGTCGAGATGGCAGTCGCGGCCCAGAAGCAGCTCGCCGAGCGCGGCATTCCGACACGGGTGGTGTCGGTGCCCTCGCTGGAGCTCTTGCTAGCGCAACCAAAGGAGCGCCGTGACGCGATCATCGGCAACGCGCCGGTGAAGGTCGCGATCGAGGCCGCGGTGCGCTGGGGCTGGGACGCCGTGATCGGCCAGGATGGCGAATTTGTCGGCATGCACTCTTTCGGCGCCAGCGCCCCTCTCAACAAGGTCTTCCAGCATTTCGGCATTACCGCCGAGGCCGCGGTTAACGCCGTGCTGAAACGCATTTCCTGAGAGTTGAGCTTGCCGAGAAAAAGGACTAGTTAATCCATCATATGATCAAGCACCGCCCGGCTGAACCGGGCGTCCGCCCCTAAAAAACCCTCGCAGGCGCGGAGAGCGCGTTGTGCGGGATGACAACGGTCATTGAAGGAGACGAAACATGGCAGTCCGCGTCGGAATTAACGGTTTTGGCCGCATCGGCCGCAACATCCTGCGGGCTATCGCCGAGTCCGGCCGCAAGGACATCGAGGTCGTCGGCATCAACGACCTCGGCCCGGTCGAGACCAACGCCCATCTCCTCCGCTTCGACAGCGTCCATGGCCGCTTCCCCGGCATCGTGACCGTCGATGGCGACTCGATCAGCCTCGGCAATGGCAAGATCAAGGTGACCGCCGAGCGCGATCCGTCCAAGCTGCCCTGGAAGGATCTCGGCGTCGACATCGCGATGGAATGCACCGGCATCTTCACCGCGAAGGACAAGGCCTCGGCGCATCTGACCGCCGGCGCTAAGCGCGTGCTGGTCTCCGCGCCGGCCGAGGGCGCCGATGCCACCATCGTCTACGGCGTCAACCACGACACCCTGACCAGGGACCACATGGTGATCTCGAACGGCTCGTGCACCACCAACTGCCTCGCGCCGGTCGCCAAGGTGCTGAACGACCTCGTCGGCATCGAGACCGGCTTCATGACCACGATCCACGCCTACACCGGCGACCAGCCGACGCTCGACACCATGCATAAGGATCTCTACCGCGGACGTGCGGCGGCGATGTCGATGATCCCGACCTCGACCGGCGCCGCCAAGGCGATCGGCCTCGTGCTGCCGGAGCTGAAGGGCAAGCTCGACGGCGTCGCGATCCGCGTGCCGACCCCGAACGTCTCGGTCGTCGACCTCAAGATCGTCGCCAAGCGCGCCACCGACCCGAAGGAAATCAACGAGGCGATGAAGCGCGCCTCCGAGCAGCAGCTCAAGGGCATTCTCGGCTACACCACCGCGCCGAACGTCTCGATCGACTTCAACCACGACCCGCACTCCTCGACGTTCCACATGGACCAGACCAAGGTGCAGAACGGCACGCTGGTGCGCGTGATGTCCTGGTACGACAATGAGTGGGGTTTCTCGAACCGGATGGCGGACACCGCCGTCGCGTTCGCGAAGGTGATCTAGCTCCGCTCACGTGTCCCGGACGCGATGCAGCGTGAAACGCTGCATCGCGGAGCCGGGGCCCATTCAACTGCGGGACTCGCTGCAATGTGGGTCCCGGTCCTGCACAGCAGCGCTTCGCGCCGCTAGTCGCGCCCGGGGCAAGAGGGAACGTCCGATGGCGAACAAATTCCGCACCCTCGACGACGTCGACGTGAAGGGCAAGCGCGTGCTGCTGCGCGTCGACCTCAACGTGCCCATGGACAACGGCCGCGTCAGCGACGCGACCCGGCTCGAGCGCGTCGCGCCGACCATCACGGAAATCTCCGACAAGGGTGGCAAGGTCATCCTGCTTGCGCATTTCGGCCGGCCGAAGGGGCGCGATCCCAGGATCTGCTCAAGCCCGTTGCGGAAGCGCTGTCGAAGGTCGTGAAGAAGCCCGTCGCGTTCGCCGAGGATTGCATCGGCGAGCCCGCGGCCGCCGCCGTGGCCAGAATGAAGGATGGCGACATCCTCTGTCTCGAAAACACCCGCTTCCACAAAGAGGAAGAGACGAACGATCCTGCCTTCGTCGCGGAGCTCGCAAAGCTCGGCGACATCTGGGTCAGCGACGCGTTCTCCGCGGCGCACCGCGCCCATGCTTCGACCGAAGGCCTCGGCCACAAGCTGCCGGCCTATGCCGGCCGTACCATGCAAGCCGAGCTCGACGCGCTGGAGAAGGCGCTGGGTTCGCCGACCAAACCTGTCATCGCGATCATCGGCGGCGCAAAGGTCTCAACCAAGATCGATTTGCTCGAAAACCTCGTCAGCAAGGTCGACGCGCTCGTGATCGGCGGCGGCATGGCCAACACCTTCCTGCACGCACAGGGCGTCGGAATCGGCAAGTCGCTGGCCGAGAAGGATCTCGCGCCCACGGCGCTGCGCATCATGGAGAAGGCGGACGCCGCCAACTGCGCCATCATCCTCCCCGTCGATGCCACCGTCGCCTATCACTTCGCCGCCAACGCACCCTCACATGCCTACGGGCTCGATGCGATCCCGGCCGACGGCATGATCCTCGACGTCGGCCCGCAATCGATCGCGCGCATCCACGCCGCCATCGACGACGCCGCGACGCTGGTCTGGAATGGCCCGCTCGGCGCCTTCGAGATGCAGCCGTTCGACCGCGGCACGGTCGCGGCCGCCAAGCACGCCGCCCAGCGTACCAAGGCGAAGAAGCTGATCTCGATCGCGGGCGGCGGCGACACCGTCGCGGCTCTCAACCAGGCCCATGTGGCCGGTCAGTTCAGCTATGTCTCGACCGCCGGTGGCGCATTTCTTGAATGGATGGAGGGCAAGCCCCTGCCCGGCGTCGAAGTTCTGCGCATCAAGTAATCAGACTGCAAGAAACAAGCGGCCGTTAGGCCCGAACGGAGAGAAAGACAGATGGCTCGGATCACGTTGCGTCAATTGCTCGACCATGCGGCTGAGAACGATTACGGCGTACCGGCCTTCAACATCAACAACATGGAGCAGGCGCTGGCGATCATGGACGCGGCCAACCAGGTCGACGCACCCGTCATCATCCAGGCCTCGCGCGGCGCGCGCTCCTACGCCAACGACGTCATGCTCAAGCACATGATGGACGCGGTCACCGAGATCTACCCGCACATCCCGGTCTGCGTGCATCTCGACCACGGCAACGAGGCCGCGACCTGCATGACCGCGATCCAGGCCGGCTTCACCTCGGTGATGATGGACGGCTCGCTCAAGGCCGACGGCAAGACCCCCGGCGACTGGACCTACAATGTCGGCGTCACCAAGACCGTGACCGACATGGCCCATCTCGGCGGCATCTCGGTCGAGGGCGAGCTCGGCGTGCTCGGCTCGCTCGAGACCGGCATGGGTGACAAGGAAGACGGCCACGGCGCCGAAGGCAAGCTGAGCCACGACCAGCTCCTGACCAACCCGGACGAAGCCGTGAAGTTCGTCCAGGAGACCAAGGTCGACGCGCTCGCGATCGCGATGGGCACTTCTCACGGCGCGTACAAATTCACCCGCAAGCCTGATGGCGACATCCTCGCCATGAACGTGATCGAGGAGATCCACCGCAAGCTGCCGAACACGCATCTCGTGATGCACGGCTCCTCCTCGGTGCCGCAGGAGCTCCAGGACATCATCAACGCCTATGGCGGCAAGATGAAGCCGACCTGGGGCGTGCCGGTTGCCGAGATCCAGCGCGGCATCAAGCACGGCGTGCGCAAGATCAACATCGACACCGACAACCGCATGGCCATGACCGGCCAGATCCGCAAGGTCCTCAAGGACAATCCGGAAGAGTTCGATCCGCGCAAATATCTGAAGCCCGCGATGGAGGCCATGACCAAGCTGTGCAAGCAGCGGCTCCAGGAGTTCAACACCGCAGGCCAGGCCTCCAAGTTCAAGAAGATCCTGACCCCCGCCGAGATGGCCAAGCGCTACGCCAAGGGCGAGCTCGATCCCCGCGTCGCGTAGCGATCGCGCGGTGGTGTAAACCCACGCTCCCGTCATTCCGGGACACGCGAAGCGTGGGCCCGGAATCCATAACCACAGCCTCGGGTTATGGATTCCGGGTCTGCGCCTTTCGGCGCATCCCGGAATGACAGAGACCCCTTTTACCCTGCGACGAACGTTAACTCGGCAATTGCCCGAGAACCGTCTATTTTCCCAGGCAAGGGCAGAATCGTTTTGGGAGGGCCTCTCGATGAATCTGACTGAGCTTAACAAAATCGCGACCGCCATGGTCACACCCGGCAAGGGCATCCTTGCCGCCGACGAATCCTCCGGCACCATCAAGAAGCGGTTCGACGCGATCGGCGTGGAATCGACCGAAAGCAACCGCCGCGACTATCGCGAGATGCTGTTCCGCGCCGGAGAGGCCATGAGCCAGTACATCTCGGGCGTGATCCTCTATGACGAGACGATCTGGCAGGACGCAAAGGACGGCACACCGCTGGTCAAGCTGATCGAGCAAACCGGCGCCATTCCCGGCATCAAGGTCGACGAAGGCACCCAGGCCCTGCCGATGTGCCCGGGCGAAACAGTCACCGTCGGGCTGGACAAGCTCGCCGAGCGGCTGAAGAAATATTACGAGCGCGGCGCGCGCTTCGCCAAATGGCGCGCGGTGATCGACATCGGCAGTGGTATTCCTTCGGTGACCGCGATCAGCGTCAATGCCCATGCGCTGGCGCGCTATGCCGCGCTCTGCCAGGCCGCGCAGATCGTGCCGATCGTCGAGCCGGAGGTGCTGATGGACGGCGATCACGATATCGACCGCTGCTATGAGGTCACGAGCCGCGTGCTCAACAAGACGTTCCAGGAATTGCGCGTGCAGCGCGTCGCGCTCGAAGGCATGGTGCTGAAGCCGAACATGGCGATCTCGGGCAAGAAATGCGCGACGCAGGCGCCCGTCGAGGAGGTCGCGGAGAAGACAATCCGGCTGCTGAAGGCGTGCGTGCCGGCGGCGGTGCCCGGCATCGCCTTCCTCTCCGGCGGCCAGTCTGACGAAGAGGCGACCGCGCACCTCAACGCCATGCACAAGCTCGGCCCGCTGCCATGGGGCCTGACCTTCTCCTACGGCCGCGCGCTGCAGGCCGCGCCGCAGAAGGCCTGGTCGGGCAAGGCCGAGAACGTCGCGGCCGGACAGAATGCATTCAGTCATCGTGCGCGCATGAATGGCCTCGCCTCCAAAGGCGAATGGCAAAGCAGCCTGGAAAAGAAGGCAGCCTAGATCTTGTCGAACAAATCGCCTCCGCCGCGCCCGGCGCCGCGCCTTTATCTCGCGACGCCCGTTGTCGATGATCCCGCCTCGCTCCTCGCGGAGTTGCCGGCGCTGCTCGCCGCCGTCGATGTAGCAGCCGTGCTGGTGCGGCTGAAGGAGACCGACCAGCGCACCATGATCTCGCGGATCAAGGCGCTGGCGCCGATCGTGCAGAACGCCGGCGCGGCCCTGCTCGTCGACGGCCATCCCGAGATCGTCGCACGCGGCGGTGCCGATGGCGCGCATCTCGCCGGCATCGCCGCGCTGGAAGAGGCGATGCCCTCGCTGAAGCCCGATCGCATCGCCGGCGTCGGCGGGCTCGAGACGCGGCACGAATCCATGAACGCGGGCGAGATGGGTGCGGACTACGTGCTGTTCGGCGAGCCCGATGCGAAAGGCGAGCGACCATCGGCCCAGGCGATCGCCGAACGGCTGGACTGGTGGGCTGAGTTGTTCGAACCGCCCTGCGTCGGCTTCGCAATGTCGTTCGAGGAAGCCCACGACTTCGCCGCCAGCGGCGCCGATTTCGTGTTGGTCGGTGATCTCGTCTGGGCGGATTCGCGCGGACCGAAGGCCGCGCTGATCGAGGCCGACGCCGCAATCAAGCAGGCCTTCACGGCTGTTGCCATGGGCCACGGCTAGCGCCCGCCATGACGCTCCCGCGCATCACGCTTCTCACCACGTTGCTGCTGGCGGCGCCTGCGGCCGCGCAGCTCCAGATCACGCCGCCGGGCACGATCCCGAGCCCTGCGCCCGAAAAGCAGAAGCCCAAGGAGACGGCAAAGGAAACGGCCAAGGAAAAGCCAAGGTCGCGCCGCACACGATCACCAGGAAGAAGGAGGCCGCACCGGCGCCGAAACCGTCGGCCTCGCCGAGCCCGACGCTACCGCCAACCGTGATCCCCGCGCCGGCGACCGACAATTCCAACGTCGACCTGGTGTTCGGCGCCTATCAGCGCGGCCAGTACAAGACCGCTTTCGACCTCGCCAGCGCGCGCGCCAAGACCGGCGATGCCAAGGCCATGACCATGCTGGGCGAGCTCTATTCCAACGCCATGGGCATCAGGCGCGACTACGCCAAGGCGATCGAATGGTACAAGCGCGCCTCCGATGCCGGCGACCGCGAGGCGATGTTCGCGCTCGCCATGCTGCGCATCGCCGGCCGGGGCGGCCCCGTCGACAAGGGCGAGGCGGTCAAGCTGATGGCCTCCGCCGCCAAGCTCGGCGAGCCCAAGGCGGCCTACAACCTCGCCCTGCTTTATCTCGATGGCCAGACCCTGCCGCAGGACGTCAAGCGAGCCGCCGAGCTGTTGCGCCAGGCGGCAGATGCCGGGCTGCCCGAGGCGCAATACGCACTCGCGACGTTCTACAAGGAAGGCACCGGCGTGCCGAAGGACCCCGAACGGTCGGTGCGGCTGCTGCAGGCAGCGTCACTCGCCGACAATGTCGATGCCGAGGTTGAATATGCCATCGCCATGTTCAACGGCACCGGCACGCCGAAGAACCAGCCCGCGGCCGTGGCATTGCTGCGCAAGGCCTCCCGCCAGGGCAGCGCGATCGCGCAGAACCGCCTCGCCTGGGTCCTGATCAACGGCATGGGCACGTCCGTGGACAAGATCGAAGGATTCAAATGGCATCTGGTGGCCAAAACCTCCGGCAAGGGCGATCCGGAGCTCGACAAGCAACTGGCCGATCTGCCTGCCGACGACCGCGCCAAGGCGGAAGCCGCCGCCAAAAAATGGCTCGGGAACAAATGACCTGACGCCAAATGCCCTGCAATGACCTGAATGACTTGACGTTTGGTCCCTCGCGGGGCACCCAATCCCCTCAAATGGCGCCGTTCCGCGCCTCCTCCCCCCGATCAAGACCAGAGCTCATGCTGTATTCCGCTACTATCAACGTCATGGTCAAAGCCGCGCGCCGCGCCGGCCGCAGCCTCAAGCGCGATCTCGGCGAGATCGAGCATTTGCAAGTCTCGCTGAAGGGGCCGGCCAACTTCGTCTCGCTCGCCGACAAGCGCGCCGAAGAAATCCTCTACCAGGACCTCGCCAAGGCGCGGCCGGGTTACGGCTTCATCGGCGAGGAAGGCGGCACGCGGGAGGGCTCCGACAAGAGCCACACCTGGATCGTCGACCCACTCGACGGCACCACCAACTTCCTGCACGGCATCCCGCAATTCGCGATCTCGATCGGCCTCGTGCGCGAGGGCACCGTCATCGCCGGCGTGATCTACAACCCCGCCAATGACGAGCTCTACATCGCCGAGCGCGGCAAGGGCGTCTTCCTCAACGACCAGCGGCTGCGCGTGGCCGGCCGGCGCCAACTCAACGAATGCGTGGTGGCCTGCGGCCTGCCCCATCTCGGCCGCGGCGACCACGAGGAATTCCGCCGCGAAATGACCGCGATCCAGGACCGCGTCGCCGGCCTGCGCCGCTTCGGCGCCGCCTCCCTCGACCTCGCCTTCGTCGCCGCCGGCCGCCTCGACGGCTACTGGGAGCGCAACCTGCAATCCTGGGACATCGCCGCCGGCATGCTGATGGTGCGCGAGGCGGGCGGGACGGTGTCGGGCGTTCAGGGCAGCGACGATCCCTGCAGACCGGCAATGTGGTGTGCGGAAACGAGTTCGTGCACGGCGAGTTGATCAACATATTGAAGCGGACGGGCTAGCGGCACGACGGCTCGACCTGCAACGACTAGAATCGTCCTCGTCGGATTCCTCGTCCCGATATTCACCGACAATGGTCAGACCCTCGATGGTCGTGGCGCCTTTCGGCTTGATCACCCGGCGAGGCGGCACCGAACTCTCGCTTCGCAATGCCTCCATCAGCTGTTCCGAATGGGTGACAATCCAGATGTCGGCGCGGCGTGATGCCTTGGCGATCAGCCGGGCCAATGGCGCCAGCAGCGACGGATGCAGACTGGTCTCGGGTTCGTTTAGCGCGATGAACGGCGGCAGCCGATAGCCCATGAATACTGCGAGCAGGCAGATGTATTTCAGCGTCCCATCGGACAATTCGTGAGCCTTGAACGGCCGCGGCATATCCGACAGCTGCAGATCAAATTCACACCGACCATTTTCTTCCCATGCGCGGAGCTCAGCGCCGGGGAACGCATCCTGAATCGCGTCCTGCAAGTCAGTGGCATCTTCCCGAATGGAATAGAGCGTCGCCAGGGCGGCAGCCAAATCGGTTCCATCGGCACTGAGCGAGGGCGTCGTGATCGCCAGACATGGCTTTCGTATCGGTGACGCCGGATCGGTGCGAAAGTCATGATAGAATCGCCAGCCCAGCATCGCGTTTCTGATCAGGTCGATTTCGGGACATTCCTTGCCATCGGAAAAAGCCGCAAGCGCCGTCTCTGACGGCAGCACCGCATCCTTGTGGCTATTCCAGGCGCCGCTCTCGCCGCGGACGCTGACGAGTGAATTCGTCCGCTCCAACAGCTGAACCTTACGTTTGCCCTGTGTCGTCTCGATACTTTCAGCCTTGATCATTGGCTCGCCGGAAAATGCCGCCTCAACCGGGCTGGGATATCCGAGCTCAATAGAATATCGGAGACTGTCGAATTTGGCGGACAAACGCAGTCGCCCATCTTCGCCTCGCTTGCGAAGGCCGGACCAGCAGACCGAATTTAATCCGCCCTCTTCTGCGATCGTGCGCGTAATTCGACCTGTCGCCGCGTCGCGCAACAGCGACAAGGACTTGTAGAGATTGGATTTGCCAACACCATTCTCACCCACAAACACGGACAAGGGGTGGATGGGTATCGAGAGCTGCCGAATGGAGCGATAGTTGGAGATCGCAACGTCGGTCGGACGCATCACATGCTCTCAATCGGCGGGTTGGCTGTGCATTCCCGCCGCTGTGCGAATACAAGCTATTTCAATTCAGAGATGTAGTCTGGATTGACTAACCCGAGAAAGCAAGCCGACCGATCCGGCGTTCAGTGGCCTGCCCTCGCCGGCGCGGGAGAATGTGCTGAGCAGTCTGGGCCGGAGACGACTGCTGCACACTCGACTGTCATCATCCGCGAAGGCGGATGATCCAGTATTCCACAGGCGTCTGTTGGATACGGAAAGGCCGCGGCGTACTGGATGCCCGCTTTCGCGCGCACGACAGTGTGCCCTATGGCTTCACCGGCGCCGGCGGCCCATACGCCTCGCTTCCCTTCGCTGCTTTCGGCTCCCGATCCCCGCCCAGCACGCGCTGCACCGAGACGAAGAACACCGGCACCATCAGCAGCGCCAGGATCACCACCGCGATCATGCCGCCCATCACGACGGTGCCGAGGGATTGCTGGCTGGCGCCGCCGGCGCCGTGGGCGATCGCCATCGGCAGCACGCCGCAGATAAAGGCGAGACCGGTCATCAGGATCGGGCGAAAACGGAGACGACAGGCCTCGATGGTGGCTTCCACCAGCGGCTTGCCTTCTTTCCGCAGGTCCTTGGCGAACTCGATGATCAGGATGGCATCCTTGGCCGCGAGCCCGATGATGGTGATCAGGCCGACCGTGAAATAGACATCGTTGGGCAGACCGCGCAGCATGGCCGCAACCACCGCACCGACGATGCCGAGCGGCACGGTGAGCAGCACCGCAAGCGGGATGGTCCAGCTCTCATAGAGTGCCGCGAGACACAGGAACACCACGAACACGGACAGCGCAAGCAGGAACGGCGCCTGCGAGCCCGAGAGCTTTTCCTGGAGCGACTGTCCGGTCCATTCATAGCCGAAGCCACGCGGCAATTTTCCGGCGAGCTTCTCCATCTCGGCGATCGCGTCGCCGGACGTGAAGCCGGGTTTCGCCTCACCCGAGATGCGCAGCGCGGGATAGTAGTTGAAGCCCGCAATCTGCGTCGGACCGCGCGACCATTCGACCGTCGCGAAGGACGAGAACGGCACGAGCTGGCCGTGGGAGTTCTTGACGTTGTAGTTGAGGATGTCCTCGGTCCTCATGCGATCGCGGCTATCGGCCTGCACGACGACGCGCTGCATGCGGCCGCGGTTCGGGAAATCGTTGATGTAGTTCGAGCCGAGATTGGTCGAGATCGTGTTGTTGATGTCCTCGAAGGTGACGCCGAAGGCGCCGGCCTTCTCGCGGTCGATCACGAGATTGACCACGCCGGCCTCGGGCAGGCCCTCGACATAGACCTTCTGCAATACAGAACTCGCGTTGGCGTCCGCGATCAGCTGGTCGGCGGCGCGCATCAGGGCCGGATAGCCCTTCTGGCCGCGGTCCTGAAGACGGAACGAGAAGCCCGAGGAGTTGCCGAGATTGTCGATCGGCGGCGGCTGCAGCGCAGAGATCTTGGCGTCGCGGATCGACGATGACAGATCGCGGTTGATGTCGTTGACGATCGCGGCCGCGGACTCCTTCGGCCCGCGCTCCGACCAGTCCTTCAGGGTAATGAAGGCCTGCGCGGTGTTCATACCCTGGCCGGAGAAGCTGAAGCCGGTGAGGAAGGTGACGTTGTCGACACCCGGCCGCTGCGCCAGGTACTTTTCGACCTTCTCGATCACGGCCTCGGTGCGGCCATAGGACGAGTCGGACGGCGTCTGCACGTCGGTGGTCACAAAGCCCTGGTCGTCGACCGGAAGGAAGCCGCCCGGAAGATTGACGAAGGCCCAGGACAGGCCGGCGAGCAGCGCGACATAGACCAGCATCAGGCGGCCGGTGCGCTTCAGCGAGAAGACGACGGTGCGCGAATAGCCCTCCTTGCTGCCTTCGAGCATGCGGTTGAACCAGCCGAACACGCCCTTCTTCGCATGGCCGTGACCGGCCGCGACGGGCTTGAGCAGGGTCGCGCACAGCGCCGGCGTCAGCGACAGCGCGAGGAAGGCGGAGAAGCCGATCGCGGCCACCATGGTCACCGAGAACTGGCGGTAGATAATGCCGACCGAGCCCGGGAAGAACGCCATCGGCACGAACACGGCCATCAGCACCAGCGTGATGCCGATGATGGCACCCGAGATCTGCGACATCGCTTTCCGCGTCGCCTCCTTCGGCGGCAGGCCCTCCTCGGTCATGATGCGTTCGACATTCTCGACCACGACGATGGCGTCGTCGACGAGGATGCCGACCGCGAGCACCATGCCGAACATCGAGAGCATGTTGATGGAGTAGTCGGCGAGCAGCAGCGTGGTACAGGCACCCAGCAGCGCCACCGGCACCACGATGGTCGGAATGATGGTGTAGCGGATGTTCTGCAGGAACAGGAACATCACGACGAACACCAGCACCACGGCTTCGAGCAGCGTCGTCAGCACCTTCTTGATCGAGGCCTCGACCACCGGCGTGATGTTGTAGGGGATCTCATAGGAGATGTTCGCCGGGAAGAAGCGTGATAGCTCCTTCATCTTCTCCTCGACTGCGCTTGCAGTCGCCAGCGCATTGCCGGTCGGCGACATCAGCACGGACAGACCGGCCGTCGGCTTGCCGTTCAGGCGGGTGTTGAACTGGTAGCTGAGGCCGCCGACCTCGACGCGCGAGACGTCGCGCAAGCGCACGGTCGAGCCGTCGGCATTGGCACGCAGGATGATGGCGCCAAACTCGTCCGGCGATGACAACTGGCCCTTGACCAGGACCAGCGCAGAGGTGCGCTGGCTGCCCGTCGACGGCTCCGCGCCGATGCTGCCCGAGGCGACCTGCGCGTTCTGCGCGGCGATTGCCTTGTTGACGTCGTCGGCCGTGAGCCCGTAGCCGACCAGCTTGGCCGGATCGACCCACACGCGAAGACTGCGTTCCGTCGAATAGAGCGTGGCGCGGCCGACGCCGGGAATGCGGCGGATTTCGCCGAGCACGTTGCGGATCATGAAGTCGCCCAGCCCAACCTCGTCGAGGCTGCCGTCGGTCGAGTTCAGCGTGATGATCTGCAGCACCGCACTGGAGGCTTCCTCGATCAGGATGCCCTGCTGGATCACCGCGCGCGGCAGCCGTGCCTCGACGCGCTTGATGCGGTTCTGCACCTCGACGGACGCGGCGCTGGTATCGGTGCCCGGCTGGAAGTTGGCGATGATCTCGACCTGGCCGAGCGAATCGCTGGTCGATTCGAAATTGAGAATGCCGGAGGCGCCGTTGAGCTCCTCCTCGATCAGGCGGGTGACGCTGTTGTAGAGATTTTCGGGCGACGCACCGGGATAGCTCGTCGAGATCGAGATCGAGGGCGGCGCGATGATCGGATATTGCGCGATCGGCAGCAGCGGGACCGAGATCGCGCCGATCAGACAGATGAACAGCGCGACGACCCAGGCGAAGATCGGCCTGTCGATGAAGAAGCTCGCCATTTGCCGCTTTACCCTTGTTGTTTCATGACTCCCTCGTGGTGAGGAGCGCGGAACGCGCGTCTCGAACCATGAAGGCCCGACTCTCTCCCGCGGCCATCCTCCGAGACGCCCGCTTCCAGCGGGCTCCTCGGGATGAGGGACAAAGCCGTGTAATGCTTGAGCGTTACCGCGTGAGCTTCTGGGCGTGGCGGTTGTCCGCGCTCGCCTCGGCCTCGGTCCAGGATTGCGGCCTGACCTTGTCGCCGGCGGCGAACTTCTGGAAGCCCTCGACCACGACCTTGTCGCCGGCCTTGAGGCCGTCGGTGACGAACCAGATGCCGTCCTGCACCGAGCCGGTGCGGACCGGCTGCACCGCGATGCGGTTGTCGTCCTTGACGACGAACACTTCGCTGCCGCCGCCGCCGTTGCGCTGGACCGCCTGCTGCGGCACCGCGATCGCGTCGGAATCCAGGCCCTGGTCGATACGGACGCGGACATACATGCCCGGCAGCAGTTCGCGCCTGGGATTGCGGAACTCGCCGCGCAGCGTCACCTGGCCGGTGTGGGCATCGACCTTGGCGTCGGAGAACAGAAGCTTGCCGTCGAGCGCATAGAGCGTGTTGTCGTCGAGCACGAGGCGCACCTTGACGGCATCGGCCTCGATGCGATCGAGATCGCCGCTCTCGAAAGCGCGACGCAGCTGATTGAGCTCCGTCACCGACTGGGTGAAGTCGGCATAGATCGGGTCGAGCTGCTGCACCGTGGCGAGATTGGTCTCGTTCTGCACGGCGAGCGCACCCTCGCTGACCAGCGCCGCGCCGACCACACCGTCGATCGGCGCGCGCACGGTGGCATAATCGAGATTGAGCTTTGCCCGCGCGAGGTCGGCCTTGCGGCCCTCGACCTCGGCCCGGGCCTGGCGCTCGGCGGCGATGGTCTTCTCGTTCTCGGCTTCCGGCGCGGCGCGCTGGCTGGTCAGCGTCGCGATGCGGCGCGCCTGCTGCTGCGCCTGCATCAGGGCGGCGTCGGCCTTGGCGAGTGCGGCCTCGTTGGCCATCACCTCGACCTCGAACGGACGCGGATCGATGCGGTAGAGCGCATCGCCCGCCTTCACCTCGCTGCCCTGGCGAAACAGCCGCTCGACCACGATGCCTGACACGCGCGGACGGACCTCGGCGACGCGCGTCGGCGATATCCGTCCCGGCAGCTCGCGCACGACCGCGCGCGGTTGCGGCTTGACGGTGACGATGCTGACATCGGGTTCGATGGGTTGGGCAGCGGAGACGGCGGACGAGGATTCATCGCAAGCGCCGAGCAGCGGCGCAAAGGCCGCGAGCATCATTGCAACGCATGCCGATCGCGCTCGAAGTCCTGACATGAAGTGGGGTGCCCCAAAATTGTTGAAACTGATCATCGCGCAGACTGTGCGCGACGATGCGGTCAAAATAGAAGGGACTTGGTGCGATGCAAACGCGTTTGCGGGCGGCTCATTGCCACACACGCTATCGCCCTGACTTCAGGCTGCTTTTCCGGACTCACCAGATTGTGAGTCCGGTTCCATCAGCGCGCGCTGCGACAGAACATCGCGGGATCGAGCGCACGGCGCCAGACCCCGCGCCGGCGATGACGCCGTTCGTGGGGCCTGCAGAACGGTAGCGAACTCATCGCTTGGCAGGCGGACCACTCTTGTTGCCGGGCAATCCCTTGACGTTCGCCGGATCCTGCTCCTGCACCGATTGATTTTGAGATGCCGAGCCAACCGTGCCGGTACCAGCCGGCGGCCCGTTCTTGTTGCCGGGCGCGCCCGCAATTCCTGCCCCGGAGTTCTGCGCACTGGTTGCCGCGCTGCCGGACTCGGCACGAGCAGGGCCACCCGGGATTTGTGCGGCCGACCCGGGCTTGTCCTGTTCAGAGACGTAACCCGAAGCACCGGAGTTTTGAGTCTTGATGCCTTTGTCGGCTTCATTCTGGAGATTGTGCGATGGCGAGGCCTGCTGCGCCATCGCCGGTGCCGTAAAGCCGGCCACCAAAGCAATTGCTGCGAGTGCGAGTTGTCGCATGATGTTTCCTCCTCAGGAACGTTCGCCGATAACCGCCGAGGAGCCCGACGTTTCCGATCACCGCCGGAATTCTTTTGCAAGCAGGCGCCGCTGCTTCCCGCTCGGCGCACAATCGATCCGTACCCGCCCTAACCTGCCGTCTTCATCCGGTAGTGGCTCACGCCCCATTCGGTTCCGTCGGCGTAGCCGAACAGGCCGGCGGTGGCGAGGAAGAACCAGCGCCAGCGCCGCATCCACAACGCGGTGTCCTCGCCATAGACGTTCCGCAATGAAACTTCGATGGAGTCACGATGCGCGTCGAAATTGGCGAGCCAGTCGAGCGAGGTGCGCTGATAATGCGTGCCGCTCCAGCGCCATTCCTTCTCGATGGCGAAGATATCGTCATACTGCCTGACGAGTTGATGGCTCGGCATTACGCCACCGGTGAAGAAATGCTGCGCGATCCAGTCCTCGCGATTGGCGCGGTCGAACTGGTAGGAAGCGGCGCGATGGGTGAAGATGTGCAAGAAGAAGCGCCCCTCCGGCGCAAGCCAAGCGCGCACGCGGGTCATCAGCTTGCGCCAATTCATCATATGCTCGAACATTTCGACCGAGACGATGCGATCGAACCGGCCCTCCGGCGCGAACACGTTCATGTCGGCGGCGACGACGCGCAAATTGCGCAGACCGCGGCTCCGCGCCATCTCCTCGATATACGCGCGCTGCGACTGCGAGTTCGATGCCGCGGTCACCTTGGCATGCGGAAACTGCCGCGCGATCCACAGCGACAGCGAACCCCAGCCGCAGCCGAGTTCGAGGACGGTCTGCCCGTCGGCGATCCCCGCATGCTCGACGGTCTGACGCAGCGCTTCCTCCTCGGCCTCCCGCAAGGTCGTCGCATCGGTCTTGTAGAAGCAGGAGGAGTATTTGCGGTTCGGGCCCAGCACCTGCGCGAAGAAGCTTTGCGGCACTTCGTCATGCTGGCTGTTGGCCGTGTCGCTGTGCTCGGCGATCGGCCTTATCATCATGCGTCCGGCGAAAGCGGCATCGTCGGCTGCGCTATGCGCGGCGAGGCGCGTTGCGGTGCGCGAGCACAGCCGCTGGATCGCGGCGCGAACCACGAGGTCCGGCAGCGGCACGCGTTCGGCAGTCCCGATGATCGCGGAGACGACGCTCATGCGGCCCTTCCCTCTCTGGGTGGCAGGGGAAAGAACATGCTCGTTCGGGATTGATAGGCGCGATAGCGCTCGCCGCGCGGTCGCAGCATCCGCGCTTCCAAAGGCGGGATGCCGGTGACATGGACCAGGATCCAAGGCATGAAGATTGGCGTGAGCAGGCTGGCCCGGCCCCACGGATAGACCGCCGAGAGCGTGATGGCCGCCGGTCCACCGGGAAACATCGCCATGCAAAAATCCGACCTAAACCTGTGGAATACTGAAGTTTTGCAAAATACTTCTGTATCAAAGCCGGGTTTCAGCTTTGGGTTCCCCGAGCCCCCTTCCCGAAATCCGCACATCCGGCGCTTTTTTTGGGCGAGCGCTGTGCCATAGTGCGGATGCAAGCAAGCTTTCGTAACGGATGATACCGGCCATGCCGTCTGGCGCCTCGCCCCGCTCCTCCCTCGATATTGAGTACACAAAACTGTCCTCGCCCAGTGTCTTCCTGGTGCGGATGCTGGTTTTTCTGGTGCTGTGCGCGCTGGTCGGCGTGGTGCTCTACAAGCAGATCATCCAGGCCTTCTTCGCCAATCCCGGGCTGAACGCCCTGATCGGGGCCGTGCTGTTCATCGGCATCGTGCTGGCCTTCCGGCAGGTGATCCGGCTCTATCCCGAGGTGTCCTGGGTCAACAATTTCCGCATCGCCGACCCCGGCCTGGCGCCGGCCCGGCACCCCAAACTGCTGGCGCCGATGGCGATGATCCTGGGCGGCGAGCGCACCGGGCGGATGTCGATCACCCAGACCACGATGCGGCATCTGCTCGATTCGATCGCGACCCGCCTGGACGAGGCCCGCGACATCTCCCGCTACATGACCGGCCTGCTGGTCTTCCTCGGCCTGCTCGGCACTTTCTGGGGCCTGATCGAGACGGTCGGCTCGGTCGGCAAGGTGATCGACGGCCTCAAGGTCGGTGGCGACGCGGGCGCGCTGTTCGACACGCTGAAGGAGGGCCTCGCCGCCCCGCTCGGCGGCATGGGCATCTCGTTCTCGAGCTCCCTGTTCGGCCTCGCCGGGTCGCTGATCCTCGGCTTCCTCGACCTGCAATCGAGCCAGGCGCAGAACCGCTTCTACACCGACCTCGAAGACTGGCTCGCCACCACCGTGCGCGAGTACGGCAGCAGCGAGGTCGCCGCCGTCGCCAGCAGCGGCGGCGGGGTTGCCAGCGGCGAGCTCCAGGCGGCCGTCGAGCGGCTGCGATCCGTGCTCGAGGAGGGCAGCGCCAGCCGCACCACCACCGCGTCGATGGCGAGCCTCGCCGAAGCGATCCAGGCGCTGGTCTCGCACATGCGCACCGAGCAGCAGATGATCCGCGAATGGGCCGACGGCCAGGGCGAGCAGAACCGCGAGATCCGCCGCCTGCTGGAGCGCATCGCGCGCCAGCCCGAGAAGAGTTAGCAATCAGCATTTGAGAGGCGAGCATGGCTCTAGCCCGCGGCCGCCGCAGCGAAGGCGCCTTCAACTACTGGCCCGGATTCGTCGACGCATTGTCGACGCTGGTGCTATCGATCGTGTTTCTGCTCTCGGTCTTCCTGGTCGTGCAGTTCTTCCTGTCGCAGGAGGTCACCGGCAAGGACAAGGCGCTGGAGCAGCTCAACGCCAAGATCGCCCAGCTCAACGAGCTGCTGTCGCTGGAGAAGCTCGGCAAGCTCTCGCTCGACGACCAGGTCTCGCAGCTGAAGGCGGGCCTCGCCTCGGCAGAATCCGAGCGCGACCGGATGAAGGGCCTCTATGAGGGCCTCGCCAATGCCGGCAACGACGCGCAGGGCAAGACCGCCGAGCTCGGCAAGGCGCTCGATTCCGAGAAGGCGGTGTCGGCGCGGGCGCTGGCGCAGATCGAGGTGCTGAACCAGCAGATCAGCGCGCTGCGGCGGCAATTGGCCGCCCTCGAGGAGGCACTCGACGCCAGCGAGAAGCGCGACAAGGAATCGCAGAACCGCATCGCCGATCTCGGTTCTCGCCTGAATGTCGCCTTGGCGCAGCGCGTGCAGGAATTGTCGCGCTACCGCTCCGAATTCTTCGGGCGCCTGCGCGCCATTCTCGGCAACCGTCCCGACATTCGCGTGGTCGGCGACCGCTTCGTGTTTCAGTCCGAAGTGTTCTTCGACACCGGACAGGCAACGCTGCTGCCCGAGGGCCGCGCCGAGCTCGACACGGTCGCGGCCGCGCTGATCGATCTCGACAAGAAGATCCCGAGCGAGATCCCCTGGGTTCTCCGCGTCGACGGCCACACCGATCTGCGGCCGGTGAGCGGCGCGAACTTCAAGTCGAACTGGGACCTGTCGGCAGCGCGCGCGATCTCGGTGGTGCAATATCTGATCTCGCTCGGCGTACCCGCCCAGCGCCTGGTCGCCGCGGGCTTCGGCGAATTCCAGCCGCTCGACACCGCCAACACCGAGGACGCCTACAAGCGCAACCGCCGCATCGAGCTGAAGCTGACGGAGCGGTAGTGAGCGCGCTCCACCTCCGCCCCTACCTGGCCGCCGACGAAGCGGCGACGATCGCGCTGTGGCATCGCACCTGGCAGCAGACCTATCCCCAGATCGATTTTGCCGCGCGGGTGGACTGGTGGCGCGAGCGCTGGCGCAACGAGCTGGTGCCGAACGCCGCGATCGTGGTTGCCGAACAGGACGGCGCGCTGACCGGCTTCGTCACCATCGACCTGGCAGGCTATCTCGACCAGCTCGTGGTCGACCCTGATCATTGGGGCTCGGACGCGGCACGGCTGCTGGTCGACGAAGCCAAGCGCCTGTCACCATCGGGCGTCACGCTGCTCGTCAACAAGGACAACAGCCGCGCCATCCGCTTCTACGAGCGCAACGGCTTTGCCCATGCCGGCGAGGATGTGAACCCGACATCGGGACGGCCGGTGCTGAAGATGGCGTGGCGGCCGTGACAGCAGTCACGGAGCAGCCCGACGCCGACGCGGTTTGCTCGTGTCGCAACCCGCAAGCAGATGGAGAGGATCGATGCGGCTGAGCGATCTGGCCAAGGGCTCTTCGGTCTTTCTGGCCGTCATGCTCGCCGGCTATGTCTCGACGATCTATGTCGACCAGCGCCTCGCGCCGCCGCCCAAGACGGCGAGTGAGCCGGCCAGTGAGACAGCGCCGGCGAGCAGCCCTGCTCCGTCAGGCAGCCCGGCTCCGCCCAGCGGCGGGTCGGCCTGTATCGGTGAAGGCGGCAGCTGGAAGAATTGGCCGTGGCCGAACGTGCCGATGGGCTCGCCAAAGTGCCCGTGAGCGCAGCCGCCTCGACCAAACCACGAAAACAACCCCATGCACAGTAGCCGATGATAGCGGAATCAAGGGCTTACGCGGGCAACATCGGCTTGGCTCAGGCGAGTGTCGGGCAATCCCGTTGATCCAAATCGTGAGACCTGTGCTTCCAGGAACGATGTTCGCAACGCGCGCTTGAGGGAGTGTTCCTGCAAGCAGCGCACGGCGATAGATGTCCAGCGAGGACGACGGAAAGAAACAGGGTCTGGGAAAGGCAATCGGACTGGGCGTCATCACAGGCGCGGCCGACGACGATCCTTCCGCAATAGGAACATACGCCAGCGCCGGGGCGCAGTTCGGGCTACAGATTCTCTGGATCGCGCCCGTCGTCCTGCCGATGATGTTTACCGTCGTCTACCTGTCCTCGAAGCTTGGACAGGTCTCCGGCCGCGGCCTGTTCCACGTCATTCGCGACTTCTACCCGCGCTGGCTGCTCTGGGCCGTGCTGGTGGGCGTGATGATCGGCAACACCATCGAGGCGGCTGCAGATCTCGGCGGCATGGCGGCCGCGCTGGGCATCTTCATTCCGCTGCCAATTCCCTGGATCGTAACGCTGGTTGCCCTGGTGCTGCTGGCGCTGCAAATGCTGGGATCTTATGCGACGATCCGCTCGATCTTCCGCTGGCTTGCTCTGGCGCTGCTCGCCTATGTCGTGGCCGCCTTGCTCGCCAAGCCGGATCCCGCCGAGGTCCTGAGCGGGACATTGCTTCCCGCTGTGCACTTTGATCGCGAATTCCTTTCCATTGTCGTGGCGATCATCGGCACCTCGCTGTCCGCCTACATCTACACCTGGGAATCCAACCAGCAGGTCGAGGAGAAGATCGAAGACGGCAAGACCCGGCTTTCCCAGCGCATCGGCGCCTCCAATGCCGAGCTCGCACGCAGCCGGCGCGACGTGCTCCTGGGCATGCTGTTCTCCAACGCCGTGATGTATTTCATCATCATGTCGACCGGAGCCACGCTCCACGTCCACGGCCAGACCAACATCGAGACCGCGGCGCAGGCGGCGGAAGCGTTGCGTCCTCTTGCCGGCGCGGGTGCGAGCGTGCTGTTCACGGCCGGCATCATTGGTGTCGGGTTTCTCGCGGTGCCCGTGATGACGGCCGGTGCGGCCTACGACCTGGCGCAGGCGTTCGGCTGGAAGGCGAGCCTTCACGCCCGTCCCGTTGAAGCACCGGCGTTCTATTGGGCCATTGCCGGGCTCACGGCAGTTGCCGTCGTCCTGAACTTCCTTGGCTTCAATCCGATGCGAGCCCTGGTCTGGTCGGGAATCGTCCAGGGATTTTCAACGCCCCCACTGCTGTTGCTGATCATGCTCATGACCAACAGCCGCAAGATCATGGGCGACAAGGTGAACTCCCGCTGGATGAATGCGCTCGGCTGGGTCACCACGGCAGCGGTATTCTCGGCGAGCGCCGGGCTCGTGGCGACGTGGTTCCTTTGAGGACGAACCTCTTCGTCCTGTTGCGGGGCGCGGCGGCAACAGCGCTGACGCCGCCGGAGCAGCCACGCCTCACGCTCCCTCGAACTGCAACCTCGCCAGCCTGGCATAGAGCCCGTTCTTAGCGACCAGCTCGGCATGCGTGCCCTGCTCGACGATCTTGCCCTGGTCCATCACCAGGATGCGGTCGCAGGACAGCACGGTGGCGAGGCGGTGTGCGATCACCAGCGTGGTGCGGTGGCTCATCAGCTCCTCGAGCGCGGTCTGCACCAGCGTCTCGCTTTCGGCGTCGAGTGCGGAGGTGGCTTCATCGAGCAGCAAGAGCGGTGCATCGCGCAGGATGGCGCGCGCGATCGCGATGCGCTGGCGCTGGCCGCCGGAGAGCGTCACGCCCCGCTCGCCAAGCGGGGTGTCGAAACCCTCGGGCAGGCGGCGGATGAACTCGGTGGCATGCGCGAGCTCGGCGGCGCGCTCGACCTCGGCATCACTCGCATCGGGCCGGCCGAAGCGGATGTTGTCGCGGGCGCTCGCGGCAAACACGTTGGATTCCTGCGGCACCAGCGCGATGCGCGCGCGGAAGTCGCGCGGATCGGCAGCCTTCACCGGGACGCCGTCGAGCGAGATCGCGCCGCCCCGCGGGTCGTAGAAGCGCAGCAGCAGATGGAAGATCGTGCTCTTGCCGGCGCCGGACGGGCCGACGATCGCAACCTTCTCGCCGGGCCGCACCGCAAACGACACCGCGTCGAGCACGTTGACATCGGGCCGCGCCGGATAGGAGAAGCTGACGTGATCGAAGCCGACCTCGCCGCGTCCCGGCACCGGCAGCGCGCGCGGCGACGCCGGCGCCCTGATGTCGGGCTGCACGTGCAAGATCTCGAACAGGCGTTCGGCCGCGCCCGATGCAGCCGACACCTCGCCCCAGACCTCGCTGAGCTGGCCGAGGCCCGCAGCCGCGAACGCCGCATAGAGCACGAACTGGCCGAGCCGGCCCGGCGTGATCGCGCCGGTCAGCACGTCATGCGAGCCGATCCAGAGGATCCCGACCACGCTTGCGAACACGATGAAGATGACGATGGCGGTGAGAACCGCGCGGGCTTGCGTGGAGGTGCGTGCCGCCTCGTAGGCCTGCTCGACCTCGCCGCCAAAACGCTTCGCCGCCAGCCCTTCGCTGGTATAGGCCTGCACGGTGCGGATCGCGCCGACCAGCTCGCCCGCATAGGCGGACGCATCGGCCAGCGTGTCCTGCGCATTGCGCGACAGCCGCCGCACCCAGCGTCCGAAGGCGACCAGCGGCAGCACGATCAGGGGAATCGCAAGCAGCACGAAGCCGGACAGACGCGGGCTGGTGATCACCATCATCGCCGCCGCGCCAAAGAACATCATCAGATTGCGCAGCGCGATCGACACCGAGGCGCCGACTGCGGATTTGATCTGCGTCGTGTCGGCGGTGAGCCGCGACACCAATTCGCCGCTGCGCGCGGAATCGAAAAACGCCGGCGAGAGCGAGAGCAGATGGGCAAACACGTCGCGCCTGAGATCGGCGACGATGCGCTCGCCGATCGTCATCACGAGGTAGTAGCGCGCAGCGCTTGCGAGCGCGAGCACGGCGACCACCGCGATCATCACCGAGAAGTAGCTGTTGATCAGCGCGATGCCTTCCGGGGTCAGGCCGAAATCGATCATCCTGCGGACCGCGACCGGCACCAGCAGCGTGGTCAGAGCCGCGACCGTCAGCGCGACAAAGGCGAGCGCCGCCCGGCCGCGATAGCGGGCCACGTAAGGCGCGAGCGCCATCAGCGGCCGCAGCCGGGCGCGGCCCTTCGCGGGCTGCTCGATCAGCTCGACTTCGATCGACGGGACTTCTGCCGGCCCGGTTTCAAGCCGTTCTACTGCGCTCATGAGATCCGACCAAAAGAGATAAGTCTGCTCCAGATAGGCCGGGGGCACCGGTCGTGGCAAATCCGGGATGTCCCTTAGGGGACCGCCCGGTTCTGCTGTCGCCACAATGGCTTGTTTTAAGGGGGGCTGTGGGGTATAGACCCGCCAAATCCGTCATTCGATAGCCACTCAAGCAAGGCGCCGGGCGCCCCAGGAATTGCCATGAAAGCCGAGATTCATCCGAATTATCATACGATTAAGGTCGTGATGACCGACGGAACCGAGTACCTGACCCGCTCCACCTGGGGCAAGGAAGGCGACACGCTGAACCTCGACATCGACCCGAAGTCGCACCCGGCCTGGACCGGCGGCAACGCCCAGCTGATGGATCGTGGCGGCCGTGTCTCGCGCTTCCAGAAGAAGTTTTCGGGCTTCCTCAAAAAGGATTGATCCTGGCCGCAACGCTGGAGACGAAAAACGCCCCCGCAAAGCCGGGGGCGTTTTTGTTTTGGGGTCTTGTCATTGCGAGTTGGGACCGGCTTGAGGAGCCGACGCGCAATGACGGGAGGGGACCTTACCGCTCGAACGCGGCCTTCAGCGCGTTGAGGTGCGGCACCAGCGGATTGCCGATCGAGGGGTGATCGACCGGCGGGGTGTGGATGGTGGTGTCGAGACGGCGCACGCGGGTCTGCAGGCTCATCGAGCGATGGATCAGCTCCTGGAGCTGCGACGGCAGCTTCTCGATCGTGTCGGAGGGGCCGGGATCGGCGGCGGAGAGCTTGACCTTGGTCTTCTCGCGGTTGGCCTGGCCCAGCGTCATCTCGCCTTCCTTCACCGCGCGATGCAGCAACAGCCACGAGGCGAGCTGCATCAGGCGCGTGGTGAGACGCATGCTCTCCGTCGCATAGGTGAGACTGACGGCGCGATCGAGCGCCTTGGCCTCGGCACGGCCGGCGCCGTCGAGATAGGCGGCGGTCTCTTCGACGAGATCCATGCCTTCGCGGAACAGGGCGCCGAACGCCGCAGAATTGGTGAACCGCTCGCTGAGTTGAACGAGAGCGCCGTCGGCTTGCAAACGTTCCATGGTTAACGCCCCTTACGCAACTGTTTACCCGTCCGGCTTTGGCGCCGGCTTATGATGAACAAATCATTGCGCGCCGGGATCGCGGAGTCCAGCGACAAGAGCGGATATGGTTTCCGCGGGTCTTTCCTCGAGATTCAACCAGAACGAGACGCAAAAAAGAGCCGCCGGAAAACCGGCGGCTTTGAAAGTTGATAACAGGGAGGCGTCAAACAGAGTGGACAGGAGCCACTCGGTGTCCAAACGAGGACAGTTCCAGTCATAAACTCGAAAGCTTAATGTGGAGTAAACGAACGATTTTTTTGAGGGTTCGTTAGCCATGTCGGTCAGTGGCCGAGCGGGTTGCGAAACAATCTCTCCACCGTCGCCCCCGGCCAAGGCCGAAGGCAAATCCTCATGGTGAGGAGCGCGCTCTTCGCGCGCGTCGCGAACCATGCAGCGCCCCGCTCTCGCCCGCGGCCATCCTTCGAGACGACCGCTTCGCGGTCCCTCGGGATGGGGATTGTGTGAGTGGCCAGCTTTAATCCAGCGTCGATTGGCCTACGACTTGAAGACGCTGTTCGCCGCATCGCGCGAGGCGCGCTTTTTGCTGGCGGCTTCCTCCAGCCGCGCGATCTCGGCCTTCAGCAGGGCAACCCGCTCGGTCAGTTCCTCGACCGACAACAGTGAGAGATCCTGTCCGATCTCGTGGGTGACCTTCTTGCGCGGGCGGTAGTCGTCTTCCATCGGCATCGTCATCCTCCTGCGTGCACGTGGACCAAACAGCCTTGGGCGGTTGCCAGCTTGGGCGGCGCTGGCTAAGCAATGACCTCGTTTCATCCGCACCTTTGCTCAAGGACACATCATGGACAAGCTGCCCGCGCAAATGACCGTGGTCGCCATCTCCAAGCCCGGCGGACCGGAGGTGCTGGTGCCGGAACAACGCACCGTTCCGCAGCCCGGTCCCGACGAGATCCTGGTCAAGGTGCAGGCCGCCGGCGTCAACCGGCCCGACGTGGCGCAGCGCTCCGGCGCCTATCCGCCGCCGCCCGGCGCCAGCGACCTGCCCGGCCTCGAAATCGCGGGCGAAGTGGTTGCCGTCGGCAGCAATGCCAAGCGGCACAAGATCGGCGACAAGGTGATGTCGCTCGTCGCCGGCGGCGGTTACGCGCAATACTGCATCGCGCAGGACGCCCAGGCGATGAGCGTGCCGTCGGCGCTGTCGATGAAGGAAGCCGGCGCGCTGCCGGAAACCCTGATGACGGTCTGGCACAATGTGTTCGAGCGCGGCGGGCTGAAAGCCGGCGAGACGCTGCTGATCCACGGCGGCTCCTCCGGCATCGGCACCATGGCGATCCAGCTTGCGAAAGCGTTCGGCGCAAAAGTGTTCGTCACCGTGGGATCGCAGGACAAGATCGATGCCTGCCTCAAGCTCGGGGCCGACCGCGCCATCAACTACAAGAGCGAAGATTTCGTCGCCGTGGTCAAGGAAGAGACCGACAAGGCCGGCGTCAACCTGATCCTCGACATGGTCGCCGGCGACTATGTCGATCGCAATTATGACGCCGCCGCCGTCGATGGCCGCATCGTGCAGATCGCAACCCTCAACGGCCCCAAGGTCAGCGTCAACATCGCCAAGGTGATGGTGAAGCGGTTAACCCATACCGGCTCGACCCTGCGCCCCCGTAGTCATGCGGACAAGGCGGCGATGGTGGCTGCGATTGAAGCGAAAGTGATGCCGCTTTTGCGCGAAGGCCGGATCAAACCCCTGATGGACAGCTCTTTCCCGCTGGAAAAGGCATCCGACGCACATCGGCGCATGGAGACCTCAGCACATATTGGCAAAATTGTGTTGGAGGTTCAGGCCGCTGGCCCACGCGGCCAGGCGGAAACCCTTTGATTTTCCTCGCTTTCGTGGCATCTATCGCGACGCGCCGAACCATCTCGTTCCGTTCGGAAATCGCCTAGCACTGAAGAGTTTGCGTCGAACGCGGAGAACTCACCTTGCGTCTAATCAGGTGCCTCGCGCCCATCGCGCTGGGCCTCATGATTCTTGTCGCCGCGTCGCCTGCACGCGCGCTGGACGCTGTCAGCGTCCGCGGTGACGCGCCCGCCATCGATCTCACCGGCGTGCTTGAGCATCAGCGCAGCGACGCCGACCGCATCCAGGTCTCGACCGCGCCCGGCACCGACGGCATCGTCCGCCGCATCGAGGTGCGCGCCCGCGAAGGCGGCCAGAACTGGGTGGTGTTCGCGCTCGCCAACAACACCGACGACCAGCTCGACCGTCTGATCGTCGCCCCGCATTACCGCATCGTGTCCTCGGGGCTGTTGTGGCCCGATCTCGGGCTGTCGCGCATCGCGACCATCACGCCCTCGACCGGCGACCGGCCGGAGCGGCAGGAAAGCCCGACCGCAGACGTTTTCCGCATCACGCTCGATCCCGGCGCCGTCATCACCTTCGTCGCCGAGCTGCGCACCGACAAGCTGCCGCAGCTCTATCTGTGGGAGCCGGAAGCCTACAAGGACAAGGTCAACTCGTTCACGCTGTACCAGGGCATCGTGATCGGCATTTCCGGGCTCCTGGCGCTCGTGCTCACGATTCTGTTCGTGGTGAAGGGCAGCATCATGTTCCCGGCGGCCGCGGCGCTGGCCTGGGCAGTGCTCGTGTATATCGGCGTCGACTTCGGCTTCTGGGGCAAGGTGCTCGACATGTCGAACAACGCCGAGCGCATCTGGCGCGCGGCGGGCGAAGCGATCCTGGCGGCGACCTTGCTGGTGTTCCTGTTCGCCTATCTCAATCTCAGTCGATGGCATGTGCGCTATTCCCACATCACGGTGGGCTGGCTCGCCTTCCTCGGTTCGCTGGTCGCGCTCGCGCTGTTCGATCCGGCCGTCGCCTCCGGCATCGCACGCATCTCACTGGTGCTGATCGCCTTCGCCGGTTTCGCGCTGATCGTCTATCTCTCCACCCACGGCTTCGACCGCGCGGTGCTGCTGATCCCGACCTGGTTCCTCCTCGTGGTCTGGGTGGTCGCGGCCGGCATGACGGTCGCGGGTTCCGTCACCAACGACATCGTCGGCCCGGCGCTGCTCGGCGGCCTGGTGCTGATCGTGATGCTGATCGGGTTTACGGTCATGCAGCACGCCTTCGCCGGCGGCGGCGCCACCACCGGCGTCGTCTCCGACATCGAGCGTCGTGCGCTGGCACTCGCCGGTTCCGGTGATCTGATCTGGGACTGGGACGTTTCCGCCGACAAGGTGTTCACCAGCCCGGAGACCGAAGCCCTGCTCGGCCTCAAGCGCGGCACGCTGGAAGGCCCGGCTGCGTCGTGGCTGGAAGTGCTGCATCCGCTCGACCAGGATCGGTTCCGCGCCGCCCTGGACAGCGTGCTCGACCAGCGCCGCGGCCGGCTGGTGCAGGATTTCCGCCTGCGCACCCCGGACGGTCACTTCATGTGGTTCGCGCTGAAGGCGCGCCCGGTGGTCGGCTCCGACGGCGAGGTCTCACGCGTGGTCGGCACGCTCACCGACGTCACCGAGCTGCGCAACGCCGAGGAACGCCTGCTGCACGATTCCGTGCATGACAACCTCACCGGCCTGCCCAACCGCAAGCTGTTCATGGACCGGGTCGGCGCCGTCGCGCATTTCGCCAAGACCATGCCGACGCTGCGGCCGACCCTGATGGTGATCGACCTCGACCGCTTCAAGCAGGTCAACGATTCCGTCGGCATCGCTGTCGGCGATTCCATTCTGCTGACGCTGGCCCGCCGCCTCACCCGCATCCTGAAGCCGCAGGACACGCTAGCGCGGCTCGCCGGCGACCAGTTCGGCCTGATACTGCTCTCGGAGCAGGACCCGGCCCGCATCACCGCGTTCGCCGAGACCATCCGCAAGACCATCCGCGCGCCGATCGCCTTCAACGACCGCGAGATTTTTCTCACGGCCTCGATCGGCCTCGCGCTGTCTGATCCTCAGACACAACTGACGGACGAGATCATCAAGGACGCCGAGCTTGCGATGTATCATTCCAAGCGCATCGGCGGCGACCGCATCGACGTCTACAAGCCCGCCATGCGCGCGCGAAAGACCGACCGGCTGACCCTGGAGAGCGAACTGCGCCGCGCCATCGAGCGGCAGGAGTTGACGATCCTCTATCAGCCGATCGTCCGGCTGGAGGACCGTTCGGTTGCCGGCTTCGAGGCGCTGGTGCGCTGGGATCATCCGAAGCTCGGTCGCATGGCGCCGTCGGAATTCATCACGATCGCGGAAGAGACCGGCCTGATCGTCGATCTCGGCATGTTCGTGCTCGACCAGACCGCAAAGCAGCTCTCGATCTGGCAGCGCGCGATGCGCTCGCGCGAGCCGATCTTCGCATCCGTCAACGTCTCTTCGCGGCAGCTTTTGCGCCACGACCTCATCCACGACATCCGCACCGTGCTGTCGCGGTCCTCGGTGGCGCGCGGCACGCTGAAGCTGGAGTTGACGGAATCGCTGGTGATGGAGAATCCGGAGCACGCAGCGCAAATGCTGACGCGGATCCGCGAGCTCGGAACCGGATTATCGCTCGACGATTTCGGCACGGGCCATTCGTCGCTCGCCTATCTCCAGCGCTTCCCGTTCGACACCATCAAGATCGACCAGTCCTTCGTCCGCACCACCAACCGCGGCACACGGCCGGTGATCCTGAAGTCGATCATCGCGCTCGCGCATGATCTCGGCATGGACGTGGTGGCGGAAGGCGCCGAAACCGATTCCGACGCGGTCGAGCTGTATCAATTGGGCTGCGAATACGCCCAGGGCTTCGCCTTCGGCGAACCGATGGACGCGGACGCGGCGATGCGGCTGCTGACCGAAGTGCGGCTGGAAGCGGCGAGTTGATCGCAACATGCACGCGGCCTTCCCTTCTCCCCTTGTGGAAGAAGCTGGCGCGAAGCACCGGATGAGGGGTATGTCTCCGCGAGTTCAACGCGAGAAAATCGTAGGGTGGGCAAAGGCGCACTTGCGCCGTGCCCACCATCGATCCAACACTGCAACAGAGGTGGTGGGCACGCTGCGCTTTGCCCACCCTGTACCCTTTTGGGGTTCGCAGCCAGTCTAACGGTGTAGACTGGGAGTGCGGGCCGATCCGCCGGGAGCAGCCTTGCCCACCTGTGTCTTGAACACCGACGTACCCCGGCAGAGCGGCCGCGGTCGATATCCAGTAGGAGGTTTGCGCCGAGAGCGCCAGTACAGGGATTGATCGAGATCGCGGTGGCCCGCTTTTGAGAGCAAGGAGGTCCCAAAATGATCGAAGATGCACACTGGTTCGCCGGGATCGATTGGGCAACGCAGAGCCATAGCGTTTGCCTGCTGGATGCCGAAGGAAGACAGGTTGCTCGGCGCGAGTTCGCCCATGACGGCGCTGGGCTGACGGAGCTGCGTGACTGGCTGCTTGAGAAGACCAAGGCCGCACCGGGACAGATCGCCGTGGCGATCGAGATGCCGCACGGCCCGGTGGTGGAGATGTTGCTCGAACACGGGTTTGCGGTGTTTGCCATCAATCCCAAGCAGCTCGACCGCTTCCGTGATCGTTTCACGGCAGCTGGTGCCAAGGACGACCGCCGCGATGCCCATGTGCTCGCAGGCTCGCTGCGCACGGATCGCGCGGCCTTCCGCCGGCTTGTGGTTGATGATCCCACGATGATCGAGTTGCGTGAGTGGTCGCGCTTGGCCGACGAACTGCAGCAGGAGCGCACGCGTCTCGCCAACCGTCTTCGCCAGCAGTTGTGGCGCTATTATCCCCAAGCCACCAAGTTGACCGACGATGTCGCCGACGAATGGTTCCTGGCCCTTTGGCAGAAGGTGCCGACCCCGGACAGGGCGGCCAAGGCCAGCGAGAAGGCCATCGCGCGCATCCTGAGTATCGTATCCGCCGTTTCGATGCGGCGGCGGCGCTCAAGATCTTGCGTGAGACCCCGCTGTTCGTGGCGTCGGGCACGACCGAGGCCGCCTGCGCCCACATCCGCAGCCTGGCGGCGCGCCTGCATCTGGTCAATCGGCAGATCAAGGAGGCTCATCAGAGCCTGGACCGTCTCTGTGCCGAGCTCGAAGCAGAGGAGAGCGCCTCGGGGCAGAGCCCGGCGCAGTGCGACGTGACGATCCTACGCTCCTGGCCAGGTATCGGCAGGATCAATCTCGCCACACTGCTCGCCGAGGCCGCAGAGCCCCTGCGCAGACGAGATTACCATGCTCTGCGCGCTTTGGCAGGAGCTGCCCCGGTGACGCGGCAAAGCGGCAAGCAGCGCTTCGTGGTCCGTCGCCTCGCCTGCAACAGGCGGCTGCAGAGCGCGGTCCATCACTGGTCTCGTGTCGCCATGCAACACGATGCGGCCACCCGGAAACGGTATGATGCCTTGCGGGCGCGGGGACATGGCCACGCGCGCGCCCTGCGCAGCGTCGGGGATCGTTTGCTCTTTGCCCTCTGCACGACCTCAGGCGGCAGACCCCTTACGATGCGGACTACAACAGCGAAAACATCACCGCGACAGCGTAATCTCATTCCTTTGTTCGGCCGGGCGCGGACCATTCCTTCGTCCCGACCTGACGATCGCCAAGCGTCGCGCGCAGACGATGTCCAGGATGCCGAAGGCACCGGCAAAGCCGGCGCGCAGCGTCCTGGACTGCGTCGAGCACGGCGCTATGCTGGGTTCAGCAAGGACACTTCCCCCTTGACGGACGGTAGGAGGTCCTACGATACTGGCCGCCTAGGATACGGGCCGCCGCCGATCACTCTTCTGCTTGGTGAACCGCACCGTCTGGCCGTCGGGCATCCGGGTGGCCTTGAAGCCCGCGGCGATACAGGCTTCACGCTGCGGCATCTTGATATCCGGGCTGCGCGAGGTGTCCCACCAGGAGGCACGATTCGCCGCACGCGGCAGGGCCGCGCCGATGATCTCCTCGATCTCTTCAAAGCTCAGCACGAACTCCGTCTGCTTCTGCCGCAGCAGGTAATCGCGTAGCGCGTCGTAATCGTTCACCGCCGTCCTCTATCCCTTTGTCCGCGGTCTGACCTGCTCAAAAGCGATACCGGCGGAAACCAATCCTTAACTGATTGCAGCAGCGCCGTCGCGGCTTAAACACTACGCAAGATTTCAGGCGCATCCACTAGGGTCGGGAGCAAAGGATGCCGTCTGCATGGCGCGACGCCACGGGCCGCCGGCCCTGGCGCATTTCGGCGAAGCTGCTGATCATCTCGTCCGTCGTGACGGTGATCGGCTTTTCCGCCATTTGCGTCAACGTCATGCTCGACATGCGCCGCGGCGAGGAGGCACTGGCTCGCCAGACGCTGGAAAACCTGGCCACGTCGATCGACGCCGACATCAGCCGCAACATCGATATCTACGACCTGTCCCTCAAGGCGGTCGCCAACAACATGCTGCTGCCCGAGATCAACACGGTCTCCAAGCCGATCCGCCAGCTCATCCTGTTCGACCATGCCACCACCGCAAAGCATTTCGGCGCCATCCAGGTGTTCGATGCGGACGGCAATCTGACCATCGACGCCTCGACGCTCGACCCGGTTCCGGAAAACCGCGGCAGTGAGGACTATTTCACGGTCCATCGCGACAATCCCAACGCAGGCCTGTTCATCAGCCGCCCGATGCTGTTCCGCGGCGCCTATTCGATCGTGCTGAGCCGGCGGCTCAGCGATACCGACGGCGGCTTCATGGGTGTCGTCGCCGGGTCGATCCGCTTCACCTATTTCCACGAACTGTTCGAGCGGCTGAGCCTCGACCCCGAGGACACCATCACCGTGCTCAAGCGCGACCGCACCATCATGATGCGGCGGCCGTTCGATCTCGACATCATCGGCAGGAATCTGAACGACAGCCAGGCCTGGAAGGCCGATAATCTCCGCGCCGGCGGCTCGTTTGCGGGACAGGGCCCGATCGATCCGACCGCGAGGCTCTATGCGCGCAGCAGCGGCACCGGCGCGCTGTTCGTGGTGGCGGGCAAGCCGCTGACGGCCGTGTTCGCGCTGTGGCAGAAGGAAGCGCTTCGCATCGGCGTCGTGGTTCTGGTGCTCGCTCTGTTCGTGCTGGGCTCGGCGATCGTGCTCGCCCGCGAGATCGGCCGGCGGGCGGATGCCGAAAGCAGGCTCGAGGAGATGGCGACGACGGACGCGCTCACGGGCCTGCGCAACCGCCGCAAGTTCGATCATGTCATCGACCTCGAATGGCGCCGCGCCATGCGCCAGAAGACGCAGGTCGCTCTGCTGATGATCGATGCCGATCACTTCAAGGCCTACAACGACACCTTCGGCCACCAGGCCGGCGACCAGGTGCTGGTCGGCATCGCCATCTGCATCTCCGATTCGGTAGGCCGCGCAGGCGACTGCGCCGCGCGCTATGGCGGCGAGGAATTCGCCGTGCTGCTGCCGAACACGTCGGCCGCCGACGCCTTCAAGATCGCCGAGACCATCCGGGCCAAGGTGCTGGGCTGGTCCGACGGCGGGGCGGGATCGACCGTCTCCTGCGGCATCGCCAGCCTCGCGCCGACCAGCGGCATGGACTGGTCCATCCTGGTCGCCGCCGCCGACAAGGCGCTCTATGCGGCCAAGGCCGGCGGGCGGAATCAGTCGGTGGTGGCGAGCCTGCCGAAGTTGTCGCTGGTGGCGTGAGGCGCTCTCTCGCCGCCATGCGAGCGAAGCGAAGCAATCCAGAATCTTTCCACGGAGGCAGTCTGGATTGCTTCGCTTCGCTCGCAATGACGCGTGGAGAAATAGCGAAGCCTACTGCCCCAGATATTTCTTCATCTCCGCGATCAGCCCCTCGCGCAATTCCGGCCGCTTCAGCGCGTAGGCGATGTTGGCGCGGAGGAAGCCGGGTTTGGAGCCGCAATCATGGCGTTCGCCGTCGAACTCGACGCCGTAGAACTTTTGCGACTTGGCGAGGCCGATCATGGCGTCGGTGAGCTGGATCTCGCCGCCGGCGCCGCGCTCCTGGGTCTCCAGGATCTTGAAGATCTCGGGCTGGAGAATGTAGCGGCCGGTGATCGAGAGGTTGGACGGCGCGGTGCCCTTGGCCGGCTTCTCCACCATGCCGTCGACCTCGAACATCTTGCCGGTGCGTTTCCCCACGCCGCAGATGCCGTATTGATGGGTCAGATGATCGGGCACCGCCTCGACTGCGATGAGATTGGATTTGTCGCCGAGCGAGGACGCGGTCTCGATCATCTGCTTCAGGCAGCCGGGCGTGTTGAGGACGAGCTCGTCGGGCAGCAGCACCGCGAACGGCTCGTTGCCGACGATGTCGCGCGCGCACCAGACCGCGTGGCCGAGGCCGAGCGGCGCCTGCTGGCGGGTGAAGCTGACGGCGCCGGCTTCCGGCTGGTTCTGCGCCAGGATCTCCTGCTCGGCCTTCTTGCCGCGTTGGCTGAGCGTCGCATCAAGCTCGAACATCTTGTCGAAATGATCTTCGATGACGTTTTTGTTGCGGCCGGTGACGAAGACGAAGTGCTCGATGCCGGCTTCCCTCGCCTCGTCATAGACGTACTGGATCAGCGGCTTGTCGACGATGGTGAGCATTTCCTTCGGCATCGCCTTGGTGGCGGGCAAAACCCGGGTACCAAGGCCGGCGACGGGGAATACAGCTTTGCGGATTTTCATGTGATTGATCGAATACCTTGGGGCACATGTGAAAGAAGCAATGGCCTCTTGCTAGCCGTTTTGCAGCCGGTAACAAAGGCGGATGTAGGGCTCCCTCTCGGGGAATTTGAGAAAAAGGTGACCAGCAAAATTTCACCTTTGTTAAGATATTGGCAACCGTAACGAGGCCTCCTGATGGCTGATTTTTGGCCGGACGGGTGAGACATGAGGCAATTGGTGACAGCGGTAACTCTATCTTTGACCGGCGCGACAATGCTCGCGGCCGCGCTCCTGTTCCCCGTGTCCGCGCAGGCGCAAGGTCAACAAGGACAAAACGGCCTATCGAACCTGCTTGGCGGGATTTTCTCCGGCTCGACTCCGGGTCCCTCGCAAGCCCCGCCGGGCGCCGGCGGTGCCCAAACCGGAGCCCAGCCCTGGAGCGGCGAGGACGGCGCCTCCGGCCATCCGCTGATGACGGCGGCCGCGATCCGCGAGGCGGCTGGCAATTTCGACAATTGCGTTGCCGGGATGTGGCCTGATGCCGCACGCCGCAACATCACGCAGGAGAATTTTCAGCGCTTCACCGCAGGGCTTTCGCCCGATCTGCGCATCATGGACCTGATGGACTCGCAGCCCGAATTCAGCAAATCGATCTGGGACTATCTCGACATCCTCGTGAACGACAACCGCCTCGCCAAGGGCAAGGAAGTCCTCGCCAAGTACAAGGCGCAGTTCGACGCGACCGAGAAGGCCTATGGCGTCGATCGCTATATCATCGCCGCGATCTGGGGCATCGAGTCGAATTATTCGACCCAAATGGGCGACCGCAGCGTGTTGCAATCGACCGCGACACTTGCCTGTATCGGCCGCCGCCAGGCCTACTTCAAGGACGAATTCCTCTCCGCGCTGGAGATCCTCAACCGCGGCGATCTGCGCCCGGAGCAGATGCGGGGCTCCTGGGCTGGCGCGTTCGGCCCGACCCAGTTCATGCCGACCGCGTTCAAGCGCTTTGCCGTGGACGGGGATGGCGACGGACGGCGCGACGTTGTCGACAACGCAAGCGACCTGATCGCCTCCACCGCCAACAACCTGAAGAAGGACGGCTGGCAGAGCGGCCAGACCTGGGGCTTTGAGGTCGTGGTGCCGCAAGGCTTCAACTACATGCTGGCCGATCGCGCCAGGGCGATGACGATTGCGCAATGGGAAAAACTCGGGCTCAAGCGCGCGACCAACCAGCCCTTCCCGCATCCGGCGGAAAAGGCCTACCTGCTGGCGCCCGCCGGCGCGCAGGGGCCCGGCTTCCTGATGCTGCAGAATTTCCGGGTCATCATGAAATACAATCCGGCCGAGGCCTATGCGCTGGCGATCGGCCATTTCGCCGACCGCCTGCGCGGCGGCCAGCCCTTCGTGCAGCCGTGGCCACGGCAGGAGCGGGAATTGTCGAGGGGCGAGCGGCTGGAACTCCAGCAATTGCTGGTCCAGCGCGGCTTCTACAAGGGCACCCCAGACGGTCAGTTCGGCGGCCAGACCCGGGACGCGCTGCGCAACTTCCAGGCCTCGATCGGGGCGCCCGCCGACGGGTTTGCCTCCTCGGACGTGCTGGACCGGCTGCGCGGGCGGTAAAATCGCGCCGAAAGTAACCCTGAAGCGGGATTTTGTCCGATCTCGGTTATTGCCTCAAAGAATCTGCAAGAGAATTTGCCCGTTTGGCGCCCGATTCCGTTATTATACCAAGCCAATTCCAGACCCCGTTGCGCGCGCCCGAGATCGCATGTCGAAGCCCAAATCTTTCTTCAAGGCGCTGACCGAGACCGGCCCGTTGATCGCGCTGGGGACTGCGCTTGCGATCATGGTCGGGGTCGCGGCACCGGCTTCGGCGCAGTTCTTCAACTTCCCCGGCTTCGGCGGCCCGCCGCAGCGCCAGGCCCCGCCGCGCAGTGGCGGCGGTTGGTTCGGCGGCGATTTCTTCACACCGTTCCAGCAGCAGCAACAGCAGGCGCCGCGCCAGGATTTTTCGCGGGCGCCTTCGCCCGCCAAGCGCGAGACGATCCCCGACAAGAACGTGCTGGTGATCGGCGACGCCATGGCCGACTGGCTCGCCTACGGCCTGGAAGATGCCTACACCGAGCAGCCCGACATGGGCGTGATCCGCAAGCACAAGACCACCTCAGGCCTGATCAAATACCAGCCGAAGGGCGAGCCCTCCGACTGGGCGGCGGCCGCCAGGGGATTTTGGAAACCGAGAAGCCGGACGTGATCGTCGTCATGCTCGGTCTCAACGACCGCATCGCAATCCGCGAAGCTGCGCCGGAGAAAACAGACAAGCCGGCTGGACAAGGACAAGAAGAACGACAAGGGCGCGCGCGCCAAGCCGCAGGCCAAACCCGGCGACGCCAGGCCCGGCGACGCCAAGCCCGACACCGCCGCCAAACCCGACGACAAGCCTGTCGACACCGACCTGCCGCAGGACGATGCCGATAACGCTGATGCGCCGGCCGCCGCACCCGAAAAGACCGCGCGCAATCCGAACGGCCTCTACGAATTCCGCGAGGACCACTGGGTCGAGCTCTACAGCAAGAAGATCGAGGAGCTCGCCAACGTTCTCAAGGCCAAGGGCGTGCCGGTGCTCTGGGTGGGCCTGCCTGCGATCCGCGGCCCGAAGGGCACTGCGGACATGCTGTTCCTGGATTCGCTCTATCGCGAGGGCGCGGCCAAGGCCGGCATCACCTATGTCGACGTCTGGGACGGCTTTGTCGACGAAGCCGGCCGCTTCCTGCAGAAGGGGCCGGATTTCGAAGGCCAGATCCGCCAGCTGCGCAGTGGCGACGGCGTCTACTTCACCAAGGCGGGCGCGCGAAAGCTCGCCCATTATGTCGAGCGCGAGATCACGCGCCTGCTGGCGGGACGCTCCGGCCCGATCGCGCTGCCGAGCGAGCCGGCAACGCCGGACACCAGTGCCGAGCCCGGCAAGCCCGCGCCGCGGCCGCTCGCCGGCCCGATCGTGCCGCTGGTCGCGGCCTCGATCTCGACCGATCAATTGCTGGGTGGACCGGGCACGCGCCCCGCGGCCGTCGATGCGCTCGCAGCCCGGACGCTGGTGAAGGGCGAACCGCTCGCCGCCCCCGCAGGCCGTGCCGATGATTATTCCTGGCCGCGCCGCGAAGTCGGTCGCGAGCAGGCCAAGGGCGATACGCCGGTGGCGGCGACGACACCTGAGGGTGGGGCTGCGGCTTCCGGCACGCCGGGCGCTGCGGCTGCAATCGCGCCGCCGCCCAAGCTCGCGCCGAAGAAGCCGGCAGCGCCGCAGCAACCGGCCCAAGCCACGCCGTCAATTCGCGATTTCTTCGGCTTCGGCGCACCGCAGCAGCCGCCGCGGCAACTGGCACCGGGACCGCGCAACCCGAATCCCAATCCCGCGATCCCGCGTCCGCCGGCTAACGTTGGACGAGCGGCGGAAGTTCGGTGATCGTTGCTCTGAATTGAGGTGTCATCCCGGGCTCGCGCCCAAAGGCGCGCCCCGGAATGAGGGTGCAACTATCAGCCCTAATAGCGCCAGCGCGGCGGCGGGCGGCGGGCGGGACGCGACATCAGCAAAGCGAGCGCGAAGCCGATGCCGCCGGCGACGAGCAGCGCACCGAGCGGATTGTCCTGCACCTTTTGGGCGATCGCCTGCGAGCCATCGCGCAAGGTGTCCGCCGGCTTCTCGTAGGCATCTTTGGCATAGCCAGCCGCAGTCTCACCGGCTTCACGCATGGCATCCTTGGCCTGACCATACAGATTCTGCACGGTCCCGGCGGCTTCGCGCGCCTTGCCCGATGCCTGGCTTTGCGCATCGCCTGCGAGATCGCCGACGGCGCCCTCAGCGCGTCCAGCGAATTCCTTGGCCGATCCGACGATCCTGTCCTTGTCCATGATGCTCCTCCTCGGGGGTCAGCCGGAGTAACCGATCAGGAGCAGCGCAGTTCCACGCCGCGAAGAATACGCTCAAAGAATAAGCCCGCCATCGACGACCAGCGTCTGGCCGATGATGTAGGACGACAATGGCGACGCCAGGAACAGCGCCGCGCCGGCCATGTCGGCGGGCGTGCCCAATCGCCGCAGCGGAATGCGCGCCAGCGCGCCTTCGAGCCGCTTGGGATTGTCGGTGGTCACCTTCGTCATCTTGGTGTCGACGAGGCCGGGTGCGATGCCGTTGACGCGGATGCCGTCCTCGGCCCAGGCCTCGCCCAAGGTCCGCGTCAATCCGACCGCGCCGGTCTTCGAGGCGTTGTAGGCGGGATTGCCCATGGTGGAATGATAGGCCGCTGTCGACGACACCATGATCAGCGCGCCCTTCGCATCCCGCAACATAGAATGAAACCGCGTCGCGCACGCCATCAGGCTCACCAGGTTGACATCGACGACCTTGCGGAAACCGCTCATCTCGAACTCGCCGCGGCGATAGATCACCGCGCCTTGCGCGAGCACCAGAATATCGAGCCGGTCGAACGACGGCTTGAACGCTTCGATCGCGCCGGAATTGCTGACGTCGAGCTGCGCATAAGCAAGACCCGTGAGATCGGAGCCTTCCTCCGCCGAATAGTCCGTGGGCCGAGCACGCGTGCCGCACACCGCAACTGCTGCGCCCCTTGTGCGAAAGGCTTGCGCGATGCCGTTGCCGATACCGCTGGAACCACCGACGACAAGAACCTGCTTGCCTGAAAAATCGAGCTCGTTGGCCATCGCGGTCTCCCTCTTCTTTTGCTTGTTTGACCTGTCTGCGGATCGATGCCAGCCTTGTCGATCCCGGAACAAGAAACAAGAGCCCGCGAGGAAGCAGCATGTCCGAATTCAAGCAGCTCAGCCGCTCTGTGAAGGGCCTGACCGTTCTCGTCACCGGCGCGGCCAGCGGCATGGGACGCGCCACCGCGCGCGTGTTCGCGTCTGAAGGCGCGCATGTCGCCGTCACCGACTATGATGAGCAAGGCGCGAACGCGGTTGCCAGGGAGATCGCGGCGAGCGGCGGTTCGGCGAAGGCATGGAAGCTCGACGTCGCCGATGGCGGCGAGATCAAGCGCGTGGTGGGTGACGTCGCGGCGCATTTCGGCGGGCTCGATGTCGTCGTCAACAATGCGGGCATCTCCGTGCGCGTCGCGATCGACGATGAGGCTTATGAAGACGCCTGGGCCAAGGGCATCGCGGTGATGCTGACGGCGCATCCGCGCATCATCCGCGCCGCGCTGCCGCATCTGCGCAAGTCGAAGTCCCCGCGCATCGTCAACATCGCGTCCACCGAGGCGCTTGGTGCCACCGCATTGCACAGCCCCTATTCGGCTGCGAAGGGCGGCGTCGCCAGCCTGACCCGCTCGCTCGCGGTCGAGCTCGGCCGCGAGGGCATCACCGTCAACTGCATCTGCCCGGGCCCGATCCGCACCGCTATCACCGATCGCATCTCCGAGGAACACAAGACCATCTATGCCAAGCGCCGCACGGCACTCGGCCGTTACGGCGATCCCGAGGAGGTCGCGCATGTGACGCTGAGCCTGTGCCTGCCGGCGGCGTCGTTCCTCACCGGCGCCGTGATCCCGGTCGACGGCGGGTTGATGGCGCGCAACGCGTGAGGCATGCACGCAAGGCGTTGACATCGATCGGCGCCGGGGTAGCTTTTTCACCGACAGAGCGGGGCCAACCGCTCGCGGTTCCCGGGAGACGCCATGACGATCGCCATCCGGCAGCTTCAGAAGCATTTTATCGGCGAGGTTTCCGGCCTCGACCTGCGACAGCCTCTCACACCTGACGAGGCCCGCGAAGTCGAGGCCGCCATGGACAAATATGCCGTGCTGGTCTTCCATGATCAGGACATCACCGACGAGCAGCAGATGGCTTTTGCGCTGAATTTCGGCCAGCGCGAGGACGCACGCGGCGGCACCGTCACCAAGGCGCAGGACTACCGGCTACAATCCGGCCTCAACGACGTCTCCAATCTCGGCAAGGACGGCAAGCCGCTGGCAAAAGACAGCCGCACGCACCTGTTCAATCTCGGCAACTGCCTGTGGCATTCCGACAGCTCGTTCCGCCCGATCCCGGCCAAATTCTCGCTGCTGTCGGCGCGCGTGGTGAACCCGAAGGGCGGCAATACCGAATTCGCCGACATGCGCGCGGCCTATGACGCACTCGATGACGAAACCAAGGCCGAGATCGACGACCTCGTCTGCGAACACTCGCTGATGTACTCGCGGGGATCGCTCGGGTTCACCGAATACACCGACGACGAGAAGGCGATGTTCAAGCCGGTACTGCAGCGGCTGGTCCGGACCCACCCGGTGCATCGCCGCAAGTCGCTGTATCTGTCATCGCATGCCGGCAAAATCGTCGGCATGAGTATGCCGGAGGGACGGCTGTTGCTGCGCGATCTCACCGAGCACGCGACGCAACCAGAATTCGTCTACGTCCACAAATGGAAGCTGCATGACCTCGTGATGTGGGACAACCGCCAGACCATGCACCGCGTCCGCCGCTACGACCAGTCGCAGCCGCGCGACATGCGCCGCGCCACCGTGGCGGGGACGGAGCCGACGGTACAGCAGCAGGCGGCGGAGTAGGCGCTTCACTCGCCGCTCTCGTGCCGGGCGAAAAATAGCGACGATACCGCAGGATGCGAGCCGGCGTTGAAAGCAATACAGCCTCAACAAGCTCCGTCATTGCGAGCGAAATGAAGCAATCCAGACTGTCACCGCGATAAGATTCTGGATTGCTTCGTCGCTTCGCTCCTCGCAATGACGGCGATGAGAGTTATGCTATGCTAGCGACCAGCTACGCGTGCCCGGCCTCGTTCGACAACATGCCGGGATCGATGCCGATCTTGCGCAAGGCGCGGCCATATTTCTCGTCGACGTCGTCGCCGAAAATCAGATCCGCATCTGCGTCGCAATGCAGCCAGCCATTGCTCTGGATCTCGGTCTCGAGCTGGCCCGGCGCCCAGCCGGCATAGCCGAGCGCAAGGATGGCGTGCTTGGGACCGGAGCCATTGGCGATCGCGCGCAGGATGTCGACGGTCGCAGTGAGGCAGACGCCGTCGTCGATCCGCAGCGTCGCGTGCTCGATGTAGAAGTCGCTGGAATGCAGCACGAAGCCGCGGCCGGTGTCGACCGGGCCGCCGGCCAGCACCTTCATGCTTTCGGCATTTTGCGGCAGCTTGATGTGCTCGCCCTTCTTGACGATGCCGAGCTGCTCCAGCAGCTCCGGGAAATCGATGCTTCCGGCCGGATGATTGACGATGATGCCCATCGCGCCCTCGGCCGAATGCGCACAAAGATAAATCACCGAGCGCTCGAAGCGGGAGTCGCCCATGACAGGCATCGCGATCAGGAGCCGGCCGTCGAGATAGCCGGCCGAATTGGGGAGCGCAGGGCCCGCGCCGCGGGTGCTTTCGCCCGTCCTCTTGCCTGTGGGAGCCATCGATAAAGCACTCCGGTTTCAATTCCTATCCTGATGTCGGGCCGCCCAGCTGTCAAATCAAGGCTTGCAGAGACTTGAATCAAGTGCATCCATCACAAGCAATTCAATGGTTTGCCTCGGAGCGACCCTGTAAAGACGTGCGATGTTGACAAGAGTTCCCCTGCATGCGGCGGTTGGCGTCGCGACAACCGTGCTTGCGTCGTTGCTGGCGATGGGTGCCCATGCCGACGATGCTTCACCGTGGCAGCGCGACGGACATTCCGCGGTTCGGTTGCTCGCGGGATCGCGTAGCGGCGCGGTCCTGCTCGGCGGTATCGCTTTCCAGCTCCAGCCTGGCTGGAAGACTTACTGGCGCATGCCCGGCGATTCCGGCGTTCCACCGCGGTTCGACTTCTCCAAATCCGACAATGTCGAAACGGTGACCGTGATGTGGCCCGCGCCACTGAAGTTCGACGACGGCGCGGGCGGCCATTCGATCGGCTATCACGACCACATCGTGTTGCCCTTGCGCATCGTCGCCAAGGCTGCCGACAAGCCGGTGACGCTGCGCGCCGAGATCAATTACGCGGTCTGCGAAAAGCTCTGCATCCCTGTCGAAGCCAGTGTCGAGCTCGGCTTCAACAACGTCGCCTCGACCGAGGATGCCAATCTGCGCACGGCGCTCGACACCGTGCCGAAGCCCGCCACGATCGGCGATCCCAATCCGCTGACCATTCGCGACGTCAGGCGCGACGGGCCCAAGAACGTGGTGGTCGACGTCGTTGCGCCCGAGAACAGCAACGTCAATCTGTTCGTGGAAGGACCGACGCCCGAATGGTCGTTGCCCATTCCTGATCCGGTCGCGCACAGCCCGCCCGGCGTGAAGCGATTTTCCTTCGAGCTCGACGGCTTGCCGCCGGGCGTCAAGCCCGACGGCGCGGCGCTGAAGTTCACGCTGGTCGGGCCGGAGAAATCGTACGAGTTCAATACGAATTTGGAGTAGTTCGTCCTCCTGGCGGGACGACGCCGGTAACACCCAACCGAATCTTAACGAATCCTTGCTAATCCCGGGGACCACCGCATCAAGCCTGCCGCAGCACGCGGGACGCCTGGGGATCTCGACGTGGCCGTGATGGATGCAGAACCCGCAACGACCGGACCGGCCGGGCTGATCGCGCGGTTGCGCGCCAGGCTGACGGGCGGTTCGAGCGAAGCGTCGCTGACGCGGCGGCTGGCCGGCACCATCTTCATCATCCGCGTCATCAGCGCGGGCCTCGCCTACTGTTCGCAGATCCTGCTCGCACGCTGGATGGGAACGTCCGACTACGGCATCTACGTCTATGTCTGGACCTGGGTGCTGCTGCTCGGCAGCATGATGGATTTCGGCATCTCGGCTTCCGCGCAAAAGATCATTCCGGAATATCGCGCCAGCGGTGACCATGCGCTGCTGCGCGGCTTTCTCTCCGGCAGCCGCTGGCTCACCTTCGCAGTCTCCACGCTGATGTCGCTCGGCCTCGCCGGAATCGTCAAGCTGCTGTCGCCCTGGATCGACCCGGCCGAGGAACTGCCGCTCTATATCGGCTGCATGACGCTGCCCGCCTTCGTCGTCGCCAACACCCAGGACGGCATCGCGCGATCGCATGACTGGATGCGGCTTGGATTGATGCCCCAGTTCATCATCCGCCAGGCGCTGATCATCGGCATCACGGCGTGCGCCTTCCTGCTCGGCTATCATCTCGGCGCGATCGCCGCGATGGTGGCGAGCGCCGGCGCGGTGTGGATCGCGATGACCGGGCAGATGGTGGTGCTGAACCGCAAGCTCGCCGAGCACATCGCGCCCGGCGCCAAGGCTTATGACATCAGCGGCTGGCTCGCGGTCTCGCTGCCGATCCTGCTGGTCGAAAGCTTCTATCTCCTCTTGTCCTACACCGACGTGCTGGTGCTGCAGCAGTTCCGCCCGTCCGACGAAGTCGGCGTTTACTTCGCGGTGGTGAAGACGCTGGCGCTGGTGTCCTTCATCCACTACGCGATGTCGGCGACAACCGCGCATCGCTTCGCCGAATACAACGCGCTCGGCGACAAGGCGCGGCTCTCGGCCTACGTCGCACACGCCATCAAGTGGACATTCTGGCCGTCGCTGGCGGCGACCGCCGTGCTGCTCGCGCTGGGCAAGCCGCTGCTCTGGCTGTTCGGGCCGCAATTCACGGTCGGCTACGACATCATGTTCGTCGCCGCGATCGGCCTCGTGGTGCGCGCCGCGATCGGCCCGGTGGAGCGCCTGCTCAACATGCTGGGCCAGCAGAAGATCTGCGCGCTGGCCTACGCGCTGGCCTTCGTGATGAACCTCGTGCTCTGCATCGCGCTGGTGCCGCGCTTCGGCGGCCACGGCGCCGCGGCCGCGACCTCGATGTCGCTCACCTTCGAGACAGTGCTGCTGTTCTGGATCGTGCGGCAGCGGTTGGGGCTGCACGTGCTGGCGTTTGGTCAATCCCCGTCTCATCAATAGAGACGTTGGCCAATCGCCTTCTGCCTGCTAAAATCCGTTCATGGCTGTGCCCGACCTGAGAGATTTGCTGCAGCGCGCTCAATCCTGGCCTGACGAGGCCCAGAAAGAGTTGATCGCCGTTGCCAATGAGATCGAAAGCGAACTCCGTGGCGGCGAATATTTGGCAAGCCAGGAAGAGCTGAGGGTTATCGATGCGGCCATGGCGGCCATTGATCGCGGCGAGGTCGCGACCGAAGCCCAGATCGATGCGGCTTTCGCAAAATTCCGCCGCGGATGAAGGTCCTCTATTCCCGACAGGCACTTTCTGATCTCAGCGATATCGCGAATTACTATACAACCAGCGCAAGTCCCGCCGTCGCAGAAGCCGTTGCGCGGAGACTCCTCGACGTCATCGAACGCATTCAGCGCGCACCGCTATCGGCCCCCGCGTGGCGCAACGCTCCACCGTCCGGGCGGCATCCGCGGTCCGCTACCCATTTCGAATCTTCTACCGGGTTCGCAGCGACACGATCGACATTCTCCATATTCGCCACACATCCCGGCGGCCGCTCACGGGACTGAATGAGCCGTCACAACCCGACATCGCTGATCGCTGACTGCCGACCAGGCACGCAAAACGTCCGTTTCGCCACGGGGCGGCGATTTGGATGGAATGACCCCTCACGGCGAGCAAGGAAACAATTTTTCTTATTCCACCCAAGTGGTTGCGCCCTAGGGGAAATTTATTCTACGTCGTATTGCCCAACTGACGAGATAAATCTAGATTCGCCCAGACCATGATTGACCCGCTTTACGTCGCCTCGGGATTCGGCGTCGGCCTGCTTGTCGGGCTGACCGGCGTAGGAGGCGGCTCGCTGATGACGCCGCTGCTGATCCTGCTGTTCGGCGTCCACCCGACCACCGCCGTCGGCACCGACCTGCTCTACGCCGCCGCCACCAAGACCGGCGGCAGCGTCGTGCATGGCTGGTCGCGTAGCGTGCACTGGCCGGCGGTGCTGCGGCTTGCCTGTGGCAGCATCCCGGCGAGCGCGTTGACGCTGCTGGTGCTGTGGAAGCTCGATCTCAGGGGCGATGCCGAGCGCAATCTCGTCAATCTGGTGCTGTGCTTTGCGCTGATCCTGACCGCGACATCGCTGATCTTTCGCAGGTCGATCATGGAGCGCTATCGCCGGCGCATGGAGCAGGTCAGTGATCGCACCACTCTGATTGCGACCGTCGTCACCGGGGTCGTGCTCGGCGTGCTGGTCTCGATTTCGTCGGTCGGTGCCGGTGCGGTCGGCGTGACCGTGCTGCTGCTGCTATACCCGCGCCTGCCGATGGCGACCATCGTCGGCTCCGACATCGCGCACGCGGTGCCGCTGACGCTGGTTGCCGGCATCGGACACTGGATGCTCGGTTCGGTCGACTGGGCCCTGATGGGCGTGCTGCTGCTGGGCTCGCTGCCCGGCATCATTCTCGGCAGCTACAGCGCGACACGCGTGCCCGAGACGGTGTTGCGCGTTGCGCTCGCCAGCGTCCTCGTCGTGGTCGCCGGCAAGATCATGTTCGCGGAGCTCAACTTGCAATCCGCGATCGTGACGGCTCTGGCCTGGAGCCATTGAGGCCCGATCGAAGGACGGAGTCGTAGGGTGGGCAAAGCGAAGCGTGCCCACCACTTTTCTCAATCGGCGAAAGATGGTGGGCACGGCGCTTGCGCGCCTTTGCCCACCCTGTACCCTTTTGGGGTTCGCAGCCAGTCTAACGGTGTAGACTGGGAGTGCGGGCCGATCCGCCGGGAGCAGCCTTGCCCACCTGTGTCTTGAACACCGACGTAGGAGCCGCGCCCCGGCAGAGCGGCCGCGGTCGATATCCAGTAGGAGGTTTGCGCCGAGAGCGCCAGTACAGGGATTGATCGAGATCGCGGTGGCCCGCTTTTGAGAGCAAGGAGGTCCCAAAATGATCGAAGATGTACGCTGGTTCGCCGGGATCGATTGGGCAACGCAGAGCCATAGCGTTTGCCTGCTGGATGCCGAAGGAAGACAGGTTGCTCGGCGCGAGTTCGCCCATGACGGCGCTGGGCTGACGGAGCTGCGTGACTGGCTGCTTGAGAAGACCAAGGCCGCACCGGGACAGATCGCCGTGGCGATCGAGATGCCGCACGGCCCGGTGGTGGAGATGTTGCTCGAACACGGGTTTGCGGTGTTTGCCATCAATCCCAAGCAGCTCGACCGCTTCCGTGATCGCTTCACGGCAGCTGGTGCCAAGGACGACCGCCGCGATGCCCATGTGCTCGCAGGCTCGCTGCGCACGGATCGCGCGGCCTTCCGCCGGCTTGTGGTTGATGATCCCACGATGATCGAGTTGCGTGAGTGGTCGCGCTTGGGCGACGAACTGCAGCAGGAGCGCACGCGTCTCGCCAACCGCCTTCGCCAGCAGTTGTGGCGCTATTATCCCCAAGCCACCAAGTTGACCGACGATGTCGCCGACGAATGGTTCCTGGCCCTTTGGCAGAAGGTGCCGACCCCGGACAGGGCGGCCAAGGCCAGCGAGAAGGCCATCGCGCGCATCCTGAGTGCATATCGTATCCGCCGTTTCGATGCGGCGGCGGCGCTCAAGATCTTGCGTGAGACCCCGCTGTTCGTGGCGTCAGGCACGACCGAGGCCGCCTGCGCCCACATCCGCAGCCTGGCGGCGCGCCTGCATCTGGTCAATCGGCAGATCAAGGAGGCTCATCAGAGCCTGGACCGTCTCTGTGCCGAGCTCGAAGCAGAGGAGAGCGCCTCGGGGCAGAGCCCGGCGCAGTGCGACGTGACGATCCTACGCTCCTGGCCAGGTATCGGCAGGATCAATCTCGCCACACTGCTCGCCGAGGCCGCAGAGCCCCTGCGCAGACGAGATTACCATGCTCTGCGCGCTTTGGCAGGAGCTGCCCCGGTGACGCGGCAAAGCGGCAAGCAGCGCTTCGTGGTCCGTCGCCTCGCCTGCAACAGGCGGCTGCAGAGCGCGGTCCATCACTGGTCTCGTGTCGCCATGCAACACGATGCGGCCACCCGGAAACGGTATGATGCCTTGCGGGCGCGGGGACATGGCCACGCGCGCGCCCTGCGCAGCGTCGGGGATCGTTTGCTCTTTGCCCTCTGCACGACACTCAGGCGGCAGACCCCTTACGATGCGGACTACAACAGCGAAAACATCACCGCGACAGCGTAATCTCATTCCTTTGTTCGGCCGGGCGCGGACCATTCCTTCGTCCCGACCTGACGATCGCCAAGCGTCGCGCGCAGACGATGTCCAGGATGCCGAAGGCACCGGCAAAGCCGGCGCGCAGCGTCCTGGACTGCGTCGAGCACGGCGCTATGCTGGGTTCAGCAAGGACACTTCCCCCTTGACGGACGGTAGGAGGTCCTACCGCACCGATGGATGCCCCGCCTTCGCGGGGCATGACGTGGAACTACTCCGCGGTCCAGCCGCCGTCGATCGACAGATTCGTGCCGGTGATCTGCGCGGCATCGTCGCTGCACAGGAACAGCGCCAGAGCTGCAACTTGCTCGGACGTCACGAACTCCTTGGTCGGCTGGGCATCGAGCAGCACGTCGTTGATGACCTGCTCGCGGGTGAGATTGCGGGCCTTCATCGTATCAGGGATCTGCTTCTCCACCAGCGGCGTCCAGACATAGCCGGGGCTGATGCAGTTGCAGGTGATCTTGTTGGTCGCGACTTCCAGCGCCACGGTCTTGGTCAGGCCGGCGATCCCGTGCTTGGCCGACACATAGGCCGACTTGAAGGGCGAGGCGACCAGCGAGTGCGCCGAGGCCGTGTTGATGATGCGGCCCCAGCCCTTCTTCTTCATGCCGGGGACGGCGGCGCGAATGGCATGGAAGGCCGAGGACAGGTTGATCGCGATGATCTGGTCCCACTTCTCGGGCGGAAACTCCTCGATCGGCGAGACGAACTGGATGCCGGCATTGTTGACGAGGATATCGACCGAACCGAACGACTTCTCGCCGAGCGCAATCATCCCGGCGATCTCGGCCGGCTTGGTCATATCGGCGGGCGAATAGACCGCCTTCACGCCGAAATCGGACTCGATCTTGGAGCGCTCCTTCTCGATGTCCTCCGGCGAGCCGAACCCGTTGATGACGACATTGGCGCCGGCAGCCGCAAACGCGCGCGCATAGGCGAGCCCGATGCCGCTGGTCGAACCGGTCACGACGGCGTTCTTGCCTGACAGAGTACCCATATTATTCGCTCCTTTTTGGCGGGGGCGCGGTGACGTCCCCCGTGAGATCGTAGGTCATCATGGTCTCGCCGGACTGCGGCTTCTCGAGCCAGTCCTTGTGGCGCATCGACAGATGCACGTCGCGCACGCCGCTTTCCCAATGCTCGACCATCGCAACATGCGAGAAGTCATAGTCCTTGGACGAGGATTCGTAGTTCTTGCTGCGATAGATCAGGTGCACCACGGTGACCGTGCTTTCGCGCGAGACTTTTGCGAGGAATTCGACGGAGGGGTCGTTCTTCAGAAAGTCCGGCAATTTGCCGATCAGGTCCCGCACCGCCCTGCGCGCATTGTGGATCTGCTTGTTCTTGTCGGTGTTCATCCGCGTGCGGCTGGAGAAGCGGATGTCCTTCTCGCGCTCGGTGGCCTCGATCAGCGAATTCGGCAGATCGCCGCGCGCGCTGAACAGATCGACCTGGAAGATCAGCATGTCGCGATCGACCTCGGCATCGAGCACGAAGTCGAGCGGCGTGTTGGAGGCGATGCCGCCGTCCCAATAATGCTCGCCGTCGATCACGACCGACGGAAAGCCCGGCGGCAGCGCACCGGAGGCCATGATGTGCTCGGGGCCGATTTTCTTGCCGAGCTTCTTGAACTCGTAATTGTCGAAATATTTGAAGTTGCCGGAGGTGACGCCGACCGCACCGACCGACAGGCGGGTCTTCAGGTCGTTGATGCGGTCGAAATCGACCAGCCGCTCCAGCGTCTTCTTCAGCGGCGCGGTGTCGTAATAGCTCTCGGCCTGCGGGCTGCCCGGCGGCCAGAGCGGCGCCGGCGGAATGCGCGGCGTGAAGAAGCCGGGCACGCCGAACGTCGCGATCAGCGCGGCGCTGGTGGAATTGAACAGCTCCCGGCTGTGGTCGCTCTTGCCGAGCGGCTTCCACGGCACCGGCTTGGAAACCATCTCCCAGAATTCCTTGAGCCGCTTGACGCGGGTGTGGCCCTCATTGCCGGCGATGATGGCGGCATTGACCGCACCGATCGAGATGCCGGCAACCCATTCGGGCTCGAAGTCGAAATGGCACAGGGCCTGATAGGCGCCGGCCTGATAGGAGCCGAGCGCCCCGCCGCCCTGAAGAACCAGGACACGCTGCGCCTTCGCGGGGACTGTTGCGACTTCCGGGCTATGATCGGTCATTCGGGAACATTAGCAGAAGGCGAGCCACCGTGGCGACAGCCTGCCGCGGCGTTAATGCATCCCGGGATCAAGTCTGGCTTATCGGGGATCGGTCGACGCCAGGATCATGGTCCAGAACACCTTGTATTTGGTGCCCGGAGCATAACTCGCCGCTATGCCCAATTTTGTGACACCGCCCTTGAGCATGTTCGCCCGGTGCGGAGGCGAGTCGCGCCAGCCGGAAAACGCTTCCGCCAGCGTATGATAGCCGGCCGAGATGTTCTCGACCGCCACGGTCGCGGGATAGCCGCCGGCGGCAAGGCGCTTGGCGAGCGGCGCGCGGACGTCATGGTCCATCTTGTTGGCGACGGCCATGGCGCTGGACTGGGATTCGGCGAGCCGCATCAGATCGGGGTCGACGACGACGGTGCCGAGGCCGTTGTTCTGGCGATACTGCGAGATCATGATCGCGGCCGCCGGCGCATCGAGCTTGGCGCCCGGGACCGACATGTCGGCATACATCGACGGCTGCTGAACCGGCACTTCGTTGCCAGCGCAGCCGGCGAGAAGCAAAGTGATGAGAATTGCGGCCGCAGCGCGCATGAATCGGAGCCCCCAGATGAGGCGCCGTTGTTGCATACCAACCGTGGCTGAAAGGTGAATTTTGAGGAAAATTCGATCTCTCGGGACCCGCTCAGGTGCCCGCAAATATGCGGTAGCGGCGGGGCTCGAGGCCGATGGTGTCACCGGCGCGCAGTTCCCGGTCGCGGGGGGCGTCGATCTCGATGGTCTCGCCGCCGGACAATGCAACCTCGGCCCGCTGCACCGGACCGAAATTCCGGACATGCTGAACGGCGCCCTCGAAGGCGCCCGAGCCGGGCGGACCGACCAGCATGTCGTGTCGCCGTACGAACAGTTTTGACGCGCCAGACACCAGACCGTCGACGGCAAGATTGAGCGGGCGGTCACCGAGCCTGATGACGCCGCCCTCGATCTGGACCGGCAGCTCGATGGATTCGCCGATGAAGCCATGCACGAAGGCGGTCGCCGGCGTCTCGTAGACGTCGTCGGGCGAGCCGATCTGCTCGATCCTGCCCTTGTCCATCACCACGACGCGGTTGGCGACTTCCAGCGCCTCTTCCTGATCGTGGGTGACGAAGATCGAGGTGACGTTGATCTCGTGATGCAGCGAGCGCAGCCATTTGCGCAGCTCTTTCCGCACCTTGGCGTCGAGCGCGCCGAAGGGCTCGTCGAGCAACAGGATGCGCGGCTCGATCGCGAGCGCGCGGGCGAGCGCGATACGCTGGCGCTGGCCGCCGGAGAGCTGGCTCGGATAGCGGTCGGCGAGCCAGTCGAGTTGCACGAGATCGAGCAGCTCCTTGACCCGGGCGCGGATTGTCGCCTCATCCTTGCGGATCGCACGCGGCTGCACGCGCAGTCCGAAGGCGACGTTCTCGAACACGCTCATGTGGCGGAACAGCGCGTAGTGCTGAAACACGAAGCCGACATGGCGTTCGCGCGCGCCCTGCGCCAGCGCATCCTCGCCATTGAAAAGGACTTCGCCTGTGTCAGGCCAGTCGAGACCGGCGATGATCCGCAGCAGCGTGGTCTTGCCGGAGCCGGAGGGGCCGAGCAGAGCGAGCAGCTCGCCGTCATTGACCTTGAGGTCGACGCCATCCAGCGCTGCGAAGCTGCCGAACTTCTTGACGAGATTTCTGACTTCAATGGTCATTGACGTCGTGTCCTTCGTCGAGATGACGTTCGAGAATGGTCTTGGCGACCAGCGTGATCAGCGCCAGCATCGCCAGCAGCGAGGCGATCGCGAACGCGGCGACGAACTGGTACTCGTTGTAGAGAATCTCGACCAGCAGCGGCATGGTGTTGGTCTCGCCGCGGATATGGCCGGAGACGACGGAGACCGCACCGAACTCGCCCATCGCGCGCGCGTTGCAGAGCAGGACGCCATAGAGCACGCCCCATTTGATGTTGGGCAGCGTGACGCGGAAGAAGGTTTGCAGGCCCGAGGCGCCGAGCGAGATCGCGGCCTCTTCCTCTTGCGTGCCCTGCTCCTGCATCAAGGGGATCAGCGCGCGCGCCACGAACGGGAAGGTCACGAAGGTGGTGGCGAGCGCGATGCCGGGCACTGCGAACAGGATCTGGATGTCGTGATCCCTCATCCAGCCGCCGAAATAGCCTTGCGCACCGAACAGCAGCACGAAGACGAGGCCCGAGATGACCGGGCTCACCGAGAACGGCAGGTCGATCAGCGTGATCAGGAAGGTCTTGCCGCCAAACTCGAACTTGGCGATCGCCCAGGCGGCGACGAGGCCGAACACGAGGTTGAGCCCGACCGAGATCGCCGCGACCATCAGCGTCAGCTTGATCGCAGCCAGCGCCTCCGGCTCGGCGAGCGCGTCGAAATAGGCCAGAATGCCCTTCGAGAAGGCCTGTGCGAACACCAGCACCAGCGGCAGAACGACGAAGACGGAGAGAAACAATATCGCCAGCACGATGATAGCGATGCGCACCGCCTTCGGTTCGGTGCGGAGATTGTTGCGCGCAGCGGCGGCATGCGCACGCGCCTTCGCCTCGGGTGAAGACAGCGACACGGAGTCGGCGATCTGCATCGTCATCGCATCCCGCCCTAGTGCACCGGGACCCGGTTCTGCGCCCAGCGCTGCAACCGGTTGACCGCGAAGATGATGACGAAGGAGACGACGAGCATGACGACCGCGATCGCGGTTGCGTCGGCATAGCGGAATTCGGATAGCCGGATCACGATCAAGAGCGGCGCGATCTCGGAGACGTTGGGCAGATTGCCGGCGATGAAGATCACCGAGCCGTATTCGCCGACCGCGCGCGCAAAAGCGAGCGCGAGCCCCGTGAGCAGCGCCGGCGCAAGCGAGGGCAGGATCACGCGAATGATGGTCTGCCAGCGGCTGGCGCCGAGGCTGCCGGCCGCCTCCTCGATCTCGGGGTCGAGATCCTGCAGCACCGGCTGCACCGTGCGGACCACGAAGGGAATGCCGATGAAGATCATGGCGACGAAGATGCCGAGCGGCGTGAACGCCACCTTGATGCCGAGCGCGGCGAGCCGCGCGCCGAGCCAGCCCTTCTCGGCAAACAGCGAGGTCAGCGCCACACCGGCAACGGCTGTCGGCAATGCGAACGGCACGTCGACGATGGCGTCGAACAGGCGGCGTCCGGGGAAGCGGTACCGCACCAGCGCCCAGACGATGATGCTGCCCATCACGAGATTGACGCAGGCCGCAGCGAACGCGAGTCCGAAGGAGACGCGGAGCGCGTTCAGGGTGCGGCGGCTCGAGAGGATGTTCCAGAATTGCTCGGGGCTGAGCTCGAACGACTTCAGGAACAGCCCGGCGAGCGGAATCAGGATGATGACGGACAGCCAGGTCAGCGTCAGCCCCATCGTGAGACCGAAGCCCGGCAATGTCCGGCGTCGTGCTGCGATTGCGCTCACCAGGCCCCCTGTTCAAACCCCTCCGACAGCCCCCGATCAGTTCTTGTAGATCTGATCGAAGACGCCGCCATCGGCGAAATGTTCCTTCTGCGCCTTGGTCCAGCCGCCGAACACATCGTCAATCGTGAACCGCTCGACCTTTGCGAAGGAGTTTTCATACTTTTTTGGCGATCTCGGGATCGCGCGGACGATAGAAGTTGCGCGCGGCGATCTCCTGCCCTTCCTTGGTGTACCAGTACTGGAGATAAGCATCGGCGACGTTACGCGTGCCCTTCTTGTCGGCAACCTTGTCGACGATCGCGACCGGCGGCTCGGCCAGGATCGATTGCGGCGGCGCCACGATCTCGAATTTCTCCGGGCCGAACTCCTTCAGCGCGAGATAGGCCTCGTTCTCCCAGGCCAGCAACACGTCGCCGACACCGCGCTCCACGAAGGTCACGGTGGCGCCGCGCGCGCCGGTGTCGAGGACCGGCACCTGCTGATAGAGCTTGCCGATGAAGTCCTTGGCCTTGTCGGCCGAGCCGTATTTCTTCTGCGCAAAGCCCCAGGCCGCCAGATAATTCCAGCGCGCGCCGCCAGAAGTCTTGGGGTTCGGCGTGATCACGGCAACGCCCGGCTTGAGCAGATCGTCCCAGTCCTTGATGCCCTTGGGATTGCCCTTGCGTACCAGGAACACGATGGTCGACGTGTAGGGTGATGAATTCTGCGGCAGCCGCTTCTGCCAATCGGCTGCAGTGAGGCCCTTGCCGGCGATGGCATCGATGTCATACGCGAGCGCGAGCGTCACCACGTCGGCCTGCAATCCGTCGATCACGGCGCGCGCCTGCGAGCCGCTGCCGCCATGCGACTGCTTGATCTCGACGCTCTTGCCGGTTTCCTTCTGATAGGCGGTCGCGAACGCCTTGTTGAACTCGACATAGAGCTCACGCGTCGGATCGTACGACACGTTCAAGAGGTTGATGTCAGCGGCGAGAGCCGAGCTTGCCAGAAATCCTGTCACGAGCAGCCCTGCCGCGAGCGGAACGATACGGCGCATCATGTCCATCTCCATTCACCTCGACGACTTCAGCGTCGTCGATGGCACGCGGGCATAACTCGGGGCGAAACGCGCTCAAGTCAACGGAACCGGATTTTCTTGTTCGCAGCCGGGCGGCTTGCCTGTGCTACGAAATCTTCGTCGTGTGGATGCCACATTCTGTCTTGGCGCGGCCGCGCCAGCGACCCGCGCGCTCGTCCTCGCCCTCGGTCGTTCTGCTCGTGCAAGGCATACACCCAACCGACAGGAAACCCGACGCTTGAAGCGGATGCTGCGGCAATTTGGCACGCGCATAGATGTCCTTGATCTCCTCGCGCGAGGCATTGGCGAAAGGATTGAACTTCAGCCGCGCGCCATCCAGCTCGACGACCGGAATGTCGGCGCGCACGCCGCCCTGAAACCGCTTGCGGCCGTTGACCCACGCGGAAAACGGCTTCAGCGCCCGCGCCAGCGGCTCGACCTTGCGGATACGGCAGCAGGCGTCGGGATTGGAGAACCAGAGCTCCTGATCGGGATCCTCCCGCTTCAGCGCCTCCTCCAGCGGCTTGATCGAACGAACATCTCTCAAGCCAAGCGTGGCGATCAGCGCGTCGCGATAGGCAAGCGTCTCTTCGAACAGCCAACCGGTATCGAGAAAGATCACCGGAATGGCCGGATCGACATCGGCCATCACCTTCAACAGCGCGGCCGACTCCGTCCCGAACGACGACACCACGGCGAGCTGGTCGCGGCCGACGGTCTTCAGCGCCGCAGCAATGATTTCGGCCGGAGCGGCGTCGCGCAGAGCGCGGTCGAGCTCATCCGCGGTCGGCAACACCGAGGTGGATTGGGATGCAAATTGAGCAGTCACGGCGTTCACGTGCCGACCCCCTCGGAGTGACGCAGCTGCATGCGCCGGTGCAGCGCCGTGATCCGGCCGTCGCCGGTCGGCTGGTAGAACACCGAGTAGCGCTTCGCGGTCTGCATGAACGCTTCCGCATCCGCCTGCTTCTTGACCTCGAAGGAATCGAACCCGGCGCGCAGCATGAACACGAACTGGTCGCGCAGGATCTGGCCCGTCGCGCGCAATTCGCCGCGATAATTGTAACGCTCTCGCAGCAGCCGCGCCTGGCTGTAGGCGCGTCCGTCCCGGAAGGTCGGGAACACCAGCGCGACGACGGCAACCTTGCCGAGATACGGCACGAGTTCGTCGATGTCGCGGTTGTTCGGCCAGATCACGCCGAGCTTGCCGGCGCGCTTGAGCAACGCCTCCGCCTCGCCGACGAAGCGCTCGGCCGGCACCAGGATGTCGCCGCTCTCGGGCAGCGGCGTGTCGACGGCCAGCTTGACGAAACTGTCGTCGACGATTTTTCCGCCGTTAACGAGTGGCATAGACGCGCTCCTTGAAAGGTTCGACGCCGAGGCGCTTCACCGTGTCGATGAACAGCTCTTCGGGCCGCTCGCGCAGCGCAAGATAGGCTTCCACGACGTCTTCGATGACGTCGGCGACCTCGTCGAACTTGACGCCGGGGCCGATCAGATTGCCCAGCGCAGCACCCTCATCGGCACGACCGCCGATGGTGATCTGGTAGACCTCCTCGCCGTTCTTCTCGACACCGAGAATGCCGATATGGCCGACATGGTGGTGACCGCAGGCATTGATGCAGCCGGAGATGTTGATGTGCAACCGGCCGATCAGATTGGCGAGCCCATGGTTGGCGAAGCGTCGCGTCAGCTCCTGCGCGATCGGGATCGAGCGCGCATTCGCCAGCGAGCAATAGTCGAGCCCCGGGCAGGCGATGATGTCGGTGATCAGGTTCACGTTCGGCGTCGCCAGGCGGAGCTTGTCGAGCGCCTTCCACAACGCCGGCAGGTCGCGCTTGGCGACATGCGGCAGCGCCAGGTTCTGCTCGTGGCCGACACGGATTTCCCCGAAGGAATATTTGTCGGCGAGATCAGCCAGCGCGTCCATCTGCTCGGCCGTGGCATCTCCCGGAGGTGCGCCGATCGGCTTCAGCGAGATCGTGACGATGGAATAGCCCTGCACCTTATGCGGCGAGACCGAGTTCTTGCGCCACGCCTCGAAGTCCGGGTCCGCCGCAGCCTGACGCAGTTCGTCCGGCATGTGCGGCAGCTTCTCGTAGTTCGGATAGCTGAAGCGCGAGCGGATGTCCTCGATCACCTCGTCGTCGATCTGGAGCGAGGAGTTGCGGATGTGCTGCCACTCCTCCTCGACCTCGCGCGAGAATTTCTCGATGCCGAGCTCGTGCACCAGGATCTTGATGCGCGCCTTGTAGATGTTGTCGCGGCGGCCGTACTGATTGTAGACGCGCAGGATCGCCTCGATATAGCTGAGGATATCGCGGCCATGCACGAAATGCTTGATGGTCTTGGCGATGAACGGCGTGCGGCCGAGACCGCCGCCGACGAGCACCTCGAAACCGGTCTCGCCCTTCTCGTTCCTGATCAGCCTAAGACCGATGTCGTGAATCTTGATCGCGGCGCGATCATGGTCCGACGCCGTGATCGCAATCTTGAACTTGCGCGGCAGGAACGAGAATTCCGGATGCAGCGTGGTGTGCTGACGGATCAGCTCCGACCAGATGCGCGGGTCCTCGATCTCCCCGGGCGCGACGCCGGCCCACTGGTCCGAGGTGACGTTGCGCATGTTGTTGCCGGAGGTCTGCATCGCATGGATGCCGACCTGGGCGAGATTGGCGAGCGCATCGGGCAGCTCGGCAAGCTTGATCCAGTTGAACTGGATGTTCTGCCGCGTGGTGAAATGGCCGTAGCCGCGGTCGTATTTGCGCGCGACATGGGCGAGCGCCCGCAGCTGGTTCGTCGCCAGCGTCCCATAGGGAATTGCGACGCGGAACATGTAGGCGTGCAATTGCAGATAAACGCCGTTCTGAAGCCGCAGGATCTTGAACTCGTCCTCGGTGAGCTCACCCGAGAGGCGGCGCTTCACCTGGTCGCGGAACTCCGAGACGCGCTCGTTGACGAGCGTGCGGTCGATTTCGTCGTAAGCATACATCAGAGAATGCCTTAAACCTGTGCCGGCTGTCCGATGGTGACACCGGTGCGGCGGATCTGTTCGCGCAGATTGCCGGGTTCGATCTTGCCGTCCGCGCCGACCTGCACCGGGGCGATATAGGGACCGATCGCGCCGACGTCATCGGCGACCGACTCCGCAAGCAACGCCTTCGCCTCGTCCGAGTTGCGCACGATCGCGGCTTCCGACAGTTCCGCGGACCAGCTCTTGGCGGCGGTGCGATACACCACGATGCCATCCCAGGTGCGATTGGCGGTCACGACCGAAGGACCGGCGATTTTGATCTTCTTCTGTTCAAGCGGGGAGGTCATTCGGCTGCATCCAGTAGGTCAGAGATGATTTGAGCTGGGTTTTTCTTGGGGGATTGACGGTGAAGCGAACCGGCATGCCGGACCACGTCGCCGATGATGAGAATGGCGGGACCGCCATTGACGTGCCGCACGAGCTCGGGCAGGTCACGCAGCGTGCCGATTACGCCTTTCGCGTCCGGCCGCGTGACCCGGGCGAACACGCCGACCGGCGTTTCCGGCGAACGGCCGGCGGCAAACAGACCGGCGCGAACAGCGGGCGCAGCGGTCATGCCCATGTAGACCACGACAGTCATTTTGGTGTCGGTCAGCGTCGACCAATCCACCGTCTCTGCGTCGCGCGCCCTGTGCGCGGTGAGGAAGGTGATGCGGGTCGCTTCATGACGGTAGGTGAGCGGCACCTCGAAATCGGCGGCGCCGCCGAGGCCTGCGGTGATGCCCGGAATGATCGAATAGGCGACACCGGCAGCGCGCAGCGCTTCCACCTCTTCGCCGCCACGGCCGAACACGAAGGGATCGCCGCCCTTCAGCCGCACGACCCGCTGGCCAGCTTGCGCGGCCTCGATCATGCGCCTGTTGATGGCGTCCTGGCCGATGCCGGGCTTGCCGACACGACGGCCAACGGCAACACGCGTGGTATCGCGACGGATACGGTCGAGAATTTCGGGCGAGACCAGCTCGTCGTGGAAGACAATGTCGGCATCCTGCAGCGCGCGCAGCGCCTTGATGGTGAGGAGATCCGGATCGCCGGGGCCGGCGCCGACCAGCGCCACCGAGCCCTCCGGCTTGTCGGCGCGCGCAAACGCGGAGGCATCGGAAATCTGCTTGAGCGCTGCGTCGGCCTCGTCCTTGCGGCCGGCCAACACGGCTGCGCCGATCGGACCGTCAATGACGCGCTCCCAGAAGCGCCGGCGCAGCGGAAACTCGGCGATACGTTCGTTGATGGATTTGCGGAAGCCGCCGATGAATTCGGCGAGTTCGCCGATCCGCGCCGGCAGCAGCGCCTCGATCTTCTCGCGCACGCGACGCGCCACCACCGGTGACGCACCGCCGGTGCCGACCGCGACCACGACATCGCCGCGATCGACGATGGCCGGGAAGATGAAGCTGGAATGTTCGAGATCGTCCATGACGTTGACCGGCAGGCCAAGCGACTTAGCCCGGGCCGACATCACCACGCCGACATCGCCCGCGCCCGCGCAGACGACGGCAATGACACCGGCAAGATCGGTCGTGAGCGGATCGCTCGTCGCGATCTCGATACCCGCCGCGTCATCGGCGCCGAGGCTCAGATCCTGATTGCCGTCGATCGCATGCACGCGGATGCGCGCACCGGCAGCCGCGAGCACGCGCAATTTTGCGCGCAAAAGCTCACCCGCGCCGATGAGGACCACCGGACCGGCCTTGAGATCGAGGAACACCGGCAAGAACCGCATGCGATACTCGCTTCCCCCACATCCGGGGTTGACTGGAATTATTTTCTATATATGTGTCATTTCTGACGCGCAAAGAGAAAATTTTTTCTTCTCTTCTGCGCTGCAACTATAGAAAATTCGCCTCCAAACGCAAAGTGGCAGAGATGCATCTTCTCAGGACCGATTCCGGTGCAGATGGACGGGACCCCCGCGCCCCGCTTTCCGAGCAAATTCCAGTCGCGCTGGCGGCCCCCAGCATGGACCATCTCGACCAGCTGGAAGCGCAGAGCATCTACATCTTTCGCGAGGCCTTTGCCCGCCTGAAGAAGATCGCCCTGCTGTGGTCGCTCGGCAAGGACTCCAACGTCATGATCTGGCTGGCGCGCAAGGCGTTCTTCGGCCGCCTGCCGTTCCCGGCCCTGCATGTCGACACCGGCAAGAAGTTTCCGGAGATGTATCGATTTCGCGATCACTACGGGAAGGAGTGGGAGCTCGATTTGCGCGTCGAGCCCTGCCCGCCCATCGATGCCGTCGACCCAACGCTGCCGCCCGCCGCCCGTTCCGCCGCGCGCAAGACCGAAGGCCTCAAGATGGCGCTCGGAAAATACGGTTTTGACGGGCTGATCGCCGGCATCCGCCGTGACGAGGAAGCGACGCGCGCGAAAGAGCGCGTGTTCTCGCCGCGCGGTCTCGAAGGCAATTGGGACGTGCGCGACCAGCCGCCGGAGTTCTGGGATCACTTCAATGCATCGCCGCCGCAAGGCGCGCATTTGCGCATCCACCCGATCCTGCATTGGACCGAGGCCGACATCTGGGCCTACACCAAGCGCGAGAATATCCCGATCATCCCGCTGTATCTCGCCAAGCACGGCAAGCGTTATCGCTCGCTGGGCGATCAGGACATCACCAACCCCGTGAATTCGACCGCGTCGAACATCGACGAGATCCTGGCCGAGCTCGAGCAGACCAAGGTGCCGGAGCGCGCAGGCCGCGCGCTCGATCACGAGACCGAGGACGCTTTCGAGCGCCTGCGCGTCGCCGGCTATCTCTGATCAAGGACGCGCAGTCGTATGAACATGATCGTCACCCCCGCTTCGCCTGCCACGCCGAATGGCACCACGCGTCCTCAGGTGCGCATCGTCATCGTCGGCCATGTCGACCACGGCAAGTCGACGCTGGTCGGCCGCCTGCTGCACGAAACCGGCAGCCTGCCCGACGGCAAGCTCGAAATGCTCAAAGCCGTCAGCGCGCGGCGCGGCATGCCGTTCGAATGGTCGTTCCTGCTCGATGCGCTGCAGACCGAGCGCGATCAGGGCATCACCATCGACACCACGCAGATCCGTTTCCGCACCAATTCGCGCGACATCGTGCTGATCGACGCGCCCGGCCATGCCGAATTCCTGCGCAACATGATCACCGGCGCCTCGCAGGCCGACGGCGCGGTGCTGATCATCGACGCGCTCGAAGGCGTGCGCGACCAGACCCGGCGTCACGGCTACCTGCTGCATCTGCTCGGCGTGAAGCAGGTCGCGGTCGTCGTCAACAAAATGGACCGCGTCGATTTCTCCGCCGAGCGCTTCAAGGAAATCAGCGACGAGATCTCCGCGCATCTCAACGGCCTCGGCGTGACGCCGGCCGCGATCATCCCGATCTCCGCGCGCGACGGCGATGGCGTTGCCGAGCGCACCGACCGCATCGGCTGGTACACGGGTCCGACCGTGGTCGAGGCGCTCGATGGACTCGAGCCGGCGCGGCCGCTGGAAGCGCTGGCGCTGCGCCTGCCGGTGCAGGCGATCTACAAGTTCGACGACCGCCGCATCGTCGCAGGCCGCATCGAATCCGGCAGCCTGACTGCCGGCGACGAGATCGTGATCATGCCGGCCGGCAAGATCGCCAGGATCAAGACGGTCGAGAGCTGGCCGGTGACGCCGGTCGCGGGACGTCAGGGCGCCGGCCGCTCGGTCGGCATCACGCTTGACCGCGAACTGTTTCTCGAGCGCGGCGACATCATCGCGCATGTGAGCGCCGCCCCACGCGAGACGCGGCGGCTGCGCGCGCGTATTTTCTGGCTGCACGACAAGCCGCTCGCCAAAGGCGATCAGCTCCTGGTCCGCTGCGGACCGAAGGAAAGCCGCGCCACCGTCGTCGCCATCGAGAAGGCGGTCGATCCCGGCGAGCTCGAGAGCCGCGAGAACGAGGCGATTGGCCGCAACCATGTCGGCGAGATCGCTCTCTCTCCAATCCGATCGCGGTCGATCCCTACACCGAAAATCCGCGCACCGGCCGGCTCGTGATCGAGGTCTCCGGGCGTATCGCCGGCGGCGGCCTGGTGCTGTCGGTCGATGCCGGTCAGCGCGCCGTGCCGGTCGACATCGTGCCGGTGGAATCGGCGCTGCGCCCCGACGAACGCTCTGCGCGCTATCGCCATAACGGTGCCGTGGTCTGGCTCACGGGCTTGCCGGCCTCCGGCAAGTCGACGCTGGCGAAGGCGCTGGAGCGGCGTCTCTTCACCAATGGCGGCTCGCCGATCCTGCTCGATGGCGACACGCTGCGCGCCGGGCTCAATGGCGATCTCGGCTTCTCCGCAGCCGACCGCAGCGAGAACATCCGCAGGCTTGCCGAGGTCGCGACCCATCTCGCCCGCAACGGCCACATCGCCATCGTCGCCGCCGTTTCGCCGGCCCGCGAGGACCGCGCCACCGCGCGTCGCGTCGCCGATGCCGCGTTCCGCGAGATCCATGTCGCGACACCGGCCGAAATCTGCGAGGAGCGCGATCCCAAGGGCCATTACAAGAAGGCTCGCGCCGGCGCCCTTGCCTCCTTTACAGGCATCGGCAACGACTACGAGCGGCCCGAGGCCGCCGAGCTCGTGATCGATACCTCGACACGGACGGTTGCGGACGCGACCGACGAGATCGAGCAGATGCTGAAGACGACCGGCGTGCTGTTCGACGAAGTCGTGGACCTCGCCGCAAATATTTGAGCCCTCCTGTTCCCGGCTGTCGTCGCCCGGCTTGGCCGGGCGACCCGGTATTCCAGAGACAACGTTGGGATACGGAGACGCTGCGGCTTACTGGATTCCCGCCTTCGCGGGGAATGACAGCAGCGGAGCGGCCGCCAGCTCCTCATTGACATTTTGACAGACGTCGGGGGTCTTCTCAGCGTCCCGATTTTGGGGCTAATAGGTCCCGAAAGCCGCCCCACGTGGGCGCATTTTGCTGCTGTCGGGTCAAAAGCAGCCAAAAACAGCCATTTCCAACAAGAAAGACCATCATGAAACGCGTCGACGCCCACGGATTGAAGATCGCCCCCGTCCTTTTCGATTTCATCGCCAAGGAAGCCGCCCCGAAAACGGGGATCGCGCCGGATGCGTTCTGGGCCGGGGTGGCCGCCATCATCAAGGAGCTGGGGCCGAAGAACCGGTCGCTGCTCGCCTTCCGCGACTCGCTGCAGGCCAGGATCGACGATTGGCACCGCGCCCACAAGGGCAAGGCGTTCGACCTCGGCGCCTACACCGCCTTCCTGAAAGAGATCGGCTATCTCGTCCCCGAGCCCGCGACGCAGAAGGTCGAGACCGCCAATGTCGACGAGGAGATCGGCAAGATCTGCGGCCCGCAGCTGGTCGTGCCGCTCACCAACGCGCGCTATGCGCTGAACGCGGCGAATGCGCGCTGGGGCTCGCTCTATGACGCCTTCTACGGCACCGACGCGATCCCGCACGATCCGACCGAGAGCGGCAAGGGTTACAACAAGGCACGCGGCGACAAGGTGATCGCAAAGGCCAAGGCGTTCCTCGACGCCGCCGTGCCGCTGGCGACCGGCAGCCACACCGACGTTACCGCCTATAGCATCGTCGCGGGCCAGCTCGCGGTTAAGCTGAAGAGCGGCAACGCCACCGCGCTGAAGAACGCCGCGCAGTTCGCCGGCTTCCAAGGCGATGCGGCCGCGCCAAGCGCGGTGCTGCTCGCCAATAACGGCCTGCATGTCGAGGTCAAGATCGACCGCAACAGCGTGATCGGCAGGGACGATCCGGCCGGCGTCGCCGACATGATCATGGAATCGGCAGTGTCGACCATTCTCGACATGGAGGACTCGGTCGCCGCCGTCGACGCCGAGGACAAGGTGCTGGTGTATCGCAACACGCTCGGCCTGATGAACGGCACGCTGTCGGCGGACTTCGAAAAAGGCGGCAAGACGCTGACGCGCTCGCTCAACGCCGACCGCTCCTACAAGACGCCGGACGGCAAGGGTGAGGTGAAGCTGCACGGCCGCAGCCTGCTGTTGATGCGCAATTGCGGTCACCACATGTTCACTGATGCGGTGCTGGACGAGACCGGCAAGGAAGTCCCGGAAGGCCTGCTCGATGCCGCGGTCTCCGGACTTCTTGCCATTCATGACTTGAAAGGCAACTCCAAGGTCAAGAACAGCCGCACGGGATCTGCGTATATCGTCAAGCCGAAGATGCACGGCCCGGACGAGGTCTCGTTCACCTGCGAGATCTTCGACCGCGTCGAGAAGATGCTGGGCCTGCCGGAGAACACGCTCAAGGTCGGCATCATGGACGAGGAGCGGCGCACCACCGTCAATCTCAAGGCCTGCATCCAGCGCGCCTCGAAGCGCATCATGTTCATCAACACCGGCTTCCTCGACCGCACCGGCGACGAGATCCATACCTCGATGGAAGCGGGTCCGATGATCCGCAAGAACGAGATGAAGGCGCAGGCCTGGATCAAGGCCTATGAGGACTGGAACGTCGACATGGGCCTGATTGACGGTCTGCCCGGCCATGCCCAGATCGGCAAGGGCATGTGGGCGGCGCCTGACAAGATGGCGGACATGCTGCAACAGAAGCTTGCCCATCCGCAGGCCGGCGCCACTACGGCGTGGGTGCCCTCGCCGACCGCGGCAACGCTGCACGCGCTGCACTATCACCAGGTCAACGTCACTGCGCGCCAGCAGGAGCTGACCAAGGGCGGTCCGCGCGCAAAGCTCTCGGACATCCTCACCATTCCGGTGTCGAAGTCGAACTGGGCGCCCGACGACGTCAAGCAGGAGATCGACAACAATTGCCAGGGCATTCTCGGCTACGTCGTACGCTGGATCGACCAGGGCGTCGGCTGCTCCAAGGTGCCTGACATCCACGATGTCGGCCTGATGGAAGACCGCGCGACCTTGCGTATCTCCAGCCAGCATCTGGCCAACTGGCTGCACCAGGGCGTCATCACCGAAGCGCAGGTGATGGAATCGCTCAAGCGCATGGCCGTCGTCGTCGATAAGCAGAACGCGGGCGATCCGATCTACAAGCCGATGGCGCCCGCCTTCGACGGCACAGCCTTCAAGGCGGCCTGCGACCTCATCTTCAAGGGCCGCGAGCAGCCGAACGGCTACACCGAATACATCCTCACGGCGCGCCGCCGCGAGGCCAAGGCGCTTGGGTAACAAGGCGCTTGGCTAACAGGGCGCTTGGCTAAAGGCGACCTGAGTCCGAACATTCGAACACCAAAAGCCCCGGCTCGCGCCGGGGCTTATTTGTTGGAGATCAGAAGCTCCGCTAAAACACCGCGAGATATTTCAGCAGCGACACGATGCCGATGATGATGACCACGACGCGAGCGATTTGCTTGGCGCGGCCGTCCATCGGCAGCATGTTGATGAGATAAAGTACGAGAATGACGACGAGAAAGGTGACGAGTACGCCGACCAGCATTGCGAGGCCCCCTTCAGGCAAATTGCTAACGAGGTTCTAACGCCTGTCTCGCGCGCCGGTTCCATTCGCGCAACCTATTGCAACTTCGGATAAATACGTAATTCTACCGGCAGGCTGCCTGCCGAAAACTTTACCCTTTTGGTTTCAGATGCAGAAACCGCACGGCCTGCGTGCCGCGAACGGTATGCCCTTGCCGATGCTGCCGCCCCCGTTTTCTCGATTTTGCCGGGGCGTCCTTGACCGACTTTGAAATGGGAATTTGGGGGGACTTCGATGCTCAATCGTCTGACCGTGTCCGCACTGTTGAAGACAGTGATCGCTATCACGTCGATCTGCGTGGTGATCGAGCTTTCGCTCACCGCCTACGAGTCCTGGGATCGCCTCAAGACCGCCAACCGCATCTCGCAAATCGCCGATGCCTCCTCCGATCTGTTCAAGGCGATGCACAATCTGCGCACCGATCGCTCGACCACCTCGCGGCTCCTCAACGCGACCGAGCCGATGGATTCCGAGATCGAGAAATATCTGCGTGCGCTGCGCGATGCGCAGATGCCGGCGATGGCACGCGCGCTCGAGCTGCTGCCGAGCATGGACTTCCCGCGATCCGGCACGCTGGTGCCGGAGCTCGCGCGTCTCAACAAATTGCTGGTCGAGGAGCAGAAGCAATTCTGGGAGGACGTCGCCAAGCCGAAGGACCAGCGCCGCGCGGGGCTGACCAAAGAATACATGGAGACGACGCAGGGCCTGCTCGACGTGCTCGACAATCTGGGGAACACGCTGGCCGCGACCGTCAACCACCAGGACCCCGCGATCGATCAGCTGCTGTCGATCAAACAGAATGCCTGGCTGCTGCGCAACACAGCGGGCGAAGCTTCGCTGATCGTTTCGATCGGCCTTAACGCCGGCAAAATCTCGCCCGAGAGCCGCTACGCCTACACCCAATATGTCGGCGGCACGAGTGCGATGTGGAAGGCGCTGGAATTGTCGACCTCGGGCATGCAATTGCCGCAGGCACTGGCCTCCGCCATGGCCGGCGCCAAGACCGCCTATTTCGAACCGCAATATCTGACGCTGCGTGACCGCCTCGCGGACGCACTGGTCAAGGGCGAGAAGGCCGAGCTGACCGCCAATCAGTGGAGCCCGCTCACGGTCGGCCGCATGGCGAGCGCGGTCGCGGTGGCCGAAGCCGCCCTCGACGCCGCCAGGGCGCACACCCTCGACCAGCGCGGCGCTGCGCTGCGCGCGCTGATCGTGCAGCTCGTGCTGCTCGCGCTCGCGATTGGGCTTGCCGTCGGCGCGATCATGCTGGTCAGCCGCCGCGTCATCAATCCGCTCAATACCATCCGTGACGCCATGCTCAAGGTCGCAGGCGGCGATCTCGCCGTCGACAGCGGCTATCTCGATCGCCAGGACGAGATCGGCGCCCTTGCTAGCGCGCTGGAGACCTTCAAGCAGCAGGCCACCGAAAAGCTCAAGATCGAAGAGCACGAGCGCGAGCGCAACGTCGGAGCCGCTGCGCGCCAGCGCGCAGTCGAGTCCTATGTCGGGGAGTTCGAGGGCGCTGTACGCAAGACGCTGGGTGAGCTGAACGACGCGTCGGGGCGGATGCGCAAGACCTCGGGCGATCTCTCCGCCGTCTCGCGCCAGACCAACGAGCGCGTCAAGGTCGCCGGCAAGGCCTCCAACGACGCCTCGATGAGCGTCGACAGCGTCGCGGCAGCCGCGGAAGAGCTCTCGGCCTCGATCAACGACATCAGCCAGCAGGCGGCGCATGCCGCCGGGATCGCCGGTCGCGCCGTCACGCAGGCGCGCGAGACCGACGGCACCGTGCAGGGGCTACAGAAGTCCGCAAGCCGCATCGGCGAGGTCGTCGGTCTCATCAACACCATCGCGCAGCAGACCAACCTGCTCGCGCTCAACGCCACCATCGAGGCCGCGCGCGCCGGTGAGGCTGGACGCGGCTTTGCCGTCGTCGCCTCCGAGGTGAAGTCGCTGGCGAGCCAGACGGCGAAGGCGACCGAAGAGATCTCCGAGCAGATCGCCGACATCCAGAAGGTCGCGGGCGATGCCATCAACGCGATCCAGACGATCGGCGGCATCATCGGCGAGGTCAACGAAGTCGCGACTGCGATTGCGGCCGCCGTGCAGGAGCAGGGCGCGGCGACCCAGGAGATCACGCGCAGCACCCAATACGCCGCGCAGGGCACCAGGAACGTGTCCGACAACATCACCGGCGTGAAGGCCGATGCCGACACCGCAGCCGGCGCTGCCGACAACGTCAAGCAGGCCTCGCAGATGCTGGAGACCCAGAGCCGCCAGCTCGGCGATCAGGTCAGCGATTTCCTCGGCAAGATCCGCGCGGCGTAACGGACTTCGCCCGCTACTCCTTCGCCACCACCGGCACCTGGCGGAATTTGGCGCGGATCGAGTCCGGCAACGGGGAGAAGTTCATCGCGACACCGCGGCGATCGTTGGCATTGCGGCTGGCGACGACGAGGCCGTCGTTCCCTGCAACGATATCGCCTTTGCGCAAGGTTGGATCATTCTCCGACTTGACCGAAGCGAGACCAGCCGGATCCTTGCCGTTGCAGGTACACCCGGACACGATCTCGTTACGATAGCGGAACGCATTCGGCAGGTCGGAATAGGATTTGCCGCTGTCGGTGGTGGCGTCGTCGATATTTCTGCCATAGACGAGCGAGGTCTCCGACGCTGGGCAGAAGCTCTTGCAGGATTGCGCCTTGCTCTCGGCATCATTGCCTTGCGCCGGGAAATAACGGCCGTCACAGCCGCGAACGCAATAGGCCGTGCCGCCGCCATAGGACGCGCGCTGACGCGGCGCATCGTAGCGCGGCATGTCGTCATTCGGGAACGGCCCCCGAATCTCCGGCGGTGGCCGCATCCGGAAGCCGCCGAACAGCGCCGAGAAGAAATCCTCCGCATGCGCCGAAGGCGCCAGCGCGAGGCCGAGGAGCCGATCGCGACGAACGCGGCCGTTCCGCAAGCCAATTTGCTGATCGAACGTCTCATCATGTGACCTCGCTCGACCCTAGTCCACCGACGACGCCGAGATGTTCAGCGCCTGGCGCCCCGAGGGCAGCGCCGTCACTGCCGGCCGCTTGCGTACGGGATCACCGTCGCGTGCCATCAGGGGCGCATTCTTCGGCAGCACCACGACCTTGGCACCGACATTGACGCGGCTGAACAGGTCGCTGACGTCCTCATTGGTCAGGCGGATGCAGCCGGAGGAGACGAACTTGCCGATCGTGGTGGGATCGTTGGTGCCATGGATGCGGTATTCGCTGGAGCCGAGATACATCGCGCGCGCACCAAGCGGATTGCCGGGGCCTCCGGCGACGAAGCGCGGCAGATAGGGCTGCCGCGCGATCATCTGTGCCGGCGGATGCCAATCCGGCCACTCCGCCTTGCGGGTGATGCTCTGCACGCCCGACCAGGTGAAACCTTCGCGGCCGACGCCGACCCCGTAGCGAATGGCGCGCCCCTGGCCGAGCACATAGTAAAGATAGGTGTTGGCGGTATCGATGACGATGGTGCCGGCCGGTTCGTTGCGATCGAAGCTCACGACCTGCCGCCGCAGCCGATCCGGCAGCGCCGCATCCTCGTCGGCGGACTGTGATGCCTCGCCGGCGTAGCCCTGCGAATAGGTCTGGTCCTGCGGATAGGCCTGCGGCTGCATCGGCGCATACCCGAACGTTTGGGCGTGTGCTGCGAACGGCACCGTCAGCAAAGCTGTCGCAAAGGCAAAAGCGGTGACGACGCGCGGCGAGAAGCTGCGACCGACGGCTGAGAATTTTGTCATGTGCTGCCCCGTGTGATGTCTGCATCTTGAGTGATGCGGCTTTCCAACAAACGCAGCAGAACCGACTCAAGTTCCGCGCGCTCGCGCGGCAACCACGTCACAGTCAAGCGAACGCAACTTCACGAAGCCGCGATGGAACCGCAATGGCCCCTGCGCGTTTTCTGATGACCAATGGGCGCCCGGACACCTCCGTGCGGGAGAGAAATTGTGCGCGTCCTTCCCAGTGAACGTCTGATTTCCGGCGACGACGAAGGTACTCCGCTTCCCGACAGCCATACCGAGCTGCCGCCGGTCATCCGGCGCACCGAGTTCGTTGCCTTCGCACTTGCGGGCCTGTTTCTGATCGCCATCGTCGCCGTGCTCTACGTGGCCAAGGCGTTCTTCCTGCCGGTCGTGATGGCCGTCGTCGCCGGTACCATGCTGTCGCCAGCCGCAAGCTTTCTTGAGCGGCGGCACGTTCCGCGCGCCCTCGGCGCCGTGCTGATCGTGATCGCGGTGACTGCGGTGGTCGCCTTCGTCGTCACGCTGATTGCCGCTCCCGCAGTGGAATGGAGCTCACGCCTGCCGGAGCTGGGCGCGCAATTGAGGGAGAAGGCGCATGTGTTCGACCGACCGCTCGCGCTGTGGAAGGAGCTGCAAACCATGGTCGGCGGCTCTGATGGCCTGCCAAGTGTCCCTCTGCCGAAAGCGGAATGGGTGCAGCCGACGCTGGAATTCGTATCGCCGACCTTCGCTGAATTCCTGCTGTTCTTCGCCACCCTGATCCTGTTCATCGCAAGCTGGCGCGATCTGCGGCGCGCCATGATCATGAATTTCAGCAACCGCGACGCACGGCTGCGCACGCTCCGGATCCTCAACGAGATCGAGGTTCATCTCGGCAACTATCTGCTGACGGTCACGATCATCAATATTGGCGTCGGCATCGCCACCGGCATCGTCTGCGCGGTCACCGGGATGCCCAATCCCGCCGGGCTCGGCGCGCTTGCGGCTGCGCTCAACTTCATTCCGATTATCGGACCGGTCGCGATGTTCATCGTGCTGGCCGTAGTCGGGCTGGTCGCATTCCCGACTATCAGTGGCGGCCTGATGGCCGCACTCGCCTTCGGCGGTATCACCTTCATGGAGGGGCACTTCGTCACGCCCACCATCATCGGCCGCAGGCTGTCCTTGAACGCGCTCGCCGTCTTTATTGCGCTGGCGTTCTGGACCTGGCTGTGGGGACCGATGGGCGCTTTTCTGTCGTCTCCGCTCCTCATCGTGGGGCTGATCCTGAAAGAGCATCTTTTGCCGGAGGATTCGCCGCAATTGCCGCAGGGATGACGGGCTCCACCAAGGGAACTTCCACCACAACGAAACGTTTTCTGCCCATCTCACCGCCAAAATCCGGAGCTTGTGATGTCAATAACCGATGGCGAAGCCAGGATGAAAGACGGGACCGACAAAGCCACCGCAGAACGCCTCGAGAAGGATGTAGCAGCCGTGAAAAGCGATATCGCCGCCCTCACCGACCAGATCACCGACGCCCTCAATACGTTCGCCAACGCCACGGGCAAGCAGGCCCGGCGCGGCTACAAGCAGGCGCGCGACAACGTGGATTCGACGCTCGACGACTTCTCGGAGCGCGGCGGCGCAATGATGGACGCGGCGCAGAATGCCTACGGCTCGATCGAGGAGACGTTGGAGGATGCGATCGCGCAGCGACCGCTCGCGACCGTCGGCATCGCGCTCGGCATCGGTTTCCTGATCGGCGCCGCCTGGCGCCGCTAGGCGCGCGATAAATTTAAAAGTCGCGACGGCCTCCGCCGCAGCGAACGAGACGTGACGAATTGGCTTGTGGAGACCTGAGGAGCAAGGCCGTGTTTCAGCGCATCATCGACGGTATCAGCGCATCGACGGGAACGACTGTGCGGCTGACCTCGCTGGCGGCGGCCGCAGCGTTCGCCCTCTTCATCACCACATGCTTCCTTTGCGCGGCGGTCTTCATCGCCGTGCTGGAAAAATACGGGCCTGTGCAGGCCTGCCTTGCCGGTGCCGGCATCTTCTTCCTGCTGACGCTTGCCGCCGCGGCGAGCTATTGGGGCTCCAAGCGGGAGATGCGGACGCATGCCCGCATCGCCGCAGAGCGCGCCGCGAAGGCGGCCCCGAGCATGCTCGCCGATCCCATGCTGCTCGCGACGGGCCTGCAGATCGTCCGCGCGATCGGGGTGAAGCGGCTGTTGCCGATCCTCGCCATCGGCGGCGTCGCGCTCGGAATCATGGCAAGCCGCGCCGGCGCTGCGGACGAGGCATCGGTCGAGCCGGCGGAGTAAGGTTGAGACCGCAATCAAGAAAGTTGCGCTGCCGGCCCGGCGAGCGGGCCCGCGGGAATTCGACGGCCCGTCCCTGCGCAATTTTTCATCAGCGCCGCTACGATCGGCCCTCCTTCACGCAAACGCTACTCGGACAGGCAGGCGGTTGCCGCTAAAAGCATCGCCCTGATTCCAAGTGAAATAATTAGCAATGAAGCCGTCTGTTAGGGCTAACCTCGCCGCATTCGACCACGACGCAAGGCTGTATTTGACACTCGGCATTGCAACGTTGTCGGTCTTTGTCGATCACATCCCGAACAACGTCGTCAACCTTCTGACGCTGCGCAACTTCGGCTTCAGCGGCGCTGCGGACCTGTTCGTGTTCGTGGTGGGCTATGGCGTCGCCGTCATCCACGGCAAGATGGCGCTGGAGCGCGGCTATGTCGTCGCCGCGACGCGCATCTTCCGCCGGGTCTGGCGGCTCTATGCCGCCTATGTCGTGCTGTTCGTGATTTACATCGACGTCATCGCCTATGTCGCCTCGCAATCCATGGCGCCGGAGATCATCAGCGACTACAACATCTCAGGGATTCTCGAACATCCGCTGCGCATCCTGATCCGCGGCCTGCTGCTTCAGGAAGAGCCGCTGAACCTCGATCTGCTGCAACTGATGATCCCGCTGATGGCCTTCTTTCCGTTTGCGTTGTGGGGGCTGTTGCGGCGGCCGAACGTGACGCTGGCGCTCTCTGTCGCGTTCTATTTCGCGGCGCGCTGGTTCGAGTGGGGTTTCCGGACTTATCCGGACCAGGAATGGACGTTCAATCCGTTCTGCTGGCAGATGCTGATGGTGCTGGGCGCCTGGTTCGCCGTCACCGGCGCGTCGGGCCGCGCCTTGCGCAACCTGCCCTGGCTGCGCGTGCTGGCGGGCGCCTATCTGGTGTCGGCGATGGCCATCACCCTGATGCGCCGTTCGCCGGCATTGTCCGCCTATTTGCCGGATGTCGTGCTCAACGGCATCTCGCCGACCGACAAGGAAAACCTCGCGCCTTATCGCGTGCTCCATTTCCTCGCGCTCGCTTTCATCGCGACCCACCTCATCCCGCCCGACCATCCGGGCCTGCAATGGAAGCCGCTCCAGATGGTGATCAAATGCGGCGAGGAATGGCTCGCCGTGTTCTGCGTCGGCGTGTTCCTGTCCTTCGCCGGCCATCTCGTCCTGATCACCGGACCCAATCTGGTCCTGATGCAGATCGGGGTGAGCCTTGCCGGTTTCGCGGCGATGACGGCGGTGGCCTATTATATCTCCTGGTCGAAGCGTCAGGACGAGCCGGCAGCCGTGCGTCAGCGGGCCTGAAGCGTTCCGGTTTCGTCGGAACGGGCTCCATCTTCTCGTCTTGACGCGTTCTCATTGCACGAACCCGGTGTCCATTTCGCTCGAAAGCGCTTTTGCCCGGCTACGCGATTCCGCTAGGCCGTGCGCCGCACCTGCGCTATGCGGGACGGAGCGGCCGCAGGAATAGCGGCCTCTGTGCAAGGAGACCGGCTTGGTCATGGCGAAAGGCACGAGCGATGCGGCCGAGGGCGCGCCCCGACGCGGCCGGCCGCGCTCGATCGAGACCACCAACGCCATCCTTGAAAGCGCCTATGCGCTGATGGCCACGACCGGCCTTGCCGCGACCACGATCGATGCCATCGCGCGTCGCTCCACCGTCTCCAAGATGACGGTCTACAAATGGTGGCCGTCGCGGGAAGCGCTGCTGATCGACGCCTTTCTCCATCATGCCGCGCAGATGCTGCCGCTGCCGCCGGCGAGCGCGGGGACGCCCGCGGCGCGCGCACGCCGCCATGCCGCAGCCTATGCCGAGGCCTTGCAAGGCGAGTTCGGAAAGGTGCAGCTTGCGGTCATCTCCGAATGCATCTCCAGAACCGGCTCGGCGGAGCTGTTCTATGCCCGCTACCTCCAGTTCCGCCGTGACGCGCTGGTGGAGATGATCGCTACCGGTCAGCGTGAGGGCAGCATTTTGGCCGAGGCTGCGGCGGAGGATCTCTACGACGCCATCTATGGCAGCCTGTTTTACCGCTATGTCTTCGGCATCGCGCCGATCACGCCGGCCTATGCACGCAATCTGGTCGATCTGGTGTTGCGGCCGAAGAGCTAGCGCGCCGGCTTCACCGGCTGCGACAGCTTTTCCGTGCGGTCGCGCTCGGTCATGTCCACGACCGTCTCCATCGGCGCGGTCAATTCATAGACATAAGAGACATCCGTGAAGTAGCGCTTGGCGGAGCCGCCGAGCGCTTCGGGCGCGACGCGGTCGAGCAGGATCAGGCCGAAATCCGAATCCGGCCGGCGCGTCGCCTCGCTGGTGTTGAACTCCTCCCAGCGGAAATGAAACACTGTCTCGGGCTCCTCGCCCGTCACCGTCCAGTTTGCGGTGATGTGCGGGTGCTTGCCGACCAGCGACAGACCCTCGTCGGAATGCGAGGCAAGCTCGAAGAACAGCAGCGACAGGCTCTGGGCGGCGCGCGCGCTGACCGCGATATCCGGGCCGCTGACGGCGATACGATCGGCATGCGGAATCGCGCGCGCTTCGAACAACCCCTTCAGCTTGACGCCCTGCCACTGGCTCTCGCTGAGCAGCGAGACCACGTTGGACATGGCGTGGATGCGGCCGATCAAGAGTTCGCGTGCAACATCGATGTCCGAGCCGTGGCGCAGCGTGCGCGTCACGATCGACTGGATCACCGCAAGGATGTTCTTGACCCGGTGGTTGAGCTCGTCGATGACGGCCGTCAGCCGCCGCTCGAAGCCGATCCGCACCTGGATTTCGCGGCTCAGCCTCAAGTTATTGTAGGCGACGTAACCGAACAGGCCGCAGACCATCGCGGTGATCGCGAAGCCGATCGCCGCGACGATGATTGCGGTCTGCTCGGCGCGCCGTGCCGAATTGCTCTTGGCGTAATAGCCAAGCTGCCAGTCGCGGCCGCCGAAGCTGATGGTGCGCGTCGCCGACGGGGGCGACCCGTCCGGCGACGTCACGCGGGTGGAGACGACGCCCTGGTCGTCGGCAACGAGCTCGCCGCCTTCCTTGCGCGGGTCCTTGAGCGCGACCGAGAACAACGATAGATCGTCGTTGGTCAGCATCAGCGAAGCCAGCTCGTAGGAAAAGGTGACGAAGCCGACCGGCTCGGTGGCGCCCTCGGGAATGACGGGGGCGGCGACGATGACGCCGATCGGCCCGTTGTCGCGCAAGAGCGGTACGGGGTCGGAGGCAACCGACCGCTTCTCGACCCTGGCACGCGTCAGCATGGCGTTGCGAACCGGCTCGTTATCGTAGCTGCGGCCCGGCAACGCCTTGGTCTCGTCGCTGCGCGGCTCGAGGTCCATCAGCACGTCGATCGGCTGGGTCAGGCTTGCCGGGTCGATCGGCTTGTCGCTGTAGTCGCGGATCTGCGGTTTCGGAAAGCCGGCGGCCGCGATCGCGGTTTGCGCCGCGCCGAGCTCGCTCGGGTGCAGCCGGGCGACCCAGCCGGCCACCACGAAATCGGTCTTGAAGGCGTAGATCGCCGAGCGCAGCGGCTCCAGCATGTTGGGCTTCAGCACCGATGGCGCGCGGAACAGGCCTGAGGCGACACGCGCCAGCAGCTCACGTTCGGTCGACCTGTCCTGGACGAGGCTCGCATGAACGTCGATCGCACGGGCCAGCGCAATCCGGTCCAGCGCCAGCTCCTGGTCGTGGACGCGATAGGCCGCAAGCCCGGAGAGCAAGGCTCCGAGCAGGGCGATGAAGCCGATAATGAAACCCAGCCGGACCACGCGATTACTCAGGCGAAGGCAGGAGGTCGGCAATAAACACGGAGCATATCAACGCCGCTCGAACGGCCATGTACCGAAACAGGGTAAAGCCCAGTGGCAGGGATAATGACGGAGGAGGCATCTGTACGCAACTTCGGTCGCCGAAAAAGCTTAATCCGCCCGGCCGATCGTCTGGCCAACAGCGGCTCTGCTCCGGGCACCGGAGGTAGACAATCGCCGTGTCCGAAATTTGTTCCGCAAACCCGGCTTTGCCTCAGACGTTAACGGCGGGAAATGCCCGCGCCATGTCGCCGCGGCCTTCAACCCGCCGTTTCAGTCCGCACGTTTCAACCCACCTTTGGCCTCGATGAAGCCGACGATGCGGTCGAGCCCCTCGCTCTTCTTCAGGTTGGTCATGACAAAGGGACGCTCACCGCGCATGCGTCTGGCATCCGTGTCCATTTTCTCGAGGGAGGCACCGACATGGGGCGCGAGGTCGATCTTGTTGATGACCAGAAGGTCGGAGCGGGTGATGCCGGGGCCGCCCTTGGACGGGATCTTGTCGCCGGCGGCAACGTCGATGACATAGATGGTGAGGTCGGCCAGCTCCGGCGAGAAGGTCGCCGCCAGATTGTCGCCGCCGGATTCGATCAGCACGAGATCCAGCCCGGGGAATTTGGCGCGCATGTCGGCCACCGCGGCGAGATTCATCGAGGCATCCTCGCGGATCGCGGTGTGCGGGCAGCCGCCGGTCTCGACGCCGGCGATGCGGTCCGGCGTCAGCGAGCCCGAGCGCACGAGGAATTCGGCATCCCACTTGGTGTAAATGTCGTTGGTGATCGCGGCGATGTCGTAGCGCTCGCGCATGGTCTTGCACAGCAGATCCATCAGCGCGGTCTTGCCCGATCCAACGGGGCCCCCGACGCCGACACGCAAGGGACCGTGAGAAGTTGCCATGTCACTCGCTCTCTCTTGATCGGTTGAAGGCCGTACCGCTCACGAGCGAAACAGCCGCGTATATTGTGTCTCGTGCCGCAGGCTGGCGAGATCGGCGCGAAACGTCGTACTGCCGAGGTCGTCCTGTGTCGCGTTCAGCGCCCGATTGGCGGTTAGGGCGACGGCGGCTTCCAATTTGACCAGCACGCGCTGGCTATCGGTCTGGCCGAGCGGTATGAGCCGGCTGGCTGCCGAGATCCAGTTCGAGACCAGCGCGTGCAGGAAGGCGTGCAGCATCGGCGCCAGCGGCACGCCGTGCAGCGCCGCGACGACGCCAACGGCGACGGGATAGACAAGTGGCGTGCGGCATGCCGCGATCATGGCGTCCAGTCCGTCGGCATTCCACGCCGCGCGGGAGATCTCGATGAAGGCGCGGCCTTGCGAGCTCGTCTCGAGCTGCCGTTCGCGCGACGGCACGAAGGCGGCAGCGAGCTCGGCGATATCATTCAGGGTGGCGTCTTCACCGGCCTCGGCGGCCCGATAGGCGTGGACCAGAAACGTCGCATCGCAAAAACCGGAACCGTCGCCAAGCATGGCATCGAGCCAGTCGGCCAGCGTCGCGATGTCGGTGACGTCCCCCGCTTCGACCGCCCACTCGATGCCGCTGGAATAGGAGAACCCGCCGACGGGAAACGCCGGCGACAGCCACGTCATCAGCCGGTACAGCGCCGCCGCCTCGCGCTCGGCGAGATCACCGGCCTGGACCGGTTCATTTGTGGTCATGAGCATGCTTGTGGCCGTGGTGACGATCGGGATGATCGCAATGCTCGTCGTGATGATGGTGATGCTTATCCCCATGGTCATGCGCGGCATGATCATGATGCTGGTCGTGACCATGATGATCATGATGATCATGATGATCGTGGTGCCCGTGGTCGTCATGCCCGTGCGCATGTCCGGCCTCGGCATAGGCACCGCCTTCGGGATCGAACGGCGCCTCGATCTCGACCACCCGCGCACCAAGCCCCTTCACCATGGCTTCGATGACGTGGTCGCGGCGAATGCGCAAGGCTTTGGCCATGAGCTGGGTCGGCAGATGGCGGTTGCCGAGATGCCAGGCAACGCGGATGAGGTGGTGCGGATCGCGGCCGCGGATCTCGAGCAGCGGCTCGGGTGCCGCGACCACTTCGATCAACCTTCCGTCCTCCAGCACCAGCGCATCGCCGCCGCGCAGCGCAATCGCATTCTCCAGGTCGAGCAGGAAATTCAGCCCCCGCGTCCCCGTCATGGCCATGCGGCGGCGGTGCCGATCGTCGAAATCGAGCACGACCGTATCCGCCGGCGTTTCCGTGAAGCGGTGCTGTCCCTTAACCTGCGTCGCCCGGATCATCCGCTGCTACCTCGTCTCGACCTTTTCGGGCGTGATGACTTCGATCTTCGGCGGCGCCGTGAAGCATTTCACCGCGACACGACCAAACGTCTTCATATGCTCCTGGCCGCGATGCGGCACCAGCGCCTCGGCATTCTCCCACTGCTCGACGAACACCATCTTGGTGGGATCGGTGACGCTCTCATGCAGATCGTAGGCGATATTGCCGGGCTCTTTTCGCGTCTCCTTGATGCAGGCGGTGGCGGCTGCAATGAATTCGGCGCGCGTTTCGGGCTTGATGGTCAGGGTTGCAACGACGTAGATCACGAGAAATCCTCCCGGCTTTTCTTCTGAGGGTTACGATACCGGGCGGGACATTAGACCAGCCGGGATCGAACGCAAAACCGGAAAAAGCCGCCCCCGGGACATGCAATCGGGACATGCGCGGAGGACATGCGTTGAGGCGCTATTTCAGTACATGAAATATCGCTGCGCCATCGGCAGCACCTCGGCGGGGGCGCAGGTGAGCAACTCGCCATCGGCACGCACCTCGTAGGTCTCCGGATCGACCTCGATATTGGGCGTGGCGTCGTTGTGGATCATGCTCTTCTTCGAGATCTTGCTGCGGGTGTTCTGGACCGCATAGAGCTTCTTCTCGATGCCGAGTTTTCGCGCGAGGCCGCCGGTGATGGCTGCCTTCGAGGTGAAGACCACGGATGATGCCGTCCGCGCCTTGCCGAAGGCGCCGAACATCGGCTGGTAATGCACCGGCTGCGGCGTCGGGATCGAGGCGTTCGGGTCGCCCATGGGGGCGGCGACGATCATGCCGCCCTTGACGATGCAGTCCGGCTTGACGCCGAAGAACGCCGGCGACCACAGCACGAGATCGGCGAGCTTGCCCTTCTCCACCGAGCCGATCAGCTTCGACACGCCATGCGCGATCGCCGGATTGATCGTGTACTTGGCAATGTAGCGCTTCACGCGAAAATTGTCGTTGTCCTTGCCGTTGTCCTGCGGCAGCGACCCGCGCTGCTTCTTCATCTTGTCGGCGGTCTGCCAGGTCCGGATGATGACCTCGCCGAGGCGGCCCATGGCCTGAGAGTCCGAGGACATCATCGAGAGCGCGCCGAGATCGTGCAGGATGTCTTCGGCCGCGATGGTCTCCTTGCGAATGCGGCTTTCCGCGAACGCCAGATCCTCCGCGATCGAGGGGTCGAGGTGGTGACACACCATCAGCATGTCGAGATGCTCGTCGATGGTGTTGCGGGTGAAGGGCCGCGTCGGATTGGTCGAGGACGGCAGCACGTTCTTCAAGCCGGCGACCTTGATGATGTCAGGGGCGTGACCGCCGCCTGCGCCTTCGGTGTGGAAGGCGTGGATGGTGCGGCCCTTGAATGCCTTGATCGTGTCCTCGACGAAGCCGGATTCGTTCAGCGTATCGGAATGCAGCATCACCTGGACGTCGTAGTCATCCGCAACCGACAGGCAATTGTCGATTGCGGCCGGCGTGGTACCCCAATCCTCGTGCAGCTTCAGCGCGCAGGCACCGCCCTTGATCATCTCGACCAGCGCCGCGGGCCGCGACGCATTCCCCTTGCCGGAAATGCCGAGATTGACCGGGAAGGCATCGAACGACTGGATCATCCGCCCCATGTGCCAGGGGCCGGGTGTGCAGGTCGTGGCGAAGGTGCCGTGCGAAGGGCCGGTGCCGCCGCCCAGCATCGAGGTGACGCCGGACATCAGCGCGTGCTCGATCTGCTGCGGGCAGATGAAATGGATGTGGCTGTCGAAGCCGCCGGCAGTGAGGATTTTCCCCTCGCCCGCGATCACGTCGGTGCCGGGGCCGATGATGATGGTCACGCCCGGCTGGATGTCGGGATTGCCGGCCTTGCCGATGCCTGCGATCATGCCCTCCTTGATCGCGACGTCGGCCTTGACGATGCCCCAATGGTCGACGATCAGCGCGTTGGTGATGACGGTATCGGCCGCACCCTGCTTGTTGGTGACCTGCGACTGCCCCATGCCGTCACGGATCACCTTACCGCCGCCGAATTTCACCTCCTCGCCGTAAATGGTGAAATCCTTTTCGACCTCGATGATGAGATCGGTGTCGGCCAGCCGCACCTTGTCGCCGGTGGTCGGGCCGAACATGTCGGCGTAGACGGAACGCTTCATCTTGACGGACATCACAAGCCCCGTTTGCGTTTGAATGTTTTGACGGTGCTCACAGCTTGCCCTGCACCTCGCCACGAAAACCGTAGATGGTCTTCTTGCCGACGAGGGCGACGAGATGGACGTCGCGGGTCTGGCCGGGTTCGAAGCGAACGGCGGTGCCGGCGGCGATGTCGAGGCGCATGCCGCGGGCCTTCTTGCGGTCGAACCTCAGCGCCGGGTTGGTCTCGAAGAAATGATAGTGCGAGCCGACCTGGATCGGACGGTCGCCGGTGTTGGCTACCGTCAGCGTCACGGTCTTGCGGCCGGCATTGAGCTCGATCTCGCCGTCCTTGATGAAGAGTTCGCCGGGGATCATGATGCGCTCCTATCGGATCGGTTCGTGCACGGTAACGAGCTTCGTGCCGTCAGGGAACGTCGCCTCGACCTGGATGTCGTGGATCATCTCGGGAATGCCCGGCATCACCTGATCGCGGGTCAGCACCTGCGCACCGGATTGCATCAGCTCGGCGACGGTGCGGCCGTCACGCGCGCCCTCGAGAATGAAATCGGAGATGATCGCGATCGCCTCGGGATGGTTGAGCTTGACGCCGCGGTCGAGCCTGCGGCGCGCCACGATCGCCGCCATCGAGATCAGAAGCTTGTCCTTTTCGCGGGGAGACAGGTTCATTCAAAATCTCTTCCGTTCAACACGTCGATTCAGCTAGTCATCAGTTCAGCCAGAGCCGCGGCAACGAGGCACCGGTGCGCGCCAGCACGGTCATCATGTCGGCGCGCAAACGCGCCGCATCTTGGGCACAGAACCGCGCCATTGCAAAGCCATTCCAGGCGGAGATTCCGACCTCGCCGACAAAGGATTCCGATGCTTCGCGAATGCGCTCGACCAACGCCTCGTCGCCGGGCACGATGAGAGCCGTGCCGATCGCAGCACCCGCCTTGGCGACCGCCGGTCGCGCGAGTTTGGCGCCGATATTGCCGTCGAGCCTGATAGTCTCCGCAAAGACCAGCCTGCCGGCACGGCGCAAGCGCCAGCGGTCGACGAATTCGCCCTGCTCCATCCGCTCGCCCATGGCGGTACGACCGAATACCACAATTTCACAAAGCAGGAGCGATGCGGCATCGTCGAGCTCGACGTCGAAGCGGCGATGAACCCGGGCGCGATCGAACAGGATCGTCTCCTGGGGCAGCCAGCCGAGATGCGCACCAGCGGCGACCTTCATGGAAATGTTGAGCTGCGCAGCCGCGCCCGGCGCCCGATAAACCTTTTCGGCGGCAGCAGTGGTCAACGTCAGACGCGCAGCGTCGGCGGCCGAGATATCGATGTCGAAGCGATCGCCGCCAGCGACGCCGCCGGCCGTGTTGACGAACACGCCGGACAGGCCAGCGTCCTCCGGCGAGGGAAAGCGCACGCGGAGCGATCCGGATTCATGCAGGGCACCACGCCGCGTCACGCCGTCGCGGGCGTGCACGTCGAAGCTGACAGCGCCGCAGGCACGATTGGCTTCGAACACCGAAGCTGCCGTCAAAGATGCTACCAAGGCGTCGCTGCGCATCCGTCTCCCCCAGCCGGCCGCGGCAGGCTTTTCCAGCCTACAATTTCCCGGCTTACAGCGCCATCTGGCGGCTGATCTCGCTGGCGTCGAGAGTGGAGCGGTCGCACGTGAACTTCACCGCGCCGCGATCCATCACTGCGAAACTGTCGCCGAGCTCGCAGGCAAAGTCGAGATATTGTTCGACCAGCACGATGGCGATGTTGCCGAGGTTGCGCAAGTAGGAGATGGCCCGGCCGATGTCCTTGATGATCGAGGGCTGGATGCCTTCCGTCGGCTCGTCGAGCAGCAGCAGTTTCGGCCGCATCACCAGCGCACGCCCGATTGCCAGCTGTTGCTGCTGGCCGCCGGAGAGGTCGCCGCCGCGCCGGCCGAGCATGGACTCCAGCACCGGAAACAACGAGAACACGTCGTCCGGGATGTGCTTGTCCTCGCGCTTGAGCGGGCCGAAGCCGGTCTTGAGGTTTTCCTCGACGGTCAGAAGCGGAAAGATCTCACGGCCCTGCGGCACGAAGCCGATACCTTTGCGCGCCCGCTCATAGGGCTTGAGGCCCGTAATGTCGCTGCCGTCGAACACGATCGCGCCCGAGGAGATCGGATATTGCCCGACCATCGCGCGCAACAGCGAGGTCTTGCCGACGCCGTTACGGCCCAGCACGCAGGTGACCTTGCCCGGTTCGGCCGCAATCGAGACGCCACGCAGCGCCTGGGCCGCGCCGTAGAACAGGTTGATGTCCTTGACCTCAAGCATCGCTCAGCGCCCCAGATAGACTTCGATGACCCGCTCGTTCGACGAGACCTGGTCGATGGTTCCTTCGGCGAGCACCGTGCCCTCGTGCAGGCAAGTGACCTTGACTCCGAGCTCGCGCACGAACGTCATGTCGTGCTCGACCACCATGACCGTGTGCGTCTTGTTGATCTCTTTCAGCAACTCGGCGGTGAGATGCGTCTCGACATCGGTCATCCCTGCGACGGGCTCGTCGACCAGGAGCAGCTTAGGGTCCTGCGCCAGCAACATGCCGATCTCGAGCCATTGCTTCTGGCCGTGGCTGAGGCTGCCGGCGAGGCGGTTGCGGGCGTCGGTGAGACGGATCGTCTCCAGCACCTTGTCGATACGCTCCGACTCTGCCCTGCTGCCGCGCCAGAACAGCGTGCCTTTGACGCTGTGATCGACATTGAGCGCCAGCAGGAGATTGTCCTGCACGGTCTGGCTTTCGAACACCGTCGGCTTCTGGAATTTGCGGCCGATGCCGAGCTCGGCGATGCGGGTCTCGTCCAGCCGCGTCAGGTCGGTGACGCCGTCGAACAGCACGGTGCCCTCGTCCGGCTTGGTCTTGCCGGTGATGATATCCATCATGGTGGTCTTGCCGGCGCCATTCGGGCCGATGATGGCGCGCATCTCACCGGGCGCGAGCGTCAGCGACAGGTTGTTGATGGCGTGGAAACCGTCGAACGAGACGTGCACGCCGTCGAGATAGAGCATCGCGGAGGTTGCGCGGGTATCCATGACGTTCATGACCGCTACTCCGCCATCTTCGGTTCGATGACGCCGTCTTCGGCCGCCGCACTTGCGGTGGTCGCAGCCGGGCGCCTCTCTTTTGACGCTTCCCGCCACGCATTGAAGGTGCCGACGATGCCCTTCGGCAACAGTAGCGTCACCAGGATGAATAGCGCACCCAGCATGAACAGCCAGTAGGGCGCGAGCACGCCGGAGGTGAAGAAGGTCTTGGCGTAGTTGACGACGATGGCGCCGAGCGCCGCGCCGACCAGCGTGCCGCGGCCGCCGACCGCGACCCAGATCACCGCCTCGATCGAATTGCCCGGAGCGAATTCGGATGGATTGATGATGCCAACCTGCGGCACATAGAGCGCGCCGGCGACCCCGGCCATGCAGGCCGAGAGCGTGAACACGAACAGCTTGTAGGATTCGACGCGGTAGCCGAGAAAGCGGCTGCGCGATTCCGCGTCGCGTATCGCGATCAGCACCTTGCCGAGCTTGGAGGACACGACGGAGCGGCAGATCAGGAAGCTGAGGATCAGCGCCGCACAACTCAGCGCGAATAACGCCGCGCGCGTGCCCTCGGCCTGGACGTTGAAGCCCAGAATGTCCTTGAAGTCGGTCATGCCGTTGTTGCCGCCGAAACCGAAATCGTTGCGGAAGAAGGCAAGCAGCAGCGCGTAGGTCATCGCCTGCGTGATGATCGAGAGATACACGCCGGTAACGCGGGAGCGGAAGGCGAGCCAGCCGAAGCAGAAGGCGAGCAGGCCGGGCACGAACAAAACCATCAGCGCCGCGAACCAGAACATGTCGAAGCCGTGCCAGTACCACGGCAGTTTCGAATAATTCAGGAACACCATGAAATCAGGCAGGATCGGATTGCCGTAGACGCCGCGTGTGCCGATCTGCCGCATCAGGTACATGCCCATGGCGTAGCCGCCGAGCGCGAAGAAGGCGCCGTGGCCGAGCGAGAGAATGCCGCAATAGCCCCAGATCAGATCGATCGACAGCGCGAGGATCGCGTAGCAGACATATTTGCCCCAGAGCGCGACCAGATAGGTCGGCACCTGCAGGAACGAGCCCGCCGGCAGCAGCAGGTTGGAGAGCGGGATCAGGATGCCGCAGGCGGCGACGACGGCGAGGAAGATCGCCGCGCCGCGGTCCAGCGATCGCGTCAGCATGTGAGGGGTCATGCTTCCACCGCACGGCCCTTGAGCGCGAACAGGCCGCGCGGCCGCTTTTGAATGAACAGGATGATCAGAACCAGGATCGCGATCTTGCCGAGCACGGCGCCCGCGACCGGCTCCAGGAACTTGTTGGCGATGCCGAGCGTGAAGGCGCCGACCAGCGTGCCCCAGAGATTGCCGACGCCGCCGAACACCACGACCATAAAGCTGTCGATGATGTAGCTCTGGCCGAGGTTGGGGCTGACATTGTCGATCTGCGACAGTGCCACGCCGGCGATGCCGGCTATGCCCGAGCCGAGTCCGAAGGTCAGCGCGTCGACACGCGAAGTGGCGATGCCCATCGAAGCCGCCATGCGGCGGTTCTGCGTCACAGCGCGCATCTCGAGGCCGAGCGCAGTGTAACGCAACATCGCAAGCAGGATCATGAACACTGCCAGCGTGAAAACGAGGATCCAGAGCCGGTTATAGGTGATGGTGATCTGGCCGAGATCGAACGCGCCGCTCATCCAGGAGGGGTTGCCGACCTCGCGGTTGGTCGGGCCGAACATGGTGCGCACCGCCTGCTGCAGGACCAGCGACAGACCCCAGGTCGCAAGCAACGTCTCCAGTGGCCGGCCATAGAGGAAACGGATGATGCTGCGCTCGATCAGCACGCCGATGGCGCCGGCGACGAGGAAGGCGAGCGGCACGGCGATCAGCAGCGAATAGTCGAACAGAGCGGGATAGCGGGTGCGGATCACCTCCTGCACCACGAAAGTGGTGTAGGCCCCGATCATTACCATCTCGCCGTGGGCCATGTTGATCACGCCCATCACGCCGAAGGTGATGGCGAGCCCGATCGCGGCAAGCAGCAGTACCGAACCGAGCGACAGCCCATACCAGGCATTCTGCACCGTGGACCAGATCGCGAGCGAGCTCTGGATCGAGCCGATGGCGCTCGCCGCAGCCTTCGCGACGGAGGCCGGCTGGTCGGTACCGATGTCGGACAGCAGCGCCAGCGCTTCCTGGTCGCCGCGCGCCTTGACGGTGGCGACGGCCTCGAGCTTCTGCACTTCGGTGGCGTCGGACTTGAACAGCAGGATCGCCGCGCGTGCTTCACCGAGCGCGGTCTTGACCGATCGGTTGGTTTCTTTGGCGAGCGCGCTTTCGACGGGCTCGAGCGCCGTCTCCTCATGCGACTTGAAGACGGATTGCGCGGCCTGGAGCCGCGCACCGAGATCGGGCGACTGCAGCGTCAGGCTGCCGAGCGCAGCATCGACGCTGCGGCGCAGCCGGTTATTGAGGCGGACGGCGCTAGCGCTATCGGGCACGCTGGTCACGGGCTCGCCGGTCGCGGCGTCAATCGACTTGCCGTCGGTGCCGGTGACGTAAACCTTCTTGCTGTCCGGATCGGCCATGAGACGGCCGTCCTGGAGCGCGCTGATGATGGCAAAGGCGAGCTTGTTGCCGCTGCTCGCGACCACGCCGATCGCTTCGTCCGTATCGGAATAATCGTCGTTGGCGAATTTGGCGACCGCATCCTCGAACGGACCGGCAAAGGCCGGCAGTGCGAACGCGATCAGGAATAGCGAGAGGACAAAGGTGCAGAGACGAGCGGATAGATTGGTTGGCACTGTGGATCACCCCGGCAGAAGTGGGGAGAAGGCGGCGGAATAGCCGTCTTCTCCCATTGTGCAGTCGAACGTCAGATCCGGATCAGGAGCCGGAGCCGAGGCACTTGTTGGTCTTGGTGTTGAAGTTGCCGCACTTCTTGCCGACCCAGTCGCCGATCAGGTCCTTGGAGCCGTCGAGCTCCTTCGACCAGGCGTCGCCCGCGACGAGACCCGGGGTCTTCCAGACCACGTCGAACTGGCCGTTGCCCTTGATCTCGCCGATGAACACCGGCTTGGTGATGTGGTGGTTCGGCAGCATCTTCGAGGTACCACCGGTCAGGTTCGCAGCCTCGATGCCGGGAAGCGCATCGATTACCTTGTCCGGATCGGTCGACTTCACCTTCTCGACGGCCTTGATCCACATGTTGAAGCCAATCACGTGGGCTTCCATCGGATCGTTGGTCGTGCGCTTCGGGTTCTTGGTGTAGGCCTGCCAGTCCTTGATGAACTTCTCGTTCGCCGGGGTCTTGATCGACTCGAAGTAGTTCCAGGCGGCGAGATGGCCGACGAGCGGCTTGGTGTCGATGCCGGCGAGCTCTTCCTCGCCGACCGAGAACGCGACCACCGGGATGTCCTTTGCCTTGATGCCCTGGTTGCCGAGCTCCTTGTAGAAGGGGACGTTGGCGTCGCCGTTGATGGTCGAGACCACCGCCGTCTTCTTGCCGGCCGAGCCGAACTTCTTGATGTCGGCCACGATCGTCTGCCAGTCGGAGTGACCGAACGGCGTGTAGTTGATCATGATGTCTTCCTGGGCGACACCCTTGGACTTCAGGTAGGCTTCCAGGATCTTGTTGGTGGTGCGCGGATAGACGTAGTCGGTGCCCGCCAGCACCCAGCGCTTCACCTTCTCGTCCTTCATCAGATAGTCGACGGCCGGAATTGCCTGCTGGTTCGGCGCCGCACCGGTGTAGAACACGTTGCGCTCGGACTCTTCGCCCTCGTACTGCACGGGGTAGAACAGGATGTTGTTGAGCTCCTTGAACACCGGCAGCACCGACTTGCGCGACACCGAGGTCCAGCAGCCGAACACGACCGCGACCTTGTCCTTGGTGATCAGCTCGCGCGCCTTTTCGGCGAACAGCGGCCAGTTCGAGGCGGGGTCGACGACGACGGCCTCGAGCTTCTTGCCGAGCACGCCGTCCTTCTTGTTCTGCTCGTCTATCAGGAAAAGGATGGTGTCCTTCAGCGTGGTTTCGCTGATGGCCATGGTGCCGGAGAGGGAGTGCAGGACGCCGACCTTGATGGTGTCGTCCGCGGCCTTGGCACCGGAAATGGACGCCAGACCGAGCATCAGTCCGGTGGTCGCGGCGAGAACGCCGCGGCGGCTAAATGACGCCGCTATATCGTGAATGGATTTGGTAGGCATGGATGTATCATCTCCCTGACGCAGACGTGAAAAACGCTGCGAAACGGCCCCACGGCCGCCTGCGATTAACGGAATCGCAAGAACCATGCCATGGGCTCGGCACCTGCCAAGTGATTGGTCAGTCTAGATAATTTTGTCGCAATCAGACTTTCGCCGCAGTCAGCCTGCTCAAAATTTGAGCGACAAAAATGTATGCTTATGCGGCAGTCAGGTGACTTTTTGAGCAAATTGCCGCTACTGGCTAAAATTCCGGCATAACTATTTTTGCACTGCAATCGACGCCGGGTGCACGCCTGCCTTGAAACCGCCGCGTCGATGTTCCATATAGCAGTACAGATCGCTTGCGAGATCGAGCGGTCGTTGCGAGCCGCGTGTTCTTAAGCCCTCTACGGGCCTCTGGCTTGCCCCATATCTCCCAAGCCATCCGACACCCCAAACACGCAGGTGTCTTCTCGACACCCCTTGCGCGTGCCCTGCTGATTGCGCCGGGCGCCCGCTTTTGACATGAAAAGAGCCCCTCTTTTGACTTCCTTTCAGGACTTCGGCCTCGCCGAACCCATCGCCCGTGCGCTCGCCGAAGAGAATTACGTCACCCCCACCCCCATCCAGACCCAGACGATCCCCACGGCGCTGACCGGCCGCGACGTCGTCGGCATTGCCCAGACCGGCACCGGCAAGACCGCGTCGTTTGCGCTGCCGATCCTGCACCGCCTGCTTGAGAACCGCATCAAGCCGCAGCCCAAGACTGCGCGCGTGCTGGTGCTGTCGCCCACCCGCGAACTTTCGGGCCAGATCCTCGACAGCTTCAACGCGTATGGCCGCCACATCCGCCTGTCCTCCACGCTCGCCATCGGCGGCGTGCCGATGGGCCGTCAGGTCCGCTCCTTGATGCAGGGCGTCGAGGTGCTGGTCGCCACCCCGGCCGCCTGCTCGATCTCGTGCAAAGCAACGGGCTGAAGCTTGGCAGCGTCGAATTCCTCGTGCTCGACGAGGCCGACCGGATGCTCGACATGGGCTTCATCAACGACATCCGCAAAATCGTCGCCAAGCTGCCGATCAAACGGCAGACGCTGTTCTTCTCGGCCACCATGCCGAAGGACATTGCCGAGCTCGCCGACGCCATGCTGCGTGACCCCGTCCGCGTCGCGGTGACCCCGGTCTCCTCGACCGTGGAGCGCATCCAGCAGCGCATCATCCAGGTCGACTTCTCGGCCAAGCCGGCGTTCCTCGCCAAGCTGCTGAAGCAGGAGCAGGTCAACCGCGCGTTGGTCTTTACCCGCACCAAGCACGGCGCCGACAAGGTCGTGAAGACGCTTGAGAAGGCCGGTATCGCCGCCAGCGCCATTCACGGCAACAAGTCGCAGAATCACCGCGAGCGGACGCTCGCCCAATTCCGCACCGGCGAAATCCGCACCCTGGTCGCCACCGATATCGCGGCCCGTGGCATCGACGTCGACGGCATCACCCACGTCATCAATTTCGACCTGCCGAACGTGCCCGAGACCTATGTCCACCGCATCGGCCGCACCGCGCGCCGGCGCCGAAGGCACCGCGATCTCGCTGGTCGCCGGCGGCGAGGAACTCAGCTATCTCCGCGACATCGAGCGGCTCATCAAGGTGGCGCTGCCGCGTGAGGATCTGCGCACCGATGCCGGCCGCCGCGATGCGGGCGCTCCCCCGCCACAGCAACGGCAGGGCCGGCCAGGCCAGCGCTCGCAAGGCGCACGGCACGGTGAGGGACGCCACGGCGACGGACGGCGTGCGGACGACAGGCGCAGCGACGGACGGCATAGCGCCGGCAAGCAGGGCGACGGAAGGCCCGGCGAAGGTCGGCACGGTGACGGCAGGCATGTTGACGGACGGCATGTTGACGGACGGCCTGGCGGCAGCCAGAAGGTGTCGAAGGGGTCTCGCCGCCAAAGCTCCGGTGGCAAGACGCATTCTTCGCCAAACGACCGACCGGAGCAGCGTTCCGCGCATAGCGCCGGCAAGCCTGATGGGATACAAGGCGTAGCCTTTTTGCGCCGCGAGAGTCGGCCGATGGGCCAACCGACCCGCAAACCCTATTCGCACTAGCCGTCCACGACCTGGAGAAATTCATGGCTAAGGAAGAGCTGATCCAGTTCGAAGGACTGGTCACCGAAATCCTCCCCGACGCTCGCTACCGCGTTCAGCTCGACGCCGGACACGAGATCGTCGCCTATACCGCCGGCAAGATGAAGAAGAACCGTATCAAGACGCTGGCGGGAGACCGCGTGACGGTGGAGATGTCGCCCTACGACCTCGAAAAAGGCCGGCTGATTTTCCGCCACAAGGACGAACGTCCCAGTGGCACGGGTGGACCTCCCCGTCCCGGACAGCGCGGCGGCCAGTTTCGCCGCCGCTAATCAGTTTCGCGCGCAAGTGCGGAACTAAAATGCTGGCCTACATGCTGATCCGCCGCTCAAATCGCGGCGGATCAAAAAATCGTGCTCGTCAGGATTGTTTTGGTGCCTTGATTCCAATAAAATCGGGCAATCGATTTTCGGCCGGACGACATTAGCATCCACCGGTACAGCCGGTTCAGACACGCTGACGACCCTTCCAGAAATTCGATCTAACCTGCCTGCGCAAGCGGGCTCTTACAGTGTGTATCTGAGAAGGAACTACCCCCGTGAGCATGGGAACCGTGAAGTGGTTTAACGCAACCAAGGGCTTTGGCTTCATTCAGCCCGACGATGGCGGCAAGGACGTGTTCGTTCACATCAGCGCCGTCGAGCGCGCCGGCCTCGGCTCGCTGCGCGAAGGCCAGAAGATCTCCTACGAGATCGTCGCCGATCGCCGGTCAGGCAAGTCGGCTGCCGACAACCTCCGCGACGCAGGCTGAGCCAACGGGCTTCGGCCCGGATCGCGCGAACAGACAACGGAAAGGGCCGTGCGAGATGCACGGCCTTTTTCATGAGATATTGGTGTGCCGCTCGATGTCAGCTTCAGCACGACGTCGGGACGACGGCGGTGCCGTTGTTATAGACAATGCAACTGACTTGTCGTGGCCGCGTATAAGAGACGTCGCTCAGCGTGACGCCCGATTTCAGGACGTATTTGACGGGAGCCGTGTAGATGTAGCTCACCTGGCTGAAGATGAGATAGGTCGACGGAATCAGGAGCGTCGACGGAATCATCGACGTGACCGTGGTGTTGGGCGCCAGTGTCGGTGGTGGAGCTGTCAGACTGGCCTGCGTCGCACCGCTCGCAATGACGGCGGACTTGCTCCATTGAATCTTGGCGACGCTGTTTGCGTCGATATAGATCTGAGCGATCGTACCGTTCACGAGCGTATTATCGTACGGCGTGATGATCGACATGCTAGCCGTAAACGTGTTCTGGAGGTTGGCGTTGGTCACCGTCCCGGAGGACTGCGACGTCAAATCGGACAGAGTTCGTGCAATCAACGTCACCTTGCGGTCGACCGCCACCGCAGATGAGATCTCGACGGTGCCGAAGAACATCACGAGCATCACCGGCACGATCACCGCGAACTCGGTAGCCGCGAGGGCCTCGTTGTCTGCGACGAATTTGCCTGCAGAGATTCGGCCGGCTTGCAAGATTTTCACGATCGCCTGCATGGTTCTGCTCAAATCCGATGGTCCTAGTAGGGCTCGTTCTGGAATGCGGCTGTCGCAACGAGAAGGCGCGTATTGTTGGTGCTGCTGCATTTCAAGTTGTAGCCAAGCCCGGTCACAAAGAGCGGCCATTTGTAGTAGAGCCGCACCACGACGACTTGCCCGGAGCTCCCGGGATTGTATCCGGTTGTGGTGGGATCGAAGTTGCAGGCGTTGTAGTTGCCGAGAGTGACCGACGAGAAGTCAGAATAACTTTGGACGTCGATGCTGAGACTGTTGCAGTCGAACAACGCCGGAATCTGTTTACAAACGTAGCTCTTGAACGTCGCCTGGGTGCACGGCGTGGCCACGGAGTTCACCGCACAACTCGTCACCGAGCCGGTCTGCGCCTGCCCGGTCAGGACCACGCGGGCGGAGTCCTGCGTGATAGTCTCGAGCACCTGGCTCGCGAAGAACATCAGCGCCGTCTCGATGATCGCGAACAACAACGCGAAGAACATCGGCGCGACCAGCGCGAACTCGACCGCCGCGGAGGCGCGGCGATTGCCGCGAAACCGGCGCAGCGCAGTCCTGAGCGTGAACCTCGAAGGTGCAGGCGATGGCATCGCGTGAAATTCCCCAGCGGCAGCAATGTCTGCCCCGATCAGTACCGGAAACTGATTGTTTAAGTGTTTCAGACAATCCGCACCGGCCGGACCGAGCCGCTAAGATCGGGTTAACCACGCCGGTCGGCGGACGCGGCGAGAACAGGAAGCCTGCCGCACACGACAGCGTCGCGCGGGACCCGGATGGTCCCGCCCGTCGTCCTCTCCCCTGATCTTGCTAGTTCGTCTTGGCAGCCGCGGCGCCGTTGCCGCTGGCAGAGTTGCTCAGCGTCCCGGCCTGATTCATCGTGGTGCTGAAGTAATTGTCGCTGTCGCCGAGCGTGACGCGGCGCTGGCAGATCGGCAGGCAGCTATAGGACTCCCGTTCGATCCCGCGATAGACGGTCACGAGCCGGTCGCTCGGGCCTTCGACCTGGATCTGCCGATCGATCAGAATCTCGCCGCCACGGTCGAGCGCGATGAAGTTGGTAGCGCCGTAACCCTTGCCGGTCACGACGATCATCCCTCCGGGCTGCAGCGTCACGTCGGCGATCAGGGGATTCCCGACCACGATCGTTGCCACCTTGCCGGGCAGCCGCACGAGCTTGGCCTGATCGACATTGACCGCGATGGTATCGGCGGTGGGCTCGGCAAGGCCAATGGCCGGCGAAGCCAGCACGGAAGCCGCAGCCAGAAGACAGATGCGCGCATGACGGCGCAGGAACTCTTTACGCATACTCTTACCCCGGGACGTCACAAACCGGCAGAATCGATCAGGAAGCGGAGCCGGCGCCCGACCCGGTTAACCTGCCTGTAATTCGTGAACGTTCCGCAAACTCGGCAGGTATTGTTTGAAGGACTGGCGTTTTTGTCGCTCCGGCGCCGGACGCAATCCTACTGGCGGAACGGATAGGCAAGCTGGCCGCCGATCTCCTTCGGCATCGTCGCTTCGTCCTTGCCGTAATCCTGCGGCAACTCGCCCTTCGGCATGCGGAAGGTCCCGAACAACACGTCCCAGATCGGGAAGGTGCCCGCAAAATTGGTGTCGCCGCCCTCCTCGAGCGAGGTGTGATGCCAGCGATGGAATACCGGCGTCGCCAGCACGTATCTGAATGGACCGAAGGTCCAGTTCAAATTGGCGTGCACGAAAGCCGAATGGAAGGTCGTGAACGGGCCGACCCAGATCATCACGTTCGGCGAAATGCCGGCCATCAGCAGCACGACGTCGACGCCGATGGTGCCTAGCATCAGATTGACCGGATGGAAGCGGGCCGCCGAGATCCAGCTGATCTCCTCGGAAGAGTGATGGACCGCATGATACTTCCAGAACCCGCCGCCGTGAAACAGCCGGTGCAGCCAGTACAGCATGAAGTCGGCCAGGACCAGGAACAGCACGCCCTGCACCCAGAGCGGCAGCTGCGACAGCGGGCCGTGGCCATTGTCGTAGAAGGCGATCAGTTCGTCGGCGTCGTGGATGTTGAAGAAGAGGCTGGCGGTGACGATCAGGAGTCCGATCCGCATGGTGCGGGCGAACACCGGAACGAAAAACCAGTAGCAGATGTCGGTCACGATCTCGCGCTTGCGCCACCACGACGGACCGGCATTGCAGGCCCAGAAATGCTCGAGCACGGTGAAAACCACCGCGAGCATGAAGGTGACGGGGATCACCTTCTCGATGGTCTCGCCGAGCATCAGGGCGACTTGCAGGGGTAAGCTCGACATCTTCGCTTCTGTTCCAGTCTGCTGATCTCTCTTAGACTTACTCCGCGAAATTTAAGGGAGGATGAAGTTGATGGCGCGTTCCGAACCTGAACGAATCGCAACGGCCGCCTTTAAGGCGAAATTCACTCTGGCCAAAAGGATCGCGTCAGGCGCGGGTTTGACCGATCGGATTAACTCTACCGAAAGAGCTCGGCTCACATGTTCGTTGCGTCAAGTCAGCGCCGATCGAGGCGACCTCACCCAGATGGAGTTTAGTTCATGAAGAACCTGATTGCGCGTTTCGCGAACGATGAATCCGGCGCAACCGCCATCGAATACGGTCTGATCGCAGCCGGTATCGCATTGGCCATCATCACCGTCGTCAACAACCTCGGCAGCACGCTGAACGCCAAGTTCGGCTCGATCAGCTCGTCGCTGAAGTAAGCCGACCGGCAGACGACGGCAAAAGCCCCGGACCTCCGGGGCCTTTGTTTTTCGGACAGCGCGAGTTCCAGTGGTGTTGCGTAAGCTCAGAACCGATGCCGCCGTTGCAGCGAACGAGGCAGACACGGCGCGAGGCGACGCGTCGGCCTATTGGGTCTGCCTTGCGCTGCTGCTCGCCATGGTCACGCTCGCGATGCGCATCGCCAGCATGTGGTGAGCCTTCTGGCACCGGATGACCGGCCCCGAGGCTGCTGCGACCGTTGTCGGTTTGTTTAGCACTGCCCCCTAGCATGCGCCGACGCCCCGATCCGGGCGACGGACCCAGGCCTTAAGACGCAGCCCATGATCCTCGACCTCGCGCGCCTTCTGCTCTTCCCGGCCTTGGTGGCGTTCGCAGCCGCCAGCGATCTCTTCACCATGACGATCTCGAACCGCGTCTCGCTGGCGCTGGTGGCAGGCTTCTTCGTGCTCGCCTTTGCCGGTGGCATGGCGCCTTACGAGATGCTGAGCCATGTCGGCGCCGGAGCGCTGCTCCTCGTCGCGGCGTTCACTTGCTTTGCGATGGGCTGGATGGGCGGCGGCGACGCCAAGATCGCAGCTTCCGTGGCGCTCTGGTTCGGCTTCGCCCCATTGATGGACTTCCTGCTCTACGCGTCGCTGTTCGGCGGCGCGCTGACCCTGCTCCTGCTCCAGTTCCGGCAATGGCCGTTGCCTTACGGGCTTGCCGGCCAGGCCTGGCTGGCGCGGCTCCACGACAAGCAGACCGGGATTCCCTACGGCATCGCGCTCGCACTTGGCGCACTGATGGTCTACCCCGAAACGGACTGGGTGAAAGCGATCGACCTCGCTCACCTCGCAATGCGCTGAACGCCCGGATCAACCCGGCGTTAAGGCGATTTAGATACGCCTCATTAACCATGCTTTGACGAATAGCTGGTCAACTGCCGATTACGGCGGCGGCAGCGTCGCGGCGTACTGTGGAAAGTGAAGCGTATGAATAGGGCACGCATAGTCGTCCTGACGGTCGCCATCTGCGCCGGCGGCGTCGCCGCGTATCTGGCGAGCGGCTCGGACTCTGCGCCGCCTCCAGCGGCTCCGGTCGCGCAGCTTCCCACCACCGACGTGCTGATCGCCAAGAACGACATCGGCCTCGGGCAGACCGTGAAGCCGGACGACGTGCAGTGGCAGACCTGGCCGACCGCGACCGCCAGCGCCGCCTTCATCCGCCGCAGCGAGCGCCCCGACGGCGCGACTCAGGTCACCGGTTCGATTGCGCGCGCCCCCTTCATCCAGGGTGAGCCGATCCGCGACCAGAAGCTGGTCAAGGCTGATGGATCCGGCTTCATGGCTGCGATCCTGCCGAGCGGCATGCGCGCCATCTCCACCGAAATCTCGCCGGAGACCGGCGCGGGCGGCTTCATCCTGCCGAACGATCGCGTCGATGTGCTGCTGACGCGCCGCCTCAAGAATCCAGACCAGAGCGCCGGCGCCCAGGATGTCGTCACGTCGGAGGTTATTCTGGTCAATGTCCGCGTGCTCGCCATCGACCAGGCGCCGAAGGAGAAGGACGGCCAGAACGCGGTCGTCGGAAAGACCGTGACGCTGGAACTCAATTCCGCGCAGACCCAGCTGCTTTCCTCGTCACGGCAGGCTGGAACGCTGTCGCTGGCGCTGCGCAGCATTGCCGATGTCAAGATGAGCGAAATCACACTCGATGATCCCGCGCAGAAGCGCGATGGCGTTTCGATCATCCGCTACGGCATTCCAAGCCAGTCGGCGAAGGCACGATGAGGACAGTCGATATGAAATGCAGGGCAGATCTGGCGACGATGCGGACCTCGATGGTTCGCGCCCTGTCGTTCTCGGCCGCTCTCGCGCTGACGCTCAACCCCGCGCTGACGCCCGTGATCGCCGCAGATTACCGTCCCGCCGCTCCGGTTGCGGCCGACGGCCAGATGAACGCGCGCTTCCTCTCGCTCGGCATCGGCAAGTCGATCGTGATCGACCTGCCGCGCGACATCAAGGACGTGCTGGTCGCCGATCCCAAGATCGCCAACGCGGTGGTCCGCTCGTCGCAGCGCGCCTATATCATCGGCGCCACAGTCGGCCAGACCAACATCGTGTTCTTCGATTCCGCCGGCCAGCAGATCGCCGCCTATGACATCGCGGTCAAGCGCGATCTCAACGGCGCGCGTGCGGCGCTGAAGCAGATCCTGCCCAATGCCGACATCCAGATCGACGGCCTCGGCGACGGCGTCCTCCTGACCGGAACTGCGGCCAACCCGCTCGAGGCGCAACAGGCCAACGACCTCGCCGCACGCCTCGCCGGCGGCCCCGATAAGGTGGTGAATTCGATCGTGGTCCGCGGTCGCGACCAGGTGATGCTCAAGGTGACGGTCGCCGAAGTCGCGCGCACCGTCATCAAGCAGCTCGGCATCGACCTCACCGCGAACCTGAACTACGGCACCTCGGTGGTGAGCTTCAGCAACTCCAACCCGTTCACGGCGCTTGGCAAGAATCTCGTAGACGGCAACAGTCTGACCACCAAGTTCGGCGCGACGCCATCGGTGCAAGCCACCCTGCGCGCGATGGAAACCGCAGGCGTGATCAGGACGCTGGCCGAACCGAACCTGACCGCGATCTCCGGCGAGTCCGCGACCTTCATCGCCGGCGGCGAATTCCCGGTGCCGGCAGGTTATGCCTGCGACCCCACCACGCATGTCTGTACCACCCAGATCAGCTTCAAGAAGTTCGGCATCTCGCTCAACTTCACCCCCGTGGTGCTGAGCGAGGGCAAGATCAGCCTGCACGTGATGACCGAGGTCTCGGAACTGTCGAATGAAAATGCAATCACGCTGTCGCAGGCCGTAACCGCCAATTCGGTCAACTCGCTGACGGTGCCGTCGATCAAGACCCGCCGTGCCGAAACCTCGCTGGAAATTCCCTCCGGCGGCGCGATGGCGATGGCCGGCCTGATCCAGCAGCAGACCAAGCAGGCGATCAGCGGCTTGCCGGGGCTCATGCAGCTCCCGGTCCTCGGTACCCTGTTCCGCAGCCGCGACTTCGTCAACAACACGACCGAGTTGGTCGTGATCGTAACGCCCTATGTCGTCCGCGCGGCGGCGCCAAAGGACCTGTCGCGGCCGGATGACGGCTTCGCGGCGCCCGCGGATCCGCAGGCCGAACTGATCGGCAATATCAATCGCATCTATGGCGTGCCGGGCCGGACCGAGCCGGCAAAGAACTACCGCGGCACCTACGGCTTCATCACGGACTGATGGCGGAACGGGGACATCATATGATTAAAACACGACCCCAAGCCCGCTACCGCGCCGCCGGCCTCGGTGGCGCGCTCGTCGGTATCGCGCTCGCGCTCGGCGGCTGCCAGCATGACGAGGTGGCCACCGCTTCCATTCCCGACGATTACAAGCAGCGGCATCCGATCGCGATCGAGGAACAGAACCGTTCGATCGTCGTGTTCGTGGGTCACGCCCGCGGCGGCCTGACCGCGGCCCAGCGCGCCGACGTGATGGGTCTGGCCTCGACCTGGATGCAGGAGGGCACCGGCGCCATCCACATCGATGTGCCGTCCGGAACGCCGAATGCGCGCCCGGCGGCGGAATCGATGCGCGAGATTCAGGCGATCCTGGCGGCGGCGGGCGTTCCCCCGCGCGGCATCATCGCCCGTCCCTACCAGCCGGAAGACAAGCGCTTCCTGCCGCCGATCCGGCTGACCTACTCCAAGATCGCCGCGGTCGCGGGCCCCTGCGGCCTGTGGCCGGAGGATCTCGGCCCCTCGATGAAGAACAAGAGCTGGTTCGAGAACAAGGATTACTACAATTACGGCTGCGCCTATCAGCGCAACATTGCGGCCATGGTCGACAATCCGTCGGACCTCGAGCAGCCGCGGTCGAAACTCCGGCCTACACAGCGCGCCGCACTGCCGCCCTCGAGAAGTATCGCAAGGGAACTCCGACGGCCGTTGCCTATCCCGAGGCCGATAAGGCCAAACTCAGCGATACCGGCAAATGATCAACTACGCGCGCCAGACTCAAGAAGAGCAGCCGGAGGCCCTGCCCCGGTCGACGAGCATATTGCGCCCGCGCCGCGCGTCTCGGTGCAGGCCTTCTGCGAAACCGTGGAGACCGCTGCAGCCGTGCAATCGGCGGGCGAGGATCGCCGTCTCGGCAAGGCCCATCTGAAGATCCAGATGGGCGGCATGGCGGCTGCGATCGAAGCCTATCGCTCCGCACCGACGCCGAACGTGATCGTGCTCGAGAGCGACGCCCGCAACGATTTGCTGGCCGGCCTCGACCAGCTTGCCACCGTCTGCGACGCCGGCACCCGGGTGGTCGTGATCGGCCGCATCAACGACGTCATGCTCTATCGCGAGCTGGTGCGCCGCGGCGTCAGCGACTACGTGCTCGCGCCGGTTGGTGCGATCGACGTCGTCCGCTCGATCTGCAACCTGTTCTCGGCGCCGGAAGCCAAAGCGGTCGGCCGCATCATTGCCGTGGTCGGCGCCAAGGGCGGCGTCGGCGCCTCCACCATCTCCCACAACGTCGCCTGGGCGATCGCACGGGACCTTGCGATGGACGCCGTGGTGGCCGATCTCGACCTCGCCTTCGGCACCGCCGGGCTCGACTACAATCAGGATCCTCCGCAGGGCATCGCGGACGCCGTGTTCTCGCCCGATCGCGTCGACACCGCCTTCATCGACCGCCTGCTGTCGAAATGCACCGACCACCTCAGCCTGCTGGCGGCGCCGGCGACGCTCGACCGGGTCTATGATTTCGGCACCGACGCCTTCGATGCGGTGTTCGACACGCTGCGCGCGACCATGCCATGCATCGTGCTGGACATCCCGCATCAATGGTCGGGCTGGACCAAGCGCGCTTTGATCGGCGCCGACGACATCCTGATCGTGGCGGCGCCGGACCTCGCCAACCTGCGCAACACCAAAAACCTGTTCGATCTTCTGAAGGCCGCGCGTCCCAACGACCGCCCGCCGCTGTACTGCCTGAACCAGGTCGGCATTCCCAAGCGGCCGGAGATCGCGGCGGGCGAATTCGCCAAGGCGATCGAGAGCCAGCCGGTCGTCTCGATCGCGTTCGAGCCTCAGATCTTCGGGGCGGCCGCCAACAACGGCCAGATGATCGCGGAGATCTCCGCCAACCACAAGTCGATCGAGATGTTTCTCCAGATCGCCCAGCGCTTGACCGGCCGCAGCGAGACGAAAAAACAAAAGTCGTCCTTGCTTTCACCGCTGATTGAGAAGTTGCGGGGAAAATAGGCCGCCCCATGGAGTCATTAAGTGTTCGGTAAGCGTAGCGGAACAGACACCGACCTTCGGGCTCCCAAGCCCGGCGCCGTGTCGCCAGAGCCTGCCTCGGCTCCGGCGCCGACGGTGTCGCGCGCGCCGCCCCCGCCGGCCATCGCCTCCCCGCCGCTCGCCCCTTCCCGGCCTGCGCCGGCCATGGAGACCCGCCGCTCGGACAACTATTACGAGGTCAAGGCGACCATCTTCGGCGCGTTGATCGAGGCCATCGACCTCGCCCAGCTCGCCAAGCTCGATTCCAGATCCGCGCGCGAGGAAATCCGCGACATCGTCAACGAGATCATCGCGATCAAGAACATCGTGATGTCGATCGCCGAGCAGGAAGAGCTGCTCGACGACATCTGCAACGACGTGCTCGGCTATGGTCCGCTCGAGCCGCTTCTGGCGCGCGACGACATTGCCGACATCATGGTGAACGGAGCCGGCACGGTCTTCATCGAGGTCAGCGGCAAGATCCAGAAAACCGGCATCCGCTTCCGCGACAACCAGCAACTCCTCAATATCTGCCAACGCATCGTCAGCCAGGTCGGCCGGCGCGTCGACGAATCCTCGCCGATCTGCGACGCGCGCCTCGCCGACGGCTCCCGCGTCAACGCCATCGTGCCACCGCTGGCGATCGACGGCCCCGCGCTCACCATTCGTAAATTCAAAAAGGACAAGCTGACGCTGGATCAGCTGGTCAAGTTCGGCGCGATCTCGCCGGAAGGCGCGGAAATCCTCCAGATCATCGGACGCGTCCGCTGCAACGTGCTGATCTCCGGCGGTACCGGCTCGGGCAAGACCACACTGCTCAACTGCCTGACCAACTACATCGAGCACGACGAGCGCGTCATCACCTGCGAAGACGCAGCCGAACTTCAGCTCCAGCAGCCCCACGTGGTGCGGCTCGAAACCAGGCCGCCCAACATCGAGGGCGAAGGCCAGGTCACCATGCGCGAGCTGGTGCGCAACTGTTTGCGTATGCGTCCTGAACGCATCATCGTCGGCGAAGTCCGCGGCCCGGAGGCCTTCGACCTCCTCCAGGCCATGAACACCGGCCATGACGGCTCGATGGGAACGCTGCACGCCAACAATCCGCGCGAAGCGCTGTCACGCTGCGGATCCATGATCACGATGGGCGGCTTCTCCCTGCCCTCGCGCACCATTCGCGAGATGATCTGCGCTTCGATCGACGTCATCGTCCAGGCCGCGCGCCTGCGCGACGGTTCGCGCCGCATCACCCACATCACCGAGGTGATGGGCATGGAAGGCGATACCATCATCACGCAGGACATCTTCCTCTACGACCTGGTCGGCGAGGACGCCAACGGCAAGATCATAGGCAAGCACCGCTCGACCGGCATCGGCCGCCCGAAATTCTGGGAACGCGCCCGCTATTACGGCGAAGAGAAACGCCTTGCCGCTGCGCTCGACGCCGCGGAATCGGCGCCGACGACGTGAGCGGGTCAACGCAGCCATGAACATGCAAGTCCTCGCCCTCGCCTTTCTCGCCACCGCCGCAGTCGGCGGCATCGCCTGGGTCTTCCTCTATCCGCTGCTGTCAGGCGAACGGAAGGCCGAGAGCCGCCGGGCCTCGATCGGGCGCGCCGACGTCCCCGCGGCCAAGCAGGCTGAAAAGAGCCAGCGCTCGCGCCGCGAGCAAGTCGAGACTTCGCTCAAGGATCTCGAGGCGAGGCGGGCACGGGAAAAGAGCGTTCCACTCCACATCCGCCTGTCGCAGGCGGGACTCGACTGGACGCCGCAGAAATTCTGGATCGCGTCCGCCGTCGTAGCGGGCGTGTTCTTCTTCGGCGCGCTGTTCGGTGGCGGCGGTCTGATCGGCGCGGTCGGTCTTGCCTTTGCCGGCGGCTTCGGCCTGCCGCGCTGGGCCCTGGGCTTCCTGAAGAAGCGCCGCGAAAACCAGTTCCTGAAGGCGCTGCCCGACGCCGTCGACGTCATCGTCCGCGGTATCAAGGCGGGCTTGCCGCTGTTCGAATCCATCAAGGTCGTGGCGGCCGACTCGCCGGAGCCGCTGCGCGGCGAGTTCCTGGCCATCATCGAGACGCAGGCGATCGGCATGCCGCTCGGCGAGGCTTGCGCGCGCCTCTACGACCGCATGCCGCTGCCGGAAGCCAATTTCTTCGGCATCGTCATCTCGATCCAGCAGAAGTCGGGCGGCAACCTTTCCGAAGCGCTGGGTAACCTCTCCAAGGTGCTGCGCGACCGCAAGAAGATGAAGGAAAAGATCCAGGCGATGTCGATGGAGGCCAAGGCCTCGGCCGGCATCATCGGCTCGTTGCCGCCGATCGTGATGTTCCTCGTCTATCTCTCCACGCCCGGCTACATCTCGCTGCTGTGGACCCATCCCACCGGCCAGCTCATGCTGGTCGGCTGCGTCGTCTGGATGTCGATCGGCATCATGGTGATGAAGAAGATGATCAACTTCGATTTCTGATGGTGCCGTATGGTCGATTTACTCGTCACAAAGCTGCACGACGTTCACTTCATGACCATGCTGCTGGCGGCCATCGCCGCCAGCGCCACCGTGTATACGCTGGTGATGCCGCTGTTCGCCGGTGAAGGCCTCTCCAAGCGCATGAAGGCGGTGGCGAGCGAGCGCGAGCGAATCCGGCAGCGCGAGCGCGAACGCCTCAACAAGAGCGAAAAGGTCTCGCTGCGCCAGACGCCAAAGCAACTCGTCTCCAGGGTCGTCGAGGACTTCAACCTCACCAAATGGCTGGCGCAGGAAGCGGCGCGCGACAAGCTCATCATGGCGGGCTATCGCGGCCAGGCGCCTTACATCACATTCCTGTTCGCTCGCATGGTGGCTCCGCTCGTGCTGTTCGTCGGCTCGGTCGTCTACGTGTTCCTGATCGCGCACATGGAGAAGTCGATGCCGGTCAAGATCGGCATGTGCGTCGGCGCGGCCTATGCCGGCCTCCAGGCGCCGATGCTGTTCCTCAAGAACGCGATCTCCAAGCGCCAGCTCTCGATCAAGCGCGCCTTCCCCGATGCACTCGATCTGCTGCTGATTTGCATCGAATCCGGCATGTCGGTGGAAATGGCGTTCCGCAAGGTCGCGACCGAAATCGTCGGCCAATCGATCGCGCTGTCGGAGGAATTCACGCTGACCACGGCCGAGCTGTCCTATTTGCAGGACCGTAAGGTGGCTTACGAAAACCTGGCGAAGCGCACCGGGCTCGAAGGCGTCAAATCGGTGTGTCTGGCACTTCAGCAGGCGGAACGCTACGGCACCCCGCTCGGCCAATCCCTGCGCGTCATGGCGCAGGAGAATCGCGACATGCGCATGAACGAAGCCGAGAAGAAGGCCGCCGCACTGCCGCCAAAGCTGACGGTGCCGATGATCCTGTTCTTCCTGCCAGTGCTGTTCGTCGTCATTCTCGGACCGACCGGTATCAAGATCTCCGAGCTGCACTGACGCCGGAGATTGCGAACCGCACGCGGTCCGCAGCCGATTTCATCGTCGGAAGATCGGGTCTGATCAGTCGGGCTGGCTGAGCGAAGCAACCGGCGTCCGCTTCGGCGCACCGCGCGGGCCGTCGTTGCGGTTCAGCATTTCCTTGAGATACGCGACGTTGGCCGCGGCCTGGTCCGGCGGCAGGTCCGCCTTCACGATGGTCTCGGCCTCGGCGAAGCGGCCCTCGAGGCCGACCACCAGGCCGAGATTCTGCCGCACGCGGGAGCTCGCACGCGGCGAAGCGTAGGCTTGCCGCAGCGCCTCTTCCGCCTTGGGCAGGTCTCTCGACAGCATATAGGACAGGCCGAGGTTGGAGAGCACGCCGGGATCGCCCGGCGCAATCTTCAGCGCGCTCGCATAATAAGCGCGCGCCTCGTCGTGACGGCCCATCTGATCGAGCGCGGTGCCCTGCACCGAGAGCAGGCGCCAGTCCGGATTGTCGGGCGAATGCGCCCTGGACAGCACGTCGAAAGCCTGCTGGAAATTACCGTTGTCGGCGAGCGCGCGGCCGTATTGGGCAAGCAGCGGCTTGTTGCCGGGATTGGCGATGGTCGCCTGTTCGAGCACGGCGGCGGCCTGGGCGCGCTGGCCGTTGGCACGCAGGGCCTGGCCATAGGCCAGCGCCGCGTCGGGGTCCTTGGGGTTGGCGCGGTAGCGCTCGCTATAGGTCTCGATGGCGCGCGCCGGATCGACCGGGGCGGCTTCCGCCCTTGGACCGATCGAGCCGGTCACATCGGAGAGTTTTGACATTGCCGTACAGCCACCAAGGCTCGCGGCCGCCAGCACGATCAGCGAGGCGGAGGCAAGAAGCCGGGCAGGACGGAACCATTGACGCATGACGCTTTGACTCTCGAGCCGATTGATCGAGCCGAACGCGCCAGCAATAGACTGTTAACCCTAATGGCCGGTTAACGCGGAACACCGCCGCGATGTGGCGGCATCTCGCCGCCAACGCCTAGATCGAGGCCGAGCAGCTTCATCGACCTACCCATTTGCGCCGCTCATTACGAATGCTGCGTCGCCCAAACAATTGAGAGAAATCCTTCGGCGAATGCTGCCGTCAGATATCAACCCGGATCGACATCAACCGCAGCGTTGGCAAAGCCCTGCGCAACTTGTTCGTGAACCGAGTTTCTCAACTCGACATGCGAGCGCAATCGGCGGATGGGTTCGCTCGGACGATCAATATTCGATGGCGAGACGTTTGCGGATTTCGTCAATGCGCTTGTCGAGCGCATCGAACCGCGCATGAACCGACCGGTCATGAAGATAGAAAACGTAGCCGCCGGCGAGAAACGCGAACACCCAATGGTGATGCTCGACATAGCCAAAGGCAGCCTCGATAGCCTGGCCAATGAATGTGATCACGCCCCAGACAAATTCCATTGCACTCCTCCCGGCACGCTTCGTCTACGCTCGCCGGCGTTCTCTGCGCATCTGGCGACTGTCGCCCGGAACCCTAGCATGGCTCCTTCCCTACTAGTAGCAGTTCGCTGAACGGTGACCGCAAAGCCGATTGCAGCCACCGCAAAACTCTGCGAAGTCTCCTGCAGCCGAATGACCCCGCGGACCCGCCAATGCCATCCGTCTTCGAGACGTCCACGACTGCCATACCGATCACCTTCGTCACCAAATCGAGCTGGGATGCCGTGCGCGAGACGCTGCCGCCGACGCAAGGCCGGTTCGCCACCGCGAGCGCCTTTGCCGCCAAGCCGGGTGGCTATCTCGCGCTGCCCGCGCCCGACGGCACGATTGCGCATGTGCTGTTTGGGCTCGAGGACGATGGTGCCAGATCGCACGATGCGTTCCGGCCGGGCGCATTGCCCGGCCTGCTGCCGCGGGGCACCTATCGCTTTGCCAATGCACCGCACGATGCACGACTGGCGGCGCTCGCCTTCGCGCTCGGCAGCTACCGCTTTGCCCGTTACCGCAAGGCCGACAAACCCGACGTCCGGTTGGTGCCGCCTGACGGCGTCGACCCTGCCGAGATCAACCGCATGGCGGATGCCGCGATGCTGGCGCGCGATCTCATCAACACGCCCTCCAACGACATGGGACCGGAGCAACTGGCCGCGGCCGCGCAAGAGCTCGCCGCCGAGTTCGGCGCAAGCTACGCCTGCACCATCGGCGAGGATCTCAAAACGAGCTTTCCGCTGATCCACGCCGTCGGCATGGCCTCGGACCGTGCGCCGCGGCTGATCGACATCACCTGGGGAGATCGCAGCCATCCCAAGGTGACGCTGGTCGGCAAGGGCGTCTGCTTCGACACCGGCGGGCTCGATCTGAAGCCGTCGAGCGGCATGCTGATCATGAAGAAGGACATGGGCGGCGCGGCCAACGTGCTGGCGCTGGCGCGCATGGTGATGGATGCGAAGCTGAAGGTGCGTCTGCGCGTGCTGATTCCCGCGGTCGAGAACGCGGTCTCCGGCAACGCCTTCCGCCCGCTCGACATCTTCACCTCCCGCAAGGGCATCACCGTCGAGATCGGCAATACTGACGCGGAAGGACGCCTGGTGCTAGCCGACGCGCTGGCGCTGGCCGACGAGGAGAGACCCGAGCTGCTGATCGATCTGGGCACGCTGACCGGCGCCGCGCGCGTCGCGCTGGGACCGGATTTACCGCCCTTTTACACCAACGATGAGACGCTGGCCTCCGACGTCGCGCGCTGCGCGGTGAAGGAGAACGATCCCTTGTGGCGCATGCCGCTGTGGCCGCCCTACGATGCCTGGCTGGACTCCAAGACCGCTACCATCACCAACGCGCCGTCCGGCGGCTTTGCCGGCTCGATCACCTGCGCGCTGTTCCTGCAACGCTTCGTCGAGCATGCCAAAAGCTGGCTTCACGTCGATATTTATGGCTGGACGCCGTCGGCGAAGCCGGCGCGTCCCGAAGGCGGCGAGTGCCAGGCCGCGCGCGCCATCTACACGTTGCTGAGCGAGCGCTATGCGTGATCCAGGACACGATCCAAGGCTGACGCCGGCGCGGGGCGACCTCGCCGCCAAATATCTCAAAGGCAAGGTGCAGGCGAAACGCTTCGTCACCGGCGAGGAATTCGAGGTGATCGCGCCGATCGCAGCCGTGCGCGAGCAGCCGTCATCGAACGCGATGTTGATGACGGAAGCGCTGCGCGGCGAGCGCGTCACGGTCTATGATCGCAATGGCGAAGGCTGGGCCTGGGGCCAGCTCAATGGCGACGGCTATGTCGGCTGGCTTCCCGATGCGGCGCTGATGAAGCCGACCGCCGCGCCCACGCACAAGGTTGGTGCGCTCCGAACCTTTGCCTTCCCGGGCCCTCGATCAAGCTGCCGCCGGTCGATACGCTGGTCCTGGGCTCAAAGATCGCGATTTCGCGCGAGGACAGCAGCTTCGCCGTGACGCGCGACGGGACATTCCTGCCGAAGACACATCTCGTCCCGCTCGATCATAGCGAGCCGGACTTTGTCGCCGTCGCCGAGCGCTTCGTCGGCACACCCTATCTCTGGGGCGGCAAGAGCAGCCTTGGCATCGATTGTTCCGGCCTGGTGCAGGTGTCGCTGACGGCAGCCGGCATCGGATGTCCGCGCGACAGCGACATGCAGCAGACCGGACTCGGCCGCGAGCTGGAGCCGCACGAGGCCAGCAAGCTGCAACGCGGCGATCTGATCTTCTGGAAGGGCCACGTCGCCATCGTCCGCGACGGCAGCACCATGGTTCACGCCAATGCGCACCATATGGCGACGGTCGTCGAAGCCATCGCGCCGGCGATCGCGCGGATCAAGCAAGCGGGCAGCGAGATCGTCGCGATCAAGCGGCTCTGACGAGACCTACGTCGCCACCGATCCGTTTCCTTCCGTCTCCAGCCGGAACGCCGCCGCGAACAGCGCGCGCGTGTAGTCCGTCTTCGGTGACTTGAACAGCTCGGCCGCCTGGCCTTCCTCGACCACCTTGCCGCCGCGCATCACGATGAGATGGCTTGCGAGCGAGGCGACGACGCGCAGATCGTGCGAGATGAACATGTAGGTGAGATCGCGCCTGCGCTGCAATTCACGCAGCAGATCGACCATCTGCGCCTGAATGAGCATGTCGAGGGCGCTGGTCGGCTCGTCCAGCACGACGAAATCCGGCTCCAGCACCACCGCGCGCGCGATGCTGATGCGCTGGCGCTGGCCGCCGGAGAATTCATGCGGATAGCGGTAGCGGGTGTCCGGCTTCAACCCGACATCCTCCAGCGCCTTGACGACGCGCGCCTCGCGCTCGTCGCGCGACAGCTTTGGTTGATGCACGGAGAGGCCTTCGGCGATGATGTCGGCGACCGACATGCGCGGGCTGAGCGAGCCGAACGGATCCTGGAACACGATCTGCATGTCGCGCCGGAACGGCCGCATCTCCTTGAAGCGCAAACCCTGGATGTCTTTCCCCAGGAACACGATACGGCCGTTCGAGGAGATCAACCGCATCAGCGCCAGCCCCAGCGTGGTCTTGCCCGAGCCGGATTCGCCGACGATCCCCAGCGTCTCGCCCTTGCGCACGGCAACGCTGACGCCGTCGACCGCCTTGATGTGGCCGACCGTCTTACGCATCAGGCCGCGCTTGATCGGAAACCACACCTTGAGATCATCGGCCGACATCACCACCGGCGCATCCGGCTGCGGTGGCGCCGGATCCGGCTTCGGCTCGGCTGCGAGCAGATCGCGCGTATAAGGATGCTTGGGAGTCCTGAAGACCTGCTCGACCGGCCCCTGCTCGACGATCTCGCCGCTCTTCATGACACAGACGGTATCGGCGATGCGGCGCACGATGCCGAGATCGTGGGTGATGAAGAGCAGGCTCATGCCGAGCCGCGCACGGATTTCGGCGAGCAGCGTCAGGATCTGCGCCTGCACGGTGACGTCAAGCGCCGTGGTCGGCTCGTCCGCGATCAGCAAATCCGGCTCGTTGGCGAGGGCCATCGCGATCATCACGCGCTGGCGCTGGCCGCCGGAGAGCTGGTGCGGATAGCTGTTCAGCCGCGTCTCCGGCTCGGGAATGCCGACCTGCGTCAGCAGTTCGAGCGTCCGCTCGCGCGCCCGCGCGTTGCTGGTCGGATTGTGCAGCTGGATGATCTCGCCGATCTGCGCCTCGATCGTGTGCAGCGGATTGAGCGAGGTCATCGGCTCCTGGAAGATGATGGAGATGTCGCTGCCGCGGATCTCTCGCATCTCTCGCTCGGTCTGGTCGATCAGTTCCTGCCCCTTGAAGCGGATGCTGCCCGAGGGATGCGAAGCGCTGGGATAGGGCAGCAGCTTCAGGATCGAGAGCGCGCTGACCGACTTGCCGGACCCGGATTCGCCGACCAGCGCGACGCATTCGCCGCGCTTGATCTGGAACGAGACCTTGTCGACCGCAAGCGTCGTGTTGCCGCCCTGGTGGAAGGCGACCGAGAGGTCGCGCACGGCAAGCAGGGGCTGGTTGATCGCGTCCATCATGCCCTCACTTGAACGTCTTGCGCGGATCGAAGGCGTCGCGCACGGCTTCGCCAATGAAGATCAGCAGCGAGAGCATGATCGCGACCGAGAAGAAGCCGGAGAAACCGAGCCAAGGCGCCTGCACGTTGGACTTGCCCTGCGACAGCAACTCGCCGAGCGACGGCGAGCCGGGCGGCAGCCCGAACCCGAGGAAGTCGAGCGCGGTCAGTGTCATCACCGAACTCGACACGATGAACGGCAGGAACGTCATGGTCGCGACCATCGCGTTCGGCAGCAAATGCTTGAACATGATCACGGAGCTCGACACTCCGAGCGCGCGTGCCGCCTGGATGTACTCGAAATTGCGCCCGCGCAAAAACTCCGCGCGCACGAGCCCGACCAGCGACACCCAGGAAAACAACAGCAGAATGCCAAGCAGCACGAAGAAACCGGGCACCAGTACCGACGAGAGGATGAGCAGCAGATAGAGCGACGGGATCGCAGTCCATATCTCGATGAAACGCTGGAACAACAGGTCGATCCAGCCGCCGAAATAGCCCTGCACCGCGCCGGCGGCGATGCCGATCACGGAGGAAACGATGGTCAGGCAGAGGCCGAACAGCACCGAGATGCGGAAGCCGTAGATCAGCCGCGCCACCACGTCGCGGCCCTGATCGTCGGTGCCGAGCCAGTTGTATTCGAGGTCGCGGCAACTTTTGAGGCCCTTCTTCTCGACCACGGGCTTGCATTGCGCCTCCGTCAACATCCAGGTTGGCGGCGACGGCGCCGGCGTCGGCAGATCGAGATTGTGGGTGTCGTAGGAGTAGCGGATCAGCGGCCAGACGATGCTGCCGCCCTTGTCCTTGATCAGCTTCTGCAAATAGGGATCGCGGTAGTCGGCCGCCGTTTCGAAGTCGCCGCCGAAGGTCGTCTCGGAATAGGTGACGAAGGCCGGCCAGTAGAGATGGCCGTCATATTTGACGAGGAACGGCCGATCATTGGCGATCAGCTCGGCGAACAGGGACACAACGAAAAGGACCATGAAGATCCAGAACGACCAGTAGCCGCGCCGGTTCGCCTTGAAATTATCCCAGCGCCGTCTGTTGAGCGGCGATGGCGCGAACGGCTTGCGCGTGATCGGCACGGCCGTGCCGAGCGGCGACTTCGCGGTGGTTTCGATCGGGGTGGGAGCAGCCAGCGTCATCAGACTTCCCGCGCCTCGAAATCGATCCGCGGGTCGATCCACATGTAGGTTATGTCCGAGATGAGGTTGACCACGAGGCCGACGAGCGAAAAGATAAAGAGCGTGCCGAACACCACGGGGTAGTCGCGGTTGAGAACGCTTTCGAAACTGAGCAGCCCCAACCCGTCCAGCGAGAAGATAGTCTCGATCAGAAGCGAGCCCGAGAAGAAGGCGTGGATGAAGGTGCTGGGAAAGCCTGCGATGACGATGAGCATCGCGTTGCGGAAGACGTGGCCATAGAGCACCCGGTTCTCACTGCAGCCCTTCGCGCGCGCAGTCATTACGTATTGCTTGCGAATTTCATCGAGAAACGAGTTCTTGGTCAGGAACGTCATGGTGGTGAACGCGCCGAGCCCCATCGCGATCAGAGGCAGTGTCAAATGCCAGAAGTAGTCGATGATCTTCCAGTACCAGGGAAATTGCGACCAGCCGTCCGACGTCAGCCCGCGCAGTGGGAACCAGTTGAAGAACGAGCCGCCGGCAAACAGGATGATCAGGAGGATCGCGAACAGGAAGCCGGGAATTGCGTAGCCGAGCACCAGCACGGTCGACGTCCAGGTGTCGAACCGCGTTCCGTCCTTGACCGCTTTGCGGATGCCGAGCGGAATCGAGATCAGGTAGGTCAGGAATGTCAGCCAGATGCCGAGCGAGATCGAGACCGGCAGCTTTTCCTTGATCAGCTGGAGCACGCTGACATCGCGGAAATAGCTGTTGCCGAAATCGAAGCGGGCGAAATTCCACACCATCAGCGCGAAGCGCTCCGGTGCCGGCTTGTCGAAGCCGAATTGCTTCTCCAGCTTCTTGATGAAGTCGGGGTCGAGCCCCTGCGCACCCCGGTATTTCGAGTTGATGGCATCGCCGCCGGCGCCCAGCTGTCCGGGCGCCCGTTGCGCAAAGTCGCCACCGCCGGAGATGCGGGAGCTGCCGCCGGTATCGGCGCCCGACAGCTGAGCGATCACGCGCTCGACCGGACCGCCCGGCGCGAACTGCACGACGACGAAGGAGACGAACAGGATTCCGAGCAATGTCGGAATCATTAGCAGGATTCGGCGGGCGATATAGGCGCTCATGATTATTTCGCCTGCTCGAGCTTGGCTGCCTTGGCGGCGTCGTACCACCAGTTCTCAGGCGCACCGACGCCTTGCGCATATTTCGGCGGCTTGTCGGGATGGCTGAACTGGTCCCAATAGGCCACGCGATGGAAGTTCGCATACCATTGCGGTACCCAATAGCGCCCGGCGCGGAATACGCGGTCGAAGGCCCGGCAGGCCGTGGTCAGCTCTGCTCGGGTCTGGGCGGCAATGATCTTCTCGATCAGCGCGTCGATGACAGGATCGGAGATGCCGGCGAGGTTGTACGAGCCTTTGGTCTTGGCAGCTTGCGAGGAGAAGAACGCCCGCATGGCATCGCCGGGCGTCGCCGACATCGAGAAGCGCTCGATCGTCATGTCGAAATCGAAATCCTCGAGCCGCGCGCGGTACTGCACGGCGTCGACCAGGCGGAACGTCGCGTCGATGCCGAGCGTCGCGAGGTTCTTCAGGTAAGGCCCGTGATGCGGCTGGATCGACTGCTCATCGTTCAGGAACTCGATCGTGAAGGGCTCACCATTGGGCAGCACCCGCTTGCGGTCCTTGATGACGTAGCCGGCTTCGTTGAGCAGCTCGCCCGCCTTGCGCAGCAGAGCCCGGTCCTGGCCGGAGCCGTCCGACACCGGCGGCACGAAGGGCTGGCCGAATACCTCGTCGGGTACTTTGCCACGAAAGGGCTCCAGCAATGCGAGCTCTTCCGGCGAAGGCGGCCCGGATACCATCATGTCGGAGTTCTGGAACGGCGAGTGGGTGCGCGCATAGGCGCCGTACATGATCGACTTGTTGGTCCATTCGAAATCGAACGCGTAGATCAGCGCCTCCCGTACCCGCGGATCGCTGAACTTGTTGCGACGAAGATTGATAAACCAGCCCTGTGCGCCCGACGGGGTCTCGTCCGGCAGCTGCTCGCGCTTGACGCGACCGTCCTTCATCGCCGGGAAATCATAACGTGTGGCCCAGATGCGCGCCGTGAGCTCCTCGCGGAACAGATAGTTCTTGCCGGTGAAGCCTTCGAAGGCGACATCGCGGTCGCGGTAGAATTCGTAGCGCACCGTGTCGAAATTATAGCTGCCGCGGCAGACCGGCAGGTCGGCGCCCCACCAGTCCTTGACGCGCTCATATTCGATGTAGCGGTTGACCTCGAACCTGCCGACCTTGTACGGCCCGGAGCCCACCGGCGTATCGAGCGTCGATTCATCGAAGGCGCGCGTGCCGTAATAGGCTTTCGAGAAGATCGGCAGGCTCGCGACATAGAGCGGCACGTCGCGCGCGCGGTTCGGCGCGAAGGTGACGGCCACGGTGGCGTCGTCCAGCGCCTCGGCCTTCGCGAAATCGCGAAGTTGCACCACGATCAGCGGATGACCCTTCTCCTTCAGCGTATTCAGCGAGAACGCGACGTCATGTGCAGTCAGCCTGGAGCCGTCGTGGAAGCGGGCCTCGGGGCGCATCGTGAAGGTGTAGGTCAGCTTGTCGGGCGAGATCCGCACCGATTTCGCCGCAAGGCCGTACATCGCGTCGGGCTCGTCATTGGCGCGCGCCATCAACGGCGCGAAAGTCATGTCCATGCCCTGCGCACCCTCACCCTTCAGGATGTAGGCGTTGAGCGAAGAGAACGTGAAATAGGACTGATTGTAGGCCCGCACCGAAGGGATGAGCGAGAACGCGCCGCCCTTTGGCGCCTCGACATTGACGTAGCCGAAATGGTGGAAGTCGACGGGATATTTGAGATCGCCGAACGCCGAGATGCCGTGAGCTTCGACAGGCCCCTCGGACGCCGCCGCGTTGCGGAATGCGACAGCACTAAGCGCGCCACCGGCGCCCAAAGCCAATACATGCCGGCGTGAAAGCTGCGCCATGCGCAATTGCTTCCTCAAGAGCGTTTTCCGATGCGTGCCGCCTTCTCTGCATCGTACCACCACAGCGTCGGCAGGCCGGAGCGGCCATATTTCGGCAACGGCTCGGCATGGCTGAATCGGTCCCAACGGGCGTAGCGCGAGAAGCCGTAGGTGAATTGCGGCACGAGGTAGAAATTCCACAACAGCACGCGGTCGAGCGCATGGGTCGCCGCGACCAGCTCGCCCCGGTCCTTGGCGTAGATCACCTTCTCGATCAGGGCATCGACCGCGGGATTCTTGATGCCGATGGTGTTGCGCGCACCCGGCATGTCGGCGGCCTGCGAGCCCCAGAACTCGCGCTGCTCGTTGCCGGGCGAGAGCGACTCGCCCCATTGATCGATGATCATGTCGAAGTCGAAGCTGCGCAGCCTGTTCTGGTATTGCGCATCGTCGACGACGCGGATCGAGGCGCTGACGCCGATCCGCTCCAGCGACGGCTTGTAGAACAGCGCGATGCGTTCCGACGACGGATCTTGCACCAGGATCTCGACCGTGAGCGGCTTGCCGGAGCTATCTACCAGCTTGTGGTCGCGCACCTCGAATCCGGCTTCCTTCAAAAGCTTTGCCGCCTCGCGCAGATTGGCGCGCACAGCCTCAGGATTGCCGCCGACCGGATTCTGGTAGGCCGTGGTGAAGACCTCCGGCGGCACCTTGTCCTTCACGGTTTGAAGAATCTCCAGCTCCCGCCCTTGCGGCAGGCCGGAGGAAGCAAGGTCAGTCCCCTCGAAATAGCTGCCGATGCGCTTGTACTGCCCGTAGAAGAGCTGCTTGTTCATCTCCTCGAAGTCGAAGGCATAGTTGAAAGCCCGGCGCAGCCGCGCGTCCTTGAACTGATCGCGGCGAATGTTGAAGACGAAGGCCTGCATGCGCCCGGAATCGTTGATCGGGAATTCCTCCTTGATCACTCGCTTCTCGGTCACCGCCGGAAAGTCGTAGGCCGTGGCCCACTGCTTGGCGGAGTTTTCCGCAATCCAGTCGGCCTGATCCGCCTTGAAGGCCTCCAGCGCGACGAGGTTGTCGCGAAAGAACTCGAAGCGCAATTCGTCGAAATTGTTGGTGCCGATCTGGCTCGGGACATTGGCGCCCCAATAGTCCTTCACCCGCTCGAGCTTGATCGAGCGTCCTGCGACGAATTCCTTGATCTTGTAGGCACCTGAGCCGAGCGGCGGCTCCAGCGTGGTCGCGCCGACATCGCGCTTGCGGCCTTGCGCATCGGTGCCTTCCACCAATGCTTCGGCAGCACCGTGAGCTCGCCCACGATGGTCGGCAATTCGCGGTTGCCCGGCGCATCGAAGGTGAACTTGACTTCGCGCTCACCACTCTTCTCGGCCTTGGTGACGTGACGATAATAGGACGCGTACATCGGAGACTGCTTCTTCAGCGTCTCCAGCGAGAAGATCACGTCCTCCGGCGTTACCGGCTTGCCATCGTGCCAGCGCGCTTCTTTCCGCAAGCGGTAGGTCACCCAGGAAAAATCGTCGGGGTGCTGCGCGGATTCGGCGAGCTCGCCATATTCGGTGGCGACCTCGTCCTGGGCACGCGTCATCAGCGTTTCGTAGATCAGCGCCGCGGCGGGCGCGAGCGAGCCCTTGATGCCGGCAACCGCAATGTTGAAATTGTCGTATGTGCCAATAGAGATTAGCCGGGCGACGCCGCCCTTTGGCGCATCCGGATTGACGTAATCGAAGCGCTTGAAATCGGTGGGGTACTTGATGTCGCCAAACAGCGACAAAGCATGCCGCCAGGGTAGCTCACCCGCCGATTGCGCCTCAGCCGCGCCGAAGACGGAAACGCCGGCTGCGGAACCGAGGGCGGGAAGCGCAGCGACTGCGGCGCCAGTGAGCAAGAGATCGCGTCGGGTAATGGCCAAATCAACATCCCAGTCTTGAAGGAGGTTACCCCTTTAAGTTCTCAATATAGGCGAGGTTTCGACCGAATATGTTGCTTTTTCCTAATCTTGGAAGCCCCGCCGGGCGCCTCGCTGCGGCGAAACGCCCCGATAACAACGCCGCGAGGCCCAGATATGGAAACGGCCAGGCTTTTCAGCCTGGCCGTACATCCGAGATGAAGACTGAAGAGCCTTATTTCGCCGCGGTCGGGAGCGGCTTCGGGCTGTCGGAGAGGCTGTTCAGGTAGGCGATGACGTCGGCGCGCTCGCTGTCCTTCGGGATACCGGCGAAGCCCATCGCGGTGCCCGGGATGAAGCCCTTCGGATTGGCAATGAACTTGTTGAGGTCGTCGATGGTCCAGGTGCCGCCCTTGGCCTTCATCGCAGCCGAGAAGTTGAAGCCGCCGCGGTCTTCGCCACGATGGTCACCGACGATGCCGTAGAGGTTCGGACCGACGCGATTCGGACCGCCCTTCTCGAACGTGTGGCAGGCCTGGCACTTCTTGGCGGCGGACGCGCCCTTCTCGACGGAGGCGGTCTGGAGCAGCTTTTCGATCGGCTCGGACGGAGCTGCGGCGGCCGGAGCGCCGCCCTTGTCGCCCGCTTCTTCCTTCACGGCGATCTCGAAGCCCGGCTTTTCCGGCATTTTTGGCGAGAACAGCGCCTGCGCGGTGAAGCTCGTCACCAGCAAAACGAGACAGGTGCCGAGCACGGCACCGAGGATCTTGTTCAGTTCGAAAGAGTCCATTTCCGGCTAGGCCCCACACCGCAAGAACGAAATAGCGGCCGGGCGGCCGCCGGGACGAGCCTCGGGAGAATCAAACGTTCCTTATTGTTTCCCCGAGTTTTGCCATTCAGATATCGGTTTGCCCGGGGTCTGGCAACCCGTATAAGCGACCCGGCTTTCGGCCCATCCCCACCCCATTTCTCGGTGCGGAAAACGCCCCGCTTCAGGCCCTTGAACTCAAGCCCTTGAACCCAAGCCCTTGAACCAATGACCGATCCCCGCATCCTGGTGCTGATCCCGGCCCGCATGGCCGCAACCCGCCTGCCCGGCAAGCCGCTCGCCGATATCGCGGGCCTGCCGATGATCGTGCACGTGATGCGGCGCGCCCAGGCCGCCGGCATCGGCCGGGTCGCGGTGGCAACCGACACGGCAGAAATCGCCGCGGTCGTGACCGCCCATGGCGGCGAAGCGGTGATGACCCGAGCGGAGCATCCGTCCGGCTCCGACCGCATCCATGAGGCGATGCAGAAGCTCGATCCGGACGCCAAGGCCGAGCTCGTGGTCAATCTCCAGGGCGACTTCCCGACGATCACGATCGACAACATTCGCGAGGTGCTGCCGCCGCTGCAAGACCCGGCCGTGGACATCGCCACGCTGGCCTCGCAGATCCACACCGAGGAGGAGGACCTCGCGCCCAGCGTCGTGAAGGCGATCGGAACCTCGCTCGGGGGCAAGCGGATGCGCGCCCTTTATTTCACCCGCGCCACCGCCCCGACCGGCGACGGACCGCGCTACCACCATATCGGCCTCTATGCCTATCGCCGCGCCGCGCTGGAGCGGTACGTTTCGCTGCCGCCCTCGCCGCTCGAGTTGCAGGAGAGGCTCGAGCAGCTGCGGGCGCTGGAGGCCGGGATGCGGATCGACTTCACCATCGTCGACACCGTGCCCCGAGGCGTCGACACGCCGGCGGATCTCGAGACCGCCCGCGGCATCCTTTCCAAATCCTGAGCCGCTGCTACAAGGCCCGTCATGAGCAAGCTGAAAATCGCATTCCAGGGCGAACCTGGCGCCAATTCCCATATCGCCATTGTCGAGGCCTATCCCGACGCCGAGCCGATGCCCTGCGCCACCTTCGAGGATGCGCTGTCGGCGATCTCCTCGGGGGAAGCCGATCTCGGCATGATCCCGATCGAGAATTCGGTCGCAGGCCGCGTCGCCGACATCCATCATCTGCTTCCGGCCTCGGGCCTCTTCATCATCGGCGAATGGTTCCTGCCGGTCCGCCATCAATTGATGGCGGTGAAAGGCGCGAAGCTATCCGACATCAAGTCTGTCGAGAGCCATGTGCATGCGCTCGGCCAGTGCCGTCGCATCATCCGCAAGCTCGGCATCAAGGGCATCGTTCACGCCGACACTGCCGGCAGCGCCCGCGACATTTCCGAGCGCAAGGACAAGACCGTCGCCGCGATCGCTTCGCGGCTGGCCGCGCAGATCTACGGCCTCGACATTCTTGCCGAGGATATCGAGGACGAGGCCCACAACACCACGCGCTTCGTGGTGCTGGCGCGCGAGCCGAAATGGGCGGCACAAGGGTCGGGCCCGCTGGTCACCACTTTTGTATTTCGCGTGCGCAACCTCCCCGCCGCGCTCTACAAGGCGCTCGGCGGCTTTGCCACCAACGGCGTCAACATGACCAAGCTCGAGAGCTATATGGTCGACGGCAATTTCTTCGCCACGCAGTTTTATGCTGACGTCGACGGCCACCCTGATGACAAGGGCCTTGCGTTTGCGATCGAGGAGCTCAAATTCTTCTCGCGCGAATTCCGCATCGTCGGCGTGTATCCCGGCCACCCGTTCCGCGCGACGTTCAGCGAGACGCAACAGGACTAGTCCCGCGAACCGCGCGTCGGGACTTAAGTAGGCTGCTTCGCCGACCCGAACGCCTCCGCGAGCAGCGAATACGACCTCTTGCGCGCCTCGTGATCGTACACGGCCGTGATCACCATCAACTCGTCCGGCTTGCTCGCCTCCATCAGCAGCCGAAGCTTCTTCTGCACCGTCGCCGGATTGCCGACGAACAGGCGCGAGCGGTTGCGCGCGATCGAGACACGCTCGGAATCCGTATAGGGGTAGGCCAGCGCTTCCTCGACGCTCGGCAGCGGCAGATATTGACCGCGGTCGCGGCGCAGGCGGTTGAGGTCAAAGACGAGGCGAGCTTTTCGGCCTCTTCGTCGGTATCCGCCGTGATGACGGCGACCGCGAGGATCGCATGCGGGGTCGCGCGCCAGGCCGAGGGCTGGAAGCGGTTGCGGTAGTGCACGATCGCGTCGATCGCGTCGTGAGACGCGAAATGATGCGCGAACGCGAATCCCATGCCGACTTGCGCGGCAAGCTCCGAGGAATAATCGCTGGAGCCGAGCAGCCAGATCGGCGGCAGCGGACTGTCGTCAGGCATCGCGACGACGTTGTGGTAGGGATGGCCCGAGGGGAATTCGCGGGTCTCCCACAGGATCAATTCGTGCAGCCGCTCCAGGAAATCGTCGCCCTCGCGGCGGTCGAGCCGGCTTCTGAGGGCAAAGGCCGTAGCGCCATCAGTACCGGGGGCGCGGCCGAGGCCGAGGTCGATGCGGCCGGGAAACAATGCCTCCAGCATCTTGAAGCGCTCGGCCACCACCAGCGGTGCGTGGTTCGGCAGCATCACGCCGCCGGAGCCGACCCGGATGTGTTTCGTCACCGCAGCGATCTGTCCGATCATCACGTCGGGCGCCGGGCTCGCGACCGAGGCAAGGTTGTGATGCTCGGCCAGCCAGTAGCGGACATAGCCCAGTCCGTCGACATGGCGCGCCAGGTCGATGCTGTTGCGCAGCGCCGCGGCGGGCTTTGTGCCTGTCGTGACGACAGAGAGGTCGAGGACTGAAAGCGGGATCATGGCGCGTTAACGTAGTGGAGGACCGCGCGGCGGCAATGGGCCAGCAGCGCAGGTCTGGCGTGTGCGGGCGGAGAGGCCGCGCCGGGTCGCAGAGCGAATGTTGGGATGCATACGGGCCATGTAACGCCAGATGCATCCTGCCCACCTCCGCAGGTCGACCTGATCCGTGACCAGAATAGAGCTATAATGCTGATATTATTTCACAATATGCGCCATCGGGTATTTCCCACCCTTATCCTCTGCATCGCATCATTCGACATTGTTCTGCCAAAAGTGGGCTACTTCCCATCCTCGATGGGCTGTCGAGAAACCTGGCTTTGCCCTATCTTACCCTTTCCGAGTGAGACCCGATAGCCGCCGCCAGTTCGTTGGCGAGTGGCTTGGAGTGAGTGGTGCGATGACTGATTTGACAACGCCTGCCGGGCAAGACCGGCACCTCGCCACCAAGCGGCCTGCGATCTCCTTCGAGTTCTTTCCGCCCAAGACCGAAGATATGGAGCGGAATCTCTGGGACACCATCAACCGGCTGGCCCCGCTCGACCCGAACTTCGTGTCGGTGACCTATGGCGCCGGCGGCTCGACGCGCGAACGCACCCACGCGACCATCTCCCGCATCCTGAAAGAGACTGCGCTGCTGCCGGCTGCGCACCTGACCTGCGTCGGTGCCTCGCGCGGCGAGATCGACGAGATCGTCGACCGCTATCACGAGGTCGGCGTCCGCCACATCGTCGGCCTGCGTGGCGACCCCGCCGGCGGCATCGGCACGCCCTACTCCGCCCATCCCGACGGCTATCAGAGTTCGGACGCGCTCGTTGCCGGGATCAAGAAGCGGCACGCCGACATCGAGGTGTCAGTCTCGGCCTACCCCGAGAAGCATCCCGAGGCGCGCGACTTCGATGCCGATATCGATACACTGAAGGCCAAGGTCGACGCCGGTGCGACGCGTGCTATCACGCAGGTGTTCTTCGATAACGACCTCTACTTCCGCTATCTCGACCGCGTGCGTGCGCGCGGCATCAACATCCCGATCGTGCCGGGCATCATGCCCATGCACAATTTCAAGCAGGCCCGCAATTTCGTTACCCGCGCCGGCACCACCGTGCCGGACTGGTTCGCCGCGAAATTCGAGGGTCTCGACGACGACGCCGAGACCCGCAAGCTGGTGGCCGCAACCGTCGCGGCCGGCCAGGTCCAGAAGCTCGCCAAGCACGGCGTCGACACCTTCCATTTCTACACCATGAACCGCGCCGATCTCGTGTTCGCGATCAGCCATTTGCTCGGCATTCGCGCCAAGAGCGCGCAGAAGGCGGCTTAAGACACCATGACCGTACCCACCTCGCCCAAGCGAACCGCCCTCATCGACGCCGCGCGCGAGCGCATCCTGGTGCTCGACGGCGCCATGGGCACGATGATCCAGAACCTGCAGTTCGACGAGGCCGCGTTTCGCGGCGAGCGTTTCAAGAATTTCCATCGCGACCTCCGCGGCAACAACGATCTCTTGATCCTGACCCAGCCGCAGGCGATCGAGGACATCCACGCCGCATACTTACGCGCCGGCGCCGATATCGTCGCGACCAACACCTTCTCGACCACCTCGATCGCGCAGGCCGATTACGACCTCACTGATATCGTCTACGAGATGGCGCGCGAAGGCGCCCGCCTCGCCGGCAACGCCGCGAAGCGTGTCGCCGCCGAAGACGGCAAACCGCGCTTCGTCGCGGGTGCCAGTGGACCGACCAACCGCACCGCCTCGATCTCGCCTGACGTCTCCAACCCCGGCTACCGCGCCGTCACCTTCGATGATCTGCGGAAATCCTATGGCGAGCAGATCCGCGGCCTGATCGACGGCGGCGTCGATCTGCTGCTGGTCGAAACCATTTTCGATACGCTGAACGCCAAGGCGGCTCTCTATGCGATCGCCGAGATCACCGAGGAACTCGGCATCGACATGCCGGTGATGGTGTCGGGTACCATCGCCGACAAGTCCGGCCGCCTGCTCTCGGGCCAGATGCCGGAAGCGTTCTGGAATTCGGTGCGGCACGCCAAGCCCGTCACCATCGGCTTCAACTGCGCGCTCGGCGCGGAAGATCTGCGCGCGCATATCGCCGATATCGGCCGCGTCGCCGACACGCTTGTCTGTGCTTATCCCAACGCTGGCCTGCCGAACGAGTTCGGCCAGTATGACGAGACGCCGGAGTATATGGCGCGCCTGGTCGGCGAGTTCGCTGCGTGGCCTCGTCAACATCGTTGGCGGCTGCTGTGGCACCACGCCGGACCATATCGCGGCGATCGCCGCGGCTGTCGCCCCGCACAAGCCGCGCATCGTGCCGGAGATCGAACCGCGGCTGCGGCTGTCCGGCCTCGAGCCGTTCATTCTGACCGACGCGATTCCCTTCGTGAACATCGGCGAGCGCACCAACGTCACGGGCTCGGCGCGCTTCCGCAAGCTCGTCACCGCCGGCGACTACACCGCCGCGCTGCAGGTCGCGCGCGACCAGGTCGAGAACGGCGCGCAGATCATCGACGTCAACATGGACGAAGGGCTCCTGGATTCGGAAGCCGCGATGGTGACCTTCCTCAACCTCGTCGCCGCCGAGCCCGACATCGCACGCGTCCCCGTGATGGTCGACTCCTCGAAATTCTCGGTGATCGAGGCCGGCCTGAAATGCGTGCAGGGCAAGCCGGTCGTCAATTCGATCTCGATGAAGGAAGGCGAGGACAAGTTCATCCACGAAGCCAGGATCGCCCGCCGTCACGGCGCGGCTGTCGTGGTGATGGCGTTCGACGAAGTCGGCCAGGCCGATACCTTCAAGCGCAAGACCGAGATCTGCAAGCGCGCCTACGATATCCTTGTCGACCGCGTCGGCTTCGCGCCGGAAGACATCATCTTCGATCCGAACATCTTTGCGATCGCGACCGGCATCGAGGAGCACAACAATTACGGCGTCGACTTCATCGAGGCGACGCGCTGGATCCGCAAGAACCTGCCGGGCGCGCACATCTCGGGCGGCGTCTCCAATTTGTCGTTCTCGTTCCGCGGTAACGAGCCGGTGCGCGAGGCGATGCATTCGGTGTTCCTTTATCACGCCATCAAGGCCGGCATGGACATGGGCATCGTCAATGCCGGTCAGATGATCGTCTATGACGACATCGATCCCGAGCTGCGCCAGACCTGCGAAGACGTGATCCTCAATCGCGACCCCGGCGCGTCCGAGCGCCTGCTGGCGCTGGCCGAAAAATTCCGCGGCAAGAAGACGGAGAGCAAGGAAGCCGATCTCGCCTGGCGCGAATGGCCGGTGGAGAAGCGGCTGTCGCATTCGCTGGTGCACGGCATCACCGAGTTCATCGAGCAGGACACCGAGGAAGCCCGCAAGAATTCCTCGCGTCCGCTCGACGTGATCGAGGGCCCGCTGATGGCCGGCATGAACGTGGTCGGCGACCTCTTCGGCGACGGCAAGATGTTCCTGCCGCAAGTGGTGAAGTCGGCGCGCGTGATGAAGCAGGCGGTGGCCTGGCTGATGCCGTTCATGGAAGAGGAGAAGGCGCGCAATCTCGCCAACGGCATCGGCACCGAGGGCTCTTCGTCCGCCGGCAAGATCGTGCTGGCGACCGTGAAGGGCGACGTCCACGACATCGGCAAGAACATCGTCGGCATCGTGCTCCAGTGCAACAATTACGAGGTCATCGATCTCGGCGTGATGGTGCCGGCGGCCAAGATCGTCGAGACCGTGAAAGCGGAGAAGGCCGACATCGTCGGCCTGTCCGGCCTGATCACGCCCTCGCTCGACGAGATGGCGTTCTTCGCCGGCGAATTGCAGCGCGAAGGCTTGAAGCTGCCGCTCTTGATCGGCGGCGCGACGACCAGCCGCGTGCACACGGCCGTGAAGATCGACCCGAGCTACCGCGCCGGTCCCGTCGTCCATGTCAACGACGCCAGCCGCGCGGTCGGCGTCGCCTCCTCGCTGCTGAGCCCTGAGAAGCGCGAGGCCTACGCCGCCGACGTGCGCGCCGAATACGCAAAGATCTCGGAGGCGCATCTGCGCGCGCAGGCCGACAAGAAGCGGCTGAAACTGGCCGACGCCCGCAAGAACCGCGTACCGGTCGACTTCGCCGCGAACAAGTCGGTGAAGCCGACCTTCCTCGGCACCAGGAGCTTTGACGACTACGATCTGGCCGAGCTCGTGCCCTATATCGACTGGACGCCGTTCTTCCAGACCTGGGAGCTCGCCGGCCGCTTCCCCGCGATCCTCGACGACGCCAAGGTCGGCGAAGTCGCCCGCTCGCTCTACGATGACGCGCGAAAAATGCTCGACCTGATCGTCAAGGAAAAATGGTTCCGCGCCCGCGCGACCGTCGGCTTCTGGCCGGCGAACGCGCAAGGCGACGACATCGTGCTCTATGCCGACGACAGCCGTACTACAGCAATCGCGACGCTGCACACGCTGCGCCAGCAGCTCGAGAAGCGCCAGGGCCGCTTCAACGCGGCGCTCGCCGACTTCATCGCGCCCGCAGGCGTGCCCGACTATGTCGGCGGCTTCGTGGTCACCGCCGGTATCGGCGAGGACGTCGTCGCCGATCGATTCAAGATGGCCAACGACGACTACTCCTCGATCCTGTGCAAGGCGCTGGCCGACCGCCTGGCCGAGGCTTTTGCCGAGCGCATGCATGCCCGCGTGCGCCGCGAATTCTGGGCGTATGCGCCGGACGAGACGCTGTCGACCGACGATCTGATCCTGGAGAAGTACCAGGGCATCCGCCCCGCGCCCGGCTATCCCGCGCAGCCCGATCCACCGAGAAGGCAACGCTGTTCGAGCTGCTCGACGCGGAAGCCACCGCCGGCGTGAAGCTGACCGAGAGCTTTGCGATGTGGCCGGGCTCGTCGGTGTCCGGGCTCTATTTCGCGAACCCCGAGAGCTACTATTTCGGCGTCGGCAAGATCGAGCGCGATCAGGTCGAGGACTACGCCGCGCGCAAGGGCATGACGGTCACTGAGATCGAGCGCTGGCTTGCGCCGGTGCTGAACTACATCCCCTCGCGCGAGGCGCCCGAGAAGGCCTTCGCGGCGACGCCGGCGAACGACGAGACGTCAAAAGACATCGCCTCGCATCCGCCCGGCTGCACCTGCGCGGTGCATCTGGTCTGGCAGAAGAAGCGCGCTGGCGCTGTGTAGGCCTCCCCGCGCTCAAAAACGAAAAACAACCCCATGCACAGTAGGGATGGGGTTGAAAGGCTTCGTCCTTTTCGGTCTTGCCGAAAATGGCTTGCTCCGTCGGGCAAAACAGCTGTATCAAGGCAGGATCGGGCACCGCGCCTAACGAGCACAACTGCTTCAGCACCGTCATTGCGAGCGCAGCGAAGCAATCCAGAATCCTGCCGCGCGGACAGACTGGATTGCTTTCGCTGCGCTCGCAATGACGGAGTGCGGGCAAGAGCGTCGCCCTTCCCACTCACATTTCAGGCAGCTTCGCATTTTCACGGCGCGATGCGCCCCCTCAGTGCCGTGAACGCAACGCGCGCTCGCCGCGACCAAGGGCGGTCGCCGTCGAAAACAGCAGGGGAAATCGGATGCTGGATGCTCATCAACTCATGTGGACGCAGATTGCCGCCGGAATCTCGGTGCTGCTGTCTGGACTGATGCTGTTCAACCTGGTCCGCACGTGGCGCCTGATGCAGGCCGCGCGAAGCTGGAACAAGGTCGAGGGCATCATCACGGTCTCCAGGGTCGATCGGCCGGCGACGCACGCCTCGGACGATCAGAACGATGCCAAGCCCATCATCCGCTATCGCTATCAGGTCGGTGGCCAGGAGCTGGAAGGCGACAAGGTTTTTGTCGGCGGCATTAGCGTGACGACAGGTGTGCTCGCCGAAAAACTGGCCGGACGATATCCGGTCGGCGCTCATGTCGACGTCCACGTGGATCCGAAGCATCCGACCGAGGCGCTGCTGGAGCCGGCCGCGGCGCAGAACGTCGCGGCACTCGTGGCCTTCACCATAGTGTTCGGCTTGATTGCCGCGACTCTGACCGCGCATTCGCTCGCGGGTCACGTGCTCTATGCCGATCATGGCGTTCCGCTGTTCGTGTTCGCGCTGCCGATCATCGTGCTCGTGGTCGGCGTGTTCTGCGTCGCCGAGTATGTCAGGACGCGCCGGCTGGCGAACGCCAGCCTGGGCTGGCCGACCGCGGCGGGCAGGATTACCCGTTGCGATGTGATCGAGGAGATCATCGAGGAGAAGACCGAGCGCGACGACAAGCCGACGACCACCGAGCTCCGACATCGCTATCAGGTCGCCCTGCGCTACGCCTACAGGGTCGGCAAGCGCGACTTCATCGGCACCGAAGTCGATTGGGGCGGCACCATGATCTCCGGGTTTCGCGAGGTCGCGGAGAAGGCCGCGGCGCGATATCATCCCGGGCAGAATGTCAAAGTTTATTACGATCCGAACCAGCCGGGACTTGCCGTGCTGGAGCCTGCGAGCGGGGAAGGCGCGCTGGCTCCGCTGATCGGCGCCGCGGTCTTTGCGATCGTCGGCGGACTTTTTCTGACGATTTTGATCAGGGTGGGATTCGCGTAGCGCCCACCGGTGCAACACCTCTCCCGGAGGGAGAAGTGAGGACCGAGCGCGGCGCCGCCTTCGTCCCTCACCCCTTCGGCGGCGCCAGTGGCTGCACGATCTCCTTGAACGGCGCCAACGCCTCGCAGCGAGCGGCATGTACGCTCAACGCGGGATAGCGCGCGGCATCGAACAGCTGCGGATGCGCCTCGCGGGTGAAGCGGGTGACGCAAGCGACCGCCACGTCGGCATGGCCGATGCGATCACCGAGCCAGTACGGCGTCGTCACCTTCGTGCGCTCGGCGTCCAGCACGGCGAGCACGTCGCCGATCTGCGCCTGGCAGCGCTCGACCCAAAGCGCGAGCTGCTCCTTCCGCAGCACGCGCTCGTAGAGCAGGCTGACCGCCTTGTCGCCGAGGCCGGTCGCGAGCGCGCAGATGCGCAAGTGCCGGCGACGCTCGACGCCGCTTCGCGGCAGCATCGCCTTCTCGGGTCCGACGAGCTCGTCGAGATAATCGAGAATGATCGTGCTCTCGATCAGCGCCTCGCCGTCGTCGAGCACCAGGGTCGGCACGCGGCGCAAGGGATTATACGGCGCAATCTTGTCGGCATCGCCGAAGGTCGACCACGGCTTGTGCTCGAAAGCGAGCCCGTAAAGTCGCAGCGCAATCGCGACGCGGCGGACGAAGGGGAATCATATTGGCCGATCAGGAACATGGTTCTCGCTCTTCTCTGGCGTTGGACAAGGCAGGGCCGATCAGTTTCCACGATGAGATCGCAGCGACGCAAGAAAAATCCTGGACATGGAGCATTGCGCCGAACGCAACCGCTCCGCGACAACGTCTCCCGGATGCGCTATCAAGGACGGCCGCGCTGTGGTCGCGCCTGCGCCTGGTCGCCGAGCCAGGCGGCGCGGCGGCGTTCGCCACGCTGTTGTCTGGCCGTTATCGTCCCTCGCCGGGCGAGCGCATCGCGGTACTGGTCTGCGGGGCGAATACGACGGCGGTGAGTTTCGCCGGCTAGTCTAGCGGTGGGGCGACGACGCTCACCTCTCGTCATTGCGAGCGGAGCGAAGCAATCCAGAATCGTTCCGCCGGGGCAGCCTGGATTGCTTCGCTGCGCTCGCAATGACGGAAGGAGCCGCGCTCCACACTCGCTATTCGATGATCGACACATGCTTCGCCGCATCGCGCGACAGTGTGCCATCGAGGCGGGGATCATCCGCGATCTCGATCTGGCGGCATCTCCAGATGGGTGACGATTGCGGCGATCTTGCCGGCGGGGATGTCGGAATAGCCGTCGGGGAAGATCATGGGGCTGGCCCGTTCAGTTGAGGTCGGAACGGCGGCCACACAATCGGTGTCATCCCGGCGAAGGCCGGGATCCATAACCACGAATTTGGATTGCTTTGCGGCGCTGGAATTACGGATCCCGTTCGCAACACCCTGCTGCGGCGTATGGGTCCCGGCCTTCGCCGGGACGACGGTGGTGTTTGCAGCTGCGTCCTTGCTTAGCAATGCTCATCATGGCGTCGGCGTGATGGCCTCGTCGGGGTGACGAAATCCGCCTATCCTTCCCCCTCGTCGCTCGTCAGCACGCCCTCCACCGCGCGCGCCCAGCCCGCGAGCTTCCTCTCCGCGTGGCCTGGCTCATGTTCGGCTTGAAGCGGTGCTCGAGCCGCCAGTTGTCGGCGAATTTCGTCGGCTCGGGATAGACGCCCGCATTGAGGCCGGCGAGATAGGCGGCACCCAGCGCGGTGGTTTCCTGGATCACGGGACGGTCGACCGGCGCGTCGAGCAGGTCCGCGAGGCGCTGCATGGTCCAGTCCGACGCGGTCATGCCGCCGTCGACGCGAAGCACGACGCTTGCGATTTCCGAGCTCGGCCAGTCCGCGCGCATCGCGGCCCAGAGATCAAACGTCTGGTAGCAGACGCTTTCGAGTGCGGCATGGGCGAGCTCGGCCGGGCCGGTATTGCGGGTGAGGCCGAACAAGGCGCCGCGGACGCGCGGATTCCAGTAGGGCGCGCCCATGCCGACGAAGGCCGGGACGAGATAGACGCTCTGCATGGAGTCGGATTGATCGGCAAGAGGTCCGGTTTCGGCGGCGTGCTTGATGATGCCGAGGCCGTCGCGCAGCCATTGCACCGCCGAGCCCGCAACGAAGATCGAGCCTTCGAGCGCGTAGGTGCGCTTGCCGTTGAGCTGGTAGGCAATGGTGGTGAGCAGCTTGTTTTTGGACACGACCGGCGTGGTGCCGGTGTTGAGCAGGGCGAAGCAGCCGGTGCCGTAGGTCGATTTCATCATGCCCGGGCGGAAGCAGGCCTGGCCGATGGTCGCGGCCTGCTGGTCGCCGGCGATGCCGGAGATCGCAATCGCGCCGCCAAACAAATCAGGCGTGCTCTCGCCGAAATGCGCCGAGGAATCCTTCACTTCGGGCAGCATCGAGCGCGGCACGCCGATGATCTCGAGGAGCTCGTCGTCCCATTGTCCGGTGTGGATGTTGAACAGCAGCGTGCGCGAGGCGTTGGTGGCATCGGTGGCGTGCACCTTGCCGCCGGTGAGGCGCCAGAGCAGGTAGCAGTCGACCGTGCCGAACATCAGCTCGCCACGGGCGGCGCGCGCCCGTGCGCCGGGGACATGGTCGAGGATCCAGGCGACCTTGGTGCCGGAGAAATAGGGGTCGATGATCAGGCCGGTCTTCTGCGAGATGGTGGGCTCGCGCCCCTCGTGCTTGAGCTTCGCGCAGATGTCGGCGGTGCGGCGGTCCTGCCAGACGATGGCGCGGTGCACGGCCTGGCCGGTGGCACGGTCCCACACCACCGTGGTCTCGCGCTGGTTTGTGATGCCGATCGCGGCGACGTCCTTTGCCGTGATGCCCGCCTGCTCGATCGCGTCGCGGCAGACCGTCACGGTCGAGGTCCAGATGTCCTCCGGCTCGTGCTCGACCCAGCCGGAGGCCGGAAAATGCTGCGGAAACTCGGCTTGCGCACGCGCGGCAATCGAGATGTCGCTGCGAAACACGATCGCGCGCGAGGAGGTGGTGCCCTGGTCGATGGCGAGGACGAAAGACATGGAAGCTTACCTTGGGCTTTTCTTGGCGTTTCCCGGTGACGGGCATTGTGTCGCGCCAAAAGGAGCGGATTAGGGCAGGAAGGTCAAGGCCGCCGCATGTGGCGTCTGAGGACTGTGGACGTGCTCGGCCTCGTGGTTCGAGACGCGCCGCAAAACGGCGCTCCTCACCATGAGGGTCTTAGAGCGCAGGGTTTGGACCCCAGGATTTCGAGCCTCGCCGCAAAACGAGACCTCATCTTGAGGAGCCCGCCAAAGCGGGCGTCTCGAAGGATGGGCCTCGAGCACGCCGCCGGCCACAGACTAGGACGGCGGGTGCGAAGATGCTACACGCCGGATCGGGTAATCCGGGGCGGCATGACTTTCACTTCGTTTCAGTTCGGCATCTTCGTTGCGGTCGTGTTCGGCGCCTATTATCTGCCGCCGTTGCGCCCCTTCCAAGTGCAGCTGCTGGTGCTCGCGAGCCTGGTGTTCTATGGCTCCGGCCAGCCGGAACTGCTGCCGCTGCTGCTTGTCGCCGTGCTCGGGACCTATCTCTGCCTAGTGCTGGCGTTCGACAATCGCGCACTCTGGATGCCGGCCGGCATCGTCTTCAATCTCGCGCTGCTGGCGTTCTTCAAATACAAGCTGCTGTTCATCGACCCAGCCGCGCTTCACCCGACCGGCGTCGTACCGCTGGATGTGCTGCTGCGGCTGCCACTGCCGATCGGCATCTCGTTCTTCGTGTTCCACAATATCAGCCTGCTGGTTGACCTGACGCGGGAGAAACAGCCGCCACGCTTGCGCGATGTCTTCCTCTACATCATCTTCTTCCCGCAGCTCGTGTCCGGACCGATCACCCGCGCGGGCCAGTTCATGCCGCAGATCGTGCCCAAGCAACTCGGCGACGTCGACTTGGTAGCGGCGGCCAAATGGATCCTGACCGGCTTCTTCTTCAAGCTCTACGTCGCGAACAATCTCAACGAGATGACGTCCTATATGGACTATCCGCTCTACGAGACGGTGGCGACGCCGGACCGCTGGCTGCTCGTCTTCCTGTACAGTTACCAGATCTATGCCGATTTCTTTGGCTATTCGGCGATCGCACTCGGCCTCGGGCTGCTGTTCGGCTATCGCCTGCCCGTCAACTTTGACCTCCCCTACATCTCGGTCTCGTTCTCCGAGTTCTGGACTCGCTGGCACATCTCGCTGTCCACCTGGCTCAAGACCTATCTTTACATCCCGCTCGGGGAAACCGGAAGGGCCGGTCCGGACCTGCCTCAATCTGATGATCGTGATGACGCTCGGCGGACTCTGGCACGGCGCGAGCCTGAGCTACGCCTTATGGGGCATGCTGCACGGCCTGCTGCTCGTCCTCGAGCGGCCGCTTCTGGGGCTGCTCGGCGAAGCCGGGCCTGTGGTGCGGGTCGTCCGCCTGGGCGTGGTGTTTTTCTGCGTGACGATGCTGTGGATCTTCTTCAAGCTGCCAAACCTCGATCACGCGCTCGGCTATCTCTCAGGCATGTTCGCGCCGACGGACAATCCCAATCCGACAAAACTGTTCCGCAACATGGCGCTGCTCTACGCCCTGCCCGTCCTGATCCAGCACCTCGGCATCGGCGCGCTCCTGGAGGGCAGATTGCGGCGATGGGAGCCGTATCTCTACGGCACGCTGGCGGCGATGGCCTGGCTCGAGGCCGGGCCGGACGCCGCCTTCATCTATTTCCAGTTCTGACCATGCCGCAGTCATCCGGGCTTTCATGGCTGATCAAATGCGCAGGCGTCGCCGCGGTGCTGCTGCTCGCCTGCAGCCTTGTCACCGCGCGCTTCGGCTCCGCGCTGCAGCAGCCGACCGTCACGACCCGCGACGGCACCACCATCACGCTCAACCGCTATATCGGGGAGCCCGTGCCCGATCTCGTGCTGGTCGGCAGCTCGGTCGCCTGGCGGCTCAAGGAGGAATATTTTTCGCGCCCGCGCGCCCGCAATCTGGCGCTGGCCGGCGGATCGCCGGTGACCAGCCTGGACATCGTCGCGAGGCAGAAAAGCCTGCCGAAGATCGTCCTGATCGAGACCAACGTTCTCACGCGCCTGCCCGACCACGCGCTGATCGCCAAATTCCGGCGGCGCGCGCATCGAAGCCTTGTTCCTGCGCCCGGTGCGGACGGCGGTTGCGGCCTACGAGACGTGGAATCACACGCCGCCGAGCGCTGCGGACGCGCGCGCCGAGCGGGCTCGGCTGCTCAGCGAGCCGCCGAGCCCATTCGACAACAAGGTCTATCTCGACCGTGCCGTGCAGCAGATGAATGACGACGACCCCACCGTTCCGGCGCAAGAGAACGTCGCGCGCATCAGACAGCTGATCGACGAGATCGAGCGGCGGGGATCACGCGCGTTCATGCTCGAGATTCCCTTCGCGGCGGAGATCGAGCATTCGCGGATGGTCAGGATGAGCAAGGCGATCGTCCACGCGGCCTTCCCGGATCGCGAACGTTGGCTGCCGATCGATCCGCCGTTGGACGAATTGCGCTGGGCCGACGGCGTGCATCTCGACGAGAGATCGGCCCTGCTCGTCGTGCGTGCGATCGAAAGCGCACTGGCCGAGCGAGGCCGATAACGCAGGAGCGGCGCCTACACCGAAGCCGTGGTCACGCCGCCGTCGATGACGATGGTCTGGCCGGTCATGAAGCTCGAGGCATCCGAGGCGAGATAGGCGACGGCGCCGGCGATCTCGTCGGGCTCGCCGATGCGGCGGAGCGGCGTGGTCGCGGTGCGGCGCTTGAGGTTGGCTTCGTCTTCCCACAGCGCGCGGGCGAAATCGGTCTTGACGAGGCCGGGCGCTATGCAATTGACGCGGACGCCTTTCGGCCCCCATTCGCCGGCGAGAGAGCGGCACAGCGCGAAATCGGCGGCTTTCGAGATGCCGTAGGCGCCGATAACGGTCGATCCGCGCAAACCGCCGATCGAGGAGATGATGACGACGGAGCCGTTGCCGCGCTCCGCCATCTGCGGGATCGCCAGCGCGGAGAGCCAGATGTTGCTCTTGACGTTCGAGCCCATGATCTTGTCGAAGGCCTCGTCGGTGATGTCGAGCAGCGGCCCGTAATACGGGTTCACCGCGGCGTTGCAGACGAGGATGTCGATCTTGCCGTAATGCTTGGTGGCGCCCGAGATCAGCGCCTCGACCTCGGCCTTGCGCGCGATGTTGCAGGGGATGACGATGGCATCGCCGCCGGACGCATTGATGCTGTCGGCGACCTCCTTGCAGGCGTCGGCCTTGCGCGAGGACACCACGACCTTGGCGCCGAGCCTGGCGAGCAATTCCGCGGAGGAGCGGCCGATGCCGCGGCTGGAGCCGGTGACCACGGCGATCTTGCCGGTGAGATCGAACGGAGTGTTTTTCATTGTTGTTGCTCCCTTTATTCCTTGTCATTCCGGGCGCGCCACTTGGCGCGAGCCCGGAATCCATTTCACCGCACGTTATGTTGCACGATGGATCCCGGGCTCATCGCTTCGCGATGCCCCGGGATGACAATCGTTAGATCAACCCGCCCGCATCCGCGACGCGGCGCTGGTGGTAGTCGGTGTCGCCAAAGGTGTTCTCGATCATGGTCAGGCGCTTGAAGTAGTGGCCGATCTTCGCCTCTATGGTCATGCCGATACCGCCGTGGAGCTGGATCGACTGCTGGCCGACGAATTTCAGCGACTTGCCGATCTGCACCTTGGCGGCGGCGATGGCGGTGGAGCGCTCTTTGGCGTCCTCGAAATCAGCCGCCATGGTCGCGAACATCGACATCGAGCGCGCCTGCTCGGCCGCGACGAACATGTCGGAGGCGCGGTGCTGCAGCGACTGGAACGAGCCGATCGCGACGCCGAACTGTTTTCGCGTCTTGATGTACTCGACGGTCGTCTTGAGCGACTCGTCCATTAACCCGACTGCTTCCGCACAGAGCGCGACACGAGCCTCGTCCACCACGCGCTCGATCAGGGCGAGCGAGTCATCGGGATTGCCGAGCGCCGCGTCCGCACCGACTTCAACGCCGGTGAAGGTGATGTCGGCGGCGTGCAGGCCGTCCTGCGTCGGGTACGACTTCTTGGTCACGCCCTTGGCGTTCGCGGGCACCAGGAACACGCCGATCCCGCTCGTATCGCGGCGGTTGCCCTTGGTGCGCGCGGTGACTACAAGCGTGTCGGCGTTCTCGCCATTGAGCACGACGAACTTTTCGCCGTCGATCACCCAGCCGTCGCCCTTCTTCTTCGCCGTCGTGGCAACATCGAACAGATCGTAGCGCGAGTTCTTCTCGAGCTGGGCGAACGCCAGCGTCTTGCTGCCGTCGACGATCCCCGGCACATGCGCGGCCTTCTGGGCGTCGGTGCCGGCATGGCGCAGGAAGCCGCCGCCGATCACGACGGTTGCGAGATACGGCTCGAGCACCAGCGCCTTGCCGAGCGCTTCCATCACGATCATGGTCTCGACGCCGCCGCCGCCGAAGCCGCCATCGGCTTCCGCGAAAGGAAGACCAAGCAGCCCCTGCTCGGCGAGCTTGCCCCAGACGGCTTTGCTCCAGCCGCCCTTCTCCTTCATGTACTTCTTGCGGCTCTCGAAATCGTAGGAATCGGTCAGCAGGCCGTCGATGCTGTCCTTCAGGAGCCGCTGCTCCTCGGTCAAATCAAAATCCATCTCTGTTTCCTCAAGTAAGTGGTGTCTGCATTGCGCGGGGCGCCCTCTTCACCTCTCCCCGCCTGCGGGGGAGGTCGGATCGCTTTGGCGCGCAAGTGCGCGCCTGAGCGATCCGGGTGAGGGGGTACCGCTCCATCGACGGTCCCAGGCTCGGAGAGAGGCCCCTCACCCCAACCCTCTCCCCGTAAGAACGGGGAGAGGGAGAAGAGAGCGTCACAGCCCCAGCACCGCCTTGGCGATGATGTTGCGCTGGATCTCGTTGGAGCCGCCGTAGATCGAGACCTTGCGGTTGTTGAAGTAGCTCGGCGCGATCTGGGCGGTCCAGTCCATGGCCTCGTTGGAGCCGTCGTCGCCGTGCACGTCGTAAGGCGCGGCGAACGGGCCGATCACTTCCATCAGCAACTCGGTGGTGGTCTGCTGGATCTCGGAGCCCTTGATCTTCAGCACCGACGACGCCGGATTGGGCTTGCCCTTGCCGTGCTTGCCTTCGTCGGCGACGACGCGAAGCTGGGTCAGCTCGAGGGCCTTCAGCTCGATCTCGCAGGCCGCCAGCTTCTCGCGGAAGGCTGCGTCCTGGATGATCGGCTTGCCGCCGGATTCGACCTTGCCGGCGAGATCGCGGATGCGGCGCAGCCGCTCCTTGGAGACGCCGACCCGGGCGATGCCGGTGCGCTCGTTGCCGAGCAGGAACTTTGCGTAGTCCCAGCCCTTGTTCTCCTCGCCGATCAGGTTCTCGTAGGGCACCTCGACGTCATCGAAGAACACTTCGTTGACCTCGACGCCGCCGTCGATGGTCTGGATCGGGCGCACGGTGACGCCCTTCGACTTCATCGAGAACACGATGAAAGAAATGCCCATCTGCTTCTTGGCGCTGGCGTCGGTGCGGCAGAGGCAGAAGATCATGTCGGCGTGCTGGGCGAGCGTCGTCCAGGTCTTCTGGCCGTTGATGATCCACTTGTCGCCCTTGCGCTCGGCTTTCGTCTTGAGCGAGGCGAGATCGGAGCCGGAGCCGGGCTCGGAAAAGCCCTGGCACCACCAATCGTCGACATTGGCGATGCGCGGCAGATATTTCTTCTTCTGCTCTTCGTTGCCGAAGGTGTAGATCACGGGACCGACCATGCTGACGCCGAAGGCGAGCGGCTGCGGCGCCGGATAGGACTGCAGCTCCTCGTTGAAGATGTAGTGCTGCACGGAGGTCCAGCCGGTGCCGCCATACTGCGTCGGCCAGTGGCTGGTGCCCCAGCCCTTCTTGTTGAGGATGCGCCACCACGTCACCATCTCGTCCTTGGAGAGGTGACGGCCCTCGACCAGCTTGCGCCGCGTATCCGGCGGCACGTTGTCGCGGAAGAATGAGCGCACTTCCTCGCGAAACGCCTGTTCCTCTTTCGTAAATGCGAGATCCATCGGATCCTCCTGTGAATTACTGCAAAACCTCAAACAGACCGGCGGCGCCCATGCCGCCGCCGACGCACATGGTGACGACCGCATACTTGGCCTTGCGGCGACGGCCTTCGATCAGGGCGTGGCCGGTCAGGCGCGCGCCCGACATGCCGTAGGGATGGCCGACCGCGATCGCGCCGCCGTCGACGTTGATCTTGTCGGGGTCGATGCCGAGCTTGTCGCGGCAATACAGCACCTGCACCGCGAAGGCTTCGTTGAGTTCCCAGAGATCGATGTCGTCGACCTTGAGGCGATGGCGCTTGAGCAGGCGCGGCACGGCGAAGACCGGGCCGATGCCCATCTCGTCCGGCTCGCAGCCGGCGGAGACGAAGCCGCGGAAGATGCCGAGCGGCTTGAGGCCGCGCCTGGACGCTTCCTTGTCGCTCATGATCACCGAGGCGCTGGCGCCGTCCGAGAGCTGGCTGGCGTTGCCGGCGGTGATGGAGAAGCCTTCGCCGCGCACCGGCTTGAGGCCGGCCAGGCCTTCAGCCGTGGTCTCGGGGCGCGGACCTTCGTCCTGCGACAGCGTGACTTCCTTCATCGAGACGGCGCCGGTGGCCTTGTCGGTGACTGCCATCTGCGTGGTGATCGGCGCGAGTTCGTCCCTAAACTTGCCGCCCTGCTGGGCGGCGGCGGTGCGGCGCTGGCTTTCCAGCGAATATTCGTCCTGCTTCTCGCGCGAAATGTTGTAGCGCTTGGCGACGATCTCGGCGGTGTCGATCATGGGCATATAGACCTCGCCTTTGATCTTGAGCAGCGCCGGATCCTGGGCGTGGAAGCCGTTCATCTTGTCGTTCTGGACCAGCGAGATCGACTCGCCGCCGCCGCCGACCGCGACCTCGACGCCGTCGAAGATCACCGAGCGCGCGGCGAGCGCGATCGCCTGCAGGCCCGAGGCGCACTGCCGGTCGATCGTGGTACCGGCGACGGTGACGGGCAAGCCGGCGCGGAGCAGCGCCTTGCGCGCGATGTTGCCGCCGGTCGCGCCCTGCTGCAGCGCCGCGCCCATCACGACGTCCTCGATCTCCTTCGGATCGACTTTTGCGCGCGCGACGGCCTCGCCGATGGCGTGGCCGAGCAGCGTCGCGCCTTCGGTGGCGTTGAGCATGCCGCGATAGGCCTTGCCGATCGGCGTGCGGGCGGTGGAAACGATGACGGCGTCGGTCAAGAGTGACCTCCTGATGGGTTGCGTGGATTGTGACGATTTCTGCTGCTGGCGCAATTCGTGGCGCGACAGCTTTCCAACCGGCGTGCGCGGCAGATCGTCGACGAACTCGACCGCCGCCGGCAGTTCGTGCTTGCCGACCTTGCTGGTGAGCTGGGCCCGGAGCTCGTCGAGCGAGAACGGCTTTGCATCCGGCTTCAGCTTGATGAAGGCTTTTGCGGCTTCGCCCCGATACTGATCGGGAATGCCGAGCACGATCACCTCGTGCACGCCTGATACGGTGTAGATCGCCTGCTCGATCATCTGCGGATAGACGTTGAATCCGCCGGAGATGATCATGTCCTTCTTGCGGTCGACCAGGAAGAAATAGCCGTCGGTGTCGACATAACCGATGTCGCCGGTCAGGAAGCGGCCGTCGGAAAAATACTCCGCGGATTCCTTCTGCTTGTTCCAATATCCCTTGGTGACGTTCGGGCCCTTGATGCGGATCTCGCCGACTTCGCCCGGCGGCAGCACTTTTGCGGGATCGTCCAGCGCGACGACGTCGAGCTCGATGCCGGGCAGCATCAGCCCGATCGAGCCGGGCTTGTCGGGACCGACCGGCGGATGGCCGGTGCCTGGCGAGCAGGTCTCGGTCATGCCCCAGCCGCTCTTGAGCTTCTTGCCGACCTTGCGCTCGAAGAAGCTCGCGACCTCGACCGGCAGCGGCGCACCGCCGGAGCCGATGGCGGCGAGCGAGGAGAAGTCGCGCTTGTCGAGATCGGGGAGCGCTGCGATCGCGATCCACATCGTCGGCACGCCCGGGAAATAAGTCGCCCGCTTGACCTCGATGTCGCGCATCACGGCTTCGACGTCGAAACGCTGGTGTAGCGAGATCAGATTGCCGCGGCTGAGCGAGGACAGCAGCACGACGGTGAGCGCATAGATGTGGAACAGCGGCAGCACGCAGATCACGCGCTCGACGACGTCGCCGCGCGCCGCGCGTGCCGGCTTGCCCCAGACGTCGTAGATCGACACCGCGGAGGTGAGATTGCCGTGCGTCAGCATGGCGCCCTTCGGCAGGCCGGTGGTGCCGCCGGTATATTGCAGCAGCGCAACGTCATCGACCGCCACAGCCGGCCATTGCGTCGGCAGCGGCGCGCCTTCGACGAAGGCCTTGAAGGTGACGATGCGGGGATCACTGGGGATCGCCGCCTGCGGCGTGCCGACCTTGCCCCAATTGTCGTCCTCGCAGACGACGAGGCGGTCGATCAGGCCCTTTTCCAGAAATTTCAGCGCGGTCGGCAACAGCGCCTGAAGGTTCGAGGTGACCAGCAGGCGCGAACCGGAATCGGAAACCTTGTGCGTCAGCGCGATCTCGCCGTCGAGCGGCGACAGATGCGCGATACGGGCGCCGGCCTTCAGCGCGCCGAAGAAATTGACGGGATGATCCGGCGTATTGCCGAGGAACAGCGCGACGGAAGTGTTCTTGCCGCAACCGGCGCGCAGGAACGCAGCCGCCGCGCGCTCGGCCATGGCGGCGAGCTCGGTATAGGTGATCGGACGGTCGCGAAACTCCAGCGCGGTCCGCGGGCCGTAACTTGCCGCGGCCGTCGAGAGCAGGTCAGGCAGCGTGCCCTGGACGATGGTGTCGTCCCAATGCACGCCCTCGGGGTAAAACTGTTCGCCGGGATGGGTCATTTTCTACATCACAATCAGTCGTCATTCCGGGGCGCGACAAAGTCGCGAGCCCGGAATCCATCGGGCCACGAGATCAGAGGTGAAATGGATTCCGGGTCTGGCCCTTTGGGCCATCCCGGAATGACGAGCGGGGAGATAGCCCCCATCACGCCGCCTTCGACCCCGCCGCGAGCGAGGCGAACGTCTTGCCCTCCGCTGCGAGCTTCTTCAGCAAGGGCGCGGGCTCGAGGCTCGGGTCGTTGGTCTCCTTGGCGTAGAAGGCGAGACGGTCGGCGATGTGCTTGAGGCCGACGCTGTCGGCCCAGAACATCGGGCCGCCGCGATAGATCGGCCAGCCATAGCCGTAGAGCCAGACCACGTCGATGTCGGAGGGACGCGCCGCGATGCCCTCTTCGAGGATCTTCGCGCCCTCGTTGATCATCGGATACATCATGCGCTCGAGGATCTCGTCGTCGCTGACGATCGCTTCTTGCGGCCGAGACGCAGCAGCGTCTCGTCGATCAGCTTCTCGACCTCCGGATCGGGCATCGGCGCGCGGGAGCCGGCTTCATACTTGTAGTAGCCCTTGCCGGTCTTCTGGCCGAAGCGGCCGGCTTCGCACAGCGCGTCCGCGATCTCCGACTTGATGCCGCGGTCCTTGCGCGAGCGCCATCCGATATCGAGGCCGGCGAGATCGCCCATCGCGAACGGGCCCATCGGCATGCCGAATTTGGTGACGACCGCGTCGACCTGCTGCGGCAGCGCGCCTTCGAACAACAGCTTCTCGGACTGCTTGCCGCGCTGAGCGAGCATGCGATTGCCGACGAAGCCGTCGCAGACGCCGACCACGGCCGGCACTTTCGCGATCTTGCGGGCGATGCTCACCGCGGTGACCAGCGCGTCCGGCGCGGTCTTGTCGGCGCGCACGATCTCGCACAGCTTCATGACGTTGGCCGGCGAGAAGAAGTGCATGCCGAGCACGTCCTGCGGACGCCTGGTCGCCTTCGCGATCTCGTCGATGTTCAGGTACGAGGTGTTGGAGGCAAGCACGGCGCCTTGCTTGACGTACTGATCGAGCTTGCCGAACACTTCCTTTTTCACCGCCATGGTCTCGAACACGGCTTCGATGACGAGATCGGCGTCGCCGACATTCTCGATCCCGACGACACCGTTGATCAGCGCCATGCGCTTGGCGGGTGCATCCGCCGGGATGCCGCCGCGCGCGGCGGTCGCTTCCCAGTTCTTCTGCATGATGCCCATGCCGCGCTTGAGTTGTTCCTCGCCGGTCTCGATCAGGGTGACGGGAATGCCGGCATTGGCAAAGGACATCGCGATGCCGCCGCCCATGGTGCCGGCGCCGAGAATGGCAACACGGTTAACGGGACGCGGCTTGGTGCCTTCGGGAACGCCGGCGATCTTGGCGGCCTCGCGCTCGGCGAAGAAGGCATAGCGCTGCGCCTTGGACTGTTCGCTGGCGACGAGCTTGAGGAAGCCTTCGCGCTCCTTCTTCAGACCCTCGTCGAACGGCAGGTCGATGGCATAGCCGACGGCGTCGGCGGCCGCGAACGGCGCCTCCAGGCCGCGCGACTTCTTGGTCATCGCGGCAACCGCATTGGTGAAGATCGAGCGGTCGGCCTTGGCCGCCGCAATCTTGGAATCGTCGTCGCGGAGACGACGCAGCGGGCGCTTCTCGGCCAGCAGCTTGCGGACAAAGGCTTCGCCGCCGGACGCCGGGCCTTCGACGATCTCCTCGATCAGGCCGTGCTTGAGCGCTTCGGCCGCGGCAATCGGATCGCCGCCGACGATCATCTTGACCGCGAGTTCGGGGCCGACTGCGCGCGGCAGGCGCTGGGTGCCGCCGGCGCCCGGCAACAGGCCGAGTTTCACCTCGGGCAGACCGAGCTTTGCCTCTTTGACAGCCACGCGGAAATGACAGGCCAACGCGACCTCGAGGCCGCCACCAAGCGCGGTGCCGTGGATCGCGGCCACAATCGGCTTCGGCGAATTCTCCATCTCGGCCAACACTTCGTTGAGCCCGGGCGGCTTCGGCGGCTTGCCGAATTCGGTGATGTCGGCGCCGGCAATGAAGGTGCGTCCGGCGCAAGTCAGCACGATGCCCTTGATCGCGGGATCGGCGATGGCCGCCTTGATGCACTCCAGGATACCACCGCGGACTGCGGCACTCAGCGCATTGACCGGAGGGCTATTGACCGTGACGATTCCGACTTCGTCATGACGCTCAAGCTTGACCACTTCGCTCACGGTTTCCCTCCTTGGTGGGATTTACTTTTGTTCGATTTCGCGGTGCGGAATTTAATTCCGCATCTTGACGGCAGGGTTATTTTGAAGCACGTGGCTTGTCAACGACTCCGCGCAAGAGCAGATCAGGGATGAAGCGTACAGGAAAGAAGACCGCGACCGATCGGAATTTCGTCGTCGCGCTTTCCCGCGGACTCGACGTATTGCGCGCATTCCAGCCCAGCGACGGACTTCTCGGCAATCAGGAGATTGCGTCCCGCACCAGCCTGCCGAAGCCGACGGTTTCGCGGCTGACCTACACGTTGACGAAGCTCGGCTATCTGACACCGGTTCCCCGTTTCGAGAAATATCAGCTGGCGCCTGCCGCGATGGCGCTCGGCTACGCGGCGCTGGCCAATCTCGGCGTTCGGCATTTGTCCGAGCCGTTTCGCGAGGAACTGATGCGTGCCACCGGCGGCGCCGTCGCAATCGGCGGCCGCGACCGCCATAGCATGATCTATTTCGGGCAAAGCCGCGGCAGCGAGACGGTCGGCGTTCAACTCGACGTCGGCTCCCGCGTGCCGATTGCAACCAGCGCGATGGGTCGCGCTTATTTCTGGGCGCTCAATGACGAGGATCGCGCTGAAGTGACGCGCATCCTGCGCGAACATTACGGCAGCCGCTGGCCCAAGATGCGCGACGGACTGGAGCGTTCGGGCGAGACGGTCGCGAAATACGGCTTCGCGATGTCCGTCGGCGATTGGCACGACGACATCGGCGCCGCCGGCGTCGCGCTCAAGCTCAATGACGGAACCGGTCCCTACGCATTCAATTGCGGCGCGCCCGCATTCCGCTTCACGGAAGAACGCTTGATCAACGACATTGGACCGCGACTGCTGGCGATGGTAAGGAACATCGAAGCGGCACTTGGGGGTCTGATGCCGCAATCCAAAAAAGAAGTCAGCAAAAAGCTGAAATCAGGAGGGAAAGTTGCACGTGTGGCCGAGGGGATCAGATAGCCTTAGTCATCATCAGGAGCGGTTCGCATCGCCCCTTCGCCCACTGAACGTTGTGGGCGAGACGAGATGACGCAGGCACAGCTCGCGCAGGGGACATCGCCTCTGCTCGCGGTTCGCGACGTCAGCGTCGTGTTCGGCGGCATCGTCGCGCTCAACGGCGTCTCCTTTGACATGCACAAGGGCCAGATCCTCGGATTGATCGGCCCCAACGGCGCCGGCAAGACCACGCTCTTCAACTGCCTCTCCCGGCTCTACCAGCCGTCGTCCGGCGACATCCTGATGGAAGGCGCGAGCATTTTGATGCGGCCGCCGCACCGGATCGCCGAGATCGGCATCGGCCGCACCTTCCAGAACGTGGCGCTGTTTCCGAACCTCTCGGTGATGGACAATGTCCGCGTCGGCACCCATGCCCGCACCTCCAGCGACATCATCAGCGACTCGCTGCGGCTGGCGTGGATTCGCCGCAGCGAGAGCAGCGTGAACAAGAAGGTGCACGAAATCCTCGCCTATCTCGACCTCGAGGACGTCGCCCACACCACCGTCTCCGGCCTGCCCTTCGGCACCCAGAAGCGCGTCGAGTTGGCGCGGGCGCTGGCGGCCGACCCGAAAATCCTGCTGCTCGACGAACCCGCCGGCGGCCTCAACCACGAAGAGGTCCACGTTCTCGGCGACCTCATCCGCCGCATCCGTGACGAACGCGGCATGACGGTGCTGCTGGTCGAGCATCACATGGGCCTCGTGATGTCGATCGCCGACCACGTCGTCGCGCTGAATTTCGGCAAGAAGCTTGCGGAAGGCACCCCCGCCCAGGTGCAGGTGAACCCCGACGTCATCACGGCCTATCTCGGGAGCAAGGACCAATGACGACGCTGCTCAACGTCAAGGACCTGCGCGCCTATTACGGCCAGGTCCAGGCGCTCCACGGACTGTCCTTCTCGCTGAACGAGGGTTCGCTGACGACGCTGCTTGGGGCCAACGGCGCCGGCAAGACCACGACCTTGCGCGCGATCTGCAATATGGTGCGCTCCACCGGCGGCATCGAGTTCGACGGCAAGCCGCTGAACAACCGCTCCACCGAGAGCATCGTGCGATTCGGCATTGCCCATGTGCCGCAGGGCCGCGGCACCTTCACCACCATGACGGTGGAGGAGAATCTCCAGCTCGGTGCCATCACCCGCAAGGACAATGCCGGCATCGTCTCCGACATCGAGCGCATGTATGGGCATTTCCCCGTGCTGAAGCAGCGGCATACCCAGCAGGCCGGCACGCTCTCCGGCGGCGAGCAGCAGATGCTCGCGGTCGCCCGCGCGCTGATGCTGCGGCCACGGCTGATGCTGCTCGACGAGCCGTCCTTTGGCCTCGCGCCGCTGGTGGTGCGCGACCTGTTCGGCATCCTCGGCAAGATCAACCGCGAGGACAAGGTGTCGATCCTGGTGGTCGAGCAGAACGCCCAGCTCGCGCTCGAGCTCGCCGACCAGGCCTACGTGATCGAGACCGGCCGTATCGTGATGTCCGGCAACGCCAAGGACATCGCGAACAACGAAGAAATCCGCAAATCCTATCTGGGTTACTGAGGTGGGATGATGGCAACGATCTATCCGCGCGCTCGTTACACCTCTCCCCAGCGGGGTGTCGATTTGCGCAGCAAATCGGGTGAGGGGGCGCAGCTCCGACGAGAGACCATAGCCCTCACCCGGCGCTTCGCGCCGACCTCTCCCGATGGGAGACGTGGACCGTCGATGCCGTCCCAGTTCAACCCGAATTCGGCATGCTTTAGGAGCCGGCACAATGGAACTGTTTACCAACCAGGTGCTGGCGGGGATTGCCACGGGCGCGATCTATGCCTGCATGGCGCTCGCCGTGGTCATGATCTACCAGGCGATCGACCACCTCAACTTCGCGCAGGGCGAGATGGCGATGTTCTCGACCTTCATCTCCTGGCAATTGATGCAATGGGGCGTGCCCTATTGGGGCGCGTTCATCATCGCGCTGGCGCTCTCCTTCGTCGGCGGCATCGCCATCGAGCGCATCCTGTTCAAGCCGCTGGCAAAGGCGCCGGTGCTGACCAACGTCGCCGGCTTCATCGCGCTCTACGCGATCATCAACTCCTCGGCCGGCCTGATCTGGGATTTCACCATCAAGCAATATCCGACCCCGTTCGGCTCCTCGCCGTTCCTCGGCAGCCAGCTGATCTCGACGCACCAGGCCGGGATGATCGGCGTCACCGTGCTGCTGCTGATCGGACTCTATTTCTTCTTCCAGTACACGCGGATCGGCCTTGCGATGCGGGCGGCCGCCTCGGTGCCTGAATCGGCTCGGCTGGTCGGCATCAACACCTCCTGGATGATCGCGCTCGGCTGGGGCATGGCGTCGGCCATCGGCGCCATCGCCGGCATGCTGATCGCGCCCGTCGTATTCCTCGAGCCCAACATGATGGGCGGCGTGCTGATCTACGGCTTCGCCGCCGCCGTGCTCGGGGGACTGACCAGCCCGTTCGGCGCCGTGGTCGGCGGCTTCCTGGTCGGCATCTTCGAGAACCTCGCCGGCACCTACATTCCCGGCGTCGGTAACGAGCTGAAACTCCCGATCGCGCTCGCGCTGATCATCTCCGTCCTGGTCGTCAAGCCCGCTGGTCTGTTCGGCCGGCACATCGTCAAGCGAGTTTGATCATGAGCGCAGCAGAAGACGTCGTCACGGAAGCCCCGGCCGTCGAGGCGGTTCCGAAGCGGGCCATGACGCTGGGCACAGGCACCTCGTTGGTGGTGCTGCTGCTTCTCATCGCCGTGCCGCTGTTCGCGAAGAACTTCGTGATCTTCCAGCTGACCCAGCTGTTGTATCTGGGCCTCGCGGTGCTGGCGCTGAACATCCTGACCGGCGGCTCGGGCCAGTTCTCGCTCGGCCAGAGCGCGTTCTACGCCATCGGCGCCTACGTCACCGCTGTCATGATGGAGCAGTTCAACGTCCCGTACTTCCTCTGCCTGCCGGTCGCGGCCGTGCTGTGCTTCGGCGCGGGTTTCCTGTTCGGCCAGCCGGCGCTGCGGCTCTCCGGCGTCTACCTTGCGCTTGCGACCTTCGCGCTCGCCACCGCGATGCCGCAGCTGCTCAAGCTGAACTTCCTCGAGCCCTGGACCGGCGGCGTGCAGGGCCTCGTCGTCACCAAGCCCGATGCGCCGTTCGGCCTGCCGATGTCGCAGGACATGTGGCTGTATTATTTCACGCTCGTCGTCGTGCTCGCGATCTACATCTTCTCCGTGAACCTGCTGCGCTCCCGCTCGGGCCGCGCCTTCATGGCGATCCGCGACAACGAGATCGCGGCCTCCGCGATGGGTATCAACGTCGCGCTGTACAAGACGCTCGCCTTCGGCGTCTCCGCGGCCGTTACCGGCGTCGCCGGGGGCCTGAGCGCGATCGCGGTGCAGTTCGTCGCACCCGACAGCTTCACCATCACGCTCGCGATCCAGCTGTTCCTCGGCATGGTCGTGGGCGGCGTCGGCTGGCTGCCCGGCTCGATCGTCGGCGCGGCCTTCATCATCTTCGTGCCGAACATCGCCGAGGGCATCTCCAAGGGCCTCTCCGGCGCCGTGTTCGGCGTGCTCCTGTTCGCCGTCATCTACCTCGTGCCGCATGGCGCAAGGCAAGTCGCAATCCTGGGCCAGCAACTCGCCGGAAGGCTCAGAAAGAACTGAAACCGTTCAATTAAGCAAGGAGACCAAATTTGTTTTTCGGAAGAACACTGCGAACCACCGCACTCGTAACGGCGGTCGCGACCCTCACCTCCGGCGCAGCACTCGCCCAGAAGAAATACGACACCGGCGCGTCCGATACCGAGATCAAGATCGGCAACATCATGCCGTACAGCGGTCCGGCGTCGGCCTATGGCATCATCGGCAAGACCGAAGAAGCCTATATCAAGATGATCAACGACAAGGGCGGCATCAACGGCCGCAAGATCGTCTACGTCACCTATGACGACGGCTATTCGCCGCCCAAGGCGGTCGAGCAGGTCCGCAAGCTGGTCGAAAGCGACGAGGTGCTCGCCGTGTTCAACCCGCTCGGCACGCCCTCGAACACCGCGATTCAGAAATATCTGAACGCCAAGAAGATCCCGCAGTTGTTCGTCGCGACCGGCGCGACCAAATGGAACGACCCGAAGAACTTCCCCTGGACCATGGGCTGGCAGCCCTCCTACCAGAGCGAAGCGCAGATCTACGCGAAATGGCTGATGAAGGAGAAGCCCGACGCCAAGGTCGCGATCCTCTATCAGAACGACGATTTCGGCAAAGACTACCTTAAGGGCACCAAGGACGGTTTTGGTGCCAAGGCTTCGTCCATGATCATCATGGAGGAAAGCTATGAGGTCTCCGAGCCATCGATCGACGGCCACATCGTCAAGATCAAGGCCGCCAATCCCGACGTGCTGCTGATCTACACGACGCCGAAGTTCGGCGCCCAGACCATCAAGAAGACAGCCGAACTCGGCTGGAAGCCGCTGCAGATCATCACCAACGTGTCGGCCTCGGTCGGCAGCGTGATGAAGCCGGCGGGCTTCGAGGCCGCGCAGAACGTGCTGTCGGCGGCCTATGCCAAGGACGGCGCCGATCCGCGCTGGGCCGACGATGCCGGCATGAAGAAGTGGGCCGAGTTCCTCGACAAGTACATGCCCGGCGCCGACAAGACCGACTCGAGCATCGTCTACGGCTACGGCGCCGCGCAGACGCTGGTCAAGGCACTGGAACAGTGCGGTGACGATCTCACCCGCGCCAACCTGATGAAGCAGGCGGCGAGCCTGAAGGACTTTACGCCGGACACCCTGCTGCCCGGCGTCAAGATCAACACCGGACCGAGCGACTTCGCCCCGATCAGCCAGCTGCAGATGCAGCGGTTCAAGGGCGAGAAGTGGGAACAGTTCGGCGAGATCCTGAGCGGCGACGTCGCTCCGGAGTGACGCGCTGACGCTATAGTCCAAGGTTGAAAAGCCCCCGCGCGCACTCGCGGGGGCTTTTTGTTGACGTCGTGCATCAATCTTGTTCAATGCGACGCCGATCCAGTTGAGGTAGGAGAGCAATGGCTGTCGTTCGATTTCAGGTTGCGGCGCTTTCGGTCGGATTCGCGTTGTGCACTGCGATAAGCAATCCCGCGCTGGCACAGAAGTCCTACGACAGCGGCGTCTCCGATACCGAGATCAAGATCGGCAACATCATGCCCTATAGCGGCCCGGCCTCGGCCTACGCCGTGATCGGCAAGGCCGAGGAAGCGTATTTCAACAAGGTCAATGCCGAGGGCGGCGTGCACGGCCGCAAGATCAAATTCATCTCGTATGACGATGCTTACTCGCCGCCGAAGACGGTGGAACAGGCGCGCAAGCTGGTCGAGAGCGACAACGTGCTGCTGATCTTCGGCTCGCTCGGCACCTCCACCAACAGCGCCATCCGCAACTACATGAACGTGAAGAAGGTGCCGCAATTGTTCGTCGCGAGCGGCGCCTCGAAGTGGAACGATCCCAAGCAATATCCGTGGACCATGGGCTGGCAGCCGAGCTATGCCAGCGAGGCCAAGGTCTACGCCAAGTACATCCTGAAGGAGAAGCCGGACGGCAAGATCGGCGTGCTCTACCAGAACGACGACTTCGGCAAGGACTATCTGAAGGGGCTGAAGGACGGGCTCGGCGCCAGGGCCTCGATGATCGTGATCGAGGAGCCTTACGACACCTCGGAGCCTGCGATCGACGAGCACGTCGTGAAGCTGAAGGCCTCCGGCGCCGACATCTTCATCAGCATCACCACGCCGAAATTCGCGGCGCAAGCGATCAAGAAGGCGGCCGAGATCAACTGGCACCCGATGCACATCATCTCCAACGTCTCGGCCTCGGTCGGCGGCGTGATCGAGCCGGCGGGCTTGGAGATCTCGCAAGGCATCCTGTCGGCGAGCTACACCAAGGACGGCTCCGACCCGCAGTGGAACGCCGACGAAGGCATGAGGAGGTTCTATAATTTCGTCACGCAGTTCGATCCGAAGGCCGACAAGCTCGATGCCGGCGTGGTATTCGGCTATGCCGCCGCGCAGACCATGGTGAAGGTGCTGCAGATGTGTGGCGACAATCTCACCCGCGACAACATCATGAAGCAGGCGGCGAGCCTGAAGGACTTCGAGCCGGACACGCTGCTCCCCGGCATCAAGATCAACACCGCGCCCGACGATTTCGCGCCGATCGAGCAGCTCCAGATGATGCGATTCAAGGGCAAGGCCTGGGAATTGTTCGGCGATATCATCTCGAGCGACCTCGGCCATTAACAGCAACCGAAAATAGCTCGACGCCCGCCAGGCAACTCAAGACGGCCGCATCTTCTCGCAGTTGCACAGGACGGCGCCGGCCTTGCTGACTACTAAAGACGCAGCCCCTGCGACGTTGTCGCGGGGGCTTTCTGTTGAAGGCATCAGGTAAATCGTATTGAATTGCGGCCGCGTCGCCAAAAACAGTCAAGGCAAGAAAAGGAACGCACACACACCAAGAAAATAGGGAGATCTGAATGCCCGCTGTCACCGGCAAGCTTGCGGCCGCGTCACTGGCGCTCGTGCTCATTGCGGCTACGACCTCGATCGCATCGGCCCAGAAGAAATACGATACCGGCGCGACCGATACCGAAATCAAGATCGGCAACATCATGCCCTACAGCGGACCGGCCTCCGCCTACGGCATCATCGGGCGGACCGAAGCCGCCTATTTCAAGAAGATCAACGACGAAGGCGGCATCAACGGCCGCAAGATCAACTACATCAGCTATGACGACGCCTACTCGCCGCCGAAAACGGTCGAGCAGGCGCGCAAGCTGGTCGAGAGCGACGAGGTGCTGTTCATCTTCAACTCGCTCGGCACGCCGTCGAACTCGGCGATCCACAAATACATGAACACGAAGAAAGTGCCGCAGCTGTTCGTCGCCACCGGCGCCACCAAGTGGAACGATCCGCAGAACTTCCCGTGGACGATGGGCTGGCAGCCCAACTACCAGAGCGAAACACAGATCTATGCGAAATGGCTTTTGAAGAACAAGCCCGACGCCAAGATCGCCGTACTCTACCAGAACGACGACTACGGCAAGGACTATCTCAAAGGCCTGAAGGACGGCCTGGGAGCCAAGGCCGCCTCGATGATCGTCATGGAGGAGAGCTATGAGACCACCGAGCCGACCATCGACAGCCACATCGTCAAGCTGCGGTCGACCGGCGCCAACGTCTTCATGAACATCACGACGCCGAAATTCGCGGCGCAAGCGATCAAGAAGGTCGCCGAGATCGGCTGGAAGCCGCTGCACTTCCTCAACAACGTCTCGGCCTCCGTCGGCAGCGTGATGAAGCCCGCCGGATACGAGAACGGCCAGGACATCATCTCGGCCGACTATCTCAAGGATGTATCCGATCCGGAATGGGCCAACGATCCCGGCATGAAGGAATTTCTGGCGTTCATGGGCAAGTACTTCCCCGAGGGCGACAAGCTCGATAAGGGCACCATCGTCGGCTATGCCGTGTCGCAGACGCTGGTCCAGGTGCTGAAGCAGTGCGGCGATGATCTCACGCGCGAGAACATCATGAAGCAGGCGGCAAGCCTGAAGAACTTCCGCACCGAAGCGCTGCTGCCGGGCATCCAGATCAACACCGGCCCGAACGACTTTGCGCCGATCAGCCAGCTCCGGCTCGAGAGGTTCAAGGGCGAGCGCTGGGAATTGTTCGGCGACGTCATCAGCGCCGACGCCGGCGGCTGATCTTTTTTACTGTCCGACGATAACAAGCCCCCTGCGAGATGATCGCAGGGGGCTTTTGCTGTGTCGATTATGATCACGCGATTGCACAATCGAATGATGGCAAAGCCTGCTTACCCTTTCGCGCCCGATGCGCTAGGCAGGGGCATGGGCGACGCTCTCGTCCTCGCTCTAGTCTGCTCACGAGTTTGCTGAAGGCCATCGTCATGACCGACCGCCGCCCCCTGCTCCGCGCGCTCTACGACGCCGCCGTTGCCGCCGCCCATCCCGACACGATCCTGGCGCCGCATCTGCGCCCCGCGCCTGCAGGCCGCGTGATCTGCCTCGCCGCCGGCAAGGGCGCGGCTGCAATGGCTGCGGCGGCGGAGAGGCACTATCTCGACACGCTCGCGCTCGCGCCGGAGCGGCTCGTCGGTATCGCCACCACCCGCCATGGCTATGGCGTGCCGACGCGCCGCATTCGCGTCGTCGAGGCCGGCCATCCCGTGCCGGATGAGGCTGGCCTCAAGGGCGCCGCCGACACGCTCGCGCTCGCGGGCGAGGCCGGACCGGACGATCTGCTGCTGGTGCTGCTCACCGGCGGCGGCTCGGCCAACTGGATCGCGCCGGTCGACGGCATCAGCTTTGCGCAGAAGCAGGCAGTCAACAAGGCGCTGCTGCGATCGGGCGCGCCGATCGGCGAGATGAACGTCGTCCGAAAACATCTCTCGCGCATCAAGGGCGGGCGGCTGGCGCGCGCAGGCCAAAACGCCGCCGAAATCGTGACGCTCGCAATCTCCGACGTGCCGCATGACGACCCGTCCGCGATCGCCTCCGGCCCGACGGCCCCCGATCCGACCACGCTGGCGGATGCACGCGCGATCGTCGCAAAATACAAGCTCGCCATCGACGATGCCGTGCGCCGTGCGCTCGACGATCCCGCCAATGAAAGCGCCAAGCCGGGTGATGCCGCCTTTGCGCGCGCGCATTTCGAATTGATCGCGCGCCCGAAGCAATCGCTCGACGCCGCAGTGAAGCTCGCAAAGGACGCCGGCTACGAGACCATCGATCTCGGCGCCGATCTCGAGGGCGAGGCCCGGGAGGTCGCGGCCGATCACGCCAGGCGCGCACTCGTGGCCCGCGCGCAAGGCAAGCGCGTCGCGATACTCTCCGGCGGCGAGCTCACGGTCACCGTGCGCGGCCATGGTCGCGGCGGGCCGAACCAGGAATATGCGCTGGCGCTGGCCGAGCTGCTCAAGGACACGCCCGACATCTCCGCACTCGCCGGCGATACCGATGGCGCCGACGGCGGCGCCGGCCATCCCACCGACCCCGCCGGCGCACTGATCGACGCGGCGACATTCGCCAAGATGAAAGCGCTTTCGCTTCAGCCGCAGGCGTATCTCGACAACAACGACGCGACGACGTTCTTCGAGGCAACGGGCGATCTGCTGATGCCCGGCCCGACATTGACCAACGTCAACGATATCCGGGTGATCCTGGTGGATTGAGGTCGCGCGCCGGGGTCGCTGTCATTCCCCGCGAAGGCGGGGAATCCAGTACGCCGCGGCCTCTCCGTATCCCACTTCGGTCTCTGGAATACTGGATCGCCCGCCTTCTGCGGGCGATGACAGCCGAGAATGTGGGTCGACCGGTCAAGCCGGGCGATGACAGCGGAGGCTCAAAACTCGTTCGCGATCTTCGACAGCATTTCGAGCAGGGCTTCGCGGTTGGCCTGTCCGAGCAGCTCGTTGAGCCGCGACTCGTGCTTGGTGGCGACGAGCTTCTTGGCGCGCGTCAGCACGGCCTTGCCCTTGTCGGTCAAAACCAGGATATGCGAGCGGCGGTCGTTGGTGGAGCGGATCCGGGCGCAGAGGTCGCGGCTCTCGAGATTGTCGAGCAGGGCGACGAAATTCGGCCGGAGGATGCCGAGGGTGGAGGCGATCTCGGTCTGGTTACGGCCGGGGTTCTTCTCCACCAGCAGCAGCACCGAAAACTGCGCCGGCGTCAGCTGCAGCGAGGCCATGCAGCGCAAGAAGTTCTCGAACACCTTGAGCTGGGCGCGCTTGAGCACATAGCCCAGCTGTTCCGAGAGCTCGCCGAGCTGGAGGGCTTCGGGCAGGCCCTCGGCGGCATCCTTGCGGCCCTTGGCCGCGTCACCCGGTTTTTCGGAGGACTTTTCAGCTGTTTTGGAAACGGTCATCGCCTCATGCTCGCAATCCCGCTAAAATCGGGACGGGTCGTTTGCCCTTGAAGTTATAATTGATAATTGTTATGGACCATATCAAATATCGTCAGCGTATTTCAATGGCTGTGAACGGACCATCCACCGCGATCGCGGCGACCGGTCCTTAATCTCAAGGGGGAGCGTCCGGTCTTGAACACCACCATCATGCTGTTCCTGCTGCAGGACGGCATTACCAATGGCGCGATCTACGCGCTGCTCGGCCTGGCGCTGGTGCTGGTGTTCGCCGTCACCCGCGTCATCCTCATCCCGCAGGGCGAATTCGTCACCTATGGCGCGCTGACCTATGCCTCGCTGGCCTCGGGCCAGATGCCGGGCACGGCCAAGCTCGCGCTGGCCATGGGCATCGTCGCCTTCGCCTTCGACCTGTTCGTGGCCCGCAAGGCGCTGCATGGCCGGCTGATCGTCCGCAGCGCCCTCGCCAACATCGTGCTGCCGGCCATCGTGCTGGCGCTGACGATCACCTTTGCCGCCCAGAAGCCGCCGGTCGCGGTCTGCATCGCGCTGTCGCTGGTGATCGTTGCCATGATCGGCCTCTATCTCTACCGCATCGCGTTCCAGCCGCTGGCCCACACCTCGGTGCTGGTGCTGCTGATCGCCTCGGTCGGCGTCCATCTGGCGCTGCAGGGACTGGGCCTGTTGTTCTTCGGCGCCGAAGGCCAGCGCGGCCCGGCGGTGCTGTCCGGCGCCTTCACCGCGGGCTCGCTGCGCTTCACCGGCCAGAGCCTCACGGTCTACGGCATCACCATCGCCTTCATCGTAGGGCTCTGGCTGTTCTTCGGGCTGACACTCTACGGCAAGGCGCTGCGCGCCACCGCCGTCAACCGGCTTGGCGCGCGGCTCGCCGGCATCCGCACCACGCTCTCGGGCCAGATCGCCTTCCTGCTGGCCTCCGTCATCGGCGCGCTGTCGGGCATCATGATCGTGCCGATCACGACGCTCTATTATGACTCGGGCTTCCTGATCGGCCTGAAGGGCTTTGTCGCCGCGATCATCGGCGGCCTCGTCAGCTATCCCCTCACGGCGGTCGCGGCCCTCTTCGTCGGCATCGTCGAGGCGTTCTCGTCCTTCTATGCCTCCAACTACAAGGAGGTGATCGTGTTCATGCTCCTGATCCCCGTGCTGCTGCTGCGGTCGCTGGCAGCACCTGCGGTCGAGGAAGAGAAGGACTGACGCCAAGATGCAGAGCCGGCTTCCCATCCTCATCTTCGCAGTTTTGATGGCAGCGATCCCGTTCGTACCCGGCATGCCGCCATTCTGGATCGTGCTGCTCGACAATATCGGCCTCACCGCGCTGGTCGCGATGGGCCTCGTGCTGCTCACGGGTGTCGGTGGCCTGACCTCGTTCGGTCAGGCGGCCTTCGTCGGCTTCGGCGCCTACACCACGGCGCTGCTGACGACGGCCTACGGCCTGTCGCCCTGGCTGACCTTGCCGCTCTCGCTCGTGATCAGTGGATTGCTCGCGGTGCTGCTCGGCCTGGTGACGGTCCGCCTCTCCGGCCATTATCTGCCGCTCGGCACGCTGGCCTGGGGGCTCGGCCTTTTCTACCTGTTCAGCAAGCTGGAATTCCTCGGGCGCAACGACGGCATCTCGGCGATCCCGCCGCTGTCGATCGGCACGTTCAGGATGCTCTCACCCGGCTCGATCTACTTTGCGATCTGGGTCGCGGTCATCCTCTCGGCCCTGCTCACGATGAACCTGCTGGACTCCCGCACCGGCCGCGCCATCCGCGCGCTGCGGCGCGGCCATGTCGCGGCCGAAGCGTTCGGCGTGCACACGCCGCGCGCAAAGCTGCTGGTGTTCATCCACGCCGCCGTGCTCGCCGGCCTCTCCGGCTGGCTCTACGCCCATCTCCAGCGTGCGGTGAACCCGACGCCGTTCGGTGCGCAGGCCGGCATCGAATATCTCTTCATCGCCGTGGTCGGCGGCGCCGGTTACGTCTGGGGCGGCGTGCTGGGCGCGGCCATCGTCGTGATCCTGAAAGAGGTGCTGCAGAGCTATCTGCCGCTGATCCTGCCCGGCTCCGGCCAGGTCGAAACCATCGTGTTCGGCATCATGCTGGTGGCGCTGCTGCAACTTGCGCCCGGCGGCGTCTGGCCCTGGCTGATGTCGTTGCTGCCCGAACGCACCGGTGGCAGGAAGCCGGACACCTCGCTGAAGCTCGAGGCGCGTCCCCGCTCGCCCGGCCAGTCCAGCGTGCTGCTTCAGGTCGAGAAGGCGCGCAAGCAATTCGGCGGCGTGGTCGCCGTCAACAACGTCTCCTTCGACGTCCAGGCCCGCGAGATCGTCGCGCTGATCGGACCCAACGGCGCCGGCAAGAGCACCACCTTCAACCTGATCACCGGCGTGCTGTCGGCGACCTCGGGCTCGGTCTCGGTGCTCGGCCAGAAAGTAGATCGCGCGCCGCCGCAGGAGATCGTCAAGCTCGGCATTTTCCGCACCTTCCAGCACGTCAAGCTGGTGCCTGACATGACCGTGCTGGAGAATGTCGCGATCGGCGCGCATCTGCGCGGCCATTCCGGGCCGCTCGCCTCGATGCTGCGTCTCGACCGCGCCGATGAAGCGAAACTGCTTGCGGAAGCCGCCCGCCAGATCGAGCGCGTCGGCCTCGCCGACCAGATGCATCAGCTCGCAGGATCGTTGTCGCTGGGACAGCAGCGCATCGTCGAGATCGCGCGCGCGCTGTGCGTCGATCCGATGCTGCTGCTGCTCGACGAGCCCGCGGCCGGCCTGCGCCACATGGAAAAGCAGCAGCTCGCCAAGCTGCTGCGCGATTTGCGCGACGGCGGCATGAGCGTGCTGCTGGTCGAGCACGACATGGGCTTCGTGATGAATCTCGCCGACCGCATCGTGGTGCTGGATTTCGGCACCAAGATCGCGGAGGGCACGCCCGCCACGATCAAGACCAATCCCGAAGTGATCAAGGCCTATCTCGGAGTGGCGGCATGAGCGCGCTGTTGTCCGTCAACGATGCGCATGTCGCCTATGGCAAGGTCGAAGCCGTGCGCTCGGTCGCGCTCGAAGTCGGCGAGAACCAGATCGTCACCATCGTCGGCGCCAACGGCGCCGGCAAGACCACGCTGCTGTCGGCCATCATGGGCATCCTGCCCTTGAAGGGCCGCGTCGCCTTTGCCGGCCAGGACCTGGCCCGGCTCGACATCGAGGACCGCGTCGCGATGGGGCTTGGCCTCGTGCCCGAGCACCGCGAATTGTTCGTGACCATGAATGTCGAGGACAATCTCGAGCTGGGCGCTTTCCGTATCGAGCGCAGCAAGGCAAAGGCCTCGATGGAGCAGGTCTATGCGCTGTTTCCGCGGCTCAAGGAGCGGCGCAAGCAGCTCGCCGGCACGCTTTCCGGCGGCGAGCAGCAGATGCTCGCGATGGGCCGGGCGCTGATGGGCGCCCCGAAGCTCTTGATGCTGGACGAGCCGAGCCTCGGGCTCGCGCCGATCATCGTCGCCGACATCTTCCGCATCGTCACCGAGCTGCGCGCCAGCGGCGTCTCCGTGCTGCTGGTCGAGCAGAACGCGCAGGCGGCGCTGAAGATCGCCGACCAGGCTTACGTGATGGAGCTCGGCGAATTTGTGCTCAGCGGCAAAGCCAGCGACATCGCGGCAAACGAGGCGGTGGCGGCGAGCTATCTCGGCTTCCAGCACGAAGGCGCGAGCGTGCTGTAATTACGTGCGCTGCGCCGTCCGGACAAAACCCCAGGCGGCGATCGCGGCCATCGACAGCGAGATCAGCACGTTGTAGCCGGCGAGCGACAGGCCGAGGAAGCGCCACTGCACCTCGTCGCAGCGGACGACCTTGACGGTGTCGAGCCGCGACAGCAGATCGCCGGCGCTGCCGAGATTGACGACCGGGCCGCTGCAATCGGTCGGCCCCTTCCATAACCCCCATTCGACGCCGGAGTGATAGGTGCCGAGGCCGGCATTGCCGAGCGCCGCCAGCGCGAGGATCGCGAGCCCGGCCAGCAGCAGCGGCCGCGGCGCGCCGCCCCGCGCCGCAAGCGCCGTGAGCGCACCGAGAGGGATCGCGAGATAATAGGCGTAGCGCTGCTCGAGGCAGAGCGGACAGGGCAGGATCTCCAGCACGAGCTGAAAGAACCAGGCCCCCGCGATCGTCGCCGCCGCGATCAGGGTGACGGCCGCTGAGGCGGTCAGCGCGGGCGCCCTGGCGGCCGGTCGAAATGCGGGTATTGCAGCGCTCTGGGTCGTCACGGCGGCCTCTCCGGATCAGGCTTGGCTTCAACGCTCTAACCCCGGTCCATGCCCCTGTCGAGAACGCCCGGGATCACTTTGGCGCGGGTTGACCCCGGTTTCTCCATGGCTATAGTCCGCCGACTTCGCGAGGCTTCCTTCCCGGGACCGACCGAGGGCCCCTGTGGCGGAACTGGTAGACGCGCTCGACTCAAAATCGAGTTCCGCAAGGAGTGCTGGTTCGATTCCGGCCAGGGGCACCAACTAGGCTGTTCAGGCCCGTTCTCAAACGTCCGCAAACGTCCGCGCACTGCTCGGAAACCCTTGAAAAATAGGCACTTCCGCGTACATTCTGGTTCGTCACCGTTTGTTCTTCTCCGATCCCAGCCGGCCGATTTGCTGGTATTTTTGCTGGTATCGTGCTGGTATTGGGAGAACAAACGTTCACGGCGACTTTGGCTATTCCGAATGAAGGAATTGAGCAGATGGCCGGCAAGAACGATGGCGCGTACGCCGATCCCAGGCAGATCAGGACCGACGTCGACTGCCGCGCCGCCCGACCGAAATTCGACAAGGGCGCGTGGAGTCCCGCCAAAATTTCCGACGTGACCGGCGGCTGGCTCTATCTCTTCGTCACGCCGGACGTGAGCAGGCCCGGCAACGCTGCCTCCAAGCTCTGGCGGATGGACTACCGTTTCCACGGCCGTCAGAAAACATACTCCATCGGACCTTACGGCAACGGCAAGGATGGCACGTTCTCGCTCGCCGACGCGCGGCGCGAGCGCGACAAAGCCAAAGACCTGCTGAAGGACGGCAAGGACCCGAGCACCGAGAAGCAGCTCGATAAGCACAGGCAGGCGGCTGCCCGGCCTTTCGGGCAATGGGCCGACGAGTGGCTGGCGAAGAAGAAGGTGGAGAAAGTCAAACGCGGCAGGATCGTCGCGGTGCGCGATCCCAAGACCATCGAGGTGCTTGAGCTGCGCGTCGGCTACGTCAAGGCTCGCTTCGGCAAGCTGTGCAGGCAGGACATCAAGCGTCCGGACGTGCTCGCGTTCATGCGTTCATACGAAGCCGAGGGAAAGCTGGAAACCCGCGATCGCGTGCGCAGCATCGGTGAGCAAATCTGTGACTATGCCGATGTCGAAGGCGACGGCTACAATCCATTCCGAAATCTGAATGGGCAGATGATTGCCAACATTTCGATGCCGCGTCCTGGCGTCACCGAACCACGCGACGTGACGCGCGTCTTCAAGCTCATCAGCGCACCGTGGGCGAGAGCGAGGTTTGGTGACGTTGTTGGCCTTGCCTTGCGCTTCGATGCGCTGACTATTCCCCGCCCCGGCATGGTCAATGAAATGGAGTGGAGCGAGGTCGATTGGGACGCCGAACGCTGGACTATTCCAGCCACAAAGATGAAAACCGGTTGGGACCATGTCGTGCCCTTGTCACGACAGGCACTCGCAATCCTGCGCAGCGTTCAGAAGCTGACCGGCCATCGCCGATACGCGTTTTCCTGCTCGAAGGACGCGCCGCTATCGAACAACACGCTCAACAAGCGCTTGCGGCTGCTTGGCATCGACACCAAGACTGATCATTGTGCCCACGGATTCCGGACCACCTTCTCGACCCTGTCTCACCACGAAGAGATCAAAGACGCCAAGGCATGGGATGGGGACGTCGTCGAGCTGCAGCTCGCCCATCTTGATAACTCCACTGTGGAAGGTCTCTACAAGAAGCACGGACCGCTCGCGCTGATCGGCTCGCGCACGAAGCTGATGCAGCATTGGGCTGATCGGATCGACCACTGGCTCGATCCCAAGAAGGTGATGCCGATCAAGGGTGACGCGCAGGGTTGAGTCACCTAACATCGCCGCCCGCGGCTTAATCTGTTTGAAAGGTTCAAATAGCGGAGGCGCGACAACGGACACCGACATTCGTTCAAGTGATATCTGATCAAGAGCATCCCTGCGTCCCGAACGCAGTGAGCATCTTCTAAGTTGTTGATTTTTCTTGTGTGCCAGTTGTTTTCGCCACGTTTTGTTCACGGTCGTTTCACCCAATTCGTTGCGATTTCGTTGCGGAGCTCTGAGAGAGAACGGCCGTCACTGTTGCATGCCGCGTCTCCTGGAGGCTGGCGCTCTCTCGATGCCCTTCGGATCCAACGGCAAAGATGGACAAGTGGCGTTCGAACCGGTCCGACGATGCATCAGCGAAAGGCGCGTTCGGCGAAAAAGCTCCATGTCGTTTCCGACAGAGCCGCTGATTAAGAGTCAGCCTCGAGTCGAGAATAATCAATGACTTGCCGATCGCACCACTGCGAGTGTCTGGCCGAAGATGGACATTCGTCGCACGATCCCGGTGCTTCGTGCTTCGCCTATTGCTCTGGCGTGGAAGAACGCGCGATCGTGCCGTGCGACATCTTGGTTGGAATCCAGCTTGCGGGCGGCAAGAACCCCAACTTTCTGCCGGACGCTAGGCTCTAACTATGGACCGTTGCGGGTACCTCCAGCCACTCATACCGAACATCCAGTTTGACCACGGCGCACGTACGATTTGGGGGCTGACGTGGCCAGCCCCCAAAGCATCTTGGCACCAGCAAACTCGTCTCAATCTCAATGCGCCATTGCGGCAGCGGCTTTCGGACTTGACTGGGACTGCCGCCTCCGGGCTGAACTTTCCTGTCGCCCCTCGTGGGCCCGCCCGCCCGGACGGTATGGTTGTCCTCGACCTCGAGGGCCACGACGTAGCCCGCAACCTTCGACGCGAGCGAGGTCTGTCGCCGCCAATATCTAGGCGTTATCGGTGAACATTGCGTTTGAATGGGCATAAGTCCAGCTGCAAGCCACGGCGGCGGCGCCGAGGCATAGCACCAAGCCGACCATCTTTTTCTAGCTGAGATGCGCCACGATACTCTCCTGCAATTGAAGCCTGTGCCCATTCACTCGCGGTCACTGGGCGGTCCAGCCGCCATCGACCGAGATTGCGGTGCCCGTGATCTGGTCTGCCGCGGCGGAGCACAGGAACGCGACGGTGCCGCCAAGCTGCTCCGGAGAGACAAAATCCAGAGACGGCTGCTTCTCGGACAGGAGCTCCAGGGTGGCTTCCTTTTGACTGATGCCGCGTTGCGCCGCGATGTCGCTGATCTGCTTTTCGACCAGCGGCGTTCGCACCCAGCCGGGACACACCGCATTGCAGGTCACGCCGCTCCCGGCTGTTTCCAGACCAACCACCTTGGTCAGACCGACCAGCCCGTGCTTGGCCGCGACATAGGCGGCCTTGTGGGTCGATGCGACGAGCCCGTGCGCGGACGCGATGTTGACGATCCGTCCCCAGCGCTGCTTTTTCATCTGAGGCACCGCGGCGGCAATGCCGTGGAAGGCCGCCGACAGATTGATACCGAGGATTGCATCCCACTTGGCGGTTGGGAATTCCTCCACCGGCGCGGTGAATTGGATGCCGGCATTGTTGACGAGGATGTCGAGGCGCCCGAACTTTTCGATCGTCGCGGCAATCAGTCCGCGCACCGCATCGCCCTTCGACATGTCGGCGCCGTCATAGCCGATCCGCACGCCATGGTCACGTTCGATCCCGCTACGGATCGCCTCGATCTCGCCGAGATCGCCTAAACCGTTCAACACCAGGTCGGCGCCGAGCCTCGCCAGCTCTTTGGCGATCCCGAGCCCGATGCCGCTGGTCGATCCGGTTACGATAGCTACCTTGCCCTTCAACATGGAAATTCCTTTCGATGCTTGAGAAGTGAAATCTGCGGGAACTCAGTCGCGGCGATGGACGTCATGGGTAACGATGCCACGCTCCGGTGCCGGCGGGTCGAGGCGATTTGGATCGGCCAACGTGCGGCGGATGTCGTCGAGCCCGCTCTGCCAATGCGCGCGCATCGCGCTCAGCCCGAACTCGTAGTCCCTGGAATGGCCCTCGTGTAGCTTGCTCTGATAGATCAGGTGGACGATGTTGTAGGAGCGATGGCGGGCCATATCCACAATGGCGCGGATTTCCGGCTTCGCCTTTGCGCTTTCCGGCAGCTCCTGCATCGTCCGCTGCAACGCTTGACGCATCTTCTGCATCCGCAGCACCTGATCGGTAACAGCGCGCGTGCGGCTCGAGTATTGTATGTCCTTTTGCCGGCTCGAAACTTCCATCATGTCGTGGGGCACGCGACCTCTCGCCGACCAGAGATCGATCTGGAATGTCAGGGTGTCACACGGCTCGCCGGACAGCACGCGGGAAAGAGGTGTATTGGACACTATGCCGCCATCCCAGTAGTGCTCGCCTTCAATTTCGACGGCGGGGAATCCCGGTGGCAGCGCGCCGGAAGCCATAAAATGCTTCGGCCCCAGCCGGCGCTCGGCGCTGTCGAAATAGGTCAAGTTGCCCGTGCGGACGTTGACCGCGCCGACGCTGACGCGCACTTCACCCGAGTTCAACCGATCGAAGTCGACGAGCCGCTCCAGCGTCCGCTGCAATGGTGCCGTGTCGTAGAAGCTGGTTGCGGCATCGCCCGAGAATGGCGACCAGAGCGGCGACGGGAAGCGCGGCTTGAAGAAGCCTGGCTGACCCTGGACCAAAGCCCTCGTCGCCGCCATCGCGTTGCGCACCGAATTGATGTCGAACGCAAGGGCAAGGCATTGGCCAATCCTTCGCCGGCGGGCCACTCGATCGAACGAGCACAAATGGTCTCCCAGAACTCGCGCAGCCGTGCCACGCGTTCGGTCTCAGGCGAGCCGGCGATGATGGCGGCGTTGAGTGCACCGATTGAAATGCCGGCCAGCCAGTTCGGCCGGATACTGGCCTCGTGTAGGCCCTCATAGACGCCGGCCTGATAGGCCCCCAGCGCTCCGCCACCCTGCAGCACCAAGGCGACGACATCGTATGGCAACGGCTTGGCGTGCTGCGCAGAAGAACTGGATTGCTCGCGCATGACGTTCAACATTTGCGAAACTCCGATATTTTGACTGATCTCGATCAACCCGCATTCGTTTCGGCCAGGATCCGGACCGCGACCCGTGGCGCGGTACCGTCTCACCCGGGGTCAGATAATCGTGAACCACGGTGCCAAGCCCGAGGGTGAGGTCGGCGACGATGTGCTTGGCGGACAGAACCTGAAGCACCGGCAGCTCGGCCACGGGAGCCAGGGCATGCGAACACAGATCCAACGCAGCCGGACCGGTCCAGGCGCCTTTCACGGTGATGTCTTCGAGGTGATAGCGCACCAGCTCGCAGATGCGCGCCGTGCCGTCGACGTGCGGGATGATCTTGAGCAAGAAGTTCGGGGCCGCGAGCTTCCTGGCTTCGACAGCCGGCTCGAGCGTGCGGTGCTTGTAGCCCATCGTACCGGTGGCGACGCGAACCGAGCCGTAGTTCAAGGTTCCGACCAGGGTGTCGATCTCGACGGCGAGCCTCGGCTGCGCCAGTTTCTTGGGAAAGCCCCAAATTTCACGCCCGCCTGCAATGGGTGGATGATCGTTGAGGAACATCTGGTGGGTGAAGCTGCCGACCTCGCCCTGGTAGGACACCGGAATGACCTGACCGCTTTCGGTGTAATCGCCGAAGCCGGTTGAGTCAGGCATGCGGATGAATTCGTAATTCACCACCGGCTCGGTGAGCTCAAGCGGTGCCGGCACCAGCCGTCGCAGCGCCTCGGGGTCGGTCCGGTACTGGATGATGAAGTATTCCCGGTTGACGAAGCGGTAGGGGCCGGGTGGAAAGGCCGGGTTGATCAGCGGCATGGCGAACGCCGTCGCGCGCACGGTCTCGTGTTTCATCGTAGTGAGCTCCAGGTTGATCGATGGTGATCGAGCCGCGCTTCTGGGTGAGAAGCGCGGCCCATATGCGTGAGTCACTGCACATCAGTGACATGCTCTGGATTAGCCGACGCCAGGGCAGCAGCACGGTCGGCGCGCGGCGGATAGATCCACACCGTATTGATTTCCTGCTTGGTCTTCTTTGCCACGTCGCCGACCATCTCGACTTTGCGCTCCCAGCCGCGCGTGAACAGCGCGCCGGCTTCTCCGAGATCGAGACAGGTGACGTAGGCTTTCTGGTGATAGGGCTTGGTCGAGACACCCAGGAGCTCGGCGACGGCATTGTTGCCGGCAAAGGCGCCCATCCGCGTGGCGTGCTGGCACGACATCAGCGCGTAATTCCCGTCATTGTCGCAGGCGGCGCGGGCGGCATCGCCGGTGGCAAAGACGCCGGGCACTGAGGGCACGCGCAAGTCGCGGTCGACAAGCAGCCGGCCGAAATTGTCGCGCTCGGCTGGGATCTGCTGGGTTAGCGGGGCGGCGCGAAAGCCTGCTGCCCAGATCACGGTCTCGGCTTCGATCCGTTCGCCGTCGGAAAGCGTGATCCCCGATTTGTCCAGCGCCGCGACGCCGGTGCCGAGTCGGGTCTCCACGCCGAGCTTGCGCAGCGCGTTCTCAATGACGGGCCGGGGACCTTCGCCCATATCGGGGGCGACCGCATTGTTGCGGTCGACGATGATGATGCGCGGCTTGGTATCCTTGCCGAGGATGGCGCGGAGCCGCGTGGGCATCTCGGTCGCCGCCTCGATGCCGGTGAAGCCGCCGCCGACAACGATGACCGTGTCGCGCCCGTTCCTTGCCGGCCGATCGGCAAGACTGTGGATGTGCCGGTCGAGCGCAATCGCGTCGTCGAGATTGTCGACGCTGAAACCGTGCTCGGCGAGGCCAGGAATCTTCGGCCGGAATAGCCGGCTGCCGGTAGCTACGACCAGCCGATCGTAAGAGAGTATCTTTCGCGCACCCTTGGCGGCGACGACGTCTACGGTGCGGGTTTTGGTGTCGATCGTCTCGGCGCTACCTTGTACATAGACAACGTCGATTGCTTTGAGGACATCCTGAAGAGGTGCGGTCAAGGTCTCAGGCTTCGGTTCGTAGAGCCGCGGGCGAATCACCAGCGTCGGCTCTGGCGCAACCAGCGCGATCTCGAGCTCCTCAGGCGAAACGCCCTGGATGTCGCGCAGGCGAGCAGCAGAAAGTGCGGCGTACATGCCGGCGAAACCGGCGCCTATGATAACGAGTCGCATGTGATCTATTCCTTTGTTTGATTTTCTCGGCGCTAGCGCTTCACCGCCGCCGCTTCACATTGGCGGGAAGCTCCCTGCAGTCGACGACGACGCGAATATGTGCAACGAAGACGGTCGGATGCTTACGGAGGGCAGTTGGGTATCGACGACGTCGGCACCGGGTCTTGACACGCCGTGCGGCAGCTCGTGGAAAGCAACCGCCAGTCGCGGTGAAGGGTAGTGAGTTGAGCAGGGTTCGGCCTCAAATCCAGATGGGGGAGCTGGGCGCCAGCCGTGGCTATGATGGAAATTGCGGGATCGGTTCCTTGCACGGACTGCGCCGCGATTTCCACCTCCTCCCCCGTTGCTGAAGTGAAGCGAACACCCAACGAAAGTCCGTACACGAGCACAGTCGCGAGGCCTCTCCGTCGTGATGTGATTGCAAGTCGGTTGACGAAATTCTCCCACATCATGTTGGTCTCCGTTTGCTGGGGCGTAGGCACCCTCATGGTCTAGCGGACTGGAGCTGCAACTGCGCCAGAGCGATTGCTGTACCTGCAGAGCAATTGCTGTTACAGAACGCGCGCCGCCGCCAATCGCTCGGCGTTTCCCCGGCCAGCCGCTTGAATGCGGCGGCGAAGGCCGTCTGTGAGGCATAGCCAAGCGCCGCGGCGACCGACGCCACCGATGTGTTGGGATCATCGCGCAGCATTGTCATGGCCTGATCGAGCCGGTGCTGGCGCAACCAGGCATGAGGTGCAAGCCCGGTGCTTTCCTTGAAGGCACGGCAGAAATGGAAGCGCGACAGACCGGCATCCGAAGCCAGCGCAGCGAGGGAGATGTCGGCATCGGTCCCCGAGCGCAAGCGTTCGATGGCCCGGCGCAGAACCTTCGGCGACAGCCCACCCACGGTTGGCTGGAACGTGGTCAGCGACCCGGTGTGCGAAGCGAGGAGGCGCGTGGCCAGGAGGTCTGTCAACTGATGCCGGTATAGCGCATCCAGAGCCCCGTTGCCCTCCAGGACATCCGCCGCGCTCAGGAGCAATCGGGACATAATGGGGTCGGGATGCGCCGTTCGCTCCAAGACATCCGTCGGAATGGCAAAGTCGGCTTCTCGGGCAACGCGCTCGAGCATTGTGTGCGAAAGATAGAGCTGAACGACATCAACGGGCTTCGGAATGTCCCATCGGGAGCTTGATCCTTGCGGAATGATGCTCACAACGCCGGGGCGAAACGTTCCAATCGCGACCGATCTTCCTGACCGCCGCTCCATTCGCTGCACCGAACCGTTGTAAGCCATGATGACGTGATGGGTCATGGGTCCGACGACGTCGTGCAATGGGTCATGTTTCCAGTGGGCGATGCCGGCACCGGAAGGGTCCAAAGCCATTTGAAATGCTGTGGTCCCGAGCACGCGCGCCATCTCCGCATCGGGACGCCCCTCGGCAATCGACCCCTTGGTCTGCCGCGCCTCAGATGCGGCCTGCGATTTCGGTTGCGAAGCATCGCGAAAGATCGGGTTGTTCATGGGCTTCGGCTCGCGTTGGGACGCATGCGCTCACTCCGCACAAACCTTTCTGTGGTCTGATGAGGCGCGGAGCAGCAGCTTCCTGTGTGCTGGCAACAATGATGGGAAATGCCGCACAGCGGTATCGTGCCGCGGATCTGGTCTCGCGGGTTCAGCAGATAGATGAACCTGTACCTTGGGATAGTGTCGAGAACACCGCGCGCGATTAGTTCCTTTTGATCGGGCCGCACCCGCACCTGGGAAGGCGGCGAACAACTTGATCCAGTTGCGGTTGCGTTCTGCGCCAGGATTGCCGCAAATGCAGAACCCGTGCTGCCAGCAAAGCCACCGACGTGACCGTGATAGACAATGTCTGGCCCATAGAAGTCCGACGTCAGTAGCACTGTTCGTGTCTGGCGCGGCTAAGCTGCACTTCCTTGAAGTTGGCGTCGACGAGCATGCTCCGAGCGCAGGTGCTCGATGGCGCGCCGTAGTGCCGACGGCGACAATCCGCCTATGACTGACTGAATCGCGACAGGTGAACCCGCATGCGCGGCAAGCAGGCGTCACAACCAAGAAAGCGCGACACTGCCGCCTCTGTGCGCCAACAGTGAAGGAAACCGCCGCCTGACGGTATTCGTCCGAGGACGGCCGTCTTGCGGGTTTTTCCGACCTGTAGCTGACTGTCAGTATGGATATCCTTACTGATAGTCGCCAAGTGAGCCGCCTTGAGATTGTGGAGACTGGTCGGCGTCGGCGCTGGTCGGAAGCGGAGAAACTCCGAATTGTCGAGGAAAGTTTTTCGGCGCCACGGATGGTGTCGGCGACAGCACGGCACCATGGGGTTGCGAAACAGCTTCTGTTTTCATGGCGTAAGGCCTATCGCGAAGGACAGCTTGGCGGCAGTCAGGCCGATGGATTTGTGCCAGCCCAGATTGTGCCGGAGATCCAGTCGACGACGCCTGCGACCGCGCCGGCGATGACGGGCACTTTGGAGATCGTGACCGCGAATGGCCGACGCGTGATCGTGGACCACAACGTCGATGTCGCGGTTTTGCTACGGATCATGCGAGGGCTGGAGACACTACGTTGATCCCGCTCCCGACGGGCGTGCGAGTGTGGCTGGCGACGGGCCATACGGACATGCGGTGTGGCTTTCCGAGCCTGGCTCTGCGCGTGCAGGAAGTGCTCAAGCACGATGCTATGGGCGGTGGTCTTTTCTGCTTCAGGGGCAAACGCGGCGATCTTTTGAAGGTGATTTGGCACGATGGCCAGGGAGCATGCCTTTTTACAAAAAGGCTCGAGAGAGGAAGGTTCATCTGGCCATCGGTAGCCGGTGAACCGGTGATGATCTCGCCGGCGCAGCTCTCCTATCTGCTGTCCGGGATCGACTGGCGCAACCCTCAAGAAACCCAGCGTCCGACGCGAGTGGGATAACCGTTTTTACGGTTTGAATCTGCGGCTCGATCTGATTCAATGGCTTCATGATATCGAAGCCGGACGATCTTCCATCGGACCTTGTCAGTGCCCTGGCGGCGCTGCAGGCCGAACGTGAGGCGCGACAGAAAGCCGAGGCGAAGGCCGCCAACTGGCAGGCGCAAGCCGCGAATGCGCAGGCGAAACTGTCGGATACCGAGGCGCTGATCGCGCATCTCGAGCTGCGGATCGAGAAGCTCAAACGCGAACTGCACGGGCAACGATCCGAGCGCTCGGCACGCCTGCTTGAGCAGTTGGAGTTGGAACTCGAAGAACTCGTCACCACAGCGAGCGAGGATGAGCTTGCCGCACAGGCCGCAGCGGCGAAGACGCAGAACGTCCGTCCTTCGTGCGCAAGCGACCGGTGCGCAAGCCGTGGCCGGACGATATCGAACACGAGCGCGTCGTCATCGAGGCACCAACGACCTGTGCCTGCTGTGGTGGATCGCGGCTGGCGAAGGTCGGCGAAGATGTGACCAAGACGCTGGAGGAGATCCCGCGCCGCTTCAAGGTCATTGAGACGGTGCGCGAGAAGTTCACCTGCCGCGATTGCGAGAAGATCAGCCAGCCACCGGCGCCGTTCCATGCCACGCCGCGCGGCTTCATCGGCCCACAATTGCTGGCGACCATCCTGTTCGACAAGTTCGGCATGCATATCCCGCTCAATCGCCAGAGCGCGCGCTTCAAGTGCGAGGGGATCGAGCTGTCGTTATCGACGCTGGCCGACCAGGTCGGCCACGGGACCTTCGCCGTCATGCCGCTGTTCCACTTGATCGAACGCCATGTGCTCGCCGCCGAACGCCTTCATGGCGATGACACCACCATCCGTATCCTGGCGAAGGGCAAGTGCAGGACTGGCCGGATCTGGACATATGTGCGGGATGACCGGCCGTTCGCCGGGCCTGCGCCGCCTGCGGCGGTCTATTACGCCTCAAGCGACCGACGAGGCGAGCATCCGCAGAGACATCTGGCCGCCTTCGCCGGCATCCTGCAGGCCGATTGCTATAGCGGCTTCGAGCCGCTGTTCGACCCGCAGAAGAAGGCGCTGCCGATTACACCGGCATTTTGCCTGGCCCATGCGCGGCGGGGCTTCTTCGAGCTGGCTGATATCGAGAAAAATGCTCGGGAAGGCAAGAAGGGCAAACCGGTCTCCCCGATCGCGCTGGAGGCGGTCAGGCGCCTCGACGCTCTGTTCGAGATCGAGCGCGCCGTCAATGGCCTTAGCGCCGACGAGCGGCGCGCCGTGCGCCAGGAGAAGAGCAAGCCGCTTCTCGACGACATGCATTCCTGGTTGCTCCGCGAGCGCGAAACCCTCTCGCGCTCTGCCGAGGTTCTGAAGCCCATGAATTACATGCTCAGGCGCTGGGACGGCTTCGCCGGCTTCCTCGACGATGGCAGGATCTGCTTGACCAATAATTGCGCTGAGCGCGCCCTGAGAGGCATCGCATTGGGAAGGCGGAACTGGACCTTCGCCGGTAGCGAGCGTGGTGCCGACCGTGCCGCCATCATGCTGACGATGATCACGACCTGCCGCCTCAACGAAGTCGATCCAAAGGCTTGGCTCGCCGACGTCTTGGCCCGTATCGCCGATCATCCCGCATCGCGTCTGCACGAGCTGCTGCCCTGGGAATGGAAGCTCCTGCGTCAGGTCGACAAGGCCGCCGATCAGCAGGCTGCCTGACCTTCACCAAACGCCATCATAGCTCTCGCTGTGTTCGCGCGCATGCGCCAACCAGGCGGCCTTCGTCGTATGCGTACGCCTGACGCAATCCAGCAGCAGATCTAGTCTGGCAGGTCCGGCGGATAGATTGGCCTTTACCTTGGGACAGTACCGGCGTGCCAGCATATAGAATCGCGCGAGCGAAGCAGACGCCTTTGAATATCTCTGGCGAACCAGTTCGCCAACGCAAAAATCGAGATCGACGACTTGTAGCCCAAACCGAAAATTCGCGCCGCCAGTCGGGAGATGCGGCCACCAATGGCCAGGCCAATTTCGAGGACCATGTCTTAGGTGCTGGTTGTCCCGACTGCGTTAGATGCCTTTGATCAGCAGGATGATTATCCCCCGCTGCAGCCGATCCTAGTCGCCATCACCCGAAAACGTGGAGCCAAATGCCGTCGACATCCACTTCGGGACGGTTCCACGAGATTTGCACGCGTGGTCAGTCCTGACAGTCCGCATTGATGGGTATTGTGAACTGAAACGCCGCACCTTTTGGTACGTTTGCGGTCGCCCACAATCGTCCTCCATGATCCTCAACGATCGAACGGCAGATGGATAATCCCATCCCTAGGCCGCTCGATTTCGTCGTATAAAATGCCTCGAAGGCTCGCTCAATAACATCTTCTGATAGGCCCGGGCCAGAGTCTCGCACCACAACGAGAACACAGTCGGCCTCAGCCTGAGTACTGATCTGCAATTCCCGATGGTCGTCGTTCATTTGGCTCATCGCCTCGACGGCATTTACGATCAAGTTCAACATCACCTGTTGAATCTGGACCCGACTGCCTTGAATGACGGGTAAACCCTCGGCCAGTTGAGTCCGTACCTGAACGCCGCTTTTCAAGGCTTCTCCGCGCGTGAGTCCGATAACTCCCGAAATGGCTTCATTGATCTCCATGCGGTCCTTTCGCACGGGCTCCTTCCTAACCAACGCGTGCGTCCGGTCAACAACCTCACTGACACGCATGCCGTTCAGCACCGCTCGGTCTATCGCCTTTTTCGCCCTCTCAACATCCGGCTGCTGGCGGGTGAGGAAGCGCTGAGCTGTTTGGGTATTCAGGAGCGCGGCCGTGATCGGTTGCTTCACCTCATGCGTAATAGACGCCGTAAGTTGGCCCAATGTTGCCAGCCGATTAGCATGAGCCAATTCCATCTGCATGTTGCGGAATCGCCGCTCGCTCTCACGCGCCTCTGTTTCTGCCCGTTTGCGCTCGGTTAAGTCGAGCACAAATGCGATACCTTGGTCCTCTGTCCCTTCAACGCTCGCGATGCCGACCAACACTGGAATACGGCTGCCATCCTTTCGGATGTACTCCTTTTCGAAGGGTTGCGCGGCTCGCTTGTTCTTTAGCTCGGATAGCGCCAGCGCATTGCGATCGCGCCATTCGGCGGGCGTCATGTCCGCCCAGCTCATTCGACCGGACCGGAGATCGTGCTGATCATATCCAACTATGCGGAGAAATTCACTGTTGGCGTCAAGAATCTGACCACCAGCATTCCAGACGATGATGCCGATGATGTTGGCATCGAAGAGGCGGCGAATTTTCGCCTCACGTTGTTCAATCTCTCGCTGCATGGTTGCAATGGACCTCAAGTCCGCCTGCAACACATCGCGCCACTGCAACATCAGTCTGAGATAGAGCTCGCTGTATTCGTTGCTTTTTCTGTCGAGCACGCAAATCGTGCCAAATATCTCGCCATCGGGCCAACTGATTGGCACGCCAAGGTAAGAGATCATGCCCAGTTTGATGTCAGGGTTTGATTTCCACGCCTTATCTTGCAGAGCGTTCGGGACTATCAATGGTCGGCGAGTGTTTATTACAGTCTCGCAATACAGTCCTGTATTGAGACACGCGATCTCGCCCGGTTCATAAGGATTTCCTTTAGACTCGCTGGAAACGAAGACTTTGATATTTGGCGGCTCAGCCCTCATGATCAGCGCGGAGGGAACATTTAGAATGTTGGCCAGAAGATCTACGATCTCCTGCCATTTTCGCGTGATTTCCGCGGGTACTTGCATATTCTTGAGCATGTCGGTCCGCCCGACACTCATGTCCATTGCGCGCAAGTCATCCGACGTGATCCCGCTAACTGTAATGTCTAGTTGAGGAATTGCGTTCTCGGATGCCAAATCCGACAACTCCATTCCCGGCGGAGACGCCAAGAGCGCTTCGCGTCCGTCTGTGACCGGCTTGTGGACGGGGCTGGCCATCGGAAGGTCTCTCACTCGTCGCCGAATGGAAAGCCAGTCAGCCTCAGGGCGGACTGCAGATGCCGAAGCAGCGCTTCAGTTTCTATCGGCTTGGTCAGATAGGCATAGGCGCCACATCGCATGGCGCGCGACAGGGTCGGCGGATTGGTGTCGGCCGTGATGACGATCACCGGCACCACGGAGGCAATGCTCTGCAGGTGCTGCAGCAGGTCGAGCCCGCTGCGACCCGGCATGTTCAGATCGGTAATCAGGCAATCGAACTTGCCCGGGACGTATTCCGCCATGAAGGCCTCCGCTCGATCGAAAGTGCGACACGATAGTTCCAGCACCAGAAGGAGTTCGGACAGGGCCTCTCGCACAGCTTCATCGTCATCTACGATCGCGACTAAGGGCGCTTTGGACAACGGGGGGCTCTCGCTAGCACGGCCGGATGGCCGCCTCCCTCATCTGATCCTTTGCCTTGCCTGATCGTAACCATCCTTTGGTCTAGGGTGATTCTTCCTCCCGGATCCCCGCAGGCAGTAGTTCCCAGATGCGGATGAGCTGGCCGGCCGATGTTGCCTGCATCTTCCTGGTTACGCTGCCGCGGTGCAGTTTGACGGTAACCTCGCTGATACCGAGATCGAATGCGATCTGCTTGTTGAGGCGGCCCTTTGCGACTTCGCGGAGGATTTCGCGTTCGCGCGGTGTCAAAGTTGCGTAGCGGTCGACGTATTGCTTGATGTGGCGGTCGTTGGCCCTCAGGAGATATCTTTCTCGATTCCGGCCGTCACCGCGTCGAGCAGCGTCTGGTCTCTCACGGGCTTTGTCAGGAATTCGACGGCTCCCGCCTTCATCGCTTGCACCGTCATTGCGATGTCGCCATGACCGGTGAGGAAAACGATTGGTCGCGTGTTGCCGTTCGCGACGAGGTGCTGCTGCAGATCCAGACCGCTTGCGCCGGGCATGCGGACGTCGAGGATCAGGCAACCGGGGCGATCTTCAAGATCGGCGTGCAATAGTTCCCGCGTTGAAGCAAAGCAGGATGCGTCGATTCCACCGACAGCAGGAGATCTCGAAGCGCAGACCGGACGTCCTCGTCGTCGTCCACGATCAAGACGAGCGGGCGATCCGTTTCGAGGTCGACCTTGCTGGACGAGGGATCGCCGCGGTCGACCGCGCGAACGGAGTGGAGAATGCATTTGTCTGCATCGGCATAGGCATTGATCCTTGGCGCTGGACGTGCCCGTCGTTCTACCGGGGAGTCCCGCCAATGTCGCTGGCGAGCTTGCTAAATCTCCCTAATCGCCGGACCTGCCTATCGTGTCAGCGCTCCGCGACCCCGATTAGACGCAGGCCGCGGTAGTGGCGCTCATGCCCGGCGAGGTAGGTGGGATCGTCGGAGAAAACCCGCGCACGCAGACTATCGATCGTAAGGCGATAGCCGCCCATCGCCTCGCACCATGCGTCGAGCGACCTTCGCCCCTTCTCGACCCGGCCCGCAAGGGCAAGCGAGGCAGCGAGAAAAGTCGCACAATAGACCAAGCTCGGAGCAAGGTCGGTGGCTCGCACGAAATACGGAATTGCGAGCTCGTCGCGACCATGCCAGAAGTCGTATTGGCCTAAGAAATGATGCCACAGGCCGACGCCGCGGTCGCGCGGACTAAGCGCAACTGCATGCTGGATTGGGGCCCGCATTTCCTCAAGACGGCCCATCAGGAAATGGACATGGCCTGTGTAGGCAAGGGCCTCGGCGTCACACGGATCGAGCGACAAGGCCCGACCGAAAGCGATCAGCGCCGCGTCGAAGCGGCGCTGACACTCCCGCACGTAGCCACGGCAAAACCAGGCTCGAGGCCAGTCCGGCGCTCGCGCGACCGCCCGCGTCGCGAGTTCGTCGGCCTGCCGCAGCTCGTCACGATCCGCAAGATCACGATTTTGCGCAGTGGCCCTTATGTTCTCTGCGACAATCGTGTAGGCCGCCCCCGCCAGAGCCGACGCGTTCAATGGATCGGCGAGGAGCGCGCGGTCGAACCATCGCCGTGCCTCGGCGAGATCCTGGGGAACCCACAGCTCGCGATTTAGGGCGCTCCAACCGCGCAAGGCGCTGTACTGCGCGCCAGCGGTCTGCGACGCCTCTTCGGAAGGTCCCTGGGCGGCTTCCCGGTCCACTAGCTCCATGATCACCGCGCGTGCCAGCCGGCTTGAGATCTCTCCCTCCATCGAGCTGAGGCCGATGTGCCGGTGCTGGAACCGATCCGCCCAGATGGTTGCTCCGGTTCCGGCATCATCGATCATGCCAACGACCTGGACCCCGCTCTCTACTACTCGGATAGACGTGCGCAGAACATAGCGGGCGTCGCCTCCGCTGACGACCACCACATCGGGCACGCGCGAGAGCTGCACCAGGAGATGCCGCCTGACCTCGCCTCCAAGCGATTGAGATTGCTCGCCGTCGAGCAGGCTATGGTCGGGTGTTATCAGAATGGAAATGCCTTGGGACTCTAGCTGCCCGCCGACGTGAACTGTCGATCCGCTGCGCACGCTGCTCCCTCGGCCTGCGCGACCGTGACCGGCATCACGAAGCGATAACCGCGACCATGCTCGGTTCGAATGTAGTTGTCGGCCTCCCCACCGTCGCGGAGTACGCGACGAAGGGCCGCCATGTGTACGGTGAGGTTATTCTCCGCGACGACTCGATCACCCCAGACGGCGTGCAGCAGATCGTCCTTGGTGACGAGTTCGCCCGCTCGCCTTAGCATGAGCAACAGCAACTCCGTTGCCCGGGAGTTGAGCAGCACCAATTCGCCTTGCTTTTCCAGCCGGCGGCTTAGAACGTGAAACGCGAAAGGCCCAAAGGCGAAATTGGAGGGTGCCTCCATGAATACCGAACTGATTAGCAGATTTTAGGAATTTATAGCAATGCATCGTGGCTCCATCAATGGAAATCGGGCCCGATGAGCTCGACCCCATCCCAGACGGAGAGTGTGAGATGCGAATGGACGAAAATAACGTGCGGATCAGGTCTATGGTGCGCCAGGACATGCCCGAACTGCTGCGGCTGATGGAAGGCATCGTCAAGTTCGAGCGCGGCACAGACTTCCGACTCACTGAGGCCGAACTGCTGCACCGCGGCTTCGGCGAGCGTCCCGAATTCGGCGCCTTCGTCGCCGACCGCGGCGGCAGCATGCTCGCCGGCATGGCCGTGTACTACGAGATCCTCTCATGCACACGCTGCGGCCGCTGCTCATGATGAAGTGGCTTTTCGTGGACCCGGATTTGCGCGGCCACGGGATCGGGCGACGACTAATGGGGCGCATGGCCCGCCATGCGATGGATACAGGGCACGAAAAGTTCTGCTGGTTCGTACTGAAAGATAACGCACCAGCCCAGGCTTTCTACAAGGGCGTCGACGCGACCCCCGATCCCGACTGGGATCGCTGGCAATTGGGAGTAAAGGCGATCGCCCACTTGGCCGCTGATGGCTAGGGCGTGGGCTCATCAAGGCTATGAGTACGCGCCTTAGCTCCGCGCATCGCGAGCAAAGAGACCTCCGGATATCAGGCGTCAGGCACGGATGGAGCAAGCTCAACTTCTGATGCCCAAGACGGCGAGGCGCCGGGGGTCGTCGGACTAGAGCCGTCATTGACCAGGTTTAGTGAGAACTCGGCGAAATCTCACATCCACAACGACAGCTTGGCACAGAAGCGGAGGTAGGATCTGAAACGCATCTGCCTCACTTCTGTTCAACGAAATTGGTTTCGCTGGTATGGTGCATCGGCCACGCTCGTGCCACGGCTGGCAAGCTTTCCCAAGCCCGTATCATCTGGCCCATTGAACTCGCCCCCATTTTGCGCATCGCGTTACTCCGGTGCAGCTTCACTGTGACCTCGCTGATGCCGAGGTCAAATGCGATCTGCTTGTTCAATCGTCCACCCATGACTTTGTGAAGCACCTCGCGCTCTCGCGGCGTTAGTGTCGCAAGCCGCTCGCAATTGCGTTTGAGCTCTGCTGCTTTTTGCCGCTGGATGCGGTCTTTCGCGATGGCCGTGTGAACCGCATCGAGTAACGTCTGGTCGCGTACGGGCTTGGTGAGGAAGTCAATGGCGCCCGCCTTCATGGCCTGCACCGTCATCGGAATATCCCCATATCCGGTGAGGAAGATGATCGGCCGCGGATCGCTGCTCCTGCTCAGATGGTCCTGCAGATCGAGGCCGCTCGCACCGGGCATCCGCACATCGACGATGAGACAACACGGCCTGTCGGGAGCGCCGGCATCGAGGAACGCGAGCGTCGACGCATGGCAGACTACCTCAAACCCTGCAGAGGCCATCAGCTCGGACAGCGCTTCGCGAACCGCGGCATCGTCATCAACGATTATGACCAGAGGCTCTTCCGATTCAGCTTTTTGCAGCGGGACTGCGCGAACAAGCGGCAAGTTAATCGTCATCGTCGCCCTCTATTTCTCGTGATTTGAGTGCTTCGCCGATGGCTGACAGCAACGCCAAACCATCGAATGGCTTGCGGAAGAACCCGCTAATGCCTTTCGCCCGTGTTTGATCGGCGATTTCGTGGCGCCCTGTGATGAGAAACACTGGCAAGTCGGGCCGACGCTCTCTCACGACATTCCGAAGCTGCAGGCCATTGATATTCGGCAGTCCAACATCGGTGATCAACACATCTACCTCCGACAGACCGCACGCAAGCAGTGCTTCAGCCGACGAGAAGCAACACACAGCGTATCCTGCTGACTCCAGAAGTTCTTCGAGCGACTCAAGCACCCTTGATCGTCATCGACAATCGCAACAGCGGACCTGCTTCTATGCGTCATCACGGCCTATTACCCGACGCGAATTGGTGAGCGGTATTCCCAGTTTTTGAGCCATGCGCACGAGGTCGGCGAGAGACGCCGCGGCCATTTTCTGCATCACGTTCCTTCGATGGACCTGTAGCGTGACTTCGCTGATTTCTAGCTGCGCGGCAGCCTGCTTGTTCAACAGACCACTCACCACCAGCGGAAGCACATCCCGTTCACGCGGGGTCAGGCTGAGATAGCGCTCTTTCAGCAGCATGGCCTCGCTGCGAATAACTCGATCGGAGCGGTCCTGCGCAATGGCCGATCGGGCGGCAGCGATGACCTCCGCATCGCTGAACGGCTTTGTCAAGAAATCTAAGGCTCCGTTCTTTATCGCCCGAACCGACGATGGGATGTCTCCGTGGCCCGTGATGAAAACGATCGGAGGATGCCCGCGTTCGGCAATCCGCCCCTGCAGATCGAGGCCGTTAATATCCGGCAGCTCGACGTCTAGAATCAGGCAAGCCGGAATATCCGGCTTTTCGGCGAGCATGTATTCGCCAGCCGACCCAAACGCCATGGCTGGAATGCCGTGGGATGCAAACAACTCCGCGAGCGCTTCCAGTATCCGCGCGTCGTCGTCCACGATGAAGACAATATAGTCTTCGGCCATCACGAGGCCGCCTTTGGCTTGATCGGCAACAGAAACGCAAATGTCGCGCCTTGCGAGGCATTATTCTCAGCCCATAACGTTCCGCCATGCGCCTCCACGATTGAGCGACAAATCGCGAGTCCCATACCCATGCCCTGCTCTTTCGTGGAGAAGAATGGCTGGAATACCTTGTCCGGCATTTCCACGCCGGAGCCTGAATCGGTGACCGCGATCTTAATCGTCTCTTCGTCCTGACGCGTGACCTGTAGTTGAATGGCCTTGTTTCCGGCGGTCCGGTCCATCGCGTCGATGCCGTTTCGAATGAGGTTGCTTAAGACCTGCTGGATCTGAATTCGATCCAACGCCACGGGCGGAATGTCTTTTTCGATATCGACCGCAATCCGAGTGTGCCGGCGCGCCGCTTCTTCACTTATCAAATCATAGACCTCTTCGATCACGCTCGTGAGCGCGGAGATGCTCCTCTTCTCGACTGATTGCCTGAACAAGGCTCGAATTCTGCTGACTACATCCGCTGCCCCATTGGCATCGCGTATGACGCGCTCGATCGTCCGATGGGCTCGCTCGATATTTGGCGGCGATGCCGTGAGCCACCGCTGGCAGGCGTGCGAATTGGCGACGATTGCTGCAAGCGGCTGATTCACTTCATGTGCGATAGAGGCTGACAGTTCGGCTAGACTCGCGGCCTGGCTAGCGCGTGCAAGCTTCTCTTGGGCCTGACGCAATTCCTCCTGCGCACGCATCTCGGCGTCGATATCGAGGCAGATAACATTCCACTGCACGATGGTGCCGGCTGCATCGCGCATCGGACCAGCGCGTGTTTCGACCCAGCGATATTCGCCGTCGAAGCGGCGCAACCGGTGACGCCTCGCATAGGGCTCACCGGTGGCGAGCGAATAAGCGTATTTCTCTTTAACGCCCTGCAAATCGTTGGGATGGACGCCGGCATCCAGTGTTGCACCCAACCGGGACGGCTCCCCATCGAGATCCTCGAGATCATATCCGAGGAACTCGCGCAACTGCTTGCTGCGGTAGATCGGCTCGCCATCGGGGGTCGCGCAATCGATCATCGCCGGCAGCGTCTCCACCAACTGGCGCAATGAGCGCTCGCTCTGTCGGAGCGCTTCATGCGCCCGGACCTCATCCTCGATGTCAACGCATACGGCGTACCATTGCAGCACGTCATTGCTCACGCCGCGCAACGGCTCGACCCGAACCTCGCTCCAGCGATAGGAACCATCGTGTCGGACCTGTAGATAGCGACTCATGCAAGGAACGCCCGTTTCGAAAGATTGCATGAACATGCGCCGGGCATCGTCCCGATAATCCGGATGAATCGTACACAGCGTTGGCATGCCATCCGATCCGGTGGCGTCTTCGAGAGTCGTCCCGGTCACATCCATAAATCGCTTGTTGACGAACACCGGTTTGCCTTCGGGAGTGGTGCTCCAGATCATGACCGGGACGGCATCGACCAGTTGCTGCAGCCGCTGCTCACTTTGCTGCAGCGCCTGCTGGGCGATCACCAGATCGTGGACATCGACACTAAGTCCGTACCATTTGAGGATCGCTCCGGATCGATCCCGTAGAGGTTCAGCCCGGGTCTCTGTCCAGCGATAGGATCCGTCGGCACGGACCTGTCGATAGCGCCTGAAATAGGGCTCGCCGGTCGCCACCGCATGCCGGAACGCGGCCACCGCGAGGTCACGGTCTTCGGGATGAACGACGCTCAGTGACGGCGATCCATCGCGGGCCGTGATGTCCGCAATCGTTGCGCCGGTCATGCGCGTGAAACGGGTATTGACGTAAGTCGGCGTTCCATCCGGCCCCGTGCTCCAGATTGCCGCAGGAACCGCGTCGATCAGTTGTTGAAGCTCGCGCTCGTTGCGTTGGAGCGCCTGTTCGGTGACCTTCCGCTCTTCGATATCGATCATCGTGCCGTACCAGCCGGTGAGCTTGCCTTTGTCGACGCGCGACAGTGAGCCGAACAGCCTGAACCACCGATACACTCCGTCGTGCCGCCGGATGCGGAGTTCCGTGTCGAACGGAAGGTTCGAGGCCAGCGATTGTCGTCGTGCGTTCATAACGCCGTCGTAGTCGTCAGGATGTATGATCCGTCGCCAAGATGTATTGTCCAGCGGGTGGAATAGGCCCGCTTTGGGCTGGTGCAGTCCGGTATATGCGAAGGTACTCTCGCTTACGAATGTAGAATGACCGTCCGGGCTTGCTGACCACGTATACGCCGGCATGCTCTTCACGATGCGCATCGCTTCCAGCGCATCCGAGCAGAACATCATCGATGCCTTCATTTCGATGATTTCCCCTAGGCACAGCGATAGCGCGAAAAACGCTGTCCATTCGAGGACGTATTCGCGATCGGTACCGGCGAGACGCGCGGCAGCCACGACCGACCCTAGAAGAGCGATCGTCCAGGCGGCCCGAAGCAACCACACGGCCCGGCTAGGCGCGTATAGATAAATCGCGGCGACCGGCACCAGCAATCCGAATGGCTCATTCATGATCCAGCACAACAAAATCCCGACTGCCGATACCCCGACCGCGGTCAGCCAGTAGTGCCGGGAACGCTCTACGGTCATGTGTGGATGCTCCTCCTGAGAGAACCTGACACTTACTGGCGCATTGTTTGGCCGTCTTCCGAAAAACACGCCGGCCCGGCACTCCCGATGTCAAGTCTAGCGACTCGGTCTCCCCGCCGCATCCGATGGAAATCCATGTATTGCCAGGGCTGGCGCCTGAACCGGACCGGGAAGCGGCATCAGGGGCCGACCGATGCCGCAAAATCGGAGGCCCAGGGGGACTTGATCCTTCCGGATAGGACATCATCACCCCAATCGGATTGTCGTCCCGCGCGCGCCATTGAGCAATCGCCGCAGATGAAAGTTCGCCAGCGGATCATCGGCATGGGCGCCCACCAGGGCCGCCAGCTCGGCAGGGCGGCGACGTCGCCCGCGCCAAGCTGGCGGAATGCTGTCGCGTATTTGGTCGTGGCCAGATCATCGGATTGGTCCGGCGATAGCGGTTCATGCGCCCGCAAGGCTTCGTTCCGACCACGCAGAACGAGATCGCCAATGGGGCGCCCGCGGAATGCGCGCGCGACGCTTGCAACGGCGTCACTGACGCATAGTCTCGTTCCCAGCGCCTTGTTCGCGGCTTCGAGCCGGGCGGCGGTATTGATCGTATCGCCATAGGCCGTATAGTCGAAGTAACGGTCGCCGCCAAAGTTGCCGACCAGCGCCGGGCCCGCATGGACGCCGATGCGTGTTGCGCCGAAATCGACGCCTTTCCGCCTCCATCGCTCGCGGAACTCCTCCGCCCAGCGATCCAGTTCTTGCGCGCAGGCGACGGCGCGTGTCGCATAATCCGGCTGCTCGCCCGGCGCATTGAAGAGGACCTGGATCGCATCGCCAATTACCTTGGCGACCGTCCCCTCATGGTCGAAGACCACATCGGTCAGGCCGCCGACATATTCGTTGAGCAGTTCCGCAAGCTGCTCCGGCGCCGCCGTCTCGACGAGAGACGTGAAGCCCGTTATGTCGGTGAAGATGATCCCGATCTGGCGCCAATGCACGAGCATGCCGTCCTCGCCTCCGGCGGTAAGACGCTTGGCGAGTTCGGGAGAAAAGTAGCGGGACAGCGAGGCATGGGCGCGCTCGGCGTCCGTCTGGCGGCGATGCGCCTCACGAAGGAATTCCACGTGGCGAAGTGTCTTCAGGATCGTCGCTTCCAGATCGGAGAAATCGATCGGCTTGGTCAGGAAATTGCTCATATCGCCATAGGCGGACAGAATGATCGCGGATTTTCGATCGTCCCGCTCCTGCAATTTCTCCAGCAGGGAGAGGCCATCCATGCGCGGCATGTTGATGTCGAGCACAACCAGATCGACATGAGGATGCCGGTCGATGACATCGAGCGCCTCGATGCCATCACGCGCGAACACGAAATCGATGAGACCGTCGCGGCGGTGGCGACGAAATTTCCGCAGGACGAGCGCTTCCAGATCTGGCTCGTCATCGACCATCAAGACCGTAGCGGTCATGCGACTGCTCCCAATCTAGCTTCGATCTCATCGCGAAGCCGCTCGAAATCGATCGGCTTGGTCAACAAGTCATCTGCGCCGCGCTCCAATGCAGTCCTGCGGGTCTCGTTGTCGCTATAGGCCGAGATCATGATAACCGGCACGTCGGGCCGCTGGGCGCGTATTTGCGGCAGCATATCGAGGCCGCTCATCCCGGGCATATTGATGTCAGACAAGATCATAACCAGCGCCGACTCGCCGGTCTCGACGACACGCCTCAGCGCTTGCGTGGCCGACGTGGCGAAATCCATGTCGAAGCGGCGGGCACGCAGGTCGCGGCGAAATTGCTGCCGGAACAGGCATTCGATATCCGGTTCGTCGTCCACCACCAGAATCATCCGTGTCACGATTGATTTCTCCGCGTGCCGTTGCCGCGCGGCAATGTGATGATGAATTCTGTGAATGCGGCAGGTTCGGTTTCGACATCGATCGTGCCGCCGTGCTGCTTCACCACGATATCGTGGCTCAGGGAAAGGCCAAGACCCGTTCCCTCGCCAGGCGGCTTGGTCGTGAAAAACGGATCGAACATCTTTTCCCTGACGATCGATGGAATGCCGACGCCGTTGTCGCGAATTCGGACCTCGACGGATTCACCCAGGCTGCGCGTCCGCGCGCTCAGTGTCGGGTCGAATCCAGGCCCGCATTCGTTCAGCCGCGTGGTCATCGCATGGAAGCCGTTGGAGATCAGGTTCAACAGCACCCGGATGATCTCTTGCGGAAAGATATCGATCGAGCCGACCGCCGGATCGTAGTTGCGCTCGAAGCTGACCGTGAGCTGCGGTTGCTCCGCGCGTGCTCCGTGATAGGCAAGCGCGAGGCTCTCATCGATCAGCGCATTGAGATCGGTCGGCCGGTGCTCGCCACCGCCGCCGCGAGAATGCAGAAGCATGTTCTTGACGATGGAGTCAGCACGCTTGCCATGCTCCACGATTTTTCCAAGGTTGTCCCTGAGCAGATCGCTCAGCTCGTCGAGCTGCTCACGGGTGGCGTCGGGAACGACGAGGTCAGCAAGCGTCTCGTTGAGCTCATCCGTCAGTTCGGCAGAAAGCGACGCGAAATTATTGACGAAATTGAGAGGATTCTTGATCTCGTGCGCAATGCCCGCGGTGAGTTGCCCGAGCGAGGTAAGTTTCTCGGTTTGCACCAAACGATCCTGCGCGCCGCGCAGCTCATCGAGCGATTTCGATAGCTGCGTCGTGCGCGCTTGGACCTCCTCGAACAGCCGGACATTCTCTACCGCGATCACGGCCTGGTCGGCGAACGTCTTGAGTAACTCGATCTGGCTTTCACCAAATGCGCCGGGCTCAGCGCGTGACACGCCGATCGTGCCGATCGCGCAGCTGTCGCGCAACATCGGCACCACGACGATGCTGCGATAGCCACGTGCGCGCGCCATGTCCTTGATGGCCTGCGAAACGCTTGGGTCGGTTTCGACGTCCGAGCGGAACGCGATGGTCGCTGTAGCCGCGACCCGGCTGTGGATTCCGCCCGCGGTCAGCGCCGCCGGAAAGGATGCACGGATCTCCTGATCACCGTCGGGATTTCCAACCGTGCACGCTGCCAGATGCAGCATATCGCCGATTACGCGCGTGACGAGCGCCGATTGCCCCCGAGCAGCCGCTGCGCGCTACCAGAAATTACATCGAACACCGGCTGCACGTCGGTCGGTGACCTGGCTATGACATTGAGAATCTCGGCGGTTGCGGCCTGCCTTTCGAGCGCCATCGCCAGCTCGCGCCGCAGACGCGCATTCTCGACACTGCAAGGCCGCGCTCCTTTGTCCGTGCACCGATCCGTTGTCATCTGACGAAATGCTCGTTGAGGCCGATGCAGTCAAAAAAGTTAGGTTAAGGGCCGGTGATGGCGGCTAAGCCAGCCCCAAGCCGCCATCTACATCGATTACCTGACCTGTCATCCACGCGGCAGCGGGCCCAGCCAGCCGGACCAGCCATTCCGCAACATCGTCAGGCATACCGCGCCGCCCCAGCGGGATGCTTTCGCGCTCCTGCTCCTCGACCGCAGCGGCCTGCTCCGGCGTGAGGCCCATCATGCCGGTCAAGGCGCCGGTTTCGGTCGGCCCTGCCGCAACAGCGTTGACACGAACGCCTGACGGCGCGAGCTCCAGCGCCCAGCAGCGGGTCAGATGTTCCAGCGCTGCCTTGCTCGCAGCGTAATGCGACAGTGCCGCGCCCGGCTTATGCCCGAATGTGCTCGACACATTGACAATGGTGCCTCGCCTGTCTCGCAGATGCGGCAAGGCCGCCGAGGCGAGCAAGCTCGGCCCGAACACATTGACCGAGAAAATATCCGCGATTTTCTCCGCCGTGATATCTGCCAGCGACAGGATTGCGCCGGCGCCGGCATTGTTGATCAACGAATCGATCCGCCCCCAGAGTTCGAGCGCTTTCGTCACCGTGCGTCCGGCATCGGCCGCGGACCCTGCATCGGCCACTAGGCCGACGATATTCGGATGCTCCGACGCCAATTGGTCGAGTGGAGCGGACCGGCGGCCAGTCACGAGCACCTTGTCGCCTTGCTTGGCAAAGCGAAGCGCCGCCGCCCGTCCGATCCCCGACGACCCGCCCGTCAGGATGATGACTTTGTCGTTCTGCATGCTCGTGTTCTCCAAATTGTTGTTGCTTGATTCGGAGCCGTTACCCCGGGGGCGGCTCCTGTTCATGTGTCGATCAGAGATCAGTCACCTTCTCCGGGTCGGCTGACGCCAGCGCTGCAGCGCGTTCGGCGCGGGGCGGATAGATCCAGACGGTGTTGATCTCATGCTTGGTCTTTTTCGCGATGTCGCCAACCATCTCGACCTTGCGTTCCCACCCGCGCGTGAACAGCGCGCCGGCGGTGCCAAGGTCGAGACAAGTCACGTAGGCTTCCTGGTGGTATGGTTTAGTTGGCACGCCGAGCAGTTCGGCTGCGGCATTGTTCCCTGCGAAAGCACCCATCCGCGTTGCGTGCTGGCACGACATCAGCGCATATGTGCCTTTGTCGTCGCACAGGGCTTTCGCGGCATCGCCGGTCGCAAACACGCCGCTCACCGATGGCACCCGCAGCTCTCGATCGACCAGCAGCCGACCGGAGCTATCGCGCTCGGCCGGAACCTGAGCGGTGAGCGGCGCGGCACGCATCCCGGCCGCCCAGATCACCGTGGCCGTTTCGATACGCTCACCGCCGGAGAGCGTCACCCCGGACTTGTCGAGCGATGTGACGCCGAAGCCGAGACGGGTCTCCACGCCGAGTTCGCGTAACGCATCTTCGATGATCGGGCGCGGCCCGGCCCCCATATCGGGAGCGATTGCATCGTTTCGCTCGACGATGATGACGTGCGGATTTGCATCTTCGCCGAAGATGGCTCGCAGGCGCGCCGACATCTCCGTCGCCACTTCGATGCCGGTGAATCCGCCGCCAGCAACCACCACTGTGTTCCGCATTTTAGACGGTGGCTGCTTCGCCAGTTCGTGCAGATGCCGATCGAGGGCAATCGCGTCGTCGAGTTGATCGACACTGAAGCCATATTGTGCGAGCCCAGGGATGTCGGGCCGAAACAGCCGGCTGCCGGTAGCAAGGATGAGCCGATCATAGGCGATGATCTGTTCCGAACGTCCGGCCGCTGCAATCTTCACAGCGCGGGCTTTGGTGTCGACGGACTCCACGCACCCTTGCAGATAAATTACGTCGATCGCCTTCAGTACATCCTGGAGCGGCGCCGTCAGCGTTTCGGGCTTTGCTTCGTAGAGACGAGGACGCACGACAAGGGTCGGCTGCGGAGAGACGAGCGTGATTTCGAGCGTCTCGGGTGTGACGCACTGGATTTCGCGCAGGCGAGCAGCAGAAAGCGCGGCATACATGCCGGCAAAGCCGGCGCCAACGATGACAATTCGCATGGTGGAACTCCTGGATTTGCGGGAGGCGCGAGGCCTAAGCGGAGATGAACTTCAGAACGTCGGCATTGACGATGTCGGCATCTGTCGTGCACAGCCCGTGCGGCAGCCGATCGTAGATCTTCAGCACGCTGTGCTTGAGGAGTTTTGCCGAAAGCTGCGCAGAATCCGCGACCGGCACTATCTGATCGTCACTGCCGTGGAGAACGAGCGTAGGGACCGTGATGTTCTTCAGGTCGTCGCTGAAATCGGTTTCGGAGAATGCCTTGATGCATTCGTAATGCGCCTTGGCGCTGCCTATCATGCCTTGACGCCACCAATTCCAGATCGCCGCTTGCGACGGCTTGGCGCCAGGCCGGTTGTAGCCATAGAACGGGCCACTGGCGAATTCCAAATAGAACTGGGATCGATTGGCCGCCAGCTGTTGCCGCAGGCCGTCGAACACTTCAATTGGCAGGCCACCCGGATTGCCGTTTGTCTTCAGCATCAGCGGCGTCACCGCGCCAATCAGGATCAGCTTCGCAACGCGGCCGTGACCGAAACGCGCGACGTAGCGCGCCGCTTCGCCGCCACCGGTGGAATGACCGACGTGAATTGCGTTGCGGAGGCCGAGATGCGCAGTGAACGCAGCGACGTCGGACGCGTAATGATCCATGTCATGACCGTCGACCGCTTGACTGGAGCGGCCATGGCCGCGGCGATCGTGAGCGATCACGCGATAGCCTTTGCCGAGGAAATAGAGCATCTGGCTCTCCCAATCGTCGGACGACAGCGGCCAGCCATGATGAAAGACGATCGGCTGGGCGGATTTCGCGCCCCAATCGCGATAGAACATCTGCACGCCGTCATTCGTTGTAACGAAAGATGTGGGATACGTAGTAGTCCCCGTGTTAGATAGCATTCCGCTCTCCGTTCCCGCCGCCGCCGAGGAGCGGACGGTCATCGATGCCGCGTAGAGCATCGTGGTGGCGAGCAATTTTCGTCGCGAGACATTTGCAAGACGGCTGATTGAGCTCTTCCAGGTCATTCGTTTGTCTCCGTTTGGGTGAGTGGCAGGCACAGATGCGCAGCGCGTGAACGCTCCGAACATGGCGGGGCGAACAGCGCGGCGACATCGTTCTGCGGATCAGCGCGGCTGGCTTTGCGAATAGCCTCACCTATCCTTCAGGATAGCATCGGCTGGAGCCGTAGCGATCGTATCGTCCGGGTCGAAGGCGTCTGGAGCCCGCTCGCAGGCGGCGTCCGAACGATTCTCGTCAACGGAAGTGAGCGACCTATTCCGAAGTACTGCTCGACCTATTCGCTGGTCCAGTCGATCGCAGGTACGTCCGGACATAGCGTTGCCAGGGCCGCGCGCGCTATGCGGCGTTCAACAGGAGATAGACATGAGCCTAGATGTTGCCTCGCGCCCGGTTCGATCGGGGCTGGACGAGTTAGTGCCGTCGCGCTATGCGCTGCAGATCGGCGAGATTGACGTGCTGGTGATCAGCGACGGCGTGCTCCCGCTTCCAACCGCCATGTTGGGGCACAATGCGGACCCGGCAGTCCGCGCTGCCTGGATGCACAATATGTTCCTGCCGCCGGACGCCTTCGATTGGCCGCTGAACGCAGTCGTGGTCCGTAGCGGAGGCAAGACCATACTCATCGATGCGGGACTGGGGTCGGACCCGGACCTGAACCTGCCGCGGGCCGGGCAGTTGATCAAGCGACTGGAGAGCGCCGGCATAGATCTTGGGTCGGTCACCGACGTCGTGCTGACCCACATGCACATGGACCACATTGGCGGACTGCTCGTCACTGGCGTGAAGGAGCAGCTGCGCCCTGACGTCCAGATTCACGTGGCCGCCGCCGAGGTCAAATTCTGGGACTCGCCGGATTTCTCCCACACCTCCATGCCGCCGGGATTCCCGGATGCACTTCGGGCGACCGCCAAACGGTTCGCGAAGGAGTACCGCAAACAGCTGCGGCAATTCGACGACGAGTACGAGGTGGCACCCGGCGTGGTCGTCCGCCGCACCGGTGGCCATACGCCAGGACACAGTATCGTCCGAGTGGCTGCGGGCGGCGACGCGCTTACCTTCGCCGGTGACGCCGTGTTTACGGTCGGGTTCGACCACCCCGATTGGTATAACGGTTTCGAACATGATCCTGAAGAGGCGACACGCGTTCGCGCACGTCTGCTGAAAGAGCTGGCGGCGACCGGCGAATTGCTGGTGGCCACTCATATGCCATTTCCGTCTCTCGGACGGGTGGCAATCGACGGCGATGTCTTTCGATGGGTCCCAATCTTGTGGGATTACTAACCGTCTGAGAAGTGACATCCGCGCGATGGCGACGGGGTGTTCGAGACTACACGATTCATTCGACAACGGCCGGCCTGAGCAAGGCCGGCCTGAACGAGGCCCAGTCCCTACGATGTCTGGCGATGACAACTTGCTGCCGTCGATTTTGATCGATGTCCTGGGAATCGCCGGCATCTGTATCTGGCATATTCAGGGACGAAGCCGCCAGACAGGGCGACTGATCGTGCAGAACCTGTTCTTCGCCGGCATGAGCCTCGTGCTCTACATGGCAGGAATTGCTCCGCATCGGACCGATGGTCTGTCAACGCAGGGCTTTGCGGCTCTCCTCTTGAAACTGGCGGGGATTCTTTGGTGGACCCACCTCGCATGGACGATTATCGGCTTTTTCCACATCTATGTCAGACTGATCGGCAAGCCACGCGAAGCACATCTCATTCAGGATATGGCCGTCGCCACTATCTATCTCGGTGCAACGCTTTCGGTCATCCGCTTCGTTTTTGGCATGCCGCTAGGCACCTTGCTGACGACCTCCGGCGTCGTTGCGGTTATTTTCGGCCTCGCATTGCAGAATACGTTGGGCGATGTCTTTTCCGGCATCGCCCTGACGCTCGGCAAAGCCTATGTGCTGGGTGACTGGATCCGGTTGAGCGACGGCACCGAAGGCCGGGTCACCGAGACCAACTGGCGCTCTACCAACCTGCTGACCGGCGCGAACAATGTCGTCGTGTTACCGAACAGTGTTCTGGCGCGGCAGGGCGTGACAAATCTCAGTCGCCCTGACGAGACTCACCTGATCGCGTTGAGCGTCCGCGTCGCGGCAACGCAGAGGCCAAGCTTAATTGAGGACATTCTGCGGTCCGTGCTGGAAGCCAGCACATGCATCGTCAGGATCCCGCCGCCGGTCGTCGCCCTGAAGACCATCGACGCGATCGTCATCGAAGCGGAATTGCAATTCCGCGTCGGCAGCCTGGCGATCGGAACGGCTGCAAAGAACGAGATTATCGAACTGCTCCATAGCCGGTGTGGAGCAAACGGCCTTTCGTTGGCGGTACCAACTACATGCCTCATCCTTATGCCAGGGCCCCCATCACTGAATGCCCGGGCTCAAGGTTAACGCTTACTTTTCCGCATCACGGTATAGACGATGCGCGTAGGAGATGTGTCCATGCCGTCCTGTGGCATCCGGCAGCCACATTGGACGTAGAACAATGTCCTGTCAGCATACCATCAAGTCGCTAAGAGCCATTTGGTAGCGGGAGAGCGCCTACCGCTTTTCCCCACACGCCGCAGATCTAAGATTCCCCGATCGTCGCCTAAACTTGTCGGACGGTACGTTCAAATCAAGGAGGCGCAACCACCGATACCGACATTCGGTCCAAGTTGCGATCTGACTGAGGGATGCCCTGCGTCCCGAACGCAGTGAGCATGCTCTAAGTTATTGATGTTTCTTGTGTGGCGGTCGCTCCCATCTTGTTTTGTTCACGTTCGTTTCACCCAATTCGTTGCGATTTCGTTGCGGGGTTCTCAAGTAGAACGGCCGCAGCTGTGTTGATCGAATAAGCCATGCTCTATCCGATGCTGGTACGCATCGCCCCCAGGGTCGGGAGCCCAGCCGCCGCAGTGCCGGCACAGCCTACTCGCGCGGTACCCGTTCTTGGGTGCCCCTCCGAGTGAACCGAGGCCGACCCGCACGTAGGTTCTAAGCCGGGACCTGCAACCATCTCAAATTGCTGTTCCAAGTGGTTACTTAGGAGCCATTTTTCGGCCTTGAGAGGGCCAAATAATGGCTCGAACGGTATCTCGTGGAAGAACTCTGAACGCGGTCCGTGGAAAAGAAGCGAACTTGCACGTCCCTGGAAAGCCATTCGCGAGCGCGCCGGTATGCCGGAGCTGATTCCATATGCTTTGCGGCACTCGAGCATCGTGCGCGGTCTTCGAAAGGGCCTGCCCATCCAACAGGTCGCGAAACTGCACAACACCTCAGTCAAAATGATCGAGCGGCACTACGCGAAATACATTGCGACCGCCCTGGAAGAACTCGCAAGAGCGGCAGTCGTGTCCCTGGTGCCGCGGAGTGATGGAAACGTGGTGCGGATGGGAAAACGAGCGTAAGGGATCATCGAGCGGTCTTCCGAATTCGTTCGTCTGATGGCGCCGGTGCCTAGGGAGGAATCATACGCAACCACCGACACGACGAACCGCTGTTTGTCCTCAGCATGGTGGCGTGAGCGCTTGGAGAGTGGCCGAGTTTTGCTGCGTCGGGAAACGGACAATCGGGGGCCGAGCCCGCGGGAAGCATCCGCCGTGCGCCTCGGTCAATTGCTGCTGAAGTTCACGCATCTGCTTCGTCCCTCACTCGTCCAGGAAGGTTCGGCAATGGGCGACGAACCTCGCCGGATACTGGAACAGTGCTCCGTGGCCTGAGTCCTGATAGAGAACGAGCTGTGCGTTCTTCATCGCTTTGAACGTGCTGTACGCATTGATGCTTGGAAACATGGTGTCGTCGCTGCCGTGCACGATGAGCGCAGGCTGCGAGATGGCGCGGAGCGTCGCTTCGCCTTCATCCTTGCTCGCGCACCAGCCGATGATTGCCTTCGCCTGCGGCTCGCTGACATCATCATTGCTGTCCGGATCACGATCCTCGTTGCGCACGGTCGCACGGGCGACGAAGGCGCGGCCGGCCCGCTGACTTTCTTCGGAGGGTGTGAAGAACAGGGGCAGCCGCACATCCGGCGCGCCTCGTGCGAAGGCTTCCTCGACCACGGCGAGGAGATGTTCTTCGCCCCCGCGCGGGGCTGCGCCCGCGATGACGAATTTGCGGATCAGGCGGGGGTGCTGCCCGGCGAGGACCTGAGCGATCATGCCGCCGAGGAGAAGCCGAGAAGATCGACTTTCGGCAAGACAAGGCCGCGCACGAATGACTCGGCATCGGCCGCCATCTGCTCCACCGTGTCCGGCGTCCGGCTGGTGGAGGTGCCGATGCCGAGGTTGTTGAAGGCAATGACCGGCCGCGTTTCGGCAAGACTGTTCACCACTGCCGGATCCCAGGCATCCATCGTCCCGGTAAAGTGCTGGAGCAGGACGAGCGGCGTCCCGGTCGTCGGGCCGAGCCGCCGGAAGGCAAAGCGGACATCGCCGACGTTCAGGTGCTCTGTTCGTGCGGTTTCGAGTGACATGACTATTCCTTTGTGAAGCTGCATCGCTCGGTACGGGACCGATCCGGATGATTGGCAGCGCATTTACATGGTGAGGACGATGCGGAAGCGGGCTTCGCCCGCCATCATCTGGCGATAGGCTTCCGGCGCGCGTTCCAGCGGCATGGTCTCGATCATGGCAGCGACGCCCGTAAGCGAGCTGAACCGCAACGTGGCATCGGCGGTCGCGGGATCGCCGGTCAGGGCGCCCTCGATGGAGCGGCCGCCGAACAGGAGGTCGGAGGTGGCGATCTCTACTGGTTCGGGAGATGCGCCGAGCGCAATGATCCGGCCGCGCGGCCGAAGTCCCTTCACCGCGTCGGCCACGGCCCTCCCAGCTGATGCGGTGACGACGACGAGATGGGCACCGCCCAGATCCTGCAACGCGGAAGCAACCACGGCGGTCGAGCTGTCGACATAGTGGTGGGCGCCCAGCTTTTCGGCGAGACCACCCTTGTCAGGTCCGCGCCCGATCGCCACGACCTCGAAGCCCATGCGCCGGGCAAACTGCACGGCAAGATGTCCTAGGCCGCCGACGCCGATCACAGCGACAAGATCGCCGGCGCGAGCTGGCGAGTTGCGCAACGCGCTGAAGGTGGTGAGCCCGGCGCACAGCAGGGGTGCGGCGTCTTCCGATGCGAGCCCTTCAGGAATGGACACGAGGCCACTCGTGCGCACGAGCATATACTGCGCGTAGCCCCCGTCGCGATGAATGCCGGTGAACTCCTGATTCCGGCAATTCACGAGATCGCCCCTGCGGCACTCCTCGCAATATCCGCAGCTGCCTCCGAGGAATCCGACGCCGACGCGCTGTCCAAGCGTCCAACCTTCGACGTTGCTGCCGACCGCATCGATCACGCCTACCGCCTCGTGCCCCGGCACGCGCGGCCATTTGATCGGGAAAGCCCCTTCGACCGTCGCGGCGTCAGGTGACAGACGCCGCAAGCCTCGACGCGAAGGCGTATCTGTCCTGGGCCGGGGTCGACAAGCGGCTTTTCTGTCAGTTCAAGCTGTCCCGGCGCGATGGCCTGAACAGCTCTGTATGTTCTCGGATGGTTCGACATGGAAGCTCCAGCGCCTGAAAACCGGATCACAGCGCTATCAGCGTCCTCCCGCACGCGACAGGACGTAGATGCCATCATTCCGGCCATTGAAGATGGCGAAATGTCGCTCGACCAATTATTACGACTGAGAGAAACCGTTACGGAAATGACATGAAAATCGGTCTTGTTCTTTGCCCGACTTTCCAGCCCATCTGCTTCGGGGCCGTCGCCGCGTTCGACGTGGCCAACAAGCAAGCCGGCGAGAAGATCTACGACATCCATGTCCTCTCGGAGGAAGGCGGGCTGGTTGCCGCAACATCCGGCATGCAAGTCAATACGGAGGCGTTCGACGATGCTCCGTATGACACGCTGATCGTCGCTGCGGGCCTCGAGATACCGACGTCGTCGCCGGGTCTGGTCAGGCTGCTTCGCACCGCCGCTCGCGACGCACGACGGGTTGCCGCCATCTGCCTCGGTTCATTCGTGCTGGGAGACGCAGGGCTACTGAACGGCCGGCGCGCCACGACCCATTGGCGCTATGCGCAGGCACTGCAGGACCGTTTCCCCAGCTGCAATGTCGATATGGACAAAATCTTCATCGCGGATGGCCCGATCTGGACGTCGGCCGGTATGACGGCGGGGACGGACCTCGTCATAGGCATGATAGAGCGCGACCACGGGTCTGAGATCGCCCGCTCGGTCGCAAAGGGCATGGTCATGTACCATCGCCGCTCCGGCGGCCAGTCCCAGCATTCCACTTTGCTGGACCTCGCCACGAATGAAGACAGGGTCCACGCGCGCTGAACTACGCTCGTCAGAACCTCGCCGAAAGTCTCACTCTTGACGAGCTTGCTGAGGCCGCGTGCCTCAGTCCCCGGCAGTTCACGCGACTGTTCCGGGCGCAAACCGGCACCACGCCAGCGAAGGCGGTGGAAGCACTGCGAGTCGAAGCCGCGAAGTTGATGCTCGAACAGAGCCGGTTGCCGATCGAGCTCATCGCCCGCGAAGTGGGGTTTGCGAACCGGGAACGGATGCGTCTGGCGTTTGCTCGCGTGCTTGGAGAGGTCCCCAGAGCCATCCGCAATGACGCCGGACCGCTCGCCATGCTCTAGCCTGGCGACCGGCCCGGACAGACGCGCGCGTGGCTAACTGAGGCGGATGTTGGAGAGATCAATCGAGACGACAAGGGGCTCGGTGCTGAAACTGCCGTCCGGCTGACGGGCATAGATCCGGCGCCTGGTCGGGAATTTGATGCCCGAGACTTCTGCGTATGCTTCGATGATGTGCGCGCCGGGCGTGTTGCCGGAAATCTCGACATCGTAGTCGTGGCGCTTCAGCAGCCCCTCGGCGTCGAAATAGAGCGTCTGCACGGTGCTGTGCGTCGCGACCCCGGCCGGAAATCGCACGGCGAGGCGGCGCCAGTCGCCGGTAGCGGTCGGCCAGGGCTCCAGTTCCTCGGTCTCGACTCCCGGCCACGCAAGCAGGAACGGCATGTTCAGATAGGTCCACATGGCGCAGCCGGCGAAGTAGGCGAGTTGCAGTTCTGTCCACGGCGTTTGCAACTCATGGCCGGCAAAGCTTGCCCGCGGCTGAAGCAGTTCTTTGAGAACCGTCCCGTTCTCACTTTCCAGCGCCACCCGGCTCGGCTCAAACCGGGAGCGCCGATTGGCGTTGCCGAACGGGGCGTGCGACGCCCATTCCGTCCTAAGACCCACGGTGACATTGGTTTGCTCGAGGGTGCCGTCATGTCCCTTCAATGACCACAGCACGCCGCCTTGGACGAGATCGGCAGACACCCGCTCGAACTGCCGCCAGCGGTCGAGGCCTCCATGAGCTTCGATGGCAAAATCCTTGAGTTGCTTCATTGGTTGCGCTCCTGCGGCAGCCGCGCAGGTCGCGCGGCCTCTGTCGCGGGAACCTAGATGCTCGGCCAAGCCTGCCGAACGACTTAGATGCCTTGATTCCAGACACGACCGCGGGCCGGGCCCTCCAGATGCCTCTCACAGCCGAATGCGCTGATTTTAGACGTTGGTACGTCCGTTTCGACCTGGTCGACGCGTGCGGAAGCACGGTTGGATTTGAACGGATAGCAAGCCGTAAGGAGGAGAAATCCGCGAGCGCCCGCCGCATCAGTCATCGAGCGAACGCGAGCGTACAAGATCGTGCTCCAGCGTGGAAAAAGCGTGGCTTTGGTGCCCAGGGCCGGACTGGACATCACTTCACCAAACTTCAACAAAATCAACGATTTAACCAAACGGAAGATTTGGTGTTTGTACCACTCGAATGTGCTCATGTCGACCCTGCTTGCCCACGAGCGGCCGTCGGGCCACGACCGACACTCTGCGGCATCCCAGAAGGTTCTTTAGGCAGAATGCGTCGGACTAGGGCTATGCTTGCGCATGGTGAGCGGCAGAACGAGATCAATCGCAAACGCAGCGCCACGAAGCCGCGACCAGCCCGAACCAGGAGAAACGCGTCAACCGGCGTTTCAAAACGTAGGCTCAAGGTGCAACGAGGTAATGTTCGGCCCAATCGCCTTTGGGGATGGCACCGCCGAGCGAGTATTTGAACCGTTCGATCTTGAGGCCATCGGCTGAGGTCTGGCACGAATAGGCGAGGTGATACCAGGCGTTGCCGCTCCGGACAGCCGCTCCTGACGCATCAACGACGGCGCCTGAGCTTCGAGGATCACCGTAAGCGTAGGCAACGAGTTCGTCCGGGTGGAAGCCGCGGTGCTCGCGTCCAACAAGACCCATCGCGCGCCTGTTGCAGCGTTGCTCGACGCGGGCCCCGAGATCCAGCTTCATCATTTGCTCATCGGAAATGGTTCGCCCAACCGCTTGTGACGAGACCAAGGCCGTCGCGGCGAGGGCGACCGACAAAAGAAGGAACGATTTCACAGTGATTGGCTCCAGATAAGGAACTGGAAAAGGGAGAAATGTGCCCATCTTGCGGCGATAGATGATACGTTGCTGCGAGTAGGCTTTCGCTATGCTGCAGCAACTGCCCTTTTCGAGAGGGACCGTCGACGTCTTCGTTGCCGATAAACGGATTGCTTTGGCGAGAGCTTCGCTTGCCACGGCAATCAGAAAATTCCAACTGAGCTTGACGAGCCTCGTCACCTTTGGCTGATTGCACTTGATGAAATGCCGGTTGCGTGCTGGCGGAGATCGGTGTGCAGCCCCGATGACCAGGGAGCGACACTCTCGACCGCTACATCCTTGGCCAACATTGCCATGATCACTTCTTCGGGGCATCCGATCCGTGTTTGGCTGGATGGCGCCTCCCACCACCTTGTCCGGTTGGACGCGCGTCCGGCTTTAGCAGTGATCTCCTAACCGACCTTGAGACTCGCCCCATGCCGGAATATGCCAGTATCAGCAGATCATCGGGTTGTCGCCGAAGTCGCAAACGCCCCCGGGGCTGTCTCTGATGAATCAACGTGCTGCGTTGGAGTACCCGCCCGCCTGTCCACAGATGGGAAGCCGTTGAAAGCGCCCAGATTGGTTTCGCGCGTCACGTGCCGCTGAGCAAGGTTACTCTCGCGAGCCGCGCCGGGTGTTGCGAGCATGGCGGTAGCAATCAATGCACCCGCCACAAGCTTGATTTTGGTCATATACTTTTTCTCGGGATGCAAGCGGCCCTGGACGTTTGGGCCGCTCCAGACGAGATGCGAGCAGATACGAGGCTTCCAAACGCACGAGTGGCTCGCGATCATTCAACGCATCGTGAGCTTCTCGCAATGACATCCATCCCGTCGGCAGAGGACCACGGCTTTTCGTCCGTCAGACAACGCGCCACATCAAGCGCTTGTCGAATGCCGCTGATTCGTCGGGAAAATTGGAAGCGCGTGCAAGCGTGCGGCAGCACGAAAGCCGAAAGCTAACAAATCGGTGATCGCTCGTTCTATCGAGGTCCTCCCGTCATTTTGAAACAGCGTGAGAGGATGTTCCTTTCAATGGCCAGCCGAGATCGCACTTGCTGACAGAGACGCAAATACCGGTGCTGCATTTCGGAGAGAGAAACTTCGATCTGAGGTCGAAACACTGAAATCTGGTGCTTTGCCCAACTAAGGAAACGACGTGATGAAACGACTATTGACAATGCTGGCTACGACGACACTTGCGGCAAGCCTGCTTACGGCGACAGCAGAGGCACGTGGTGGTGGCGGCCACATGGGCGGCTTTGGAGGTGGTCATATGGGCGGTTTCGGTGGAGGTGTCCATGTGGGTGCAATCGGTGGCACCCACATGGGTGGTTTCGGCGGCGGCCGCATCGGCCCGGGTAATCATGTGGGCGCCTATGGTTCGGGTTTACACCACGATTCCATGCACCGGTTCGGCGGCGTCTGGCCGAGATACGGTGCTATCTTCGACAACGGTCTTAACTGCTACGATCTTTACTATGGTCGTCCGCGCAATCTCTGGCCACCATACTGCGGCTGACCGCGAGAAGGACCCACTGTATCGGGTGGAGGGTTTCCGCTGCCGTGACGATCCTTGCCGCCTCGTTCGGTGGAGGCACCTCGGAGCAGAGGGGTCGCACTCGCTCTCGCCAGGATCAAACGGCCTCCCGCCACCTGAACTCTTTTTTAATTGGATTTGCCTCCGGCGCCACCAACTCGGTGTTCGGGACGTCGGCCCTGAAATCTGCCCGACGGCGTGACGATCCGGTCTCACAAACAAACATTAGGATAGAGCGGTCAATGGCCAGTGCAGAGGCGAATTGGGGGACTGGTCGGCAACACGCGCCGCACGCAGGCCGGATCGGTTTTATCGGTCTCGGACGCATGGGGACGGCGATGGCGGCAAATCTCGTCGCTGCCGGTCAAGAAGTGGTCGCCTATGTCCGGCGCCCGGAGCAAAAACGAATCCTCGCGGCGCTCGGCCTTGAGCCGACGACAACCTTTAGCGACTTGTTCGAGTGTGAGCTGGTGATCAGCATGCTGCCTGACGATGCAGCCGTTCAACAGATCGCGTTCGGTCGGAAGGATCTCGGCATTGCCGGCCTGCTCATGGGCTTGATGCCGCGCGCAATCCATCTCTCGATGAGCACGATCAGCCCCACAACGGCGTCCCAACTGGCCAGCGAACACGCACGAAACGGCCAGAGCTATGTTGCAGCCCCCGTGTTTGGAAATCCTGATGCCGCGAAGGCCCGCCAACTGTTTGTCATTGCAGCCGGCGCGCCGCCGGAGCTCGCGCGCTGCCAGCCGATGTTCGATGTGCTCGGCCAGCATACGTTTGTCGTGGGCAGCACTCCGGCGACGGCCAACTTGATCAAACTGGCCGGCAACGCCATGATCGCGGCCAATCTGGAAATCCTGGGGGAGATCTGTGCGCTCGTCCGCAAACGCGGGCTCGATGCCGAGGAACTGCTGGCCATTATGACCGGCACAATGTTCGGAAGCCGTTTCCATCAAATTTATGGCAGCAAGATCGCAGGACAACAATACCGCACCGGCGGCCTCGTGTTCCCACTCGCGCTCAAGGACATGCGGCTGGTGCTCCAGGAGGCGGAGCAGGCAGGCGTGCCAATGCCAACTCTCAGCGTCGTTCGCGATCGCTTCATCACCGGGATAGCGCGCGGATATTCTGAGCTGGACTGGTCTGCGCTTGGCTTGCTGGCCTCCGAGGAGGCCGGACTGAGCGGCGCACGCGGGAAATCTCTTCCAACCGCAAAGCTCGAAAGCCCAACACAACAGGAGGCGCTTCATGCTCGATCGACCCTATAAGAGTGAGCTGCAAATGGAACACATCAACATTCCCGGCACGACCATTAACGTGTCACGCGTGGCACTTGGCACCTGGGCGATCGGCGGTTGGATGTGGGGCGAGACCGACGAGACCGAATCGATCGCGACGATCCGGACCGCCATCAATCGCGGCATCAACGTGATCGACACCGCTCCCGCCTACGGATTTGGGCACTCCGAGGAGCTCGTTGGCCAGGCGCTCGCAGAAGGCGACCTGCGCGCACGCGTGGTCATTGCAACCAAGGTCGGTCTTGAGTGGAGCCAGGGACGCGTGTCCCGCAACGCCTCCCGAGCACGCATCCTGAAGGAGGTCGCCGACTCCTTGCGACGGCTTCGAACCGATTATATCGACGTCTACCAGGTACACTGGCCGGATCCCCTTGTGGAGATCGAAGAGACTGCCGAGGCGATGGACAGTTTGCTGCGGCAGGGCAAGATCCGCGCAATCGGCGTCAGCAATTTTTCGGTGATGCAGATGGAGCGCTTCCGTAGGGTTGCGCCACTTCATGTCGTGCAGCCCCCTACAATCTCTTCGAGCGCGGCATCGAGGCAGAAATTTTGCCCTACTGTCGCGAAAACAACATTGCGACCTTCGGTTATGGCGCGCTGTGCCGTGGCCTCCTATCCGGCCGCATGCGCGCTGAAGTAGCGTTTACAGGCGATGACCTTCGCGGCAGCGATCCGAAGTTCGGGCAGCCTCGTTTTGCACAATATCTTGCCGCAGTCGGACAACTTGACGACCTCGCTCAAAAACGGTTCGGCAAGCGCGTCATCCATTTGGCGATCCGCTGGATGCTTGACCAGGGAATTACGAGCTCGCTGTGGGGCGCCCGCCATCCAGACCAGTTGCAACCGGTGGACCAGATAAGCGGATGGCGTATCGACGCCGCGGCGAAAGCGGAGATCGATCGCATCCTCGAAGCCACCATCCGCGATCCAGTCGGGCCCGAATTCATGTCACCGCCGGCCCGCAATAGGGCGGCCTAACCGACAAAGAGGCGACGTCGCGCTCGATCCAACGCTCCTCGCCTACCTGCACGTCAACGGCACCGCCTTATTGATGTTGGCCAAGCGGTCGAGAATGGCCCTCGAGAGCAGAGACCGCAAGCAGCTCGCGCAACCCCTGCCTTCATTTGGGAAATTGAGCCAGGAACCAGGTCAGACCCAGCAGATCTGCGGTCCCGCCCGGGCTGAGGTGACCCGCGATCAGTGCATCATCAAATAGCGCCATCTTCTCCACCCCGCCGGGCGCTAGAACGCCTCCGTCTCGCAGAAGCCGTCTGGCGTAAGCCTGGACATAGTCAAGGCCGGCGAGACCTCCGCGTGATATAAGATTGGTGTCATTGTTGACCGCGAGCAGGTGCAGCAGCACGTGCAAAAGCGCCGTGCCCTCGTCGAGACCGTCCTCCCGCACGCGGTCATAGACCGGCAGTGCGGCCGTGCGCACCGTGGCAAAACCGGAGGCCGCTTCACCCCTGGCCCCCGCGAATCCAAAACGTCGGAAGACACGCTCGCCTGCCGTTTGCGTCGGAGCGGTGCGGTTGAGCTCTCGATCGACCAGACCGACGCAGATATGGGCAACCTCACCGCACAAGCGCTTTCTGGTCACTTCTGTACCGCGGGCTTGGAGACGACCGGCCGAAAAGCAGAGCAGGCCGAGCGAAAAGATCGCCCCCTTGTGCGTGTTGACTCCGCTCGTTGCCCGAAACATCGCTTGCTCGCACAGCACGCCGGTGGGACGCACCAGAGGCAACGCGGCGCCCGCGCTGACATGCGCGCTCGAATAACCTAGCGCCACGAACCGCGACCACCAGGGAGCAATGGCCCGTGCGCTGGCCAGGAATGTGTCGATATTCATGTCACGGTGAGCACCGGAATTGCGGCGATCAACCAAGCCGGGCTTTGGCGTGAGCATAAGCTCTGTGAGCAGCGCCTGATCGGCATATTCGGCAGTGGCATCGCCAATGCACGCCTCACGTCCGCGCCGGCCCGAATAGGAGGGTGCACTAAGTGACTGCGCGAAGATCATATTCATGAACGATCCTACCTATCGTGGTTAGGAGCTGCCCGAGCGGATGCCGGCGCGAGCGGCCGCACACGCGGGCCGGCCGGCCGCATGCCAGGCACCGGCGCGGCGACTCCCCCAAACTTTGACGCGACAGCTGCGCTTGTCCGGGCGCGATCACGTCGAGATCCCAGAGCCGGCCCAGCGGATGATGGTCTTCCAGCTCGATCATCGCCAATTTTAGGGACACCGCGTCCGCATCGATGACGGAGAGCGCCTCAGGGCCGGTCTTTTGCCACAAGGCCTTTCGCGACAAGATGCGCCAGCCCCTCGCGCGACACGCCGCCTCCATCTCCTGAACGGCGAGCTCGAGCACTCGCCGCGGCAAGGGGCCGCCCTTGACCGGCCCCGGCATCACCATGGTCATGGATACCAGTGGCTTGCCAAACCGCGCCAGGGCGGCGGCCTGGCGAGTTGCCCGCTGCTCTCTGGCCGCCAGCATCTCCTCGAGACCAACCTCGGCCGCGTTGACCGTCCGGACCTGCGCGCGCATGGTCAGCCTTTCACCTGCCGAACCACATCGATGACGCTGCCGTCCCGGTAACGGACGATGCCGACGATGCGCTCAGTGAATTCAAGCGGCTCCGGCTCGCCGGTCAGTTCAACAGCCTTCTCGCGCAACTCATCGATCGTCATGATCGGCAGGCGAGCATCCCGTAGCCGCTTCTCGACTTCCGGACGCGTCGGGTTCACCGCAATCCCATGATCCGTGACCAAGACATCGATCGACTCGCCGGGTGTGAGCCGTGTCGTCACACGGCGGACCACCGTTGGAATGCGGCTACGCACCAGGGGCGCCACCACGATGGTCAAATCCGCGGCAGCAGCGACGTCGCAATGGCCGCCGGAAGCGCCGCGCATGACGCCATCGGAGCCGGTGATCACGTTGACATTGAAGTCGAGATCGATCTCCAACGCGCTCAGGATCACCACATTGACGCGATCCACATAGGCCGCCTTGGAGGTCGGATTGGCGTATTCATTGGCAGAGATCTCAAGATGCGCGCTGGACGTACGAAGCGATTCCGCCGCATCCTTATCGAACGACTGCACGTCGACGACAGCCTTGATCAGGCCCTTCTTGTGAAGATCGGCAATGCCTCCCGTGATGCCGCCGAGCGCGAAGCTCGCCTTGATGGCTTTGCAATTCATGCGCTCTTCGAGAAAGCGGGTGGCGGCCGTCGATGCCGCCCCGGAGCCGGTCTGCAGCGAAAAACCGTCATTGAAATACCCGGAATGCTCGATGACATCCGCGGCACGGCGCGCGATCAACAGTTCACGCGGATTGTTTGTGACGCGGGCAGCACCGACGCTGATAAGGGAAGGATCGCCGACCTGATCGAGCTTGACGATCAGGTCGACGCGATCCTGCGAGATGCTGACGGGATGATTCGGAAAGTCGACCAGCTCTTCAGTGAGCAAAAGGACCTGCCGCGCGTAGTCGGCGTCGACCTTGGCATAGCCGAGCGCACCGCAACTCAGCTTGCCATGCGATCCATTGGCGTTGCCGAACTCGTCACAGCAGGCAACGCCGAGGAATGCGACGTCAATCTTCAGCTCCCCGGTTCGCAGGAGGTGAACCCTGCCACCATGCGAATGGATCTGAACGGGATTCCTCATCAACCCGTTCGAGACGGCTTCGGCCAGTTTGCCGCGCATGCCGGAGGTATAGATCTGCGTGATGACTCCGGTCTTGATGTGCTCCACCAGCGGATCGTGGCAGTTCAGGAGCGAACTCGAGGCGAGCGTCAGGTTCTTGAAGCCGAGCCGGGCGAGCGTATCGATAACCGTGTTGACCACCTTGTCGCCTTCGCGGAACGCATGGTGAAACGAAATGGTCATCCCATCCTGCAGTCCTGACCGCTGGATAGCCTCCTCGAGCGATCGGCAGATCTTTCGGTGCCACTTCGTCTCCTTGGTTGCGAGAAACGGCGTCTGGGCGTTCGCGCCCGTGAACGGCTGCAGCTTGGGTAACGCGGACTCCTGCGCTGCCAGGCACGCGATGGCGGTCGTCATAGCATCGTCTTTCATGATCGTGGTTTCCTTCAGGATGCATCGGCAAGCTGCAAGGTCATCTCGGCCTCTTCGATGACGGGCGGATCGATCATCTTGCCGTCCAGCGAAACGACCCCAAGCCCTTTTCGATGGGCCTCGTCCGCCGCCGCGATGACGCGTTTCGCACGGCTCACTTCCTCTGTAGTCGGCGCATAGGCCTTGTGCAGAAGCTCGACCTGCTTAGGGTGGATCAGCGACTTGCCGTTGAAACCGAGCCGCTTCGCGATCTTGACCTCGCGCAGGAAGCCATCGTCATCACTCACGTTGCCGTAGACCACATCGAAGGCATCGATCCGCGCAGCGCGGGCGGCATGGAGCACCGCGGCTCGGGCGTAGAACAACTCAGGCTGCCACCCCTTGCTGCGCTTGGTGTGCATGTCGACGAGGTAATCGAAGCCCGCCAGTGCGATTGCGATCATGCGAGGCGATGCCGTCGCGATCGACACAGCATTGACTACACCGCTCGCCGACTCGATTGCCGCCATGATCTTGGTGTCGCCGACCGCGCGGCCGCACGCCTGCTCGATCCGCACCACGTGCGCCTCGAGTTCACCAATGGCCTGAGCATTTTCCGTCTTGGGCAGACGCACCACGTCGGCCCCGCCCCTAACCGCGACCTCCAGATCCTTCAGTCCGAACCCGGTCTCGAGCGAATTGACCCGCACAACGGTCTCGATGTCGCGGTAAGCTGGATGCTGCAGCGCCTGAAACACCAAAAGCCGCGCCGAGTCCTTCTCGCGTGGCGACACGGCGTCCTCCAGGTCGAACATGATCAGATCTGGCCTGTAGACAAACGATGTGCTCAGCATTGCGGCGTTGTCACCGGGGACGAAGAGCATACTGCGGCGCAGCTTCATGCGAGCCTCCGCCAGTCCAGCTCTTCCACGCTGCAGCCGCGCAATACCGCGGCCTGGACGCGCGCGCGGATCACGCAGTCAAGTGCGCCCTTGTCCTCGATGACGATAGAGCCAGCGCTGACCGAAAGTTTGTCAAGCGTGTCGGCGACGACAAGCCTGATCTGCTTGCCGAATTGTTTGATCACCTCGCTCCTGAGCACGACATCGCGCGTGCCGTTTTCGCTTGGAGCAACCTTGACCAGCACGTCGCTGGATTCCAGAGTGCCGGAAATAGCTTCCTTGACGATTTTCATTAGCTTTCGATCTCCTTAGTGACGTTGCGGGATGCGGAAAATGTCCGCTCAAGAAATTGCAAAGTCGGTGCGGGGACCAGGTCCTGCATGGCGGGGAAATCCCCCCGCGCCAACAATCGCCTGACCTGGGATGCGGAAATGGGGACATCGCGGACGGAGGCCCGGGGTATTTCGATCACCCTGACTGAGGCGGCCGAGGAGGCTGCATACTGCAGCCAATGCTTCATGTCGGCGTTGTATTTCTCGGTAACGGTGTCAAACGGCTCGCTACCCACGTAGCGATGGCTGATGCCCAGCGCCGGCGCGATGTATTTGCGAAACAGCAGCAGATCGATTGCGGCCCAGCTATGATCGACAAGCGCCTGATCTTTCAGAAAATAGCCAGGAAATGTCGCGCGCGAAATGATGTACTCGGAGCCTGGATGCAGGCTGACTCTTTCGAGATGCCTTACGCCTGCCTCCACGAGCCGAAAGCGATCAGCGTACGAGAACAACGACGCGTCTTCCCTGACCACGAATACATGGAGCCAATCGCAGACGCGAGCGGCCCGCTCCACTAAGTATTGGTGGCCGAGCGTAAAAGGATTCGCATTCAGGACAATGCCGCCGATCTTGCGTCCCGGCCGGCGCTGTTGACGCAGCCTGTCGCAGTAGGCCTGGATCGCGATCGGGCTGTTCTCCATCAGAACCACGAGTTGGGGAACCTCAACCAACGGATAGAAACCCCAACCGCGAAAAAACGGCAGGTTATGCGGGGGCGAGTACAAGAACAGATGAAACTGGCCACACTCGGCCGCCAGTTTGACCGTCTCGCTGCCGAGGCGCAGGCTGAGCGACTCACCGCGAAACTCATCTGCCACGGCGACGCACTTGATGACGTTATGATCGAGGCCGGCGCACGCGACGATCCTTCCGTCACGGCGGCACACAACGAATGCCTCGACCTGGCTATCCAGCCCGAGATGATTGGCAGCCAGCAAGCTTCTGACTTCGACCATTTCGTCGGAGGCGTCATCCGGACGGATCGTGGCGAACTCATCAACTACAATCATGGCGCACCTGTTTTCAGACGTCCGCCAGATGATGCGTTGCCGCGATCATGATCGGGATAGTGGCGAAGGCGAGCACCCGCGTCGCGAGGATTGTGGTCGAGGACTCGGACTCAAGAATGCCGTGCTCTTCCGCAAACATGGTCGTGATAACGGCGGAAGGAAGCGCCGCCAGGAGGATAGCCTCCCGCGCGAGCACGCCATTCACTCCGAAGGCCAATACGGCGGCCAGCATCGCGGCGGGATGCACCAGATTCTTGATAAGAACGTCGACGGCCACCGCCCTCGTCAGCTCAACCCTTTCCTCGGCAATGATGAGACCGGCGACGAACAGGGAAATCCCGGTGGTCGCGCTGCCGACGAGATTCAACGAGCTGATGACGAATTCGGGTATACGCAGATCGAGAAGCACGAGGACAATGCCGATGAAAGGCACCCAGACCCGTGGTTCGCGTAATGCCTTGGTGACCGTTTTGAAGAACGCTCGCGGTCCGGCGCGTTGTTGCCTTTCCGAGCCAACCTCGAGCAACACAGTCGTAAGGGGAAGAATGAGAAGGGACGGGACAAGATTGGCAATGAGAATAGGATACAGGCTCGAGGGTCCAAACAACTGTCCGAGGATCGGAATTCCCATGAACACCATGTCTGGGAAGGCGAGCAGGCTCGCCCTCAGCGTGGAGGTTCGCAGGTCGTAGCGCAGCACGAAACGGCAGCCGAGTAGCACCGTGAGATATGGGACCATAAGCCCCACCACGAAGAGCAGCGGTATTCTGTAGTTGGTCAGATCCGCGCGCGGCGTCTGCAGAATTCCGGCAAGCAGCAATGGGGGCAAAAGCCAAGTGAGAACCAGCCGGGTCAGCAGGGCTCGGTCCGTCCGCGCAAAGGCGTCATGGCTTCCGGCGCGATAGCCGAGATAAATGACGAACGCGACCGGCACGAGAGTCGTTGCGATGGTGTTGAGCATGGGTTCATGTCGCCAGTCGGATTGAAGTCGGATTCGTCTTGCGCGGCGTATTCTCGGCGTGATCTCGCGAGCTACCTCAGCGAGATTTCTGCAAGACGCTGTGCGATTTCCTCGCGATCGCCAGGATGCGCTCGGCTTCGCGCAACATTGCCGGCTCCAAGACATGGCCGGCTAGAACCGGCGCGCTACGGCCGGCGGTATCGCAGGCAGCGACGACAGAACGTGCGTGGCTCACGGCGTCCGGCGAGGGCGTGAAGACGGTGTTAATGACGGCGAGTTGCTCGGCGTGAAGTGCTGCCTTTCCTGTCATGCCGAGTTTGCGGCTCGCCATCGCTTCCTGTCTGAGCCCGGCCTCGTCCGCTTTGAAGTAGGGCACGTCGATAGCAGCAAGGCCGGTGCTGGCCGCCGCCGTCACGAACTTGGATCGCGCATACAGCAGGTTTTCCCATGTGCCTTCCACGCCGAGGTCGGCAGCGAGATCGCCGCCACCCAGGAACAGGCCGCAAACACGCTCATGGGCATCGGCCATAAGCTCGGCAACGAACACCGCCCGGGCGAGTTCGACCATGGGGATGATGCCGATCGTGGAGCCATCCAGGATATCGACCACGACACGGATTTCGTCCGCCGATTGACACTTGGGAAGTATGACTGCATCGGGCTGGCTGCCGGCTTCGAGCAGGGCCAGCAGGTCACGCAGCCCGATCGCAGAGCGCGGACTGTTGACGCGAAGGATGCGCATGAAATCGGCTGCAGGCGGTTCACGAAAGAAGGCCAGCGCCGCGTCTTGCGCGTGGCGCTTGTCGTCAGGAGCGACGGTCGACTCGAGATCGACGATGATAGCATCGCCGCCGAACGCCCGGGTGCTGGCAAAACGCTCGGGCCTGGAGCCTGGCGTGAGCAGGAAACTTCGGCATGCACGAAGGCGGCTGCGGAGCGAAACAGTCGGCCGGCGGGCGCCATTCCCCGACTGTATTTCGATGCGGGAGCCGGAATTCACTTCATCGATGTTCGCCATTATCGTCCGCCTTTCGTCGCCAGGATGAGCAACTCTCCCGCGGGGAGACTTCACTCGATCATTGATGCAACGCAGGTAAGCAGACCGCGTGGCGGCACCATTAAATAGACCTTAAGGTGACTAAACTTTCCTTCATAGCTTGGGACGCGTTGAAGCGGCATTTGCTGCGCTCGATGCGCTTCCCCGCTTTCGGTGGCGAATGGAAACGCGCCGATGCGCACGTGCACGTTGGCAGTTGTTTCGCGCCACCGCGACCGCGTTACAAATTCGGGTGATGTGCAGAAGACTGTGGAGCGCTTCGGCGCGTGCCACCCGACCACACGAGCAGCACGCGTATTCGCGCGTGTCGATCAGCTGACCTTGGCCGCGTCTCCACCGGTGACTGCAAATTCGCTGCCGGTTACCAGCGCAGCGGCGTCGGATGCCAGGAAGACCGCCACCGGCGAGATGTCTTCGGGCTGCAGCCATCCCACCTGAAGCGGCACAGTCGGAGCACGAGCGTCCCAGGTTTCCTGCGCGGTCGGGTGCGCCGGGGGTTGGCGATTAGACTGTGCGATTGCCGCCCGGAACCGCTGCTCATTGTAGGTCAAAGGCGTGCCGACCAGTCCCGGCAAGATTGCGTTGACGGTGACGTTGTGCCGACCGAGCTCCAGGGCGGCCGATTTCATCAGCCCCAAGATGCCCCATTTTGACGCGGAATAGCTTGCCCCATCCATCGTGCCCATTCTGCCTTGCATCGAAGAGAGCAGAATGATGCGACCCTGATTGGCGGCGACCAGCTTGGGTCCAAAGGCGCGAATGGTATTGGCAGTCCCGTTGAGATTATTCTCAATCTGGTCGCGCCAGTCCATGTCGTCCATTTCCATCAGCGGTTTCCAACCCTGAATGGCGGCATTGGCGACAACGATATCGATCTTTCCGTGTTCACGCTCCACTCTCTCGGCAACCGCTCGCAAAGCCTTCATGTCACGAACGTCCGCTTTGACTGCGGTGCCGCGCCGGCCATACTTCTCGATCTCGGACACTGTCTCGGCGAGTTCTGCCCCGGTGGCCGGAATTGCATCGGCAGTCGGGCTGACCGGTCCTGCAATGTCGATGGCAACGACATCAGCACCATTGGCAGCGAATTCGACGGCAATCGCACGGCCAATTCCGCGGGCCGCACCGGTCACCACCGCGATCTTGCCGACCAGCGCCGAGCCGCGCCCCGGCAGGATCGGCCCGGCGGTTCTTCCGGCAGGAGGTTTCGGATAGGGCCCGCTGACCGGCTCGGCTACCGATGCATGCTTTATTGGTTCGGCTGCTGCAACGCCGCCTGATAGCGCCAGGCCTGTTGCCGCCAGCCCTGCGCCGACCAGCACCGCGCGCCGTCGCACACCATTGCCGGTAGGTTGAAATTCAACGCGAGGATTCTCGCTCATTGGAAAGCTCCTTTTAGCTCAGTCGTCGTGCCGGTCCGGCGATCGCCTTCAGCGGGGCGCTGGTGCAGGCTGCTCAGTCTTCCTGAACGGCGGGGTTTGACCGAATTCACTTCATGTGCATCGCGTTCATTGCGCTTGGAGAATTCGCAGCATCCGGCTTTGGCCTCGATGGCGGCAACGGCGTGTCGCTTGCCTGAGACTCCTCCCCGGTGGCGCGGCGCATGATGGATATCTCCTGCTGCTGTTGCGCGATGATGTTCTGCGCCAGCCGCCGAAGTTCTTCGTTGTGACCGTATTTCAGCTCGGCGCGCGCCATATCAATCGCGCCTTGATGGTGAGGAATCATCATGGCAGCAAAGTCATGGTCCACGTCACCGGTTGGTTTGACGAGCATCGCTCTGGTCATGTCACTCATCGCCAGGTCATTGTCGACTATGAATTGCTGCTCGCTGCGAGCGGCGCTGCCTGTGCCGGGGTTCGCGCTTGTTGAATTCTGTGCCCACGACGGTGAAGCTGCAGCCGTTAGCAGCATCGTGGACAGCACGATTGTGCGCGGGGAAAGTGCCATGTTGACCTCCAAAGGGATGACCCGTTGCCCAGCCGGACTTACAAAATGCCAGGCTGTCGATTTCTCGAAGTCGGCGCACCAGATGGCGCACTCAATTAAATTTCGATTTAGGTTTGATGAGCGGGGCTCCAGTCGGACGCAGAGCTACCGAGCGCTCAATTCAAATTGATACTTAAAGTTTTTGCTTGGGGCGAGTGCGCCACCTCCCTACTTCGCTCCTGTCATTAATCCGCTCGGTGCACGGCCCTTACGGCTCTTTCATCGCGGCGTCATCGCGCTCCAACCCGGGCAAGAGGCTTGGCGATCGGAGCGCAAGGCAGGAATTGTACGATGGCAACGACTTCCTTGAACGTGAACGGTAAAGTCGCTTCAGTAACCGTCGACGATCCTGATACTCCCCTGCTTTACGTGCTGAGAAATGAGCTTGGTCTGCATGGACCGCGCTTCGGTTGCGGCTTCGGCCAATGCGGCGCCTGCACTGTCCACATCGACGGAAGGGCAGTTCGGTCCTGCGTTACACCGCTATCCGCAGTGTCCGGCCGCGTCGTGACGCTCGAAGGGCTCGGCACGACCAGCAATCCCCATCCGCTGCAAAGCGCGTTCATCGAAGAGCAGGCAGTCCAGTGCGGCTACTGCATCAACGGCATGATCATGCAATCGGCGGACCTTTTGGCGCGCAATCCGAAGCCGAGCGAGCAAGAGATCAAGACAGAACTGGCGAGCAATCTTTGCCGTTGCGGAACGCATCTGCGGATTCTGCGCGCGGTCGTGCGCGCTGCGGCAAGCTCGTAAGGGGACGCGCCATGGACGAGATGATCAATCGGCGCAAGCTGTTGCAGGCAGGCGGCGCGCTCATTGTGGCCTTCAGCCTGCCGATGGCACGCGCCGCCACGCCCGCCGCCGAAAAATCCCTGTCGTCTGATCGGGTCGACGGCTTCCTTGCTGTCGCACAGGATGGAAGGGTGACGGTCTATCCCGGAAAGGTCGATCTCGGCACCGGGGTGCGGACCGCATTAACCCAGATCGTCGCGGACGAGCTTGACGTCTCCATGAAGCAGATCACGATCATCGAAGGCGACACCGCGCTCACGCCAAACCAAGGCACGACCAGCGGAAGCTTTTCGATTCAGACCGGTGGCATGCAGCTGCGCCGCGCTGCGGCCACCGCGCGTCAGGCCCTTCTGCGCCGCGCGGCTGCGCAGATGGGTCGCGACATTTCCACACTTTCGATCCGAAACGGTGTCGTCACTGCCGCAGGCGGCGAACGGCTGCCGATTGGGAGTCTCGTTGAACCGACGAGCCTTGCTCTCGACATCGAAAAGGACGCGCCGCAGAAGGCGCCTGGCGATTACACCGTCGTCGGCAAGCCGGTGCGCCGCCTGGACATTCCGGACAAGGTGGATGGCCGCTTCACTTTCATGCAGGATTTCACAATCCCCGGCATGCTGCACGGCCGAGTGGTGCGTCCATCGGGGTTCGGTGCGACTCTCGTCTCCTATGACGAGTCTTCAATCGCCGACATACCTGGAATTGTGAAGATCGTCCGCATCAGCAACTTTCTTGGCGTCGTCGCCAAAAGCGAATGGAGCGCAATCAAGGCCGCCCAACAGCTGAAGGTGACCTGGTCAAGCTGGAGTGACCTCCCGGACCAGAGCAAGATCTGGGAGCACGTACGCGATACGCCTGTCGTGCATGACGATGTCACCAGCCGTCTCGGCAGCTCGGGCGGGGTCCTTGGTGCCGCGCCACGCAAGCTTCGGTCGACCTATGATTTCGCGATCCACACCCACGGCTCGATCGGCCCGTCCTGTGCCGTGGCGACCTTTATCGATGGCAAGCTCACCTGCTGGACCGCCTCGCAGGCGACACACGATTTGCGCAAGCAACTGGCTGCGATGCTGGCATTATCCGACGCGGACGTTCGCTGCGTCTATGTCGAGGGCGCGGGCTGCTATGGCCGCAATGGGCACGAGGACGCCGCGGCCGACGCGGCGCTGCTGGCGCGTGCGGTCGGCACGCCGGTCAGGGTGCAATGGATGCGCGCCGACGAGCACGGCTGGGATCCCAAGGGACCGCCGACACTACTCGACATGCGAGCCGGGGTCGATCCGCAGGGAAATCTGGCGGCGTGGGAATCCGAACTGTTCGTGCCTGACGGATCGGCGACCTTTGTGCCGCTCACCGGCGCTGAGCTTGCCGGGCTCAACAGTCTCGGCAAGCTCAGCCCTGGCGGCGTGCTCAATGATCTCTCCATTCCGTATGACATTCCAAACGTCACGACGACCGCTCACCGGTTGCAGTCAACACCCCTGCGACCTGCCTGGATCCGCTCGCCCGGACGCCTGCAAAATACCTTCGCCAACGAATCCTTCCTTGACGAGATCGCGGCGAGCATTGGCGCGGATCCGCTTGACATTCGGCTTAAACATCTGGATGACGCGCGCGGCAAGGAACTGCTGGAGCGACTGGCTAAGCTCAGCAAATGGCGTGAGCGGCGAAAACAGGATCGCAATGCCGAGGTCGTCACGGGACGCGGGCTTGCCTATGTGAAATACGAACTGGTGCGCACCTACGTCGGCGCGGTCGCCGAGGTGGAAATCAACCGCAAGACTGGCGCCCTCGCGGTGAAGCGCTTCTACGTGGCGCATGATTGCGGCCAGATCATCAACCCTGACGGACTGCGCAATCAGATTGAGGGCTGCGTCGTCCAAACCGTGAGCCGAATCCTGAAGGAGGAAGTGACCTTCGATCGCTCGATGGTCACGAGCCTTGATTGGGCCAGCTATCCCATTCTGACCTTTCCTGAGATCCCAGAGGTCGTGATCGATCTGATCGATCGCCCGCAAGAGGTCCCCTGGGGCGGCGGGGAGCCCACCTGCGCCGTCGTCCCCTCCACCATTGCCGGGGCCGTGTTCGAAGCTACGGGCGCACGCCTGCGCTCGGTGCCGTTCACGCCGCCCAAAGTGTTGGCGGCACTCCGCGCCAGCTGAACAGACACTGCGCGCTTGTGAGTTCGTTAACGTCTGCCCTGACCAGAGCGGCGAGTCTCACCTGAAACCATCCTGCGAGCCACGCGCAGCCTCGTCCATGCAAGCGCGCGCGCCGTAAAGTCGAATTTACGAAACTAAACTGGATTTAATGAAGCTCGGCTTCGTGCTAGGGCTATGTGGTTATTGTACAATTTCGCAACCGACAGTCAGCCTTGTCGGTGGCAATTGGGCAGGCTCCTGCCATCTGCGAGCGGCCGTGGTGCCAAGGAAGTCGCAATGCCGAAGGTGCTGCTGATCGAGGATCACGACGAGACCGCCCAGCAGATCGCGGCTGAACTGGCTGGTCGTGGATACGAGGTCGACCGGGCGGCGACGGGCATTGAGGGGCTCGACAAAGCTCGCGCAGGCCGGGCCGATGTCATGATCGTCGACCGTCTGCTTCCCGGAATCGACGGCCTGACCATTATCGAGGTTGCCAGGCAGGAGCAGGTGCGCACCCCCGTTCTGGTCTTGAGCGCCCTCGGAGCGGTGGATGACAGAATTCGCGGGTTGCGGGCCGGCGGTGACGACTATCTGACCAAACCATTTGCGATCCTGGAGCTGATTGCGAGGATTGAGGCCCTTCTGCGAAGGCCTGGTGAAAGCCGCGACACCGTGCTGCGGGTCGGACCACTTGAAGTCGATTTGCTGGAGCGCACCGCTACGCGCGAGGGTCGCCCGCTTGATCTTTTGCCGCGCGAGTTTCGGCTACTCGAATACATGATGCGCCGGGTCGACCAACTGCTCACGCGAGCGATGCTGTTTGAAGAAGTCTGGAACTACAAGTTCGTGCCCCAGAGCAATCTCGTCGATGTGCATATGGGCCGGCTCCGCCGCAAGGTCGATCCGGCCGGTCAGCCGCCGATGATACTAAATATCCGGGGAGAAGGATTTATGTTGCGTGCGCCTTCCTAAGATTATTCGAACGAGAGCCTTCCGATCGACCATTCTTCGCGGGAGCATGGTCGCAATCGGCGCGTTCGCGATCTGCGTCTTCCTGATCATCGCCTTCATCTACTGGCCGACTTCCAGATACGTGACCGCGAGTGTCGATCGGCTGATTATCGATCGCGCCAATACGTTCTCCAGCCTTCCTCCACAGCAGCGGCTCCAAGCCCTCCAGCAACACCTCGACGGGGATCCGCGGCGGGTGAAGCTCGGCGGCCTCTTCGACGCGCACGGAAACCGTGTGATCGGAAACATTGAAAGTTTGCCGCGCAACCTACAGCCAGACACCCCACCACAGCAGCTTTCAGTGGTGCGGATAGATGCCGCCGGCCGCGAGCAACAGTTGGCGCGCGCCGTCGCACGCAAGCTTGATGATGGAGCGATCCTCCTCATCGGCCGGAACACCGACGAACTGTCTGAAATCGGCAGCACGATAGAGCGAGCAGTCGCATGGGGGCTCATTCCTTCGCTGTGCCTTGGTTCGCTGTTTGGAGCATTCCTGAGCATCAGGACGCAACAACGGCTCGACCAGTACAACCGGCAGATCCAACGCATCGTGGCGGGCGAATTGCGCGAACGCTTGCCGGAACAAGGTGGGGCTCCGTTCACCGAGCTGGCGCGGCTTATCAATGCAATGCTGGATGAAATGGAGGAGCTTCTGCGTAGTGTTGCCGGAGTGGGCGACGACATCGCTCACGACCTGCGAACGCCGCTCACGAATGTGCGGATGACCCTGGAGAGCGGACGGCACAAAGCGAAGACTCTTGACGAGCTGAAGGAGGCTGTCGATCGCGCCATCGGGGGGCTCGACCAATCATTAACGATGGTCACTGCCCTGCTCCGCATCACCGAAATCGAGCATAGTCGGCGTTTGGAGGGGTTCCGTGAGGTCGACCTGGCGGAGTTGGTACGCGACGTTGGAGAGCTCTACGAGCCTATGGCCAAAGACAAAGGCGTAACCCTGGTCGTAGAAGCCAAAGAGAAGATGGTGGTTCAGGGCGATCGCGACCTGCTGTTCGAGGCCATTGCAAATCTCGTCGACAACGCCGTGAAATTCACGCCGGAATGCGGGCATATCGAACTCAAGCTCTGTCGCATCGGAGAAAAGAGCATCGTGCACGTCAGCGACACCGGGCGCGGAATCGCGCCGAGCGAGCGTGACCTCGTCACGAGACGCTTCTATCGATCCGACAAAAGCCGCGGAGAGCCTGGGCTTGGATTGGGTCTGAGCCTGGTGGTTGCGATCGCAAAATTGCACGGAGTTCAGTTCGGGCTGTCGCCAGCGCCAACCGGACGGGGTTGCGTTGCGGAGATCGTGTTCGAACGCGGTCCACCGCAAGTCAGTTGAGAGCATCGCGACGCGTCTGTACGAGCAGATCTGCCCAGGCGCCCGGCGATAGCCATGACCCTAAATTCGAGTTTAACTTTGCCGCTGAGAATTTAGTGGCCCCAATCCGCCGGCCGCGTATCTCTACTCCTAGCTAAGGCGCCTCTAAGCCGACGCGTCGAACCGCTCCTATCGGTTCAACGGAACTCTCGTTGGTTCAGAGGGCGATTTGCAAATCGATGATCAGGAGATGCCGATGCGGCGACGATTGTTCGTGGCAGCGCTTGCGCTGCTTTGCGCCAGCGCAGCCAGCGACGCGCAAACAACCGCCGGCCCCTCGGCAATGGGTGCGACTTCCCCGATGGGCACACTGGGCTCCAACGGAACGAGCAGCAGCTTTACTGGCGCCGGCGTCCCGCTTGGGGCAACCGAAATCGATTCTGGCGGTCTAGGTCCGACGGTTAGCGCGTCCTGCAATGCGACTGGCTCGACGGGCGCAATGGGTACGTCGTCGACCTCTTCTACGGGTGCAACGAGCAGCTCTTCATCCTCGTCATCGACCTTCGACGGCGGCGGCATGACACCGAGCTCAAGCTGCGCCACGACATCAAGCAGCACAACCTCTTCAAGCCAGCCTGCGGCCTCGACGGCGGGCGTGGTTGGCGGCACGATCCCGCTGGGTGCAACGGAGGCCGATACCAGCGGCGAAAGCCCGATGACAGCGGTACCGCTACCCAACACTTCGGGCACTGCGTACACCACGGCGCCATGCACGTCCGGCTCCTCCGCTTCCTCGATGAGCGGCGCTACCGGCATGAACAATTTTTCATCCTCATCAGGCTGCTGACTGCTTCAGGGAGCGTTGCATGCGCAAGCTATGGCTCGTTATTCTCGCTGGCGTGGTGGTTGCCGGAGGAGCTGCATTGGCCGCCCGGCAAATCCGCCCGCCCAAACCGAACATGGTTGGCGTTGCGCCGGATTCGGTGCCGGTCGTGGCGGGAACGGTGGTTCGTCACGACGTGCCGATCTACCGGCGTGGCGTAGGCACGGTGATTGCCTATAACAACGTCATCGTGCGCAGCCAGATCACCGGCCAGCTCATCAAGATCGCCTTCACGCAGGGACAGACCGTCAAAAAAGGCGATCTCCTCGCCGAGATCGATCCGCGCCCTTATCAAGCGCAGCTCGATCAGGCGATCGCCAATCGCGATCGCGATCAGGCGCAAGTCGACAATGCACAGGCCAATCTGAACCGGTACGTGCCGCTGGCCAAGAACGGTTGGGCAAGCACGCAGCTCGTCGATACCACGAAGGCCCAATTGGCCCAGCTTCAGGCGATGGTGAAGTCCGATGAGGGCGTCATCGAGCAAGCGAAGACGAATTTGAGCTATACGCAGCTGACATCTCCAATCGACGGCGTGACCGGCCTTCGCCAGGTCGATATCGGCAACATCATCCATCCGACCGATACAGCTGGCCTAGTGGATGTGACCCAGATCCAGCCAATCTCATTGCTGTTCTCGCTTCCCCAGACCGACTTTGTGGAGATCAATCGGGAGATGGCCAAGGGACCACTGAAGGTGCTCGCCTATAGTCAGGATGACAAGACCCAGCTCGACGAGGGCAAGCTTGATCTGGTGGACAACCAGATCGTCCAGACCACCGGCACGATCAAGCTACGGGCGAGCTTTCCCAATGCGAAACGGATGCTTTGGCCGGGCGAACTCATCAATGCGCGACTCTTTCTCGAAACCCGCCACAACGGGTTGACCATTGCCGCCTCAGCCATTCAGCAGGGACCACACGGGCCCTTCGTCTGGATGATCGGGGCAAACGAAACGGTGACGACGCGGCCAGTGAGGGTTGCCGAAATCAGCGATGGCAGCGCGCTGATCGATTCAGGGCTTCAGGCCAACGAGAAGATTGTGATCGATGGGCAATACAGGCTTCAGCCTGGTACCCGCGTGCAGGAGCTCCAGGGCAGCGCAGCGCAGGAAGCAGATCTCCAGAACTCCGTCGAGCAGGAAATCCCATGAACATATCCGCGACGTTCATTCACCGGCCGATCGCGACGGTGCTGCTGATGGCCGGGCTGTTGCTCGGCGGACTGGTCACCTATCGCCTGCTTCCCGTCGCCTCCCTGCCGAACGTCAACTTCCCGACGATCTCGGTGACCGCGAGGCTGCCTGGCGCCGATCCGCAGACCATGGCCTCGTCGGTTGCGACACCCCTTGAGCAGCAATTTTCGCAGATCCCCGGTTTGACCCAGCTGACCTCTGCGAACGCACTCGGCTACACCCAGCTCACCGTGCAATTTGACCTCAGCCGCGATATCGACAGCGCGGCGACCGACGTTCTCGCCGCGATCAACGCGGCGACGCCATATTTGCCGACAGGAATTCCCTACCCTCCGACCATCCGCAAGGTAAACCCTGCGGACACGCCGATCCTGGTGCTCGGCTTGACGTCCAACACCTTGCCGCTCACGACGGTGGATGCCTTTACCGAAAACATCCTGGTGCCGAAACTCTCGCAGATCGGGGGCGTCGGTCTGATCGGTATTGGCGGGCAGCAAAAGCCGGCGATCCGGGTCCAGGTCGATCCGCAGGCACTTGCCAATCGCGGCATCGGCCTGGAAGACGTCCGCAACGTGCTGATGCAGGCCAATGTTGATCAGCCGAAGGGCACGCTGAACAGTCCGCACCAGACCTTTACGCTGGGCACCAACGATCAGCTGCTCAAGCCGGACGCCTACAAGAACCTGATCGTCGCGTACCGCAACGGCGCACCGGTGCACGTCAGCGACATCGGCAACGTCATCGAAGCATCCGAGAACAACCAGATCGGCGCTTTCGTCAACAAACAACCGGCGATCATCCTGGCCATTCAACGCCAACCCGGCGCCAACGTCATCCAGACCGTCGACCTGATCAAGTCCCAGCTGCCTCAGCTACAGGCCGCGCTGCCGCCGGGCATCAAGCTCGATATTCTGTCCGACCGCACCCAGACGATTCGAGCCTCCGTTTCCGACGTGCAGTTCACGCTGCTCTTGACGGTCGCACTTGTCGTGATGGTCATTTTCGTCTTCCTGCGCAATTTCTGGGCCACGGTAATACCCGCCATCACCGTACCGCTATCGCTGATCGGCACCTTCGCCGCCCTCTATGCGCTCGGATACAGCCTGGACAATCTCTCGCTGATGGCACTATCGATCGCGATCGGCTTTGTGGTGGACGACGCCGTCGTGGTGATCGAGAACATCGTCCGCCATCTTGAAGCAGGATTGAGTCCGATGGAGGCGGCCCTGAGGGGTTCGCGCGAAATCGGTTTCACGATCATCTCGATCACGCTGTCGCTGATCGCAGTCTTTATCCCGCTGTTCCTGATGGGCGGCTACGTTGGAAAGCTGTTCCAGGAATTCGCGATCACGGTGAGCGTGTCGCTGATCCTCTCGCTCGTGATCTCGCTGACGCTGACCCCGATGATGTGCTCACGCCTGCTCCAGCATGACACGGGCAATCATGGATGGCTCTACCGGCAGTCCGAACGCGCCTTTGACGGGCTGCTTGCGCTCTATGAACGTGGACTGAAGCTGGCGCTACGCCACCGCCTCATCACACTGATGACGATGTTCCTGGCCATCGCCGTAACCGGCTATCTGTACGTCGTTATTCCAAAGGGCTTCTTTCCGCAGCAGGACACCGGCCTGATCGTCGGGGTCGCCGAAGCCGCACAGGATATCTCCTACCCCGCAATGAGCCAGCGCATGCACGCCATCATCGCCAAGGTGGTCGAGGATCCCGCGGTCCTGTCCGTGGGCTCCGCGATCGGCGCCGGTGGCGGGGTGGCCACGGTCAATCAGGGACGCGTCTTCATTACGCTCAAGCCGCGCGAGCAGCGCGACGCCAGTGCAGACGGAGTGATCAACCGGCTCCGAACCAGGCTCGCCTCGGTGGAGGGCATCACGCTTTACATGCAAGCCGCCCAGGACATCACGGTCGGTGCGCGGCTGGCCAAGACCCAGTTTCAATATACGCTGACCGATTCCGACCAGAACGAGCTCAATCACTGGTCGGCCATCTTCCTGGACAAGCTGAAGAGCATTCCAGAGATTGCCGACGTGACGACCGACCAGGAGAACGCCGGGCCGCGCCTTGATGTTGCCGTTAACCGGGAGGTCGCGTCAAGCTTCGGGATTCTCCCTTCGGCCATCGACAATACGCTCGACGACGCCTTTGGCCAGCGCATCGTCTCCACCATCTTCACGTCGCTCAACCAGTATCACGTGGTATTGGAAGTCCTTCCGCGCTTCCAAACCAGCCCAACTGTGCTGCAGCAGATCTATCTCAACTCCTCCAACGGACAACAAGTCCCGCTGAGCACACTCACCAAAAGCACCGTCACCGCCGCGCCGATCGTTATCAACCATCAGGGAATGTTCCCCTCGACCACGATTTCGTTTAACCTGAAACCGGGCGCGGCGCTGGGGACCGCGGTTGCCGCGATCCAGCAGTTCGAGCGCACCAGCGGCAAGCCGCTCTCGCTCGCCACCACCTTCCAAGGCAACGCGAACGCATTCCAGGCGGCACTTTCCGGCGAGCTAGTGCTGGTCCTCGCGGCGCTGATCGTCATCTACATCATCCTCGGCGTTCTGTACGAAAGCTTTATTCATCCCATCACCATCCTCTCCACCCTGCCCTCCGCCGGCATCGGCGCGTTGCTTCTCCTCATCGTCGTGCATATGGATCTTAGCGTGATCGCGATCATTGGGATCATTCTGCTGATTGGCATCGTCAAGAAGAACGGCATCATGCTGGTCGACTTCGCCCTCGAGGTGGAGCGCAATGAAGGGCTGACATCCGAGCAATCGATCTACCAGGCCTGCGTGCTCCGCTTCAGACCTATTCTGATGACGACCATGGCAGCGCTTTTGGGCGGGGTGCCGCTGATGCTGGGCACCGGTACCGGATCCGAGATACGACAGCCGCTCGGATATACGATCGTTGGTGGGTTGATACTTTCGCAGCTGCTGACGCTGTTCACCACGCCTGTGGTCTACCTCTATCTTGATCGCCTGCAGCAGACGTTCCGGCGCCATCCCGCGCCGGCGCAGGAGGCTGCGTCAAGCTCCACCGCGGCTTGAGATTCCGGCCACCAACCTGCGCCGAGCGCTCGGTCGCGCCCCCGATTCAGCTAACACAGAATTTATCCGCCTCGATCGCGAAAATGCGCAAGCTTGCCAGCGAGGCGTCCAGCCTCCCGCCGGAGGCGGCCGATGTCATAGCTAAGCGGCTGGAGGTTTCGCCTCGCGACGTTCTGAAGATTGACCCCGCCTGAATGGCGACGTGTCGCAGTCGCTGGTGGACCTATCGCCCATTGCCGAGATGATCGTGGCTGAGGACGACGAAGCGGCCGCCTTGCTTCGAACATTCGCGGCTCGCGTGTTGTCAGCGCATCCAGTGCCGCGTTAAGGTGCGCCAGAATTCCGTTCGCCCGCCTCTATCTGCCGCATGCGCTCGCTGGAAATCCAGAGTTCGCGCGCCAGTTCATCGAGCGCAGGAGACTTCTCGCTCGCCCCCTTTGGTAAAGGTCAAGCGGACTGAAGGCATTTGAGGCCGGATGCGGAGCTGCGTTCGTCAGAAGTCGAACTTCAAAGAAGAAGCCGCATAGGCGTCGCCGACTGGCGGGCCGACCAATCAAGCCAGCTTCCAACTTGAACATCACGACGAAGCCCGAGCGAACGAAATCTGCACGACGCAACCCGGCCCGGGCAAGATCGTAAATTGGAAACCGTGCAGCTTTATGATCGCGTGCACCAGGCTCAGCCCCAGTCCAAGGCCCGGCGCCGCACGACGGGTCCTCTCCGATCGGTAAAAGCGTCTGGTGACGAGATCTCGCTCCGCTTCAGGGATCCCAGGGCCACTATCGGTGATACGGACGAAGTCCTCGTTTTCGGTACGGCATAGCTTCAGTTCGACCCGGCCGCCTTCCGGAGTATATTTCACGGCGTTGTCGACCAGATTTGAAATAGCTTCGAGCAGGAGATCGCGGTCGCCCCAGGCAATGATTTCGCCGTTCGCCTCCACGGTCAGAGCGACGCCTTTCTGTTCGGCGAGCGGCTCATAGAGTTCTCCGGCTGCTCGCACGAGTTCCGTTAGTGAGACATCGGAGAATCTCGCCAAGCGCTTATTCTGATCGATGTCGGCGATACGAAGCAACGCCGTGATGATGTTAAGCGATCGATCAAGCCCTCCAATGGCCTGCTCAAACACCATTTGTACCTCGTCGAGGCGCGTTGCGTCGTCGCGGCCGCGCTCAAGAACCATCCTGACGAACGTCAGTGGCGTGCGCAGATCGTGTGCGATCTGATCTCCAACGCCGGCAAGCCCGCGGATGAGAGCCTCGATCTCATCTAGCATTGCATTAAACAATGTTGCAAACTCATCCAACGGATCGTTCGTGCCCCTCAGCGGCACGCGCTCGCGCAAATCCCCTGTCAGGATTTTCTGAACCGATCGGTCAAACACATCGATACGTGCGCGCGCCCTCCTGCTCATGAGGGCTCCGGCCGCCAATCCGAAGCACAGGACCGGGACAACACTCAAGGCCAAAGCGTCATCGACCGCACTTCCCGCTCGCCTTACTTCGTCGATGCTGCGACCGACGACCAGCCTCGATCCATCGGCAAGTCGACGGACAATAGCGCGCGCTACCTTTTCCTCGCGCCCCAAGGGGTCGACGCGTATCATGACACGTTCACGAGCGAATTCGCTAGCGACTAGCCCAAATGGCAGAGTTTCGACATTGCCACCGAGGCGGCTGCCATCCTCTGCGAACAGCCCTATCAGATGCACCCGGCGCAGATCCCGCTCGAGGAACTGCTGAAACTCCTGATTCAACCTCTGGGTTGGGAGTGTTGAAAAGACATCGGCCAGATCGGTAATCGCCTGATCGATGTCAGCGATCGCATGCCTGGAGATCCACCAATGCAAAAATCCCCATGTCAGCAGCAAGCATATCGCGCACACGCCTGAAAACATACCGGCCCAGCGGAAGCTCGTCGACGCCAGTCGCTTATGCGGGCTCATTGGCATGGCTCAACGCGCAGCTTTCGATACGCTGGCCGCGGCATAAACCCACGCGCGATTGATGCCATCATCAGCTGGTCCGTAGCTGCGCCGCGCGTGGCATCACCGCTTCAGCCTGCATTTCTGACAGGACTTCAGCGGCTGCTTTGGCAGAGTCGCCTGAGACGATCGAGCTCATCATTGAGCCTCCACGGAAGAACCCGCACGCTGCACAACTAGCGTGGACGATTTGATCGTGCGCGTTCGATTATCTCGTTTGATTTTCCCTGTCAAGCGCTGGCGATTCAATCGCGCGCGATCTATACTGTGGTATATTTTGTGGAGGTTCCAGTGGCGATCCGAGAGAAGCGTCAGATCCGACAAAAGACCCAAACGAAGCGCGGTCCTGCGTTGAACGAATTGCTGTGCTTCTCGATCTATTCGGCGGGGCATGCATTCAATCAGTTTTACCGCCCGCTGCTGAGCAGAATAAGACTCACGTATCCTCAATACTTGGTGATGGTGGTGCTCTGGGCGCGGGATGACCGTACGGTCAAAGAATTGGGCGAGGCGCTTTTCCTTGAGTCGAACACATTGACCCCGATCCTGAAGCGGCTCGAAGGCATCGGCCACATCGTCCGCACGCGTGATCCCGAAGACGAGCGGCAGGTTCGCGTGCGCCTGACGGATCGGGGCCTCGCGCTGCGTCCCGAAGCCGCGAATATAGGAGCCTGTGCCGAAGAAGCCCTCGGGATGTCCGAGGGCGAACTCGTCAGGGTCCAGCGCGAAGTATCCGGCATCCGCGACCGGCTGCTGGACTACCAGCGGAAAGTCGACTCCCGTCTCTCCGATAGATGACTAGCGATCAGCGAAGCGCCGCTAAATTCGGATTTAATGCAGGAAACGCGAGTTTAGTGGCCTGAGTTTTTCGGCGATCTATTGTCCCCTAGTCTCCAGAAGCCAATGGGAAATCAGATGGATCGATATCAGCAGGACGGTACCTCCGGAATCCTGAGCGTCCCCCGAACTGCCGGCGACAGAGGTCCACGCGCTCGAATGAACGGCGAAGGCCTCCCTCTTTTGCTGCAGGAGGTCAATCATCGGATTCGGAATCTGCTGGCCATGATCGAAGCGGTTCTTGGACAGACGGAATCTCGGATCGTGCACGATTACCGCCAAAAGGTGATCGCCCGAATTTCCGGCTTGAGCGACTTTTATGAAGTGATGTACCGATCGGACACAGGGAGAATCCGGCTCGCTGAATTGCTGGAGCAGACGATGCGTTCCTGTTGCGCACGAAGCGGTCAGGTCGTCTTGGGCGGACCCGATGTAGAACTTGGATCGCAGCTGGCACTTTGGTTGCACTTGGTCGTTCATGAGCTCGCCACGAACGCCAGGAAATACGGGGCGCTGAGTTCAACAGGCGGGACTGTCAATCTAACCTGGGAGGTCCAGCAGACACTCGGAGCCGCCGGTAAGCTCGCCCTTGTCTGGTACGAGGCTGGCGGGCCGGAGGTGAAGCAGCCCAAGCGCCGCGGTTTTGGTTCGCGCCTGATTACGAAGGCTCTCGACCAATACGGCGACGTGCAACTCCACTTCGGGCCGGCGGGCGTTGCTTGTTCCATGCTCATCAATCTAGATCGAGATTTGGGCCCGTAGCGAGCGCAATGCGGCGACGACGCTCGTCGCAGAATCGCCGCGCGCGAGAGGCTTGACGAGCCTGCCGTGGGTAGGCTCGGCAGAGGTCCAGCAGATCGCCAAGACGACCAGTGACCAGGCGGCCGAGGATCGACTTTCACCTGCGATGTCGCCCTGCCAACCGGGTGGGCCGCACACTATCTCGCGATAAACGGCAAACGCTGGCGTAGCTGCTGGCGCTGTCCACGACGCCTGTGGTCTACCTCTATCTTGATCGTCTGCAGCAAACGTTCCGCGACCGGCCCGCGCCGGCGCAGGAAGCTGCGTCAAGCTCCACCGCCGCTTGAGATCCCCGCCACCAACCTGCCTCGAGCGCGCAGTCGGTCGCGCCCCCCGTTCAGCTAACAGGCGAATTTAAACGCCGGAATTGCCTTTTAATAGCGCATCGGCAGCTCGTTCCCTAATCCATAGATGCTGGGCTCAATCATCGGAGCTGCATCATGCAGGACTGCAACGTAGCCGTCGCGCAAACCAGTTTGAAAACCACGGCGATCAATCGGACGGAGTCATCCCCGTTTGGACGGTACGCTGGCGCCATACGCCGTTTCGAGATGCTTGAACAGGAGCAAGAGCAGCAGCTTGCGCGCCGCTGGCAAGAGCTGGGCGATCAAACAGCTGCTGACGCCCTCGTGACCAGCCATCTTCGGCTCGCCGCGAGCGTGGCGAAGCGCTACCGGGGATATGGCCTCCCGCTCGCTGACATCATCTCCGAAGCCAATCTCGGTTTGGTCATGGCCGCAACACGATACGAGCCGGCTCGAGGCTCGCGCTTCTCGACCTACGCGCTGTGGTGGATCAAGGCTACGATCCACGACTACATTCTTCGATCCTGGTCCCTGGTCAAGATCGGAACGACGGCCGCCCAGAAGAAGCTGTTCTTCAGTCTCAGGCGCGAAATGAGGAAGCTTGCCAGCGAGACGTCCAGCCTCACGCCGAAGGTGGCCGATACCATCGCTAAGCGGCTGGAGGTTTCGCCTCGCGACGTTCTGGAGATGGACCGCCGCCTGAATGGCGACCTGTCGCTGAACAGGCTCGTTAGCGAAGATAGCGAGACGGTGGACTGGCAGTCGAGGCTGGTCGACCCATCGCCGACGGCGGAGGCGCTCCTGGCCGAACACGACGAATCTGAGCAGCAAGCACGCGCGCTGCGCGCCGCAGTGGATACTCTTACGTCACGCGAACGACGGGTGTTCGAGGCGCGCCGGCTAAACGACCGCCCTGCCACGCTCGAGGTCCTGGCGTGCGAACTGTCGATCTCTAGCGAGCGCGTCCGGCAAATCGAAACCTGCGCGTTTGAAAAGGTCAAGCGGGCCGCCAGGAGGAACCTCAGGCCGGACAGGTCGGCATCGAATTCCGAGCCGGAGGAGCGCAATAAACAGATGGAAGCGGCATAGAGCTTTCTTCGACAACGGCGGCGGGCCTATCACCGCCGGTTCGGGCTCGCGCGGGACCGTAAAGCTCGCCGGAGCGCCTTGGACGCAACACGAGTGAGGCCGATAATGCGACGTTCGTAATCGCACGCTGGAGAGCGGGGCAATCGCCTGACGCTTCATTTCTCCGGCGTTCTGGATGTCATTCTGGAGACGGGAATATGGCCGCGTCCCGGAGATCCACAGAGGGATCATGATGACGTTTCCACGCGGTTGTCTGGATCCGCGCAGTCGCCCGGAGTCAAGAGAGGCTTGAGCGATCGAGTGCGGGTGATTCGACCCTGTGCAGAAGGTCCCGCAGCCGCACGGGCCGCAAGTCTGCTCCAACGTGTCGCAATCGATCGAACGATCGATCTGGAATGTTCCTGCCGGTCCTATTTCTCGTCGGGAGAGCAGTGTCGGACGGCATTGGGCTGACCGAATGATGGATCAGCCCAATGCTGCTTGGAAGCCAACGTTGGCACGCGCGGCTTATCGACTCAAAACGGCTGAGGCTCGCAAGGGACATTGTCGCCCGTCCACGGCGCCGTCGCAAATGCGCCCACGCGGGGGGCCGGAACGCACACACGCCCATCAACGTCACGCTCGGCCGTGGAGGCAGCCGCCGCCACATGCCGCTGGGCTACGTAGTGCTCGCGAGCCATGGCGGGCGTCGCAAGCATCGCGGTCGCGATCAGTCCGGCCGACAACAGCTTGATTTTGGTCATCGAACTACTCCTATGAAGGGTGAAGCCAAACCATTTGGCTTTCACCCACACAGGTCGGAGTCGATGCCGGGATTCGAAATGCAATATTCGCTCACGGACGTTCAACGCGCTGTGAGTTACTGCCCAAGGGAAGCAAGCTCCCGGTTGACAGTCAATCTACACACAACGAATCGTTACTCTGCGCTTGCGGCGCCTTTCCTACTTCTCTGTATGAAAGGACTTTCGTCATGAAGAAGATCTGTGTTCTCCTAGTCGCCCCCTTTCTCGGTCTTATAACCAACCCGACATTCGCCCGTGGGGGAATGGGCTTGCATCAGACGCTCAGGACAGGCGGCGTCTTCGGCTCCAGCGCAGCTACACCCGGGACGAACTCGTTGGGTACAGCGCTGTCGTCGGACGCCGTGAGCAACGGCCATCGCATGAATGGCCCTTTGCTGGGGACCAATCCCGCCATCGACCGTGAAGAGGCGAAGGTCGACAAGATGATTAATTCCCTCTGTCGGGGCTGTTGACTCCGGCGAAGCTCCGACTCGTTTTTCCGAACCAACTGACTCGATGCTGCGAGCAGAGGCTTAACGAGCACTGATAGCATTGCACAGCCGACGTTCTGCGCGTCGGCTTGCAAAATGTGGCCAGCTGCGAACGCGCATTGCACAGGATAGCGCCATAGCTCGTCGCCACGCCTTTCGCGCTGCGTCAAAAGCCTCAGGGGACAACGGCGCAATCTCTCGACGCCTCAACAGTCGCAAACCTCTGGGCCATGGTGGCCGAGCCAATTGAAGCCGCCGCACCGCTTGTAAACTCGAATTTAGTCGGCCTAAAAGCCAATTTAATAACTCCGCGCGCCAGTCTCGCTACCTTCTTGGACAGAACTTGCGATTCTGCGAGCAGCGGTGGCTGCCCTCCAGGTTCGTCCTCACTTTTCCAGAGGAGGCGTTAATGCCGACCAAAACAGTCGCCGACCAGTTCGTGGAAACCCTCGCGGCTGCGGGAATCAAACGCATCTATGGCGTGGTCGGCGATAGCCTCAACGGCCTCACCGACGCTATTCGCCGCCATGGGAAGATCGATTGGATTCACGTCAGGCACGAGGAAGTGGCGGCCTTTGCCGCCGGCGCCGACGCGCATCTGACGGGCGAACTCGCTGTGTGCGCGGGCAGTTGCGGACCCGGCAATCTTCACCTCATCAATGGACTATTCGATTGCCACCGTTCGCGCGTGCCCGTTCTTGCGATCGCTGCACACATTCCCTCACCTGAAATCGGCAGCGGGTACTTTCAGGAGACGCACCCGCAAGAGCTGTTTCGGGAATGCAGCCACTACTGCGAGCTCGTGTCCGGATCCCACCAGATGCCGCGCGCCTTGGAGACCGCGATCCGGGAGGCGGTCGGCAAGCGCGGCGCGTCAGTCCTCGTCATTCCGGGGGACGTCGCCTTGCAGATCGCTGCAGTGGCGCCACCGCCGAAGCGCGCAATGTTGCTACCACCTGTTCCGGTCGTCACACCCGCTCCCGCCGATCTCGATCGGTTGGCGAAATTGCTCAACGACGCAAGCCGCGTGACGATCTTGTGCGGCTCAGGATGCGCGGGCGCCCATGACGAGCTGCTCGCCCTCGGTGAACTGCTCCAAGCACCAATGGTGCACGCCTTGCGCGGCAAGGAGCATGTTGAATGGAGCAATCCCTATGACGTTGGAATGACAGGGCTGATCGGCTTTTCTTCCGGCTATTACGCCATGCGCGATTGCGATGTCCTGTTGATGCTGGGGACCGACTTTCCTTACAGGCAGTTCTATCCGGAGGCGGGTGGTGCGCGCATTGCGCAGGTGGATTTGCGGCCCGAGAATATCGGCCGCCGGGCCTCGGTCGATGTCGGAGTCGTTGGCGGCGTGAGCGAGACGCTTGCGGCGTTGCTGCCATTGCTCACGCAGAAGACCGACGCTGCGCATCTCGTGCAAGCCCAGCGACACTACGCCAAGGCGCGCAAGGGGCTTGACGAGCTTGCCGTCGGCAGGCCGGGCGGCGGATTGATCCACCCTCAGCAGGTCGCGAAGGCGATCAGCGACCAGGCAGCTGAAGATGCGGTATTCACCTGCGATGTCGGTCTGCCGACAGTGTGGGCCGCCCGCTATCTCGAGATGAACGGCAAGCGCCGGCTCCTCGGATCATTCTGGCACGGCTCCATGGCCAACGCGATGGCGCAAGCCCTCGGTGCGCAAGCCGCGTGTCCGGGTCGGCAAGTGATCTCGCTCTCTGGCGACGGCGGCTTCACGATGCTGATGGGAGATTTCCTTACCCTCGTTCAGCAGCGCCTTCCGGTGAAGGTCGTCGTGTTCAACAACAGTGCGTTGGGCTTCATCGAGCTCGAGCAGAAGTCGACAGGGATACTTGATTATGGAACCGAGCTCAAGAATCCGAACTTCGCAGCGATGGCCGAAGCCGCAGGGATTCGCGGCATTCGCCTCGAAGACCCGGCCGAGGTCGATAATGGAATCGCTGCGGCGCTCGCCCATGACGGGCCAGTTCTCATCGATGCGGTTGTGAACCGAACCGAGCTCGCGATGCCGCCCTCGATTACGCTGGAGATGGCGAAGGGCTTTACGCTTTACATGATCAAGGCCGTGATCAGCGGACGCGGCGACGAGGTCGTGGACCTCGCCCGCTCCAATCTTTGGCGCTGAGGGAGGCAGCAATGGAACTCACAGCGCTGCTTCTGTCGCGCCTTCAGTTCGCTTTCACCATCTCCTTCCACATCATCTTTCCATCGTTCACGATCGGCCTTGCAGCGTGGCTCACGATTCTGGAGGCATTGTACATCGCGACAGGACGCCCCGCCTACCGCGCGCTCTTCGAGTTCTGGCTCAAGATCTTTGGCGTTGCCTTCGGTCTCGGCGTGGTCTCCGGTGTGTTTCGGCATGGAATAAGGACCCCGTTTTCGGGGTGATCGGCATCCAATCGGGACCCCGGGATAAGGGTCCACAGTGGCTTCCATCGAGTCATGGAAGCCGAGGTTGGGATGCTGGTGGTGGAGACGATTGGTAAGATCCGTCGCGCCTACTTTGTTGATGGTCGTCCGATCAAGGCGATCTGCCGAGAACTTGGCGTATCGCGGAAGGTGGTTCGCAAGGTCATTCGTTCTCAAGCGACGGAGTTCCGGTATGAGCGCGAGACGCAGCCGCTCCCGAAGATGGGTGCCTGGAGTGCCGAGCTTGACCGGTTGCTGGCAGGGAATGAGAGCAAGGCGGCGCGGGAACGGCTGACGCTGATCCGGCTATTCGAAGAGCTTCGCGGCCTGGGTTACGCCGGCGGCTATGATGCGGTTCGTCGATACGCACGACGGTGGAGCAAGGAACGCGGCAGCTCGACAGCGTCGGCCTATGTGCCGCTCAGCTTTGCACCAGGTGAAGCCTACCAGTTCGACTGGAGCCACGAGGTCGTCCTGCTGAGCGGCACCACGGTGATGGTGAAGGCTGCTCATGTCCGGCTCTGTCACAGCCGCATGCTGTTCGTGCGGGCCTATCCGCGGGAGACGCAGGAGATGGTGTTCGACGCCCACGACCGGGCGTTCGCCCTGTTCAAAGGCACCTGCACCCGCGGCATCTACGACAACATGAAGACCGCCGTAGAGACGATCTTCGTCGGTAAAGGCCGTCTCTACAATCGCCGCTTCCTGCAGATGTGCAGCCACTATCTGGTCGATCCGGTCGCCTGTACGCCAGCGTCGGGGTGGGAGAAGGGGCAGGTCGAGAACCAGGTCGGGCTGGTCCGGGAACGCTTCTTCACGCCGCGGCTGCGGTTCAAAAACCTCGACGAGTTAAACGCCTGGCTGCTCGACAAATGCATCGCCTACGCCAAGGCTCATCGTCATCCGGAGCTGGCCGATCAGACGATCTGGGACGTGTTCGAAGCCGAACGCCCCAAACTCGTTCCCTATGCCGGCCGTTTCGACGGCTTCCATGCAGTGACAGCATCTGTCTCGAAGACCTGCCTGGTGCGCTTCGACAACAACAAGTACTCGGTCGCAGCCAGCGCAGTCGGACGACCGGTCGAGGTTCAAGCCTATGCCGATCGCATCGTGATCCGTCAGGACGGCCGGATCGTTGCCGAGCATCCGCGATCCTTTGGCCGCGGCGATACCGTCTACGACCCCTGGCATTATGTGCCGGTGCTCGCTCGCAAACCCGGCGCCTTGCGCAACGGTGCTCCCTTCAAAGACTGGGTGCTGCCGGCCGCGATCGAGCGGGTCCGGCGCAAGCTGGCCAGCACCGACGATGGCAATCGGCAGATGGTCGACATCCTCAACGCGGTGCTGACTGACGGTCTGTCCGCGGTGGAAGCGGCCTGTGCCGAAGCGCTCAGTCACAGCGTCCATTCCGCCGATGTCGTGCTCAATATCCTGGCCCGTCAACGTGAACCCGCCCCACCGGCCAACATCATGACGCCGGCCGCACTGACGCTGCGCCATGCACCGATCGCCGATTGTGCCCGCTACGACAACCTCCGGAGGACCATCTGATGGAACGAACCCAAATCTTTGACCTCATGGGCGAGCTCAAGCTCTACGGCATGAAGGCCGCCTTCGATGAGATCATGGCAACTGCGGTCAAGCGCCAGCACGAACCCCAGCGCATTGTCGGCGACCTGCTCAACGCCGAGATCAACGAGAAGCAGGCCCGCTCGATCAAGTACCAGCTCACCATCGCCAAGCTGCCGCTTGCCAAGGACATCGCCGACTTCCAGTTCGACGGGACGCCGATCAATCAGACTCTCGTCAATGATCTCGCTGGCGGCGGCTTCATCGCCCAGCAACGCAACGTCGTCCTGGTCGGCGGAACCGAGCCCGCTTCATAATGCTCACCTTTCTATCTCGTTAGAGTTCCAGTTCTTTTTGTAGCGGAGTGCCGGACGGCGGACGTCTGAGGCGCCGCGCGGTGGCGGCTCGTTTGACGTCAGCACGCTCAAGATCGGCTGCTTTGATGATCCAAGGTGCCCCTTTGCAAAGCTGGCCCGCCGCGAGCTGGTCGTCCTTGATCAGACGTCGCACGGTTGATGGGCTGACGGAGAGGGCCGCGGCCGCCTCGTCCAGAGTGACCTCGCCGCGGTCGTGGCGCTCGCCTTCACGATAGGCTGCGACGTCGTTGTGGCTGCGCAAGCTGCACACTCGCGACTTGGTCCAGCCATTGCCGCGCCCCGTGGTCTTGCCGGAGCGGTTTAGCACCGACGCGATCGCTTTGTCCGGCATCTGCCGCGCCAGCACGCGCACGAGATCGACTGTCTCTCCCGCTGCGCTCCAGCGGTGCTGGCCGGAGCGATTCTTCTTGACCTTGAGAGCGGAGTGGTCACCGCCGTGCCAGCGGATCACCAGATCGAGCGTGGTGTCCTCGACGCGGACGACGATCTCGTCGATCAGCGTTCGCACGATCCGCTTGCGCGTCTCGGGGGCCACGCTGGCACTCGACCAAGCACGCTCCAGGTCGGCGCCTAGCGTCATCAGCCGCTCCCGGTCGGCAGGTGTGAGATCAACAGCGGGCGAAGCCGTCAGTGCGTCCAGCTCGGTCTCCAGATTGCGCGCGACCGCCAGCCGGTCATTCCATCGCTTTTCCAGCTCGGCGGCGACGAGACGATTGGCGGGATCGACGGCATCGTATTGGCGGCGCGCCCGCCCGACCTCATAGCGAGCCTGCTCCAGCGCCAGTTCGACTTGGCCGCGTTTGTCTTCGTTCGCACGGCTGCGCGCAGCCTGCGCGGCGAGTGCCGCCTCGATACCGAGCGGCTGCAGGCGCTCGACCACCTCGGCGGCCACGTCACGATCGATCCGCATGCCGCCGAACGAGATGCAAGGGTCACCGCCATGATTGTTGGCGCCGCCCCGACAATGGTAGCGACCGGTGTTGCCGTCCTTGCCGGAGTAGGCGACGTGAAGTTTGCGCCCACAATGGCCACAGCGCAGCAGGCCGGCGAGCAGAGCCTCACCTCGGCGCAGGGCACCGCGGCTCATCGGGTTCTTGCCGTTGGCGTTATCCGCAATCAGGCCGAGGTTCCTCTCATGGTCCGCCCAGCTCAGATAACCCTCATGATGGTTCGGAATCAACACCTCCCAATCCTTGCGCTCCCTCTTGAAGCCGCGAACCACCTTCTTGCGGCCGGCCTCGATGCTGATGCGGCTGCCAGTGCGCCCGAATGCATACGCGCCCGCATAGATTGGGTTGGTCAGAATGTGCAGGATCGTGTTGTAGACCGGCAGCTTCCACTCGACCAGGCGGCCTTCGGCGCCATAGGTGACGGCCGGCAGCGGAACGCGCTCGTGTCTGAACCAGAGGTGCACCTGACGCACCGACTGCATCTCGGTGAACTTGGCAAAGACGAGCGCAATCGCCTCGCCGACGCGCCGATCCGGGTCCTTCTCGATACGGTTGTGGCCGACCCGCACGTAGCCGACGGCGACCGTCATGAACAGCTCGCCCCGGCGCGCCTTCTGCTTCAGCGCTTCGAGCGAACGCTGGCGCAGTACCGACAACTCCATCTCGCTCATGGTACCCTTCATGCCGAGCAGTAGGCGATCGTTGGGCTGTCGCGGATCGTAGACGCCGTCCTCGTCGGCGATCAGTGTGCCGACGAGACCGCAGAACTCGAGCAGGGTGTGCCAGTCGCGACCGTTGCGTGCGAGCCGCGACGCTTCGATCGAGACCACGACTCCGACGCGCACCTCACAGATGGCGGCCAGCAGCTTCTCGAAGCCGGGCCTCGCGACGCCACCACCGGAGCGACCGAGATCGTCATCAATGACGGCAACATCGCTCCAGCCCAGCTGTCGCGCGCGCTCCGGCAAATTGTACTGACGGCGCTTACTTTCCAGGTTGTGGGCGACCTGATCAGGCGTCGACTGACGGATGTAGACGACGGCCTGACGGGCGAGGTGCTCAGGCGTGACCTTGCTCATGAGCGGCCTCCCTCGTCTCTGCGGTTGGCGTGCCCGTCTCGATATTGGCGCCGTCGGCGAGGGCCTCGACCAGCAGCCTCTCGATCAGGCGGACGAGAGTGCTTCTCTGCGACGCCGGAATCGCGGGCGTCTGGCGATCCTCCTCGAACAGGCTTCGTTGCAAGTAGCGTCTTGGTTGCATGATCCCCTCCTTCACGCAGGGGCCGCGCCCCGCCTCGAGGCGATAAGCACATCGATTCGCGCCCGCAGCTCGACGAGCCTTTCGACAGCCAACCGAGGGCTTGCTGTGAGCGTTGCAGAGCGAGCAATATCCTCGCTCATCCAGGCCGGGATTAGGGCGAGTGTCCCGTCGGGCTGCACCACGACCAAATGGTCCTCGCCGGCGAAGCGCTTGCGGTGCTCGACCTGCACCATCTGCCCGGCCCGAGGATGGAACGGATAGAGGATCAAAACCTCGAACGCCAGACACCCGGCATTGTGACGCTGTCTCGACGGGCACCGGCAAGACCCATCTGGCCATCGCTATCGCGCGAAGCTGCATCCGATCCGGCGCCCGTGGCCGCTTCTATAACGTCGTCGACCTCGTCAACCGGCTCGAGACCGAGACCCGCAACGGTCGGCAGGGACGGCTCGCCGAGCATCTGACCCGCATGGACTTCATCGTTCTCGACGAGCTGGGCTATCTGCCGTTCGCGCAATCCGGCGGTCAGCTCCTGTTCCATCTCATCAGCCGGCTCTACGAGCGCACCTCGATCATTGTCACCACCAATCTTGCGTTCGGCGAATGGCCGAGCGTGTTCGGCGATGCCAAAATGACCACCGCGCTACTCGACCGATTGACCCATCACTGCGACATCGTCGAGACCGGCAACGACAGCTGGCGATTCAAAAGCCGCGACGATGTTCAAACAACCCGCGCTCGCGCCGTCTCCGCAACCCCGACCAGCTCCGACGACCCGAGCGCTACCAGCAGAGCACGCCGCTCAAAGGGGTCCCTTTTGGATGCCGATAGGGGGTCCCAGTCGAACGCCGATTGACAACAAGATAATCCCTTGGCCTCGCGATATCATAATTACGTCGATCCGACGGGATTTCGAGTCAGAGCCGGGTTCGATTCCGGTCGGGGCAAATTGTGGAATCCAGAACGGCATAGGCATCCCCGCTGCCGGAAGCCTGCTGTTTTATTTTTGTCGGCGAATACCGCGCGTCATCCTGCTGGTATTTGTGCTGGTATCGGCAGCAATCGACGATAAAAGTGACTTCAAATTCAAATGGTTATGGCTCTAGGCAATTATCGGCCAGGGGCACCATGGAAAAATTCGTAATAATACCAATAACTTAAGCCGCTGGTTCGATTCCGACTTTATCCGGATAATTGTCACGACCTATTGAAAATACAAGCAAAAGCCTACTGCAGCCATCCGCTTTGCTTGGTATTTTTGCTGGTATCTCCCAAGCCAAACGGGCCGCGGCGAATTCGCTATTCCCGAACGAGAGAATGAAGCAGACGGCCCGCAAGAAGATGGCGCGAAGGCCAACCTGAGCACGTTGACTGCCAGATTCTTGTGATGAGGCCGAGAACTGATCCGGCTGTTGCGGATCTTGTATGCGACTTTTTCGTCGCGTGATCTACGCTTCCCGTTAGGCCTCAGAAGACCCCAGTTTCTCCAGCGATTCCTTCCCGGTCGGCAACGTCACGCAAAAAACGGCTCCGTGAGGTTCGTTCGGCGTTGCCCACAGCCGGCCGCCATGCGCTTCGACGATGGAGCGACAGATCGACAACCCCATCCCCAAACCGCTGGACTTGGTCGTGTAGAAGGCCTCGAAGATTCGCTCAGGATTGTCGTAAGGCAGCCCTGGACCCGAATCGCTCACCGCAACAAGCACGCTTCCAGACTCAACCTCACTGGTGCTGATCAGCAATTCGCGCGATCTCCCACTGACCTCGCTCATCGCTTCAATGGCATTCATGATCAAGTTCAGGGTCACCTGTTGCAACTGGACTCTGTCCGCCAAAATGTGCGGCAGCCCCTCTGACACTCGCATCTTCACCAAAACGCCATGCTCTGACATCGCGGCACGTGTCAGCCTCACAATATCCAAAATTGCTTCGTTAATCTCCAAGTCTTCCTTCCGCGCTGGCGCCTTTTTGGAGAAATCCCGAATCCGGCTGACAATATCAGCTGTCCGTTTGCCATCGCTAATAACATGGTCGATCAACCGCTTGGCCTTTTCCAAATTTGGCGGTTGACCGGCAAGCCAGCGCACAGCTGTACCGGCATTCGTAAGCAGGGCAGCGATAGGTTGGTTGACCTCGTGCGCAATTGAGGCTGCGAGTTGGCCCATGGTCGCAACTCGGTTCGCGTGCGCCAGCTCGGCCTCGACGCGCTTTCGCTCGGCCAGGTCGACTATGAAGGCCACGCCTTGGTGCTGGAGTTCGCCGAACATCGCGCGAGCCAGAAGCACGGGCACACGGCTACCATCTTTCCGAAAATACTCTTTCTCGAAGGGTTTGCAGGTTCCCGTACCTGCCAACTCTGCCGAGGCCCGTTCGTCGGCCCCGACCCATTCGGGAGGTGTCAGATCGGTCCAGCGCAGGCGATCCGAAATGAGATCATCGCGGCTATATCCCACCATACGGAGAAAAGCCTCATTGGCCTCGATGATGCGACCGTCGAGATCAAAGATCAATATCCCGATGATGTTGGAGTCAACCAGGCGTCGGACCTTAGCCTCACGTTCCTGGAGATCGCTATAAAGGCGCGTGTTCTCCAGCGAGATCGCGGCTTGTGCCGCCAGCAGTTCAAGGACCGCGATCCGAGCCTGTGTAAACACGTGTGAAGTCAGTCCGTTTTCGAGGAGGAGAATCCCGGTTAATTCCCGCTGTTTGATCAACGGTAGGCAGAGCATCGACTTCGATTGTCGATCGCGCAGATAGTCGTCCGCATAGAACAGGTTGGGTTTGGAGGCATCATCGAGAATCACGCTCTCCTGGGTGCGGATCACATAGCGAACGAGGGATTCGGGACAGGTGATCGGGGTAATCGGCTCATGGCGCATCGCGACCTCGACCTGATCTCCGGTCGCTCGCGCCTCGGCCTGGATTAGATATTCCTCCCCTGCCGGCAGTATCAAAAGGCCCCGATCAGCGCCCGCGTTCTCGATCGCGATCTTCATCAGCCGCTCGATCAATTTGGGCAACACGATCTCGCTGGACAGCGCTTGAGAGGCCTTCAAGACGCTCGCTACGTCCAAATGTTGGACCGGGGAGCCAATGATCGCGGCAGGACGCCGCTCTTCTGCGGCGGCCAAATGTGGATAAAGTCGATCAAGCTGCCGCACCTTGCCGTCGGCGCCCCAGCGAAGATAACAATCCCGGGCCTCGCGCAAATAGGCGTCGGCGAATTTATCGAAGCTGCGCGCGCTGTAGAACTGGGCTGCCAACTCATAGGCCAGGGCTTCGTTCTGCACGAAGCCGTGATCGCGGGCCGAGCGAATGGCTTGCTCGTACTGGCGCATGGCGTCGGCGACCCGCCCGTCGATCCGGGCTACCTCCGCCCCGACGAGCGCCGCTCGGTTGGCAAAATTCTCGGGGCAATGGGACGCCCAGGTGTCGAGCTTCTCGAGGTGTTCCGTCAGCCTCGCGCGATGATATTTACGGTCCTCAAACGAGGCGGCTTCATGGACGGCAGCATGGCAAAGCGCATCGTAGAAGTGGTATTCAACGACCTCCAAAAGAGACAGGGTACCTTCGACCATCGGTTGCGCCCTGGAGGCCGCGTGCAAGGCATCCACATGTTCGCCCGCGAGGAAACGTGCCTGCAGCTTGCGGATGTAGTACCAGCATTCCGGGAGCGCGAGCGCAGGCTTCCCAACGAGATCACGCTCAAGATCACTTTCACGGAACACAGCGTCGTCGAAGAAGCCAAGACGGGTGGTCAGTCCGCGCAGGCTGCGGATGAGACCGAGTTGACCGAGAATCCAGCCCTCGATCGTTTCGAAGCCTACTTTGCGGACAAAAGCGAGCCCGCGCTCAGCTTGCTCCTGAGCCTCGATCAACGGGTCGCCGGCCATGAGATAGTTGGTGGTGAGCTGGCCACAAGCGTATCCCGCGTAACTGATTTCACCGGTCCGGCTGGCTAGGTCGAAGCCACGAAACAGGAACTCGCGCCCCTTTCGGACATGCTGAGTCCAAGGCACGCCGAAACCGAATGTCTCGAATGTCCTGGCTTGAAACCGTTGCAATCCCGGTCGCTCGACCAACTCGCACCCCAACCGTCCGAAGCGGTAGCCGGCATCGAAATGGCCGAAGTGGTTTGCCAATGTGCCCAGCTGCGCGTAGGCGATACAAGATGCATCACAGTGACCCCGCTCGAGTCCCAAGCTGACCGCCGTGCAAACAGCCACCGCGAATAGATGATGGGAGTCGAAGTAATGTCCCGGGATCGCAACTCTGATCAATAGGTCCACGGCTGCCAGCGAACCGGGGTCGTTCATGAGCGGGAGATTGATGAGATCTTCGATCGGGCGAGCGCCCAGCCGGGTCCAGATGTCATCGTAGGCGACTCGAGCATCGGCTTCCGTCGGATGCTCTGTGATGTCGACGCCCAGATGTCGTAACGCACGCAAACCCACGTCGACTGCCTCGTCGCAACGATCGATTGCCTGGTAAAGATCGATCTGTAGGCCGGCCACCGCAACAAGCTCTCGCGTCGTGACGGCGCGAGTGGAAAGGCTGCGCAAACGCGCTTCGGCTTCCGCGATCGTTCCGGCCGCGAACTCGCAATCTGCCCTGGCCAGCTCCAGGGCAAAGCTGAGATCGCGACGCTGCTGCCAGTTATCCTCCGTCAGTAACGCGGCGCCTGTGGTCAGGTAATTCAATGCGGATACGTAGGCGGACGAGGCTTGGGCGCGCTTGCCGGCAAGCAGATTGAATTCGGCCAGTTGCTCGCGCTCCTCCGGCGCCGTCACCAGGGATGACGCGCGGTTGAGCTGGTTGACAATCTCGAATATGGATTCGTCCAGCTTGCCGGGAGGCGTATGCGCGACCAGCATCCTGCCGATTCGTAGGTGCATGGCGGCGCGCCGCTCGGTCGGGATCAGCGCATAAGCGGCCTCGTGGACGCGATCGTGGACGAAACGGTAGGAGTTCTCGAGGAAATCGACCAGCTCCTGGCGACGTGCCTCAACGAGGCTGGCGTGCAGTTCCTGCTCGGTGGTGTCGTGAGCGATAGCTAACATCGCGGTGGTCGCGATATTGCCGAGACAAGCCAGTTGTTGCAGGGCCTGCTGGGTTGGAGCAGGAAGCCGGGCTAATTTTCCGATCATCAAGTCAGCCACATTGTCGGTGTAACCCTTGGCGTGGATACGCTTGAGATCCCACGCCCACCGCGAATGCACATAATCGAACGCAATCAGACCTTCATCCGCCAACGTCGACAGGAACTGGTTGATGAAAAATGGATTGCCACCGCTCTTCTGTAAAATCAGCTGAGCCAGATCCCTCACCCGATCCGGTTCACAGTGCAGCGCATCCGCGATCAACTGCGAAACGACTTGAGCATCGAGCGCGCCTAGCGTGATCTCCTTGACGAGAGACGTGCCGGCCGCCTTTATCGAGCCGAGTTTACGCATCAGCGGATGAGAGGCATCGACCTCGTTGTCACGATAGGCGCCAATGAGAAGCAGGTGTGGGACGCTCCCTTCGGTGAGGAGGTCCTCGATAAGATCCAGAGTAGCCGCGTCGAGCCATTGCAGGTCGTCGAGAAACAGAGCGAGCGGATGTTCAGGGCGCGCGAAGACGCCGATGAAACGCCGCAGTAGCAACTGGAAGCGCCGCTGGGCGTCGGGTGCGGGTAGCTCAGGGACCGACTCTTGCTCCCCAACGATGAGTTTCAGCTCTGGAACCAGGTCGACGATGAGGGCGCCGTGAGGCTCAAGCGCATGGAGCAAAGTCTGCCTCCACTGGCCGAGTTCGGCTTCGCTCTTGGCGAGGATCGGGCGGATGAGCCGTCGAAAGGCTTGTGCCAGAGTTGCATAGGGAATGTCGCGTTTGTATTGGTCGAACTTGCCGGATGCGAACAGGCCGCGTGGCGGAACCAAGGCCTTGTGAAGTTCATTCACCACCGATGATTTGCCGATACCCGTATAGCCTGACACCAAGACCAACGCCGTCGTCGGATGCTTGACGATGGTGTCGAAGGCATTCTGCAATACGGCTATTTCTGGGGCGCGCCCATACAGGTATTCAGGAATCATGAGCCGCCCAGACGGCTCATGCCGTCCGAGGGTGAAGGGCTCGATGCGCCGTTGGCTCTCCCACTGGATCGCACAATGTCGCAGGTCTTGCTCCAGTCCTACCGCCGTCTGGTAGCGCTCCTCTGCGGTCTTGGCGAGGAGCTTCATGACGATGTTGGACAACGGAGGCGGTATGCCGGTGACTCGCCGGTCGGGCGCCGGCGGCATGCGCGCGATGTGGCAATGAACCCATTCCATGGCATCGGTCGCCGTGAATGGCAGCGTTCCCGTCAGCATTTGATAGAACGTGACGCCAAGCGCGTAGAGGTCACTGCGCAGATCGATCGAGCGATTCATTCGTCCTGTTTGTTCCGGCGCCATGTAGGCTAGGGTTCCCGCAATGAATTCGGGAGACTCGGGTGCCTGCCGCTCGCGAGGCAGCCGCGAGGCGATGCCAAAGCCGGTCAACCTGACTTGTTCGCCGACAGGGTCGAGAAGAATGTTGGCGGGCTTGATGTCTTTGTGGACCAGGCCTCGCTCGTGCATTTTGCTGACGGCTGCGGTGATGCCGATGGCGAAGCGCAGGAACTTCTCAACTTCCATTGGCGTGTCCAGAAGCTGGCTAAGCAACTCGCCTCCGGGGTCTTCAAATATCAGAGTTGTCTGGCCATTTTCATGTACGAGTTCGAGCGGGTAAAGCGCCCAGGCGCGATCGAGATATTCCGCAAGCTCGTATTCGCGAATAAGTCTCTTGAAACCGCTGGACGACGCGCGCTCGGAGACGGCGAGCACGGTGACTGATGTACTTAGGGCAGCATTTTGGCGCCGGATCCTGCGCAAAAGGATTTCGCCGCCTTGCGACGCCAACACCTGGACTGCGTCGCTATCTTCGATCTTGCGAAAACCTGACGCATTCACGGAAATAACTCCGGTTCGCAACGTTCCTGACTGCGGACATCGCGAATTCCGATGTCGATTCAAGGTATCTCAGAGAGCATCTATGTCAAATTGGCGCCCATCGGGACCCCACGCCAGATCGGCGCCGAAGAGAGACACCCTCTTTAGGACATGCACGAGGGCTAGCCCGCATTTCTCACAGTGTTGAGGCGCATCGGGGCGCGAATCAGCGAAAGTTCTTTTTGCGAGAAGGACTTCGCGGTGATTCAAGGAATGCCCCGATGCCGGCACAGTGTAGCGCAGAACGGTTTGATTTTGGAGAGGTGGAAGGCCGCATCGTGGAAGCGGCTTTTGATGGTGGCCTGGTGACGTCGGATGCGGGCGCGCTGCTGCTGGGCGCGTCTGATCGGGCGATTGATCTGGTGGGGCGCTTTGCCGATTGCTTTCGCGATCATCGCCGGGTGGACTTGATCGAGCACGCAGTCGGAACGTTGGTCGGACAGCGGGTCTTTGGCATCGCACTTGGCTACGAAGACATCAACGATCACGACGAGTTGCGGCACGACCCGCTGATGGCGGTGCTGGCGGGCAAGCTTGTTGCCAGGCGCGAGGACTGCGCACCGGTGGCCGGCAAGTCGACGCTGAACCGGCTGGAACTGGGCCGGGAGGAACCTTCGCGCTATCACAAGATCGCCTACGACGCGGCGGCGATCGAGGCGTTGCCGGTGACGCTGTTCCTGGAGGCGCACAAGCGACCGCCGCCGCAGATCATCCTCGATCTCGACGCCACCGACGATCCTCTGCACGGGCATCAGGAGGGGCGCTTCTTCCACGGCTATTACGACTGCTACTGCTATCTGCCGCTGTACGTGTTCTGCGGCCGGCATCTGCTGGCGGCCAAGCTGCGGCGCGCCGACATCGATGCCAGCGCAGGCAGTGTCGCGGAGATCGCGCGGATTGTCCGGCAAATCCGCGCCCGCTGGCCGTTCGTGCGCATCGTGCTGCGCGCCGACAGTGGCTTTGCGCGCGAGGCGCTGATGGCGTGGTGTGAGCAAAACCGCGTGGATTATCTGTTCGGGCTCGCCCGCAACACGCGCCTGGTCGCCATGATCGAGGAGGAGCTCGCCGCGGCGAGAGCCACAGCCGAGACGACCGGCCAACCGGCACGCCGCTTCAAGGACTTCCAATGGCGTACGCGCGACACCTGGAGCCAGGAGCGCCGCGTCGTCGCCAAGGCGGAGTGGACGCAAGGCGAGGCCAATCCGCGCTTCGTCGTCACCTCGCTCAAGCGCAGCGCGGCGGGCGTGCGGCAGCTCTATGAGGACATCTACTGCGCCCGCGGCGACATGGAGAACCGCATCAAGGAGTGCCAGCTCGATCTCTACGCCGACCGCACCTCGGCCGCCACCATGCGCGCCAACCAGCTGCGGCTGTGGTTCGCCTCGATGGCCTATGTGCTGATCTGTGCCCTGCGGCGCATCGGCCTTGCCGAAACCACCTTTGCGGACGCCACCTGCGGCACCATCCGCCTCAAGCTCCTCAAGATCGGCGCACTGGTGCGCATCAGCGTCCGCCGCATCAGGATCGCCATGGCCTCGGCCTGCCCAGCCGCTCAGCCGTGGGGACACGCGGCTCGTCGCCTGGCCGAAGCCGCCAAGGCTCGCGCCTCGCCGGCCTGACACGCGACGCTGCGACGCGCTCAATCGGCGGCATCACCAACAGGCCCAACGGAGACATTCAAAACCAAATCGCCGGCTGCGCCTTCAGCGCCACGGCTCCCCGTTGCCTTGCCAAATCCTCCTATCCTCCGTCGCTGAGCAATCGGTCGTGTGAGAAATGCGGGCTAGCGTTGTCGCGGTACTGTTCACGGTTGCGCAGCCGCGCAAACGCGGCGGCGTGAGGCGCGGTGTTTTGAAGTTCAGGCGCGATTTTTAGCGCCAACTTCGCTGCCGGTCTCGACGATATCGCAGTCTTGCGTCAGCCAATCGAGCAACGCTGTGCTCATCGTGGGATCGTCGAACACGCTCGGCCATGAGGCGATCCCCATCGCACCGTCGGTAGACCTTTCGCGGGGCCGCGCGCCTTCAAAAGCCGCCCGTAACGCTTATAAAATGGGCAGCGGCCGCCCTTTCCGCGGCGACATCGTCTCCAATCTGAGCTATAGTGGAACCCGTTTTCGGGAGTGTCCGCCCGCGCGATCCGAGCTTCATCATCGGATTACAGAACGAGGGTCTGGCGCCGTGGAGCTTGCGGGAAAGGAGAGGCGTCATGTGTGATTGTCATGGCAGCCTTGCGGTTCCGACGACGACCGTCTTGAAACGACGATCGTTCCTGAAAGCAAGCGCGATGGGAACGATCGCGATGGCGATCGGGGGCGGGGCAATGGGTCTGCCCGGATCGGCCCGCGCCGCAGCGTCCGTCAAAGCGACCCACGGCAGCGGCTTTTGCAACGTCGCATTCTTCATCGCGCACGCACGCCAACTAGCCAAGAACGACGGACTGACGCTCGAATTCGTCAATACCCCTTCCTTCGCCGACGAGGTCACCTTCCTCGGCACCGGACAGGCAGACGTCAGCATGCTGCCCTACACGAACTTCATGGCTCTCTACGACGCCGGCGCGCCGGTCAAGATCGTCGCCGGCGGCGGCGTCCAGGGCGTCTATATCGTCGCCCAGCCGGGGCTCGACACGCCCGCCAAGCTCAAGGGCAAGACGCTCGGAACCTTCCAAAACAACACGCTCGAAGTCCTGCCCTACGATTGGCTGAAAAAGAACGGCGTCGCCTACAGGGACATCACCGTCCGCTACATGGACTCGATCGGCGACATGGTGGCCGCATTCAAGGCCGGCGCGATCGATATCGCCTCCACCATCGAGCCCTATGGCTCGGCGCTCCTCAGCGACGTGAAAGGTTCGGTACTGCTGTCCGACGGCGTTGACATCTATGGGCCGCAATATACGGACTGCGTGCTCGCCGCGAGCGCCACTCTGCTCGCGAAGGACCCCGAGAGCGTCAAGGCGCTGATCAAGGCGATGCTGAAGGCGCAGCTGCTCTGGGAGCAGGATCCCGAGGGACTGCTCACGGAGCTCGTCGGCCCCTACTACAAGACCTCGCTCGAAAACGCCCGGATCGGCGGAAAGGCTCAGCCGGCGCAGGTCGATCAGAGAGCACAGACGGACTTTATCCTGAATCGCGTCGATTCGGTCATGGCGATGGGCTACATCAAGAAGAGGCCGGGCAAGGATGCGATCGACTGGAGCTATCTCGAGGCGGCGATCGCCGAGGTTCCCGACGTTTACGCCAAGCTCAAATTCAAATCGGCTTGAGCTAGGTGACAGCGAGCAGCGCCAAGACCGGCGGCGAGACGAAAGTCGCCGACGTTCGAGGATTCGCCACTGTCTTATTCGGTCAGACGATCGAATTCACGCGTCAGCATGGGCCGAAACTGGGCTGGAGCCTTCTCTCGGTCGGGCTGTTCGCCGGTTTATGGGAATTTCTCTGGTATATCGGCGTCACCGATCAGCGCTTGCTACCGCCTCCGCACGTCTTCCTCGGCGATATCGCCGGGCAGGCGAGGAACTTCAACACGGCCAAACGCTGGGAGATCGGCATTGATCCCAATTCCGGCCCGACGCCCTTTGGCGCCGTCGTCATTACCATGGCCTCATCGACGATTCGGGTACTCGCGGGCCTCGCCATCGCGACGATCACCAGCCTCTGCATGGGGGTTCTGATCCGCTATCATGGCGTGTTAGGCAAGCTGGTACTGCCGACGGTGACGCTTCTCGCTCCGGTCTCTCCTGTCGCTTGGCTGCCGGTGGCGATCTTCCTGTTCGGCATCGGCAACAGACCGGCGATCTTCATGGTGTTCATCGCCCTGTTCTTCACGATGACGCTCGCCACCATCACGCAGATTGATTCGGTCAATCGCAATTACGTCAATGTCGCGCGCACGATGGGCGCCAGCAAGCGGCAGATCTACACACGTGTGATCCTGCCGGCGATCCTGCCGGGCTTTCTCGTGGTGCTCCGTCTCAATTTGTTCAGCGCGTGGATGGTCGTGCTGGTCGCCGAGGCGACCGGCGTCGATTACGGGCTCGGTCAGATCATCTCGATGGCCCGCAATACGTTCAACCCCGGTCTCGTCTTCTTCACCATCGTCATCATCGGTCTGCTCGGCTTCACCTTGGACTTTGGCCTGCGGCTGCTGCAGCGGCGTGTCCTGTTTTGGCTTCCAAAGGGGCAGGGAGGGTTGGGCAGTGGTTGACGCGCCTCGACTGAATAGCGTCGCCTGCGCCGTGAGCTGCGTTGGCGTCGGCAAGATTTGGAATACGGGAAGCAAGCTGGCTCACGAGGCGTTGACCGACATTGAGCTCAAGATCGAAGCCGCCGAGTTCGTGGTTTTGTTGGGCCCCTCCGGTTGTGGCAAGAGCACGCTGCTCAGTCTCATCGCCGGGCTCGAAGAGCCCACTTCGGGAGTAATAAGTGCGCACGGCGAACCCGTCACCGGACCAGCGCCAGAGCGCAGCCTGATCTTCCAGGAGACGTCGCTCTTCCCTTGGTTGAATGTTTGGCAGAACGTCAGCTTCGGTCTTTCTGTCCGTGGCGTGCCGACCGAGCAACGCAAGGAGACGGCACGTCAGGTGTTGGGGAGGGTCGGCCTTTCCGATGCGTTCGACAAGCGCCCGGACGAGCTCTCCGGTGGAATGCGCCAGCGTGTCGCGGTCGCCCGCGCCCTCGCCATGCAGCCCAAAGTCCTGTTGATGGACGAGCCTTTCGCTGCTCTTGACGTCCAGACCCGCGTCAAGATGCAAGATTTCCTGCTCGATGTTTGGGATGTCAGCAAGGCCTCTGTTTTGTTCGTCACCCATCATATGGACGAGGCCATCGCGCTCGCCGACAGGGTCGTCGTATTGACGGCGCGCCCCGGCCGCATCAAGGCAATCGTGCCGATCGATTTGCCGCGACCGCGGGATCTGATGTCGCCGGCCCTGATCGCGTTACGCGTCGAATTGACCTCGCTGTTGCGCGACGAGGTTGATCGCGCGTTCGCCGAGCAGGAGAGCATCTCCGTCACCTGCTGACGGAACGGCGGCGTAAACCTTGGTATGGGCCCCCCATCCCTTTGGGTATCCGACGACTCCCTACAATTGAGCCGTTGATCGCGATCGTCTCGTGTAGAACGCATGCGGTAGCGACCCCTCCGCAGCCCCAGGGCTGTTGTCGTTGCCCTCAGTGGGCGTTTCCTCCCTAGACTTGAAGGCCGCTTGTGGCAGCACAGGGCGGGCTTTTTCTCTGAGCGCAGCTATCGTCGCCGGAATCCGCTATTGGCGCCGAAGCGCCTCGCCCGCGGTTAAGCCGTCGACAAGATCGCGAAAACGCCAGAAGCAGGCCGCGTGAAAGCGCGGCCACATCTAGTGAATTAGCTCATACTTGCGCGTGGTCCACGCGGCCAAAAACAGCGAAGCCCGGAGGACCCAGTCTGTACTCCAACAACCCATGCCCGACTGGCTCACGGTCGACTTGCTGACGGGACAAGCGGATTGCACCGGCCACACTGGCAGCGAAATACAGCTACTATGACTTGAGACTGTCCTGATTTTGCTGGCCGCCGATGACGCGGACGGTCGGCCGCCCACTCTTTTGGTAGATAAAGGCGATACGCCACCGGCAGGCTCGCGTGATGGTCGGCAATCGAGAGGGTCGCGGCGACCTGACAATTGTCTTGCTTGCCCAGTTGGCCGCAATATTGCCGCGCAAAGCATACCAAACATCGCTGCAACGCCTCACATGCCTTTTGCAAGCATCGGCCACGGATGGCGCCACCCCTCACCTTCAGCCATTACGGATCGCGGTGGATGATGCTGATTTTCAGATGTTCAGGACTGCCAGCTGTCCGGGCACCGCGATCAGCTTCGCGACGCAGGCGACGTTGAGCTCGCATGATTGAACACGGTAAGATTGATTTTTCCGCTGAGACGAGAGAGATAGATGATGCTGTCCGGCTTCTAAGGATCATGAAAAGCCATTGACCATTTTTCTGGCCAGACTTTGCTGTCTCCCCTTCGTGACATCAGTTGGAATGCCCATCAAGACGACATTGTCGTCTCTAAGGTTGACCATCCTGAGCGGCGTAATCGTTTCTACCTCGGCATAACGGCGGACGAGATACACCGCCAGACGCTCTCGCCGTCGACGCGGATAGCCGCCCGTAGCGTCCGCTCATACATTGATATGACAGGGCCCCGCCCTAGGTTCGATGGTCAAGCACGGCAATAGTCTCCAAAACTGAAAAGGCTCATTGGCTTCAAGGAACGAAGTCGTGATGTCCCGGAGTGCTCCGGCCTACCCTAAGCCGAATTGGAGGCGAACATGAGTTTAATTGACAAAGCTCTGGTAGCGAACCGCAACTACGCAAAGAGGCCTGATCCAAAGCTCCGAGAACGCCCGGCTCCCAGACTCGCAGTCGTAACTTGCATGGATCCGCGTCTCTCGGATCTTCCCGCAATTCTTGGGTTACCGCACGCCGATCTCGACGTTATCAGAACCGCTGGACCAGCAGTGACCGAAGACGTTCTTGGGGAGCTTGTTGCCTCCAATCGGATAATCGGAACTACGGAGATCATGCTTCTCAACCATACCGGTTGCGGGTTCACTACCTTCACCGATGAGCAGCTAAACACCAAACTAGCTGAGACGACCGGTGACCCGTCGCCTGCGCCGATGCGCTTCTTCTCGTATAAGGATCCCGAACAACACACTCGCGAACAGATCGAAAAAGTGAGGTCACATCCTTGGATCGCAAAAGAAGTTGCGGTGCGGGGGTTTGTCTTAGACATGGAAACAGGTCTCCTCAAGGAAGTCAAAGCCATCCCAAAGCAGCGAGCGACCTGAAGGGCGATTTTGGAGCTTGTATGTGAGGGGCCGGAGCGCAGAAGCACGAAAATCGCTAAGTGCTCATAACTGAAGTGGATTCAAGACTCAATTCTGTGGGACGGTCGCGCGACGCTGTTCACGACGCTCGCTCAGGCTCAAGCCGAGCTGTCGCGTGGATGGACGTCTACAACAACGTCCGCCTACAGCACGCTTGGCGACCTCACACCGAGCGAGTTTGCCAACCGCAGTGCTTGCGGGCCGCAACGGGGCGGCGCGCTACGCTACCCGGGGGCTCCAATGGAAACGCAAAAAACGAAATTGCAAGCTTTCGAGGTCCCAAGTCCCAAAAGCCCGCAATCTCAAATCCCGTTCTGCCCCGAAAAATCGCCCCCCACTCAAGGGCTTTGGAAGTTTTTTCACGGTCGACGACCTAGGCGGCGGGCGGCCCTGCGCTCTCAACCGGTTTTTCTCCGAGCGGGAGGATGATGGAAAAGATCGCCCCGCGAGGTTCGTTTGGCGCCGCCCAGAGCTGCCCCTCATGCGCTTCGATGATCGAGCGACAGATCGAGAGGCCGATCCCCAAACCCGCGGCCTTGGTTGTGTAAAACGCGTCGAAGATGCGTTCGGCACCGGCTTGAGACAGGCCGGGACCGGTATCGCTTACCGCAACGAGCACTCCCGTCCGCGCCTCACTCGTGGTGATCCGCAATTGGCGCGATCCTTCACTGACCTCGCTCATTGCTTCGATAGCGTTCATGATCAGGTTCAGGATCACCTGTTGCAACTGGACTTTATCTCCCAAAAGACGCGGTAGATCTTTTGCCAGCTCTGTGTTCGCCGAGACCCCGTGATCCGATATTGCAGCGCGGGTCAATCCCAGAACTTCCAGAATTGTTTCGTTGACGTTTAAGGCTTCCGGCCGCGCCGGCTTCTTTTGGAGAATTCTCTAATTCGGCTCACAATATCCGCGGTTCTGTTTGCATCGCCGATAACACGGTCGATCAACGGCCGGGCTCTTTCCAGATTCGGCGGCTGACGGGCGAGCCAGCGTACGGCGGTTTGCGCGTTCGTAAGGAGGGCCGCGATCGGCTGGTTGACTTCGTGGGCAATGGAGGCCGTGAGCTGGCCCATTGTCGCGATCCGGTTCGCGTGGGCCAGCTCCACCGCGGCTTGGCGCAAAGCCTCTTCGGCCCGCTTCTGGTCGTCGATGTCGGTCGTCGTACCGACAAATTTGAGGACCTTTCCTTCCGCATCGCGAAGGACCACGGCTTGATTAAGGTGCCAGCGATAGACGCCATCCTGAGCGCGAAGAGACCGGGTTTCAAATGCAAACCCTTGACCTGAGCGCACGCCATTCCAAAAGATTCTGACTGCCATCTCCCGATCTTCGGGATGGATGGCGGTCATCCAGGCTTCGGGATGCGAACGGACGAAATCGAGAGACTGTCCGGCGAACTCAAGCCAAACCCGATTCACAAAATCCGGTGTCCCATCGGGCTTGAGCGTCCAGGCGGAGACAGGTAGTTGCTGCAGCAATTCCACTTGTAGCTGCAATCCGGCACCCGCCCGCAGCAGTTCGCCATAAAGACGCGAATTCTCAAGCGAAATGGCTGCCTGTGCTGCGATCAGTTCGAGAACCGCGATTCGATCCGCAGTGAACGCATGAGACGTTAGCGTGTTTTCGAGCAGGAGAATTCCGGTTAGCTGCTGCTGCTTGATCAGCGGAAGACCGAGGATCGATTTTGATCGTCGCTCGCGCAGATAATCATCGTCGGAAAACATGTTGGGCTTAGAGGCGTTGCCAACAATCATGCTTTCCCGTGAGCGGATGACGTATCGAACGAGGGATTCGGGACAGGAGCCTCCGGCGATAGGTTCCTCGCGCATGGTGACTACGATCTGATCGCCGGTCGCCCGTGCCTCTGCCCGGATCAGATATTCGTCTTCCGAGGGCAGGATCAAAAGGCCGCGATCGGCGCCGGCGTTCTCGATTGCGATCGTCATCAACCGATCGATCAAATTCGGCAACTCGATCTCGCCTGACAAGGCTTGAGATGCCTTGACGACGCTGGCTGCGTCCAGATGTTCGATCGGCGGATCAATAGCCAACGCAGACTGCCGCCCCTGGGGACCGGCCAAATGCGGATAGCGCGCATCGAGCTGCCGGACCTTGCCGTCGGCGCCCCAACGGAGGTAACAGTCCCTGGCCTCGCGGAGATGGGCGTTCGCGGATGTCTCGAAGCCGCCCGCGCTGTAGAACCGGGCGGCCACTTCATAGGCCACGCCTTCGTTTTGCACGAAACCATACTTGCGGGCGGAGCGAATGGCCTGCTCGTATAGGCGCATGGCATCGAGATTGCGGCCTTCAATCCGTGCGATTTCCGCGCTAACCAGTGCAGCCCGGTTTTCGAAATTCTCCGGGCAATTCTCCGCCCATATTGCAAGCTGTCTGTAATGATCGGTCAGCGCCTTAAGGTGCTCCTGTCGCGATTTCTTGGTTGCAGAATCAAAAGCCGCGGCCCGAGCTAGAGCACCGTAAAAGTAATACTCCACCACCTCAAAGTAGGAGTGCGATGTCCAGAGCAGGCGCTCGGCACGCAGCGAGGCTTGAATAGCGGAACGATAGTCCTGCGCAAAAAAACGCGCCTGTAACTTTCTGATCCAATACCGACATTCGGGTAGCGCCAAAGCAGGATTGCGTGACAATCGACGCTCGAATTGAAGCTCGTCAAAGTCACCGTCTCCGAACGAACCGAACTTCGTCGTCAAGCCCCGAAGCGTCCGGACAATCGCGAGTTGTGCGGTGAGGATATCCACGACGGTGCCGAACAGGGCCTTGCCGGCGAACTCGAGGCCTGCCTCAGCTTCACGCTGCACCTCGGCCAAAGGGTCTCCGGTGGCGAGAAGATTTGTGATTAGTTGGTACCAGCTATATGCTGCAAAAGTGAGATCCCCCATCCTGTTCGCGGCGTCGAAAGCGCGCCGAACAAGCTCTCGTCCCGTTTTGACGTGTCGCGTCCACGGCATAACGCCGTTCCCAAAGCGCAAATAGACGCGAGCTTGATAACGTTGCCATCCGTGCTTCTCCACCAGATCGTAACCTAGCTTGCCAAGCCGGAATCCGGCCTCATAGTTTCCGAAATGAGGACCAGCGAGCAAACCCAGCGACACATACGCAAAGCACGACGCGTCGCTGTTGCCGTGCTCAAGGCTGAGCCGGACCATTCGACAAAGCAGGAGATCATGAAGGTTTCCATCGGTAAACATCGCCGACATCGCAAACTCGGTGTAAACGTCCAGAACATCGAGCACGTCCGGATTCGTGATCAAGGGCAAGTCCACGAGTTCTTCGACTTGGCGATTTCCTAGCGCTGACCAGATTTGATCGTATTCCCCTAATACTTCCTTGCTCGTGGGATGTGGCGACCAGTCCTTGCCGCGACCTTTCTCGTATTCGATGAATACCTCCACGCCGCGATCGCTTCGACCCAAAAGGTCATAGAGCGTCAGGCGCAAGCGTGTGACAAGGGCGATGTCGTGGGCCTTTTTCGCGCTTTCGGCCAGCATAGAAAGCCGCGTTTCCGCAGCAGCCATCTGAGCCGTCAGTAGTTCACATGACGCAAGAAGATACTCGATCGAGAAGATAAGGTCGTAGTTGCGATCCCAGGTCTCGTCCGTCAACAATCGGCGTCCGGCGTGGAGATACCTGAGTGCCGACGCGTACGCCGTCGACATCTTTGCTCGCCTGCCCGCGATGAGGTTCAATTCCGAAATTTGTTCGCGCTCCGCAGTCGACGTGACCAGATGAGAGCCACGGTTGAGTTGATTGGCGATCTCGAAGATTCCTTCCTCAAGTTTTTCTGAGGACGTGTGCGAGGCCATCAACATGCCGATACGCAAATGCGCGTCTGCCCGCAATTCTTGAGGGATTAAAGAGTACGCTGCTTCTTGGACACGGTCGTGGAGAAATCTGTATGAATGTTCCGATCGGAAAATGAGACCCACTCGGACTGCTTCCCAAATCTGTCCATGCATTTCCTCGCTCGAGTCCTGATAAACCATGCGTATCATTGCGAAGTCGGCGCTGTTCCCGAGGCACGCAAGCTGCTGTAGTGCTTTCTGCGTCCCGGTGGGCAGGCGATTCAACTTCGCCACCATGAGGTCAACGACGTTCTCTGTATAACTTTTCGCGTGAATATGATTCAGGTCCCAGCGCCATCGCCCTCTGATGTGATCAAAGATGAGCAATCCTTCTTCGAAGAGCGCGGATATGAATTGAATGACAAAAAATGGATTGCCGGACGTCTTCTCCTGGACCAATCCGGCCAACGGGCGGCCGTGCGCGCTCTCACAATGAAGCGAATCTGAAATTAACTGCCCGAGGTCGTCCCGTGTCAAAGGCGCGAGTACAATTTCGTGCACTGTTGCTCCGGCCTGGCGGATGGCCTGCAGCTTTTGCATCAGCGGATGTGCACGGGACACTTCGTTGTCACGGTAGGCCCCAATCAACATCAGATTCTTTACGTCCGGATGCGTCAGTAAATCCCCCATCAGATCCATCGTGGCTGCGTCAAGCCATTGCAGATCGTCGAGGAAGAGGGCGAGAGGATGCTCCCGTGTGAATGCGCCGATGAATCGACGCAGCACGAGTTGGAACCGGCTCTGCGCATCGCGTGGGGGAAGTTCCGGAACGGGCTGCTGCTCTCCGATGATGAAATTCAACTCCGGGACGAGATCCACCATGAGCTGGCCATTCGGGCCAAGAGCCTCGCGAATTGTTTCGCGCCAACGGCCGAGCTCTTCCTCGCTCTTCGCCAGGATTGGGCGGATCAAGCTCTGGAAGGCTTGCGCGAGCGTCGCATAAGGGATGTCGCGCTTGTACTGATCGAACTTACCTGATGCAAACAAGCCTCGAGGCGGGACGAGCGGTTTATGAAGTTCATTGACAAGGGAGGACTTGCCAATACCCGAGTAGCCGGAAACAAGAACGAGCTCCGGTCTGCCTGAACCCACGACACGGTCAAAGGACGCCAACAAGGTGGCGATCTGGGGCTCTCGCCCGTAAAGCACCTCAGGGATCAGCAATCGGTCCGAAGCGTCGAGCGCGCCCGCCTGGAATGGATCAATGCGACCGTGCGACTGCCACTCGCTCAGACAACGATGCAGGTCGGCTTCAACTCCCGTCGCCGTCTGGTAACGCTCTTCAGCAGTCTTCGCCATGAGCTTCATCACGATTGAGGAAACGGCCTCGGGAATCCCGTTTACCCGTTCGCGCGGCGCACGAGGCTGCCTTGCAATATGGCAGTGTACCCATTCCATCGGATCGGAGGCGGTAAAGGGAAGGCTTCCGATCAGCATTTCGTAGAGTGTTACCCCGAGCGAATATAGGTCACTGCGGAATCGATTGAGCGGTTCATTCGCCCGGTCTGCTCGGGCGCCATGTAGGCCAGCGAACCGGCGATGACCTCGGGAGGATCAGGCGCTTGCCGTTCCCGAGTCAAACGCGACGCGATTCCAAACCCGGTAAGCCGCACCTCACCACTCCCGTTGCTCACCAGAATATTGGCAGGCTTGATGTCCCTATGGATGAGGCCGTGCTGGTGGACCTTGGCGAGCGCTGCTGCTACGCGGACTGCGATGCGCAGGAATGTCTCCAGACCCATCAGCGCACCAATGAGGTTACTCAGCAATTCTCCGCCGGGGTCTTCGAGCACCAATATGCTCCGACCACGATCTCGCACAAGCTCAAGCGGCCGCACCGCCCACGCGGCGTCGAGCTCTTCCTTGAGGGAGTATTCGTGAGCGAGGCGATCGAGAGTAGTTGCCGCTGGTTGTTCAGATGCCGGCAGTGAAATCAGTACGTCTTCACGTCTACCTCCGGCGCCCTGACGCCACCCTCGGCCGAAAACGAGTCCACCATCCTCTGACAAAATCTCCAGGGCTCCAATTCCCTTCTCTCCAATGCCGAAAACTGCCTCCAATTTGCGAGCCTCGCTGTTAAGCTGGTTGCGATGCGCAGCTAAACAGAACTGCCCGCCGATAGTGGACGGACGTCATTTTGGCTGGGTCAGCGCTTCTTAGCCTCGATCTCGGGCAAGGTTAGCACTGCCGCGCACGCTCTTGGAAGCTGCGTGTGTTTCGGCGCGTAGTCTCGACTGATCGGCGCGGGGGTCCCGCCATGCCGACTCAACGAAATCAATGGACCGGCGGGAGAGAGGGACCTTGCCGCGAGCATGGCGATCGACGGCCCCGCGAAGGACAGCGCGAAACACACCGACGGGCTCAGTAATAACAACGCGCTTGCGTTGAAGCCCTAAAGCGCAGGGATGGAGGAGCAGCGAGGCCAACATCAGAGCCGTGCCTTCACTAATGTCGTCCTGGTCCTCGTGCGGACTTCGATCGGGATCATCATCCCACGGACGCGCACGTCTTTCTACGGGTCGTCACTCAACCTTTTGGCCAGACCGATCATACCAACGTATAGGGGTTACGGCTCGGGGTTCGATGAGAGAACTTAGCGGTTCTTTTGCGCCAGTGCCGGGGACTCGGGGGTGCATTACCTTCTCGGTTCGGCGCAAACGGAATTGGTAGCCTCCAGGTCCTCTGGAACGATGGCAAGCTTGCCTTCTGCCGGCGGCGAAACACCGCAAACGGTGGGTGTGACAGCGTGCTGGTCATGTAGAAGCTCTGCTTGTCACCCGTTGAGATAAACTAGCCGAGGAAAGGAAATTGCGAATGAGGAACCCGAGTCTGCATCTGGCAACGGGAATGGCGCTGGTCCTGGCGCTGTCGATCTCTCCGGCCACTGCCCAAAAGAAATACGACTCGGGCGCTAGCGACACCGAGATCAAGGTCGGACAGACCATGCCGTTTTCGGGACCGACGTCGGCCTATGCCTCGATCGGTAAAACCGAGGCCGCCTATTTCAGGATGATCAACGACCAGGGCGGCATCAACGGGCGCAAGATCAATCTGATCCAGTATGACGACGCCTATTCGCCGCCGAAGGCGGTGGAACAAGTTCGCAAGCTTGTCGAGAGCGACGAGGTGCTCCTGACCTTCCAGATCCTCGGTACGCCTTCAAACGCGGCCGTGCAGAAATATCTCAATTCCAGGAGGGTGCCGCAGCTGTTCGCGGCCGCCAGCGCCTCAAGATTCTCCGATCCGAAGAATTTTCCATGGACCATGGGCTATGATCCGAACAACTTCATCGAGGGGCGCATCTATGGCCAATACATCCTGAAGGAATATCCAAGCGCTAGGGTCGGCGTGCTCTATCAGAATGACGATTTCGGCAAGGACTATCTGAACGGCATTAAATCGGGCCTCGGCGACAAGGGTGCCAAGATGGTGGTCGCGGAGGCTTCTTACGAAGTGTCCGATCCGACCATCGATTCGCAAATCCTCAGGATCAAGGATTCTGGTGCCGACCTGTTCTTCAGTGCCGCCACACCGAAGCAGGCGGCGCAGGCGATCAAGAAAATCGCCGAGAGCAATTGGCAACCGGTGCAGATCGTCAGTTTGAAGGCTACCTCGGTCGGTAGCGTCCTGAAACCGGCCGGGCTTGAGAACAGCAAGGGCATCATCAGCTCCAATTACAGCAAAGAACCGCTCGATCCACAATGGAAAGACGATCCGGGTTTAAAGCGGTATTTCGCTTTCATGGAGAAGTATTATCCGGAGGGAGACAAGGGCTCGAACTTCAACACCTATGGTTACAACGTCGCACAACTTCTGGTCCACGTATTCGAGCAATGCGGAGACGACCTGACGCGCGAGAACGTCATGAAACAGGCGACATCGCTCAAGGATGTCGAAGTTGACTTGGCGCTACCCGCGATCAAAATCAACACCTCGCCTACCGACTACCGCATCCACAAGCAGTTTAAGATGATGCGGTTTAACGGCGAACGCTGGGAGCCTTTCGGCCCGATCCTGGAGGATGCTTCTCCGCCGGCTTAGTCGCTAAGCTCTGAGAATCGCTGCCGAGAGCGCCTCGTGAACGCGCTCTTCCGTCGCCTCAAGTGCGATCGAGAGCGCGGCGACGCCAGCATGATGAGACTCACCGCTTGCTGAGCGGACCGGCGTCTGCAAGGCTCGAAGTCGCGGGACGTCGGTGGGAAATCGTTCGGATCTTTCGTTGGCGCAAACGGTTACGAGCGTGCCGCGATCTATTGGGGACGACGTGAATGGATGGCTAATAATCCTCAAACTATGAAGATGTTTCTTGCGGCGCTCGACGAGAGTGCACGCGCGATCAAGGCGAATCCGGAGTTGGCGCTGAAGCCGTTGCTCGTAATGCCGGCATCAATGCAGCCGACGCGCTAAACGTTCTGATCCCTCCACAAGCACGTTTTTGTCGAGGACATGCGCGAGGCGCTTGAGTGACCTTGGCCTGCGGCGAGAGGAATCGCAAACTCCGCGAAGAAGCGGATGTCGTCATAACCTGCCCCCTCGCCTGGCCTGAGACGGTCACTCTGCCGCTCATACATCGGTATGATCCAGCTTCTACCAACGGTTGGTTCGCAAAGCGCATGACGCATCCCTAGAATTCGGCTCCAACGAAATCAACAAAGACGATCCGGAGATCGTCGGAACCGGTTCTTCGTCAACGGGCTCAATCGCGGCGGGCGAGAGCGGGGTTCTGACAATGTGGGTCCTGACGAAGCAATGAGCATCTCTGCGGACGAGGACGGCGCCTTCCTGTCGCGGGCCGCGGTGGGACCTCGCGAGTTGCGGTTTTGCATTGCGTTAACAGCGATTTCGGCCGCCGTCTTTATCGCCTGCATTCCGTACGTCCGGGCGCCGATGTCGCCCTCGCCTGCGTTCGTCGCCGCATACAACGCCGTTTCCATACTTAATGATCTCACGACCGCGATCATTCTCTTTGGCCAGTTCAACATCCTGCGCTCACGTGCATTGCTGCTGCTGGCAAGCGGGTATCTGTTTGCCTCGCTGATCAGCGTCGTCCAGCTTTTGACGTTTCCTGGCATGTTTACGGATGCCGGTCTGCTCGGCGCAGGATCACAGACAGCGTTATGGCTCTGCGTGCTCTGGCATGGCGGCTTTCCACTCGTCGTGATCTTTTATGCCCTGTTTCAAGACAGCAGCCGCGGGATTGCCGCCCCGCCGCGGATCGCGATCGCGTGGGCGGTGACCGCAGTCGTCGCCGCCGTCCTCGCATGCTGGTTCGCCGCGACCTGGGGCACCGAGAATGCGCGCCTGCTGCCACCGATGCTGGATAAAGCCGGTTTTACGCCCTGGCAAAGGGTCGTCAATCTGACCGACATCGTACTATTGCTAGGCGCCTTCGTCTTGCTGGCGGCGCGCCCTCGACGCAACCTGCTGAATCTATGGCTTATGGTCGTGATGGGCTACTGGTTTTGCGACATCACGCTGAGCTCGTACCTGAACGGCGGCCGCTACGACCTGGGCTTTTACGCGGGACGAATCTATGGCGCATTGGCGGCAAGTTTCGTGCTTGCCGTACTCGTCCTGGAACACTCGCGCCTGTATCGCAGCCTCGCTATCGCCGCAAATCGCCTGAAAGAACGGGCCACGGAGCTATTGCACGCGAATGAAACGCTGCAGAGCGAAATTGCCAACCGCAAGCGCGCGGAAGAACGGCTGGGCCAGGCGCAAGCGGATCTGGCACGTGTCAGCCGGATCACCGCCATGGGAGAGCTGACGTCGTCTCTGGCGCACGAAGTGAATCATCCGATTGGTGCCATCATGATAAATGCCGAGACTTGCATGCGCTGGCTTTCGCATGAAGTCCCGGATATCGAGAGGGCCCGCGCGATCGCAAGTATGATCGTAAAGGACGGAACGCGTGCTTCAGAGACGGTCGCCCGCATGCAGCAACTCTTTGACAACGGCGCTCCGCTGCGCGCGATGGTTGATGTCAACGATGTCATTCGGGAGATGGTCATCCTGCTGCACGGCGAGGCTGCGCGATATGCGGTGTCGATCCGCACCGAACTCATGGACAATCTTTCCCAGGTCTCGGGAGATCGCACGCAGTTGATGCAGGTTCTGATGAATCTCATGATCAATGGTATCGAGGCCATGAGCGATGGGGACGAAATACGGGAGCTCGTCATTAGATCCGAGCAGCTGGAAAGCGAACAGATCGCGGTGTCCGTCAGTGACACCGGCGTCGGTCTGCCGCCGCTGCTGGCTACTCAGATTTTCAATGCCTTTGTCACCACCAAACCCCGCAGTATCGGAATCGGCCTGTCGATAAGCCGCTCCATTGTTGAAGAACACGGAGGCCGCTTGTGGGCCACCAACGATAGGTCGCGCGGCGCAGATTTTCATCTTACCCTCCCGATCGGAGGCGGCGCTGCGCTTAATGCCTGATCCGATACTCGTCGCTGCGCAAGGCGCAGATCGACTCCTCACGCAGAACATCTCGGCGAAATCGGACCTTCAATCCATCAAAGAAACGCGTCCAGGCTGAACGGTCCGGCCCCATTGGCCACAAACATGGCCAGCAGCACGATATACGGGATCTCGGGGAGATAGAGCGCGTCGTCTATCTTGTCGGCCTTGTCGATTGCGGCTGACGCTCTAACCCGACGCATGCCGTCGGTGGAGGCTGCGACGAGACAGATCGCAGCGAGGCCCAGCGCCGCGAGCGGCGTCAGCAAGCCAAGAGCGACGCCGAGGCCGCCTCCGAATTCAACCCCTGGAACAACCCACTGCATCAGCGGAACGAACGGGATGTTGCAGTCCCGCAGCGTCGTCACCAGGGCGGCTCGGCGCTCGGCATTCGTAAGCTTATGGTAGCCCGAAAAGACAAAGAAGACGCCGGCAACGACGCGTCCCACCAGGTAGGGCAACGCAAAGCCGCCGATGCCATCCAGAACCAACGGTGAAGCCGTGTGCAACATCAACCGAATTCCACTCGCATTACGTCAACGCCAATTTTCTCTCGCCCGACAGGCACTAAGCTTGCCAGCTATTTGCATACGCGGCCATACGACCCTGGGAGAACTCCGATCATATCAACGTATGACCGGTCCGCGGCTGTGGCCGGCACGAATTGAATGCACAAGTTGGTAGAAGATCGGAGCTGAATCGGGCGTCTTCCCGCCCTCAATCATGTCAACACCGCGCTCGCGCGCGATCCGCGCACCGGTGCCGATACCTTGCTTGGAAGAGCAAACATGCGAGCGTGTGCATCTTTGTGACGATCGATTTCACGGTCGTGTTTCGACACGTAGCAAAAAGCGGCAGGAATTATTTTTTTTTTGGCGAATGAAGATGGATTCGCTAATTGACAGTGGTATTGGCCATCTCTTTTTTGGCATTTGCACTGGTCAACATATCAGGCTCTGCGGCATACACCAGGCGGGCGGTGCCCCGGGACACTGTCGCATGACGTTTGACGCGGGCGGCTCGGATTGCGGCTTCACCAGCTACGAGAAGCGCCTGGCGACCGCATCAGGCATTGACGCCGAATGTCACGGCAAGACCACTCGCGACGACAGTGACGATCGAAATCAATGATGCCTGGGCGCTGCCGCGTTGATGCAGGTACTGGCCGAGTTGCATCGTTACCGCGAGTGAGCGAGCGACGCTCAATGTTTTCCTTGGGCGGTGTAGACCAGGGCCTGGTCGTCGATCTCCTGCACGGGGAGCTTGTGCACTTCGGCCGTGGCATGCAGTTCCTGCAAGGACGGCATCGCCGCGGTTCCGGAAGCAAATTCGACCGACGACGACGGCGAGCGCATCATCATCACCCCGGCAACAACCAGTGCGACCACGGCGATGACAGGGATTGTCAGGCGCATCATGCTGGGCCTCCGCTTTTCCGGTCTCTTAGATGAGTCTTCGGTGCTGACAAATAGTTCAGGGAGCAGCGTCAATTCAGCGACGCCTCCTTTGCAGGCACAAGGTCAGCGTCTCACGCTGCCTTGCGCGAAGGCGGCCGATGCCGATTGCTGCACCAATGCATCGAGAACGGCGGCGGAACCGACGGCTATGGTGGTGGCGACCAGGCAGGCCACGATGAACGCGCGCATAATATTTCCCCCGCTTGCCCGCCATCAGGCAGGAAATGAATAAGCCTCGGTCTCGATCTCGATGAACGCACGACCCAGCGAGCCGACACTTGCATAGAAGCTGTCCGGTTTCGCACGCTCCAGATCGGCGAAAAAGCGTCTTGCCCATGTTGCCAGGTGCTTTGCGAAGAAATCACGATCGCAACCGTCCACACCGGTGATGGCGCCGCCGACCAGGCCCGCCATCGTCTCGCAAAGAGTTGCAATGTGATCCTCGGGTTCGGACTGGTTCACCCGCTCGATACCGAGAAGCTGGAAGGTCTCGCGCAGTTCCACCAGCGGCCGGCCGTACAGCGAGCCGGTCAGGTATTGGGACGCGTAAGGGAATATCTGGCCGTGGCCCAGTCCGACGAACAGGTCGAAATACTCGCGCGCGGCGACGGCTTCGCTGGATCGCCGCGCCGTCTCGGCGAGCGCCGCATGCGCCTCGCCGAGCGGCGTTGCGTCGCCGGACAGCGCCGCCAGGCGGCCGATCAACTCGGAGCTCGGTCCCCGGGCCAGCAAGGTCGCCAGCAGCGCGTATTCGCGAGCACGGGCACGATCCAGTTCATCGACCAGATCGCGGTGAGAACCGCGCGCAGAGCTCTCCGGCATCGTTCGGTCCTGGTCTGCTGCCGGTGCTGCGGTCAATCTGGAACTCCCTATCGCGGCAATGCGCCGCCATGTGTACGGCGCTTTGATGGTGCACCACAATCCGGTTCCGCAATGGGTTGCCCGATTGCCGCGGCCTCGTCAGCCGTTCCACGCGATGCGGCCGGCATATCAGGCGGATCGAGCGTCGCGATTTCCCGGACAATTCCGGTTCGCGCCGGCGGTTTCAGCGCCATCGGCAACTCGGCCATGGCGGTGACCGGTTCGGCGCGCTGACCGAACGCCTGCGTGAGAAGCGCCGGTATGTCATCGGTTTCCAGTAGCGGGCCAAAGCCCGATATCGCGGTTCGATCGTTGAAGTCCCATTGGTTTTCGGCAATGCCGACGAAATCGCGAATTGCGGGATCGCTGGTCCAAGCCCGGCGCAACGCCGCGCGGGTCAGTTCGGCCGGCACCCGGTTGTTCAGAAAGGCACGAATGTCGGTATCGATCGTGATGGCATCGATCGACGGCAACTGTTCCGGGTCGACGAGCCCCTCATCCAAGGCGGTTTCAGGCAGCGTGTCCTGCGATCCGGCCGGACAAGCCGGCCTATCGTCCCGGCCGCCGGCGGCTCCGCCCTTGGAAACGGCCTCGCGTTTCAGCCGCGACCATCGTGAGAGCGAGCTTTCTGGCGCGGTCATGTGCGGTCCCCCTGCTCGCCCTTTTGGCGATCGAATTCAGCCGGCTGGCGCCGGCGCTTGATGAAGGGCCGCTCAACGTGATGCGTGATGATGAATCGATCGACGATCGCCACGATATCCCGCGGCATCGGCACCGCCTCGACGAGGTTGTTGCCGGCATCCGTGAAGGCCTCGCCCTCGGCCGGATCGGCCGTCACCGCGAGAAGCCCGTAAGGCGGATTCGATCCGGTCGGAGCAAAACCACCCAGACCTTCGGCGTATCGCATGCGATATTGTCGCGGTAATAGGCCGATTCGGTTCGGTGCAGTTCGATCAGGGCCTCGCCGGCGTAGAACAACACGCTTTCAGCCTGCGCATCGAGCACCGTCCACGGTTCAGCCGAAGGTTTCCCGGCAAACACCGAAACCGGTCGCCAGAGAAACTCGGCCCAAACGCTCTTGGCACGGCGCCGCTCGACGACGACACCCACGGCAACGCTTTCAAGGGTGGTCGATCTCATTTCGCGGCCTCCTCGCAACGGATCGGCAAGCCGGTCAGCACATTTTGCGGCTTCAACCGAAGTTCTTCGCCCGCCGTCATGGCTGCCAGCAGATATACCGGCTCCCCCCGGACCCTCTCGATCACATCTGACGGATCGCGGAAATCCAGCCGATACATGCCGACCCGGCGGGCCCGCAACTCGCTGTCCACGTCATTTCCGTTCCAGATCGCGTCGCCGATCCGCGTCGCGTCCGCACTCAAGCCGACATACCACGACAGCGGTTCGTCGCGCAGTTCCACCACCGGTTCGACCACGACATTCACCGCGAGCAGATGCGATATCCAGCGCGCGATCACTTGGCCCAGCGCCGCCGATCCGCGTTGTCCGGCCGTCAGGTCGAGGCCCATATCGAAGTGATCGCTGCGCTCCCAGTAACTGTCGGCCGTAGCATCGCTGACTACGTCGGCCTCGACAGCTGCCGGCAGTCCCAGCAAGGCGAACAGCGGCGACTGGTGCCGTCGATCGACGCTCGCCTCCTCGTCCCAGGCGACGATCGAGTTGCCCTCTACCGCCAGCTTCTGCGTACGAAAGAACAGCTCGGCGGCGCGCAGAACGAACGCATCGTCGCAATCGTTCAGCGCGTTGCGCAGGATGACCTGTATCAACTGCCCGACAAAAACCTGCGGCACCCTGATATTTCGTCGCACGATTTCCAGATAGGCCGATTCAAGGGTGCGATGCCTCGCCAGATGATCGCGCCAGGCAATCATCACCTCCCAGTTCTCGCGTGCATCCGGGTCCGCGATCGCAGCAATCTCCGACGAGGTTACCGCACGCCGCGGATTGTGCAGCAGGATATCGTGCAGCCGCCGTTCGGCCGGACAGGCTTCGGGCGACGGCACCAGTTCGGCGCGCGCCAGATACACCTTGAGGAATTCGTCCGTGACCACCAGCCTTTTCGCGGCGTCGCGATCGAGCAGGTGATGGCCGCAAGCAAGCCAGAAATCGTGCTTCGCGCTCAAGGTCGTGCTCCTTGCCGGAGCATTGCAAGATCGAGATGTTCGTCCGCATCGGGATCGCCGGTGATCTCCACGAAACTGAAAGCCCGCGACGGCGACTGCGCGGCGGGACGCAACGAGCGGAAGGCCTCGCGGATCGAGCCGCCCTCAAGGCTGCGCGTCACCGCGACAATGACGCCGGCGGGATGATCGCAGAGCGAGGCGGCAAAGCCGACCTCTTCCCTCGCCGCCTCTCGCGCCGAAGCGAGATCGGGCGCACGAAACTCCCGGACCAGTTGCGCGGCGAGCAATTCAACGACGTCCGCATGGTCCTGCTCCGTCGCATCGACGATCTGAACCAGAGTGGAGCGGCCGAGCGAGCCAATTCCCAAGAAGCCGGCGCGAAATGCCGTCCGGGTCTTGCCCCGCAGCGCGGGAATGTCGCGGTTGAGAAAGGCGAATGCGCCGGATACCGCCCATTCGCCCGGGGCCGCGGCCCGGTCGAAGACGAACGTATCGGAGGCGTCAAGTTGAATGGTGCGCAGCAGCTTCACTGGCGCGGTCCCCGCTTGCCGGCGAGATCAGCTTCCCGCAGATAATCGTCGGTGGTCCGGAGCGCGCGATCCGGCGCGCCATAGGGATCGAAATGCCCCTCGGAGACGACGGCAACACGGCAGTCCTCGCACATCTTGATCAGATCGGTGTGGCGCGACGAAGCGGTATACATCCAGTGCCTGCCCTCGAGTTTGGCCACGACACGATCGATGGTGCTTTTCACTCCGAACGGCTTGCCGCACTGGATGCAGCAGAACGGCTCCTCCTCCTTCAGCACACGTGCAGGCGCCATGGCCGCGCGGAAGTCGATCCGGGGCTTCAGGGTGATGACCTGTTCCGGACAGGTCGTCTGGCAGAGCCCGCATTGCACGCAGGCGTCCTCGACGAAGCGCAACATCGGCCGCTCCGGGTCGTCCCGCAGCGCGCCGGTCGGACATGCCGACACGCAGGACAGGCAAAGCGTGCAGTTACCCGCATCGACTTCGACCGCCCCGAAGGGCGCCCCTTGGGCAGCGCGATCAGCTCGACGGGATCGTGAGCTGCCCGGTGAAGTTCGCGCAGGGCGAACCTCAACACTTCGCGCTTGCCTCCCATCGGCTGAAAGCTCGCCGGCCGCGGCGCCGACGGCATCCATGGCACCTCCCTCAAAGCTATACCGAGCACATCCGGATCATCGGTCTCCAGCATTGCGAGACGGGGGCCCGCGAAGCCCAGCGCTTGTAGGATCGGCTCCGCCAGGGCGACCGTCTGCCGCAGGCCGGAAACGTCATGACGGGCCCTGCCCCGCAGCAAGAAGCGGATCGCCGACGCGCCATAGGCAAAACCCGCCACGATCCCCTCCAGTCCGACCTGTGTAGTCTCGTTGACGGCGAAGGGCAGCACATTCGCCGGCAATCCATCGCCGAACTGGGCCAGGGCGTCGAGCATGGGGCTGCCGTGCGCCTCGTCATGGAACAGCACCACCGGATGCAGGCCGCCGGCCGCGCGATAGGCAAGCAGCATCGTGCGCAGCTTTCGCACCAACAGATCCGGCGGCAGGATCGCGTAGGATGCGGCACCTGTCGGACATGCCGCGGCACACTGCCCGCATCCGGCGCAGATGTTCGGGTTGATCGCGACGTGATCGCCCGCCGGCTGGATGGCACCCGCCGGACAAAGATCAAGGCAACGCCTGCAGCCGACGATATTCGAACGCGAATGCGCGCATAGTGACGCATCGAAGCTGACGTATCGAGGTTTTTCGAACGCGCCGGTGAGATCTCGCGCCTTGAGCACCGCCTCCAGCACGGCAGATCGATTGCCGGGATCGACGCGCAGATAACCATCCCGCAAGTCATCTGCCGAAAACAGCGGCGATCCGCCGGAAAGATCCAGGATGACGTCGCAACGCGATCGTGCGCCGTTGCGGACCGGTCCGTACCCGAGGCCGCCTCGCAGGGCCGGCCCGGGCGCGGAAAAATCGTCGACGACCAGTTCGAAAGCGCCGAAATGACCTCCGGCGGCCGCGATCTTTCCCTTCACCACGGGAAAGTCGGTCATCCCGAATTCGGCGACCATGCTGGAAGGCGTGATAAGCACGGTGACGTCGAGATGCGGCTTGAGCAATTCCCCGGCTTCGATGGCGATATCGTCGCGACCATACACCAGGATGGTGCCGGAAATTTCGACATGCACGAACGGCACGTCCGGCATCGGGACCGCAGCCGCGGCCTGCAACGCCAGCACCGCCGCCTCGACATTGCTTCCCGGAATGGTCTCAAACCCATCGTGCATTTTACGCAGCTGCCTATCCGGCGATGACGTCCGGGAAATGAATGATTGCGGCGCTTGAACTATTCCGCCGGTGCGGAGTGCCCGACCTTCCCCTTCTCCAATTGTTCGGCCAGCCAGACGTCGTGATGTTCCTTCGCCCAGTTGAAATCGACTTCGCCGGTGCCCATCGCCTCGAATGCACCCTCCATCCCGAGCGTGCCGATGTAGATGTGGGCAAGGATCAAGGCGATGAAAAGCACGGCGACGACGGCGTGCGTCACCTGCGCCAGCTGCATCTCGGCAATGTTGGTTTCGTAGAACGGAAACAGCAGCAGAAACCCCGAGACGGAAACGGCCAGCCCCGCGGCTAGCGACAGCCAGTAGACCGCCTTTTCACCGGGATTGAAGCGTCCGGCGGGAGCATGTTTCGACTTGATGAATCCGCCGCCCTGCTTGAGCCATTCGATATCGACCCTCGCGGGAAGATTGTCCCTGAAAAAGATCGCAATGATCAGGACGAGGCCGGCCACGAACGAGAAGCTAGTGAAATTATGGGTATACTTGGCGACTTGTGAGATCTCGGAGAAAGCCTCCGGGCCCGTCACCGGCAACAACACGATCTTTCCAAAGGTGATGTTGAGCCCGGTGAGGCCAAGCAGCACAAAGGAAACCGCCGTGAGCCAGTGCGAAAATCGCTCAAAGGCCCGGAAGCGGACCAATGTGCGCCCGGATCGCCCGGCCGAAATCCGGATCCGGCCGATGATGAAATAGGCGGCGGCCAACAGGACGATCGTGCCGAGAATCACGGCCGCCGCACCCCAGTGCAGCAGCACCTCGTGGAAATAGTCCCAGGTCCGTCCCGCCGGTTGAATCAACACGCTGGCCTTCCGGTCCGGAATATCGATACGCCCCTCGATGCGCGGCGCCTGCATCAGCAGATCGTGTTGCGGCGTGACGCTCGCCGTTGGGTTCGGCGCGCCATCCGGCCCGAGCTTCTGCGCCAGTGCCGGAACCGCAACCGTTCCGCAAACCAGCAGCGTCGCGACGAGCAGAAGACGAATACGAGCGAGGCATATCATGGCGACATTACTCCAGGTGATTTCGTTCACCCCGCATTTTCCGTCAGACCTCGATATCCCCGTGATAAGCGGTCATCCAGCCCCAGGCACCTGAGCCATAACCACGCTTGAGGACCCGCTCCTTGTAGATCTGGGCAATGATGTCGCCGTCGCCCGCGAGCAGCGACTTGGTCGAACACATCTCGGCGCATAGCGGCAACTTGCCTTCACCGAAGCGATTGGAGCCATATTTTTCGAACTCGGCAGCGCTGCCAGGCGCTTCCGTGCCGCCGCCGCCCGCGCAATAGGTGCATTTGTCCATCTTTCCGCGCGAGCCGAAATTGCCGACCTTAGGATACTGCGGCGCGCCGAATGGGCAGGCATAGAAGCAATAGCCGCAGCCGATGCAGAGGTCCTTGGAGTGCAGCACAATGCCGTCCTCGGTGGGGTAGATGCAGGTGACCGGGCACACCGCGGCACAGGGCGCATCGGTGCAATGCATGCAGGCCATCGATACCGACCGTTCACCGGGCTTGCCATCGTTGATGGTGACGACGCGCCGGCGATTGATGCCCCAGGGCACCTCGTTCTCGTTCTTGCATGCGGTGACGCAGGCATTGCAATCGATGCAGCGATCGGCGTCACAAAGGAATTTCATCCGCGCCATCGCTCTGCTCCCCTACGCCGCCCTGATCTGACAAAGCGTCGCCTTCGTCTCCTGCATGCCGGTCGCCGGATCGTATCCGTAGGTCATGATTGTATTCACGCTCTCGCCGAGCACGATGGGATCCGCACCAGCGGGATACTTGCCGCGCAGATCGGTGCCCTCGAACCACCCGGCAAAGTGAAAGGGCATCCACGTAACCCCTTTGCCGACCCTCTCGGTCACGACCGCCTTCATCCGCGCTCTCGAACTGTTCTCGGCCCCGGTCACCCAAACCCATCCGCCATCCTTGATTCCGCGGGGACCGGCATCCGCCGGATTGATTTCGACAAACATCTCCTGCTTCAGCTCGGCCAGCCATTTGTTCGAGCGCGTCTCTTCGCCGCCGCCTTCATACTCAACCAGACGGCCTGAGCTGAGGATCAGGGAAATTGCCCGGCAATACCGCGGTCGATCGCAGCCTTCTGAACTGTAAGACCGATATTGGGCACGCGGAACTGTCGCGCATCCGGCAAGGTCGGATAGTCTGCCACGAGGTCCGGACGCGGCGTGTAAATCGGCTCGCGATGCACAGGAACCGGATCGGGCAAATTCCAGGCAACCATGCGCGCCTTGGCATTGCCGTAAGGCGAACATCCATGCTCGATCGCGACCCGCTGAATGCCCCCGGAAAGATCGAGCGACCACGATACTGCATCGGGATTGACCGAATTAACCCGCTTGATGATCTCCATTTCCTGCGCTGTGAGATCCGTGTCCCACCCAAGCTTCTTCAGCACCGCGAGGGTAAATTCCGGATATCCGTCCTTGATCTCGGACCCGACGGAATAAGAGCCGTCGGCGAGCAGGTTGTCATGCTCTTCCTTTTCGATCTCCTGACCGTTCTCCGTCACCTTGCGTTTGACGACGCGCTCCACGCCAAAACGCGCGCGGAATGTCCCGCCGCCATCCTTGATCGACAAATTGGTGTTGTAGAGGATCGGCGTTCCCGGGTGCTTGAACTCGGGCGTGCCCCAGCACGGCCATGGCAGACCGTAATAGTCGCCGCCGACTTCGGGGTCGTCTTTCGGCGCCCGCATGGTGACGAGGTCGAACTTCGCCTGGTTCCTCATGTGAGCCTTGAGCCGCTCCGGCGATTGGCCGCAATAGCCGGTTGACCAGCCGCCGCGATTGATCTCGCGAAGGATGTCTTCGGCCGACACCTCCCCGTTCTCGACCTTGATGTTCTTGAACATCTGGTCGGCGAAGCCGAACTTGCGCGCCAGCATGTACATCATGTCGTAGTCGTTCTTGGATTCGAACACCGGCTCCACCACTTTCTCGCCCCATTGCAGCGAGCGGTTTGAAGCCGTGCGCGAACCGTCCATCTCGAAGCTGGTACAGGCCGGCAGCAAATAAATGCCGTTCTTGCGCTCCGAAAGCACCGACCACGCCGTCGGATAGGGATCGCACACCACCAGCAATTCGAGCTTTTCGATTCCGCGCTTCGCCTCCGGCATGCGGGTAATCGTGTTGACGCCGTGCCCCATGATGAACATCGCCTGCACGTTGTCCGGCTGCGCCACCTGAGCCTTCGGCAACAGCGTCGCGTCGAACCAGCGCGTGCTCGGAATCCCCGGCCCTTCCATTAGCGCCTTGCTGGAGAACCGCGATGCCATCCAGCCGTAGTCCACTTCCCAAACCCGGCACCAATGCTGCCAGGCATCCTGGGTCAAACCGTAGTAGAGTGGCAACGACGTCACATCGAGGCCGAGATCGGTGGCGCCTTGCACGTTGGTATGGCCGCGGAAAATGTTGGCGCCGCCCCCGGCAAGCCCCACATTGCCGGTCGCGAGCAACAGAATGCAGCTGGCGCGGACGTTAGCCGTGCCCGTCGTGAACTGCGTTTGTCCCATCGCCCAGATCAGCGTCGCCGGCTTTTGTTTGGCAAACGTTTCGGCGACGTGTCTGACCTGCGCCTCCGGCAGGCCGGTCACACGTTCGACTTCAGCGGGGGTCCATTTGGCGACCTGCTTGCGGACCTCGTCGACGCCATAGACCCGTTGGCTCAGAAATTCCTTGTCTTCCCAACCGTTCTCAAAAATGTGCCAAAGCATGCCATAGATCGTCGCAATGTGCGTACCGGGACGCACGCGAACGTATTCTGTGGCGTGCGCCGCGGTCCGCGTCATGCGCGGGTCGATGACGATCATGTTCGCGTGGTTCAGCTCCTTGCCCTCGAGGATATGCTGGAGCGAAACCGGGTGAGCTTCGGCGGGATTTCCCCATGATCAGGATGGTCTTGGAATTGCGGATATCGTTGTAGCTGTTGGTCATCGCGCCATACCCCCAGGTATTGGCGACACCGGTGACTGTGGTGGAATGGCAGATGCGGGCCTGGTGGTCCGAATTGTTGGTCCCCCAGAACGCCGCGAGCTTTCGGTTGAGATACGCCGCCTCGTTGGTGAACTTGGCCGAGCCGAGCCAGTAAACCGAGTCAGGGCCGGACCTGGCGCGAATTTCGAGCAGCTTGTCGCTGATCTCGTCGATCGCTTTTTCCCAGGACAGCCGAACCCATTTGCCGTCAACAAGCTTCACGGGATAACGCAGCCGGCGTTGGCTCAGCACGTCGTCGCGCACCGCCGCCCCCTTGCAGCAATGCGACCCGCGATTGATCGGGCTCTCGTAGTCGGGCTCCTGACCGATCCAGACGCCGTTCGCCACTTTTGCAATCACCGAACAACCGACCGAGCAATGCGTGCAGATATTCTTCCGCGTTGTGACCGTGGCGCCCGCCGGCGCCGGCGGACCCGCTTCCGCCTTGCGGATCCCGCCAAGCGGCAGCTCACCCAGCGCAGCCAGCGCGCCGACGGCAACACCGGAACGGGTCAGAAAACTGCGGCGATCCATCTCGCGCCGCGGCTGACCGGTCAATGCAGAACCGTGGATCCAACCGCGCCCAGATTTTTTGAAAAGCACGATTATTTCTCCCGCCGGGCAGGATAACGATTGACCCGGTAGTAGTTCTGGACTTCGGCGGCGTCCTCCTGGTAACGCGCCCTCCGCTTGTCGGCGCTGCCAGTGGACTCGGCCGCGGTGGCTTGATCAACCATCGCCCCGCCTGTCGCGATCGCGGCGCCTGCGGCCGCGACGCGAAACACGTCGCGCCGGTGCACTTTCGCCAGGAAAAAGCTCTTCATTGAGGCTCCTTTCTGGCGTGACCGAAAGCAAATTGGCAATACCAACTGGACAACAATGAAGCCACCGCGCAACCTTCGCTTCAAGCAACCGTCCCGGAACACGACAATCAACCGAACGTTTTCATTTTCGTCCATCGAAAGCTGACGCTACTCTGCTAACAAATGTGTGAACGCGCCATCCGACACTCGGTGCATTTCGATCATACCAAGGTATGAGCTCACGGCGCCTCACTGCAGCGCGTCACACACAAGCCACGACTGATCCACGATTACTCCAGGTTCGAATGCAACATGGGTTCGCATCGCGACCACACTGAACTTCGAGCTGGTGTCTGCGAAGCTGGGGGGCCGAGTTGCTTGCAACGTCATCGTAAAGGAAGTCGGCCATCAGCCGCACACTGCGATTGGCCTACCAGTTCAGCGTCAGCATAGAGATCGTCAGTCGCCTGCCGGCTCAGGCCTGTTTGAGCCTTGTTATCGTTTTTTCGGGCACCCCCGCAAAGTTGTTGGACAGCAGATAGCGCGGGCTCGCCTTTACCCAGTTGTCGAGATCAATCTCTTCAAACTTGCCGTTGTCCCACGTCTGCACGATCTCGAGATCTTCATCGCCGATATTCTTGATCGCATGCCCATAGCCCTGCGGGATGTAGGCAACGTCGCCCGGCTTGAACTCCGCCACCTTGCCGCGTCCGCCGGAGCCGAACAGCGCAACCTGGCCCTTGCCGCGCAAATAGTAGTGCCATTCGTTTGCGTTCACGTTCCAATGGAGCTTGCGCATCGCGCCCGGCTTGATGATCATTACGCCGCCCGACATGCTCTGGGACACGGGCCACTCATCCACCGTTGCCAGACGGAACGAGCCCCCGTCGAAGTCGCGCACCGCGCGGTTGTCGTGGAGCAGGCTGAACTTGTGCGTCGATTCCTTGGGCCACGGCGCTTCGAGGGCTTCCGATACCGGGATCACTGGCCCAGCCTGAATGTAGGTCTCGCCCTTCGGGAAGGCGTCGAAGGCATCCTTCGGCAGCCCAAAGTTCAGCGCCAGCATGTCCTTGGGCGTCACGTCGATCCAGTCCGAGATCGAGAAGGTGCCGTGCTCGGAAAAGGCGCCATTGTCAAAGGAGAGTAAGAAGTGGCAGGGTTTGTCGCCGATCGTCTGGATCGCGTGGCCGTGGCCCTTGGGAAAGAACCACAGATCTCCCGGCCCGTAATTGTTGATCTCGCTCGCCCCTGAGGGAAGAAGAACCACAGTCTGGCAGCGGCCCTCAATGACGTAAGCCCATTCCGCTGCGATCGCGTGCCAGTGCAATTCACGCGACGCGCCCGCGTCGAGGAACATATGAACGCCCGCGATTCCCTTGCTTATCGGAAACTGATGGACGGTTGCCTCCTTCGCCCAGCCGCCCGACGTCACCTTCGGGCGATTTCCATCGAGCGAGAAACGGAAATCCGGGAGATCGGCAACGTCTTTCGGATCGTGGAACGCCACCTTGTCGCCCGGCGGGAGCTCAGTCGCAGCTCGCGCCACTCCCCCATCGCCCGGCTTGGACTCGAATGTCCCGGATTCCGCATTCGCGATCATGCTTGTCGTAAGAAACCCTCCCGCGGCGGTCGCTGCAAGCATTCGGCGGCGTGACATGGTATCCATCACTTCTCTCCGTTCGACTGAAGGGGATTGCGACGTGCAGCCCCCTCTGATTTGCGGGCATCAATCACGCGCCTGCAACGGTACAGCGCCTGACTATGATGCTCCATTCAACGCAGGTTTCGCTTCTCCCATACCTATGTGTTAGTATTCTACGGTGAAAACTTCTGGATGGGTGTCAACGTAGGCTCGAATGTCGCGCCAGGGCCTTCGCCATTGTTGAACGCCGACAGGCGCCCATCGTGATCTTCGATAATCGACCGGCAGATCAAAAGACCGATACCGAGTCCGCCGGGCTTGGTGCTGAAGAATGGGTCGAACAGACGGCTTCGGGTTTCGTCCAGGATTCCGGGGCCATTGTCTTTTACGGAAACCGTCACGCCGCGGCTTTTGTCGTGAGATGAGGACCAGCAGAACCGGCGTCCGTATCGAAACGACCTGCATGGCTTCCACGGCATTCATGATCAGGTTGATGATTAGCTGCTGAACCTGCTCTCGGTCTCCAAGTCCCTGTGGAATATTCCGTCCAAGCGACAGCCGAAGAGTGACGCGCTGCGAGGTAAGCTCTCGATCGAGTAACGCTCTCGCCTCTTCGATAACTTCGTGGAGGTCGAGTGGAATCTTGTGCACGTCAACTTTTCGTACCAGCCCGCGGAACGTTTCAGGCTTTGAGAGCTCTTTCGATGCACTTGATGAGGTCGTTTATCTCAAATGGCTTTCTGAGAAGGCACGCCGCGCCCGCCGCCGCCGCCTTGGCCTCCAGATTCGAGTCTGAACGTGCCGTTATCAAGACCACCGGCGTTATCGTCCCCCCGGCCGCGAGGCGTTTCATCAGGTCCAGCCCGCTCATGCCGGGCATATGAATGTCCGTAACAATGCAATCGAATGACCTCCCAGCAATCGCCTCTACAAAATCCTCTGCGGAGACGTATCCGCTGGATTTATATTCGAGCGAGGACAGCGATTCCACGAGCGCTACCCGGAATGAATCGTCATCGTCTATGACTGCGATCTCGAGGTGTCCTGGCACTCGGCATCCATGCCCCGAATTGGATAAAGAAGCGGGGAAGCACAACTTTTCCATGCGTTGGCGCCGCTAAGGAATTATACGAGAGTATTATGGCCTGCGACCTAGTGATGCAGACCACGGTCGGCAATCGAGAAATTGGCTGGCGCTATCGGTCAATGAGGGCGCTCCTGTTCTGGCTCGGCTCGTCGGGCGGCGGGTCTTCGGCCGGTTTTCCCGCGGCCTTGCCGCCGGCATCATACGATGAGCTGATCCACGGCACCGGAACGTAGGATGGCGAACTCCCCTCCACCGTCCTTTAATGAGGGCGTCACCGAGTCACCAGGGGGAGAACATGAGAACCGTTGAGAGCCTCACGATCGCGCCAGATGTGCGGGAGCGAAAGCCGAAAGGTCTCGCGGCGCAGGAATTTCAAACCACGATCGTCGGGATGCTGGGACATGACCTCCGGCAATCCCTGCACGTGATTCAGGGCACCTACTCACTACTGCGGTCGCGCCTGAAAGAAATGCCGCAGGAGGCGTGGCTGGACCGCGGGGAGCGGGCGGTAACGAAATTGACCGAACAGCTCAATTGCATGGTAGATGCCTTTTACCTGGCTGAACGCACCGATGCGCTTGAGGTCTCCGCCGTCGGACTCGGGCCCCTGTTCTGGCGGCTTCGCCACGAAAACGAAGACACCGCCATTCAAAGGGGCATCGATCTCCGGGTGGTCACAACGAATGCCCATGTGACGAGCAATCCGGTGCTGCTGGCTTGCATCCTGCGCAATCTGCTGACCAACGCCATACGATACACCGAGCCCGGAGGACGCATCCTGATCGGCTGCCGCCGCAAGGGGCCCGAAATCAGAATCGATGTATACGACACCGGTATCGGCATCCCCGAACAGCAATTACCCCGAATCTTTGAATCGTTCACCCGCCTTGCGCCCGAACGCGGCAGAGGTGTGGGCATCGGGCTCTCGATCGTCCGGCGTGCGCTCGAGGTGCTCGGGCACCGGATTGAGGTCCGATCGGTTGCCGGCGAAGGGTCGCTTTTTTCAATTTATGTGCCTGCTACAGCCCCAAGGGGAAGCTAAGGTGCCGCCACAATTCGGCTTTTCCGGAGTTGGCGAGGAACTCTCCGCCCGACCTATACATAGGTGTGATCCCCGTTCCGTTGCCGTTCATGCTAACAGTCCCGTGAAAATACGGTGCATGATAAGCGGCATGCGGCAAGTCCCCCACGAAAAGCCTCTCGTGCACGTCGTCGACGACGATGCCTCCATGCGTGGTGCGCTGGAGGGGCTCTTCGATTCGGTCGGGCTTCAAACCCAGACCTACGCCACGGCGAAGGACTTCCTTTCAGCAAGCCTATCGGATCGGCCCGGCTGCATCGTCCTCGATGTCAGACTGCCCGATATGAATGGCCTCGAGTTTCAGACCCGGCTGGTCCAGAGTGGCGTCGGCATTCCGGTGGTGATGATGACCGGACACGGCGACATCCCGATGTCCGTTCACGCCATGAAGCACGGCGCCGTTGACTTCCTCCCCAAGCCGTTTCGCGATCAGGACATGCTTGATGCCGTTCTCGCCGCAATCGAACGCGATCGGCAGCGACGGGTCGTCGAGAGCGACGACTCGCAGCTGAAGCAGCGATTCGAAACGCTTTCGCCGCGCGAACAGGAGGTCATGCTGCTCGTCACCGCCGGCAAGATGAACAAGCAGGTCGCCGGCGACCTCGGGATCAGCGAAATCACGGTCAAGATTCATCGTGGCGCGGCAATGCATAAAATGGGCGCGCGAACCTACGCCGAACTGGTTCGGATGGCCGACGCTCTCAAACCGAACCGCCAGAAGCTCGGGAGATAGCCGGATCCGCGCCGCCCCTCCTCCGACAACACGAACGCGTGTCAGCAATGATCAACGACAACCATTCCTAGGCCTGCAGGCGGGGAAAGATGATCATGACGGCACCCGTCCCTTCGCGGACTCCGAAGCGGCCAGTGATCGTGGATTACGCAATTGCGACCGTTGGCGCGGCAACATCCGCCGCGCTGGCGTTTGCGATACATCGCGTGTGGGGCGCCGATCCGGCGCTCGCGCTGTTTCTCTCGGTGGTCATGCTGGTTGCTCTGGCGATCGGTCCAGGTCCGGCGGCGCTCGCCTCCGTGGTGAGCTTTCTTTCTCTCCAATACCCTCTTCTAGCACCAGGCTATCCATTCGTTCTCCAGTCCGGCGAAATTGTCCGGCTGGGACTCTTTGTCGTGGTGTCAGTGATCGCGGTGCTGCTGTCCGCCGCCCGGAAGCGAACCTTGGCGCGGCTTCAACAGCTACTCGGCGATCAGCAGACGACGATCCGGCAGTTGCAGGAACACAACGACAGGCTACGCGCCGAAAACGCCCAACGCCGCGAGGACGCAACGACAGCGCGCGCAGCCGAACAGGACATTCGACAGACCGTCGACGCGGTCCCGGCGCTGATCGCCCGGTATCGCGCCGACGGATTCATGGATTTCCGTAACAGGAACTGGCGCGAATACACCGGCCTGTCACAGGATAATACCGAGGGCCGTCGTTGGGGAAGCGCGCTGCACCCCGATGACGAGGAGATGGTCGAGCGCGAGTGGCGCGAGCATATCTCGACAGGCGCGCCGTTCGAATTGGAACAGCGGCTGCGCAAAGCCGATGGAGAGTACAGGTGGCACCGGGTTCGCCGCGTACCGCTGCATGACGAGACCGGTGCGGTAATCAAATGGTACGCCATCGCGTTTGACATCGACGATCGAAAGCGCACCGAGGATGCACTGCGAAGAAGCGAGTCCGAGCTGGCGGAAGCCAGGCATGAGCTGCAACTGATCATCGACACGGTACCCGTATTGGTACTTCGTCATCGGGCCGACGGCATCATCGACTATGTCAATGAAGTCGGGCGTACCTACAGCGGACTCGCGACGACGAAGTGGACCACCCGCACCAGCATTATCACCCATCCCGATGATGTTCCGCGACTGGAAGCAGCATGGGATGTCGCGCTCGTGACTGGTGAGTCGTTCGAGTCGGAGGTTCGCCTCCGGCGGGCCGATGGCGAATACCGCTGGTTCGTTACCCGGCGGGTGCCGTTGCGCAGAAACGGCGAGGTGATCGCCTGGTACGCCGCAACCTACGACATTGAAGATCGCAAACAGGCCGAGCGCGAGTTGATCGAGAGCGAGCGGCGATACCGCGACGCCCAAATGGAGCTGGCGCATGCGAGCCGCGTCGTCACCATGGGGCAGTTTACGGCCTCGATTGCCCACGAGGTCAACCAGCCTCTCGCGGCTCTGCTGACGAACGCCGCAACCGCCCTGCGTTGGCTCGCTCATCAACAGCCGAATCTGGAAAAGGCTAGGCCTGCGATCGCGCGTGTCATCAACGACGGCCAGCGGGCCGCCGATATTGTGAGTCGAATTCGAGATTTCTCCAAGAAAGCGCCGGTGCGGAAGGAACATCTCGAAGTCAACGCAGCAATCTTGGATGTTATAGGGCTGACGCATGCCGCGATGTCAGACAATGGTGTTTTGGCGAAGATGCAACTGGCAAATGAACTCCCGCACATTGTGGGAGACAGAGTTCAATTGCAGCAGGTGATCCTGAATTTGATCATGAACGCCATCGAAGCGATGAGCGAGGTCCGGCTGGGATCACGCGAGTTGTCGATCAGCACCAGCAAAGCCGAGTCGGAGTGCGTACTCGTCGCGGTGCGCGATTCGGGTCCGGGGCTGCCTCCAGCGAGCTTCGCGCGCATCTTCGAGGCCTTCTACACGACCAAGTCCAGCGGTTTGGGGATGGGATTGTCGATCTGCCGCTCCATCGTCGAAGCGCATGGCGGCCGGCTCTGGGCAACGCCAAACGAACCTCACGGCGCTGCCTTTTGTATGCTGCTGCCGGTCGCAGAGCAACCGCCTGAGAGCCCGGAGTTATCCTAGCCTGCGCCATCTCCTCGTCAGACCCGATCGTCTGGCCGCCCGAGGTACATCGGCGATGACTCAGAACGGTTAGGCCGTTTCAGGCGTGATGATGGCGCGGATCGTCGCGCAGGTCGTGATATTCGAGGCCCAGCGGACCGATCGCCGTCACCTGCGTGACGTATTCACCGGACTTGGCCCAATGAAAATGCCAGGTCTCGCCGGGCAGAACCACGATGCTTCCCGGCGGATAGGCGCTCACCTTGCTGCCATCGAACGTCTCGCCGAGCCCGATGTAAAAGACGCCTGACATGACCGTGTAGATGCGGTCTTCGGGATGCTTGTGCGGCATCAGTATTGTCCCATCCGGAACCTTAACTCTGACTACATAGGGACCTCGTTCAGCCGGATGACCGACCAGGACCGCGAGGCGCGCCCCATCCGGAAACGCCGGGAATGGCTTCCATACGACGTCTTCGGGCAGGATCACTTTGAAATTGGACTGACCGGGCTGATGATTGCGGATCATAGGTCCTCTCGTTCTCCAGACAATCGCTGGTCTGCAGTCATTCGATCAACTTAGCGTCCAGTGTGATCGTTGCATTGAGCACCTTCGACACCGGGCAGTTCCTTTCGGCGTTACCGGCAAGACGAGCAAATGTCGCGTCGTCGAGACCTGGCACTTTGCCGCGCAACGTCAGCGCAGATCGACCGATGCGGAACCCTTTGCCCTCCGCCTCGAGTGTCACGGCTGCCTCGGTGCTGAGCTCCGTCGGCGTCAAACCTTCGCCCTGAAGCACGAATGCCAACGCCATCGTGAAACATCCGGCATGCGCAGCGGCAATCAACTCTTCCGGATTGGTCCCCTTTTCATTCTCGAAACGGGTTCTGAACGAATACGGCGTTTCGGCGAGCACACCAGAGTCACTGGAGAGGTTGCCGTTTCCAGCCCGCCCGGTCCCATGCCAAACTGCGGTTGCTTTGCGGATCATATAACTATCCTGGTCAAACCAAATGGATCTTGGTCAGTCGCCGAGTTGACCGACATGGAAACCGAGCCGGTTTTCAACGTCGCCGGCGCGATGGAAACCACGCTCCATCAGCTTCCTGATCCGCTTCTGACTCGCCGGACGTCCGAGAGCGGCCATGAATGCGTCCCATTCCGGCTTGATTTCCAGATCGGGCGGCAGGCTCGCGATATTGACAAGACGCTTCGTCTCGACGATCGCCTCCTTGTCGAACGACGCGATCCGCATGGCCAGCGCATCGACGAAGCCATCGAGCTCGGAGTCCGGAAGCGAGCGGTTGACATAGCCGTAGCGTTCGGCGAGGTCACCCTGAATATCGTCGGCGCCGAGCAATACTTCGAGGGCCCGCCCCCTGCCCATCAGACGTGGCAGCCGGGCCATCGGTCCTCCACCTGGCACCAGACCCGCACCGACTTCCCATTGCGATAGAATGGCCCTTTCGCGGCTCGCGAAACGCATGTCGCTCGCCAGAGCGAGTTCGCTCCCAACTCCGGTTGCCCGCCCCCGGATCGAGGCAATGGACACGACCGGAGCCCAACTGAGCCGCACCAGCATGTCAGGAAGCGCCTGGAGGCCTGTCGGGCCGGGAGGAATGCTAGTTGAATCCTCCAGCGGTGCCAGGAAGTCGTAGTGGGTGAGAAAGAAGCCGTCGACGGCACTGTCGAAGACGACCACCTTCACCTGCTCGTCTTTCTCGATCGCGGTGATGATCTCGTCCAGTTCCGGCAGTTGTTTCGGGCCGAAAATGTTGACCGGAGGAAGGTCGAACGTGACCCGCCAGTACGAGGGAAGATTTCGTTCTACACGGATTTCCCCAGTCGCAAACGTTCTCTCCGGACGGTTCATGTTGCTCTCCCGGGTTTTTCAGGATTCGCGCCCCAATCGGCGGCTACCGATTGGTTTCAAATCGATTGACGTACCGGACGGAACGCCGCTCGGATTTCCTCACTGAACAGTTTTGGCTGCTCCCACGCCGCGAAGTGGCCGCCCTTCTCGGGCTTGTTGTAGTAGACCAGCTTCGGATACGCGCGCTCCGCCCAACTCCGCGGCGCCGCATAGATTTCGTCGGGAAAGGCGCTCACGGCGACCGGGATCTTGACGCCCCTCACGTCGAAGAAGCCTCCGCCTGTCGAAATTTGCGCAGTGTCCCAGTAGAGACGCGCAGAGGAAATCGCGGTGTTCGTCAGCCAGTAGAGCGTGACGTTGTCGAGCACGTCGTCCTTGGTCAGCCCCTCGCTCTTTCCATCGAACGCGCGTGAGATCATGCCATAACTACGGATGTCATGATCCAGCATCCACGCCGCGAGCCCGACCGGCGAATCTACAATACCGTAAAGCGTCTGCGGCCGGTTCGACATTTCCTGAGCGTAGGCGAGGCCATGCCGGTAGAAATCGTCGAGTTGGTCCCAGGCATGTTTTTCATCACCCGAGAGGCCGGCAGGCGCCGGGCCGCCAACCGAAAGAGCCTTGGAAACATCGGCTGGAACGGTGGCCGCCATATTGGTGTGAATGCCGAGCAATCCCGTCGGTTGCTGAAGCGCCATCACCTCGGAGACTGCATTACCCCAATCCCCGCCCTGCGCGACGTAACGCGTGTAACCCAGGCGCTGCATCAACGTCGCCCACGCGCGGGCAATGCTGACCGGGGTCCATCCCGGCGCAGTCGGCTTGGCGGAAAAGCCGTGGCCTGGCAGCGATGGGATCACCAGATGGAACGCGTCCGATGCGCTGGCGCCGTGCGCTGTCGGATTGGTCAGTGGATCGACGATCTTCATCTGCTCGATGATCGAGCCGGGCCATCCATGCGTTACGATCATCGGCAACGCGTTTTCGTGTTTCGAGCGCACGTGAATGAAATGAATGTCGAGCCCATCGATATCGGTGACGAACTGCGGCAGCGCGTTCAGCTTTGATTCAATCCTCCGCCAATCATGTTCCGTCACCCAGTAGTGCGACAGTTCCCGCATTGTAGCGAGTTGCACGCCCTGGGATGGGTTCTTAACCGTTTCGCGGTCCGGCCAGCGCGTCGCCCGTATGCGTTTGCGGAGGTCGAGAAGCTCCGCATCAGGAACACTGACGCGGAAGGGGCGAATTGCACCGCTTTCCACTGCCGAAGCCGCGGCCGTCGAGAAAAAGTCACCGGCACTTGCGGTCGCTATCCCGATCGCGGCTCTGCCGAGGAACTGCCGGCGATCCTGGTAACTCGTGAAACTCGGGCGATCTGGTAGATGTATCATGTCAATGCTCCTGAAGTAATGGGAGGGTCAGCTGTTGCTGACGTCGATTACCGCTTGCGCGAAGGCCACTGGCGCTTCCTGAGGCAAGTTGTGCCCGACGCCACCCTTCACGAGACGGTGCAGATATTTGCCGGTGAACTTGCTGGCGTAAGCGGTGGGGTCCGGATGCGGGGCACCGTTCTCGTCGCCTTCGAGGGTGATCGTCGGCACTCCGACCTCCGGCGCTGCAGCTAATTTTGCTTCAAGCTGGTCCAGGCTCGGATCACCCTGGGCTAATCCCAGGCGCCATCGATAATTATGGATCACGATATCGACGTGGTCCGGATTGTCGAAAGCAGCAGCGCTGCGAGCGAACGCTGCGTCGCTGAACTTCCACTTTGGTGACGCGAGCCTCCAGATCAGTTCCGCAAACTCGCGGCGGTATTTGTTGTATCCCTCGCGGCCCCTTTCGGTAGCGAAGTAATATTGATACCACCACTGAAACTCGGCCTTCGGAGGCAGCGGCATCTTCCCCGCATCCTGGCTTCCAATGAGGTAACCGCTGACCGAGACAATGCCCTTGACACGACCTGGCCACAGCGCGGCGGCGATATCGGCGGTGCGGGCGCCCCAATCGAAGCCGGCGAGGGTCGCCCGCTTGATGTGGAGTGCGTCCATCAACGCGATCGTATCGACAGCCAAAGCAGACGGTTGCCCTGTCCTGGGCGTTCCGTCCGACAGGAACGTCGTTGACCCGTAACCCCGCGCATAGGAGCAATGACTCGAAACCCTGCCAATGCCAGCCGCGGAGTGACCTCACCGAAACTGTGAATGTCATAAGGCCAGCCGTGCAGGAGGATGACCGCCGGCCCGTCGACCGGGCCGGCGTCAACATATCCGACGTTGAGCACGCCGGCGTCGATCTGTTTCAAGGACGTAACCGAACTCGGAACTTCGGATTGCGCCAGCTCGATGGGTCTGTCGAGAAACAACCCCGCATTGGCAGGTTGATCCGGCACGAATTGCGTCGCCGCCAGTGCGCCAACGGCACCCTTGAGAAATCGCCGCCGACCGAAGATGTTCAGGCCGCCTTTGCCGATCATGTGCGTCACCCGTTTTTGCCCCGCTGTATCGCCACGATTAGCGTCGCGACACTGCAGCAGCCACGAGTCGACACTCTCCGCCCACGCTTTTTCGAACCATCCAACCTTGGGAAGATTTCACTCATATCAATGTATGAGTGATCGGCGCCGACCGTATGAGTGAAAACCGTACGGTCCATCAGCTAACGATAGCCCGACTTGCTTTCGCGGCTTTCAGGCCCCAGCCGGCAATATGTCGCGAAGCAAGAGAGTGTGGCGGTGCCGGAAGGCGCTTCATTAACCAGCCAGAATCAAGGAGAGAGACATGAAGGTGCTGATGGTGATCACATCACACGACCAGCTCGGCAACACCGGACGTAAGACCGGGTTCTGGCTCGAAGAGCTCGCGGCTCCTTATTATGTTTTCAAGGATGCCGGCGTGGAGATCACGCTGGCGTCGCCGAAGGGCGGACGTCCGCCGCTCGATCCCAAGAGCAACGAGCCTGACAACCGCACCGAACTCACGGTCCGGTTCGAGAAGGACGCTGCCGCGGAAGCTCAGCTCGACAAGACGCTTCGCCTCGACAGCGTCAGGCAGGAAGATTACGACACCCTGTTCTACCCGGGCGGTCACGGCCCGATGTGGGATCTCGCCGAAGACAAGGATTCCGTGAAACTGATCGAGTCCTTCCTCGCCGCCGGTAAGACGATCGCCGTGGTCTGCCATTCGACCGGCGCGCTGCGGCATGTCAAGACACCGGACGGCAAGCCGCTGGTGCTGGGCAAGGAAGTCACCGGCTTCACCAATGGCGAGGAAGCCGACGTCGGCCTCACCAATGTGGTCCCCTTCCTGGTCGAAGACGAGATGCTGAAACTGGGCGCCGTGTTCTCGAAAACCGCCAACTGGGGAGTCCACGTCGTCGGCGACGGGTTGCTCATCACTGGACAGAATCCGCATTCCTCGGGACCGGCCGCGAAGACGCTGATGGCGGCCGTGAAGCAACGGTCGAAGTCGGCTGCCACCTCACGTGCTTCGTAGTTGGCATAACAACCGGTCGCAGTGACGGGTTGCCGGGAGGGAGCCCTGACTGGAGCTTCACCACGGGACCCGTCACTCGATAGCTCCGCGTGAAGCGGCCCGGTTCGCCGGCCGCTCTGTCAGAGAGTCCGAATTTTTCCCGGGAGGATATTTGATGTCGCACCATTATTCCGGCCCCAATGTTGGTTTCCCCTCGTGGGGACGCGCGCCTGGACTTGACCGACCTGTACGCCTTTCCCTCGCCTGCTGATGCGAACAGATTCGTGCTGATCATGAACGTCCATCCTTCTTCCAGCCTACTTTCGCCGGCGCCGACCACGGCCGAGCCTTTCTCCGCCGACGCGATCTATGAATTCAAGATCGACACTAATGCTGACGCGGTCGCGGACATCGCATACCGCGTGCGCTTCTCGGTATTTGCAAACGGCAAGCAAACCGCGGTGTTGCGCCGAGTCGAGGGCGCGTCGGCCGCCGGGACCGGCGACGAAGGCGAGCTCATTGAACAGTGGCCGGTCTCGATGGACAGAGACGCATTCGTTGTGGAGGGCGAGGACCATCGCTTTTTTGCCGGCTGGAGGAGCGACCCGTTCTTTTTTGATCCCATCGGGGCCATCAACGACTTCCACTTCAGCGGCAAGGACAATTTTACCGACAAGGACGTATGCAGCATCGTCCTCGAGTTGCCACGCTCGGCTCTCGGCGCGAGGCCGTTCGGTGTCTGGGCACGGACGGTCGATCGCGCCAACGGCACGTGGATTCAGGCGGACCGCGGCGCCAAGCCGTCACAGGCGATTTTCCTGCCCGGCGACGCCAGCCTGGACTATCTGGCGTCGGAGCCTGCCGGCGACAGCCGCTTCATTCCGATTTTTGCGCATTCGCTGGAGCACACCGGCGGATACGCTCCCGGCGATGCATTGCGCCTGGCAGCAACGCTGCTTCCTGACATACTACATTTCGATCCCGCGCTTCCGGCCTCGTATCCCGGTAACGGCCGAGCACTTACCGATGACGTCCTCGATTACTTCCTTTCCCTTCTGACCAACGGAAGGGTGAAATCGGACGGCGTGGGCCCTCATCGGGATTTGCTTGCTGAATTCCCGTATCTCGGCCCGCCGCATATCGCGGCGGCCGAACGATTCAGTACACGTTAATCACCGCACGGAGGCACTGATGCACGCAAGGACTGAGACAGCGCAGATTAGGCTCAATCGCATATCGAAGGCCTATTGGCGGGTGACGTTCGACAATCCCCCGTTGAACGTCATGGGACCGCAGTTGGTTCGCGAATTCAAAGCGATCATCTCGGCCATCGAAGCCGACGAGGACGTCAGGGTGCTGGTGTTCGACAGCGCCGTGGACGGATTTTTCCTGAATCACAGCGACTTCAACGCTGACATGAAGGAATTGACCAGCATGCCGCAAGGGCCGACGGGACTGGAGGCGTGGCCGGACATCCTCGTACGTCTGACCCGCATGCCGGTCGTGTCGATCGCCCTGATTCGCGGTCGCGCCACCGGGAATGGAAGTGAGCTCGCATTGGCTTGCGACATGAGTTTCGCGAGCCGCGAGAAAGCGCTCCTGTCACAATGGGAAGTGGGGGTCGGCCTCGTCGCCGGCGGCGGGCCGATGGCGCGCCTGCCCCGGCTGATGGGAAGACAACGAGCCCTCGAGGTGCTGCTGAGCTCCAATGATATCGGAGCCGACCTGGCTGAAGCCTATGGCTATGTGAACAGGTCGCTCCCGGACAGCGAACTCGACGGCTTCGTCGATGCACTCGCAACCCGTATCGCCTCGTTCGACAAGTGGGCGATTGCGAATACGAAGCGTCTTGTGAACGCCGCCAGTCTGCCGCCGGACGTTGAGATTGCTGCCGGCTGGGAAACCTGCATGACCTCGATCGGGCGGCCGGCTGCGCAGGGCAAGATCAAGGCCCTGCTTGAACAGGGGTTTCATCAGCCCGGAGACGCAGAAAATCGACTGGGAGTCCATTTGGGAGAACTCGGCCACTGACGCCGACACGCTCAGGAGAGTGTGAGACGTGAGCTCCCTTCCGCATATCACCATTAGAAAGGACATCGCCATGGACTTGCTTGCCTTCGCGAAAACGATCGCGGACCGCGTCGAAGCGGAGTCAGTGCGCGCCAAAGTACCGGTTGCCATTTGTATTATCGATATTCACGGCAACGTCGTTCTCCAGCACCGCATGAGCGGCGCGCCGACCTTCTCGATCGAGATATCGGAGCGGAAGGCTTACACGTCGGCGCTGGTCGGGCTTCGGACTGCCGACCTGTTTCCGCTGGTGCAGCCCGGTCGGGAGCTGTTCCCTCTGATGGGATTGTCCGGAGGACGGTTCTGCTCCATGGGCGGCGGAGCGCCGCTCACGCGCGAAGGCCAGGTGGTCGCCGGCGTCGGCGTCAGCGGCGGCACCGTTGAGCAGGATGTGTCCATCCTTGAATCGGCGCTCCAGGAGGCCATCAGGCCTGCCCTCGCGGCAACCTCATGATGCCGCACGGTGCCGGTTGAACGGCGCTCACGAAGTCGATCATTATCACTGCTACGGAGCAAGACATGAGCAACGTTGAAATGCTGAGGGAGCCCGCGGTCGAGGCGCCGCGAACAAGCGCGATCGATATGAAGCTTGAGGTCGTCGTCATTCCCGTTTCGGATATCGAGCGCGCCAAGCGCTTCTATCGCGATCTGGGCTGGAGGCTCGACATCGACTACGCCCCTGGAGATGACTACCGGGTGATCCAGTTCACGCCGCCCGGCTCCGGATGCTCGGTCATTTTCGGCAAGAACCTGACCTCAGCCGCCCCCGGCTCGGCAAAGGGGCTGCATCTGATCGTCTCGGACATCCAGGCCGCCTGCGATCAACTGCTCCGCCGTGGCATCGGCATCAGCGAGCCTTTCCACGATGCCAGCGGCATATTCCACCATGCCAGCGCGGACGGCTTAGTCAGCGGCCGGAACCCGCAGCGGAAAAGCTATGCCTTCTACGCCGCGTTCATCGATCCGGATGGTAACGGCTGGGTGCTCCAGGAAGTCACGAAACGATTGACCGGGTACATTGCGCCTGATGACACGAGCTTCACGCCCGAGCTCACGAACGTCGTCCGGCGTGCGACGGCCGGCTAGAGCGGAATGAGATCAGCGCGAGTCGCGACGCCCAGCGCGTGCCATTTCTGTTTTGCATGAGGTTGTTTTCGCAATTTTGTGACTGGCCCCTTCAGAGCATTCGGAGCGATCCTGTGAATAGTGCCGCTCTGCTTGCCCTTTCAGCCGAAGTTGTCCGCACGGCCACCAACGTACCGGCCCAAGACATGACATCGAGCCGACGGTCGATTTCCTATCACACGGTCGAAATCGACGGCATCGCGCCTTCTACCGGGAGGCTGGACCGGCCCATGCACCGACCGTGCTGCTGCTGCATGGATTTCCATCCTCGTCGCGCATGTGGGAACCGTTGCTGCCCCTGCTCGTCGACAAATTCATCTTGTCGCGCCCGATTGTCCCGGCTTCGGTTACAGCAGCGCGCCCTCCCCGTCGAGCTTCGATCGCTTACGCCGGCGATGTGCCCAAGGCCGAAGTCGATCTTTTGCAGGCGGGACATTTCGCGCTCGACGAAGCGACTGACGAGATCGCATCCCTGGTTCGTAACTTCCTCGGGCGTTTGAACAGGAGCAACGGCTGATAGCGGCGAACGGCCGCCGGAACGCCAAAGCGGAATCGGAGACGTGATGGGACGCTTGCTTTCAGTCAATGTCGGCCTGCCGCGCGATATCACTTGGCAAGGCAAGACGGTTCATACCGGCATCTGGAAGACACCGGTCGAGGGGCGGCGTATGGTGCGCCGACTCAACATAGACGGTGACGGACAGGGCGACTTGGCAGGTCACGGCGGCGAACGCCGGGCTGTGTTCGTCTATCAAATGGATTCCTACCGGTATTGGCAGAACTACCTCGGACGAAGCGACTTCGTCTACGGACAGTTCGGAGAGAACTTTACCGTCGACGGCCTGCCGGATGCCGAGGTGTGCATCGGAGACCGCTACCGGATCGGCGGCGCGCTGTTCGAGGTGACGCAGCCGCGTGTTACCTGTTACCGGCTGGGCATTCGTACGAACGAGCCGGAAATGGCCGCGCTGGTGGTCAAGCACGGCAGACCCGGCTTCTATTTGCGGGTGCTGGAGGAAGGTGAGGTCGCGGCCGGCGGCGAGATCACGCAGGTCGCCTCAGGCCCCGAGCGCATGAGCGTGTCCGAAGTCGACGCGCTGCTTTACATGCCGGGTCACCCCCGTGATCGACTGGAGCGCGCGCTCCGCATCCCCTCGCTTAGCACTGGCTGGCGTCATTCCCTCGAAATGTTGCTCACACAGCAGAGCGAGGGCGATGTAACGACTGGAAACGCCGGACTCAACTCAGCGGCTGGCCCGCCGCTGGCGTGGCGTGGATTCCGCCCGCTTCGTGTTTCGCGCAAGGTGCACGAGAGCGACAACGTGATCTCGCTGCTGCTCGAGCCCACCGACGGACGACCGATCGCCCCGGCCCTTCCTGGCCAGTTTGTCGTGCTGCGGCTCGGGCCGGCATCGGCACCGGGGCTGATGCGGAGCTATTCCCTGTCAGGAGAACCAGGCACCCCGCACTATCGTGTGAGCATCAAGCGAGAGGCCCACGGCGCCGCCGGAGCCTATGTCGATGACACACTCAGGGTTGGCGACATCGTGCCCACAAGTGCTGCGCGCGGCAGTTTCACGCTACGGCGAAGCGACACGCCCGTTGTGCTGTTGAGTGCAGGAATCGGCGTGACACCGGTACTCGCGATGCTTCACGCGTTGGCCGCCGAAGCATCGACGCGGGAAATCTGGTGGCTGCACGGAACGCGTAACGGTCGCGAACATCCCTTTGCCGAGGAGGCGCGTCGGCTGCTCAATTCGCTCGCCCACGACCACAGCTACATTTGCTACAGCTCGCCTGCCCCTGAGGATCGGCCCAAGGTCGATTTCGACGCGCCCGGTCGCCTGGACATGCGGTTGCTTAGCGAACTCAACGTGCCCCTCAACGGCGATTTCTATATCTGTGGCCCCTCCACCTTCATGAGCGATCTGACCACCGGCCTTGCTGCATTGGGCGTAACGCGAGATCGGATCCATACCGAGTTATTCGGCGCCGGTCCGTCCGTCACCCCGGGCATTGCGGCTGCTCCGCGCCGGGCGCCGCACTCGCCGGCAGGCGCTCCCGGCACAGGACCGATGGTCTCGTTTACCCGTTCCGGCCTCAATGTCCGTTGGGAGTCATCGTTCCCAAGCCTGCTCGAACTGGCGGAGGCTTGCGACGTCCCTGTGCGGTTTGCGTGTCGAACCGGGGTTTGTCACACCTGCGAGAGCGGGCTTGTCGCAGGGACGATCGGTTACCGCCCGGACCCGGTCGACGCACCGGCGGACGGCAACGTGCTGATTTGCTGTGCGCAACCCGAGAGCGATGTCGTAATCGATTTGTGACGGCGCGCGGCCCGGTTACACGCGCTTCAGATATGGAGGACTTCAAATGCGATCCGACATGGTGCCCGGAGCTGTTTTTCCCGACTATGAGCTCAGCGATCATACCGCAAAGCATCGAAAACTTTCTGAGCTGCAGGGACAGGATCCGATGGTGCTCGTGCTGAGCCGCGGCGCCTTCTGCCCAAAGGATCGCCGACAGGCCGAAGGTTTGCTGCAACTCCATCGGGAGATGGAAGTCGGCTACTGCCGGCTGGTCACGATCAGCACCGACAACATCACCGAGACCAATGAAAATCGCAGCGGGATAGGCGCGCACTGGACTTTTCTCGCCGATCCCAGGCGTATCGTTCAGAAGGATCTCGACATCGCCGAATACACCGACGCCGTCCACAATCCGATGATTCCGCACGTGATCGTGCTGGAGCCCGGCCTCATCATTCACAAGATCTACAATGGCTACTGGTTTTTCGGACGGCCCACGGTGGAAGAGCTCCGCCACGACCTGCGTGCCGTCAGCAGGAAATGCCGGCCGGACTGGGACATTACAGCGCCCGACCTAAAAGCTGCGTGGCAGCAGGGCCGCAGGGATTCCTTTTATCCATATGGCAAGACTTTTGCCCAGACTTCTCGGCGAACAGAACTAGCAACCGACGCTGCGTCTGCCCAACTTCTGTCACCTGCGAGCCGAACACGGAGTTCACCACTTTCATTTTGGCGGCTCCGCTTCGCTCAATTCAGCCCGCCGCACCCTGGGAATAAATCCGGGCACGCCCGTCTCCACCACCGAGTTGAACCTGATGTTGGTGGTGATGCGATCCCGAATTTCCTGCATGGCGTTTTTAGGCAGCGTTGAAATATCAAAACTCTCCCGGATACGCTGAGGCTTGGTCGAGGTGGTCAGGAACGCGGTGCCGCGCTGCACGGCCCAGGCCAGCGCAACCTGGGCCGGCGTTTTGTGCACACGCTGGGCGATGGCCGCAATTACCGGGTCGGCCAGCAGGTTCGGCTCCATCGCATGGCCCAACGCTGCAAATGCCTGCAGGACGATGCCGTGCTCGCGGCAGAACCCGAGCAGCTCCCATTCAGGGAGATAAGGATGGGATTCCACCTGAATCATGGCGGGTTTGATCCTTGCGACCGCAACGATCTCGCGCAACTTCGCCAAGGTAATATCGGACAGACCGATCGACCTGCAGTGACCGTCGTCCACAAGGCGCTCCAGCGCCCGCCAGGTGTCGACCAACGTCACCCCTTCATCATAGATCACCTTACCGCGCTCGTCCCTCGGGTCCTGCTCGTCGCCGGGTTGAAAGGCAAAGGGCGTATGAATGATATAGCAATCGATATAATCGAGTTGCAGTCGCCGGCAGCTCGCATCGAAGGCGGGCTTGACCCGCTCCGGACGATGATTGGTGTTCCACAGTTTCGTGGTGACGAAAAGATCCTGTCGCTGAAGCGTTCCCGCCTGAAATGCCTCCTGAATTGCTTCGCCCACCGCCGCTTCATTGCGGTAGCGTTCCGCACAATCGAGATGCCGAAATCCCGCTACCAGCGCCGCCCTGGTCGCCTGTTTGGTTACGACAGGATCCGGAATCAGTGTGCCAAACCCCGCCGCGGGGATCTCACCTGATCCGTGCGCCGTATGAATCCTCGTATCGCGAAGTGCGTCGGATGTTGTCATGTCTGCTTTCCTTTGTGATGTCATTCAAATGTTAGTTGGCCGGCCGCGGCTTATGGAGAAAAACACTAGCGGGCTCACGATCAGCATCGCGAGCATCAGAATCTTGAACTGGTCGATGACAGCGACGACGGCCGCTTGCTGGGTGATCATGCCGTTGAGCGCGGCAAGGCTGGGCTTCGCGATCGAACCTGCGATATGCGCGGCGGCGCGGAAGGGTGTGAGATCTTGGCGAGCGCCAGGTGCATGGCCTGGGTGTTGTTGTAGAAGCAGATCTGGACCACCGCGATGCCGATTGTGCTTCCATAGACGCGCGACAGGCTCAACAGGGCGGTGCCTTCGGGGCGGAATTTCGGATCGAGCGCGGTGAACGCCACCTTGCCGAGCGACGGAAGCAAGATGCCAAGACCCGTCCCCTGCAGCAGGGTCGCCGCAATCACCAGCCGCCGATCCATCGCCGGTGAATAGCCGAGCATGAGCGAATTAGCATAGACCACCGCCGCCATGCCGCCGAGTATGAACAGCCGGTTGTCGATTTTTGCCGGAGCGAAGCCCATCAGCGCCACCGCTCCCACCAGAGTGACACCGCGTGCGAGGGTCATGTAGCCGGTGGTATCAACCGGATATTCAAGCAATTCCTCCAGCATAGGCGATGTCAAAGCCAGCGTCGGCAGCAGGACGAAGCCGACGGCAAAGAACATGATCGCCGAAAGAACGAAGTTACGGTCCTTGAACAGCGACTTGTTGAGAAAATGCACATCCCTCGTCATGACGTGCACGATGAAAAGATAGAATCCCAGAACCGAGGCGGCCGCTTCGGTCCAGATTTCTGCGGAGGCGAACCATTCCAGGCGTTCGCCGCGGTCGAGCAGCATCTGCAAGCCAATCATCCCGAGTGAGAAAGCTGCCAGGCCGAAGAAATCGAAGGGCGTATTCTGCACCGCTCTCTTTTCGGGGAGGAACAATGCTACCGAGAGGGAGATAAATGCCGCGATCGGCAGGCTGAAGTAGAAGATTGAGCGCCAGCCGTGATATTCGCTGAGCCAGCCGCCGATACTCGCCCCGCTGCTGATACCGAGCACGATACACACCGACCACATCAGCGTGATCCGGGCGTGACGCGGTTGCGGCAGCACATCCAGCAGGGTCGCCAGCGACAAGGGCGCCAGCGTGCCGCTCGCGGCTCCCTGGACGATCCGGGCGAATACGAACTGAAGCGACGTCGTCGCCACCGTGTTGAGAATCAGCCCCACAACGAAGACGGCGAGAGCCACCTGATAAACCGTCTTGCGGCCATAGCGCCCCGCAAGCCAGCGCGCCATCGGCATGACGGTGGCGCCCGCCGCCATATAGGCCGTAAACACCCAGCCGGCCTCGTCGTTGGCCATCGATAGCGTACCCTGGATGTACGGCAGGGCGGCATTCGGGAGCGAGATGTTTACCGCTTCCATATAAGTCGCCATCAACGCCGCCACAGTAATGATTCGGCGGCTGTCGACGGCAACGGTCCGTGGGAGAGCGACACTCATTTGACCTCCGTCGCAAGCGCCGGCTTGAACGGATGGAGCCAGTCGCGGCGATAGCCGGTGTCGACCCGCGCCGTCACGCTGATGCCCGAGAACAGCGGCCGGTTCGGATCGACTTCGTTTAGCTCAAGCCGTACCGGCAGACGCTGGACGACCTTGACCCAATTGCCGGTCGCATTCTCGGGCGGCAGGACCGAGAAATCAGAACCAGTGCCCGGACTCATGCTGACGATGTGCGCGTTGAACTTGCGATCCGGATAGGCATCGACCTCGATGGTCGCCTCTTGACCCGGACGCATGTGGGTCAAACCGGTTTCGCGGAAATTCGCCTCGATCCAGATGCGCCGGCTCGACAGCAGCGAGAACACGGGTGCACCTGGATTGACGAAACCGCCGACCTGCAGGTCGTCGACCCTGGTCACGATACCGTCGTCGGGCGCCGTCACCGTCGCATAGGAGAGATCGAGCCGGGCGCGGTCTAGTTGCGCCTTGGCCGCGCGCACTGTCGGATGCCGATACTCCTCGATGTTCGGATCGCCGTCCAACGCAACGACAGTGTTGGCGACCTGCTGCTCGATTGACGCGATGTGCTGGCGGGCGACCTTGAAATTCGTCTCGGCTCGCTCGAAGACTGCGCGTGGGGTAAAATCGGAGACGACCAGCGCTTTCTTGCGGTCATACTCGCGCTCGTCAAAAGCAGCCAGATCCCTGGCTGACTGTAGTTCAGCCTGTTGTTGGCGATAGGTCGCTTTGAGCAGATCGATCTGGAGGCGCGCGCTGCCGAAGCCGTGCCTCGGCCTGATCGACCACAATCTGGTAGGGCTCCGGATCGATTCGGAACAGGACCTGGCCCTGCCGGACGCGCTCATTGTCGCGCACGGCGATTTCGACCGCCTGGCCGGCAACCCTGGCATTGATCGTGACCTTTGCGGCGCGAACGAACGCGTCATCGGTCGAGACGTACGGCTCCTCGGCGAGATACACGCCGGCGCCGAACACGGCCACCACGAACGGCACTCCGAGCATTAGGGGCCGCCGCAGCCGCTCCCTGAGCGACCTGGCGGTCGTTGCGACCACGCGAACGGGTGTGGCGCCATCGACAACTCGATCGAATTGCGTCTCCATCACAGCGTCCGCCACCGCCGCAGAGGCCGCACTGATGCCCGCAACCGCACGCAACTCCTGGCGGTCGGCTGTCGAGCCGGCGACTGGCGAAACATTTAATCCCATGGAAAGGCCTCACCTGCATCTAATTTTGTAACGCTTCATACAAATACTGTGCTAGAATTCAGCAATCAAGATGCTTGCCCATTTAATTTTGTAACGAAACATACAAATATGGTACGAACACGCAGTGACCAGGGTGATTTGCGATATGGCACGAAAAAACAGCGAGACGGGACCAGCGCGCCGGGGACGGCCCCGGGCCTATGACACACAGGTTGCACTCGAGCAGGCGACAGAGACCTTCTGGAAGGCGGGCTATGCCGGCACTTCTCTCGACAGCATTGCAGCGGCCACCGGCATGAATCCGCCAAGCCTCTATGCAGCATTCGGCAACAAGCACGAGATCTATCTCGAGGCGCTAGCGCGTTACTGGGAGATCAGCCTGGCCGCGACACGGGAGGCGCTCGCGGAGGACCGTCCCTTGGCCGAAAGTCTGATGCTTGCCTATGAAGCAGCGCTGTCCATCTATTTTTCAGGTAAAGGCGGCGCGCGCGGCTGCTTTGTGATCGGGACCGCGGTAACCGAAGCCGGCGAAGATGCTGCAATCCGCAGCAGCGTTGCGACGGGGCTGCGTATGATTGACGCCGATTTCGAAGCGCGTTTCCGCGCGGCAATTGAACGAGGTGAACTGAAGCGCAATGCGGATCCCGCGGCGCTTGCGATCCTCGCATCAGCCACCATGCACACCATCGCGATCCGTGCCCGTGCCGGCGCTCGCCGTGCTGAACTGAAGGAAGTTGCTCGGAAGGCCGTGAATGCAATCTGTGGATGCCAGGCTGAGGCGTGCTGAGCCGCAGCACCCTCGAGGCGAGTGTTGCTGGGAGGGAGCCTCGCCGCCTATCCAATGAGGACACCTCGCACATTTTCTTTTTCCTCCGAAGGACGGTGGTCATTCTGCAAGCCGCTGCTGTGATCGGCCATACAACCCTCGGCGGACGTCCGTCATATCAAGGTATGAGCGACTATGTCGCAAAGCGCGATTAGTGAACGTTCGGCAGGCGCCATGAATGGCCTACCCGATATTCTGGCTGACGACCTCGACGTGGTCTTCTGCGGACTTAACCCCGGCCTACGCGCTGCAGACGCTGGCCATCACATTGTCGGCCGTGGCAACCGGTTCTGGCCGGTGCTCTTCAGGTCGGGCTTTACACCGCGGCTCTTCGAGCCGGCTGACGACCGGTTGCTGCTTAACGAAAGCTGTGGACTGACGACAGTTGTTGCCCGCCCACAGCGAGCGCCGACCAGATTTCAGTCAGTGAATTCGCCGGCGCATCGGAAGCCCTCAAGCGGAAACTCGATATGCATAAGCCAAGGTTTGTAGCCTTCCTGGCCAAGAAGGCCTACGGCGCCATCGTCGACCGATCGACCGTCGTGTGGGGCCGGCAAACCGAACTGTTTGGGCGTACACGCGCCTGGGTCCTTCCCAATCCGAGTGGGCGCAACCGCGGGTTCGCCTTCGACAAACTTGTGCTCGCCTATCGAGAGCTCAGACTAGCTGCCCGTGCTAAACGAAACGCGGATTGAAGCCGTCCCGGGAGGCATCGCGTCTCCGGCCACTGATTCCAGCTGCATCGCCCGAAGCGTCAAGCGGGGCTCTTGCGTCGTCGGACGACGAGAAAGGCAAGGCCCAAAAACACGACAACCGCCGCGGCTGCCATGCCCCCGCGGGCGAGCGCGAGCAGCGGCGAGGAAGGACCGCCCCGACGCACCTCGTCGACCTGTTGTTCGGTGATGGTCGTGTTGGCCGACCCATAGTGGGTGAGCACATAATTGCTCAGCGCCGTAATGTCGCGGTCTCTGAGTGCGTTGGCATCGGTCGTGTGGCCGTCGAAGCCGGGCATGAAGGCCTGTCCGCTCGATGTCGTGCGATTGACGCCATACAGGATGGCCGCGATGAGGTTGCTCGCATTGTTGGCGCCAGTCGCCGAGTTCGAGAACAGGCTCGGATAGTAACCGTCCTTGCTACCCTGACCTTCGGCCGAATGGCAGGAGGCACAATTGCCTTGAAACAGCTCTGCGCCGGTGGGATCGGATTCGCTGTCGGACCTGACGGCTTCACGCCCCCGCAACGCTGCCAGCTCGGAGGACATCTTTCCGGCAGCGAAGCGGGAAACCTGGTCGGCGGGGTCGTGGATGGATGGAACGCTCTTGATATACGTCGCGATGGCGCCGAGGTCCGCGGCGGCCAGGTGCTGGAAACTGTGTTCGACCGCTTCGCCCATGCTTCCGGACGCCTGCGCCTTTCCGGACAAGTGTCCCGTCCGCAGATACGCCGCGAGTTCTTCTTTGGTCCAGCGTCCAATGCCGCTGATCGGATCCGACGTGATGTTCGGCGCGTACCAGGGGCCGACCTGCGCGCCGACAAGGCACGGCTCTCCTCCTCCTGCATCAGAAAGCCGCGCGGCGTATGACACGTGCTGCAATGTGCGGCACCCTGCACGAGATAGGCGCCCTGATTCCATTCTGCCGATTGATGCGGGTCGGGCACGAAGCTCGCCGCGTCGAGGAACAGCAGGTTCCAGGCCATCATCGACGCACGTATGTTCATCGGAAACGGAAGCTTGGTCGGCGGCGGGCGCTGTTCGACGGGCTTTACCGCCTGCGAGAAGTACAGGTAGAGCGCATGTAAGTCCTCTTCGGTGAACTTCGCATAGGATGTGTATGGCATTGCAGGATAGAGGTTGGCGCCATCCCGTCGAACGCCGCGACGGAGCGCCCGCGAAAAGTTCTCCTCGGTGTAGCGCCCAATCCCGAATTCGGCCGATGGCGTGATATTGGTTGAATAGATCGTACCGAGCGGCGTCGCGATCGGGAGCCCGCCGGCAAACGGTTCGCCGCGTGGGGCCGTGTGGCAGGCGCCGCAGTCAGCAGCCGTTGCCAGATATTCCCCGCGCTTGATCACGGCCGCCGCTTTAACCGGCGAGTCGGCCGCCTGACAGATGCCGGCCGCCGCGGTTGCGACGAAACAGACGAGCAGCGCGCCGAAGTGGTGACCGGAATTCCCCATGATCAGCCGTGCTTGAGTTGAGCGGTGATGGCGTCGGCCGCCTTCAGCGCCAGCGCTGTCATCGTGAGAGTGCTGTTCGAAGCCGTCGCGCTCGGCATCGCGCCGCCGCCAGGCAGGAACAAGTTCGAATGATCGTGCGCGCGACAGTCTGCATCCACCACCGCTGTCGCCGGGTCGGCCCCCATGACGCAGCCTCCCATGATGTGGTCGCTGTTGAGAAACTCCGGAGACAGCTGGAATTTGGTGGCGCCGAGTTCGGCCGCCAACTGCTGCAGCCGCGGCACGGTGTATTCCTTGGCGCTCTGGCGCACATAGTCTCCGACGTCGTAATGGATATTCGGCTTGTTGATGCCGAGCCAATCTTTCTGACTCGACAGCGTCAAACGGTTGTTTGCCGAAGGCAGTATCTCATGCTCCACGGTCAACCTCGCGGTACAGGCGGAAAGCCTGCGGATCTCGGCATCCAGGGCCTTACCCACCAGCCCTTTTTTCAGTGCCGCGGCTGCACCGACGGGACTGCGAGCGAAGTTCTCCATACGAAACATCGCTCCGGCATGTCGGTTGCGGAAATCGCCTTGCGTAGTGTTGAGAATGCTGCTGCTCTGAACCGGCCCAACGCCGGTCCATAGCGGTTCCTGAAGCTCGAGCTCCGCTGTGAGCTTCGGCTGATCCATCATGTTGCGCCCAACCTGATCGGAGCTGTTCGCCACGCCATTGGGATTGCGCTCGTCCTTTGACAGCAACAGCAGCTTTGGCGTCTCGATGCCGTTGCAGGCAACCACGAAGAGCCTGGCAGTAACCCTGTGCGAGCGCTTGTCCGGATCGAAATAGTGAACCGCTTCAATCGCGTTCTTCTCGCCGGTCTCGATCTGATAGACGACGGCATTGGCCAGGATTTTGCCGCCGCTGGCCTCGATCTTCGGCAACGCCGTCGAAGCATCATACTTGGCGGCAATGGGGCATACGGGAAAGCAGTTGTTGTTGCCGCAACAGGCCGGCCGTCCGTTATAGGACACGCCGCTATTGCGTGCCTGGGGCGCCGGCAAATTGATCATCCCAATTCTCGCGGCGGCCTCCGTGAAACGGTGCTCGCCAGGACCGAACGGAATCGGTCCCATCGGATAGGGCTTTGAGCGTTTTCCGTTCGGCGGCCACTGCAGCGTGGGGTCGGATGGACCGCATACGCCGATCGCATATTCCGCACGCGTGTAGTAGGGCTCGATAATTTCGTGGCTGAATGGCCAGTCCCGGCCAACCCCATAAAGGCTTTTCAGGCGCATGTCCTCGGGCGTCAGGCGCCAGCAGATTCCGGCCCAGTGCCACGTCGCGCCTCCGCATAGCGGACGTAGCCCTGGAGATAGGCGCGGGCATTCGGCCCTTCCAATTGCAGGTATTCCTCCTGCTCTTTGGGCCTCCGCGTTTCGAGATGTGGCGCCCACGGCTTCGGCGGATAGGCCGCATTCCAGTGAAACAGCCGTATGCTGGGCGGCAGGTTGCGGAAATTCTCGACGACCCGCCAGCGATCGACGCGAGGGCCGGCCTCGAGCATCAGCACCGACAAGCCAGCATCCAGGGCCTGCTGCGCGATCAGGCAACCGACCACCCCGGTTCCCACGACAACAATATCTGCATTATCATCGCTCGCCATCTCTAGAGTTCCCGTTGGTTCGAGAGCACCGTGTTCAGAATTCAGGCATCTTGCTCAGCGGGGGAGCCTCAGCCGACCATCCGTTCGGCCCGGAGATCGCGTAGGAGGGAATGGTCATGACATCCCGCGTCGGCTGATACATCAGCGCAAACTCGTAGGCGAACACCTCGGCATCGGGCGCGCCGGTTATGACGCCCAGATACCAAGCCGAAATGATCGAGAGCGCGGTCTCCTTGAGCGGACCATCCGGCACGTCGACGAAGAAGTCCTCGACGATCCGCGCGTTCTTTTCTCGTGCGATGGAAAGGAGCCCGTCAATTTGTTGCGACAGCGACGGATTCAACGCGCCCATCGCTGCGCCCATGCGCTTTCCGACCTCCTGGTTCAGGCGATGTGGAACCAGGAGCCCCGAAATTTCCATAAATCGCGCCGCGGACTGATCGGACAACGGCGTCGGTGCCGCAACAGCGGGCAGCATTGCGAGCGCGGCCGTCCCGCCAATCGAGAGCCCACCGATCACCACGTCGCGGCGCGAGAGTTTGAAAGCCGTAGGACAATCGTCGCGGTACTGGTCACGCATATGCGTACACCTCGCCGTTGGAGCTGTAGCCAACTGTCACATCTTGCAAGCCGCTGGCGCGCTCGGCCATACAACCCTCGGCGGAAGCCGATCATATGAAGGTATGAGCGGTATCTATGAGGAGACGACTGGCGGAGCGAGGATCATATGCCACGCTCTTCGGGATCGCTTGAACCTCATCCTGGTGACCGACGGGTTCCTGGATCAGTACCGCAGGTTCGTCGTACCCTTTGCGGCTGCTGTAGAAGACAAGCCCCATCAAACCGACGCCGACGACCAGGGAGAAAATCACGCCCAATGCCGTGGCGATGTACCCCGACGCGGGCACGTCGGTATCGGTACTGGTCCAGCCGAGATAGCCGATGATACCAGCCGCGACGAGGAATGCCGACAGCACTCCGACGACGACCCATGCGCCGAGCATGTTGGGGCGCGGGCTTGATGATACGGTGTTCGATCGATTTTCGATGCCGCCTTCACTCATGTGAATCCTCTCGGAGTGCGATGCCCGGAGCAGCCACCGCCGGGTATTCTCACAATCCCTGCAACGCCGGTCTCCCATAAGAGCTGTTATCAAATGGCCCAGCTAATCGTTATTCACCACCGATGCGGGCACCCTTGGCCGCGACTGAACGCTTCATTAGCAGCACCGCCGCCAAGGGTATCAGCGTCACTGCGGCCAACGACAGAAAGACATCGAAATACGCAAGTGACGACGCCTGCTGCTGCCGCAGGTTGTCGAGCGTCTGCAAGGCCGACTTCTGCGCCGCAGACATGTCGCCGCTCTGCTGCAGGAATACTCCACGAGCCTGCTCAAGGAACGACACTACGCTCGCGTTGAAAGAATCAAGGGACTCACCGAGCCGCAGGGCGTGAAATTGGTCACGGCGTTCCTGCATTGTCTGTGCCATCGAGGTGCCAACACTCCCGCCCTCGTTGCGCAGCAAACTGAGCAAGCCAACCGCTGCTCCACGCAGCGACGCCGGGATATATAGGTAGGCGGCGACGTTCGCGGGCGCGAAACACATCGAGAGTCCGAACACCAGCATCACTCGAGGCCAAATGACCTGACCCGGGCTGATCTCCAGATTCATTTGTGACATCCAGTAGTTTGCGATCGCCATGATCAGCAGACCCGCCGCGAGCAACCACCGGGCATCAGTCCCCTTGCCAAGTGCCAGGCCGACAAACGGCATTGCCAGAAGTGCACCGAACCCGGCCGGCGACATGACCAACCCCGCGCTGAGAGCATCATAGCCGAACAGAGATTGAAGCAGCGCCGGCAATGATGTGCTGGCGGCGTAGAGAACGGCGAAAGCGCCAAAGATGATCACGCAGCAGGCGGCGAAATTTCGCTCCCGGAGAGGGCGGAAATTGACCACGGGGTTCGGGTGGCGCAATTCCCAAAGAATCAGCCCTATCAGACCGAAGAAGAAGAAAGCCGCCAGTGTCTGCACACGCCAGAATGGGTCGCTTAGCCAGTCCCACTCCTGTCCCTTGCTGAGCATCACCTCCCAGGAGACCATGACGATCACCAGCAATGACAGGCCAAGTCCGTCAAAACGCAACGGCTGCTTCCTCAGCTCCAAACGGTCTTTGACGAGATATTCCGGGTCCCGCAGCAGCGCGTAACAGGCGCCAAATGCCACAAGGCCAACCGGGACATTGATGTAGAACACCCATCGCCACGAATAGCTGTCCGTGATCCAGCCGCCGAGGGTCGGACCCACGACCGGCGCCAGAAGCGCCGCCAGGCCGAACAGCGTCATCGCGATGCCTTGCTTCTCGACCGGAAAGGCGTCCAGCAGGACACCCTGACTGGAGGGCTGAAGACCCCACCCGCCAGGCCCTGCACGACGCGAAATACGATCAACTGGCCGAGGCCAGTGGCCATTCCACATGCGCCGGACGCCAGGGTAAAGACGGCGATCGACAGCAGGAAGTAATTGCGGCGGCCGAGCCGGGCCGACAACCAGCCGCTGATTGGCAAGATGATCGCATTAGCGGCAAGATAGCTGGTGATGACCCATTCGCCGTCATCGACCGTGGCCGAGAGGCCGCCGGCAATATATCGCAGCGCGACCAGAGCAATGGTTGTGTCGAGCACCTCCATGAACGTCGGTATGATGACCACGGCGGCGACAAGCCACGGGTTCACGCCCGCCCGTGACCTTGAAGGTGAAAATGCCAGGTCTGTCATTTTCCCGCACCTGACGTGTTTGCGGTCGAAGCGTTCCCCGCCGGCTGCGGCTGGAAGACCTGGAGAAACGCACCGGCACTGGGCCCGGTCAGCGGTCTGTTGAGATAGACGTAGGGCACAACCGATGCGCCGATGAACAGCGGCTTCTTGTCCGGATCATAACCCTCAAGCTCGATCCGGACCGGCAGCCGCTGGACGATCTTGATATAATTGCCCGTGGCATTCTGCGGTGGCAGCAAGGCGAGCGTCGATCCGGTGCCGATCGTAAAGCCGGTGATCCGGCCACTGAATACCTGTTTGTCGCCGTACATGTCGACATAGAGATCGGCAGCCTGACCGATGCGCAAGTCGCGCAGCTGTGTCTCCTTGAAATTGGCATCGATCCAGATCTCGCTGAGCGAGCGGATCGCCATCAGGCTTTGTCCGACCTGAACATCATTGCCTGGATTGACATTTCGACGCGTGACGACGCCATCGATCTCAGCGACGACATCACAATAACGAAGATCGAGTTCAGCCAGAGCGAGATCACGCTTCGCGGATTCGAGTTTGGCTTCAGCTTGCTTGACGGCCGGCGCCTCGGCGGCCATCCGACCAAACTTGCTGTCGATGCCGCCTTCAGAATCGGGCTTTTCGAACTGATCAATCATCTGCTTCGGAGACTGATCGTAAGAATGGAGAACACCCAGTTCGGCCGCCGTCTGGATCAGATCCGCCTGCGCCTGTAAGACCGAAGAAAACGTCTGATCAAGATCGGCCGGTACCTGGTCAAGAGCGGCGCTCTCTTCAGCCTCCGGCTGGAGACCTAACGAGACACGAATCTGGTTCGCATCCGCCAACGCCTGGACGACGGCCGCTTGAGCAACCAGCAACGCCGCCTGACGTTGGTCATAGAGCTCGCGGCTCGCCGTCTCCGACACGACCAGCCGCGACGTCCGGTCGAACTCCTGCTGCGCGAGGGTAAGTGTAGCCTTCGCCTTCTTGAGCGCGGCGACCCGCGCATGCAGCAGGCTCACCTGGTTCGCGACATTCTCTACGGCTAGTTGCAACTGCCAGCGGCGGCTCCGGGTCTGTGCTTCGATGCTGCGCACGATGGCCCTGGCCGCCTGGAGATCCGCCGTTGCGGTATCGACGGCGGCCTTCTTTACCGCAACCGCGTCGCGGAGCGGCTCCTTGTCCAGTTCGACGAGAATATCTCCCTTATGCACGCGATTGTTATCATCTACCAAGACCCGCGAGACCTGACCGTGGACGCGGGGCGCAATGAATGTCACATGGCCGTTGACGAAGGCATCATCGGTCGAGACCGTGCTGAGTACGAACCGGATCCACGGAATGCCAAACACGGCCGCCGCGACGACGGCGGCTCCAAGCACACCGACCAGCAATGTTTGTCGCCGCGTCAGCTTTCCAATCAAGGCCCTCTTTGAACGAGGCTCCGTCCCCGGTCGTGCGCCCTCGGGGTCGACCGTCGTATCCCTGCCGTGCGTCGCCGGCGCCTCAATCGAGGTGACGCCGTCCTTGAGCTCGATGGTATTGGCAGACATCGGAAATTCCTCCCAAATGCGATCGTGTTCCGACTGGATCAGTCGTGCTTGTCGACGACGCTCAGTTCGGACGGTGCTGAACGCGTCGACCGCACTCCGGGCGAGCCGAAAGTATCGGTATCCGCGATGCGGGCGTCTCTCGACATTTCCAGACAGATCAGCAGATCGACATAGCTCGCGACGCCCCCAATCGTGGCCTCGCCGAGGCATACGCTCCTGTCGGCGCGAACAAACTGCGGCCACTCCGTTTCGAGCTGCTGACGCGCGTTGGCTTCGTCACGAGCGCACCGATCGACGGCATTGGACAAATCGCTTTCGAAGCGGCATTCCTTGGCGATGTCGAACTTCGGCACCGTATCGGAAATGGCGATCGGTGAAAGCGTTGCGATGATTGCAATTGGAAGATGAAGCAGCATTTCAATCTCCACGAGAGGCGTCCCTTCGGCCGCTGGATCGCTGTCTCTTCGGGCGACGCCCTTACGCCGGGGCATCTCGCCTGTCTAAATCCTCCGCCCCTTCAAAGGACCATAGCGATCGGCTATCTCTGAGCCATACAACCCTCGGCGGGATCCCATCATATCAAGGTATGATCCGGCACTACGCGGCGACGACTGGCGCGCTAGGCATCGACCTCCCAATATTGACTGGAGCGTATCGGGAGGACGAATTCGGTGACCCGAAGACACGACCGCTCGCGGAATGCGGAGGATGAGATGGACGACCAAACGGTGCGCCTCGCGCTGGAGCGGCATTGGAATGCTTCAGACGCGAACGACTTCAAGACCGAGCACGAAATCTACAACGAGGATGCCGTGCTTGATTATCCGCAATCGGGCGAGCGGATCCATGGCCGGGACAACATTCAGGAAAGCCGGTCCGTCCAGCCAAACAAGAAACGCTTTACGGTGCGGCGAATAATCGGCAGCAGCGATCTCTGGGTCAGTGAATTCATACTTAGCTACGACGGAATGCCGTCTTATGCAGTAAGCATCATGGAATTCCGTGACGGACTGGTAGTCCACGAAACACAATACTTCGCCGATCAATTCAACCCCGGCGCCTCGCGTGCGCATCTTGTCGGGCGAATGAGCGCGTCATGAGCCGCAGAAAGGTAGCGGAGGTGAAAGCTGTGCGCCCAAGGAAGCCGTCTGCATTGATCACGCCAACGTTGCTATTGAAACTCGCCTGATCTTCCCCCAAAAAAGTGGACAGGGATCAAGCCGATTTTAGCTCCATCTCGACGGGGCTGATGTAGCCGATGGCCGAGTGGCGCCGGGTTTGGTTATAGAAGCCCTCGATGTAGGCGAAGATGTCGCGTTGTGCTTCATCGTGGGCTGCATATTGGCGGTGATGGATCAGCTCGGTCTTGAGCGTGTGGAAGAAGCTTTCCATCGGGGCGTTGTCGTAGCAGTCGGCTCTGCGGCTCATCGAAGGTCGGAAGCCGGCGGCCTGTAGCGCCTGACGGTACTCGGTCGAAGCATATTGGATGCCGCGATCGGAGTGATGGATCAGGCCGGCGCCGGGCCTTTGTCCCTTGATCGCCATCCGTAATGCGGCGAGCGGCAATTCGGCGCGGAGATGGTCGTCCATCGCCCAGCCCACGATGCGGCGGCTGTACAGGTCCATGATGGCGGCCAGATACAACCATCCCTGGCCGGTCCAGACATAGGTGATGTCGGCGAGCCAGACCTGATTGCGCGTGGCGGCCGAGAAGTTCCGTCCGAGCAGGTTCGGCGCAATCGGGAAGCCATGTCCGCTATCGGTGGTACGGCATCGCCGCGGCCCGGCCGAGATGGCCCGAACGCCATGACAGCGCATCTGCCGCTCGATCCGGCCTCGGCTCGCACCATGGCCCTGGGCTTTGAGCTCGGCATGAATGCGCGGGCTGCCGTAGCGACCGTGGGAATCACCATGAACCCGCTTGATGTCCTCCAGCAGTTCTCGATTGGCCATGGCCCGAGGGCTTTCCGGCCGCGACCGCCAGGCATAGTAGCCCGCGGCCGAGACGCCGAGCACCCGGCACATGATCCCGACCGGATAGTCCGCGCGGCGATCTCCGATGAAGCGGAATCTCATGTCCGGGGTCCAGCAAAGATCGCGATCGACTTTTTTAAAATATCGCGCTCCATCCGCAGCTGTTCGTTCTCCCGCTGCAACCGCGCAATCATGTCAGCCTGGTCCGCCGACGGCAGCGCCGCTTGCGGCGTGGGCGCCGCGACGCTGCCGCCGGCTGCCACCGTGCCCCGCTCCGCCACCCATCGGCTTAGCACCGAGCCATCAAGCCCGAGTTCCTTAGATACCGACTTCGCCGAGCGGCCACTCGATAAAACCAGTTCAACTGCCTGCCGCTTGTACTCGTCCGAATAAGATCGTCGTCGCCGCTTCGTCATCTGACACCTCTCGCTGCCTAAGCTATAGGTGTCCACTGATTTAGGGGAGGCCCACGCCAGTGTCGCGGCGATGGGCGTTGCGGTTGGCCTCGCCTTTGCGCTGATTGTAATTCACATCACCCCGTTCGGCATTGCGACCTTGATCAACTCCACCTTGAATCCGGAAGCCACTTTTCTGATGTTCGTTAGCACGTGCGCAACTACCTTCGGCATCGGAGCAACCCTGACTGGGTTGGTGATTACATTAATAGAACACGACACCGCCGATCTATAGCGGTTCCCGCTTCTCAAGTGCTGAGGTCCGATTCTCCCCGGCGACACGACGGCGCCAGTATCGACACAACAGTTACGGATGCAGGCCAAACAATGCAGAGCTAACCGGACGCTCCGGTCACTGCGCTACGTAGGGCTGGATCATTTTCTTCGGGTCCACAATGCGGTCGAATTCGTTGGCAGAGATGTAGCCGAGTTTAAGGGCAGCCTCTCTGAGAGTGAGATCCTCGTCACTCGCATAATGGGCGATCTTGGACGCCTTGTCATAACCCACGACCGGCGACAGAGCAGTCACCAGCATGAGCGATCGATCCACGTATTCCTTGATCTTCTTCAGATTCGGCCTCGTGCCCTCGATCAAGAACTTGCGGAAGTTCGTGCAGCCATCGGTCATTAGCCTGATCGAATGTGTGATGTCATGAATGATGACAGGCTTATAGACATTCATCTCAAGATACCCGCTCGCCCCGCCAATGCCCGTAGTCACATCGTATCCCATCACCATGGTGGCAATCATTGTCAGAGCTTCAGCCTGAGTAGGGTTGACCTTGCCGGGCATAATTGAGGATCCCGGCTCGTTCGCTGGAATAATCAGCTCGGCAAAACCTGCGCGGGGCCCGCAAGACATCAAGCGGATATCATTTGCGATCTTGTAGAGCGATACGGCCAGCGTTCGCAGCGTGCCAGAAAGCTGTACCAATGCGTCGTGCGCCCCCTGGACAGCAAACTTGTTTGGCGCGGTAACAAACGGCAAGTTCGTCAATGTGGCGATTTGCGCGGCAGCCGCTTCCGCAAATCCGGGCGTCGAATTGAGCCCGGTACCCACTGCCGTGCCGCCAAGCGCGAGGCGGTAGACACCCTTGAGGGCGTCGTCAAGCCGCTCAAGATTGTCTGCCAGCATGCCCGCGTACCCGGACCACTCCTGACCGAGCGTTATGGGGGTTGCGTCCTGCATGTGCGTGCGGCCAATCTTGACAATGTCCTTCCACTCGTCGGACTTCACGGTAATCGAATCATGCAGCGCGGTCACAGCCGGCATTAAACGCTGCTTTACGTTAATCGCAGCCGCCATATACATGGCGGACGGAAACGAGTCGTTCGACGACTGTGACATGTTGACGTCGTCGTTTGGATGTACCGGCTTCTTGCTGCCGAGCGCGGTCCCCGCGAGTTGACAACAGCGGTTCGAGATCACTTCGTTCACGTTCATGTTAAATTGCGTTCCGCTACCGGTCATCCACACATAGAGTGGGAACATATTTTGATGCTGACCGGCGAGAATCTCATCACAAACCTGAACGATGAGCTGGTGTTGCAAACCGCCGAGCCGCCCTTCGGAATAGTTCGCGTTGGCAGCGGCTTTTTTCAAGATGGCATAAGAAGTGATCATCTCACGCGGAATGAGATCCGTTCCAATGCTGAAATGTTCGAGTGAACGTTGGGTCTGAGCGCCCCAAAGCTTGTCCGCGGGGACGTCTACTTCGCCGAGGCTGTCCGTTTCAGTTCTGTGTTCCACGGCCGCCGGCGATGAATTTTCGTGGGTCGCGGCCAGGACCGGACCCGGGCTGCCAGCGACCAATCCGAATGTAGTGACAACTCCACCAAAGAGCATATCGCGACGGTCCATTTCAAAACTCCCTCGAGAGGGCCCTAGCTGCAGGGCCAGCTGACACCAGCGATGGATTCTGCTGCGGCTTCAGTCATAACCGATGTCGGCGCGCACCTTGCCGCGAAACACCCAATAGGACCAGGTCGTATACATCAGGATGATTGGCAGCAGCACGAGCGCGCCGACTAGGAGAAACGCCTGGGTACGGTCCGACGACGCCGCCTCCCACAAAGTGAAGTGGTTGGGCACGATCATCGGATAGAGACTGATGGCAATTCCCGCAAAGGACAGCACGAAAAGGCCTATGCCGCCGGCGAACGGTAGAATCTCCGAGCGGGCGTGGAACGCATGCCACGCGACGAGCGCGACAACAGCTGTCGCTATGGGAACTGGCGCCAGAAACAGTATGTTGGGAAAACTGAACCAGCGTGAGGCGATCGCCGGATTCATGATCGGCGTCCAGGCGCTAACGATAGCGATCGCCGCCAAGACGCCGATCAGGCAAACACTGCCCTGACGGCGGGCCATATCCTGAAGATCGCCTTCCGTCTTGAGAATGAGCCAGCCGGCGCCGAGCAGTCCATATCCAAACAATAAAGCTATCCCAGTCAGGATTGAGAAAGGTGTCACGAAATCGAACGTAGTGCCGGAAAACACCCGCCCGCTGACCTGAAATCCCTGAATGAAGCTGCCAAGCACTACACCCTGCGCGAAGGTTGCGACACCAGATCCGTAATTGAAGGCTTGATCCCAAAATGTCTTGTGTTCGGCGTCGCGGAAGCGGAATTCGAACGCCACGCCGCGAAACACCAGCGCCAGCAACATCACGAGAACCGGAAAATAGACCGCCGGAATGATGATGGCGAACGCCAGCGGGAAAGCCGCGAGCAAGCCGAGCGCGCCCAGCACCAGCCAGGTTTCATTGCCATCCCAGATCGGCGCGATCGAGTTCATGATCGTGTTGCGCGCGGTGGTGTCCGGCGCGAACCCATAGAGAATCCCGACGCCGAGGTCAAAACCGTCGAGCAGGACGTAGAAAAATACGGCCAAGGCCAGTATCAGCGTCCAGATCGGTACGAAGTCCAGAACTTGAATCATCGTTCGCTTCCACCTGCGACGCCTGCTCCCGCCAGCACCGGCGCCTGGGGTCGTCCAGCTTCGATCGTCGCATGCCCTTCGGCGGTCGGCGCTGGACCGGTGCGGATGACGCGCAGCATGAGAAACAAACCGGAAGGGTACATAAAGAGGTAGACGGCCATGTAGGCGAGCAGCGAAATCGCCACGTCGCGGCCAGCCAAAGATGGCGAGACGGAAGCCGCCGTTCGAAGCAGGCCATAGACCGTCCAAGGCTGGCGTCCGACCTCGGTCACGGCCCAGCCCGCGATAACGGCAATGAATCCGATCGGGAGTGCGAGCTGACACAGCAGCAGAAACAGCGGTGTGTCGGTGAGCCGACCGCGCCAGCGCAGCCATCCGCCGAGCAGCACGATGCCCAGCATCAACATCGCGCATCCGACCATTATGCGGAAAGCAAAGAACGGTATCGCGACAGGCGGCCGCTGGTCAGCGGGGAAATCTTTGAGCCCTTTGATCTCGCCATCGACCTTGTGGGTCAGGATCAAGCTCCCCAGTCCGGGAATCTCGATCGCCGCATGGTTGCTCTCGCTCTTTTCGTCGGGGATCGCGAACAGCGTCAAAGGTACGGTCCGGCCGCTTTCCCAGCGCGCCTCGATGGCCGCGAGCTTCGCGGGCTGATACTTCAGCGTATTGAGGCCATGATGATCGCCCAGAAACATCTGCAGCGGCACCAGAGCGGTCAATAGCCACAGCGTCATTGACAACATGGTGCCGCCTTCTTCCACAAATCGCCCGCGCCGAAGCAGATAGGCGCCGACCCCGAGAACGACAAAGCTCGTCGTGATGAAGAAGGCGACCACTGTATGACCTAGTCGGGAAAGAAACGAAGGATTGAAAATAATCTGCAACCAGTCGACCGGAAAGAAACGGCCGTCGATGATCTCGTAGCCGGCCGGCGTCTGCATCCAGCTATTGGCCGACAGGATCCAGAACGACGAGAATAATGTCCCCATCGCCACCATCAGCGCTGCAACGAAATGCGCCCAGGGCGGCACTAGCCTTCGCCCAAACAGCAACACGCCGAGAAACGCCGCCTCGAGAAAAAATGCCGTCAGATCTTCAAAGGCAAAGAGCGGCGCAAGAACATTCGAGGTCGCGTCCGCGTAACGGCTCCAGTTAGTACCGAACTGGAACGGCATGACGACGCCGGTGACCACTCCCATGCCGAAGGCGATCGAAAAAATCCTGATCCAGAACATCGAGACGCGAAGATAAACGTCACGTCCGGTCGCTAGATGGAATCCTTCAAGAACGGCAATGAATGCTGAAGCTCCCACCGTGAATGCCGGCAACAGAATGTGCCAGCCAATCACCCAGCCAAATTGCAATCGCGAGAGAAAACCGGATCAAAATCCATTCCCTACTCCTCGGAGACCACCGAAATCGCCTTCGCGATATCTCGATGACAACCTAGGGCGCTGATGCCGACGGTACCACTCGTCGCTTCGTAGTGTTCCGCTCATACCTTAATATGACGAATTCTGCGTATCGCCCAACCAAGCTCTCCGGTGTAATGCTGAGAGTCTGGAGTTACGTCGGCGTCTGGTGACGGCAGCAGTGTGTCGCAGAGCCATGCATCGGAATGGACGGCTCCCCGCAATGTGATCCGCTCCAACGCAACCACCCTATGCACCTGGATGCCCACAGTGGGCGCCGTCCACAGCATCAAACTCAGAAGTCCGGGTGGACGACTGGCTGAGCCGGCCCCTATGAACGGGCAATCCCGCGAACGGCTGCTTCGCGCCATAAGCGGCCCTTCGTACCAAAAATATCCGGCCGTACTGATCGCATGATTGCATTCTGGGCCTGAGCCACAATTGTGTGGGCGTCCTGCATTATTGCGCCCGCGCAAGCGTCGAGGCCACAGGGCGTTATCGAGCGCGAAATAGTCGATAAATCGTAGGTTCGCGCACAAAATCGGGCGGCTGGCGGAGAGAGTGGGGGTCGAACCTACATTTGCCGATTATGGTTCTCCAGTCTCTTGGCGATCAGCCGAGTGCCGAGCTCCGCTAAAGTGACTCCGGCTCCCCACCCTCGCCTGTTGCTTCTCTCAGCTTCCCCACACGCTCCAATACTCATGAGAAGACCTCCCTTCGACCTCGCGAATTATGTCTTGTCGATGCCGTCGGCATTTCGGGTCAGGTCGGGTTCGATTCCGGTCGGGGCGATAGTGGCGTCTGGAACGGCATAGGCGTGTCCGCTGCGGGAAGCCTGTTTTATTTTTGTCGGCGAATACCGCGCGTCATCTTGCTGGTATTTGTGCTGGTATCGGCAGCAACCAACGATAAAAGTGACTTCAATTTCAGATGGTTATAGTGCTAAGCAATTGCCGGCCAGGGGCACCAAGCATCGCTGCTGTGGCGATTTTATCTCTCTTTGAGATCAATCCAACTTCAGGTCGTGATCACCGACGAAGACTTCGGCTCTCGTTCGCCCCCATCAAGATTTAAAGTCTCGAAAATAGCCAGCGCGCTCCACAAGATCAATCATGTGGGCCGCCGCATGAATGGTCAGTGGGTGCTGGGTAAAGCCGGGTCGTGGGGAGATATAGCCTGCCATTTCGCGAGCCAATCGAAGCTGGTCTTCCGATGCTGTCGCAAGCAGAGAAATCATCAGATTCTCCAAAGCGATGACACGGATGCGCAACGTCACGAGTTCGGCATTGGTCAATTCCGGTACTGGAGTGCGCGCGTTGTCGGATGAAACCGTGGCGGGACCCTCGGGCCCGGCGCCTCCTTCGTTTTCCCATCTAGCCAAGGCGCGTTGACGCTGGCTTGAATCGCTGGAGGTATCGGAGTTTTCTCGCGACATGCGTAGGTCCCTTATGTGGTCACAAGCAGGTTCGTCGGCTCAAGGCGGTCAGATCGGCATACGATAACCATAGAACTCATGGTCCTCATTATAGCCGCCCGCGCCCGCGCCGAGATCAGCGAAATCGTGCACGAATTCGATCCCCGCGGTCCATTTGACCATCTTGAAACCCGGCTCATTTTCGCATCGCAGCCGCAGCTCCGTCATCGGGTACGCCTGGCATGGGGACGTCCGTCGCCAAGCCTGGTGAGCGCGGAACCTTTGTGGAAGGCGATATGATCCGTCTTGCTGCTCTTGATTTCGTATTGTGGGTCGTCCGGGCTCGCATGGTGCGTATAGCCTTTGACCTTGAACTCGCGAGTATGCACGCGGGTGATCGTGCCGCTGACGCGTCCCGCCTCGGAATTCCAGCTCACCCGATCATGAATCTTGAAGTTCTTCGGCACGGTTGCTCGCCCCGATGCCGCCGGAAAAGTGTAAAGCAGGCAGTCCTCGCAGTGAATATTTTCGCGGCATGAGCATCCCAACCGCCGCGCCCCCTGTCAGTTCCTCGAAAGCGCAAGATTCTGCCGACAACCAGCGCTTTTGATTTTGGAATCTCGCGCCTAGAGTCCACGGCGATGCCGGCTCATCATGCGGATTCGTCCGTTGGAGCGATGACACGAACGTCTTTTTCACCATAGGTCACTCGACCAGGACGATCGTCGAATTTGTCGATCTCTTGCGGGAATCCGGAATCGACCTCGTTATCGACGTGAGGTCGATACCGCGGTCGCGCATCAATCCGCAGTTCAATCAGGAAACACTGCCGGGAACGCTAGAGCCCTGGCAGATCGGCTACGAGCATATCGCCGAACTCGGGGGCCGCCGGGGAAGTCGCGCGCCGCCGAGCTTTCGCCCAACACCTATTGGCAGGTGCGCAGCTTTCGGAACTATGCGGACTACGCCCTGACGGCCCCCTTCGCCGCCGGCTTGGCGCGGCTGCGGGAACGTGGCGCGGATCAGCGGTGCGTTGTCATGTGCGCAGAAGCGGTCTGGTGGCGCTGCCACCGCCGGATCATCGCCGACTACCTTCTCGCCGCAGGCGAGCAAGTGATGCACATTCTCGGGAAATCGCATGTCGATGAGGCGAGCCTGACACCCGGCGCGGTCGTTCGCAACGATGGAATGGTGGTCTATCCCGCCGAGGGCCTGCAGTCGGGATAGAGTGATGTTCGTTGCCGTTTATCACGCTGAGCCGCCCCCGTCAGATTGCTCGCTCCACATGCGCGCTACTCAGCCGCCAAAAGCGATCCGCACGGCGGCGACTATTGCAACCACGGCGACTCCGTAACAGCTCAGCCCGACCGCGATCACTGCAAAAAAACTTGACGTCAGAATGAACGTAATCCTCAACCACCACCTTCACACCAAACGCCGAATGATGAAATGGCGCTATCAGCGGCAGTATCGTGCAGATCGTTGCAAACGGTGCCTCGCGCGACCCGCGTGTAGGCGGTGATCATCGTGTAATCCTTGTGTGGGCCCGAGACCACATGGCGGACGACAAAGCCGCCATCGGGGTGGAAGGTGTAGGTCGACTGATAATGATCGGGGCTGCACAGATGGCTGGCGCTTCCGTTCAAGGCTCCATCATCCGATGCAGAGAGTGAGATGGAGTGGAATAGCCGCGGTGGCTTCTCCTTGAAGAAGACCTCGAATCCCCGGTCGTGCTTGCGGAAGATGTACTCTCGCTCCGCTTCAAGTTCGATCCCGTTTTGGAGCGTCAAGCGTCCCTGCTCGCGATAGGCGAGGCGCTCCGCATCCAATGGCGCGAAGGTCGCGAGTCCCTGCATGCTCCCTGACCGTCGATGACCCGGTCGAACGACCAGGCGCCGACCAGCCGCGTCATCACCTGCGACGCATCACCCCAAGCCTCGACCACAGTTTCATCCATGTGCTCTGGATCCAAGCGTCCCGCCGGTTCGTGGCTTTGCAGTAGCGCGGGCCGCGCGTTCGACTTTGCCGTAGCGCTACCTATATCCTGGCGACAACGCGTGTCGAGGCAGTGAGCAAGTGATGGCCAGGAGACCCACGACGGACACCGACGCGGGCGAGCTGCCCCGCTATTTCGTCTGGGTCCGCGGCCTCGACCGGCCCGAGCCGCAGAAATGGGTCGACATGGAGTTTGGCGTCGGCGACTGGAAGCGACCGCTGGTGCTGGCCTGGCTGGAGCTGCCGGTGGACGAACGGCGCCTGTCGCTGTCGATGCTGGCGCGGCGATATCCGCCGCCGAATGTGGAGATTTTGTAGGGGGGTTACGCGCTCCGCCTTCGCTCTTCGAGCTTCGGCAGGTGCTAACCCATCCTCCAGCAGCTGCGAACGCAGCCCTCCTTGCCCCGCGCCGGCATTTCTTTTGCCGATTGTGGCGGAGATCATAGACGGCCGGAGCAAGACGGCGCAATCCTGCTTGCTGCCTCAGCGCGATTGTGGGCGAAATACATCCATTACTTCACGATCAAACCACTGATTGAATTTGAAGGATGCCACCCAAGCGGGGCTCAAGGCATCCCCAACTGAATTTTCGGAGGAGTCCATGACGCACCAGGACGCGGCGCTGCATGGCGGTCCTGCCAGACCGGACCATACGCACGATCATCCGGATGCCGCAGAGAATGCAACCGACGCACATCCGCCGCGCAAGCTGGTGCTGTTCGCCGACGGCACCGGCAACGCCTTCACCACCCAGGAATCCAGCGTCTGGCGTCTCTACGAGGCGCTCGACCACACCAGGCCCGACCAGATCGCCTACTACATCAAGGGCGTCGGCACCGCCGGCTGGGCGCCGCTCGCCGCGCTCGACGGCGCCACCGGCATCGGCGTGCCCGCCAACGTCCGCAAGCTCTATCGCTTCCTGTGCTGGAACTGGCGCGAGGGCGACGAGATCTACATCTTCGGCTTCAGCCGCGGCGCCTTCACCGCGCGGACGCTGGCAGCCCTGATCGCGAGCCAGGGCCTCGTGCCCGCGGTGATCGACAAGGTCGCCGTGTCGCATGCGGAGATGCAGCGTAATACGATGGCCGCATGGCGGGAGTATCGCAAGCACTCGGTCGGCTATCGCAGCCTGCCGACGATCTGGGTCGTTCGGTGGATCCGCGACGTGCTGATCTATCTCTACGATCTCGTTTTCCGGCATCGTTCTTATGCCAGCGTCCGCGAGGCCATGGACGGCCGCAAGGAGGTCAAGATCGAATTCCTCGGACTGTTCGACACGGTCGAGGCGTTCGGCGTGCCGATCGAGGAGCTCCGTGTCGCGATCGACTGGGCGATCTGGCCGATCTCGTTCCGAAACTACCAGCTCTCCGACAAGGTGAAACACGCCTGCCATGCGCTCGCGCTCGACGACGAACGCACCACCTTCCATCCCCTGCGCATCGACCAGGCCGACCTTGCCAAGGATCAGATCGTCAAGGAGGTCTGGTTCGCCGGCTCCCATTCCGACATCGGCGGCGGCTATCCAGGAATCCTCGCTGTCCTTCGTGCCGTTGGTGTGGATGGCCGAGCAGCTCGGCAACCAGCTCCGCTTCCAGGACGGAACGATCGCGCGCTTCCGCGAGTACCAGTCGGCGATCGGGCCGATGCACGATTCGCGTAGCGGCGCCGGCGTGCTGTACCGCTACGGCCCGCGGCCGATCCACGACCGCGTTGAAGATGGCGGACCGCCGGTGGTGCACTTCGGCGTGGTCGAGCGCATGCTGCACGGATGCGACAATTACGCGCCGCTGATGCTTCCCGCAAATGCGAGGGTGCTGCTGCCGGATGGACAGGTGCTGCCGCTGACGCGGGACGAAACGCGCAAGGCCATGAGGTCCGCCTACGCGAAGCGAGAAGGCGACGATCACAGGGCGGCCGAAGCCGACGCCTTCATGGCGATGAGCCCGCCGAATCCCGAGATGACGCGGCAGGTTCTCGACACGGTGTGGTGGCGCCGCTTCGCCTATTTCTCGCTGCTGATCGCACTCATCATGTTCGCCGCATGGCCCTGGATTGCCCGCTCCCTCGTGGGCTCGTCCAAGGCGCACTGGCTTGAGGGCACTACCCTGCTCAAATGGATCACGGCGATCGACAACGGCACCGGTACCGTCGTCAAGCCGTTCGCCGATCTGCTCGCGAGCGTCCTGCCGTCCTACGCGGCACCATGGTTTGCGATCGCGCTCTATTATCCCACCGTCACCACGGTTCTCGTCATCATCATCCTGATCGCGTGGAACAGGAATGCGGCGCTGCGTGACAGCATTCAGGAGCGCGCACGGCTCGCCTGGTACCGGCCCGACCGGATGGCATCGCGAAGCCGGGTCAGCAAATCCGGCTGGTTGCTCGCAATCGGCCGCTGGATGCGGCTGCATGCCTGGCCGGTGCGCATGGCCTTCACCAACGTGTTGATGCCGGCGGTTTTCCTCGCCGCCATTTTCGGCTCCGCTCTGCTGTTGCTGTCGCGCGGCTATCTCGACTGGCGCGCGGGCGTCGGCGATTTCTGCAAGAGCAGCGCATCGACGCGTGCCGTCGGCGACATGCCGGTGGCGGCGCGCGACGGCGAATTGTTCGACGTCAGCGATTTCTGCTGGCCAAGCGGCCTCGCCGTCGAGAAGGGTCGCAAATACCGCGTCTGGATCGAGATGGCCGATCCGTGGTTCGACCGCACCATCATGACCGGCCTAAACGGCTTCAAGACTCCGCCGGATCCGACCCACCGCCTCGCCGTCCCGATCCTGCGGCTGCAGGGCGCCGATTGGTTCCAGCCGGTCGTGCGGATCGGCGCGCGCGGATCCTACGATCTGCCGTTGCAGGCCATCAACGGACTGCCCGCGAACGAGTTGCCGCGGCGGCTCCATGCGACCGTGCCGGTCTATGAGGACGAGAGCAAGAACAACTACCCGATTCACGTCGAGGACTCCGCCGAGTTCAAGACACAAGGCAGCGAATTGAGTCGCGCCTGGAAGCCGTTCGGAGCTTTCGAGCCGATCCCGGCCGCTGCACTTCCGGCGGCGCGCGCGCTCTGGCGCAAACAGGGATTGTCCGAGCTGTTTGTCGCGGAATTCGAGGCGCCCGAGGCCGGCGAGCTGTTTTTCTACGTCAACGACGCGGTCCAGCTTTTTCCGCGGTTTATCTCCACACGCTTCGCGCCGCGCTGGCTCTTGCCGGTCCAGGGCCGCCGCGTCCAGTTCTACAAAAACAACAGCGGAACGGCGACGATCCGCCTCCAGCGGTTGCCAGCGCCCCCGCCCCCATGATTATGGGTGTCGCGCCCGCAGCGCCGCGGCTAAGCTTGCCGCGCGCGCCGCGGAGGACACGCGGCCGGGACCACGATCATGACGGACCAGGGCGAGACCGGTGAAGCCATCACCATCCTCCTCGTCGAAGACGACGCACCGACCTGCTGGCGTCTTCAGGACGCGCTGGTGAAGGCTGGTTACGAAGTGCGCACGGCCGCCTCGCTCGGTGAGGCCCGCAGTGCGCTTGCCGTCAGCGCGCCGCGCGTGCTGCTGACCGATTTGCGGCTGCCCGACGGCCATGGCATCGAGCTGATCCGCGAGACAAGACAGCGCTTTCCGGACACCGAGATCATGGTGATCTCCGCGCTCGGCGACGAGGAAAGCGTGATCTCCGCCATCACCGTCGGCGCCACCGGCTATCTGCTCAAGGACGCCTTCCCGACCGACATCGCCACCACCGTGCGCGATCTGGTCGCCGGGCATTCGCCGATCTCGGCCTCGATCGCGCGCTTCATCGTACGGCGAACGCAGAACTCGGCGGAACCGCCGCCCGGGCCCGCGCTCAACACCGCAAAACTCACGCCACGCGAGATCGACATTCTCTGGGGCATCGCCAAGGGCTTCAGCTACGCCGAGATCGCGAGCCATCTCGGCCTGTCCAGGCAGACCGTGCCCGGCCACATCAAGAACATCTATCGCAAGCTCGAGGTGCACACGCGGAGCGAAGCCGTGTTCGAGGCGGTGCAGCAGGGCCTGATCAAGCTGTGAGCGAGATTACCGCGAAGGCACCCACGCGCACCGGGCGCCGGCTGCTCATGTCGCGCCTCGTGCCTTATCTGTTGCTTCAGGCGCTGATCGTGATGGCGACCATCCTCGGACTACGGTTGCTCCAGCCTAGCGACCCCGAAGATTTCGCGCTGAACGGATTTTCACTGAACGAGAACGGCATAACACGCCCCGTGACGCTGCCGCATTTCACGTCGTCACGTTATTCGCTTGCCGACCCTCCGCTCTACACCGGTACCTTCACCTTCAAAAGCGGCGATGCCGGATGGTCCGTCTTCCTGCCGCGCTTCAGCAACGCCGTGGAGGTCGCCGTCAACGGCGTTGTCGTGCTCGACTCCCGCCGCGACGCCAACTCCAACCGGCCGGACCGCAACACACCGCAGATCGCCGCCATCCCTTCCTCGCTGCTGCATGACGGCAGCAACGCGATCACGGTGCGGTTGTTCGTGTGGGGGCCGCTGAAGGGCTTTCTCGACACGGTCTATGTCGGGCCGGACGCCGCCCTGCGTCCAGCCTTCGAGACCCGCACGCTGCTGTTCGTCACATTGCCGGTGGCGTTCTCAGCCTGGCAATCGATCCTCGCCGTCATCCTTGCGATCATGTGGCTGATGCGGCGGCGCGAGCCGGTCTATGGCGTGTTGGCGGCCGCGATGGTGCTGGGCGTGATCCAGGCATTCATGCCGCCTCCGGTCCCGCCGGCCACCGTGTCCCGGCTCGCCGGGGTGCTGCTCGCGTCGGCGCCGATCGAAAGCGCGCTGATCGTCGTCTTTGGCGTGTTGTTCTTTGGCTGGCGTTGGCCTCGCTACGGCATGCTGCTGTTCGTGCCGGGGGTGGCCGTGTTCGTGGTTGGCCTGATTGCTGGTCCGCCGCTGCCGCGCATCCTGTTCCTGTTGCTGGGTATCCCCACTGTCGGGATCAGCCTGTTCCTGATGGCCTGTATCACCGCGGCGGCCCTGGTGCGGCGGCAGGATGCCGCGAGCTTCACGATCGGCTGCGCCGTGACAATCGTGCTCACCTGCTGGGTCCACGACATGCTGTCGGTATTCGAGATCGTGCCCAATGAACGCACCTTCGTCTCCCGCCTGTCCTATTCGGCGATGCTGGTCGCGATCGGCGCCGGGCTCACCTGGCGTTTCGCCCGCGCGCTGAATCAGGTCGACAGCTTTGCCGGCCAGCTCGTCGCCCGCGTGCGCGAGGCCGAGGAGCGGCTGAAGGCGAGCTTTGCCCGCGAGGAGGCGCGCGCCCGGGCCGCCGCCCTCGCCAACGAGCGTACGCGGCTGATGCGCGACCTGCATGACGGCCTCGGCGGCCAGCTGATCAGCATCGTCGCGCTTTCCGAGCGCGGGCAGGAGGGCGCGACCATCACCGATGCGGCGCGCGCCGCGCTGAAGGATCTGCGCCTCGTGATCGATTCCATGGACGACATCGGCGGCGACCTCATGCTCGCGCTCGGCTCCTGGCGCGAGCGCGCCGCGATGCAGTTGCGGCCGCATGACATCGCGCTCGGCTGGCGCGTGGCGACACCGCAGGGCCTGCCGCTGCACCCCGAGCTCAGGCCATGGCATGTCATCCAGATCGTGCGCATCCTGGACGAGGCGGTGACCAATGCGGTCAAGCACGCCGCCGCGCGCCACATCACGGTTGCCATCGAGACGCGCGACGACGGCCAGGGGCCGTACGGCGTGATCAGTGTCGCCGACGACGGTCGCGGCTTTGCGCCAGGTGACGACTACGAGGCCGCAGGCACGAGCCAGACCGCGCGCGGCCTGCGCAACATGCGAAGCCGCGCCACGCGCTGCGGCGCCGTGCTCGATCTGCGCTCGGATACTTCCGGAACGCGGGTGCGGCTGCAATTGCCGCAGGTCTTTCCCGATAGCGACGCTGCCACCGGCTGAAAAGCCCCCTCCCCGGGCGCATGGGGCGCACGGAGAGAGGGATCGGGCGGGATGATGCGCCTGCGGAGGACGGGGGTTCGTTCGCAAGCTCCCTTGGCCCGAAAGAATGCAATCAACTCAATGGAAAGGGACCGTCAGCGCACGCCGACGCGATTGACCGGGCCGCCGCGATTCATCGGCGTACCGGCGCGAACGCCGACACCAGGCGCACCGACGCCGGGCGTTGCCACCGCCGCAGCCGCGACCGGCGCTCCGGGCGCCACCACCACCGCTGCGTCCGGCCGCACCACGCATCCCTTGGGCACGCCGACCGTCTTGCAATGGACCACCGCTTGCGCCGGGCCCGTGCCCAGCGACACCATCGCCGCACCCGCCAGCATCATCATCGTCAGCCCGGCGCTCAGCGCTCCCATTTTTCTCGACATCTTGCTCTCCTGCTTCCCGTTCGGCGCCCGATGCAATCACCGGGTCTCGCAGCCGACGTGCAACCTCAATGGCAAAAGACGTCGTACCAAGACATGCCATGAAGATGGGGGTGCGGCGTTCGAGCCGGCGAGCCGATGCCATGAACATGGCATGGACCGGCCATGGATCTCCGCGAGATGGTCCGGCGCGCCCGATCCCGAGCGGGACTCATCACTATTCCAAGAGGTGCTTTATGAAGATTTCAGTTCCTGCCGCGCTGCTGCTCACTGCCGCCGCCCTGCCTGCCACGGCGCAATCCGGCCCCACGCCGCAGGAGCAGATGGCCTGCCGCGGCGACGCCAGCAAATTCTGCGCCGAGCACGTCGGCAAGCCGCCGCAGATGAATGCCTGCCTGCGCGAGAACAAGACCAGGCTTTCGGACAGCTGCCGCAAGGTGGTGGAGTCGCACGGCGGCTGAGCGAGGCAGGCGCTGCCGTAGAACGAACCCGCCGCTCACGTTCGCGTGCGCGGCGGCGAACGTGTCAGCTGTTAGTCGTCATCGGCGTCGAAGAGCCTGATCTGCGGGAAACCACCGCGAGGACGGCTGGCATAGTCGCGCGCATCAGGATCCTGGCGGACGCTGCGCGCGATATCATCCCAATTCGTCTGATCGCGCACGGCAGGTGCATCGCGCTGCTCATAGCGATGGCGCTCGGCCCAGCGCTCGCGCCGCTCCGATCGCCGCCGCTCCGACGCGGCGCGCTTCACATCAGCATCCCTGGCTTTGGCATAGGCGTTGTCGGAAGACGACCCGGGCTCGGTCGACGGCTTTTGTTCGACTGACTTGGTCTCTGACTGGGACGACGAGGCGGATTTTGGCGGTTCGACTGCTGCGGTCCGCGGAGACGGCGGCGCTGTCGGTTGAGAATTGGCTTGGGCGCTCCCGGAGTCGGGCTTGGAATCCGGTTTGGCTTCGCCCTGCGCTTGCGCTGGCGCGGCAATCATCGCACCAAAGCTTTGCGAGCCGGTGAGATATTGCACGCGCTCCGACGGCGCACTGGTCGTCGTTACGACATCGGCGCGCCGCTCCGTCTTGCTGGTGTCCGGGCCCTGCTTGGGCGCGATCGGGTGCATGATATTGCCGGCGACGATGCCACCGCCGAGACCAATCGCAATGGCGGCGACGATCGATCCGGCGCCGACGAAATAGGCTGTCGAGGCGCGCATTGGTCAACTCCCTCTTTGGAGCGTGCAACGCCTCTCGATTGCTAGATGTTCCTGATTCAAACAGTTCCGGAGCGGGAACCTCGCGTCAGATCTGCTGCGCGACCTTCTCGAGCCCGATGATGCGGGCGAGCTTGCGCACTTCTTCCTTCTGGTCGTCACGGAGCTGGAACAGCAGCGGCATTGCGGCGGACTTCAGCTGCTGAACCTCATCGCAGTTCGGATCGATCTGCACGTTCGGCCCGTTGGGATTGGAGAGCCTGTTTGCCGAGATCTTGCGGGCGACGTTGCGCAGCGCAGACTCGACCGAGGGCCAGTAATATTCCTGCGACGACGACAGCTTCAGGCGATCCCTGATACCGGCGATCTGCCCGTCGGAGAGCAGTGAATAGGTCTTTTGCGGCTGCGGCTTCGCGACGGCCTTCGGCTTCGGTGCAGCCTCGATGGCGGCGGTGGTTTCCGCCGCAGCGGGCGCCTCGCTCGCGCTCTGCGATGAATTTGTCGATGAACTTGTCTTGGACATCGGGAAATCGGACGGAGTGGCCGCAGCAAAAGCCTGGCGCAGCGGCTCGATCAGCACGGGGGCCTGGGACAGCTTGTCGGCGGGAACCTGCACCGGATCGATCGCGGCCGAGGCCAATGCCAGTGTCGGAACCAGCCGGTCCGCTTTGGCGGCGCGGTTGGCGGCGACCGGCTTGACCGGGGCCTGCGTGATCATCTCGGCGCTGACGCTGGGCACGCTGTCGCGGCCGAGAATGGCAGTGGTGGCGGCACCGAGGACGAGGAAACAGGTCAGCACAATGATGGTGATCGCTCTGGACAATCGTCTCTCCGGAAGGACCCCTTCACGATGTTGTCAACGGTGCCCGGGAAAAGGGCACGAATTAAGGCTTGAGTGTGCCTTTGCAGCGACAATCGCCCTGCCTGCAACGACAAGCCCCAAAACCAAATGAAATCAGGCAACTGCGGCCAGATCGTAGGCGTCCTGGATGTCGGCGACAATCTCAGAAGCCTCCCAGACGGCGCGCGGCTCGACCGATTGCAGCGTCACCGTCCAATTGCCGCCCCGGCGGGTGCGGGGGACGCTGAGGATGTCGAAGCGGACATTGCGGCAGAGCGGGTGGCGGGCCAGCGCGTGTGCGACGCGGACGCGGATCTCGTCCACCGTTGCGGCTGTCTTGCTGTTGAGAAAATCGAAATCCATTGCCTGTCCCTCTCGTCCTGATTGGCGGCCGTGAGGGGATTCTTGGCGGGCGATGGTTAATCTGCCGTTAAGTGCCGGCTTGCGGAGCCATGCGGGATTAACCGTGCCGGGCGGCGCGGAACGCTATCGCCCGCCAGCGTCGCGGTATTCGGCGGCCGTTCGCGCCACGAGATCGTCGACTGCCATCACGTCGGTGACGCCCGACGTCGAATGCCCGCCGCTCCAGATGTCACGCCAACGTTTGGGGCGGCTCTCGCGTGCGGCGACGTCGATGTCCTTGCCGATGTCGATGGCGCCGCGTGCCGGCAGCTGATCAGGATCGAGCCCGGCCGCGACGATCGACGGCTTCAGCATGCTGGTCTGCAAGCCCGTGAACGCGGTGGTGAGCAGAATGTCGTCGGCGCTGCTCTCGACCAGCATCTGCTTGTGGCGTTCGTCCGCCATGCTCTCGCGCGTCGCGATGAACTTTGTGCCCATGTAGCCGAGATCGCAGCCGAGCACTTGGGCCGCATGCAGCGCGCGGCCATCGCTGATGCCGCCGGCGAGCACGATGATGCCGTCGTAGAATGCGCGCACCGCGCGGACGAAGGCGAACGGGTTGAGCCAGCCGGTCTGTCCGCCCGCCCCCGCGGTGAGCAGCACCAGTCCGTCCGCGCCTGCCGCCGCCGCGCGTTCGGCGTGACGGATGGAGGCGACATCCGCCAGCACCAATGCGCCGGCATCGTGTAGCGGCTTCAACACCGGCGCCGGCGAGCCGACCGAGGTGATGACAATCTCAGGCTTGTGCTTGAGCAACACGGCGAGATCCTGCTCCAGCCGCGCGTTGGAGCGGTGCACGATCAAATTCGGGCAAAGCGGCGCGGCCTTGCGGCCGGTTTGGTCCTCGTGCCGCCGCAACCGCGTTGCGATTTCGGTGAACCATTCGTCGAGCTGTTCCGTGCTGCGGCAATTCACGGTGGGAAAGCTGCCGATGACCCCATTGCGGCAGGCCGCGACCATGAGCTCGACACCCGATACCAGGAACATCGGCGCCGCGATCAAAGGCAGGCAGAGACGATCGCGAAAACGTTGCAGTCGATCGGATGTCAATCATGCCTCCTGATCACTCTTGGCTCCGCGCGCCGGGTTTGCAATTCCATGCCGCATTCTCTGTGCTAGCGTCATCGGCAACATTGGCACGTGAGAAGCCGATGACAAAGCAACGAGGAAACATATGTCCGATCCGCTCCACGCATCGTCCCCGACTTGTGCGCAGACGCTACGGGCGTTGGCGCGCTATCCCGGCCGCACTGCTTTCGCCTGGCCCGGCGGATCGCTGAGCTATCAAGGCACGCTCAACCTGATCGGACGAATCCAGGGCGTGTTCGTGCGGCTCGGCCTGCAGCCCGGCGCGCGCGTCGCCTTCCTCACCGCGAACCGCGCCGACACCTGGTGCGCCGGCGTCGCCGCGCAATTGTCGCGATGCTGCATCACCTGGCTGCATCCGCTGGGATCGGAGGCGGACCAGCTGTTTCAGCTCGACGATTCCGAGGCCGAAGTGCTGGTGGTCGATGTGGCCGCCTTCCGTGATCGCGGTGGAGAACTCGCCACGAAAGCAATGCGGCTCAAGGCAGTCTTCACCATGGGGCCGGCCGACTACGGCGTGGACCTCCTGCAGGCGATCGAGGGCGCAGGACATGCCAGCGCGCAATGCCTCGCTGGTCTCGACGATCTCTCCACGCTGAACTACACCGGCGGCGCCACCGGCAAGTCCAAGGGCGCGCTGCGCCATCATCGCGAGAATGCCGGCGCGGCCGGCGCGATCCTCGCCGATTTCGAGATCCCGGACGCCGCGCGCTATCTCACGGTCGCTCCGATCAGCCATGTCGCCGGCACCAAGGTGCTGCCGACACTGATGCGCGGCGGCACCGTGCACATGTTGAAAGGTTTCGATCCCGAGGCGGTGCTGGCGACGATCGCACGCGAGCGCATCAATTTCACGCTGTTCGTGCCGACCATGATCTATGTGCTGCTCGATCATCCCGCACTCGGAAAGACCGATCTCTCATCGCTTGAGCTCGTGCTCTACGGGGCGTCGGCGATGTCGCCGAGCCGGCTGATCGAAGGCATCGAGCGCATCGGCCCGGTGTTTTCGCAGCTTTATGGCCAGACCGAATGCTATCCGGTCTCGGTGCTGCGCAAAAGAGATCATGATCCCAGGACGCCGGACCTGTTCTTGTCCTGCGGTTTCCCGATCGCGGCCTGTGAGGTCAGGATTCTCGACGACAACGACCAGGAGGTGAAGACCGGTGACGCCGGCGAGATCTGCTTGCGCGCGCCGCATGTCATGGCGGAATACTGGAAGCGGCCCGACATCACGGCCGAGACGCTGAAGAATGGCTGGGTTCACACCGGCGACATCGCGCGTCAGGACGAGCGCGGCTACCTGTTCATCCTCGATCGCAAGAAGGACATGATCGTCACCGGCGGCTTCAACATCTTTCCGCGCGAGATCGAGGACGTGCTGTCGCAACATGCCGATGTCGCGATGGTCGCCGTCGTCGGCATCCCCGACGAGAAATGGGGCGAGGCCGTCACGGCCATCATCGTGCCGCGCGAGGGCGCAAAGCCCGATCCCGACGAGCTGATCAATCTGGTGCGAATGCGTAAGGGTTCCGCACATGCGCCGAAACAGATCCGGTTCGTCAAGCAGCTGCCGATGACTGGCGTCGGCAAGGTCGACAAGAAGGTGCTGCGCGCAGGCTTCTGGAGCGGACGCGACCGGATGGTTGGGTAAATACCCCGGAATTCTACGGTGTCGTTGTGGCCTCGGCACCACAATGCGTGACGGAGTACGCGCCTGCGGTGCCAGCGCGATTGCCGGCAAATCCGGGAATCAACTAGACCGCTGATGGGGCTGGGAAGCGGAGTAAGATATGCGAGTCGCTTCCTGGAAAGTGCAGTCGCCGCGGTCACGTTGATCACGGCTATCGTCGTGGTGCTGTGGGAGATCAAGATCTTCTACGGCGTGTGAACAGGCAGGATGCCATGGTCGAACACGACCAAGCATCCCTTCCGCGGCGGCGGAAGCCTGCCGTTCAATCGGTCCAGGCAGCAAGCGCGGCACATGGCGCGACGCTCAGCGCTTCTCGATCACCAGGCTCTGCACCGCGCGGCCGAAATAACCCTGGCGATCGGCAAGCCGCGACATCGCAAGCCCCGCGCCGTCCGGGCCGATCCAGGATCTGCCATCGAGCAAGATCCAGTCGCCGACCGGCTGGCGCGTCATGCTCACCGAGAGGTCGGCGTTGATGTAGGTCCAGGTGCGGAAGTCGAGCGTCGAGGCGGTGCCGTTGGAGAAATCGGCGGCGACCACGGCGCGCATCGCCTGCGAGACCGCCTCGCCTTCGACCAGCGCGTGGTCGAGGCGAAACCAGATCGCACCGGCGCCGGCCTGGCCGAAGCGGCCGCGTGCGGCGCGCATCGAGACCATGCCCGCGAACGGGCTGGTCGCGCCGTGACCGTCCTCGACCAGCGAGTCCTCGGGCGACGGCAGCGTGACCGGCAACTCCCTGACGTCATCGGGCAGCGGCTGCGCCTGTTGCTTGATCTTGAGCACGGTGGCGCCGACGACCTGTACGCCGTCGGCGAGCAGCCTGACCTCGCAGAGCTGGATCTTGCGGCCCTCGCGCAAAACCTCGGTCTCGATCGTGAGCGGCGCCACCGGCACCGGGCGCATCAGGTCGATGGTGACCCGTGCGACGTTCATCGCGACCTGTGTCGGAATGCGCTCCGCCGCCCACGTCACCAGCGCCGATGGCGCCGAACCGTGCTGCATGCGCCGGTCCCATGGCCCCGCGGCATTGGGACTGGTGACGACGCTATTGCCGTCGACGCGGTAGATGGCGGTCATCGCGAGCGCCATCACAACGGCGGATCGATCGCCTCGTCGTATTCCTTCTTGAAGCGCGCGATCATCTCGGCGGCGGGCACGATGCCATCGACGCTGCCGATGCCCTGGCCCGAGCCCCAGATCTCCTTCCATGCCTTCGGCTTGGCGCGCTCGCCGGAGGCGTCGGTGCCAAAGTTCATCTTGGAGGGATCGGAGGTCGGCAGGTTTTCCGGATCCATGCCGGCGGCGAGGATCGAGGGCTTCAGATAATTGCCGTGCACGCCGGTGAAGAGATTGGAATAGACGATGTCGTCGGCGCTCGCGCCCGCGATCATCTCCTTGTAGGTCTCGACCGCGTTGGCCTCTTTGGTCGCAATGAAGGCCGAGCCGATATAGGCGAAATCGGCACCGAGGATGCGCGCGGCACGGATCGCCTTGCCGTTGCCGATGGCCCCCGACAGCGCGACCGGACCGTCAAACCACTTCCGCGTTTCGGCTACGAAAGCGAGCGGCGAGATGGTGCCGGCATGGCCGCCGGCCCCGGCCGCGACCAGGATCAGGCCGTCGGCGCCCTTCTCGATCGCCTTGTGGGCGAATTTCTGATTGATCACGTCGTGGAAGACGATGCCGCCCCAGCCGTGAACTGCCTGATTGAGCTCCTCGCGCGCGCCGAGCGACGAGATGATCATCGGCACCTTGTACTTGGCGCAGAGCTGCATGTCGTGATCGAGCCGGTTGTTCGACTTGTGCACGATCTGGTTGACCGCGAATGGCGCCGACGGCTTGTCGGGATGGGCGCGGTCGTAGGCCGCGAGCTCTTCGGTGATCCGCGCCAGCCATTCGTCGAGCAGCTCCGGCGGCCGCGCGTTCAGCGACGGGAACGCGCCGACCACGCCCGCCTTGCACTGCGCGATCACGAGGTCGGGCACCGAGATGATGAAGAGCGGCGAACCGATCACCGGGATCGACAGGCGTCCCTTGAACAGAGCAGGCATGGACATTGCGGAACGATCCTTTGTTAGCAGACGCATTGAAGGTTGGGAGCCATACCAACAAGGCAATCTTTCCACTGTCAAGTATTGCGTTTTGACGTCGTTGCGGATGCGGTTACCGCAATTCCAACATGCGGAATTCCGCTCCCGTACAACCGATCCGTCCTCTCCGTCATTGCGAGGGAAGCGAAGCAATCCAGATTGCCTCCGCGGAGAGACGCTGGATTGCTTCGTCGCACCAGCGCAAAATTGCGAAGCAATTTTGTCGCGGGCTCCTCGCAATGACGAGGCGAGAGCTGCGGATGAGCTACCCAAGCAAATCCGGATTGATCAACCGCTCGAACGAGAACATCTCGTCCCATTTTTCCTGCGTCAGAAGCTTGCGCTCGACCACCACGATCTGGTGCAGCGACTTGCCGCTCTTGTAGCCCTCGCGCGCGATCTCGGCGCATTGCTTGTAGCCGAGCAGCGGCTTCAGCACGGTGACGATGCCGAGCGAGTTCAGCACCATGTTGCGGGTGTGCTCCTCGTTGGCGGTGATGCCGACCACGCAGTTCTCGCGCAGGCTGTTGACGGCACGCTCCATGGTGCGGATCGAGAAGAACAGTGCAAACGAGATCACCGGCTCCATCACGTTGAGCTGGAGCTGTCCGGCACTCGCAGCCAGCGTCACCGTGGTGTCGAGCCCGATGACGAGGAAGCTGGTCTGGTTGACGACCTCGGGGATCACCGGATTCACCTTTCCCGGCATGATCGAGGAGCCCGGCTGCAGTTGCGGCAGATTGATCTCGTTGAAGCCGGCGCGCGGGCCGGAGGCGAGCAGGCGGATGTCGTTGCAGATTTTCGTCAGCTTGCTCGCGGTGCGCTTCAATACGCCGGAGAGCTGCACATAGGCGCCGGTGTCCGAGGTTGCCTCCACGAGATCGCCGGCGAGAATAAAGTCGACGCCGGTCAGCGCGCTGAGATGGCGGACCGCGAGCTTGGGATAACCGACCGCCGCGGTCACGGAGGTGCCGATCGCCGTGGCGCCGAGATTGATCTCGCGCAGCAATGCGCGCGCCTCGGAGATGCGATCGACCTCCTCGCCGATCGTCGTGCCCCAACCGCGGAATTCGGCGCCGAGCGACATCGGCACGGCGTCCTGGAGATGCGTGCGCCCCATCTTCAGCACGCGTTCGAACTCGCGGCCCTTGGCGAAGAAGGCCTCCTGAAGCTGGCGCAGCGCCGTCATGTAGCTCTCGAGCCGCAGGATCAGCGCCAGCCGGAACGCGGTCGGATAAGTGTCGTTGGTCGACTGGCCGTAATTGACGTGGTCGTTCGGGCTGACGTGCTGGTAGTCGCCCTTGTTGAAGCCGAGCGATTCCAGCGCGAGGTTGGCGATCACCTCGTTGGCATTCATGTTGGTCGAGGTGCCGGCGCCGCCCTGGATGAAGTCGGTGACGAACTGGTCCATCATGTCGCCGGCGATGACGCGGTCGCAACCGAGGATGATCGCATCCGCCACCTTGGTGTCGATCGCGCCGAGATCGCGGTTGGCCATCGCGGCGGCCTTCTTCACGTAACCCAGCGCCTTCACGAAGTAAGGCTCCTGGTTCATCGGAATGCCGGTGATGTGGAAGTTTTCCTTACCCCGGATGGTCTGGACGCCGTAGTAGATGTTGTCGGCGATCTCACGCTGACCGAGGAAGTCCTGCTCAGTGCGGCTCATGGGCGCTCCTTTGGTCGCGCGACGTCCTCAGTTCTGGCACACCGCGCTGGTGACGACGGTATCGGTGCGGCAATCATCCGGCTTGCGTTGCCTGCCCGGAATGAGAACCTTGGCCGAGCACTTCTCGGCGGAATCGGTGTTCAAGCTCTTGCCTTCCTTGTAGCCCTTCCCCTGGCAGAGCTGATCGGCAGCGAGCTTGCAGTCGGGCCCGCCGCTTGGCGAGACCGGACAAGCCACGCGCCCCGACACCATGGTGGACGGCCGCGCCAGGCGCGACAAATCGTTCATGGCCTCGCTCGGGCTTTTGATCGGCGGCAGGATCGAGGGCAGCTTCTCGACCAGCTTGCCCATTTCGTTGATCAGACCGGGATTTTCCGAAGGTGCGGGCGTTGAAGGCGGCGCGGCCTGCGGCCCCTGCTCCTGCAAGCCAAGCGACGGCGGCGCCGACTGCGCCCGCCCGGTCCCGCCGGCACCGGGCAGGAGCAGCAACACCGCCGAGACCAGCGTCCCGAGCCGCACTGCCGGATTTCCGGATCGAACCATCATAGGGCAACCGTAGCCGAAGCCGGCGCGGCGTCAAAGCGCTGGGGATCCAAGTCTTAGAATCTGAAGCCCTAGATCAGCTTGATCGCGATCACGAAGCCGAGCACGAGCACCGCAGCGCCGAGCGCAACCCAGAGGCCGAGATGCTTCTCGATCCGAACCCAATCCAGTCACCGTAACGGTTGAGCAGGATCGCCACGATGAAGAAGCGCCCGCCGCGCGCCACGATGGAGCACAGGATGAAAAGAACGAGATTGTAGCCGGCAAAGCCCGAGGTGATGGTGACGAGCTTGTAGGGGATCGGCGTCAGGCCCTTGAGCAGGATGATCACCGCGCCCCATTCCGCGTAGGAGGCGCGGAAAGCATCGACCTTGTCGCCGAGCCCGTAGACCTGGATCAGCCAATGGCCGACCGAGTCGAACAGCAGCGCACCGATGGCGTAGCCGAGCAGACCGCCGACCACCGAGGTAAGCGTGCAGATCGCGGCGTAGAGCCAGGCGCGCTGCGGGCGCGCCAGCGACATCGGGATCAGCATCACGTCCGGGGGAACGGGAAAGAACGAGCTTTCGGCGAAAGCCACGGCACCCATGATCCAGAGCGCGTAAGGCTTGTGGGCGGCGTCGATGCACCAGTCGTAGATACGTTTCAGCATGCGCCGCGATGAAGCACCATGGGACGGATTTGTCCATTGTGGAGTTTTGTGACGCTTTAGTGCCGTTTGCGTGCCGCGCGCCCTTCGAGCGCAACAATTGGCCGCCGGGCCGAAATACGCGCTGACGCGACTTTGGGCAGCTTCATCGGCGATTTCGGCAGCTTTTCGGCAATGCCTAACATGTCCTCACGCCGCGACATTTCACGCCAGACATCTTCGGGGCGCACGCCGGCGGAAGCCCAGAGCACGGTGAGATTGTAGAGCAGATCGGCGCTTTCCCTGACCACGGCCTCGGTGTCGCCATTGACCGCGTCGATCACGACCTCGATCGCCTCTTCGGCCAGCTTCTTCGCCATTTTGGAGGGCCCGCGCTGAAACAGCCGGGCAGTACGCGATGTCGCCGGATCAAGGTCCCTGGCCGCGAGCACAGCCAGATATAGCCGCTCAAGCGAATCACTCATGTAGCAAAACTACTCTAAACAAATGGCCGACGCGTTAACGCTTGACATTAAAAGACAAAAAGGCCGGCGCGACAAGCGCGCCGGCCTTTCGTGGTCAATGACTTACCAACAATTCGCGCCGCCTCGGCTGCAAGTGGCAAAGGGGTCGCGACCGACATTGCCATGGCCCGGGAACTCGCGACTGTTGCTGTAGTGATAGCTCGGGCCGCCGTAGTAGACCGGTCCGTCATCGTAATAGACCGGACCGCCGCCGTAATAGGCCGGGGCGTCGTAGGCATACGCATCGCGAGTTGCTGCGATCGCGAGGCCAGTGCCGATGGCGCCGGCAATAGCTGCGCCGGCAAAGGCCGCGCCGCCGCCGCCATGCCAGTGGCGGCCGCCCGCGAATGATGCCGTGGGGGCGACGGTGGTCAGCGCCAGCACCGCAGCGGTGGCGAGAACGGCCTTGCGGCCGGCAAATTTTGAAAATCGGTTAAACATGGCGTGGACCCTCCTTGGGACCTGCATTGGTGCCTCGAGACAGGCTCATGTCTTCCAAACACCGCAGCCCATATTGAGTTCCCCAACCCAACAGAAGCTGAACGGGACTGCGTGATCGTGACGCAACCGCCGCTCATCCGCCGTTCATGTTGATGTGGTGGCCGGCGCTGCGAGCGTCACGAAACCACAGCAATGCGGACCGCCACGACCGATGGTTGGATTCAAGACAATCGTCTCTCGGTGCCTACTGGCCCTCTCGATCGTGCCTGCCGCACGCGACGTCGCCTTGCGCAATCGGCGCGCGCAAGAGCCGCGGCATCCATCTGCTCTCCGATCTCGACGGCAAGACCGTCGGCGCGCTGACAGCGATCTGTCGATCCGGCTGTCGCCGGCGCTGCACGGCAGAACGGCATTGACGTCTCGCATGTCAAATTCTTCAAGATGAGTGCGGCAGTGCGCGAGCCGGTGCTCTCGGCAGCACAGGTCGACGCCGTCGCCGGCGTCTCCTATCTCTCGGCCGTGAATTTGCGCGACCGCGGCGTGCCGGCCGACGGGCGACATCTTCGATAGCCGGTTCCTGCCGCCGGTCGAAAGCCGGCTGATCAATTGAGCAAAACCGGCAGCTTCCGCTGTATCTCGCGGCCGATCCCTGCTTAGAATATCGGCCCATCCCGTTTGATCCGCCAGAGTTCGGCCCCGCATGTCCATTTTCAGCCTCTACACCCGCGTTCTCGAGCTGCTCGGAAAAGAGGCGCGGCTGGGCTGGTTGCTGGCGGCCGCCAATCTCCTGCTGGCCGCCTCGCAATTCGCCGAGCCGGTGCTGTTCGGCCGCATCGTCGACGTGCTCTCCGGCAAGACGGTAGCCGGCTCGAACTCTGCCTGGCCGTTCCTGATCGCCTGGGTCGCGTTCGGGCTGTTCACCATCGGCTGCAGCGCGCTGGTGGCGTTGCAGGCCGATCGGCTCTCCCACCGTCAGCGCCAGGCGGTGTTGACCAGCTATTTCGAGCACATTTTGCAACTGCCCCTGACGTTCCACTCCGGCACCCATTCGGGCCGGCTGATGAAGGTCATGCTGAACGGCACAGATGCGCTGTGGCGGCTGTGGCTCGGCTTCTTCCGCGAGCATTTTGCCGCGATCCTCTCAGTCGTGGTGCTGCTGCCGCTGTCGCTGTACCTGAACTGGCGGCTCGCGATCCTCTTGTTCGTGCTCTGCATCGTCTTCACCGCGCTGACGACCTTCGTGGTGCGCAGGACCTTCGGCATGCAGATGCAGGTCGAGGAGCAGTATAGCGAACTCTCCGCGCGCGCCTCCGACGCGCTCGGCAACGTCGCGCTGGTGCAGAGTTTCGTCCGCGTCGAGTCCGAGGTGCGGGGCCTGCGCTCCATTGCCGACCAGTTGCTCGCGGCGCAGATGCCGGTGCTGTCATGGTGGGCGCTCGTCACTGTGATCACGCGCGCCTCGACCACCATCACCGTGCTCGCGATCTTCGCGCTCGGCATCGCTCTGCACGACCAGGGCCTGACCTCGGTTGGCGAGATCGTGATGTTCGTGAGCTTCGCCACGCTGTTGATTCAGAGGCTCGAGCAGATCGTGAGTTTCATCAACAACGTGTTCATGGAAGCGCCGCGCCTGCGCGAGTTCTTCAACGTCCTCGACGCCGTGCCCGCGGTGCACGACCGCTCCGACGCGATCGATGCGGGGCGGCTCTCCGGCCTCGTCGAGTTCAATGACGTCACCTTCTCCTATGACGGCAAGCGGCCCGCGGTCGAGGATCTCTCCTTCACCGCGCTGCCCGGCCAGACCATTGCGCTGGTCGGCCCGACCGGCGCCGGCAAGTCGACCGCGATCGCGCTCTTGCACCGCGCCTTCGATCCCCAGTCCGGCTTCATCAAGATCGACGGCATGGACGTGCGCGGCGTGACGCTGACCTCGCTGCGGCGGAACATCGGCGTCGTGTTCCAGGAAGCGCTGCTGTTCAACCGCTCGATCGCGGAAAATTTGCGCGTCGGCAAGCCGGACGCAACCGACGCGGAGATGCGCAAGGCGGCCGAACGCGCGCAGGCGCTCGAGTTCATCGAGCGCAGCGGCGGTTTCGAGACCAATGCCGGCGAGCGCGGCCGCATGCTGTCCGGCGGCGAACGGCAGCGGCTGTCGATCGCACGCGCGCTGCTCAAGGACCCGCCGATCCTGATCCTGGACGAGGCGACCAGCGCGCTCGACGCCGTCACCGAGGCCAAGCTGAATGCCGCTCTCGATGAAGTGATGAAGGGCCGCACCACCTTCGTGATCGCCCACCGCCTCTCCACCATCCGCAATGCCACGCGGATCCTGGTGTTCGAGAACGGCCGGGTGGTCGAAAGCGGAACTTTTGATGAACTCGTCGCCAAAGGCGGCCATTTTGCCGAGCTCGCCAGGGCACAGTTCATGGTGCAGGAAAGCGCTCAGGCCAATGCGCGGCCCGCCGTGGGTGCCGCCGAGGCTGCGGCCTCTGCCGCCAAATCCCCATAACAAGTCCCCGTAGCACCGTCGAAATTCAGCCTATTTCATTGCGGAATACGCGGTCGAAACCCCTATTCTCGACGCACGAGCCGGTATAGGTTTGCGCTGCCGCAAGCGGCGGCGCTGGATTTCAAAACCGAACGAGAGATCACGAGATCCGACCGGAACCGGCGGATCTCCAAGGACCGGAATCGGATAGTGCACGCCTTTCGCCCGCTGCTTCGCAAATCCTGTTCAACCTGTTCGCCGCAGCACTCGCCATCGGCGCGCTGCTTGCGCCGCGCTTTGCGCATGCCGAAGCACTGCTTCTGATCGAATCCGACACCGGCAAGGTACTGCAGGCCGACAACGCGACCGTGCCGTGGTATCCGGCTTCCGTCACCAAGATCATGACCGCCTATGTGACGCTGAAGGCGGTGAAGGACGGCAAGATCACGCTCGACACGCTGCTCACGGTGTCGCCGACGGCCGCCTCGCAATCGCCCTCGAAGATGGGCCTCCGTCCGGGAACGCAGGTTACCGTCGACAACGCGCTGAAGATGATGATGGTCAAGTCGGCGAACGACATGGCCGTGGTGCTCGCCGAAGGCCTGGGCGGTTCGATCGACGGCTTCTCCGTGATGATGAACGACACCGCGAAGAAGCTCGGCATGACGCAGACCAACTACGTCAATCCGAACGGCCTGCCCGCGGATGGACACGTCACCTCGGCACGCGATCTCGGCATTCTCGCCCGCTCGTTCCTGCGCGACCTCCCGGAATACGAGTACTTCGTGCACATCCCGGCGATCCGCTTCGGCAAGCGCATCACCCCCAATTTCAATAAGCTGATCGGCCGCTATCCCGGCGCCGACGGTTTCAAGACCGGCTTCATCTGCGCCTCCGGCTACAACCTCGTGGCCTCCGCCACGCGCAACGGCCGCCGCCTGATCGCGGTGGTGCTCGGCGCCAATTCCGGCACCGCGCGCGCGGTGAAGGCGGCGCAACTGCTCGAGCGCGGCTTCAGCCAGGACACTCTGTCGTGGCTGCGACCCTCGCTCGGCACCGTCGAAAACCTCGTGCCGGTCGACGCATCGCCGCCGAATTTGCGCGAGGAGATGTGCGGTGGCCATCGCAAGCGGCCGGCCAGCGACGATGACGATGCGCTGATCGCGACCAACAGCGGCGGCACGAGCGGGTCTGCCACTGGCGGCGAGGCCCAGGTGACATTCTTCACGGCAGGGCTCCAGCCTCCGCTGATGAAGGCATCCGAGCTGATGGCTTCGGCGCCGGCAGCTGCAGAGCCCGTGGTGGTCTACACCGGCCCGACCCGCACCGGCGCGGCTCTGGTCGCGGCGGTCGCGGCCGACACCGATCAGCAGACCCCGCCGAAGGCGCGTGGCAAGAAGTCGCGTGTCGCCGCCAAGAAGCCCGATGCCGGCAGCGACGCCAACACCGATCACAAGACTGCCGCGGCGAAGCCGGCAGCCGCCAAGCCTGACGCGGCTGCCAAGAGTGACACCAAGAGCGCGGCCAAACCGGCGGCGAGCAAGCATGCCGCGGCCAAGCCTTCTGAGAAGCCGGCGGCGAGCGGCGATCAGGCTGCCAAGCCGGCCAAGCCCAAAGCTGCCACCAAGCCGAAGCCCGCGCCCAACAACAGCTAGGTTAACACTCCCGGCCCGCATGGCTGCGCCCGCACTTCGCACCTGCGGCAGTGATTTGCGACGATTCCAGTAGCCAACTCCCCGGCCTTTGCCCTAAAGCCTCGACCGCTTGCCAGCCGTTCCGGCAGGCTCGATACTGCCCGCAATAAGGCAAGCCCGAGACACAACGGGCTCTGGTGCAAGAGAGGGGAATTTCCATGGAGCGCATCTGGCTCAAGCAATATCCGCCCGGCGTGCCCGCTGATATCGAGCCGACGCAATACGCATCGCTGGTCGACCTCCTTGAGGAGAGTTTTGCCAAGTTCGCCGACCGCAAGGCGTTCATCTGCATGGACAAGGCGATCAGCTATCGCGAGCTCGACCAGATGTCGCTGGCGCTCGCTGCTTACCTGCAGGGACGCGGTCTGCAACGCGGCGCGCGCGTCGCGATCATGATGCCGAACGTGCTGCAATATCCGGTCGCCACCGCCGCGGCGCTGCGCGCCGGCTTTGCCGTGGTCAACGTCAATCCGCTCTATACCCCGCGCGAGCTCGATCATCAGCTCAAGGATTCCGGCGCCGAAGCAATCATCGTGCTGGAGAACTTCGCGCATACCGTCGAGCAGGTGATCGCGAAGACGCAGGTCAAGCATGTCATCGTCGCCAGCATGGGCGACCTGCTCGGCTTCAAGGGCGTGATCGTCAATCTCGTCGTCCGCCGCGTCAAGAAGATGGTACCGGCCTGGTCGTTGCCGGGCGCTGTCTCGTTCAACGACGCGCTCTCGGCCGGCCGGGGTGCAACCTTCAACAAGCCAAAGCTGTCGCCCGGCGACGTCGCCTTCCTGCAATATACCGGCGGCACCACCGGTGTCTCCAAGGGCGCCACGCTGCTTCACCGCAACATCGTCGCCAACGTGCTGCAGAACGACGCATGGCTGCAGCCGGCGCTCGCCTCACCGCCGCATGTCGATCAGCTCATGATCGTGTGCGCGCTGCCGCTCTATCACATCTTCGCACTGACGGCCTGCTACCTGCTCGCGGTGCGCGCCGGCGGCTGCAATCTCCTGATCCCCAACCCGCGCGACATCGCGGGCTTCGTCAAGGAACTCGCAAAATACCAGGTCAACAGCTTCCCGGCGGTGAATACGCTGTACAACGGCCTGATGCACCATCCCGACTTCAAGAAGCTCGACTTCTCCAAGTTGAAGATCTCGAATGGCGGCGGCATGGCCGTGCAGCGCCCTGTCGCCGAGCAATGGAAGACGATCACCGGCTGCTCGATCGCGGAAGGTTATGGCCTGTCGGAGACTGCCCCGACGCTGACTTGCAACACCGCGACCAACTCCGAGTTCAACGGCACCATCGGCATCCCCGTGCCCTCGACCTGGATCTCGATCCGCGACGACGACGGCAACGAAGTCCCGCTCGGCCAACCCGGCGAGATCTGCGCCAAGGGCCCGCAGGTGATGTCGGGCTATTGGAACAGGCCGGAGGAGACGGCGAAGGTGATGACCGCGGACGGCTATTTCCGCACCGGCGACATCGGCATCATGGACGAGAAGGGCTACACCAAGATCGTGGACCGCAAGAAGGACATGATCCTGGTCTCCGGCTTCAACGTCTATCCGAACGAGATCGAGGAAGTGATCGCGAGCCATCCGGGCGTGCTTGAATGCGCCGTGATCGGCGTTCCCGACAGCGGGTCCGGCGAAGCGGTGAAGGCCTTCGTGGTGAAGAAGAACCCGAACCTCACGGCGGAGGACGTCATCAAGTTCTGCCGCGAACAGCTCACCGGCTACAAGGTACCCAAGCAGATCGAATTCCGCACCGAGCTGCCCAAGACCAATGTCGGCAAGATCCTGCGCCGCGAGCTTCGCGACGAGAAAAAGGCTGAGGCGGCGTAGTCCCGCCTCACTCCGCCGTCATTCGAGGAGCCCTTCGCGACGAAGCAATCCAGAGTGTCACCGCGGCGACATCTCTGGATTGCTTCGCTCCGCTCGCAATGACGAGAAAATTGGCAGCCACTGCTCAACACGGCGCTCTGAAGCCGTTTCCCTCAGCCGGTAAAATGCTCTAGAACAGCCCCGCCCCTTTCCACGGAGAATTCACAATGACCATTCAGACTGGCGACAAGCTGCCCGAGGCGAAATTCCGCGTGATGACGGCGGAAGGCCCGCAGGTGAAGACCACCGACGATATCTTCAAGGGCAAGAAGGTGGCGCTGTTCGCGGTGCCCGGCGCCTATACCGGCACTTGCCACAAGATGCATCTGCCGAGCATCTTTCTCAACGCCTATGCCATCAAGGGCAAGGGCGTCGATACCATCGCGATCGTCTCCGTCAACGACGCCTTCGTCATGAACGCCTGGAAGCGCGACACCGACCAGCGCGACGAGGCGATCTTCCTCGCCGACGGCAATGCCGACTTCACCAAGGCGATCGGTATGGAGCTGGACGCCTCCGGCAATGGCCTCGGCATCCGCTCCAAGCGCTATTCGATGCTGGTCGAGGACGGCGTGGTCAAGAAGCTGAACCTGGAGGCGATGCCCGGCAATGTCGAGGTATCCGGCGGCGATACGCTGCTGGGACAACTCTGAGCTCGAGGCGCCGCTCTCGGCCACAAATGACACTGTCATGCCCCGCGAAAGCGGGGCATACAGTATTCCAGGGACGTCGAGATTCATTACAGCCGCCGCGGCGCGGCGATGACGGTTGAGAATGAGGTCGCGTCTGCGACGACGTCGATCACCCTACTCTACGATCCGCTGCTGCAACCGCGCCTTGACGATCCCGTCGCGCGCCAGTTGATCCGCCCGCTCGTTCTCGGGATGCCCGGCGTGGCCCTTCACCCAGTGCCAGCGCACCTCGTGCGCCTTCAGCGCGGCATCGAGACGCTGCCATAGCTCGACGTTCTTGACCGGCTTCTTGTCGGCGGTGCGCCAGCCATTGCGCTTCCAGCCGTGGATCCAGCCGGTGATGCCCTGGCGGACATACTGGCTGTCGGTATAGAGATCGACGGTGCACGGCTTCTTCAGGGCTTCGAGCGCCGAGATCGCCGCCATCAACTCCATCTGGTTGTTGGTGGTGTGGCGCTCGCCGCCGTTCAGCTCTTTCTCCTTGTCGCCGAACTTCAGGATCGCGCCCCAGCCGCCCGGCCCGGGATTTCCCGAGCAGGCGCCGTCGGTGTAGATCGTGACGTTGGGAAGCTCGCTCACCCGACCAGTCCTGACGGCAGCAGCCCGTAATCGCGCGCACTGGAAACGCTCTGGTGGAAGCGCAGCTTGCGAAAATATTCGAGCGGATCCTTCGGCTTGACCAGCGCGCCCGGCGGCACGTTGAGCCAGTCGACCAGCCGCGTCAGCAGGAAGCGGATCGCAGCACCGCGCGCCAGCAGCGGCAACGCCGCCTCTTCCGCCTCGGAGAGCTTTCGCACACGCCCATAGGCGTTCAGGAAGGCGCGCGCCTTGGTGACGTTGAACGAGTGATCAGGCTCGAAGCACCAGGCGTTGAGACATATCGCGACGTCGTAGGCGAGCATGTCGTTGCAAGCGAAGGTGAAGTCGATGATCCCCGAGAGCTTGTCGCCGAGGAAGAAGACGTTGTCGTTGAAGAGGTCGGCGTGGATCACGCCCTCGGGCAGATTGCTCGGCCAGACGCCGCCCGACAGATAGTCGAGCTCGGCTGCGAGAAATGCGCGCAGCCCCGGCTGCACCTCGTCGGCACGGTGCGCTGCCGCATCGAACAGCGGCCGCCAGCCCGCGACCGACAGCGCGTTGGCACGCTTGATCGCAAAATCGGCGCCTGCCAGATGCATCCGGGCGAGGCCCTGGCCGACGCCGGCGCAATGCATCGCGTTCGGCTTGCGCGGCCAGACGCCTTCGAGAAAGGTGATGATCGCCGCGGGGCGTCCCGACAGCTCGCGCAACGCCTCGCCGTCTTTCGCTCTCACCGGCAGCGGGCAGCTGACGCCGTGCTCGGCGAGATGCGTCATCAGCGCGAGGAAAAACGGCAGATCGTTCTTCGCCACGCGCTTCTCATAGAGCGTGAGGATGAACGAGGCTTGCTCGTTTCCTCGGCTCGTATGCAGCAGGAAATTACTGTTCTCGACGCCCTCGGCGATGCCCTTGTAGGAGAGCAACTCGCCGAGATCGTATTGCCTCAGGAAATCCGCAAGCTCGTCGGCGGCAACGTCGGTGTAGACCGCCATGCCGATTTACTCGGCGGCGGCTTCGGGGCGCACCTGGCGCGGCAGCGGGAAGAACTCGTTCTCCTCGGCGGCCGAGACCGTCTCCACATGCAGGGTATAGCGCTCGGCGAACGCATCCATGATCTCCTCGACGATCACTTCCGGCGCGGATGCGCCCGCGGTGATGCCGAGGCTGGTGATGTTTTCGAACCGCGTCCAGTCGAGGTCGGCGGCGCGCTGCGCCAGCACCGCAACCTTGCAGCCCTCGCGCTCGGCGACTTCGCGCAGGCGCTGCGAGTTCGACGAGTTCGGCGCGCCGACCACGATCAGGGCGTCGACCACCGGCGCCACCTTCTTCACCGCGAGCTGGCGGTTGGTGGTGGCGTAGCAGATGTCTTCCTTGTGCGGCCCGTTGATGTTCGGAAAGCGCTCCTTGAGCAGCGCCACGATTTCCGCGGTGTCGTCGATCGACAGCGTGGTCTGGGTCACGAAGGCCAGGTTGTTGGGGTCCTTCGGAGAGATGGTCTTGGCGTCCTCGGCGGTCTCGATCAGGGTGACGGCGCCGACCGGCAGCTGGCCGAGCGTGCCGACCACTTCGGGATGGTGCGAATGGCCGATCAGGAAGATCTCGCGGCCGCGCTTGAAGTGGATCGCGGCCTCGCGGTGAACCTTCGTCACCAGCGGGCAGGTCGCATCCAGCGAGAACAGATTGCGGGACGTGGCATCGGCCGGAACCGACTTCGGCACGCCATGAGCCGAGAACACCACCGGCGCGGTGGTGTTCTCCGGGATCTCGGCCAGCTCCTCGACGAAGATGGCGCCCTTCTTCTTCAACCCATCCACGACATATTTGTTGTGCACAATCTCATGGCGAACATAGACGGGGGCGCCGTATTTATCGAGCGCCCGTTCCACGGTGTCGATCGCCCGGACCACTCCGGCGCAGAAGCCGCGAGGAGAACAAAGCACTAACTTGAGGTCTGGTTTGGCTGACATTGAGCAATCTCGGGACCGAATCACCCATTCGCCTTCTGGCGGGGGACGGTCGATGGATGGAAAAGGGCCTGAAGCGGTCTGCTTGGACTTTAGAGCGACTTCAGAGGGAATTGGGCCCCCTTTCGGGCGCTGTCAAGGCACTATCTATAGCAGAACCATTGCGTGGCTACCCCCTCAGGGCTTATATAGCGCGAATTCCCTGTCATCGCTGATGACCACCGGTTTCGCCTCCAGAGGGGTGGGCGAAGCACAAAGGAGATTTGCCATGAGCAACGCACCTCTGATGCCCAAGGCGACCGCCGTCTGGCTGCTCGACAACACCGCGCTGACCTTCGACCAGGTCGCCGATTTCACCAAGATGCACCCCCTCGAGGTGCGTGCGATCGCCGACGGTGACGCCGCGCAGGGCATCAAGGGCATGGACCCGATTTCCAACGGCCAGCTGACCCGCGAGGAGATCGAGAAGGGCGAGAAGAACCAGGACTACCGGCTCCGCCTCCAGGAGAGCAAGGTTGTGCTGCCGCCCCAGCCCAAGCGCAAGGGTCCGCGCTACACTCCGGTGTCGCGCCGCCACGAGCGCCCCAGCGCCATCCTCTGGCTGCTGCGCAGCCATCCGGAGCTCAAGGACGCCCAGATCATGCGCCTGGTCGGCACCACCAAGAGCACGATCGCCAGCGTCCGCGACCGCACCCACTGGAACACCTCCCAGCTGACCCCGATCGACCCGGTCACCCTCGGCCTCTGCTCGCAGATCGAGCTCGACTTCGAAGTGGCGCGCGCGGCCAAGGAGAAGCCGATCGACGCAGCCTATGGCGGCGCCACCCTGCTGCCGGCCTCCGAGACCACCAAGAAGGACGAGTACGAGCCGTCGGAGAAGTCGAGCGACGACCTCAACGTCGATGCCGTCTTCGCCAAGCTGAAGACCCTCGGCGGCAAGAAGCAGGAGCAAGAGGAGGAATAGGCCTCGCTCTTTCAGTTATCGAACGCAATCAGAACGCGGCAAGGCGACTTGCCGCGTTTTTTTGTGCGTGATCTCTCCGGTGTCGTCGTTGGGAAAATACCGTGCCTCCATCACCACATTGCAGGCGAGACAGCGCTCCGCCTTACGGTCGATCCGGATGGTTCAGCATGTATTCGCCGAGGTCGCGCTGTCGACGATCGGCGCGTGAGATGGCGCCACTGCGCTGCACGTCGCGGTCCTTGCGGCAGGCCACATATTCCGGCGAGCCCACGGCGTAACCGCGGCTCTGGCACACCGCATCATCGTCGTCTCCGCCCATCGCCGTCGGCGTTTGGTAACGCGCCGAGCAGGCCGAGAGAGCAATGGCGAGCAGGGCAACTGCGAGCAGGCGCGGCGCGGTGGCGAGTGGCATACGAGGTCCCTTATTAGCCGCCCCTGTTTAGCGCGGAATACGGAGAATGTAAGTCCGCAGACGCCACTCCGCGCTCGCTGTCATTCCCCGCGAAGGCAGAGAATCCAGTACGCCGCGGCTTCTCGGCTCTAGCATCGCCGTCTCTGGAATACTGGATCACCCGCTTTCGCGGGTGATGACAGCGGAGAAAAATTCACACCCGCCCCTTCAGCGCCTCTCCGATCTCGTCCAGCACCTTCGGGTCCTCGATCGTCGCGGGCATGGCCCACACCTCGCCGTCGGCGATCTTCTTGATGGTGCCGCGCAAGATCTTGCCCGAGCGCGTCTTGGGCAGGCGGCCTACGGTGATGGCGAGCTTGAAGGCGGCAACGGGGCCGAGCCGGTCGCGCACAAGTGCTACGATCTCCTTCTCGATCTCGGCGGGCGGGCGCTTCACGCCGGCTTTCAGCACCAGCAAGCCGCAGGGCACCTCGCCCTTGATCGCGTCCCTGATGCCGAGCACGGCGCATTCGGCGACATCCGGATGCGAAGCCAGAATCTCCTCCATGCCGCCGGTGGAGAGCCTGTGGCCGGCGACATTGATGATGTCGTCGGTGCGGCCCATGACGAAGACATAGCCGTCCGCGTCCTTGTAGCCGGCATCCGACGTCTTGTAGTAGCCGGGGAATTCGCTGAGGTAAGCTTCCTTGAAGCGCGTATCCTGATTCCACAGCGTCGGCAGGCAGCCCGGCGGCATCGGCAGCTTGATGACGATCGAGCCCATGGTATCGGGACCGACGGGTTTTGCCGCTTCATCGACGACATCGACCTGGTAGCCCGGCATCGGCACCGTCGGCGAGCCGTGCTTCACCGGCAGTTGGCCGAGCCCCACCGGATTGCCGGCGATGCACCAGCCGGTCTCGGTCTGCCACCAATGATCGATGACAGGCACCTTCAGCTGCTGCTCCGCCCATTCCACCGTCGGCGGATCGGCACGCTCGCCCGCAAGAAACAGCGTGCGGAATTTCGACAGATCGTAGTGCCGGATGAACTTGCCTTCCGGATCCTCTTCCGGATCGCACGGAACGCGGTCGGCGCGGTGAAAAATGCGACTGCCTTGTGCTCGCTGATGACGCGCCAGAACGCGCCGGCATCGGGCGTACCGATCGGCTTGCCCTCATACATGATCGAGGTCGCGCCATGCAGCAGCGGGCCGTAGACGATGTAGCTGTGGCCGACCACCCAGCCGATGTCGGAGCCGCACCACCAGACCTCGCCCGGCTTGACACCATAGAGGTTGAACATCGACCATTTCACGGCGACCAGATGCCCGCCATTGTCGCGCACGACGCCCTTGGGAACACCGGTCGTGCCTGACGTATAGAGAATGTAGAGCGGGTCGGTGGCGGCAACGGGCACGCAAGGCGCTTTCTTGCCGTCGTTCATGGCCTTGCGGCGCAGGCTCGCCCAGTCATAGTCGCGCCTCGGCGTGAGGTCGCAGATCAGTTGCGGACGTTGCAGCACGATACAGGCCTGCGGCTTGGCAGCCGCGAGCTTGATTGCCTCGTCGAGCAGCGGCTTGTACTGCACGATGCGGCCGGGCTCGACGCCGCAGCTTGCGGAAAGAATGAGTTTTGGCTGCGCATCGTCGATGCGGGTCGCAAGCTCTTTTGCGGCAAAGCCGCCGAACACCACGGAATGCACCGCGCCGATGCGCGCGCAGGCGAGCATCGCGACCACAGCCTCGGGCACCATCGGCATATAGAGGATGACGCGGTCACCCTTGGCCACGCCAAAATCCTGCATGACGGCGGCGAGCGCCTGCACCTCGACCAGCAGCTCGGCATAGGTGAATTTGGTCACCGAATTGGTCAGCGGTGAATCGTGGATCAGCGCGACCTGCTCGGCCCGGCCGCGTTCGACATGGCGGTCCAGCGCGTTGTAGCAGGTGTTGACGACGCCGCCGGTGAACCAGCGGCCGTAGACACCCTGGGTGGCATCGAATATCTTTTTCGGCGGCTCGATCCAGTCGATCTCCTTCGCCGCCTCGGCCCAAAAGCCCTCGGGATCGGCCAGCGAACGCGCATGGACCTCGTGATAAGGGCTCTTTCCGCCGACGTTTCCTCGGACATTCATTCCCGCGCTCCCGTTCCTTTACCGGCCTCGCCTTGACCTGACCGCGGGATCTCAGTCCCGCCATAGAGAGATCAAGTGCCGGCCTTGTTTGAGGGGTATTTTCCCGGGAACGGGCCGCGGTTCAAGCTGAAAAGGATGGACGTCGCCCCTCTCTAGCCCTCTATCGCATTCAACCGCTGCAACCGGTCCTGCATGACCTTCTTCAGGTCGTAACCGGGGCGGCGGAAGCTGGCGTCGCGGGTGGCGAGGAAATCGTGTTGGGATTTGCGCAGATCAGCGGCCGAGCGCCGGCTCATCGATTTCAGCACGCGCTGATAGGCCTCGGCGAGCTGGCGGTCGAGCATGCCAAGCTGCGGATCGGCGCAGATCACCTTCTCCACCTCGCGCTTCGCATCCGCGCAATCGAATGAGGGGCCGTTGCCGGAATTCGCAGCCAATGGCTGCGGTGGCCCGGCGCCGAACTTCGCGATCTCCGCCATCAAGGTGCGTCGGCCATCCGCGGCATTGATGTTGCCGGGGTCGAGCCGCAGCGCCGTCTCGTAATCGGCCAGCGCCTTCTTGCGGTCACCCATCTTGGTATAGAGCACGGCGCGGTTGTTATAGGTCTTCGCGAAATTCGGATCGAGCTTCAGCGCGTCATTGTAGTCGCTGAGCGCGGCGCCGAACTCGCCCTTGAACTGGTAGGAATCACCTCGGTTGGTGAAGAAATTCGGCCGCGGTGCCAGCCTTAGCGCCTGGTCGTAATCGGCGATGGCCTTGTCGTAGTCCTTCATCGCGGCATAGGACAGCCCGCGATTGTCGTAATATTCCGGCACCTTCGGATCGAGCCTGATCGCCTCGCTGTCGTCGGCGATCGATTTGTCGAGCTGGCCGAGCTTCTTGTAAGCTGCACCGCGATTGGTGTAGCTGCGCGCCCGGTTCGGATCGAGCCGCAAGGCCTCGCTGAGATCGCTCACCGCCTTGTCGTTATCGCCGTTGAGATAATAAGTCGCGCCACGGTCGGACCATGCTTGCGCATAATCCGCCTTAAGCTGGATCGCCTTGTCGTAGTCGGCGATCGCGCGGTCGAGCCGGCGCTGATTGGTATAGGCCACGCCGCGCAGCTCATAGGCTTCGGCATCCTGCGGATCGAGTTCGATCGCCTTGCTGAGGTCAGACGTGGCGCGATTGAGATCACCGCCCGCCTCACGCAACAGGTCGCCGCGCAGACGCCAGGCGCGGGCGTTCTTGCCATCAAGGGCGATGGCGCGGTCGAGATCCCGTAGCGCCCGCGTCAGACCACCCGAAGTCCGCGAATTCGCGTCAGCGCGAACCAGCAGCGCCGCGACGCGATCGGAACCTGGGTTCGAGGCCTGGTTGATGATCGCGCTGCACGCCGAGATCAGCTCGGCCGGCGCCGCCTTGCTGCCGGACACGCAATCGACGCCGGCTGAGGCCGGGGCGGCGAGGACGAGGCTCATCGCAGCGCCGAGCAGGAAGCTGGGTAGCGAGACTTTGAATATTTGGAACATTTGCGCGGAAGAACGGATGCCGCACATGGCGTAAGACTCCGTGACATCAGGTTTTCCCGTTGTCGCGGCAGGCGGGGATAGGGTTCAAAACAGGATCTGTCGTTAGGGACGGACGGTGTCTGCACTCCCTCGCCCCGCTTGCGGCGAGAGGCGAAGAACACTCTCAGTACCCGTCCACCCCGTTCAGCCGCTGCAGCCGGTCCTGCATGGCCTTCTTCAAATCATACCCCGGCCGGCCAAATCCGGCATTGCGACGTGTGATGAAATCATCCTGCTCGCGCTGGAATTTCCTGGCCTCGCCCGCGTTGCGCGCCTCGCGCAGCACGCGGGCATTGGCTGCATAGACCTCGCGGTCGAGGTCGGCGAGCTCGCGGTTTCCGCAGATCGCCTTCTCGACCGGCTGGCGCGCGCCTGCACAATTGAAGCTGGGCTTGCCGGCGACCGCCATCTGCGCGCCGATCCGCTCGAGCTCGCGCGCGATCGCCTTGTGATTGGCCTTGGCTTGTTCGTGGTTCGGATCGATCCGAGCGCTGCGCCGAAGTCCTGCACCGCCTTGGGCTTATCGCCCTTCTTCAGCCAGAGCTCTCCACGCGCATTGAAGACGTCGGCGAGCGTGGGATCGAGCAGCAACGCGCGGCTGTCGTCGGCGATGGCCCGATCGATCTGGTCATGCCGCGACAGCAGCGCGCCGCGTGCGATCAGCGCCTTGATCAGATCGGGCTTTGCCGTTTTCTCGTTGTCAATGACGGCGGCGCAGGCCGGGCCCGCTCCGTCCATGTCGTCGGCCGCGGTTGCGGACAGGCATGCCCCGAGGTCGATCTGCGCGGTGGCGGCCGGCTCGCCCCGGTCGCGGCCCGGGCGGCATCGAGCCAAAGCGCTGAGAGCATCACGGCTCCGGACAATCGAAGAAGCTTTTGAAAACGCATGCTCGCTGCAGTCCGAAGGTCTTGCCATGAAGCCGTACTATCCATCATACGGCCGGATTGGTGCTAGCTTAAGGCGCCGCTGATATCGGTTTCGAGGATCGTCGTGTCGACATTCGAATGGATCATCGCACTTCTGCTCGGCGCCGTTGCATTATCGGCGCTGGCGCGGCGCATCAAGGTCCCCTATCCGACCTTTCTCGCCATCGGCGGCGCGCTGATCGCTTTCGTGCCGAACAGCCCGACCTGGGCGCTGCAGCCCGATCTGGCACTGGCGCTTTTTGTCGCACCGGTGCTGCTGGACGCCGCCTTCGATACTTCCTTGCGCGACTTGCGCAACAATTGGGTTCCGGTCTCGACCCTGGTCGTGGCTGCCGTCGGCCTGACCACGGCCGGCGTCGCCTATGTCGCGCATCGGCTGATGCCTGATATGCCCTGGGCCGCGGCGGTCGCGCTCGGCGCCATCGTCGCACCGCCAGATGCCGCCGCTGCAGTCGCCATCCTGAGCCAGGTGAAGCTGCCCTACCGCATGGTGAAGGTGCTGGAGGGCGAGAGCCTGCTCAACGATGCGACCGCGCTCCTGATCTATCGCATCGCGGTCGGCGCAGTCGTCACCGAGCATCTGACGTGGAGCCAGGTTGCGCCGACCATGGCGCTAGCGCTGGTCGGCAGCGTCGTCGCGGGTCTTCTCGCAGGACGCATTATTCCGCTGTTCATTGAACGGGTGAAGGAGGCACCGAGCGCGATCATCCTGCAGTTCGCCACCACCTTCATGGTCTGGATCGCCGCCGAACATCTCGGCCTTTCCGGCATTCTCACCATTGTCGTCTATGCCATGACAATGGCGCGCCGGGCGGGCATGCGCATGTCGGCACGGCTGCGGGTGCCCTCCTACGCGGTGTGGGAGACGATGGTGTTCGTGCTCAACGTGCTCGCCTTCATGCTGATCGGCATGCAAATGCGACCGATCTGGACGAAACTGGACGCGGACGTGCGCTCGGAATATTGCGTGGCCGCGGCCTGGATCCTGCTCACGGTCGTGCTGGTGCGGCTGCTGTGGGTGACGTTCTATCGCACAACGTTGCGTGTGCTGGTTGCGCAAGGCATCTATCATCCGAAAGATCCGAACGCCGTCGCCTCCCGCAAGGGCGGCCTCATCATCTCCTGGTGCGGCATGCGCGGGCTGGTCACCCTCGCGACCGCCTTTGCGCTGCCGGAGAACTTCCCTTATCGCGACTTCATCGTCTTCATCGCCTTCGCGGTGGTGCTGGGCTCGCTGGTGATCCAGGGCCTGACGCTGCGGCCGCTGATCCTGGCGTTCGGCCTCAAGGACGACGATCCCGTGGGCATCGAGGTCGCGCGCGCCCGCGCCATCGCGTATCGCGCCGCGCTCGATGCAATCGAGGACGATCCCTCGGAGGAGGCCGAAATCCTGCGGCTCGAATACCGCGCCATCCTGATGCAGGCCGACGACGATCCGCATGGCGGCATCGCCAACGGCGAATTGCCCGCCGATCCCCTGCGCCGCCGCGCCATCGAAGCCGCGCGCAAATCGATCTTCAGCCTGCGCGCCACCGAGGTGATCGGTGACGACGCGTTTCACCGGATCGAGGAAGAGCTCGATCGCGCGGAATTGAGTGCAGGGGGTAACTCCGCTGTCGTCCCGGACAAGCGAAGCGCAGATCCCGGATCCATACGCCGCAGCAATCGTTTTGCGAAGATTCGGAGTTGCCTGCTGCGCGTCAAACCACTCCCTGTGGTTATGGATCCCGGGCTCGCGCTGTGCGCGCCCCGGGACGACAGGGAGTTTGAGGCGATACTTACGCCCCCGCCTTGCAGGTGATCCCGCCGTCGACCACCAGCTCGATCCCCGTCACATATTTCGACTCGTCCGAGGCCAGAAACAGCGCGGCGTTGGCGACGTCGAAGGCGTCGCCCATGTGGCCCATCGGCACTTGCGCATCGCGGGCACGCCACATCGCTTCCACGTCACCCTTGGCGTAGCTATTGGCGAGGCCGGCGGAATGCTCCACCATCGGCGTCTTCATCAGGCCGGGCAGGATCGCATTCACCCGCACATGGTGCCGCGCGAACTCGATCGCGGTGGTCCGCGTCATCTGGTTCATCGCGGCCTTGGAGGTGCCGTAGGTGACGTAGGAGATGCCCATGTGGCGGATCGAGGCGATCGAGGAGATGTTGATGATCGAGCCGCCGCCCTGCTTCATCATCACGGGAATGACGTGCTTCATGGCGAAATAGGCGCTCTTGAGATTGACGCTGAAAACGCGGTCCCAGCTTTCTTCCGTCACCTCGACGACGCTGCCCATCTCGGCGATGCCGACATTGTTGTCGAGCACGTCGATGCGGCCATAGGCCTTGAGGCACGCCGCGACCATTGCCTCGATTTCGGCAGGCCGAGAGACATCCGCGGTGAACGCGGTCGCCTTGCCGCCTTCGCCGGTGATGATCTTCGCGGTCTCCTCGGCGGCTGTGCCGTTGCGGTCGACGCAAAACACCTGCGCGCCCTCGCGCGCAAAAGTCACCGCCGTCGCCTTGCCATTGCCCCAGCCGGGCCCGATCGAGCCGGCCCCCACCACCATCGCAACCTTGCCCTTGAGCCGGTCCATCGCGTGTCTCCCGTGTTGTTCTTCCTTGTAGCCCGGATTGCGCGGCGCCTATCCGGGCTGCGGATCCTTGCAGATGCTCATCCTGGTGACGTTAGCACCGACGGAATGGCCGACAATCTCCGACAATGTCTGGCAAGCCCCATCGTGACATAGCCGCCATTCCCCGGCGGCGCCGGAATTGCCGAGCAAGACCTCCGGCATCGGTGCGCGCGCAGGCTGCCATTGAAACCAGCCGTCGACGAGCCGCGCCTCGGGCGGCGGCTCCATGCCGGGGCCGGTGCCCTTGACGCGGGCCTGCACCAGCTCGAGGCCCGCAGGCGTAACGCGCCAGTCTTCCTGCCACTCGACCTTCGCGATCGAATGCGTCCAGGCAAGCGTGAACGCGGACAGCGCCAACACCTTCACGCCGCCGGCTGTTGCGAAGCAGAGGCTCACACCGCCTCGACCACGGCCGGCGGACGCTGCCGCCATTGCCACAGCACCAGCGCGGCCGAGAGCACGAAGCCCGCGGTGTCGCTGAACGGGAAGTCGCCGAGCAGGCACATCGCGGCGCCGAGCGCCACCAGCCGTTCGGCGAACGACAGACGCGTGAACAGGAAGCCGATCGCGACCATGCCGAACAATGCGATCGCCACCAGCGCCTTGAAGCTCGCGAGCGCCACCGCGCCGTAGAAGCCGAGCTTGGCCGCCATGGGATCGCCGGCTTGCAGCATCAAGGCCGGCGAATAGACGAAGATGAAGGGGATGACGTAGCCGGCAAGCGCAATGCGCATCGCCTCCCAGCCGATCTTGTCCGGGTTCTCTTTCGCGATCGGCGCGGCGGCCAGGGCGGCCAGCGCCACCGGCGGCGAGAGGTCGGCCATGATGCCGTAATAGAACGCGAACATGTGGCTCGCGATCAGGGGCACGCCGAGTTTTGCCAGCGCGGGCGCTGCGAGCGCGGCCGTGATGATGTAGGTCGGGATGGTCGGAATGCCGGTGCCGAGCAGGATGGACAGCAGCATGGTCATGATCAGCGCCAGGAACAGGCTCTTCTCGCCGAGCCCGATCACCCAGCCGCCGAAGATCGTGCCGACGCCGGTCTGCGACATCATGCCGATGATGACGCCGACGATGGCGCAGGCCATGCCGACGGTGATGGCGGATTTTGCGCTCTCCGCAAGCGAGTCACGACAGGACCGCAGTGCCGCCATCCCGCCGCGGATGAAAGCCGTGATCACGATCAGCGCGACGACGACGCAGCCGACCGGGACGATCTTCAACCCGTCATGCGACAGCGCGGCGACGACGAGCGCGAGGCCGATCCAGAAGATGGTGCGGATCAGCATGGAGGAGGCACCGGCCGCGATGCTGGCCCCCAGGATCAGCCCGACCGTCAGCGCGAGGCCCATGCTGCCGGCGTAGAGCGGCGTGAAGCCCTCGAACAACATGTAAACGAGGGCCGCGAGCGGCAGCACGAGATACCAGCCTTTCACCAGCGCCTTCCAGGCGCTCGGCGTTTCCGAGCGCTTCATGCCGGTGAGGCCGTGCTTGCCGGCTTCGAGATGCACCATCCAGAACGCCGAGGCGAAATAGAGCACCGCCGGAATTGCGGCCGCCTTGACGATCTCGGAATACTGGACCCCCAGCGTCTCCGCCATGATGAAGGCGACAGCGCCCATCACCGGCGGCATGATCTGGCCACCCATCGAGGCCGTGGCCTCGACGCCGGCGGCAAAGGCGCGGCGGTAGCCGAACCTGATCATCAGCGGAATGGTGAACTGGCCGACGGTGACGACGTTGGCGACGCCGGAGCCCGAGATCGTCCCCATCATGCCCGAGGCAAACACCGCGACCTTGGCAGGTCCGCCGCGGGTGCGGCCGAACAGGCCGAGCGAGACGTCGGTGAAGAGCTGGATCATGCCGGCACGTTCCAGGAACGAGCCGAACAGGATGAACAGGAAGATGTAGGTCGCCGAGACGTAGATCGGCACGCCGTAGAAACCTTCGGTGCCGTAGGCGAGATGCGTGATGATCTGATCGAAATCATAGCCGCGATGGTTCAGCGGCGACGGCAGGTATTGCCCGAAGAACCAGTAGACCAGGCACGCGCCGCACATCAGCGGCAGCGCCGCGCCCATCAGGCGCCGCGTGCCCTCGAAGATCAGCACCGCGAGCACCGCGCCAACCGCGAGGTCGAGCCTGGTCGGATCGCCGTCTCGCGCGATCAGGTCGGCGTAAAAGATCCATTGATAGAGCCCGCAAAAAAGCCGGCACCGCCGATCACCCAGCCGAGCGCGCGGCCAAGATCGCTCTTCGCGGTGAAGTTGGCGATCAGGCCGAACGTGAGCAGGACGAGGAAGCCGACATGGACGCCGCGCACCACCTGGCTCGGCAGATAGTTGAAGGCGGCGACATAGATCTGGAAGGTCGCGAACGCGATGCCGATCCAGTAGGCGAGCGTGCCCCACCGACCTGGACCAAACCCTTCCGGAAAGCCGTGCTCGAAGTTGTCGAACTCGACCTTGATGGGCTCCGCCCGGGTGCCCTCTGCCATTTCCAGCATTTTAGATCGTCCTCAACCCTGTGAGCGCATTCATAACACCGACACCGCCTCCACACACGTCATGGCCGGGCTTGTCCCGGCCAACCATCACTTACGGTGCCTCCAATGAACGCAGATGCCCGGGACATCCGCGCGAAGACGCGCTTCGCGCTTATGCCCGGGCATGACGTCCACGGATAAGGCGCGCCTTACTTGATCAGCCCTTTTTCCTTGTAGTAGCGGATCGCGCCGGGATGCAGCGGGATCGGGCTGCCGGTGGCCGCCGTCTCGAGCTTGATCTCCTTGCCGGCCGCATGCGCGTTGGCAAGCTCGGGCAGCGATTCGTAGACCAGCTTTGTCATTTGATAGGCAAGGTCGTCGGACACGGCTGAACTGGTGACGAGATAGTTGACCACGGCCGCGGTCGGCACGTCCTTGTCCTGCCCGGTATAGGTGTTGGCGGGAATGATCGTCGAGATGAAGGGAGGTCCGATCTTGTCGACGGTCTCCTTCGGCACGGCCACCACATTGATCGCGCTTGAGCTCGAAAGATCCTTCAGCGAGGCAACGCCAAGGCCGGCGGACTGCAACGTCGCGCTCAGCTGGCGGTTCTTCATGAGGTCGACGGATTCGGCAAACGGCAGGTATTCGACCTTGCCGAGATCCTTGTAGGTCATGCCGGCGGCCGAAAGGATCGCGCGCGAGTTCAACTCGGTGCCCGATTTCGGCGCGCCGACCGACAGGCTCTTGCCCTTGAGGTCCGCGAGCGTCTTGATGCCGCTCTCGGCGGTCGCGACGATCTGGATATAGTTCGGATAGATCGCGCCGATGGTGCGCAGCTTGTCCAGCTTGGTCTTGAAGCCGGCTTCCTCGTCGCCTTCCCAGGCGGCCTTCAGCGAGTCACCCAGCGTGAACGCCAGCTCGCCGCGACCCTGCTGCAGCAGGATCAGGTTCTCGACCGATGCCTTGGTGGCCTGCACCTGCGTCTTCACGTTCGGAATCTTGTCGCCGTAGATCTTCCCGATCGCGACGCCGAGCGGATAATAGACACCGGAGGTGCCACCGGTCAGCACATTGATGAAGGATTGCGCATGCGCGCAAGGTGCCGACGCCGCGAGAGCAAGAGCCGCGGCCACGCCGAAAATCGTCCGTTTCATGGTTGTTTTACTCCCCAAACCGGCGGCGAAATTGGCCGGATGAGGCGGGCGGGTCAACCCATCCAAAAGGCAAAACAGCGCTGCGGTAAACCGCCGATTCGCCTTGATTTTTCAGGGAACTCGACGGGTGCGGCGACATGGCGCAGCCGGGTCGACTTACGTGAGGTTCAGCGCACTCGCGCGGCACCCTCTCCCCAACTCTCCCCGCAAGCGAGGGAAGGAGCGCACCGTCGCGGTGACAGCGTGTCAGCCACAGCGCACGGTCACTGGAAGGTCATGTCCAGGCACTTGGAGATGTCGGAGCCGAGGCCGGAGGAGATGGTGATGCAGCCGCGGATCTTCTGCGCGGTCATGTCGGCGGCCCAGACCGAGTAACCACCGGGGCCGAAGAACGAGTTGGTGTTCGGCGGCTCGGTCTCGGTGGCGTCGAAGTCATAGTGCCCGTCGGTCTCGAAGACGCGCGGCTTCTTGGTGCAGCCACCGTCGGTCTGGACGTTGATGACTTCCTTGTTGTCGCGGGTCAGCGCCAGCGAGACCTGGCAGCGGAAATATTCCGAGGTCTTGGTATTGAAGAGATAGGTGTAGGACTTGCAGGTCGCGGTGTTGAGCTTGCCCGGCGCAAGGCCGCGGCTGCACGCAATCCGCTGGTTGTGGCTGAGCTGGTAATCATCGGCCCGGGCGACCGACGCCAGCGCCATCAGCGACACCCCCGTAATCCAGCAGAATTTGATGACGTGGCGCATTCGAATCATCCCCACCAATATCTTTGTCGTGTTGCGTTCTAGACTGAAAGCGGAACATAGTCGCGAGGGGACGAAGGGAAAATCACAAACTGCTGGGCAAGACGTGATGCGCCGCGGCGCCATCTTGATTGACCCGGAAACGCCGTTCGTGATTTGTTCAAGCAGGGCATTCCCAGCGACGGGGAGGATGGATGATGGCATTTTCAATCAAGACATTTGCAATTGCAGCCGCGCTGGGCGCGCTTGCCGCCCCCGCATGCGCACAAACCGCGGCGACGCCGTGGGAGCTCAAGCCGGACACCGGCTATGCCTATGACAAGGAAGGCAAGACGTTTTCCTACAAGATGGGCACCAGCAATGCCGGCGAGCTGCTGAAGGGCGCGAGGAAAGTGCCCAAAGGCACGCTGTTCTTCATCGGCCAGAACGGCCAGCTCTACATGCGTAGCGGCCAATATCTCGAGGGCGACGGCAGGTTCAAGTTCGGGCCGAATCAGTAGGGCGCGCCACATACCCGGTGTCATCGCGCGGCTTGACCGGGCGATCCAGTATTCCAGAGACAGCGAGGCTAGAACCGAGAAGCCGCGGGGATCGGGATAGGGGAGTCTCGCGACTCCTCCTCCCACACCACCGTACGTACGGGTCTCGTATACGGCGGTTCGATGGATCATGCGGGCCGCTGTGCCGCGATGGAAGCCAGACCGAGCGAACCGAAGAGAGCTTTTGGCACGGCAATGTTGAGCGCGGGGCTGTTGCTGAGCCGCCAAGGGCCACGTGGGCTGCCGGCGGTCTTTGCCGCCAGAACCCGGCCGACGCCGCGGCGTCGCAGCTCGGCGAAGCGAGCCGGTCCACGCTTCCACTGCTTCCAGGCGATGGCGCGCAACCGCCGCCTGATCCATTCGTCAAGTGCGCGCATCACCGACGGCGTCTGGCAGAAGCCAAAGTAGCCACGCCATCCGATCAGATAGCGTGACAGCTCCTTGACAGTCTGCGCAAGGCTTTGGCCACACGTGCGTCGCGTCAGCTCCCGAACTCTCGCCTTGAAGCGGGCGATCGCCTGCGGCGCAATGCGCCGTCGTGGCAGCGGCTCGCGGGTAAAGCTGAAGCCCAGGAACTTGCGGATGCTCGGCTTGGCCACCGCACTCTTGGCCCTGTTGACCTTCAGCTTGAGGCGCTTTTCGAGGAAACGTTCGATGCCCGCCAGCACCCGCTCACCCGCCTTCTGACTGCGCACATAGATGTTGCAGTCGTCGGCGTAGCGCACGAAGCGATGGCCGCGCTTCTCCAGCTCCTTGTCCAGCACATCCAGCATCAGGTTCGACAACAGCGGCGAGAGCGGTCCACCTTGCGGCGTGCCCTCTTCCGTCGAACTGACCAATCCTCCCTCCAGCACACCCGCATTCAAGAAGCTGCGGATGAGCTTCAGGAGACGCTTGTCAGCAACCCGTTTGGCAATGAGCCCCATCAGGATGTCGTGGTTGACCCGGTCGAAGAACTTCTCCAGGTCGATGTCCACGACGACAGTGTGCCCGGACGCAATATACGCCTGCGCTCGTTCCACCGCCTGATGCGCCGAGCGGCCCGGCCGAAAGCCGAAGCTCGTCTCGGAGAACGTTCCGTCCCAATCCGCCTGCAGCACCTGCATCACCGCCTGCTGAATGAAGCGGTCGAGCACCGTCGGAATGCCGAGCGGCCGCAGGCCACCCGACGCCTTCGGTATCTCCGCCCGCCGCACCGGCTGCGGTTTGTAGGTGCCGCCAAATAGCTGGGTCCGGATCGCGAGCCAGTGCTCCTTCAGATAGGCCGGCAGTTCGCCGACGGTCATCCCGTCAACGCCTGCCGCACCCTTATTGCGCTTCACTCGCGCCAACGCTGCCTTCAGGTTCTCACGCCCGACAACGTCTTCCATCGACGGTCCCGCGACCGCCGGGCGTTCGAGACAGGCTTCCGCCGTGCAGGCTTCAGGCTCTCGGGCGGCAGCGCTTCGGGCTTCACCCTCCGCCCCGGTGCCCAAGTTCAGCTCGACCTGATTCTTCTGCCGCATGGCTCGCACGAGATCGCCGCTCTACTGGCCTCTTCCACCGTTCAGGCCTTCGGCGGCGCGCCGCCGCCTACTATGCCCTCTGCTGACTTCTGCACTGCGGTCAGGCCGCCTTGCGGCGACCTCAGTCCCGTTGCCGGGACACCGTGCAGACCTCCCGAGGTAAGATCGACCGCCTTCGCCGCACGCCCGCCGGATCTACCACCCCGGCCCTTGATGACTATGGACTTCGCGATCAGTAGCTCGCTCGTCCGGTCGGGTAGACCTCGTTATCCGGTGTTTGTTCATCGGGCCGCGGCTTTGCTCCACGCTGTCTTCAGACCCCACCTCGCGATGACGCCCTTGCGCTTTGCTAATCCTTCGCCGTCATCAGGCTGGATAGAGGACTTCCACCTCCAAGCTGTCGTTCATACTCGGCACACTACTGGATGCCCGGTCAAGCCGGGGCATGACAGCAATTGAATCAAAACGCCGCCGCCAGCTCCCGTGCGGCGGCATTGTTGCTGTTGCTGTCCATCCGCGCATCCGTCACCGCGAGCAGCTTCGCCACCGTGTTGTGGCGGATCGCGACCGGGTTGCGCTCGTAGCCGCCGCGCTGGAAGAAGTTCGAGGTCGGCACCTGCTCGCGCATCGCCTGCGGCATCGTCACCATGTCGAGGCCGGTGCCGTCGCCCGTGAGGTTCATCATCTCGAGTTCGGCGGCTGTGAGAGGACGGGTGTAGCCCTTGGCGCGCGCGAACAGCACCGAGGTCAGGAGCTTGTGGGTCTGCAGCATCGGCCCGATGTCGACGTCCAGCACCATCGCGTGCATGGCCCAGCCCTGCGCGGTGTCGCCGATCTTCTCATGCTCCGACCAGGTGTCGGGCACCGACTTCGCATGCGCCACCATTTTCTTGAGAACGCCGAGCTTGTGCTCGAGCGCCTGGCGCGCCGGCCCCGAGCTGCGCGCCACCTTGTCGGAGAGCGCACGGATGAACTCATGGCCCTGCTCGGCCAACAGCTCGACGCTGTTGGTGGTGAGCAGCTGGTTGTAGCCCATCGCGGTCGAGATCGCGCGCTTGCCGCCATGCTCGATGCCAGCCTGCACGTCGTAATTGCCGGTGCCGCCGGTCTCGAACGAATAGACCCGCACTGCCTGCTCGCGCGTGAGCCCGGAGGCGAGCGCGTATCGCGCATAGGCGCGCTTGAACTCGACCTCATTGGTCGGACGTTGCGGCGTGAATTGATAGAGATCCTGTGCGGCGCGCAGGAGATCGGAGGCGACCGGAAGCGGCTTGCGCGTCGGGCGCTCCGGCGTTTCCTCGGGCTCGGGGTTCACCGGCCGCTTCGGCCCGGTATAGATCGGCGGTTGCTCCAGCACGTAATCGTCGAGCGTGATCTGCTGCCCGCTGCGCCGCTTGGCGTTGCGGCCGCGACGCTTTTCCGTGACCTGGCCCCAATAGGCGCCGGCCTCGGCATCGAAGGCGCCGCGGATTTGCTGATACTCGGCCAGCTTGCGGCGATATTCGAGCACCGCCGGCGACGCGCCGCCCCCGCCTTGCGCGAAAAACTGCGACAAGAGCTGGGCGTTGGCATTGCTGACGGCGGGCGGAAGCGCGTCGGATTCGCCGCCACGCGCGGCGGGGACGAGCAGGACGAACGCCAGTGGAACCAGCGCCAGTTGTTTTCGAATCGAAGGATGCATGCTGCCCTTTTAGCAGGCATCCGGTAACCGTCACGTTAACGCGCCGTTTACCTCTTTTTGTTGCTTGCGTCACTTCCAGGCGAACACCGGCTGTTCCAGCTCGCTGACGCGGGTCTGCCGCCCGGCCAGCACCTCGCGGAACTGGTAAATCAGCGCCGCCGTCGGCGCGTGGATCAGGCTCATCTGGTGATGGAAGCGGATCACGCGACGGCTGCTTTCGGCGATATCCGTGAAATCGAAGGCGTCATCGCGCTCGATCGTGTCGAGCGCGATGCGATGGACGGAGGCGACCTCGTCCGGGTTCGGCGTGATCGCATTGCTCTCGGCGGCCCAGACCACCACCGGCGTGATCAGATAGCCGGAGCGCGTCGGATAGTCGTCGAGCAGGCCGAGCACGGCGTCGGCCGGAAGGCTGAGCGCGAGCTCCTCGTCGAGTTCGCGCAGCGCCGCCTCCACCGGCGTCTCGCCGGCATCGCAGCGTCCGCCCGGCAACGCCCATTGACCGCGATGCGCACGCAAGCTCGATGCGCGCTTGGTCAGCAGAAACGCGGTGTCGTTGCCGTCATTGGATGCGGTCAGCGCCAGCACCACAGCCGCACGCTTCAGCGCCGACGGCGCGGCGGCATCAGGCAGCCGCGCGAATGCCGCGCAGGCGTCCGCGATATTCCGTCTGGTGGCATCGCCGAAAGCTCTCATGATGCTTGACTACACCAGGACCGCGCTCGATGAAACGAGGAGAGATCAAGCGTTGCAAGGATGCACGGAGCGATGACCAGCAAGACCGCCGCAAAGCTCAAATCACACGGCTGGACCATCCTGGAGACCACGGGCTTCATGCACCTGGTTGGCCCGTTGTGGGAGCGCAAGGTCGACGGCCAATACGAATTCGCACTCGCCACCGAAGACAAGCACCACAACCGCCGCGGCATGGTCCAGGGTGGCGTCATGATGACCTTCGCGGACCGCACCTGCGGCATGACCGCCCGCTACGTCTCCGGCAAGGAGTATATGGCGACGGTGCAGCTCGACACGCATTTCGTCGAAGCGGGCAAGATCGGCGACGTCCTGATCTCCCGCCCCCGCGTGGTGCGCGCGACCCGCAGCCTGATCTTCATGAGCACCGAGGTGAGCGTCGACGACCGCTGCGTGGTGATGGCGAACGGTGTGTTCAAGATATTGAAGGGGCCGGTGTAGGTCGCTCCGCCCACCGCTGTCATTCCCCGCGAAGGCGGGGAATCCAGTACGCCGCGGCCTCTCCGCTCAACACTACCGTCTCGGCGTACTGGATCGCCCGCCTTCGCGGGGTGACACCGCGGACGCATTTCTGGATTGCTTCGCGGCGCTCGCAATGACGGAATGAGGTGGATATGCTGGCGCCACAAAGAGCAGCAAGGAACAGCCCATGCAGTACCGCCAGCTCGGCCGCTCCGGCCTGAAAGTGTCGCCGATCTGTCTGGGCACCATGATGTTCGGCGGCCCGACCGACGAGACCGCATCAAAGCGGATCATTGCCAAGGCGCACGACGCCGGCATCAACTTCATCGACACTGCGGACGCCTATTCGAAAGGCGGTTCCGAGGAGGTCGTGGGACGCGCGATCGGCGGCAACCGTCGCGCCTGGGTGCTCGCGACGAAACTCGCCAATCCCATGAATAGCGATTCGCGGAGCGATCCCAATCGCGTCGGGCTGTCGCGACGCTGGGTGTTGCAGGCCGCCGAGGAGAGCCTGAAGCGGCTCGGCACCGACCACATCGACATCTACTATCTGCACAAGGAAGACCATGCGACACCGCTGGAGGAGACGGTGCGCGCGATGGGCGATTTGATCCGCGCCGGCAAGATCCGCTACTTCGGCGTCTCCAACTATCGCGCCTGGCGCGTCGCCGAGATCTGCAACATCTGCGACCGGCTCGGCATCGACCGTCCGGTGGCGAGCCAGCCCTATTACAACGCGATGAACCGGATGCCCGAGGTCGAGCACTTTCCGGCCTGCGCCTATTACGGCCTCGGCATCGTGCCCTATAGCCCGCTGGCGCGCGGCGTGCTCACCGGCAAGTACAAGCCGGACGCAGCCCCCGACAAGGAGACACGCGCCGGCCGCAACGACACCCGCATGATGCAGACGGAATGGCGGCCGGAATCGCTCCAGCTCGCGCAGGAGATCAAGAGCCATGCCGAGAAGAACGGCATCACCGCCGGTCAGTTCGCGGTCGCCTGGGTGCTCAACTCCGCCTTCGTCTCGTCGATCGTCGCGGGCCCGCGCACCGAGGAGCAGTGGGACGGCTACATCCGCGCGCTCGACTACCGCTTCACTGCAGAGGACGAAGCGCTGATCGACCATCTGGTCGTGCCGGGCCATCCGTCGACGCCGGGCTACAACGACCCCGCCTATCCGATCGAGGGACGCCGCGCGCGGACGGCGTGAAGTCCGGAGACAATGATGGCCCTTGAAGACCGTTACGGCTTGCCGCTCTCCACCAGCTCCGATCAGGCGGCGTCGGCCTATCGCGAAGGCATCGACCTCATGCTTGCCGGCTGGACCAGCACGGCGGAGACGCTGGAACGCGCCATCGCCGCTGATGCGGATTTCGCGCTGGCCCACATTGCTCGCGCCCGCGTGCATGCGTTCTACCAGCAGGGTGATCTTGCGCGGCAGAAGGCCTCGCTGGCGCGCGAGCTCGTCGCCAAGCGCGGCACGGAGCGCGAGCGCTCGCATGTCGAGACGCTGGCGCTTGCGATCGGGGGCCGGCTGCCCGATGCGATCGCGGCGATGTTCAAGCACATCGAGAGCTGGCCGCGCGATGCCGTGGTGCTGTCGCTGCCGCTCGGCGCGTTCGGCCTGTTCGCCTTCTCCGGAATGGCCGATCACGACCGCGCCCGGCATGAACTCTGCGAGCGCGTCGCGCATCATTATGGCGAGGACTGGTGGTTTCTCACCATGTCCGGCTGGGCGATGACCGAGAATGGCGATGTCGCCCGCGGCCGCGCCGTCACCGAGCGCGGCTTCAATCTGCGCCGGGCCAACGCCCACGCCGCACATGCCATATTGCATGCGATGTTCGAGGACGGCTCGTTCGACGCGGCCGACCGTCTCGTCGAGGACTGGCTTCCTACTTACGACCGCGCCGGTATCCTGCACGGCCATATCCGCTGGCATCAGGCGCTCGGCGCGCTGGAGCATGGCGATGCGGCTCGCGCGCTCAAAATCTATGACGATGTGCTGCAGCCCTCCGCCACGCAGGCGCCGCCGCTCAACGTCGTCACCGACAGCGCGTCATTGCTCTGGCGCCTGTCGGCCTACGGCCACGCCGTGCCAAGAGCGCTCTGGGTCGAGGCCGACGCCACGGCTCAAAATTCTTCCCGAAGTCGGGCCTACCCTTCGCCGACGTCCACATGGCGCTGTTCGCGGTCGCGACGCAAAATCGCGCGGCGCTCGCAGCACGCCTGGGCGTGATCGAGCAGCGCCTTGCCGATGGCAAGCTGCCGGCTGGCCCCGTGGTGCCGGCGATCTGCCGCGCACTGGCGGCTTTCGCGGACGAGAATTACGCGGCCTGCGTGCGCGAGCTCGCGCCTGTCCTCGCCGAGGTCGTGCGCATCGGCGGCAGTCATGCCCAGCGCGAGCTGATCGAGGACACCTTCCTTGTCGCCCTGATGCGCAGCGGCGAGCTGCCGCGCGCCCGCAGCCTGCTTGACGCCCGCCTGCACCGCCGCCCATCCTTGCGCGACGGGCGCTGGCAGGCGGCGACGGCTTAGTTCTGCCACGAAAAAAACATCGGCCTGGCGGCAAGTGCCTGCCGGGAAGGCTTGGGGCGATCGAAGCGAATCGCCGATGGGTGGCGCGGTGGTATTCCAGACGGGCTTTGTCGAATGCTTGGCGGAGCAAACGGGATCGCAACCAATTTGTGATTCGCTGGCGATCGGGCGGAACTTTCGCCCGTCCGTGGCCCCTTGGCAGATGAGCCCGACGATGCGCCTCCGCCGACCGGTCCTGGCTGCACTCCTCCTTTCCCTGGCAAGCCCTTGTTTTGCCGGATCTTCCAGCGCGATTTCGGCGAGCAATCCGGCAGCCCAGCTGAATCCTTTCATCGACATGCTGGCGCTGATGTCGGGCCATTGCAAAACGCTGAAGGTTGCCGGGCGCGCTTTTGCCTGCAAAACCGTGGCATTCGCCCATGACGACAAGGGCCGGGTCAATTTCGCGGTCGCCGTTGACGATCCCTCCGACGAGAACCACGTCGTGTCGTTCTCCGGCGAGAACGGCAAGCGGGCCGACGACAATTCCTACGAGCTGCCGGTCGACCGCATGCTGCTCAACTCCAAGAATCGGCCGAAGGTGGACGGCCTGCCGGTGCCGGCGGAGCAAACCTCCACCGGCACCTGCCGCCAAACCGGCAATTTCGCCGCCAGGAAAGTGAACGACGTCACCTGCTCCGCAACCGACAACGAGGGTCGCAAATACGAGCTGCTGTTCGTCTCCGACGGCAAGCCGGTGAGCGTGCGACGCATCCGGCAGTCCTCGCCGTCGATCCAGGATCCGTTCAAGTAACGGCATCGCCGAGAAAGACGCCATTCTCGCTGCCCTGTCCGAGCGGCATGGCTTTCCCGATCCGCATCCATGAGGGGCGCTGCCCGCGCAATCCACTCTCGTGTCCCGGACGCGGTGCAGCGCGTAGCGCTGCTCCGCAGAGCCGGGACCCAGGCTGCAAAGAGTACTCGTGGAAACATGGGCCCCCGCTCTGCAGCGCACCGTCGAAGAGACGCTGCGCTGCGTCCGGAGCACGAGAGGCGTCGCGAAAACGAGGGAAGATTGGCATTGTGCTCATTCCCAATCGGCTCGCATATTTGACAGGACAATTAACCGCCGGTATCCCCACGCCATGCCCCATCCCCTCCCCGCCCTCATCGTCGTCGACGTCCAGCGCGCATTCGACGAATGGGAGGCAGCGGGCAAGCGGCGCAACAATCCGGATGCGGTGGCGCGGATCGTTGATCTGCTCGCAGCGTTCAGGGCGAGCTGCGCGCCGATCTTCCACATCCGCCACGAAGGCACCAAGCCGAACTCGACGTTCCTGCCCTCGCGCACCGGCTACGCCGTCAAGGACGAGGCGCGCGAGCAGGCCGGCGAGCCCGTGATCGTCAAACGCGTCAACAGCGCCTTCATCGGCACCGAGCTCGAGGCGCGCCTGCGCGCAAGGACATCGCCACGCTCGTCATCTGCGGCGCCACCACCAATCATTGCGTGGAGACGACGACGCGGATGGCCGGCAATCTCGGCTTCGATGCGGCCCTCGTGCGCGACGCGACCTGGACATTCGATCGCGTCGGCCCCGACGGCGACACGCATTCGGCCAAATCGATCCATGCGATGACGCTGTCGAACCTGAACGGCGAATTCGCCCGGATCGTGACCACGAACGACGTGATCAACTCGCTCGCAGCGGTGCGACAATAAATCTCAGCGCGATTTGCGCGCTGATCGTCTGCGTCGTTTCGACGCCCGCACTCGCCGGAACGCAGCAAAGGCCCATTGGTTGTCACTCGACTCTCAACTGGAGTGATGACATGAAATATTTCTTTGTCGCGATGGCCATCGGTGCGGTTGCGCTTGCCGCGTCCTCAGCCAACGCGGCCGGTGGCGGCAAGGCCAAGCCGAACGCGCAAGTCAGCCGATCGACCGACATCAGCGCGCAGCACAGGCATCATCATGGCTATCGCCACCACCACTCGCGGCCTCACCATAACGGCTATTATCGGCCGCACTATCGCAGCTATGGCTATTACCCGCGGCACCACGGTTACTACGGCGGCGGACCCTACGGCTATTATCGCGGCAGCGGTCCCGGCGTGACGTTCAGCTTCGGTGCAGATCGCTGGTGAACGAGAGGCCAGCAGTGATGCGGGCCTTCTTTTTCAACGCTGCAAGATGAGGCCGGCCGTCTCCAAGCCGCTCGCAAGCGCCGCCTCGACCGTTCCCATGTCGCGGCCGCGATAGAGCGCCTCGCCGGAGAACAGCACGGAACCATCGGCGCGCGCGAGAACCTTTGCGCCGCCCGCGTCTGCGGCGTCGCCCAGGAATAGGCGCCCCGGGCGAAGGGATCGTGCGCCCAGTTGGCGGCTTCCGCCGCGACAAGATCGCGTGCGAGATCATCGCGTGACAGGCCGAAGATCGTGGCGAGCGAATCGATGCCGGCGTCGATCAAGGCCCGTCGATCGAGTCCGGACAGCACGGCGGTGCGCGGCCCGCCGAACCAGCCGGTCAGCACGGGATGATCGGACGGATTCTGCGTCCACCACACCGGGATCGTCTTATCCGACAGCAGAAAGGTGAGATCGGCGAGATCCGCCGTCCTGTCGCGCCACCATGGCCCGGTGAAGCGCAGCAGGATTTTGATGACATTGCCGAAGCCGATGTCGGCCGCCGCGGCCGCCTTTTCGCGCGCGGCTTGCGGCAGCGCGATCTCGTGCAACAGCGGTAGCGGTACGGTGAGGATCACGCTGTCGCAGGCGAACGCCTCGCCGCTCGCGCAACGGACCGAAACGGAGGTGCCCCGTTCGATCGCCGCCACTGCGCAATTGAGGCGGATCACAACGCCATGCCTGCAGCATTCGGCCACCAGAAACGCAATCAATGCGCCGTAGCCGCCGACAATACGCCCCTGCGAATGATGCCCGCCGACCATCCACTCCTCACGCAACGCCAGCGTCGAGGCGCGCTCGGGTTCGGCGGCGTCGTAGCCCTCGACCATCCGTTCGATCGCGTGGCGCATCCGCGCATATTTGTCGCCGGCAAAATGAAGGCGCAGGAACTCGGCGACGGTGAGGTCGTGCTTCAGGTCCCTCAGTGCGGCATGAAGCTCGGCCTCATGCGGATTGTCCCGGCCTTCGCGCGAGAGTTTGGTGCCGTCAAAGCTCCATTGCGTGCCTTCGATGGGCTGCAGCGACAGTCCCGCCTCGTTCAGCAGACCGCGCGTGACCGGCGCTTCGCCGTGGACGAACTCGGCGCCGCCATCGGCGGGATAGCCGAACTGCGATGCGGGCAGCGGATGGATGCGTCCGCCGCAGCGGTCGCGCGCCTCCAGGATCGTGACCTGCTTGCCGGCGCGCGAGCTCGCGGGCCGCCATCAGGCCGGCCGCGCCGGCGCCGACAATGACGATATGATCTGGCGTGTCCGACATTGCGGTTGCTTATTGGCCCGCGGCGTCGTTCTGGATCAGGTAGCGCAGCAGCAGCACCCCGCCGCCGAGCTGTCGCGTGCTCTCCAGTGTCATCGCGGTGAGCGGCGCGCGCTTGTCGCTGTCGGCGTCTGTCGAATCGAACACGCACGGTGCACCCCTGGCGCCGTCGATCGCGGGGCTGAGGATCAGGTTGAATTCGTCGATCAGGCCGGCGCGCAGGAACGCGCCATTGGCAACACCGCCACCCTCCACCAGCAGGCGCTTGACGCCAAGCTCGCGATTGAGGATGGCGACGGCCAATGCGAGGTCGATGTCGGACTTTCCGGCGAAGATATAAGATACGCCCTCGCCGCGCAGGCCGGCGAGATAGGAATCCGGCACGCTTTCGGTCAGCACGACGACGATCGGATCGCCGCCGATGTCGGAACGGCCCCAGCCGATCTTGCCGTGCGCGTCGAGCACGACGCCATAGGTTTTCGCATCGCGCCGCGCCAACCAGTTTTCGCGCGGAATCTTTCGTTTGAGGTCTCGGGATAGGGCTTGCCCTTGGCGAACTCGGAGCCGGTGACGCGGCCGATCACCCAGGCATCGCCGCCGAGTTCGTCATGGACCTTCTCGAACCAATCGGTGCCGGCGCCTTTCGGGCGCCAGCGGCTCGGATGCGTGCGACCGTCGAGACTCGCGTGCATCAGGCAGACGACGTAAGGCTTCATGCTAATTCTCCGTGCCCGCTCGTCAGGCCGGCTTACCACCCTTGGCGCGATCGTTCACGATCATCGCGAGCGGATTGAGTTTTGGCGCTGCGACCAGCTGGAGCGTATTGCTATCACGATGATTGAACGGCGCTCCGCGGACGAACAACTCGGTCTGGATCTGATAGCTCCAGCTGCCATCGTCGTTGAAGCTGAGATCGCATCGATAAGTGTCGGTGCGAAAGGCTTGTTCCAGGAAGCCGGTCGAGCAGATCCCGTAAGCGGTGTCGCCGCGCTTCGCCGTGACGGTGATCTTTTTGTCATCCGGCTTGGCCTGGCCGGAGGCCAGCAGCACCTGCCCGCGCGGGATCGCCAGCGTCTGCATGATCAGCCCGGTCGCGGGCTCCCAGAGCCAATAGCCGACCTGATCGTGAAAGGTGATGTCCTCCTCGGGCGTGTTGATGTGGATGTGATATCGCAGCCCGTAGAACAGCTGGGGACCATTGGCCTGCGGATCGATCGGGTCCATCCGGATGTGCTCGATGAAGGTCCGCCGCTCCGGCCCCTCCGCCTTCGGATTGATATCGATGCCCTTGTTCGCCTGCCAGGTGCCGGCGAGCCGGCGGAGCGGCCCGAGATTGGCAAGACTGTCGGGCGAGACGTCCTCGGGCTCGGTGAAGATGTCGGCGGGAATGGGAAGCATGAAAACCTCGCATCGTTGCGCGAGCAGCAGCAATAGCACAAGGGCGGCGCAAATCGAGCGGGGATGAAACGATAAGGAGGCTCGCGAAGACGCTGACGTTTCCGGTGTGAGGCGGCTCTCAAGCCGCTTCGGACGTCGATCTGGCACGCTGTTCGAGCAGGCCGATGGTCGAGACCAGATTGTCGCGTCGCGCGCGAAGGTTCGCCGCGCGCGGCGGATAGGTCGGCTCTCGCGTGTCGAACACTCCGGCCCGGGCCTCTTCCTCGAGAATGTCGGTGTTGAGCAGCCGGACGCGCCACCACAAATCGGCGATCAACGCGTCGAGCCGGAGTTCTCCAGCCGCACCAGAACGGGACACTTCCTGCATCACTTGCCTCAACCTGAAACGGCCTCCCTGTTGAGGCCTGGCTTTGGCCCTGACTGAGCAAGCGGAGTGCCAGAAGGGGTGCGCGCGATCCTGTGCCTAGCGCTTGGTCTTGTGCAGCACCATCCTGCCCTGTGAAGCGATGCCGCCCCATTTGGCGGACCAGGTGACCTCCGGTGCCGAGGATCGCGCGATGCCCTTCTGGTCCCACGCCCCCTGCAGCGCAAAAGGGCGCCTTGGGGATCGACGCATCGCACGATCCAGCAACCATCGGCAACGCGATCGGCTCCTGAAGGACCCGACCCCCGCCAGCATCGACCCGCCGGGCCGACACGCCAACGTCGTCGACATTGAAGTAATGAAGCCAGCATGCCTGCGGCACGCTGGGAAGCTTGGTGAGCATGCCGCCGATCGTCTGCCCGGCCGCCGAAAACAATTCATATACGCTTGCCGGGTCGGCCTCCGTGGAGGCCTGTTGCCAGCCGAGCAGCTTTCCGTAGAACGGAAAGACTGTGCTTCGGTCTTCGGCCAGCAACTCGTGCCAGCCTACGGGCCCGGGCTGGTCCAACCCGCTCTGCTGCGACTGGCCATATGTCAGGCCGGTGACCAGCGCAAAGGTCGCTCCTTGCGGATCTGCGACGATCGCAATCCGGCCAATGTTGCTGTCGGTCGGCGAGACCAGGATCGCGCCCCCGAGCCGGCGGATCTGCGCGACCCGCGCATCCATGTCATCGACAGCGGCGTAACCGAGCCATCTCGGCGTTGCTCCCATCCGCACCCCTTCTTCGGGGAGATCCATCAGCCCGACGACCGGAGCGTCGCCCGCAGTCAGCAGCGTGTAGGCCAGTTCCGGGCTCGACGCATCTTTCATATCCCAGCCGACCACTCCGGCGTAGAAAGCAGCGGCCGACGCCATATCCGTCGTCAGAAGCTCATACCAAACGAAGCGTCCGAGGTGATCGACCACGTTAGTGTCCCCGTTCGGGCAGACAGATGATTGCGCACTGCATCATGTGCCGCAGCCCGGTATCATCGACAGGACTCTGGATCGGAATTTGCGGCAACGCCATTCATGAAGATGAATGCAGTCTGAACGAGCGCCATTACATTTCGTGTTCACGTGAATCTTGCCCGCTTTGATTGCTCGGCGTAGGATGATCGTAGAACATCGTTCTTCGACCCATATCGTTCTTCGACCCATGGAGGATGCGGCCATGCAGCGAGCGAAGCAAGCTTCGAAAAAGAAGCGAATGACCAAAGCTGCAGTACCGGCGCTCGGATTCGCCGGACTGACTTTTTCACTGGCGGGAAGCGCGATGGCGTCCGCGGTGCCGGCAGACGAGCCTCAACAGCGAACGAATTTTTCGCCCGGCCAGTTCTCTGCGCTCAGTGAGGAAGAGCTCGCCGACGTCAACCTCGCCACTTTCCATCTCGCCGGCGATGAAAAAACCTTCAGCGGCGTGCTGCTCGCGCGCGGATGCGGTGGCTGCGGCCACGGCTGTGGCGGTTGCCGTGGCTGTGCGGCCAGAGGTTGCGGTGGCTGCCGAGGCTGCGCAGGCTGCAGGGCGTGCCGCTGCGGCGTCGGTTGTGGCGTTGGCATCGGCTGCGCCGTCGTTGCGCCGGTGGCATGCACGGGGTGCTGCGCATCGTGGGGCCGCTGCCGCTGGTGCTAGATAATAGCGCTCGCTGACTGTGTATCGACAGGTTGCCAATTCATTGGCCGGGCTCGCAAACGACCCGGCCAATTTGCTGTTTTGGTTACGGCATTCGCGGCGCCTGGCTGGTCCGCTTGCCGATGGCGAGCGAGTGTGTTCCAACTCAATTGAAGAAGCCGGTCGAGCTCGGCGCACAAGTCGGGCCGCGCCAAGAATCCGTCGTGCGCCGGCAATCGGACATGACGGCAACAGGATCCGCGTGCTGAGCCGATGACAGTCAAGGAAAGAGCAGCGCTGCGAAGCAGACCCGCAACGACATTTTGCGATTCGCGCCAAACTTCACCGCCTATCTGCTTCCTCCTAACGCGGTCTGTCTCTATTCCGAGAGCCGCAAGTTCTTCCTGCACGGCGATCTCTATTGCGCCGTGGCAAGCGCAATCGGAAAGAACGGCAAGACTGCGCCGGAGATCATCCGCCAGCTCTCGAAGCGTTTTCCCACAACCGAGATCGAGGAAGCCATCAGGCGGCTCCTGGAGCGCCGCTACGTCGTGAGCGGAGCATCGCACGCAACCGCCGTTGATGGTTATTGGGCAAGCCTCGGCCTGCCTCCGGAGATCGCCGAAGAGAACCTGCGAAATTGGCCTGTGCGGGTCGAATCGATCGACGTCAACGGCGCGAACGAACTGAGCGCGGCCTTGGGCAAGCTCGGGGTTCGCATCACCAGGCGGTCGCCCAGGCTCATCATCACGCTTGTGAACGACTACCTCGAACGGCGGCTCGCCGAACTGAACGGCGAACGCGTCGCCGACGGGACGCCTTGGCTGCTGGTCCAGCCGTCCGGCGTGTTTCCGCTGGTGGGGCCCGTGTTCAAGCCCGGCGAGAGCGCCTGCTGGACCTGCCTGCACGATCGCATGATCCGCAATCGCGAGATCAAGGGATTTCTCGACCGCGGCGCGGCGCAAGCGGTTGCAATATCGCCGCTGGTCAGCGACGCCGTAGGCGAGACCGCGATCCACTTCGCTGCCGTTGAAATCGCGAAGGCGATCGCCTCCGGATTCCGCACCGATCTCAGCGATCACATCGCAAGCTTCGACCTGACCGGCGCCGCCATCGCCAAGCACTACGTCGCGAAGCGTCCGCAATGCTCGATCTGCGGCAGCAAGAAGCTCAGGAATCCGCGACGGGCAGCGGTGCCGATCGAGCTTGCCGAGGGCAGAAAGCTCGTCATGACCAGCGGCGGATATCGCACCGTGACGTCACGCGCGACCGTGGCGCGGTTCCGCAAACACGTAAGTCCGCTGACCGGCGTGGTGTCGCGGCTCGAGCGGATCGAGGTCGACCTGCCGATGAACACCAATTTTTTCGCGCACCACAATTTCTCTGCGCCGGCCTGGAACATCGATCAGCTCAGGTCCGGCTTGAGCGGCGGCAGCTTCGGCAAGGGCTCCACGGCCGAGCAGGGCGAGGCCAGCGCGCTGATGGAGTCGATCGAGCGCTACTCCGGCATCTTCCAGGGTGACGAGATCAGGACGATGCGCCGCTTTGCCGACTTCGCGCCCGGTGACGCTCTTCTCCCCAACGACATCCAGTTCTTCAGCGACACGCAGTTTCAAAACAGGCATGTCCCGCTGCCGGACGATTCACATCCGGTTCCCGAGCCGTTCGATCCCGCGACCAGGACAGAGTGGTCGCCGGTCTGGTCACTGCGTGACAAGCGTTTCAAGTATCTTCCGACCGGCCTTTTATATTTCTTCTATGGCGGTTTCCACACGGATTCGAACGGATGCGCGGCCGGCAACACCCGCGAGGAGGCCATCGTTCAAGGCTTCCTCGAACTGGTCGAGCGCGATGCCTACGCGATCTGGTGGTACAACCGCGTGCAGCGCGCCGAACTCGATCTGTCGCAATTCGCGGATTCCTATGTGCGGGATCTCCAGAGCCAGTTTGCCGATGCGGGGCGCCGGCTCTGGGTGCTCGACATCACCAGCGATCTCGGCATTCCCTCCTATGTTGCGATCATGCACTGGATGCAGAACGGACACGAGAACATCGAGTTCGGGTCCGGCTCGCATTTCGATCGCCGCATCGCCCTGCTGCGTTCGCTCACCGAGCTGACCCAGTTCATGTCGATCGGGATGATGAGCGGCGCAAGCGGCGAGAAGCCGTCGCTCGACGGTGTCACGCCGCTACGGTTGGACGATTATCCGTTCCTGACCCCCAGCGATAATCCTATTATTCCGCCGGCGCCTGGGATCACCGTCCACGACAACACGCGCGACCAGGTCAATGCCTGCGTGGAAATTGCCAGCCGCGCGGGATACGATTTCCTCGTGCTCGACCAGACGCGACCCGACGTCGAGGTCCCCGTGGTCAGGGTGCTCGTTCCGGGCTTGCGGCATTTCTATCGCCGCTTCGGGCCCGGCCGGCTCTACGATGTCCCGGTGAAGCTTGGCCTGTTGGATCGCCCGCGACTGGAAAGCGAACTGACCCCGTTCCTGCCACACACCTGAAGGCTGATCTCGTTGCGCGCGCCCCGGAAAAAGCCGAGCAGGACGATCGCGCCCATCATCGCCGCCCGGCTGAACGGCCGCTTCTCGCTTCACATGCAGGCCGACGGAAGCATTGCCGCGGTGTCGAACGACTATTCGGTCAGCCTCGGACAATTCAGCGCCGCGGCAATCGCCCGCGCGGAGCATCTCGCCGCCGGCCTGCCGCTCGCCTCCCTTGCCGGCAAGAGCGCCCTCGCGCGGCAGCTTCATGCTCTGGTGCGGCGACTGGCGCAGCACGGGCTGCTCGACTATCGCCTGTTCTCTCCCCGTGACGCGCGAGATTTGGTGGTCATCGAGCCCCAGATCGCCGAGTACTGGCCGCAGCGCGCAAAGCTGTCGAGCGCCGATACGATCGTGTTGTCACGCTTCGCTTATCTGCGCCGGCGCGGCAACGAGATGGTGCTGGAATCGCCACGCGCCGGCGCGCTGTTCCGGATTTGCGATCCCGCCATCGCCGCCACGCTCGCTGCCCTGTCGCAGCCGCGAAAGATCGGCGAGCTTCGCAAGCAAGCGGCCTCGAACCTCGACCTGCTCGGATTGCTGCTCGAGAGCGGGATGCTGATCAAGCCCGATGCGAAAGACAGAGACGGGCTTCGGGCGAACGAACGCGATCGCAATCTCGCTCTCTGGGATTTCCACGATCTCGTGTTCCACACGCGGAGCACGGAAGGCAGGCATGCCAACCCCGTGGGCGGCACCTACGCGCATGCAGCGACCATTCCGCCGCTGCCCGCCGTGCGCCCGCCCTGGCCCGGCAGGAAAATCTCCCTCGGCAAGTTCGCCACGCCAGAGCAGCCGGCGTCGCCCTTCGCAAAACTGTTACGCGCGCGCCATTCGACACGGGATTTCGACGACCTGCATCCGGTCACGCTGGCCGAGCTCACGCAGTTTCTCGGCACCACCGCCCGCGTGCTGTCGGAATGGACAAGCGGCGTAGATGGCGACGGCGACCCGAAGGTCACCTACGGCTCGAGACCATATCCGGCCGCCGGCAGCGCCTATGAGCTGGAGCTGTACCTGACGGTCTCGAACTGCGAGGGGCTTGCGCGTGGACTGTATCACTACGACGCCGGCGGCCACGCACTGGTCGCGATCGACGCCCCCGCCCAGCAGCTTCAGGCGCTTTCAATGGCCGCCGAGTTCGCCATGGACGCATCCGGTCCGCCGCAAATCCTGATCACGATCGCCGCGCGGTTCGGGCGGATCTCCTGGAAATACTCTTCGATCGCCTATTCGCTGATCCTCAAAGACGTCGGCTGCCTGATCCAGACGTTCTACCTGGCCGCGACCGACATGGGTCTCAGTGGGTGCGCCATCGGCACGGGCAATATCGATCTGTTTGCGAAGATGACGGGGCTCGAGTTTCACGTCGAGGGCCCGGTCGGGCAGTTTGCGCTGGGGCGCGGGAGGAAGGCGGCGATCCCAAGCTAGCCGGGGGCCGAATTGTCGTCGAGGCGGGTTCAATGCTCGTCCTTCACGCGCACCTTCCGCCGCCGCTTCTGCATGACGCCATCAGACGCAAGAGAGCAGGCGTGGCGCGAACGGCGGCCGCTCACAGCCGCACGGATCAGTCGGTGACAATCGGTCCGAACGGCTCCCATCGATCGCCCGTGAAACGCATCCAAGCGACAACGGTCTTAAGTGCCTTGATCATGATTGCCGGCCTGCAGCTGATTTTGCTGCCGTGACGGCGAAGTTTGCGATGCTCGCAGGACCGACCGATATGAGAGCTTCGCGGCGGACCTTCCTTAGCGCACGACCAACACCGGCACGCTTCCGTTCGCCAGCACCTCAGATGTTTGGCTCCCCAAAAAAAGCTTCCTGAGACCGCGGCGCCCGTGAGAGGACATGACGATCAAGTCGCAGCCTCTGGACTTTGCCGTCTCGACAATCGCAGTAGCCGCGTGCGCATTCGGAACGTGCAAGAGTACTGCAGTAATCCCAATCTGCTCCGCCATAGATAGCGCCTCTTTAAGCACTTTGCCCGCGCGTTCCTTGTGAGATGCGTCGTACCTATCCATCTCTTCCTGCGAGGGTATATACCCCGACGCGTGTCCGCTCCCATAGTCGATGAACATCTGCTCCGTTACGGTGATGATTGTTGCTTTGGCGTTCAGCGCTTTGGCTAAGGCGAGGCCGTGCTCAACGCCCTTTCTTGCGACATCCGATCCATCCGTGCTCAAGAGAATGTTGGCGTACATTCGGTGCCTCCCTTGCTTGTCGAACATTTTTCTAAAAAGTGATCTTCACTAATATGGTCCGATCCCCATCCTCGGTCTATCCGCTTTTATTTCAGCCTCGTGTCATCATCACGGCCTTGGGCGGACCGATACCGTGACGAGGGAAGCGCGCGGCCAGGACGTGTGGCACAAAGACCGGGAGCGGCGACTACTGTATCGATATCGCGCTTGGATCGCTGGCGTGCCTGGCATCGCCTTCGTGACTGTATGGCAAAGTCTCATGGAGATAGTGCAATCTCGCACCCGGCACGTGCAAATCGTGATCAGTTATGTTCGACTACCCGACCGTGCCGCAGATTCTGAGTTAGCGGGCAACGCCGACCGTCTTTCAACCACTACAAGTTTACGCGAATAGAAGAGAGACCACTTTCGTCAGATGGGATTGCGATATTGCGAACCCCTGAACACAGAGAGAACGTGTCTTGAGGCAACATCTCGCCAGGAGAGCTCCATCCATTCGGACCGATTTCCAGAAGCGTCCCGCAATTGGCTCCGAACAAGGCGACGAGCAGAGATATTGGACGGTTACTACCGATTACCTCTTTGCCGTGCGCGTATTGCGCGGAAGAACATTCCTGTACGAGACCATAAACCCTGCTCTGAGAGCTGTCCTTGGCATTCCGTCGGACGGCGTCATCGGGACGCCCGTCTCCGATTGTTTTGGCGCGGAAGACGCTCGATCCATCTGCAAAGCCTTTCGTACCTGCCTCGGCGAAGGCCGTCAGGTTTGCGTCAGGCATCGCCTCGCGTTTGGCGGATCGCTGCGCGATTTTGAGACGGTCGCTACTCCGGTTTTCGATCCAGATACAGGCAGCGTCACCAAGTTGCTTGGAAGCCATCGAGACGTGAGCAGCTGCTCATCCGGAAGCCTCACTGAATCGAGGCCTGACATCGATGGACGCGTCAACACAAGGCTGGTCCATATTCAGGAGGATATCCAGCAACGCATAGCATCCGATCTCCACGATTCGACGTGTCAGTACCTGATCGCCGCCAGTCTCAGCATGATGAGGGTCCGGACTGCCTTAGGCGACCCAGCCATGCTAGAGCGGCTCTTCGACGACATCGACACATCCATCGATTTCGCGCTCAGGGAAATAAGAGCCTTTGCCTACCTGTTGCATCCCCGGAATCTGACGGTCGATGGATTGAAGGTTTCTATCGAGCAATATGCCAGGGGATTCAGTGCTCGAACCGCGCTGAAAGTCAGAACCAAAATCTCACCTGAGATCGACAGACTACCTTACAAGGGCCAGCACTCGTTGTTGCGGATCGTTCAGGAGGCTCTCACCAACGTCTTCCGTCATGCAAGAGCGACCGAGGTCGAGATATCGGGTGAGATAGCAGACAACCATTTTGAATTGCGGATTAGCGACGATGGGTGCGGAATCGCCTCCCGGGCGCCCGACGGCACCTCCGCATCGCTCGGCGTCGGAATTCCCGCGATGAGAGCGAGACTTCAGCAGATGGGCGGGCGGCTTGAGATATGGTCTGCACCGGGACGGCGACTTCCTGGTACCACGTTGTGTGCGATTGTCCCGTACCATTACAAACGACGAAAACTCAATCAGCCAACTGTCGCGACAGGCATCGGAGCTCAGCCAAGAACTGAAATAAAGGTCCGGCCGTCGAATATACAGAGCGGGGCAACTCGCGCGCCGGACTCGGCTACAGACTAGGCAGACTGCGCGCGCAACGAGCTCGAGTTTAAACCATGAAGCAGATCCTTATCGCTGACGATCATACGGCTGTCCGATCCGGGCTACGGGCGGTCCTGGAACAACATGCCGACTGGCAAGTCGTTGCCGAAGCGAGCGATGGACGCAACGCGCTGGCTGCAGCCATCAAGATCGAGCCTCATCTCGCCATCGTCGACTTCTCTCTCCCCGGCATGACCGGAATAGAAGTTGCGCGGCGGATCAGGGAGGCGTCACTTCAGACTGAAGTTCTCATTTTCACGGCTTACAATTCCAATTTGCTCGCGCGGCAAGCCTTTGAAGCAGGTGCCCGGGCATTCCTGGCCAAATCGGATGCGAACAAGTTGCTGTTGACTGCCGTTGCCTCGCTTTTGGCGCACAAGCCGTTCTTCAATGGCACACTTTCGAGCAAATTTAACGATGGCCCGGCCGAAGAAGACTTTCAGATACTCTCGCCGCGAGAACAGCTCGTGGTCAAGTTGGTGGCGGAGGGTTACGGCAACAAGGGCATCAGCTCCATCCTGAACGTCAGCGTGAAAACGACGGAAACGCATCGGGCAGCGGCTATGCGTAAGCTGAATGTGAATTCGGTTGCAGGTCTCGTTCGATACGCGATCCGGGCTCAACTGATCGACCCTTGATGGCTCGGTCGGCACAAATCGGGAATCTTTTTGTTCAGGTGATCAGCACTCCAAGGAGGACGTCGCAGCGAGCTTGTCGTAACAGGCTGCGATGGGGCGGATGTCATTGAGCCGGGCAAACCGCAGGTTCAACCGGATTGGGCCCTCTGCAGGCGTCATGTTCCCAGCCGGTAGCTGATGGTTCAGCGGCGCGTCGAGGGAATGCCATCTTCGCGTTGTCCGGCGTCGAGAAATTCCCGCAAGTTATTGGCGCAACTGGCCTTCTCGGCGATCAGACGCTGGTCGGCCTGACTGCGCCAAAACAGGCTGGGAACAATCGTGATCGCGATGGCAATTGAAGTGTGCAAGGCAGCACGATAAGGTAGCAAATGGGTGTTGGGACAATCTGGTTGATATAGTGGCTGTTGGCGATTAGTAGGCGGCACCGTTGCATGCACAGGTCCCTGGATATCGATTTCAAAGTCATTGAGGACCAGCTTCGCGGGCGTAACTTTGTCCATAGCAGCGAGATGCTTGGCCCGACCGAAAATATCTTCAAGACCAAAGAACATGGATATCGCCGCGTTGACGACGCCGCATTCCTCCACGTGATGCACTTTGAGGCGGGTACAACCTACAGCCTCAGGATAACGCGGCCGGACTACGTTTGCATTCAGATTTCGGTTGGCGGAACGTATAATCGCTGGATCGACGATCATGTCTCCCCGGTGAAACCGGCAACTATCGATATCACCAATGCACCCTTGTCATTCTCGGACACGGCGGCAGGAGCAAAGCTGCGTGGCGTTCTGATTGCGTGTAAGCGCGAATATCTCATCGATCATTTCAAGCTGAATGTCGATCGCGTCCCGGCTATCTATCGACCAATATTCAATTCCGGAGCCGGCAGTCCGTCAGCCCTGACGCTGCCGGCAAATCCCGACGTCATGGTTGCGGCGGACCAAATATTATCCTGGAAACACCATGAGCCATTGAGGCATCTCTATTTGAATGCAAAAGCGATCGAAATCATTTGCGAAGTCGTAGCGCAGATCAATGGCTGGGTCCCGCAAATGCGCCGCCCGCCTGCGGTCCAGAGCAAGAGAGTGGCGATCGAAGCGGCAGCGACGATTTATCGAAGGGAAATATTCAATGCTCCCACGATCGAGCAACTCGCGATGCGCGTCGGCCTGAATCGCAATGACCTCACAGAAGGATTTCGCGAGGTATTTGGCGCGACACCCCACGTCTATGGTCATTTGCTTCGCATGGAGGAAGCGCGTCTGATGCTACAAGACGGACAATTGTCGATCAGCGAAGTCGCACGACGGATCGGCTATGAAGGCTATTCCAGTTTCTCGAGGGCTTATAGTTCCCATTTCGGACATTCTCCATCCGTTGAGAAGCGCCCTGCTCAACCGATAGCTGGCTCGGATCTTCTACATCCGACACCACCGGTCCAAACCGCGCAAAGATAGTCATGACGTCGGCGGCACGGTCGAGGTGCGCGCGAGAGCCTGACGTCGCGCCGTTCCCGCTTACGATTGCGCTTTTGCCTTACCCCGCCACGCGCAAGAGCGCGAACAAGATCGACGTCATGATCACGATCAATCCCGTGGCCAGGACCAGCCGGTCTGCAAACAAACGGCGCATCGGGAATTCCCCTACACGAAGCTGTAGCGTTCGGAATGATACTTCGACATTGGCACGTTCATCTCACCGAGGGCTTTTTCGATCGCATCCATCATGATGTTTGGCCCACAGATAAAATATTCATGATCGGCATATGGCGGTGTCAGATAGCGCTTGAACATTTCCGCATTGATAAAACCGGTTTCGCCGGTCCAGCCATCTGGCGGCCTTGAAAGCACGTAGACGACTGTCAGCCTGAGTCGCACCTTCAGCTCTTCGAGCTCCTCCCTAAAGGTGATCGATTCCCAGTCCTGAACGCCGTAGAGTAGAACGACGGGGCGCGGGTCCTCCCGGTCGGCAAGCGTGCGTATCATGCTCATCATCGGTGTTACGCCGATGCCGCCGGCGACGAGCACGTGCATGTCCGCCGGGTTGCCGATCGTGAATGCGCCGTAGGGTCCGTCGAGATACACGCGCTGACCGGCGGGAACCCTGTATATACTGCTGGTAAAATCTCCCAGGTTTCTGATCGTCATCTCGACGCACCCATCCGCCGCCTCGGCGCTGGAGGAGAATGAAAACGGATGCGCCGTAATTGCGAACGGGCTCTCCCACAGCGTCAACCACCCGAATTGGCCCGGACTGAACCGAAAGCCGGGGTGCCGGTCCGGCTGCATCACCAATGTAAAGGTGTCACCGCGTTCCCTACGTACTTCCGCAACGCGATACGGCCGACGCAGCATGAAGAGCGGCTTGACGATGCGCACATAGAACAGCAATCCGATCCAAAAGACCGTCAGGCCGATCCACACCGACCGTTTCCAGGGATCAACGAGGTAGAAGCTCGACCCGACCATGTGCACGATGCCGGCAATGATGGCGACGACCGCCAGCGCGACATGCACAAGATGCCATGTCTCGTACGAAATCTTCAGCGACACACGCCAAAGGGCCGTTACGACCAGCGCGATCACCGAGGCAATCGATACGAGAGCGAAGTGAGCGGTCAACGGCGCTTCAAGCATATTGGACGGCGCAAGCAACTGCGGCTGAACCGCGACGAGAATGATCGGATGCGCAACGACCAGACCCGCCGCAACGAGCGATATCTGACGATGGAAATGATAGATGACGTCTTCACCCCACGGTTCGGTGACGTAGCGGAAGCGCGCGGTGAGGCCGAACTGCAGACCCATCATCGCAAGGCCGGAATAGCCGAAAGCGATCGAAAGCTCCGTCCAAAAATCGCGCGACGGGGGATGCGAGCCCGCCAGGAGCGCGAACAAGGGAGCGAGAATGAACAGCAGATAGACAAGGAGCCAGACAGCGCCGCGCAGGCCGTAGAGAAGCTGCATGAATCCATCCCCTTCGACGCGATCGCGTTCGAACTTTACCATTACGGCCAACGGATATCCCCTCGGGAACAACAGCCAATCGTTCGAGGATAACTACTGATTTTCGGATCGGGTCTTCGCCGTTAAGATGTCAGTTCGAACGCCTTGAACGAAACGACTTGAACGATGTGTCCGGTCTCTTGCATTGCGGCATATCCGACTCGCCGACGAGCACTCTGCTTTTCTCTCTCGTCCCGATCTGCTAAGTTCCTCATCTTGAATGAGCGTTGTTCGCTGCAGCGAACCCTCGTTCCGCGGGGTGCCATGCCGGACTCCATGATCGCCTATTGTGGCCCCGCCGCTCTTCCGGGCGACCTCTGGACGCGCTGGAATCTGGATCCGTTGCTGATTGCCATGCTTGTTGCCCTGGCGATCATGGTTGGCCGTGGTCGATCCTCCGACGTCCGAGCTGGATTCGGGGCGATCGGGTTGATGCTGCTCATCTTTGTCTCGCCGCTCTGCGCGATGTCGTCGGCGTTGTTTTCTGTCCGGGTACTGCACCATGTGCTGCTGATCGCCGCAGTAGCGCCGCTTCTGGCTCTGGCTTTTCCGCAACGGCGAGCGGGCTCGTTGCCAATCGTCGTGCTCGTCGCTGCACACGCGGTCATCCTCTGGCTCTGGCACACCCCGGGCCTCTATACTTGGGGTCTTGCCAGCGTGCCGGCTTATTGGCTGATGCAGATTACGCTTCTCGGAAGTGCCTGGTTATTGTGGCGGGCGATCCTGGTGCCGTCGCCATCCGGTCCCGCGCTCATTGCGTTGGTAGCTACCATCGGACAGATGGGCCTTCTCGGTGCGTTGATCGTTTTCGCGCCCAGGCCGCTCTATCTCGTACATCTGGCGAGCACGGCAAGTTGGGGGCGCGCGCCGCTTGCGGATCAGCAACTGGCCGGCCTCCTGATGTGGGTACCTGCGATGCTGCCTTATCTGGGTGTAAGAGTCTGGATTGCGTGGTCCAGCTTGAGATCGAGCGAACCGGCCCTGTGACAACCTTCCTGAAATTCGTGCATCTAGGTGCGATCGCGCTCTGGTCAGGCGGCTTGATCGCCCTGCCTTTCCTGTTTTGGCAACGCCGGACGCTTGAGCCCGGCCTGGATCTCGACCGGTTGCACCGCGTCACGCGGCTCGTCTATGTCGAGCTGGCCTCCCCTGCGGCATTTGTCGCCATCGGCAGCGGAACGGCACTGATCTTCCTGCAGGCGACCTTCGCGGAATGGTTCTCGCTGAAGTTGGTGTTGGTGGGGATCATGGCGATGCTGCACGTTGCCGCCGGCCTGATCCTCATGCAGTTGTTCTTGCCCCAGGGAAAGTTCACCAAGCTCTCCTACGTGTCACTCATGAGCGCTTACATCGCGTTGATCGCCGCAATTCTCTGGATCGTGCTGGCCAAGCCGCACCTGGATTCCAACCAGATCGCCGCGCATCTGTTCGAGCCTGGCGGACTCGGGCGTTGGGTGCATCAATTCCTCGGCGAGACCAGAATGCCGACGCCATGATCAAACACGAGCTTGCCTCCGTGCCAGCCGGCAAAGCCGACCATCACCGATGCAAGAGCCGAGAGAGCAAGGCCATGCGGCAAGATCGATTGGGTATCGACGAGACGCAGCCCCCAATTGGCTCCGGCGATCGCAACGAGAGTCATTGCCGCCACGGCATGGGACCAGCTCGCTTCAAGAAGCCGGATACCGCGCACCAGCAACAATTCTCCGGTGCCGACGATGCTAGCGGCCACGCCGCTCCAGAAAGCCATGCCCGTCGACCAAAGGCCGGCGCGCACCCAGAAGGCGTCTCCCGACCACCAATAGAATACGTCGACACCAAGCGTCGCGATCACGAATGCGATCGGGAAATGCACCATCATGACGTGGATCGGGTGCCCGACCAATGCCACCGCGGATCCAACATCCAGTCGAAGCAAATCCAGCATGACCGCACTGTGAGGCCGGGTCGTGAAATCGTCTCGCTCTGCCATCGTTCGCTTCCTTCACGGTGGAAACAACATCGTTCGGGCTCGGATCGTAATCTAATGCGGCTGTCTGTCCAACTCGGAATGCTGCCAACCCTCTCCGGCTGCACGGGCCCGCTATCGACGCTGGATCCCTCGGGACCGGCTGGCGCTTCGATCGCCACGCTCTGGTGGGTGATGCTGACCGGCGCGAGCGTTCTTTTTGCGCTGGTGATGACGCTCTTCCTGCTCGTGATCTGGCGTCCAGGCTGGGGTGCGGGTGTATCGCCAGGACGCTGGCTGGTGCTCGGCGGGTTGGTTCTGCCGGGGGTCGTGCTGATACCGCTTGTCGCCTATGCCTTGATCGCCGGCGAGAGTCTCCTGCCATTATCCGGACACACGCCGCCGCGGATAGAAGCCGTGGCGCGCCAGTGGATCTGGACGTTTCGCTATCCCGATCATGGTGGAGTGGAGACGCGGAACGTCTTGCATGTGCCTGCCGGCACACCAATCGACATCCTGGTTTCCAGCCTGGACGTTATCCATGCGTTCTGGATTCCCCGCTTTGCCGGCAAAATCGACGCGGTGCCGGGGCACGTGAACCGCCTGCGCATTCAGGCCGATCAACCCGGCCGGTACGCCGGCCAATGCAACGAATTTTGCGGCCTCGGCCACGCAGGGATGCGCTTCGATGTGATCGTCGATCGCCCGGAGGAGTTCTCCGCAGCACTTGCGCGGGCGGCCGCTGCAGAAGGGTCCGAGAAGAAATGAGTGAACCCATCGGCCCTCTGTCGCAGGGCACACCGGCATTGCAGCTGCATCGCCAGCTCTCCGCGATCTGGGCAACCGGGTCAGGGCTTCAACGCCTTGCTGCCGTCAACCATTCCGTCATCGGCAAGCGGATGATGATCACGTCTTTCGTGTTCTTTGCGATCGCCGGCGTGCTCGGGATGCTGACACGGGTTCAACTCGCGACTCCCAACTCCCCATTCATGGCTCCGGAGACCTACAACCAGGTTTTCACCATGCATGGGTCGATGATGTTGTTCCTGTTCGCCATTCCGATGGTGGAGAGCTTTGCAGTTTATCTGACGCCGAAGATTCTTGGCACCCGAGACTTCGCCTTCCCGCGACTGACGGCCTATGGCTACTGGTGTTACCTGTTCGGGGGCACCATCCTGACGGTAGCGTTGGTCGCTGGAGTCGCTCCCAATAGCGGCTGGTTCATGTACACGCCGCTGAGTTCGAACGTCTTTACACCCGGCATAAATTCGGACGTATGGTTGCTTGGTGTAACCTTCGTTGAGATCTCCGCGCTGTCGCTCGCGATGGAAATCGTGGTCTCGATCTTGAAGATGCGCGCACCTGGCATGTCGCTCGACCGGATGCCGATTTTCGCCTGGTACATCCTGGTGACAGCGATGATGATGATCGTCGCCTTTCCGCCACTGATCCTCGGCTCGATCCTGCTCGAAGTGGAACGCGCCTTCGGTCTGCCATTCTTCGACCCGACGCGTGGTGGGGATGCGCTGCTATGGCAACATCTGTTCTGGCTGTTCGGCCACCCCGATGTTTATATCATATTTCTGCCGATGGCCGGCGTGCTGTCGACGATCATCCCTGTCTTTGCGAACCGGCCGCTGGTCGGCTATCGGGCGATCGTCGTTGCTATCATCGCGCTCGCCTTTCTGAGCTTTGGCATCTGGGTGCACCACATGTTCACCGTCGGCATTCCGCACCTCGCGCTCGCCTTTTTCTCCGCAGGTTCGGCGATCGTCGCGGTGCCGACCGCGGTGCAGGTCTTCGCCTGGCTTGCCACACTGGCGCACGGTCGGCCGCGCTGGGACGTGCCGATGCTCTATGTGTTCGGCTTCTTCTTCATCTTCGTGATGGGCGGCCTGACCGGAGTCATGCTCGCCATGGTTCCGTTCGACTGGCAGGCCCATGATACTTATTTCGTCGTCGCCCACATGCATTACGTGGTGGCCGGCGCGCTCGCCTTCCCGATGCTTGCAGCGTTCTACTACTGGATGCCATTGCTGACCGGTCGCACCGCCGTGCATCGGCTTTCGGTACCGGCGTTCTGGCTGGTCTTCATTGGATTCAACATGACTTTCTTCATGATGCACCTGACCGGACTCCGCGGCATGCCCCGTCGGATCTATACTTATTCCGGCGATGAAGGCTGGAATTGGCTCAATCTGCTATCTTCGATCGGCGGGTTCATCATGACGATCGGCTTTGCGCTGGTGGTAATCGACCTGTTTGTCCAACTGCGTTACGGGAAGCGTGTGCGGCGCAACCCCTGGGAGACGACGACGCTGGAATGGGCGATGCCGATCCCGCCGGCGCCATATGCATTCGCGTCGATCCCGGATTTTGGCGCAACTCGAACCGATCCGACCGCGGCAAGCGATCTCGCGCTGTCACTGGCGCGCGGCGAAGGCTATCTCGGCTTCGCGCGCAACGGATGGCAGGAGACGCTGGGCGTGCATAAGACTTCCGGCGTGCCGGACCAATTGATCGTGTTGCCGAGCCCGACCTATCTCCCGCTTTACACCGCACTCGTGACCGCCGCTGCGGTTCTGGCCATGCTGTTCAAATTCTATCTGCTGTCGCTTGCCTTTGCGCTCGTGACCGCCGGCTTTTTCGTGTACGCCGGGCAGAGCGCCGGTCTCGCCCGAGACTACGGTCCGTTACCTGTCGGCCGCGGTGTCAGTGTGCCACCGCATACCGAGGTGGCCGACGCGCCGTCGTGGCTGGCGTTGATCTGCACGCTGATCGCCGATGGCACGTTGTTTACATCGCTGCTGTTCGGGACTTTCTATCTTTGGATTTCTGCGCCGAATTGGACCGCGGCGGTCACACCCGAGCCAAGCCGTACGCTCGCCATCGGCGTCGTCGCGGCGCTCGCGGTAGCCGCTGCGGCATCACGTGGATCGCTGCGAGCGGCCACCGACGGCAGCAGAGCAAGCGGCTGGATTGGTCTTGCCGTGCTGGCCCTCCTCGCAGCCATCGCCGCGGCCGTCGGGCAAATTGCCGACATCGTGCCTCATCCGCGCGAGCATGCGCTCGGAGCGACTGCAGCAGCCCTGACTGGCTATGTCATTTTACATGCCGGTGTCGGCCTTCTCTTCCTTGTCAGCAACACCATGCGCCTCGGTGCCGGCTTCATTTCGCCGCGGCGCGTGCTGGATCTGCGGCTAACGCGATTATGGCTGGACTACACCTGCGTTACGGGAGCCATTGCAATGGGGCTCGTTCTCGCACTGCCCGCACTCGTGACGGTGTTGGGGGCTCGACCGTGATCGAGCGGCCGATATCACCAGGGCGATTGTGGTGGCTGGCGGCGGGCTTTGCCGTCTGGTGCAGTGCGCTGGTTACTCTCTACGCGATACACGGTATCGGCTGCGCGTTTGCCTGGTCAACGGGCTCGTTGCGGTCATGGCTTGCCGTCGCTCTCCTTGCACATTTGTTCGTACTGGGCTGGATGTGGCGCGCAATTGGCCGCGCGGGCTCTGATTCTGATGTCGGTCCGACCGGAGCGTTTCTACATTGGGCCGTCCTCGCGACGCTCATCACCTCGCTCGTCGCGACCGTCGTTACCTTCGCTCCAGCACTGCTGCTCGCCACGTGCATCTAACAGGCCAGGATTCGCCTTCATCCGCGTCCGTTGAAGTAGGGCGTGATCTTCTGCATTCACTTCCTCGCCATCCAGGACACGTCGCGGGTGTTTTTCGTATTACGGGTATTGTATCCTGATGAAAGTACCGCGCTCGATACGATGCACTTAACCACGGCAACAGGAGGTGTAAGTGCCGACTGAAATCAGGATCGAAGGCGACTCGCCATATCTGCTTCCGCATGTAGACCATATCTCGGCGATGGCCCATGGTGAAAACGTGGACCTGATAATGTACGTGGCATTGCCTGGGCATGCGGACTTGGAGCAGGTTTATGTGCAACTGAGCGTTCCCGCTGCAGACGATCTCTTGGCTCAGTTGACGCGGGCCGTTACCGAGACCAAGAAGGATCGTTCGGAGCCATAGAGGAGGATATGCTCCGCAAGGATGCGCCACGCGCCTGCCGTCAAGCGAGGTCTCGATTGCGGAAATCAGGTGACGCTCGTGGCGCCATTGCGCCGCACGCGATTGTTGGTGTGCTTCGAGCCGACGGCATTTTACCTGAGCCGCGGATAGGGATGCCCCGCGCGTGCGCCCAGGGTTTCGCCGGATAGAACGAGGTTTGCAGGGCGCTACCCTTCTATGAGCCATCCGTGGCTGGGACGGTGAAAGCGCTGCGGCTGACTTGATGAGGGCGAGAAAATGTTACGAAAACTGATCTGCGCAAGCGCCGTCTGCCTGGCCTATTCGGCCCCTTGCCTCGATATGGCGCGGGCGCAGGAGCGATCCGCGGTCACTATCTTCGAGAATGTCCGTATCTTTGACGGGAAGAACCCATCCCTTTCTGCTCCGTCGAACGTCCTGGTTCGCGGCAACATCATCGAGCGCATTACCACAGACCAGATCCCGGCCGATCGGCGAGCGGATACCCAAATCATTCGCGGAGGCGGCCGCGTCCTGATGCCCGGCCTTAGCGACATGCACTGGCATGCGATGTTGGTAAGGCCCACGCCCGCTCAATTGCTCTCGAGCGATTTGGGCTACACCACCCTCCTGGCCGGCGCCGAAGCAACCGCTACGCTTATGCGCGGCTTTACGACAATCCGGGACATGGGTGGCCCAACCTTTTCCCTCAAACGGGCGATTGACGAGGGAGTGCTCCCGGGTCCGCGCATCTATCCTTCAGGCGCTGTCATCACAATCACTGGAGGCCACGGAGATTTCCGTGAGCTCACCGATTTGCCGAGAATACCCGGCGGTCCCCTCAGTCGTGCTGAAGAGATCGGCGGAACGATCATTGCGGATAGCCCCGACGAGGTTCGGAAGCGAGCGCGGGAACAGCTCATGCAGGGCGCCTCGCAAATCAAGCTGACGGCCGGCGGAGGCGTAGCGTCCCCCTTCAGTCCGCTCGACGTGACCACGTTTACTGTCGATGAACTCAAAGCGGCCGTCGAGGCAGCTTCCAATTGGGGTACCTACGTAGCCACCCACGCTTACACGTCAGCGTCGATTCAGCGTTCGATAGCAGCGGGCGTGAAGGTCATCGAACATGGCCATTTGATGGACGAAGCAACCGCCCGCCTCATGGCGGAGAAAGGCATCTGGCTGAGCACGCAACCGTTCACCGATCTGGGCGGCGCCGCGGCTCTTCCGCCCGCACAACAGCAACAGATGATGCAGGTCGTGAACGGGACCGATCAGGTCTACAATTTCGTCAAGAAGTATAAGATCAAGACCGCATTCGGCACCGACATCCTGTTTTCGGAGGCGCTTGCCGAGCGTCAAGGTCAAGGAATCGTCGATCTGACGCGCTGGTTCACGCCAGCGGAAGCGCTGATCATGGCAACTTCGACGAACGGAGAGCTGCTTACCCTGTCAGGCCCACGCAATCCCTATCCGGGCAAGCTGGGGGTTATTGAGCAGGGAGCGCTGGCGGATGTCCTGCTCGTTGATGGCAATCCGCTGGAGGACATCCGTCTCGTAGCGGACCCCGCGAACAAGTTTATCGTGATCATGAAGGACGGGGTCATTTACAAGAACATCGTCCCAAAATGACCGCAGGTGGTGCCGCGTCGGCTCTGATCCAGAGCTGTAACGCCTGTTGACGGCTTGACAGGCAAAGGTCGCTTTATCTTGGAGGAACAGAAATATGTGTGATGCATGTGTGAACACAGCGGTCGGACGGCGCCGATTGATGCAAGGCGGCCTGGCCTTGGCCGGGGTCTCCATGATAGGCGGCTCATTGCTTCCGCCCGCGGCCCAGGCTCAGCCGGTGCGCGCCGCCGATACGCCAGACGCGGCGCTGAAGCTGCTGGTGGATGGTAACGCCCGCTACGCGGCAAACCAGCCGAACGAGCGTGATTTCTCGGCGAACCGGGCCAACACCGCGCGCGGGCAGGCTCCTTTCGCCTCGATCCTTGGGTGCGCAGACTCCCGCGTTGCGCCGGAGCTGGCCTTCGACCAACGGCCAGGTGATCTCTTCGTGGTCCGCGTCGCCGGCAACTTCGTGACAAATGAAGGCCTCGGCAGTCTTGAATTCGGTTCGGCGGTTCTGGGAACGAAGCTCATCATGGTGCTTGGACACACCGAGTGCGGTGCGGTGAAGGCCACTGTGGAAGCCCTGCAGAAAGGCAATCACCTGCCCGGCCATATCGCAGGACTCGTCACTGCGATGAAGCCGGGAATTGAACCAGCGGTCAAGAAAGCTGGCACCGATCTTGTCGAGCAGGCGACAATTGCGAATGTCCGTTACAACGTCAAACGCCTGGTGAATGCGAGCCCGATCCTGGCAGGACTCGTTACGAAGAACCAGTTGCGCGTGGTTGGCGGTGTCTATGACCTGGTTACTGGCAAGGTAACGTTGATATAGGTCGTCAGCACGGCGTTCGCATTTTTCTGAACAATGCCTTCAACCGGGATGCATCGCATGCCGATTGAAAAAGTGGCTCACGAGGCGTCGAGCAGCCGGATTGAATGCGTCACGGCTCGCGGCCGCGAAGCGACACGAATAATTCCGGATGAACCAGAGACGGTAGATCAACGCGCTGGTCCCGGTCTTCCAGGAGTGCAATTCGCTCTACGATCCGTCACGTGCTTGACAGGGATCGATTTCGCCGGATGATTTTGAGAACGAGCAAGGCTGCGCCCGCCACCAGAAGCACCGCCCCCAGCACCGTCAAATCGCGGTATGAAAACGTCAGCCCGGTAGCCAGTACGAGCAGGCCGATCACCAACAGCCCGACACCGGCCAGCTTTTTCAGAAGTAGCGACAACAGGGCCTCCCCCTTTTGAGCGAACTCATTCTAGGCCGACGGCGGCATTTCGGGTGGGCTTGCTGCCGCCTTGGCGAGCGCGTCCCGCAACTTCTGTTCCTTGGTGTCGTCCAGGGACGTCTTCAGGACCACCCCACCGGCATCCTGGATTTCCCGCAGAACCTTGTCCGCAGTCATGTTCTTGATCAACAAGAACAAGGCTGCACTCCCGGTATCGATCTTTCCAGACACCTCCTTCATGAAGGCGTCATTGATACCGAAATCGGCCAATGCTCCCCCGAGTGCTCCCGACGCAGCACCGACCGCGACACCAATCAACGGGTTCAGGAAAACCATTCCGATCAGCAAGCCCCAAAGGCTCCCACGAGCCACGCCGATCGCGGTCGTATTGACCAGCTGGTTGAGCTTCACATTACCATCCGCCCCCTTAACCGCGATCACCGCATCATTGATGCTGATCAGGTACTCTTTTTGCAGGGACAGCAAGCGCTGGCGGACTTCCTCTGCCTTTGCCTCAGACGGATATACAATGACGACCAGATCGGACATCTAGGACTCCCATTTATCGACGTAGGTAAGCGGTCGAGAATGAACGCATTGATCACCCCGGTCGCCGCCAGTTCTTGAAGGAGGGCTGCGCTAAACGGCCGGAAGCCTGGCAGGCGGCACCTCGTCACCAAATCATCTCCAGCTACGGCACTCTGTATCCGCTCCGTCAGGCGACCTAACTGCAAGAACCGTAGCATCCCGCCTCCACCTGCCCTATCGGAAGAAACCCCGAGCTGAGGCATAGGAATACTCGCTGAGCTACAGCGGCCGGACCTTGCAGCAGATCACTCGCTGGTTCGCGTGCCGGACATCGCCATTGCGAAAGCGCCTGTCCAAGCTCACGGCTATGCCAAGTTGCTGTTCAAAGAAAATGCGCTTGACGTCGGCTCCGCAATTCGTCCGGTTTGCGCAAGAGCCCCCGGTTTCTTTGCCTTTGGGGTAGACCGCGAGCGAATATAGGGGTTTTGCAGGATAGCTCTTTGATGCGCGGTGGGTACAATCGGATCATTGTGCCGCCGGTTGCTTCCATGATGACCGGGCAGATCGGGAGCGCCGCAAACGGGAACGACGCTGTGAAACGCATCTTGATCGCAGATGATCATGAGGTTGTGCGTTCTGGGCTCCGAGCCATCATTGAGATGCGCTCTGACTGGGCCATCAGCGGAGAAGCAACTAACGGCGAAGAAGCCGTCACGATGACATCGGAATTGCGGCCGGACATCGTCATCGCTGATTATTCGATGCCCCTGATCAACGGACTCGAGGTCAGCCGGCGACTCAAGGCGCTTGGCCTGCAAACCGAAGTCCTTATTCTGACAATGCATGAGAATGAGGACTTCTTGACCGAAGCTGTCCTCGCCGGCGTCCGCGGCCTGCTCTTCAAGTCGGACGCCAAAAAGCATCTGATCTCCGCAATTGAAGCGCTGCTCGATGGCAGGCCTTATTTCACCAACACCCTGCTGGAAACGCTCCTCCACGATTACCAGGTCAGCAAGCGCAACAAGCCGGACAGGGTGCTGACTTCACGTGAGCAGGGAATTGTCCAGCTCATCGCGGAGGGCCACACCAACAGATCGATCAGCACGATCCTGAAGGTCAGCGTGAAGACGGTTGAGACCCACCGCGCCGCTGCAATGCGCAAGCTCGGCATGTCGTCGACGGCAGAGCTGATCCGCTATGCTGTTCGCAAGAAGCTGGTCAGCCCCTAGGGATGACGTTCGGTCGAGGCCGCCGTGAGTTTCCGGATCTCGATGTTATCTTCATTGAATCAGGGGTCCGCCACACGGATGCGGCGCGGACAATGGATAATCCTCTATTGACCCGATTCATCGGCCGCGCATCTAGCGTCTTCCGCCTGAAAGGCGCAGCAACATCATGAATAGGTTGATGAAATTGAGGTAGAGCGATAGCGCGGCGATCTGCACCTTACGCCCTGTCGTCGTTTCATCATCCCCGCTCTCGTACATCGCCTTGATCCGTTGCGTATCGTAGGCAGTCAATCCGGCAAAGACACCGACACCCACGACCGAGATCAGCCAATCGAGCGCAGTGGATTGCAGGAAAAGATTGACCAGACCGGCGATAATGAGCCCCACCAGGCCCATGAACAGAAAGGTCCCCGCCCCGGAGAGATCGAGCCTGGTCGTGTATCCGAAGAAGCTCAGCGCCCCGAATGTCGCAGCGGTGATGAAGAAGACCCGGGCAATCGAGGACTCGGTGTAGATGTGAAAAATCGTCGAGAGCGAGACGCCAACCAAGGCCGCGTACGCCAAGAACAGCCACCGCGCGGTCGACACGGACAGCGAGTTGATGCGCGAGCTAAGGAAGAAGACCAATCCCAGGGGCGCAAATACGAAAACCCACATCAGCGGGCTTTGTAGAAGCGCGGGCCCGACGAGCTGGTACGTTAGCCATGCGACCACGGCAGTCAGGCCAACACCGGCCGCCATTTGGTTATAGATCCGTAACATATAGGCGCGAAGGCCCGCATCGATCGCGAAGCGCTCGCCGCCCGCTCCGGACGCCGTCGTGTGCTGATCATAGTTCGCCATCACCTGCATCCTCATCCCATGAGTAGGACTGAGAGACTAGTCCTCAAGCCCTGATCGGAACATCGGAAAGATTCCTAAGTCAGGTCAGGCTAATTACCCTACTCGTGCGGACGGGGATTCTTCCATCCGGCCAACGACAGGTTGTTCGGATCGCCCCACTTTTCGTCAATAGCCCGCGTTGCACATCCTCCTCGCACGTCCGGGACGGCACCCACGCGGGGCGCATCTACCGATTTTCTACCCGCTCTCTACAGGGAAACCCTGATGTGCGAGCGGAATAGCCGGCTCTATGCTCGGGTTTGATCTACGCGGACGCCTCGCCCCGGAGTCGTCGGTGCCTCTGCGCCGTCGGGACGTTCCCACTCTCCGGCCGAGCGCGAGCGAAGGACGCGGTCTTGCGAGCGAGGTAGGCTTTCGGGGCCCGCTTGTGATCGCCGTCAGCGTCAGCCGGCTCGCCGTTGCAACGACGTCGATATAGACTCATTAGTCCGCGTTTCTTGTTTGGAGACCAAAATGAAGATCCTGATCGTCTGCGGTGCTCTCCTCATGGGCGGAGTGTTGATATCGATCGCACAATCAACGCCGTCGCTGGCACAATCAACCGAAACGGGCGCGTCGACCCCAAAGGACACCGGCGCATCGGCACCAAGAACTTCCGGGCCGAGCACCAATACCAATCCGACGAAGCATCGCCACTGGCGTCACCGTGGCGGCGCACACCCGCATTATGGTAGCCGCCGGGTCCGCACCTAGATCCGATCCAGATTGTAGATCGGCCCGGCCCACCAGATGAGCCCTTCAAGCATCGGACAACAGCAGATCGACGATTGCGCGGGTCGCGATCACTCGCCTCGGCCCGACGGAATTCTCAAGCCACGCAGCTTGCTCGCGACGGGTCTCGCATTGCTCGCCACGTGCGTTGTTCTTGTCCTGATGTGGCAAACAGCGTCAAGCCTCCTGATTGTCTTTGCGGGCGTGCTTTTTGCGGCCTTCCTGGATTCGTCCGCGAGAGCCCTGGGGCATATTCTGCCATTCAACCGAGCCTGGCGGTTGTCGTTGGTTCTTCTGCTTCTCTCCGGCTTGCTGAGCGTTGGCTTCGTCTGGGGCACGGGCAAGCTGCCCGAGCAAACGCGCAACTTGCTGAAAGTAATGGACACGCAGATCGATGTTCTTCAGAGGCATCTTCTCGCATATGGTGTCGACCTGCTTGGTCCCGAGTGGGGACGTGACCTTACGCAGTGGTTGCTTTCCGACCAGGGACGTTTTCTCAGTCATGCCCGGCTGGTCCTTGGAGGCGCCTCGACTCTTCTGACCGGCACGCTCGTCATTGCATTCCTCGGCATCCTGTTCGCGCTCGACCCGGCAAACTATCGTGAAAGCCTGGTGGTCCTCGTCAAGCCGTCCTATCGCGATCGCGTGAGATCGACGATGAATGAGGCGGGCAACGTCCTGCGGCTATGGTTCGTAGGACAACTGATCCGGATCACCCTGATGACGTTGTGTGTTTGGATCGCGCTCTACCTGATCGGGCTGCCCGGTCCATTCGTGCTCGGGCTCCAGGCCGGACTGTCGAATTTCGTTCCCTATCTTGGACCCATCGTCGCCGCAATTCCGATTGCCCTCGTTGCAATGCCGCTTGGCGCCTCTCCGCTCATCTGGGCTGTCGTCATTTACACCGTCATTCAATCGGTCGAAGGTTATGTCATAGGACCACTGATCCAGCGCCAGGCGATCGAAACTCCGCCTGCATGGACATTGGTGGCAATCGTTCTTCTGGGCGCACTGTTCGGCGTCATGGGAATCGCACTCGCCATGCCTTTGGTCGCGATCGGTCGAGTCGCGATCATCAGATTCTACGTCGAGGACTATCTCGGAGATCGGGCAGAGCGTCAGCAGACGGCAATGAGTGGACCATGAGCAATAATGCCCCGCAATTCGATGGCGCAGCGGCTTCTTCCCCGACGAATTCGGGGACGACATATTTTCTATGGCAACAACTGCCCTACATTGTTGCGCTCGTACTCGCCATTGCCGGCGTCGCCTATACCAACGCTTCGCATCAGCCTCTCGTTGGCTATTGGGAGTTCCTGGCCCTCGCCATCGGCGTCGTCTGCGTCATCGGCAAATGGCCGCAGTTCGACAGCAAGGAGACGAGGTGGCAGCTTGTCTGGACCCAGGCCCTGCACTGGATCGCCGTCCTCGTCGCGATGAACATCATGCTCCTCTCTGGCGTCCAGCAATTGCTGCCGACACCGGCGATCAGCCTCGTACTTCTTACGCTGCTTGCGCTTGGCACATTCCTCGCGGGCGTCAGCCTCCTATCGCCTCAAATTGCCTTCCTCGGCCTTGCAATGAGCATCGCGGTGCCCGCGATATCCTGGCTGCAACAATCGATCATCTTCTTCTTGCTCGGCGCCGTCTTGCTGGTCGGCCTTGGTATAACATTCTGGCTGCGCCGGGATCGCCGTCCCAATACCAGGTCTCCCGGCACCAGAAACCACCCGGAGGTGTAAATGCGACTCAATTGGCTTATTGCCATGATCGGCACAACGGCAGTTATCTGCATCAACGCCCTACCCGCACATGCCAGGGCTTTCAGAGTGGGCAGCCTGCTGTGCATGAGCAGCCCGCGGTTTGGGCTCGTCCTCGGTTCTGCGCAGGAGCTGAACTGCGCGTTTCGTTCGACAAACCCGCCGCGTCAATACACCTATGTGGGGCGCATCAGGCGCCTGGGACTCGACCTCGGTGCCACCAGTGCCGGAACTCTTTCATGGGCCGTTCTCGCAAGAAACTCGCGCATCCGTCCCGGCACGTTGCGCGGCAACTATATTGGCGCCAGCGCGAATGTCGCACTAGGGCCGAGCTTGGGTGCTAATGTTCTTATCGGTGGATCTCGCCGAACGATCATGCTCCAGCCAGTATCGATCGAGCGAGCGATCGGATTGAATCTCGCCGCAGGTGTGACCAACCTGACGCTGGATTCCCGTGGACGACGATCGGACGAGTAGCGCTCCAGCGTCGGCCGGCCGCTCCGGCACCGCAGCCAACCGATCTGGTCGTCCTTACTCCAAGGCGACATTGAACGATCGGCAAGGCCACTATTGCTGGAGACAGGGCTCGAAGAAGTTCGAGCCATCATACGGGTCCGACCTCAATATACCCTCCGTGTCCGTTCAGGGTTTTGTGGGATAGTGCTCCAGGTCCCCTGCTGTATGGTTTCCCCACTTCACAAGTGACGGCGAAACGCCTCGACAGTGGGACGTACGAAAATGAAGAAATATCTGGGTCTGTTGTTCTTGCTTGGCGTGGCCGTAGCTACACCTGTCACCGATGCGTCTGCGCAGGCCGGACGCGGCGCGGTATCGGGCGCGATCATCGGCGGAGCCATCGGTGGTCGGCGTGGCGCGGCCATAGGCGCAACTGCAGGTGCTATTTCCGGAGCTCGTCGGCACGGTTGGCACAGCTATTATTGGCGGCACGGACGGTGCTGGTACCGCTCCCGGAGCGGAAGGTCTCACCCCGTTTCAAGCCGGTACTGCCGCTAAGGGCCAATTTCCGCTCGAAGCTGCTGCCGCTACTTCTGGCCCCCGCGCGTGCAACGGATTTGGCGTGAGCCGAGGTGCGACGGCGAAGAAGGGTCCCCGCTCTTCCAAACGCGGGGGACGGCAAGGAAACGCGCAATTGGAGCCGCCGGATCGGCTCCTTGGCCACCGTCGGCATTGAGACCTTGGAGATTCAGCATGTCAAAGATCCACGTTTCCGCGCTCCTGTGCATGGCTGCAATTGCGACCGCCACACCTGCGCTCGCACAAGTCCAGCCTGTCCGGGCTGGAGGCCTGACGTGTGATGCCGCCCCACGGGTCGGACTGATCGTCGGCTCACGGCAAACTCTAAGATGCGTGTTTCGCTCAAACAGCGGGCGCCAGTACAGGTATAGCGGCACGATAGGGCGGCTCGGCCTCGACATCGGCGTGACCGGCGGCGGCCGGCTATTCTGGGGTGTCTTCGCGCCAACGTCCCACGTCGGCTATGGCTCGCTGCGAGGCACATATGTCGGCGCGAGTGGCAACGCATCGTTTGGACCTGGTTTTGGCGCCAATGTTCTTATCGGCGGATCCAATCGAACGATTTCGCTGCAACCGCTGTCGGTCGAAGGTCAAATCGGCGTCAACCTTGCGCTGGGAGTGGCACGTCTCACGCTCAGGTAGATCGGCTCTTCTGTTGTGGAGAGACGCGCGTGAGAGCGTTGGAAACATGGATCGGAAAGCTGTTCGCGCTCGCTCTTCCCGTATGGCTTACGGGACGGAGGACCAAGAGATGCCATCGAGCAAGGGACGGTCATTTGCACATCGGATGCCATGCGGCCTGTTCGACAGCATCGGTTTGATGGCGGTCCGTCATAATCGCTGGGTTCGTAGCGCATGATTGGAGGACCCGGACTTAGGATCGGTAGCCGATCAAGGGCGGCGTCATCTGGGGAGCCGCTTTCCGCCAGGCTATCCAGCCGACGACTATCGATAGTGTCGCCGCGACGAGCGGCGCCACCCCGTGACCGTATTCGCCGCGAAGGGTGACGGTCGCGAGCGCCGCCAACATCACGGTGCAGCCGAGCGCCGAGCCCCACAGACGCGTCCGTGCACGCGCCAGCAGAACGGCAGTCGTGAGCTCCAGCGATCCGGTCACGAAATGGAACCAGTGCGGGTATCCCCACCGCAGATATTCCTCGTAGATAGACCCAGGGGCGAAGATGTTGCTGAGCGCTCCCACGACGAAGAACGCTGCAAGCGCCAGGGTCGAGACTTGGGGCCAGGAGATCTTTGACATTTGTCCATCCATTTCTGATGTGGGCGCGCGGAGAACCTGCGTGGCCGCGTGGTCGATGAGCGCGGCCGATCTCCCCGATTGCTGCGGTTCGAAAAGGCGATCTACGAGACCACCCTCCACCACAGGGACGACGGGTATCCGTCGCGACGCATTCATTTCCGAAGGAGATGCGAATTTCCGGAGCAGGGCCGAAAGTCGCATCTCATCGCTGATCCGCGAGGCTACGCCGTGGCCGCGTTCCGGGCCGCCGCGAAGACATCGCGGGCAAGCGTTGTGCCGGCAACGTGCTCCGTGCCCGCTACGCCGAGGTCCATCCAGCCCGCGTTGACGGCCTCGAACATCCCTTCAGCCGGTCCGGTCTGGCCCTTCGGGATGCCGAACTGCTCGAATGCTGCCGGCCACTCGGCCCGCGGGACAGCGAAGGCCCTGACGTCGCGCTGCATAACATCGCCCAGTTGCGCTGCGACTTCATCCGCGCTGACCATCGAACCAAGTTCGATGACGCGATGCCCCGACCACGCCGGCCCGGTCAGCAGCGTCGCCACCTCGGCACCAATGTCGTTCGTCGCAACCATCGTCGATTTCCGGTTGGTCGGGTTGTAGTAGACGGGGAGCGTGCCGCCCTGGGCGACGTGCAGGCCGTAGAGGAAGTTTTCGAAAAAGCCGCCGGCGCGCACGAAAGCGACCGGCGATGTCGGTTGCGAAAGCCTTGCTCCAGCAACGACAGGGCCGTGATCATCCCCAGCCCGCTGGTTCTGTTCGCACCCATCGACGAGAGCCCGACGACGCGCACCGGCGCGGCCTTGGTTAGCGCCTCGACATAGTTCGCGATAACGCCCTTGGCTTCCCTAAAGTCGGGCGAGGGGGCCCAGATGGCCGGCAACATGACAAACGCGCCGTCGACGCCTTTGAGCGTCCGCTCGATGGCGGCCGCATTGTTCCAGTCGCCGTCAACCACTTCCACGCCCTGGTCCGACCAGCTTGCCGCCTTGGCTCGGTCGCGAACCAGGGCGCGTACTTTCTTACCTTGGGCCAACAGATGCCTGGCCGTTGCGCCGCCGACTTTTCCCGTGATTCCCGTGACTAGAAACATGCGTATTCTCCCGGTGTCAGATGGTCTACGTTCTAGGGCAGGTCTCACATAGAGACCTAAGGCCTGCACCGTAAGGAGGCAGTTTTTTGTAACCAGGAGAGAAAAAAGGAGACGGCATGAGCGACGCATTGAGCGCGATGGAGCGATTTAGCCGATATCAATCGGACGACGCCCAGTCAGCAGAACCTGTACACTGCCCGGTGCGCGACGTGCTCGACTGCATCGGCGATAAGTGGAGCATACTCATGATCATGACTCTCGCGACGCGACCGCAGCGCTTCAGCGAGCTTCATCGAGCCATTCGCGACATCTCGAAACGCATGCTCACCCAGACGCTGCGCGACCTGGAGCGCGACGGACTTATCACCCGCCATGTCTTTCCGACCAAGCCCCCGAGCGTTGAATATTGCCTTTCCCCGCTGGGCCAATCCTTGCTGGACCCGATGGCAATCCTTATCGATTGGGCCGACCGCCGTTATTCCGATATCCATGCCGCGCGCGTCCGCTTTGACGGAGCACCCTGTGATGTCCCGCGCGAATGAATCGATACAGAAGTTCGCGTCATCGCATGTGTGAGGTCGGTGGCGTGCTTCAGGTGGAGATACCAGCGGCCGGCTGGTTGACTCGCTGTCGAGATGGTCGCTCGCGCGACCGACAGCATGCACACTGTCGACGCCACGTCGTCCGCGATATCTGGATCATCGGCTGGAATGACACATCAGAGCCACACTTGGCCGGAACGGCCAATCACGAACTCTGGTTCGCAAATCTGTTCAGGAAAATGGTGCCCAGGGGCGGAATCGAACCACCGACACTGCGATTTTCAGTCGCATGCTCTACCAACTGAGCTACCTGGGCGTGCTCCAAGAGAGGCCAAAGCCCATCGAGCGGGCGGTTTATAGTGGGCTGGAAGCGGCCTGTCCACCCGGCTTCGCCGAGAGGCTTCGCCGGGCGCGGCCCGGCTGTGCACAAGGTCGGGCGGGCTTGCGGCGGCTGGCGCGCGGCAGGTCGGGCGATCAATTAAGGCGCTGATATTACTTTGTTATTCTTTGCCATCGACCTCGTCGTCGCGGCCGGGGATGACGTAGGAGCCTTTCAGCCAGCGGTTCAAATCGACGTCGCGGCAGCGTGAGGAGCAGAACGGACGGGTGGCCTGCGCCTGCGGCTTGCCGCAGATCGGGCAGGTTTTGAGCGGCCCCGAGGGTTTTTTGACGTGGTCGTCCATGATGGCGGCAATCTACACGAGGTGAACGGGTTCAAGAGCCTCTCGGCAAACAGGTTCCTGCGGCGGAGGCGCAGGCCCGCCGCGGGCCGATTCTACTGTGCATGGGGTTGTTTTCGAGATGTTTGTCGGGCCGCGGTCAGATGGCCGTGGCGTTGAGCCAGCCGAAGCGGATCGGAAAGCCTTCGCCGCCAAGCAGCGTGGTGGTCTCGTAGAGCGGCAGGCCGACGACGTTGCTGTAGGACCCGACCATCTTCACCACGAATGAGCCGGCGATGCCCTGCACGGCATAGCCGCCGGCTTTGCCGCGCCATTCGCCGGAGCCGATATAGGCCTGGATGTCGTCTTCCGACAGGCGCTTGAAGCGGACGCGGGTCTCGACCAGGCGCTGGCGAAAAGCCTCGCGCGGCGTCACCAGGCAGATCGCGGTATAGACGCGGTGGTTGCGGCCCGACAGCAGCCGCAGGCATTGCGCGGCCTCGTCCACCAGATTGGCCTTCGGCAGGATGCGGCGGCCGACTGCCACGACCGTATCGGCGGACAGGATGAAGGCGCCGCGCAGCTCGTCGTCGAGCTGCACTGATTTGAGCGCCGCATCGGCCTTGGCGCGGGCGAGGCGATTGGCGCAGGCGCGCGGCAGCTCACCCCGCTTCGGCGTCTCGTCGACGTCGGCCGGCCGGAGCGCGTCCGGGTCGATGCCGGCCTGGTTGAGCAGCGACAGGCGCCGCGGCGAACCGGAGGCAAGAACGAATTTGGGGCGGCCGAGCATCAGGTGATTTTTGGGAGACGAGGCAGGGGGTGAATTGCGCGCGGAACCTATCGGACGGGGGCTGATTTCACAACCCGGGAACCAAGACTTTGCTGATTCGAGGTTTCCGGCATGCCTGTGCCCTTCATGTGTGACGTGCGTGTTGCGCCCACCCAATCCTACCCGCTCGCCGCGCCGACCTTGGCGAAACGCCGGCGGATCCGCATCAGGAGCTGGTCGCAGACCTCGCGATAGGCAGCGAGCTTCTGGTCGCGGCTGCCTTCGACGGTGGTGGGATCCTGCGTCGGCCAGTATTCGACGTCGGCGGCGAGCGTCCGCGTCAGCTCCAGCGCCTTGTGGTGCGCCTCGGGCGAGAGCGTGATGATGAGGTCGAAATTCAGCCCCTCCCAGTCCTCCAGCTCCTCGAAGGTCTGCGGCTTGTGGGTGGAGATATCCTGGCCGAGTTCGTCCATGACAGCGACCGCGAAGGGATCGAGCTCGCCCTTCCTGGCGCCGGCCGATTTCACGTAGAGGCCTTGCGGAAACATGTGCTGCAACAGGCTCTCGGCCATCGGCGAGCGCACGCTGTTCATCGCGCAGGCGAACAGCACCGATTGTGGATTGCTTGCGCGTGGCGGACCCGCCATCGCGGTTAGGCCCTTTTGAAAAAGGGCATGGCCCTGTCGGAAAACCGCTGCACACTTTTCCGGGCCATGCCCTACCCCTTCCAGTGCAGAACGGTGATGAGCGTGAACAGGCGGCGCGAGGTCTCGAAATCGACCCGCACCTTGCCCTTCAGCCGCTCCTGCAGCGTGCGCGATCCCTCGTCATGGATACCGCGGCGGCCCATATCGATCGCCTCGATCTTGTCCGGGGTCGCGGTGCGGATCGCCTGGTAATAGCTGTCGCAGATCATGAAATAGTCCTTCACGATCCGCCGGAACGGCCCGAGCGACAACAGATGCGCGACGAGAGGCGTACCGTCCTCGCGGCGGATGTCGAACATCAGCCGGCTGCCGGTGATGCCGATATGCAGCGTGAAGGGGCCCTTGCCGTCCGCGCCCTCGGGAGCGAACAAATTCTGCTCGATCAGATCGTAGATCGCGATTGCGCGCTCGTGCTCGATGTCTGGCCCGGAACGGCCGATCGATTCCTCGTCGAGGGTGACCGCGACGATGCGATTGGTCGAGTCGTCCTGTTCGGGCGGCTGGGTCATGACAAATTGAGGCGCAATCCAATCGAGCGTGAATGAGCGTCCAGTCCCTCCGCTTGTCCGAGCGTCATCGCGGCCGGACCCAGCGCACGCAGCTGGTCCGGGCCGCATTTCAGGATCGAGGTCCGCTTCATGAAATCGGCGACCCCGAGGCCTGAGGAGAATCGCGCCGAGCGCGCCGTCGGCAACACATGGTTGGAGCCGCCGACATAATCGCCGATCGCCTCTGGGGTATGCGCACCGAGGAAGATGGCGCCGGCGTTGCGGATCTTTGCGGCGAGCGCATCGGAATCATCAGTCATGATCTCCAGATGCTCGGCAGCGATCGCGTCCGCGAGCGGGATGGCGTCGGCGAGAGATTTCACCAAGATGACGGCGCCGAAATCGGCCCAGGACTTGCCGGCAATTGCGGCGCGCGGCAGCGTCTTCAACTGCGCTTCGACAGCCTTCTCGACATCGGTGGCGAGGCGCACGGAATCGGTGATCAGAATCGATTGCGCGCTGGCATCGTGCTCGGCCTGCGCCAGCAGATCCGCGGCGATCCAGTCGGCGTTGCCGGTCTCGTCGGCGATCACCAGCACCTCGGAGGGACCGGCGATCATGTCGATACCAACCTTGCCGAACACCAGCCGTTTTGCGGCGGCGACATAGGCATTGCCGGGACCGACGATCTTTACGACGGGCGCAATCGTCGCGGTGCCATAAGCGAGCGCGGCCACGGCCTGCGCGCCGCCGACGCGGTAGATCTCGGTGACGCCGCCGAGATGGGCTGCCGCCAACACCAGCGGATTGAGCTTGCCGTCGGGCGAAGGCACCACCATCACCACGCGCGAGACGCCGGCGACTTTTGCGGGCACCGCATTCATCAACACCGACGATGGATAAGCCGCAGTGCCGCCGGGCACGTAGAGGCCGGCGGATTCGATCGCTGAATAACGCCAGCCGAGCTCGACACCGAGCGGGTCGGTGAAGCGTTCATCCTTTGGCAGCTGGCGGCGATGGTAGGTCTCGATGCGGTCGCGCGCGAGTTTCAGCGCGTCCAGCGTCGCGGCATCGCAGGCCTTCTTCGCCGCTTCGATCTCGGCGGCCGAGACGCGAAGGCCGGAAGCATCCAGCGTCAGCCGGTCGAACTTTGCCGTGGCCTCGAGCAGGGCGGCATCGCCGCGCCTGGCGACGTCATCGACGATAACGCGCGCGGCGGCCTCGACATCAGCCGAGACCTCGCGCTTGGCGGCGAGGAAGGCCGCGAATCGCTGGTCAAAATCGGCGCTGCTGCGGTCGAGACGAACGGGCATTTTCGGCTTGGCTTCTGCTGGTTGAGGGGGCGCAGTCTGGCTCACCGGCCCCCTGCTCAATGGCGCGGCGGGGAAGCTGCGTCAACCCTTGGCAGCCCCTTTGGAAGCCACCGCTTCAGTAAGGGTCGAAGCCGGTTCGGCTGGTATACAGGCAACCTCACCCTTCCCCCTCGATCCCCAGCCCCGTTCCCAATTCGTCCGCCCCCAGATCGGTCAGCTCGCATTCCAGGCATTCGACGTCGAGGCGGATGGCGCCGCCCTGGGCGAACAGCAAGAGCGCGCTGCCGCTGGGCTCCTCATCGCGGCCATCCCGGGGTGAAACTCGATGCCGACGAGGTCCAGGACCGCCTCAGGTGTCGCGAGATCGATGTTGCGCGACTTGCAGGCGAGCACGCGGTCGAAGCGGAGCGCTGACACCAGCCGGCGCGGCTCGGCCTCGCCCACGAGCGTCTGCTCCCAATCCAGCCGGCTCATGCCGACCACCAGGCGCTTCTCGCCCTGGCGCCAGATGATGTCGGAAGGCTGCACGTGGGCATCCTGCACATGGGTCGAGATCACGGCGAGATCGTCGGCATCGAGCGCGATCAGTTTGAGCTGGGGAGACATCACAGACACTTCTCCTCGAGGGCTGACACGGCTCAACGCACAGGACTGCCGAAATTTCCGCGCAAACTAGCGGCCACACGGACCAGAGGCTGTTGATATCCGTCATCTCCAGCACCTTCCCGGGATAGCCGCCCCGGGGCGACATGGATCATGGCGCGGCCCATCTGCTCGGTCGAGGTGACGAGCCTGGGCGAGATCCGGCGCAGCACCGACCACAGCGGCCAGGTCACATCGTAAACCGCTTGCACCCAGGTCGTCTTCGAGCGGATCCCGTGCAGAGGCTGGATCGCGCCGAAAATGATGACTCGCGTCGGGATGTCCCTACCGAAGTCGCGGCTCATGCGGTAGCTGCGATCTCGTCGAAGGATGCACCGGTCAGTGTCGCCGAGACATCCCACAGCCTGGCTGCCGAAGCAAAATCCTTCGCCTGCGGCATGATCCGCGCCGGCGCGGGTGGCCCCTTCAATTCGTAGAACCAGTTCGGGCCGTAATAACCGCCGGGCTCAGCGGCGGTCGACGTTGCCGCAAACAGCGTGGGCAGCGCGCCTTCCGCCGCGGACTGGCTGATCAAGGGCTGGAGCAATCGACCAACTCGCCATTGCAGGGTGTTGGTGCCAGGCCCGTTCGGAATGAGATCGGTGCGCGCGTAGCCGGGATGCGCGGCAACGCTTCGCAACCCCAGCCCGACGCGTCGCTATGCCGCTGCAATTCGAGCGAGAACATCAGCATCGCGAGCTTGGACTGGCAGTATGCACGCCAGGAACGATAGGACCGCTGACTCTGCAGATCGTCGAAATTGATCGCGCCGGACAGGTTGACGATCCGGGGCGCCTTGGCACGGCGGAGCCGTGGCAGGAGGCGGGCGGTCAGGGCGTAATGGCCGAGATAATTGGTGCCGAGTTGCAGTTCGAAACCGTCCTCGGTCTGCTGCCGCCTCGGCAGTGCCATCACGCCGGCATTGTTGATGAGAAGGTCGAGCTGGTCGTTGCTAGCGGCGAAACGCCGGGCGAAATCGGCGACCGACGACAGGCTGGCGAGGTCGAGATGCTCATAGGCGATCAGGGCGTTGGGAAACCGCGCGCAAATGCCGTCGATCGCCCGCAGCCCCTTTGCATCGTTGCGCCCCGTGAGTATGACGATGGCTCCGGCACCCGCCAGCGCCAGCGCGCCGTCTCATAGCCGAGGCCGCCGGTGGCCCGGTGACGACGACCGTCTGGCCGCTGAGCGAGGGGATGTCTGCCGTGGTCCAGTCGGTCATGCCATATCTCCATTCAGGGCTGGAATGAGGCCCGCGACGGGTCTAAATGTGCACTGAGTGCAAGTTTGCAAGAGGTCAAATAGTTTGAAGGCTTCGAAGCCCGCCGCGCCATCGACCGGGAAAGGCGCCAAGCCGTTGCCCGCAGGAGCAAAATCCGCTGCCAGCCCCGGCCTGCGCCAGCGCAAGCAGCAGGAAACCCGCGAGCGGCTGAAACGCGCCGCGATGGCGCTGTTTCGCGAACGCGGCTTCGAGGCCACGACCATCGATGACATCGCGGCGGCGGCCGCCATGTCGCGCCGGAGCTTCTTTCATTATTTCGCGTCGAAGGAGGACGTCGTCGCCGCCTGGCAGGAGGATGCGGCCGCCGCGCTGGTCGCCGATATTCTCGCGCGGCCTGCGGACGAGCCCATGCTCACGGCGGCGGAAAACGCGATCGCAGCCGCGGTCAAACGGATCGACCCGACCGAGGCAGCAGCGATGTCGCGGCTCAAGCGCGACAATCCCGCGCTTCAGGCCCGCGACCAGCTCAAATACGAAAAGCTCGAGCGCGCGCTGGCGGACGGACTTGCGCAACGTTCGGGCCGCAAGTCTGACCGGCTGAAGGCCCGCCTCGTCGCCATGATCGCCACCGGCGCGATGCGCGTCGGCGGCGAGAGCTGGCTCAGCGAAGGCACGCGCGACAAGCCGGAGGCTTTCGTCAAGCGCACCTTCGACGCGATCAGGGCGATCCTGGAGTGAGCGATCAGTTCAGCCCTTGAAGAACGCCAGCAGATCCGCGTTGATGGTTTCGGCGTGCGTGGTCGGCATGCCGTGCGGAAAGCCCTTGTAGGTCTTCAGCGTGCCGTTCTTGAGCAGCTTGGCAGACAGCGGCGCGGAATCGGCATAAGGCACGATCTGGTCATCGTCGCCGTGCATCACCAGCACCGGCACGTTGATCTTCTTCAAATCCTCGGTGAAGTCGGTTTGCGAGAACGCGACGATGCCGTCGTAATGCGCCTTGGCGCCGCCCATCATGCCCTGGCGCCACCAGTTCTGGATCACTGGTTCCGACGGTTTTGCGCCGGGACGGTTGTAACCGTAGAACGGGCCAGCGGCGATGTCGCGGTAGAACGCCGAGCGGCCGGCCGCGAGCGCTGTCTGAAAGCCGTCGAACACGTCCTTGGGCAGACCGCCGGGATTGGCCTCGGTCTTCACCATCAGCGGCGGCACCGCGGAGAGAATCGCGGCCTTCGCCACCCGGCTCTCGCCGTGGCGCGCAATGTAATGCACGACCTCGCCGCCCCCGGTGGAATGGCCGACGTGGATGGCATTCTTCAGATCGAGATGCGCTGTCACCGCCGCGAGGTCGTCGGCATAATGATCCATGTCGTGACCGTCGGCGACCTGCGCCGAGCGGCCGTGGCCGCGCCGATCATGGGCGACGACACGATAACCGCGGGTGACGAAGAACATCATCTGCGCGTCCCAGTCGTCGGACGACAGCGGCCAGCCATGGCTGAACACGATCGGCTGGCCCGAACCCCAATCCTTGTAAAAGATCTCGACGCCGTCTTTGGTGATGATGGTGGGCATTGGGAGGGACTCCTTCAGTCAGAAACGATCAGGCGAACGCCATCGGCTTGTAGCGGCGCCAGGCGCCGATGGTCACCAGCACGAAGAACACCAGCACGAGGCCCTGCACCACGGCGAAGACCGGACCGGACGGCGGCGCCGGCGCCACGGCCGGCGCGAGCGCGGCGAGCGCTGGCACCTTCAGGAACGACTGGATGATCAGCACGAAGACGTTGAAGTAGAGCGAGATCATCGCGGTCACGACATAGACCGGCCGCCACGCGCCTTTGAGCTTCATGCCGTAGAGCGCGATGCAGGCGACTGCGAGCAGCACCAGCGAGATGCCGGCGATGATGTATGAGGGCAGCAGCTCCTTGAACGGAAACAGGAAGCCGCTCGCATTGGTCAGCATGGTGAAAATGAGGAAGATCGCGGTGAGGCCGGGCATCGGCTTCGAGCCGAGCAGCCCGAACATCACGATCAGGCCGACGGCGATGGCGATCAGGCTGATGATGACATGGACCAGTGTAAAGGCTTGCAGGCTCATCCCGAGAACCATGGCATCTCTCCTACTCTCTGCGTTGAGATCAGAAGATTGATATTACGCTCCTCATCGGATTGCCACCTGCGCTGACGTCACAGATGCGCGTGCAGCCATGCGTCATCGTTCAGATCGACAAACGCATGGCTGATTTTTGCAGCGCTGTCACAAACGACAGCAGTTTGTAGCCCGGATGGAGCGTAGCGAAATCCGGGGTCTCGCGCCTCAATGCTACTGTCCCGGATTACGCTTCGCTCCATCCGGGCTACGCGCTTGCAGGCTTCACACTTCCTTGGTGTCGAAGATCAAGAGGTCGGCGCCGCCGCTGGCGAATTTCGGCAGATCGCCGGCGGCAGCCTTGCCCGCTTCGCTGCCGAAGGCCTTCTGGATGTCGCCCACGCTGTCGAAGGAGAGAATGGCGACGAGGTGAATGCCCGACGGTCCGGCCGGCGAACCGACCGCGCCCGTGCTCACGGCATATTTCTTCAGGCCAGGCAATTTCTTGGCGAGCGGAATGTGGGTCTCGGCATAATGCTTGTCGAAGGCTGCAGCGTCTTTGGGCGTCTTGTAGAGCACGATCAGTTCGGCCATTTGGTCCTCCCTTGTGAATCTTTGTTCTTCCGCGCGCGATTGGTTGCGACGCAGCGATTGTCCGTGGGACTCGGCAAGTTGGCAAGTCACAATCGACTTGCCATTCGCTTGTCTTGTCCTTGACTTATTGTTGAGCACGATCTTTTCGGAAAACCGCTTCACACTTTTCCGGATCGTGCCTTAAAGCGCCGGTTTTGCGGCGTCGCCGAGATAGCCGTGCAGGGAGGCCACGACCTGCGCGCCTTCACCGATGGCGCCGCCGACGCGCTTGACCGAACCGGAGCGGACGTCGCCGACGGCGTAAACGCCGGGCACGGAGGTCTCCAGCGGCGCCACCAGCTTGCCCTGGTTCAGCTCGGACTGCGCACCCGTCACGACGAAGCCGCCGCGGTCCAGCGTCACGCCGCAGCCGTCGAGCCAGCCGGTGGCGGGATCGGCGCCGACGAACAAGAACATGTTGCGGATGTCGGCGGAATCCTCGTCACCTGACAGCCGGCTCTTCCAGCGGATCCGCCGCAACAGCGTGGCCTCGTCGCCTTCGAGCGCAGTGATCTCCGTGTTGAACAACAATTCGATGTTCGGCGTCGCCTCGATGCGCTCGATGAGATAGCGCGACATGCTGGCCCCTAAGCCGCCGCCGCGAATGATCATCAAAACTTTCTTGGCGTGTCCCGACAGGAACACAGCCGCCTGCCCAGCCGAATTGCCGGCGCCGACGAGTGCCACTTCCTCGCCGGCGCACAGCTTCGCCTCGATCGGGGACGCCCAGTACCAGACGCCGCGGCCCTCGAACTTGTCGAGGTTCTCGATGTCAGGCCGGCGATAGCGTGCACCGCTGGCGACCACAATCGCGCGCGAGCGCAGGGGATCGCCGCCATCGAGCGTGACCGAAAACGCGCCGTCCTTGCGCGTGCAGTCGAGCGACTTCACCGTGACGGGAATCATGATGTCGGCGCCGAATTTTTGCGCCTGGTTGAAGGCGCGCGCCGTCAGGGCCTGGCCGGAAATACCGGTCGGAAAGCCCAGATAGTTTTCGATGCGCGCGCTGGCGCCGGCCTGGCCGCCGAAGGCGCGGGTGTCGAGCACGGCAACCGAGAGCCCCTCGGATGCCGCATACACGGCGGTCGCAAGCCCGGCCGGTCCGCAGCCGACGATCGCGACATCGTAGATGCGGTCGTTGCGCGGACCGCCGATCATGCCGATCGCGCGCGCAAGCTCGGTCTCGCCGGGGTTGCGCAGCACCGCGCCGTCGGACGTGACCACCAGCGGCCAGTCCTCAGGCTTTGGCGAATAACGCGCGATCACCTCGGCGGCGTCGCGATCGCGCTCGGGATCGAGCAGATGATGCGGCTGGCCGTTACGGGTGAGAAAACCCTGCAGGCGGACCACGCCGGCCGAATGCGATGGACCGATCAGGACGATGCCGCCGACGCCGGCCTGCAGCAGATTGACCCGGCGCAGGATCAGCGCGCGCATGATGCGCTCGCCGAGTTCGGCCTCGGCGACCAGCAGCGCGCGCAGGCGCTCCGGCGGCAACAGCAGCGTCTCGACATCACCTTCGGCGCGGCCGTCGACCAGCGCCGGACGGCCGGAGAGCTGGCCGAGCTCGGCCAGAAATTGCCCTGGTCCCTGGTCGATCAACGGGGTGATATTGCCGAGCCCGTCGCGCTGGGTGATGGCGACATAGCCCTTCAGCACGACAAACATGCCCGGCCCCGGCTTGCCGGTCTCGAACAGCAGCTCGCCATGCTCATAGCTGCGCAGCTCGCCGAAATGCCGCATGCGCTCGATTTCGGCGGATGTCAGCGCGGGAAAGGTCTGCTCGGGGCGGATGAACCGCGACATCGTCGCATCGCGATCGGTTTGGTGTGAATCGTCCTGCCCCATGGTCACTGCATGCACTCCAAAGATTCTAGCCGCTCGATTTTAGGTCGGTCTTGTCTACCGGTCGGTCTTGCCGGCGGTCCCCTCATCCAGGGAACCATCGTCGACTTGCGAGGGGTCGGCGCTTGCGGCGCGTTCGCGCGCCTGCAGCTTCCGCCGCTTCAGATTCTCGCGCAGCGCCGATTTCAGGCGATCGTCCCGCGATCCCCTCACCTGCTTCGCGCTTCTGTCGTTGTCGTCAGTCATCACGGGTCCATACAGCGGTTGGCGGTAACATGCCCGGAGAATGCGGCGCTCAAGAGGACGTGCGGCCCGATCGTGCGAAACTCAAAATGGATCGAATCTGCCGCACGGGCCAACTGGCCAGTTGGCCGGGGAAAGCGGAACCAAAATCGACGGAAAGTCGGCCGTTTCGGGCCAAAGCAGCCCTGATACCCCCGATATCGCCCCGATTTTCTGGTTCTGGCGGGTCTTGCAAGCTTGCGCAGCGGGGAGGCCTGTGGCAGATATCGGCCCGCTTGGTAGGCCCCTCGGGCGGCCGATTCTTATCCCAGCACATGCTGCCGTAGCTCAGTGGTAGAGCACTCCATTGGTAATGGAGAGGTCGACAGTTCAATCCTGTCTGGCAGCACCATTTCATCTCTAGATGTACACACGCATCAGCATTCTCGCGGCACCGGATGCCCGAGTTTTGCTGTTTCCGTCGCCCTTCTCCGTGAAGAGGGCGCAGGGAAGACCGGGGGCCGACGGGCACCCGCGGTCCGCTGCGCGAAAGTGTAGCGCAAGGAGACCGCACAGCAGCATACAGGTGACGCCGAACACTCGGCCTTCCCTGCGCGATGGGTTGACGGTGTATGCCGTGCTCTCCTGGGAGCCGAGTTCCTTCTGGCCTCCTCGCTTCGCGAATTGACGATGTGGTTGACCCGGTTGGGCGCTCCACACCTCCGCGAACGCTTGGCTGTAGCGACGACAGCCAGGACCACACGGTTTAGCCGTACGCAGCGACCCGACTTCGCCAGAGGCTTCGCCGGGCAAGCCCGGCTGAAACCCAAAAGCGTCATCGAACACAGGCGCCGTTCGTACGACACGGCTTGCAGCGAGCTCACGGGGTTCGGCTCAATCCTCTGCCCGCCCTGCTCCCCACATCCGCGCCGGCGCTGCCGCGTCCACCGCACCCCAACCCACGTTCGTGACGACGTACGATCGCCCTCTCCTCGGGCCGGGATGGCAGGAGTGTGCCGCAAATCCGAATTTCGGTAAAGCGGAATATTTTTGCAGGGAAGGGTTGACGGGGGTTTGGCGGGAGGTGGGTGTTTTGCCCGACGGCTTAAATGTGCGCGGATATCGCATCCAAGATCGCGAGGCCCCTACCCGTTGGGCCGCGCAAGTAAGGTTAATTCTTCCTTTCGATTGTTAGTAAAATTTTATCTATTATCGTCTTCCTCGTTCATGACGAACCAGAGGCTCCGATAGTGTTTGCGTTTTGCCTGATCGTGACTGGGACTGCGCTGCTTCTCTCCGGCTTGGTTGCCTTCGGGCTTCATAGAAATTCGCTGCACTCATTGGCGTTGCTGTAGCTCCCAGGATGGGAAGAGCGAAGCGAAACCCATCAATTCATTCCCCGGTGACGAAACATGATGGGTTTCGCAAGTGCTCTAGCCATCCTACGCGCGATCAACTGTCGTCGCCCACCCCATGCCCGGTGAGGCGATCATCCGAGCGGCGCAGCCGCCGGCACAGCTCGCGATTGATGTTCTGCAGGACGATCACATAGGCGTGGATGTCGGCCTTGTAGCAGGCGTAGAGTTTTTGCGCGGTCAGCTCGTACAGCACGGTAGGACTCTCCGCGACCACCGTGGCGGAGCGGTTTTGCATTTCGATCAGCGTCATTTCTCCGAAGAAATCGCCGGGCCTAAGGCTGGAAATCGGAATGACGCTGCCCGAACTCCTCCGTTTGCTGACCGCGAGTTGGCCGGACTTGACGATGAACATCGAGCGTCCCGACTCGCCTTCCGCCACGACGGTCGCGCCGACGTCGAAGCTGCGCTCGACCAGCATCGATATCAGGAGGTCGAGACTCGCGTCCGTGAGACCACCGAAGAACGGCGTGGCGAGCAGGAACGCTTTCAGATCGGGGAACTTTCAGTCATCGCGCCAACCCGCTGCAATCAATTCCGCCCGGTTCACTGCCTCGCAATGCTCTCGCCGCGCGACGCCCGCTTTCGCCAGAGATCGATCATCACCTTGGCGGTGGCGGCGAGGACAAATGCGCAGAGCGTCGCTTTCGATATTGTCTCCATCGTTCCCTCGATCAGCAGGCAATGGACCACGCCGCATGCGACGATGACGATCGCGAGTGGAAGATGGACGATGCGCCAGGTTCGCAGTCGCAGGCCTAACCGCCGGCGCAGGAGCGCCAGAAGCGCAACAGTGAAGATGGCCCACATCGCGATCACGCCAAAGGGGGAGAACGGCGTCGGCGACGAGAAGGTCAGGGCGTCGATCATGTCCGGCGGACTGGTGATCCAGAGGCCGGCGACATGGATCACCACCGCGACGGCCAGCGTACCGCCGACCCAGTGGTGTGCACGCCGTTCGCGATAGGCCGACAGGCCCGGCAAATATCCGCCAATCAGCAAAGGCTGAACCAGCACGAGACCGAGGGCGACGATGCCTGCGAAACCGGCGAGGATGTAGACCGGACCGCGCCATGCGAGCTGGTCGCTTGCCGCGGCGAGCGCGATCGGCACGCCAATGGCCAGAGCAAGGGCGGCCCAGATCAAGGAAAACCGGGCCGATCTCCACGCCTTCACTTGCAACGCGATCAGGCCGGCTGAAGCACGAAGTGCGCCTCGAGGCTGGTTTCCTTTGGGCTCCGCATGATCGGCCGCAGAAAGACGGTTTTGAACTCACCGCTGTCATAGGCGAGGTGACCGTGCGGCTGGCCGAAGATCGGAATGATCTGCGGCATCTCGAGCCGGAACGCGCCGTCCTTGTCGGTGAGCGTGGCGCCGTGACTCTGCGGCTCGTGCTCCTGGCCTTCGACCGTGTGCGCCCAGATCTGGATGCGCTGCCCGGCAAGCGGCGCCCCGTCGCCGGCGCGGCGTACGGTGCCGCTCATCCAGAAGCCGCCCTTGCCGATCCGCTCCACGACCGGCGCACCTTTGCGGTAGTTGTTCGCCCCGCCCGTCATCGATTCCGTCGGCGCGAGGCCATCCGCGCGGGCCGGCAGCAGGAGCCCGGAAACACCGGCTGTCAAAACCCCGGTTGCAAGGACGGCACCGCCGGCGGCGAGGAGGTTGCGGCGGCTGAGTACGACAATAGTCATGTCAGTTCCTCCCGGCGACGGTGCGGTTGTTTCTGCGAGGGTACAACAACAGGCGCGAAACGCCCAGTTGCGACGAGGGGCGCAATCGGCGGCAATAACAGTCTTGTGAACGGAGGTGCGGGGCACGCGAACAGCTTCGTAGGATGGGTAGAGCGGGAAGCGAAACCCATCGCGGCCTTGTCCGATGACGAAGCATGATGGGTTTCGCTTTCCGCTCTACCCATCCTACGCACTGACATTACATGTCATCCTCTCAGACGCGCAGATCCTCCCTTCGGTAGCCTTCCCATGATCCCCTTCTCCGTGCTCGACCTCGCTCCCATCAGGCAGGGCTCCGACGCCGCGCAGGCGTTTCGCAATTCGGTCGATCTCGCGCAGCATGCGGAGAAATGGGGCTTCAGGCGGTTCTGGCTGGCCGAACATCACAACATGACGGGCATTGCGAGTGCGGCGACGTCCGTGGTGATCGGGCATGTCGCGGGCGGGACCAGGACGATCCGTGTCGGCTCGGGCGGGGTCATGCTGCCGAACCATTCGCCGCTGGTGATCGCCGAGCAGTTCGGCACGCTGGAGTCGCTTTATCCGGGGCGGATCGATCTCGGGCTGGGCCGCGCGCCGGGCACCGACCAGCTCACGGCGCGGGCGATGCGGCGCGATCTTGCGACCGCTGCCGAAAATTTTCCGCATGACGTGCTGGAATTGCAGGCGCTGCTCGGCGATGTGCAGCCGAACCAGGCGATCCGCGCCGTACCCGGCATGGGGACGAAAGTGCCGCTCTGGATCCTCGGCTCGAGCATGTTCGGCGCGCAGCTCGCGGCCATGCTGGGGCTGCCGTTCGCATTCGCCTCGCACTTCGCGCCGCAGATGATGATGCCGGCGTTGCGCGAATATCGCGCGCGGTTCGAGCCATCGGCGCAGCTCGACAAGCCCTATGCGATGGTCGGCGTCAATGTGTTCGCCGCCGACAGCGACGTCGAGGCGCGGCGCATGTTCACCTCGCTGCAGCAGCAGTTCATCAATTTGCGCCGCGGCACGCCCGGCCAGCTGCCGCCGCCTGTCGACGACATGGACGCGCTGTGGTCGCCGGCCGAGAAGGCGGGCGTCGCCCAGTCGCTGGCCTGCTCCGCCGTCGGCACGCCCGCGGTGGTCGAGGAGAAGCTGAAGGCGCTGATCGCCGACACCGCGGCCGACGAGCTGATGACCACGGGACAGATCTACGATCACGCCGCGCGGCTGCGCTCGTTCGAAATCGCGGCCGAGGTGCGGGATCGGCTGGCGGAGCGGAGGGCGGTGTGAGAGCGAAACGACGGGACGTTTGAGTACGACGAAGCAGCGTCGGAAGAGGTCATCTCTCCCGCAGGGAGAGGTCGGATCGCATTGACGATGCGATCCGGGTGAGGGGTTACAGCCTCACCTTGTGCCGCAGCCCCTCACCCGGATTGCTGCGCAATCCGACCTCTCCCCGCTGGGGAGAGGTGAACCTACGCCGCCCTTATCGAGTTCATGAAGCTGGCGACGCCGCGCTTCAGGCGGGTGCTTTCGTTGGCGAGCGATTGCGCGGCCGACTGCACCAGGGCGGAGGCGCTGCCGGTCTCGAGGCGCCGCGCTGCACGTCGGCGATGCTGGTCCCGACCTGCGAGGTGCCTTCCGCGGCGCGCTGCACGTTGCGGGAAATCTCCTGCGTGGCGGAGCCCTGCTGCTCGACCGAGGTCGAGATCGCGGCCGCGATCTCCGAGATCTTGCCGATCGTAGCCCCGATCTCCTTGATCGCCGCAACCGAATCCTTGGTTGCCGACTGGATGTCGGAGATCTGCTGGCTGATCTCGTCAGTCGCCTTCGCGGTCTGCTCAGCCAGCGTCTTCACCTCGGACGCCACCACGGCAAAGCCGCGGCCGGCTTCGCCGGCGCGCGCGGCCTCGATGGTCGCGTTCAGCGCCAGCAGATTGGTCTGGCCGGCGATGGTCTGGATCAGATCGACGACGTCGCCGATGCGACTCGCGGCCTGCGACAGCTCGCTGATGCGGCTATCGGTCTTCTGCGCCTGGGTGACCGCCTCGCCCGCGATCTTGGCCGAGGTCTCGACCTGGCGGGATATCTCGCCGATCGAGGAGGCAAGCTCCTCGCTCGCGGCCGCCACCGAATGCACGTTCGTCGATGCTTCGTTCGACGCCGTGGAGGCGCGGTTGGAGACCTGCGAGACAGTGTCGGCGGTCTTGGACAGCGTCGTCGACGATTTCTCGAGCTGGCCGGCGGCAACCGAGACCAGCTCGATGATCTCGCCGACCTCGCGCTCGAACTGATCAGCCAGGCGGTTCATGTCGGCCTTACGCGCCTCAATCTGGCGCTGCTCGGTGGCCGACTGCTGCTCGCGCATGCGATTGGTCTCGATCATGGCGTCGCGGAACACCTGCACGGTACGCGCCATCTCGCCGATCTCGTCGCGGCGGTCGGCATGCGCGACCGGCGCATCGAGTTGTCCTTCGCCGAGCGAGGCCATGCGCGCCTTCAGGCCAGTCAACGGCTTGACCACGCTGCGGCCGACAGCCCAGGCGATCATGATCGAGATCAGCATCAGCACCGCGATGACCATCGAGGCCGTCTGCGCCATCGACCAGAACGAGTTGTCGACCTCGGACATGTATTCGGCCGAGCCGATCATCAGGTTCCACGGCGTGAAGCCGCGGGTGAAGGCGATCTTCGCCAGCGGGGTCGCATCGGAGCCGCTGCGGCGGAACGAATAGCGCAGCGTGCCCTGGCCCTTTTTGGCGATGTCCATCAGGGTGACGGCAAAGAAATTGCCGTCGGCGTCCTTGTTCGGACGCATGTCCTTGCCGACGAATTGCGGGATGCCGGGATTGGAGACGCACAGCCCGGTCTCGTAGTCGTAGATATAGGCGTAGTTGCTGCGGTCTTCGTACCAGACGCTATTATTGGCTTCGAGAAAGCGCTTCTTGGCTTCCTCCTCGGTCATCTGGCCGGCCTTGTAGGCCTTGTAATAACCGTCGGCCAGATTGTAGACGATATCGACCGCGGCATGCGCCTTTTCGACGCGCTCGGTGACGAGCTGGTTGCGCGCGATCCACAGCACGGTGGAAGCGACCAGCGCCATGCAGATCGCTCCGACCACGGTCATGAGGGCGAGCTTGGCGCCGATCGAGCGCAGCGAAAACAGGTTCTTGAGAGCCGGCATTCTGCCTCTTCGATGTTGCTGGGCGCCGCGCGCAGAGCGAATCAGGGCGGCAGGCCGTCACGAGGTGGGAATGCGCAAACTAGAGGAAATTCGTTAAGAACAGAGTTACATCCCATCGCGGGTGCGGCGACCTCTTGGCAAAAAGACGCAAAATCAAGCTGTCAACGGCTGACGCCCGACCTCGATCTGTGGCAAATCTCCAAACGTTACCGAGCAATTAAGGAGGCCACGCATGCCCGCGCCAAAACCGCCTGCCTTCGAGACCCTGAGCCTGCACGCGGGCCAGCATCCGGATCCCGCGACCGGCGCCCGCGCAGTGCCGATCTACCAGACCACATCCTACGTATTCCAGGATTCCGACCACGCGGCGGCGCTGTTCAATCTGGAGCGCGCCGGCCACATCTATACGCGCATCTCCAACCCCACCACTGGCGTGCTGGAAGAACGGCTCGCGGCGCTGGAGGGCGGCGTCGGTGCGGTTTGCACAGCCAGCGGCATGGCCGCGCTGCATCTCGCCATCGCGACGCTTCTGAATGCCGGCGACCACATCGTGGCGTCGAGCTCGCTGTATGGCGGCACCATCAATCTGCTGGCGCACACGCTGCCGCGCTTCGGCATCACCACGACTTTCGTGAAGCCGCGCGATCATGATGCGTTCCGGAAGGCGATCACGCCGAACACGAAACTCGTGATCGGCGAGACCATCGGCAACCCCGGACTTGAGGTGCTGGATATCCCGAAGGTCGCCGCGATTGCGCATGAGGCAAGGATTCCGCTGCTGATCGACAACACCTTTGCGACGCCCTATCTCAGCCGTCCCACCGAGCTCGGCGCCGATATCGTGATGCATTCGGCGACCAAATGGATCGGCGGCCACGGCATCGCCATCGGCGGCGCCATCGTCGATGGCGGCCGCTTCGACTGGCGTGCCTCCGGCAAATTCGGCGTGCTGACCGAGCCCTATGGCGGCTATCACGGCATCGTCTTCGACGAGCAGTTCGGCACGGCGGCCTTCATCATGCGGGCGCGCACCGAAGGCCTGCGCGATTTCGGCGCCTGCCTGTCGCCAACCAACGCGTTCCAGCTCCTGCAGGGTGTCGAGACGCTCGGCGTGCGCATGGACCGCCACATGCAGAATACGCATCTCGTGCTGGAGACGCTTCAATCCAACAAGGCCGTGGACTGGGTGTTGCACCCCTCCCTGGAGAACCATCCCGACTACCAGCTCGCCAAGACGCTGCTGCCGCGTGGCGCGGGCTCGATCGTCTCCTTCGGTATCAAGGGCGGCCGGCCTGCGGGCCGCAAGTTCATCGAACAGCTGCGCATGATCAGCCACCTCGCCAATGTCGGCGACGCCAAGACGCTGGTGATCCACCCGGCCTCGACCACGCATCAGCAGATGGACGGCGAGCAGCTTAGGGCTGCCGGCATCGGCGAGGAACTGGTGCGGCTGTCGGTCGGCATCGAGACCGCCAGCGACATCATCGACGATCTCGCGCAGGCGCTGCGCATCTCGCAGAAGGTTTGACACGATGAAGCTCTCCGTCAACGGCACCGAGGTATTTGTCGCAACCGGCGGCCGCGAATTCGACAAATCCCTGCCGACCGTCGTCTTCATCCACGGCGCGGGCTTCGATCATTCGACCTGGGCGCTGCACACGCGCTGGTTCGCCCATCACGGCTTTGGCGTTCTGGCGCCCGACCTGCCCGGTCACGGCCGCTCGGCCGGACCTTCGCTGTCAGGCATCGCCGACATGGCCGACTGGACGGCGGCGCTGCTTGACGCGGCGGGCGCCGCGAAGGCACACCTGATCGGCCATTCCATGGGATCGCTGATCTCGCTGGAGACTGCCGCGCGGCACCCCGACAAGGTCTCCGCGCTGAGCCTGATCGGCACCGCCGCGACCATGACGGTCGGTCCGGATCTGCTGAAAGCGGCCGAAGCCAACTCGCAGGATGCAAACGACATGGTGTCGATCTGGGGCCTCGGCTTCAAGGCCGAGCTCGGCGGCAGCCTCGCGCCGGGCCTGTGGATGCATGGCGGCGCGCAAGCGGTGTTGAAGCATTGCGAGCCGGGCGTGCTGTTCAGGGATTTGTCGGCTTGCAATGCCTACGCCAATGCGCTCGCTGCGGCGGCGACCATCAAAGTGCCTGCGACCCTCATCATCGGCGAGCGGGACATGATGACACCGGCGAAGGCGGGCAAGGCACTTGCAGCCGCGATCCCGCATGCGAAGACCGTCGTCGTGCCGGGCGCGGGCCATATGATCATGGCCGAGCGGCCTGACGAACTGCTCGCGGCGTTGAAGGGCTGATAGGATCGATCTTCCGCATTGCGCGTTGCGGTTGGAGACCTTTGCGATTGCAAGAGGGAACTCGACCCATGCCAAGACAGGAAGTCATTCGTAAAGCCAAGCAGGACAAGCGCGCCGGCAAATCCGCCAGCACGCAAGCCGGTGAATTCGTCAAGGACGAGATCGACAAGATCAGGAAAGGCAAGCATGGCGCGCGTTCGACGCGCCAGGCCATCGCCATCGGCCTGTCCGAGGCGCGCCGCGCCGGTGTCGACCTGCCGCCGCCGCGCAAAGGGCGGACCAAGACATCGACGCGCCGGAGCGCCAGATATGCCTACGAGGTCGGGCAGGGCAAACGCACCCTGAAACGCCGTCCGCGCGTCTCGCGCGCCGTCGAAGGCGTCTTGAAGAAGGAGCCGCGCTCGACCGCATCGCGAAGTGCGCTGTCGAAGCAGGGCAAGCGCGCCGCGAGCCGGCGAACCGCCGCGTCACGCTCAGCCGCCGCACGGAAGGCGAGCCACACCAAGGGCGCCAAGGCCCGCTCCATGGCCGCAAAGAAGGCCGCACGCACCAGGGCGCGCCGCCGGAGTTGATCTAGCTCGCGCGCCGGCTCCGCTCCGAGAACACGGCACGCGCGGCGCGCTCGGCCTCGCGCGCCGAGCGGAACTGGCGGCCGTCGAGACTGTCGAACAGGCGCTCGGAGGAGAAGAAGCGGAAACCGCGCTCGTCTCTTGTGACGATGCCGGCGGCACGATCGTGGATTTCGATGATGTAGGCGTTGGACTGCGCTTGGTGTTGAGCTTGGGACATGACTGCTCGCTCGCCGAAATCTCGGCGTTCCCGTCTTGGATCTGCGGTGTGAGGTGTTGCCAGGAGGTGGTCAGCAACAACAACAGGCGCCGGTGGCCGCGGAGAAACAGCGCCGCGTCATGCACGCATGCATGTCGTCAGGATTACGCTGGCAATCGGTTGTCATATCACGGCATCAAGCTCGAGGAGCAGTTTCGATGTGTCGAATATCGAGCGATTGCCGCGATTGATCAATGAAATGGCTATCCATATTTGGCGGCGGCAGGCCGGGGCGCTTCTCCGGTCGTAAGCATCGACAGTCGGATTCATCTCGCTCGGCCGCTTCGGCACAGCGGGAGAAAGTGACGCGAAGCGCCGGATGACGGGTTCTGTTCGCGCGTTCGCGAGAAGAGCGCCCCCTCACTCCGTCTCGCCGCTAGCGCGGCTAGCCGTCCTCTCCCACAAGGTGAGAGAGAAACCAAGCTACCACATCGTGGCTGCAGCGCGTTCCGGCCAGATGCGATCATACTCCGCGCCGCCGACCTCGTTCTGGCTCATCTCGGCGAGGATCTGGCCGGGCGTCGGCAGCGTCTTCGGGTCGATGCGCTTGTCGGGATTCCACAGGTCGGAGCGGACGATGGCGCGGGCGCACTGGAAGTAGATCTCTTCCACGTTCATCACCATGACGCTGCGCGGCGCCTTGCCCTCGACCTTGAACGAAGCGAGCAAGTCCGGATCGACCGAGAGATGAGCCCGGCCGTTGGCACGAACCGCGTTGCCGGAGCCGGGGATCAGGAACATCAGCGACACCCTGGGATCGCGCACGATGTTGCGCAGGAATCGACCCGGTTGTTGCCGCGCCGATCCGGCAACATCAGAGTATGCTGATCGTGGATGCGGACGAAGCCCGGGAGGTCGCCGCGCGGCGAGCAGTCGATGCCCTCGGGTCCGATGGTGGCAAGTGCGGCGAACGGCGCCTTCTCGATGAAGATGCGGTAGAGCGGGGTGACGTGGTCGGCGACCTTCACGGTCGAGGCATCACCGACGGCCCCGTAGATGGCTTCGAGCTCCTCGACCGTCTTGATCACCGTCATTCCACTCCCTCCTTGTTGCGCTGGCGGTCACTCGCGCCAGCACTCGTTCCTGATCACGCGCACGAGCTGGCGGCCGTGATAGTCGGCGTTGCCGGCGTTGAGGATGGTGACGTCAGCTTGTGCCGATGCATCATCGACACTGCGCGCGAGCCGGTCGGCGAGATTGCCGTCGCTGTGCCGCGCGCGTGCGGCGAGCCGCTGCGCCAGCACGTCCGGCGGCGCGGTGATCGCGACCACGATGAGGTTGGCATAGGCCTGGCGCAGCGTGCCAATGACCGTGCGCGAGACGTTGACGACGACGGCGCGGCGGGCGCGGATATCGTCGTTGATATCGCGCGACAGCGCGTAGGAATGCCCGTGCGCCTCCCAATGCACCGCGAAATCGCCGTGCTCGCGAGCGCGGCGGAATTCGTCGGGGCTCACCGCAATATTGTCCTCGTCGGCGGACGACGCACGCGTCACGATCCGGCGCGGAAAGACGACGTCACGATCGTCAACGCAGATCGCCTGCGCAAGCCGCAGCAGCGTGTCCTTGCCGGCGCCGCTCGGGCCGACCACGAGCACCAGCCGCCCGGGTCCGATCCCGCCTGCCTCGCTCCCGGTCATGCTCGCGGTCTCGTTCATGCGACGCGATTTCCTTCGCGCCAGACGCTGCGAACCACGGGAACGCTGCCCGCGACATGGACGCGGATCAGATCGGCGCGCTTGCCGATTGCGATCTCGCCGCGATCGGTGAGGCCGACGGCATCGGCGGGCGCCTTCGTCACGGTGCAAATGGCCGCCGGCAGGCTGATCGACCGCGCATGCTCGGGCAGTTGCAGCGCGCCCATCAGCAGGCTGGAGGGAATGTAGTCCGACGACAGGATGTCGAGCAGCCCTTCGCGGGCGAGATCCACCGCGGCGATGTTGCCCGAATGCGAGCCGCCGCGCACGACGTTGGGCGCTCCCATCAGGATGTCGATACCAGCCTGATGCAGGCCGCGCGCGGCCTCGATCGTGGTCGGAAACTCCGCCACCGCGACGCCGTCACGCACGGCATCCGCGACGTTCTCCTCGGTGGTGTCGTCATGGCTCGCGAGCGGGATGTTGTACTTATGTGCCAGCGCGACGATCTCGCGCATGTTGGTCGCGGCATAGGTCTTCTGATACTCGAAGCGCTTCGCGAACAACTCGTCGAGCTCGGCATCGGTCTTGCCGCCGCCCTTGCCGCGGTAATAGTCGCGCAGTTTGACCTCGTCGCGGAACTGGCGCTGGCCGGGCGTGTGGTCCATCAGCGACATCAGCTTGACGTCGGGACGGCCGATCAGCTCCTGGCTTCCTCGACCACGCTCGGCATCGGGATTTCACAGCGCAGATGCAGGAAGTGGTCGGCGCGCAGCAGGCTCGAGTCACGCGCGGTCGTGATCGCGGCGGCGAGCACGCCGGCGCGACCATCGACCTCCTCGGCGCCGTCCTCGCGCCAGACCCGGAGCGAGTCGAAAACGGTGGTGATGCCCGACGTGGCGAGCTGGCCGTCATAGGAAATCACGGCCGCGACAGGATTCCAGAACACTTTTGGGCGCGGCACGTAATGCGCTTCGAGATGGTCGGTGTGGAGCTCGATCAGGCCAGGCATGACGAGATCGCCGCCGGCATCCTCGGCGCCAATGGGCGCCCTGCCCTCGCCGATCTCGGCAATGCGTCCGCCCGCGAGAGCAAGCCAGCCCTGTTCGATCACCCGGTCAGCCAGCACGATTCTGGCGTTGGCGATCAGGATGTCCTTCGGCTTGGCGTTCATGTCCCTCTTCCTTCAAGCCGCGGCGGCAAAGCTGGTGACGTCGACGATGCGGTCGGCAATCAAATGGCGGATTTCGTCGTCATGCACAATCGCGACCATGGCGACGCCCTGACGCTTCTTCTCGGCGACCAGCGCGACGACGACGGCCCGGTTGGCGGCATCGAGCGAGGCGGTCGGCTCGTCCAGCAGCAGGATCGGCAGCTCCGAGATGAAGCCGCGGGCGATGTTGACGCGCTGCTGCTCGCCGCCGGAGAAGGTCGCGGGCGGAAGCTGCCAGAGCCGCTCGGGGATGTTGAGGCGATGCAGGAGTTCGCCGGCGCGCGCTTGCGCATCAGCGCGCGTCATGCCGTTGACGATCAGCGGCTCGGCGACCACGTCGATGGTTGCAACGCGGGGCACTGCCCGCAGAAACTGGCTGACATAGCCGATGGTGGTGCGGCGGACGTTGAGGACCTGCCGCGGCTCGGCTGTGGCCAGATCGATCAGCGCGCCACGATGGCGGATGCCGATCCGGCCGGAGTCGCAACGGTAATTGCCGAAGATCATCTTCAGGATCGAGGATTTTCCGGCACCTGATGGCCCTGACAGCACGACGCACTCGCCGGGATCGACGTGGAAGGTCACGCCGCGCACGACAGGCAATTCGATGCCGCCTTGCAGGTGCATCGTGAAGGTCTTGTTGGCGCCGGCAATGTCGATCATGGCGGTCATCGGAGGGCTCACGTTGGAAGGCTTATGGCGGCAGAATCGAGGAGACGAGAAGCTGGGTGTAGGGCTCGCGCGGATCGTCCAGCACCTGGTCGGTCAGCCCGGTTTCGATGACGCGGCCGCCCTTCATCACCATCACGCGATGCGACAGAAGGCGCGCGACCGCGAGATCGTGGGTGACGATGACGACGGCGAGATGCAATTCGGCGACGAGATTGCGCAGGAGATCGAGCAGGCGGGCCTGCACGGAGACGTCAAGGCCGCCGGTCGGCTCGTCCATGAACACCAGCCGCGGCCCGGTGACGAGGTTGCGCGCGATCTGGAGGCGCTGGCGCATGCCGCCGGAATACGTGCGCGGCGCATCATCGATACGCGCAGCGTCGATCTCGACCCGCGCCAGCCAGTCGGAGGCGGTCTCGCGAATCCGGCCGTAGTGGTTCCAGCCCGCCGCCATCAGCCGCTCGCCGACATTGGCCCCGGCCGAAACGGCCATGCGCAGACCCTGCGCCGGATCCTGGTGCACAAAACCCCAATCGGTGCGGAATAGCAGGCGCCGCTCGGCTTCGCCAAGCGCGGCGAGATCGCGGGTGACGCCGTCGCGCATCCGATAGGACACCTGCCCACCACTGGCCGCGAGCTGGCCCGACAGCAGTTGCAGCAGCGTCGACTTGCCGGAGCCGGATTCGCCGACGATCGCCAGCACCTCGCCGGGATAGAGCGAGAACGATACCTCGCGGCACGCGGCGATGCGGCCGTAGGATTTGCTGAGGGAGTCCGCGACCAGCAGCGGCTGATCGGTTTCGAGCAGATCCTGGTCAGCCATTGGAGGCCTCCTGCGCCTTCTCCTTGTATGGCGCAGCGCTCAGGCTGCCGTGATTGCCGGCGGCCTGACGGCCCTCGCAATAGTCGGTGTCGGAGCAGACGAACATGCGGCTGCCCTTGTCGTCGGTGACGATCTCGTCGAGGTAGGAGTTTTCAGCGCCGCACAACGCGCAAGGCGCGTTGAACCGGTAGGGCTCGAACGGGTGGTCCTCGAAGTCGAGCGACACCACCTGGGTATAAGGCGGGATCGCATAGATGCGCTTCTCGCGGCCGGCGCCGAACAATTGCAGCGCCGGGCAATTGTCCATCTTGGGATTGTCGAACTTCGGTGTCGGCGACGGATCCATCACATAGCGCGCGTTCACCTTGACCGGATAGGCGTAGGCCGTCGCGATATGGCCGAAGCGAGCGATGTCCTCGTAGAGCTTCACATGCATCAGGCCATATTCAGCGAGCGCATGCATGCGGCGCGTCTCGGTCTCGCGCGGCTCGAGGAAGCGCAGCGGCTCCGGAATCGGCACCTGATAGACCAGCACCTGGTTTTCGTGCAGCGACGTCTCCGGGATACGGTGGCGGGTCTGGATCACTGTCGCCTCGTCCGTCGAGGTCGTCGTGGCGACACCGGCCGTTTTGGCGAAGAATTTGCGGATCGAGATCGCGTTGGTGGTGTCGTCCGAGCCCTGGTCAATCACCTTCAGCACATCCTGCGGCCCAAGGATCGCGGCGGTCACCTGCACACCGCCCGTGCCCCAGCCATAGGGCATCGGCATCTCGCGGCTGGCGAACGGCACCTGATAGCCGGGGATCGCGATCGCCTTCAGGATCGCGCGGCGGATCATCCGCTTGGTCTGCTCGTCGAGATAGGCGAAATTGTAGGCAGGCGCCTTCATTCCGCGGCCTCCTTCATGGCATCATGCGCATTCGCCTCGGCAAATTCCTTGCGCAGCTTGCGCAGCAGGCCGAGCTCGGACTGGAAGTCGACATAATGCGGCAGCTTCAGATGCTCGACGAAGCCGGTCGCCTGGACGTTGTCCGAATGCGACAACACGAATTCTTCATCTTGCGCCGGGGCTCCGACCTCTTCGCCGAGCTCGCGGGCGCGCAGCGCGCGGTCGACCAGCGCCATCGACATGGTCTTGCGCTCGCTCTGGCCGAAGGCGAGGCCATAGCCGCGAGTGAAGCACGGCGCTTCCGTTGCCCAGCCCTTGAACTGGTTGACCATCTGGCACTCGGTCAGCTCGATCGAGCCCAGCGGCACGGCAAAGCCGACGTCCTCTGCAGCGAACTCGACCTCGACCTCGCCGAACCGGATCTCGCCGGCGAAGGGATGGTTGCGACCGTAGCCGCGCTGGGTGGAGTAGCCCATAGCCAGCAGAAAACCTTCGTCGCCGCGCGCGAGATTCTGCAGGCGCAAATCGCGGTCCGCAGGAAAGTTCAGCGGCTCGCGGGTGAGATCGCCGACGCTGGCGCCGTCTTCGGCCTGCGGCGAGGGCTCGATCAGCCCTTCGCGCCCCAGAATGTCGGTCACGCGCGGCGTCGGCGCTGTCGAGGCTTCGGCTACAGCCGGCGCCGCCGGCACAAAGCCTTCTGCCAGCGAGGGATCGAGCAGGCGATGGGTGTAGTCGAAGGTGGGCCCGAGGATCTGGCCGCCGGGAATGTCCTTGAAGGTCGAGGACACCCGCCTCTGCACCCGCATGGCGCCGGTGTCGACCGGCTCACTCGCGCCGAAACGCTGCAGGGTGGCGCGGAAGGCGCGAACGAGGAAGATCGCCTCGATCAGGTCGCCGCGCGCCTGCTTGATCGCCAGCGCTGCGAGCTCGCGGTCATAGAGCGAACCTTCGCTCATGACGCGGTCGACGGCCAGCCCAAGCTGTTCCGAGATCTGGTCGAGCGAGACTTCCGCAACGCTTTGGTCGCCGCGCCGCGCATTGGCGAGCAGGCGATGGGCGTTCTCGATGGCGCGTTCGCCGCCTTTGACTGCGACATACATCCGTCAGGCTCCCTCACTCATGATACGCGTGGTGCGCGGGATCGCCACCACGGCATCATCGGCGACCAGAATCACGTCGATGCCGCGCGGAAACAGCGTCTCGTTGAAACGCAGGCGTTCAAACAGGTCGAACGGCTTGATCGAAGCCTTGAGCGTTGCGACACCGTCGATGCCGGGGCCGCGCAGTTCGAAGCTGCGGCCTGCGTCCAGGCTGTCGACCTGAATGATCAGCGTGGTCGAACGATCCGGATATTCGTTGCTGCCGAGCCCAAAACGCTCGAGCGAAGGCAGCCCCCCGCCATCACTGATCAGCGCAAAGGCCGCAATCGAGGAATCCCGCACCACCGGCGCGCCGGTGTGGAACTTGAGCCATTTCAGCACGTCGGAGCTTTCCGACATCCGCGCGTCGAGCCAGAGCGGCGTGTCGTGGTCAAACAGCGTCAGCGCGATCGCGGCGGTGCCGCGCGTCATCGTAGCAGGCGTTCCCGCTATCGCGACGATGCGCTGGACCGAGCCCGGCCGCGCCATCGCATCCATCACAGAGCGAAACGTCGATTGCGCCGACAACACCTTGTCGACGAAACCGGGCGGCAGTTCCGCAATCGTGGTCATGATCTCACCCCTCACCGCGCAACATGGTGTAGAAATCAACCTTCGTCGCAGCGGTCTCTTCCGCCGCCTGCTTGCGCCTGACCATAAGCTGCTCGCGCAACGGCGTGATAACGTCGCGCTGCACCGCCGCGCCATAATCGCGCGACTGCACCAGCGCATCGCACAGAGCGATCAGCCGCGCCTTCTCACCGTCGCGGCCGAGCGTATAGCCGAAGCCGACCTCGCCGCTCGCAAGCCGCACCGCGGCGCGTGACACCGTCGCTTCGCCGAGATTGAACGGCGCGCCGTCGCCGCCGACCCGGCCGCGCAGCATCACCAGACCGTTCTCCGGCGCGCGCAAATCCTGATGGCCAGGCAAGGGGATCCTGCGGAGACGGGCGGCGATCTCGCCCGCCTCCGCGTGCGCCAGCACGGCCATGGCGGCCTGGCGCTGGGCTTGCCGGGTGTTGTGCTGGGTCACCGAATCCACCGATCTCTTCGACAGAACTTGTCGCATCCAAGTTGTCTATGATACTAGACAACTTGATACAGAAGCGCCATGACTGTTTCGTGACAGACGTGTGATTTTCGAGCTAGGCTGGCCACCGACATGAGCATGCAGGACACCTCCTCTTCGGGCGTCGCGCTATGGCGCCTCGTTGCCGACGGCATCGAGCGGGGCATCGCCGACGGCCGTTTTGCCGCAGGCGACAAATTGCCGGGCGAGATGGAGATCGCCGAAACCTACCGCGTCAATCGCCACACCGTGCGGCGCGCGCTGGCAGCGCTTGCCGAGCGCGGCATCGTGCGCGCCGAGCGCGGCAGTGGAACCTATGTCGAAGCGCAGAAGCTCGCTTATCCGCTGCGCTCGCGCACGCGCTTCTCCGAGATCGTCGGTGCCGATGATCGCGAGCCGCATGGCCGGATGATCGAGGCGTCGAACGATGTCGCGACCCGCGAGCTCGCGCGCGAACTGGGATTGAAGACCGGCGCACCGCTGGTCCGGATCGAAGCCATCCGGCTCGCCGACCGCACACCGATCTGCGTCTCCACGACTTGGCTCTCAGCGCAATTGTTTCCCGGTGCAGGTGACGTGTTCGGCGCGACGCGCTCGATGACGAAGATGCTCGAGCATTACGGGATCCGCGATTATCGCCGCGGCGCCACCCGGATTACCGCCGGTATCGTCGACGCCACCGACGCCGCGCGGCTCGATCTGCCGTTGGGGCGGCCCATCCTGGTGGTCGATGCCACCGACCTCGATCTCGACGGCAAGCCGCTGGTGACCAAGCACTCGCGGTTCGCGGCGGAGCGGGTGGAGTTTTTGGTGGAGTCGTAGAGGGTGATCCTGTCTCCGCGAATCCGGACTCGTAGGGTGGGCAAAGGCGCACTTGCGCCGTGCCCACCATCTCTCCCCGATATCAAACAGAAGTGGTGGGCAGCTACGCTTTGCCCACCCTACTGCAGCTGTAATCAGGCGACGGCTCGCCTTCCAATAATTGCAAACCGCAGCTTGCCCGAGACGAAATCAATCGCGGCGACCGCGACCAGGATCATGAGGATCAGGAACGACACCTTCTGCCATTCCAGCACGCGGATCTGCTCGGCGAGCTGGAGGCCGATACCACCGGCGCCGACGATGCCGATGATGGTGGCCGAGCGCGTGTTGGATTCGATGAAATAGAGCACCTGGCCCGCGATCACGGGCAGCACCTGCGGCAACAGGCCGAAACGGATCTCGTGCAGCGCGCTGCCGCCGGAGGCACGGATGCCCTCGACCTGCTTCTGGTCGGCACCTTCGATCGCCTCCGAGAACAGCTTTCCGAAGGCACCGAAATCCGATACGGCGATGGCCAGCACGCCGGCAAACGGCCCGAGCCCGACGACGTTGATCCATACCAGCGCCCAGATCAGCGTATCGACGCCGCGGATCGAATCGAGAAAGCGGCGCACGGGAAAGCGCAGGATGATCGACGGCACGACGTTGCGTGCGGCCAGCAGGCTGACCGGAAGCGCGAACAGCGCGGCCAGCGTGGTGCCGAGCAGCGCGATCGACAGTGTTTCGCCCATCGCCTTCAGATAGAGCGGCAGCGACGCGCCGGGATCTGGCGGGATCATCATCATGCTGATCCAGCCAAGTTGGCTGAGGCCGTTGAAGAGCCGCGACGGCGAGAAATCGAGATCGACTAGGCCATAGATAAAAACGGCGATCACTGCGACAATCATGGCCGGCGTAGCGAGCCGCGCTGCGGCCGGCCGCTCGAATACATCAGGATAGCGCGCGCGGATCTCCGCGGTATCGACCTGCTGCGGTCCCGTCACGTCCGCGCCTCCTTGCCGAACAGGCGGCCGCGCAGCCAGCCGGTCGAGATGTCGATGATGAAGACGGTGACGATGATGAGGAGCAGGATCGCGCTGACGTCCGAATAATAGAACTTGCGGATGGCGACGACGAGCTCCTGCCCGATGCCGCCGGCCCCGACGAAGCCCATGACCGACGCTTCGCGGACATTGACCTCGAAACGCAGCAGCGCGTAACTGGCATAGCCCGCCGTCACCTGCGGCAGAATCGCAAACCGCATGCAGGAGACCCAGCTCGCACCGGTCGAACGGATGCCTTCGACCGGCTTCATGTCGGCATTCTCGACGATTTCCGAGAACAGTTTCCCCAAAGCGCCGGTGGAGTGGATCGCAATCGCGAGCACACCGGCCATCGGCCCGAGGCCGAAGGCGATGACGAAGATCAGCGCGAAGACGATGCCGGGGACGGTACGGGCGAATTCGAGCAGGCGCCGCACCACGAAGCGGAGCCATGGCCCGGGCGAGGTGTTTTCGGCGGCAAAGAAGTTGAGGGCGAAAGCGAACACCGCGCCGATCAACGTGCCGACATAGCTGATCAGCAGCGTCTCACCGAGCATCTTCAGCCATTTGCGCCAGCCCCACAACCATTCACCGATATCGGTCCAGACCCGCTGGCCGCTATCGAGCGTGAGGATGCGATCGAAATAGCTGACGAAGTTGCCGAAATAAGTGAACAGGGTCCGCAAATTTACTTCTGCGCCGATCGCAGCGAGCAGCAGCGCAGTCGCGAAAATCGCGGCCCCCAACAGGAGGCGAAGCCGCTTGCGCAGGACCGCCTTGTTGTAGGCGGCGTTCAGCGCAGCAAGCTGCTGCTCGGGGAGGATCGAAACCGCGACGGTCATTGGATGGGAACTGGTCCGTCAAGGGAAAGAGCCGGGTCCATCGACCCGGCTCAAGTAGCTCGTCCCGAAACTCAGGACGCCTTCTTCTTGCGCAGTGCATCGACGAACTTGATCAGCTCGATCGTGCCGTCCCAGTCCTTGGTGGTGGCGGGATGAAAGCCCTTCTTCTGGCCGTCCTGGAGGCGATCGAAGGCGGCCTTGTCCTTGACCGGCGCGTCGAAGAACGCCTTCGCGATCGCCGCCTTGGCCTCTTCCGGCAGGTCGGAGTTATAGGCATAGGGGCCGTTGATGATCGGCGCCGATTTGTGGATGATGCGGAAATCGTCCTTCTTCATCGGCGAGCCGTCGGCATTCTTCAGCATGCCCTTGGTCAGCATCTGCGCCAGCGTCGAATCGTCGTCGCTGGTCCACTGGTTGGCGGCGACATCCACCGTGCCCTGCGCCAGCGCCAGGATCGCATTCTCATGGCTGCCGGTGAATACGACCTTGCCGAAATAGGTGTCGGCGTCGGGGATGCCCATCTTGTCCAGCTCGAAGCGCGGCACGTTGTTGCCCGAGGTCGAGTTCGGGTCGACGAGGCCGAGGTTCTTGCCCTTGAGGTCATCGACCTTCTTGTAGGGGCTACTCGCCTTGACGAAGAACACCGAGTAATAGCCGGTCGAGCCATCGGCATTGATGTCGTTGGCGAAGGCGTCGGTCTTGACGCCGGTCAGGCGGGCGCGGGCGAACGAGGCCGAGCCGTAGCTCGCGATGTGAATGTTGCCGGCGCGCTGGCCTTCGATGACAGCCGCATAGTCGTTGGCGATGCGCAGCGTGACCTTCACGCCCAGTTCCCTCGAGAGATAGCTCATGAACGGCGCCCAACGCTCGGTCACGCCCGAGGCGTTTTCCGCCGGAATGACCGCAAAGGTCAGTTCGGGATATTTGGCTTTCCAGTCCTCGGCGGAGGCCGAAGTCGTGAACGCGAGCGCGGCGGCGCCGGCAAGAATGAGTCTGCGAGTGATCATGATACCCTCTTCATCGGTTGGGTGCGGTTGACGCGAAACAAAGAATTCAACAGGGGCGGCGCGACTCAGGCCGCCGCGGCCGTTCCGAGTGCGGGGACGCCCACGGGCGCCGACGCAGGCGTGCCGCCCATGATTTCGGCGGCCTCGAGATCGTACAGCTCGCGGGCAACCTGATCGGTCAACTCAGCCGGGGCTCCGTCGAACACCACGCGCCCCTGGGCCATGCCGATCAGCCGATCGCAGTAGCTGCGCGCCAGATCGAGCGAATGCAGATTGCAGAGCACCGTGATGCCAAAATGCTTGTTGATACGCAGCAGCGCATCCATGACGATCTTGGTGTTGCGCGGATCGAGCGAGGCGATCGGCTCGTCGGCGAGGATGATGTCGGGCTGCTGCACCAGCGCCCGCGCAATCGCGACGCGCTGCTGCTGGCCGCCGGAGAGCTGGTCGGCGCGCTGGGCGGCGAGCGAGGCGATGTCGAACTGTTCGAGCGCCGACATCGCCAGCGCCTTGTCCTGCTCCGGCCAGGTCTGCGTGAGCGAGCGCCAGGCCGGCATCGTCGCAAGGCGTCCCATCAGGACGTTGGTCAGAACGTCCAGGCGGCCGACCAGATTGAACTGCTGGAAGATCATCGCCGAGCGCGCCCGCCACTGCCGCAGCTCCTTGCCGCGCAGCGCGGTGACATCGAGGCCGTCAAACAGGATGCGGCCTTGCGTCGGCTTGGCCAGGCGATTGATCATGCGCAGCATGGTCGACTTGCCGGCGCCGGAGCGCCCGATGACACCGACAAAGCCGCCGGGGGAGATTTGAAACGAAGCGTCGTCGACTGCGGCTTTTGCGCCGAAGCGGCACGTCAGACCTTCAACCACCAGCATGCAGGGCTCCAGAGTAGCTGGGACCCACCGCTATCGCCGGCGCTTGACACTTGTGTGACACGCGCGCTGCGGTGCGGCGTTGCTACACACCTCATCCCCTGTCATCTCATCGTCATGACGTTGTCATCAAGCCGCTCGAAGACGAGCGCCCGCCCTCGAATCCTCGGATGCAGCATGGCCAAGGTGCTTTCGGTCCAACCGACTATCGATCCTTCGGCGAAACTGCATGAGACCTGGCTCGGCGCCTATACCGAGGTCGGCGCGCGCACCATGCTGCATGAAGTCGCGATGGGCGATTACTCCTACGTCGTCAACGACGCGCAGATCACCTATACGACCATCGGAAAATTCTGCTCGATCGCGGCGATGACGCGGATCAATCCCGGCAATCATCCGATGCATCGCGCCACGCAGGCGCACTTCACCTACCGCTCCAGCGCCTACTTTCCGGGCGAGAGCGACGATACCGAATTCTTCGACTGGCGACGCCAGCATCACGTCCATATCGGCCATGACGTCTGGATCGGCCATGGCGCGATCGTGCTGCCCGGCCGCAACATCGGCACCGGTGCGGTGATCGCGGCCGGCGCCATCGTCACCAAGGACGTGCCGGCCTATACCATCGTCGCCGGCAATCCGGCGCGGATCGTGCGGCGCCGGTTCTCGGAAGAGGTTGCCGGACGGCTTGCCAAGCTGGCATGGTGGGACTGGGATCACGACAAATTGCGTGAAGCGCTGCCCGATTTCCGCAAGCTCGCGATTGAAGATTTCCTGACGGCATACGAAGCAGGGGCAAGTGCCTCTTCCAGCAAGCGAAGCGCGATCGCGTGACAGACATTTTCATCGAAGGCGGCCGGACCCTGATGGGCTCCGAGCTCGCCGAAACCTCCCTTGCAGTATCGGGGACCGACATCGTGCAGATCGATGCATCTCGCGGTCACGCGCGGCTGGCGATCGATGCGCGCAGCCTGCTGGTTCTGCCCGGCATCGTCGATCTGCACGGCGATGCCTTTGAGCGGCAGATGATGCCGCGCACCGGCGTCGACTTCCCGATCGATGTCGCGCTCGCCGACACCGATCGCCAGGTCATCAGCAACGGCATCACCACGGTGTTCCACGCCACGACCTGGTCGTGGGAGCCGGGCCTGCGCAGCGGCGACAATGCAAGGCGTCTGCTCGAGGCGATCGAGCGGCAGCGTCCGCAGTTTGCTGCCGACACCCGCTTCCACCTGCGGCACGAGACCTACAATCTCGACGCCGAGGACGAAATCGGTCAGTGGCTCGCAGAGGGCCGCGTCGACCTGTTCGCCTTCAACGACCACATGGACGGGGTCGTTGCCGACATCTCCAATCCGCGCAAGCGCAACCGCATGGTTGAGCGCACCGGGCTGTCGAGCGAGGAGTTCGACGGGCTCGTCGCGCATATTGTCTCGCGCGCTGCCGACGTTCCGGCGTCGATCACCCGGCTCGCTGCGGCGGCACGCAGCGCCGAGGTGCGGATGCTCTCGCATGACGATGCGAGCCCGGCGATGCGCCGGAACTTTCGCAGTCTCGGCGTGACGCTCGCCGAATTTCCGATCAACGAGGCGACGGCGCGCGAGGCCGCAGATCATGGCGATGCCATCGTCTACGGCGCGCCGAACGTCGTACGCGGCGGCAGCCACATCGGCTGGACCAAGGCCTCGGACATGATCGCGAAGGGGCTCTGCTCGGTGCTGGCATCCGACTACTACTATCCGGCGCCGCTGCTCGCTGCATTCCGGCTTGCTTCAGACGGCGTGCTGCCGCTGACGGAGGCCTGGAAGCTGATCTCGTCGGCACCGGCGCAGGCCACGGGCCTGACCGATCGCGGCACGCTCGCCGCAGGCCGTCGCGCCGACATCCTGCTGGTCGACGATAGTACATCGCAGCGGCCGCGGCTGGTCGCGGCGATCGCTGCCGGCAAGCTCGTGCATCTCACCGACGCGACACGACTGCTCGGCACGGCAGCGACGCCGCGCGGGACTGTCGTCGCCGCATAAATTGGTTATGCTCCGGCAATGACAGCCCTTCCCCGCTACGCGATCTATTTTGCCGCCGGCGCCGACAACGCGCTGTCTCGCTTCGGCGCCGAGTTGCTTGGCTATGATGCCTATACGGGCGATGAGGTTTCGTTTCCGCAGGACGTTCTGCACGTTGCGCCGGACTGGCGCGACATCACCGCTGATCCCCGCAAATACGGCTTTCACGGCACGCTGAAAGCGCCGATGGCGCTAGTATCGGGCAAGACCGAGGCCGAGCTCAAGGCTGCTTGTGCGACATTCGCCGACAAGACGCGGCCGATGCCGGTGATCCAGCCGGTGGTCGATGCCATCAGCGGCTTCATCGCCGTCGTTCCGGCTGCGCCGGTCGACGCGCTCCACCAACTGGCGGCCGACTGCGTCCGCGATTTCGATTCATTCCGCCCGCCTCTGACGGCTGAAGAGCGCGCGCGGCGGAAACCCGAAAATCTCAGCGAGCGGCAGCGCGCGTATCTCGACCGCTGGGGCTATCCTTACGTGATGGAAGAATTCCGCTTCCACATGACGCTGACGGGGCGGCTGGATGCGGCGCGGCGTGGGCCGATTCTGGAGATGCTGCGCAGAAGATTCGCAACGCTGAAGCTCGATGCGCTAGCGATCGATCGTATCGCGCTGTTCGCACAGGACAATGCCAAGGTGCGATTCCGCATCATCGGCGAGTGGATGCTGGCGCGATAGCCTCAACGAACTCCGTCATTGCGAGTTGGGACCGGCTTGAGGAGCCGACGCGCGCTGAATGAAACTTTTCACGGGTGGGCGAAGGCGGTAGACTGGAGCGCCGTCGGCAAAGAGGTCGATTACTCTCTGGTGCGTGAGAGCCCGGTTGCGAGTTGGACCCGGGTTGCCTGGATGACCCACACTGGCGCGGAGGAGCCGCAAGGCTCTGGAGCACGCTTCCTAGCATTCTTTTCTGACAGGCGCCTGTGCCGCCGGCGCCAAATGTTGAGGAGAGAAGCATGGATATTTTGTACGAGCGGGTGGCAGGCCTGGACGTGCACAGGGACACGGTCGTGGCCTGTGTGCGGATCATGGTCGATGGCAAGGCGCAGCGGGAGTGCCGGACCTTTTTGGCCACGACGGAGCAGCTTGTGGAACTGCGAAGGTGGCTGGAAGAATGCCGGTGCACGCATGTGGCGATGGAGGCGACGGGAGTCTACTGGATGCCGGTGTTCCGGATCCTGGGCGAAGGCGCCTTTGACCTGATCATCGCCAATGCAGCGCACATCAAGAACGTGCCGGGACGCAAGACCGACATGAACGATGCGATGTGGATTGCCGATCTGTTGGCCTGCGGGCTGATCAAGGGCAGCTTCATTCCGGAGGAGGAGGTGCAGGAGCTGCGCGCGCTGACGCGGACGCGCAAGCAACTGGTGCGCGAGCAGACGCGGCACGTGCAGCGGATCGACAAGACGCTGGCGGAAGCCAACATCAAGCTCGGCTCGGTAATCTCCGACATCATGGGCGCGAGCGGGCGGCGGATCATCCAGGCGATGATCGAGGGCGTGCGGCAGCCGAACAAGCTGGCCGAGCTTGCCGGCAAGCAGATCAAGGCGTCGCCAAAGGAGCTTTACGATGCGTTGCACGGGCGCCTGACGGATCACCACCGCTTCCTGCTCGCGCTTCATCTGCGCCAATGGGATGGTCTGGATGAAACGATTCGCAAGCTCGATGCCGAAATCGCTCAGCGGATCGAGGGCATGGAAGCGGAAATCGATGGCGGCAAAACCCCTTTCGCCACCTGATCGAATTGCTGACCACGATTCCCGGGGTCAGCGCAGTGGCGGCGCCAGCCATTCTGTCCGAGATCGGCGCCGACATGAGCCGTTTCCAGACCGCCGGCCATCTCGTCGCCTGGGCCGGACTGTGTCCCGGGCAGAACGAGAGCGCCGGCAAGCGCAAGTCCTCGCGCCTGCGCAAGGGGGCACCGTGGCTCAAGACCATGCTCGTTCAATGTGCCTGGGCCGCCAAGCGCGCAAAGAACAGCTACTACCGAGCCCAATTCTTCCGCTTGCAGGCCAAACGCGGGCCGCAAAAAGCCATCTGTGCCGTCGCCGCCTCGATCCTCACCGCCATCTATCACATCCTCAAGAACGGCACGGAGCACCATGACCTCGGCGCCGACTACTTCGACCGCCGGCCCACCGAGGTCAAAGCAAGCCGACTGGTCGCACGTCTCAAAAAGCTCGGCTTCGCCGTTCAACTCCAGCCCATAGCGGAGGCCGCCTGACGCCAAACGACCAACCGTTTCTTCCTAGCGTAGCGAAGCAATCCAGACCGCCACCGCGGAAGCATTTCTGGATTGCTTCGCTTCGCTCGCAATGACGGCGGAGAGACTTGATGAGGGCGGAGAGACCTACTTCATGAGGGAGAGACCTACTTCCCCAGCGCAAGGCCAGCGCGTCGCGCTCCTTGGCCAGCTCCAGCAATCCCGCGCGCGTCGCCGGATGCAGCGGCTGGAGGGGATGCCGCACGGTGTCCGACTTGATCACGCCGCCGGCCTGCATCATAGCCTTGCAGGCGATCAGGCCGCATTGGCGGTTCTCGTAGTTGATCAGCGGCAGCCAGCGTTCGTAGGCGGCCTTCGCCTCCTCGCGCTTGCCGACAAAATAGGGATCGATGATCTGGCGAATGCCGTCGGGATAGCCGCCGCCGGTCATCGCGCCGGTCGCGCCCGCATCGAGATCGGCGAGCAGCGTGATCGCCTCCTCACCGTCCCAGGGACCTTCGATAACCTTGCCGCCCGCCTCGATCAGGCTGCGGAGTTTTGACGCCGCGCCTGCGACCTCGATCTTGAAATAGCGGATATTGCCGAAGTCGCGCGCGAGCCGCGCCAGCAGCTCGACCGACAGCGGCGTGCCCGCCACCGGCGCGTCCTGGATCATGATCGGAATGTTGATCGCACCCGAGAGCACCTTGAAGAACTCGACGACGCTCTTCTCGGGGACGCGGAAAGTCGCGCCGTGATAGGGCGGCATGACCATCACCATGGCGGCGCCGGCAGCCTCGGCCTGCTGGCTGCGCGCCGCGCAGACGGCCGAGCTGAAATGGGTGGTGGTGACGATCACGGGCACGCGGCCGGCGACATGCTCCAGCACCGCATGCATCACGGTCTCGCGCTCGGAATCGGTCAGCACAAACTGTTCGGAGAAATTGGCGAGAATGCAGATGCCGTGCGAGCCGGCATCGATCATGAAATCGATGCAGCGGCGCTGGCCGTCCAGGTCGAGCTCGCCGCGCTCGTCGAAGATGGTGGGCGCGACCGGGAATACGCCGCGATAAGGGCGCTGGGCCTTTTGTGGGGTGACCGGCATCGAAATTATCTCCCTGTATTCCCGTCGTTGGTTTTGATGCGCCCGTGGAGCTGTCGGAGCATGGTACCGCTACCATCTACAGCGCGCACGCAGACACGGCAATGCCGATCCGTTGGCGGTTGGAACAAGGAATGACAGCTTAAGCGGTCTTCACCGCGCCAAGGAAGCCCTCGACCGCGACGCGGAGGCGGTCGGCGTCGGCCGACATCTTGGTCACGGACTGGAACAGCACGGTGCCCGCGTTGCCGGTCTCCTGGTTGAGCTGGGCGACGCTGCCGATGGTATCGGTGACCTCACGGGTGCCCTGGGCGGCATGCTGGAAGTTGCGCGAGATTTCGGTGGTGGCCGCACGCTGCTGTTCGACGGCGGCGGCAATCGCGGTCATCTTCTCGTCGATGCCGCTGATGGCACCGCCGATCGAGCGGATGGCGGCGACCGCCTGCCCGGTCGCGCCCTGGATCTCCTCGACCTGACGCGAGATTTCCTCGGTCGCGGTCGCGGTTTGCGCCGCGAGGCTCTTGACCTCGCCGGCGACGACCGCGAAGCCGCGGCCGGCTTCGCCGGCGCGGGCCGCCTCGATGGTCGCGTTCAAGGCGAGCAGATTGGTCTGGCCGGCGATGGCGTGGATCATCTTCACGACTTCGCTGATGCGGCCCGCGGTCTGGTCGAGGATCTCGACGGTGGCATTGGTCTGCTCCACCTGCGACACCGCTTCGCGGGCATCGCGTGCGCTGGACTGCACCTGCGCGGAGATTTCGCCGACAGAGGCCGAGAGCTCCTCGGTCGCAGCCGCAATGCTTTCCAGATTGTTGGTGGCCTGCTCGGCGGCGGAGGAGACCGCAGCCGTCTGGCTGCTCGATTCCGACACCAGCGTGCGCACATCGGTCGCGGTGGCATCGAGCTCCCTGGCCGAGGCAGCGACGCTGTGGATCACCGCCTGCACGGTGTCATCGAAGCTGCGGCACGCGTCGTCCACGGTACCGGAACGGGCGAGTTGCAGCGCCTGCTGCGCTTCGCGTTCCCGGCCCAGACGTTCGGCCGTCGCCGCGCTCTCGCGCAGGCTTTCAAGCGCGGCCGCCATGGTGCCGAACTCGTCGGGATAACGCGATTGCGGCACGGGCGTCGCGTAGTCGCGAGCGCTGATCCGGGCGATGGCGTCGAGGATGGCACGCACCGGGCGCATCAGGCGATTGCGCACGACGTAAACGCCGGTGAGCGTCACGGCGAGCGCGAGCAGGAACGCGAGCGACTGGATCACTAGATTGGTCAGCGCCTTCGCCTGCACCGTCTCGGCGCGCGCGATCGACTGGTCGAGCGCCGTGGTCGCAACCGCAACGATCAGCGGGAACGGCGATTGGCAGAGCGTGTTCCATTCCGCGGCGGGCATCGCCGGCTTGCCGCTTCCGTCAAGATTCTTGGTGAGATCGCCGATCTGCTTGAGGACACCGCTTGTCTTGGCCTGTGCCTCCTTGGCCGCGGTGATCAATTCCGCCGGCACGTCGGACGCGGCCAGCAACTCGGCCATGCCGGACCAACCGGAGGCAATGGTGCCGTCCCATTGCGCCAGCGACCGCTTCTGGGTGTCATCGAGCGGCTTGCTGCTGTTGACGTTCGAACGCAGCACCGAGCAATGGATTCCATAGCGGTCGCGCACCTGCCAGGCGAGGCGGCGGACCTGGATCATGCGGGCAATGAAGGGATCGTTCATCCAGGCGCGGTTCGACACGGCGGTGGAGGCGAGGTTGGCGGTCTCGATGACCTTGGTGACGGCGTCGTACCACGAGTTGGTGGGCTCGATCTTGCGCTCGGCGCGCGGGCGCTTGGCCTGGTCGTAGAACAGCTGGAATTGCGGTGCGGCCTCGCTCCAGCGCTGCTTCAGCGTGCTGGCGAGTTCGTCGCGGCGCGCGAAATCGATCGTGGCGAGCGCTGCGCCGATACCGTCATAGCCGCCCTGCTCCGCCTTCTCGGCTTCACCGAGCTTGCTGCGTGGATCGTCGTCGCCGAGCAGCGCGCTCTGGGCATCGCCGCGATTGTTGCGCAGGGACAATACGCCGTGGAAGATCGCCTTGTCGGCGGCGGCAAGCCGCGCAGTCTCTAGACTGTCGCTGTAGCGGCCGAAGGCCCCGACCATCTGGATCGCGGTGCTGGCGAGCGCGCCGGCCGCCAGCAAGGCCATCAACACCAGGAGAAGCGAACTTACCGATCTCTTAAACATTGCCATGAGTCGCGGAGCCACCACTTCAAGAGTGGCCACCTTGCACCGCGACATGCCAATGTTCCGTTAAGGCTTTAATCAAATGCCGGGAGTTCCCGATTTGCCAAGCCTTTGGGCAGGCTCGGACGTCACGAAACCTTGGTGAAGTCCGGCGGACGGCGCTCGGCAAAGGCGGTGAACGCCTCGCGCGCCTCCGCCGTGCGCAGGCGCTGCGCGAACTGCTCGCTCTCCGCCTGCATCTGCGCGACCAGCATCTCGCCATTCCGCATCAGCTTCTTGGTCGCGGTGAGTGCACCGGCGGGCTGCCGGGCAAGACGCCGGGCCAGCGCCAGCGCCTCGGCGTCGAGCTTGTCGAGCGGCACCACGCGATTGGCGAGACCCCACTCCAGCGCGGCCTTCGCCGGCACGGTTTCGCCGAGCGCAAACATCTCATAAGCGCGGGCATATCCGATGCGCGCCGGCATCAGCAGGCTCGAGGCTGCTTCCGGCACCAACGCGAGGCTGACGAAGGGCGTCGACAATTGGGTGTCCTCGGCGAGCACCACGAGATCGCAATGCAGGAGCATCGTGGTGCCGACGCCGACGGCGCGGCCCTGCACCGCTGCGACCAGCGGACGGGTGCAGCGCGCCAGCGACTGGATGAAGCGGCCGACCTTGCGGCTCCCTTCGGACTTGCCGCTCGCCACGGCCGCAAACTCGCCGACATCATTACCGGCAGTGAACATGTCGCCCTCGCCGCGGATCAGCAGCACGCGCGCAGACGGATCGAACTCGGCGGATTCGATGGCGTCGGCGAGCTTGCCATACATCGCGTCCGTCAGCGCGTTCTTCTTGTCGGGGCGCGCCAGGGTGAGCGTGAGAATTCCGTTGTCGGTCTCTACTCGCACATGCTCGGTCATGGGTCTCTCCTCTTAGTCCTCTAAATCTCTTGTGAGTTCTCTTGTCAGGTCCCTTGGGAACTTGTCCTGAATGCTCGTCAGCCAGCGCGCGACCACGTCGATCTCCGCGCTGGTAAATCCTTCCGTCAGCCTCGCATTGATCGCCGCGGCCGACGCTTTTGCTTGCGCCAGCGTGGTCCGCCCCTTCGGCGTCAGCCACACGCGCCATGCGCGCCCATCTTCGCGATCGGCGCGACGCTCGACCAGCCTCGCCGCAGCGCTGCGGTCGACAAGGCCGGAAATCCCGGCCGGGCCGAGATCAAGTGCAGCACCGGCCTCGCCCATCAGGACGCCGTCCTGCTTGCCGAGGATGAACAACAATCCCGCCTGCGCCGGCGTCACGTCGCTCGCCGGCTGCGCCGCCATCCACCGCTGCAAGCGCCGCTGCGCGACGCTCAGCAGGTAGATCAGCCGATGATGCCTCGCCTCCGGCGATTTCTTTCGCATGCGAAGCATATAAGCGAATGGCGGCTGATTGTCAAAACCTGCGGCTGCTAACCGGTCGACCGCCTGCGACAGCCGTCGAGCAGAATTGCAGCGCATATCTGCGCCCGCCTCTCGATCTCCTCGCGCGAGGGCAGTGTCAGGCCTGCGTAGATCGCCGCACGCTGAGGCGCTGACACCATCATGCCGATCATCATTCCGGCGGCTTCGTCGACATTATCGAGTGCAAGGCGCTTCTTCTTGACCTGATCGCGGAGCCAGCCTGCGAGCGCCGCCGCGGTACGGGCGATGCCATCCCTGTAAAAATTCGCTGCAAGGTCGGGGAAGGTGGCCGATTGCTGCAGCACCATGCGCTGTAGCGCCACGACCTCTGGATCGAGCGCGAGATCGGCACAGGCGACAAGCACGGCGGCCAGACTGGTTGCAATGTCGGCCTGATTGTTGGCCTGCAGATTGACGTCGGAGAGCAACCGCTCGAGCCTGTCCGCACACATTGCCTCGAACAGCGCCGCCTTGCCCGGAAAAAGCCGATAGAGAGTCTTGGTGGAGATACCGGCACCGCGCGCCAGTTCCTCGGTGCTGGTTGCTGCGTAGCCATCGACGGCGAAGGCGTGTCGTGCCGACTCGAGGACGATTCGCTTCGTCTCCTCGTCGCTGCGCACCGGCGGCCGTCCACGCGGGCGGCATTCTGATGACGGTTTTGCCTGAGCCATGTTTTTAAATGATGCCTGTCATTCCATTGACTATCCCAAAGCTAGTCCTATTTTGGAAATCGTCAAGTTTCCTAATTCAGGGAGCCGGCCATGACCGTGCACACCACCCCGTCCAAGACTGAGTCCACCGTGATTCCAACCCTTCCGCCGGACGGCGTCCTGCCTGCCATGCCACCCCCGACCCGCCGCCAAAATCTGAGCTTTCGCAAACTCTTGCTCGCTGGTGCGGCGGTCGCCGCCCTCGCGGGGGCCAGCTGGTATGGCTACGACTACTGGACCGTCGGCCGCTTCCTCGTTTCCACCGATGACGCCTATGTGAAGGCCGACAACACCACCATCGCGCCGAAGGTCAGCGGCTATCTCGATCGCGTTCTGGCCGGCGATAACGAGCATGTGAAGGCAGGCCAGGTGCTGGCCCGGATCGACGACCGCGACTTCCGCGTCGCGCTCGACCAGGCCAAGGCCGATGTCGCCGCCGCGAATGCAACGGTGACCAGCAAGCAGGCGCAGCTCGAGGTTCAGGATGCGGTGATCGCCGCAGCCAAGGCGACCGTCGATGTCGATACCGCTGCAAAAACTTTCGCGCAGCAGGAGAACAAGCGTTACACGGATCTCGCCGCGACGGGGTACGGCAGCGTGCAAAACGCGCAGCAGGCGCAGTCGCGCAACGCCGGCGCCGACGCCGCGATCCAGCGCGACACTGCCAATCTCGCTTCCGCCCTCAAGCAGGTCGAGCTCCTCAAGGCCGAGATCGCGCAAGCCAGAGCCGCGGCCGCCCGCGCCGCCGCGCTTCAGCATCAGGCCGAGCTCAATCTCGGCTACACCACGATCGTCGCTCCGATCGACGGCGTCATCGGCAACCGAACGCTCCGCGTCGGCCAATACGTCCAGGCCGGCACGCAGCTGATGTCGATCGTGCCGGCCGAGGGCGCCTATGTGGTCGCCAATTTCAAGGAGACCCAGCTCACCCACGTCCGCGCCGGACAGCAGGTCGAGATCGAGGTCGATACATTCCCGGGCCAGGTGGTGCATGGCCACGTCGATTCTATCGCGCCAGCCAGCGGCCAGGAGTTCGCCCTGCTGCCGCCTGATAACGCCACCGGCAACTTCACCAAGATCGTGCAGCGCATTCCCGTGAAGATCGCGCTCGATGCCGAAACGCAGCCGGCGATCGAGCTGCGGCCCGGCATGTCCGTAATCCCGACGATCGCAACCCGTTCAGCGCCGACCGCGCAAGCGACAACGACGCCCCAAGCAACATCTAAAGCGAAGCTTGTTTCCGGAGGGTCGTGCCATGTCAAACAGCCTCTCAATCTCGACGCCCGCAATACCGGCCGCGACGCCTGAGCGCGTCGCAACGGACCCCAATCGCGCTAGCGCGACCGTCTGGATCGCCGTCTTCGCAGCGATGATCGGCGCCTTCATGGCGATCCTGAACATCCAGATCACCAACGCCTCGCTGCTCAACATCGAGGGCGGCATCGGCACCGGTGTCGACAACGGATCCTGGATCTCGACGTCATATCTGATCGGCGAGATCATCGTGATCCCGCTGACCGACTATCTGTCGAGGGTGTTCTCGTTCCGCAACATCATGCTGAGCTTTGCCACGCTGTTTGCAGCCTTCTCGGTCGCATGTGCGTTCACCCACGATCTGCCCTCGATGATCGCGATGCGTGGCTTCCAGGGCTTCTTCGGCGGCGTGCTGATCCCGATGGCCTTCACCCTGGTTTTCACCAAGCTGCCGAAGGGCCAGCAGCCGATCGGGCTCGCGATGTTCTCGCTCGCGGTGACCTTTGCGCCGGCGATCGGTCCGACCATCGGCGGCTATCTCACCGAAAATTACGGCTGGCAGACCATCTTCTTCGTCAACGTGGTGCCCACCGCGGTCATGGTGGCGATCCTGTTCGCGACCTTGGAGCGCCAGCCGGTGAACCTCGGGCTGCTGCGCGAAGGCGACTGGTTCGGCATAACAACCATGGCCGTCGGCCTGGCTTCGCTGCAGGCCGTGCTCGAGGAGGGCAACAAGAACGACTGGTTCGGTTCGCCGTTCATCGTGCGGCTTGCTGTCGTCGCCGCGGTCAGCCTGTCGCTGTTCATCTATATCGAGCTTGTGGTCGAGAAGCCGCTGCTCCGCCTGCGTCTGCTGATGCAGTGGAATTTCGGTGTCGGTACGATCGCTGCCGTGTTCCTCGGCTTCGCGCTGTTCGGCTCGGTCTATCTGCTGCCGGCCTATCTCGGCCAGGTGCAGGGCTACAATGCCGAGCAGATCGGCAACGTGCTGGCCTGGACCGGGCTGCCGCAGCTGCTGTTGATTCCATTGGTGCCGAAGCTGATGCAGCGGTTCGATACCCGCTATATCGCGACGGCCGGCCTGCTGCTGTTTGCTGCCAGCTCCTTCTTGAATATCACGATGTCGCTCGACTATTCCGGCGATCAGTTCTTCATGCCCAACGTCGTGCGCGCCGTGGGTCAGGCTCTCACCTTGGCGCCGCTGTCCGCCCTCAGCCTCGGCAGCGTTGCGCCACAGGACGCGCCCGCCGCGTCCGGCATTTCCAACATGATGCGCAATCTCGGCGGCGCCATCGGCACAGCAGTGCTGGCGACCATCGTCACCAAACGCGAGCAGTTCCACTCCAACATCATCGGCCATTCCGTCACGCTCGGCCGCGAGGAAGTCCGCACCCGCATCGCCCAGATGACGGACTATTTCATCGCCCACGGCGTGCCCGACCCCAACGCCGCGCGCGAGCAGGCCATCATCGCGCTCGGCAAGACCGTCAAGCGTCAGGCGCTGGTGATGGGTTTTTCCGACACGTTTGCGGTGATCGGCGTCGTGCTGGTGCTCGCCGCGATCGCGGTGCTGCTGACACGCCGGGTGAAGGCGGCGGGCGGGGGCGGCGCGCACTGAGGCGTGCGTGCAGCGGATGAGCCCGCAATTGCTTGGCGGCGCACAGGCGATGGCGGCGGGGTGATTCCACCGCCATCGCACTCAGCACGCATTGTCCCTACGGTGCGCAGCTGAAGCTCGCCGCCTCCGTCACCGGGCCGGACTTGTAGTGCGGCCAGGCCGGCCAGCGGCACAGCGGCATCGCGCGCGTGACCGCAAATGACGGCGGCTCGACCTTCTGCTCGGTGACTTCGAGGTCACCGGGCGCCGTGCCCTTCTCGACCCAGTCGACCAGCGCGCTCAGCATGTCGACATTGGCGGGCGCGCCGGAGCCGACATGGTCGACGCCGGGCGCGGTGTAGAGCCGCGCGAATTCCGCGGTCTCGGCCTTGCCGAGCTTGCGCTCGACGCCCTCGAAATAGCGGATGCCGGCATAGGGACTCTGCGCGTAGTCCGCCATGTGCTCGAGCATGATCAGCCGGCCGCCGCGGGCGCGAAAACGGCTGAGATGGGGATCGGTCGAATCCATCAGGGCCGACACCTCGAGCAGCCGCGCCTTGTGGTCCTCCACCTTGTAGGTGGTGACGTCGAGCTTGGGATCGCGCGCGAACACATATTGAATGCCGCCGGCACCATAGATCCAGGCGATGCCGTTGTTGGGGGCGGGCGGCTGCGCCGGCGGCGCGACGCCGAGCCACCACGCGATCCAGCCGCCAGTCGGCCCCATCGCCGGCGTGTCCTCACCCGACACGCCCCAGCCCGGATAGTCGTCGAGACCGTTGGCGAGCGTGAACGGGAATTTGTAAACGGCGTGCAGCGTGTCGACCGCCTTGATCTGCGCGTCGGTGAGGCACTGATCGCCGCTCTTGCCGTCGGCGCAGCGCAACGTCTCGACCTTAAAGGTCGCCTTGCAAGCGACGGGATCCTGCACCAGCGCATCGTCGGATCCGTCGGCCTTGTCGCAAGCGGCACGCACCGCATCGCCCACGAGCTTCACCTGCGCCGGATTGAGCCAGCCCTCGCCCATGGTGACGAGGCCGGAGCGGGTGCCGGCATGCTGCAAGCCGACCCAGTTGATGACGGGCACGCGCGCAAAAATCCCGTCGAAATCGTCGGGATAACGCTGCGCCATCGTCAGGCCCTCGCGGCCGCCTTCGGACGAGCCCATGAAGTACATCTTGTCCGGCTCCTTGCCGTAAGCGCGCTGCATCAGCGTAACAGCGGCGTCGTGCACCTTCTTGTAGGCACGGTGGGCAAAATTCTCGAACGCTTCGTCGTTGAGTGCGAACAGCTGCGGCGGCTCGCCCGGTTTGGACTCATGACCGGAATCGGTGCCGTAGGTGACGAAGCCACGCGCGAGCGGCGACGGCTTGTCGAAGGGATAGGCCGGCGGCAAACCGAGGCCGGTGATCAGCACGCCGTTGAAACCGCCGCCGCCATATTGGACCGAGCGGCCGTTCCATTCGACGGGGAGGTTGACCTGGAATTTGATTGGCGGCGCCTTGGGATCGACCGGGTCGATATGGCCGAGCACCTTGCAGAAGACGGGATTGGCCGGCGTAATGCGTCCCGATGGCGTCGGTCCGCGCTCGGCGACAGCGAGCTGGGACGCTGTCTGCAAGGTCGCGGTGTCGATCTTGACGGAATTGGCGCCGCCGGCGAGACCTTTGCAGACGGTTTCCGCATCCTCGGCCAGCGTCGCCGCGAACGCGCCGGTCGCGCTCAGCGCTGCCGCCGTCCCCACCAGCCATGCGCACAGCTTTGCCCTTATTAAGGTCATCGTTTCCACCCGGCGTTCTCGGTTTTTTGCGTCCGACACTTGGCCGCATTCAACGCAACCTTCGTCCCTGCGTCAATCGCTTCAGAACGATCCAAGGGCGCTACCCAGCGCAATCACGGCCACCAGCGCCAGCAGCGACGTCACGATCCCTACCATCACGATATCCAGATAGCTGTCGCGATGGGTCAGGCCGCAGATCGCGAGCAGGCTGACCACCGCGCCATTATGCGGCAGAATGTCCAGCGTCCCCGAACCGATCACCGCCACGCGATGCATCAGCGCGAGGTCGATGCCGGTGCGCGCGGCGAGATCGACATAGGCCTGGCCGAGCGCATCGAGCGCGATCGTCAGGCCGCCCGACGCCGAGCCGGTCAGCGCCGCCAGGATGTTGGTCGCAACCGCAAGCGAGACCAGCGGGCCGCCTTCGATCGCGAGCACCCAGTCGCGCACGGTCGTGAACGCCGGCAGCGCAGCGACGACCGCGCCAAATCCGACCAGGCTCGCGACGCTGAACGCCGGCAGCACCGACGCATTGGCGCCGGCATCCATGGTCTGCCGCAATGCCGGCAGCCGCGTCCAGTTCAGCGCGATGGCCGTGACGATCGCCGCGGTCAGGGCGACCGCGACCGACCACACACCCGCAACGGCGGCGAGCGACGTTTCGCCAAAACGCTGCTCGGCAAGATAGGAGACATCGAGCCGCGGCAGCACCACAAGCGACATCGCGAGATTGACGGCCACGACAGCGACCAGCGGCAGGATGGAACTCAGGACCGGTGCCGGTTGATCGCTGCGATGGCCATGCTGCATTTCCGCCGGATCGAACTCCCGTGCCGTCGTCGCACGTTCGCGGACGAGCTCGTCGGCGGCGGCGCGCTCGGTCACATCCTCGACGTCATCGCCATAGCCTTCTCCGAGATGGCGCGCCCTGGCTTCGGCGCGATGCAGCCACCATAATCCCGTGCCGAGCATGATGAGAGAGGCGACGATTCCAGGCCCGGCGCGGCAAAGGGCGTCGTGCCGAAGAACGGCATCGGGATCGCATTCTGGATCGACGGCGTGCCCGGCAGAGCCGACATGGTGAAGGTCGACGTGCCCAGCACGATGGTCGCCGGAATCAGCCGGCGCGGAATCGCGGCCGCGCGAAACAGCGAGCGGGCCATCGGCACGATGACGAAGAACGCGACGAACAGGCTGACACCGCCATAGGTGACCAGCGCACCGGCCAGCACCACGGCCAGGATCACGCGCCGCTCGCCGAGACGTTTCGACATGAAGGCCGCAACGGACGTGACCGCGCCGCTATCATCCATCAACTTGCCGAAAACGGCGCCGAGCAGGAAGATCGGGAAAAACTGTCCGAGAAATCCCGCCGCGTTCACCATGAAGACCTGAGTCAGGTTCGCCAGCAGCGGCTCGCCGCCAAACAGCGCGGCAACGAGCGCGGCGAGCGGCGCGAGCAACAGCACGCTCCAGCCGCGAAAAGCAAACAGCACGAGCAGGCCGAGCCCCACGAAGAGGCCGAGAAGCCCCATTGCCTCAGCACTCCGCCAGGAGGACATCGAGATCGGCGGTCGATTGCCGGCCGATATCCGCACCATGTTCGGCGAGGAACGCCTCCGCGGCGATGCGCCCCTCGGCACGCAGCATCGAGACGAACTCCCATTCCGCATTGAGCTTTGACGATGCGCCGAACTTCGCCAGCATGTCGCTCTTGATCCGATGCATCCGCATTTTCGCCCAGCGCGCGCCCTCCCCGCTGCCGGGATCCGCCGCCTGGCGGAGCAGCGCGATCATGCGCAGCTCTTTCATCAACGGCGAGTTGAAGGAGATTTCGTTGAGACGGTTGAGGATCTCCGCGGCGGTCCGCGGCTCCTCCAGCCGCTCGGTCGGATTGATCTGAACAAGAATAGTATCGTGCGCGTCGCTCTCGCGCACCAGCGGCGTGATGGTCGGGTTGCCGGCATAACCGCCATCCCAATAGGGCTCGCCGTCGATCTCGATCGCCCGGAACATGGTCGGCAGGCAGGCCGACGCCAGCAGCACGTCCGCCGTGACCTCGGCGTTGCGGAAGATCCGTCCACGGCCGGTGCGCACGCGCGTCGCGGTAATGAAGAGCTGGATCGGCGAGCGCGCAAGCCGCTCGAAATCGATGCTTTCGGCCAGCACCGCGCGCAACGGATTATAGCCGGTCGGATTGAGATCGTACGGCGAGAGCAGCCGCGACATCAGGTCGGTCAGGATGTAAAAGGGTGACGTATCGAGCGTCCAGCGCCCCATCAGTCGATCGAGCGGCGAGCGCTGCAGCGGGCTGAAGGCGGCAGCCTTCGAAACGCGGCGCCAATACTGCTCGAGCGCATCACGCGCACCGTCCGCGCCGCCGGCGGCCCAGCCATCCACCAGCACCGCCGCGTTCATCGCGCCTGCGGAGGTTCCGGAGATCGCGGCGACAGTGAGCCACTTTTCTTCCAGCAGGCGGTCGAGCACCCCCAGGAGAAGGCGCCGTGCGAACCACCGCCTTGAAGCGCGAGATCGATCAGTACGGCGTCCCGTTCCATGGCGGCACTCCACGCATCTGAAGCTCAAATTCGACGCGATTTGTCGCACGCCGAAGAGGATGCAGTTTAGAGAGCTTAGCCCAATCAATGCAACCGGAACGTGACGGCCGCCTAGTGCTCGAACACCAGCCGCGCGCCGATCGTACCTTCGAGGGCGCGGATCTGCGCCAGCAGCGCGCCCGAATCCTCGCCACCGAGATCGGCGTCCAGCACGACGTAGCCGAGGTCGCCCGCGGTCTCCAGATATTGCGCGGCGATGTTGATGTCGCGCTGGAGGAAGACCTCGTTGAGCCGGCGCAGCATGCCAGGCACGTTGCGATGGACGTGGCTGAAACGCACGCCGGAGGGACGCAAATGCAGCTGCACCTCGGGGAAATTCACCGCACCCATGGTCGATCCCGTGATGAAATAGTCGACCAGCTTGCGCGCCACCTCGCCGCCGATGCGCTCCTGCGCCTCCTCGGTCGAGCCGCCGACATGCGGCGTGAGGATGACGTTGCCAAGGCCCTGCATCGGGCTCTTGAAGCGCTCCGAGTTCGAGGACGGCTCGACCGGAAACACGTCGATGGCGGCACCGGCGATGTGGCCGTCACGCAACGCGCCCGCGAGCGCGTCGAGATCGACCACCGTGCCGCGGCTGTTGTTGATCAGGAACGAGCCCGGTTTCATCGCCCGCAATTCCTTCTTGCCGATCATGCCGGCGGTCTCCGGCGTCTCCGGCACGTGCAGGCTGACCACGTCGCTCTGCGCCAGCAGCTCTTCCAGCTTCTCGACCGGCTCGGTGTTGCCATGGCGGAGCTTGTCGGTGCGATCGTAATAGATCACCCGCATGCCCATGGCTTCCGCCAGCGTCGAGAGCTGCGAGCCGATATTGCCGTAGCCGATGATGCCGAGGGTGCGGCCGCGGACCTCGCGGCTGCCGGCCGCCGATTTGTCCCAGCCGCCCTCATGCGCCGACACCGAGCGCGGAAAGATCTGCCGCAGCAGCATCACGATCTCGCCGATGACGAGCTCGGCGACGCTGCGCGTGTTGGAGAACGGCGCGTTGAACACGGGAATGCCGCGCTTGCGTGCCGCCGAGAGATCGACCTGGTTGGTGCCGACGCTGAAGCAGCCGACTGCGAGCAGGCCATCGGCGGCTTCCAGCACCTCGTCGGTGATCCGCGTGCGCGAGCGGATACCGAGCAGCGAGACGCCCTTGAGCGCCTGGCGCAGCGCCTCGCCGTCCAGCGCCTTGGTCAGGCGCTCGACATTGCTGAAGCCCGCGCTCTTGAACAGATCCACGGCGCTGTCGTTGACACCTTCAAGCAGCAGCGCCTTCGCGCTCCGCGCAGGGCTTTGGCCTGGGGCTGGCATGGAATCTCCGTAAGTAGCGGCTTTGCCGCAGCTCATAGACCGCGGATAGCGCGCAGCACAATAGGCTTTCGATACAGCGCACACCTCGGGGTGGCGGACAACAGTATCAGATCACGTAAAACCCGTGCGTGCCGTCACGGCGGAGCTGGTCGACAAGGCCATATTCCCAGTCGAGATAGGCCTGCATCGCGCGCTCGGCGATGTCGGTTCCTTCATAGGGGCGGCGGTAGCGATGCGCCGGGTCGGGCTTGGGCAGCACCTGCGGCGGGCCGACCTCGAGGGTGCGGGCATAGCCGCCTTCGAGCACATAGAGCTCCCAGCCCATCTGCGCGAGCCAGGACGCCGTCATGTCGGCGCGCACGCCCTTGTCGTCGGTCAGGAGGATGCGCGCGCCGCGCACCGGCGCGGCCATGTCGGTCTCCTGCACGAGCTGGCCGCCTGGATAGTGACGGAAGCCCGGGAGATGCCCGGCTGCGTACTCCTCAGCGTCGCGCACGTCGAACCGATAGAGCGTGCGGCTGGTCTCAGCGACCAGCGCCGACATCTCGTTCGCGCCGATGTGGCGAACGCCGGCGCGATAGGCGACGTCGCGGGCCTTGGCCGGGCCGCCCTCGAAGGGCCCGATCGCGCCACGCCGATCAGCACCATGAGCGAGCGTGTGCCGCGCCAGTGTCCAGCCGATCGTGCCGTTGCGCAGCGCCCGCACCTTGTTGGGTACGCCGGCATTGATCAGCGACTGGGCGCCGATGATCGAGCGGGTGCGGCCGGCGCAATTGACGATGATGGTGGTGTCGGGATCTGGCGCGGCCTGCCCGGCCCGTAGCACCAGCTCGGCACCGGGCACGCTGACCGAGCCCGGAATGTTCATGGTCGCATATTCGTCGAAGCGGCGGACGTCGAGGATGGCAATGTTGGCCTTGTCCGCGATCAGTTTTGCCACCTCGTCAGCGCTGAACGAGGGCGTGTGCCGGCGCGCCTCGACCAGCTCGCCGAACGCCTTTGAATAGGAATTGACGTCCTCGAACACCTCATGGCCGGCCGCGCGCCAGGCTTTCAGGCCGCCATCGAGCGCACGGACATTGCTGTAGCCGAGTGCCGCGAAGCGTTCGGCGCCTGCCGCGACCAGCCCCTCGCCATCATCAAAGAGCACAATCGGCGCATCCTTGCGCGGCAGCCGAACCGCCGCCTCGACCGCGATCCGGTCCACGGCCATGTTCGCCGCGAACAGCGGATGGCCGGTGGCGAAGGCCGCCTCATACCTGAGATCGAGCAGCGCGATTTCCTCGCGCAACAGCAGCGCGCGGCGGATGTCTGCGGGAGTGACGGTGGGGCGCTTCATGGCATCAACCTTGGCGAGGACAGGCCATGGGTTTTTGAACCATTGTTGCGGCATTGGCTAGCCATGCCATGGACGATAAAGCCGGCAGCCTTTATCGGACATGCCGAGATCGGCGAGGAGATGCCGGCGCGCGAACGCGCTTGACGCAATTTCGAGCCCGCGGCGCAGCCGTCGCTTCAGTCACACTCATAGGTGGCGACGACGTTCGCAAAGTCGAGCTGATCGAGCGCATCGCGGTCGATCCAGAAATGAAGCGCACATCCGATATTGGAGTGCCAGTCAAGAAAAGCGAGATCACCCTGTATCTGGAGCAACAATATGTCCTCCAAGTGCTCCTCCGTCGCATCTTGCGGGCCACTGCCGTACCCTAGCATCTGATGCAGCGCCGTGCTGAAGTGGCGGCATTTCCCATCTTGGGCGGTCGGTGTCTTCCAATGGTTCCGACGCGCGAGATTGTTAGGTAGCTGACAGGAACATCGTCGAGAGCATCGACATCCTGCTCCGCCATCGATCGGATCGTGTGATCGATGGCGTGGCCGAGGTCCGCCGCGATTGTGGACGTATAGGTGTAGACGTATTCGCGCATCGTCTCATAGGTCTGCACGACGTCGATCCACCAAGCTCGAAAGGTCGCTCTTGTGTCCGCATCCACCTCGTCCATTGGAGTCAGCGCCCGACAACGCTCAAGCCACCCGATCGCACCGGCGCGAAGGCGCTTCAATTCCGCGACTACGTCGTCGTTGAACGGCTTGTACGACGATCGGGGTGTCAGATCGCGCATCGTGTGGGATAGTACCGACCGAACCACATAGGCGATCAGGAGCCAGTTGAAAGGCCAATGCTCGTCCTTCTCATATTCGGACGCCCTTCTGAATTCGAGCAAGTCAGCTCCCTTCGGCTCACCCGGGCCCAACGCCTTGCATAATTCTGCGATCATGAGCTCACCTCCGACAGCGTCATCTCGGAAGTAGAAATCGCGAAACACCCGGAAGGAAAGCGGATATTTGAACTCGATTTTGGAATGAGAATCCATGATCGGATCAAGCCATCTGACCTGGGCATCACCATCGGTGCCCGCGAGCGGCATCAGGTCTGGCGGTGGCGCGCGGTCGGGATACGCGTCACCCCCGGCAGTACTATAGAGAACACGGCAAGGCGGACGTCCTTCGCCAACAAACACGGAGCTGCAGAAGAAATAGAGGGTACCTCGTTTCGGCAGCGGCGACCAACCAGAGCCCGGCACTTCAGCCAGGTCGATCTGGGCAACGAAGGTGAGCGCGACGGTCTCCAACGTTTCGTTCGCTCGGACCTCCGCCGTCGGCCATTCGAACTGCGGAGGCAGCCTGGGAAGGCCGCCGAAGAAACTTCGCGCCGTGTCCATGAGCGGCACGGGCAAGTCACTGCGTCTGACGAGCACCGCGGGCAGTGCCGTTTCTTCAAGCTCGTCTCGTTCGGATCGCGCCATCAGGATCATTCCCACGACTTCAGCGTGCATCGGGCGGATCGAACCATGCCGTGGAACTGCAGACAAGTGTTTCTTGCCTGCCTCCTAACATGAGCTTCGTGCGATCAGCTGTGAGCGGCTCGCTGATGCTCTGCGCTCACTCGCCGGAAACGAGTCGCCCGAGCGGCGGCTGCGCCGGGCGGCGCAACTTGCGGCGCAACAGGTAAAGCAAAACGCCGGTCACCGAGAACAGCGGCATCAGCGCGGCGGCGATCGTGAACGCAAGCTTGCCAGGCGAGCCCAGGACCGCGCCGCGGTGGATATCGAGCACTTTTGCGATGGTCTTCTCGCCAAGCGTCTTGTCGGCATAGCGCTCCACTGAGACGACCTGGCCGGTGACAGCATCGATGCGGAATTCATCGCTTCCAAGTCACAGCATTGAGGTTGGCGCATCTACCAGCGGCGGCGAGTGAGGAGAACATCCCAACGACTTGAATCGCTCTAGTTTGAAGCGTTCTAAGAGTTGGACCGGCTGTGCAATCATGCGACGCCGACGCTGTGATACTTTCGTGGGCAGGAGCCGATTGGAACGTGCACGAAACTGTCGATACTAGCGCACACGCGTTTTTGTTCAGATTCTGTGCAGCTTATCTTTACAGCTTGCCTTCATATGTGTCATTCACTCGGCCATGATTAATTCGTCCGACCAACGCCCGTCAGCGCGCGCCGGCGCGCTCGCAGAAGACCTTCGTTCGCTGGTCGGAAAGCTCAAGCGCCGCTTGCGCGAGCAGGCAGGTCCGGAGGATCTGACGCCGTCCCAGGTGTCCATCCTGCTCCGGCTGGAAAAGGATGGCCCCGCCACGGTGTCGAGCCTGGCGCGATCGGAAAAGATGCGGCCACAATCGATGAGCGCCGCGGTCGCCACTCTTCTAGCCGCAGGCCTGATCAGTGGCGCCCCCGACCCGGAGGACGGCCGTCAAACCATTCTGTCGCTGACGAAAGCGTGCCGCGACTGGATCCGGGTCGGTCGCGCCGCCCGGCAGGATTGGCTCTCGCGCACCATTTCGGCACGGCTTTCACCGCGGGAGCAGGACGAATTGGCCGCCGCTGTCTCCTTGCTCAATCGGCTCGTCGACGATTGACGCGACCACGCCACGCTGCCGGAAGGACATGATCATGGCTCTCACGATGCTAGACCCGATCACCGCGCTCATCATCGTCGACCTGCAACGCGGCATCGTCGATCTCCCTTCCGTTCATGCCATGGACGACGTCGTGCCGCACGCCAGCGCGCTTGCCGCGGCATTTCGGCGGCATCGCCTGCCGGTTGTGCTGGTCAATGTCGTTGGCGTCGCACCGGGCCGTACCGAGCGGCCGCGTCCTGGCGGCCCGTTCCCCGACGGATGGACCGATCTCGTTCCCGAGCTGGATCGACAGCCCGACGATATCGCCGTGGCCAAGCGGACATGGGGTGCATTTGCCAGCACCGATCTCGAGAGCCAGTTGCGGCAGCGCGGCGTCACGCAGGTCGTCATCGCCGGCGTCGCCACCGGCACCGGTGTCGAGTCCACAGCGCGCCAGGCTTACGAAGCGGGCTTCCACGTCACCCTTGCCACCGACGCCATGACCGATCCGCGTTCCGAGGCTCACGACTACAGCATCGCCAACGTTTTTCCGCGGCTCGGCGAGAGCGGCTCGACGCAGGCAATCATCGATCTATTGGCAACACGGAGCGCGCAGGCATGAACTGGCTTCATCTGGTCTCCTATTTCTTTGGGGGCGCGTTTCTGGCGAACGCCATTCCGCATCTCGTCAGCGGCCTGCGCGGAGAGCCGTTCCAGAGCCCGTTCGCGCAGCCGCGAGGAGAGGGGCTGTCCTCATCGACGGTCAACGTGCTCTGGGGTTTCCTCAATGTCGTTGTCGGATATTTCCTCGTCTGTCGTGTCGGGGAGTTCGCGCTGTTGGAAACGCGCGATGTCGCGGCACTCGGGCTCGGCGCGCTTCTCCTCAGCCTGTTTTGCGCGCGACACTTCGGCCGGTTCCATGGCGGCAACGCGCCGACGGGTTCGTGAGCGTGCTGGCGGCGGGCACGTTTCGCTCACTGCGGAACTACAATTATCGCGTCTGGGCAGCAGGCGCGCTGGTGTCTAACACCGGGACCTGGATGCAGCGCGCCGCCCAGGACTGGCTCGTTCTCACCGAGCTCACACGGCACAATGCATCCGCTGTGGGCACGGTGATGGCGCTCCAGTTCGGACCACAGCTTTTGCTGATGCCGTGGACAGGTTTTGCCGCCGATCATTTCAACCAGCGGCGGCTTCTGGTCGCAACCCAGGCGACGATGGGCATGTTGGCGCTGGTGCTCGGCCTTCTCACCGTCACCGGGAAGGTAGCGCTCTGGCATGTTTACGTGTTTGCCTTCTTGTTCGGCTGCGCCGCGGCGTTCGACGCCCCGGTGCGCCAGACCTTCGTGGCCGAGCTCGTCGGCGACGGCGAGCTCTCCAATGCGATCGCACTGAACTCGACGTCCTTCAACGCCGCGCGGATGGTCGGACCCGCGGTCGCAGGGATTATCATCGCCTCGATCGGCACCGGATGGGCCTTCCTGCTCAACGCCGCATCCTTCATGGCGGTGCTCGGCTCACTCGCCTTGCTCCGCACCTCGGAGCTTCGCCCCAATGCACGCGCCCACCGCACCAAGGGCGGCATGACCGAGGGCTTTCGCTACGTGTGGTCGCGCAGCGACCTCAGGGCGATCATGATCATGCTGTTCCTGATCGGCACGTTCGGGCTGAATTTTCCGATCTTCATTTCGACCATGGCGGTCAGCGTCTTCCACACCGATGCGCGCGGTTTTGGCCTTTTGTCATCGACGATGGCAGTCGGCACGATCTCGGGCGCGCTGCTGGCCGCAGGGCGCGCCCAGCCGCGGTTCGTCTCATTACTGCTGGGCGCTGCGGCTTTCGGGGCAGGATGCGCTGGCCGCGCTTGCACCCAGCTATTGGCTGTTTGCAAGCACGCTTGTCCTGATCGGGGTCGCGGCCCTGACGGTCACCAATACTTCAAACGCGATGATGCAGCTCTCGACTGAACCGCGGATGAGGGGCGCGTGATGGCGCTGCGCCTTGGCGTCGCGCTGGGTGGCACACCGATTGGCGCACCGATCGTCGGATGGGTGGCGGACAATCTGGGTCCGCGCTGGGCGCTGGGCGTAGGTGCGGCGGCAGGTTTCGCGGCCGCGCTGGTCGCGGCCCGCGCCATGTCGGCGCGCACCGCGGAGGTTCACCGCGAATGAAACGTGCGCTCAGGCGTTCGCGGGGCTGGTCAGTTCGTCCAGCTTCGCCTTGAGCGCGGTGCCGTCCGACAGCGCACGCAACGGCGGGCGCACGCGCAACCAGCCGGCGTCGCCGGTCTGTGCGGCGAGAATGGCCTTCAGCGTCGTCAGGAAGGATGGCGACTTCACCACGATATCGACCGCGGCCTGCATGCGGGCTTCGACATCCTTGCCGTCGATCATCGCCTTGACCAGTTCAGGCGCGATGTTGGCCATGCCGCAGATGGTGCCGGCGGCGCCGCCGGCGATCGCACGCGCGATGTCGGTTTCGTTGCCGACCGTAATGGCGAGTTCCGGCGCAGCAGCGCGGAATGCCTGGAACTGCTTGAAGTCGCCGCTGGAGTCCTTCAAGCCCGCGACCACCTTGCCGTAACGCTTGCGCAAATCCGCCGCGACCGCCGTCGGGATCGCGACGCCCGAGACCTGCGGAATATGATAGAGATAGGCGCGCAGACGATCGTCGGCGACACCATCGAAGATCGTCGCGAACGCATCCTCGATGCCTTCAGGCGTGACGCTGCGATCGAAGTAAGGCGGCAGATACAGCACGTGGCGCAGACCAAGGCCGAGCACGGCGCGCGTCAGTGAAATGCTGTCGCTGATGGCGGGGAAGCCGCCGCCGATGCCGATGCGCTCCGCCGGCACGCCGGCCTTGAGCACGGCTTCGATGGCTGCGATGCGTTCTGCGACATTGAACGAGGTACCCTCGCCGGTGGTGCCGAACAGCACGACGCCGTCGACGCCCTTGCCAAAGAGGTTTTTGGCATGAGCGGCAAGCTTGGCGGAGTCCACGCTGCCGTCCGTCGCGAGCGGCGTCGCCGACGCCACCCAGAACCCGCGAATTGCCTCCGTCATAGCACCACCCACTGTTGCAGCCCCCGAGTAAGCCCCGGATCTCGAATGATCCGAGACAACCTGTCGGGCTCTGTTTTTGCTTTACTTTTCGCGTTGTACCTTACATACAAGAAGGACGCAATCGTGTCTGCCGTCGCGGTGCGTACGAGGCGCAGCCAAATCTGGAGGAGGTCTCGCATGAATATGGTGACCCCCGTCGGACATCCCGAGCCATTGCTCGCCGCATTGCGTGACAAGCTCGGTGCCGCAGCCGTGCTGACCGGCGGCGACATGCCTGCGCGCAATTGCAACGACTGGAGCGCGAGCCTGCCGCAGATACCGCTCGCAGTGATCCGGCCGCTCGATGCGCAGGGCGTTGCCGATGCGATCATGACCTGCCGGCAGGCGCGCCTGCCCTTCGTGCCGCAGGGCGGCTTGACCGGGCTCTGCCGCGGGGCCGCGCCCGAAGCGGGCTGGGTCGCGATCTCGCTGGAGCGGATGACCGGAATCGAGGAGATCGATCGCGCCTCGATGACGATGACGGTGAAATCGGGCACGCCGCTCGATACGATCCAGAAGGCGGCCGACGAGGCCGGCTTCTTCTTTCCGCTCGATCTCGGCTCGCGCGGCTCTTGCGCGATCGGCGGCAATCTCTCGACCAATGCCGGCGGCAACCGCGTGATCCGCTACGGCATGACGCGCGAGCTGGTGCTCGGTCTCGAAGTCGTCCTGCCCGACGGCACCATCATCAGCAGCCTCAACAAGCTGATGAAGAACAATGCCGGCTACGATCTGAAGCATCTCTTCATCGGCTCGGAAGGCACGCTCGGGATCATCACTCGCGTGGTGCTGCGGCTGTTTCCGAAACCGCGCTCGACGATGGCAGCGCTCTGTGCATTGAAGGACTACGCCGCGGTGGTCGCGCTGCTCGATGCTGCACGCAGCGGGCTCGGCCCGCTGCTGTCGGCGTTCGAGGTGATGTGGCCGGACTATTGGGACGTGATCACGACGCGCGCTGGCGTCAGGCCGCCGGTCGCTGCCGGCCAAGGTCTCTATGTGCTGGTCGAGGCGCAGGGCACCGACGAGAGCGTCGATGCGCCGCGTTTCCAGGCCTGGCTCGAAGAGCTGATGGAGCGCGGGCGGCTCGCGGATGCCGCCGTGGCGCAATCGCTGGCGCAGACGCAGGCGTTCTGGCGCGTGCGCGACATCTGCGCCGAATTCGGCCAGGTGCTGGGCCCGCACATCTCCTACGACATCGGCCTTGCGGTGGCGCGAATGGACGAGTTCGCCACGCGCTGCAAGGCGGCCTTGGCTTCCGGCATCAAGGGCTGCGAGAGCGTCTATTACGGCCATGTCGGCGACGGCAACCTGCACCTCGTGTCCTGGGTCACGGGCCTTCCCGTCGAGCTGCAGCCGAAGGAGGAGATGGACACGATCATCTATGGTCTCGTGCGCGACATGGGCGGCAGCGTCTCCGCCGAGCACGGCATCGGCACGCTGAAGAAGAAATGGCTTGGGCACGCCCGCACCGAGGCCGAGATCGCCTTGATGCGGACGTTGAAGGCCGCGCTCGATCCCGATCATCTGCTCAATCCCGGCAAGGTCATCTGAGAGCATCCATGCGCTCGCTGAAGCTCGATGCGCCGAAATCGCTGTCGCAGCGGGTGATGCTGCGGCTGCGGCAGGCGATCATCGACGGCCAGTTTGCGCTCGGCGCCGCCATCTCCGAGGAGATGGTGGCAAATTCCTTCGGCGTCAGCCGTACCCCGGTGCGGGAGGCGATGGGCCAGTTGCAGGCGCAGGGGCTCGTCGTGATCCGGCCGCAGGTCGGCAGTTTTGTGTTCACGCCGAGCGCGGCGGACATTACCGCACTCTGCACCTTCCGCATCGCGCTCGAGCCCAAGGCCGCCGAGCTCGCCTTTCGCCACGACCGCGATGGCGCGATCGCGACCATGAACGATGCGATCGCGGCGATGGAGCCGGCGGTCGAGACCAGGGACAACATCGCCTATGGCCGCGCCGACGCCGCCTTTCACGAGGGCCTGTTCGCGCATTGCGGCAACCGCTACCTCGCCGAATCCTACCAGCTCGTCTCGGGCCGCGTCGCCGCGCTTCGCACCAACCTGACCTCGCCGATCGACGTGCGCACCCGCTCCTCGTTCGACGAGCATCGCAAGCTGCTCGATCTGTTCGCGCGCGGTGAGCACGCCTCCTTCGAAGCGACCATGACGACGCACATCACCAATTCGGGCGCGGTCTATGCCAAAGCGCTGAAGGTGGATTGAGCGGTCCTAGCGCGCGTCTTTCGATTCTGGTCGATCCAGAAAATCCAGCGCGGTGTTGATTTGTTCGAGCTGGTGCTCGATCTTGTCGCGGTCTTCGACCGACTGAGCCTTCTTGAGCTGGTCCACCAGCTTCTGCTTCCGCGACAGCAAGTTCTCGATGACAGTGCTCACAATTCCCCCATCGCCAGAGGCGACGTCACGAGCGCCAGGATGGTGAGGGCGCGCGCGACCCGGGCCCGCGTTGAACCCTCAGTCAGAATGCTCACGGCAGCGGTTGGTTCCTGCGATGGCCCCGATCTGCGCCCGTCCCGCGGAACTTCGGCCTGCCCGCGTCGCGACGTGGCGCAGCAATCGGTTGTATTCAAGGGCCCGGAGTCCTATGCCTGTGCGCCATGGACACCCAGATCATCACCGCCGAAAAGCCCCTGATGGCCGAGGCGCGTCCGCGCCCGCCGGCGCCGTTCCTCCCCATGAGCCGCGCCGAGATGGACGCGCTCGGCTGGGATGCGTGCGACATCGTGCTGGTGACGGGCGATGCCTATGTCGACCATCCGAGCTTTGGCATGGCCATCATCGGCCGGCTGCTGGAGGCGCAGGGATTCCGCGTCGGCATCATCGCGCAGCCGGACTGGCATTCGGCCGAGCCGTTCAAGGCGCTCGGCAAGCCGAAGGTGTTCTTCGGCGTCACCGGCGGCAACATGGATTCCATGGTGAACCGCTACACCGCGGATCGCCGCCTGCGCAGCGACGACGCCTATACCGCCGGCGGCGAAGGCGGCAAGCGGCCGGATCGCTGCACCATCGTCTACGCGCAGCGCTGCCGCGAGGCATTCAAGGACGTGCCGGTCGTGCTCGGCGGCATCGAGGCCTCGCTGCGCCGGATCGCGCATTACGATTACTGGTCCGACAAGGTGCGCCGCTCGGTGCTGGCCGACGCCAAGGCCGACCTGCTGCTCTACGGCAACGCCGAGCGCGCCGTCGTCGAAGTCGCGAACCGTCTCGCCGCCGGCGAAGCGCCGCGCGAGCTCGACGACATCAGGGGCGTCGCGCTGTTCCGCCGAGTCCCTGAGGACTACGCCGAACTGCACGCCGACGATCTCGATTCCGCCGACGAGGGCGCCACGCGCCAGAAGGGCGCGACCGTGATCCGGCTGCCGGGGCTGGAGCAGGTCGAGCAGGACAAGGAAGCCTATGCGCGCGCCTCGCGCGTGCTGCATCGTGAGAGCAATCCCGGCAATGCGCGGCCGCTGGTGCAGCGGCACGGCGACCGCGACCTCTGGCTCAACCCGCCGCCGATCCCGCTGACCTCCGAAGAGATGGACGCGGTCTACGACCTGCCTTATGCGCGCGCGCCGCATCCGTCCTACGGTGATGCAAAGATCCCCGCCTGGGACATGATCAAGTTCTCGGTGACGATCATGCGCGGCTGCTTCGGCGGCTGCACCTTCTGCTCGATCACCGAGCACGAGGGCCGCATCATCCAGAACCGCTCCGAGGGTTCGATCCTGCGCGAGATCGAAAAGATCCGCGACAAGACGCCGGGCTTCACCGGCGTCATCTCCGACATCGGCGGCCCCACCGCCAACATGTACCGGATGGCGTGCAAGGACCCGAAGGTCGAGGCGGCGTGCCGCAGGCCGTCCTGCGTCTTCCCGGAGATCTGCCCGAACCTCAACACCTCGCATGACGACCTGATCCGGCTCTATCGCAAGGTGCGCGAGACCAAGGGCATCAAGAAGGTGATGGTCGCATCGGGCGTGCGCTACGATCTCGCGGTCGAAAGCCCCGAATACATCAAGGAGCTCGTCACCCATCACGTCGGCGGCTACCTCAAGATCGCGCCCGAGCATACCGAGCGCGGCCCGCTCGACAAGATGATGAAGCCGGGCATCGGCGCCTACGACAAGTTCAAGCGGATGTTCGACGCGGCGGCCGAGCAGGCCGGCAAGAAATATTACCTGATCCCGTATTTCATCGCGGCGCACCCGGGCACGACCGACGAGGACATGATGAACCTCGCGCTCTGGCTCAGGAAGAACCGCTACCGCGCCGATCAGGTGCAGACCTTCCTGCCCTCGCCGATGGCGACCGCCACCGCGATGTACCACACCGGCGTCAATCCCCTGCGCGGCGTGCGCCACGGCGGCAGCGACAAGGTCGAAGCAATCAAGGGGCTTCGTCAACGAAGGCTGCACAAGGCCTTCCTGCGCTACCACGACCCGGATAATTGGCCGGTGCTCCGCGAGGCGCTGAAGGAAATGGGCCGCGCCGACCTGATCGGCTCGCGTCCCGACCAGCTCGTGCCCGCGCACCAGCCCCCAGGCACCGGCAAGGCCGCCGGCACACGACGCCCGGTGCGCCCCGGCAGCAAGACGCAGAAGTTCACGACCAAGGGCCTGCGGGTGATGAAGTAGCGGGAACGCCTGCAAAGCTGGCAACGCGTCCCACCGACAAATATCTAAAAACGACCCCATGCACAGTAGCGGGGATAGCGAAATCAAAGGCTTAAAGCGCAACGAAATCGCGATGAATCGTCATCGCGCTTGAGCTTGCTGTTTGAGCATAATTATTCCGAAAAACCGCAAAGCGCTTGACCCGTCGGGCAAAACAGGAGCAGGATGGCATCATCGGCACGTGAGACGGAGCGAGCCCCTCCCGCTCATCAGATCGATATTCTCAAGCTTCTCGCCGCGTCCAGCGCAGGCTGTCCGGCGCGCTGCAGGATGCGCGGATCATGCCCGGAAACAATATTCGGACTAGGTCGTCCCACGATCCGTGGACAAGTTCGTCGGCATAGCCGCGCCGCACATGGAAGGGGCACCCCGCAGGGTGCCCCATTTTGTGCTTAAGCTTGTTAACGGGAGGCCCTCAATCACCAGTCCGCTAAAACTGACGAAGCTTGCGAAAACGGCTCTTGCACCTTGGGATTGTGCAATGTTCAGATAGGTCCGTCAAGCAACAAAAGCCCACGGTTCGGAGACCATCGATGGCGGAGCAAACGAACCAGAGGCCCTATCGTTTGGGGCTGGACCTTGGCTCGAATTCTGTCGGCTGGTTCGTCACATATCTGGAAAAGCGCGGTGACCGCTACGAACCATCGGCGCTCGGCCCGGGCGGCGTGCGCATTTTTCCCGACGGCCGCGATCCCCAGAGCAAGATGTCGAATGCGGTGGATCGCCGCATGGCACGCGGCGCGCGCAAGCGCCGGGATCGCTTCGTGCAGCGGCGCAAAGAGCTGATCGCAGCCCTCATCCGTCACGGCCTGATGCCCGGCGACGAGCCGGTCCGCAGACAGCTCGAAACACTCGATCCCTACGGGCTCAGAAAAGCCGGGCTGACCGATGCGCTGCCGGCGCACCATGTCGGTCGCGCGCTGTTTCACCTCAACCAGCGCCGCGGCTTCCAGTCGAACCGGAAGACCGACGCCAAGGACAGCGAAGGCGGCGCCATCAAGCAGGCGGCGTCGAAGCTCGCAGCGGCCATCGAAGACAGCGGCGCAAAGACGCTCGGCGGATTCCTGGCGGATCGGCATCTGGCGGCCGACCATGCCGGACGTCAGGCGGCGATCCGCGCCGAACTGGCGCGGCTCGGCAAAGGCCACCTCACCGGCAACGCCCGGAAGAAAGCCTGGGCCAAGGCACGCAAGCGCCTGTTTGGCGACGAGGTTCTGCCGCCAGGGGACGCACCGGAGGGCGTGCGCGCCCGTGCCACCATCACCGGCACGAAAGCCAGCTACGATTTCTATCCAACGCGCGCGATGCTCCAGGCCGAATTTGACGCGATCTGGACCGCGCAGGCGCCGCATCACCCCTCGATGACGGACACCGCAAAGGAAGAGATTTTCAACCTCATCTTCTTCCAGCGCCCGCTGAAGCCAGCGATCGTCGGCAAATGCACGCTCGATCCGGCAACGCGGCCTTTCAAGGAGGATCCGGACGGCTATCGCGCGCCGTGGTGGCACCCCCTCGCCCAGCGTTTCCGCATTGTGCAGGAGGCGCGCAATCTGGAGATCCGCGAGACCGGGAAGGGTGCACGAAAGCTCACCAAGGAACAGGGCGACCGCGTCATCGCCGCGCTGCTGGGAGACAGAGAGGTCTCCTTCGACAAGATGCTCGCGCTGCTGCAATTGCCGGGCGAAGCGAAATTCAATCTGGAATCCGACCGGCGCACTGGGCTGGACGTCGACGAGACCGCCGTACGGCTCTCCGACCGCAAGGGCTTCAACAAGGCGTGGCGCGGTTTCACGCCGGAGCGGCAGATCGAGATCGTCACGCGGCTGGCCGAGACTGAAGACGAGGACGAACTGATTGCCTGGCTCGAACGGGAATGCGGTCTGGACGGCGCGGCGGCTGCGCGCGTCGCCAATACGACACTGCCGGACGGACACGCCCGGCTTGGCCTGCGCGCCATCGGCAAAATCCTGCCTATCATGCAGAACGAATTCGAAAAGGACGGCATATCGGGCGCCGGCTACCACGTTGCAGCAGAGCGCGCCGGCTACGACCACGCGAAGCTTCCGACCGGCGAACAACTCGACACCCTTCCCTATTACGGCAAATGGCTGTCGGACGCGGTCATCGGCAGCGGCGACGCTCGCGACAAGAACGAAAAGCAATTCGGCCAATTTCCCAACCCCACGGTACATATCGGGCTCAACCAGTTGCGCAGGCTGGTCAACGACCTGATCCACGCATACGGACCGCCGACCGAAATCTGCGTCGAGTTCACCCGCGCACTGAAGCTGTCGGAGCAGCAGAAATCGGAGACGCAGCGCGAGCAGCGCAAAAACCAGGTCAGGAACAGGGAACGCGCTGCCAGGCTCGCGGAGCACGGACTTCCGGCCAATCCGCGCAATCTGCTGAAGATGCGCTTGTGGGAAGAACTCGCCTACGACATCGTGGACCGCAAATGCGTGTATACCGGCGAGCAGATCGGCATCGAACGGCTACTGTCGGACGAAGTCGACATCGACCACATCCTGCCGGTGGCGATGACGCTGGATGACAGCGCCGCCAACAAGATCATCTGCATGCGCTACGCCAACCGGCACAAGCGCAAGCAGACGCCCGCCGAGGCGTTCGGCTCGAGCCCGACACTGCAAGGCCGCCGTTACAATTGGGACGACATCGCCGCGCGGGCGGCGAATCTGCCGCGCAACAAGCGCTGGCGGTTCGATGCCAACGCGCGCGAGGAGTTCGACAAGCGCGGTGGCTTCCTGGCGCGGCAGCTCAACGAAACCGGCTGGCTGGCGCGTCTCGCCAGGCAATATCTCGGCGCGATCACCGATCCCAACCGGATCTGGGTCGTACCCGGCCGCTTGACCAGCATGCTGCGCGGCAAATGGGGTCTCAACTCGCTGCTGCCCGACCACAATTATGCAGGCGTGCACGACAAGTCCGAGGAATTTCTTGCCGCCACCGATGACATGGAATTCACCGGCGTAAAGAACCGCGCCGACCACCGCCATCACGCCATCGACGGCCTCGTCGTCGCTTTGACCGACCGCTCGCTGCTGTGGAAGATGGCGAACGCTTATGACGAGGAGCGCGAGAAGTTCGTGATCGAGCCGGCCTGGCCGACCATGCGCGACGACCTCAAGGCGGCGCTGGACAGGATGGTGGTCTCGCACAGGTCCGACCACGGCATCGAAGGGCAGCTCCACGAGGACACTGCTTACGGCGTTGCCGACGACGAAGACGGCAACCTGGTCTATCGAAAGCCGGTCGAAAACCTCAGCGACAACGAGATCGACCGCATCCGCGACCGCAGGCTGCGGAGCACTGTTCGCGCGCATGTCGATGCCGAGAAGAAGAACGGCATCGTGCTGGCGGATGCCTTGCGAAAGCTCAAGGACGCGACCGCGGATCCGCACTTCAAGCACGGACTGCGCCACGTGCGCATTCTCAAGAAGGAGAACCCGGCCTATCTGGTGCCGATCAACGACCGACGTACCGGCAAGTCCTACAAGGCTTACAGTGCTGGGGAGAATTTCTGCGTCGAGGTGTTCGAGACCGCGGACGGCAAGTGGGACGGCGAAGCGATCCGCCGCTTCGACGCCAACAAGCGCAATGCCGGCGACAGGATCTCGCATCAGCCGCAATGGCGCACGGCGGACAGCGGAGCGAAGCCGGTGATGCGCATACACAAGGGCGACCTGATCCGGGTCGACCATGACGGCCGCACCCGCATCATGGTGGTGCATCGCCTCGATGCCGCCGCGGGGCGCTTCAAACTCGCCGACCACAACGAGACCGGCAATCTCGACAAGCGACACGCTGCCGACAACGAGATCGACCCGTTTCGCTGGCTGATGGCTTCTTACGGGACGCTGAAGAAGCTCGGTGCCGTCCCGTTCGGGTTGATCCGCTCGGCCGGGTGTGGCGGATCAGTCAGGGTTAACCACAGATTAACACACGCGTTGCCTGCCTCATGCGATCGCCTCATAGTGCGCCCTGTCGCGTCAATGCATGGGACCGCAGGCGATGGTCAGGCGTGTGGTGGAAATCGCATCGGACGGGCGGCACCTAGCGGTTGATCGCGGGTTCATGACCGTCTCCGACAGGGACAGCGAACTCGGCCGCATTCCGCTCGACGATCTCGCCGCCGTCGTCGCCAATGCCCACGGTCTCACCTACTCGAACAACCTCCTGGTGACGCTGGCGGCGCGCGGCGTCCCGGTGGTGCTGTGTGGGCCGCATCATCGGCCTGCCGCCGTGATCTGGCCCGTTGACGGCCATCACGCACAGTCCGGCCGCATGAACGATCAGGCCAATGCCTCCGCGCCGCTGAAAAAGCGGCTATGGCAACAGATTGTGCAGGCCAAGATCCTGGCGCAGGGCGCGACGCTGGCGGCGGTGGGCGGGGAATCGGGTGGCTTCCTGCTGCTGTCGCGTAAAGTCCGCGCCGGCGATCCCGGCAACGTCGAGGCGGAAGCTGCGCGGCGCTATTGGCCGCTGCTGTTCGGCTCCGGCTTCCGCCGCGACCAGGACGGCGACGGGCTCAACGGTCTCCTCAATTACGGCTATGCCGTGCTGCGCGCCGCCACCGCGCGCGCCGTCATGGCAGCCGGCCTGCATCCGAGCCTTGGCCTGATGCACTCCAACCGCGGCAACGCCATGGTGCTTGTGGACGATCTGATGGAGCCGTTCCGGCCCATCGTCGACCGCGAGGTCCACCGGCTCCGCGGCGAGAAGATCGTCGAAGTCACCAGCGAGGCCAAGGAGCCCTGGCCCGCGTCATGATCGTCGACTTGCCGACCGCCGACGGCGTCAGCCCGCTGATGACCTGCCTCGAACGGCTCAGCAGTTCTCTCTCCAAAGCCTATTCCGGCGAGACCGACCGTCTCGCTCTGCCCAAACCGGGCCTGCCGCTCGGCTTCTGACCATGGCAGGCAACGAGAACGGCCCTCCTCCAGCCCTGTCAGGTTACCGGATCATGTGGCTCGCAGTGCTGTTCGATCTTCCGGTCGGGACCAAGAAGGAGCGCAAGGCTGCCACCCGCTTTCGGAAGAAGCTGCTCGATCTGGGCTTTGAGATGAGCCAGTTCTCGGTGTACTTTCGCTTTTGTGCCGGCAAAGAACAGGCGGATGCCTATGAGCGCAAGATCGAACTGGCGATGCCGTCGTCCGGAAAAATCCACATTCTGGCGATTACCGACAAGCAATACGAGAACATCCGCACCTACCGTGGTCGAAAACGCGAACAGAGCCCGCAGAATCCGAATCAGTTCGCGCTTTTCTAGCCCGATCGCACCGATGACACGCGGTAGACAATCAAGAAAAAAGCCCTGTTTCCAAGGCCTTAGTTTGATAGCCAGTTTAGCGGACTGGTGATTGAGGGCCAACCGCAACAACAACTGGGCACTGCTTGCCCTCGCTCATAGTTTAGCGGACTGGTGATTGAGGGCCAACCGCAACTTCCTCGTTGATCTCCCGAACACGCCATGAAGTTTAGCGGACTGGTGATTGAGGGCCAACCGCAACTATGGCGACTACTTTAACACCTCGGCGCTAAGTTTAGCGGACTGGTGATTGAGGGCCAACCGCAACCGGATTGCGCCCTGACAGAACTTGCGAAGCAGTTTAGCGGACTGGTGATTGAGGGCCAACCGCAACTGCCCTCGTATCCTTCTGCTACAACGTGGGAGTTTAGCGGACTGGTGATTGAGGGCCAACCGCAACGAGATAGCCCAGCCGCCGCTCGCGGTGGAGAGTTTAGCGGACTGGTGATTGAGGGCCAACCGCAACGACGGCGAGATCGAACAGGTCCGCGGCGTCAGTTTAGCGGACTGGTGATTGAGGGCCAACCGCAACTGCCGAGCAGGCTTTGTGCTCTGTTAGCCTAGTTTAGCGGACTGGTGATTGAGGGCCAACCGCAACTTTACTGACGTTCAATATTGGCACGGTCGCAGTTTAGCGGACTGGTGATTGAGGGCCAACCGCAACCATACCGCGGTTCGGCGCATCGCGCTGCTGAGTTTAGCGGACTGGTGATTGAGGGCCAACCGCAACGTCTTTCGCCTTGAGGAGTTTCGCGGCCAAAGTTTAGCGGACTGGTGATTGAGGGCCAACCGCAACCCCCAACCCAAAGGAAATGAAATGGCCCATAGTTTAGCGGACTGGTGATTGAGGGCCAACCGCAACCAGCCCAGCCTCATCCCCGCTCCCCCTGAAGTTTAGCGGACTGGTGATTGAGGGCCAACCGCAACGACAATGGCAGCAAGGACAAAGCCCGAGCAGTTTAGCGGACTGGTGATTGAGGGCCAACCGCAACAACACAGATTGGCGGTCGCCGTCATTGCTCAGTTTAGCGGACTGGTGATTGAGGGCCAACCGCAACGCCAAGGTCGGGCTCGACACCAGCCGCAAAAGTTTAGCGGACTGGTGATTGAGGGCCAACCGCAACTGTCAGTGACATGGCGATGTTCAGATTGCGAGTTTAGCGGACTGGTGATTGAGGGCCAACCGCAACAGGACGCTCCCGACCCCGGTTTGCGGCTGGAGTTTAGCGGACTGGTGATTGAGGGCCAACCGCAACTAAGCGCGCTCATTGGCATTCTCCAGTATCAGTTTAGCGGACTGGTGATTGAGGGCCAACCGCAACAAAACCGCTGCTCTGATTGTCTGTGGTGTGAGTTTAGCGGACTGGTGATTGAGGGCCAACCGCAACCGGCTCGCTGATCATGCGCATGCGGCTGACAGTTTAGCGGACTGGTGATTGAGGGCCAACCGCAACCTTGACCGCCGCCGGTATGTCCATTGCTTTAGTTTAGCGGACTGGTGATTGAGGGTAAGCGCGAAGCCGATACCCTTGCTTCAGAATTCGAATGAACGTGCGAAGAAGCCTCCGGCTTGGACGGAGGTTTGGGATGGGATTGGACAGCAAAAAGGACGTCCATTTGGACGGCTCATCGGTAGGGCCGGTGAGCCGGCTGGAGGTCCTTGAAGGACCGTCGGGACGCCGCGTGCGTTCGGAGGCTGAGAGAGCTCGGATCGTCGCCGAGAGTCCTGCTACCCGGTGCCCAGGTCTCCGAGGTGGCGCGCAAGCACGGGGCGACGCGCTGGCAGATTTACGATTGGCGACGACGCTTTCGACAGCGAGGCCTGTTGGCGCCGTGCGAGGCGTCGCAGTCGACATTCGCGCCGCTGGTCGTGGAAAGCGCGTTGGAGGAGGGTCACGTTCCGGCGATCAAGCTTGAGATCGCGATCGGCGATGTCGTGCTGCGGACGGACACAGCAATAGATGGCGAGCAGCTGTCCCGGGTGATCCGCGCAGTGCGAGCGTCACGATGATCGCGGCCGGTGCCGATCTGAAGATTTACATCGCGACGCGGCCGATCGACTTCCGCTGTGGCCACGATGGACTTGCGGCGAAGGTGCAGGAGATGCTTGGCCTCGACCCGTTCAGCGGCGCAGCCTTCGTGTTCCGATCGAAACGAGCGGACCGGATCAAGATTTTGGTCTGGGATGGAACGGGCCTGGTGTTAGTTCATAAGCGCCTCGAAGGCTGCAAGTTCGTTTGGCCAACGATCGCAGACGGCGTGATGCGCATATCGCCAGCGATGTTCGCAGCCCTGTTCGAAGGGCTGGATTGGAGGTTAGTCCGCCCGAAAGAAGCGCGGCGTCCCCAGGCGGCTGGATAACTGCGGCAGATTGACTCGGGAGCTATTTTGAACGTGGCAGGCGCGGTGGCGACGTGCTCGAAATAGCGCATGAGCATTGCGGCGCTGCGCAACGAAAACGAACGCCTGAAGGCGCTTTTGGCGCAAACGCAGGCAGCCTTGAGCGAGCATCAGGGGGCATTGGCGGCATCGGAGGAAGCGCGACGTCGGCTGGAGGTCATTCTCGGGGAATTGAGACGCGAGAAGTTCGGCGCGAAGTCCGAGAAGCTACGGCCAGATCAGTATCACTTGCCGCTGGAAGACGTGGAGATCGCGCAAGGCATCCTGGACGCGGCTCAGGAGAGAGCCGAGGCTGTGATCCAGGGCCGATCGCGGAGCGCGCCGGATCAAGGTTCTCATCGCAATCGCGGCTGCTTGCCTGCCCATTTGCCTCGGGTGGAACGGATCATCGAGCCTGCGAGCACGCTCTGTCCGTGCGGTTGCGGCGCCATGACAAAGATCGGCGAGGACGTCAGCAAACGCCTCGACGTGATCCCGGCGCAATGGCGCGTGCTGGTCACGCGCCGCCCGAAATACATCTGTCGCCGCTGCTCGGGCCCTGTCGTGCAGGCCCACGCGCCGGAGCACGTCGTGCCTGGTGGGCTGCCGACCGAAGCGGCCATTGCGCACGTGATCGTCTCCAAGTTCGGCGACCATACGCCGTTTTACCGTCAGGCCGAGATCTATGCTCGGCAGGGGATCCGGCTTGATCGGGCGACACTGGGCAACTGGTCCGGCCGCGCCTGCTTCCATCTCCAACCCGTAGCGGACCACATGCGTCGCCATCTGGAGAGGGCAGATCGTCTGTTCATGGACGAAACCACGGCACCGGTGCTCGATCCCGGGCGTGGCCAAACGAAGAAAGGCTACTTCTGGGCGATCGTCTCCGACGACCGCGGCCACAGCGGCCCAAGTCCTCCGATCGTGCTGTTCCGATATGCCCCCGGTCGCAGCGGCGCCTTCGCGGAGCAGTTCCTGCATGGCTTTAACGGACGCTTCCCTGCAATGCGATGCCTATGACGGTTATGACCGGCTGACCGAAGTCGCTCGACCGCAGGGGCCGTGGACGCTTGTGCATTGCTGGAGCCATTTGCGGCGGCGCTTCGTCAAATTGGCCCGCAACAGCAAATCGCCGATCGCCGAGGCTGCGGTTCGGCACATCGCACAGCTTTACGCCATCGAAGCCATGGTACGCGGTTCATCGCCGGACATCCGGCTGGCCGCGCGCAAGGAGCACTCGCTGCCAATCGTCGCCGCGCTAAAGCCATGGTTCGAAAAACAGCTGTCGATGATCTCCAGTGGTTCGACGCTCGCCGAGGACATCCGCTACGCGCTCAATCACTGGCAAGGGCTGACCCGCTTCCTCGAAGACGGGCGCCTCGAGCTTGACACGAACCCGGTCGAGAACGCCATCCGGCCAGTCTGCCTGACTAGAAAAAATGCGCTCTTCGCCGGTCATGAGGTCGGAGCCGAAAACTGGGCCTTGCTCGCGTCGATCGTCGCCACCTGCAAGCTCAACGACATCAACCCGGCCGCCTACATCGCCGAAACACTCGAGACGATCATCGACGGCCATCCCCATAGCCGCATCGAAGACCTTATGCCGTGGCGATTCCGCAAAACGTCAAGCCAGCCTCAATAGGGTTGCGGCTAAGCGCTTACGATTGAGGGCCAACCGCAACGCTCTCAGCACTCATGCCTTCATTCCTTACAGTTTAGCGGACTGGTGATTGAGGGCCAACCGCAACAACATCGCAATCGGTGACGATCGGGACGGTAGTTTAGCGGACTGGTGATTGAGGGCCAACCGCAACGGTGGTGCGGGTCGCTCCCGCTGGTGTCGGAGTTTAGCGGACTGGTGATTGAGGGCCAACCGCAACGACGCGCGCGGCTACCTGGTAAGTCCCGTGAGTTTAGCGGACTGGTGATTGAGGGCCAACCGCAACACCGCGATCGCGAAGGCGACCGAAGCTGCGAGTTTAGCGGACTGGTGATTGAGGGCCAACCGCAACTACTGATCCGTGCGGGACAGCACTTCTTCAGTTTAGCGGACTGGTGATTGAGGGCCAGTTGCAACAACTACTCGCAATTGACTTCGGCCGCATCATGTAACATACATCGTTACATGAAACGCGACAGCCGCCTCTCCGGCGTACTCCACGTCCTGCTGCACATGGCGCAGCAACCTGGCCCCCTCACGTCCGAGACTCTGGCGAAGGCCATGGAGACCAATCCGGTGGTGATCCGCCGCATCATGGCGGGGCTGCGGGACCTCGGTTATGTCCGCTCCGAGAAGGGGCACGGCGGCGGCTGGACACTTGCTTGCGATCTTTCGAAGGTGACGCTGCGCGATGTCTACACCGCACTCGGCAGTCCCACGCTTCTGGCCATGGGCAACCGGACGGAGGCGCCGGGCTGTCTCGTCGAACAAGCCGTCAATACGGCCCTCGACCAGGCATTTGACGATGCGGAGGCGCTGCTGTTGTCGCGCTTCGGCGAGGTGACGCTGGCGATGCTGAGCGACGATCTGCGCAAGCGGCTCGGGTCGCGAAAGCATCAGGGCATGAGCGCGCACGCGTGATGAACTCCAGTAGGCAGAACAACATCGTGACCGACTTTCAAAACGCGTTCTCCGACCCGCAAATGGTGGCGAAATACACGGAGGGACCGCCGCGGTTCGTTCCCGGCTACAATTCCATGCTGTCCATGGCGGCGATCCTTCTCGCCGAGCATGCGCGTAAAGATGCGCGAATACTTGCCCTCGGCGCCGGCGGCGGCCTGGAGTTGAAGGCTTTTGCGCAGGCGCAGCCGCGATGGACCTTCGATGGCGTAGACCCGTCGGCGGCCATGCTCGACCTCGCGAAGCAAACATTGGGACCGCTCGCCTCGCGTGCGCGCCTGCACCAGGGCTATATCGACGATGCACCGGACGGGCCATTCGACGGCGCCACGTGCCTGTTGACCCTGCATTTCGTCGATGTCGAGGAACGGCGTCGCATCGCCTCGGAAATCCACCGTCGGCTCAAGCCGGGCGCACCGTTTGTGACGGCCCATTTCAGCATCCCTGGTGGCGACGATGAGCGGCCGCTTTGGCTCTCGCGCTATTCCGCATTCCTGGCCGCATCCGGCGTCGAGCCCGACAAGGCGGCGGCCGCCCGGACTGCGGTCGACGGGCAATTGAGCATTCTGGCGCCCGAACAGGATGAAGTCATTTTGCGTCAGGCCGGTTTCTCGGACGCAACCCTGTTCTACACCGGCTTCACGTTCCGCGGTTGGGTCGCATACGCGTGAGACGTCTCGTCGACACGCCACCATGAGGCGAGCCAGGCAAGGCCTGCCTCTCGCTCTACTCCGCAAGCCGCGCAAGCGGGCTCGGGTCCGCCTTCTGTTCACCCAGCGCCTGGCCCTGTGCCATGCGCTGGCGGATCATTGCGACAACCGGCCCTACCTGCTCGAAGGCCCGATCACGGGCGTCATCGCCGGCGACGGCGAGTTTCGTCAGGTCGTAGACGTCGATTCGATCGCGCGCGAGTTCGCTTCGGTAGGGCTCCCGGGTCGGGTCGATATCGCCCAGCCGGGCGACGTCTCCCCAAATCGTCTTCGACAGCGAGAGCGCGCCGTCGTCGCGCGAGACGAACAGGGAGATTGGGGGACGCGCGCCGCCCATCCGGTACAATTGCGATCGGAAGACATCGACGTCCACGTCGGGAGCCACCAGCATCACATTTTTCAGCTTGCTGCGCCTCGACGCAACAGCCGGGCCACGGATCGCACGCGTACGCAACGCTTCCAGTGCGATCCAATTGCCCATGGAATGAGCCAGCAGATAGACTTCGGAGACGCCGGGGGAGCTATCAAGCGTGCTCAACAGATTGTCGAGCGCGTCCCGCGAAAAATTCGCGCTTTCCCGGTCGTAAGTATAAGCGCGCAGCCTCAGCTCACCGCGCGACGGCCAGGTGAAAAGCACGGGAATGACCGGCACCTTGGAATCGTGCACGATCTGCGCGAAACGATAGACGGCATCATCGAAGCGGTTGTTGAAGCCGTGGACGAAGACAAGCACCTTGGTGCGACCGGACTGCTTCATCGCCGCGGTGACAGACGCAGCGAAGTGCGTCTTGTCGAGATAATCCGCTGAAACGGTCGTGAAATCCCGCTGGGGGTCGCCGGGAAGGCTCGCAGGCCATTGCACCTCGCCGATCTTCCGCGCGGCATCGGGCGGTATCGAGACCGTCACCTCGGCAAAGGACAGCTCGTCCGAACGCTCACCGCTGAACATCTCGCCCGGATCGACGTCGGATCGCTTGCGATTGGTTGCGACGTAGATAGGGACATTGGTGTTTCCGGGAGCGACCTGCGCTGTCGGAACAAGCACGCCCTGCGACGGACGTCCCGCACAGCCGCCAAGGACTGCTGCAATCGACAAGGCCAACAAGGCTGATGGAGCACTGATGCGACTTGTCCGGACCACCGACAACACTCACAACTGGACGTAATAGCGCGACAATTCACCACGGGGCAGCGGAAGTGGCGCTGGATATCGACCAGTCTACACCGGTTGAGCGGGCCTGGATGTCGCGGCGCGGCAACACCCAAAAGGCAACAGCTGTGGAAACCTGCCTCGCAGGTAAGAGTCGAATGGAATGGTTAAGAGCGGGGATGGAGATGCCGGCATCTCACGTGGCACAAACCGCACATGCAGCCAGCTTCTGTTTCAGTCGACCGCGCAGAGCGCCGGTGCTTCAGTCAAGCGGCTCGCCCGCGAAGTGAAGTCCTCGAACGCGGCCACTGCATCGCTCATGTTGTGGCAGCCGCGACTGTCGAGCGACGAATCAACGCGAAGGTCGAACAGTTCCAACCAGAACAACGGGCTTTCGGGCAAGCCCCCTCCCAGGACTTCGAACATGGTGATCTCACAATCGCCGACCCGTTCGAGCGCAACCGTCCGGAAGCCATGGGCGACATGAGGAATTCCGAGCAACTTTCCATAACCTCGCAATATCTTCACGTTCATGGGCGGCGCAGCGTCGTCACTGCTGGACATCAAGACCTTCGGAGCTTTTGGGGAAGAGGGGCTGCCCCGAGAACCGAAGATCAGCCTGAGGACAGGCGGCCGATTTAAATCATGCACCTCCCGGTTTCTTGTTATCATGAGCCAATAACTTGATTTTTCATGCCGCGATCGGCGAGCCCGGGGAGCGAGGCCGTAGCGGCAACGAGCAAAGGGTTCGGTGTGCCGGCTGCGCGTTCGCCCCATTTGCAAGCCATGCCCAGTGCAACCGGCGGGATCGCCCGTTTGGTATGGGCGCGCCTGCAGGAAGCCGGCATCAAGGCCGATGGCTTGTTGTCGAAGGCCGGATTGACCGTCAAGCAGATCGAAGACCGCAAAGCGCGCCTGAGTGTCCAAAGTCAGATCAGATTTCTGGAGCTTGGTGCCGAGGCGCTGCAGGACGATAGCCTCGGCTTCCACCTGGCCCAGAACTTCGACCTCCGCGAGATTGGCCTGCTCTATTACGTGGCGGCCTCCTCCGGGACAATCGCCGAAGCCTTCTCGAAGGCCGAGCGCTATTGCCGTCTCGCCAATGAGGGGATTTCGCTCCGGTTCGTCCCGAAGGACATGACGATCACGCTGAGATATGTCGGCGTGCAACGGCGATCGGATCGGCATCAGATTGAATTCTGGCTGACCTCGATCATTCGCATGAACCGCGCGCTGACCAATCGCCGTCTGGTCCCAAGCCGGCTTAAGGCGGTGCATCGCCGTCGAACGACGCCCGCAGAGGTCAGGTCGTTCCTGGGTTGCGAGATCGAGTTCGGGTCCGATGTCGACGAGATCGCTTTCTCGCAATCGGTGGGGCCGATGCCGATCGAAAGCGCCGATCACCATTTGAACGATCTGCTGGTCACCTATTGCGAGGAGGCGCTGGCGCACCGGAAGTCTGGCGCGGTCTTGCTCAGGTCGAGCGTCGAGAATGCAATCGTTCCACTGCTTCCCCATCGCGAGGCACGGGCCGAGGAGATTGCACGCCGACTCGGCATGAGTCACCGCACGCTGGCGCGGCGTCTCGCCTCAGAAGGATTGACCTTCACCGACATCCTCGACGAACTGAAGACCGACCTGGCCAAGAGCTATATGAAGAAGGATGAACTGTCGATTTCGCAGACCGCGTGGCTGCTCGGCTATGGCGAAGTCAGCGCGTTCACCCACGCCTTCAGGCGCTGGACCGGACTGACGCCACGACAATGGCGTGCCGCGGACCATCCCGAACCCGCCGACGACGTCAAGACCAGGTCACCTCGACCAAAGCTCGCACGGACAAACTCCTCCAAGCTTTAGCCTCCCGGCCAGCGTCCCAACTCGTGAGCAAATTTCCCTCAACGCGGCCCATCGCAAACGGGCCGGATCGTCCCTAGATTGCCTCCATGAAAAAACTCGGATTCCTCTCCTTCGGGCATTGGACGCCCTCGCCGCAATCGCAGACCCGCTCGGCTGGCGACACGCTGCTGCAATCGATCGAGCTCGCCGTCGCGGCCGAGCAACTCGGGCTGGACGGCGCCTATTTCCGCGTCCATCATTTCGCGCGGCAGCTCGCTTCGCCCTTTCCGCTGCTCGCGGCCGTCGGCGCCAGGACCAGCAGGATCGAGATCGGCACGGCCGTGATCGACATGCGCTACGAGAACCCGCTCTACATGGCGGAGGATGCCGGCAGCGCCGATCTCATCGCCGGCGGACGGCTTCAGCTCGGCATCAGCCGCGGCTCGCCCGAGCAGGTGATCGACGGCTGGCGCTATTTCGGTTACCAGCCGGCCGAGGGTGAGAGCGACGCCGACATGGGCCGGCGCCATGCGGAGGTCTTTCTCGACATCCTGCGCGGCGAGGGTTTTGCAAAACCCAATCCGCAGCCGATGTTTCCGAATCCGCCGGGGCTGTTGCGCCTCGAGCCGCACTCCGAAGGTTTGCGCGAACGGATCTGGTGGGGCGCCGGCTCGAACGCGACCGCCGTCTGGGCCGCGAAGCTCGGCATGAATTTGCAGAGCTCGACGCTGAAGAACGACGAGACCGGCGAGGCGTTTCACGTGCAGCAGGCCGCGCAAATCCGCGCCTATCGCGCGGCGTGGAAGGAAGCCGGCCACAGCCGCGAGGCCCGCGTCTCCGTCAGCCGCAGCATTTTTGCGCTGATGGACGATCGCGACCGGGCCTATTTCGGCGGGGAGCGCGGCGGCGAGGACCAGATCGGCTTCATCGATCCCCGCACACGCGCGATCTTTGGTCGCTCCTATGCCGCCGAGCCGGACGCGCTGATCGAGCAGCTCAAGCAAGACGAGGCGATCGCCGAAGCCGACACGCTGCTGCTGACGATTCCGAACCAGCTCGGTGTCGACTATTGCGCGCATGCGATCGAGGCGATCTTGAAGCATGTGGCTCCGGCGCTGGGGTGGCGGTAATCCACCGCATTGATCAGGATCAGGGCATCACGATCGCGTAAGGTTCGACAGGTTTCGTGATCCGGTTCAGCCGCCGCGCAGGCTGTGGCTGATGCGCGTCACGACCTCGTCCCATTGCCGCTTCTCCGCCGCGGGATAGTGGATCAGCACGCAATTGATGTAGCGACGCGAGAAGTTGCAGCGGTCATACCAGATCTTGTCACGTTTGATGCTGGACACCACGAAGAAGTCGGGCGTGATCCGCCTGTAGACGATCGTCGACGGCGGCTGCTTCGCAGCCAGGAACGCGGCGGGCGAAATGCCCTGTTCGCGGCGAACGGCTTGCACGGTGAGATCCGCGCTGCCGTCTGACGTACGAAATTGCTGACCATATCCGTCAGGCTTTCCCGACGGTTCAGTGAAGACCGAGGTGGGAATGTCGACCGATGTTCCGGATTCGGGAATGCGATAGGTCGTCCAGTTGGCAGCCTGGGCAGGAACCGGCGAGGCGGCAGAGAGGGCAACGACAACGGCGGCTATGGTCTTCATGTCAGTCTCGCCAGTTGCGCGGCGCCAGTTGCAGCTCCAGCAAGGCAATCCTCTGCAAATTCGCCACATCACGCTCTCCGGCGCCAGCAGTACGCAGGATGGTCTCGGCAAGCGCGGTGACGTGCGAGGAATGCACCGGCTCCGGCAGGGTCGCGACCGCGGCTTCCAGGGCGGTGGTCATGAACTCGATCACCTCGGGGAAAATTCCGCGTTGGAAAAGTTCTTCATCTCACGAACCGGCCGCTTGTGCGAGCCGCCGGTGCAACGCCGGGCAAAAGTGGAAAGTTCCTGCGCGGCCTGCCGTGTCAGGCAAATGCATACCCACGGGCTATCGCAATATGACCGTTGGAGATTGCCGGAAGAGCTGGGCCTGCATGGTTCGAGACGCCCGCTTTGGCGGGCTCCTCACCATGAGGATCTAATTTCTCGCCGCAAAACCTGACCTCATCCTGAGGCCCGCCGGAGGCGGGTGTCTCGAAGGATGGCGTGTTTTCCAATGCGATAGCCTGGCTCCCTCACCCCGCCTTCACACTCGCATCGATCAGCAGCTTCGCCGCTGGGAGCGCCGACTGCGCGGGGCCGTCTTCCGATTGCTGGCCGGTGACGTAGATGCCTTCGATCAACAGCAGCAGGGCGTCGCCGAGCACGGCGGGGTTGCGGGCACCCATGGCGGCTGCCAGTTCGCGCAGTCGCTTGCGGAAGACCTTTTTGTGCGCTTCGGCGACCTGGCGTGCGGGATTGTCGCGCGAGGGATATTCCACCGCGGCGTTGCTCAGCCCACAGCCGCGATAACCCTTGGCGACGGCGCGCGAGGAGAGCTGGCTGACATAGGCAAGCACGTGATCGCGCGCATTGCCGTAGGTCTTGCCGCCGGGGCGCTCGAAATTTTCCCAGAAGTTCAGATCATAGTCGCGCAAATAGGCGGCAGCGAGGTCGTCCTTGGAGGCAAAGCTGCGATAGAGGCTCGGCTTGGTCACGCCGGCCCGGTCGACCACCTCGTCGACGCCGACAGCGCGGATGCCCTCGCGGTAGAACAGCTCGCTGGCGGAGGCGCGAATCCGGTCGGCGGCCCGGAGCGGCGCGTCTGCGGATTTTTCGGCTTTCTTCGGCATCTGGTTTCGTCCGACCTTCGGCATGAGCTTGGGTTTGGGCTTGACAATGTTACTGACCGGTACGTATTGGTACCGCATCGCAATACGTACCGGTAAGTAACATGCCCCCAGCTTCGGTTCAATCCTCCCCTGTGTCCCGGCGGCCGTTCGGCCCGAATTACGTCTTCGTGGTCGTTGCCGTGATCTTCCTGGCGCTGCTGTTCTCCGCCGGCCTGCGCGCGACGCCCGGCGTGCTGATGCTTCCGCTGCAGAAGGCCTTTGGCTGGGACGTCAGCGTGGTCTCGTCGTCGGCCGCGGTCGGCATCTTCCTCTACGGCCTCGCGGGTCCGTTCGCCGCCGCCGTGATGCAGCGCTTCGGCATCCGCCGCACGGTCCTCGGGGCGCTGGCGCTGATGTCGGCATCGACCGCCGCGAGCTATTTCATGACCGCGTCGTGGCAATTGTTCCTGACCTGGGGACTGCTGTCCGGCATCGGCTCCGGCGCGGTCGCCAACGTGCTCGGCGCCACCATCGTCAATCGCTGGTTCACCACCAATCGCGGCCTGGTCATGGGGCTTTTGACCGCGAGCACCGCCACCGGCACGCTCATCTTCATGCCCGGTCTCGCAGCGCTGGTCGAATGGGGCGGCTGGAAGCCGGTGGTGCTGACGGTCGCCGCATGCAGCGCGGCGCTGATTCCGCTGGTCTACGTGCTGGTGCCGGAGCGGCCGGCCGCGATCGGCTTGCGCTCCTATGGCAGCCCGCATGAGGATCAGCCAGCGCAGCCAGCGCAGGGCAATCCGTTCGTCGCCGCGATCAGCAACCTCGTGCGCGCCGCCAAGGCGCCGACCTTCTGGTTCCTGTTCGCGACGTTCTTCATCTGCGGCTTCACCACCAACGGCCTCGTCGGCACCCACCTGATCGCGTTCTGCGGCGACCACGGCATCTTCGAGGTGCAGGCCGCGAGCCTGCTGGCGCTGATGGGATTCTTCGACCTGTTCGGCACCACCTTGTCTGGCTGGCTCACCGACCGCTTCGATCCGCGTAAGCTGCTGTTCTTCTATTACGGCCTGCGCGGGCTGTCGCTGATCTACCTGCCCTACTCGGACTTCTCCTTCGTCAGCCTGTCGGTGTTCGCGGTGTTCTACGGCCTCGACTGGATCGCGACCGTGCCGCCGACCGTGCGCATCGCCAACGAAGCCTTCGGCGACAAGAACGCGCCGCTGATCTTCGGCTGGGTGGTCGCCGGCCATCAGCTCGGGGCGGCCTGCGCCGCCTTCTTCGCCGGCTTCATGCGGTCTTCGCAGGGCGACTATTTGCAAGCCTTCATGATCGCGGGCGCGACCGGCATCATAGCGGCCGTGCTGTCGCTGATGATCGGCCGGCAGCCGGCCCAGCCGGCGCTGGCCGTGGCGTGAGAATATCGCGCCGGCAAGGCGATCAACGCCGACCTTGCCGGCGCAGCTGCCCGTGACGTTTGATTTGAAGATTGATTCCGTTGAGGAAATTTGAAATATTGAGATGACGAAGCGGGCGGTTCGAAAGCTCGCGCAGGGGCTGACTGTTCGCGTTGCGTCCAGCTCCATCTCAATCAACCCAACGATTGGCGGCGGCCCCGGCGGATGAGCGATTCCCTCCTTGCAACGGTCGGTGACCATTTCTTCATCGGCCTGCGGCCGACCAGCGTGCTCGATGACCGCGACCGCGCGCTGCTGCGGGATCTCCGGCCCGCCGGCGTCATCCTCTACAAGAGCAATTTCCGCCACGATCTGCCCTATCGGGAGTGGCTGTCGATCCACCGGGACCTGATCGCCGCCATCCGCGACGCCTCGCAGCGCGACAAGCAGTTCATCGCCATCGATCACGAAGGCGGACGCGTCTGCCGCACGCCGGCGCCGATCACGCGCTTTTCGTATGCGGCGCGCTGGGCCGGCACCGCGGAGCAGGTCGGCGACGCCATGGGCGTCGAGCTCGCATCGCTCGGCTGCAATCTGAATTTTGCGCCGGTGCTCGACATTCACAGCAACCCCGCCAATCCCGTGATCGGCGAGCGCGCCCTCGGCCGCTCGGCCGACGAGGTCATCAAGTCGATGCTGCCGTTCACGAAGGCGATGGAACGCCGCGGCGTCCGCGCCTGCGGCAAGCATTTTCCGGGACACGGCGACACGCAGGTCGATTCGCATCATGAATTGCCGGTGCTCGATCTCGACCTCGACCAGATCAAGGCGCGCGAGCTGCTGCCGTTTGCCGCCGCGATCGCCGATGGCATCGGGATGATCATGACGTCGCACATCCTGTACCGGAAGCTCGACCCCAACGATCCCGTGACGCTGTCGCGCGCGATCACGCACGGGCTGCTCCGCGAGGCGATGAATTTCCGCGGCGTGATCGTGTCCGACGACGTCGGCATGCGCGCAATGGCGGGCCGGCTGGACGCGCCGGATTCCGGCGCGCGCTTCATGGCGGCCGGCAACGACATGCTGATGATCTGCTCGCATCTGACCGACACCGAACGCGCCCGCGGCCTTGCCCGGTCGATCATCGACGGCGTCGACCAGGGCAAGCTCGATCCCGGCCTGCTGGCGGCATCAAGCCAGCGCGTCCGCGCGATGCTGGATGGCACCGCGCAAAACGCGGTGTCGGAGCTATCAGGCGAGGTGCTGGCCCGCCATCGCGGCGCCGGCACCCAGTTCGACGCGGCGACCGTCGAGGTCGTGTAAGGCGCCCCCGGGAGCCGGCCCGGCAAATCCATCAGCAAGACAGACGTTCATCAACGCGGGCGCCGTTGATCTCGATCCGCTACACGTGCTAATGTTACGCATGGTAGCACATTGACCTTGGCGGAGATCAACGTCAGGTTGCTTCGCGCTAACACGTTCCGTCCCGGGACAATGGGCCGGGCGCCGGCGGGCGGCTGGGGTGATGGGTTTGAACGTGAGACGGACAGCAAAACTCCTCATCGCCGCGCTGGTCGTGTTGCCGGCGGGCTATGCCGGCTATTATCTCAGGCATGACATCAAGCTTCCGTTCGCGCTTCCCTTCGTGCCGGCGGCGGAGGCGGAGCAAGGTGCGGCCGCTGCGCCTGCGGCACGGCCGCCGGTTGCCGTCAAGGTCGCCGCCGCGAAGGCAGAGGACGTCCCGATCTATCTGACCGGCATCGGCACGATCCAGGCCTACAACACCGTCAACGTGCAGAGCCGGGTCGACGGCGAGATCGTCCAGATCCTGTTCCAGGAAGGGCAGGACGTCAAACAAGGCGACATCCTCGCAGTGATCGATCCGCGCCCGTTCCAGGCGCAGCTCGATCAACAGGTCGCGGTGAGGCAGAAGGATCAGGCGCTGCTCGATGGCGCCCAGATCGAGATGGAGCGCTATGACGGGCTGATCCAGAAAGCCGCCGCGATCTCCCGGCAGGTGGTGGACCAGCAGCATGCGCTGGTCGAGCAGTACAAGGCGCAGGTTCGGAACGACGACGCCCAAATCGAATATGCGCGCACGCAGCTCGGCTTCACCAATGTCCGCGCGCCGCTCAGCGGACGGCTCGGCATCCGCCAGGTCGACCAGGGCAATTACGTGCGCGCGGTGTCGCCCACGACCATCGTCACCGTCACGCAATTGCAGCCGATCTCGGTGATCTTCACCCTGGCCGCGGTCGCCGTCGGCCAGACCCGTCTCAACCTCGGCCAGGCCGATGCGCCGGTGGTCGCGCTCACGGCCGACAATACCACCGAACTGGACAAGGGCACGATCACGCTGGTCGACAACCAGGTCGACCAGGCCAGCGGCACGATCAAGCTGAAGGCGACGTTTCCCAACAAGGCACTGAAACTCTGGCCGGGCAATTTTGCCAACGGACGGATCACCGTGGACACGCGCAAGAACGCGATCACGGCGCCCGGGATCGCCGTGCGGCACGGGCCGCGCGGCGATTTCGTCTGGGTCGCGAAGGCGGACGATACGGCGGCCTTCAGGCCGGTCACGATCGGGCAGATTTTTGACGGACGCGCGATGATCGAGCGCGGCCTCGCCAAGGGCGAGCGCGTCGTCACCGACGGCTATTACCGGCTCGAGAACGGCTCCCGCATCACGATCGAGGGCCAGACGCCGACCGCCAAGGCGCAGCCGGCCACTCAGCCGCGCTCCGAGCCGCGCGTTGACTGAGGTCCGCCATGTCCGCGCCGTTCATCCTCCGGCCGATCGCAACGACGCTGATGATCGTCGCGGTCGTGCTGTTGGGCATGCTCGGCTACCGTGAGCTGCCGATCGCGCCGCTGCCGAATGTCGACTTCCCCACCATCCAGGTGGTGACGCGCTATCCCGGCGCCTCGGCCACCGTCGTCGCAACCTCGATCACCGCGCCGCTGGAGCATTATTTCGGCACGATCTCGGGGCTGACGGACATGAGCTCGACCAGCTCCTATGGCTACAGCCAGATCACGCTGCAGTTCGATCTGTCGCGCAAGATCGACGCGGCCGCGCAGGACGTGCAGGCGCGGATCAATGCGGCAGCGGGCTGGATTCCGGTCGAGCAGCTGCCGAGCCCGCCGACCTATCGCATGGTCAATCCGGCCGACACGCCGGTGCTGATCCTGGCGCTGACCTCCAGGACGATGCCGCTGCACGAGGCCAATGATCACGCCGCGACCATTCTGGTGCCAAAACTGTCGCAGATCCCGGGCGTCGGCGCCGTCAGCATCGAGGGCGGACAGACCCGGGCCGTACGGCTGCAGATGAATCCGGCCCGGCTTGCCGGGCTCGGCATGTCGCTCGACGACGTCCGCCGCGGCATCGCCGCCACCACCGCAGACAATCCGAAAGGGTCGCTCGACGGTCCGAGGCAGGCTTTTCACGTCGACACCAACGACCAGCTCTTCACCGCGGAGGCCTATCAGGATGCGGTGATCGCCTATCGCAACGGCGCGCCGGTGCTGCTGCGCGATGTCGGCAGCGCCATCGACGGTGTCGAGGATTCCGAGCAGGCGGCCTGGTTCCAGGGCGAGCGCGCCGTGCTGCTGGACATCCAGCGCCAGCCCGGCGCGAACACGATCGAGGTGGTGAATGCCATCAAGGGCGTCCTGCCGAAGCTCCAGGATTCGCTCCCCGCGGCGCTGAAGATCTCGGTCGTCAGCGACCGCACCACGACGATCCGGGCCGCGATCCACGACGTGCAGTTCACGCTGGTGCTGACGGTCGCCCTCGTCGTGCTCGTGATCTTCATCTTCCTGCGCAAGCTGTGGGCCACCGTGATCCCGAGCGTCACGCTGCCGGTCTCGCTGGTCGCAACCTTCGGCGCGATGGCGCTGTGCGGCTTCAGCCTCGACAATCTCTCGCTGATGGCACTGACCATCGCCTCGGGCTTCGTGGTCGACGACGCCATCGTGATGATCGAGAACATCGCGCGCTATGTCGAGGACGGCGAGGATCCGCTCGAGGCGGCCCTGAAGGGCGCGCGACAAATCGGCTTCACCATCGTCTCGCTGACGGTTTCGCTGATCGCCGTGTTCATCCCGCTGCTCCTGATGGGCGGCGTGGTCGGCCGGCTGTTCCGGGAATTCGCGATCACGCTGTCCTTTGCGGTCGTCATCTCCGGGCTGGTCTCGCTGACGCTGACCCCGATGATGTGCGCGCAGCTCCTGCAGCGCGAGGACCCCGATGCGCAGCACGGCTGGCTGTTCCGCATCAGCGAGCGCGGCTTCGACGCGTCCGCGAGCTTCTACCTGAGGGGGCTGGACTGGGTGCTGAGACACCGCAAGCTCACTCTGGTGTTCACCTTGCTCACCCTGGTCGCAACCGGGATGCTGTACGTCGCCATCCCCAAGGGCTTTCTGCCCTTGCAGGACACGGGTCTCCTGATCGGCACCAGTGATGCTGCCCAAGATATCTCTTTTGCGGCGATGGCCGAGCGGCAGCAGCAGCTCGCTGCCGTGATCGCGCGCGACGGCGACGTCGTCACCGTCGGCAGCTTCGTCGGCATCGGATCCGTCAACACGACGCTGAACAGCGGCCGGCTCTATATCGATATCGGCAGCCCCGACGCGCGGAAATCATCCGCAGCCACCGTCATGGCGCGGCTGCAGCATGCGGTCGAGGGCGTGCACGGCATCACGCTGCACCTGCAACCGGCGCAGGACCTGCAGATCGAATCGCGCGTCGCGCGCACGCAATACCAGTATGCGCTGCAGGACCTCGACGAGGACGAGCTTCGGCTCTGGAGCCGGCGTCTGGTCGAGGCGCTGCGCAAGCGCCCGGAGCTCGCCGACGTCGCCGACGACCGCCAGGACGAAGGCCTGCAGATGTCCGTCACCATCGACCGCCAGCTCGCGGCGAGCTATGGCGTCAGCCTGAACACGATCGACCAGACGCTGTATGACGCGTTCGGACAGCGCCAGATCGCAACCGTGTTCGGCCCCCTCACCCAGTATCACGTGATCCTCGAGGTCGATCCGGCGCTTCGTAACGATCCCGACGTCCTCGGCAAGATCTACCTGACCGCGGCAGCGGCCCAGGCCAGCACCATCGACCAGCAGACCAGCGGCTTCAGCGGCGCCTTCAGCAAGGCCTCCACGCCGGTGCCGCTGTCGGCCTTCGCACGGATCGAGCGGCAGCACGCGCCGCTGCTGATCTCGCACCAGGGCCTGTTTCCCGCCACCACGATCTCGTTCAACCTGGCCGAGGGCGTTTCGCTGAGTCAGGCGACGGAGGCGCTGCGCCAGACCGAGCGCGAGATCGGACTGCCGGATGCGGTCACGACCAAGCTGATCGGCACCGCCGCCGAGTTCGCCAACTCGCTCGCCGACGAGAAATGGCTGCTGCTCGCCGCGATCGTGACGGTCTATCTGATCCTCGGCATGCTCTATGAGAGCTACATCCACCCGATCACGATCCTGTCGACCTTGCCGTCGGCAGGCATCGGCGCCTTGCTGGCGCTGATGCTGTACCGGCAGGATCTCAATCTGATCTCGCTGATCGGCATCATCCTGCTGATCGGCATCGTCAAGAAGAACGCCATCATGATGGTGGATTTCGCCCTCGCGGCCGAACGCGAGGACGGCGCGTCCTCTTTCGACGCCATCCGGCAGGCCTGCATTCTCCGCTTCCGTCCGATCATGATGACGACGATGGCGGCGCTGTTCGGGGCGCTGCCGCTGGCGATCGGCTCGGGCACCGGCTCCGAGCTGCGCCAGCCGCTCGGCATCGCCATCGTCGGCGGGTTGATCGTCTCGCAGGTTCTCACGCTCTATACCACGCCGGTCGTCTATCTGGCGTTTGCCTCGCTCCGCGCGAGGTTTGGATGGCGATCCGCCGATGGTCCGGCGGCGCTGCCGCAAGCCGAGCAGCCGGCGCCGTGAGCATCACCGCGCAATTCGTGCTGCGGCCGGTGGCGACGACGCTGCTGATGATCGGCGTGTTCCTGCTCGGTTGCGTCGCCTATTTCCGTCTGCCGATCGCCTCCGTGCCGGCGGTGGAGCGGCCCACGATCGGAATCTACGCGCCGTTCCCCGGCGCGAGCCCGGTCACGGTCGCGAACGCGCTATCGCAGCCGATCGAGACCACGCTCGCGCTCATCCCGGGCGTGACGGAAATCACCTCGTTCAGCGCCATGGGCGGCACCAGCATTACGGTGCAGTTCGAGCTCTCCGTCGACATCGATGCCGCGGCCGGGGCGGTCCAGGCTGCCATCAACTCGGCAGGGCCGAACCTGCCGAAGGGACCTTGGCCACCGACCTATTGGAAGGCCAATCCCGCGGGCGCCGCGGTCATGGCGCTCGCCCTGACCAGCGACGTGTTCACGCCCGGCGAGGTCTACAGCCTTGCCGACGGCGTGATCTCACCAAAACTGTCGCAGCTGCCGGGCGTCGCGCAGATCAACGTCACCGGCGCCGAGCGCAGCGCGGTGCGCATCCAGGTGCCGCCGGCGCGCCTCGCCGCGATGAACCTGTCGCTGGAAGCGGCGCGCGTCGCCGTCCTGAATGCATCGCAGAACCTGCCGAAGGGCGCGGTCTCGGTCGACGGCCAACGCCTCACCATCGAGGCCAACGACCAGCTGCTGCAAGCCTCCGAATATCGCGATATCGTGCTCGCCTGGCGCAACGGCGCCCCGGTCCGCCTCGGCGACGTCGCGTGGGTGACCGACAGCGTCATCAACAACCGTCTCGCCGGCTGGTACGGCACCGAGCGCGGCATCGTTCTGTTCGTCTATAAGCAATCCGACGCCAACATCGTCGAGACCGTCGACGCCATCAAGGCCGAGCTGCCGGAAATCCAGCGCTGGCTGCCGCCCGGCATCAAGCTGCATACGATCTACGATCGCACCACGCTGATCCGGGCCGCCGTGAACGACGTCAAGCTTACGCTGGTGATCGCCTCTGCGCTCGTCGTGCTGGTCATCGCGCTGTTCCTCCGGCGCTTCTGGGCCACTGTGATCCCTAGCATCACCATCCCGGTCTCGCTGGCCGCAACCCTGTTCGTGATGAGCCTGTGCGGCTTCAGCCTGGACAATCTGTCGCTGATGGCGCTGACCATCGCCGCCGGCTTCGTCGTGGACGACGCGATCGTCATGATCGAGAACATCATCCGGCGCATGTCCGACGGCGAGCCGGCGCTGCAGGCCGCCATCAACGGCGCCCGCCAGATGGCGTTCACGGTGGTCGCCATCACCGTCGCGCTGATCGCGGCGCTGATCCCGATCCTGTTCATGCCTGACGTCGTCGGACGCTATTTCCGCGAGTTCGGCGTGACGCTGGTGGTCGCCATCGTCTCCTCGGCGGCGATCTCGCTGACGCTGATACCGATGATGTGCGGACATCTGCTGGACCGCGGCCGGCAGAAGCTGCATAATCCCGACGCGGCCCCCGAACACCGCGCCTTCTATGGCCGCAGTCTCGACTGGACGCTGCGCCACCACTTTCTCACCGTCCTGATGATCGCCGCGCTGACGGGAGCCAACGTCTGGCTCTATCTGCAGCTGCCGAAAGGTTTCATGCCGACCCAGGACACCGGCGTGATGTTCGTGCGGACCGTGGCTCCGTCGAACATCTCGTTCCTGTCCATGGAGGACCGGCAGCGCGCGGTCGGCGCAGCTATCCTGCAAGATCCCGCAATCTCAGGTCTGACGTCCTACATCGGCGAGGGCAATGGCAACGCGCTCAGCATCGGGCAGATGCTGGTCGCGCTCAAGCCGCCGAAATCCGCAAGCTGTCGATCCAGCAGGTGATCTCGCGCTTGCGCGAACGCATGAATCGCATCGACGGCGTCCGGGTCTTCTTCGTGCCGCTGCAGGACCTCAATCTCGGCGTTCAGTCCGGCGGCTCGCGTTATCAATATACGATGTGGGGCATCGACGAGGAGCAGGTGCTGCGCGCCGCGGAGAACATGATCCGCCGCGTCCGCGGCATTCCGCAAGTCATCGATGTCATCGCGAGCTGGGAGACCGGCGGCCTGCAGGCCGGCCTGACCATCGACCGCCTGCGCGCGGCGATGCTCGGCGTCACGCCGGTTGCGGTCGACAACACGACCAACGACGCCTTTGGCCAGCGCCAGATCAATCTGCTGTTCCTCCCGACCAATTATGCGCGCGTGATCTTCGAGGTCGAGCCGCAGGCGGCGAGCGACCCCGGCTCGATGAGCCAGATCTACGTGCCGAGCGCCAACGGCCGCGCAGTGCCGCTGACGGCCTTGACCCGGCCGCAGCGCGCGCATGCGGCGATGTGGGTCCGCCACAGCGCCCAGTTTCCGGCCGCGACGATTTCGTTCGACATCAAGCCCGGCACGTCGATCGGCGACGCCATCGCCTCGATCCGCAAGGAAGAGGCCGACGCAAAGCTGCCCGATGACATCAAGGCGGAATTCCGTGGCGAGGCCAAGGAGGCGGACAAGTCGATCGTGAAGCAGGCGGCGCTGTTTGCGGCGGCCCTGATCGCGATCTACATCGCGCTCGGGATGCTCTACGAGAGCTACGTCCATCCGCTGACCATTCTCTCGACCTTGCCGCCGACCACCTTCGGCGCGCTGGTCGCGCTGTGGGCGACGGGTACGCAGTTCACGCTGGTGACCACCATCGCCTGCATCCTGCTGGTCGGCATGGTGATGAAGAACGCCATCATGATGGTCGACTACGCCCTCGAAGCCGAACGGCACCGCGGCTTCAACGCCCACGACGCCATCCTGCTCGCAGCGCGGCTGCGGGCGCGGCCGATCACGATGACGATGCTGGCGGCATTCCTCAGCGCGGTCCCGATCGCCTTCGGCACCGGCCCGGGTTTCGAGATCCGCCAGCCGCTCGGCATCACCATCATGGGCGGCCTGGTCGTTGCCCAGCTCTTCACGCTCTACTCGACGCCGGCGATGTACCTGATCCTGGACAGGCTGCGGCGGCGGAAGAAGGTGCCGGCCCCGCAGGCTCATGCGACATCCCCTGCCATCGGCTCGCCGGCTGCGCCCCTTCCTGATCCCAGCGGTTAGGATACAAGCAGACTCGGATGACTTCGCCGCAAGCCTCGCACAATCTCCTCCTGTTGAAGTCGAAGCAACCGCGACGCCAAAGAGGCGGGGTTGCGCCCGTCAGAAGCCGCTGCCGCCACCGAGGTGGACGTTCGCCATGAACGGGACTTGAGCAGCGATGAGCACAGCAGCCGCCTTCTGCGAAGCGGGCCTTGCACATTTCAAGGACGGACGGCATCTCGACGCCCGCTCCTGCTACCAGCAGGCCCTCGAAATCGATGCGGAGCACACCGACGCCCAGCATCTGATGGGGCTGCTGTTTCTCGACGCCAGGCAATACAACGATGCGCTGCAATGGATCGTCGGCGCGATCCAGCGCGCACCGAAGCCCGAATATCTGGCGAGCTTCGCGACGGTCCTGCAGCAATATGGGCGCTGCGACGAAGCCCTCAACGTTCTGAACAAGGCGATACAGCTTCGGCCTGAGAATGCCGAGCTGTGGCGACAGCGCGGCGACATCTTCATTCAGCTTGCGCGCCTCGATCAAGCTCTCCTGAGCTTTCAACACGCGCTCAAGCTCAATCCACATCATCACGACGCCCTGTATAAGAGCGGGGTTGTGCTCCACAAACTAGGTCGCAACGAGGAGGCGATTGCCTGTCTTGATCTCGGCGACAGCCTGTTCCCGAACCATGCCACGACGCTACGGACTCGTGCATGGGTTCTCTACGGCCTGAAGCGGTTCGAGGAGTCCGCGGCCGACGGCAGGCGGGCGCACCAGCTCGATCCCCAAAATGCCGAGATCTGCAACAATCTCGGTCTTTCATTGCGGCGGCTCGGCAGGAACGAAGAGGCGCTGGCATGGTTCGACAAGGCCATCGAGATTCAGCCGCGCTTCGTCGATGCCTTCGACAACAGACTGGTCGCGCTTTTCCACCTTCATCGTTTCGACGAGGTCTTCGCGCTGTCGGATCGCATGAAGTCGCTCGGGCTGAGCAGTACGGTGACCGAGTGGAATGTGTCTCTGGTGCATCTCCTGACCGGCAATCTCGAAGCCGGCTGGCGCGGACACCAGGCCCGATTGAAGCTGCCTTCGGCGAGACACCCTCAGTTTCACCGACCGATGTGGCTCGGGGAAGAAAGCGTTGAGGGAAAGACTGTCCTCGTCGCGGCGGACGAGGGACTAGGCGACACCATTCACTTCGTCCGCTACGTCCCCATGCTGGCGGAGCGCGGTGCACGCGTTATTCTGGTCGTGCAAGACCCGCTGCATCGGCTGATGTCGACGCTGAATGGTGCATCGCTTTGTGTTCCGCGGTCGGCGGTGGGCACGCTGCCGGCTTTCGATCTGCACTGCCCGATATCCAGCCTGCCGCTCGCCTTCAAGACCGGTCTCGATACGATCCCGTCGGGAGCGTATCTGCCGGCCCCTCCGGACAGCCTTGTTCAGGCCTGGGAGAATCGTCTTGGTCCTCGCACCAGGCTCCGGGTCGGCGTGGCCTGGTCCGGCGATCCAGTCCACGTGAACGACGAGACGCGCTCGATCCCGCTGCGAACGCTGTCCCGTATCCTCGACGTCGACGCCAGCTATGTCAGCCTGCAGAAGGCTCCGCGCCCGCATGATGCGGCGGTTCTGCAGGAGAGGCGACATTGCCGACCTGACCGCCGACCTCACCGACTTCGCCGAGACCGCCGCATTGGTCGCTTGTCTTGATCTCGTGATCACGGTCGACACCAGCGTTGCCCATCTCGCCGGCGCCCTGGGACGTCCGACCTGGATCCTGCTGCCATGGACACCCGACTACCGCTGGCTGCTCGATCGCGCGGACAGCCCCTGGTATCCGAGCGTGCGGCTGTTCCGGCAGACCGAAACGCGTGAATACGAGTGTGTGCTCGATCGCGTACGGGACGAATTGCGGGTGCTGACCACGGCATTCGGTCGTTGAAGCTGAGATCCTCGAGCCGGATATATAGGGTTCGTTAACGCAGCAGCCCTAGCCTTTAACGACTTGGGCAAAATCGCGACATGCTGCCGGATCGTCGATGAGAGAAGACCATGCTGCCTCGACTTTGCCGGATGAGGTGCGCGTACGACTCTATGATCAGGCTCTGAATGCCGCTCGCATCGGCGCCTGGGAATGCGACCTCGCGACGGAGCGCCTGAGCTGGACCCAGGGCGTCTACGACATCTTCGGCTATCCCGCGGGCAATCCGCTGCGGCGCGCCAGCATCGTTGATCTCTACATCGACGAATCCCGGCGCCACATGGAGCTCGCGCGTGCCGAGGTGATCCGGAGCGGTTGCCCGGTCACGCTCGACACCGAGATCAGAACCTGGCGCGGTGAAAAGCGCTGGATGCGGCTCTCGATCAACGCGGTGCGGGAGGACGGCAGGCCGGTGCGGATCTTCGGCTCCAAGCAGGACGTCACCTCCGACCGACAGGCGATAGAGAGCCTGCGGCAGCAGGCCGAAACCGATCCGCTCACCGGGCTCGCCAACCGCGCCGTTTTTCAGGCCCGTTATCGCGAGGTCGTCAACGACAGTCTGAATCACGGATTTGCGTCGGCACTCGCTCTGATCGACCTCGACGGCTTCAAGAAGCTCAACGACACATTCGGCCATCTGGCTGGAGACGCATGCCTGTGCGAGGTCGCGCAGCGTCTGCGGCGGGCCTTCCACAATGCCGGTCTGGTCGGCCGGCTCGGTGGCGACGAATTCGCGATCATCCTGCGCGCTCCGAAAGATCCCGCGCGGATCGCGCGCGTGCTGCAACAGACCGTCATGATGTTGAGCCGTCCGCTGTTCTGGAACGGTCTTCGCCTCGAAGTCGGCGCCTCGATCGGAGCTGCTCTGGTTGGTCGCCCGCACCGCCGGCGAATCGTCGAACTGTTCGCGGAAGCCGACATCGCGCTCTATGACGCGAAGGCCGCCGGCCGCAGCCGGGTCCGTCTGATCGGGGACGAAAAGCATAATCTGGCGGCCTAGAGCAGATTGCCGCTTGAGGAGCATCGCAGTTCTATTCTGCACGGGGGGCAGAATGGCGCGCCCGGAACGATTCGAACGTCCGACCCTCAGATTCGTAGTCTGATGCTCTATCCAGCTGAGCTACGGGCGCGTGTTTCGCGAACAACGGTGCGGGCTGGGCCCGCACGCAGCCTCCAGCGAGCGCCGGAGGGTGCGAAAGAGCGCTCTGACTAACCGCTCTTGCTCCCGTTGGCAAGGTCCGGGTCGACGGTATTTTGGGGCATTCCACTTACTCGCCCTCGCCGATCAGGCCCGCGCCCGCTCGTTGCGGATGGAGAGGAGTTCCACGGGGCGGTCGGGGATGACGATCCGGAAGGTGGCGCCGATGGTGCCTTCGACCAAATGGATGTCGCCGCCATGGGCACGGACGAGCTCGGCGGCGATGGCGAGGCCGAGCCCGCTGCCGCCGGGGCGGCCGGAGGTCTGGAACGCCTCGAACAGATGCTCCCGGGTTCGCTGGGGCACGCCCGGACCAGTATCGGAGACCTCCAGGATGGCGACGGCGCCCTCGCGCTTGCCGGTGATCCGGATCTGTTGCGGGCCGCCGTCGCCGGAGGCATGGCTCTCCAGCGCCTGAGCGGCGTTACGCACGAGATTGAGCAGCACGCGGAACAGCTGGTCGGGATCGGCATCGACGGCGAGCCCGCGCTCGATCGCGGCGACCCAGGCAATCGAGGCGTCGTTGGCAAGACCCGCGGTCTCGCGCACCTCCAGCACGACCGGCTCGATCAGCATCATGCGGCGGTCGGGCGCGGCCTCCTGGGCGCGGCCGTAGGACAGCGTCGACTGGCAGAAGGCGATGGCGCGCTCGAGCGAGCGCACGAGCTTTGGCGCAAAACGCTGCACCCGCGGATCGGGCACGCTGGCAAGCTGGTCAGACAGCAGTTGCGCCGAGGCCAGCAGATTGCGCAGATCGTGGTTGATCTTGGAGACGGCGAGACCGAGGGCGGCGAGCCGGCTCTTCTGATGCAGCATCGACATCAGGTCGCGCTGCATGTCCGACAATTCGCGCTCGGCGACGCCGATCTCGTCGCTGCGCTGACTCGGCACGATGATCCGCGCCGAGCTCTCGGGGTTCTCGTGGAAGCCGACCAGGCTCGCAGTCAGCCGCCGCATCGGCCGCACGAACAGATAATGCAGCGCGAGATAGACCAGGCCCGCGGTCAGAATGCCGATAATCAGCGCGACCACCACGACATTGCGGGAGAAGCGGTACATCGACTGCCGCAGCGGCAGATCGTCGGTCACGATCTCGATGAACTGGGCGTTGCCGACACCGGGGCCGACGATGCGGATCGGCTGGTTGCCGGTCTCGAGCATCATCTGGAACGAGCCGGTGATGGCCTGCCACACCGTCATGTCGCGCAGGTCGATGTCGTGCTCGATCGTGGCAGGCAGGTTGTCGCTGGCGAGCAGACGGCGCTGCTGGCCCATCTTGATCGCGACCGCGCGCGCATTGATGCTTTTGAGGATTTCCCGCGACAGCGAATCCGGCACCATGCCGAGCGGCGCCGCATCGAGCACCAGCGCTGCCGTGTTGGCCGCGGCGACGCGGTCGTTGAGCCGGTTGACCCAGAAGTTGGCGATCGCAGGCACATAGAGCAGGACGGCCGCGATCATCACCAGGGGGACGGTCAGCAGCAGCAGCTTGCCGGACAGACCGAGCCCATCCGGTCCGCGAGATCGCGTCACCGGCTGGTCCGCTGGCGGGTCCGGATCTCGATCCAGATCTCGATCCAGATCTTGGGTCGGCTGCTGGAGGTCTGTCGCTACCACGAAATTCGCCCCTGCTGGCTTTCTGATAGAACTCGACGGATGGAGGATGCGTCCCGCCCAGGCGGGTGGTCAAATTACAGATCGCTAATCTGCCGAGGTGGGATGTAGGCGCTGATACCGCTACTCGCCACCTCAAGGGTTAAAAACCCCAACGAAACAGTGATATTCACCGGAACTGCGCGGTCCTGCGGCGTTGACGAAAACAAGACGCTCCCTTATAAGCCGGCCAAATTGTCCGCGATGACCCGGTGCGACACCGGGAGCGGCTCTTCTGGGGCCGGAAATGGCTCATTTTGGGCCGCATCTTCCGGACTTTATCATCAATTCTACAGGCAAATTGCCCGGTCAGCGGAGAAAAACCCGTGAAGCGGACTTATCAACCCAGCAAACTGGTGCGCAAGCGCCGCCACGGCTTCCGGGCCCGTCTCGCGACCGCCGGCGGTCGCAAGGTTCTGGCTGCCCGCCGCGCCCGCGGCCGCAAGCGTCTGAGCGCCTGAGCCGGACCCCCTTTTTGGGATTTCATTATGGATCGGCTGAGGCAGCGAGCGGATTTCCTCGCCGTTGCCAATGGCGCGCGGGTGAATAGTCCCGCGTTCGTCCTGCAAAGCCGCGGTCGCGACGATACTGGCCCGATCCGGATCGGCTTCACCGTCACCAAAAAGAACGGCAACGCCCCCCAACGCAATCGCATCCGGCGCCGGCTTCGCGAACTGGTGAAGCGGCTCGATCCGGTGTCGATGCAACCCCATCATGATTACGTGCTGGTCGGCCGCAGGGACGCGCTCTCGCGCGACTTCACGACCATGCTCGACGATCTGCGCATAGCGTTCACGAAGCCCGCGCGGCATACGGCCAAAGGACCTAACCAAGGGACAGGCAAGGGGACGCGGGCCAAAGCCCGATCCAAGCCCCGGCCCAGCCGCCAGCCGCAAACCGGATTGATGACGAGACCATAGTGATGACTGACAATCGCAATACCATCCTCGCCGTCATTCTCTCCGGCCTGGTGCTGATCGCCTGGCAGTATTTCTACAACGTGCCGGCGATGGAGAAGCAGCGCGCCCAGCAACAGACGCAGGCCGAGCTCCAGAAGACCAATCCGCAGCCGACGGCGTCCGCAACGCCGGGCGCCACGCCGCAATCCGGCAACGCGCCTGCGCCGACCACCGCGCCGGGTGGGAACCAGCAGGCCCAGCCGACCGTCAGCCGCGACACCGCGATTGCCGCGAGCCCGCGCGTGAAGATCGACACGCCGCGCCTCGCCGGCAGCATCTCGCTGAAGGGCGGCCGCATCGACGACCTCGCGCTGCTGCAGTTCCGCGAGACCGTCGACCCGAAATCGCCGCCGATCATTCTGTATTCGCCGTCCGGCACGGCAGAACCCTATTACGCCGAATTCGGCTGGGTGGCGGCAACTGGCGTGACGGCGAAGCTGCCTGATGCCCAGACCGTCTGGCAGCAGGAGAGTAGCGGCAGCCTGACGCCGACATCGCCTGCAGTGCTGAAGTGGGACAATGGCGAAGGCCTCACCTTCCGCCGCACCATCTCGGTGGACGACCACTATCTCTTCACCATCAAGGACGACGTGAGCAATGTCGGCAACACGCCGGTCACGCTCTATCCGTTCGCGTTGATCTCGCGCCACGGCACGCCGCAGGTGTCGGGCTATTACATCCTGCACGAAGGCCTGATCGGCTATCTCGATGGCTTGCAGGAATATGCCTACAAGAAGATCGACGAAGCCAAGTCGGTGAGCTTCAAGGCCACCAATGGCTGGCTCGGAATGACGGACAAATACTGGGCCTCGGCGCTGTTGCCCGACACCAGCGCGCAGCTTCAGGCGCGGTTCTCCTCGAACCTCACCGGCAACGTCCATACTTACCAGACCGACTATCTGCTCGACCCCGTCACGGTCGCGATCGGCGGCACCGCGACCGCGAACGCACGGCTGTTCGCCGGCGCCAAGGAAGCCGGCGTCGTCGGCGTGTTCCCGTTCGCGGGGCTCGGCGGCTACAACAAGGAGCTCGGGCTGAACCATTTCGATCTGTTGATCGACTGGGGCTGGTTCTACTTCATCACCAAGCCGATGTTCCTCGGTCTCGACTTCTTCTACCGCTTCTTCGGCAATTTCGGCATCTCGATCCTGCTCGTGACCGTGATCGTGAAGCTCTTGTTCTTCCCGCTGGCGAACAAATCCTACGCCTCGATGGCGAAGATGAAGTCGGTCCAGCCGCAGCTTCAGGCGCTGAAGGAGCGCTATCCCGACGACAAGGTGAAGCAGCAGCAGGAGATGATGGAGATATACCGCAAGGAGAAGATCAATCCGGTCGCCGGCTGTCTTCCCGTGGTGATCCAGATCCCGGTGTTCTTCTCGCTCTACAAGGTGCTGTTCGTCACCATCGAGATGCGGCACGCGCCGTTCTTCGGCTGGATCAAGGATCTCTCGGCGCCCGATCCGACCAATCTGTTCACGCTGTTCGGGCTGCTGCACTACGATCCGACCACGCTGCCGGTGTTCGGCCACTATCTCGCGCTCGGCATCTGGCCGATCATCATGGGCATCACGATGTGGTTCCAGATGAAGCTGAACCCGACGCCGCCGGATCCGACGCAGCAGCTCATCTTCAACTGGATGCCGCTGATCTTCACCTTCATGCTGGCGGGCTTCCCGGCGGGGCTCGTGATCTACTGGGCCTGGAACAATACGCTCTCCGTGCTCCAGCAGAGCTTCATCATGCGCCGCAACGGCGTGAAGGTGGAGCTGTTCGACAATCTCAAGGCGACGTTCGCGAGGAAGGCGACGTAGTCGTCGTCCTTGCGAGGAGCTCGCAAGGACGAGGCAAACAACTGAAAGCCTTCGCATGACCGACGACAAAGATGCGAAGCTGATCGAGGCCGGGCGAAAGCTGTTCGCCCGCGACTGGCAGTTCATCTGGGCCTCGCCCTCGATACAAACGCTGCCGCCGATGGCGGGGCTGGAGATCGCCTTTGCGGGCCGCTCCAATGTCGGCAAGTCGAGCCTGATCAACGCGCTCACGGGGCGCAACGCGCTGGCGCGCACCTCGCATACGCCGGGCCGCACCCAGGAGCTGATCTTCTTCGAGGTTCCCGGGAAAACCGAACTGCGCCTCGTCGATATGCCCGGCTATGGCTATGCCAAGGCACCGAAGAGCCAGGTCGCGTCCTGGACCGAGCTGATCCACAAATTCCTGCTCGGACGCGCCTCGCTCGCGCGCGTCTACGTGCTGATCGACGCACGCCACGGGCTGAAGGATGTCGATCTCGAAGTGCTTGGGACGCTCGACCGCTCCGCCGTCAGCTATCAGATCGTGCTGACCAAGGCCGACCAGGTGAAGGCCTCCGAGCTTCAGACCCGCATCGCCGAGACCGAGGCCGCGCTGGCCAGGCATCCGGCGGCGTTCCCGAACGTGCTCGCGACCTCGTCACGCGAATCGGCCGGCATGGCCGAGCTGCGCGCCGCGATGGCAAAGTTGCTGGAAGAGCGAACCAAGTGATAGCTCGTTTGCTGATCGGGCTTGCCGGATTGATGGGCGCCGCCGGCGTCGCGCTGGCTGCCGCCTCCGCCCATGGTGCCGACGCCAGCCGGCTTGCCTCCGCCAGCGCCATGCTGCTGTTTCATGCAACTGCCCTATTGGCCTGCGTCGCCCTGCTCGCGCGCGGCCTTCTGCACGGCGGAATTGGCCTGATCGCCGCGATCGGCTTCGTGATCGGCGCCGCGCTGTTCGCCGGCGACCTCACCTTGCGGCAATATGCCGGCCATTCGCTGTTTGCGTTCGCGGCGCCCACCGGCGGAACGCTGATGATCGCGAGCTGGCTAGCGGTGACATTGGCCGCGGCGGTGGTGGTGAAACCGAAACAGTGATTCTTCCTTCTCCCCCTGTGGGAGAAGGTGGCGCGAAGCGCCGGATGAGGGGTCTGCCTCCGCGGATACAGACCCCTCACCCGTCTCGCCGCTATCGCGGCGATCCACCGTCTCCCACAAGGAGAGAGGAAAAGAACATCACTTTGCGCCTCGCCCGCCAATCAGATAGAACGCTGGCCGCGTGTCCCGCCAGCGAGATCCGCCTCATGACCGAAATCTCCCCGCTCGACCAGGCCCGCATCCTGTCCGAAGCGCTGCCGCACATGCAGCAGTATGACGAAGAAACCATCGTCATCAAATATGGCGGCCATGCCATGGGCGACGAGGAGACCGCGAAGAATTTTGCCCGCGACATCGTGCTGCTCGAGCAGACCGCGATCAATCCGGTGGTGGTGCATGGCGGCGGACCGCAGATCGCGACCATGCTCAAGCGCCTCGGCATCGTCTCGGAATTCGCCGCCGGCCTGCGCATCACCGATGCCGCGACCATCGAGATCGTCGAGATGGTGCTCGCCGGTTCCGTCAACAAGCAGCTCGTCGGCTACATCAACGAGGCCGGCGGCAAGGCCGTGGGTCTCTCGGGCAAGGACGCCAACATGGTGAAGGCGTCGAAGACGACGCGCACCATCATCGATCCGGATTCGAACATCGAGAAGGCGATCGATCTCGGCTTCGTTGGCGACCCGGAGAAGGTCGATCTCACGCTGCTCAACCAGCTGATCGGCTACGAGCTGATCCCGGTGCTGGCGCCGCTCGCGACCTCGCAGGAAGGCCAGACGCTGAACGTCAACGCCGATACCTTTGCCGGTGCGGTCGCCGGCGCGCTGAAGGCCAAGCGCCTGCTGCTGCTTACCGACGTGCCGGGTGTGCTCGACAAGTCGAAGAAACTGATCCCGCAGCTCTCGGTGAAGGGCGCGCGCAAATTGATCGCCGACGGCACCATTTCCGGCGGCATGATCCCGAAGGTCGAGACCTGCATCTATGCGCTCGAGCAGGGCGTCGAAGGCGTCGTCATTATCGACGGCAAGATGCAGCACGCGGTGCTGCTCGAGCTCTTCACCAACACGGGCACGGGAACGCTGATACATAAGTGAGCGACGAGAAGACGAGAGATTCCGTCATGGCCGGTCAAGAGCGGCGGCATCGCCGCTCGCTTTTGACACGTCTCCTGATGACGCTGCCTGCCGCAGCCGTCTCGTTTGTCTTTTCCTCCGCGCCGGCCTTCGCCGACCTCAAGATCTGCAACCGCATGTCCTATGTCGTCGAGGCCGCGATCGGCATCGACGACAAGGCGGCAACTGCGACGCGGGGCTGGTTCAGGATCGATCCCGCCACCTGCCGCGTCGTGGTGCAGGGCACGCTGACCGCCGACCGCATCCTGCTCAATGCCCGCGCGCTCGGCGTCTATGGTGCGTCGCCGATCCCGCAGAACGGCAGCGACACGCTCTGCGTGGCGCAGGACAATTTCGTCATCGCGGCCGCACGGCAATGCCGCACCGGCCAGACCCAGGCCGCCTTCACCCAGATCACGCCGACGCTAGGCGACGACGGCAATCTCGTCGCCTATCTCGCCGAGGATTCCGAATATGACGACGAGCAGGCACGGCTCGCCGGCATCCAGCGGCTGCTGGTGATCGCCGGCTACGACGTCGGCGCGATCGACGGCGTCGACGGACCGAAGACGCAGGCCGCACTCGCCGCGTTTCTGAAGAGCCGCGGATTGTCCCCCGACGTGGTTTCGTCGCCGAATCTCTTCAAGACCATGGTCGATGCGGCGCAGGCGCCGTCCCCGAGCGGCCTCACCTGGTGCAACGACACGCCGCACAAGGTGATGGCGGCGGTCGCGACCGACGACGGCAAGTCGGTGACGAGCCGCGGCTGGTACCGCATCGATCCAAGGACCTGCCTGCATCCCGACGTGACCGGCCAGCCAAAGCAGGTCTTCAGCTTCGCGGAGGCCGTCGATGGCGACAACCGCGCCATCAAGCTGAAGGACAGACCGCTCAACTGGGGCGGCGACAGGCAGCTCTGCACCCGCGAGACCAAGTTCGAGACCAACGAGCAGACCGATTGCGGCGCGCGCGGATTTGCGGCGACGGGTTTTGGCGTGGTGGACATGTCGAGCGGCGGCAAGACGCTGCGCTTTGCCGTGCCGTGATTGAGAGAGTTTTGATGAAATCGCCCCGCGCCTTCGCCCATATCGACACCTGGGTATTCGACCTCGACAACACACTCTATCCGCATCACGTCAATCTGTGGCAGCAGGTCGATGCGCGGATCGGGGAGTTCGTGTGCAACTGGCTGCATGTCGGCCCGGAAGAGGCGCGCAAGATCCAGAAGGACTATTACCAGCGCTTCGGCACCACCATGCGCGGCATGATGACCCTGCATGGCGTGCGCGCCGACGACTATCTCGCTTACGTGCACAAGATCGACCATTCGCCGCTGGAGCCGAACCCGGCGCTCGGCGAAGCCATCGCGAAGCTGCCGGGGCGAAAACTGATCCTGACCAACGGCTCGGTCGACCATGTCGATGCCGTGCTGGCGCGGCTCGGCCTCGGCTCGCATTTCGACGCCGTGTTCGACATCATCGCCGCCGAATTCGAACCCAAGCCGGCGGCACAGACCTACCGGAAATTCCTCGACCTGCATGCGGTCGACGCAACCAAAGCCGCCATGTTCGAGGACCTCGCCCGCAACCTCACCGTCCCGCATGAGCTCGGCATGACCACCGTGCTGGTGGTGCCCGACGGAACCAAGGAAGTGGTGCGCGAGGACTGGGAACTTGCGGGCCGCGATGCCGCCCATGTCGACCACGTCACGGACGATCTGGCGGGATTTCTGGCGCGGTTGTCGTGATGAAGCCGTAGCCCGGATTGTGCTTCGAGACTGGGCAAGAATCTAGCCGTTTGTGCAGAGGAGTGTACGATTCGGTATGACGAATCGTATGTTCAAGACCGGGGTAAGCCGGGATCAGGCGAGCTTTCTTCCGCCGAGAGTGGAAGATTACGTGGCTGGCGACAACCCTGTTCGCGCCATCGATGCTTTTGTCGCAGCGCTGGACCTTAAACGGCTTGGCTTCGGCCATGCTGGGTCAGGCGGCGGGGCAGGACAACCTGCTTACGATCCCGCCGACCTGCTGAAGCTCTATCTTTATGGCTACATCAACAGAATCCGCTCCTCGCGCGCTCTTGAACGCGAGGCCGGGCGCAACCTCGAACTTATCTGGCTGATGAAGCACCTGGCGCCCGGCTATCGTACCATTGCCAATTTCCGCCGGGACAACTGGAAGGCGCTCAAGGCGGCGAACCGGGAGTTCGTGCTGCTGATGCGTGAACTCGACCTTCTGGGTGGTGAGGTGGTGGCGATCGACGGGGCGTTTTTTGATGGCAACGCCAGCAAGGCGAGCATCAAGACGCAACGCCGACTTGCCAAGCGGCTGGCGGAGATCGAACAGGAGATTGAAGCCTATGGTGCCGCGCTGGAGGCCAACGACAGCGTGGAGGCGGAACGTCCGCCGGCGGGGCCAGATGGTGGCGGGGGCGAAGGCGGCGGGGACGTCGCGCAGAAGGTGGCGACCTTGATGGCCAAGCGCACAGCCCTGAAGGTGGATTTGGCGCGGCTGGAAGAGAGTGGTCAGACGCAGTTGTCGCGAACCGATGCGGATGCCCGCTTGCTGGCAAAGAACGGCCAGGTGGTGGCGGGCTACAACGTTCAGATCGCCGTCGACGACAAGCACAAGCTGATCGTGGCGAGCGAGGTCGTCAACGACGGCAACGACACCGGCCAGCTTTACGATATAGCCAAAGCCGCGAAGGAGGAGCTTGGCGTCGAGACGCTCACGGCGCTGGCCGATACCGGTTATTACAACGGCCACACGCTGAAGGACTGCGAGGAGAACGGGATCGTGGCCTACGTTCCGCAAGCCAGGCGGACCGCGCGGCTCGAAGCGCAAGATCGCATCAGCCATGAAGAGTTCGCCTATGACACCGAAGCCAATGTCTATCGCTGTCCCGCCGGCAGGCTCCTGAGCCCGACGGACGGCCGCAAGACCAACGGCAAACGGATCGAGATCCGGTATGTCAGCCGCAAATCCGACTGCGACGCCTGCGCGCTACGCTCACGCTGCCTCTCTGCCAAGACGCCGACGCGCACCGTTTACCGCTGGGAGCATGAGGCGGTGCTCGAGCGGCATCGTGCGCGGATGCAGGACGCCGACGCCCAGATGCGACGCCGGGCAGAACTCGCCGAACATCCCTTCGGTACCCTGAAATGCCGGGCGGGCTATCGCCACTTCCTCGTTCGCGGCTTCGACAAGGTGCGCGGCGAATGGAGCCTGATGGCACTCTGCTACAACTTCTCCCGCGTGCTGAACATCCTCGGCAGCGACAGTTTCATGGCTTATCTGGCCAACCGCCATCCATATTGGGCGTTCTTGCTGCTCAAAGCCGTCTCGGCCATCGTCAACCGCCTACAAGCCAGCATGCCGCTCTCCCAAGGCAAAGTGCGCCTGACCTTCGCCATAGCCACATAATCAGCGCGCAATACAATTCTTGCCCAGTCTCTTCGCTCCATCCGGGCTACGGGTTTCGCGAGTGATGACGGCGGACCAAGCTTGACTCCACCTCCCCGAATCCCGAAAAAGCTCCCCAATTCCCGTTCCGAAGAGGAAATCCGATGTCTCTGTCCGCCCTGGAATCCGCCATCAACAGTGCGTTCGACGCACGCGACGGCATCTCGACCTCGACCAAGGGCGAAGTGCGCGACGCCGTGAACCAGTCGCTGGAGATTCTGGACAAGGGCGAGGCGCGCGTTGCCGAGCGCGGGGCCGACGGCAAGTGGAAGGTCAATCAGTGGCTGAAGAAGGCCGTGCTGCTCTCCTTCCGCCTCAACGACATGGACGTCATTCCCGGCGGCCCGGGCCAGGCGAACTGGTGGGACAAGGTGCCCTCGAAGTTCGAAGGCTGGGGTCCGAACCGTTTTCGCGATGCCGGTTTTCGCGCGGTGCCGGGCGCCGTGGTGCGCCGCTCGGCCTTCATCGCCAAGAACGTCGTGCTGATGCCCTCCTTCGTCAATCTCGGGGCTTACGTCGACGAGAGCACCATGGTCGACACCTGGGCCACCGTCGGCTCCTGCGCGCAGATCGGCAAGCGCGTGCACATCTCCGGCGGCGCCGGCATCGGCGGCGTGCTCGAGCCGCTCCAGGCCGAGCCCGTCATCATCGAGGATGATTGCTTCATCGGCGCGCGCTCCGAGGTCGCCGAGGGCGTCATCGTGCGCAAGGGCGCGGTGCTGTCGATGGGCGTGTTTTTGGGCGCCTCGACCAAGATCGTCGATCGCGAGACCGGCGAGATCTTCATGGGCGAAGTGCCCGAGTATTCGGTGGTGGTGCCCGGCGCGCTGCCCGGCAAGCCCATGAAGAACGGACAGATCGGCCCGAGCACCGCCTGCGCGGTCATCGTCAAGCGCGTCGACGAGCGCACGCGTGCGAAGACCAGCATCAACGAGCTGCTGCGGGATTAGTACCAGACTCGTGACAGATGCTCTCTCCATTGCCCGCGACCTCATCCGCTGCCCGTCGGTAACCCCCACCGATGCAGGCGCGCTGGGGGTGCTTGAAACAGCCCTCAATGCAGCCGGCTTCACCTGCCATCGCGTGACATTCAGCGAACCCGGTACCGCCGACGTCGACAATCTCTACGCACGGATCGGCACTGACGGCCCGCACATCACCTTTGCCGGCCACACTGACGTGGTGCCGCCCGGCGACGAAAGCGCCTGGAGCGTCGGTGCCTTCTCGGGCGAGGTGAAGGACGGCTTCCTGCACGGCCGCGGCGCGGTCGATATGAAGGGCGGCATCGCCTGCTCGGTCGCCGCGGTGCTGGAGCATCTCGCCGCCAACGGCGGCAAGCCGCGCGCGGACGGGCAAGGATCCGGCTCGGGCTCGATCTCGTTCCTGATCACCGGCGACGAGGAAGACGTCTCGGTCAACGGCACGATCAAGCTGTTGCAGTGGGTGGCGGAGCGCGGGGAAAAATTCGATCATTGCGTGCTCGGCGAGCCCTCAATGTCGAAGCGCTCGGCGACACCATCAAGGTCGGCCGCCGCGGCTCGCAGTCGGGCACGCTGTATGTCGACGGCGTGCAGGGCCATGTCGCCTATCCGCATCGCGCGGCCAATCCGGTGCCGGATATTTCGCGGCTGATCGTTGCCATCAGCGACGAGCCGCTCGATCGCGGCAGCGCGCAATTCCAGGCGTCCAATCTCGAATTCACCTCGGTCGACGTCGGCAACAGGGCCAATAACGTCATTCCCGGTGAGGCCCGCGCAAAATTCAACATCCGCTACAACGACAACCACACGCAGGCGAGCCTGCGCGAGCTGGTCGAGACGCGCCTGGCAAAAGCCTGCGGCAACCGCATCCGCGCCCGCATCGTCTGGGAGCCGTCGAACTCCAATGTGTTCGTGACCAAACCGGGCCCGTTCACCGATCTCGCGGTCTCCGCGATCGAAGAGGTCACGGGCCGCAGGCCGGAGCTGTCGACCTCAGGCGGCACCTCGGATGCACGCTTCATTTCGAGCTATTGCCCGGTGATCGAGTTCGGCCTGGTCGGCCAGACCATGCACCAGATCAACGAGCGCGTGCCCGTGGCTGACCTGGAGAAGCTGACGAAGGTCTATCGCGGGATATTGACGCGGTATTTTGGGTGAGGCTTTAGCGCCGCTGACGTTTGCCACGCCATCGCTGTCGTCGCCCGCGGGCGATCCAGTTTTCCAGAGACGACAGCGATAGAATCGAGACGCCGCGGCGTACTGGATTCTCCGCCTTCGCGGGGAATGACAGTGGTGGGCGCAGCGAGAGTTTCCCGACTTTGCTCTCTAATAATCCACCTTCACCAGATACAGGCCCTCCGGCGGCGCGACGATGCCGCAGGCGGCGCGGTTGCGGGCTGCGAGCGCTGCGGAGAGATCGTCTGCGGTCCAGCGTCCCTCGCCGACCCAGACCAGCGATCCCACCATCGAGCGCACCTGGCGGTGCAGGAACGAGCGCGCCGAGGTGACAATGATGATCTCGCGTCCATCGCGCAGCACGTCGAGCTGATCGAGGGTTTTCTCCGGCGATTTCGCCTGGCACTCGGTGTCGCGAAAGGTCGTGAAATCGTGCTTGCCGAGCAGGCGCTGTGCCGCTGCATGCATCGCATCCGCATCGAGCCGGCGCGGCACGCGCCAGGCATGGCCGATGTCGAGCGCGAGATTGGCGCGGGTGTTGATGACCCGGTAGCGATAGTGGCGCTTCACGGCCGAGAAGCGCGCCTCGAAAGTATCCGGCACAATGTCGGCTTCGAGGACCGCAATCGGATGCGGACGCAAATGCGCATTCAAGCCGTCGCGAAATCGGCCCGGCGGAAACTGCTTCTCGATGTCGACATGCGCGACCTGGCCGCGCGCATGCACGCCCGCATCGGTGCGCCCGGCGCCATGCACCCGCGCATCCCCGCCGGTCATCGCCTTCACGGCTGCTTCCAGCGCGCCCTGCACCGAAGGCAGCGTCTCCTGCACCTGCCAGCCGAAAAACGGCGCGCCGTCATATTCGATCGTGAGCTTGTAGCGGGGCATCTCAATCCGGGTGGTGTCATCGCCCGGCTTGATCGGGCGATCCAGTACTCCGCAGCTTATCGGTTCGAACCGAAGTCTCGGCGTACTGGATACCCCGCCTTCGCGGGGTATGACAGCGTTAGGTAAATTTGGCTCCTGCCTTCAACGGCACACCCCGCAAGAAGTCGGTGGCCTGCATCCGGGCCTTGCCCTCGCGCTGCAGCTCGAGGATGCGGACCGCACCCTCGCCGCAGGCGGCAGTGAGCCAGTCGTCGAGCACTTCGCCCGGCGCGCCAAAACCCTTCGCAAGCTCGCAACGCAGAATCTTTACGCGCGCATTCTCGTTGACGCCGGCGAGTTCCGTCCAGGCACCCGGAAATGGCGACAGGCCGTGGATGTGGCGCAGCACCGCGCGCGCGGGCTTGCTCCAGTCGATCCGGGCCTCCGCCTTGTCGATCTTGGCGGCATAGGTGACGCCGTCCTCGCCCTGCTTCTTCAACTGGAGCCCGCCGCGCTCGAGCGCGGCCATGGCGCGCACCATCAGATCGGCACCCAGCCGGGACAGGCGGTCGTGCAGATCGGCCACGGTCATGTTGTCGGTGATCGCGAGGCGTTCGGCGATGGCGACGTCGCCGGTGTCAAGGCCGACGTCCATCTTCATCACCATCACGCCGCTCTCGGCATCGCCCGCCATGATCGCGCGGTTGATCGGCGCCGCGCCGCGCCAGCGCGGCAGCAGCGAGGCATGAAGGTTGTAGCAGCCGAGCTTTGGCGCATCGAGGATCGCCTGCGGCAGGATCATGCCATAGGCGACGACGACGGCGGCATCGGCGTCAAACGCGCGAAACTCTTCCAGCGCTTCCGGCGTCTTCAACGTCTTCGGCGCCCGCACGGGAGCGCCGAGTTTTCGCGCGGCCTCTTCCACCGGCGTGGGCTGCAATTGCAGCCCGCGTCGCCCGCCCGGCTTCGGCGCGCGGGTATAGACAGCCACGATCTCGTGGCCATGCGCGACGAGCTCGAGCAGCGTCGGCACGGAGAAATCGGGCGTGCCCATGAAGATCAGGCGGAGAGGCATGGACCGAGAACCTTACTCCGCGCGCTTGGCGGCTTTCTCGAACTTCTTGATCACGCGGTCGCGCTTGAGCTTTGAGAGATAGTCGACGAACAGCACGCCGTTGAGATGGTCGATCTCATGCTGGATGCAGGTGGCATAGAGGCCTTCGGCGTCCTCCTCGTGCAACTTGCCGTCAAGATCCGTGAAGCGCACCCGCACCTTCGCCGGCCGTTCGACCTCCTCGTAATATTCGGGGATCGACAGGCAGCCTTCCTCGTAGACCGACAGATCCTCGGAGGACGCGATGATCTCGGGATTGATGAAGACGCGCGGCTCCGGCCTGGTCTCGCCATCCTGGTCGGGCTTGGCGAGGTCCATGGTGATCAGCCGCAGCGGCTGCGCGATCTGGATCGCCGCAAGCCCGATGCCGGGCGCGTCGTACATGGTCTCGAACATGTCGTCTGCAAGCTTGCGGATCTCCGGCGTGACCTTCTCGATCGGCTTGGAGACCAGACGCAGCTGCTTGTCGGGCAGGATGATGATTTCTCTGAGGGCCATGGCGGGCGATTTAAGCCGCGCGCGACAAGCGGTCAATGCGGCCGGGAACACGTTAACGGTCCGCTAACCATAAAACTCAGCCTTTTGTTAACCATAAAAATTAGGGATCGATTAACCATAAATGTTCGCTATTCGTTCGTGTGCCCAGGCGAATCGGGTAGAAGGGCAGGCATGAACGAGATCATTTTCATGCTCGGCGACTGGCCGGTGCGCAGCATCGATGCGCTGATCGGCTTCGGCGCGCTGGTCCTCATCCTGCTGATTGTCATTGCGGTCGTGATCGCGCGCTCCGGGCGGCGCGGCGCGGAACTCGCGATGGCGCACGCCATCCGCGCCGACGAACTGGAGGAGCGGCTGAGCCAGGTCCTGCACGCCCAGAGCGAGGCCGCCGGCCGCGCCGACGCCATGAGCCAGGCCCTGGCCGGCCGCCAGGCCGAGATGGCGCGGGCCGTCAACGAGCGGCTGGATTCGGTCACCCATCGGGTCGGCCAGTCCATGGAACACTCGACCCGCAACACCATGGAGAGCCTGCGCGCGCTGCACGAGCGCCTCGGCATCATCGACAACGCGCACAAGAACCTTACCGACCTCACCACGCAGGTGACGACCTTGCGCGACGTGCTCGCCAACAAGCAGTCGCGCGGCGCCTTTGGCCAGGCGCGGATGGAGGCGATCGTCCAGGACGGCCTGCCGAAGGGCGCTTACGAATTCCAGTTCACGCTCTCGACCGGCAAGCGGCCGGATTGCGTGGTGTTCCTGCCCGACCAGCGTCCGCTCTGCATCGATGCAAAGTTTCCGCTGGAAGCGATGACGGCGCTGCACGATGCCCGCACCGACGAGGAGAAGCGCATCGCCACGCAGCGGCTGCGCGGCGACGTGATGAAGCATGTCAGCGACATCGCGGAAAAATACCTCGTCACCGGCGAGACCCAGGAGATGGCGCTGATGTTCGTGCCGTCGGAATCGGTCTACGCCGAGATCCATGACGGTTTCGACGACGTGATTCAGAAGGCCTATCGCGCCAAGGTCGTGCTGGTGTCGCCCTCGCTCTTGATGCTCGCGATCCAGGTGATGCAGCAGATCATGAAGGACGCGCGCATGCGCGACGCCGCCGACCAGATCCAGACCGAGGTCATCAAGCTCGGCGACGATCTCGGCCGCTTGCGCGACCGCGTGCTGAAATTACAGAAGCACTTCGCCGACGCGAACGAGGACGTCCGCCAGATCCTGATCTCCGCCGACAAGATCGAAAAGCGCGCAGGGAGAATCGAGGAGCTCGATTTCAGCAAGACCGAAGCGCCCGCCGACGGCCCGCGGCTGGTAGCAACAGGCGCGCCGGAGCTGTTTCCAAGGAAGCTCCAGGCGGGGGAGTGATCGAGGCACACTGTCATACCCCGCGCAGGCGGGGTATCCAGTACGCCGCGGCGGTTGTGGTTGGATCGAGGCGCCGGTGAGTACTGGATCGTCCGCCTTCGCGGACGATGACGGCGTTGAGGTGGTCACATGGGCGGACGCCACTACTACGTCTACATTCTCGCCAACAGGATTGGCGGCACTCTTTACATTGGCGTGACGAATGACCTCATTCGCCGAGTGGCGGAGCACACGTCGAAGGCCATCGAGAGCTTTACTGAAAAGTACGACGTGGCGAGGCTGGTCTATTTTGAACAGTTCGACGATCCAGAGAACGCGATCAAGCGGGAGAAGCGGCTCAAGAAGTGGAACAGGGCCTGGAAGGTCCGATTGATCGAACAGCACAATCCAAATTGGGATGATCTTTATCCCGGGATAGCTGGCCCACCGTGATGGTGTCATACCCCGCGCAGGCGGGGTATCCAGTACTCCGCGGCGGTTGTGATTGAATCGAGGCGCCGGCGGGTACTGGATCGTCCGCCTTCGCGGACGATGACACCGAGAAGGCAACGACACCCAGAATCTGCTAACACCTCCGCATGACCGCACCCGACGCGACCTCCCCTGCCGCAAGCTCCGCCCCCGCCACCTCCTGGCGCGACAGTCTGGCTGTCTACCTGCAGCCGCGGGTGCTGATCGTGCTGTTCCTCGGCTTCTCCTCGGGGCTGCCGCTGGCGCTGTCGGGTTCGACGCTGCTGGTGTGGATGCGCGAGGCCGGGGTCGATCTCAAGACCATCGGGCTGTTTGCGCTGGTCGGCACGCCCTACACGCTGAAATTCCTGTGGGCGCCGCTGGTGGATGCGCTGCATGTGCCGCTGTTCACGCGCGCGTTCGGGCGGCGGCGCGGCTGGCTGCTGTTCTCGCAATTGCTGCTGATCGTGGCGATCCTGCTGCTGGCGATGACCGATCCGGCGAGTTCCCCGTTCTACGTCGCGCTCGGCGCGCTGCTGGTGGCGACGACGTCGTCGACGCAGGACATCGTGGTCGACGCCTTCCGCGTCGAGAGCCTGCCCGAGAGCGAGCAGGCCGCGGGCATGGCGGCCTATGTCGCGGCCTATCGTATCGGCATGCTGGTCTCGACCGCGGGTGCGCTGTTTATCGTCTCCGGGTTCGAGAGCACCGGCATCACGCGCACGTCGGCCTGGATGTGGGGCTATGTGGTGATGGCGGCGATGGTGCTGATCGGCACGATCACGGCGCTCGCCGCGACCGAGCCACCGCAATCGGTGCGGGCGGAAGCTGTGACGCACGACGAGACCGCGTTCACGCGCGTGCTGCACGCGGCGATCGGCGCCTTCTCCGAGTTCCTGTCGCGCAAGGACGCGCTCGCCGCGCTCGCCTTCGTCGTGCTGTTCAAGTTCACGGATGCGTTCTCGGGAACGATGACGGCGCCGTTCGTGATCGACCTCGGCTTCACCCGTAATGACTATGCGGCCATCGTGAAGGGCGTCGGCCTCGCCGCCACCCTGATCGGCGGCTTTGCCGGCGGTTTTATTGCAAGGCGTTATTCGCTCGCGACCTCGCTCTGGATCGGCGGCGTGGTGCAGGCGCTGGCGAACCTGACCTTCTCCTGGCTCGCGCTGGTCGGCACCAATCAATGGGCGCTGGCACTCGCGATCTGCGCCGAGAATTTCACCAGCGCCGTCGGCACCGTGATCTTCGTCGCCTACCTCTCGGCGCTGTGCCAGAACCCGCTGCACACGGCGACGCAATATGCCCTGCTCACCGCGCTTGCGGCGGTGGGGCGAACCTATCTCTCGTCGGGGGCCGGCTTCGTGGCCGAAACCACCGGCTGGCCGCTGTTCTTCGTGATCTGCGTGCTGGTGGCGATCCCGAGCCTGGTGCTGATGACCTGGCTGCAGAAGCGCGGGCATTTTGAAGCGCTGGGGCCGGTGCGGGTGTAGCGCCGGCCGCTCCTACTTCCGCACCAGGCTCCACTTCGTCACCACGGCCTCGCTCATCTGGCCGGGATCGCTGGCGCAGGCGATCTCGTCGACCTTGACCGAGATCTCCTTGCCGACGAACGATTTCAACTGCGTGGCCTGCGTATCGCTGGAGGTGACGAGCTGGAAGGTTTCAGGTCCGGTCTCGAGATTGCACAACCCGTTCGGCGCCGGCAGGCGGCGCGGCTCGGAGGTGATCTGGTACATCGCAATCCGCTTGCCGGCGTTCTTGACGTCGCGGATCTTCATCGCGTTCAGCTCGCCCGAGAGCACCTCGCCGGCGCTGATCGGCTTGCCGGGCTTCGAGGGCGGCTGCGCCTCGTCGTCCTGCTGCGCGGCGATGGCCGGTGTCACCAGCAGCAGCATCGTCGCAGCCAAAGCCGATCGTGTGGCGAAAAGTTTCGTCATGTCGTCCGTTCCGTCAAGTCTGGATGGCTAGAACAGGGTCCGCTGCCGCATCGCGGCGGATAGCGTGCCCTCATCGAGATAATCAAGCTCGCCACCAACGGGCACACCATGGGCCAGCCGGGTTACTTTTACGTTGGCGTCCTGAAGCAGGTCGGTGATGTAATGCGCGGTGGTCTGTCCGTCGACGGTCGCATTCAACGCAAGAATGATCTCGTGCACCTCGGCCGCATGCGCGCGCGCGACCAGCGCGTCGATGGTGAGGTCCTGCGGGCCTACGCCATCGAGCGGCGACAGGGTCGCGCCCAGCACGTGGTAGCGGCCGTGCGTCGCATTGGCCCGCTCCAGCGCCCAGAGATCGGCGACGTCGGCGACGACGACGATGATGGCGGGATCGCGCTTCGGATCGATGCAGACGGTGCAGGGATTTTGCGTATCGATGTTGCCGCAGGTCTTGCAGACCTGAACCTTGTCGAGCGCGACCTGCAAGGCGGAGGACAGCGGCATCATCAGCGCTTCGCGCTTCTTGATCAGATGCAGCGCCGCGCGCCGCGCGGAGCGCGGGCCCAGGCCCGGCAGCCGCGCGAGAAGCTGGACCAGCCGCTCGATTTCGGGACCTGCAACCGCGCCCATATTACTGGCCGAGCAGCCCCGGCGGCAGGCCGAGGCCGCCGGTCAGCGACTGCATCTTCTCCTGCATCGCGGTCTCCGCCTTGCGGCGGGCATCACCGAGCGCGGTGACAAGCAGATCTTCCAGCACTTCGCGCTCTTCGGGCTTCATCAGCGAAGGGTCGATCTTGACGCCCTTGACTTCCATCTTCGCGGTCATGCGCACGGCGACGAGACCGCCGCCGGAGATGCCCTCGACCTCCACATTGGCGAGTTGCTCCTGCATCTCCTGCATCTTGGATTGCAGCTGCGCCGCCTGCTTCATCATGCCGAGAAAATCAGCCATGGGTGTTCGTCCTTGGAAAGATCGGCTCTAGAGATCGTCGTCGGCGTCGGAACCGTCGGGCGGATCGTCAGAGCCATAGTCGGCGTTAATATTGGCCTCCGGGGTCTCGGGGGCAAGCCTGCGGACCTCGACGACCTTTGCACCGGGGAAGCGCGACAGCACCTCCTGCACGCGCGGATCGGCCTCGGCGGTGCGCGCATGTTCCTGCTTGGCGGCCTGGCTCACCGAGCGCAGCGTCGCCTGGCCCTGCTCATTGGAAACGATGATGGTCCAGCGGCGGCCGGTCCACAGCTCGAATTTTCGCGCGAGCTCGGAGATCATGGTTTTCGACGCGTTCGGCTCGAGCGCGACCTCCAGCCGGCCCTCCTCGAAACGAACGAGGCGCACGTCGCCTTCGAGCGCGCTCTTGGTAATGAGGTCGCGCTTCTGCCCGGCGAGCGCCACGAGCTGGGTGAAGCTGGTGATGCGCAGCTGGGGTGCCGCCGCTTGCGGGTCCGGCGCGGGCGCCGCCATCTGCGGCCGGGCACCGCCGCCGAACGAAGTCGGCGCCGAGGTCGGCATGCGAACCGGCGCAGCAGAGGTCACGGATGCCGCGGAAGCCATCGGTGCTGCCGGAGCGCCGCTGCGCGCGGCACCGCCGCCGCCCACAACCGGCGAACCGCCGCCGTTCTGCTCCAGCATCCTGATCGCTTCGTCTGGCGTCGGGAGATCAGCGACGTAGGCGATGCGCACCAGCACCATCTCGGCGGCCGCAGCCGGGCGCGTCGCGCCCTGCACCTCGGTGATGCCCTTGAGCAGCATCTGCCACATCCGCGACAGCACGCGCATCGAGATCTTCGAGGCGAAATCCTTCGCGCGCACGCGCTCGGTCTCGCCATAGGCGACGTTGTCGGCGGTGGCCGGCACGATCTTCACGCGGGTGACGAAATTGACGAACTCGGCGAGGTCCGAGAGCACCACGATCGGATCGGCGCCGACGTTGTACTGGTCGCGGAACTCGTTGAAGGCGCTCGCGATGTCACCGCGCGCCAGCGAATCGAAGAGGTCGATGACGCGGGTGCGGTCGGCAAGGCCCAGCATCTGCCTGACCGCATCGGCCTTCACCTGGCCTGCGGCATGCGCAATGGCCTGGTCGAGCAGCGACAGCGAATCGCGCACCGAGCCTTCGGCCGCGCGCGCGATGATGCCGAGCGCCTCGGGCTCGATCCCGACGTTTTCCTTCGCGGCGATGTTGGCGAGGTGCTTCATCAGCACGTCGGCGTCGACGCGGCGCAGGTCAAAACGCTGGCAGCGCGACAGCACCGTGACCGGAACCTTGCGGATCTCGGTCGTGGCGAATACGAATTTTGCGTGCTCCGGCGGCTCCTCGAGCGTCTTCAGAAAGGCGTTGAACGCCGCCGTCGACAGCATGTGGACTTCGTCGATGATGTAGACCTTGTAGCGGGCGCTGGCCGGCGCGTAGCGCACGCTGTCATTGATCTGGCGGACGTCGTCGACGCCGGTATGCGATGCCGCGTCCATCTCCAGCACGTCCATGTGCCGGCTTTCCATGATCGCCTGGCAATGCACGCCCAACGCCGGCATGTGGATGGTCGGGCCCTTCACCGAGCCGTCCGGCATCTCGTAGTTGAGCGCACGGGCCAGAATACGCGCGGTGGTGGTCTTGCCGACGCCGCGGACGCCGGTGAGAATCCAGGCCTGCGGAATGCGCCCGGTCTCGAACGCATTCGAGACAGTGCGGACCACGGCTTCCTGGCCGATCAGATCGTCGAACGAGGAGGGGCGGTATTTGCGCGCGAGAACGCGGTAAGGCGCGTTGGCGGCCTGGCCGGCGCTATCAGGATCAGGAGGGGCGCCAGCGTCGGTCATCGGTCAATCCGCAATGGAATGTCTCTCGGCTGGCTTTTGCGGACAGGAGCGCGCAGGCGGGAAGCCCGCCGGCGCAATTCGCTCGAAAAAACAGGTAGGAGACTGACGAGCGACCCGATCCGGACCTCGTTAGGGCTGCTTCCTTCCGGACCTGACCCGGTTGGCGAGTGGCTCGTCCACCGCCAATCTCCCGGTCCCTATTTGGGGCCAAAAGGTCGGGAAAGCAAGCGGGGATCATCCTGGCGGCTTGATCTTGCCCAGCATCCGGGCAATTCCGGGTCAGCCCAGCCGACAGGCTGTGCTTTCGCAGCCTCCGCCGCCTTGGTAAGAACGCTGCCGGAACCCCACCTGATCAGAAAAGCGATTGATCCCAATGGTTACACGTCGTGATGTTGCATCGATTGTCGGACTTGGCGCCATCGGCGCGGTAACCGCGGGCGCGCTGGCCTCTCCGGCCGTGGCCCAGGCGGCCGATCCCAACGAATCGACCTTTGCCCGCATCCGCCGCACCAAGAAGATGCGGATCGGCGCGGTCGGCGGCGGCGCGCCCTATTACATGAAGGACCTCGCCAGCGGCCAATGGAAGGGTTTTTACGTCGACATCGCCAAGGCGCTCGCCGACGACATGGAAGCCGAGCTCGAGATCACCGAAACCACCTGGGGCAATTCGGTGCTCGATCTCCAGTCCAACAAGATCGACATCTTCTTCGGCCTCAACCCCACCCCGAAGCGCGCACTGGTGGTCGATTTCTCGGTTCCGGTCTTCAACAACGCCTTCGGCATCCTCTGCAAGAAGGACTTCAAGCCGAAGAGCTGGGCCGAGCTGAACTCGCCTGACATCAAGATCGCGGTCGACCAGGGCTCGTCGCACGACCAGGTCGTCAGCCGCCTGACGCCGAAGGCGCAGATCTCGCGGCTGAAGAGCGCCGACGACGCCACCGCCGCGCTCCAGACCGGGCGCGTCGACGCGCAGTGCCTGATCACCATGCTGTCGCTAACCGTGCTGAAGAAGAACCCCTCGCTCGGCCAGTTCGTGCTGCCGACGCCGGTCTTCGCCACGACGTCGAATGCCGGCTTCCGCCGCGAGAACGACAAGACCTTCCGCGACTACGTCAACACATGGATCGACTTCAACAAGGGCCTCGGCTTCATCCGCAACGCGATCATCACCAACATGGAGCTGGTGGGCGTGACGGAGGCGGACATCCCGCCGGGCGTTTCGCTGTAAGTGATGAAGTCAAGGCTGACTCGCTCCGCTCTGCACCCTCTCCCGCTTGCCAAGCGTGAGAGGTGAAGCAAGAAAGCACGCATGTATCAGTGGGACTTCGGCATTCTCTGGAGCTATCGCTGGCTCTTTCTCAACGGGCTTGGCGTTACCGTCGGCTTCACCGTGGTCATTGTCGTGCTCGGCCTGGTGTTCGGCCTGTTCGGAGCGTTCGGCAGCCTGTCGCGCTTAAAGCCCGTGCGCCTGACCGCGCTCACCTTCATCGAGGCGTTCCGCTGCACGCCGATCCTGGTGCAGCTGATCTGGTTTTATTACGCGCTGCCGATCCTCGCCGGCGTCGAGATGACGCCGATCACGGCCTCTGCGCTGGCGCTCTCGCTCTATGGCGGCTCGTTCTATTCGGAGATCATCCGCGGCGGCATCATCTCGATCGACCGCGGCCAGTCGGAAGCGGGCGCCGCGCTCGGCATGACGCCGGGGCAGTCCATGCGGCGGATCGTGCTGCCGCAGGCGATCAAGCGCATGATCCCGGCGCTGATGAACCAGTCGATCATCCAGTTCAAGAACACTTCGCTGGTCTCGGTGCTCGCGGTGCCCGATCTCGTCTATCAGAGCCAGGTCGCCGCACATGACAGCTACCGGCCGCTGGAAACCTACACCGCCGTCGCGGTCGCCTATGCGGCGATCCTGATTCCCCTGACCATCCTCGCCAGGCGTGGCGAGAAGCGACTGGCGGTCAGCGAATGAGCGAGACGTCAAAGATCGAGATCCGGGCCTTGCGCAAGAGCTTCGGCAGCAACGAGGTCCTCAAGAACATCAATCTCGACGTCGCCAAGGGCGGCGTCGTGGCGCTGATCGGCCCGTCCGGCTCCGGCAAGTCGACGCTGCTCCGCTGCATCAACCTGCTGGTCGTGCCCGACGGCGGCAGCGTCCGCGTCGGCGACACGCGCTTTGCATTCGGCGATGGTTCAAAACTGCCCGACGTGAAGACGCTCGCCAAATTTCGCGCCACCACCGGCATGGTGTTCCAGCATTTCAACCTGTTCCCGCACATGACGACGCTGCAGAACGTGATGGAGGGACCGGTCACGGTGCGGCGCATGGCCAAGGCCGACGCCGAAAAGCTCGCACGCGCGCAACTCGCCAAGGTGGGCCTTGCGGAGAAGGCGGATCAGTATCCCGCGACGCTCTCCGGCGGCCAGAAGCAGCGCGTCGCGATCGCCCGCGCGCTCGCGATGGAGCCGGATGTCATGCTGTTCGACGAGGCAACGTCGGCGCTCGATCCCGAGCTCGTCGGCGAGGTGCTCGCCGTCATCCAGCAGCTAGCCTCCGAAGGCATGACCATGGTGATCGTGACCCATGAGATCGCTTTTGCCCGCGAGGTCGCCGACCGCCTCATCTTCATGCGCGACGGCATCGTCGTCGAGGAAGGCCCGGCGCGGCAGGTGATCGACAATCCGCAGGAAGCCGCGACGCGCGCTTTCCTCAGCCATTTCCACCGCACCGGCGCTTTGCCGCCGGCCAACGCGACACCATGATGCCCGATATCGACCGCGTCTATCTCGTCACCGGTGCCGCCAGCGGCATCGGCCGCGCCACCGCAAAGCTGCTCGCAGCGCCGGGCGTCGCACTGCTCCTCCACACGCGCTCGAACACTGAAGGCCTCGACGCCACGGCCGCGGAAGCCGAAACGAAAGGTGCTGTGGTCGCAAAATGCCTCGGCGATCTCGCCGGGGAAGCAGCCGTCACCGATGCACTCGCCACCACACAAAGCGCCTTCGGCCGGCTCGACGGACTGGTCCTGGTCGGCGGCCACGCCCGCCGCGGCAGCGCCATCGGCACGCCGGCGGATCAGTTTCGTCAGGCGATGGATGAGTCCGCATTGGCCTTCACGCGGATGGTCGAGGCCGCGCTGCCACTGCTGCGAGCCGGCAACGAGTCACGGATCGTCGCGGTATCCTCATTCGTCGCACACGCGATCCGGCCTGAATTCGCGCGCTTCGCGGCCACCGCCGCGAGCCGTGCCGCACTTGAAGCGCTTGTGCGTCTCACCGCGGTCGAGCTCGCCAAGGACGGCATCACTGTGAATGCGGTTTCACCCGGTCTCATCGTCAAGGACAAGCCGAGCGAAAGCCGGCTGTCGCCCGAGCAGATCGCCGCGACCGAGGCGCTGATTCCGATGCGCCGTCGCGGGCGGCCCGAGGAAGTCGCCGAGATCATCGCCTTCCTGGCGTCGCCAAAAGCATCCTACGTCACAGGCCAGGTCTGGCACGTCAATGGAGGCCTGACGTGATCGAAGCGACCGTCGAACGTCTCCGCCTGTTCCTGATCGAAAGCCCGATCAAGATGGCTCGCCTGCAGGGCGTCGGCAACGTCAAGGGCACCGTGAAGCGCGTGCTGATCGAGCTGACGTCGAGCGACGGCGTGATCGGCTGGGGCGAGGCGGCGCCGTGGGAGGTGTTCACGGGAACGCCGGAAGCGGCCTTCGCCGCGCTCGACATCTATCTGCGGCCGATCGTGCTCGGCAAACCGGTCCGCCGCATCCCCGCCCTGATGGCCGAGCTGGACCGCGCGCTGGTCGGCCACGCGGAAGCAAAGGTCGCGATCGAGATGGCGCTGCTCGACATCGTCGGCAAATCGTCGGGCCTGTCGGTCGCCGATCTCCTCGGCGGCCGCGTGCGCGATACCATCCCGCTGTCGTTCTCGATTGCCGATCCGGATTTCGCCGCTGATCTCGAACGCATGCGAAAGATGGTGCCGGACGGCAACGTCATCTACAAGGTCAAGACCGGCGTCAAACCGCATCGCGAAGACCTCGATCATCTCTCGGCGATCCGCAAAGAGTTCGGCGACAAGGTCGATCTGCGGGTCGACTACAACCAGGCGCTGGCGCCGTTCGGCGCCATCAAGATCCTGCGCGATGTCGAGGCATTCGCGCCGACCTTCATCGAGCAGCCGGTGCCGCGCAGATATCTCGACGTGATGGCGCAGCTCACGGCGGCGCTGGAAACGCCCGTGCTCGCCGACGAAAGCTGTTTTGACCGCCGCGACATGATGGAGGTGGTGCGACGCGAGGCGGCCGACGCCGTCTCGATCAAGCTGATGAAGGCCGGTGGCCTGTTCGAGGCGCAGGCGATCATGGCGATCGCCGACATCGCCGGCCTGCCCGGCTATGGCGGCACGCTGTGGGAGGGCGGCATTGGCCTTGCCGCCGGCACGCAGCTGATCGCGGCAACACCGGGAATCTCGCTCGGCTGCGAGTTCTACATGCCGCATCATGTTCTGACCGAGGACGTGCTCGAGGAGCGCGTCGCCAATCAGGGCGGTCACGTCCTCGTGCCCGACGGCCCCGGCCTCGGCATTCGCGTCAGCGAAGCCTCGATTCGCGCGAACGCGCGGGTGCTGGCGGAGGCGTAAGGTCGCGCTGCAATTTCGCTGTCGTCCCGGCGAAGGCCGGGACGACAACTGAGCATGCGGGACCTGCGGAGCGCCATCCTTCCCCTATGGGAATCGGTATCGTATGGTCCGACCAAACGCGCCCGCTCCCGTCGGGCATTCTGGAAACGCATATGTCCGAACCCGCCTGGTCGCTGCATTCCCGCCTGAAAGAGGACACCATCGACATCGGCGATTTGCCGCTGTCGAAAGTGCTCGTCATCAAGGACGCGCATTATCCCTGGCTGCTGCTGGTGCCGCGGCGTGCCGATGCGATCGAGATCATCGACCTCGACGAGGTCCAGCAGGCGCAGCTGATGACCGAGATCTCCCGCGTCTCGCGCGCGCTGAAGGAGATCACCAAATGCGACAAGCTCAATGTCGCGGCGCTCGGCAACCTCGTGCCGCAGCTTCACGTGCACATCATTGCGCGCCGCACCGGTGACGCCGCCTGGCCGCGGCCGGTCTGGGGCGTGATGCCGCCGCTGCCGCATGACGCCACTGAAGTACAGAATTTCATCAGCGCGCTTCGCCGAAAAATCTGGTTGGGTTGAAAGAACAAGAAATGTCAGCATTCGACTCGTTTCCGCTGGGGCAGCCGGCCTTCGTCACCAACGTCCTCGATCGCGCCGCGCATCTGCGCCGTGATGACGAAAAACTGTTCGCGATGGAGCAGACGCCGTCCTCGCGCGCCTATGTCGTCTACCGCGACTCGCTGCTGGTGAAGCGTGACGGCGACAAGACGCGCGCGCTGCTCTCGATCGACGAGGCGCTGAAATGCGGTGCCAATCCCGGCACGATCTTCTTGGGGCTGCGCGACGGCGCGGCGATCTTCGGCATGGGCCTCGCACAGGCCGCCGCCGAGAAGCTGATCGGCCGCGAGGACTACATCGTGACCGAGCTGCGCGGCATGGCGATGCAGGGCGCAATCCCGCCCGAGGAGCTGTCGGCGATCGCGATGGCGAAGTCGATGGTGAGCTGGCACCAGCGCCACGGCTATTGCGCCAATTGCGGCACGCGCAGTGCGATGAAGGAAGGCGGCTGGAAGCGCGAGTGCCCGGCCTGCAAAGCCGAGCACTTTCCGCGCACCGATCCCGTCGTGATCATGCTGGTGGCATCAGGCGAAAAATGCCTGCTCGGCCGGCAGAAGCAGTTTCCGCCGGGCATGTATTCCTGTCTCGCCGGTTTCGTCGAGGCCGCCGAGACCATCGAGGACGCGGTGCGACGCGAGATTCTCGAGGAATCCGGCATCCGCTGCACCGACGTGCAATATTACATGACGCAGCCCTGGCCCTATCCGTCGTCGCTGATGATCGGTTGCAGCGCGCGGGCCTTGAACGAGGACATCGTCGTCGATCATTCCGAGCTGGAAGACGCGCGCTGGTTCATGCGCGAGGAGGCAGCGCTGATGCTGATGCGGACGCATCCCGACGGGCTCGCCGGCCCGCACCCCTTCGCCATCGCGCATCATCTGCTCGGCCGCTGGGTGCACAACAAGAGCTGACCGCCGATGGCGCTATCTGTGATCGCGCCGCGCATCCTCTGCATCGGCATTCCCGTACGCGACCTCACCTTTCGGGTCGAGGCCGTGCCGGAGCGCGGCAGCAAGGCCAACGCCAGCCATCTTGCCGAGATCTGCGGCGGCAATGCGCTCAATGCCGGCATCGCGATGGCGCGGCTCGGCGGCCGCATCGCGTTTGCCGGGCCGATGGGCGATGTGCAGGAGACGTCGAGCAGCTTCATCCTCGAGCGGATGGCCGCCGAGGGCATCGACATCAGGCATGTCGTGCGCATGACGGGCGCCGCCACGCCCGTCTCTGCGATCATCATCGACGCGACCGGCGAACGAACGCTGACGATCTATCGCGATCCCGCATTGTGGACCGTGAAGCTGCCGGATGCAGACGAGCTCCTCGCCGGTTGTCAGGCTGTCCTCGTCGAAAGCCGCTGCGGCGCCTTCTGCATCGATCTCTGCGCCGAGGCGCGCCGGCGCGGCGTTCCCGTCATCGTCGGCGTGGACCGCGCGATGGCGCTGACCGATGGCCTGCTCAGGGCCGCCTCGCATCTGCTGTTTTCCAGCGAGCAGGCCCGGGAAACGGCCGGCGTCGCTGACGACGGCGAGGCGTTGAAGCGGCTGGCCGGGCTGACGCCTGCCGTCCTCGCCGCAACCCGCGGCCCGCGCGGGACGATCTGGCTGAACGAGGCGGGCACGCTGGAGGAGACGGCAGCCTTCCCGGTTGACGCCGTCGATACGCTCGGGGCCGGCGACGTCTTCCACGGTGCCTTCACGCTTCGGCTTGCCGAGGGTGGCGGCGTGCGGGAGGCGCTCCGATTCGCCGCGGCAGCCGCAGCGCTGAAATGCACACGCCATGGCGGCGGCCTCGCCGCGCCACAACGCGTTGAAGTTGAAGAACTTTTACAAGGCAGGCGGTAGAGCCATTCTACGGCGGCGTCGAGATTATAGGCTTGCGGTAGAAGATTTTTCTCTATATGAGGGAAACCAACCCTTTTGTTGGAACAAAGTTCTTCAAATGACCGAGCTCGCTGTCCAACTGCCCGAGACCAGCCGCCGCCTCGATGCCATTGACCGCAAGATCCTGATGGTGCTCCAGGACGATGCCTCCCTATCCGTCGCCGAAATCGGCGACCGCGTCGGACTGTCCTCGACTCCGTGCTGGAAGCGCATCCAACGCCTGGAGGCCGACGGTGTGATCCTGAAGCGGGTGGCGCTGGTCGATCAGAACAAGATCGGACTCGGCATCTCCGTGTTCGTCTCGGTGGAGAGTTCGGATCATTCCGACGCCTGGCTCAAGAAATTCGCCGAAGCCGTCAGCGCCATGCCCGAGGTGATGGAATTCTACCGGATGGCCGGGGACGTGGATTACATGCTGCGCGTCGTGGTCGCCGACATGCAGGCCTATGACATCTTCTACAAGAAGCTGATCAGCGCCGTGCCGCTGAAGAACGTCACCTCGCGCTTCGCGATGGAGAAGATCAAGTCGGTCACGGCACTGCCGATCCCGGCCGTGGTCGCGGCTTAAAGCTCTCGCCACACGGAAGTCGTCATTGCCCGGCTTGACCGGGCGACCCAGTACGCCGCAGCTTCTCCGTATACGGCAACCGTCTCTGGAATACTGGATCACCCGCTTTCGCGGATGATGACAGTGGTGGATACGGCGAGCGCGCGCCCCGCCGCTCAAATTTTCTGATTGTACTCGCCGACTTCGGGATGCGTGCGCAGCACGCTGTTCACCATCTCGAACATGTCGTGCATGCGCTGCTCGGAGACCGGGCTCTCGACCACGACCACGAGCTCTGGCTTGTTCGAAGAGGCGCGCACCAGGCCCCAGCTGCCGTCCTCGACCGTCACGCGCACGCCGTTGACGGTGACGAGGTCGCGGATCGACTGGCCGCCGATCTTGGCGCCCTTCGCCTGCAGTCCCTCGAAGTGCTTCACGACTTGATCGATGACGCCGTATTTGACCTCGTCGGCGCAATGCGGCGACATGGTCGGCGACGACCACGTCTTCGGCAGCGCGTTCTTCAGATCGGCCATCGACTTGCCGGGCGCGCGGTCGAGCATGTCGCAGATCGCGAGCGCCGACACCAGGCCGTCGTCATAGCCGCGTCCATACGGCTTGTTGAAGAAGAAATGGCCGGACTTCTCGAAGCCCGCGAGCGCGCCGGTCTCGTTGGTGCGGCGCTTCATGTAGGAATGGCCGGTCTTCCAGTAGGCAGTCTTGGCGCCCTGCTTCTGCAACACCGGATCGGTGATGAACAATCCGGTCGACTTCACGTCGACGATGAAATGCGCATCCTTGTGGATCGCCGACATGTCGCGCGCCAGCATCACGCCGACCTTGTCGGCAAAGATCTCCTCGCCGGTGTTGTCGACCACGCCGCAGCGGTCGCCGTCGCCGTCGAAGCCGAGGCCGACATCGGCCTTGTGATGCAGCACCGCATCGCGGATCGCGTGCAGCATCTCCATGTCTTCCGGATTCGGATTGTATTTCGGGAAGGTATGATCGAGCTCGGTGTCGAGCGGGATTACCTCGCAACCGATCGCGTCCAGCACCTGCGGCGCGAACGCGCCGGCGGTGCCATTGCCACAGGCCGCGACGACCTTGAGCTTGCGCTTGAGTTTCGGACGGCCGGTGAGATCGGCGATGTAGCGCGCCGGATAGTTCTCGTGGAACTGGTAGGAGCCGCCGGCCTTGTTCTTGAAATCGGCGTTGAGCACGATCTCCTTCAGCCGCGTCATCTCGTCGGGGCCGAAGGTCAGCGGGCGGTTGGCGCCCATCTTCACGCCGGTCCAGCCATTGTCGTTGTGCGAGGCCGTGACCATCGCGACGCAGGGCACGTCGAGATCGAACTGCGCGAAATAGGCCATCGGCGTCACCGCAAGGCCGATGTCGTGCACCCTGCACCCCGCAGCCATCAGGCCGGAGATCAGCGCATATTTGATCGAGGCCGAATAGCCGCGGAAATCATGCCCGGTCACGATCTCCTGCTTGACGCCGAGTTCCGCGATCAGCGCGCCCAGCCCCATGCCGAGCGCCTGCACGCCCATCAGGTTGATTTCCTTCTGAAACAACCAGCGCGCGTCGTATTCGCGAAAGCCGGTGGGCTTGACCATCGGCTCGGATTCGAAGGCGTAGGTGTTGGGCAACAGCACGGATTTCGGCTTGGGAAACATTAAGACGGTCTCATGAAAAAGATAGGAATTGGTGCAGCCTTAGCGAATGCCGGGCCACGGCGGAAGGCGGGAATGAAGGCTTATGGCCGATAATTGCGGCAGTTTGGTAACGGAAAACGTTACGCGCCCAAGCTCGCTCAGGGCAATATTGAAGTCATCCCGCAGCCGTCCGCCCGGACTTACTGCTCCAGCACCATCTGGCCGTTGGCGTACTCAAAGCGCTTCAGGCGGGACAGGTAGGAGAGGCCGAGCAGGTTCTCGGACAGCGCCTCATCCGGCAGCACCATGGCGTCGACGTCGCGCACAATCAGGCCACCGACGTCCAGCATGGCAATGCGGGTGCGCGCAGCCTTGATGGTGCCGTTGGCGGTGGAGACCGTGGCGTTGTAGTCGCTGCGCGAGGGACGCAGGCCGAAGCGGGCCGCCGACGTTTCGTTCAGCGCCACCACGGAGGCGCCGGTGTCGACCATGAAGCCGATGCGCTGGCCGTCGATGCGGCCTTCGGTCTGGAAGTGGCCACGGCCGTCGCGGGGAATGTTCAGGCTGCGCCCGCCGGCCGGCGCCGTGGTCGCAACCGCAACCGCCGTATGCGGCGCTGACGTGGCGGACGCGGAGCTCATCTTGTCCGCCATCTGCGCCATGAACGTGCCAAGACCGATCATGACGGCCGCGATGATCATAATGTTACGCATCACACCACTTCCGGGCCGAAAGCTCGATTTCACCACGCGCCGCGCCCGTCCGCGAGCGCCGCCACCACGGGCCAGTGTCATTTTGACGAAAAGGATGAGCGTACGGTTAATGAGGGGACGTGATTTCTCACGTCCCGCGCGGCTTGACCCGCCGGGTCGGCAGTGCGCTCGCCGGATCTTCCGGCCAGGGATGGCGGGGATAGCGGCCGCGCAAATCGGAGCGCACCGCGGCGTAACTGCCGCGCCAAAAACCGGGGAGATCGCGCGTCACCTGCACCGGGCGCTGCGCCGGCGACAGCAATTCCAGCACCAGCGGCACCTTGCCGGCCGCAACAGACGGATGGGTGTTAAGGCCAAACAATTCCTGGAGCCGCACCGCAATGGTCGGCCCCTGCTCGGCCTCGTAGTCGATCGCGAGCACGCTTCCGGTCGGTGCCTCGAAATGCGTCGGCGCCTCGCGGTCGAGCCGCGCGCGCATCTCCCACGGCAACAGCGCCATCAGCGCGTCGGAAAGATCGCCGGCCGAGATATCCTTCAGCGCGGTCTTGTCGTAGAGCGCCGGCACCAGCCAGTCGTCACGCCGCGCGATCAATCCGTCGTCGGAGAGATCGGGCCAGCTTTCGCCTTCCGCCTTGCGCAGGAACATCACGCGGTCGCGCCATTGCCTGGCGGCCTTCGACCAGGGCAGCCGGTCGAGACCGGCGGCGATCAGCCCGTCGGCGAAGATGCGCGCCGTGTCTTCCGACGGCGAAACGGCAAGCGTGGCTTCGGACAACGTGATCGCATGCAGCACGCGCTTGCGCCGCGCGCGCAGCGCCATCGCGCTGCGGTCGAAGGATATCTCGTCGACGGTGTCGATATGCTCGGCGAAATGCCGCTCGATGTCGTTCTCGGCGATTTGTGCGGCGAGCAGGATGCGGCCGCTCGCGGCCGTTCCCGTCATCTCGCCAATCGCGATATAGCGCGCGCGGGCGAGCGACGAGGTCTGATCTACCGCGGCGCCACGGCCGTTGGCGAGCACGAAACTGCCATTGCCGCGGTTGCGTGCGACGCGGTCCGGGAAGGCATAGGCGAGCATCAGGCCGGTCGAGAGATCCTGCTGCGGCCCCGCCTTCTCGGACGCTGCGACCTGCGAGGCCCAGCGCCGCGCCAGGTCGCGTGCACTTGCCGCCCGCGGCGAACGGTCGCGGCGGAACTGGTCGCGCCGGTGCTCGAGATCGGCGCTGTCGCCGCCGAGTCCGCGCTCGGTGAGAATGGCCGCGATCTCGGCGGCTTCCTCGCCCGCGCCGGCGCGATGCGAATCCACGATCATGCGGGCCAGCCGCGGCGGCAACGCCAGCGCGCGCAGGCTCTTGCCCTCCGCCGTGATGCGGCCGTCGCGATCAAGCGCATTGAGCTCGGAGAGCAGACTCCTGGCTTCCTTCCAGGCCGGCGCAGGCGGTGGATCGAGGAACGACAGTGCCGCAGGATCGGCGACGCCCCATTGCGCGAGATCGAGCACCAGCGAGGAGAGATCGGCGCTGAGGATTTCCGGCTGGGTATAGGGCGCAAGCGAGGCCGTCTGAGGTTCGTCCCAAAGCCGATAGCACACGCCGGGCTCGGTGCGGCCGGCGCGGCCGCGGCGCTGGTCCACTGCGGCGCGCGCGGCTCGCACGGTCTCCAGCCGGGTCAGGCCGATATCCGGCTCGTAGCGCGGCACGCGGGCGAGACCGGAATCGACGACGATGCGCACGCCCTCGATCGTGAGCGAAGTCTCGGCAATCGAGGTCGCGAGCACGACCTTGCGCGTGCCCTTCGGCGCCGGCGCGATGGCGCGGTCCTGCACGGCGGCATCGAGCGCGCCGAACAGCGGCACGATTTCGATGCTGGCATCCTGCACGCGCTCACCGAGAAAATTCTGGGTGCGGCGGATTTCGGCGGCGCCCGGCAGGAAGGCGAGCACCGAGCCGCTGTCGGCACGCAGGGCCGACGCGATTGCGTCGGCCATCTGCCGCTCGATCGGCGCATCCGCCTTGCGGCCGAGATAGCGGGTCTCCACCGCAAAGGCGCGACCCTCGCTCTCGACGACGGGCGCCTCGCCAAGCAGCTTTGCGACGCGCGCGCCGTCGAGCGTGGCCGACATCACCAGGATGCGCAGATCCTCGCGCAGGCCGAGCTGCGCATCGCGCGCCAGCGCAAGGCCCATATCGGCGTCGAGCGAGCGTTCGTGGAATTCGTCGAACAGGATGGCAGCGACGCCCGTGAGCTCGGGATCGTCGAGGATCTGGCGGGTGAAAATGCCTTCGGTCACGACCTCGACACGTGTGGCTCGCGAGATCTTCGAGCCGAAGCGGACACGATAGCCGACCGTTTCGCCGGCGCGCTCGCCAAGCGACTTGGCCATGCGATCGGCGCTGGCGCGGGCCGCAATGCGCCGCGGCTCCAGCACGATGATCTTCTTGCCCTTGGCCCAGGGCGCATCGAGCAGCGCCAGCGGCACCCGCGTGGTCTTGCCGGCGCCCGGAGGGGCCACCAGCACGGCGGCGTTGTGCACCTCCAGCGTGCGCGAGAGGTCGTCGAGCACGGCGTCGATCGGGAGGGGCGTGTCGAAGCTGCGGGGCAAGAATTGATCCGGTCATCACGCTCGGGCAAGAGCGCGAAGCGCGTCTTCGCACAAAGCCCCGGGAATCCACGTTGTTTCATCTGGCAGTGAACAAGACGCGGACGGCCGGGACAAGCCCGGCCATGACGGTTTTAGGCCGACAACAAGCTGTGACCATCAGCCCTGCGCCGAGCGGCGGCCGACGCTCTCATAGGTGAAGCCGGCCGCAGCCATGTCTTCGGGGCGGTAGATGTTGCGGAGGTCGATCATGACGGGCTGGGCCATGGTCGCCTTCAACCGGTCGAGATCGAGCCCGCGGAACTGCGTCCATTCGGTGACGATGACGATCGCATCGGCGCCTTGCGCGCAGGAATAGGCGTCTTCGCAATAGGTGATGCTGGGCAGCTCGCCCTTGGCCTGCTCCATGCCGACGGGATCGAACGCCTTCACCGTCGCCCCCATGTCGAGGAGCCCGGTCACGAGCGGAATCGACGGCGCGTCGCGCATGTCGTCGGTGTCGGGCTTGAAGGTGAGACCGAGCACGGCGATGGTCTTGCCGCGCAGCGAGCCGCCGAGCGCCTGGCTTACTTTCCGCGCCATCGCGCGCTTGCGGTTCTCGTTGACCGCCAGCACGGATTCGACGATGCGCAGGGAGACATCGTAGTCCTGCGCGATCTTGATCAGCGCCTTGGTGTCCTTCGGGAAGCAGGAGCCGCCGAAGCCGGGACCGGCGTGCAAAAACTTGGTGCCGATGCGATTGTCGAGGCCAATGCCGCGCGCGACCTCCTGCACGTTGGCGCCGACCTTTTCGGAGAGATCGGCGATTTCATTGATGAAGGTGATCTTGGTCGCGAGGAACGCGTTCGCGGCGTATTTGATCATCTCGGCGGTGCGGCGTTCGGTGAACATCAGCGGCGCCTGGTTCAGCGACAGCGGACGGTAGATGTCGCCCATCACCTTGCGGCCGCGCTCGTCGGAGGTGCCGACCACGACGCGATCGGGGAATTTGAAGTCGCGGATCGCCGCGCCCTCGCGCAGGAATTCGGGATTGGAGGCGACGACGACGTCCGCCTTCGGATTGGCCTCGCGGATGATGCGCTCGACCTCGTCGCCGGTGCCGACCGGAACGGTCGACTTCGTCACCACCACAGTGAAGCCGGACAGCGAGTGTGCGATCTCTTTCGCGGCGGCGTAGACGTAAGAGAGATCGGCATGACCGTCGCCGCGACGCGAGGGCGTGCCGACCGCGATGAACACGGCGTCGGCATCCGCGACCGGCTTCGACAGGTCGGTGGTGAAGTCGAGCCGCTTGGCCTTGACGTTGGTTGCGACCAGCTCGTCGAGACCCGGCTCGTAGATCGGGATCTCGCCACGATGAAGCGCCGCGATCTTTCTCTCGTCCTTGTCGACGCAGGTGACGTCGTGACCGAAATCCGCAAAGCAGGCTCCGGACACCAGTCCCACATAACCCGTGCCGATCATCGCGATGCGCATGAGAATCCCTGTCTTGGCTTGGTTAACGAAACTCAACTTGGAGCGGTTTAGCACTTTCCCGCGGCGGGGGAACAGCCCGCATACAAAAACCGGCACGCCAATTGTACCGGTGAAGAAATCGTAAACCGCAATGCCCCACACTGCTTCACGCCCGCGCAGGACCGCGCGGAACACGCCTCGAAAAGGACACCATGGCATCATCAGGCACAATCGCAGGACACGGCGGCGTTAACGCCCCGCCTGCTGTGCGTGTCGACTGGGTCGACTATGCCAAAGGCATCTGCATCGTCATGGTCGTGATGATGCATTCGGTGCTGGGGGTCGAGCTCGCCGCCGGCGAGACCGGCTTCATGCATGTCCTGGTCGCCTTCGCAAAGCCGTTCCGGATGCCGGACTTCTTCCTGATCTCGGGCCTGTTCCTGCCGCTGGTGATCGATCGGGACTGGCGAACCTATCTCGACCGCAAGGTGGTGCATTTCGCTTACTTCTATGTCGTGTGGGTGACAATCCAGTTCGGCTTCAAGGCCCCTGCTTTCGCGGCCGAAACCAGCTGGCGCGACGTTGGCCTGCTGTATCTGGAATCCTTCATCGAGCCGTTCGGCACGCTCTGGTTCATCTACCTGCTGCCGATTTTCTTCGTCGTCACAAAACTGACACGCAAATTTCCGCCGCCGGCGATCTGGCTCGTGGCGGCAGCGCTGGAGACCGCGCGCATCACGACCGGCTGGACTGCGATCGACGAGTTCTGCGCGCGTTTCGTTTATTTCTATTCGGGCTATCTGTTTGCGCCTTACGTGTTCGCGCTGTCGGATCGCGCGCGCAGCCATCCCGCGCTGGCGCTCGCAGCGCTCGCCACCTGGGCGCTAGTCAATGCCGGCTTCGTCGCGTTCGGCGCCAGCGAATGGAAGATCGCGTCGCTCGCGCTTGGCTTCGCCGGTGCGTGCGCGATCATCACGATCGGCGCGCTGCTTGCGCGCGCGCATTGGTGCAACTTCTTGCGCTTCTGCGGCGAGCATTCGATCGTGATCTATCTCGCCTTCTTCCTGCCGATGGCGGCGACGCGGACGCTGCTGCTGCATAGCGGCATCATCGCCGACATCGGCACGGTGTCGCTGATCGTCACCACGGTCGGCGTCCTGGGGTCGCTGGCGATCTGGCAGGCCGCGTTGCGGCTGCACGCCGGCGTCCTGTTCGAGCGGCCGGATGTGTTCTGGATCGCGCCGAAAAAGGCGAAGCCGGTGTTGCAGGCCGCGGAGTAGCTCGCTGTCGTCGCCCGGCTTGACCGGGGGCCCCAGTACGCAGAGACGCCATTGATCGAGCTGAGAAACCGCGGCCTACTGAATTCCCGCTTTCACGGGAATGACAGCGGGGGATAGCCACGCCACCAGCCCAAAAATCCCTCTCTCAAGGCTGTCAAAGCCCGCAAAAATTCATACATTGCGGCCATGCCCAAGAGCTCCCCAAAGACATCCCCGAAGACCTCCGCCAAAGCCGATACCAACCCCGCCGCGGCGACAGCTGCTGCCAAGCCAGTCGCCGCGAAGGCGGCAGGAAAAGGCGACCACGTCTTCCTGGTGGACGGTTCCTCCTACATCTTCCGCGCCTATCACGCGCTGCCGCCGCTGAACCGCAAGTCCGACGGCTTGCAGGTCAATGCCGTACTCGGCTTCTGCAACATGCTGTGGAAGCTCTTGCGCGACATGCCCGAGGACAACCGGCCGACCCATCTGGCGATCATCTTCGACAAGTCGGAAATCACTTTCCGCAACAAGATCTATCCCGAGTACAAAGCCCACCGGCCCCCGGCTCCTGACGATCTCATCCCGCAATTCGCGCTGATCCGCGAAGCGGTGCGCGCCTTCGACCTGCCGTGCCTGGAACAGGTCGGCTTCGAAGCCGACGATCTGATTGCGACCTATGTGCGGCAAGCCTGCGAGCGCGGCGCGAGCGCGACGATCGTGTCCTCCGACAAGGACCTGATGCAACTCGTCACCGATTGCGTTACCATGTACGACACCATGAAGGATCGCCGCATCGGCATCCCCGAAGTGATCGAGAAATTCGGTGTTCCGCCCGAGAAGGTGGTCGAGGTGCAGGCGCTGGCCGGTGATTCCACCGACAACGTGCCTGGTGTGCCCGGGATCGGCATCAAGACGGCGGCGCAGCTGATCGTCGAATATGGCGACCTTGAACAACTCCTGTTCCGCGCCGGCGAGATCAAGCAGCCCAAGCGCCGCGAGGCCCTGCTCGAAAATGCGGAAAAGGCCCGGATCTCGCGCCAGCTCGTGCTGCTCGACGACAAGGTCGAGCTGGAGGTGCCGCTGGACGACCTCGCTGTCCACGAGCCGGATGCGCGCAAGCTGATCGCGTTCCTGAAGGCGATGGAATTCTCCACGCTGACGCGCCGCGTCGCCGACTATTCGCAGATCGACCCGGCCAACGTCGATGCCGATCCCGGCTATGCCAGCGGCGCCAGCGTTTTTTCGCCGCTGCCGCCTTCGGACGTCGTGCCGGCACCAGGAGCCGGCACGCCGGCGCAAGTTCCGTCGAGCCAGCGCAGCGCATCGGCCGGCAAGGAGGACAAGGCCGCGAGCCCGAAGGGCGCGCCGGTATCCCTCGCGGCTGCGCGCGAAGCGGCTTTGCGCAAGCTTCCGGTCGACCGCGGCAAGTACGAGGCCATCAAGACGCTCGCGGAATTGAACGCCTTCATCGCGCGCATCCATGATGCCGGCCATGTCGCGGTCGAGATCCGAGGAAACTCGATCGATCCGATGCAGGCCGACCTCTGCGGCATCGCGCTCGCGCTGGGGCCGAACGAGGCCTGCTACGTGCCGCTCGCGCACAAGCAATCCGGCGGCGGCGCCGGCCTGTTCGACGCCGGCCTCGCACCGAATCAAGTCAAGCACGCCGATGCGATCCAGGCGCTGCGGCCGGTGCTGGAATCATCAGGCATCCTCAAGATCGGCTTCGACGTCAAATTCACCGCCGTGATGCTGGCGCAGCACGGCATCACGCTGCGCAACATCGACGATGCGCAACTGATCTCCTACGTGCTCGATGCCGGTCGCGGCTCGCATGCGCTGGAGCAGCTGTCCGAGCGCTGGTTCGGCCACGCCATGCTGAAGGAGAACGAGCTGCTCGGCAGCGGCAAGGGCAAGATCACCTTCGACCAGGTGCCGATCGACAGGGCGGCGGCGCTGTCTGCGGAAGGTGCCGACATGGCGCTGCGTGTCTGGCGGGTGCTGAAGCCGCGCCTCGTCGCCGAGCACATGACGACGGTCTACGAGACGCTGGAGCGGCCGCTGGTTTCCGTGCTCGCGCGCATGGAGCGGCGCGGCATCTCGATCGATCGCCAGGTGCTGTCGCGCCTCTCCGGCGACTTCGCCCAGACCGCGGCGCGGGTCGAGGCCGAGATCCAGGAGATCGCGGGCGAGCCCGTCAATGTCGGCAGTCCCAAACAGATTGGCGACATCCTGTTCGGCAAGATGGGACTGCCGGGCGGCACCAAGACCAAGACCGGCGCGTGGTCGACCACCGCGCAGGTGCTGGATGAGCTCGCCGAGCAGGGCCACGATTTTCCACGGAAGATTTTGGAGTGGCGCCAGGTCTCGAAACTGAAATCGACCTACACCGATGCGCTGCCCACGTATGTCAATCCGCAGACCCATCGCGTGCACACGACCTACGCGCTGGCCGCGACCACCACGGGCCGGCTGTCCTCGAACGAGCCGAATTTGCAGAACATCCCGGTCCGCACCGAGGATGGCCGCAAGATTCGCCGCGCCTTCATCGCGACGCCGGGCCACAAATTGGTCTCCGCCGACTATTCGCAGATCGAGCTGCGGTTGCTGGCGGAGATCGCCGACATTCCCGTGCTGAAGCAAGCGTTTAAAGAGGGGCTCGACATTCACGCGATGACCGCGTCGGAAATGTTCGGCGTGCCGATCAAGGGCATGCCGAGCGAGATCCGCCGCCGCGCCAAGGCGATCAATTTCGGCATCATCTACGGCATTTCGGCGTTCGGCCTCGCCAACCAGCTCGGCATCACCCGCGAGGAAGCGTCGGCCTACATCAAGAAGTACTTTGAGCGCTTCCCCGGCATCCGCGCCTACATGGACGAGACGCGCGACTTCTGCCGGAACCACGGCTACGTCACCACGCTGTTCGGCCGCAAGTGCCACTACCCCGACATCAAGGCCTCCAACGCCTCGGTGCGCGCCTTCAACGAGCGTGCCGCGATCAACGCACGGCTTCAGGGCACCGCGGCCGACATCATCCGCCGCGCCATGACGCGGGTCGAGGACGCGCTCGCCGAGAAGAAGCTCTCGGCGCAGATGCTCTTGCAGGTGCACGACGAACTGATCTTCGAGGTGCCGGACGCCGAGGTCGAGGCCACGCTGCCGGTCGTGCAGCACGTGATGCAGGACGCGCCGTTCCCGGCCGTGCTGCTGTCGGTGCCGCTGCATGTCGACGCGCGCGCGGCCACGAACTGGGACGAGGCGCACTGACGGTCGCCCCGATGAAGATCGCCGCCATCTCCGGCAGCCTGCGTGCGGGGTCGAGCAATACCGCGGTACTGCGTGCAGCCGCACGGCTCGCGCCCTCCGGTGTCGAGGTGATCCTATTCGAGGGAATCGCGGACCTGCCCTTCTTCAATCCGGATCTCGATGGCGATGATGTGCCTGCGCCGGTCGGCGCGATGCGCGAGCTGATCGGATGCGTCGACGGCCTCCTGATTTCCAGCCCCGAATATGCCCGCGGCGTCGCCGGCGTGCTGAAGAACGCGCTCGACTGGCTGGTCGGCAGCCACGAATTTCCTGACAAGCCCGTCGCCTTGATCAACACGTCGCCGCGCGCGACGCATGCGCTGGCCGCGCTCACATTGACGCTGGAAACGATGTCGGCCCGGCTCGCTGAGAAAGCCTGCGTGACGCTGCCGCTGCTTGGCGGCGCCTGGGACGAGCACAGCGTCATCGCCGATCCTGCGCTGGCGGAGCCGTTGCGTTTGGCGATTGATCGCTTCGCGGCGTTCATCGCCACCGTGCAGGCCGAGGCGTAGGACCGCGAAAACGAATTGTCCTCCGAGCAATTGCGCGGTGGCCCCACGCGGCCGCGCATATTAGAACCAGCGCATCTCCCGCACCGGTTCATCATGCCCCACACCTCCGCCCTGCTCGGCTTCGCCCTTGTCTGCCTCGGTCTCGTGCTCACGCCCGGGCCGAACATGATCTATCTGATCTCGCGCTCGATCACGCAGGGGCCGGCGGCCGGCATCGTCTCGCTCAGCGGCGTTGCGCTGGGCTTCGTGTTCTACATGCTGTGCGCGGCGTTCGGCATCACGGCGCTGCTGCTCGCGATCCCCTTCGCCTATGACGCGCTGCGCTTCGCCGGCGCCGGTTACATGCTGTGGCTCGCCTGGCAGGCGGTGAAGCCGGGCGGGCGCTCGCCGTTCCAGGTCAAGAAGCTCGCAATCGACAGCCCGCGCAAATTGTTTGCGATGGGACTCGTCACCAATTTGCTCAATCCGAAGATCGCGATGCTGTATCTGGCGCTGCTGCCGCAGTTCATCGATCCCGCGGCCGGCAGCGTGCTGACGCAGTCGGTGGTGCTGGGCGCGATCCAGATCGTGCTCAGCGTCAGCGTCAATGCAATCATCGCGCTTGCAGCCGGATCGATCGCGCTATTCCTGGCGAGCCGGCCGAGCTGGATGCTGGTGCAGCGCTGGCTGATGGGCACGGTGCTCGCCGGGCTTGCGGTCAGGATGGCGGTCGAGGCACGGAAGGTGTAGCCGACGTCGCAAGCCGCACTCGTGTCCCGGACGCGCTGCTGCGCTCTTGCGCTGCTGCGCAGAGCCGGGACCCAGTGTTGCCGCATGGGCCCCGGCTCTGCAGTGCACCGCTTGCGCGCTGCACTGCGTCCGGGGCACGAGACGCGAGAGCTAAGAGACTAATCCAGCTTTGCGCCCATGCCCCGCTTCACTGCCGGGCGCGCCATCAGGGCGTCGTACCAGCGCTTGACGCTGGGGAAGTCGCCGAGCTCGACCTTGTGGCGCGGATGCCGCCAGGCCCAGCCCAAAATGGCGAAATCGGCGACCGAGAGATCGCCGGCGACGAAATCGCGGCCGTCGAGGCGGCGGTCCAGCACGCCGTAGAGCCGGCGGGTCTCGGCCATATAGCGCTTCAGCCCGTAGGCGCGGTCCTGCTCGTTCTCGAGGGCGATGAAATGGTGCACCTGGCCCGGCATCGGCCCGAAACCGCCCATCTGCCACATCAGCCATTCGTAGACCGGGATGCGGCCCGCGAGCGATTTCGGCAGGAATTTTCCGGTCTTTTCGCCGAGATAGAGCAGGATTGCGCCGGACTCGAAGATGCTGACGGGCTGGCCGTCCGGTCCCTCGGGATCGAGGATCGCGGGAATCTTGTTGTTCGGGGAGAGCTTGAGGAACCCCGGCGCCATCTGCTCGCCCTTGGTGATGTTCACCGGGACCACCTTGTAGGGCAGGCCCATTTCCTCCAGCGCAACCGAGATTTTGCGGCCATTCGGCGTGTTCCAGGTGTGCAGCTCGATGGTCATTTGCCTGTTTCCTTGCCCAGCTTCCTTGCCCGAGATATCGGCATCCACCTACTCCAGAAAGTTGCGCCCCCACAACCGGCGGAGCGGGATGGCCGATCCCTGTTGACGGGGGACGCGCCCTCTGGAATGTCGCGGCGGTCGCGGATAAATTCCGCCACCTCTCAAAATGCTCCCGAGGGACCGACGTGTCGAAATCAGCCTCCCGCGCCCGCCTATTCGAAATCATCCGCCGCCGCTCCTTCGGTCGGGGCGAGGTGACGCTCGCGTCGGGCCGCAAGAGCGATTTCTATTTCAACCTCAAGCCGACCATGCTCGACCCCGAGGGCGCGACGCTGCTCGCCGAACTCACCTATGAGACGCTGAAGGACGATCAACTCGATTTCATCGGCGGGCTCGAGATGGGCGCGGTGCCGCTGGCCGGCGCGCTGGCGCAGATCTCCTGGATCAAGGGCCATCCGATCGCAGCCTTCTTCGTACGCAAGAAGCCGAAGGAGCACGGCGCCAAGCTCGCGATCGAAGGTCTGCCGAAGGGCGAGACGCTCGACGGCAAGCGCGTCGTGATCGTCGAGGACGTCACCACCACCGGCGGCTCGGCGATGAAGGCCGTGGAATCCGTGCGCGAGACCGGCGCCGAAGTGGTCCTGGTGCTGACCATGGTCGATCGCGAGGAAGGCGCCACCGATACCTTTGGTGCGGCCGGCCTGCCGTTCCGCTCGCTGTACAAGGCGTCGGAATTCTTGAAGGCTTGACGGCAGGCACGGCCCCCTCAACCGCTCATTTACCATCCCGCTTTATGGTCAATCATGTGCCGAGACCCGAGCCGTCCCGGCCGGTTTGGTAGCGTCGGGTGGAGTAAGCGTTGCGTACGATTGTGTCCCATGCGCGCCGGCGGCGTCGCGCGATGGTAGTGGCCGCCAGCCTCGCAGCACCGGTGCTTGCAGCGCCGGCCCCGGTTTCGGCCGAAGGCCTGTTCGACTTCTTCTTCGGCGGAGCCCAGCAACGGCCGCAGCGCGACGTGCCGCAGACGAACTCCTACGTCGATCCCTTCGCCACTCAGCAGAACCCGGCCGTTCAGCCGCAATTTGTGCCGCCAACCCGCTCGGCGGCGGCTGGCGGCTCAGGCCCGGCGTTCTGCGTGCGCAGCTGTGACGGCAAATATTTTCCGCTGATGCGCGGCCTCGCCTCGCCGGCACAGATGTGTCAGGCCTTCTGTCCTGCCAGCACCACGAAAGTCTTCTTCGGCTCCTCGATCGATGGTGCCTATTCGCAGTCCGGCGAGCGCTACGCCGAGAGCGAGAACGCGTTTGCCTACCGCAAGGCGCTGCGCGCGGACTGCACCTGCAATGGCCGCGAGCCGGCCGGGCTCGCTCCGGTCGATTTGACACTGGATGCGTCACTAAAAGCCGGCGACGTCATCGCGACCAGCGACGGCCTGGTCGCCTATACCGGCGTCCGCCTCGGCATGGAACAGACCGCAGAGTTTACCCCCGTCGCCTCCTATCCCGGCCTGACCGCGCAAGTCCGCGCCCAGCTCGGCGAGATGAAGGTGGCGCCGGTTCGTGCTGAGACGGTGGCGGCAGATGCCCCGGCAGCCGAGATCGTGCGCGAGACACTGCCGGATGTCACGGTGCCGAAGACGCCGGCGAAATCGGCGAAGCGAGCTGGATTGGATTAGGGCAATCTCTCGTGTCCCGGACGCGGCGCGGCACGAAGTGACGCAACGCAGAGCCGGGACCCAAGTTCTCTAGGTCCCGGTTCAGCAGCGCATCACTGACGTGCTGCGCTGCGCCCGGGGCACGAGACTGTCACCGCCCGATGATCACCCCGATCACATTCGGCGCCGCCAGATATTTCTCCTCGATCGCCGCACGCGCGGCAGCACGGTTTTCAGCCGTCAACAGGCCGCGCTTCTCGGCTAGAATCATCCAGCAAAAGCCCCACCAGTCGGTCAGCATACCCGTCTCGCAGATGAGGTCGTAGCCCTGCTCGGCCGCGAAGATGCGCGCATGCGCTTCATCCAGCGTGTCGAGGAAGTGATGATCCTCGGGCGCGAACAGATCGTCGCTGATGTCGTCGATGGTGTAGCCCCAGATCGACTGGCACACCGCGTTGAACTCGCGGTCGAACTGGTCGTCATCGACGGCATAGCGCCGCGCCGCCTGATGCAACCGTGACAGCGACCGCGCGAAATCGGCGATCCGGGTGAGGGCAAATTGATCGAAGGCAATAGTGGACATGTAGTCCTCGCGACGGCTGTCAGACCCCAGATATTGTGTCGGCAATGCGCCGAATCACAATGATATATAATGATATATCAAGGCTTGCTAAAGTGTTCTTAATTTGTTCCAGAGAACCCCCAATACAAGGTCGAGAGTCTTCCCTCTTAGTAGAAGGGTTTGCTGGAGGATCGAGACGTGAGACTGCAGGATGCAATCCGAATGGCACTGGAGCTTGGCCGCCCGACAGGTTTCATCACATTCGATCAGCTCAACGACTTGTTGCCATGACTACCATGACCCCCGAAGACATCGAAGCGGTCATGCAGGCGCTCAGCAACGAAGGAATAAATCTTGTCGAAAGCGATCCGCCATAAGTTTCGCCAGGACGACGATGGGCTGACGGTCCTGCTTCGCCGCAACTGCTCAATTCACCGCCGACATCAACCGATCCCCGCACGCACTCGCATAAAACTTGCCGCCGCATTGGCGCTTGATGGCGGCGCAGCGGGCGGCGGGAGTTGCGTTTTGGGGCACGGTAAAGCCGCAGCTGAGACCGTCGGCGCTGCGCTTTCCGGCGGCGAAGGCCGCGCTCGAGGTGGCGATGCAGATGACAAGAAGCGCTGCGGCAGCGATTTCGATCAGCAGTCTCATGGGCGTCTCCTCCACACTGATGGCTGAATCCGAGCGCAATGTAGCACTAAATCCACGCTTCTCCGTGCTGCTCCGGGTTCCCAAAGCGGCCCGTTCCTTGCATAATTTTACGCCAGCGCAGTGCACGGCCGCGCCAGGAATGGTTCCGGTGCAGGGGCAAGACGCGTAGGGTTCAGTGGTGTTCTCGCGACCAGGAAGTGACGGCCTTGCAAGATCAATCGTACCAGCCAAATTTCGTCGCCCCCGGTCAGCCCATCGACGAACTCGCGCTGTCGGAGATCAAGGGCGTGATCCTGGCGAAGCTGCGCCTTGCCATCGGCAAGGATGCGGGCATGGCGACCAGGCACGATTGGTACCAGGCCGCGGCGCTGGCGTTGCGCGACCGCATCGTGCATCGCTGGCTCTCGGCCGAGAAGCGCAGCTATGACGCGGGCCGCAAGCGCGTCTATTATCTCTCGCTCGAATTCCTGATCGGCCGCCTCTTCACCGATGCGCTCAACAATATGGGGCTCTTGAAGATCTTCGAGATCGCGCTCGGCGATCTCGGCGTGTCGCTGCCAGAGTTGCGCAAATGCGAGCCGGATGCGGCGCTCGGCAATGGCGGCCTCGGCCGTCTCGCCGCCTGCTTCATGGAGAGCATGGCGACGCTGGCGATCCCCGCGATCGGCTACGGCATCCGCTACGATTACGGCCTGTTCCGCCAGATCATCAACCAGGGCTGGCAGCAGGAATATCCGGACGAATGGCTCGGCTTTGGCAATCCCTGGGAATTGCAGCGGCCGGAGGTGATCTACGAGATCAACTTCGGCGGCGGCGTCGAGCATGTCGACGACAAGGGCCGCGACCGCGCGATCTGGCATCCGGGCGAGACGGTGCAGGCGATCGCCTATGATACCCCGATCGTCGGCTGGCGCGGCCAGCACGTCAACGCGCTCCGGCTCTGGTCGGCGCGCTCGCCCGATCCGCTCAAGCTCGACGCCTTCAACAAGGGCGACTATGTCAGCGCCAGCGCCGAGCAGTCGCGCGCGGAAGCGATCTGCAAATTCCTCTATCCGAACGACGAGAGTCCGGCGGGCCGTGAGCTGAGGCTGCGCCAGGAATATTTCTTCGTCTCGGCCTCGCTGCAGGATCTGATCAAGCGGCATCTTGCCTCCGATGGCCAGCTGCGCAGCCTGTCGTCCAAGGTCGCGGTGCAGCTCAACGACACCCATCCGAGCCTCGCCGTCACCGAGCTGATGCGCATCCTCGTCGACCTTCACAACTTCCGCTGGGACGAGGCCTGGAAGATCACGGTCGCAACGCTGTCCTATACCAATCATACGCTGCTGCCTGAAGCGCTGGAGACCTGGCCGGTCGAGCTGTTCGAGAAGCTGCTGCCGCGCCATCTCGAGATCATCTATCGCATCAACGTGCAGCATCTCGCGCTTGCCGAGGCACGCGCCCCCGGCGACATCGATTTCCGCGCCTCGGTCTCACTGATCGACGAGAAGAGCGGCCGCCGCGTGCGCATGGGCCAGCTGGCCTTCGTCGGCTCGCACCGCATCAACGGCGTCTCGGCGATGCATTCGGATTTGATGCGCGAGACCGTGTTCCACGACCTCAACCATCTCTATCCCGGCCGCATCACCAACAAGACCAACGGCATCACCTTCCGCCGCTGGCTGATGCTGGCGAACCCGAAGCTCACCGATCTTCTGCGCGAGACCTGCGGTGAGGCCGTGCTCGACGACCCGACCCAGCTCTCGCTGATCGAGGCGCGCGCCAGCGACGTCGAATTCCAGAAGAAATTCCGCGCCGTCAAGCTTCACAACAAGACCGCGTTGGCGCGCCTGATCGGCGAACGGCTCGGCATCCAGGTCGACCCGACCGCGCTGTTCGACGTGCAGATCAAGCGTATCCATGAATACAAGCGCCAGCTGCTCAACGTCATCGAGACGGTCGCGCTGTACCAGTCGATCAAGGACGATCCGAACGGCAATTGGGGGCCGCGGGTGAAGATCTTTGCCGGCAAGGCGGCGGCGAGCTACCGCTACGCCAAGCTGATCATCAAGCTGATCAACGACGTCGCGGAGGTCGTGAACAACGACCCCGCCATCGGCGGCAAGCTGAAGGTCGTCTTCCTGCCCGACTACAATGTCAGCCTTGCGGAAGTGATCATTCCCGCGGCCGACCTTTCCGAGCAGATCTCCACCGCCGGCATGGAGGCCTCCGGCACCGGCAACATGAAGCTGGCACTGAACGGCGCCATCACCATCGGCACGCTGGACGGCGCCAATATCGAGATCCGCGACCATGTCGGCGTGGAGAATATCGCGATCTTCGGCATGGAGGCCGGCGACGTAGTGATCCGGCGCAAGCAGGGACTGGACGCCTCCGACGTGATCCGCAATTCGCCAAAGCTTCAGCGCGCCATCAATGCGATCGGCGCCGGCGAGTTCTCGCCCGGCGATCCCGGCCGCTTCGAATCCATTGCGCATGCGCTGCGCTATCTCGACCATTACATGGTCAGCGCCGATTTCGATTCCTACTACGAGGCGCAGCGCAGCGTCGACGCGCGCTGGCAGGTGGCGCCGGCCTGGACCCGCGCCTCCATCCTCAACGTCGCGCGCATGGCGTGGTTTTCATCCGACCGCACCATCCGCGAATATGCCGAGGAAATCTGGAACGTGCCGGTCAATCCGATCACGCCACCATTCCAGGCGGCAGAGGATCTGCGCGACGCGGCGAGCTGATTTTTCCGCAGCGTGAAATCGGCTACCCCGGAGGTAATTGCACAAGCCGGCGACGGACGTGATATGACGTCCGTCATTGAACGTCGGACATGACAATGCACGCCAAGCTCCCGCACCCCTTCGACGACGCCACCCGCATCACCGCCGGCGACAGCAGCTGGCAGGGGCACACCAGCGACGACTACTGGGCCTTTGTCGGACCGTTCGGCGGCGCCACGGCCGCGACCATTTTGCGTGCGCTGATCGAGCATCCGCAAGCGGCCGGGGATCCGCTGGCGCTGACCGTCAATTATTGCGCGCCGATCGCCAAGGGCCCGTTCGATCTCGACATCCGGCTGGTGAAGGCCAACCGCTCCAGCCAGCACTGGAGCGTCGAACTGTCGCAGGGCGGCGGCGAGGTCGCGACGCTCGCCACCGCCGTGTTCGCCGAGCGCCGTCCGTCCTGGGAGCATCGCGTAGCGCAATATCCCGAGGCCAAGCCATTCGAAGCGACGCTGCCGTTTCCGAAGATTCAGGCGTCGTGGGCCAACCAGTATGAATTCCGCTTCGTCGAGGGCGAAATGCGGCTCGGGCCGCCGCAGCCAGAACTCGCCAGCACTTACTCAAAGCTCTGGATCAGCGATCGCGAGCCGCGCAAGCTCGACATGCCGTCGCTGATGTCGATGTCGGACGCCTTCTTCGGCCGCATCTTCCACGCAAGGCGCGAGCTGGTGCCGTTCGGGACGGTGTCGCTGACGACGTATTTCCACACCGATGCGGAAGAGCTCGCCGCGGAGGACATCACGCGCGTGCTTGCGACGGCTGACTCGAAAATCATGCACAAGAGCTACGCCGACCAGAACGCCGAGCTGTGGTCGCCGAACGGCAGGCTGCTCGCGACGACGACGCAGATTGCATACTTCAAGGCGTAGGCGCTTCCACAAACTCGTCATTGCGAGGAGCGTAGCGACATGCAATCCAGAATCCCTCCGCGGAGGAATTCTGGATTGCTTCGCTGCGCTCGCAATGACGCGCGGAGAGATCCTGCCACAAAATCAAAAGGGCGGCCTTTCGGCCGCCCTTTTACATTCAAGCAGAAGCGGAAATTACTCGGCCGCGAGCTTCACATCGGGCGCGGCCGCGCGCACTTCGGCGTCGACCTGGGCTTCGAACTTGGCAAAGTTCTTCTGGAACATGCCGACCAGCGCGCGCGCAGTCTTGTCGAACTCGTCCTTGTCCTTCCAGGTGTTGACCGGGTTGAGGATCTCGCTCGGCACGCCCGGCAGCGCGGTCGGGACCGCGAAGCCGAAATATTTGTCGGTGCGGAATTCGACATTGCGAAGCGAGCCGTCGAGCGCGGCAGTGAGCAGCGCGCGCGTCACCTTGATCGGCATGCGCGAGCCCGTGCCGTACTTGCCGCCGGTCCAGCCGGTGTTGACCAGCCAGCAGTCGACATTGTGCCGGGCAATGAGGTCACGCAGCATGTTGCCATAGACGCTGGGGTCGAGCGGCAGGAACGGCGATCCGAAGCAGGTCGAAAATTCCGGCTGCGGCTCGTTGCCGAGACCGCGCTCGGTGCCGGCGACCTTGGCGGTGTAGCCGGAGAGGAAGTGGTACATCGCCTGCGCCGGCGACAGCTTGGCGATCGGCGGCAGCACGCCGAAGGCGTCTGCCGCGAGCATCACCACGTTCTTCGGCTGCGGCGCACGACCGGTGCGCGAGGCGTTCGGGATGAAGTCGAGCGGATAGGCCGAGCGCGTGTTCTCGGTCTTGGAGCCGTTGTCGAAATCGACCACGCGGGTGTCCTCGTCGAGCACGCAGTTCTCGAGCACTGCACCGAAGCGGGTCGACGCCGCGTAGATCTCGGGCTCGGCTTCCTGCGAGAGCTTGATGCACTTGGCGTAGCAGCCGCCCTCGAAATTGAAGACGCCGTTCGGCCCCCAGCCGTGCTCATCGTCGCCGATCAGCGTGCGGTTCGGATCGGCCGACAGCGTGGTCTTGCCGGTGCCGGACAGGCCGAAGAAGATCGCGGTGTCGCCCTTGGCGCCGACATTGGCCGAACAATGCATCGGCATCACGCCGCGCTCGGGCAGATAATAGTTGAGCGTGGTAAAGACCGACTTCTTCATCTCGCCGGCATAGTAGGAGCCGCCGATCAGCACGATCTTGCGGGCGAAGTCGATGGCGACGACATTCTCCGACCTGCAGCCATGGCGCTTCGGATCGGCGCGGAAGCTCGGCATGTCGATGATGGTGAGCTCGGGCGTGAAGCTCGACAGCTCGACGGCCTCGGGGCGGATCAGGAGCGTGCGGATGAACAGCGAGTGCCAGGCGAGCTCGGTGAAGACGCGGGTCTTGATCCGGTAGGCCGGATCGGCACCACCGTAGAGGTCCTGCGCAAACAGGCTCTTGCCTTCGGCGTGCTTGAGGAAGTCCTGATAGAGCGTCTCGAACTGCTCGGCGGTGATCGACTGGTTGCCGGCCCACCACATCTTCTTGTCGGTGGTGGCGTCACGGACCGTGAACTTGTCCTTCGGGCTGCGGCCCGTGAACTCGCCGGTGTCGGCGCAGAGCGAACCGTCGGCGGAGAGCACCGCCTCGCCCGCGGAGAGCGAGTATTGATACAGTTGCGGCGCACCCAGATTCCAGTGAACCTGCTTGAGATTCCTTAAACCGAATTTGTCGGCGCCGAAGGCACCGTTGCGCACGCCCGTCTCTTGCACGAAAAATCCTCCTAGAACCCGCGGCACTCAGCGCGACCAAGTTTCTGCACCATCGCGGTCACCGTGATTAACAGGCCATCCGGCCTCGGCTGGACGACCTAATACTGATGAACGCTGGCGTTGCCAAGCTGATCCCGCAGGATTTGGTTTATTCAAGGACCGCGCCAAACATCGCGCATGTCAGTCCTGATCAGCCCATGCGAGAATAGCGAATGATCGCGCAACCAAACGCCTGTTTCAGCGTTATCAGATGTTTTGCGGCGCACAATGCCGCGCCGCTCTATCGTGCGGCACCTTCGCCAATGAGCGCGAAGGGCCCCCACATCGCAGGGTAGGCATTGCGGGGCGACGAGGTGTCATCAACATACGTTAACATCGCGCGCCGCAGAGCTTCGGCTCTGCCGATATTTGGTTCGTTTTTGAGCAGATCGAACGTCGAGGTGGTCAGGCGGGTAGCAGCCTCGAATCCACGGCCCAATGCGAAACCAATAGCGCACGCGCGCCAGCATAGAAGAAGGCGCGCGCCAGCCCCGACAGGGCCTCGGCGCCCGGCTTGTCGCCGGCGATCGTATTGCAGGCCGAGAGCACCACCCAATCTGCGTTGAGCTTGAGCTGGGCAACTTCGCTCGCCGTGAGCAGACCATCGTCGAGCTCCGAGGGCTGGTCAGGAATCGAGAGCGCAAGCGATGGCTCGCCCACACCCTTGATGTCGCCGGCGACGAGACCGTGGGTCGCAAAGTAGATGATGCCGTATTGAGCAAGCGGTGCGCGCTTGAGCGTCGTTTCGCTGGCATCGCGGCCGAGATGGATGTCGGCATCAGCCGCACCGACATCTTTCGCCACCGCACTGAGCTCATCCGCCGTATCAGGGAGTTGCGGCAACGCTTGCGCAAGCCGCGCGCGATCGACGCCGGCGCCGCGCCAGAAATCGGTATAGGCTGATGTCACGATGCTGCGCGCGGCAACCTTACTGCTTGCAGCGCGACGATCGGCGGGCCCGCCCTCGGCGGGATTGAACACCGGATCGCCAAAGCCGGTCATCGGCTTGACGGCCTGATCCCCACGCGCAAAACCGCGCAGCGATTTCAGGCTGACCACCGATGGCAGCACCGCAACGGCTTGACGCCGCAGCAGCCAGGCGGCGCGGCGATAGCCTACGAGCGTCTCCGGGATCGCAGCTTGCGGTCTCTCCGTAACGAGCAGATGAAACGGCAGCGCAGTGAGCGCGCCCGATGGCACCATGAGCAGGCTGCGCTTGTCCCTGGTCAGCGCCTCGACCGGGCCGAGCAGCGTGACATAGAGTTCGTTCGCGAGCGCGAGGTCGAACAAGCCTGATTTGCCGGAGCTATCGCGCGCCTTGCCGACATCGAGACCTCGGCGGAAAGACGAGACCTTCTGCGCCAGCGCGGCTGCGCCAAGCGGAATTTCCTTCCAGGCGGCGCCCTCGCGCGTGATGGCAATCACGTAGCTGCGGTTGTCGACGATGGAATAGAGCACCATCGCCTCATCGGCCGACAACAGCCGCTGCACGTCCATGACCGTCAAGGGCAGCGGGTTGGAGAGCGAGGCGTAGTCGGGAAACTCGACGGCAAGCGCCTTCTGTAAGCCGGCGCGTTCGCTTGCGATGGCCGCAATCCTGGCGCGGCTACGTTGCTCGGAGGCGACGTCGCGCTGCGCCGACGGCTTCGACACGGCCGTGATGATCGCTTTGTCGAGCGTTTCAGATTCGCCCGCGAGATCCTGGTCCTTGCGCACCAGTTCGACGAGACGGCCGCTGCCGGCCGCAAGCCGCACCGCGAGCTTGTTCACGGCCGATGCGGCGGAGGATTGCGTGCCGCGCTGGATCGCGGCGAACGCCTCGTCCAGCGCCTTGTCTTGCGGCAGCAGCGATTGCTGCCGCGCCGAAAACAGGATCGGGAGCACCACGCGCAGCTGCGCGCGATCGTTCGCACGCGTTTTTTTCGCGAGCGGCAGCGCGTCCGCAGCCCGCCCCGACACAAAGAGGAAATAAGCGAGGTTGCTGGTGGATGTCGCGACCTCAGGATGATCCGGCCCAAGCGCACGCTCGCGGATGGCGAGTGCGCGGCGATACAGCGGTTCGGCATCGGCATAGCGCTGCTCGTGGTCGTAGAGGCCAGCGAGATTGTTGAGCGAGCGCGCGACGTCGGGATGATCCGGTCCCAGCGCTTTTTCGCGGATCGCGAGCGAACGCTTGATCGGCGCCTCGGCATCGGCGTCACGGTCGAGGTCGCGGTCAAGCTGGCCGAGATTGTTCAAGAGCGTTGCGACCGCGGGATGCTCGGGGCCGCCGACCTTCTGGTAGATCGCAAGCGCGCGCCGGAACAGCGGTTCTGCGTCGGCAAAATGCTCCTGCTTCACATAGAGTGTGGCGAGATTGTTGAGGGACTGGCCGACATCGGGATGATCGCGCGGCAGCGCCTTTTCGCGGATCGCAAGCGCGCGCTTGAACAACGGCTCGGCCTCGGCAAAGCGGCCTTGCCGCTGAGCGAGCGCGGCGAGATTGTTCAGCACCGGGGCGATGTCGACGCCATCGAGACCGGCCCCTTTCTCCATCAGCGCAATGGCGCGCTTGTAGATCGGCTCGGCCTGATCATCGCGACCCTGGCCGGCATAGATCTGCGCGAGGTTGTTGAGCGCGGCGGCAAGATCGCGATTGTTGCTGGTCTTCTCCAGGCCTGCCACCATGGCCTGCGCCAGCGGCAACGCCTCCGAATATTTGCCGGCGCTTCTCAGCGCATTGATCCATGCACTCTGCGCGGAGAGATCGGCCTTCTGGGCAAGGCCGGGCGTGACAAGCGATGCGGTGATCGCGAGCGCCAAACCGGCGACCCATGCCAAACGACAACACGTCATGAACCCTCTCGCCGCTACCTCAGGCCATTACGGTCTTGGGTCGCGCCGATGGGCAGCGGCGTTCAATTTGTGGCTACTCCGCCTTTGCCCGCGCTTCGCCGGCCAATCGGACCAGCATCTTACGCAGAGCCGAGCCGCTCATTACCCGCTCCGGAAAATCCAGCCGCAGCACGGTCTGGCCGTTCTGCAAGTCGAGGCCCTCAGGGTCGCAACCGGTGCAGCGCCAGTCGCCATCGGCCGCACCGAGGAGTTTTGTGGCGTAGAGGGCTATGGCGTCGCGATGGTCGGCATTCATGTGCTCGACGGCGCCTTCCTCCGCCGCCAGCAGGTCCTCGGCACCGCCAAGGTCCGTGAGGAACTGTTCCGGCTTGAGATCGACGATTCGGCCGAAACCTGCGACCAGATGGGTTCCTGTGGGCCGGATCCGGAAGAACGAAAAATCCTTAAATAAGACAAAGGCTGCCGCCGACGGATGGGCATTGAGATACCGCCGCTGGAGCAGATCCCTCTCGTCCTCGGCCTGTTCCGCCCGGCCTGACAGCATAATACGGGCCCCCTCGAGCGGATCACCCGTCGCGCGCTCGTCCAGCATCAGGGAGACCCGACTGTCCGCGAGGATGTTCTTGGTATGAACCGCCAATCGGGAAATCAGCAGGATCGGCGAGCCGTCGGGGTAGCTGGCCAGATTGACCAGGGAACAATAGGGATCGCCGCAATCCGGCATGAGCGTCGCGAGCGCCCCCTGCCGCGACCGTCTGAGCAGCGATTTGGCGAGCTTTCCTGGGTCGAAATCGGGGATTGGCTGCATTGGCTTTCTCGGCTCAGGTGGTTGCAAGGAGGACCTTTTTTCGGGTAAACGAGAGCCAGGTCATGGGTCGACATGCGGCGAATCTGCCGTGTTTCGCGGAACTTGGTCACACTTCAGCCCAGCTTGCATTGCTCGGTGACAAAGTTCGAATTCCAAGTTCGGGACCCATGTATGCGGCGCATCACTGGATTGCTCGCCGTTTAAGCCAAGACCCAAACGGAAAGCAGAAAGCAGAGGCTCATGCCCACAATCGCTTTGGTCGACGACGACCGCAACATTCTCACATCCGTCTCGATCGCGCTGGAAGCCGAAGGCTACCGCATCATGACCTACACCGACGGCGCGTCCGCGCTGGACGGCTTCCGCACCACCCAGCCCGATCTTGCCATCCTCGACATCAAGATGCCGCGCATGGACGGCATGGAAACACTGCGCCGTCTCAGGCAGAAGTCCGACCTGCCGGTGATCTTCCTGACCTCCAAGGACGAGGAGATCGACGAGCTGTTCGGCCTCAAGATGGGCGCGGACGATTTCATCCGCAAACCCTTCTCGCAGCGCCTGTTGGTCGAACGCGTCAAGGCGGTGTTGCGCCGCTCGGCGCCGAAGGATCCGACCGTCGCGCCGAAGGAGAACGACGCCAAGGCGCTCGACCGCGGTCTGCTGCGTATGGATCCGGAACGGCATACCTGCACCTGGAAGAACGAGGCGGTGACCCTGACGGTCACCGAATTCCTGATCCTCCAGGCGCTGGCGACACGGCCCGGCGTGGTCAAGAGCCGCAACGCGCTGATGGACGCCGCCTATGACGACCAGGTCTATGTCGACGACCGCACCATCGACAGCCACATCAAGCGGCTGCGCAAGAAGTTCAAGGTGGTCGATAACGATTTCGAGATGATCGAAACGCTCTACGGCGTCGGCTACCGCTTCAAGGAAGCCTGACGCGAACGCGCCTTCACAGAGAGCAGAGCTCAAGCCCGGTTCTGATTTGATCGGGACCGGGATAGCTCTAAGGCGCGATGTCATCGCGCTTCAGGTTATCGTTTGAGCATGATCTTTTCGGAAAACGCTGCACATTTTTCCGGATCTTGCTCTAGGATGCGAGGACCGCCGCACGAGCTGTCCTAACGCGGGCGTAAGCATTGCTTGACCGAACGCAACCTGATCCGAGTTCGAACGCCGGGGACATTACGGTCCACGGCGCGTCGGAGTATGAGGACAAGCCAATCACGCGAGGCTGGGGGCCGCTGAACTGGCTCAAGCGCGCCGGCCAGTTCTTCTTCGCGCTGTCCTTCTCGAGCCTCACCCGCCGCATCGTCTCGCTCAACCTCGCGGGCCTCGTCGCCCTAGTCGCGAGCATCCTCTATCTGTCGCAGTTCCGCGCCGGCCTGATCGACGCGCGCGCGCAGAGCCTGCTGGTGCAGGCCGAAATCATCGCCGGCGCCATCGGCGCCTCGGCGACGGTGCAGACCAATGCGATCACCGTCGATCCCGAGCGGCTGCTCGACCTGAAACTGGGTGAGAGCTACGGCGGAGTGGACGATTCGCTGGATTTTCCGATTAATCCCGAGCGCGTCGCGCCGGTGTTGAGCACGCTGATCTCGCCGACCAAGACCCGCGCGCGGATTTTCGATCCCAACGGGTCCGTGCTGCTCGACAGTCGCGATCTCGATAGCGTGCGGGGCATTCCGCTGCCGCCGCTGTCGGAAAAGCCGGGCCTGGTCGAGCGTGGCATGGTCGCGGTGCGCACCTGGCTGAATCGCGGCGACCTCCCGCTTTATCGCGAACTCGGGCGCGAAAACGGCAAGGGTTATGTGGAGGTGGCCGATGCGCTGCAGGGGCAGAAGCGCTCGATGGTGCGGGTCAATTCGCGCGGCGAGGTGATCGTCTCGGTTGCGGTCCCCGTGCAGCGCTCGCGCGCCATCCGTGGCGCGCTGATGCTGTCGACCCAGGGCGACGAAATCGATCAGATGGTCACGGCCGAGCGCCTCGCGATCCTGAAAGTCGGCGGCGTGGCCGCCGCGGTTATGATCATGCTGTCGCTGCTGCTCGCGAGCACGATCGCAGGTCCCGTGCGCCGGCTCGCCGACAGTGCCGAGCGGGTCCGCCGCCGCATCAAGACCCGCGTCGAGATTCCCGACTTCACCCGTCGCCGCGACGAGATCGGCCATCTCTCCGGCGCGCTGCGCGACATGACCAACGCACTCTACAAGCGGATCGAGGCGATCGAGATGTTCGCCGCCGACGTCGCTCACGAGCTGAAGAATCCGCTGACCTCGCTGCGCTCCGCGGTCGAGACGATGCCGCTGGCGCGCAACGAGAACAGCCGCGCGCGCCTGCTCGAGGTGATCGAGCACGACGTCAAGCGGCTCGACCGCCTGATCTCGGACATCTCCGATGCGAGCCGGCTCGATGCCGAATTGCAGCGGCAGGATGCGATCCCGGTCGATCTCAGGCGGCTCCTGGGTACGCTGGTTGCGGTCGCCAATGAAACCAAGCTCGGCCACGACGTCGCGGTCGAGGCACGCTTCGAGGGCCGCAGCCCGACCGATATTTTCGCGGTCACGGGCCATGACTCGCGGCTTGGGCAGGTGGTTTCCAACCTGCTCTCCAACGCGCAGTCCTTCTCGGAAGCCGGCAGCAAAGTGCGCCTGACCTGCCGCCGTGTCCGCGGCGAGATCGAGATCGTGGTCGACGATGATGGCCCCGGCATCCGCGACGACGCGCTCGAGCGGATCTTCGAACGCTTCTACACCGACCGGCCGCACCAGGGTTTTGGCCAGAATTCCGGCCTCGGCCTGTCGATCTCGAAGCAGATCGTCGACGCCCATGGCGGGCGCATCTGGGCGGAGAATCGCGCCGGCCCCGCTGATGAAGACGGGGCGCCGACAGTTGCCGGCGCGCGCTTCGTGGTGAGGCTGCCGGCGCTATGAGCGACGGCGGGCCGAGCGTTCACGCCTCCGCGGTCAAGGTCGGCCCCCTGGCGGTACTGATCCGCGGGCCCTCCGGCGCCGGCAAATCCCGCCTTGCCTTCGATCTGATCATGGCGGGGCGCTCGGGCATGGTCGAAAGCGCCGTCCTGGTCGGCGACGACCGTGTCCATCTGGCGACAGTCGGCCATGAAATTGCAGTCCGCCCCGCCCCCTCCTGGCCGGGCTGATCGAAATCCGGGGACTGGGAATCCGTGGCTGCGACTTTGTGGAGCATGCGACGGTCGGCCTCGTGGTCGATCTGGATGCCGACGACGCCGAACGGTTGCCACCTCCAGAATCGCTGAAAACCACCATTTTTGGTGTCGAAGTACCGCGAATCCCCGTCGGGCGCGGCCATTCGCCCCTCCCCTTGGTTGTTGCGGCCTTGACCACTACCAAGAGTTAACGTGCGGCCAACCCTTGAGGCGATTGTTTGAAGGGAAATGGTAACCATATGAACCCCACACTCGCGACCGAGTAGACCGGCGCAGCTCCCCTCATCCATCCGTCTAGATTCAGGGAGATACGCAACATCCCCTCTTGCGCGGGGGCTCTGGATGGTCAAAGTGGCGCGTTCGTGCGGTGCACCAAAAGCGCCCGCGAGGAGTTTTCCGATGATTGGTCTAGTACTTGTGACCCACGGGCGCCTTGCCGACGAATTCAAGGCAGCGCTTGAACATGTCATGGGCCCACAAAAGCAAATCGAAGCGATCACGATCGGTGCCGAAGATGATTCCGATCTCTGCCGAAGCGACATCATCGAAGCGGTTAACCGCGTCGATTCCGGCGACGGCGTTGCGATCCTCACCGACATGTTCGGCGGCACCCCGTCGAACCTTGCGATTTCCTGCATGAGCCGGCCGAAGGTCGAGGTGCTCGCGGGGATCAACCTGCCGATGCTGGTGAAGCTCGCCAAGGTGCGCGAGGAGCGTCCGCTACCCGACGCGATTGCGATGGCCCAGGAAGCCGGCCGCAAATACGTCACCATCGCCAGCCGAGTGCTCGCCGGCAAATGAGCGGTGACGCGCCACAAGCCGGGACGGGCGTGCCCGCGGGCGCAATCTCCAAAGAGCTCCTGATCATCAACAAGCGCGGCCTGCATGCGCGCGCCTCGGCGAAATTCGTCCAGGCGGCCGAGCGCTTCGACGCGCAGGTATGGGTCACGCGCGGCGGCGAGACCGTCGGCGGCACCTCGATCATGGGCCTGATGATGCTCGCGGCAGGACCGGGCACGACGATCACGGTCGCCGCCGCCGGCGCCGATGCGGAAGCTGCGCTTGCGGCGATCACGGAACTCGTCGAGAGCAAGTTCAACGAAGAGGGGACCTGAAGGTCACTTCTCCGGCGGGGCGATGTAGACGTTCCACGTCATCGACGGGCCGGCCTTGCCGCGGGTGAAGCGGCGCGTCGTCATCACGATGCGCTCGGCATCCGGCGCGATCTCGGACACCCATTTTTCGAATGCGGGCAGGCGGCCGTCGGTCGGGTCGAACACGCCGATGAAGCCGTATTTCTTGACATCGTCGAGTGTCGTCAGCCCGGACCCCCACGCCTCGTTCGGCGTGAACGCAGCCGGATGATCGGGGCTGTAGAACACCATCGGCTGGATCGACTCCATCGTGCCGGCGACGATCGCCCAGCGCGAGGCGAAGCGCGAATGCCAGGCTTGCGTCAGCTCGCGCGCGAGCTCCGAGCGGGCACCATAGGTCGCCGTGTTGTCCGAATTCATCGCCATCTCGCGTGCGGCGATCCAGGGTGAAGCGACGAGCGTCGCGACGCCGAGCACGAGCCAGATCGCTACAATGTTGAACAGCACTGCGCTCTGCACCCGCAGCGCGGGAATCGCGACCAGCGCGAGCGGCACCAGGAAGAACAGCGAGATGCCCCAATCGGTCTTCATGTAGATGGAGAACGCGAGCGCGCCGAGCGGCGGCCCCGCCGCCACGATGATCTGGATGATCCAGATGTTCAGCGCCTGGGACACATTGACGCCCGCATTGGCGCCGCGCGCCCAGGCCCGCGTGACGATGCGCAACGGTGCGCGCACGAGCAGCGGGAGCCACGGCGGCACCAGCGCCATCGCGAGTGCGGCGAGCGCGACGGGAACAGCCAGCAGCGCGGCATTGTGCAGGACATAGCCGAACACCAGCTGCCGCACCTGGCCGGCATCGTCGATGCTGTAGGTGTCGCCGGCATAGGTCAGCGGCACGAAATGGGCATCCGCAAGCCAGACGATGTGCGGGACCATCGCCACGAGCATCGTCGCGATCGCAACCCAGGGCGCTGGCGACAGCAGGAATTTCATGCGCTCCGGATGAATCAGCGCGGCAAGGCCGATGGCGCCGATCATGGTCAGCACCCAGTATTTGGTCATCAGTGCCAGCGCGCCGGCAAGCCCGAGCCAGATTCCGGACTGCCAGCTCCGCTTCTCGAACGCGTTGAGATAAGCGAGCACGACGAGCGGCAAGGTGACGAGCTGAAGCAGATCGGGGTTGTACTTGAAACCCTTGAAATTGAAGATCGGATAGAGCGCGACCATCACCACGACCAGGAACGCGCGGCGCGGATCGACCACACGCAGCGCCACCAGCCAGCAGATCACCATGCCGACGCTGACGGTCGTCATCGCCAGCGCATAGGTGGCCCAGTCCGTTGCCGGGAACGCCCTGAACCAGAGCCCGGCGACCCAGCCCGACAACGGCGGATGCTTGCCGTAGCCCCACAGGAATTTCTGGCCCCAGCCCCAGGCTTCTGCGACGTCCATGTGAACGTCCTGCGCCGCCTTGAGATTGATCAGGATGAAGGTCCAGATCACGGCATGCAGGATGGCGAACTGGATCACCAGCCAAAGCCGGGCTGAGGGGTGGGTCGCGTAGGCAACCAGCCAGGCCCGGAAACGGTCAAAGCTGAGGCGGGTCTTCGCGCGCGCCCGGGCGGAGGAGATCGAGGTCGTTGACATCGCCGTTGCGTAGCGCGTTTTGGCTCCGCATGGAATCAGCTTGGCGTGAAGAAAGGCCCTGAAAATACAGCAATATGGTTGCCGCACGGGGATGTGAGTGGTATCCCGCGCCCATGACGACCGTCCCCATCTCCAACATCCGCAATTTCTCCATCGTCGCCCATATCGACCATGGCAAATCGACGCTGGCCGACCGCCTGATCCAGATGACCGGAGGCCTGACCGACCGCGAAATGGCCGGCAAGGAGCAGGTGCTCGATTCCATGGACATCGAGCGCGAGCGCGGCATCACCATCAAGGCGCAGACGGTCCGCCTCGCCTACCGCGCCAAGGACGGCAAGGATTACATCTTCAACTTGATGGACACGCCCGGCCATGTCGACTTCGCCTACGAGGTCTCGCGGTCGCTGGCGGCGTGCGAGGGTTCCCTGCTGGTGGTCGACGCCAGCCAGGGCGTCGAAGCGCAGACGCTCGCCAATGTCTATCAGGCGCTCGACAACAATCACGAGATCGTCCCGGTCCTGAACAAGGTCGACCTTCCGGCCGCAGAGCCCGACAAGGTCAAGCAGCAGATCGAGGACGTCATCGGCATCGACGCCTCCGACGCGGTGATGATCTCGGCCAAGACCGGGCTCGGCGTTCCCGACGTGCTGGAAGCCATCGTCACCCGCCTGCCGCCGCCGAAGGGCGATCGCGACGCGACCCTGAAAGCGCTACTGGTCGACAGCTGGTACGACGTCTATCTCGGCGTCGTCGTTCTGATCCGCGTCGTCGACGGCGTCATGAAGAAGGGCAGCCGCGTGCGCATGATGGGCACGGGAGCAGCCTACGACATCGAGCGCGTCGGCTTCTTCACGCCGAAGATGACGCAGGTCGACGAGCTCGGCCCCGGCGAGATCGGCTTCATCACCGCTGCGATCAAGGAAGTCGCCGACACCCGCGTCGGCGATACCATCACCGACGACCGGAAACCGGTGACCGAAATGCTGCCGGGCTTCAAGCCGGCGATCCCCGTGGTGTTCTGCGGCCTGTTCCCGGTCGACGCCGACGACTTCGAGACGTTGCGCGCCGCGATGGGCAAGCTGCGGCTGAACGACGCCAGCTTCTCCTTCGAGATGGAAACCTCGGCCGCACTCGGCTTCGGCTTCCGCTGCGGCTTCCTTGGGCTCTTGCACCTCGAGATCATCCAGGAGCGGCTGTCGCGCGAGTTCGACCTCAACCTGATCGCGACCGCGCCGAGCGTCATCTACAAGATGAAGCTCAACGACGGCTCCGAGATCGAGATCCACAATCCGATCGACATGCCCGACGTGGTCAAGATCGCGGAGATCCAGGAGCCCTGGATCGAGGCGACCATCCTCACGCCCGACGACTATCTCGGCAGCGTGCTGAAGCTGTGCCAGGACCGCCGTGGCGCGCAGAAGGAGCTCACTTACGTCGGCTCCCGCGCGATGGTGAAATACGATCTGCCGCTCAACGAAGTGGTGTTCGATTTCTACGACCGGCTGAAATCGGTCTCCAAGGGCTACGCCTCGTTCGACTATCATCTCACCGACTACAAGCCGGCCGACCTCGTCAAGATGCAGATCCTCGTCAACAACGAACCGGTCGATGCCCTCTCGATGCTGGTGCATCGCACCCGCGCCGAGGGCCGCGGCCGCGCCATGGTCGAGAAGATGAAGGACCTGATCCCGCCGCACATGTTCCAGATCCCGATCCAGGCGGCGATCGGCGGCAAGGTGATTGCGCGCGAGACGGTGCGGGCGCTGCGCAAGGACGTCACCGCCAAGTGCTACGGCGGCGACATCACGCGCAAACGAAAACTTCTGGAGAAGCAGAAGGAAGGCAAGAAGAAGATGCGGCAGTTCGGCAAGGTCGACATCCCGCAGGAAGCCTTCATTGCCGCGCTGAAGGTGGATAGCTGAGGCTGTTCAGGGGCCGGTCCGGGATGCCTGGGACCGGACACTACAAATCTCGAAACAACCTCATGCACAGTAGCCGACGCCTTGTCGGCATTATATTTTTTCGATTTTTAAGAAATCGTCTTGCTCCGTCGGGCAAAACACCGGCATGATGGCATCATGGCAGTGGTGCAGCCGGCAGGCGACGATGTCCGATCAACCCATCCCGTCACGTTTGTGCTCATCGCCCGAATCCCCGTAGAGGGCGTCGCGAACTTCAGGGCCTACGAGGATGCGGTGCTGCCGCTCTTGCCGGAGTTCAACGGACGTCTGGAGCGGCGGCTTCGAAATACCGACGGCACGATAGAAACGCACGTCGTCAGCTTCGCATCGGAAGCGGACTTCCTGAATTATCGGAATGACCCACGGCGAACAGCGCAAGCCTCGCTGCTGGAACAATCATCCGCCACGCTGGAATTGCTTCCGATGGCGAACGTCTGACGGCTCGATGATCGCTTCATGATCTGATGAAGGCAGCGAATGCACGCCGCGCCATTGCATTGGTTCTGGAGGATCGTCGCCATCATGGCTTGAACGCCCATGAACCCTCGTCCGAAAATCTGATCGTCATAAAAACAATCCGAAGGAGATGCCAAGGACGATGGATGCGCAACGCCCGTAGATGTACGGGGAAGCGCGCCGGGCGGCAGCCTCGCTGATTGCGCCAGTTGTGCTCGAAACGCGATTTGAAGGTGCAACGAAATCGAATCGCTCTTCAAGGATGAAAATTAGTTCAGCCTCATAATCGTAATGACTCCGACGCAAAAAAAGAAAATAGGCTGCAACCAACAAGAATAAAGGGAGGAGTACATGGATACTGCGGGTCGCCTGCGCGCGATGGCAGTGTTGTGCCGTCAGACAGCCGCGCGTCATCCTGATCGAAGTTGGAAATTGCTCGCCGAAGCCGAGTATTGGGAACATTTGGCCAATGATGCAGCGCTCGATCATTTCGACCATTGCTCGGTTTGCCCACCGCTTCACGGAGGGCGCAGTATTACACAGCCGGCCGCGGCACCCGCGGAGTGACTGCGAAACAAAATAGTTTGTTAGCTTCTGTGTGCCTAACTTGATGAGTGCCGCCCACCGCCGATTGCGGCACATTGGAATGGGAATGCCGGCCCCGGCTGTTACCCCATCCTGCGGCTGGGGCCGTTTTGAACTTTCACAGCATCGTTCAACCCGGTCCACAACCATGATTAGAGGCTTCGCCATAGCGCTATTCGGAATGGGGTTCCTTTCCCAGCTTGATCGCGCGCTCTTCTACGGTCGCAATACTGAGGCCGCGCTCCGGCTCATGCGGGACATCAGCAGAGGCTTCGGACTGTAGGACACCGTCCGTGCGCCTCGTTGAGCAGGCAGCGCCCCGACACGGCCGCTACTTCTTCAACAATATTCCTTTCGCTCGCGCCATTCGCCTGATCGATCCGGCATGGCGGCCCAATTCGGCGGCGATCTTCAATGCTCCAACGCCCCGCCGGGCCAGCGCGCCCAACCGACGAATCTCCTGCTCGGTCCATTGCTTTGGCTTCGGTGTCTTCATGGTGCGGCCCCGCGACCTGCACCACTTAACGACTGCGGCTAGGGGCCAGCACTTGGGAAATTTACGGGTGGCGCACCCGGGTCGATAACCGCTTCTGGCACGGAAGCAGAGATGGCCGAACTCTAGGTTTCAGAAGCGCGCGCTTAACCTCCGCCAAGATTGCCCTCACCCGATCGCGAAATCCGCCGCTGTCTCCGCGTGAATGGCCGTGGTGTCAAACGTCTCGACCGATGTGTCGGCAGCGCCGACCAGCATCGTGATCTCGGTGCAGCCGAGAATGATGCACTCCGCTCCGCGCTTGACGAGCGCGGCCATCGCGTCCTGATAGCGGCGCCGCGAGACATCGGCGACGGTCCCGAGACACAACTCATCGTAGATGATGCGGTTCACGTCAGCCCGCTCGTCGGCTGAGGGAATCAGGACATCAAGATCATGCGCCCGCAGTCGGTCGATGTAAAAGTCCTCCTCCATCGTGAACTTCGTGCCGAGCAGCCCGACCCGCCGATATCTCTTGGCCCGGATGCGGTGCGCCGTTGCGTCGCCGATGTGAATGAAAGGAATGGTGAGCTTCGGGACGATATCGGGCGCAAGCTTGTGCATCGTGTTCGTGCACAGCACGATCGCACCGGCGCCCGCGCTTTCGAGCCGCACGGCCACGTCCGCAAGGCTCGCCGCTGCCTCGGCCCAGCGGCCGGAATATTGCATCTCCTTGATCTCCTGGAAGTCGTAGGAGTACAGCAACAGCGGCGCCGAATGCAGCTTGCCGAGCCGATCGCGGACACGCTCGTTGATGAGCTTGTAATAGAGCGCAGTGCTCTCCCAGCTCATGCCCCGATCAGGCCAATGGTTTGCATCTTGGCGTCTCCGAACAGTGATTCAACCGCATCGTAAACGAGAACGTCGAAGCTCGTCATCACGTCATCCTGAGGTGCGATGCGCATGCATCGAGGGTCGAGCCTCGAAGGATGCGCGGCCGAGATGCAGCCGGGCCGTCGCCCTTCGAGGGCCGCTGAAGAAGCGGCCATCTCAAGCGACAACGGCTTCGCCGTTGCGCGGGGATGACGGCGATGGATTTCGCTTATCGGAACCACGAACAACGCCGAGCTCGATCTCGACCTGCCGCTCTCATCGAACCCGATCCGGCCTCGACGACACTATCTCCTGCAGAGAAAACGGCCTCGTCCATCCAAGAGCGATACGGGGAGCATCTCGCATGCGGAAGCGAAACTGGCGATTGATCGCCGTGGGTACGGTGCTGCTGGTGCTGGCCGTGCTGTTCTTCCTGTCGATGCGCGACATGACGCTGTGGTCCAACGATCCTGTCGCCTTGATGCGCACCGTCGGAGCGGTCTCCGGTGAGGTCGGCGGCCTCAGCCTTGCCATGATCGTATTCGGCCTGATCGGCCGGAAAGCACCGGTCTGATACACCTCACTTCCGAACGCTTCGCGGCATCCGATATGTTTGGGGCGATCTAGCCACCCTGTCTCACACTATCGAGAAACTCCTCCTTTTCGCCAGGGGCGTAACCCTGCGAAGCACCGTAATACGGTTCATTGTAGCCATGGCCGGGTGCGGGCCGGTATTGGATCGGCGGCCCGGATGGTGCGTAGGCAAAACCCGAAGCGGGGTCTGAGGCCACCATCCCCCGATCGGGACGAACGACAAAGTGCGGCCGGTGCGTGTGGTGCACCGTAGCCGCGTTCGCGGAGGCCGCCAGGGTGATCAAAAGGCTCAACGCCAAAATAGAACGCATTGCTTTTTCTCCAATCGAGAACCCCACCTTCTTAGCTAGGAATCGGGTCACGCCGTTCCAACGCGTGCGGCGTCACGATTGGTCAAATCGGTGGCATTGCGCGGACAGGCCTTCCACTTCATCCTGGCAGGGCAAATCCTATGACCGATCCGGCGCCCGCGAGAAGCGATTACCTCGAATGATTTGAGGAACGCCTGCGGCCAGCAGATTTCCGCAATGAGACGATCTGAGGTTGGACGGATTTCCGGTGTTGACCCCGATAGCGGACCAAGGCGCTGTCGCGCCTATTTTGATCCGAAGCCGACCCTTCCTGTTCAGCTTCCGTCGGGTGCTCCGCGGAGAGCCGACGCCGCCCGTCGGCCCCACACTCCCTCACGACCGCTTCGCCTCGACGTATCGTGCAAAGCTGTCGAGGATCGCCTGCCAGCCGCCTTGCTGCTGCTCGACCGAGTGCGTGTCTTCGCCATCGAAGGTGACGCGGACGACGATGCCCTTCGCCCCCGGTACGAACTCGACTTCGGCCTTGCGATCGCCGAACGCATATTCGATCCGCTTGTGCTCGATGATCTTGGTGTAGGTGCCGGCGAAGTCGAAGCCCATGCTGCCGTCCTTGGCCTCCATCCGGGAGGAGAACACGCCGCCTTCGCGCAGGTCGACGGTCGCTTTGGCCGTATGCCAATCGTCCGACGCGGCGTTCCACTTCACGATGTCGCCAGGCGTCGTATAGGCGCGCCAGACCTGATCGATGGGGGCGGCGACGCTGGTTTCGACGGTGATCCTCATGGGGCATTGCTCCAGTTCGATTTTGACGGCTCGAGGTGACGACATCACGGTGTGCAAGGTCCATGTCAAGCAAGCCGGGACGTGTCCACCCAAGGACGGTCGAGATCGGCTCATGCCGACATGGCCGGGAGGTCAAGACAAAAAAATGACGTTGGAGAGGACGCCTGATGCTCGTGTCATTCGGCGCGAAGGACGCGCACCCGAGCCCCGGGAGGCGCCTTCTACGACAACGGGAAGGTCGTTCCAAGCGACTGGACCATGGCGGTCACGCAAAGCCGGCGATAAAACAGCGCTTGCGAGACACTGGACACAAACCCGTTGGAAGCAAAACGATGGCTTTCTGGATTGCAGGCGCGGCTGGATTTGTGATCGCCTATCTGCTCGGCGCGATCCCTTCGGGGTATCTGGCGGGGAAGCTGCTTCGAGGCATCGACATTCGCGAGCACGGCTCCAGATCCACCGGCGCCACCAATGTGTTGCGGACTCTCGGCAAATGGCCTGCGCTGGTGGTGCTGATCGCCGACGTGCTGAAGGGCGTAGCGGCCATCTTCGTTGCGCGCTGGTTTTGTCCCTGGCTTTATGCCGAACTATCTCCGATGCCGCCAACGACGTCCGATCTGCAGGTCTGGGTGCCCTGGGCGGCGTGCCTCGCCGGAATTGGCGCGCTGCTGGGCCATGGCCGCTCGATCTGGCTGAACTTTTCGGGCGGCAAATCGGCTGCGACCGGGCTTGGCGTCCTGCTGGCGATGTCATGGCCGGTGGGACTGGGGGCGGCCGCAGTGTTTGGCATCGTGCTGGCGATCACCCGGATCGTTTCGCTGAGCTCGATGCTCGCGGCAGCAACGGCCATCATCCTCGTCTGCGGTTTCGAACACCCGCTGCCGTATCGGCTGCTGGTGATCGCAGGCGGCCTCTACGTGATCATCCGCCATCGCGCCAACATTCAACGGCTGCTCGCGGGGACGGAGCCGCGGCTGGGACAGAGCAGCGCGGAGGTGAAGGCGGACGCGCAGCTCTGATGCGAGATCAATTCACCGCCTGAAGCGCCGCCGTGAAGGTGGCGAGGTCGGCGCGCGCCATCTCGTCGGGCGCCCATTTCGGAAGGTCGGCGAGCTCCGCGATCACGCGGGCCCGATCCTGCGGCAGCAGAAAGCTCGCCCAGACCTCGCGCGTGTCGCGCAGCGCGGCTGCGACCAGGCGGGCGTTGGCGGGCTTGCTGGCGCCCTGGATCGCCGCGCAGACCGTGGACAGGATGTAGATGGCGCTGTTCCTGCGGAAGCCCGCAAATCCTCCTCGCGGATGCGGGTACGCTGCTCCGGCGGGAGCTCTTGCAAGAACATCGGCATCGCAACCGCCTCGCGCGCCATGCCGCGGATCATGAAGCTGATCGCCACCGCGTACTGATCGCCATACTCGGTCATATTGCGCCCAAGCGCAGCAAAATCAGGCTGCGGCCCCGGCTTTGCGCCGAACAAGATGAAGAGCTTGTGGCTCTGGTTGGCGGCGTCGGTCCAGTCCGGCAGCCAGTTCATGTCGCTCGCCTCCGGGGGGCGGCAGCGCCCCGAGCGCGTCGAGATCGTAGACGCGGCCGAGCAGGGCGGCGACGTCCGGCCGGGTCAGATCGGGCCGCCCACCCTTCTTCGCGACACCGTCGATGTAGACCTTGAAGGCCTTCGCGGCATCGCGCGCGGCCGCGAGCTCGTGGATGCCGTCCTGCGCGAGCGCCGGCCAGACAAATGCGAGAAGGATCAGGAGAATTCTGACAATTGGCATGTGCGTTGGTCGTGCGCCGCGCCGCCGAGGTTCAGAGCGCCGGCAGCCCGGGCGGCGGCTTGCGCATGTTCGAGGCCTGCTCATAGGCGTAGGCGAGGCGCAAAAGCTTGTGCTCGCTCCAGGCACGGCCCGCGAAGCTGATGCCGAGCGGATAGTCCGGCGTCTCCTTGTCGCCGGCGCCGGAGACGAAACCCGCGGGCACCATGACGCTGGGATAGCCTGCCTTGGCCGAGATCACGCAGCCGCTGCCGCCCGGAAACAGCACCGCGTCGAGCTTGTGCTGGTTCATGTAGGCATCCATGCCGCGCGTCCTGGCGGCGAGCAGGTCCATGGCGCGCGCGGATTTGTACTCGCGCTCGCTCAGATCGCCCTTGGTGAGATCGGCGGTGAGAAACAGGTCCTGGCCGAAGCGCAAGGCGGTCTGCGCGTGCGCCGCGTTGAAGGCGATGATGTCGGCCATGGTCTTGATGCCGGTATTGGTCGCCCAATCCCTGAGATAGAGATTGAGACCGTGCTTCAGCACATAGAGGAACACGATCGGCGAGCCCGTCGGATTGCCCTTGTTCTCGCTCAGCGGGTTGCGGTTGAGCACGGCCATGCCGGTGCCGGGCCCGCCGAGCCAGCCACGCGTCGGGATGTTGGCGCGCACGATGACGGCGCCGAGATCCTCGAGCAGCTTGATCGCGTCCATCATGACCTTGGCCCATGCGGGTTGCAGCTTGCCGTAATAGCGATCGTTGAGCGGATCGGAGGGGTCGCTCGGCACGCCGATGCGCGCGCCCTTCATCGCGTCGCGCGAGAGGCCCGCAGTGTAATCGACGGGCCGACGCTGCCACTCTGTCGCGGGATCGAGCGGATCCTGGGCGGCCAGCACATTCAGCAGCAATGCTGCGTCGCGCACCGAGCGCGTCATCGGCCCTGCGGTGTCCTGGCTGTGCGCGATCGGCACAATGCCGGCGCGGCTGATCAAGCCGACGGTCGGCTTCACCGTGACGAGCCCGTTCTGGCTGGCGGGATACAGCAGCGAGCCCGACGTCTCGGTGCCGATCGAGGCCGCGCACAGGCCGGCCGCTACGGCGACAGCCGATCCAGCGCTCGAGCCACCCGGAGACACCAGCGGGATGCCGTGATCGCCCATCAGCGCCGGCGCATAGGAGTTCTTCACCTGACCACCCAGCGAGGAATAGCCCGCGGGCATCTCGATCGCGAGGATGTTGGCGAACTCGGTCAAATTCGCCTTGCCCAAGATCACCGCGCCGGCCTTCCGCAGCAATTTGACGATCGTGGCGTCGCGCCTGGCGCGCGCGCCTTCCAGCGCCAGCGAGCCTGCCGTGGTCGGCTGCTTGTCGGAGGTTGCGATGTTGTCCTTCAGCAGGATCGGCACGCCGGCCAGCGGCCGCCTGGCCGACGGCCTGATGCCCTCGAGCTTGCCGGCGATCGTGAGCGCGTCCGGATTGAGCGCGCGGACCGCGTTCAGCGCCGGCCCGGCACGATCGTAGGCCGCGATCCGCGCGAGATAGGCCTTTGCCAGCGCGGTCGCGCTGACCTGCCCGCCGGCGAGGGCATCGATGATCTCGCTCATCGGCGCGTGTTCGAGCCTCAGCTCGGGCGGCGCCGTGCCGCGGAGTGCAGCCGCGACGCGACGGGCAGGCTTGTTCATGACGTGCCTCTTGGACCGATGTGCTACGAGATGTAGCATTTATCGCGATTGCGCAGCAAGGTGATCACCGACACGAGCGGAACAATGCGTCGCCGACTCCCTACCTTGATCGCTCCCAGCAAATAGACCACCATCGCGTTACTTACCGCTCACGACAGAATGGGCGAGGAAACGCTGACATGAATGCAACTCCGGGGTTTGGCCTGGTCGCGCGGGCGCGGGCCATCGTGCCGCTGATTGCCGAGGAGGCCGGCCAGATCGAGCGGACGCGGCGGCTGACGCCTGATGTCGTCAATGCGCTGATCGAAAACGGGCTCTATCGCGCGCTGCTGCCGCAGAGTCTCGGCGGATCGGAAGCGCCGCCCGACATCTTCATGCAGATGCTGGAAGAGATCGCGAAGGCCGATGCGTCCACCGCCTGGTGCCTCGGCCAATGCAGCGTCTGTGCCATGATCGCAGCCAGCCTCGACCACGACACCGCGCACGAGATCTTCAACACGGCGCCCGCCGGCATCCTCGCCTGGGGCGCGGTGGCGCATGAAGCACGCGCGGTCGAGGGCGGCTACCGCGTCACCGCGCGCTGGGATTTTGCCTCGGGTTCGCGGCAGGCGAGCTGGCTTGGCGCGCATGTCCGCATCGTCAATGCCGACGGCACGCCGCGCAAGAACGCCGACGGCTCGCCGGAGATGCGCACCATCCTGTTCCCGCTCGCAAGCGCCGTGATGCACGACGTCTGGCAGGCGATCGGGCTCGCCGGCACCGGCACCGATTCCTACGAGGTGCACGACCTCTTCATCCCCGATCGCTTTGCCGTGTTCCGCGACGTGCCCGAAGCCTTGCGCGAGCCGGGCCCGCTCTACCGGCTCCCGACCGGATCGACGTTCAGCCTCGGCTTCGCCGCGGTCTCGCTCGGCGTCGCGCGCGCAACGCTGGATGCGGCCATTGCGCTGGCGCGCGCCAAGCATCAGTCGCTCGCGGCAAGCGCCATGCGCGACAACCAGTCGGTCCAGGGCCTGATCGGCCGCACCGAGGCGGATTTGCGCGCTGCGCGCGCCTATCTCTATGCAACGGCGAATGCGATGTGGCGCGATCTCTCCGCGACCGGCACGTTCAGCCCGGCGCATCGCAGCGCCGTTCGCCTCGCCGCGACCTGGACCATCCAGCAATCAGCCAAGGTGGTCGACACCGCCTATCAGATGGCCGGCGCCACGGCCGTGTTCCGCAGCAATCCGTTCGAACGACGGTTTCGCGACATGCACGCGATCACCCAGCAGATCCAGGCCCGCGACACCCATTACGAGGACGTCGGCAAGATGATCCTTGCCGAAGTACGTTAGCCGCCGCCACGCGAAGCTGCGGCGCTTTGTCCCTGCTTGCGGCGAACGATCGGTCTCTCCATGCGCTTGCCGCATTGAGTCATGCAAAAGGATGGTAGCGAATCCATTGAAACGCGGAGCCGATGCCGCCCTGTTGTTAAGCAATTTCTGGGACCGTTCGATCAATGTTTTGGAATGCCCGGGAATTTTCGATGTTCACGCTCAAGTCGATTGCGGCCCGCCTGATTCTCACCATCGCGCTCACCGTTGCAGTGGCCTGCGCCATCCTGTCCGGTTTCTCGATCAGCCAGCAGCGGGCGCTGACACGGCTGGCGCTCGATCAGCAGCTCAAGCTGCAATATGAGAGCGTGGTCGCGGCGATCGACTATGAGGGACGTTCGGCCCTCGCCGTTTCCGCCGTGATCGCGGCGCTGCCGCCGGTCGGCGACGCCGTCGCCAGGGGTGACCGCGACGCACTCGGCGCCCTGCTCGGCGACGCCAACAAGGCGCTGAAGGCGCAGGGCATCCCGCTGATCACCTTCCAGCTGCCACCGGCGATCTCGTTCTATCGCGTTCACGCGCCCAAGACCTTCGGCGACGACGTCTCCGGGCGCCGTGCCACCGTGGTCGAGGCGCTCAAGAACGGCCGGCAGATCGTCGGCGTCGAGCCCGGCCGCGAGGCGCTCGGCATCTTCGGCATGACGCCGATCGTGCGCGACGGCAAGACCCTCGCCAATGTCGACGTCGGCGCCGCCTTCGGCAAGGAATTCGTCGACCGCGCCAAGAAGCGTTTTGGCATCGATCTCGCGGTCTATTCCGTCGACGGTTCGTCGCTGAACAAGCTGTCCTCGACCTTCGGCGAGAACGCCGTCGCCAGGCCCGACGAGCTGAGAGCCGTGATCAACGGCGCGCCGCTGCTGCGCGAGGCCGAGCTCGACGGCCACCCGGCCGAAGTCTATGCCGGGCCGATCAAGAACTACGCGGGACAGCCGGTCGGCGTGCTCGAAATCATCAAGGACACGACCGAATACGAGGCCGCCTTCGCCGCCTCCGAACGCAATCTGATCCTCGGCACGGTCGCGATCCTCGCCGCGGCGATTCTGCTGGCGTTCCTGCTCGGACGGGGATTGTCGCGGCCGCTGACCGCGATCACCGCGGTGATGAACCGGCTCTCGAGCGGCGACACCGGCGTCACCATTCCCGGCAGCGAGCGGGCGGACGAGCTCGGCACCATGGCGAAGGCGGTCGAAATGTTCCGCCAGAGCATGCTCGAAGCGGGCTCCCTGCGCGAGGCGCAGGAGGCCGACAAGACCAAGGCGGAAATCGAGAAGCAGGCGCTGCAGCGGCGGATGGCCGATCGCTTCGAGGCCGATGTCAAGGGCGTGGTGTCCGCCGTCGCCCAGGCAACCGAAGGCATGCAGCATGTCGCCGGCGAAATCACCTCCAGTGTCAACGGCACCTCGCAACGCGCTTCTGCCGCAGCGACCGCGTCGGAAGAAGCCTCGACCAGCGTCAATGCGGTCGCGGCGGCGACCGAGGAGCTCGCCTCCTCCGTCACCGAGATCGGCCGCCAGGTCACCCATTCCAGCCAGGTTGCGAGCAACGCGGTGGTCAAGGCCACCGAGACGACCGAGATGGTCGCGAGCCTTGCAGCTTCCGCCGAGCGCATCGGCGACGTGCTGCGCCTGATCAGCGAGATCGCGAGTCAGACCAATCTGCTGGCGCTGAATGCCACCATCGAGGCGGCGCGCGCGGGTGAAGCCGGCCGCGGCTTTGCCGTGGTGGCGTCCGAAGTCAAGGAGCTGGCAAGCCAGACCGCCAAGGCGACCGACGAGATCGCGAGCCAGGTCTCCGCGATCCAGGCGGCCACCGGCAATTGCGTCAGCTCGATCTCCGACATCAGCAACACCATCCGCGAGATCAGCGGCATCGCCACGACGATCGCCGCTGCGGTCGAAGAGCAGGGCTCGGCGACGCGCGAGATCGCCCGCAGCGTGCAGCAGGCGTCCACCGGCACCACCGAAGTCTCGGCCAACGTCGCCGGCGCAAGCCAGGCCGCCGACCAGTCGCGTGCGCTCGCCGGCAACGTCATGATTGCCTCGGGCGAGCTTGGCCAGCACGCGACCGCGCTGATGAAGAGCGTGGATGTTTTCCTGGCGGGACTGCGGGCGGCGTAGGGTTGAGGCGCGAACCCGGTGCATCTCTCCCCGCACGCGCAGCGCAATCGCATGTGGGAGCGATTCGCTGTGGCCATCCTTCGAGATGCCCGCCATTGGCGGGCCCTCAGGATGAGGACCGAGCATGGGGGCGTAGTTTTGACGAGGACCGATGCCACTTAGCCTCATCCTGAGGAGACCGCGAAGCGGTCGTCTCAAAGGACGAGGCGCGCAGTCAGGTCATGCAAAATGCCATAAGCGATTGCCCCGCCTGCAAGCAGGAGAGGGAGCGCACCTTCCTCGCGGCTGGCAGCCGGGCTCTATCTCGCAGGCTTAGGCCACCAGCGCGGCGTCTTCGTCCCCATCAATCCCGCGCTGTGCGGCGAGCAGGCTGATGATCTCGGCGTTCGGCCGGGCCTTGCTGAACAGATAGCCCTGGCCTTCGTCGCAGCCTTCGGCCCGCAGGCAGCTCAGCTCGGCCTCGGTCTCGACGCCCTCGGCGGTGATGATGACGCCGAGGCCTTTGCCGAGGCTGACGATGGAGCGGATGATCGCCTGGGCCTCGCGATTGGCGCCGAGATCGCGGACGAAGGACTGGTCGATCTTGATCTTGTCGAACGGGAAGCTGCGTAGGTAACTGAGGCTGGAATAGCCGGTGCCGAAATCGTCCATCGAGATGCGGACGCCGAGTGCGCGTAGCGCATGCAGCGTCGCCAGCACCTGGGCGCTCTTCTCCAGCAGCAGCGTCTCGGTGATCTCCAGCTCCAGCCGCCGCGGCGGCAGGCCGGAATGTTTCAGCGCGTCCGTGACCATCGAGAGCAGATTGCCGCTGCGGAACTGGAGCGGTGACAGGTTGACGGCGATGCGGACGTCGTCCGGCCAGGTCGCGGCGTCCAGGCAGGCGCGGCGCAGCATCAGGCCGCCGAGCGGATTGATGAGACCGGTTTCCTCGGCAACGGGAATGAACTCGGCCGGCGAGACCATGCCGCGCTCGGCATGCGGCCAGCGCACCAGCGCCTCGAAACCGGTGATGCGGCCGCTCGAGAGATCGACCAGCGGCTGATAATAGGGACGCAGCACGTCGTTCTGGATCGCGTCGCGCAGCTCGACCTCGATCTTGCGGCGGCCCTGCGCTTTCGCGTCGAGCGCGGCCTCGAAGAAGGCGAAGGTGCCGCGCGCATCGGACTTGGCGCGCGACAGCGCCATGTCGGCGCTCTTGAGCAGCTTTTCGGACTCGTCGCCGTCCCCGGGCGCCATTGCGATGCCGATCGAGGCGCCGATCACCACGGAATGGCCGTCGAGCAGATAGGGATCGGCGATGGCCTCCAGCAAGCGTTTCGCCAGCCCCACCGCATCTTCCGGTCGGGCCAATCCGCTCTGCACGATCGCGAATTCGTCGGAATTCAGCCGCGCCAGCGCGTCCTCCTCGCGCAAGGTCGAGCGCAGCCGCTTGGCGATGCCGCGCAACAGCTTGTCGCCGACCGCATGGCCCAGCGTGTCGTTGACCGCCCTGAAACTGTCGAGTCCGAGGATCAGCACCGCGACCTTCTCGGGGCTGCGCCGCGAATGCTGCAGCATCTCGTCCATGGTCTGGCGCAAGCGATTGCGGTTGGGAAGGCCGGTCAGCCCGTCGTGCTGGGCCATGAAGGCAAGCCGTGCCTCGGCGCGCTTGCGTTCGGTGATGTCCATCAGCGCGAGCAGCACCGCCGGCCGCTCGTCATAGGTCAATTCGCGCGAATAGATCGCGAGATCGATCAGTGCGCCGTCGGCCTTGACGTGCTTCCAGGTGCGCGCGGCCTGCTCTTCGCTGGACCGGTCGGTGGCCCAGGGCGGCTCGCGATCGAAAGCCTGCAGGGAGCGGATCTTCAGCTTCTCGAATTCGACGCGGCTATAGCCGTAATGCGCGATCGCGGCGTCGTTGACGCCGAGGATGCGCTCGTCATCCAGCGCACAGACGATCATGGGGACGGGGTTGCCGTCGAACAGCAGGCGGAACGAGGCTTCGCGCTGCTTCAATTCGGTGATGTCGACGCGCAGGCCGACCACGCCGCCGTCATCGGTGCGGCGCTCCTCGATCAGGATGACGCGGCCGTCGGACAGCGTCTGCTCGTGGCGCTTGCCGGGCTCGTAGAGCTTCTTCAGCCGTTCGGCGATCCATTCGTCCTCGTGACCGGCCGCTTCCGGATAGTCGCCGCGGGCAACCCCGACGCGGAGCGTGTCTTCGAGCCGCGCGCCTTCGGCAAACAGATCGGCGGTCTTGCTGTAGATCTCGGAATATTGCTTGTTCCAGAGCACGTAGCGGCCCTCGGGATCGAGGATCACGATGCCCTGCGGCAGCATGTCGACAGCCTGCCGCAGCCGCTCATGCGATTTGCGCGCCTCGGTGATGGCCGCTTCGGCTTCCGCACGGCTCTGCACGAGCTGGTCGCGTTCGGCGAGCGGATGAGGCACGCGCGCAAATCGCGGCTTGCGCGGCTGTCGGCCGCCCCGGGCAAGCACGTTGCGCGTTCGCTTTCCTGTTTTCTTGGAGCCCAAACTCAACTTCACACGCCCTGCCCGCACTCAGCGGACGCAAGTCTTGGGGCAAGTCTATGAAAAGAAGGTAATCTTGGCCGACGGTGTCACGGCAGCGCGACCGGGCGCCGGGCCGGTTTGCCTGTTTGCGAGGCGCGACAGGCGTCCGCGGGCGCGTCGAGCCTGCTCCCGCGTCGCGATCGGCGGGAGAGGAGATGCAAAAAGGCGGCAATCTCCATGAATCAGTTGCGGACTGCAGGCCGCTTGCATGCAGGAACCAAGCGCCTCTCGTTCCGCGCATGAATTTTGGTCAATGCAGGATAGAGTTATCGCGCCGTTAAGAAGCCGCCGATCGACATGCGACTTTGGGATGATCGCGTCAGCGGCGGCACATCGCGGTCGTGCCGTGGATGGCAAAACCGTGATGGACAAAGATCGCGTGGGGCATCGGCGTTGCGATCGGCTATAACAGTGCCAGCATGAGTCCCCGCCCCATCCCCTCTCTCCTGCTTATCATGACACTCCTGGCCGCCGGCTCGGCGCTGGCCCAGGACAGGGGCAGCGTGAACCCAAAACCGTTGCCGCCGCTCGCCAACCCCAACGATCCCAAGATCGGCGCCAAGGAGCTGTTCGCGCGCAAGCTGCTGCCCTCGACCGGGCCGGCGCATGTCATCGGCTCCTATGTGAAGGGCTGCATCGGCGGCGCCGAGCAGATGCCCCTCAATGGCGACTATTGGCAGGTGATGCGACTGTCGCGTAACCGCAATTACGGCCATCCCGACATGATCGCGCTGATCAAGCGCCTGGCTGCCGAGGCGCACCGGGACGCGGGCTGGCCGGGCATTTTGGTCGGCGACATCGGCCAGCCGCGCGGCGGGCCGGCGCTATCGGGCCATGCCAGCCATCAGATCGGCCTCGATGCCGACATCTGGCTGACGCCGATGCCGGATCACCGGCTCTCGCGCGAGGAGCGCGAGGAGATGTCGGCGGTGATGATGGTGCGCGAGGATCGTCTCGACGTCGACCCGAAGGTGTTCACGCCGGGCCATGTGCTGGTGCTGCGCGACGCCGCGCAGGAGCCGGCGGTGCAGCGCATCTTCGTCAATCCCGCGATCAAGAAGGCGCTGTGCCGCGAGGCCAAGGGCGACCGCTCCTGGCTATCGAAGATCCGGCCGTGGTGGGGCCACGATTATCACTTCCACATCCGCATGCGCTGCCCGGCGGGCGCGAGCGAATGTCAGGGCCAGCCGTCGCAATCCGAAGACGAAGGCTGCAAGCCCGCCGATTTGGCCTATTGGTTCAGCGAAGGCGTGCGGCACCCGAAATCGCCGGCGGAGCCGCCGAAGCCGAAGCCGCCGATGACGCTGGCCCAAATGCCGGCGGCCTGCAAAGCCGTGCTGCGCGCACCGGATGCGAAGCGGTAACAAGTTCGTCAGCCGGCTGGCCCGTATCCCACGGAATGCATTAGGATCGCCATGCCGCCCGGCCGTAAGCCCGCGGCATTCCGGGATGCGCATCCCTTTCACCGAAGAAGCCTGACTGCAAGCCCGCGGCCCTCGCGTGGCCAACGATGAGATTCGACATGCGCCTCCTTGCACTTCTTGCCGTGCTCTCGATCAGTGCGACCTCCGCCTTCGCCGCGGAAGAACCCAGCGGCTGCGACAAGTTCAAATGGCCGATCGAGCGCGACCGCGCAGCGCTGACGGCGCCGGACCGCGCCAGGCTCGCATCGGGCAGAGAACAGGCCGTGGTCCCCTCGTCGGCGATCACGCTGGGTCTGGTCGCGCCACAGGAGGCAAAACTGCCGTCGCCGCCGGAGCGAGCGCCGAAGGACGGCACCTTCGCCGGCTTCACCGGCATCAAGGCGGTGAAGGCCGGGCTCTATACGATCAGCCTGTCCGGCGGGGCCTGGGTCGATTTGATCCAGGACGGGCATTTCCTCAAGCCTGTTGCCTTCAGCGGCGCCACCGATTGCGACGGCATCCGCAAGACCATGAAATATGAGCTCTCGGACAAGCCGTTCGTGCTGCAAATCAGCGGCGCCAAGGACAATTCGCTCTCGATTTCGATCCTGCCGGGGCAATAGGCCGTTTGGATCGAGAAACGGTCGCCTTTGACCTGAGGCGCCGGCCTGCTATCTTCGAGAGCCGCGATATCCCTGCCGGCCGTAAGCCGTCGCAAGGTCCCGTGGAACAGCGCTTCCGCCCGTCGCGATCTAACCCAACCAACGCCCGATTTGCGCGTGCATTTGCGTGCGCGATCTCGCACGGAGCGCCATCCATGAATCGCATTGCCGGACTTTTCACCGCCTTCGTCATGCTCGCGGGCGCGAGCCTCGCGCCGGCCGCCGCCGAGGACAAGACCATCACGGTCTTCGCCGCGGCGTCGATGAAGAATGCGCTCGACGAGGTCGATGCCGCCTATACCGCCAAGACCGGCGTCAAGTTCAGCGTCAGCTATGCCGCAAGTTCGGTGCTCGCCAAGCAGATCGAGCAGGGCGCGCCCGCCGACGTATTCGTTTCCGCCGACACCGACTGGATGGACTACGCGACAGCCAAGAAGACCATCAACGAGGCGACCCGCGTCAACCTGCTCGGCAACAGCATCGTGCTGATCGCGCCGAAGGATTCAGCGATCACCAACGTCACCATCGCGCCAGGCTTCGACCTCGCAAAGCTCGCCGGCGACGGCAGGATCGCGACCGGCGATGTCAATTCGGTGCCGGCAGGCAAATACGCCAAGGCCGCGCTGGAGAAACTCGGCGCCTGGCAGGCGGCGGAGCCGAAATTCGCGATGGCCGAGAGCGTGCGAGCCGCGCTGACGCTGGTGGCGCGTGGTGAAGCTGCGCTCGGCATCGTCTATTCCACCGACGCCAAGGTCGAGCCCGGCGTCAAGATCGTCGGCACCTTCCCGGCGGATTCGCATCCGGCGATCATCTATCCGGTGGCGGCGACCACGACCGCGAAGCCCGGGACCAACGACTATCTCGCCTTCCTGCGTACCTCGGCCGCCAAGACCATTCTGGAAAAATACGGCTTCAGGTTCCTGATCTCTCCGACCACGTGATATCTACGACTTGATGCTCGACATCTCTCCCGCCGAATGGACGGCGATCCTGCTCTCGCTCAGGGTCGCCGTCATCGCGACACTGGTGGCAACGCCGTTCGGCATTGCGCTGGCGTGGCTGCTCGCCCGCAGGGATTTTGGGGCAAGTCGCTGCTCGACGCGCTTGTGCATCTGCCCCTGGTACTGCCACCTGTCGTCACCGGGTATCTCCTGCTTCTGACCTTCGGCCGCCGCGGCCTGGTCGGCGCCTTTCTCGCCGATCATCTCGGCATCGTCTTCGCCTTCCGCTGGACCGGTGCAGCGCTCGCCTGCGGCGTGATGTCGTTTCCGCTGCTGGTGCGCCCGATGCGGCTGTCGATCGAGGCGATCGACCGCCGGCTCGAGCAGGCCGCCGAGACGCTTGGCGCCGCGCCGGTCAAGGTGTTCTTCACGGTGACGTTGCCGCTGGCACTGCCCGGCGTGCTCGCCGGCATGGTGCTCGGCTTTGCCAAGGCGATCGGCGAGTTCGGCGCCACCATCACCTTCGTCTCCAACATTCCCGGCGAGACCCAGACGATTTCGTCCGCGATCTATTCGCTGATCCAGACGCCGGACGGCGACGCCGCCGCCGGCCGCCTCGTCATCATCTCGGTCGTGATTGCGCTTGGTGCGTTGATCGCGGCCGAATGGTTCGCCCGCCGCGCCACGCAGCGCCTGCACGGAAACTGACCATGCTGCGCCTCGATGTCGAAAAGCAGCTCGGTGAGTTTTCGCTGCATGCATCTTTCGCGAGCGAAGGCCGCGTCACCGGCCTGTTCGGCGCATCCGGCGCCGGCAAGAGCTCGCTGATCAATATGATCGCCGGCCTGCTGCGGCCCGATCGCGGCACCATCGTCATCGACGGCGAGACCGTCGACGACACCGCCGCCGGCATTCATGTGCCGACCTGGCGCCGTCGCATCGGCTATGTGTTCCAGGACGCGCGACTGTTTCCGCATCTCAACGTCGCGCAAAATCTCGACTATGGGCGGCGGATGAACCGCCTCGCGCCCGATCCGGCGCAGCGCACGCGCGTCGTTGATCTGCTCGACATCGGCGCTCTCCTTGATCGCCGTCCCGGAAAGCTCTCCGGCGGCGAACGCCAGCGCGTCGCGCTCGGCCGCGCGCTGCTGTCAAAGCCGCGCCTGCTGCTGCTCGACGAGCCGCTCGGCGCGCTCGACGAAGCCCGCAAGCTCGAGATCCTGCCCTATCTGGTGCGGCTGCGGGACGAGGCCAATGTTCCCATGGTCTATGTCAGCCACGACGTCGCCGAACTGCGCCAGCTCGCGACCCAGATCGTGATGCTCAGGCAGGGACGGGTGACGTCGTTCGGCGGGGTAAAAGTGCTGACGTGAGACGCGGCGGATCGTGGTCGAGGACGCACCGCCGCGCTCGTCACTTACCAACCGCGATCGACGTTGCGCACGTCGCCGGTTCGGGCATCCACGTCGACCTCCATCCAGCGGCCACGGATATCGCGGCCCTCGATCTGCCATTCGTCGCCGGCGAACTGGGTATGCGAGATCGTCATGACGCCGATGTCGGTCGCGACGTCGAGCGCGGCCTGCATCGAGATCTGATCGCCCGTGTCATAGGCCATCGCCGGCGCCGCCGCTCCCAAACCGATCGCGACGATGGCGGGCAAGATGAGTTTGCGCATGGGTTGCTCCTGTCAGATGCGTTGACCGTTACGGGGCTAAGAACCGACAACGCAGCAGAGCGTTCCGGAACCAGGGGTCACGAAGCCGCGCAAATCGTCGGCGGTTGCGGCGATTTGGTGGCGGTTGTCCGGCGCCCGGTGTTTCGTTCCGGGGACGATCGCGGGGACTAAACCCCTGCGACCGAGGTCCACAGCTCCGCGAGCTTGCGCCGAAGCGCCTGGCTGCGCGTCAGCGGCGCCGGCGTCTCGTCTTCTTCGGGCAGGCGGAGGCCGACGACATTGACGCGGCCGCCGGAGATGCTGCGCGCGACGAGGACGATCTCACCCAGTGCCAACTCGGCGCCTTCCTTCGGCGCGCGATCGAGATGGACGTCGAAATAGTCGGCCAGCGTCAGCTTGCTCTCGTCGTCGCTCGCCTTGACGCCGTAGATCTCGGCGAGTTCGGCGAGCGTGTGCTCGCCGGAGACCATGAAGTCGCCGAGCAGATGCGGATCGGGCTCCGAGCTCGGCTGCATGTCGACAAAGAAACGGTCGAGCGCCTCGGCCTTTTCCGGCGGTGCCAGCAGATAGATGTAATCGCCGGGCGCAATCGGCTCGGCCTCCGTCGGCGTCAAAATGCTCTCTTTGCGGATCACCAGGGTCGGCTTGGACCAGGACGGGATCAGGCCGCGGCGGAAATACAGGCTCTTCGGCCGCACCGGATAGCCGACCAGCTGCTGCTCGAGCTGGCCGGGCAGATCCAGTTCGACGCGGCGCGGGCCACGCTCGGCGCGCGGCAGCGCCACATGGAGTTTTCGCGCGGCAGGTGCCAGCGTCCAGCCCTGCAGCAGCAGCGAAATGATCACGACGACGAAGGCGACGTCGAAATAGAGATACGCCTTTGACAGGCCGACCAGCATCGGGATCGAGGCCAGGAAGATCGCGACCGCGCCGCGCAAGCCGGTCCAGGCAATGAAGATCTTTTCGCGCCAGTTGAAGCGGAACGGCGCCAGACACACGAACACCGCGATCGGCCGCGCCACCAGCATCAGGACGAACGAGACGCCGATCGCCGGCAGCACGCTGGAGCCCAGCCGGCTCGGCGACACCAGCAGGCCGAGCAGCACGAACATCACGATTTGCGCCAGCCAGGTCGCGGCATCGAGAAACGCCACCACCGAATTATGCGCACGCGTCGGCCGGTTGCCGATGATGATGCCGGCGAGATAGACGGCGAGGAAGCCCGAGGCATGCATGATCTGCGAGCCGCCGAAGATCACGAGCGCCGCCGTGGTCACGAACGGCGCGTGCAGGCCCTGCGGCAGCGCGACCTTGTTGAGCCCGATGACGACGAGACGTCCGCCGAGGAAGCCGACGACGGCACCCAGCACCGCCTCCTGCAGGAATTCCATCACCACATGGCCGGGCGAACTCGAGCCCAGCGAGATGTATTCGACCAGCATCAAGGTGAGGAAGATGGCGAAGGGATCATTGGTGCCGGATTCGGCTTCAAGCGTCGCGCCGACGCGCGGGCGCAGGCGCAGGCCCTGGGTGTGCACCAGCAGGAACACCGCGGCCGCGTCGGTCGATGCCACCACCGCGCCGACCAGCAACGATTCCGCCCAGTTCAGGTCGAGCGCGTATTTCGCGAATGGCGCCGTGATCAGCGCGGTCAGCAACACGCCGACGGTCGCGAGCACCACCGAGGGTGCGAGCACGGTGCGGATGCTGGCGAAACGCGTCTTCAGGCCGCCGTCGAACAGGATCAGCGCCAGCGCCACCGAGCCGACCAGATAGGTCGTGCCGACGTCGTTGAACTGGAGCTGGCCGGGGCCAGAATCGCCCGCCAGCATGCCGATCGCGAGGAAGACCAGCAGCAGCGGCGCGCCGAAGCGCAGCGCGAGCAGGCTCGACAGGATACCGGCCATCACCAGGACGGCGCCGAGCAGAATGGCGATGCTGAAGGAGTCGAGGGAGGCCATGTGGTGCTGCGGTTACTCCGGGAGATCGACGAGTTCAGTCAGGGGGCCACTGGCCGGGCACTCCCTCGCCCCGCTTGCGGGGAGAGGGTGGGGTGAGGGGGAGCCTCTGCGGTGCCGGTGATATTGGGACTCGCGGAGAGTCCCCCTCACCCGAAATTCAAGCAGCGCTTGAATTTCGACCTCTCCCCGCAAGCGGGGCGAGGTGAAGTGTGCCGCAATCGACAGATTTGCCCATCTCAGAAACATGTGCTCATGCATCCTTATCGTCGCCGCACCGGCGCGCCAACCCATTTTCTCCCGCTCGCGGCAATCTGCCCGTATTTTGCGGCCTTAACGCGCTTCACTTCGCGGTGTAACGATGGCCCGGCCGCAGCCTTTGTGGGATTCTGCGGCGCTTTCGAATCAAATCCTCCGCCCGCCTCCCGACGAGATTTGCCCGATGGACCTCAAAGACTTCATGGAGTTCGTGCAGACCACCGCGCGCAGCGTCGGGGCGGAAATCGCCTCGCCATGGTTCTATTTGCAGTTCGGGCTCATTCTGGCGGCGGCCGGGATTGCCTATGCGGCGGAAGCCGCCATTCGCAGCCGGGTCGACATGACCTCGCTGGCGATGCGCTGGCCGCTGCCGCTGCGCCACTTCGCCCGCGTGATGGTCTCGAGCGGCTCGACGGCGGTGTTCACCCTGCTCGTGATCGTCTCCCGCGTGGTGATGTATCACGCGACTTGGCCGAGCCGCAGCTACCTGTTGATGGTCGCCGCCAAGCTGGGGCTCGCCTGGCTCGCGATCCGGCTCCTGACGTCGGTGCTGCGCAACGCCTTCTTCGTCAAGCTGGTGTCGGTTGCGGCGTGGTTTGTCGCCGCGCTGTCCATCCTCGGCCAGCTCGACACCACGGTCGACCTGCTCGACTCCTATGCGATCGTGCTCGGCGGGCTGCGGCTGACGCCGCTCCTGGTACTCAAGGCCGGCGCGCTGTTGATCCTCGCGCTCTGGCTCACCAACATCGCCAGCAATTTCGCCGAGAGCAAGATCAACTCGGCGACGGACCTGACGCCGTCGGTGCAGGTGCTGCTGGTCAAGATCATCCGCATCGGCCTGCTCGCAATCGCAATCGTGCTCGCGCTCGGCACGGTCGGCATCGACCTCTCCGCGCTTGCGGTATTCTCCGGCGCGGTCGGCGTCGGCATCGGTATCGGCCTGCAGAAGATCGTCGCCAACTTCATCTCCGGCATCATCCTGCTCGCCGACAAATCGGTGAAGCCGGGCGACCTCGTCACCATCGGCGACAACACCGGGCGCATCAGCGCGATGAAGACGCGCTATATTTCAGTGGCCGCCGGCGACGGCCGCGAATTCCTGGTGCCGAACGAGGATCTGGTGACGCAGAAGGTCGTCAACTGGACCTATACCGACAAGAACACGCTGGTGAAGATCACCTTCGGCACCAATTACGACGCCGATCCCAGGCTCGTCTGCAAGCTTGCCATCGAGACTGCGGCCGCCCACCCGCGCGCGCAGAAGGCCAAGCCGCCGAACTGCATCCTGACCGAATTCGCCGAGGCCGGCATGAAGTTCTCGCTGACGCTCTGGCTTGCGGACCCCGACGGCATGGATAACGTCAAGAGCGACGTGATGCTGGCGCTGTGGGACGTCTTCAAGCGCGAGGGCATCCGGGTTCCCTACCCGGTCCGCGAAATCCGCATCCGCGGCGGCGCGCTGCCGGTCGAAACCACCGTAGAAGTCCCGAATTAAGCCTGCTTTCGGGAGCATGGCCGCCAGGATCCGTCTTGTTTTGACGCGTTTTCCTTACGCGAACCGGCACCCACTTCGCTCGAAAACGCTCTGGCTTGGCTTGCGCGAAGGCCCGCAATCATTAAATTGGGCCTGAAATCAAGCCTTTCTGCCCGTATCGGGCTCGAGCCAGAAGAACCAGACCCGCATGAGCTACGTCGAAGCCACCGATACCTCCCTGCGCAAGACCGGACAGATCAAGCTGCATGGGCCGGCCGCCTTTGCCGGCATGCGCAAGGCGGGTGCCCTGGTAGCGAAATGCCTCGACGAGCTCACCGACATCGTCGGTCCCGGCGTACCGACCGATCGCATCGACGAATTCGTCCGCGAGTTCGCCTTCAGCCATGGCGCCTACCCGGCGACGCTGATGTATCGCGGCTACCGCTACTCGACCTGCACCTCGCTCAACCACGTGGTCTGCCACGGCATGCCCGGCGACCGTCCGCTGAAGGAAGGCGACATCGTCAACATCGACGTCACCTTCATCCTCGACGGCTGGTACGGCGATTCCAGCCGGATGTATGCGGTCGGCCCGATCGCGCGCAAGGCGGAGCGGCTGATCGAGGTGACCTATGAAGCGATGATGCGCGGCATCGCCGCGGTGAAGCCCGGCGCCACCACCGGCGACATCGGCCACGCCATCCAGAGTTTCGTCGAGCCGCAGGGCATGAGCGTGGTGCGCGATTTCTGCGGCCATGGCCTCGGGCGCATGTTCCACGACGAGCCGAACATCATCCATATCGGCCGGCCCGGCGAGGGCGTGCAGCTCAAGCCCGGCATGTTCTTCACGATCGAGCCGATGATCAATTTGGGCAAGCCGCATGTGAAGATCCTGTCCGACGGCTGGACCGCAGTCACCCGCGACCGTTCACTCTCGGCGCAGTTCGAGCATTCGGTCGGCGTCACCGCCACCGGCGTCGAGATCTTTACGCTGTCGGAGCGGCACGGCGAGAAGCAGATCGGCTGATCTGCCGCCGCCTCGATTACCGCTGGCGGCGAAAGGACGACGGCGGCCGGTTGTAGGTCGCGGCAGACTGTCCCCGGACGTCCCGGCACTTCATGGTTGCAAAACGCGCTCCGTACTGCATGGTTGTGCGCCATGCCCGACAAAACCAAGGCCGACGACAGCAAGCCCGGGGACACGCCGCACTATCTCGGCCATCGCGAACGGCTGCGCGAGCGCTTCTACAGCGCCGGCGCGGATGCGCTCAGCGACTACGAGCTATTGGAGATGGCACTGTTTCCGGCGCTGCCCCGGCGCGACACCAAGCCGCTGGCGAAAATCCTGATCAAGGTCTTCGGCTCGTTCGCCGAAGTCGTCCATGCGCCGGTGGCGCGGTTGCGCGAGATCGACGGCGTCGGCGAAGCCGCCATCAACCAGCTCAAGCTGATTGCTGCGGCCGCGCACCGCGTCGCCAAGGGCGAGGTCAACAGCCGCAACGCGCTGTCGTCCTGGAACGAGGTGATCGCCTATTGCCGCACCAGCATGGCCTTCGCCGACAAGGAGCAGTTTCGCCTGCTCTTCCTCGACAAGCGCAACCAGCTGATCGCCGACGAGGTGCAGCAGACCGGCACCGTCGACCACACGCCGGTCTATCCGCGCGAGGTGATCAAGCGCGCGCTGGAGCTGTCGGCAACCGCCATCATCCTCGTCCACAATCACCCGAGTGGCGACCCCTCGCCCTCGCAGGCCGACATCCAGATGACCAAGGCGATCATCGACATCGCCAAGCCGCTCGGCATTGCCGTGCACGATCACATCATCGTCGGCAAGAACGGGCATACGAGCTTGCGGGGGATGCGCTTGATCTAGGGCGACCGCATCCTACCGGACGAGCTGCCAGCCCTTCGGTGTCCAGCGCAGCAGCGCGCCCGACAGCGGCTTCGGCGCGCGAGCCATCATATTCTTCGCAACCGCCCGCAGCGCGTCGATCGCGGTGTTACTGTCTTCGCTGGAATAAAGCACGAGATCAGGCGACGGCACCGCAACGATCAGGACACCACCCTGGGCTTGCGCGAGCGGCGCCCAGCTGTCGATCAGTGCAAGCCGGCTGGTCTGATAATAGTCACCCTTCTCTCCCCTCTTCAGCCAACCCGCCCGCCGCCGTCGATCCCGTGATCGCCGGCGGCTGATCGTTCAGTAGCAGTATCTCGGATCGACCGGAACGTAGCGGCCGTCCGGGCGCTGCATGTAGCAGCCGCGCTGATAGGCGTAATAGCCGGACCGGCGACGCTCGCCTTCGGAGGCGATTGCAGCCCCCGTGCCGGCGCCGACGACGGCACCGATGGCGGCGCCGCGGCCACCGCCGAGCGCACCACCCAAAATCGCTCCGCCTACGCCGCCAATGATGGCGCCACCGATAGCGTCCTGCGCCACCGCGTCATGGACCGGGACGGCCATCGCGACTGCGAAACACGCTGCAATTCCAAGACGTCGAAGCATCCCGAATCCTCCCATCTGATGCGGCCAGTCATCGCGTCTGGGACGATCCCGGGCCAGAATAATCGCGCCAATCGGCTCGCCTCCGCCTTGCGTGACACGGCGAGCCTGTCGCGACAACCAGCCGATCGTGGTCGGCCTCTGAGGGGTACGCTTGCCCGCGGCTACGGCTCGATCCAGCGCTGCACCGCTTCCGCCGTGTCGGCGGGCGTCGTGTTGAAGCAGATCGCGGCCTGCGGCGCCAGGCGGTGAACGAGGTTGAGCACCTTCTCGAACAGCAGCAGCCGTTCCTTCGGCTCGCGCAGGCCAGCACCGATGACAATGCAATCGAAGCGCTCGTCGCGCAACGCGGCCGTTACCGCCGCTTCCGCGGCAGCGTCGAGATCGATCAGACAACCCGTGACCTCGTAGCCGAGGCCGCGCAGGCGCAGCAGCTGCGCTTCGATATAGTTGCGCACGAGCTCCGGCGTGAGCTGCGGAAATGCGCTGTAGTCCGCACTGCCGGGCTCGATGCCGATCGCGAGGATGCGCTTGGCCATCGCAGGATTCCCTAAGCAGACCGTCTCCGGTGCTAACGGACGGCCGCCAAGCCGGTTCCCGAACGCGCGTGGCGACGCGCGCTCGCTTACGTCGCTGATGTTGCGTCCTTTGACCGCAACCTTTCGCGCTGCACGTGTAAGCCACTTCACATGCACCGCCGCAATGGCCTGCCACATTTACCGAACCACGCCCACAGCCCCTGCCTCGATTGCGGCATGCGGCTCACGCCTGATTTGCACGACCAACCGATAGTTTAACAATTTGCAGGAGCGGGAGATGGTGTCATACGAGACTCTGAAGAGCGGGTATGAGGGAAACTGGGCCAATCTCCAGATCCGGCCCGCACGCCTTGGCGAAGCCAACGCAACGGCACGCAAAGCCATCAACGGCAAGGCGACCTATCAGCAGGTCGAGCGGCTGACCGGGGTGCCCTGGTACTTCGTCGCGCTCTGCCATTATCGCGAATCCAATTTCGATTTCGATACCTATCTCGGCAACGGCGAGTCGCTGAAGCGCGTGACCTGCCTCGTTCCGAAAGGGCGTGGCCCGTTCGCCTCGTTCGCCGACGGCGCCGTGGACGCGCTGCGGATCCAGCACTTCGTCGGCACGCAGGACTGGTGCATCGCGCGGACCCTGTACCGGCTCGAATGCTTCAACGGCCTCGGCTATCACGCCAAGGGCGTCAACTCGCCCTATCTCTACGGCGGCTCGACCCTGTACGGACCGACCGAGGCAAAGGCCGGCAAGTTCGTCGCAGACCACGTCTTCGATCCGAACCATGTCGATTCCCAGCTCGGCACCGCTGTTATCCTGCATGCGATGATGTCGCAGGATTCCTCGATCACGATCGACGACAGCCCGTCCATTGCCTTCCATTCCGAGCCCGACGAGGACGTGGCCTCGTCGGTCCTGCTCATGCAGCAGACGCTCAACAAGCTCGGCGCCAATCCGCCGCTCGACGAAGACGGCATCAGCGGACCGAAGACCAAGGCGCGGTCTCGCAATTTCAGCAGCAGCACGCCCTCGCGGATACCGGCCTGCTCGACGGCACCACGATGTCCGCCATCACGCGCGCTGGAATGCAGCCGGTCCGGCCGGCCAACATCGATCTTTCGCAGATCCTGAAGCGACTGGACAATATCTCACAGGTCGTGCAGCCAGGAGGGGCAACACCCGCATTGGCAGGCCCGATGTCGGGAGGCCAATCGGTCGATCTGTCTCAAATCCTGAGCCGACTGGAAAATCTCGCACAGCTGATACAGCCGGGAGCAACGACGCCAACGCCGATAGCGACCCCATCGGCGGCAACGGCGGCCGCAGCGCAGTCCATTCAGCTGCCCCAGATCCTGACCCAACTGCAGAGCCTCACGCAGGCCTTGCAGCCGGGAGCGACGGCCGCGGCGAGCCCAATGCCGGCGGCCAACAATGCAGTCGGCCTGCTCGGACAGCTGCTCTCGCTCGTCACCAGGACTGCACCCGGAACGACCACGACAGCAAATCCCGCTGCCGCTGATCAGCTCAAACAGGTGGTCGACCTGCTGAGCACGCTGCTCGGCAACAGGCCCGTGCTCGGCCAGGTCAACGGCGCGCTCGGCGAAACCATCGGCAAGCTGCTGGACGGCAAGAAGACGGCACTCGGCATCGCCGGCGCACTCATCACCGCGCTGCTCTCTGCCGTGACTGCGAGCCCGAGTGCCGGCGGCCTTGCCAGGCTGCTCGGGACGATCGCGTCCGCGGTGCCAGGCCTGAGCCAGTTCGCCCTCCCGATCTCGCTGGCGCTGACGGCCTGGGGCGTGCTCGGCAAGCTGGAGAAATGGGCCCAGGGCACCGCGCCGCCGCCCAAGCCGACGACCTAAAGCGCGATGAGATCAGGCGAGATGTGGCAAGGCGAGATGCGCTCCTCCCCCGCTTGCGGGCCCCAAGCGGGGAGAGGCATCAAAACATCAGATTGTCCTTCACCAGCACCCAGCGGCCGCCCTTGACCTGCTGCACTTGGGTGATGGTGTTGGCGAGGTGGTCGGTCTTGGAGAATTTGGTCGGCGGCGAGTTGAAGATGTCGAGGAACTTTTCGCCGGACTCGAGCGAGTCCAGCATCTTCTGCCCGGTCAAGTCCTTGCCCGCCTTGTCCGCATAGAAGGCGAAGGTCATCACCGCGTTGTAGCCGATGATGGCCTGCGTGTTGGCGTCGGTGCCGAACATCTTCTTGTAGTTGATCAGCCAGTCGTGGACCTTGCCCTTGGCAGTGTCCTCATAGGGAATCTCGAAGCCCGAGGCCGCATAGAGGCCCTCGACCGCCTCCTTGCCCAGCGTCGGCACCTCCAGCACGTTGGTCGGCGTGGCGCCGAGGAAGGTGACGTCCCAACCGAGCTTCCTGGCCTCGGTCATTGCGCCGATGGTCTCGCGGATGACCGTGCCGAGCACGACGAGATCGCAGCCGTCGGACTTCATCTTGGCCACTTGCGCGCTGAAATCGGACGCGCCGCGCTTGTAGCTCGTGATCGAGGCGGCCTGCACCTTCATCGCGGCAAGCTGCTGGTTGAAGCCGTCGAGCACGTTCTTTCCGTACTCGTCGTCCTGATGCATGATGCAGGGCTTCTGAAAGCCTTTCCATTCCACCATGTATTTCAGCGCGGCGCGGGTGCTCTCGACGTAAGGCAGCAGGTTGTTGAACTTGAGCCGCTCCTGCGGCTTGGCCGGGTCGAACTTGAAGGTGAATTCGGCGGCCGTCAGCGGAAACAGCTGGAGCACGCCGGCGTCGAACAGGATGTCCTGCGCGGCCAGCGTCGGCGCCGATCCCATCGAGCCGATCATGACGAAGATCTTGTCGCGCTCGATCATCTTCTGCGAGGCCAGCACGCCCTTCTTCGGATCGTAGCCATTGTCCTCGAGGATCATCCTGATCTTGCGGCCCTGGATGCCCCCGGCGGCATTGATCTCCTCGACCGCCATCTTCATGCCGTTGGAGACCGGCACGCCCCAGACCTTGATCGGGCCCGACAAATCCTGATGGGTGCCGATGACGATCTCGCCCGCCGAGATGCCCTCATTGGTGACCCTGGTTTGCGCTAGGGACGGCTGACAGGCGAGCGCAACCGCACCCACTGCAAGGCCGAACGCTCTCAACGATCTCGACATCGACGTCTCCTCTCCTGGGGGCCCGTATGGTACGAAGGGCGAGGGCCATCACTCCTTCGCTGTTTTTCGAACGAGACGATCTAGGCCACCCCGCGCGCGAGATACATTGCGTCGATCTCGGCGGCGTAGCGCTTGTTCACGAAATTTCGTTTCAGCTTCATGGTCGGCGTCAGTTCCTCGTCCTCCGGGGTGAGCTGGCGTTCGATCAAGTGGAACCTCTTGATGGTCTCGACGCGCGCGACCTTCGCGTTGACGCTTTCGATCCCGTGCCAGATCAGGTGCTGGATCTCGCTGGCCCGGCACAGGCTGGCGTAGTTGGTGAAGGGGATGTCGTGGTCCTGGGCGAACTTCTCGACATTCTCCTGGTCGATCATCACGAGGCAGGTGAGATAGGGACGCTTGTCGCCGATCACGACGGCGTCGGAGATGTAGGGCGAAAACTTGAGCTGGTTCTCGATCTCCGACGGCGTGATGTTCTTGCCGCCTGAGGTGATGATGATGTCCTTCATCCGGTCGGTGATGCGGACGAACCCTTCGTTGTCGATGGTGCCGACATCGCCGGTGTGCAGCCAGCCGCGATGATCGATGGTCTCGGCGGTCTTCTCGGGCTGGTTCAGATAGCCCATGAACAGGAAGTCGCCCCTGATCAGGATCTCGCCGTCGGGCGATAGCGCGACCTCGCCCCAGGGCACCGCCGTGCCGACCGAGCCAAGCTTGATGCGCGACCCCGGCATCATGGTCGCGACCCCGCAATTCTCGGTCTGGCCGTAGACCTCGTGGATGTCGATGCCGAGCGCGAGGTACCAGCGGATCAGATCCGGTGCGATCGGCGCCGCGCCGGTGAAGGCGATGCGGCAGCGGTCGAGCCCGATCATGCGGCGGATGTTGCGGAAGGCGAGCTGGTAAGCGACGCCATTGGCGAGACGCAGCATCAGCGACGGCGCCTTGCCCTCGATCCGGCAATCGACCATGCGATAGCCGATCCCGATGGCGCGGCGATAGACCCATTGCTGGAGCGGCGTCGCGTCTTTCAGCGCGATGGTAATAACCGAATAGAATTTCTCCCAGATCCGCGGCACAGCGAGGAACACGGTCGGCTGCACCTCGCGCAGATTGTCCGGCACGGTCTCCGGACTCTCGGCAAAATTCATCACCGAACCGAGCGCGACCGAGATGTAGTAGCCGCCGATGCGTTCGGCGACATGACAGAGCGGCAGGAAGATCAGCCGGTCCTCGTCCTGGCGCGCCGGGATGAAGTCGTTGGCATGCCGCATCTGGTGCGTGACGCTGCGGTTGGCGTGCATCGCGCCCTTGGGTGGGCCTGTCGTGCCGGATGTGTAGACGAGAACGGCGAGATCACCGGCGCTGCGGCAATCGATCATCTCCTGCCACAGCGCCTCGCGTCCGATCATGTGGTTGCGGCCGAGCGCGCGAAACTCGTCCAGCGACATCACCATCTCGTCGGAGAAGCCGCTGAGGCCCTCCATGTCGAATACGATGATCCGTTGCAGGCCGGGACAGCGCGCGCGACAGCCGAGGATCTTGTCGAGCTGTTCCTCGTCCTCGGCGAAGATCACCCGCGTCGCGGAATCTTTGATGAGATATTCGACCTGAGCCGATGCGTCGGTCGCATAGATGCCGGAGGAGATACCGCCGGCGCACAGGATACCCATGTCGGCATAGATCCATTCGGGCACCGCGTTGGCGATAATCGAGGCGACGTCACCCGGCACGAACCCGAAGGCGCGAAGACCGTAGGCGATCTCCTTGGAGATCTGCAGCCATTCGCGCCAGCTCGTCGGCTGCCAGATGCCGAACTTCTTCTCGCGGATCGCAGCCCTGTCGCCGCGCACCTCTGCCGCGCGCAAAAAGCTCCTCGCGATCGTATCAGCGACCGTCAGCACCGCCAGTCGGGCCATGCGCGTCTCCTCGTTGCCGCTTAGTTCTTCACCACCAGGCTTTTCATCTCCACGTCTTCTTCTTTTTCCAGCGCCGCTCGCCGCGTGCGCCGGCTTCCTTGGCGCCAAGGTAGAACTCCTGGATGTCCCGGGAATGCATCAAGCGGTCGCAGCTGTCGTTCATCACGACGCGGCCGATCTCCAGCACGTAACCATAATGCGCCGTCTCCAGCGCCACGCGCGCATTTTGCTCGACCAGCAGGATCGACATGCCCTGTTCCTCGTTGACGCGGCGGATGATGGTGAAAATCTCCTTCACCAGGATCGGCGACAGGCCGAGCGACGGCTCGTCGAGCAGCAGCAGCATCGGCCGGTTCATCAGCGCGCGGCCGATCGCAAGCATCTGCTGCTCGCCGCCGGAGAGCTGGCCGGCCGGCTGGTCGATGCGTTCTTTCAATCGCGGGAAATAGGCATAGACCCGCTCTAGATCCTCCGCCACGCCGTCGCGATCGCTGCGCGGATAGGCGCCCATCATCAGATTCTCGCGCACCGAGAGGAACGGGAACACCTCGCGTCCCTCCGGCACCTGGCTGAGGCCGAGCCGGACGATGCGATCGGCCTCCATGCGCTGGATCGGCTTGCCCAGGAACTCGATCGAACCTTTTTGCGGATCGAGAATGCCGGAGATCGTCTTCAACACCGTGGTCTTGCCGGCACCGTTGGCCCCTAGCAGCGTGACGATGCGGCCGCGCGGCACCTCCAGCGAGATGCCGCGGATCGCCATGATCGGCCCGTAATAACTCTCGATGTTGGAGAGTTTTAGAATGATGTCGGGCGCCGGGGTCGCATCCATGCATCAGGCTCCCAGATACGCGGCGACGACGTCCGGATGCTGCTGCACCTCGGCGGGCGAGCCCATCGCGAGCACCCGCCCGTAGTTCAGTGCGATGACGCGATCGGAGACGCGGTTGACCAGCGACATGTCGTGCTCGACCATCAGCACGGTCACGCCGAGCTCGCTCTTCATGTCGCGAATCCAGAACGACATGTCGTCGGTCTCCTCGACGTTGAGGCCGGAGGACGGCTCGTCGAGCAGGATCAGCTTCGGCTCCGAGCAGAGCGCGCGCGCGAGCTCGATCACCTTGCGCACGCCATAGGGCAGGCCCGAGATCAATTTATCGCGGTACGGCTCGAGGTCGAGGAATTCGATGACCTGCTCGACCCGGCGGCGGTCCACCTTCTCGTTGGCGCGCACGCTCGGCAGGAACAGCAATTCCTGCCAGAGCTGCGTGGTGGAATGGCGATGACGCCCGACCAGGAGGTTGGACAGCACCGTCGCGTTCTCGAACAGCTCGATGTTCTGGAAGGTCCGGGCGATGCCGAGTCTTGCGATATCGTAAGGCGGCTCTTCCGTGATGTCCTGGTCCTCGAAGAAGATGCGGCCCGAGGTCGGCCGGTAGATGCGCGAGATCAGGTTGAAGATCGAGCTCTTGCCCGCGCCGTTCGGCCCGATGATCGAGAGGATCTCGCCCTTCTCGACCGCGAACGACACCGCATCGACGGCCTTGAGGCCTCCGAAATGCAGCGACAGGTTCTCGGCGCGGAAACAGCTCATCGGTTCCGCTCCGATTTCACGTAGATCTTCTGCCGCTTGAAGGTCGCGCGCTTGTAGAGCGGGAACAGCTGGAAAAAGAGCTTGATCTTGAGCCAACGGCCGTAGATGCCGAGCGGTTCGAACAGCACGAACAGCATGATGATGATGCCGTAGATCGCGCCCTTCAGGCCGTTCAGCGAGGCAAAGGCCGCGACCTTGGACTGGATGTTTGCCGCGGTCGGCGTGCCCGCGCCGAACGTCGCGGCAACACCGGCGATGATGCCGGGCATGTCGTCCTTGAGGTAGGTCAGGAACGGATCGATCATCACGATGAAGATCGCGCCCAGTACCGCGCCGTGCAGGCTGAAGGTGCCGCCGATCAGGATCACCATGATGAACTCGATCGAGAGCTGCAACGTGAACATTTCCGGCGAGATGAAGGAGAGCTTGTGCGCGAACAGCACTCCGGCAAAGCCGGTGATCGCCGCCGAGATCGCAAACGACTTCACCTTGTAAAGCGCGACATTGACGCCCATGCTCCGCGCCGCGGTCTCCGAGTCCCGGATTGCGACGAAGGCGCGGCCCGTCGGCGAGCGCAGCAGATTGAGCGTGCCGACGATGGTCAGCACCAGCACCGCAAGGCAGAGGAAATAGAAGGTCGGGCTGTCGCGCGAGACCGTCACGCCGAGCAGCGACGGTGCCTTGATCCGTAGGCCCTCATTGCCGTTGGTGACGCTCTCCCAGCGCGCCAGAATCTCCTCGACGATGAAGGCGAAGGAGATCGTGGCGATGACCAGATAGATGCCCTGCAGACGCAGCGCCGGAAAGCCGACCAGCGCGCCGATACAGCCGGTCAGGACGCCCGCGGCGAAGAAATAGACCGGAAACGGCACGTTATATTTCTGCAGGTAAGCGGCCGTGTAGGCGCCGATCGCGAGGAATGCCGCATGCCCGAGCGAGGCCTGCCCGGTAAAGCCGGTCAGGATCATCAGCGCCACGCCGACGGTCGCATAGATGCAGACGAAGACGAGCTGGCTCATCAGATAGCTGGAGAGCACGTAAGGCGCGATCAGCAGCACGGCGAGCAGGAGGCCATAGGAGACCACGTAGCCGGAATGCGGAAACAGCCTGATGTCGTCCTCATAATCGGTCTTGAACAGGAAGCGCATGCGCTCAGACCTTCTTGCGGGCGTGAAGGCCGAACAGGCCTTCGGGCTTCAGCAGCAGCACGGCCAGCAGCACGATGTAGGGCGCAACGTCCTTCCAGCCCTCCGCCAGATAGAAGCCGGCCATGCTCTCGATCACGCCGATCAAGACGCCACCGACCACCGCGCCGGGGATCGAACCGAAGCCGCCGAGCACCGCGGCCGGAAACGCCTTCAGGCCGAGCACGAGGCCGACATTGGAGTGGATGAAGGTGATCGGCGCCAGCAGCACGCCGGCGCAGGTCGCCACCGCCGCGCTGATCGCCCAGACGATCGAGACCACGCGCTTGACCGGGATGCCCATGTAGTACGCCGCCAGCATGTTCTCGGAGCTGGCGCGCATCGCGGTGCCGAGCATGGTCTTGTTGAAGAACAGCCAGAGCAGCGCGCACAGGATGATCGTCGCCGCGATCACCGAGAGCTTGTCGTGGGCCAGCACCAGCGAGCCGATGCGCAGCACGCCCTGGCTGAACGGCGTCTCGATCTTGAAATCGTCGGTGCCCCAGATCATGCCCGCGACCGAGCGCAGGAAATAGCCGAGGCCGATGGTCGCCATGATGATGGAGAATTGCGGATAGCCGAGGATCGGCCGCACCACGATCCGCTCCGCCAGCATGCCGAACAGTGCCATCGCGGCCACCGCACCGGCAAAGCCGATCCAGTAGTTCAGGCCCATCATGCCGATGAAGGTGAAGGCGAAGAAGCCGCCCAGCATCATCAGATCGCCCTGGGCGAAATTGACGACCTCAGTGGCCTTGTAGACGAGCACGAACCCGAGTGCGATCAGGCCGTAGACACAGCCAAGCGCAACACCGCTGACCAGCTGCTGAACGAAATCCAGCATCGCCGCGTCCTCCCGATGCAACCAGCGGTTCTTGACGACCGCTTTGCCGCATCTTGTGTCCAGCCGCTACGCAGTCGTTTCGCCGCGTGAGCTGCCATTTGTCCCGGCGCCAATTCAGCCTGAACGCCCGAGCCCTGTCAACAAACGGTGACTTGCCTTTGGTCCAAGGTGGATGCCGGAGTTTGCGGCAGAGCGATTCACCGTGCCGAAACATCTTCAGGCCATGGTCGCGACCGATGCAAAACCGGATGGTGTGGCCGTCATGAAGCCGGACAGCTCGGCGCTCGAAGTTTTGGGGTTAACGAAGCGTTTTGACCGTTTGGCGGTCGATAGCCTCGATCTCACCATCCATGCCGGCGAATTCTATGCCCTGGTCGGCCCCAACGGCGCCGGCAAGACCACCACTTTGCGCATGGTTGCCGGCCTGCTGCGCCCCGATGCCGGCAGCGTCTCGATCTTCGGGATCGATGCGCTTGAAAACCCGGTCGCGGCCAAGCAGGTGATGGCCTGGGTCTCCGACGAGCCCATGGTCTATGACAAGCTCACTCCGCTCGAATATCTCGAATTCGTCGCCGGCCTCTGGGGCATCGCGCCGTCCGTGTCGAAACCGGTCGCCGAGGAACTCCTGAACTCGCTCGGGCTCGAGCCGCACCGGCACGAACGCTGCGAAGGCTTCTCCAAGGGCATGCGCCAGAAGGTGGCGCTTGCCGGCGCGCTGGTGCACGATCCCCGCCTCATCATTCTCGACGAGCCGCTGACCGGCCTCGACGCCGTCTCCGCCCGCCATGTGAAGGGCCTGTTGAGCGAGCGCGTTCAGGCCGGCTGCACCATCATCATGACAACGCATATTCTGGAGGTAGCCGAGCGCATGGCCGACCGCATCGGCGTGATCGCCGCGGGCCGCCTCGTCGCCGAGGGCACGCTGACCGAGCTGCGCCAGCAAAACGGCCATGCCGATACCAGCCTCGAAGATCTCTTCATCGCACTGGTGACGCTCCAGGAAGCTGCATGAGCTCGGCGACCGCTCTTTCGTGGTTTGCCCGTCACGAGCTTCGGCTCGCCTGGCGCGAATGGTTCGCCATGATCACGGGCGGCCGGCGCAGGCGCGCCCGCGCCGCCGTGATTGGCCTGCTGTTCTTCGCTGCAGTGCTGCATGTGCCGGCCTGGGCGGTGATCGGCCGCTTCGCCAATCTGCAACTGCCGCTCGACAAATCCTCGCTGATCGTGATCTCGGCGACGATCTTTCTCGCCTGGACCTTGATGCTGTCGCAAGCGATCGAATCCGTTACGCGGGTGTTTTACGCCCGCGCCGATCTCGATCTCATCATGTCCTCGCCGGCCACGCTGGCCAATCTGTTCTCGGTGCGCATCGCCGCGATCGCACTCACCGTCACCGTGATGGCGCTGTTGTTCTCGACGCCCTTCATCGACGTGCTGGTGATCGGCGGCGGGCCGCGCTGGCTTGCCGCCTTCGGCGTGGTCATCGCGATGGGCCTGTCGGCCGCGGCGATCGCGATTGCCGTCACCATCCTGCTGTTTCGCCTGATCGGCCCGGCGCGCACGCGCTTCGTGGCCCAGATCCTGGCTGCGATCATCGGCGCGGGCTTCGTCATCGCGCTCCAGGTCGCGGCGATCATCTCCTACGGCACGCTGTCGCGGTTCACCATCCTGACATCGGGCACCCTCGCCGCCCATGCGCCCGACATCGACAGCATCTGGTGGTGGCCGGCGCGGGCGACCATGGGCGACACCGAGGCGCTGCTGCTGCTCCTCGCACTCGGGCTGGTGCTGCTCGGAAGCGTGATGGCGATCTTCTCCGGCCGCTTCGCCGACACCGCGATCGACGCTGCCGCCCATGGCACATCCGGCCGCAAGCGCGCGAAGGAGCGTCCGTTCCGCGGCGGATCCCGCCAGCAGGCGCTACGGCGCAAGGAGTTCGTGCTGCTCTGGCGCGATCCCTGGCTGATCTCGCAGACCCTGATGCAGCTGCTCTATCTGGTGCCGCCGGCGCTGCTGCTCTGGCGCAGCTTTGCCGATAGGTCTGCGGCGCTGACGCTGATCTCGCCCGTCATCGTGATGGCCGCGGGTCAGTTCGCCGGCGGGCTCGCCTGGCTGACGATCTCCGGCGAGGACGCGCCCGATCTGGTGGCGACCGCACCGCTGACGCCCAGGGGCGTCATCCGCGCCAAGATCGAGGTGGTGCTGATTGCGATCGTCGTCATCTTCAGCCCGCTGGTGGCCACGCTGGTTTTCGCCTCGCCGTTCCAGGCTGCGATCACGGCCGCCACGATCATCATCAGTGCGGCCTCCGCCACCGCGATCCAGCTCTGGTTCCGGATCCAGGCCCGACGCAGCCAGTTCCGCCGCCGCCAGACGTCGTCACGGCTTGCGACGTTCGCCGAAGCCTTCTCCTCGATCGGCTGGGCCGCCACCGCCGCGCTGCTGCTCACGCTGCCGACCGCCGGAATCGTCAGCGGCCTGATCACCGCGGGCCTGGTGGCGATCACCTGGCGGTTCAGCCCAAGGCGGGAGTGAAGGTGCGACACTGACGCGCTGTTGATCGCGCCCCGTTGGCCACCCGTTGCGTTGCACGCTGGACTCTCCCGGAAGTCATCGGGGACGGATTCATGCGTCGACTGATTTCGGCGGCTCTCGCGTTGTTCGGCGCCTTCCTCTCACCTGCCCTCGCCCAGCAGCCACCTCGACGCAGCGAATGCCTGGCGATGGCGAATGCCGCGCCTCGCGCCATGCCGGCCGCCTTCCGGCAGGCGGCCGCCGCGGCCGAGGTCGAGATCACCTATGCCGGCCACTCCACCTATTTCATCGACACGCCGGGCGGGGTGCGCATCGCGACCGACTATAGCGGCGCATATCAGATCGGCCGGCTGCCCGATGTCGTCACCATGAACCGGGCGCACAGCACCCACTATTCTCTCAATCCCGACAAGCGCATTCCCCACGTGCTGCATGGCTGGGGCGAAGACGGCAAGCCCGCGGTCGTTTCGGAACGCATCGGCGACACCTTCATCCGCAATGTCACCACCGACATCCGCCGCTATTTCGGCGACGATTCCGGCACCGATATGATCCGCGACGGCAACTCGATCTTCATCTTCGAGGTCGCGGGCCTCTGCATCGGCCATCTCGGTCATCTCCACCACAAGCTTGACGAGAGCCATTTCGCCCAGATCGGGCGGCTCGACATCGTGATGGTGCCGATCGACGGCACCTACACTATGTCGCTCGACGGCGTCTCGGAGATCACCAAGCGCTTGCGCGCCTCCGTGGTGCTGCCGATGCACCGCTTCGCCACGCCGCTCGACGAGTTCATGCGCCTGATCGGGCAACAGTTCGAGATCGACCGGCGCACCGAGCGTTCGCTGCGGATCTCGCGGGATACGCTACCGACGACACCGACGGTGATCATCCTCGACGGGGTCTGACGCGCAATTTTCTCCAAGTCGGCTGTCGGCCGGTCGTGCTGATCTCCTTGCAGCAGGAGATCGACATGACCGAGTTTGCGAGATTGTTGCATGCGGACGGACCCAACCCCGAGCACGCAGGGGCGCTTCAGCTCTATGGCCGGTTCGTCGGTGATTGGGATGCCGAGATCACCGCCCACGGCGCCGATGGAACGAAGCACGGCGCACCCGGCGAGATTCATTTCGGCTGGGTGCTGGAGGGCCGCGCCGTCCAGGACGTCTGGATCATTCCCCGTTCGGCGGGTGCGCCGGCCTTCCCGGTCGGCGGCAATTGGTACGGCACGACGCTGCGGGTCTACGATCCCGCCATTTCCGCATGGCGGATTTCCTGGTTCGATCCCGGGCGCAGTGTGTTCCGTCAGCAGATCGGCCGACCTCGCGGAGAAGACATCGTGCAGGAAGGCACGACCGAATCCGGTGACCTGACCCGCTGGAGTTTTGTTGAAATCACCGAGAATTCCTTTCACTGGCTTGGTGAGGTCAGGCCAGTCGCCGCGGCGGATTGGCGGCTGGCGGTCGACGTCAGGGCGGCGCGGCGCAAAGCTTAGAGGGAATTCGATCTTGTTTGAAACGATCGGGCCGCGCACGCGGTGCAACCTCTCCCGCTTGCGGGGAGGTCGCGCCGAAGGCGCGGGTGGGGCTCTCTCCACATCGGGAGCGTCCCGTCGCGGAAGCACCCCCACCCCGGCCCTCCCCCCGCGAGCGGGAGAGGGAGCGCAGCTCCTCCGCGGCTGCCATGGTGCTCTGAGTAGGGCGCGCTGCCGCATGCGAGGACGAGGTGCTAGGCTCCCGCCACAAAAGACATGAGGGAGCGAACGTCGATGGCTGCAAGCGGTCTGCCTGCCAACACCAGCGGGCTATTCGTCGAGCCGCGCGAGGACTGGCTCGCGCAACATCAGGAAGAGATCATCGATCCCGAGCGGCCGATCGTCGATCCTCACCACCATCTCTGGAATCGCGGCCATCGCTATCTGATCGAGGAGATGGCCGCCGACATCGCCTCCGGCCACAACATCATCGCCACCGTCTATGTCGACTGCCGCTCGATGTATCGCGCGCATGGGCCCGAGGCGTTCCGCCCCGTGGGCGAGGTCGAGTTCGCCAACGGCGTCGCCGCGATGAGCGCGAGCGGTGGTTACGGCAACGCCGCTATCTGCGCCGGCATCGTCAGCCACGTCAACCTGCTGCTCGGCGACGCGGCCAAGCCCGTGCTGGAGGCGGAGATCGCTGCCGGTAACGGCCGCTTCCGCGGTATCCGGCATTCATCCGCCTGGGACGAGGACCCCGTTGTCGCCGGCATGTATGCGAACCGCCCGAAGGGATTGTTGCAGGACCCGACCTTCCGCAAGGGCTTTGCCTGCCTTGCACCCCTGAACCTCAGCTTCGATGCCTGGCTGTTTCATCCGCAGATCGGCGAGCTGACGGAATTGGCGCGCGCCTTTCCCGACACCAGAATCGTGCTCGACCATTGCGGCGGGCCGGCCGGGGTCGGCCGCTTTGCGGGACGACGCGAGGAGGTATTTCCGCAATGGCGCGCCTCGATCCAGGAGATAGCGAGGTGCGAGAACGTGGTGGTGAAGCTCGGCGGGCTCGCGATGTGCCTGCTCGGCTACGACTTCCATCTGCGCGCCAAGCCGCCGTCATCGGAGGAACTCGCCGCGGCGTGGAAACCTTATGTCGAAACCTGCATCGAGGCATTCGGCCCGAAGCGGGCGATGTTCGAAAGTAACTTCCCGCCGGACAAGGGCCAGTGCAGCTACCAGGTGATCTTCAACGCCTTCAAGCGCATCGCGGCCCCGTTGAGCGAGGCGGAGAAGACGGCGCTGTTCTCGCAGACGGGGACCGATGTCTACCGGCTCGAGCTGCCGTCATGACGCGAAAGAGGGGCCGGGATGTTGGTCCCGCCCCCTCTTCCGTGGTGGCCGCTGGGAAGCGTCCTTGAATAAGATCAGCCGGCACCCATGAGTGTCGCGGGACGGCGCTCGCCGGGCGACAGGAACATCCGCTTCAGCTTGTTGACGACGCGGATCATGAAGCCGATCACGGCCGGGTTGGTCTTGCGGCAGAAGGCGATCTTCTTGACGTGACCTTCGACATGCCATTTGGCATGCGCGCCATCGCGGAAGAAGACGACGTCGCCGACGCCGTAGCGCTTCGGCGGCATGCCGTCGCTTTCGAGCACGATCGATCCTTCCAGGATCATGATCGTCTCGTCGAAATCATAGTACCAGTTGAAGCGGCCTTCGGTGCAGGACCAGATGATGGTCGAGGAGGTGCCGTCGGAGCTGGTCGAGAGGATGTGCGAGCGCGAGACCGGGTTTCCTTCGATGATCCAGGCCGGCTCGATCGGCCGCAGCTCCAGATCCACGTCGCAACTACTAATTTCAATCAATGACCGCGACATCTGCGTCCCCAGGAGGTAGAATGTGATTGACCGGGCTCAATCCCGGCTTGTTTCGAATGATGTTGGGAACGCTAGTAGCCGGTTTTTAATTCTTTCTTACGCAGGCTCCGACAATCAGCCGCAAGTTGCAGGTGCGAGGCGGTTAGCGCAGCGATTTCCCTGCAAATTCGCGGACATGAACCGATCTTTTCCGGGGTGCGACAAATTGCGCGGAACGAGCTAGAAGGAGCCCATCGATGCCCCTGACCCCAGAGGTTCTGGCAGTTCAAGGCGAGGTCGTCGCCTGGCTCGGCAGCCTCGATGTCTCGTTCGCGCCGGACGAGGAGCCCTGGTTCACGATCGACGGCATCGAAAGCCCCCGGCAGGTCGGCAGCGACGGCTCAGGCGGCATCATCGTTCTGCTGCCGCAACAAAATGTGCTCTACGTCTCGTCGGAGGGACGCGCGGGCGTTGTCGCCGACAGCTTCGAGGCGTTCATCCAGCTCGTAGTCGCCCGCCCCTATTGGCTCGACATCCTCAAATTCTCCGCCGGCGGCGATCTCCAGGAAATGCGGCGCGCGGCGGATGCGCTCGAGGCGACACGCGACGACGAGGACGACCTCAACGAGGCGAGAGAGGAGATCCGCTCCGCGCTCGACCTGCCGGAGGCGAACGATCCGGTCGGCGCGCTCTACGAAGCCGTCACGGCTTCCGACGTCATCGTGCGGGCCACCGACGCTGTTCAACCGCTTCAGCATCGACAGCAACCCGATGCTGCGCGAGCCGGCGGCGTGAGACGTTTTGAAGAAACGAAAGTGCCAGCCTTCATGGTTCGAGACGCGCCGGAAGACGGCGCTCCTCACCATGAGGGTCTAGGACCTCACCACGAAACGTGCCCTCATCCTGAGGAGCCCGCCAGCGGCGGGCGTCTCGAAGGATGGACCGCAGCAAGGCAAGAGGCTTTACTTCGCCCACTCGCCCTTGCGGAACACCGGGACCTTGCTGCCGTCGGCCAGAATGCCGTCGATGTCGGTCTCGGCCGAGCCGATCATCCAGTCGATATGGATCAGGCTCTGATTGCCACCTTGCGCGGCGATCTGCTGCGGCGTGAGTTGCGCGCCGTTGACGAAGCACTTTGAGTAGCACTGGCCGAGCGCGATGTGGGACGCAGCATTTTCGTCGAACAGCGTGTTGTAGAACAACAACCCGCTCTGCGAGATCGGCGAGGAATGCGGGACCAGCGCCACTTCACCGAGACGGCGTGCGCCCTCGTCGGTGTCGAGCACCTTGTTCAGCACCTCCGCGCCGCGCGAGGCCTTGGCGTCGACGATCCTGCCGTCCTCGAAGCGCACCGCGATGTTGTCGATCAGCGTGCCTTGGTAGGACAGCGGTTTCGAGCTCACGACATGGCCATAGACACGCCGGCAATGCGGCGTGGTGAAGACCTCTTCGGTCGGAATGTTGGCGTTGCAGCTGATGCCGTTCTTGGAGAGCGAGGCACCGCCCTCCCATTCATGGCCATCAGCCAAGCCGATGGTAAGGTCGGTGCCCGGCCCTGAATATTGCAGCGCGCGGAAGCGCTGGCCGTTGAGCCAGTTGGTGCGCTCGCGCAGCACCGCATTGTGGCTCGCCCAATTGGCCGTGGCGTCTTCGCGATCGACGCGGGACGCCGCGAAGATCGCGTCCGCGAGCTTGCCGACCGCGACGTCTTCGGGATCGTTCGGAAACACCTGCTTCGCCCAGGACGGGCTCGGATAGGCAATGATGTTCCAGTTGGTATCGAAATTGACGATCTTTTCCAGCGCCGGCTGATACGCCATGGAATTGGCCTTGCTGGCGCGCGCGACCTTGGAAGCATCTTCCCCCGACAGCAGCATCGGATTGTCGCCGACGATCGCAAGACGCGCGGTGTTGTTCGAGAACGCCTTCGCCATACCCTCGTAGAGCCAGTTGGCGGCGCGATCAAAGCTGTTGTCGTGGCCGTGGCGATAGCGCGCCAGCGTCATCTCCTCGTCGGAGAGGATCGGCGTCACGATCCCGGCGCCTGCCTTGTAGGCGTGCGCAGCGATGCGGCGAACCAGCGGCAGCGCGATCGCCGGCGCCGTCAGGAGAAGGTCCTGTCCCGGCCGCAAGCCCAGCCCCACCTTCACCGCCACCTCGGCCAGCCGGTCGAGTTTCACGGGATCGATGGAAGTGGCGGAATTGCGTTGATCGGTCATGCCGGGTCCTCTGTCGGAATCTCTCGTTCAATCTAAGTCTAGCATCGCAAGACACAAGTGTGCGAGCGTCTTGCGAGACGTGAAGATACGGAGTTTCACGCAGTTTGGTTTTCAGCGCGTTGCCGATTTCAGCACCCGATCGACCATGGCAGGCGCAAGACCGAGGTAATTTTTCGGTGAAGTGAGAGCCTCGATGGTCGCGCGATCGATCTGGGCCGCGACGCGCGGATCGACCGCCAGCGCGTCGGCGAGGCTGATGGCCTTCTCGTTGGCGAGCCGGCAGGCGTCATAGACCACGTCGTGCGCATCCTGCCGCCCGATCCGAGGCGCCAGTCCCATCATCACCGCTTCCGCCACAATCAGACCTCGACTAAGGGCGAGGTTGTCGTTCATCTTTGCCTCGTCCACGATCAGGCCGGCGAGCGCGAACTTCGCCTGGTGCAGGGAGCCTGCGGTCAGAACGAAGCTTTCGGGGATCGCCATCCATTCGGCGTGCCATGGACCCGTGGCGCGCTCGAAATCCTGCACCATCGCATCCAGCATCAACCCGGCGTGCTGACGTACAGCCTTGGATGCGGCGAGCATCAGCTCCGAGGAGATCGGGTTGCGTTTCTGCGGCATGGTCGAGGAGGCACCGCGCCCCTTGACGAAGGGCTCGTAGACCTCGGCGAACTCGGTCGACGCCATGATCATGATATCGAGCGCGATCTTGCCGAGCGAGCCGGTGACGAGCGCGAGAAAGTTCACGGCCTCGGCAAAGCCGTCACGTGCGACATGCCAGGTCGAGGCGGGTACGCCGAGCTTCAGCTCGGCGCAGAGCGCCTCCTGCACCTCAAACCCCTTGTCGCCGAGCGAGGCCAGCGTGCCGGCGGCGCCCGCAACCTGCCCGACCAGGACGCGCGGCCTCAATTGCTCAAGACGCTCGGCGTGGCGGTCGAACATCGCGAGCCAGATCGCGGTCTTGTAGCCAAACGTCACCGGCAGCGCCTGCTGGAGATGGGTGCGGCCGGCCATCGGCGTGTCGCGATGACGCCTGGAGAGATCGGCCAGGATTTTTCGCAGCTCGGCGATATCGCGTTCGACGATCTCGAGCCCCGCGCGCAATTGCAGCACCACGGCGGTGTCCATGATGTCCTGCGTGGTCGCACCCCAATGCACGTAGCGGCCGGCCTCGCCGCATTGCTTCACCATCTGATGCACCAAAGGCAGGATCGGATAGCCGACGATGTCGGTCTCCTGCCGCAGCAGATCGAAGTCGAGCGCCGTGACATCGGTCCGCGCCGCGATCTCGTCGGCGGCAGCTTGCGGGATCACACCGCATCGTGCCTCCGCCTTCGCGAGCGCCACCTCGACCTCGGCATAGCGCGCGACCAGCGCGACGTCGGAAAACACGGCGCGCATTGCAGGCGTGCCGAAGGCATCGCGAAACAGCACGGAATCGAGCACGGTGGTCGAGGCGGGAAAGGCGGGCATGGGCGTTTCTTTGCGGCTGGTTTGCTTTGTGTGGAGACAGCTTACGCGGGATATCCAGCGCAGCAATGAACATTCACTGTTGGACAGACCGCCAATGTCGTTCCGGCAGCCATGGCGTTACATTCTATTTTAAATTGCATTCGTCCCCGTAAAGGGCATGGCAGCCATGTGGCGTCGCGGTGAACCGGATCGACTCTCTGGCGCACTCACAGACATCAACGAAATCCATTTTGATTTCATCATTGTCTGATGTCGTTGTGAGGCCTGAGTTTTCGACGTGCAGTTTCTGTTCCAGGACCACCTTCTCGATACCGACCGGCGCGAGCTGAGCCGCGAGCAGGTTCCGGTGTCCGTGGAGCCGCAGGTGTTCGACCTCGTCGTCCACCTCATGGAAAACCGCGATCGGGTGGTCAGCAAGGACGAGCTGATCGACAAGATCTGGCACGGCCGCAGCGTCTCCGAATCCACACTCACCAGCCGGATCAATGCCGCACGCAAGGCAATCGGCGACAGCGGCGCGAACCAGACGCTGATCCGCACCATCGCGCGCAAGGGCTTTCGCTTCGTCGGCGATGTCGAGACCAAGTCCGCCGCGACAGCGCTGGAACCGCGCCGCAGCGTCACAACGTCGCACACTATGCCTGCACTGCCTGAGCGCCCCGCGATCGCAGTGCTGCCGTTCACCAATATGAGCGGCGACCGCGAGCAGGACTATTTTTCCGACGGCATCAGCGAAGACATCATCACCGCCTTGTCAAAACTGCGCTGGTTCTTCGTCATCGCGCGCAACTCCTCCTTTGTCTACAAGGGCCGGGCCGTGCATCTCCACGAGATCGCGCGCGAGCTCGGCGTGCGCTACGTGCTCGAAGGCAGCGTGCGGCGAAGCGGCGATCGCGTGCGCATCTCCGCCCAGCTCAACGACGTCTCCACCGGCGGCCATCTCTGGGCCGAGCGCTACGACCGCGAGCTAGCCGACATCTTTGCGGTGCAGGACGAGATCACCGAAGCCATCGTCGCCGCGATCGAGCCGCAGCTCTACGCGGCCGAAAATTTTCGCGCGCAACAGAAGCCGCCGGGCAGTCTCGATGCCTGGGACTTCGTGATGCGCGCGCTGTCGCATTACTGGCACATCACGCGCGAGGACAATGCATCGGCGCAGGCGCTGCTGGAGCAGGCGATCGCCATCGACCCCGCCTATGGCAAGGCGCTGGGCCTGCTCGCCACCAGCCACATCTTTGGTGCACATATGGGCTGGGCCGATATGGCCGCGACTGTCCCGGTCGCCGAACGCGCAGCACTTGCTGCGGTGGAAGCCGACCGCGACGATGCCTGGGCCCATCACGGGCTCGCCTATACTTATCTGTTCCGGCGTCGCTTCGACGACGCGCTGGCGGAATTCGAGCTGACCCTGACGCTCAATCCGAATTTCGCGATGGCCCACGCCTTCTACGGCGTCACGCTGTGCTACGCCGGACGGTGGCAGGATGGCGATGCCGCCGCTCGCCGCGCGCTGCAGCTCAGCCCGCGCGACCCGCTCGCGGCGATCTATTGCGGCGTTGCCGGCTACGCCCAGTTCATCGGCGGCAATTACGAAGACGCCATGCAGATGGCGCGGGAATCGATGCGGCAGCGGTCCGATTTCGTCGGCGCACATCGCGTGCTCACGGCGGCCGCCGGCATGTCCGGCGATCCAGCACTTGCCGCGTCCGCGCTGGAAGGATTGCGACGCACCCAGCCCGGCATCTCGCTCGCCTGGATCACGCGGGAACTGCCGATGCTGCGCGAACAGGACCGCGCGCATTATCTCGAAGGATTTCGGCGCGCGGGGATGAGGTAACGAAGATCGCTCTCTCCCCGCGAGTGGCAGGGCAATCGGATATGGCATTTTTGCTCGACAGAGTGCGCGCCTCGTCCTTCGAGACGACCGCTTCGCGGTCTCCTCAGGATGAGGCTAAGCGGCATCGGTGCTCGTCAAAACTACGGCCGCGCGCTCAGTCCTCATCCTGAGGGCCCGCCAACGGCGGGCGTCTCGAAGGATGGCCACAAGGGAATCGCTTCCATGTGCGATAGCCCTGCCGCGAGTGGGGAGAGGGAAGTCTATATTTTACTCCTGCATCATCTCGCCGCTGCCGCCGAACTCGGCGGGAAAATCCTTCAGCTTGGGCAGGCCGTCGCGCATTGGCAGCACCGTCTCGGAATAATTGACGTGGACGCCGGGGGTGAAGGCGAGTGTCGGGATGGTGGCGGTGAAGACGTCGATCAAATCGAGCGGCGGGTGATTGGTCATGAGATGACCGCCGCACTTGCTGCAATATTTGCGCTGGCTGAGCGGCGTCTTGGCGAAGGTCTCGACATTTTGTGCGCCTTCGGTGATGCGCACGGCTTCAGGCTTCCATAGGCTGAAGGCGTTCACCGGTCCGCCCGACCACGAGCGGCAGGAACGGCAATGGCAATAGCCCATCGCCGCTGGTTCGCCCGTGACCTCGATCGTGACCGCGCCGCAGAAGCAGTGTCCGACATGTTTCATTGGTTGTCTCCTGAGATGGAAATAGGGATTGAAATCCTTAGATTATAGATGAGGTCTTGTCGCGCGTCCTCCGATTGGCGGACGCGCGACGGAACATGCGACAGCTAGACTGACCGGCGCCAGGGAATAAGCATCGAGACCCGTTGTTTGTACTGCCGGTAGTCGTCGCCGAAGAGATCGACGAGATCGTGCTCCTCCAGCGCGATGCCGACAAAGATGTAGGCGGTGGTCACAGCCGCGAACAGCAGATGGCCTGCGGTCATGGTCGGTGCCGCCCAGAAGGCGACGATGAAGCCAAGATAGATCGGATGGCGGACGAATTTGTAGAGCAGCGGGGTCTTGAACCGCGGCGGCGCGGCCTCCTTCCCGACGAGATGGTTGGTCACCTGATGCAATCCGAACAGTTCAAAATGATTGATGATGAAGGTCGAGATGAACACCAGCACCCAGCCCGCGAACGACAGCGTGACCAGCGTCACGGCAAGGTCCGGATCGGCGACGTCCCATATGACCGACGGCAACGGGCGCCATTGCCAGAACAGGAGCAGCAATGACAGACTCGCGAACAGCACGTAGGTCGAGCGCTCGACCGGCTTGGGGACGAATTGCGTCCACCACGCCTTGAAGCGCTGGCGCGCCATCACGCTGTGTTGAACGGCGAACAGCGTCATCAGCAGCAGATTGATGATCACAGCTTCGGCCGTCGGCGTGTCAGGGCCGGTGTCGATGGTCTTCGGCAACACCAGCCCCATCACAAAGCCGATGGCGTAGACAATCGTAACGAAAAACACGAGATACGCCGCAATTCCGTAAAGAAAGGCGATGAACCTGAAAGCTCTCGAGCCCGAAACGTCGGGGCGCAGGGAATGAACCTGATGATCAATTTGGGTCATAAACAGCTCCGTTGTGCCAAAACATCGGCACTTCATTGGTGGCTGCACCATGCCGCATCGGACGCGCCCTGACTTTCGCGGACGGTTGATTTTCGCCTGAGACGACTTTGATTTTTGCTTGAGACAATAGAAACGTGCGATTCCTCTTTGAAAACAACGTGCTCGACGGCAACCTGCGCGAACTGACCTGCGCCGGGACGGCCGTGCCGCTGCAGCCGCAGGTGTTCGATCTCCTGCTTTACCTCGTGGCGGAGCGCGCCCGCGTCGTCAGCAAGGATGACCTGATCAGCGAGATCTGGAGCGACCGCATCGTCTCGGATTCCGCGCTGAACAGCCGGATCAATGCCGCGCGCAAGGCACTCGGCGACGACGGGGCGACGCAGCGGCTGATCAAGACGATTCCGCGCAAGGGCTTTCGTTTCGTCGGCGAAGTCCGGGAAGAACCGGCAGCCAAGGCCGTTCCGCCCAAGCCCGTGCCGGCCGAAGTCCAACCGGGTTCCCCGCGCGTCGCGACCGACCGTCCGGGCGTCGCGGTACTCGCCTTCGAGAACATGAGCGGCGATCCCGCCCAGGAATATTTCGGGGACGGGATCAGCGAGGATATCCTCACCGCGCTATCCAAACAGCGCTGGTTCATCGTGATCGCCCGCAACTCGTCCTTCACCTATAAGGGGCGCGCGGTCCACATCAGGCAGATCGCCGAGGAGCTGGGCGTCCGCTACATCGTCGAGGGCAGCGTGCGCAAGGTTGAGAACCGCGTGCGCATCACCGCCCAGCTCAACGACGCCACCACCGGCGGTCACCTCTGGGCCGAGCGCTACGACCGCGAGCTGGTCGACGTCTTCGCCGTGCAGGACGAGATCACCGAGCGGATCGTCGCGGCGATCGAGCCGCAGATCCACGCCGCGGAGAATTTTCGCACGCATCGCAAGCCGCCATCGAGCCTGGATGCCTGGGACCTGTTGATGCAGGCGTTGTCGCATTACTGGCGGATCACGCCGCAGGACCACGCCGCGGCGCAGAAGCTGCTCGAGCGCGCAATCGCGATCGACCCGGATTATGGCCAGGCGCTGGCGGTGCTGGCGGCAAGCTACATGTTCGGCGTGCATCTGGGCTGGGCCGAGCTCGCCACGACGGCGCCGATCGCGGAGAACGCCGCGCTCGCGGCAATGCGCTACGACCATGAGAATGCCTGGGCCCATGCCGCGCTCGGCAGCGTCTGCTTCTCGACCAGCCGGCTTGCAGACGCGCTATCCGAGTTCGAGCAGGCGCTCGCGCTCAATCCGAACTTCTCGCTGGCACAGGGCTATTACGCGCTGGCGCTGTCCTATGCCGGGCGCCCCGGGGATTCGTTCGAGGCGGCGCAAAAGGCCATCAGGCTCTCGCCGCGCGATCCGTCGCTGGCGATCTATTACGGCATCGCCGGCTATGCGCGCTTCACCGAGCGGCAGTATGAGGATGCCATCGCGCACGCGCGCGAAGCGATCCGCCATCGCGGCGATCTCACCGGCGCCTATCGCGTGCTCGCCGTGTCCGCCGGCATGACCGGCGACGGTGCGCTTGCGGATATGGCGCTCGGCGAGTTGCGCCGCACCCAGCCCAATATCTCACTGGATTGGATCGCAACGCAGCTGCCGTGGGCCAATGACGCGGACCGCGAGCACTATCTGGAAGGATTTCGGCGCGCAGGGCTGAGATGATTACGGTCACGCGCCCGACATCGGCGGCGTGACGAGGCAATGACTCAAGTGAAAACAGGACGCGCTGTACATTTTTTGTGCGAACACTGTCGAGACTTTCATCTTGCGGCGCGGATTGGGACTATGTGAGCTTCGACGGTGGATGGGGACTGGGATCGGCCGGCCGTCGCTTCGCGCACGAGGACGTTGCGAAGCGTTTACGGCTGGTCTCGCTTGAGAAAGATACGGCATGTCGAAACGAGTGTTGCTTGGACTGCTCCTGGCCTGCGGCCTCACGGCCTCGGCGCTGGCGCAGGAGCCGAAAATGGGGGGAACCATCAATGCGGTGATTCAGCCCGAGCCACCGGGCCTGATGCTTGCGATGATCCAGAACGGTCCGACCCAGATGGTATCGGGCAACATCTTCGAGGGCCTGCTGCGCTACAGCCCCAAGCTCGAGCCGCTTCCGGAGCTCGCCGAGAGCTGGAGCGTCAGCGAGGACGCCAAGACCTACACCTTCAAGCTCCGGAAGGGCGTCACCTGGCATGACGGCAAGCCCTTCACCGCGGCCGACGTGCTGTTCTCGGTCGAGATGCTGAAGCAGACCCATGCGCGTGCCCGCAACAACCTCGCGCAGGTCGACAAGGTCGAGGCGCCCGATGATTACACTGTCGTCTTCACGCTGAAGCAGCCGTTCGGCCCGTTCCTCGGCATTTTCGAGGTCGGATCGATGCCGATGGTGCCCAAACATCTCTATGACGGCACCGATTGGAAGACCAATCCCTACAACAACGCGCCGGTCGGCACCGGCCCCTTCATGTTCAAGGAATGGCAGAAGGGCTCGTTCATCCGGCTGGTCAAGAACCCGAACTATTACGAGAAGGGCAAGCCCTATATCGACGAGATCTACTGGCAGATCATCCCCGACGCCGCCGCGCGCTCGGTCGCCTATGAGACCGGCAAGGTCGACGTGCTGCCCGGCGGCTCGGTCGAGAATTTCGACGTGCCGCGGCTGTCCAAGCTGAAGGACACTTGCGTCACCGGTGCGGGCTGGGAGTTCTTCTCGCCGCTGGCCTGGCTGTGGCTGAACAACCGCCAGGGACCGCTGGCCGACAAGCGGATACGGCAGGCGATCATGTATGCGATCGACCGCGACTTCGCCAAGGACGTGATCTGGAACGGGCTCGGCAAGGTCGCAACCGGTCCCTCGGCCTCGACCATCAAGTACTACACCGACGATGTGCCGAAATATCCCTACGATCCGGCCAAGGCGAAAGCGCTGCTGAAGGAAGCCGGCTACAAGGGCGAGAAGATCCGCATGCTGCCGCTCGCCTATGGCGAGACCTGGCAGCGCTGGGGCGAAGCCGTGAAGCAGAACCTCATGGACATCGGCATGAACATCGAGACGATCTCGACCGACGTTGCCGGCGGCAACCAGAAGATCGGCGACTGGGATTACGACATCGCCTTCACCTATCTCTACCAGTACGGCGATCCCGCACTCGGTGTCGGCCGCAACTACGTCTCCAGCGCCATCGCCAAGGGCCAGGTGTTCAACAATGTCGAGGGCTACTCCAACCCCGAGATCGACAAGCTGTTCGCCGACGGCGCGGTGGCAACGCCCGACACCAAGCGCAAGGAGATCTACGAGAAGGCGCAGAAGATCCTGGTCGAGGACGTGCCGGTGGCCTGGATGCTGGAGCTGCAATTCCCGACCATCACGCGCTGCAAGGTCAAGAACCTGATCACCACCGGGATCGGCGTCAATGACGGCTTCAAGGACGCATGGCTCGACAAGTGAGTTGTGATTCTCGGCCGAGCGGCCAAGACGGTGCACCTTTCCCGCAGGCGGGAGAGGGGGCGCACCGCCGTCGCGGTGGCACTCAAGTCAAACAAGCGTCACTCTAGCTATGCTCTCTTTCGTCGCTCAGCGCGTCGCGAAGGGCGTGATCGTCCTGCTCGCGATCGTCGTCCTCAATTTTTTCCTGATCCGGCTTGCGCCCGGCGACCCCGCGGTCGTGATGGCGGGCGAGGCCGGAGCGAGCGATCAGGTCTTCGTCCAGCAGCTCCGGGAAAAGTTCGGCCTGGACAAGCCGCTGCCCGAGCAGCTCTTCATCTACGTCAAGGGCATCGCCACCCTCGACCTCGGCTTCTCCTTCCGCCAGCAGGCGCCAGTGTCGAAGCTGATCCTGGAGCGGTTGCCGGCAACGCTGTTGTTGACGCTGACCGCGTTCGCAATATCGCTTGCGCTTGGCGTTCTGTTCGGCACCTTCGCCGCCCGCTTCGCCGGAACCTTCCTCGACACCGCCATCACCATCTTCGCGCTGATCTTCTACGCGATGCCGATCTTCTGGGTGGCGCTGATGGGAATCCTGCTGTTCTCGGTCACGGTCGACTGGCTGCCGAGCTTCGGTTACGAGACGGTCGGCGCCAACCTCACCGGCCTTGCCCATGGTGTCGACGTCGCAAAGCACCTGATCATGCCGGCGATGACGCTCGGCCTGTTCTTCATGGCGACCTACACCCGCATGACGCGTGCCTCGATGCTGGAGGTGAAGCGGCTCGATTTCGTCAAGACCGCGCGCGCCAAGGGCCTCTCCGACGCCGTGATCCAGCGCCGCCACGTGCTGCGCAACGCGCTCCTTCCTGTCGTCACGCTCGCCGGCGTCCATGCCGGCACGCTGATCGGCGGCGCCGTCATCACCGAGACCGTGTTCGCCTGGCCCGGCATCGGGCGTCTGATGTACGACGCGCTGCTGCAGCGCGACTACAATCTGTTGCTCGGCGTGTTCGTGACCTGCTCGGTCATGGTGCTGATCTTCAATCTCATCACCGACCTCGTCTATCGTCTGGTCGACCCACGCATCGAATTCGCCGCATGAAACAATTCTGGAAATCGATGCTGAAGAGCCCGAGCGGCGTCATCGGGCTCGTCATCCTTCTGCTCGCGATCTCGGTTGCGGTGTTCGGGCCGTTGTTGTTCCCGAACTCGCCCTGGCGCATGGTGCAGCGGCCGTTCCTGCCGCCGTTCACGCTCTCGACCGTACCGCTCGGCACCGACGCGCTCGGCCGCGACGTACTCGCCGGCATGATCTTTGGCGCACGCGTCTCGCTGCTGGTCGGCCTCGTCTCGACGCTGGTCGCGCTCGTCGTCGGCGTGCCGATCGGCGCGATGGCCGGCTATTTCGGCGGCAAGGTCGACGACGCGCTGATGCGCTTCACCGAGTTCTTCCAGACCATTCCGAGCTTCGCGCTCGCGATCGTGCTGGTGGCAATCCTGCAGCCGTCGATCTACTCGATCGTGGCCTCGATCGCCGTGGTGAGTTGGCCGCCTGTCGCGCGCCTCGTCCGCGGCGAGGTGCTGTCGCTGCGCACGCGCGAATACGTCCAGGCCGCCGTGGTCACCGGACAGAGTAACACCTGGATCATCCTGCGCGAGATTCTGCCCAACGCGCTGTCGCCGGTGATCGTGCTGGCCTCGCTGATGGTGGCGACCGCAATCCTCCTGGAATCCTCGCTGTCCTTCCTTGGCCTCGGCGACCCCAATCTGATCTCCTGGGGCTATATGGTCGGCGCCGGCCGCACCGTGATCCGCCAGGCCTGGTGGATCACGGTGTTTCCCGGCGTCGCGATCCTGATCTCCGTGCTCGGGCTCAACCTGATCGGCGAAGGGCTCAACGACGCGCTCAATCCGCGCCTGTCGCGGGAAGGACGCTGATGATGACCGCCCCGCCCGCCGTCTCGATCAGGAACTTGCGGATCGCGTTGCCCAAGGGCGCCGAGCGGCCTTTCGCGGTCGACGGCGTGTCGCTCGATTTGCACCCCGGCAAGATCGTCTGCGTCGTCGGCGAATCCGGCTCCGGCAAATCGATGTGCGCGCACGCGCTGATGGGGCTGCTGCCGGACACGGTGAGCGTCACCTCCGGCGAGATCCTGTTCGAAGGCCGCGACCTGCTCAAGCTCGATGACGACCGCTGGCGCGACCTGCGCGGCCGTCGTGTCGCGATGATCTTCCAGGAGCCGATGACCGCGCTCAATCCATTGATGCGGATCGGCGACCAGATGGCGGAGATGTTCGAGGCCCACGGCCTGCTCACGCCCAGGGAGCGGCGCGCGAAGGCGCTGTCGCTGGCGCGCGAGGTCGGCCTGCCCGATCCCGAACGCATCGTGCGCGCCTATCCGCACCAGCTCTCCGGCGGTCAGCGCCAACGCGCCATGATCGCGATGGCGCTCGCGCTCGAACCGGCCGTCCTGGTCGCCGACGAGCCGACCACCGCGCTCGACGTCACCACGCAGGCGCAGATCCTGAAGCTGATCCGCAATCTCCAGCGCAACCGCAACATGGCGGTGATGTTCATCACCCATGACTTTGGTGTCGTCGCCGACATCGCCGACCAGGTCGTGGTGCTCCGCCATGGCAAGGTCGTGGAGGAAGGGCCCGCCGCGAGCGTCTTCAACGAACCGCAGCACGATTACACCAAGGCACTGCTCGCCGCCGTGCCGTCGATGCATCCGCCGGCGCGCGCGCCCGTCGACGATCACGCCAGAGCCGTCGAGGTGATCGGGCTGGACAAGACCTATGTCACCTCGGGCGGCTGGTTTCGCGATGACCGTCGCGTCGACGCCGCACGCGCGGTCAACTTCGACATCCTCAAGGGCGAGACGCTCGGCCTCGTCGGCGAATCCGGCTCCGGCAAATCGTCCGTGGCGCGATTGGTGATGCGGCTGATCGAGGCCGACCGCGGCACGATGCAGATCGGCGACACCGATCTCACGCAACTCTCCGGCAGCGCGCTGCGCACCGAGCGCCATCGCATCCAGATGATCTTTCAGGATCCGTTCGCTTCACTCAACCCGCGCCGCAAGATCGGCCACATCATCGCCGACGGCCCGATCGCGGCCGGCACCGATCGGAAGGTCGCATTCGACCGCGCCCGCGATCTCCTGAAGATGGTCGGCTTGGATGCCGGCGCGCTCGAGCGCTATCCGCATGAATTTTCCGGCGGCCAGCGCCAGCGCATCGGTATCGCGCGCGCGCTCGCGCTCGAGCCCGAAATCATTGTCGCCGACGAGGCCGTCTCCGCGCTTGACGTCTCCGTGCAGGCGCAGGTGCTGAGGCTGCTCGAGGACCTCAAGGCCCGCCTTGGACTCTCGATGCTGTTCATCACCCACGATCTGCGCGTCGCCGCCCAAATCTGCGACCGTATCGCGGTGATGCAGCGCGGCGCCATTGTCGAACTGAAGCCAACCGCGCAGCTCTTCGCCGCGCCGGAACATCCCTACACACGCGAGCTGCTCGCGGCTGTGCCGGGGCAGACGGAACGTGCGCCGGCAGCGTGAGGTTCCGTTTCGGTATCCAGGTCCGCCCTAGGAACGGAGCGGTCACGGGCTTTTTATCCCGTGTGACCGTGTGCACGGCGGCAAAGCCGCCGCTGGCACCCCACATGCGAATGGAATGATTGCCATCATCTGATGGTGGATTGAGGATCTATTTGGAGGCCGATGATATGGGTCAGGTTGTTCAGTTTATCTCGAAATCCGAGCGCGAGCGCATTCGCCTCATCCAGGAGGCCCGCGCGATCTACGACAGCATTTTCCCGCCGGCCGATCCAAGCGGCGAGCGGCACGACGCGGCGGCGATCAGCCGTGCGGCACGCGGCGACGTGGGAAATCTGGCGTGATCAGGATCATCGCAGTGCTCTGCAGTCTCTCGTCTCCGGGAAATTGCCACGAACAGACCGTCACCACGTCGGACTTCGCTGAGGTCTCGATGCAGTCCTGCATGATGGGCGCGCCCCAGCTAGCCGAATGGATGAACCAGCATCCAGCCGAGCGGCTGGCGGGATGGCGCTGCGAGATGGGTCAGCAGGGCGGCCGGGGAGCTTAGGCTCTATCGCATCGGCGGGTTCGTGTTGCTCCAGGTCGGGACTGCGTTGGTGACGCCGACCGACGGCCAATTATATGTTCCGACCGAGGGCGCCGTCACTGTTCCAACGGACGGACCGGATGTCCCGTAATATGTCCTCGGCTGCGCCGCAGTCGCTCCGGCGCCGCTATTGGTCGGCGCCATCACGCCCGTGGAATAATGTCGGCTCGACCTGTGCTTCTTCGCTTCAGCCGCAAACGGCGCGGCAAGCAGTCCAGTCGTGATGAGTGTGGCAATGACGAGTCTGATCGTTGTCATGACTGATTCCTTCATTCGCTGCGGGCCTGTTGCGCCATATGTTCATTCATCAAAGAATTCCCACAGACCCCCGTTCATAACTCCGTGTGCGCGGAAACGAGCCGGAGCGCCATGACACCGCACAAGCAGCGCCGCTTGGGCCGGCGCGCCGTACTACGACCATGGCTGCCTCCGGATGGACCCGAATCAGCATTAGTGCATTGGCTTCGGCAGCTCTCCCGAATGCGATGAACATGACCGGCCCAGAACTGAAGCAACTCCGCGCCGACCTCTCCGACGCCATCGAGCGCAAGCTCGCCGCGGCCGACATGGCGAAGCTGTGTGCCTTGCCCGAGAAAGGCGGTGCCGACACGATCCGGCGCTGGGAGGTGAGCGGGCCGACGCCGGCCGCAACCAAGGTGCTGCGCGTGCTCGCGATGGCGAGCGAGCGCTATCCGATCTTGGAGAAGTTCGACATTTTCGATCGCCACGACGTGCGCGTGGAAGACCGGCCAGCGAAGCGCGCGGCCTTTCGCGCGCAGATGCGCGACGAGGTGCTGCGGCGTCTTGGTTAACGAGACGCGCGCGCAGGTTACCGGACGGCTCTCGGATTAAGCCTTCCTTCACCCCTTCTTAAGCCGGCATTAATCACGAAAATCATTTAGCGCCCAATAAGTTAGGCTGGGCGCCGCTGTGCCATGCATGTGACAGCATTTTCGTCAAAAGCGAGCTATCTGCAAAACCGACGACGGCGCGGACAGAGGGCGCCTGCCGGGGACCTTAGTGTTGGAGTTAGGACTATGAAGAAGATTCTGTTTGCGACTGTTGCGCTGCTCGCATTGAGCGCGGCTGCACCGGCCCTCGGTGCCGATCTCGGCGCCCGCCCCTATTACAACAAGGCTGCGCCGGCCTATGCCGCGCCGATCTACAACTGGACCGGCTTCTATATCGGCGGGCATATCGGCGGCGCGTTCTCCAGCGACAACAATTTCAACGGCCTCTCCACCGGCAACAACGGCAACGGCCGTTTCCTCGGTGGTCTGCAGGGTGGTGCAGACTGGCAGTTCAACCCGAACTGGGTGATCGGTGCCGAAGCTCAGTATTCCTGGCTTTCCGGCAATGTCGGCGCAGTGTTTCCGGGCGGCGTGGCCTACACCAACGACCAGCGCGGCCTCGGCTCGATCACCGGCCGCGTCGGCTACACCTGGGGCCCGGGCCTGCTCTACGTGAAGGGCGGCTACGCCTATTCGGACAATAACGAGAAGGTGACGATTGGCGGCGTGCCGACCGGCTTCATCATCGCCGGCGACCACCGCAACGGCTACACCGTCGGCGCCGGCCTCGAGTACATGTTCGCGCCGAACTGGTCGGCCAAGGCCGAGTACCAGTACTACAATTTCGGCGACGCGCACTTCACCGCAGGTCCGCTGGTCGGCACCGGCAACTTCACCACCGACGACCACACCATCAAGGCCGGCCTCAACTACCGCTTCAACTGGGCGAGCCCGATGGTCGCGCGCTACTGATCTCGCCTTCCAAAACCTGCTTCGCTATCGAGGGCCGGCAGCACTGCCGGCCCTTTCTTTTTCGCTCTGCGGAACTGCCAAGCAATTGTGCAACTTGCGATTTTTTAACCCGCGCCGAGGATACTCCGCAGCGAAAACAAGAGATCACGGTTGTGGAGGAATTTCGATGGCGATCCGTCTGAGCATTGGCCTTTTCAAACCTCGTTTCAAAATGCCGAAATGGGGCCTGCGCGGCAGCCTGTTTGCGGCCTTCGCCGTGATTGCGGGCATGGGTCTCCTGATCGCAGCCGGCGCCGGCTTCGTCTTCAACCATCTCGGCTCGACCATGATGGACCTCAGCGGCCGCGATATCCCGCGCCTCTCCGCCAGCCTTCAGCTCGCCTCGCAAAGCGCGACGCTCGCAGCGCAGGGACCGGGCCTGCTCGCATCTCCAAGTGATGATGCGCTGAACGAGCGCACCAGGAACGTGAAGGACATCCAGCAGCTCGCGATGGCCAAGCTCGGCGAGATCATCGAGCTCGGCGCCGATCAGCAGACCGCGAACGCACTCCGCGACACCGCCAAGAGCATCGACGAAGCCACGCAGAGCCTGGTTTCTGCGGCCCGCGAACGGCTCGATACCGGCGCGCTGCACGACAAGCAGTATGAAGCGCTGCGCAAAGCCCAGCTCGCTTTCGTCGGCGCCGCCGGCCCGGCCATGCTGGATACCCAGACGCGCCTCAACGCGATCCTTGGTGCTGCAGAAGTGTCGGCAGACGATGCCACCGAAGCCGCCCGCACCGTCGCGCAGGTCTCGACCATCTCCGCCAATGGCAACCTGATGGCCGCCGACATGATGGCGGCGCTCTCGGCCAACAGCAGCGACACACTCGAGGCGATCGAGAAGGAATTCAAGGCGAGCCGCGACCGCGTCAAGTCGAACCTCGAGGACATCCCGAACATTGCCTCGATGCAGGCGGTGCGCGACGCCGTGCAGAAGCTGTTCGCCTTCGGCGAGGGCAAGACCGGCGTGTTCAAGATTCGCCAGAAGGAGCTCGACGCCATCGACTACGGCCAGACCATCCTGGACGAGACCCGTAAGCTCAACGTCGGTCTCGGCATCAGCGTGCAGCAGCTCGTCGACGGCGTGCAGAAAGAGACCAACGCGTCGACCTTCCGGGCGCGCCAGGAGATCTCGCTCGCCACCACCGCAATGCTGGCCCTGGGCGCGCTCACTCTGATCGGCTCGGCGCTGTTCGTCTGGCTCTATGTCGGCCGCAACATCCTGCGCCGCATCCGTGAGCTTCAGCGCGCCATGCAGATGCTCTCGGCCGGCGACCTCGACACCGAGATCGTCCGCTCCCGGCAGAACGACGAGATCGGCGCGATGAAGGAAACGCTGACGGTGTTCCGCGACAGCATGATCGAAGCCCGGGCGCTTGCGAGCGAGCAGGACAAGGATCGTGTCGTCAAGGCCGAGCGTGCCGCGCATATGGAGGCGAAGATCGCAGAGTTCGAGGGCACGGTGCGCGCCGCGCTCGACAATCTCGCGCAGTCGGCCAATTCGATGCAATCGACCGCGCAAAGCATGTCGAACACCGCGGACCAGTCCAACGCACTGGTGAACGCGGTCGCCTCCGCCGCCGAGGAAACCTCTGTCAACGTGCAGACGGTGTCGTCAGGCACCGAGCAGCTGTCGTCTTCGATCGAGGAGATCAGCAAACAGGTCGTCACCTCGGCCGCGATTGCCAAGAAGGCGGTCGACGAGGCCGGCGCCACCGACGCCACCGTGCAGAGCCTTGCCGACAGCGCAAGCCGCATCAGCGTGGTGGTCGATCTGATCCAGACCATCGCGTCGCAAACCAATCTGCTCGCGCTCAACGCCACCATCGAGGCGGCGCGCGCGGGTGAGGCCGGCCGCGGCTTTGCGGTGGTCGCGTCTGAAGTGAAGAGCCTCGCCAGCCAGACCGCGAAGGCGACGGAGGAGATCCGCACCCAGATCGCCAGCATGCAGCAGGTCACGACCTCTGCCGTCGGCGCCATTCAGGGCATCGGCCGGATCATCGGCGAGATCGACAACGTCACCACCACGATCGCGGCTGCGGTCGAGGAACAGGGCGCAGCCACCCGCGAGATCGCCCGCAACATCCAGCATGCGGCCGGCGGCACCAGCGAAGTCTCCAGCAACATCGTCGGTGTCTCCACCGCTTCGGCCGAGGCCGGCGCCGCGGCAACCGAAGTGCTGAGTGCCTCGGACGCCCTCCGCCGCGAAGCCGACATGCTGCGCGGAGAGATCGACGCGTTCCTCAACAACATGCGGGCGGCGTAGGGACGCCGTCCCTTGGGCCGGATCGAGCGCGTAATCCGGGCTACGGAAAACTGCGAGGAATGACCGCCATGCGGACGGGCCGCGCGTTGTTTTTCGGCTGGCGCCTCGCCCGCGCTGGGTTTAAGCCGGTAGCATGAACGCAAAAACCGACACCGTGCAGTCCTCCGCCGAGGCCCTGCGCTATCCGTGGGAACAGCATCCCGGCGCCGAAGAGGTCGTGGAGATCAGGCCCGGCGTGTTATGGGCGCGGCTGAAGCTGCCGTTCCGCCTCAACCATGTGAATATCTATCTGCTCGCCGACGGCGACGGCTATGCGATGGTCGACGCCGGCTTCGGCAACGAGGAGACGATCGAGGCCTGGACAAAACTGTTCGAGGGGCCGCTGAAGGGCGTCAACATCACGCGCCTGATCGTCACCCACTCGCATCCCGATCACGTCGGCCTTGCCGGCTGGATCGTCGAGCGCTTCAACTGTCCACTGGTGATGTCGCAGGTCGAGTACCTGCAATCGGTCTATCACCAGAACCGCGGTACCGAGGAACGGCGCGAGGCACAGCGGCTGTTCTTCCGCCGCCACGGCATGGATGAGTCGCTCACCGAAAAGCTGCTCGGCCGCGGCCAGGATTATCTCAAGCGCGTCTCGGTGCTGCCGCCGTCCTACCGCCGCATCTCGCATGGCGACGAGGTCGTGATCGGCACGCGCCGCTTCAAGGTGATCACCGGCGGAGGGCATGCGCTCGACCAGGTGATGCTGTATTGCGCCGACGACAAGCTGTTCCTCTCGGCCGACCAGGTGCTGAGCAAGATCTCGCCGAATGTCAGCGTGTGGGCGGTCGAGCCCGACCAGAATTCGCTCGGCGAATACCTGGCGTCGCTCGCGAGCCTCACCACCACCCTGCCCTATGATTTGCTGGTGCTGCCCGGCCACGGGGTGCCGTTCTACGGACTGAAGACCCGCATCAAGCAGCTCGCCGACCACCACGAGGAGCGCTGTCGCCTGATCGCGGAAGCCTGCCGCGAGGTGCCGCAGACCTCGCGCGCCTTGGTGCCTGTGGTGTTCAACAAGCATGTGCTGGACGAGCACCAGATGGGCTTTGCCGCCGGCGAGCTCGTCGCCCACGTCAATTACATGATTGTCGAGGGCCGGCTGACCGCCGAGACCAAGGACGGCGTGCTCCAGTTTCGGACGACGTGAAAGCAAGCGCCGGTTTAACACCGGCATATCGGCGGATGCTGCGGAGCAACATTGAAGCTCCGCGCGACTTGATCGGGAATCACGTTTCAGATCGCACGATGGGGCATTTTGCCCAAATGCCCCTCACGGCCAAATGTGGGATAGCGCATAGACATTAGAGCTGGAAAAGCTCTAGAACGATGCGCCCTTTTGGTCAGTTCCGTCTCAGGTTGCGCCGATGGATTACGCCCAGTTTTTCAATTCCGCCCTCGATCGGCTCCATACCGAGCGCCGCTATCGCGTGTTCGCCGACCTGGAGCGCACGGCTGGCCGGTTCCCGCATGCGGTCTGGCACGCGCCGAAGGGCAAGCGCGACGTCGTGATCTGGTGCTCCAACGATTACCTCGGCATGGGCCAGCACCCTAAAGTGGTCGGCGCCATGGTCGAGACCGCAACCCGCGTCGGCACCGGAGCAGGTGGAACTCGCAACATCGCCGGAACGCATCATCCGCTGGTGCAGCTCGAGGCCGAGCTCGCCGATCTCCATGGCAAGGAAGCCGCACTGCTGTTCACCTCGGGCTATGTCTCGAACCAGACCGGCATCGCCACCATCGCAAAGCTCATTCCGAACTGCCTGATCCTGTCGGACGAGCTCAACCACAATTCGATGATCGAGGGCATCCGGCAGTCCGGCTGCGAGCGGCAAGTATTCCGCCACAACGACCTCGCCGACCTCGAAGCGCTCCTGAAGGCTGCCGGTCCGAACCGGCCGAAGCTGATCGCCTGCGAGAGCCTCTATTCGATGGACGGCGACGTCGCCCCGCTCGCCAAAATCTGCGATCTCGCCGAAAAATATGATGCGATGACCTATGTCGACGAGGTTCATGCGGTCGGCATGTACGGTCCGCGCGGCGGCGGCATTGCCGAGCGTGACGGCGTCATGCATCGCATCGACATCCTCGAAGGCACGCTGGCCAAGGCGTTCGGCTGCCTCGGGGGCTATATCGCGGCCAACGGCCAGATCATCGACGCGGTGCGTTCCTATGCCCCCGGCTTCATCTTCACCACCGCGCTGCCGCCGGCGATCTGCTCGGCCGCGGCCGCCGCGATCAAGCATCTGAAGACTTCGAACTGGGAGCGCGAGCGCCACCAGGATCGCGCCGCCCGCGTCAAGGCGATCCTCAACGCCGCCGGCCTGCCGGTGATGTCGAACGACACCCACATCGTGCCGCTGTTCGTCGGCAATCCCGAGAAGTGCAAGCAGGCCTCGGATATGCTGCTCGAAGAGCATGGCATCTATATCCAGCCGATCAACTATCCGACCGTTGCCAAGGGCACCGAGCGCCTGCGCATTACGCCCTCGCCGTATCACGACGACGGCCTGATCGATCAGCTCGCCGAAGCGCTGTTGCAGGTGTGGGACCGTCTGGGTCTGCCGCTGCGCGAGAAGTCGCTGGCGGCGGAGTGATCGTCGTCCTGGCGGAAGCCAGGACCTTAACCACGTCCTGTGGCTATCGGTCCTGGCTTTCGCCAGGACGAGCCGGGGGCTGCACCTTAACGACAACCCCAGTTCCCGCCGCAACTCGGCATTTCGCTGTCGCCTCTGCCCGCCCAACGCGCTAGATTTACAGGGAAAATGAGAGCGGGCGCTTTCGCGCCTTAGGAAGATCGGGCGCTACCGCGCCATGGGAGAAGCACGCTCGCCATGCTGCACGACTGGGGCGTGATCGCTGCCGCCTTCGGCTATATCGGCTTCCTGTTCCTGGTGGCGAGCCATGGCGACCGCCGCTCGCCGGCCGGCCACGGCCGCGCGTCCGGGCTGATCTACCCGCTGTCGCTGGCGATCTACTGCACCTCCTGGACCTTCTTCGGCTCGGTCGGCTTTGCCACCCGCACCTCGACCGACTTCCTCGCGATCTATGTCGGCCCGATCCTGATGATCGGCCTCGGCGCCGGCGTGCTCCGCCGCGTGATCCAGCTTGCGAAAGCGCACAACATCACCTCGATCGCCGACTTCATCGGCGCGCGCTACGGCAAGAGCCAGGCGGTGGCGGCCACCGTGGCGCTGATCGCGATCATCGGCTCGGTGCCCTATATCGCACTCCAGCTCAAGGCGGTCGCCTCCTCGCTCGAAGTTATCCTGAGCGAGGACCAGGCGTTCTCCCACATCCCGATCCTCGGCGACATGGCGCTGATGGTGACGCTGGCGATGGCGGCGTTCGCCGTGCTGTTCGGCACCCGGCAGACCGACGCCACCGAGCATCAGCACGGCCTGATGCTGGCGGTCGCGACCGAATCCATCATCAAGCTGGTCGCCTTCCTCGCCGCAGGCATCTTCGTCACGTTCTGGATGTTCTCGCCGCACGAACTGATCGAACGCGCGATGAAGACGCCGGAGGCGGTGCGCGCCATCGACTATTCGCCGTCGATCGGCAACTTTCTCACGATGACGCTGCTATCGCTGTGCGCGATCATGCTGCTGCCGCGGCAGTTTCACGTCAGCGTGGTGGAGAATTCCTCGGATGCCGAGGTCAGTCGCGCGCGCTGGCTGTTTCCGCTCTATCTCGTCGCCATCAACGTGTTCGTGATCCCGATCGCGCTCGCCGGCCTCGTCAGCTTCCCGTTCGGCGCGGTCGACCCTGATATGTACGTGCTGGCATTGCCGATGGAGGGCGGCGCCGGATTGCTCAGCGTCGCCGTCTTCGTCGGCGGCCTGTCGGCGGCAACCGCGATGGTGATCGTCGAGTGCGTCGCGCTCTCTATCATGGTGTGCAACGACCTCGTGGTGCCGCTGGTGCTGCAACGACGGCCCGACGGCCGTGCCGGCGCCACCGATTTCGGCGACTTCCTGCTGCGCTCGCGGCGGCTTGCGATCTTCGCCATCATGGTGATGGCGTATTTCTACTACCGCGCGCTCGGCAACACCCAGCTTGCGGCGATCGGCCTGTTGTCCTTTGCCGCCATCGCGCAGCTCGCACCCGCCTTCTTCGGCGGCCTGTTGTGGCGGCGCGCCACCGCGCGCGGCGCCATCGGCGGCATGATAGTCGGCTTCGTGGTGTGGCTCTACACGCTGTTCATACCGAGCTTCATGGATTCCTCGACCGCGGGCATCATGCTGCTCCAGCATGGTCCATTCGGCATCGAGGCGCTGCGGCCGCAGGCGCTGTTCGGCGCCGACCTGCCGCCGTTGATGCATGGCGTCGTCTGGTCGCTCTCGCTCAACATCCTCACTTACGTGCTGCTGTCGCTGGCGCGGCAACCCTCGTCCATCGAGCTGGTGCAGGCCGATCTGTTCGTGCCCAACACGCTGGCCCCGATCGCCCCGAATTTCCGCCGCTGGCGCACCACCATCACGGTGCAGGACATCCAGACCACGGTCGCGCAATATCTCGGGCCCGATCGCGCCCGGCATTCGTTCGAGGCGTTCTCGGCACGGCGCAACATGCGGCTGGAATCCGGCGCACCCGCCGATTTCGAGCTGCTGCAGCACGCCGAGCACCTGATCGCCTCCTCGATCGGGGCTGCGTCCTCGCGCCTCGTGATGTCGCTGCTGTTGCGCAAGCGCACCGTCTCCGCGAAAGCCGCGCTGAAGCTGCTCGACGATTCTCATGCGGCCTTGCATTTCAACCGCGAGATCCTGCAGACCGCGCTCAACCATGTGCGCCAGGGCATCGCGGTGTTCGACGCCGATCTGCAGCTGATCTGCTCCAACCGGCAGTTCGGCGATCTGCTCAACGTGCCCCCGCACTTCATCCAGTTCGGCACGCCGCTCCGCGAGATCCTGGAGTTCATGGGCGTGAGCGACCCCGCCAATGAGGCCGACCGCGAGGCGATGATCGAGCAGCGGCTCGTGGCCTACACCACCGACAGCGAGCCTTATCTCGAACGTCTGCCGGAACGCCACATGGTGATCGAGGTGCTCACCAACCGGATGCCCGGCGGCGGCTTCGTCATCACCTTCACCGACGTCACGCCGACCTTCGAGGCGGCGGAAGCGCTGGAGCGCGCCAACGCGACGCTGGAAAAGCGCGTGCGCGACCGCACCGAGGAGCTGACCCGGCTGAATTCCGAGCTGGCGCTGGCCAAGAGCAGCGCGGAGGACGCCAGCATCTCCAAGACGCGCTTCCTCGCGGCCGCCAGCCACGACATTCTCCAGCCGCTCAACGCAGCCCGGCTCTATGTCACGAGCCTGGTCGAGCGCCAGCACAGTGGCGAGGAGACGCGGCTGGTCGAGAACATCGACGAATCGCTGCAGGCCATCGAGGAAATCCTCGGCGCGCTGCTCGACATTTCCAGGCTCGATGCCGGCGCGATGACGACCTCTATCTCGAGCTTCAAGATGGCCGATCTGATGCGCTCGCTGGAGATCGAGTTCGCGCCGATCGCGCGCGCCAAGGGCCTGGATCTCAGCTTCGTGCCCTGCTCGCTGCCGGTCGAATCCGACCGGCTGCTGCTGCGGCGGCTGTTGCAGAATCTGATCTCGAACGCGATCAAATACACCCCGCGCGGGCGCGTGCTGGTCGGTTGCCGCCGCCACGGCCCCTCGCTCAAGATCTGCGTTTACGACACCGGCGTCGGCATCCCCACGGTCAAGCGCGGCGAGATCTTCAAGGAATTCCACCGTCTCGAACAGGGTGCGCGGATCGCGCGCGGGCTGGGGCTGGGACTGTCGATCGTCGAACGGCTGGCCCGCGTGCTCAACCACGGCATCGCCATCGACGCCAATAAGAGCGGAGGTTCGCTGTTCTCCGTAACGGTGCCGACGGCGAAAGCCGTGACGCTCACCGCGGCGGTGACCAGCGCAACGCCGCTGGCGCGCACGCCGATCTCCGGCGCGCTGATCGTCTGCATCGAGAACGACGCCGCGATCCTCGACGGCATGCGGACGCTGTTGAAGGCCTGGGACGCCGAGGTGATCGCGGTCGCCGATCCCGAAGGCGCGATCGCCGCGATCGAAGCCGCCGGCGGGCGCGTCACCGGACTGCTCGTCGACTATCACCTCGATCGCGGCAACGGCATCGCCGCCATCCGCGAGATCCGCCGCCGCTTCGGCGACACCATCCCCGCGATCCTGATCACCGCCGATCGCAGCCCCGCCGTGCAGATGGCCGCGCGCGACGAGAAGATCGCGGTGCTGAACAAGCCGGTGAAGCCGGCTTCGCTGCGCGCCTTGCTCGGGCAATGGCGGACGCAGCAGATGGTGGCCGCGGAATAAGGCGCATGGTCGATCAATAATCGGTCGAGACGCTGAGCGCGCGCCATCTTTCCAATTCATCGAGGCGCTGCCGATCCGTCGCCGAGATGGCATTCACGGCATCGCTGCCGAGCGCGATGCGCTGGGGCGGTGGATCCATTTCCACGAGCTGCAGCACAACGGCAGCAGCCTTGGCGGGATCACCGGGCTGACGGCCGTCATAATCGCGTTGCATCCTGACAGCAGCACCGACGACGGCGTCATACTCCGCACGGCCCTCGTCCGTGTCATGTGCGGCCTGGGCGAAGCCGGTCCAGAATCCGCCGGGTTCGACGATCGTCACGCGCACGTCGATCAGCGCCATCTCGCGTGCCACGGATTCGAGAACCCCTCGATGCCCCATTTCGCAGCCGAATAAGCCGCGCGGGCCGGCGCGCCGATCCGCCCGCCGACAGAGGAGAGCTGCACGATGTGCCCGCGGCGCTGCCGGCGGAGCACGGGGATCGCGGCCCTCGTGACGATGATGGTTCCGAACAGATTGGAGTCGATCTGCCGACGAAATGATTCCAGGCTCGTGTCCTCGGCCGATCCGAGTTCGCCATAGCCTGCGTTGTTCACGACCACGTCGACGCCGCCGAACGCGTCGACCGCGAGGTCGATCGCAGCTTGCGCGGCCGCCTCATCGGTCACGTCGAGCGTTGCAAGCCGCAGCCTCTCACCGAAGCGTCCGAGCAAGGGTTCGAGCGGACCGAGATCGCGGGCTGTTGCAACCACCTGGTCTCCCGCATCGAGTGCTGCCTCCGTGATGGCACGCCCAAGTCCCCGCGAACTGCCACTGATGAACCATGTCTTCACGATGAGACCTCCTCAGGGCGCAAGCCGGGTGAAGACGTAGTCATGGCCGTTAGCGCGAGCCTCGTGGCAAGCAAAGCAGGTGCGGTGCTGCGCCTCGTCCACCGGTTTGCCGTTGATGAACCGGCCAAACCCCCAGCCGCCGGTCGCAGCATATCTCTTGGAATCCTTGACCATGACCTGGACCGTGGTGGGAGTGCCGGGGATTGTCGCGGAAGCGAAGTCGGGAGACTGCGTCCGCTTCCAGGCGCGCTTCACCAGAATGGTGCCGTCGGGGAATGGAAGCTTGCCGTCCTGATAGGCATCGATTGCAGTCTGGTTGCCGACCACGGCACGCAATTCGTTCAGGGCGCGGCCTCCTCCGCCGGCGCGATCAGCTCCCACTGCTTGTAGCCCGCAGGGATCGTGACGCCGAAGATCGGCGAGGCAGCCGCCGTCGCAGGACCTTCCGCAAGCACTGTCGTGACCAGATACGGCACGCAGGTCAGGAGAACGACGAGCAGGAGCACGGCCAACGCCGTGACCGTGGCATAGGAGGACTTTTTCTCTTCAGATCCGATTGACGGCATGACGTTTCTTCAAGTTGGGATCGCCGCGTAGCCCGCGGTCCGGCCCGCGCCGGACCGCGGTGTCGAATGAGCGCGGGGTCAGGCACCGCTGTCGGCATCGATGACGGCTTTGGCAAAGGCTTGCGGTGCTTCCTGCGGCAAATTGTGACCGATACCGCCGGTGACCAGGCGATAATCGTAGCGGCCGGAGAATCTCTTGGCGTAGGCGCTGGGATCCGGGTGCGGCGCGCCGTTGGCGTCGCCCTCCATCGTGATCGTCGGCACGTTGATAACAGGAGTTGCCGCGAGCTTCTTCTCGATCTCCTCGTACTTCGCCTCGCCCATGGCGAGCCCGAGCCGCCAGCGGTAATTGTGGATCGTGATCGCGACATGATCCTTGTTCTCGAAGGCCTTCGCGCTGCGATCGAAGGTGGCGTCGTCGAAGTTCCACCGCGGCGAGGCCAGCTTCCAGATCAGCTTCGCGAAATCATGCGTGTATTTCTCGTAGCCGGCGCGGCCGCGCTCGGTCGCGAAATAGAATTGGTACCACCATTGCAGCTCGGCCGCCGGCGACAGCGGCGCGTTGCCCGCGGCCTGGCTGGAGATCAGATAGCCGCTGACCGACACCAGCGCACGACAGCGCTCCGGCCACAGCGCCGCAATGATATCGGCGGTGCGCGCGCCCCAGTCGAAGCCGGCAACGACCGCCTTCTTGATGTCGAGCGCATCCATCAGCGCGATGATGTCGACGGCGAGCGCGGCCGGCTCGCCGTTGCGCAGCGTCTCGCCGGAGAGGAAGTACGTCGAACCATAGCCGCGCAAATAGGGAATGATGACGCGATAGCCGGCCTGCGCCAGGATCGGCGCGACATCGACAAAGCTGTGAATGTCGTACGGCCAGCCGTGGAGCAGGACCGCGACCGGGCCGGTCGCGGGCCCGGCTTCGGCGTAACCGACATTGAGGACGCCGGCATTGATCTGCTTGATCGTGCCGAACGATGCACTGGTTGATCGCGGCGTCTCGGTTTCGGCGCGTGCGAGGTCGATCACGCCGAGGCCGACGGCGACGGTCCCGGCTGCGAGGCCGAGGAACTGGCGACGATGCTGGTCGATAATCTGTGTCATGATCTCTTGCCTCGTTGATGGTTGTTGGAATCGTCAGATCAGATCGACAGTGACGTCGATGTTACCGCGAACGGCTCTGGAATAGGGACAGGTTTGGTGCGCCTCATCGATGAGATCGCGGGCGACGTCGCGATCGAGGCCGGGCAGGCTGACACCGAGGCGCGCTCTCAGCGCGTAGGCGCCCTCGTCGAGGACGAGATCGATCTCTGCCTCGATCGCGCTTTTGCTTGGAATCGCGATTTTCCGCTTCCGGGCCGCGATCTCCATCGCACCTTCGAAACAGGCGGACCAGCCGGCTGCGAACAATTGCTCGGGGTTGGTGCCGATGCCCGCGCCGCCGGGCGGCGACAGCCGCACGTCGAGTCGCCCATCCGAACTGCGGGACATGCCGTCCTGACGTCCGCCTGAGGTATGGGTCCGGGCCGTGTAGAGCAATCTTTCCATTTGGCTCATGAGAGTCTCCTTGCCGTCACGCAACTGACTATCAGCGACCACGCCGGGACACCCGTTTGGTGTTGTGAGAAGTTGTGAGGCCCGCGGGGAACCGGGCTTACGAGCCCTGCGAACGCAGCGTGATGCCGATGCAACGCCGGCCTTGCCGGATTGCTGCGCGCTGGCTATCCGGTTCTGCAAAGGGGCAAGATTTCGTGATGACCGAGCCGGCCGGGCCTGCGGCAGCAACGCTGTCGTTCGGGCCGTTCATCGTGAGGCCGCATGAGCGGCTGGTGACGCGCGACGGCGTCGCGCTGCCGATGGGCGCCAAGAGTTTTGACACGCTGATCGCGTTGATGTCGCGACCGAACGAGGTTGTCAGCAAATGGGATCTGATGGGCTTGGTCTGGCCCGGCATGGCCGTTGAGGAAACCAATCTGCGCTTCCACATCGCAGCGCTGCGGAAGGCGCTCGGAGACGGCAAGGACGGCGCCCGCTACATCACGACGCTGTCCGGCCGCGGCTATTGCTTCGTGGCGCCGATCTCGCAGGTCGGTATTCAAGCCGAGGCACATCTCGCGCCGCGCGCGGAATGGCCGCCCGTAAAACTGCCTAACCGATGGCAGCGGATGGTCGGACGCGCCGACGCGGTCGCCACCGTATCGGACAAGCTCGTTACATCCCGCTTCGTCACGATCGTCGGCCCGGGCGGCGTCGGCAAGACGGCCGTAGCTGTTGCGATCGCGCACGACCTGCTCGCGACGTTTGCAGAGGCCGCACACTTCGTTGATCTTGCCGCGCTCAGCGATCCCGATCTCGTGATCACCTCGCTGCTGCTGATGCTCGGACTGCCGGCCCAGACCGACGATCCGATGCCGGCCTTGCTCGCGCATCTGCACGACAAGCGAATGTTGCTGATCCTTGACAATTGCGAGCATGTCATCGCGGCGGCCGCACCGCTCGCCGCGGAGATTTTTCAGGCCGCGCCGCAGGTCCATATCCTGGCCACGAGCCGCGAGGCGCTGCGCGTCGAGGGCGAACAGGTGTACCGGCTGGCGCCGCTTGGCGTTCCACCCGATGATTCCGAGCTGACGGCCGCAATTGCCCGGACCTATCCGGCAATCGAGCTCTTCCTTGAGCGCGCAAAGGCGAGCGGCGCCCAGATCGCACTCGACGATTCCAATTCCGCCATTGCCGCCAGGATCTGCCGCAAGCTCGACGGCATGGCGCTCGCGATCGAGCTCGCCGCCGGGCGGGTCGAAGCTTATGGCCTGGAGCAGACGGCAGCGCTGCTCGACGAGCGCCTCAATCTGCTCTGGCAAGGTCAGCGCACCGCGCCGCCGCGGCAGAAGACGTTGCAGGCCACGTTGGACTGGAGCTACGGACTGCTGTCCGAGCTCGAACGCATCGTGCTGCGCAGGCTCGCGGTCTTCGCCGGCCATTTCACCATTGACGCAGCCCTCGATATCGTGCCCGACCACCAGGTCGACCGCGCGCTTCTGTTCGACGCCATCGACAGCCTCGTCGCCAAATCGATGGTCGCGCCGCGGCCGATCGGCGCCATGATGCGCTATCGTCTGCTCGACACCACGCGCGCCTATCTGCTCGCAATCGATGACGATGGATCGGCCCCCGCCGCGCGCCACGCCAGCTATTACCGGCGATGGCTGCAGCAGGCCGGCACCAAATGGGCGACGGTGCCGAGCGCCGACGAGCGCGCCATCCATTTCTCGGCGCTCCACAACGTGCGCGCCGCGCTCGACTGGTGTTTTGGCCCGAGCGGCGATGTCGGCATCGGCATCGCGCTCGCCGCCGCGGCAGCACCCATCTTTCTCGCGATGTCATTGCTGACCGAATGCCGGCGGTGGTCCGAGCGGGCGCTGGCGGCGATCGATTCCGCCTCGCACGGCAGCACGGAAGAAATGCATCTTCAAGCCGCGCTCGGATTGACTTTGATGTTCACGCGCGGCGGCAGTGAAGCGGCACGCGGCGCGTTGACCCGGGCCTTTGCCATCGCGGACAGGCTCGGTGATGCACCGAACCAGCTGCAACTCCTCGGCCGCATGCAGATCTTTCACGAGCGGATCGGCCAGTTCGATGCTGCGCTCGCCTATGCGCAACAGAGCCTCGTCCTTGCCAAAGCGCTGGGCGATCCTGCCTCGCTCGCTCTCGCGCAGTCGCTGCTCGGCGTCTCGCTGCATCTCGGTGGTGAGCATCGCGATGCGCTCAGAATGCTGGAGGCCGCCTGGCGCGGTCCCGGCACGGAGCAGATCAGCACGGTCTATGGCTTCGACCACCGCAACCGGGCCGGCATCTCGCTGGCGCGCGAGCTGTGGCTGCAGGGCCGGCCGGCGCAAGCGCGGCAACTGGCGCAGCAGACGGTCGCTGAGGCCGCGCAGATGGATCATCCGATCACGCTCTGCATCGCCCTGATCTGGGCGGTCTCTATCGATCTCTGGACCGGCGACCTCGCTGCCGCGGATGAGAACATCGACCGCTTCATCGCGCACGCCTATTCGCGCTCGATGGGGCCTTATCTCGCGGCCGGCCGAGGCGTCAAAGGCGAGATCGCAATCCGGCGCGGCGACGCCGAGGGCGGCGTGGCGACGATCGCGCACTGCCTGCAGGAGCTGCACGAGTCCGGCTACGAGCTGCTCACTACCACGTTCAGCATCGCGCAGGTTCAGGGCCATCTCGCGCTCGGACAGGTCGAGCGGAGCGCGCATTTGATCGACGATACGATCCGCCTCGTCGAACGGAGTGGAGATCATCTGTACATGCCCGAGTTGCTGCGCATGAAGGGCAAGGTCCTGCTGTCCCGCCTCGAGACCGAAGAAGCGGAAGCTCACTTCATGCAATCGCTGGAACTGAGCCGCGGCAGCGGCGCAAGAGCTTGGGAGCTGCGCGCCGCGATCGACCTCGCAACACTGATTGCCGACCGCGGCGAAGCGAAGCGATTGCTCCAATCCGCGCTCAAGGGTTTTGCCGAAGGCTCGGAGACGGCGGACATCAGGACCGCCGATGCGCTCCTCAAGAGGCGATAGGGATCACCCCGTCGGCGTGCCCTGCTTCCACTGGGCGCCGGCAATCCGGGCGGCGGCGATCACCGCCTGGGTCCGGCTCTCGACGCCGAGCTTTTGCAGGATGGCCGAGACATGGGCCTTGATGGTCGCCTCGGAGACGCCGAGCTCGTAAGCGATCTGCTTGTTGAGCAAGCCCTCCGACAGCATCATCAGCACCCGCACCTGCTGTGGCGTCAGTGTCACCAGGCGGTCGCGCAGGCGCGTCATGTCGGGGTCGGCGGCGGCCGACAGGTCGGTATCGGCGGGAACCCAGACGTCGCCTTCCATGACCTTGAGGATAGCGTCGCGCAGCGTCTCGACGCCGAATCGCTTGGGGATGAAGCCGGAGGCGCCGAAATCGAGCGAACGCCGGATCGTGGCGCTGTCGTCGGAGGCCGAGACGATCACCACCGGGATCGCCGGATATTGCGCTCGCAGATAGATCAGGCCGGAGAACCCGGAGATGCCAGGCATCGAGAGGTCGAGCAGGATCAGGTCGAGGTCGGAGGTCTGTTCCAGAAGTTTGGTCAGATCCTCGAACGACCCGGCCTCGTCGATCTTCGCCGTGCTGAGGACACTGGCCACCGCCTGCCGCAGGGCATCGCGGAACAGCGGATGGTCATCGGCAATGACCAGATGGGTGGAGGGAGCGCTCATCGATCTCTTGCTGTCGTTCACAACCGGGCCAGTAGTCCGGACCGGCGCAATGGTCAATTCTTCCCCGCCCGGCCGTGGCATGCAAGGGCACATTATTCCTTTGCCGGAAAGGGGTTAATCCGCAAATCGTGCGCCGAGGCGCAGCAATATACATCCGCGCCGTCAGTTGCGCGTCAGTGCGCAAGGCCGAAAGTCGTATTGGGGCCGGTTTCACGCCAATGTTACCTTGGGGGCAAGACCCGGGTTGATCCGGCAGGGCCGGACAGCCGGGACGCGAGGAAACGAAATTCGGGGAGTCTAACGATGACGATGACAGCGGCGGCCAGCGGCGTCGGGGCGCGGGGAATGACCGGCGAGGAGAAGAAGGTCATCTTCGCATCCTCACTCGGTACCGTGTTCGAATGGTACGATTTCTATCTGTACGGCTGGACTGCAGCCCAGATCGGCAAGGCGTTCTATTCGGCGTTTGACGCCAACACGCAGTTCATCTTCGCGCTGCTGACCTTTTCGGCGGGCTTCCTGGTTCGCCCCCTCGGCGCGCTGGTATTCGGCCGGGTCGGCGATCTGGTCGGCCGCAAATATACCTTCCTCGTCACCATCAGCATCATGGGCTTGTCGACCTTCCTGGTCGGCCTGACGCCGGGCTACCAGACGCTCGGCTGGCTGGCCCCGACCATCCTGATCGGTTTACGCCTGCTGCAGGGTCTCGCGCTGGGCGGCGAGTACGGTGGCGCCGCCACTTACGTGGCCGAGCATGCGCCGCAGGGACGTCGCGGATTCTACACGTCGTGGATTCAGACCACCGCGACGATCGGCCTGTTCCTCTCGCTGCTCGTCGTCTACATCGTCCGCAACAGCATGAGCGCCGACGCATTCGGTGATCCGAGCCTCTCGGGCGGCTGGCGCATCCCCTATCTGCTCTCAATCCTGCTGCTCGGCATCTCGATCTGGATCCGCATGCAGCTCTCGGAATCGCCGCTGTTCCGGAAGATGAAGGACGAAGGCAAGGGCTCCAAGGCGCCTCTGACGGAAGCCTTCGGCAACTGGCAGAACGGAAAAATTGCGCTGATCGCGCTGCTCGGCCTCACCGCGGGTCAGGCTGTGATCTGGTACGGCGGGCAGTTCTACGCGCGCGTCTTCCTCGTCAATACGCTCAAGGTGCCGGCGAACTCGGCTGACATTGCGCTCATTATTGCGCTCGCGATCGCGACCGTCGGCTTCCTGTTCTTCGGCTGGCTCTCGGACAAGATCGGCCGCAAGCCGATCATCCTGGCCGGCTGCCTGCTCGGCGCATTGACCTATCATTTCGCCTTCAGCCTGCTGACGACCGCCGCCAACCCGGCGCTCGAGAAGGCGCTGGCGAATGCGCCCGTGTCCGTCGTCGCTGACCCCAAGGACTGCAACGTGCTGTTCGACCCGGTCGGCGGCAGGGTGTTCACCAGCTCCTGCGACGTCGCCCGCAACGCGCTGATCGCCTCGTCGGTGAACTTCAAGCTGGAACCCGGCGCGCCAGGCAGCCTCGCCAAGGTCGTCGTCGGCAACAAGTCGTTCGATTCCGTGAACGGCAATGGTGCCGATCCCAAGGCCTTCGCAACCGCCCGCGCCGCGTTCACGACCGCCGTCACCGCTGCGGTCGGCGAAGCGGGCTATCCGGTCAAGGGTGCCGATCCGGCCGCGATCAACATGCCGCTGCTGATCGTCGTCCTGACCTACCTCGCAATCCTCGTGACCATGGTGTACGGCCCGATCGCTGCCGCTCTCGTCGAGCTGTTCCCGACGCGGATCCGTTACACCTCCATGTCGCTGCCCTATCATATCGGCAACGGCTGGTTCGGAGGACTGCTGCCGCCGATCGCGGTCGCGCTGGTCGCCGCGACGGGCAATATCTACGCAGGCCTCTGGTATCCGATTGCGATCGCGTCGATGACCTTCATTGTCGGCCTGATCTTCGTACCCGAGACCAAGGACGTCGACATCACCAAGACCTGATCCTGTTCGCGTCGCGAACATCTGATCAACCGGCCGCGGAGCGATCCGCAGCCGGTTTGCTTTTGAATGTTATTGATTGCCGCCGATGAATTGCAGCACGATTTCGCGCCGATGCGGGCGCGCGCGGTGCTCGACGAGATAGATCGCCTGCCAGGTGCCGAGCGCGAGCCTGCCGTTGAGGACGGGGATCTGAAGCGACGTCTGCGTCAGTATGGTCTTGACGTGCGCAGGCATGTCGTCGGGTCCTTCGGTATCGTGAGTCCAGGGCACGTTTTCAGGCGCGAGCCGCGACAGCGCGGTGGTGAGATCAACGAGCACCGAAGGATCGGCGTTTTCCTGGATCGTCAGCGAGGCTGAGGTGTGGCGGATGAACAGCGTCAGCGCGCCGTCGCCGGCGTGTGCCTCGTTGATGAACTTGGCGGCTTCGCTAGTGAGATCGGTGAAGCCGCGGCCGGGCGTCTGCACGGACAGCAATGACGATACGATGGTGGTGGCTTGCACCGACGATGGCGCCGAGCGTGTGACGGATCTGGCTGATGTCATGAAAGGTCTTTCAACTCGAAGGCTGCGGTGGGGTGGGCAAAGCGAAGCGTGCCCATCAATCCGCACAGCGATATCAAGGTGGTGGGCACGGCGCTTTGCGCCTTTGTCCACGCTACCGCAGCTCAACGCGTGGCTAGCGCGTTCGGGTCCTCAAATCTTCCCCGACACGTCCTTCTGTACGCGATTGGCCATGTCGATCAGCCGGCGCCACGCCTTTTCCAGGAACGACATCGCGCGGTCGAGGTCCTGATCGCTCGGCAGCGGGATCTCGAGCTTGCGGTCGCCCTCGGCGGCCTTCGGCTCTCCCTTCTTCAGGGAATCCGATTTCGGCAGCGCCTCGTCGATCTTGCCGGAGACGGTCGGACCGGCGGCGAGCTGTCCCTTCAGCGTCTCGACCTCGGCCTGGAGGCGGCCGATCTCCGCATCGAGCGCGGAGCGCTCGTCGGGCACGGCGTAGCAGGCCCAGCCGGCGCCATTCCTGGTGCAGGTCGAGACCATGCCGGTGCGGGTGTCGAGCCGCAGCACGCCCTCGGGGATCGGCGTCATGCTGTAGCGGCCGTTTTCGCTCTCTGGTGCTGATTGAGCGGCAACCATGCTCCCGCTGAGCGTCGTCACCGCAACGATCGTCGCAGCAATCCATGATCCTGTGGATGATTTTGCCGGTCGCATCGCGCTCTCCGCTACGCCGCACAGGTGGCACACCCTCGCATTCTACACCCGGGCGGGCGACGGCGCACCGCCGGCCCGCTCGAATCCGTCGCCCAAAGCGGCATCCGCAAAATCAACGGTGGCGGTTCGTCCCTTTGATCCCGAAAGCTGCAGCGAAATCTCGGCGATATCGGCGGATCGCGCGGAGCGCTGCTGCGGTGCGGCGTCGCGCTGTGTGCAGCGCTGGCCATCAAGGCAATATCATCAATGAAATCAGCTAGATAAACGAACACGACGCAATCGTGACTTGGCTTGACTTGATTATGAGCGGTCAGTATGGTCCGCGCGGCTTTTGAGGGTGGCGGGCGTAATTTCCATTCAACCGCGGCGTTTCGGGTCTTCGTGGCATGGCTCAAGACACGGGACACGGCGGGAATGGAGATCGCGATAGATCGTCCGAGGAAGCTGCGCTTTCCGAACGGCTCGGAAATCTTGATCAGCGGTTGTCCGAACTTCGCGGCCGCCACGTCAAGACCGAGCAACCCGCAGGTGACGGTGGAGACGGAGCGGCCAGAGCCTCGGCGATGGCGCTTGGTTTTCGGTTATCTTCCGAGTTGGTCGCCGGTGTCGTCGTCGGAGCGGGGATTGGCTGGGGTTTCGACCGCTTGCTGTCGACGTCGCCTTTCGGATTCATCGTGTTCATGCTGCTGGGCTTCGTGGCCGGCGTGGTGAATGTGGTGAGAACGGCGGGCGCGGGTCAGAACAGGCGCGGTGGTTCTTAACGCCGATCCGAACAGGAGAGGAATTTTCGCGCCGGCTTCGCCGGTGCGGGCCGGCCCGGCCGGCAGACCGAGACACGCCGGCTAGCCCGGCAGACCAAGAGATGCCGCGCCGATGAAAATCGATCCGATCCACCAGTTCAACATCGAGCCTCTCTTCACGATCGGCCATATCGGCAATCAAACGATCGCCTTCACAAATTCATCACTCTACATGCTGGTGGCAGTCGCGATCATCTCACTTCTGATGCTTGCCAGCGGCACGCAGCTGGTTCCCGGGCGCTTCCAGTCGCTCGCCGAGATCTCCTACGAGTTCGTCGCCTCGACCATCCGTTCGACCGCCGGCTCGGAAGGCATGAAGTTCTTCCCGCTGATCTTCTCGCTGTTCATGTTCCTGTGCGTCTCGAACCTGGTCGGCGTCATTCCCTACACCTTCACGATCTCCAGCCATTTGATCGTGACGGCAGCGCTTGCGCTGCTGGTCTTCTTCACGGTCCTGATCTACGGCGTCGCCAAGAACGGCCTGAAGTTCTTCAGCATTTTCGTGCCCCACGGCGTCCCCGGCTACATCCTGCCGCTGGTGATGTTCATCGAGATCCTGTCGTTCTTCCTGCGGCCGGTCTCCCACAGCGTCCGACTGTTCGCCAACATGCTGGCCGGCCACATTGCCTTGAAGGTGTTCGCGGGCTTCGTCGCGATGCTCGGCTTCTCGCTCGGCGCCCTCGGCTGGGTCGGCGGCGTGCTGCCGCTGGCGCTCACGATCGCGCTGTACGCTCTCGAGATCTGGTCGCGTTCCTGCAAGCCTATGTGTTTGCGATCCTGACCTGCATCTACCTCAACGACGCCATTCATCCGGGGCACTAAGCGGTCCGGGGAATCTCCACCCACAACCAAATCTTTCCTCCAAGGAGTCTAAAATGGATCCGGCATCAGCAAAACTTATCGGCGCGGGCATTGCATGCATCGGCATGGGCGGCGCGGGCGTCGGCGTGGGCGTGATCTTCGGCAACTACCTCGCCGCAGCCGTTCGCAACCCGTCGGCTGCTCAGGGCCAGTTCGGCAATCTGATCTTCGGCTTCGCCGTGACCGAAGCGCTCGGCATTTTCTCGCTGCTGATCGCACTGCTGCTGCTGTTCGTTCCGCTCTGAGGACGATTTTTCGCGTCGCATCAACCGACGCGGCGCGCATGACAGCAACAGGAGAACTCCATGGCTGAGAGTCATGGCGGGGCGAAAAGTCCGGCGGCGGGCGCCCACACCGAGACCGAAGGCGGTCACGGTGGCGGTTTTCCGCCGTTCGAGAGCAGCACCTTTGCTTCGCAGCTGGTGTCGCTCGCGATCTTCTTCGTCGTGCTTTACGTGATCGTGTCCAAGCTCGCTCTGCCGAAGGTCGGCGGTGCGATCGAAGGGCGTCAGAACAAGATCGAGGGCGACCTCGCCGAGGCGCAGAAGCTGAGGGATCAGTCCGACGCGGCGCTGAAGGCCTATGAAGGCGAACTCGCTTCGGCACGTTCGCGGGCGCAGGCGATCGGCAACGAATCCCGCGACAAGGCGAATGCGCTGGCGGACGCCGAGCGCAAGGCTCTGGAAGAGCAGCTGGCGGCCAAGCTCGCCGAGGCGGAAAAGACCATCGCCTCGACCCGCGCGACCGCCATGACCAACGTCCGCGGTATCGCGGCCGATGCGGCAGGCACGATCGTGCAGCAGCTCACCGGCGTCGTTCCGGATGCGGCGTCGGTCAATGCCGCCGTTGATGCGTCCTTGAAGGGTTAGTCGATATGTTCTTCGATCCTGAAACCTGGGTCGCCGTCGCTTTCGTCATCCTGATGATCGTGTTCGGCTATCTCGGGGTGTTCAAGAAGGCGACGGCTGCGCTCGACCATCGCGCCGACCGTATCAAGGCCGAGCTCGACGACGCGACGCGCCTCAAGCAGGAAGCGGCCAAGGTGCTCGCCGATTACAAGGCGCGCACCGCCTCGGCCGAACGCGAGGCCGCCGACATCATCGCCAACGCGAAGTCCGAAGCCGAGCGCATCGCAGTTGAGGCCAAGGCAAAGGTGGAAGACTTCGTCGCCCGCCGTACCAAGACCGCGGAGAGCAAGATCGCGCTCGCAGAGGCCCAGGCGGTCGCCGATGTCCGCGCCGCAGCCGCGGAAGCCGCCGTGCAAGCTGCCTCCACGATCCTGTCGCAGTCAGTCAAGGGCCGGGTTGCCGACGATCTGCTCGCCAAGGGCATCACCGAGGTTCGCCAGAAGCTGAACTGAGGGCAGAGCCTCATCAATCAAAAAGTCGGCGCGATGAGCGCCGGCTTTTTTGTTGGGCCGGTACGACCACCGCAAACTCCGTGTCATCACCCGCGAAAGCGGGTGATCCAGTACTCCGAGACGGTTGTGATGGATAGGCCGCGGATCGGGATAGGGGAAGCCTCACGGCTTCACCCCTCCCACACCACCGGACGTACGGGTCCGTATCCGGCGGTTCGCTGGATTAAGCGGGTCGCAGTGCTGCGATGGAGCGTAGGCCGAGTGAACGCAAGAAGGCGTTTGGCAAAGCAGTGTTGAGCGCGGGGCTTTGAGCGAGCCGCCAAGGGCCACGTGGGCTGCCGGCGGTTTTCGCCGCTAGGTCCCGGCCGACGCCGCGGCGTCGCAGCTCATCGAAGCGGGTGCGTCCGCATCTCCACTGTTTCCAGACGATGGCGCGCAACCGTCGCCTGATCCACTCATCAAGGGCGCGCAGCACCGACGGCGTTTGGCAGAAGCCGAAGTAGCCGCGCCACCCGATCAGGTAGATTGACAGCTCCTTGACGATCTGCACGAGGCTTCGCCCGCCCGTGCGCCGCGTCAGCTCCCGAACTCTCGCCTTGAAGCGGGCGATCGCCTGCGGCGCAATGCGCCGCCGCGGTGCTGTCCCGCCGGTGAAGCTAAAGCCCAAAAACTTGCGGGCGCTCGGTTTGGCGACCGCACTCTTGGCCCTGTTGATCTTCAGCTTGAGACGCGTTTCGAGGAACTTTTCGATGCCCGCCAGCACCCGTTCGCCCGCCTTCTGACTGCGCACATAGATGTTGCAGTCGTCGGCGTAGCGCACGAAGCGATGGCCGCGCTTCTCCAGTTCCTTGTCCAGCACATCCAGCATCAGGTTCGACAACAGTGGCGAGAGCGGTCCACCTTGCGGCGTGCCCTCCTCCGTCGGACTGACCAATCCTCCTCCATCACACCCGCATTCAGGAAGGCGCGGATGAGCTTCAGGAGATGCTTGTCAGCAACCCGTTTGGCAATGAGCCCCATCAGGATGTCGTGGTTGACCCGGTCGAAGAACTTTTCCAGGTCGATGTCCACAACGAAGGCGTACCCGGACGCGATGTACGCCTGCGCCCGTTCCACCGCCTGATGCGCCGAGCGGTTCGGCCGGAAGCCGAAGCTCGCCTCGGAGAACGTTCCGTCCCAATCTGCCTGCAGCACCTGCAACACCGCCTGCTGAATGAAGCGGTCAAGCACCGTCGGGATGCCGAGCGGCCGCAGGCCACCCGACGCCTTCGGTATCTCCACCCGCCGTACCGGCTGTGGCTTGTAGGTGCCGCCAAATAGCTGGGTCCGGATCGCGAGCCAGTGCTCCTTCAGATAGGCCGGCAGTTCGCCGACGGTCATCCCATCGACGCCTGCCGCGCCCTTGTTGCGCGTCACTTGCGCCAACGCTTTCTTCAGGTTCTCACGCTCGACAACTGCTTCCATCGACGGTCCTGCGACCGCCGGGTGTTCGAGGCTGGCCTTCGCCGCACTTGCTTCGGTCTCTCGGGCGGCGGCGGTCAGGGCTTCACCCTTCGCTCCGGTGCCCGAGTTCAGTTCAATCTGATTCTTCTGCCGCATGGCTCGCACGAGATCGACCGCTCTACTGACCACTTCCAGCGTTCAGGCCTTCGGCGGCGCGCCGCCGCCTACTATGCCCTCTGCTGACTTCTGCGCGGCGATCAGGCCGCCTTGCGGCGACCTCAGTCCCGTTGCCGGGACACCGTGCAGACCTCCCGAGGTAAGACCGACCGCCTTCGCCGCACGCCCGCCGGATCTACCACCCCGGCCCTTGATGACCGTGGACTTCGCGATCAACGGCTCGCTCGTCCGGCCGGGTAGGCCTCGTTATCCGGTGTTTGTCCATCGAGCCGCGGCTTTGCTCCACGCTGTCTTCAGACCCCACCTCACGATGACGCCCTTGCGCTTCGCTAATCCTTCGCCGTCATCAGGCTGGATAGAGGACTTCCACCTCCAAGCTGTCGTTCATACTCGGCACACCGTACTGGATGCCCCGGTCAAGCCGGGGCATGACAGCAGAAGTTGTGGCGCCCTACTTCTTCTTCCCCCGCGCCTTCGGCTCGGGCGAGAGCGCTTGCGGGTCGAAGCCGACATAGAAGATGTAGGAATCGGCGGCGGCAGCTGAAGGCACCGGGTAGGACAGGTCCTCGGCGACGAAGGTAAAGGGCACGCTGCCGCCCTCGGACATCTCGACCGTGGTCCGGTAGGCCTTCGAGGCGATGACCTTCTCGCCGACGCCGCCCTGCACCACGGCGACACGGAGCGGCACCTCGACACTATTCGGCGCACCCGCCGGGCCGGCGATGACACGGCCCTGGATGCCGATACGCGCGGTGATCTCGCTCCCGTTGCGGATGCATTCACGCGCCATCTTGGTGATCGATGCCTGGAAGCGCACGTCGTTGCCGACGGCCGGCTTGCCTGTCGCCCCGACCCCGTAGGTGGACGCTCCGGAGCGCACCGTGACCTGCGGGCAATCGATGTCGTCATCGGCCGCCGGCTGGCCCGGTGGGCGCAGGGTTGGGCTGAGCGGGTTCGTCGGACTTGCCGCCGAACAGGCTCTTGAAGCGGTCGGTCAGCGACTGCGCCGCGACCGGCGACACGGACGCGAATGACACCGACAGCGCCAGCGCGATCACCGGACCCCGCCGCAGCGCATGCCGCAATGATCGAAGCTCTTTCATGAACGGCAGTACTCCATGACACATTCCGGCCGATCGGCCGACCAGCGGGTTATATCGCCAAAATCGGCGATCCCAAGGCGAGAAAACAAGACAGGAAAAACGGTGATCCCGGCGCGCGAACAAGCCCGGCTCAGCGGCGGAAATCCTCGTGCAGCAGGCCGAACAGGAGATGGTCCTGCCAGACCCCGTTGATGCAGAGATAACGGCGCGCAAGTCCCTCGCGCGAAAAGCCGCACTTCTCCAGCACCCGGATCGACGGCGCATTGGTGGGGATGCAGGCGGCCTCGACCCGGTGCAGGTTGAGCTCGCCAAATAGCGTCGGCAGCAGCACCCTGAGCGCCGCGGTCATGTAGCCGCGATGGGCGTGGGGCTGGCCGACCCAATAGCCGATGGTGCCGGCCTGAACGATGCCGCGCCGGACGTTGGCGAGCGTGATACCGCCGACCATGGCGCCGTCGAGCTCGCGAAAGATCAGAAAGGGATAGGAGCGGTCCGCGGCAATATCCTCGGAATAGCGGCGCAGGCGGCGACGGAAGCCAGACCGGGTCAGGTCGTCAGACGGCCAGATCGGCTCCCACGGCGTCAAATAATCACGGCTGGTCTCGCGCAGATGCGCCCACTGCAGGAAATCCGACATCTGCGGCGTCCGCAGCAACAGCCCGTTGCCGCGGGGGGCGAGAGCAGCAGGTCCACTGGATGGCAGGCGAAAGAGGGCCATTGTGATGCTTCCCGAGGCGCGAGGCGCTGGTTGCGCGGCTCCTAGTGCAGCCGCGCCTTGGCGCGCGCCTTTGTCAATCCTTCCGCAAAAGACACCGCCGTGTCCAGACCCCTGCCGCTGCCCAATGCAACCACCGCAGGCCGGCTGCGCGAAAGCAGCGCACGCGCCGCGTCGCGGGTCGATTCAATACTGACGTCATCGATCCGGGCCACCAGCTCCTGCACCGTCTGCGGCCGGCCATAGGCCAGCACGTGCCGGGCGAGCTGCTCGGCGCGCGAGGAGCAGCTCTCCAGCGCCATCAGAAGGCCCGCCTTCATCTGCGCCTTGGCGCGGGCGATCTCGACCTCGGTCAGGGTCTCGACCGAATCATTCATGATGTCGACCACGACCTCCATCATCTCGGGCGCGTCGGCGGGATCGGTCCCGGTGTAGAGGCCGAAGAAACCGGTGTCGGCATAGGGCGCGTGGAACGAGTAGATGGAGTAGCAGAGGCCGCGTTTTTCGCGCACCTCCTGGAACAGCCGCGACGACATTCCGCCGCCGAGGATGTTGGTGAAGACCTGCAGCGAGAACAGCGACAGGTCGGTCTGCGGCACGCCTTCCAGCGCCAGCGTCAGATGCGCCTGCTCGAGTTCGCGATGCACGACCTTGACGCCGCCCTTGCCGAACATCGCCGCCTGCGGCTTCGGCCCCGGCGTCGCGTCAAAGCTCGCAAAGCGCTTCTCGACCTCGGCGACGACCTGCTTGTGATCGACGGCGCCCGCCGCCGCCACCACCATGTCGGGCCCGCGGTAGTGCGTCGAAAGATAGTCGCGCAGCGCGTCGCGGTTGAAGGCGCGCAGGGTCTTGGCGGTGCCGAGCAGCGAGCGGCCCATCGGCTGGTCGGGATAGCAGAGCTCGTTGAGATGCTCGAACACCACGTCGTCGGGCGTGTCCTGGGCCGCGCCGATCTCCTGCACGATGACGTTCTTCTCGCGCTCGAGCTCTTCGGGCTCGAAGGCGGGGTTGGCCAGAATGTCGGCAAGCACGTCGAGCGCGAGCGGCACGTCGGCCTTCATGACCCGGGCATAATAGGACGTGGTCTCGGTCGAGGTGCCGGCATTGAGGTCGCCGCCGACCGCCTCGATCTCTTCGACAATCTCGCGCGAGGAGCGCCCCGTCGTACCCTTGAACGCCATGTGCTCGAGCAGATGCGAGATACCGTGCTCGTTCGGCTTCTCGTCACGGCCGCCGACGCCCGCCCAGACGCCGAGCGCGGCCGTCTCGAGATGCGGCATGTTGTCGGTGACGACGGTCAGGCCGGAGGCAAGCTTGGAGATCTCGACGCTCATCCGGCAACTCCCTGTTTTGCGGCACGGCTGACCGACAGCACGAAGCGCTCGACCTCGGCCTGATCGTTCTTCATGACCTTCATATGTTCGGATTTGGTCATGAGACCATCGAGCCAGGCCGGCAGTTGCGGCCGGTGGCCGCAGGCCGCATCCACGGCATCAGGGAATTTGGCCGGATGCGCGGTCGAGAGCACGATGTTGGGCACGGTCGTGTCGGTGGTGTCGCGATCGGCCACCGCGAGCGCCACGGCCGTGTGCGGATCGACGAGCTCGCCGGCCTCGCGCCACGCAGCGCGGATCGCAGCCGCGGTTTCGGTCTCGTCGGCGCGCCCGGCGTCGAATTCTTCGCGGATCGCAGCGAGCGTGGCGTCGGGCAGAACGAAGCGGCCCGACTGTTTCAGCGAATCCATCAGCCGGCGCACGCCGGCCGCGTCGCGCTTGCCGGCTTCGAACAGCAGCCGCTCGAAATTCGAGGAAATCTGGATGTCCATCGACGGCGAGGCGGTGGCGTGCACCTCGCGCACTTCGTAGATACCCGTCTTGAGCGTGCGGGCGAGAATGTCATTGACGTTCGCCGCAATGCGCAGGGTTCGCACGGGAAGCCCCATGCGCTTGGCGACGTAGCCTGCAAAAATATCGCCGAAATTCCCGGTCGGCACGATGAAATCCACCGCGCGCGCCGGTGCGCCCGCGGCGACTGCGGAGGTGAAATAATAGACCACCTGCGCGACGATGCGGGCCCAGTTGATGGAATTGACGCCGGACAGCGAGGTCGCGTCGCGGAAGCGGTGGTTGTTGAACATCCCCTTCACGAGCGCCTGGCAGTCGTCGAAATTGCCCTCGACGGCAAGCGCGTGGACATTGGCAGCGCCCGTCGTCGTCATCATGCGCTGCTGCACCTCGGAGATGCGCTTGTGCGGGAACAGCACGATGAGATCGACATTCTCCAGACCTGCGAAGGCCTCAACCGCGGCGCCCCCAGTGTCGCCGGAGGTCGCGACCACGATGGTGGTGCGCTGGCCGCGTTTGGCCAGCACATGATCCATCAGCCGCGAGATCAGCTGCATCGCCACGTCCTTGAAGGCGAGCGTCGGACCGTGGAATAGCTCCAGCATGAATTGATGCGGCGACATCTGGCGCAGCGGCACCACGGCCGGATGGCGGAAGGTGGCATAAGCCTCGTTCGCCATGCGGCCGAGGTCGGCGTCGGAAATCTCACCACCCACGAAGGGACGGATGACGTCGACCGCGACCTCCCAATAGGGGCGGCCGAAGAACCCGGCGATGGTCTCGACCGAGAGCTGCGGCCACGTCACCGGCACATACAGGCCGCCGTCGCGGGCAAGCCCTGTCAGCATCACGTCGCAGAAGCCAAGCTCAGGGGCCTCGTCCCGGGTCGAGATATAACGAGTCAAACTGCCCTCCAAAGGCCGGCCCGACCTGAATCCGGGGCCTTAAGCCTTTGATTTAATGATGTTCCTAGTTCGCAGCCAGAGGCTTTGCGGCACCATAGAGTGTTTTGCAGGGTCACACCATGCCCAACGAAAACGGGCTGCGGCGATGCCGCAGCCCTCTTGGAAGGTCTGTCGTTGATGTGTGCAGACCGGTTTCCGCGTTGGGACGCCTGCCCAAAAATCGTTCGTTCGAGCTATCGTCACCTGCCACGTGATCGTCAAGGAGAAAACGGCGCGCAACGCCGAATGTTCCAGTTTTTCCCGATATGCCCCAGCGGGCCGACGATCGGACTGTCCGAAGCCCGGTCCTCTTGCCGCATTTTCCCGAATCGATGCGCCTGATGAGGAACGAACGCGTCGTCGGCCCATTGTGTCGGCGGATGGTATCTGCCGTCGTCCACGCATTGCCCGGACGCGCGGCGGCGCCGATCCGTCGGCCGAACCGGCTGCCTCCTGGAGCAGCCGGTTCGGCTCCTGACGGTGTCAGTTCATCCCGATTTCCACCGCGATCCGGATCAGGTCAGAGTGGTTCTTGGCCCCTAGCTTCTGCTTGAGCAGGGACGTGGTGTTGGCGACGGTCTTGTAAGAGATGCCGAGCGCCTCGGCGACCTCGACGATCTTGTTGCCGCGCCCGAGCAGCCGGAGAATCTCGAGTTCTCGCGGCGTCATCTGCGAAGCCGGATTGGCCTTGATCGCGGCACCGGAGAACGTCACGGCCTCCGCAAGCTGCGGCGAAATGAAATTGTCGCCCGCGACCACCTTGCGCACGGCCTTGAGCAGGATCCGGGGATCGTCGCCCTTGGAGACATAGCCCTGCGCCCCGAGCTCGACCGCGCGCACCACGAAGGCCGGATCATCGTTCATGCTGAACATGATGATCTTGGCGTCCGGATCGTCCTTGCGGATCCGGCGCATCAGCTCGAAGCCCGAGACGTCAGGCAGGCTGATGTCGATCACGGTCACGTCGGGTCGCTTGCTGACATAGGCGCGGTGGCCTGATTTCGCGTCGGTCGCCTCGTCGATCCGGATCGAATGGTCGGAGGCGAAAAGGGTGCGGCAACCGGACAGCACCACTGGGTGGTCGTCGACAATCAGGACCCTGGTCGCCGGCTTGGCGGTATCTTGCATCGCGCGCTCTCGTGTTTTCTGGACTCATAAACCGGCGGGAACAAATGGAAAGAGAAAATCCCGCCAATGCGCGTTAGAATTGACCTAATGTGGCAACGGCTCTCATTCAGGACCCAGCTGTTTCTGCCGCTCGGCATGAGCTTTGTTGCCGCGCTGGCGATGGGCGGCGTGCTGCTCCAGACCTTCGCGGCCGGCCAACTGGCCGACGAGAATGAGCCTGGTCGACGCTCGACCCAGGCCGTCGCAGCCGCGCTCAACAGCACCCTGAACGCGTCGGATAATCCGCGGAAGATGCTCGACACATTTGTCAGTTCTTTGGGCACCTCCTCTGATATCCAATTCCGCCCGGTCGAAGCGGGTCCCTCGCCTACCGTACGGAACGGCCTGCGGGATGCGCATGGCGTGCCGCAATGGTTCGTGGACCTGATTGGCATCCCTGACGTGGACGCGGCGTCTCCCATCGTCATCGACGGCAGGCACATCGGCGATATCGTGTTCATGCCCGATCTGTCGGCTGATCTGTTCGAGAAATGGATCGCCTTCCTCGCACTGACGAGCCTCGTCGCCATGCTCATGGTGCTGACCGGAACTATCGCCCATCTTTTCGCAGGATCCGCGCTGCGGCCCCTGCAAGATCTCGGTGCAGGCCTCACCCGCATGCGGCGCGGCGATTATGCCATTCCGATCCGGTCTCAGGGCCGCCGGAAATCCGGCAAAGCTGCGAGGAAGCCAACGCGCTGGCGAAAACGCTCGCGCAATTGAGTCAGGACAATCGCGACCTGTTGCACCGGCTGGTGTCGCTCCAGGACAACGAGCGGCGCGATCTCGCCCGCGAGTTGCATGACGAGCTTGGCCCGCTGCTGTTCAGCATCCGTGCCGGCACCATCGCGCTGAGCGAGGCCTCGCCGCAGACGGGAGATCTCGGCAACACCGTCCAAGAGGTGATGCGATCCGTCGAGGCGCTGCAGCAAACCAACCGCCGCATCCTCGATCGGCTGCGGCCGCTCTACATCGAGGAATTGGGGCTCGAGGCCAGCGTACAGACGCTGCTCCGGAATTTTCGCAGGCAGGCGCCGCATATCGGCCTTACTGCAACGATCGATCCTGATCTCAACGGCATCGACGGGCCGCTGGCTCAGACCGTCTACCGCGTCATCCAGGAGACCTTGACCAACGTGCTGCGCCACGCAGGAGCGCGCAACGCCCATGTGGAGACGGCGATTGCCGGCGATGTGCTCGCGGTCGAGATCTCCGACGACGGCGGCGGCTTTCGCGCCGACAATGTCTTCGGCCGCGGCCTGACCGGCATGCACGAGCGCGTGCGCGCGCTCAGCGGATCGCTGTCACTGCTGCGGGCGGACGAACGAACCTATGTGCGTTGCCGCCTTCCGCTCGGCGAAATCCGCGACCCTGTCTCAGGCTAATTAGCACGCGCCGCAATCGTGCGAGCCCTGCGGAGCCGGCTTGCATAGCATGCTGTGGATCTTGCCTTCCGCACTGAAGCGGAACGTAGCCCGGACACGCAGCGCGCCCGCGACGGAATATTCCAGATCAATGCCGTTCTGCGCGGGATGGATTTCCTCCAGACCGAAGCCCGCCGAGGAGAAGGCACTGAGTCTCGGTCCCCAATAGGTTTCGAGTTCGCGCCGGCCGCGATAAAGATGCGTGCCGTTGCACGCGCATTCCACCTCGCCATCGTCTGTATAGAGGTCGAGCAGCGTCGCGAGGTCGCCCTTGCGGCAGGCATCCACCCAATCGACAACAAGTCCCATCTGATCGAAATCGCGCACGCCAGCAATCCTGTTTGCCGCGGAAAATTTCAGAAGCGGCTTACGATCACCCTCGTGAATACGCGCTGAATAATAAAGCCCGGACGATCCCGGGTTCCCACCGGAAACCTACGGGTTTGCGCCGCCATGCCGTCGTCCCCTCACCCATACGCCGAATGCAATCAGCACGGCGCCGGCGAGCGCGAACCAGGTGATCGCATATTGCAGATGGTCGTCCTTGAGATGCACGTCGAGCGGCCCCGGGCGCGGAATGCCGTTCTCGGGCACCGGCTGTTCGAGATCGACGTAGAACGGCGCGGTCGCGCCCCAGCCGAGCGCACTTGCGATCGCCGGATGATCGCGCACGAACCAAAGCCGCTTGTCCCGGTTTGCGGCCGGCGTGAGCCAGCCCGGCTCTTCCGGGAAGCGCAGGTAGCCGGTGAGCGCGACGGGCGCGCCGGTGACGAGCTTCTTCACCGCGCGATCCTCGATGCTGCGCTCCTGCATCGTATTCTCGACGAAGCCCGCATCGATCACGACGATCTCGCCGGTCGGCAGCCGCGCCGGCAGGAAGGCCCAGGTGCCGGGGCCGGAGGCATCCTTGCGCACGGCGGAGCCGGGCGAATAGACCATCGCATCCGGCGCGGCGGCGTAAGTGGCCGTGAAGCTGACGCGGCGAAATTCGTCCCGTGCGGGCGTCAGCGCCGCCCATTGCGCCGACGGCGGCAGCGCAACCGGTTCGGCCGCGAGACGTTCGGTGAGTGCGGCGATCAACTCGTGCTTGGCGGTGCGGCGCTGCAATTGCCAGACACCGAGCGCGACGAAGGCCGCGGTCAGCAGAAGCGTGAACAGCGTGAAGCCGGCCACGCGAGGCGTGCGTGCGGTCTCGCTCATTTCGCCCGGTCGACCAGCTGGCCAGGTGCTGCCTTGTGGTGGAATTGCAGGGCGATCAGCAGCGATTTCATCGAACGCAAGGGCAGAAGCGTGGTGGCGAGGATCAGCGGCAGCCACAGCACTGCATGCAGCCAGTACGGCGGCTGATATTTGACCTCGACGACGAGCGCGCAGCCGACCACGATCGCACCGGCCAGCATGATGATGAAGATCGCCGGACCGTCACCGGCGTCGATGAAGGCGTAATCGAGGCCGCAGCGGCCACAGGATGGCGCGAGCGTGAGAAAGCCCGCATAGAGCTTGCCCTCACCGCAACGCGGGCATTTGCACGCGAGCCCGCGCAGTGCGGTTTGCAGGAGCGCGGGCTGGGACTTGGGTGTGCCGGCAGGTTCGTTCATGACGAACGGGTCTATCACAATTTCAGTTGAACGTCGGCACACAAGCAAAGGGCGACCCTGCGGCCGCCCTTTCTCAAGCGATCGACCGCGCCTCAGTGGGCGCCGTGGGCCATGGTCTCGGCACCGTGTCCCCAGACATAGATGCACAGGAACAGGAACAGCCACACCACGTCGACGAAGTGCCAGTACCAGGCGGCAAACTCGAAGCCGAGATGCTGGGTTGGCGTGAAGTGGCCCGCATAGGCGCGGAAGAGGCAGACCAGCAGGAAGATGGTGCCGACCAACACGTGGAAGCCATGGAAGCCGGTCGCCATGAAGAACGTCGCGCCGTAGACATTGCCGCCGAACGAGAACGCCGCGTGGCTGTACTCATAGGCCTGCACGCCGGTGAAGGTCGCGCCCAGGAGGACGGTAAGAATCAGGCCATACTTCAGACCCTGGCGATCGTTCTCGAGCAGCGCGTGATGCGCCCAGGTGACCGTGGTGCCGGAGGTGAGCAGGATCAGCGTGTTCAGCAGCGGCAAATGCCAGGGATCGAAGGTCTCGATGCCGTGCGGCGGCCAGGTGCCCGGCACCGAGCAGGCGCCGGCCGCAGTGCCGAGGCCGCAGCCGAACACGGCGTCACGGGTGGCGTGGACGGCATCGGCGGGAAACAGCGCTGCGTTGAAATAGGCCCAGAACCAGGCAACGAAGAACATCACCTCGGAGGCGATGAACAGGATCATGCCGTAGCGATGGCTGATCTGTACGACACGGGTATGGTCGCCCTTGTACTGGGCTTCCTTGATCACATCGCCCCACCAGCTCGCCATGGTGTAGAGCACGCCGACGGTGCCGATACCGAAGATGATCGGCGCGGCCGAGACCATATGGTGCATCCAGGTGATCGCGCCGACCGCCATGATGAAGGCCGAGACCGAGCCGACCGCCGGCCACGGAGAAGGATCCACCAGGTGGTAGTCGTGATGCTTGCCTTGCGCGGTAGCCATTGCGGTCTGTCTCCTCAATCCCGTGCCCGTCCGGCACTTATCCCCTTAGTCCAACCGCTGAGTGTCAACCCGGCGGCTGGAGATTTCCCTTGCGTTTGTTGTCATCGCCGGATGCGAGCGGCTTCACCACCGGATCGCGCACCGGATAGAACGTGTAGGACAGCGTGATGGTGCCGAGCCCGTCATTGTCGTGGTCGTCGACGATCGACGGATCGACATAGAATACCACGGGCATCTCGCGCTTCTCGCCGGGCGCCATGGTCTGCTCGGTGAAGCAGAAGCAGTTGATCTTCTGGAAATAGGATCCGACCGTCAGGGGCGCGACGTTGTAGGCAGCTTGCCCGGAGGTGGTCCGCGCGGCCTGGTTGGTCACGGTGTAATAGATCGTGGTGACCTGGCCGATATTGACCTCGACCTCGGTCTGCTCCGGCTCGAACTTCCAGGGCAGGCCCGGCGCGACGTTGGAATCGAAACGCACCGCGATCTTGCGTGCGATCGGGCCGCTGGCGGGCGCCGAGGTCGCAACCTGGGTCGTGCCGTTGAAGCCGGTGGCGCGGCAGAACCAGTTGTAGAACGGCACCGCCGCATAGGACGCGCCGACCATCAGCGCGACCACGCCGCCGCAGATCGAGGCGACCAGCGCGTCACGACCCAAACCACGGCGCACCGTCTTTGGGGTCACGTCCTGCGATATGGCCGGCTCTCGATCCATCTCTCTCACATCGGCCGTACTAGAACCGCCGGTCCCTTGACCATGGTGACGGCGAAAAACAGGATGACGAGAACACCGAGCGCAAGTGCGATCGCGATCGAGCGCTGACGACGGCTCTTCTTCTGCGCCTCCGTGAGGACGATTCCATCTGGCTCGGGTTTGTCAGCCATTCCTGCCTCATGCGCCCCCAACCATCGGAGCAAGCGCCCGGTACACGACCTCGGCCAGCAAGGTCGCGAACAGCGCGAACAGGTACAGGATCGAGAAGGCAAACAGTTTTCGCGTCGCGCGCAACGATTGGCTGCGCTCACGACGGAGATAGACGTTGATGGCGAGCACCAGCATGCCGGCGCCGAGTACCAGCGAGGTCACGCCGTAGATGGCGTCGAAATAGCCGAGCGCCCAGGGCGCGGCAGCCACTGCGATCAGCACAATGGTGTAGAGCAGGATCTGGAGACGGGTCGCGTCGGGGCCGGCGACATTGGGCAGCATCGGAATGCCGGCGCGCGCGTAGTCGTCGGAGCGGAACAGCGCCAGCGCCCAGAAGTGCGGCGGCGTCCAGAAGAAGATGATGGCGAACAGCAGCAGCGGCTCGACGTCGACCGTACCTGTTACCGCGGCCCAGGCCACCACCGGCGGCAGCGCACCGGCGGCGCCGCCGATCACGATGTTCTGCGCGGTCCAGCGCTTCAGGCCCATCGTGTAGATCACGACGTAGAAGAAGATGGTGAAGGCGAGCAGCGCGCCCGCGATCCAGTTGACGAGGATGCCGAGCGTCATCACCGAGAAGAAGGCGAGCGTCATGCCGAACGCCATCGCCTCGGGCCGGGTGATGCGGCCGCGCGGGATCGGACGGTTCGCGGTGCGCGACATCTTAGCGTCGATGTCGCCCTCGAGCGCCATATTGAGCGCGCCGGAAGCGCCGGCGCCGACCGCAATGCAGAGCAGCGAGGTGATCGCGAGCACCCAGTGGAAGTGTCCCGGCGCCATCGCCATCCCGACCAGCGCAGTGAAGATCACGAGCGACATCACCCGCGGCTTCAGCAGCGCGAGGTAGTCGCCAACCTCCGCCTCGGAGATGCGGGGATTGATGTCGACGGCGTTCTGGTCGAGGACGGACACTGATTTCACTCGCTTCGTTACAGAGCCGCGGCGCCCGTTTCGGGCGCCGCGGAATCGGCTTACTGCACCCGGGGCAGCACCTCGAACTGGTGGAAGGGCGGCGGCGAAGGCAGAGTCCACTCCAGCGTGGTGGCGCCCGCCCCCCAGGGATTGGCGCCGGCCGGGACCTTCTTCATGAAGGCGTCGAGCACGCAGTAGAGGAAGATCAGCACGCCGAAGCCGGAGATGTAGGAGCCGATCGACGAGATCAGGTTCCAGCCCGCGAACGCGTCTGGGTAGTCGACATAGCGGCGCGGCATGCCCGACAGACCGAGGAAGTGCTGCGGGAAGAACACCAGGTTGACGCCAACAAAGGTAAACCAGAAGTGCGCCTTCGCGATCGTCTCGTTGTACATGTAGCCCGACATCTTCGGGAACCAGTAGTACCAGCCGGCGAAGATCGCGAACACCGCGCCGAGCGATAGCACATAGTGGAAGTGCGCGACGACGTAGTAGGTGTCCTGGAGCACGCGGTCGACGCCCGCATTCGCCAGCACGACGCCGGTGACGCCGCCGACCGTGAACAGGAAGATGAAGCCCACGGCCCAGAGCATCGGGGCGCGGAATTCGATCGAGCCGCCCCACATCGTGGCAATCCATGAGAAGATCTTCACGCCCGTGGGAACCGCGATCACCATCGTCGCGGCGACGAAATAGGCCTGCGTCGCCGAGGACATGCCGACCGTGTACATGTGGTGCGCCCACACCACGAAGCCGATACCGCCGATCGCGACCATGGCATAGGCCATGCCGAGATAGCCGAACACGGGCTTGCGCGAGAAGGTCGAGACTATCTGGCTGATCATGCCGAAGCCGGGCAGGATCAGGATGTACACCTCGGGGTGACCAAAGAACCAAAATAGGTGCTGGAACAGCACGGGGTCGCCGCCGCCGTCGGGCGCGAAGAACGTCGTGCCGAAATTGCGGTCGGTGAGCAGCATCGTGATCGCACCGGCGAGAACCGGCAGCGCCAACAGCAGCAGGAACACCGTCACCAGGATCGACCACACGAACAGCGGCATCTTGTGCAGGGTCATGCCGGGCGCGCGCATGTTGAAGATCGTGGTGATGAAGTTGATGGCGCCAAGGATCGAAGAGGCGCCCGCCAGATGCAGCGACAGGATCGCGAAGTCGACGGCCGGACCCGGATGCCCGGTGCTCGACAGCGGCACATACATGGTCCAGCCGGCGCCGACGCCATTCGCGCCCGGCTCGCCCTCGACGAAGGTCGACATCAGCAACAGGCTGAAGGAGGCCGGCAGCAGCCAGAACGAGATGTTGTTCATGCGCGGGAACGCCATATCAGGCGCGCCGATCATCAGCGGCACAAACCAGTTGCCGAAGCCGCCGATCATCGCGGGCATGACCATGAAGAAGATCATGATCAGCCCGTGCGAGGTCACGAACACGTTATAGGTGTGCGTCTCGTGGAATATTTGCACGCCCGGAAACATCAACTCGGCACGGATCGCGATCGACATCGCAGCACCGATGATGCCGGCGATGACCGCGAAGATCAGGTACATCGTGCCGATGTCCTTGTGGTTGGTCGAATAGACGTAGCGCCGCCATCCGGTCGGATGGGCGTGCTCGTGGTCATGCGCGTGATCGCCGTGTGCCGCTGCGCTGGTTGCCATTTTCAAATCCTGCCTTGCGTCCCATTCGGACCTTTGGAGGTCCCGCCCTTTATGTCGCTTTCAGTCCCTCAAGCCGTCGCCCGGCGCCTACTGCGTCGGGCCGGCTGCGGAGGCGAAAGTGCTGGTGCCGCCGCTCGCATACTTTTTCTTCGCCGATTCAACCCAGGAGGCGAACTCCTGGTCGTTCACCACGCGAATGGCGATCGGCATGAAGGCATGGTCCTTGCCGCACAATTCCGAGCACTGGCCGTAGAACATGCCCGTCTTGGTGGCCTTGAACCAGGTCTCGTTCAACCGGCCCGGGATGGCGTCGATCTTCACTCCGAAAGCCGGCATCGCGAAGGCGTGGATGACGTCGGCGCCGGTGACTTGAACGCGGATCACCTTGTTGACCGGCACCACCATCTCATTGTCGACGCCGAGCAGCCGGGGCTGCTTGTCCTGGGCCATCAGCGAATCGAATTCGAACTTGCCGTTGTCCGGATAGGCGTAGGACCAGTACCACTGCTTGCCGGTGGCCTTGATGGTCAGGTCCGCCTTCGGCACGTCGAGCTCAAGGAACAGCAGGCGGAACGACGGCACCGCGATGCCGACCAGAATGAGCACCGGGACCAGGGTCCACGCCACCTCGATCAGCGTGTTGTGGGTGGTCCGCGACGGCACCGGATTGGCCCTCGCGTTGAACTTTACGACCACGATCACGAGCAGTGCCAGCACGAACAGCGTGATCACGATAATGAGCACGGACAAGAAGTTGTGGAACCAGACGATATTGTCCATCACCGGAGACGCGGAGCCCTGAAGGTGCCATTCCCACGGCTCCGGCTGCCCGAGTTCGGCAAATGCCACGCCGCCCGTCGCCAGCGTGATGCCAGCCGCCACCAAGGCGATGGTGGCCAATCCCAGCAAATGCCGGCCCACCCGACTCTTCGACATCGTCATGCCGCTCGCGCTCCCCTTACGAAATCACCCCAGATGCATTGCCCTATTTCCGGGAAATGCTTATTCGACCCGCCCGTCCGACAAACCGCCGCGCAAGAATACCTCTAAGAGGAATTGGGGCCAGATCGCTCAAACGCCGAAATCAAGCCTCTCAAACCATAATTCTTGATCTATCGCAATGCAGTCTTGAGGCCTCTCTTTCTGCCATCACCCGTAAGAGATTTCCCAGCAAGATCAGACAAAAATACCGTTTCCCGGGATGCCGCGGCTTGACAGCTGAATTGCCCGCGGTAGGCACTGGCGGACAGTTGCGCAGGAACCTGATTCGTGCCGGCGATGGCGGGCTTGGGCGGCGCGGGATTTGCTTGGGAATTGCCTTCAAGACGCCGTCATTGCCGTATCAGTCCAGCAGCGCGAGCGACCCAAGCGAGCAGAGGGACCGACCCCGATGGGGCTTTCGAGATGCATGGCAAGACCGGCTGATGGCCTGATGGCGCTGATCGGCTTCCTGGCTGTCGCCCTTTTCCTGGCCCTGCCCACCCTCGCCCATGCACAGGGCGCGGTGCGCTCCGTCCATGGCGACTGGCAGATCCGCTGTGACACCCCGCCGGGCGCCCAGGCTGAGCAATGCGCCCTGATCCAGAGCGTGGTGGCGGAAGACCGCTCCAACGCCGGTCTCACTGTGATCGTGCTCAAGACTGCCGACCAGAAGAGCCGCCTGATGCGGGTGGTCGCCCCGCTCGGCGTGTTGCTGCCCTCCGGCCTCGGGCTGAAGCTCGACAATCAGGACGTCGGCCGCGCCGGCTTCGTCCGCTGTCTGCCCAATGGCTGCGTCGCCGAAGTCGTCATGGACGACAAGCTGCTCGGCCAGCTCCGCAGTGCCAAGACCGCGACCTTCATTATCTTCGAGACGCCTGAGGAAGGCATCGGCTTCCCGTTCAGCCTGAACGGGCTCGGCGAGGGCTATGACAAGCTGCCGTAGGCGCTGATCAGCGGCGAGGCTACCTATTGTTTCCGTAATGTGAGGCTTCGCGCCCTCGCGGAACCAGTCCAAAACCATTATCTTGCCTCACATCCCCCCGATAATGGACGGACGCATGACAAATCCTGCCACAACTTCCCTGCTCGACCGCGCCAATCTCGACCGCGATCAGGTTCGCCATGAGGTCGCACGCGGCCTTGCCGGTGCCGACGACGGCGAATTGTTCCTGGAATACAGCCAGACCGAAGCGCTGATGTTCGACAATGGGCGGCTGAAGCAGGCGACCTATGACACCTCGCAAGGATTCGGCCTGCGCGCGGTCAAGGACGATGCGGTCGGCTATGCGCATTCGTCCGACGTGTCGCTGCCGGCGCTGATTCGCGCCGCCGACGCGGTGGCCGCCGTCCGCGGCGGCTATTCCGGCAGCTTTGCCGCGCCGCCAGCGCATACCAACGTGCGGCTTTATAGTGACGACAATCCGCTGGACGCGCCGGGCTTCGAGACCAAGGTCAAGCTGCTCGCCGAAATCGACGCCTATCTGCGCGACAAGGATCCGCGGGTGCGGCAGGTCAGCGTCAGCCTGGGTGCGACCTGGCAGGCGGTCGAGATCCTGCGGCCTGACGGCGAGAGCTATCGCGACATCCGCCCGCTGGTGCGCGTCAACGTCTCCGTCGTCGCCGGCCAGGGCGACCGCCAGGAGAGCGGCAGCAAGGGTTATGGCGGCCGCGCCGGCTATGCCGAATTCATCGAGAGCAAGAACTGGCGCGACGCTGCCGACGGCGCGCTGCGCGAGGCACTGGTCAATCTGGAATCGATTCCCGCCCCTGCCGGCGAGATGGACGTCGTGCTCGGCGCCGGCTGGCCCGGCGTGATGCTGCATGAAGCGGTCGGTCATGGCCTCGAGGGCGACTTCAACCGCAAGAAGACGTCGGCCTTCGCCGGCCTGATGGGCCAGCAGGTCGCGGCCAAGGGCGTCACCGTGGTCGACGACGGCACCATAGCCTCGCGCCGCGGTTCGCTGTCGATCGACGACGAGGGCACGCCGACCAATCGCACCGTGCTGATCGATGACGGCATCCTGGTCGGCTACATGCAGGACCGCCAGAACGCGCGTTTGATGAACATGAAGCCGACCGGCAACGGCCGCCGTCAGGGCTATGCCCATGTGCCGATGCCGCGCATGACCAACACCTACATGCTCGCAGGCGACCGCGATCCGGCCGAGATTCTCGCGTCGGTAAAGAATGGCGTGTTCGCCGCGAATTTCGGCGGCGGACAGGTTGACATCACCTCGGGCAAATACGTCTTCCAGTGCACCGAGGCCTACAAGATCGAGAACGGCAAGATCGGCGCGCCGCTGAAGGGCGCCATGCTGATCGGCAACGGGCCGACCGACCTGCATCGCATCCGCATGATCGGCAACGATCTCGCGCTCGATACCGGCATCGGCACCTGCGGCAAGAACGGGCAGGGCGTGCCGGTCGGCGTCGGCCAGCCGTCGCTGCTGATGGAACGCATTACGGTGGGTGGAACGGGCGCATGAGCGTTGAAAAAGTAACTGTCAGCACCAAGCGGAAGAGCAGCGGCTGGGCCGGTCAGCTCATGCAGCTCGCCGGCATCGTCGCAGCCGTCTTCATCGCCAAGGGCGCGCTGGCTGAACCTTTCTACGTGCCATCGGGCTCGATGGAGCCGACGCTGCTGATCGGCGATGCCCTGCTGGCTTCGAAATTCCCCTATGGCTACGGCACATCGTCGCTGCCGATCCAGATCAACCTGCCGGAAACCGGCCGCGTCTTCGCGGAAACGCCGAAGCAAGGCGACGTCGTCGTATTCCGCTGGCCCGGCGACCGCTCGCAGGCTTGGGTCAAGCGCGTCGTGGGCCTGCCCGGTGACCGCATCCAGATGCGCCAGGGCCAGCTCTTCGTCAACGATCGTCCCGCGGAATTGAAGCCGGATGGCGTTGGTGCCGCCGAGGACGACAATGGCGGCAGCGAGCCTGCCTACCGCTATGTCGAGACGCTGCCGAACGGCGTCAAGCACCTGATCTTCAAGATGCGCGACAACGGTCCGCTCGACAACACGCAGGAGGTGACAGTGCCGGCCGGGCATCTGTTCGTGCTGGGCGATAACCGAGACAACTCGGCCGACAGCCGCGTGCCGCTGCGCTCCGGCGGCGTCGGCCTGCTGCCGATCAACAATCTCGTCGGCCGTGCCGATGCCGTTCTCGGCTCATGGGATCTTGGCATGCGCGGCCAGCCGGTGTGGACCTGGCTCTCCGGCTTCCGGCTCGCGCGGTTCTTCACCGCGGTGCACTGAGCTGATCCCCAGGCGTTGATCCAATGACCTTCGACGACGTCAGAAAATTTGCGCTGACGTGGCCGGAGGTCGAGGACGGCACCTCTTACGGCACGCCGGCGCTGAAAGTGCGCAAGAAGATGTTGGCGCGCCTGAAAGAGGATGGCGACAGCCTGGTGATGCCGGATGTCCCAGTCGACGAGCGTGCGATGCTGGTCGAGAGCCAGCCGAAGATTTTCTATTTCACCGATCACTACCGAGACTATCCGATCGTGCTGATCCGCCTGTCCAAGGCCACGCACACGACCGTGGAGCCGCTTCTACGCCGACGTTGGCGCGCGCTGGCATCGAAGGCGGCGCGAGCGGATTTCGAGGCGCGTGAGTGGCGCAATGGATGAGGCGCGCTTCCTTGCGTTGGCGCTGAAAAACCCGATCAACGTCGCGATCCTTGACGAAGTCCACCGCCTCGCACTGCCGGATGCGTGGCTGGTGGCGGGCTGCCTGGCGCAGACGGTCTGGAACGTGCTGACGGGCCGCGCAATCGACTACGGCATCTCCGATTACGACGCGTTCTATTTCGACCCTGACACCTCGTGGGAAGCTGAAGACGCCGTGATCCGCACGCTTCATGAACGGCTCGGGCATCTCGGCGCCAGGATCGAGATTCGCAACCAGGCGCGCGTGCATCTTTGGTATCCCGGCAAGCATGGCCTGCCCTATCCGCCCTTGATGCGCGCGACCGACGGCATCGACCGGTTCCTCACGCAGAACACGCAAGTCGGCCTGAGGCGTGTGGACGACGGCCATCAGGTTTACGCGCCGCATGGGTTCGACGACGTCGAGAGACTGGTCGTGCGGCCCAACCTGGCCGTGAATTTTTTCCGCGGCGAATTACGCCGCGAAGGCAGCGCGATGGAAAGCGCTGTGGCCGGAGGCCACGGTGATGCCTGCGGAATGAGATCTCGTAGAGTGGCCCAAGCGATTTGTCCGCCGAAGCTAGGAGCGAAAGTGGAAGCATGCCCACCACGTCTCGCCGCGATTGCGAAAAGATGGTGGGCACGACGGTTCGCGCCTTTGCCTACCCTACGGCAGCTCTAACGCAGGCGGGCCTATCTCACCACACCTGACGTGAACCCCGCCTTCCGCCGCGGTGGCTTGATCTCCTTTTTCAGGAAGCAGCGCGCTTCTCGGCCCGTATAGCCGGGACGGGCATAGGTGAAAGCGCGGCATTTGTTGTCGGCGGTGCAGGCGGCCTTGCAGAGGTTCTCGCCTTCGCCTTCCTTGAGCTCGAAGTTGCGCAAATCGCCACCGGGCCTGTCGATCGAAGTCTCCACGCCCTCGACGCGCGGCTCGATCACTCCGGCGCCGCGCACACCGGAGATACAGCAATTGGCGGGCTGTCGCGGCGGCACGGTATTTTTGAGCCAGCACACCGCCGCAGCGCCGTCGATATCGGGATAGCTGAAGCTCCACGATCGACATTTGCGATCGCGCTCGCAGAGCAGCGCGCAATCCTCGGGATCGCCCGATGTGACCGGCGCGTTGAAATAATCGCCGCCGGGGCGGTCGAACGCCGTCTGGGCGCGCGCAAGCCCGCTCGCAAAGACGAGCGACAGCAGCGTGACGCAAGCCACGACGCTGGCCAAGACCTTGGCCATGACGGCCCCGGGCAGGCGGCCCTTCCCCATCGGAACAGCTTTCGAATTATTGACGGCGCTCAGGTTTTTCGGCCCGTCATTTGATCGCCGCAAACCTGTATGGGCGATGAACGGCCTAAAACCCGGTCGTGGACCTAAAGCATGATCCAGAAAACCGTGACGCCGGTTTTCGGCGAAGATCATGCTCGAACAAGCTCTAGAACGCGTATTCCGCGTAGGCCGGTTCCACCGAACCGTTCCAGGCGCCGTTGAACTTCTCGAGCATCTCCTCGGCCGGGGTTCGGCCGGAATCGATGATGCGATCGAGCGGCTCCAGATGCCGGGTCTCGTCGCGACCGATCGCATCGATGCGGCCGCGGCGACGCAGCCCCGCATGTGCCAGAACGAGGCACTCCTTGGCCACCTCGAACAGATAACGGTCCTTGATCCGCGCCTTGAAGCCGAAGCGCGGCACGTCGTCGCGCAGGGCCTGGCGCTCCGGCGCGGTCCAGTGCTTCACCAAGTCCCAGGCGGCGTCGAGCGATACGTCGTCATAGAGCAGCCCAGCCCAAAACGCAGACAACGCCGGCAGACGGCCCCACGGGCCGCCGTCGGAGCCGCGCATCTCGAGGTAGCGCTTGAGCCGCACTTCGGGGAAGATCGTCGAAAGATGATTGGCCCAGTCCGACAGGGTGGGACGCTCGCCCGGCAGATTGTTGTTGCGGCCGTCGAAGAAGGCGCGGAACGAGGAGCCCGACACGTCGATGTAATCCTCGCCGCGCTTGACGAAATACATGGGTACGTCGAGCGCATAGTCGACGTAACGCTCGAAACCCATGCCGTCCTCGAACGCCCAGGGCATCATGCCCGCGCGCGCATTGTCGGTGTCGCGCCAGATCTCGGAGCGGAAGGACAGGAAGCCGTTCGGCTTGCCTTCGGTGAACGGCGAATTGGCGAACAGAGCGGTCGCGACCGGCTGCAGCGCGAGCGAGACGCGCAGCTTCCTGACCATGTCGGCTTCGGACGAGAAGTCGAGATTGGTCTGCACCGTGCAGGTCCGGTACATCATGTCGAGGCCGTATTGACCGACCTTCGGCATGTAATTGGTCATGATCTTGTAGCGGCCCTTGGGCATCACCGGGATGTCGGCGCGCGACCAGGACGGCGTCATGCCGAGACCAAGAAAACCAATGCCGAGCGGGGTCGCGATCTCGCGCACCTGCGCCAGATGCGCCATCAGCTCGCTCTGGGTCTGATGCACGTTCTCGACCGGCGCGCCGGAGAGCTCGAATTGTCCGCCGGGCTCGAGCGAGATCGCACCGCCGCCGGTGACGTCGTAGAGGCCGATGATGTTGCCCTTCTCCATGATCGGCTCCCAGCCGAGCAGGAGTTTCATGCCTTCGAGCAGTGCGCCGATACCGCGCGCGCCCTCATAAGGTACCGGACGGTGGCCCACGAGCGTAAACGGCGTTTTCTCGTGCTCGGTGCCCATGCGGAATTCGGACGGGTCCTTGCAGCCGGCCTCGAACCACGCAACGAGTTCGTCGCGCGATTGCAGCGGCGTCATATCGATCTGGTCTCGCGCCATATCAAATCAAACTCTAATCAGAAGCGCTTCGATCGAATGCGCGCGGGTGATGGGATGATCCGCGAACCCACCGGGCGCGCAGACGTGCTGGTTTGCCGCGCGGTCATCGCGACGGCGAGGTTTCGTTGGCGTTGACGACGGGCGGCAGCTTCATCTCGCCGCACGAGCAACCCAGGCGGTCGAGCAGACCGCTGAGCTTGACGGCATCGGCATCGGACAGCTTCGAGCCGACATATTTCTCGATCGCAGCCGAATAGGCGCCCCACATCCGCTTCTGCAACTCGCGGCCGGCCTCCGTGATCTCGACGAACTGGCCGCGCTTGTCGATCTTGCATTCGCGCCGGGAGGCAAGTCCCTCATCGACCAACCGGTCGATCAGGCGCGAGGTGGAGTATTGCGGGATCAGCATCTGCCGCTCGAGTTCGACCGGGCGCAGCTCTCCGCTCGGCGCGCGAGACAATTCGAGCAGCGCGTCGTACCATGCCAGCGGCGGGAAGCCGGCCTTCTTCAGATCCTGCTCGACGCAGTCGAGCACACGGCTCTGCACCCGCATCAGGCGGATCCAGGCACTGGTTGCCTCGGTCGATGGTTTGCGTTTCATGGTCCCGCTCAAACTCGTCGTCCGCTTCTTATCTCACTCGATGCACCTGCATCAATCTTGACTATTGCATGCAGGTGCATGTAGGCGTTCTTTCGCCCCAACCAAGCGTCAAGAGGAGGAAATTCCATGAAACTGTATTATTCGCCCGGCGCCTGCTCGCTATCCCCCCATATCGCGCTCCTGGAGGCCGACCTACCCTATGAGCTGGTGAAGGTCGATATCCGGGCCAAGAAGCTCGAGAACGGTGAAGACTATCTGAAGGTCAATCCGAAGGGTCAGGTCCCGGCGCTGGGCCTCGACAGCGGCGAGATCGTGACCGAAGGCCCGGTCATTGTCCAGATGATCGCCGACAGGGCCCCGGCCAAGGCTCTGGCGCCCGCGCGCGACAGTTCCGAGCGCTATAAGCTGCTCGAATGGCTGAACTTCCTCACCTCCGAGGTGCACAAGAGCTTCGGCCCGCTGTTCGCGCCGGCGCTGAACGACGAGGCCAAGGCGTTCTTCAAAGACCGCGTCATGGGCAAGCTGAAATATATCGACAGCCAGCTCGCCGGTCGCGACTACCTCATGGGCAAGCATTTCACGGTCGCCGACGGCTATCTCTTCACAATGCTGACCTGGGGCGACCGGATGAAGTTCGACCTGTCGGCGATGCCGAACCTCATGGCCTACAAGGCCCGCGTCACGGCCCGGCCGAAAGTGCAGGAAGCCCTGAAGAAAGAAGGGTTGGCGCAGACCGCGTGATGCGGGGATTCCTTGAATAACGAAAAGGCCGGATTGGTTGATCCGGCCTTTTTTGTCGTCACGAATGTGTGAGGAGCTTCGAGTCAGGCTTACGCAGCCGCCTTCTTCGGCGCGAAGCGGCCATAGAAGGTTTCGCCCTTTGCCGCCATCTCCTCGAGAAGTTTCGGCGGCGTGAAGCGCGAGCCGTATTTGGCTTCGAGCTTGTGGCAGAGCTCGACGAACTTTTTCGTGCCCATAAAGTCGATGTAGGACAGCGTGCCGCCGGTGAACGGCGCGAAGCCGAAGCCGAGGATCGAGCCGACATCCGCCTCGCGCGGATCGGTGATGACGTGATCCTCGACTGTGCGCGCGGCTTCCACCGCCTGCACCACAAGGAAGCGCTGCTTCAGCTCCTCGACGTCGAGCGTGTCGGGATCGAGCTGCTTCGGCTGCAGCGCGGACAGGCCCGGCCATAGGCTCTTCTGACCCTTGCCCTTCTCGGGATAGTCGTAGAAGCCCTTGCTGTTCTTGCGGCCCAGGCGGCCCTGCTTCTCGACCATTTCGACCATCAGCTTCTTCTGGTCGGGGTTGATGGCGTTGGGGCCGAGATCGGCTTCGGTCGCCTTCATGATCTTGAGGCCGAGGTCGAGCGCGACTTCGTCCGAGAGCGACAGCGGGCCCACCGGCATGCCGGCCATCTTGGCGCAGTTCTCGATCATCGCCGGCGGTACGCCTTCCAGGAACATCTCGTTGCCCTCGGCGACGTAGCGGCCGACGCAGCGATTGGCGAAGAAGCCGCGGCTATCGTTGACAACGATCGGCGTCTTGCCGATCTGCCGGACGTAGTCGAGCGCCGTTGCCAGCGCGACATCGCCGGTGTTCTTGCCCTTGATGATCTCGACCAGCATCATCTTCTCGACCGGCGAGAAGAAGTGGATGCCGACGAACTTGCCCTTATCCTTGAAGCCCTCGGCCAGCGAGGTGATCGGCAGCGTCGAGGTGTTGGACGCAAAGATCACGTCCGGCTTCAGATACTCCTGCGCCTTGGCAAAGGTCTCCGCCTTGACCTTGCGGTCCTCGAACACGGCCTCGATGACGAGGTCGACGTCCTTCAGCGCGGCATAGTCCGCGGTCGGCGTGATGCGCGCGAGCAGCGCCTCGGCGTCGGTCGGCTTGGCGCGGCCCTTCTTGATCTGATCCTCGATCACCTTCTGCGCGTGCGCCTTGCCCTTGTCGGCGCTCTCCTGGTCGCGGTCGATCAGGACGACGTCGAGGCCGGCACGGGCCGAGACGTAGCCGACGCTCGCGCCCATGAAGCCGGCGCCGATCACGGCAATCCTCTTCACCTTGGTTGCGGGCACGTCCTTCGGACGGCGCGCGCCCTTGTTGAGCTCCTGCATCGACAGGAACAGGCTGCGGATCATCGCGGCCGCTTCCTTCGAGCGCAGCACGGAGGTGAAATAACGCGACTCGACGCGCAGCGCGGCGTCGATCGGCAACTGCAGGCCTTCATAGACGCAACTCATGATCGCGCGCGCGGCCGGATAGTTGTCGTAGGTCTCGCGGCGATAGATGGCGTTGCCGGCCGGGAACATCATCATGCCGGCCTTGGAGAACACCGGCCCGCCGGGCAGCCTGAAGCCCTTCTCGTCCCAAGGCGCGACGGCCTTGCCGCCGCCCTTGATCCAGTTCTTCGCCGCCTCAATCAGATCAGAAGCGGGGACGATGGCGTGAATCAGGTTCAGCGCCTTGGCCTTCTCGATCGTGACAGGGTCACCCTTGAGCAAAATCGTCATGGCGTCCTGCGGCGGCACCAGGCGCGGCACGCGCTGGGTGCCGCCGGCGCCGGGGAACAGACCGACCTTGACCTCGGGCAGGCCGAGGCGCGTCTTGGGGTTCTCCGCGGCCACCCGGTAGTGGCAGCACAGCGTGATCTCGAAACCGCCGCCGAGCGCGAGGCCGTTGATCGCGGCGGCCCAGGGTTTGCCGGACGTCTCGATCGAGCGCAGCACCTGCGAGAAGCGGCGGCTCTGGTCGAACAGCATCTGGTTCGCGGCGGTCTCGCCCTGCTCGCCAAAGACCTTTGCGTAGGCCTGGTTCATGCCTTCGAGCATGGACAGATCGGCACCGGCGCAGAACGCCTCCTTCGCCGAGGTGATGACGACGCCCTTCACCGCGGCGTCAGCCGTGGTTGCCTTGACAATCGCGTCGAGCTCGCTGGTCGAGGTGTCGTCGAGCACGTTCATCGAGCGGCCCGGGATGTCCCAGGTGACCAGCGCGATGCCGTCGGAATCGGTCTCGACGCTAAAGTTCTTGTAAGCCATATTGCTTGCTCCCCTACCCTTACACGCGCTCGATGATGGTCGCGGTGCCCATGCCGCCGCCGATGCACAGCGTGACCAGAGCGGTGGACTTGTTGGTACGTTCGAGCTCGTCGAGCACCGTGCCCAAAATCATCGCGCCGGTTGCGCCGAGCGGATGGCCGAGCGCGATGGCGCCGCCATTGACGTTGATCCTGGCGTTGTCGATGTCGAACGCCTGGATGTAGCGCAGCACGACCGAGGCAAAAGCCTCGTTGAGCTCGAACAGGTCGATATCCGACTTCTTCATGCCGGACCGCGCGAACAGCTTTTCGGTGACGTCGACCGGACCCGTCAGCATCATCGCCGGCTCGGAGCCGACATTGGCGAACGCGCGGATCTTTGCGCGGGGCTTGAGGCCGTACTTCGCACCCGCTTCCTTGCTGCCGAGCAGCACGGCGCCGGCGCCGTCGACGATGCCCGACGAATTGCCGGCGTGGTGCAAGTAGTTGACGCGCTCGATCTCGGGATGCGACTGCACCGCGACACCGTCGAAGCCACCCATCTGCGCCATCATCGTGAACGACGGCTGCAGCTGCGCCAGCGACTGCATCGTCGTCGAGGGTCGCATGTGCTCGTCCTTGGCGAGGATGGTGAGGCCGTTGATGTCCTTCACCGGCACCACGGACTTGTTGAAGCGGCCTTCGTCCCAAGCCTTGGCCGCGCGCTGCTGGCTCTGTACCGCATAGGCATCGACGTCATCGCGCGAGAATCCGTATTTGGTGGCGATCAGGTCAGCCGAGACGCCCTGCGGCATGAAGTAGGCTGGCACGGCCATGGAGGGATCCATCGGCCAGGCGCCGCCCGAGGCGCCGATGCCGACGCGGCTCATGGATTCGGCGCCGCCGCCGATCACCAGTTCATGCTGACCGCTCATCACCTGCGCGGCCGCAAAGTTCACGGCGTCGAGACCGGAGGCACAGAAGCGGCTGATCTGCACGCCGGGGACAGCCTCGCCGAGACCTGCCTTGAGCGCAGCGAAACGCGCGATGTCGGAGCCGGCCTCGCCGACCGGATCGACCACGCCGAGCACGACGTCGTCGACGGAATCCTCCGGCAAATTGTTGCGGTCCTTCAGCGCCTTCAGCGGCACGGTGGCGAGCGCGAGCGCCGTGACTTCATGCAGCGCGCCGTCCGCCTTGCCGCGGCCGCGGGGGGTGCGGACGTGATCGTAGATAAATGCCTCAGGCATGACGCCCTCCTGATCTGTTGTTCGAAATTTGATAGCGCGGAAGCAGACTCAGAACGCTTCCGCCGGCAGTTCCATGATGGTGGCGCAGCCCGACTGGATGCGCGCGAGATTGGCCGCGGTCTCCGGCAGCATCCGCTCCATGAAGAAACGGCCGGTCACGAGCTTGGTCGAGAGATAGGGCGTCGCCCTGCTGGCGGCAATCTTGGCCTGCGTGACCTTAGCCATCTTCGCCCACATGTAGCCGAGGGCGACGAAGCCGAAGAGATGGAGATAATCGGTCGCGGCGGCGCCGGCATTGTCCGGCTTCGCCATCGCGTTCTGCATCAGCCACGTGGTGGCCTGCTGGAGATGGCCGAGCGAAGCCGAGAGCGGGGTGATGAAGGGCTTGAGCGCCTCGTCGCCGCCGTTCTCCTTGGCGAAGGCCATGACTTCGCCGAAAAACGCCATGATGGCGCGGCCGCCGTCGCGCGGCAGCTTGCGGCCGACGAGGTCGAGCGCCTGGATGCCGTTGGCGCCTTCATAGATCATGGCGATGCGCGCATCGCGCACGAACTGCTCCATGCCCTGCTCGGCGATGTAGCCGTGGCCGCCATACATCTGCTGGGCCTGCACCGCGTTGGCGAAGCCGTAATCGGTGAGGAAGCCTTTCAGCACCGGCGTCATCAGGCCCATGTGGTCGTCGGCGGCCTGACGGTCCTTCGGGTCCTCGGAACGGTGGGCGACGTCGCTCTTCAGCGCGGTCCACATCACGAAGGCGCGCGCGGCCTCGTTGAAAGCGCGGATCGAGAGCAGCGTGCGGCGCACGTCGGGATGCACGATGATCGGGTCGGCCGGCTTGTCCGGCGCCTTCACGCCGGTGAGCGAACGGCCCTGGATGCGCTCGCGGGCATAGGCGACCGCGTTCTGATAGGCGACCTCGGATTGCGCGAGGCCCTGCACGGCGACGCCGAGGCGGGCCTCGTTCATCATCACGAACATGCCCTGCATGCCCTTGTTCTCTTCGCCGATCAGCCAGCCGGTGGCGCCGTCGTAATTCATCACGCAGGTCGAATTGCCGTGGATGCCCATCTTGTGCTCGATCGAACCGCAGACGACGCCGTTGCGCTCGCCGACCGAACCATCGGCATTCACCAGAAATTTCGGCACCACGAACAGCGAGACGCCCTTGATGCCGGCGGGTGCGCCCTCGATGCGGGCGAGCACGAGGTGGATGATGTTCGGAGCGAGATCATGCTCGCCGGCCGAGATGAAGATCTTGGTGCCGGTGATCTTGAAGCTGCCGTCCGCCTGGCGCACCGCCTTGGTGCGGAGCATGCCGAGATCGGTGCCGCAATGCGGCTCGGTCAGGTTCATGGTGCCGGTCCATTCGCCGGCGACCATCTTCGGCACGTAAGTCTGCTTCTGCTCCGGCGTGCCATGAACGATCAGCGCGGCGGTCGCGCCCATGGTGAGGCCGCCATACATCGAGAACGCCATGTTGGCGGAGATCTGGAATTCGTTGACCGCCTGCGAGAGCGTCACCGGCAGGCCCTGGCCGCCGAACTCGGTCGGCGCCGACAGGCCGAGCCAGCCGCCCTCGGCGACCTGCTTGAACGCGTCCTTGAAACCCTTCGGCGTGGTGACGCTGCCGTCATCGGCGCGCTTGCAGCCTTCGAGATCGCCGACGCGATTGAGCGGCTGGAGCACCTCTTCCGCGAGCTTGGCGGCTTCGCCAAGGATCGCTTCGCGGACGTCGCTCGACGCATCGGAGAAGCCGGCGAGATTGTCATAGCGGTCGATCTGGAAGACGTCGTTGAGCAGGAAGTTCACGTCTTCGACGGGGGCTTTGTAGATCGGCATGGTGGTCTCCCGGCAAGCCTTGAAATGATGATGTCGGTTTATGATTGAGCGGCGGCGAGCTGCTCCGCCATCAGGCGATGCAGCATGTTGATGGCCTTGAGCGGACGCACCATCACCTTGAAATTCGTGATGCGGCCCTCGGCATCGAAGCTGATGATGTCGACGCCGTTGATCTCGATGCCGTCGATGATGGTCTTGAATTCGAGCACGGCGCCGTCAGCGCTGGTCCACTCGCCGACATAGCTGAAGCCGGGACCGCCGAGCACCTTCTCGGCGCTGGCGAGATATTTGAACGTGATGTCGCGCCCGCGCTGCGGCGAGTGCACGACCGGGCTTTCGAAGATGGCATCCGGATGGAGCAAGTCCCAGAGCGCTTTCGCATCATGGGACTTCATGAAGGCGTACCAGGAGTCGAGGCCGGTCATTGTCAGGATGCCTCCCGTGGATCAAAGGCCTTGGCCAAAACTCGAAAACAACCCCATGCACAGTAGCGAGGAGTTGATTCCGCTGGCTTTTCCGGTCGGTTCTGCGTCCCGACCCTGGATCGTCGCATATGCACATTGACGCATATGCGTCGATACGCATAAAGTCAAGCTGCTTGGTTAAAGTCACAGGGAGGCAAGTCACATGGCGCTGGGCGACGCGATCCTCGCATGCCTGACGGAACGTCCGATGACGGGCTACGAGCTCGCCAAGACGTTCGATTCCTCGATCGGCTTCTTCTGGAAGGCCGACCACCAGCAGATCTATCGCGAGCTCTCCAAGCTGCGCGACCGCGGCTACATCCAGGGCCGCGAGGTCGTCCAATCCGGCAAGCCCAATAAACTCATCTATACGCTCACTTCCGAAGGCCGAACAGCGCTGCGGCACTGGGCCGCGCGGCCGAGCACCCCGCCCTCGATCAAGGACGACCTGCTGGTGCGGCTGCATGCGCTCGACAGCCTCGACATCGAGCCAATCCGCACCGATCTGATGGACCGCCTGGAGCATCACCGCGACCGGCACGAGAATTACGAGCGGATCCTGAAAAAGCGTTTTCCCGAAGGGACGGCGTCCGATGTGCTCGACCTCGGCAATCTGCTGCTGCTCCGGCTCGGCGCGCGGCATGAGCAGATGGTGGCCGATTTCTGCGAGGAAGCGCTCGAGGCACTGTCGTCGATGAGCGGCAAGGGCACGGTGGTCCCGCTGGACGACAGCAAGCGGGAGAAGAGCTGAGGGGCCCAACCCTGCGCGAGCTCTCGCCATTTCCTCCGCTGTCATCGCCCGCGAAAGCGGGCGATCCAGTATTCCAGAGGCGGCGCGACTAGAGCCGGGGAGCCGCGGCGTACTGGATGCCCCGCTTTCGCGGAGCATGACACCGGTGGGCGCTCGCCGGTCCCCCCGCCCAACTTTAAGACACCGGGACTGCGTTCCTTAACCCGTTATTTACCGTAACGGACAAAAGTCGGTTTTCGAGGCAGACGACCCGCGCCGAATTCGATTGTCTTGCAACCGGGACGCGTGGGGAGACTGGAGGCGTCGGGTGGGGCGCCGGAGTCGGAACCGGACAGAGTCATGAATTCGCGCGTATCGTGGAGTGTGGACGGCATCGATCCATCCGTCAGGGAGCGGGCCGAGGCTGCTGCGCGTCGTGCCGGCATGTCACTCAACGATTGGCTGAATTCCACGCTCGGCGAAACTGCCCCGCCGAACTTTCGCGGGCCTTACGAGCAGCGCCAGGACCAACGTCAGGATCATTGTCCCGATCCGCGCGCGCAGCAGATGCCGGGCCAGGGATCGAGCCAGGAGAGCCGCGAAGTCGCCGATATCCATCAGCGCCTCGACGCGATCACCCAGCAGATCGAGCGGATTTCAAAGCCCGCCGCCCCGCGCCAAGAGGCTTCACGACAAGACGCTTCACGACAGGACGTGTCGCGCGAGCAGGGCGTCGCCCGCCAGCTCAATGACGCGATCTCGCGGCTCGATGCCCGCCTGTCGCAGATCTCGCGGCCTCCTCAGGCGCAGCCGCCGCAGCCACAGCGCGCCGCACCGGTCGAGACGCGCCAGCGCCAGGCCGACGCGGTCGAGCGCGCCGCCGCACAAGTCTATCGCAGCTCGCCGCCCCTGAGCCCCGCGTCGTTCGACGTCGCCGTCGCCGAGATCACCGCACGGCAGAGCGAGCTCGACGGCTTCACGCCGCGGCAGATGCCGCCGCGCGCCGCGCCGTCGATTGCGCCCTCGGCAGCTCCCCATGCGCCACCGATGGCGCCGCCCGCGCCTGCCTATGCTCCGCCGCCACCGCAGCCGGGGCCGGATTTTTCGTCGCTCGAACGCCATCTGCTCAAGATCACGAGCCAGATCGAATCGCTGCAGCGTCCTGACAATACCGAGCAGGCGATCAACGGCTTCCGCGCGGAGCTCGCCGAGATCCGCAACGCCATCACCGAGGCGATGCCGCGCCGCGCGATCGAATCGATCGAGAACGAGATCCGCTCGCTGCACCGTCGCATCGACGAGACCCGCTCCAACGGCACCGACGTCCAGGTGCTCTCAGGCATCGAGCGCGCGCTCGCCGACATCAAAGAGGTGCTGCGCACGCTGACGCCGGCCGAGCAGCTCACCGGCTACGACGAGGCGATCCGCAATCTCGGCGCCAAGCTCGATCTGATCCTGCGCGCCAATGACGACCCCTCGACCGTGCGCCAGCTCGAAGGCGCGATCTCGGCGCTGCGCGGCATCGTTTCGAACGTCGCCTCCAATGAAGCGCTGGCACGGCTTTCCGAGGACGTGCAGCTGTTGTCGTCCAAGGTCGACCAGGTCAATCGCTCCTCGGACCGCGGCGACAGCTTTGCCGTGCTGGAGCAGCGCATCGCCGCGCTCACCGCTGCGCTGGAAACGCGCGAGCGGCCGCAACCGGCCGAGAGCACCGAACATCTGGAAAGCGCGATCCGCGCGCTGTCCGACCGTTTCGACCGCATGTCGGTCGGCAACGACTCGGCCTCGACCTTCGCGCATCTCGAGCAGCGGGTCTCCTATCTGCTGGAGCGGATCGAGAGCAATTCCGATACGCGCGGCGGCAATCTGAGCCGTGTCGAGGACGGGCTGCACGACATCCTGCGGCACCTGGAACGGCAGCAGGCGACCTATTCCGCGCTCGCCGAGAGCCGAAACCCGGCGCCGTCTCCCGATTCCGGAATGGTCGATCTCGTCAAGCGCGAGCTGTCCGACATCCGCTACAGCCAGGCCGAAACCAACCGCAGCACCCAGGATTCGCTGGAAGCCGTCCACAACACGCTCGGCCATGTCGTCGATCGTCTCTCGATGATCGAGGGCGATCTGCGCGCCGTGCGTACCGCGCCGCCAGCCCCTGCGCCGATGCCGATGGCCGCGCCCATGCAGATGGCGGCGCCGGTCGAGCCGGCGCCGATGGCGCTGGAGCAGCGGCCGCCGCAGCAGCCGAAATACGATCCGAAACCCGAGCTGCCGAATCCCGCCGCCGCGCAGCAGCCGGCGCACTCCACCTTCGTCGCCGCGCCGCGTGAATTCCATGCCGCCGCGCCCGCAGCGCCGCCGGTGCCGATGGCGCCGGTGCCGCCGCGTGCGATCAGCGAGATCCTCGAGCCGCACACGGCGCCTGCCCGCGCCGCGATCGCGCCCGAACTGCCGCCGGATCATCCGCTTGAGCCCGGCACGCGTCCGAACGGCCGCCCCGCCACGCCGTCCGAGCGTATTGCCGCGTCCGAGAGCGCGATCAGCGAAATTCCCGCCGCGCCGAAGGAGCCGGTGTCATCGTCGAGCTTCATCGCGGCCGCACGCCGGGCCGCGCAAGCTGCCGCCGCGCAGCCGCCGGAGAAGCCCGCCCGCGGCGTCAAGGCCGCGATCGCCGCCCGCACCAAGGACAAGGGCCAGGAAAGGGACAAGCACAGGCACAAGCCCAGCAAGGCGCCTCGACGATCACCTCGAAGATCCGCTCCCTGCTGGTCGGCGCAAGCGTGGTCGTGATCGTGCTCGGCACCTTCAAGATGGCGATGAACCTGCTCGAAGGCGGCAGCGCGCCGCCGGCGCCGCAGGCGATGGAAAATTCGTCGAGCCAGCCCGCGCCGCAGGCGCCGCCGCCGGTCGAGAACAAGTCCGCCGCGCCCGAGCAGGTCACGCCGTCGATGACCTCGCCGACGCCGATCGGGAAGCAGTCCCTGAACAATGCCGCACCGGCGCCTGCGACGAGCTCCGGCAACACGGCTTCAGTCGAAATTCCGCCCGCTCCCGCCGCAGCGCCGACCCGCCCGCTTCCTCCAGCGACGTCACCGGCGCGCTGTCTGGCATGAGCCGCGCACGGCTCGGCACGGTCCAGGTGCCGCCGAGCGAGAAGCTGCCTGACGGCATCGGCGGCCCGGGCCTGCGCACCGCCGCGATGAAAGGCGATGCGACCGCGGCCTACGAGATCGGGGTGCGCTTTGCCGAGGGCAAGGGCGTGGCCGCGAACTACGACGAAGCGGCGAAGTGGTACGATCGCGCGGCCCAGGCCGGCGTGGTGCCCGCGACCTTCCGTCTCGGCACGCTCTACGAAAAGGGCCTGGGCGTGAAGAAAGACGCCGACATCGCCCGCCGCTACTACACGCAGGCCGCCGAGCGCGGCAGCGCCAAGGCGATGCACAATCTCGCCGTGCTCGACGCCGACGGCGGCGGACGCGGCGCCAACTACAAGAGCGCGGCGCAGTGGTTCCGCAAAGCGGCCGACCGCGGCGTCGCCGACAGCCAGTTCAACCTCGGCATCCTCTATGCCCGCGGCATCGGCGTCGAACAGAACCTCGCCGAGTCCTACAAATGGTTCACCCTCGCGGCCGGACAGGGCGACGCGGACGCAGCGACCAAGCGTGACGACGTCGCCAAGCGCCTCGACCCGCAATCGCTCGCCGCCGCCAAGCTCGCGATCCAGACCTTCAGCGCCGAGCCGCAGCCCGACGACGCCGTCAACGTTCCGGCCCCGAACGGCGGCTGGGACACCGCACCGCAGGCGAACGGCAAACCCGCGCCGAAGCCGGTCGCGACGAAGAAGTCGGCGTCGGCCGCGCATTAAGACGTTTCTTCAAGCACGGAAAGTGTCTCCGCTCGTCACTGCGAGCGAAGCGAAGCAATCCAGAATCCCTCCGCGGAGACAGTCTGGATTGCTTCGTCGCTTCGCTCCTCGCAATGACGGCTGTGGCGGCTACGGGGCCTCGATCACCGTCGGCACGCCGGGCTCCAGCAGCCGCAGCCGCGTCCCGAACCCGAGCACGTCAAAAGTCTTGCGCAGGTCCTCGCCGTTCTGGCGAAAATGCGCCCAGCCCTCGGTATGCAGCGGCACGATCATCGCGTCGGGGAAGGCGCGCGCGGTCTCGATGGTATCGTTGGTGTCCATGGTGAGGTGGAACGGCCCGCGCGTTTGCGCGGCGCCAGCGAACGGCAGCACCACGCCGCATTTGAAGCGGCGCGCGACCTCGGCGACGCCGTCGAACCAGGTCGTGTCGCCGCTGATATAGACCGGGCGCGTGTCCTTGCGGCTCGATTGCACCACGAAGCCGATGACGTCGCCCGACAGCGGCTCGATGCCGGCCGGACCGTGGCGCGCCGGCGTCGCGGTGACGGTCAGCGTGTTGCCGTCATCGTCCTTCAGGTGCGCGGTCGCCCAGGGCGCAAGGCCCTCGACATGACCGCCAAGACGCCTGGCACCGGCCTCCGTCGTCAGCGCACGCGGCGCTTTCAGCAGATATTCACGGCCGGAATTGTCGAGATTGTCCGAATGCTGGTCGTGGCTGAGCAGCACGGCATCGACCGGGCCGATCGAATCGGCCTTCATCGCGGGACCGATGGTCTTCTCCAGCTTCACATGCGGCAGCTGATAGGCGCCGGGGGCATCGAAAGTGGGATCGGTGAGCAGGCGAAAGCCGTCGATCTCGATCAGCGCGGTGGGGCCGCCGATCAGGGTGATGGAAACGGGCATCAGGGATCTCCTCTTACACGACGGGCTTTGCGGGGCGCGTCACCAGGTAAATGCCGAGCGCCACCGGAACGATCCCCAGCAAGTCACGCGCTTCGACGTGTTCACCGAGCACGATGAAGGCAAACAGCATGCCGAGCGGCGGCATCAGGAAATGATAGGCACTGGCAGCGGTCGCGCCACACACTTTCAGGAGATGAAACCAGAGCCAGTAGGCCAGGATCGAGCCGCCGAGCACGAGAAACGCGAAGGCGCCGATCAGGCTCGGAGTGAAATCGATCGCGTGAAGATCAGCGAAGGTGAGCGCAACCGGCGTCAGCACGATGCCGGCGGCGAGATTCTGCACGCCATTGCCGATCCACAGCGACCCCTTGGGCGCGAGCAGCTTGAAGAGGATGGTGCCGGTGACGATGGACGCGAGCGAGGCCAGGGTGAAGAGGATGCCGTGCAGGCTGTCGGTGCCGACCGAGAGGCGATGCCAGACTATGAGGGTGACGCCGACGATGCCGAGCAGGAGGCCGCTCGCCTTGCGCCAGGTCATGCCCTCGCCGAGCAAAAGCGCCGCGAGCGCGGCCGTGAACACCGGATTGGCCGAGACGATCAGGCCGCCGAGGCCGGCGGAGACCGATTGCAGGCCGGTGTAGCCGAGCCCGAGATAGAGCGCATTGTTGGCGATGCCGAGCACGGCAAAGATCACGGCATCGCGCCACGACAACGACCAGTCGCCGCGGATAGCCGTAGCGCCGAGGATCAAGACGCCCGCGAGCGAGAAACGCGCGGCAAGCAGGATCAGCGGCGGACAATGAGTGACGCCGATCTTGCCGGCGACAAAGGCATAACTCCAGAGCAGGCAAAACACGCCGATCGCGAGCGGCAGGGTGTTGAAGCGGTTGCGGGGGAGCGGGATTGAGGGGGCGAGGGACATTGGGGGCATTCTCCTGAGCCCTCGATCTAGGGATCCGGCTTGTCATTTGGAAATTAAATGATTAACTCGCAGTCAGTGAATTTTCGAATGGAGGTGCCGATGCTCGATCTGGAGCTCCTGCGCAGCTTCGTCTCGGTGGTCGAGGCCGGCGGCTTCACCCGCGCCGGCGAGCGCGTCCACCGCACGCAATCGACCGTCAGTCAGCAGATCAAGCGGCTGGAGGAGGATGTCGGTCAGGTGCTGCTGCACCGGGACGGCAAGGATGTGCGCCCCACTGAGGCCGGCGAACGGCTGCTGTCCTATGCGCGGCGGCTGCTCACGCTCGCCGAGGAGGCGCGCGATGTGCTGCGCGACGAAGGCGAAGGCGCGATCCGGCTCGGCATCCCCGAGGATTTTGCGGCCTATCGGCTGGCAAAATTGCTGGGCGCGTTCTCACGCTCGCATCCGAACCTGCGGCTCGATGTGCGCGCCGACCAAAGCAAGAATCTCGCCCGCGATCTCGAACGCGGCGAGCTCGATCTTGCGCTCTTCAAGCGCGAGGCCGGCGCAAAGGGCGCGATCGCGGTATGGCCGGAGCGGGTGCACTGGGTCACCAGCAAGAGCCATCCGGTCGACGTCAACGCACCGTCGGTGCCGCTGATCGGCTTTCCGCTCGGCTGCCTCTATCGCGCCGGCGCGATCCACGCGCTGGAAAGCGCCGGCCGCGCCTGGCACATGTCCTATTCGTCATCGAGCCTCGCCGGCATCCAAGCCGCGGTCGCCGCCGGCATGGGGCTGAGCATTCTGTCGGAGATGTCGATCCAGGCCGACCATCGCGTGCTGACCGCCAAAGACGGCTTTGCGCCGATCAACCGCACCGAGGTGGCGCTGATGGCCGCGCCGAACGCGAGCTCCGCGACGCTGCGGCTGGCAGATCGGCTCGCGGAATTTTGCGAGGACGTGCAAGCGAAGGCGGCGTGAGTTTGCGAAGTGCGTAGATTCGTAGGACCTCCTACCGTCCGTCAAGGGGAAGTGTCCTTGCTGAACCCAGCATAGCGCCGTGCTCGACGCAGTCCAGGACGCTGCGCGCCGGCTTTGCCGGTGCCTTCGGCATCCTGGACATCGTCTGCGCGCGACGCTTGGCGATCGTCAGGTCGGGACGAAGGAATGGTCCGCGCCCGGCCGAACAAAGGAATGAGATTACGCTGTCGCGGTGATGTTTTCGCTGTTGTAGTCCGCATCGTAAGGGGTCTGCCGCCTGAGTGTCGTGCAGAGGGCAAAGAGCAAACGATCCCCGACGCTGCGCAGGCGCGCGCGTGGCCATGTCCCCGCGCCCGCAAGGCATCATACCGTTTCCGGGTGGCCGCATCGTGTTGCATGGCGACACGAGACCAGTGATGGACCGCGCTCTGCAGCCGCCTGTTGCAGGCGAGGCGACGGACCACGAAGCGCTGCTTGCCGCTTTGCCGCGTCACCGGGGCAGCTCCTGCCAAAGCGCGCAGAGCATGGTAATCTCGTCTGCGCAGGGGCTCTGCGGCCTCGGCGAGCAGTGTGGCGAGATTGATCCTGCCGATACCTGGCCAGGAGCGTAGGATCGTCACGTCGCACTGCGCCGGGCTCTGCCCCGAGGCGCTCTCCTCTGCTTCGAGCTCGGCACAGAGACGGTCCAGGCTCTGATGAGCCTCCTTGATCTGCCGATTGACCAGATGCAGGCGCGCCGCCAGGCTGCGGATGTGGGCGCAGGCGGCCTCGGTCGTGCCCGACGCCACGAACAGCGGGGTCTCACGCAAGATCTTGAGCGCCGCCGCCGCATCGAAACGGCGGATACGATATGCACTCAGGATGCGCGCGATGGCCTTCTCGCTGGCCTTGGCCGCCCTGTCCGGGGTCGGCACCTTCTGCCAAAGGGCCAGGAACCATTCGTCGGCGACATCGTCGGTCAACTTGGTGGCTTGGGGATAATAGCGCCACAACTGCTGGCGAAGACGGTTGGCGAGACGCGTGCGCTCCTGCTGCAGTTCGTCGGCCAAGCGCGACCACTCACGCAACTCGATCATCGTGGGATCATCAACCACAAGCCGGCGGAAGGCCGCGCGATCCGTGCGCAGCGAGCCTGCGAGCACATGGGCATCGCGGCGGTCGTCCTTGGCACCAGCTGCCGTGAAACGATCACGGAAGCGGTCGAGCTGCTTGGGATTGATGGCAAACACCGCAAACCCGTGTTCGAGCAACATCTCCACCACCGGGCCGTGCGGCATCTCGATCGCCACGGCGATCTGTCCCGGTGCGGCCTTGGTCTTCTCAAGCAGCCAGTCACGCAGCTCCGTCAGCCCAGCGCCGTCATGGGCGAACTCGCGCCGAGCAACCTGTCTTCCTTCGGCATCCAGCAGGCAAACGCTATGGCTCTGCGTTGCCCAATCGATCCCGGCGAACCAGTGTGCATCTTCGATCATTTTGGGACCTCCTTGCTCTCAAAAGCGGGCCACCGCGATCTCGATCAATCCCTGTACTGGCGCTCTCGGCGCAAACCTCCTACTGGATATCGACCGCGGCCGCTCTGCCGGGGCGCGGCTCCTACGTCGGTGTTCAAGACACAGGTGGGCAAGGCTGCTCCCGGCGGATCGGCCCGCACTCCCAGTCTACACCGTTAGACTGGCTGCGAACCCCAAAGGGTACAGGGTGGGCAAAGGCGCGGAGCGCCGTGCCCACCATCTTTCAGCGCCTGTTGTAGATGGTGGGCACGCTACGCTTTGCCCACCCTACGAGAGCGCGGCCTAGTAACACCTTGACGCGGCGATGGCGTGGACGCGGCGGTCGCCGAGCAGGTGCGCGACAAAGCCGTTCTTGGGAAAGATCTTTGCGAACGCGGCGTCGCGGATGCTGAGGCCGCCCGCATAGGCGCCGAAGGCGGGCATCACCGCGCGCATCCCGTCGCTGGCGAAGCAACGCCGCTCCATCGAACGGCCGCGGGCGGAGACGCGGGCCTTGGGATGGAGATGGCCGGCGATCTCGCCAGGCGCGCCGGTCGGCTCGTGGCGGAAGGTGATTTGGCCGATCGCGACTTCATCGGCGACAGTGCCGCCGAGGTCGCGCGGCAGCATGGGATCGTGATTGCCCGAAATCCAGATCCAGTCGCGCCCGCTCTGGAGCGCGGCGACGGCATCGCGGTCATCCACGGAGAGGCGCTCATGCGCGGAGCGATCATGAAAGCTGTCGCCGAGCGCGACGACGATTTTGGGATCATGGCGGGAGATGACAGCAGCGAGCCGGCTCAACGTCGCCAGCGTATCGTAGGGCGGCAGCAGCACGCCGCGCGTGGCGAAGCTGGAGCCCTTTTCGAGATGAAGGTCGGACACGACCAGCAGGCGCTGCTCGTCCCAGAACAGGGCGCCGGAGAGATCGGCCGCAAAAGTCACATCGCTGATGCTGACCCTGGAAACGCGCATGTCCTCGACATCCCCTGCAACCGGCGCGCCCAAAGTCACGTCAAAACCTGCTCTTATCCCATCGCCTCTTTGACCAGCTCGTCGGCGGCTTCCGCCAACAGCTCGTCGCCAGCTTCGCCATAGACTGACTCGCGGCCGATTTCCAGCATCACGGGGACGGCGAGCGGAGAGACGTGGTCGAGTTCCCGGTGGGTGATGCGGCCTTGGATGCGGCTCAGCATGTCGCCGAGGCGGCGCAGATCAAGCAGGCCGGTGGCGGCATCGGCGCGCGCGGCGCGCAAGAGGACGTGGTCGGCCTGATGCTTGCGCAGCACGTCGTAGACGAGATCGGTCGAGAACAACACCTGGCGGCGGCTCTTCTCCTCGCCGGTGTGGCGGCGCGCGATCAGGCCGGAGATGATCGCGCAATTGCGGAACGTGCGCTTCATCAGCGCGGATTCGGCGAGCCAGGCCTCGAGATCGTCGCCGAGCATATCCGGGTCGAACAGCACGTTGAGATCGAGCTTGCCGTTCCGGATCATCAAGGACATGTGGCCGAGCGCCCAGATCGCCACCGCGTACTCGTTGGCGACGAAGCCGAGCGGGCGGGCGCGAATGCGTTCCAGCCGCCGCGTCAGCAGCATGCCGAGGGTCTGGTGGGCGAGGCGGCCCTCGAAGGGATAGCAGACGATGTAGTGCTTGTTGGCGCGCGGAAAACTTTCCACCAGCAGCTCGCGGACCGCAGGCACGCGCGAGACGTCCTTTTGCAGCGACAGCCAGTCGCGCACCTGCTCCGGCAAGCCCTGCCACGCGCGCCCGTCGTCGAGCAGGCGGCGGACACGCTCGGCGAGATAGGTCGAGAGCGGAAACTTGCCGCCCATGTAGGAGGGCACCTTCGGGTCCTTGTCGTGCGCGCGCGAGACGTAGACCTGGTCCTCGACAAGGGTTTCGTAGCGCACCACCTCGCCGCTGAACACGAAGGTGTCGCCCGGACTGAGGCCCTCGATGAAGGCCTCCTCGATCTCGCCGAGCAAACGGCCGCCGCGGGCGATCACGCCGGTCGAGCCCGAACCGCCGCCGCGCGAGCGCACCAGCCGCACTTTCAGCATGTCGTCCTCGACGATGGTGCCGACATTCATCCGGTAGCTCTGCCGCACCTTCGGGTTGGCGACGCGCCAGCGTCCCTCCTTGTCCTGCTTGATGCGGGCGAAGCGCTCATAGGTCTTTAGCGCGTAGCCGCCGGACGCGACGAAATCGACGACGTGGTCGAAATCCTGACGCGAGAGATCGGCGTAGGTCGCCGCGGTGCGAACCTCGGCATAGAGTTCGTCCGGGAAAACGGCTCGCCGCAGGCGCAGCCAAGCACGTGCTGGGCCAGCACATCGAGGGCGCCGGTACGCAGCGGCGGCGTGTCCTGCGCATTCTCGGCAATGGCGTCGATGGCGACGCGGCACTCCAGCACCTCGAAGCGATTGGCCGGAACCAGCACGGCGCGCGAGGCCTCGTCGAGGCGATGGTTGGCGCGGCCGATCCGCTGCATCAGGCGCGAAGATCCCTTGGGCGCGCCGATATTGACGACGAGGTCGACATCGCCCCAATCGACGCCGAGGTCGAGCGAGGAGGTGCAGACCACGCCGCGCAATTTGCCGGCCGACATGGCGTCCTCGACCTTGCGGCGCTGCGCGACGTCGAGCGAGCCGTGATGCAGCGCGATGGCGAGATTGTCGTCGTTCATGCTCCAGAGGTTCTGGAACAGCATCTCGGCCTGGCTGCGGGTGTTGACGAAAACCAGCGTGGTCTTGTTCGCCTTGATCATCTGGTAGATTTCCGGAAGCGCGTGGCGCGCGCTGTGACCGGCCCAGGGCAGCCGCTCGCTTGTGTCGAGCATCTCGACCTGCGGCGGCGCCGCGCCGCCGGCGATGACGATGTCGGCCGATACGGCCTGGTCCTTCGGTTGCGGCACCAGGAAGCGGGCCAGCGATTCCGGCTCGGCGACCGTCGCCGACAGCCCGATCGCACGCATCTGCGGCGCCAGCCGCCACAGCCGCGCAAGGCCGAGCGACAAGAGATCCCCGCGCTTGGATGTCACCAGCGCATGCAGCTCGTCGAGCACGATGCGCTTCAAGGACGAGAACAGGAACGGCGCGTCGTCGGACGAGAGCAAGAGCGCGAGCTGCTCCGGCGTCGTCAGCAGGATGTCCGGCGGATAGCGCCGCTGGCGCTGACGCCGCGATACCGGCGTATCGCCGGTGCGGGTCTCGATCTTGATCGGAAGGCTCATCTCGGCGACCGGCCGCTCCAGATTGCGCGCGATGTCGACCGCGAGTGCCTTGAGCGGCGAGATGTAGAGGGTGTGCAGGCCGCCGCTGCGTTGCACGGCGCGGCCGGTGGAGACGACAGATTTCGCGGGAGAGGCTGGCGGGGCGCTCAGCTCCACCAGCGTCGGCAGAAATCCTGCGAGTGTCTTGCCGGCGCCGGTCGGCGCGATCAGCAAGGCCGAGCGGTCCTCGCGCGCCTTCTCCAGCAGTGCGAGCTGATGCTCACGCGGCGACCAGCCGCGCGCCGCAAACCACTTCTGGAAGCGGTCCGGCAGCAGCGTGGCCGGCTCGGCCGGGATTTTGCGGATGCGGGGCGGCACGGCATCACAGGTAAGCCGTGGCGGCGGGTTCGTCGAGGGGTGGGAGCGGTCACGACGAGGTCTCGTAGGGTGGGCAAAGCGAAGCGTGCCCACCATTCGCGCTGGGATGTTTGGAGCGATGGTGGGCACGGCGCAAGCGCGCCTTTGCCCACCCTACAGCACCAGCCTGTTCCTACTCCGACATCGGCTTGTCCGAGATGTCCCAGTCCTTGCCGCTGAAGATCGAGATGTAGAGCGTCTTCATCGGTGTGTAGTCCTCGGGCGTGTAGTCGTAGGTGACGCCGTCGAGGAAATAGGGCGAGTGGAAGCCTTTCAGCGTGGAGGCCTGCTTCAACACATTGGCCCGGGTAAGCTCGTCGCCGCAGCGGCGCAGGATCTCGCCCATGGTCACGGCCTGGCCGTAGCCGGCGAAGGCGATGGTGTTGTCCTGATCGATCGCCGGCGTGTATTTCTTGCGCAGCTCCTCGAACGCCATCACGTCGGGGTCCTTCTCCCATTTCGGCAGGCCGACCTCCTTGTTGTAGCGGATGGCGACGATGCCGGCGGCGTTCTCCAGTCCCGCGGCATTGAGGATCGAGCGGCCAGTCGAGCCGGCCGACAGCAGCTGCAGCGGCTTCCAGCCGAGCTCGGCGACTTTCCGGATCGACTGCGACGTCGCCTTTCCGGTGGTGATGTTGTAGAAAACATCCGCGCCCGATTTCGAGAGATTGATGAGCTGGGAATCGACGGTGGGATCAGTGAGATCGTAGGTCTGCTCCATGATCACCGATGCGGTGCCGCCGGCATCGGCCAGCACTTTCTTGAACGGACCGAGGAAGTCGCGGCCGAAATCGTCGTTCTGGTAGAGGATGCCGACCTTGGCATTCGGCTTCACGGCTACGACATGCCGCGCCAGGATGCGCGCCTCGGTCGGATAGAGCGGCAGCCCCGCCATCGTCCACTTGAACTCTTTCGGGTTATTCCACTTCGACGCACCGGTGTTGAGCAGCAGCTGCGGCACGCCCTTGGCGTTCAGGTATTTGTGCACGGCGGTCTGCGGTGCGGTGCCGAGCGAGCCGTAGAGCGCGAGCACCTCCTCCTGCTCGACCAGACGCCGCGTCGCCTCGACGCATTTCGGCGCGCTGTAGGCGTCGTCCATGGTGAGAAACTTGACCTTGCGGCCGTTGATGCCGCCCTTCTCGTTCAGCATCTGGAAATAGGCCTCGCCGATGCGCCCCAACACGCCGTAGAGCGAGCCGGGACCGGAATGCGGCACGGTCTGCCCGATCTTGATCTCGGTGTCGCTGGCGCCGGAATCGTATTTCTTCTCGGCGGCCCGGACATAAGGCGCGGGCAGAACGGATGCGGCAATGGTGGCGAGCGCGGCGGCGCTGACATCGCGCCGCGATGGATTTGTCGTCATTGTTGTTTCTCTCCCTGGTGCGCGCATTGTGCTGGCTTCGCCGCACGGCTCGCAAGTGGGAAGTTCGTCGCTGGGCGGCGCAATGACGCTCAAACTGCAGAAAGATTAGCGCCTAGACTCAAGTTTTCTCGGCGACGACCACGAGGCCCCGCACCGGCTCGTTGTTCTCGATGCGCGGCGACGCCGGCTCCAGCGTCAGCAGCTTCAGTCCGGCCTTCGCGATCGCGCCGCGGACATATTCCGCCGAATGGGCATAGCGCAGGCCTTCGCCGAGAACGATGCCATTGCCGTCATGCGTCTCCAGCGTGAAGGCGAGCACGCCGCCGGATGCGAGCACGCGCCTTGTCTCGGTCAGCACCGGCGCGAGATCGGAGAGATAGACGAACGCGTCCGCGGCGACGACGAGGTTGGCGCTCGCGTCGGCCTTGCCGCGCAGGCCTTCGATCATGTCGGCGACTTCGAGCTCGGCGTAGAGCTCGGTGGCACGCGCCTCCTTGATCATGCCGGGCGACAGATCGATACCGATGAACTCATCGACCTGTTTCGCGAACGCGGCCGCCGCGAGTCCCGTGCCGCAGCCGAGATCGATGGCGCGCTTGAACAGGGCCGGCTTCTTCGCGGCGACCCGGGCGGCGAGCACCGCCTTGAAGATCAGCGAGGGCGCGCGGTAGCCGAGATCGTTGATCAGCACGTGCTCGAAGCGCGGCGCGTATTGATCGAACAGCGCCTGCACATAGGCTTTTGGCATCTCCGCCATCTCTGTGTCGCCGAGGCGGATCAGATGCAGGCCGGCGCCGTGCTGATCCCCAGGGTCGCACCGGCGCGATTCGCGAAATGCTGCGATGGCCTTGTCGCGCTCGCCGAGCTGCTGGCGGATTTCGCCGAGCGTGAACCAGGCCGAGGTGAAATTCGGCGCCAGTTCGAGCGCCTGCTCGATGAGATCGGCGGCGGCGGGCAGATCGCCCTTGAGCTGGAGGTCACGCGCGAACTCGAAGCGGCGGTCGGCCATGAGATCGCCGGAAGTCAGGAACAGGCGGAGCGGCATTGGGAACCAGAAAGCGAGGCGGGCGGTGACTCGAAGATGCGGTGGAGCGGCCTATATATCAGGCATGCGCCCGCAAGACATCCTGTTGCCAACTGCTGACGGCCTGTGCTGCAGGCCCGGCGGCTTCCATATCGATCCCATCCGCCCGGTCGAGCGGGCCGTGATCACCCACGGCCATTCCGACCATGCCCGCGCCGGCCATGGCGCCGTGCTGGCGACGCAGGAAACGTTGGACATGATGCGGCTGCGCTATGGCGATGATTTTGCCGGATCGACGCAGGCGATCAGCTATGGCGAGGAAATCCGGCTCGGCGACATCAAGCTCAAGTTTCACCCGGCCGGCCATGTGCTGGGGTCGGCGCAGATCGCGGTGACCTGCAACGACACCTGCATCGTCGCCTCCGGCGACTACAAGGACGCGCCCGACCCGACCTGCGTGCCGTTCGAGCTGGTGCCCTGTGATGTCTTCATCACCGAGGCCACGTTCGGCCTGCCGGTGTTTCGCCATGGCGATGCCGCGGACGAGGTCAAGAAGCTGCTGGCCTCCGTCGCTTTGTTTCCCGAGCGTGCGCATCTCGTCGGCGCCTATTCGCTCGGCAAAGCCCAGCGCGTGATCGCACTGCTGCGCCGGGCCGGCTATGACGCGCCGATCTATCTGCATGGCGCGATGGAGTCGATCACGCACTATTATCAGAGCCGCGGGGTCGACCTCGGCGAGCTCAGGCCGGCGATGGGCGTGAAGAAGGCGGCGCTCGCCGGCACCATCACGCTCGCGCCGCCCTCGGCGACCGCCGACCTCTGGACGCGGCGCTTCCCCGATCCCGTCACTGCGTTCGCATCGGGGTGGATGCGCGTGCGGGCCGCGCGCGACAGCGCGGCATCGAATTGCCGCTGGTGATCTCCGACCATGCCGATTGGGACGGCCTCACCGCAACGATCGCTGCGACCGGTGCCGGCGAAATCTGGGTCACCCATGGCCAGGAAGATGCGCTGGTGCATTGGTGCAGGTCCCGTGGCTTGCGGGCGCGGCCGCTCGACCTCGTCGGCTATGGCGAGGAGGAGGAGAGCGAGACGCCGGTTCAGAACGAGGCCGAGGCATGAACCGCTTCGCCGAACTCCTGGACCGCCTCGCCTATGAGCCCGGCCGCAACAACAAGCTGCGGCTAATCACCGGCTACTTTCGCGAAGTCGGCGATCCCGACCGCGGCTACGCGCTGGCCGCGCTCACGGGCGCGCTGAGCTTCAAGCACGCCAAGCCGGCATTGATTCGCGATCTCATCGCCTCACGCACGGATGAGGTGCTGTTCGGGTTGTCGTATGATTACGTCGGCGATCTCTCGGAGACGGTCGCGCTGATGTGGCCCAGCGCGGCGATGGCCGTCCACAACAACCCACCGCCCCCGGCCCTCACCGAGGTCGTCACCACGCTCCGCACGCTCAGCAAGACCGAGCTGCCAAAGCAGCTCGAGCGCTGGCTGGACGAACTCGACGAGACCGGCCGGTGGGCGCTGCTCAAGCTCGTCACCGGCGCGTTGCGCATCGGCATCTCCGCGCGTCTGGCAAAGACCGCGGCCGCAGCGCTCGGTGGCAAGGACCCGCACGAGGTCGAGCTGATCTGGCCCGGCCTCGCGCCGCCCTATCTCGGCCTGTTTGCCTGGCTGGAAGGCCGCGCCGAAAAGCCGGTCAATCGCGATCCCGCGCCGTTCCGCCCCGTGATGCTGGCGCATGCGATCGAGGACAGCGATTTCGCGAGCCTCGATCCCGCCGACTACGTCGCCGAATGGAAATGGGACGGCATCCGCGTGCAGGCTGTCGCCGGCCGCGACGAGCGCGGCCAGATCACGGCGCGGCTCTATTCGCGCACCGGCGAGGACATCACCGGGAGCTTTCCGGACCTGGTGCCATCTTTGCGCCTGCCGGGCGCGATCGACGGCGAGCTGCTGATCCTGCGCGAAGGGCGCGTCCAGAGCTTCAACGTCCTGCAGCAGCGGCTCAACCGCAAGGTCGTGTCGCCAAAACTGATGAAGGAATTCCCGATCCATCTTCGCGCTTACGATCTGCTCAGCGACGACGAGAACGATCTGCGCGAGCTGCCGTTCGCCGACCGGCGCGAGCGGCTGGAGAGGTTCGTCGTAAAGCTCGGCGATCCCCGCATCGATCTGTCGCCCACCATCGACTTCGCAAGCTGGGGCGCACTCACCGCCGCCCGCGCCGATCCCGCGAGCGCCGGTGCGGGCGAGGATGCCGACGCCGTCGAGGGCGTGATGCTGAAGCGGCGCGATGCGCCTTATCTGCCGGGACGGCCGAAAGGCCAGTGGTGGAAGTGGAAGCGAGACCCGCACATCATCGACGCGGTGTTGATGTATGCGCAGCGCGGCCACGGAAAGCGCTCGTCCTATTATTCCGACTACACCTTCGGCGTCTGGACCGAAGGTGAAGCCGGCGACGAGCTGGTGCCGGTCGGAAAAGCTTATTTCGGCTTCACCGACGAGGAGCTGCTGCAGATCGACCGTTTCGTCCGCCGCAACACCACTGAAAAGTTCGGGCCCGTCCGCCATGTCGTGCACGAGGGCGACAAGGGACTTGTGCTGGAGGTCGCTTTCGAGGGGCTGCAACGCTCGCCGCGGCACAAATCCGGCGTCGCCATGCGCTTTCCCCGCATCAGCCGGCTGCGCTGGGACAAGCCGCCGCGCGAGGCCGACCGGCTGGAAACGCTGGAAAAAATGTTGAAAGCGGAGGCGGCGGAGATTGAGGCTTGAGGTGTGCCGCGATGAACCTCGATCGTGCCACAGCGGAAGTGCGCTCCCTCTCCCGCTTGCAAGCGGGAGAGGGAGCCTTCGGCGCGACCGATTTCGCCAGATCTATCTTCTCGAGCCGCCCGAATTAAAACGCGGTAAGCTGATTGACGGTCGGGTCGGGGTTCCCCATGTCCCCCGCCGTGACCTATAATCGGGGCGAATCCGCCCAAGGAGTTTGAGATGGCCCACGACGTCAGAGATTTGCCGGCCGGCCACAGCGATGGCCTGCATCGCTTTCTCGGCGGCTCGCCGCTGACGGTCGCATTTCGCCTGGTGCTGCTCTCGATCCTGGTCGGCGTCGTGCTGGCCGCGATCGGCTTCGATCCCTGGAATATCCTCATCAGCATTCGTCTGCTGTTCCAGCGGCTGTGGGATCTCGGCTTCGATGCCGTGAACTGGCTGTGGCGCTACTTCCTGCTCGGCGCGGTCATCGTGATCCCGATCTGGCTGCTGTCGCGCCTTTTCGGTTCGCCGCGCCGCTAGCGGTGGAGCGCGCGGCCGATGCAATTGCGCCATGTCGGCCATGATGGTGCAATCGGGCGGGTCGTCGGGTAGACGCAGCTGATGCACGCGCCCGTTCATCCCAAGGTTGGCTCCCGCCAGGTCTTCGCCATCGCGGGTCCCGCGATGGTCGCGAACCTCACCACGCCGCTGATCGGGGTGGTTTCGACCACCGCGATCGGCCGGCTTGACGATGCCGCGCTGCTCGGCGGCGTCGCCATGGCCTCAGTCATCTTCGACTGCCTGTTCTGGCTGTTCGGCTTCCTGCGCATGAGCACGCTCGCCTTCACTGCGCAGGCGCTCGGCGCCGGCGACACGCGCGAGCAGACAGTGATCCTGGTGCGCGGCTTCATCATCGCCGGCCTGATCGGCGGTGCACTGATTGCGGTGCAATTGCCGCTGGCCGCCGCGCTGTTCGACCTGATGGGCGGCAGCGCGGGCGTGACGCGCGCCGCAAAAGCCTATTTCACGATCCGGATCTGGTCGTCGCCGTTCGCGTTCGCGAACTACGTCATTCTCGGCTGGCTGGTCGGACAGGCCCGCGCCAATCCGGCGCTCGCGCTCCAGGTGGTCATCAACCTCATCAACATGGCGGCGACGATTCTGCTGGTGCTGGTCTACGACACCGGCATCGCCGGTGCGGCGATCGCCGCCCTGCTGTCGGAGGGCATCGGTCTCGTGCTCGGCGTGATCGTCTGCCGACGCCATGCGCATGGTGGCTTTGCCGTTGCCCGCGCAACGCTGTTCGATCGCGCAAAGCTGATGCGGCTGCTGGCGGTCAACTCCGACATCATGATCCGCACCGCGGCGCTGATCACCGTCTTCCTGTTCTTCACCGCCAAGGGCGCGCGCGCCGGCGACGTGACGCTGGCCGCGAACGCCGTGCTCAACAATTTCCTGCTGGTCAGCGCCTTCTTCCTCGACGGCCTCGCCAACGCCGCCCAGCAGCTCTGCGGCCGCACCTTTGGCGCCCGCGACGCCAATGGTTTTTCCGATTCAACCCGGCTGGTGCTGCTGTGGGGCCTCGGCTTCGCCATGATCGTCGCCGTACTGTTCGCGCTGTTCGGGCCGAACCTGATCAACTTCATGACCGCGAGCGAGGATGTCCGCCGCGCGGCGCGCGAATTCCTGGTGTTCATCGTGCTGGCGCCGATCCCCGGCGTGTTCGCCTTCGGCTTCGACGGCATCTATGTCGGCGCCACCTGGGCGCGCGAGATGCGAAACCTGATGCTGACCTCGCTCGCGATATTCCTGGGCGTGTGGTGGGCGCTGCAAGCGTACGGCAATACCGGGCTGTGGTGCGCGCTGATCGCGTTCTACGTCGCCCGCGGCGGCTTGCAGGGCGCAAGGTATCCGGCGCTGCATCGGGCGACGTTCCTGAAATCGTAGAAGAGTCGTAGCCCGGATGGAGCGAAGCGAAATCCGGGGTCTTCGTGCACGCGGAAAGAATCCCGGATTGCGCTTCGCTCCATCCGGGCTACCAGCCTCGGCTACATCCCCGGCCAGTCTTCCGCCGTCAGCGTCGCCGCATCGGCGCCGACGATCTCGGACAGCGAATCCCGGCCGGTGCGCAGCAGCGTCGAAGTCAGATCGCGCTTGATCTCCTCGACGAGACCGAGGCCTTTGTAGATCAGAGACGAGTAGAGCTGAACAAGGCTCGCGCCGGCGCGGATTTTCGTCAGCGCGGCGCCGCCGGAATCGATGCCACCGACACCGATCAGCGGGAACGCGCCCTCGACGCGCACATAGGTCTCCGCGACCATCCGCGTCGACAGGCGGAACAGCGGCCGGCCGGACAGGCCGCCCTGCTCCCTCGACCGCGTTTCCTCGCGCAACGTGCTCGGCCGCGCGATGGTCGTGTTCGACACGATCATGCCGTCGACCTTGCGCGAGCGAGCGACCTGCACGACGTCGTCGAGCTGGGCGAGGCTGAGATCAGGCGCGATCTTGAGCAGCACCGGCGTATCGCCGGCGCTCTCGCGCACCCGCTCGCGTGCATCGATCACGTGCCCGAGGAGATCGTCGAGCAGCGCGCCTTCCTGCAGGTTACGCAGGCCCGGGGTATTGGGCGAGGAGACGTTGACGGTGAAATAGCTCGCAACCGGCGCAAAGGTCTCGATCAGCTTGACGTAGTCGGCGACGCGATCCGGCGAATCCTTGTTGGCGCCGACATTGACGCCGACGATGCCGCCATGCTGCGCCCGGGCAGCCAGCCGGCGCAGCGCGACTTCCGCGCCGTCATTGTTGAAGCCCATGCGGTTGATGACGGCTTCGTCACGTTCGAGACGAAACAGTCGCGGCCGCGGATTACCTGCCTGCGGCTTCGGCGTGACCGAGCCGATCTCGACGAAGCCGAAGCCCAGTCGCAGCAGCGCGTCCGGCACTTCCGCACTCTTGTCGAAACCCGCGGCCATGCCGATCGGGTTGGGAAAGTTGAGCCCGAAGGCGCGCACTGCGAGTTTCGGATCGTCCGGCCGCGGCTTCACCGGCGGCAGGAAGCGCAGGCCCTGGATCGCAAGGCGGTGCGCGTCCTCCGGATCGAGCCAGCGCAACACCGGCAGCGAGAAGGCATCGAAAGCGCGGATCACGGGGCCAGCTCCGGGGTGTCGTGGCCGCCATCGGAGCGAATGTTGAGATTTATCACCGAGAGCACCGCGCCGAGATCGAGCTCGCCATAGAGATGCGGAAACAGCTCGTCATTGCGCGAGCGCTCCCAGCGGAGCTCGGCTCCGAGCGCGTCGCCGTCGACCTCGACCAGGAACAGCGCACGCTGGCCGACATAATGCTTGCGCAGGGTCTCGGGAACCTGGGCGGCGGTCGAGAAGTGGATGAATCCGTCGCGCTCGTCATCCGCGCTGCCCCGGTACACGCCCTGCCGTTCCGCCTCGCGCCAGGCCGAGGCCGGACAGATTTTGTAGATCTTGACCAATGTTTACTGGAGCCCTTTAAATCTCTTGGGGTTTTCGTCTCTAACGGGTCTGAAAACCCGGGCGCGACCGTAGAGGCCACACCTCCCGAACTCAAGACTTAGAGCCAATTCCGTTCCGATTTCATCGGAACGGGGCTCAATTCTTGTTTTGGCGCGTTTTCTTGACGCGAACCGATACCCACTTCGCTTGAAAGCGCTTTGCTCGTGGCCCCTTGCGCGAAAAACGGAAAACCGGTTGATTTGAGGACAGTTTTCCTGAGTTGCGACGGGCTGGACCTTCCATGGTCAAACAGGCCAAAGCGCAGAGGATGCTGACCCACGACCAGATCTGGGCCGCGCTGGACCGACTGGCCGCGCGCGCCGGGCTGTCGTCGTCCGGCCTTGCCAGGCGGGCCGGGCTCGATCCCACCACCTTCAACAAGTCCAAGCGCGTCACCTCCGACGGCCGCGCGCGCTGGCCCTCGACCGAATCGATCGCGAAGGCACTGGCCGCCGCGGAGTCCTCGATCGACATTTTCGCCAGGCTGATCGACGACGATACCGGCGACGGCCGTGCCGTGCCGCTGCTCGGCTTCGCTCAGGCAGGCCTCAGCGGCGCGTTCGACGAATCCGGATTTCCATCCGGCAAAGGCTGGAGCGAGATCGCGCTGCCGACCACCGAGGACAACCACGCTTTTGCGCTGGAGATTTCCGGCGACGCGCTCGCGCCCGCCTATCGCGACGGCGACGTCATTCTGGTCTCACCAACCGCACCGGTCCGCAAGGGCGACCGCGTGGTGGTGAAGGCGAAGGCGGGCGACATGATGCTCGCGATGCTGAAGCGCCGCACGGCGAAGGCGTTGGAATTGCAGCCGCTCGATGTGACCCAGGGCGAGCGGACGATGGCGGCAGGTGACGTGGCGTGGATCGCGCGGATCGTGTGGGCGAGCCAGTGAAACTTGCGCCGCTGTCATTGCCCGCGAACGCGGGGAATCCGGTACGCCGCGAGCTCTCGACTCTATAACGGCTGCCTCTGGAATACTGGATCGTCCGCTCCAGTGCGCAAGTGCGCACAAGGCGGACGATGACAGTGAGCGTTGCACTCTACGCACTCCGCGCCAGCGCACCGTCGATCATGTTGACCGCGTTCTGCACGCCATAGACCGCCACGAACGAGCCGAAGCGCGGGCCCTTCTCCTGGCCGAGCAGGACCTGATAGAGCATGTTGAACCAGTCCAGCGTGACGCCGGGGCGGCCGTCCTTGCCCTTCTTGACCTGGTCGAGGAACGGCTCGCGGCGACCGATTTCGTAGACGACGTTCTGGATGTCTTCGGCTGACGCGTCCGCCGGAAGCTGCGACAGCGCATCGCGCAGATCTTGCAACGCGGCGCGCTCGACGTCGGTCGGCTGGCGGAACTGCTTCGTCGGCGCCACGAAGTCGCGATAATAGTTGATGGCATAGCCGACCATCGCATCCAGCTTCGGGTGCGTCTGCGGGCTCACGCCGGGACGGTAGCGGCCAATAAAGCCCCACAGCGTCTCGGCGTTTTCCGCGTTCGACGACGACACCAGCGTCAAGAGCAGCTGGAACGTGACCGGCATGTCGGCCTTCGGAGGATGGCCGTAATGAATGTGCCAGACCGGATTGCCGAGCTGCTGCTTGTCGTCCTGCCTGGCAAAGCTGTCCGAGAACTGCTGATAGTCGTCGACATTGCGCGGGATGACATCGAAATACAGCCGCTTCGCCGCCTTCGGCTCGCGATACATGAACAGCGTCAGCGATTCCGGCGAGGCATAGCGCAGCCATTCATCGATGGTGAGGCCGTTGCCCTTCGACTTCGAGATCTTCTGGCCCTTCTCGTCGAGGAAGAGCTCGTAGTTGAAGCCTTCGGGCGGCGTGCCGCCGAGTGCCCTGGCGATCGCGCCGGACAGCTTGACCGAATCGATCAGATCCTTGCCAGCCATCTCGTAGTCGACGCCGAGCGCAACCCAGCGCATCGCCCAGTCGGCCTTCCACTGGCATTTGACATTTCCGCCGGTCACCGGCGTCTCGACTTCCTCGTTGGTGTCGGGATCGACATAGGTCACGGTGCCAGCCGCAACGTCGCGGCGGACCATCGGCACCTGGAGCACGATTCCGGTGGTTTTGCTGATCGGCAGGAACGGCGAATAGGTGGCGCGGCGATCGGGCCCGAGCGTCGGCAGGATGATCGCCATGACCTGGTCGTAGGCCGCGAGCATCTTGAGCAGCGTCGCGTCGAAGCGGCCGGACTTGTAATAGACGGTCGAGCTTGCGAACTCGTAGTCGAAGCCAAAATGATCCAGGAACGCGCGCAGGCGCGCATTGTTTGCATCGCCAAACGACGGATGCTCGTTCGAGAACGGATCGGGCACGGCGGTCAGCGGACGCCCGAGATACTGCGCCAGCATGTCCTTGTTGGGCACATTGTCAGGCACCTTGCGCAGGCCATCCATGTCATCGGAGAAGGCGAGCAGGCGCGTCTTGATCTTGTCCTCGGTCAGCACACGAAAGGCATGGCGCACCATCGAGGTGCGCGCGACCTCGCCGAACGTGCCGATATGCGGCAGCCCGGACGGCCCATAGCCGGTCTCGAACAGCACCTCGTCCTTCGGGCTTTTCTTGAGCCGCGCGACAATGGCCTTCGCCTGCTCGAACGGCCAGGCGTTGGATTGTTCGGCGAGCGCACGAAGATCGCTCGGGCTCATGTTGGGATCGATAACGGACATCAAGGGGCCTCCGGGCCGCGGAAAATAGCGATTTCCGGGCAGAATGCAATTTGTGGGGCGGTGTTGCCTCTCACACCGTCATTGCTGTCACTGCGGAAACAGTCTGGATTGCTTCGTCGCATCAGCGCAAAATTGCTACGCAATTTTGTCGCGAGCTCCTCGCAATGACGGCGGAGAGGGCAGCGAAAAACTAAAACGGGCTCACCGAGAAATAGCGCAGCCACAGATCGGTGTAGCGGCCTTTTTCCCAGACGCGGAACAGGGCCCAGTTCAGGGCCTGGCGCAGCACGTCGTTGCCCTTGCGGACGGCGATGCCGATGCCTTCACCGAAGAAGCGGCTCTCGACGAAGGGGCCGCCGGAGAAGGCGCAGCAATCGCCGGAATCGGTGCCGTTGATCCAGAACGCCAGCGAGATGGCATCGCCGAAGATGAAATCGACCTCGCCCTTGCGGAGCGCGGCGCGCAAAGCATCGTCATTGGGATAGGCGTGCAGCTCGGCGTCGGTGAACATCGCCTTGAGATAGGCTTCATGCGCGGAGCCCGCGATGACGCCGACCTTCTTGCCTTCGAGATATTCGGGCCGGATCTCCGGCATCACCGCATCCTTGCGCGAGACGAAGCGCGCCGGCACGCGGTAATAGGGATCAGTGAAATCGACGCGCGCACGAAGCTGCGGGCTCACCGCCATCGACGCGATGATCGCATCGCCCCGGTTCGAGGTGAGCGCATCGACCAGCGTCTCGAAGCGGCGCATCTGCACCGTGCAGGTGACCTTGATCTCGTCACAAAGCGAGCGGGCGAGATCGACGTTGAACCCGGCCGGATTGCCGTCGGCGCCGGTGTAGTTGAATGGCGGGTAATCGGTCTCGGTCAGAAAGCGGATCACGGTCAGGCGCGACAGGTCCGGCCGCTCCGGGCGCCGCCGCGGGTCCCAGAAGCCGGGCACCGCCTGGGGGCAGCTTGAGGCGCGACCTGGGTCGTGGCTTGAGGCGCAGCCGGCGGCTGCCTGGCCGGAGCCTGCGCGCGTGCGCCGGGCAAGCCCGCGAGCAGGCACGCGGCAACGGCCAGCCCTGTCAGCAAGCCACGGGCAGATTTGGACGATTTCGCCTGTTGCGATGGAGCCATCGGCCGGGGATGAACGAATTTCGTTGGGATCGGAGGGCCTTATAGACCATCCGGCCGGGAACGCGAGCGCCGATTGCGGTTAGCCAGAGGCCTCAGAGATACCGCTTCAGCTCGCTCGCGGCCTGTTCCGGAGGCTGCTTCAGGTTGAACGGCGAGACGAAACGGCCGTCGCGGTCCATCAGATAGATCAGCGCGGTGTGGTCCATCGTGTAGTCGCCGTCCTTGGTCGGGACCTTCTTGGCATAGACCCGGTAGGAGGTGATCACCTTGGCGGTCTCGGCGGGATCGCCGCTCAGTCCCTCGAGATGCGGATCGAAGCTCGAGAGATAGTCCTTCATGGTGGCTGGCGTGTCCCGCTCGGGATCGACCGAGATGAACACGGCGTTGACCTTGTCGGCATCCTTGCCCATCGCGCGCAGCACTTCCGATAGCTCGAACAGCGAGGTCGGACAGACATCGGGGCAATGAGTGTAACCGAAGAAGATCAGGGTCGGTTTGCCCTTGAGGCTGTTGTCGGTAACGATCTTGCCGTTCTGATCGGTGAGCTGGAATGGGCCGCCGATCGCGGCCGGCTGCGCAACCTTGCCGACCCCGCCCATGGCCCAGAACAGCACCAGCAGACCGACGACGAGGCTCGAGGCGAAGGCGGTCGCAATCACCAGCGGACGGGCGGTAGAGCTCATGAGCGGAAAACTTCCTGTCGCGGGTCAGAAGCAGGCGGCAAAGCCGGTCCTGAGCATTTCGAAGAACACCTGGGAGCCGTAGTGGAACCAGAGCGCCAGTGCGCCGATCACAACGAACCCGGCAACACAGGCGCCGGCCAACAGCAGCACGGACGGCATTCGGCCGGCAGTGGGCGAATTGTCCGATACCGGATCTACGGTGTGCAGCGGTTGAGCCATGACAATGATCGGAGCGAAGGCCCCGGTTCCCTGGCCTTCAGATAGGCTTTGAGCCGCCTGCGAGCAAGGCGCCGCTGGCGGGCCAAAGGGATCACGTCATGCTGAGGGATATCAGTGCAGGAGCTGGCCCCGGGCGGACTCGAGCTGTTCCGGTTGCGGGAGAGGCGCGCGCGACGGCTTGATCGCCGAGGCCTGCGCGTCGAGGTAGCAGGGCTTGTACATGGCCTGAAGCTGCCTGCCTCTCAGGAACAGCATGTGCGGCGTGAGGCCGCCGCGCTGCGAGATCCAGCGCCTCACCTGCGAGGGATACATCGAATACAGCATCTGGGTTGCTTCGGCATTGGTCACGGCCCGACCATTGGTGCCGAAATCCCAGGCGGCGTGGAAGCCGAGCGTCGCGTGCGAGGTGACGCAGATGCGATTGTGCGGGATGGCGCCGAGAACGATGGTGCAAGCGGAAGCGCAGAGGCCGTCGATGATGACGGTGTCGCCTGATTGGCGCAGGTCCTGGTATTTGTCGACGTAGGTTCCGATCCGGCCGCCACGGTCATCCGCAATCCGAACCACCGCGTGAGACGCCCCCATGCACGCGACCAGGATGATCGCCGCAAGCAACCCCGTCAGAAACTTCATTGGCCCCCGCCCCAGTCGTTTGCGAATCTGCGTGTCAGGTGGTGATGCTCGTCTAGCGTCGGTCGTAACCGTGGTTTTGTCTAGGCAGGCGGGCTTACTCAAAACAAATTCAAGTCCAGTGTTGCGTCCGCGCTGCACTCAGACCCGCTGCGATCCCAAAGCGGAACAAGTTAACGATGTCTTACGCGACAAGCCCTTGATCTCAGTTGCAACCGCTGGCTTCAATCCCGGACAACTACAGGGGGGAACTCATGGCCGGGCATTCGACTGAGCAGGCGGACGTCATTGTCGTCGGCGGAGGACTATCGGGGCTGGTCGCGGCGACCGAGATCGCCGACGCCGGCAAGCGCGTGATCGTGGTCGACCAGGAAGGCGAGCAGTCGCTCGGCGGCCAGGCGTTCTGGTCGTTCGGCGGATTGTTTCTGGTGAACTCGCCGGAGCAGCGACGGCTCGGCATCAAGGACTCCTTCGAGCTCGCGATGCAGGACTGGCTCGGCAGCGCCGGCTTCGACCGCGACGAGGATTTCTGGCCGCGCCAATGGGCCGAGGCCTATGTGGCGTTCGCGGCCGGCGAGAAGCGCGGCTGGCTGCGCGCGATGGGGCATCGCATCTTCCCCGTGGTCGGTTGGGCCGAGCGCGGCGGCTATGACGCGATGGGTCATGGCAATTCGGTGCCGCGCTTTCATGTCACCTGGGGCACCGGGCCTGGCATCGTCGAACCGTTCGAGCGCCGCGCGCGCGAAGCGGCCAAGAGCGGCCGGCTGATCTTCAGGTTTCGCCATCGCGTCGATGCGCTCTCGATCACCAACGGCACGGTGGACGGCGTCAGCGGCGCCATTCTCGCGCCCGACGGCGTCGAGCGCGGCAAGAGCTCGTCGCGCAGTGTCGTCGGCGAGTTTGCGCTGAAGGCGCAGGCCGTGATCGTGGCGTCCGGCGGCATTGGCGGCAATCATGACCTGGTGCGCGCGAACTGGCCGAAGCGGCTCGGCGAGCCGCCGAAATTCATGATCTCCGGCGTGCCCGAGCATGTCGACGGCCGCATGATCGGCATTACCGAGACAACAGGCGCGCGGCTGATCAACCGCGACCGCATGTGGCACTATGTCGAGGGCATCCAGAACTGGTCACCGATCTGGCCGCGCCACGGTATCCGCATCCTGCCCGGCCCCTCCTCGATGTGGTTCGACGCCACCGGCACGCGGCTGCCGGCGCCGCTATTCCCGGGCTCCGACACGCTCGGCCAGCTCAAATACATCATGTCCACCGGCTATGATTATTCCTGGTTCGTGCTGACGCAGGCCATCATCAAGAAGGAGTTTGCGCTGTCGGGCTCGGAGCAGAATCCGGATCTCACCGGCAAGAGCTGGCGCATGACCTTGCGCCGCGCCACCAACAAGGGCGCGCCGGCGCCGGTCGAGGCGTTCAAAAGCCATGGTGTCGACTTCATCGTGCGCGACAAGATCGAGGACCTGGTCGCCGCCATGAACAAGCTCGCCGGCAACGACCTGCTCAAGCTCGCGCAAATCAGGATGCAGATCGAGGCGCGCGACCGCGAGATCGCCAATCCTTACGTCAAGGACGCGCAGGTGATGAACATCCACAATGCGCGGCGTTACATCGGCGACAAGCTGATCCGCACCGCCGCGCCACACCGCATTCTCGATCCCGCGCAGGGGCCGCTGATCGCGGTCAAGCTCAACATCCTCACCCGCAAGACGCTGGGCGGTTTCGAGACCGATCTCGACTCCCGCGTGTTCGGCGCGGAGGGGAGTGTCATTCCCGGCCTCTACGCGGTGGGCGAAGCCGCCGGCTTCGGCGGCGGCGGCGTGCACGGTTATCGCTCGCTGGAGGGCACCTTCCTCGGCGGCTGCCTGTTTTCGGGTCGCAATGCCGGGCGCGCGGCGGCGAAAGCGGTCGGATAGATCATGCTGTAGTGGATGCGCGCCGGCATGCTCGTTGCGGCCTCGGAGCAGCCTCAGCCGCACCTGCCGAGACGATCGCCGTCAACGGGACACGCATGCGTGCCGGGCAACGCATGCGTGCCGGGGGTGGCACAGCGCGAGGTGCTGCGCTAGACAGGGCCGCCATTCCCATCAGGAGATCCCGTCAATGAGCATCCAGCGTTTTGAAACCGGCCCGCGCATGAGCCAGGTCGTCGTGCACGGCAACACCGTCTATCTCGCCGGCGTCGTCGCCAGCAACGCGGCCGGCGAAAGCGTGACCAAGCAGACCCAGGATATCCTGAAGACCATCGACGGCCATCTCGCCAAGGCCGGCACCGACAAGTCGAAGCTGCTGTCGGCCACGATCTACATCACCGACATGAAGACGTTCCAGGAAATGAACGCGGTGTGGGATGGCTGGGTGTCGCCCGGCAACACCCCGGCCCGCGCCACCGTCGAAGCCAAGCTGGCCGCGCCGCAGTACACCGTCGAGATCATGGTGACCGCGGCGAAGTAAATTCGCGTAGAACCGACATGCGACAGGAGCGCGATGAGACCCTCATCGCGCTCCTTTTTTTTTGCGGACGCATGATCTCCGAGGTAATCGATCCCGGCGCGCGAACCTTCGATAGTCAGGTCAGCCGACCCACACGGCGCTATCGAAGGAGAGTCTCATGACCGACCACATCACCATCGCCCGCCGCTACATCGATCTCTGGAACGAGCGCACACAAGATCGCCGCCGCGAACTGCTCAGCGAGAACTGGACCGCGGATGCGAGCTATGTCGATCCGCTGATGAAGGGTGACGGCCGGGAGGGCATCGATGCCCTGATCGCCGGCGTCCAGCAGCGCTTTCCCGACTTCAGGTTCAGGCTGATCGGCGAGCCCAACGGCTATGGCGACCATGTGCGTTTCAGCTGGGGCCTTGGGCCTGATGGCGTCGATAGCCCGATCAAGGGCACGGATTTCGCCGTGCTGAAGGACGGGCGGATCGGGAGCATCACCGGATTTCTGGACCAGGTGCCTGCGGGCGTGTGAGCGACGTACGCATCTCACGCTCAGTCGTCGTCCCGGCGCCCCGTGGGCAATTGCGCACCAGGCCGGGACGACGCCCGTGGTTTGGCCGCGAGTTTGCGCCCGTCAGCCCGCGACCAACCGATACGCAGCCTTCGCATTCGCCCCAAACGCCTTGTCGCGAACGCCCGCACCTAGCTTCGCGAGGCACACCTCCAGCGCGCTCTTGATCTCGCCGTAGCTGCCCGCCAGCAGGCACACCGGCCAGTCCGAGCCGAAGATCAGGCGGTCCTCGCCAAAGCAATTCGCGACGTGCCGGACGAACGGAAACAGCCGCTCCGCGTCCCAATCGCTCCACTTTGCCTCCGTCGCGAGCCCCGAGACCTTGCACCAGACGTTGCCGCAGGCCGCAAGCGACGCGATGCGCTCGGACCATTCGGCGCTGCCGCCATCGGCGATCGGCGGTTTTGCGGCGTGGTCGAGCACGAAGTGTGCCTGCGGAAAAGCTTTTGCGGTTGCGATCGCGGCGGGCAATTCGCGGGTGCGGACGAGCAAGTCGTAGGCGAGATCGCGGGCGAACACCGCCGCCAGTCCGCGCTGGACGTCCGCACGCAACAGCCAGTCGGGATCGGCCTCGTCGTGGACCTGGTGGCGGATACCAATCAGCTTTGCGCCGCCCGGCAAGGCGCGTAGCCGATCGAGCGTGTCGCCGAGCGCGGCATCGGTCAGATCGGCCCAGCCGACGACACCGATGACGGAGGGCGTGGCATGCGCGACCCGCAAAAATTCTTCGGTCTCCTCTAGCGCAGAGCGGCATTGCACCAGGATGCTTGCGTCAATGCCGTTCGCCTTCAGCAGCGGAGCAAGGTCGGCGGGCCCGAAGGCGCGGCGGATCGGCGTGAGCTCAGGCGCGTCCATCCAGAGATAGTCGGCGCGCGCGGGATCCCAGAAATGCTGGTGCGCATCGATGATCATGTCTCACGCTCCGCCCGGCAGCGGCGCCCGCGCGTCGTCGAGATTGTTAGCCAGCCGCGCCTTTTTCATCTTATTCACCTTGCGGGACTCGCGGACAAAACCCCTCACCCGGCTTCGCTATGCGAAGCCACCCTCTCCCACAAGGGAAGAGGGTGGTCGGCGCAGGAACGTCGGGCTGGTAACGTTCCTACTTCAACAATTGAGCGACGTTGTCCTTCGTCACCAGGTCGAGGCCGGTATAGATCACTTCCGGAACCTTCTGGCCCTTCTTGATCGCCAACAGCGTGTCCATCGACTTCTCGCCCATCTCGAACGGACGCTGGCCGGTGAGCGCGTTGGAGTAGCCGTCGCGCAGCAGCTCAAGCTGCATCTTCAGCGTATCGGCGACGACAAGCGTGAACTTGCCGGCATCGATATCCTTCTTGTTCTTGTTGACGAAGGCCTTGTAGCCTTCGGGCGCGAACATCGGCCAGCCGCCGACCGGCACGATCGCACCGAGGTCGGGCGTCGCGGTACGGAGATCCGACATCTGCTGGATCGCAAGCGCAGAATCGTCATTGCAGAAGGTCGGCGAACCCTGGACCTCGACCCATTTCGAGCCCTTCAGCGCTTCTCGGACACCATCGACACGTTCGGCAAGGTTCTTTGCACCGGGGCCGCCGGAAACCATGGCATATTTGCCGCCGTCGGGCCGGAGCTGGAGCAACTGCTTGCCGAGCGCGAGGCCGAAGTCCTTGTTGTTGGTGCCGATATAGGCAAGCCGCTTGGAACCCGGCGCATCCGCGTCAAACGTAATGACGGGGATGCCGGCTGCAGTCGCTGCATCGATCGACTTGGTCATGGCTGCGACGTCGGCAACCGAGATTGCCAGCCCGTCCACCTTCTGGGTGATGAAGTCCTGGATGATCTGCGCCTGCGTCGCGGGTTCGTGCTCGATCGGTCCCTTGTAGATGCACTCGACATTGCCGAGTTCCTTGGCGCGCTTCATGCAGCCGTCACGCGCCACGTCGAAGAACGGGTTGTTCATCGCCTTGGGCACGACCACGAACTTGTAGGTCTGGGCAAATGCCGGGCCCGCCATCATTGCGATGGTCACGCCGGCCAACAGAAGCTTCTTCATTTCTTCCCTCCACATTTTGTTGCCTATCCATTGGTGATATGATGCTCCGGCAGGCGGATAGACGATCTTTCGTTGTCCTTCCGGAGTAACTCGTTAAGTCATGCGCGAGCGGATACGGTCGACCAGCACGGCAAGAATGATGATCACGCCCACCAGCGTCTGCTGCCAGTAGGAGTTGACCTGCGCGAGCACGAGGCCGTTGCGGATCACTTCGAGCAGCACGCAGCCGACGATGGCGCCGAGCGGACCGCCGATGCCGCCGGCCAGATTGGCGCCACCGATCACGGCGGCCGCAATCACGTTGAGCTCGTAGGAGGTCGCCATGTTGGCCGGCGCCGAGCCGAGCCAGCCGGAGATGATGATGCCCTGGAGCCCCGCGGCCAGCGCGCAGATCACGTAGACCTCGATCTTCACCGGCACGACCGAGATGCCGGTCAGCTCCGCCGCCTTTTCGTTGCCGCCGAGCGCGAAGACGTGGCGTCCGAAACTGGTGTGATGCAGCACGACCGCCATCACGGCGGCGAGTATCAGCAGATAGATGAAGGGAGCGGGCACGCCGAGCACGTCACCCGATGTCAGCGCATAGAAATAATCGGCATCCGGTCCGCCGGGAAAGCTGCCGCGGCCGTTCGAGACGACATAGGCGAGCCCCCGCACGATCGAGAGCATGCCAAGCGTGGTGACGAAGGGCGACAGCCCGAGCACTGCAATGCAGAAGCCGTTGACGATCCCGACGATGAACGCGGCGCACAGACCTGCAAGCACCGAGATCACGAGGATCAACCCGGGCACATTGGCAACGACGGTCTTGCCGTCGGCAGCCAGATGGACGAACGCCGATCCCGGGGCCGACAGCTCGACCATGACCATAGAGGTGATCATCGCAGAAAAACACATCATCGAGCCAACGGAGAGATCAATGCCGCCGGTGATGATGACGAAGGTGATGCCGAGGGTCGCAATGGCGATGAAGGAGAAGTTCTTCGCCACGTTCTGCATATTGCCCTCGGTGAAGAAATAGGGGCTGGCAAAATGCATCACGACCATCAGCACCAGGAGCGCCAGGATGACGTAGCCGGTCTGCGAGGCGAAGATGCCGCGCCGCCACCATTTGATCTTGCCGACGTTCGAGAACGTGACGGGAGATTCCAGGGGCATGGCCATCACGCCGCCTCCTTCGCGCCGGTGATGAGGGCTGTGACTTCCTCGGGAGAGGTCTCGTGGATCGGCTTGTCGGCCCGCTTCTCGCCGCGGCGCATGACGATGACGCGGTCGCACACCGCAAACACGTCGGGCATGCGGTGCGAGATCAGCATCACGGCGACGCCCTGCTCCTTCAAGCGGTGGATCAGGCTCAACACCTGCTCGACCTGACGGACCGAGATCGCGGCCGTCGGCTCGTCCATCATTACCAGCCTGGCATTCGAGAGCCGCGTCCGCGCGATCGCGACCGCCTGGCGCTGGCCGCCCGACATCTGCTTGACGAGATCGTCGGGACGGGTCTCGGAGCGCAGCTCGCCGAACAGCTCCAGCGCGCGCGATGCCATGCCCTTGTGGTCGAGCAAGCCGATGGGTCCGAACTTGCGCTTCAGCTCGCGGCCGAGAAACACGTTGGCGGCAGCGGTCAGATTGTCGGCGAGCGCGAGGTCCTGATAGACGACCTCGATCCCGACCGCGCGGGCATCGATGGGCCGGCTGAAATGGACCGCATCGCCGCCGAAGCGGATTTCGCCATGGCTGGGGCGGAAATTACCGGCGATGATCTTGACCAGCGTCGACTTGCCGGCGCCGTTGTCGCCCATCAGGCCGACCACTTCGCCCTGGTGGACATGCATATCGACACCATGCAGCGCGCGGATGGCGCCGAACTCCTTGCCGATGCCGGTCAATTCGAGCACCGGTGTTGCGTCAGCACTTGTCATTGGCGACCTCAGACGTAGCGGTTAACGAGAGATTCCAGATATTCCTGCCGTCCCGAGCGCGGCTGCGGGTCGAAGCCGGGATCCAGCGCGCGATCGGCGAGATCGGCGAGCGAGCGCTGGCCGCCGAGAATGGCACGACCCTCGGCTCCCGCCCATCCACCGTAGCGATCGGCAAGCGGCGCCGTGAGCGCGCCGGCATCGAGCATGTCGGCGGCAGCGAGGAACGCCCGCGCGCAGGCATCCATCGAGCCGACATGGGCATGGATGAGGTCATCAGGATCGATCGACTGGCGGCGAATCTTGGCGTCGAAATTGAGCCCGCCCGTGGTGAAGCCGCCGCGGTTCAGCATCTCATGGAACACCAGCGCCAGCTCGCCTGCGTTCATCGCGAACTGATCGGTGTCCCAGCCGAGCAGATCGTCGCCGCGGTTGATATCGAGCGAGCCGAACACGCCGAGCGCCTCGGCGAGCGCGACCTCATGATGGAAGGAATGGCCGGCGAGGATGGCGTGGTTCTGCTCGATGTTGAGCTTGACGTCGTCGAGCAGATCGTAGCGCGCGAGGAAACCGTAGCAGGTGGCGACGTCGAAATCATACTGGTGCTTGGTCGGCTCCTTCGGCTTCGGCTCGATCAGGATCGGGCCCTTGAAGCCGATCTTGTGCTTGTGCTCGACCACGAGCGAGACGAAGCGGCCGAGCTGGTCGAGTTCGCGCTTGAGATCGGTGTTGAGCAGCGTCTCGTAGCCCTCGCGGCCGCCCCACAGCACGTAGTTCTGGCCGCCGAGCCGGTGCGTCACCTCCAGCGCGGCCCGGACCTGGCCGGCGGCATAGGTGAAGATCTCCGGGTCCGGATTGGTCGCGGCACCCGCCATATAGCGGCGATGCGTGAACAGGTTTGCGGTGCCCCAGAGCAGGCGGACCTTTGCCGAAGCCATCTTCGCTTCAAACAGATCGGCGATGGCGTTAAGGTTGGCGACGGATTCGCTGAGCGAGGCGCCTTCGGGCGCCGCATCGACGTCGTGGAACGTGAAGAAGGGCACATCCAGCAGCCGGAACAGCTCGAAGGCAACATCGGCCTTGGCACGCGCCATCGCCATCGGATCAGAGCCGTGGTGCCATGGCCGCATAAACGTCTCGCCGCCGAAGGGATCGCCGCCCGGCCAGCACAGCGAATGCCAGTAGCACACCGCAAAGCGCAGATGCTCCTCCAGCCTGCGGCCGTGAACCATGCGGTCCTTGTCGTACCAGCGGAAGGCGAGCGTGTTTCCCGCGTCCTTGCCGGCAAAGGCTATGGGTGCGCTGGTATCGAAGAATTTGACTGGCGCGTTCACTTAGATCGTCTCCTTTAAAGCGGGGTAAAGCTCGCGCCAGCGGCGATAGGCCTCGTCATAGGCCGACGCTGCGGAGGCGCGGGGCACAAAACTGGCGAGCCGTCGCGCCCGGGTGCACACTTGCGCGGGATTCTCGCCGGTGGCCGCAAGCCGGCCGAGCCGCGCGGCGCCGAGTGCAGCGCCGACCTCGCCCTCCTCGACGCGATGCACGGCAATGCCGAGCACGTCGGCGCAAATCTGCGCCCATAGCGGCGAGCGCGAGCCGCCGCCGACCAGATCAAGCTCGGCGATCGCGCCACCCGCCGCGCTCAGCGCCGCCAGATTGTCGCGCGCGGCGAAAGCCACGCCTTCGAGCACGGCCTGGACGATCTGGCTGCGGCCAGTGGCAGCGCGCAAGCCGACGAAGGCGCCGCTCGCGACGGCATCGTTGTGCGGGGTGCGCTCGCCGTCGAGATAGGGCAGGAATTTGACCGGGCTCGACCCGTCGACGCGCTCGCCGAGCGGCGCCAGCAGGGCCGCTGCAGGCGTCTCCATCACGCCGGCAAGCCAGGCGAGCGAGGCCGCCGCCGACAGCATCACGCCCATCTGGTGCCAGAGACCCGGCAGCGCGTGGCAGAACGCATGCACCGCCGAGGCCGGCGCCGGCGCAAAGCGATCGGTGACGCGGAACACCACGCCGGAGGTGCCGAGTGACAGGAAGCCGTCGCCGGGCGCGATGGCGCCGAGCCCGATGGCGCTCGCAGCGTTGTCACCGGCGCCGCCGGCGACCACGACGTTCTTCGCCATGCCCCAGCGCTGCGCGAATTCGGGCGCAAGCACTGCGCTCGCCGCGCTGCCCTCGACGAGGCGCGGCATGTGATGCAGATCAAGCCCGGTGGCATGCAGCAGTTCCGCGGACCAGCTGCGCCGGCCGACATCGAGCCACAGCGTGCCGGCGGCATCGGACATGTCCTCGGCCATCTCGCCGGTCAGCCGATAGCGGACATAGGCCTTTGGCAGCAGCACTTTTGCAACGCGCTCGAAAATGTGGGGCTCGTGGCGCGCCACCCAGAGCAATTTTGGCGCGGTGAAGCCGGGCATCGCCAGGTTGCCGGCGATGGCATGCAGCGAAGGGCAGCGGTGCTCGAGCTCGATGCATTCGGCGTGCGAGCGACCATCGTTCCAGAGGATCGCAGGCCGCAGCGGGCGTCCGTCCGCGCCGAGCAGAGTCGCGCCATGCATCTGGCCCGACAGCCCGACGCCGCGCACCTGCGTGAGCTCGCGCGGATGATGTTGCGCGAGATCGTCGACCGCGCCGATTGCCGCATCGACCCAGGCGTCGGGATCCTGCTCGGACCACAGCGGCGCGGGATGCGACAGCGCGAGCTCGCGCGCGGCCGTCGCGACGACCGCGCCGGCTTCGCTCACGAGCACCGCCTTCACACCGGACGTGCCGATGTCCAATCCGAGATACAAACGCGTCCCTCCCTCTTCGTTTGAGCGTGATCTGTTCCGGATCACGCTGTCGCGGTGCACGAACTGACGTCGCGCTTTCCGCAGTCACTCACTTCAAAAGACAAAGCACCGCGCGCCTTGCGGCTACGGCAGATTGTCCCGCATCAGGATGTCGATGCGGATATTCTCCTGTTCGCTCAAGATCGGCTCGTTGCGCGCGAGCGACAGCAACACGCGCACGGCGGCGCGCGCCTCGTGTCCCGGGTTCTGCGAGATCGCGACATCCAGCGTGCCCTGCAGCAACAGCTTTCGCGTCATCGCCGTGAGATCGTGGGCGATGAACACGATCTGCTTCTCGCGGGCCGCCTCGGTCAGGGCCTTGGCCACGCCTTGCGTGCCGGCGCCGACATTGTAGAGGGCGATGATGTCAGGATGCTTGCCGAGCAGCCGCGATATCAGCTGCTCGGAGCGGTCGTCCTCGTCGCGGCCCTCGAGCAGAGGCAGGATGTCGAGGTGCGAAAATTCCGACGCCATCACCTGATTGAAGCCAAAAATGCGCTCGGCATGGTCGCGCAGGCCCCGCGATCCCGCGATGATCGCGATCTTGCCGGACCTTTGGCTGACCAGCCGCCCGACCAGCGCGCCGGCGGTGCGGCCCGCGGCGATGTTGTCGATGCCGACATAATGGTGGCGGCGCGACGACGGCACATCCGAAACCAGCGTCACCACCTTGGTGCCGGCATCGACGAGATCGTTGATCGCTGCGCGAACGCCGGGATGATCCAGCGCCACTACGGCAACGCCGTCATAGTCGCCCGAGAGCGTCTCGAGCGTTACCGCGAGCACAGACGGATCGAACACGTCCGTATTGACCATCTCGACGCTGAGACGCCGTGCCGACAGCCAGCCGGACATCTCGCCGAGATAGGCCTCGATCTGCTGCATGAACGGGTTCGTCCCGGACGGCATGACGAAGGCAAACCGGCGGGCGCGGCCGCGGGCGAGCTCGGCAGCAGCCACATGCGGCTGAAAGGCATTGCGCGCGATCGTTTCCTGGACGCGGCGGACCGTATCGGACCGCACACCGGGCCGGTTGTGCAGGACGCGATCGACCGTCGCCAGGCTGACACCCGCCTCGCGGGCGATGTCCTTCAGCGTCAGCGCGGCGGAGACGGTCTCTTCGGCCATGCCTGAAGGCTAGCAGAGGTGTTTTGAGGTACGCAACTCATTTTGAGGGGCAAGACGATGTTTTCGAGCCGCGGTTGCGCCGGGGTCAGCGGCCGCTCAGATCGAGTGTCAGAAACAGGCTGTTGGGGTCCTCGACATAGCCCTCGAACGCCGCGCAAGGCACGAAGCCGTGCGACTGATAGAGCGCGTGCGCCGGCTTGAAGTAGTCCCACGAGCCGGTCTCGAGGCTCAGGCGCTTGATGTCGCGCTTGCGCGCCTCGGTGATGATGTGGCGGAGCATCAGACCACCAAAGCCGCGGCGGCGCGTGGTCTGGAGCGTGTGCATCGACTTCACCTCGCCATGGTCGGCCGAAAGCGTCTTCAGCGCGCCGGTCGCGACTAGCGTCTCGCCGTCCCAGCCGGTCCAGAACGCGACGTCGCTGGCGCGAAGGCCTGCGAGATCGAGCGCATGCGCGCTGCCCGGCGCCGTCTGCGCCCGCGCCGCCGTGACATGATAATCGAGCAGTGCGATGACGCGCGGATCGAACGTGTCGCCAATGCGGATCTGCATCGTCAGGGTCTCACGTCAGTTGCCAATTGCTTCTGCATGAAGACGAGATCGAGCCAGCGGCCGAACTTGCAGCCGACCTCCGGCATGCGGGCGACCTCGGTAAAGCCGAGCGAGGCGTGCAGGCCGATCGAGCCGGCATTGAGGGCCTCGATCCCGGCAATCATGGCATGCTTGTTCAACTCCGTCGCGCGCTCGATCAAGGCGGCCACCAGGCTGCGGCCGATACCTGCGCGATGATGCCGCTCGTCGACATAGACCGAATTCTCCACGGTGTGGCGATAGCCGGGAAAGGGACGGAAGTCGCCGAACGAGGCGAAGCCGACGACGTCCCTGCCCTTCATCGCAACCAGCACGGGATAGGCCGCCTGCTGCCGCGCGCGGATCCAGTCGCGCCGGGAGTCGAGATCAGCCGGCCCGTCGGTCCACACCGCCGTGGTGTTGATCGCGGCGAAATTGTAGATGGCGAGGATATCCCCGGCGTCCTCGAGCGTAGCGTCCCGTACGATCAGCGACATCACATCTTCCCGTAAGAGGTGCCGCGCCGCGTGATGATGACGTAGCGCGCGTCCTGTTTGGTTTCGTTCTCGAAGATGACTGCGCGCATCACGTCGAAGTCGAGACAGTCGCCGTCGCGCAGACGCACCGCCTTGGCGTCGATATGCACGCAGACCGCGCCCTCCAGCATCAGAAGCTGCTGGGTGAAGGCGTTGCGGCCCCAGGGACTGTAGGACACGCGCGCCGGCCGGCAGGTCGACGACGATGATCTCGATCCCGCTCGCCGCATCGGCCGGCGAAGCATGGCGACGTCGGTAGCCGCTGTCGGGATCGCGCCATTGCGGCTGGTCGGCAAGTCGCGTCAGCCGTTCCGGCGGTTTCTCGGAGAGCGCGACGACGTCGCTCAGCGAGACATCGAGCGCAGCACAGACTTTGTTGAGCAGCGCTGCCGTCGCACTGCTCTGCGCCCGCTCCACCCGCCCGATCATGGCCCGGCTGACACCGGAGCGGCTAGCGAGTTCGTTCAAGGTCATGCCGGCCTGCGTCCTCAAGGTCTTCAAGCGGCGACCGATCGCCTTGTCGAGTTTTTGCTGGTCCATGGCCTCTGATCCGAACATCGCGGGGCAGCCGGACCGCACCTGCCAGAACATGAGGGAGCTTAGCGCTGGGTGATGCGAACGCCGGGAGCGAGAGGCTAATATATTAGAACCTTTTGCGCGCGGCGATCTGAAAGGCAGCCGCGCTTCCCGCTTCATCGCCCTCTCGATTCGACTGCCGCATTCGGCCAGTGGCAGGCGCTTCCGAGCCTGGCACGAACGACATCGATACCGGCGAGCTCGAAAATCGCGCTGGTGTTGCGGTCCGCGCCGTCGATCACGGAAATCATGGTCCTTCCGCCATTTAGCGCTCGCACCACATCGGCGGCGTCCTCCGGCATGAAGGCCGTGCGACCATCGGCCGCCAATCGCCAGCGCCGTGGCCTTGCCGCCGGTTGACCGGAGGAGACCGTGACCTCGATGTCTCCACCGCGCAAAGCGTGCCAGGCGCCGTTGACGCCGAGGGACATCTCGGTCCGCTGGCTCCGGCAGCGCAGCACGAGGATCGCAGGCGCATCGGTTGCGACCGGGGGAAGCGCGTACAATTTGGCGACGAAAAGCGGCGAGAAGTCTCTCGGGGATGTGGTCTCACCTATCAGCCAGCCATTGACCGCCGGAGTCCCGCGACCGTATCGTCCCGGCTCGGCTCTGTCGCTGTCGGCGCCGGTTCGGATGCGGGTGGCGCCGGCGGTGCGCGGGAGCGCGGGTTGGAAGGCATATCGTTCGGTTGCGTGATCTCGTCTCTCTTCGCGAATATGCCGTCGAGACACTGCTTCTCCGCGCTGTGCACCTTCAGCCGGCACGTCAGACGGGCTGTGGTTCCGTTGTCCGCCTGATCGCAGGCGGATTCCGCCACGCGTGTCCGGGCAAAGCACTCGTCCAGGCTTTTGAGGGTGCTGGATGCGGATTGAGCGCGAGCTTCCCCGATCGCAAGACTGCCGAACAAGACGGCGGCGAGCCGCTTCATCGACGTCCTGCCCGATTGGCGACCTGGGCGTCTTGCCAGCTCTCGGCCGCCTTCAGACGTTGCAGTCCGGGGACACTGGCGGCGGGATTGGCATCCTTCCACTTCGGGTCGAACCCGGGGAGCGCAACTGGTCGAGCCCGCTGAACAGTTCGTTCACGAAGGCGGTGACGCGGTCATAGCGCGGAGTGCCCGGATTCCAGTTATAGGCGACCAAGACCGTAGGCACCGCGATTGTCTCGATATTCTGCCCTGCAGGCACGAGCGCCGGGTAGTCGGCCGACGTCAGTGAGGCCGATACGTAATAATCAGCCAGCTTGGGACCCAGCGGCACCGGCAGGAACTTGAAGCCCTCGTCCCATTTGCGCTTGACGAAGGCATCCACCGGCTTGGACGTGACGAAAACCACGGCAGCCATCTCGCCCTTGCGCATCTGTTCCAGCGCGATCGGATGCGGCACGAAGGTCTTCTCCACCTCGATACCGAGACGACTGAAAATAAGTGGACCCGAATACGCGGCGGCGGTGCCTTGCGTGTTGAAGTTCACCTTCTTGCCGGCGAGGTCGGCGAGCGAGTTGATCTCGGGACGCACGAAAACGTGCAGCTCGGACGGGAACAGATTCATCACGTGCACGATGCGCTTCTCGATCTCGGGCACCTGCGCGCGATACTCGTCGAGGGAATCGCTGTTGATGATCGCGATGTCGATGCCCTTGAGATAGAGCAGGTCATTGACGTTTTCGGTCGGCCCGCGCGTCACGATCGGAAGCACGTGCACTTTCCCGCTTTCATTGACAACGCGAGAGATCTCGGTGGCGAAGCGGAGCGGCGCGCCTTCCAGGAGTCCGGCGGCGAGTCCGACCGTGCCTGCATTGACGCGGTCTTTCACCTCTTCCTCTGCGGACCGGGATTGGGCGGGTCGAGCGACGCGGCTCCCGCGCGCTGCTGCAGGTCCGGCCGATTCCGCCGACCGTTTGTCACCGCCGGTCCTGCTGGCATTCTGGGCGGAGGCGGGCAGGGCGAGCAGCGACAATGCCAGCGCGAATATCAGCTTGCCTATCATCGCAGTCTCCCGTCGTTGCACCTGCCTACGGCCGGACGTAGCTCCACCCCTTCTCCTGCAGCTCCATCATGCGAACCACACCCGAGGGAACCATGGAGGCCTCCGGCAGCAATTCCAGCGGCTTGCCTTCCTTCTTTTCCATTCCCTCCTGGTGACGCCGCACGCGGCGAAGCGAACCTTGTTCGGGAAGGCGAGGTCCTTCATGGCGTGAATGCGCTCGGCGACCGGGGTCGTGTCCTTGCGCAGCATGTGCAGCCCCGGACCGAAGGCCACGATCTCGACGTCGGCCTCTTCACCCTTCTTGCGGTAGTATTCGAGCACGTTGGTGGCATTGTTGAGCGCGAGATTCATCACGGCGGGGTCGTTCTGGTTGACCTGGATCACGAGCCGATGCGGCGCCGGCCTGACCGGGCGCACTGCGGCCTGCTGCTTCGGCATCATCGCGCGTGCCGAACCCGCAGAAACCATTTCCTGCTGCATCGAGGCCACGGCGTGCGCCGGGCTCAGCGCGAATGTGGCCAGCAAGGCTGCCGCGATCTGGATTCGTGGATCTGGCATGGACCATTTCCCGTCTGCGCTTTGCGCTCTAGATGCGGTGCAGCTTGCTTGATCTCGATCCGGCGTTCGGCTGACCCGCTCATGTTGCGCTTCGGTTTGCGCTTCGCGCCGCACCCGCACCGAGAAACATGAACTCCCCGCGGGTCCCTCGACAGCCTGCAGTTCGTGCTAGGCTCAATGGATTAAGCGCAAAGACGGTCAGCTCAACGCGCTGTTGCGCCGCGGTTGAGCATGACCGAGAAATTCAAGCCCTGAGGACAACAAGGCGGTCGCGGCGCGATAAGGCGTTGGAGCGGGCGAAGGAATCGAACCCTCGTATGCAGCTTGGGAAGCTGCCGTTCTACCATTGAACTACGCCCGCGGATGCGCGTGTCCCGCGTCGGTCCTGATTAGCCGAGACGGTGTCCGGCGCCAAGCGCTTTGGCGCGTCAGGCCGGACGGTTGTTAACGTCCCGCTAAGATTCCAGGTGCGCCGAATTGTGGCGGTGTTATGATGGCTGCCGGGTTGAGCAACGTACAGCGTGTGGGGCGTGCGCATGGTGGGGCGTGCTTACGCGATGTTCGACACGGCCATAGGCCGTTGCGGGATCGTCTGGAGCAATTCCGGTGTGGTGGCCGTGCAATTGCCGGAGGTGCGGGAGATCGACACCCGCCGCCGGATTTTTCAGGTCCATCCCGAGGCGCGCGAGCAGGCGGTCCCGCTCAACACCGAGCTTGCGATCGAGGGCATCCTGACCTTGCTGCAGGGCAGCGATCCCGACTTTGCCGACGTCAGCCTGGATGCCGGCGGCGTGCCTGCTTTCGACCGGCGGGTCTACGAATATGCCTGCACCATCCCGCGCGGGGAGACGCGCACCTATCAGGAGATCGCCAAGGCGCTGGGCGCTTCCGGCGCCGCGCATACGGTGGCGCAGGCGATCTCCCGAAATCCCTACATGATCATCGTGCCTTGCCACCGGGCGATCGAGGCCGGCGGCTATGCCGACCGGATCTCGCCTTATGGCGGGGTGATTTCCAAGCGGCGGTTGCTGGCGCTCGAGGGCGCTCGTCCGATCGCCAGCAAGACGCTGTTCGAGGTGCTGCTGCCCGTTGCCTCGCCGCGTTCACCCACCTAGATAGGTGAGATGGATGCGACCACGCTGCTGACGTCACAAGCGATGACGGTCTCCGAGTTTCGCTGCGACGCGGGACCGGACGACAAGCCGTTTGCCGAGTGCCGCACCGGTCACTCCATCGCCTATGTCCGCTCCGGGAGCTTTGGCTGCCATTGCCGCGCCGGCTTCTTCGAGCTGGTGGCGGGCTCGCTGCTGGTCGGCGCGCCCGACGACGAATACACCTGCACGCATGAGCATGTCTGCGGCGACGTCTGCCTGTCGTTCTTCTTCAGCGAGGACATGGTCGAAGCGCTCGGCGGGCAACGCGAGACGTGGCAGGTCGGCGCGACACCGCCGCTGCCCGAACTGATGGTGCTGGGCGAGCTCGCCCAGACGGCGGCAGATGGCAACAGCGATTTGGGCCTCGACGAGGTCGGCCAGATTCTTGCGAGCCGCTTTGTCGATGTGGTCTCGGGCAAACCGCGCAAGCCGGCTACGCCGACCGCGCGCGACCGCCGCCGCGCGGTCGAGGCGGCGTTGTGGATCGACGACAACTCGCATGCCGAGATCGACCTCGAACGGACCGCGCACCTGGCCGATTTGAGCCCGTTCCATTTCCTGCGGCTGTTTTCCAACGTGCTCGGCGTCACCCCGCACCAATATCTGGTGCGCTCGCGGCTGCGTCACGCGGCGCGCCTGCTCGCTGACGACGGCATCGCCGTCACCGATATCGCCTACGACGTCGGCTTCGGCGACCTCTCCAATTTCGTCCGCACCTTCCATCGCGCCGCGGGTGTGTCGCCGACCAAGTTCCGACAGGCGTCAAAGGGGAAGCGCAAGATTCTCCAAGAGCGGCTTGCCCTCAACTGACTAGGTTCGTCTCCGGCGCGCGCCACCACGCGGCGCGCTTTGCAATGGAGATGACCATGTACGACCACATCGGACTGCGCGTTGCCGACCTCGATGCCGCCACGCGTTTCTACACCGCGGCGCTGGCGCCGCTCGGCTACGTCCTGTGTTCGAGCGGCGACGGCTATGCCGGCTTCGGGCCGAAGGACGCGCCGGCGCTCTGGCTGCATCTCAACAAGGGACGCAAGGCCGACGGCGCGCATATCGCGTTTCGCGCCAAGGACCACGACGCGGTAAAGGCGTTTCACAGCGAGGGCCTGAAGAGCGGCGGCCATGACAATGGCGGCGCGGGCTCGCGCAAGGATTACAGCCCGACCTATTACGCGGCGTTTTTGATCGATCCCGATGGTAACAATGTCGAGGCGGTTTGCGTGTGAGCTTTGGCCGCGGATTCCGTCATTGCGAGGAGCTCTTGCGACGAAGATTCCATGGGGAGTGGATAGCAGCCAAGTCTGAGGCCAGACTGAGGTTGCTGAAACACTCAACCTGGAGACAATGATGTTGCTCGATCATCCTTCCGACGGACTGGCCGCTATCCGCACGCAGTTTGGCGCAATTTTCGTGTCATTGGAACTGAGCCGCTCGACATGGCTGGTGACCTCGCTGTCGCCCGGCAAGGGCGAGAAGATGTCGAAGCGCAGCGTGGAGGCCGGCGATCTTGCGGAACTCTTGAAGCTGTTTGCGGAGCTGAAGCGCAAGGCACAGGCGCGAACGGGTGAGAGCTATCCGATCATCACGATCCAGGAGGCGGGGCTGGACGGGTTCTGGCTGCACCGCGCCTTGCAGCAGGAAGGCATCGAGAGCCACGTGGTCGATCCGGCCTCGATTGCGACGCCGCGCCGGCGCAGGCGGGCCAAGACGGATCGGCTCGATGGCGAGACGCTGTTGCGGGCGCTTCTGGCCTATAAGCGCGGCGAGCCGCGGGTCTGCGCGATGGTGGTGGCGCCCTCTCCGGAAGCGGAGGACCGCCGCAGGCTTTGCCGCGAGCGGCGGACATTGATCGCCGAGCGGATCGAGCATGTGAACCGGATCAAGGGCGTTCTGTTCGCGCAAGGGATATTCGGCGACGTGCCGCTGCGGCGCGATCGACGGGCACGGCTCGAAGCCTTGCGGACCGGAGATGGGCGCATGCTGCCGGCGCATCTGAAGGCCCAGATCAGCCGCGAGCTCGATCGTCTCGAACTGCTGCTCGACCAGATCGCGGCGGTGGAGCGCGAGCAGGAGGCGTTGCTGGTCGTGAGCAAGCCAGCCGGGGAGAAGGCGGATCCCGTCACGATGCTGCTCGCCCTGAAGAGCATGGGCCCGAACTTCGCGGCCGTTCTCTGGACGGAGGCGTTCTGGCGGCAATTCGCCAACCGCCGTCAGGTTGCGTCCTATGCCGGTCTTGCGGCCACGCCATGGCGGAGCGGCGGCATCGAGCGCGAACAAGGGGTGTCGAAGGCCGGCAATCCGCGGCTGAGGACCACGATGATCCAGCTCGCCTGGTTGTGGATACGCCACCAGCCTCAATCGGCGCTGACCCAGTGGTTCAAGGCCAACAGCCAGCGCGGCCGCAAGCGCACGATCGTGGCGCTGGCCCGCAAGCTGCTCGTGGCCTTGTGGAAGTACGTGACCGCCGGCGTCGTGATCGAGGGAGCCGTGATGAAGACCGTCGCCTGATGCAACGCTTCCCGCAGCCTTAAAACCAATCAGCCGAGGAACGATCAGCCTCAGCCGATCCGGGGTGGACGAACCGATGGATTGCATGGCTTCAAACGCCGCAACGAAGAATGGTCCCGTCCTCTCGAGCCTGCCCGCCGCAAGCGGAATGTTGGTGCAGTCGCTACCGCGCGACGACCGGATGAGTTTGATCTGGCACGCAAAACCAGATTGTCAAAACCGGCTCGACCCTGAGATCGCTGAACCATAAGGAGGAGTTCGCCCGCGGCCTCCCGACCACACAAGCCTGATGGCGTGCTCGATCACGTCAAGTTCAAGCCGCTGCGCGGCGGCTCTAACGAGCCGACCTTGACGCGATCTCCGCGCGCCATCCGAAACATCCCGCGGTCGGGACGAAGAGCTGGCCTGCAATCGAACAAAGAGCTGAACAACCGCCTTGACACACCTAATCCCCATGTGAGCAATCCAGACTGTCTCTGCGGAAACATCTCTGGATTGCTTCGCGGAGCCTGTCATCGGGCCGCGCTTCGCACGGACCCGGTGGCTCGCAATGACGATGTTCGTGGCAACCATCTTCGAAATCAAGGACAGCTTCCCCATGGCCTCCATCCACAACGACGTTCCCCTCTCCGTCCCTGCCCGCGACGTCTGGGACGCGGTGCGCGATTTCGGCGCGCTGCATCAGCGGCTGGTGCCGGGCTTTGTCACAGCCTGCACGCTCGACGGCGACGCACGCATCGTCACCTTCGCCAATGGCTCGGTCGCGCGCGAGGTGCTGGTCGGTTGCGACGATGCGCGGCAGCGGCTGGTCTACGCGATCAACAGCGAACGGCTGACGCATTACAGCGCTTCGGTGCAGGTGATCGCCGACGGCGAGGCGAAATGCCGTCTCGTCTGGATCATCGACATGCTGCCGAACGAGCTTGCGGCTTATGTGCAGGAGCAGACGAAGGCAGCCGTGATCGCCATGCACAAGGCGTTTGGAGCTCCTTCTAAGTGATCTTTCCCACAGAGCGTCGCCGTTCGGCGACATGATGGCGATGATCCTGCAATTGATGTGGCTCGCCAACGTCGGCGGTTACAGCCATCGCCGTCACAAACATCGCTAGTCCACAACTGACAGCGCCGGGCGCACGGCCGGCTTGGCTTCGCGCGGCCCCCAGCGGGTCAGCACCACGCTGGAGCATGAGAGCAGGCCGAGCACGACCATCGAGCTCGCGGCGAGCCAGAAGAAACTTTGCGCGGTGGCATCATGCGTCGACAGCCACCAGCCGCAGGTCGCGATATAGATCAGCCGCGCGGTCTGCGCCAGCACGGGGCCGATCACCTTGGCCGCGCCTTGCGACGAGAAGTACATCGTCGAGGCGAGGCCGATGAAGGCGTAGAACGGCGCCACCGTCGACAGATATTGATGGCTGGTCGCGCGCACGGTGGCGCTGTCCGTAAATATGTTGACCCAGAGGTCGGGGAACAGCGCAACGAGACAGGCCGGCGTGCCGACAGCTGCGAAAGCACTCGCGCCCGCGATCCAGGCGATGCGCCGGGCACGGGCGATACGGCCGGCACCAACCGCCATGCCGATCATCGGCACCGACGCGATGCCGAACGAGAATGCGATCGAGGTCAGCAGGAATTCGAGCCGCGCGCCGATGCCATAGCCGGCGAGGACCGCAGTGCCGAACTTCGCCAGCATGTGGGTGAAGATCGAGATCGTCAGCACCGACTGCAGCGGCGAGAAGCACGCGATCGCGCCGACCTTCAGGATGTCGAAGAACATCGTCCATTGGATGCGCAGCCCGCGCAGTTTTGGAACCACGCGCGCGCGACCGGAAAACAGATACCAGCCCATCACGCAGATGTTCATGGAGTAGGCGATCAGCGCGCCGGCGGCGACGCCGCGCATGCCGAGTTGCGGCATGGGTCCGAGCCCGAGGCCCAGCGTGCCACCGAGCACGATCTGCCAGACCGCGGAGTTGAGAATGAGAAGCGACGGCAGCTTCATGTTGCCGGTGCCGCGCAGCACGCCCGCCATGGTGTTGAGCAGCCAGGGCAGCACCGCGCCGCCGAAAAACACCTGCGTGTAGGCGATCGCATGGGTCAGCACGTCACCACGTCCGCCGAGCATCGTGAGCACCTGAGGCCCGAAGATCAGCATGCCCAGCATGAAGACGAGGCCAAAGGTGATGCCGATCAGGAGCGCATGCGCGGCCAGCGTCCCGGCGCGCTCGCGGTCGCCGGCGCCGAGCGCACGTGCGATGGCCGAAGCCACGGCACCGCCCATGGCACCGCCCGACATGGTCATGGTCAGGATCACTGTCGGAAACACCAGCGCCATCGCGGCCAGCGCTTCCACACCGAGACGCCCGATATAAGAGGTCTCCGCGATCACCACGCAGGTGCCGGCGGACAGCGCGACGACGTTAGGCCAGGCGAGACTGAGCAGCGTGCGCAGGATCGGACCGTCGGTCAGCGCGCTCCTCACGGGGCGCAGAGGCGGCAGCGCACGCTCCTGCTCATCAACCGGGATCTCGGCGATGTCCGTCATTTCCTCTCCCGGGGCAAAGCGCCGTTTGCGGCGTGGCAATGCATAGGTGTGCCAATGAATTTACTCGCGCGAAAGGCGCGTCTGGCGTTGTTAGCACGGCGGCGGGCGATTCCCCCTGCGTCAGCTGCAGGCGTGCCCTGCGGCAGCGCATTTCAACTGGTGGAATTACCCGACGGTCCAGACCAGCGGCGGCCGGCCGCCCGCTGTCGGACGCAAATGCACCGCGATGTGCCGGCCGCATCCCGCGGCGAGCCCTTCGAACAGCCCTTCCAACACCCTGGCGCAGGCGCGATGATGATCGGGAACGTCATCCATCAGCTTCCAGCTCTGCTGGCTGATCTCGAAGCCGCCTTCGGACGTCGTGATCTCCGCTGCGTCGTCCTGCGCGGCGAGCAGCGCGTTGAGGAACGATGCGAACTCGCTCGCGCCACCGCGTGTCGCTGACAGCGCGGCTGCGACCTCGTCGAAATACTGCATGCCGATCAGCTTGCCGGTGAGATGCAGGAGATGACCGGCATCTTCCGGCCCGAACAGTTGCACCATCACGGGCGCGGCCGTGCGCACATACTCCATGGCATAGTTGCGATACGCCTTTTCAAGCCGCGGCTTCGGCCAGCTCGACACTGGCAGAGCCGGTGCGGCCTTCGCGTCGAACAGCGGCGCTTCGAGGTGTCGCGCGAACACCAGGCGCTGGTCGAGCTCGAGCGGATGGTCGTATTGATGGTAGTAGCCTTCGAGCCCGCCCTGGCCGTCAACGCTCTGCTTGGTGCAGACGAAGCCCAGGCGGAGATCACCGAGCGCAGCGCCGTTGTTGGCGTGCCAGCCGCGCAGCATCGCGCGCGAGACCTCGCCGGGCACGCCGCAGATCGCGGTGCCCTTCCAGATCCAGCGCGGCGGCGGATACCGGATCCAGGCTTTGGTATCGCTCTCGTACATGTATTCGACGTGGACGCCGCCGATCCAGTTGGAGAGATAGTGATATTGCGCGGCCGCGACCGCCGGCGGCAGATGGCTGAGCCCAAGCTTTTGCAAGCCCGGCAGGAAGCGCTCCTGCTGCTGACGGCGGAACACGCGAAAGACGAATTCGGCAGCGTCCGCCACGCCGCGCCGCGTGACCACGGTGAGGATGAGGCCGGTGAAATAGGCGTGGTAGAGGTCGGCGACCGCGCGCCAGCGTTTCCATTGGGCATCCTGCCCGGCGTCTGCTGCGGTCATGCTCACTCCCGGCTTGTTGTTTTGCGGGAGTGTGTCATCGCGGATGGGGTGACGCAACCAGGCACGCACTCGCTGTCATCGCCCGGCGAAGACCGGGCGATCCAGTATTCCAGAGAGGGCTGTGATTGAATCGAGAGGCCGCAGCGTACTGGATTCCCCGCCTTCGCGAGGAATGACAGCGAAGGACGCGGATACAGCTACACCCGAAAGTGCTTGCTCAGCTTGAGGCCCTGCGCCTGGTAATTGGAGCCGATGCGCTGGCCGTACATGGCGTCGGGGCGGGCCAGCATCTTCTCGTAGACGAGGCGGCCGACGATCTGGCCGTGCTCGAGGATGAACGGCACTTCGCGCGAGCGCACTTCCAGTACGGCGCGCGCGCCCTGGCCACCGGCGCCGGCATAGCCGAATCCGGGATCGAAGAATCCGGCATAGTGCACGCGGAATTCGCCGACCAAAGGATCGAACGGCACCATCTCCGCGGCGTAATCGGGCGGCACCTGCACGGCTTCCTTGGAGGCGAGAATATAGAACTCGCCGGGATCGAGGATCAGGCTGCCGTCGGGACGGGCCGAGATCGGCTCCCAGAAATCTTCCACCGCGTAGCCGGAGCGACGATCGACATCGACCACGCCAGTGTGGCGCTTGGCGCGGTAGCCGACGAAGCCCGTGCCGTTTGCGCCGGAGAGATCGACCGAGACGGCGACGCCGCCGGCAAGATCCGCATCGTCGACATCGACGAGGCGCTCGGACGCATGCAACGCATCGAGCTCGTCGGCATCGAGGATGGCGTCACCGGTTCGAAAGCGCACCTGCGACAGCCGCGAGCCCTCGCTGACCAGCACCGGAAACGTCTTCGGGCTGATCTCGGCATAGAGCGGGCCGTGATAGCCGGCGCCGATCATGTCGAAACGGCGGGTACCGTCGGCGATCACGCGGGTGAAGACGTCGAGCCGGCCGGTCGAGCTCTTGGGGTTCGCAGCCGCGACGATCTCCGGCGGCAGCGCGAGGCTTTCGAGCAGCGGCACGATGTAGACGCAGTTGGTCTCGAGCACCGCGCCGTCGGCAAGGCTGAACTCGTGCAGCTTCAACTCGTCGATGCGCTCGGCAACGGTGGCGCCGGGGCCGGGCAGGAAGCTCGCGCGCACGCGGTAGGCGACGTCGGCGAGACGCAAATCGAGGCTCGCCGGCTGGATCTGGCTTTCGACGAAATCGTAGGCGGGCAGGATAAGCCCCGCCTCCGCCATCGCCGCGATCATGCGGTCGGGCAGGATACCATTGGCGTCGGCGGCAACCGTGAACGTCAACCGGGGGTCCTCATCAGGGGTCGAATGCATCCGGACATGCCGAAGATACAGTTTTTTACGGCTAGCCGATGGCTGTCTTGACGGAAAGGGCATTGCGGAATATGAGCATGACTTATCCCGTGGTGATTTGAGCCGGCCGGCTTGCAGCCACGTTAAATAAGTCGCTAAACAGGCCGGGGACCTCTGTGATCCCGGCCCGTGGAGATATCCAGGCCGGTTTTTTTGTGACCATTTTCGATGGTCACGCAGAGGAGGTTCTATGTTGAAGTCCCCGGCGTCCGCCACCCAATATCGTCCCGAAACCCGCCTGGTTCATTCCGGCACCCTGCGCTCGCAATATGGCGAGACGTCGGAATCGCTGTTCCTGACCCAGGGCTACGTCTACAACACCGCCGAGGAGTGCGAGGCGCGGTTCAAGGGCGAGGACCCCGGCTTCATCTATTCGCGCTATTCGAACCCGACGATTGCGATGTTCGAGCGGCGCATGATCGAGCTCGAAGGAGCGGAGGCCGCCCGCTCGGCCGCAACAGGCATGGCCGCGGTGACGACCGCCATCCTGGCGCCGTTGAAGGCCGGCGATCACGTCGTCGCATCGCGTGCGCTGTTCGGCTCGTGTCTCTACGTCATTCAGGATCTGCTGCCGCGCTACGGTATCGAGACCACGCTGGTCGACGGTTTCGATCTCGACCAGTGGCAGCGTGCGCTGAAGCCGAACACCAAGACGTTTTTCCTGGAGAGCCCGACCAATCCGACGCTCGACGTGCTCGATATTCCCGGGATTGCCGAGATCGCGCACAGCGGCGGCGCGCGGCTCGTCGTCGACAACGTGTTCGCCACCCCGATCTGGCAGAGCCCGCTCGCGCTCGGCGCCGACGTCGTGGTCTATTCCGCGACCAAGCACATCGACGGCCAGGGCCGTTGTCTCGGCGGCATCATCCTGTCCTCGGAAGCCTTCATCGCCGAACACATTCACAATTTCATGCGCCAGACCGGACCGTCGATCTCGCCGTTCAATGCCTGGGTCCTGCTCAAGGGCCTGGAGACGCTCGGCGTGCGCGTGCGCGCGCAGACGGAGACCGCGGCGCGCATCGCCGACGTGCTGGCGAGCCATCCGAAAATTTCGCGGCTGGTCTATCCCGGCCGCGCCGATCATCCGCAGGCAGCGCTGGTGAAGAAGCAGATGCGCGGCGGCTCGACCCTGGTCGGCTTCGAGGTCAAGGGCGGCAAGCAGGGTGCGTTCCGCGTGCTCAACGAGCTCAAGCTCGCGAAGATTTCCAACAATCTCGGCGACGCCAAGAGCCTCGTCACGCATCCGGCGACCACGACGCATCAGCGGCTGAAGCTCGAAGATCGCGCCGCGCTCGGCATCAGCGAAGGCTTCATCCGCTTCTCGGCCGGGCTCGAGCATGCGGATGATCTGATCGAGGATCTGACGGCGGCGCTGGAGAAGGCGTGAGCGAGCCAGGAGCTCGGTTTCGCAGGATGGGCAAAGCGAATGCGTGCCCTCCGTTCACGATCATACTGCCGATAGATGGTGGGCACGGCGCGCGAAGAGCGCGCCTTTGCCCACCCTACGAGATCACATCGGCCGATACGTCCGCACGTCCGCGGGCACGTTCACGCCCAGCTTGATCTGGCCGACGGAGCGGATGATGTCGTCGCCGAGCAGCTGGGCGAAGCAGGCATAGCCCCAATCGTTCATGTGCAGGCCGTCGGCAATGACAAAGCTCTCGACCGGGAGCGCCTGCTTCTCGTGCCAGTCGCGCATCACCTGGAAGCGCGGGAAGATGCCGACGTGACGAAGCTCGGCGATCTTGCCGAGCAGCTTCACCATCTTGCTTGCGCTTTCCGGACGCTCGGTGACGCGCGGTGAATATTGCGGGTCGACCAGCACGACGTCGGCATCGCCGGCGGCCTGGATACGGGTGATGCCGTCCTCGACGATCTTGGCGGTATCGCCGGGATCGAGGTTGCGCAGCACGGCGTTGGTGCCGACCTGCCAGATCACGAGATCCGGATGGACGTCGATCACCTGCTTCTGGAGCCGCTTCATCATCTCGGGCGCATCCTCGCCGCCGACACCGGCATTGATAACGGTGATGTCAGCGGTGGGATATTGCCGGCGCAGCTGCGCGGCGAGACGGTTCGGATAGTTGAAGTCCGGCGAGCTCGCGCCGTAACCCGCCGTCGACGACGAGCCGAACGCAACGATGACGACGGGCTGTCCGGCCACGAGCTTGTTCGCGACATGCGGCAGCGAGCCCATCGTCTTGGAGCCGCCCCTCGGCGCGAGACACGGCACGCGGCTGAAAATGTCGCCGGCGGATTTCGCGACCTGCTTCACCTTGTCGATGGCGCGCGAGGTGAGGCCGCGCTGATCGGTCGCCTGCTGACCGGTCGCGGCGACCGTGGTCTGGGACGGTGATGCCGGTGCGGGATTAGCAGTCTGCTGCGGCGCGGGCGTCGCCTGGGCAGCCTGAGCGTGAGCAGGTGCCTGCTCCACAGGCGTCAGCATCAGCAGCGCCGCCGCTGCGGGCGCGGCCAGCCATGTCGACCGGCCAAAAGGGCGGAGAGAACTCATTAACGCTAGACCTCAATTTTGCTGCTGGGCCGGCCCCAGATGGGCAGCGTCGATCACGAACTGTGCCAACGCCCGGCCGATGCAATCATGGACCTGTTTCGCCAGCTCAGGGCCCCGGGAGGGGCTGAACAGGTCGAACTGACCCTGATCATTCCACTGCCGCATCATCGCGAAACGGTCGAACAGCGGGACATCATGCTCCTGCGCCACCACCCGCATATTGTCGAGATAAGGCGGCGCCGAGATCATGGTTTCGGTACGCGGGCTGTACTGCAAGTTCATCAAGACGACGTCAGCCCCAGCATTTTGCAACGCAGCAACCCCTTCTGTCACGGCGCCGCGGAAATCGTCGGGATCGATGGAGCGGATAGCATCCACGGTCCCGGTCTGCCAGATAACCAAAGTAGGTGTTTTTGCTTCCATCAGCTTAACGAAGGTTGCGGCGGCTTCCTCCGCAGTCTTCTTGCTCTGTATTTCTACGGATACGTGCACGGTCTCCGCAGGCGGCAGCTTCTCCTTCAGAATGGCCTGCATCCGCGCCGGATAGGAGCTGTCCTCCGAGGAGGGAATGGTGGTGGAGCGGCTGCCGATCACCAGGATCTCGAGCGGCTTGCCGGCCTTGACGGTCTCGGCGACCTTGTGGAGCTGGCTGTCGGTGGCAAGCAGATAGGGCGGCAATTCGCAGGCTGCGGGCGCGGCAGGCACGGCATCGTCCGCGCGCGCCGGAGGCGCGGCGAGGCACCCGCAAAACAGGATCAGGCTCAGGAGAACCTTCGCCTTCATCAGCCCCCTCCCGCCAGATCGGCGTTGCCGACGGCGTTTTTGGTTTTCGCACCGCTCTTGTCAGCCACGCGCTTGTACCACGAAATCACCCAGGCAACGCCCCACATGATCAGGATTCCGGAGAGACTAATGAGCGCATGCATGCCCGGTCCACCGGAGACCTCGGCCAGGATAAAATGGCCGGCAAAGGCCAGGAAGACGCCGAGGCAGAATATCTCCAGCGAATGCTGGCCGCACAGGATCAGCGGCCGTAACCACGGCGATTTCAGGCCCGGCCATTCCCGCGGCAGGAAGCGCACAGTGAGCGCAGCCAGCGCCAGGAAATGCGTGAAGCGCAGTACGTCGAGGTCGGTCTTGTCGATCGGATACATCCACTGCTCGAGCCGCTTCGGCATGAAATGCGAGAGCTGCGGCACGTACCAGGTCAGCGTCACGTAAAACGCCGCCACGATATAGGCGATCGAGATCCACATCGTCACGGGCGACGCCAGAATGCGCGACATGCGTCGCGCACCTCCGAGCGCGCACCATGCCCCGAACACGAACAGCAACTGCCAGGCGAGCGGATTGAACGCCCAGAAGCCGTTCGGATAGGCGGAGAAGTAGAGGTCGAATTCCCAGGTGGCCGCATAGAGCAGGGCCGAGAGCGCGAGCGTCACGTCGGGCCGCCATTTCATCGACCACAGGATCAGCGGCAGCGCCAGCATCAAGACGATATACAGCGGCAGCACGTCCATGTTGACGGGTCGGAAGCGCAACAGCAGCGCCTGCACGATGGTGACGTCCGGCTGCTTGAGGAAATCCATGATCCCCATCTCTTCGGTGTAGAGCGGGTTCTCGAAACTGGTCGCGACGTAGGAGATCTCGGCGAGGAAGATCGTGAACAGGAAGACGTGGGCGACATAGATCTGCCAGACCCGGCGCAGGATGCGCGCGGTAGCGATGACGAAGCTGCTCTCCAGCATGGCGCGGCCATAGACGAAGGCGGCGGTGTAGCCGGAGATGAAGATGAATATCTCGGTGGCGTCGCTGAAGCCGTAATTGCGGATCGTGAACCAGGTCAGCAAGTTCGGCGGCAGATGGTCGATGAAGATCAGCCACAGCGCGAGGCCCCGGAACAGGTCGAGCCTGAGCTCGCGCTCGCCGATGGCGGGCAGCGTGATCGCGGGTGCACGCGGTTTCGCTGCCACGGGTTTGGCACCCGCAGTACCCGCAATCGTCGATCCCGTCACTTGATCGGCAATGGTCATCGGGGCCCAAAAACCCTTCCGCAAATCGCGACGTTCGAGGAGTGTACCGGTCCAGGCGCCGCCTCGCAAAGCGGCCGGATCACATCGGGGTGTATTCCCTGGGGGTGTACTTCCCTGTCAATTCTGGCGGGACGATGTCGCGAAAGCCGCCTGCGGCGTTTGGTTCCCGGCGCGGATTTCGTTATGATGGCAATCATGTACCGCGCCGTGACCCGCCAGATCGAAGTGACCGTCGAGCCGAACTTTGTTCCGGAGCAGTCGTCGGCCGAGCGCTCGCGCTATTTCTGGTCCTACACCATCATCATCACCAATTCCGGCGACGAGACCGTGCAGCTCAAGACGCGGCATTGGATCGTCACCGACGCCACCGGCCGGCAGCAGGAGACCAAGGGCGAAGGCGTGGTCGGCGAGCAGCCGACGCTCGCCCCCGGCGAGCGCTTCGAATACACATCCGGCGTGCCGCTCTCGACCGCCTCCGGCTTTATGACCGGACGCTACCAGATGGTCAGCGAAAGCGGCGAACGCTTCGAGATCGACGTGCCGACGTTTTCGCTCGACAGTCCGGACAACAAGCGGGTGTTGAATTAGGAGGCGGGTGTGACGGTGCTGTAGGGTGGGCAAAGGCGCGAAGCGCCGTGCCCACCATTCCGGTCACGACACGCAAGATGGTGGGCACGCTTCGCTTTGCCCACCCTACGATAGCTCGCAATGACGAAGGGTAGCCGCTTACGCGTCCTCCACGCCCGCCTCATCCGGCGTGAACTGGTAGACCGAGCTGCAGAACTCGCAGGTCACGACGACCTTGTCGTCCTTGACCATCGCCGAGCGGTCATCCGGCGAGAAGCTCTTCAACATCGCGGCGACCGCGTCGCGCGAGCAGGAGCATTGCGCTTTCAAGACAAGCGGATTGAACACACGCACGCCGCGTTCGTGGAAGAGGCGGTACAACAGCCGCTCGCCTGAGAGATCGGGGTCGATCAGCTCGACATCCTCGACGGTTTCGATCAGCGAGCGCGCCTCGACCCAGGCATCGTCCTCGGCGACGGCGTGCACCTCGGCACCCTCAGGCGCATCGCCGGGATGGAGATCCGCCTGCCGCGCGCGCTCCGGCGCCTTCGGCAAAAACTGCATCAGCATGCCGCCGGCGCGCCAGCGATGCCTGCCGCCGTCGCCGGACCGCCACTCCTCGCCGACCGCGAGGCGCACGCGCGTCGGGATCTGCTCGGAGCGCAGGAAATATTCGTGAGCGGCGTCTTCCAGGCTGCCTCCGTCGAGCGCGACCAGACCCTGGTAGCGGCTCATATCGGGCCCCTGGTCGATGGTCATGGCGAGATGGCCGTGGCCGAGCAGCGCGCCGGAGTCCTTGGCGTCACCGAGGCGCTCGGCGTCAAAGCGCGCATAGGCGCGCAGGCGATCCGGTGCCTGATAGTCCACCACCAGAAATGACACCGGCCCGTCGGTCTGGGCCTGGAGGATGAAGCGGCCCTCGAATTTCAGCGCCGAGCCGAGCAGCGTCGTCAGCACGATGGCCTCGCCGAGCAGCTTGCCGACAGGTGCCGGATAATCGTGCTTGGTCAGGATCTCGTCGAGCGCGGGGCCAAGCCGCACCAGACGCCCGCGCACGTCGAGCGCGTCGACCTCGTAGGGCAGCACGGCGTCGTCGATCGGAACCGCGGATGGCGCGCGAACCGGGCCTTCGAGCCCGGTTTTCATGTCAGGGGATTGGGAAACCATGGCGCATTATCTGGGGTCTGTCGAAGCAAAATGAAAGAGGCACGCCACGTTCCGTCGCTGTCGGACGACGGCTGCGTAGTCCCATCCGGGCTACAGATCAGACTACTTCACCGCGTCAAAGCACCAGGCCAAAATGCCCTTCTGCGCATGCAGGCGGTTTTCGGCCTCGTCGAACACGACCGATTGCGGGCCGTCGATCACCTCATCCGTGACCTCCTCGCCGCGATGGGCGGGCAGGCAGTGCATGAACAGCGCGTCGGGCTTGGCGAGCGACATCAGCTTGGAATTGACCTGGTAGGGCTTGAGCACATTGTGACGGTGCTCGCCTTCCTTGTCGCCCATCGACACCCAGGTGTCGGTGACGACACAATCGGCGCCCTTCACGGCGGCCTCGGGATCGGTGCCGAGCACGATCGGCGCGCCCGTGGCCTTGATGAAGTCGCGCATCACCTTCTTCGGGGCAAGCTCCGGCGGGGTTGCGACATTGAGGTTGAACTTGAAGCGCTCGGCGGCATGGGCCCACGACGCCAGCACGTTATTGTCGTCGCCGGTCCAGGCCACGGTGCGACCTTCGATCGGGCCGCGATGCTCTTCGTAAGTCAGGAGATCGGCCATGACCTGGCACGGATGCGAGCGCCGCGTCAGGCCGTTGATCACGGGCACGGTCGCATTCGCCGCGAGCTCCAGCAGCGCCTCGTGATTGAGGATGCGGATCATGATGGCGTCGACATAGCGCGACAGCACGCGCGCGGTGTCGGCAATGGTCTCGCCGCGGCCGAGCTGCATCTCGGCGCCGGTGAGCATGATGGGCTCGCCGCCGAGCTGGCGCATGGCGACATCGAACGACACGCGCGTGCGGGTCGACGGACGCTCGAAGATCATCGCCAGCGTCTTGCCTTCGAGCGGCTTGACCGGCTGATGCGCCTTCTGCTTCGCCTTCATGGCGGAGGAGGCGGCGAGCATGCTCTTGAGCTCCGACAGCGGCAGCTCGTTGATGTCGAGGAAGTGCTTTGGCGTCTTGCTCATCAGCTTGCCGCCCGCTTGTTGCCGGACAGCGCAGTGCAGGCGCGTTCGAGCCGTCCGACGCTGTCCTCGATCTCGGCTTCGGCGACGATCAAGGGCGGCAGGAAGCGCACGACATTGTCGCCGGCGCCGACAGTGAGCAGTTTTTCATTGCGCAGCGCTGCGACCAGATCGCCGGAGGGCACCACGGCCTTGATGCCGATCAGGAGCCCCTCGCCGCGGACTTCGCTGACGACATCGGGGTGACGGTCGATCACCGAGGCGAGCTTTTGCTTGAGCAGCAGCGACATCTTCTGCACGTGGTCGAAGAAGCCGGGCTTGAGCATGACGTCGAGCACGGCGTTCGCGGCCGAGATCGCCAGCGGATTGCCGCCGAAGGTCGAGCCGTGCGAGCCGGGCCCCATGCCGGAGGCCGCATCCGCGGTCGCCAGCACCGCGCCGATCGGAAAGCCGCCGCCGAGCGCCTTGGCCAGCGACATCACGTCGGGCGTGACGCCGGTGCGGCGATGAGCGAAGAGATCGCCGGTGCGGCCCATGCCGGTCTGCACCTCGTCGAAGGCGAGCAGCAGGCCCTTCTCGTCGCAGAGCTGGCGCAACGCTCTCAGGAAAGAAGGCGCCGCCGAACGCACACCGCCCTCGCCCTGGATCGGCTCGATCAGGATGCCGGCGGTCTGCGGACCGATCGCTTTCTTCACCGCCTCGATGTCGCCATGCGGGACCTGGTCGAAGCCGTCCATCGGCGGACCGAAACCTTCGAGATATTTTGCCGAGCCGGTCGCAGCCAGCGTCGCCAGCGTGCGGCCGTGGAAGGCGCCCTCGAAGGTGATGATGCGGTAGCGCTCCGGATGTCCATTGGAGAAGTGATGATGGCGGACCAGCTTGATCAGACCCTCCAGCGCTTCGGCGCCGGAATTGCAGAAGAACACGAAGTCCGCAAAACTCTCGTTGCAGAGACGCGCGGCGAGCTTCTCGCCGTCCGGGCTCTGAAACAGGTTCGACATGTGCCAGAGCTTTGTGGCCTGCTCCTGCAGCGCCTTGACCAGCGCGGGATGGGCATGGCCGAGCGCATTCACCGCCACGCCCGAGGTGAAGTCGAGATAGCGATCGCCATTGGTTGCGATCAACCAGACGCCTTCACCGCGCTCAAAACCGATGTCGGTCCTGGCGAAAACGGGGAGCAAGTGCGGCGCTGCGCTGTTAGCCATGATGGTCTCTTTGGATGTTTCGGACGGCCTGAACGTGCGTTGCGCAGCGCATCATTGGTCCGGAAAACGAAACGTGCCGCCTTTTAAGGGCGGCACGCGTCACTATCTTATGCTTGGCACCATTGGTGTCAATGCCGACCGGAAAGCCCCACGAAATCCTGATTCCGTAGTCTTGCGGTGCCGAATTTGCGGGATTTTGGCCACGGAACATGTGGAAGCGAGTCGGCGGACTCTTGCGCGTGAGTCACGCCATATTGTAGCGTCTGGCTTGTCAGATACGACATCTCGTGCAGCGGTTCTGATCCCAAAAGTCCTCATGTACCGGCGTAAACGTTCGGGCGTCTCATTGCGCCCGGCGAGCCTTAAGGGATTCTGGCGGCACGGGTTTTTCGAGGCTTAGGCATTCGTTGTGCGGTCCCAGTATGGCGGGCGCGCGGCGAAGGAAAGGGTGCAATGACGGTTTTGACCTGGTCCGACGATCGCGTCGAACAGCTGAAAAAGCTCTGGGAGGCCGGACTTTCGGCCAGCCAGATCGCCGCTGAGCTTGGGAATGTCACCCGCAACGCCGTGATCGGCAAGGTTCACCGGCTCGGCCTGTCGGGCCGCGCCAAGAGCCCGTCTTCGGCAGCTCCGCGGCCGCGCAAGGCGCGTCCAGCGCAGCACATGATGCGGGCGAGCAGGCCGATCGCGCGCGGCAATACCGCGCTGGCGCAGGCCTTCGAGGTCGAAGTCGAGGCTGAACCGGTCACCTACGACAACGTGGTACCGATGAGCCAGCGGCTGTCGCTGCTCGAATTGAACGAGGCGACCTGCCACTGGCCGGTCGGCGATCCCTCGAGCGCGGACTTCTTCTTCTGCGGCGGCAAGGCGCTCTCCGGCCTGCCCTATTGCGCCCAGCACTCGCGGGTCGCGTATCAGCCGGCAGCGGATCGCCGGCGGGCGCCGGCGAAGCCGCCGCGGTAAGTATTGTCTCAGTCAAATTTAGGAGCCGTCGCAATGACGGCTCAACAAACTCCGTTGTCGCCGGGACGACAGTTACAATTGTTGACGCAGCTGTGGCTTACGCCTGCTCGGCCTTCGCGAACCGGTCGTCGAGCGCATAGCCCGCGCCGCGCACGGTACGGATCGGGTCCTGCTCGCGACCGAGATTGAGCAACTTGCGCAGGCGGCCGATATGCACGTCGACGGTACGCTCATCGATGTAGATGTCGCGACCCCAGACGCTGTCGAGCAGCTGCTCGCGCGAGAATACGCGGCCGGGATGCTCCAGGAAGAACTCCAGCAGGCGATACTCGGTCGGACCGAGGTCGATCGGCCGGCCCGAGCGCGCCACGCGGCGCTTGTCGCGGTCGAGCTCGATGTCGCCGAATGCCAGCACGGTGGCGAGCCGCTCCGGACTTGCGCGCCGGAGCAGACCTTTGACGCGCGCCAGGAGCTCAGGCACCGAGAACGGCTTGACGATGTAATCGTCGGCGCCGGTCGCAAGGCCCCGGACCCGCTCGCTCTCCTCGCCACGCGCGGTGAGCATGATGATCGGCAGCTGCTTGGTGTCGGACCGCGCGCGCAACCGCCGGCACAGCTCGATGCCTGATAGCCCCGGCAGCATCCAGTCGAGCACGATCAGATCGGGGATGTGCTCCTTGAGACGGGTGTCGGCGTCGTCGCCGCGCATCACCGTCTCGACGTCATAGCCGTCGCCTTCGAGGTTGTAGCGGAGCAGCTCGGTCAGAGCTTCCTCGTCCTCAACCACCATAATGCGTGCGCCCATCGCTCGTCGCTCCTTGCGTAATCAGGCGTTCGGGACCGTGGTGGCGAAAGTCGTCATATCGCCCTTCGGCCGCTTGTCGGTGATCGCCTGGCCCTCGATCATGTAGAACACGGTCTCGGCGATGTTGGTGGCGTGGTCGCCGATCCGCTCGATGTTCTTCGCGCAGAACATCAGATGGATGCAGAACGAGATGTTGCGCGGATCCTCCATCATGTAGGTGAGGAGCTCGCGGAACAACGAGGTGCAGATGGCGTCGACTTCCTCGTCGCCCTTCCACACGGCCATCGCCGCCGGCAGATCGTGCGCGGCATAGGCGTCCAGCACCGACTTGACCTGCTGCTGCACGAGATCGGTCATGTGCTCGAGGCCGCGGAACAGCTTGAGCGGATGGAAATCCGTCTCCAGCGCGGCCACGCGCTTGCCCATGTTCTTGGCGAGGTCGCCGATACGCTCGAGATCGGTTGCAACGCGCATGGCGCCGACGATCTCGCGCAGATCGACCGCCATCGGCTGGCGGCGCGCGATCGTGAGCACGGCGCGCTCCTCGATCTTCCTCTGCAGCGTGTCGAGCTCGGCATCGATGGTGACGACGCGCTGGCCGAGCGCGACGTCGCGTCGGATCAGCGCGTCGACAGAATCGACGATCATGCGCTCGGCGATGCCGCCCATCTCGGCGACCAGGCGCGTGAGCTCCTGGAGGTCGGTGTCGAAGGCCTTTGCGGTATGTTCGGAACCCATGTGCCGTCTCCTCAGCCGAACCGGCCGGTGATGTAATCCTGCGTGCGCCGGTCGGTCGGCGACGTGAAGATCTTGCTGGTGTCGTCGAACTCGATCAGCTCGCCGAGATACATGAAGGCGGTCTTGTCGGAAACGCGGGCCGCTTGCTGCATGTTGTGGGTCACGATCGCGATCGTATAGCTTTCGGACAGCTCCTGGATCAGCTCCTCGACCTTGGCGGTCGAGATCGGGTCGAGTGCCGAGCAGGGCTCGTCGAACAGGATCACCTCGGGCCGTACCGCAACCGTGCGGGCGATGCAGAGGCGCTGCTGCTGGCCGCCGGAGAGCGACAGGCCGGAGGCGTTGAGCTTGTCCTTGACCTCGTTCCACAGCGCGCCGCCGCGCAGCGCCTTCTCGACGCGGTCGTCCATCTCGGATTTCGAGATCTTCTCATAGAGACGGATGCCGAAGGCGATGTTCTCATAGATCGTCATCGGGAACGGCGTCGGCTTCTGGAACACCATGCCGACGCGGGCGCGCAGCAGATTGAGGTCGAGCCTGGGGTCGAGGATGTTGGTCTGGTCGAGCATCAGCTGACCGGTGACGCGCTGGCCCGGATAGAGGTCGTACATCCTGTTGAAGATACGCAGCAGGGTCGACTTGCCGCAGCCGGACGGGCCGATGAAGGCCGTGACGCGGTTGGTGCCGAGCGCCAGATTGATGTTCTTCAGCGCGTGATGCTCGCCATAATAGAAGTTGAGGTTGCGCACCGTCACCTTGGCCGGTGCTTCGGGCAGCATCGGCGCCTGGGGCAGGCCGCCGGCCGCGCTCATCGATACGGAAAGATCGGTCATTTCGCGGTCCTCTCGGCGCCAAGAATGCGCGCGCCAATATTCAGGGCAAGAACGGTCAGGGTAATGAGCAGTGCGCCGCTCCAGGCGAGCTGCTTCCAATAGGCGTAGGGGCTCTGGACGAAATTGTTGATGGTGACTGGCAGGTTCGCCATCGTCTTGTTCAAGCCGAGGCTGAAGAACTGGTTCGACAGCGCGGTGAACAGCAGCGGCGCGGTTTCGCCGGCAACGCGGGCGGTGGCGAGCAGCACGCCGGTGATGAGACCCGAGCGGGCAGCACGATAGGCGATCCGCTTGATCACCAGCGAGCGCGGCAGGCCAAGCGCAGAGGCCGCCTCGCGCAGCGCGTTCGGCACCAGGAGCAGCATGTCCTCGGTCGTGCGAAGCACCACCGGGATCACGATGACGGCGAGCGCGAGCGAGCCTGCGATCGCCGAGAAGCCGCGCATCGGCACCACTACGGCGCCGTAGATGAACAGGCCGATGATGATCGAGGGCGCCGAGAGCAGGATGTCATTGATGAAGCGGATCACGGAGGTCAGCTTGTCGTTGCGGCCGTACTCGGCGAGATAGGTGCCGGCAAACAGGCCGAGCGGCGCGCCGATGCCGACGCCGATCACGGTCATGATCAGGGAGCCGACGATGGCGTTGCGCAGCCCGCCTTCGTTCGAGCCCGGAGGCGGCGTGTCCGAGACGAACAGATCGAGGTTGAGGCCGGCCACACCGTTATAGAGCAGCGTGATCAGGATCAGCGCGAGCCAGGTGACGCCGAAGGCGGCAGCGGCAATGCAGAGGCCGCGGATCACCATGTCCTTGCGGCGGCGGCGTGAATAGATCGGGTTCATGTTAGTTCCCCGCCTTCTTTTCCAGCCGCATCAGCATCAGCCGCGCCGCTGCGAGCACGAAGAACGTCAGCACGAACAGCAGCAAGCCGAGCAGGATCAGGCCGGATTGGTGCAGGCCGTCGCTTTCGGCGAATTCGGATGCGATCGCCGCCGAGATCGTGGTGCCCGGTGCGAAGATCGATGACGAGATGCGGAACGAGTTGCCGATGATGAAGGTCACCGCCATGGTCTCGCCGAGCGCGCGTCCGAGCGCCAGCATGACGCCGCCGATGACGCCGACGCGGGTATAGGGAATCACCACGCTGCGCACGACTTCCCAGGTGGTGCAGCCGACGCCGTAAGCAGCCTCCTTCAGCACCGGGGGCACCGTCTTGAACACGTCGACCGAGATCGAGGTGATGAAGGGCAGCACCATGATAGCGAGGATCAGCGCGGCGTTGAACAGGCTGAGATAGGACGGGGGGCCCGCGAAGATCGCCCCCAGCACGGGGACGCCGTCAAAGATCCTGATCATGAAGGGCTGAAACGTGTTGGCCAGGAACGGACCCAACACGAAGAAGCCCCACATGCCGTAGATGATCGAGGGGATGCCGGCGAGCAATTCGATGGCCATGCCGATCGGGCGGCGCAGCCATTGCGGGCAAAGCTCGGTCAAGAAGATCGCGATGCCGAGACCGACCGGAATGGCGATCAGCATCGCGATGAACGAGGTGACGAGCGTGCCATACATCGGTCCGAGCGCGCCGAGCACAGGCGGATCGGCCGACGGCGCCCAACGCTGGGTCCACAGGAACGCGAAGCCGTATTCCTTCATCGCCGGGAAGGCGCCGACGATGAGCGACAGGATGATGCCGCCGAGAATGAGAAGCACCGAGATCGCGCTGAGCCGCGTGATCCAGTAGAAGGTGACGTCGCCGAGCTTGAACGCGCTCAAGGCCTTGGCGCGATCATATGGTCCGGCGTCGTCGATTACATCGCTCTGAACGGCCATTTCTGCCACGCCGATCCCCTGTACCAAGAATATACGCTTTTTGTTGGTCTCGAACCCCGGATGCGGCGCTCGCTGCGAAGCGTTGCGACGCTGATCCGGGGCCTCGTTCTTGTGGGTCCCGGCTCAGCGCAGCAGCGTTCCACGCTGCCGCGCGTCCGGGACACGAGAGAGAGAGCTTAGCTCTTGATCTCGGCAGCCCAGGTCTTCTCGATCAGCTGGACGACGCTGTCGGGCATCGGGATGTAGTCGAGCTCTTCAGCCGCCTTGCCGCCGTTCTTGAACGCCCAGCGGAAGAACTTGATGGCTTCCTGTGAGGCCGCCTTATCGGTGGCGTCCTTGTGCATGAGGATGAAGGTCGCAGCCGTGATCGGCCAGGACTTGTCGCCGGGCTGGTCTGTCAGGATGACGTAGTAGCCGGGAGCCTTGGCCCAGTCGGCGTTGGAGGCGGCCGCCTGGAAGGCTTCGACGGTCGGCTGCACCGGCTTGCCAGCCTTGTTGACGAGGCCGGTGTAGGTCAGCTTGTTCTGCTTGGCATAGGCGTACTCGACATAGCCGATCGAGTTCTTGGTCTGGCTGATGTTGCCCGACACGCCTTCATTGCCCTTGGCGCCGACGCCAACCGGCCACTCGACGGCGGTGCCTTCACCGACCTTGCTCTTCCACTCGGCGCTGGCCTTGGAGAGATAGTTGGTGAAGTTGAAGGTGGTGCCCGAACCGTCGGAGCGGCGGACCACGGTGATCGCGTCCGACGGCAGCTTCACGTTCGGATTGAGCTTCTTGATCGCGGCATCGTCCCACTTGGTAATCTTGCCGAGATAGATATTGGCGAGGGTCTCGCCGTCGAACACCAGCTCGCCGGGCTTGACGCCCTCGAGGTTGACGACGGGAACGATGGCACCCATCACCATCGGCCACTGGGCAAGGCCGTCCTTCTCAAGCTGCTCGGCTTTGAGCGGCGCGTCGCTCGCGCCGAAGGTCACGGTCTTGGCCTGGATCTGCTTGATGCCGCCGCCGGAGCCAATCGACTGGTAATTCAGGCCGTTGCCGGTCTCCTTCTTGTAGGCATCAGCCCACTTCGAATAGATCGGGAACGGGAACGTCGCGCCTGCGCCGGTGATATCGGCAGCGAAAGCCGCCGTCGTCGTTGCGGCGACCAAGCCGGCGGCGACGATCGTTTTGATGAAATTCATGCTGGTCTCCATACAGGGGAACGAAGCGCCATCCGCGCCCGATCGCGCTCCCCGCGCCGCCCCTTTAAGAGCGGTCGGCTGTGCTTTTACGAAGGTTTGGTGACAGTCGGATGACACCTCAAGCACTTGAAATCGCTTGAGTTCAGCTCGCAGCCGGAGTCTTGGCCTGGGGAAAACAGGCGGTGAACGTGGCGCCCTGCTTGGGCACGCTTTCGATCAAAAGACGGCCGCGGTGGCGGTTAAGGATATGTTTCACCAGCGATAATCCGAGCCCAGTCCCGCCCTGCGAGCGGCTGTCGCCGACGTCCACCCGGTAGAATCGCTCGGTCAGCCGCGGCAGATGCTCGGGCGCGATGCCGGGGCCGAAATCGCGCACCATGACCCGGATTTCCTGAGCTCCTTCAGTCGCCGGGGTCGCGGTCAGCGACACGATGACGCGTCCGCCGGAGGCGCCGTATTTGAGCGCATTCTCGATCAGATTCTCGAACAGGCGCAGCAGCTCCTCGCGATCGCCCGCGATCACGGCCGGGGTCTCCGGCAGATGCGTCTCGACCTCGACCTGGCGTTCGCGGGCCAGCGGTTCGAGCCCGTCGGCGACCTGGAAGATGATCGGCAGCAGGTCAACCAGCGTATCCGGCCGCACATGCGCCGACAGTTCCACCCGCGACAGCGACAGCAGATCGTCGATCAGGCGCGCCATCCGCGTGGCCTGATTGTGCATGATGCCGAGGAAGCGCTCGCGTGCCTTGGGATCATCCTTGGCCTGGCCCTGCAGCGTGTCGATGAAGCCGGAGAGTGCGGCCAGGGGCGTGCGCAATTCGTGGCTGGCATTGGCGACAAAGTCGGCGCGCATCTCCTCGACCCGGCGCAGTGGCGTCTGGTCGTGGAAGGTCATCAGCATGCATTTGTCGGCGCCGCCGAAATTGGTCGGCACCGGTACCGGAGTGATGGTCAGCTCCATCCAGCGATCGACCGGGACATGGTCGAGATAGGTCGCGCGCCGCGGCTCGGTGGTCGCAATGGACTCGCGCAGCGCCGTGATGATCTCCGGCGAGCGCAGCGCGAAGTGGGCGAGTTCGTTTTTGCGCAGCGCCGGCGCGAGCTGGGCGGCGGCGCTATTGAGATGGATGACGCGGCCGGCGCGGTCGAGCAGCACGGCGGGATCCGGCATGCCGGCGACGACGGCGGCCACCGCCGCGCTCTCGACCGGATTGACGCGGCGGGTATCTTCGCGCGACGCTGCGGTATCATGCAGCCGCCAGGGGATCAGCGCGGCGGCGGCGATGCAGAGGAACACCGTCGCCGCCCGCACCACCGACAATTCGCCGAGCGAGACCACGACCGATAGCGCCAGCGCGGCGGCGATCAGGATGATGGTCGAGTGCCGCAGCCGGTCGGACCAGGGCTGCACCGCGGGAGACGAGGGAGCGTCGATCGCCATCGGGGCGGGCTTCTCCTTGTTGCCTTTTGTGCCGGTCAGGCGCCGCTGTCGCTGCGCTTTCTCACATAAGCGGCTTCAGGTGGTGGGCCTGGATCGAGCTTGAGCGCCGCCTGTTGCAGCCGCTTGGATCGGGCGCCGATGATAACCTCGCGAAACGTCAGCACGATTACAGAGATGACGAAGGGCGACAGATAATAGAGGACCCGGAACAGCAGCATGCCGCCGAGCAGCTCCTCGCGGTCCATCTGCCAGAGGCCGACCAGCATGGCGGCGTCGAACACCCCGAGCCCGCCGGGCGAATGGCTCGCAAAGCCGAGCAGCGTCGCCGAGACGAAGATGACAGCGACAACGACGAAGCCGAGATTGGGCTCGTCGGGGACCAGCACGTACATCGCGAGCGCGCAGAAGCCGAGATCGATGATGCCGATGGCGATCTGCAGCAGCGTCAGCGGACCGCCCGGCAGCACCACGGTCCAGGGGCCGCGTCCGACCACCCGCGGCTGGGTCCAGACCCAGACCACATATCCGACCAGCGCTGCGAGGATCATCATCGCAAACGTCCGGTTCAGCCACGGCGGCAGCTGGTCGATCGCGGCGGCGGCCTCCGGATGATAGGAGATACCGAGACCGAGCACGGCGGCATTGCCGAGCCAGAAGGTGAGGCCGGCGAGAAAGCAGATTTTTGCGACGTCGATCGCGTTGAGACCGTAGGCCGAATAGATGCGGTAGCGCACCGCGCCGCCGGTGAAGACGCTGGCGCCGACATTGTGGCCGATCGAATAGCTGGTGAAGGCCGCGAGCGCGTTGATGCGATAGGGCACGTGGGCATGGCCGATCGCGCGCACCGCGAACATGTCGTAGAAGGTCAGCGTGAAATAGCCCGCGGCAACGAACAGCGCCGCCATCGCAATCTGGCGCGGCTCGGTGCTCTTGATCGCCTCGATCACCTCGTTGGTGTCGATGCCGCGCAGCATGTGGTAGAGCACATAGCAAGCGATGCCGATGACCGCGACGCTGATCACAACTCCAAGCTTATGCAGGACTTGCTTCTGGCGCAGAAACGTCATCGCCCTGCGTATGGCTTCCAGCATCTAGACCTCGAATAACGCTTCAGCGGCCAGGGTGGCCGGAGAACAGGCGGACGACGCGCAGGCACTCAACGAACAAGCACTCGACAAACCCTTGCTGCCGGCTCCGGCCTCGCGCATGCCCCCCGCCCCTCCACTAGCGCGTTTCGAGGCGGAGTGGAATTCGCCAATGTGAACAAAATCACGTGGCTTCAATATTTTAGGCAGGTTTGCGGGCTCAAGGTGCACGGTTTGGCGCTTTCGGCGGCAGGTTCGACGGCGGGGCTGACGCGAATCTCCATGGCAATCCTGCGCAGGGGCCGTGAAGTTTTGATGATTCCGACCGGACAATGTTCCGTCACGCCTTAAGTCGAAATCAATCTATGGGCCGCATCCGCCTGTTGAAAGAGGGGGCGACCCGCGCCCGCCAGCTGCAGCGCAAATAACCGCGCGACGGATCGCGCGGCTGAGACCTGGTCCTGACAATCGGTTGCACCGCGACATCACGCAAGCAGGCGCTGTCGCGGCGGTCCGCCCGAACGGGGCCGGAAAGCACGCTATTCGGAGGAGCTGCCTGCTTAGGCTGCGAGTTGCGGACGCACCGCTTCGATGCCGGCGATCCAGCCGGTGACGGAGCGGCCGATCGCCTCGGGGTGGTCCTCCTGAAGGAAGTGCAATCCGGCACCGAGGCGAACATGAGCGCAATGCTTCAACGACGCCGCAAACCTCTGCGAATTCCGGCGCCACGAGCGCGCCGGGTTCGCCCGAGAACAGCAGCTTTGGATAGGTCGATGCGGCCAGTGCAGCATGCGCTGATTGGAGCGCCTCATAGACATCGGCGGGCTCGCCTGCGATCGGCAATTCGCGCGGAAAGGTGAGAACGGGACGGCGGCTCTCCGGTGTCGGGAACGGCGCGCGATAGGGCGCCATCTCGTCGTCGCTGAGCTTGCGGACGATGCCGCCCGGCAGCACGCGTTCGACGAACGCATTCGCCTCGAGGATCATGGCTTCGCCCTCACCCGGCGTCCTGAATTTTCGAAATGCCGCTCTCGCCGCCTCGGCATGACCCTGCTCCTCCGCGACATCGGTGTGGTGGAAATCCTGCCAGGTCGGCATCGGCCGGATGAACTCCATGAAGGCAAGACCGCGCACGAGATCCGGCCGGCGCGCGGCGAGATGAAATGCGAGCGCCGTGCCCCAGTCCTGCGCGACGAGATAGGCCGACTTGATGCCGCGCCGCTCGATGAAGGCATCGAGATAGCGCACGTGGTCGAAGAAGCGATAGGCGATATCAGGCTTGTCGGATTGGCCGAAGCCGATGAGGTCGGGCGCGATGCAATGCGCGACCGGCGACACCAGCGGCAAAATATTGCGCCAGATGTGTGAAGAGGTCGGATTGCCATGCAGGAACAGCGCGACCGGCGCACCTTCCGCGCCTGTTTCGCAATAGGCCATGCTGCTTCCGAGGACGGACGCTTTACGAATCTCGATTTCGTTTCGCTGGGTCATGACGTCTCCTTGAACACGGTTTGGAATGCGATGGTCTTGAAACGCTCGAGCGCCTTGGGATTGCGGTCGACCTTCATGCGCAGGATTGCGCCTTGCCAAGACGCGAGCAGGAAGTCGGCAAGCTCGTCAGGCTCGAAATCGGATTTGATCTCGCCGCTGGTCTGGGCATCCCTGATGCAGGCCGCGAACGGTGCGCGCCATTCGGCGAAGATTGCCGCGAGGCGCGCGCGCAACAACTCGCTGCTGCCAGATGCCTCCAGGCTGAGGTCGCCGATCAGGCAGCCGCGAGCGTAGCCATCGGCCTCGAGTCGGCCGGTGATGATGTCGAGATAGCTCCTGAGCCGCGCCCGCGGCGTTAGCGAGACGTCATCGAGAGCCTCGGCGACCAACCCCTGGTGACCTCGAAATATCGATCGAGCACCTCTGAGGCGAAAGCCTCCTTGGAGCGGAAATGGTTGGTGAAGGACCCTTGGGGCGCGCCAGCCGCGGCGGTGACGTCGCGCACGCTGGTGCCGTGATAGCCGGTCCGGAACATGACCTTCAGGCCGGCGTCGAGGATGGCGTCTTTGAGCGAGGGCTTTGGCATGGGGGTATAATACGCACGTACGTATTATTGTCAAGCGTCGACTTGCACCCGCGGCGATCTTCTTGCCGATTGATCAGATATCCGGATTTGAGACGATCGATCGCCCGGCAGCGGATCGTGGTTCAGGCCGCAGGCTGGCTCCGCGAGACCACCCAATAGCGCAGCCACGCGCCTATTGTGCAGCCGACCAGATAGCAGGCGAACAGGACCAGACCGAGGTCGAGCCAGTAGCCGAAGCGGCCCGGCACCACATGTGCGAACGAGGCCGCGACCAGTCCCGCGACCAGTGCGGCGAGCCAGCGCGCAGTCACTTTGGATGTACCGTTGCCGCGCTGGACCACCGAGATCCAGCCCATGCAGAAGCCCAGCAGCACCGAACCGATCAGCCAGCCCATATGGAACGAGACGAGATAGGGCATCGTCACCTCACCAGAAATTCGATGCGGCGGTTTTGCGCCTTGCCGTCGTCGCTGTCGTTGCCGGCGACCGGCTGCGTGCTGCCGTAACCAATCGCGGTGAAGCGGTCCGCCGGCAGGCCGGCTTTGACCAGATAGTCGATCACCGCCTGTGCGCGTTTCTCGGAGAGCGCCTGGTTGAAGGCGTCCTCGCCGTCCGAATCGGTGTGGCCCGCGACCTCGATATTCGTGGTCGGGCAGCGCAGCGCCGTCTCGATCAGATGATCGAGAATGCCGGCGGAGTCAGGATCGATGTCGGCACGCTTGGCTGCAAAGCGGATCTTGCCCTTGGCCAGCAGTTCCGAGAACAATTGCTGGCAGACGGTGCCGTCGACCGGCCCCGCCGCGGGCTTCACCGTGATTTCAGGCTTGTATTGCCAGGTTTTTGGAAAGTCCTTGCCGAGGCCGGCGCGGATGTCGTTGGCCGCACCTTCATACAGCGCATCGCCCGACAGCTTCACCTCGCGATCCGACACCACCAGCGTGCCGGTCGACAGCCGCGACAGCGCGCCGAGCGCTGCCACCACCGCGGTGTTGAAGGAGGCGGGCGCACCGACGCTGGCCTTGAGATTGTCGACGACCTTCTCGGCGAAAAACTTTCGCGACGCGCCGGTCGCGACGGCGGCGTGCACATTGTTGTCGGGCACGTAGCCGGTCAGCGTCAGGGTGGCGGCGACCGGGTCCTTGTAGGCCTGGAAGATATAAGGCGGTGCCTTGATCTCGTTGGCGGCGATCGAAAAACCTTCGGGCAGGTTCTTCAGTGCTGCCGCGATCGCTTCGCGGCCGCCGAGGTCGCGCGCCATGCCCGACAAATTGACCTTGGTGTCGGAGATCGTGATCTTGCCGTCCTTCAGCTTCCCGATCTGGTCGAGCAGCAGCATCGCGGCCGCTTCGAACCGCGCCGGCGCGCCGCGGGCCAGGCCCATCTGATCGGCGACCTCGGTCCCATTGACCTCCTTGCGGGCGGCTTCCGTCAGGCGCGCCTTCATCGACGGCAGCGGCGCGGAGCCCGACAGCGTCACCCGCACCACGTCACGCTCGGCACTCCAGACGAAAGGCTTTGCTTCGGCAACAAGGCGGGTCTGATCATCGACCAGCCGCACGCCGGGAACCATCTCGACCGTCGTCACCGCGTCACGGCGCCCCTCCTCGGAGAAGGCATCCGCGGCCAGACTGACGTCACGGCCGTCCACCGCGATGCGGGTCTTGTCCAGGACGGTGTCCTTGAGCGCGGCCGAACTGCGGGCCGAGAGGTCGGCCTCGACCGGCAAGGTGTTATTCCAGGCCGCAAATCCCCACATGACGGCCAGGGGAATCAGCCCCGGCCACCATTTGCTGGCCCACCTGAAAAGCATTTGCATTCGACGACCCGAACTCTGGAACCGGAGACAAAACAAACCCTTGGCAGGCTGTCAAACCGGAATGGGGCCCTTTCCGGGGCTGCGCGTGGACAATTGGAATAACTTTTTCTTCAATGGTCCCACCCTAAGTTGCGGGCGGAATGCCCAGGGGCGGCCAGCCGGTCATGAAACAACTCCGTAACAACGTCATTCGCGCCGGGCTGGGAGCACTCTATTTCAGCGGGGCGCACCATCTGCTGCGCCCGCTGCTGTCGGGCGTCGGGGCCATTTTCATGCTGCACCATGTGCGGCCGGCCCGTGAGCGCGCGTTCCAGCCGAACCGGCATCTCGAGGTCACCCCCGACTTCCTGCGTGCGACGCTGCGCCATTTGCGCGCGCGCGAGATCGAGATCGTCAGCATGGACGAGTTGCATGAACGGCTGGTGCAAGGCCGCTTCGACCGCCGCATCGCCGCCTTCACGCTCGACGACGGCTATCGCGACAATTGGGAGCACGCCCTTCCGGTGCTGCGCGAATTTGACGCGCCGGCGACGATCTATGTTGCAAGCGACTTCGCCGAGGGCACCGGACGGCTGTGGTGGGCCGCGCTCGAAGCCGTCATCGCCAAGGCCGAGCAGGTCGACGTGCAGATCGGCCATTCGGCGTTGCGGCTCGATGCGCGCACGCCTGCCGCGAAGCAGGCGGCCTTCGACCGCCTGCATGACTGGCTCCGCACTCTTCCGGGCGAGCACGATCTCAAGCGCGAGATCGAGGCGCTGTGCGCGGCGCATGCTGTCGACATCGAAGCGCTGTGCCGCAGCCTCTGCTTGTCTTGGGACGAGGTGAGACGGCTCGCGGCCGATCCGCTGGTCACGATAGGCGCCCACACCATCAGCCATTGCAATCTCGCCAAGCAGAGCGAGGAGATCGCCGCGCAGGAGATGGCCGTCAGCCGGATGCGGATCGAGACCACGCTGGAGCGTCCGGTGCAGCATCTCGCCTATCCCTATGGCGACCGCGAGGCAGCTGGGATGCGCGAATTCGCGCTGGCCGCCTCCGCCGGCTTCAAGACCGCGGTGACGACACGGCCCGGCATGCTGTTCGCAGAGAATGCCGGCCAAATGACCGCACTGCCGCGCGTTTCGCTCAACGGCAACTACCAGGACGCACGCATTCTGCCGGTGCTGACCTCGGGCGCCGCGACCGCGATGTGGAACGGGTTTCGCCGGTTTGCTGCGGCGTGACTGTTATCCCCGCCTTCGCCGGGACAACAGCGAGTTGACTCCCCTCCCCGCGGCGCTCAAAACGGCGCCAACCCAAGGGAGGCACCATGTCCAACGATCTGTTTTCGCTCAAAGGCCGCATCGCACTCGTGACCGGCGGCTCGCGCGGCATCGGCAAGATGATCGCGGCCGGATTCCTCGGCGCAGGAGCGGCGAAGGTCTACATCACCGCGCGCAAGGCCGGTCCGTGCGAAGCCACCGCGAAAGAGCTCTCTGCGCAACATGACGGCGAGTGCATCGCGCTGCCGATCGACATCTCGACTGTCGAAGGCTGCAACAAGCTGGCCAGCGAAATCATCAAGCTCGAGCCGAAGCTCGACATCCTCGTCAACAACGCCGGTGCGGCCTGGGGCGCGGAATTCGACGAATTCCCGGAAAACGGCTGGGACAAGGTGATGGACCTCAACGTCAAATCGCTGTTCTTCCTGACGAAGGCCTTGGCAAAGCCGCTGCGCGCGGCGGCATCGCACGAGCGGCCCGCCAAGGTCATCAACATCGCCTCCGTCGACGGCATCTTCGTCAATCCGGGCGAGACCTATTCCTACGCCGCGAGCAAGGCTGCCGTAATCCATCTGACGCGGCGCATGGCGACGAAACTGATCAAGGACAACATCAACGTCACCGCGATCGCGCCGGGCGCCTTCAAGTCCGACATGAACCGCGCCGCGCGCGACCATTCGGACGACGTCGCCAAGCGCATCCCGGCCCGGCGCATCGGCACCGACGAGGACATGGCCGGCGTTGCGATCTATCTCGCCTCGCGCGCGGGCGACTACGTCGTCGGCAACACCATCGCGGTCGATGGCGGCGTGGTGTACGCGAATGCGGGGCTGGAGATCGCGGGGTAGGCGGTGGCTTAGGGAGAAGCCGCACCCCACACTCCGCTGTCATGCTCCGCGAAGGCGGGGAATCCAGTACGCTGCGGCTTCTCGGCTGAAGCACAGCCGTCTCTGGAATAATGGATCACCCGCTCCAGTGCGCAAGTGCGCACAAGGCGGGTGATGACACCATTTGCGTGACGCGAGCGTACGCCCCTAACGCTTATGACTCGATCTTCACGTACTCGAAATCACCCGGCTTGTTGTCGATGCCGACCTTCGGCGGCGAAATCCACGACGCGAACACGCCGGTCTCGGTGACGGGCTTCATCAGTGAGGTGATGAAATCGCCGTCGGCGGTCGAGGGCAGCCACTCATCCTTGCGCTTCGCCCAGGTGGCGTCGTCGATCAAGAGACCATCCGGCGTGGCGTGCACGTCCTTGAACTCACCGATATGGCGATGGAAGGCGACATTGGGCAGCGTCAGCTTGAAGTCGTAGCCCGCGGTCGAGATCACCTTGTTCCAGCGCAGCATGCCCTTGACGCAATCCTGGCTGTAATCGTCGCGCAGCCGCATATTGAGTGCGGTCAGCGCCGGCTCGTCGACCAGCTTGATCTCGCCGTTGATGAACTTGAGCACCGGATAAGTGGCGTTCTTGAGCTGGTGATCGTCATCGATCTGGGTCTCGTGATAGCGGCCCTTGATGCCGGTGTTGAAGGCGTTGGCCGCGTTGGTCGAGACTTCCGAGCCGAACAGATCGAGCGACAGCGTGTAGTGCAGGTTCAGCTTCTTCTGGATGGTCGGAAGATCGATCACGCCGAGCGCGCGGACCTTTGCGATGTCAGTGGATTCGGTGATGCCGGCTTCGCGCATCGCATCGCAGGTGCGCTGCACGACGCGGGTGATGCCGGTCTCGCCGACGAACATGTGATGCGCTTCCTCGGTCAGCATGAAGCGGCAAGTGCGCGACAAGGGATCGAAGCCCGACTGCGCGAGCGAGTGCAGCTGCATCTTGCCGTCGCGATCAGTGAAGTAGGTGAACATGAAGAAGGACAGCCAGTCCGGCGTCGCCTCGTTGAAGGCGCCGAGCATGCGCGGCGCGTCGGCATCGCCGGAGCGACGGCGCAGCAAATCATCGGCTTCCTCGCGGCCGTCGCGGCCGAAATATTTCTGCAGCAGGTAGACCATCGCCCAGAGGTGGCGGCCTTCCTCGACGTTGACCTGGAACAGATTGCGCATGTCGTAGAGCGAGGGCGCGGTCTTGCCGAGATGGCGTTGCTGCTCGACCGAGGCCGGCTCGGTGTCGCCCTGGATCACGATGAGCCGACGCAGCATGGCGCGATATTCGCCCGGCACTTCCTGCCAGGCCGGTTCGCCAAAATGCTCGCCGAAGGGTACGACGCGGTTCTCTTCCTGCGGCGCAAGCAGGATCCCCCAGCGATAGTCGGGCATGCGGACATAGTCGAACTTGGCCCAGCCACGCGGATCGACCGAATACGCCGTGCGCAAATACACCAGCGATTCCTGGAAGCCTTCCGGCCCCATGTCGCTCCACCAGTCCATGTAGCCGGGATGCCAGCCTTCGAGCGCCTTCAGCACCTGGCGGTCTTCGGCGAGGTTCACGTTGTTCGGAATCTTGGTCGAGTAATCGACGTTCATGATGTTCATGCTCATGGCCGTGCTCCTTTGTCTGTCCCGTGTCCCGGACGCTGCGCAGCGCGAAGCGGTGCGCTGCTCAGCCGGGACCCATTGCTCGGTCCGCCTGGGTCCCGGTTCTGTGCGGCGTCACTTCGTGCCGCAGCGCGCCCGGGACAGGAAATCGCTACACTCTCGTCATATCGAATTTCGGTTTCTGGCCGCTGCCGTAGCGGCGCAGCGCGCCTTCCTCGCCGACCGCGTTGGGACGCTGGAAGATCCAGTTCTGCCAGGCGGTCAGCCGTGAAAAGATCTTTGATTCCATCGTCTCGGGGCCGACGAAGCGCAGGCTCGCTTCCATGCCGGTGAGACTGTCCGGCGAGAAGCTCGCGCGTTCCTCGAGAAACACGCGGACCTCGTCATCCCAATCGATGTCGTCGAGCGCGAAGGTGACGAGGCCGAGTTCTTCCGCCTGCTCGGCGTCGAGCGCCGTGCCGAGCGTGGCTTCGGCGCGCTCCACGTCGGCCGGATCGGCCTGGAAGCGCGACTCCAGCCGCGTCAGGCCATGGCTCATCGGATACGGCCCGAAATTCATCGCCGACAATTCGATCGAGGGCGGCGGCTGGTTGTCACCCTGCCGCGTGCCGATCAGCATGTAGGAACGGTCGGCGGCGAAGACGAGTTCGGCCAAGCTGCCGGCAAAGCACGAGCCGGGCTCGACCAGCGCCACCAGCGTGCGCGAGGTGACGTCGATGCGCTTCAAGACGCGCTTCCAGTAGTGGCGGATTTCGTTGACCAGCCAGTGCGCCTTATTGGCTTCGAGGAAGGCGTCGGATGCGAGCACATGGGCGCGGTCACCATGGCTCTTGAACACCAGCATGGCGATCGCGAGCTCGTTGATGCGCAGATGCAGGATGGCATCGTCGAGCTCGCGCGCCACTTGCAGCGGCCAGAACGCAGCGCCCTGCGTCATCATGCCGTCGATGTCGGCGGGCGGCGCCGCCTCCGGCGCCTTGATCGAGATGGTGGCGATGCGTGCAGAGCGGTCGATGTCGACCGTGACGAATCCGTAGCGGATGCTGGTCCCGTCGATGACGCGCTTGAGCGGGGTCAGCGCAATCCCCTTGCCGCTGCCGTTACGCTTCGACGCAGCCGCGAACTCCTTGGCACGTTCGAGAACCTTGCCTTCGAGCTTTGAGTTCGGCGCGATCTCGTCGACGAGGCGCCATTGCACGGCGCGCTTGCCCTTGACGCCTTCCTCGATGGTGCAGAAGAAATCGGCGTGGTCGCGGCGCACTTTTCGCTTGTCGACGACGCGGGTGAGGCCGCCGGTCCCCGGCAGCACCGCGAGCAGCGGCACTTCCGGCAGCGCGACAGCCGAAGCACCGTCGTCGGCGAGGATGATGTGGTCGGTCGCAAGCGCGAGCTCATAGCCGCCGCCGGCGGCCGAGCCGTTCACGACGGTGATGAAGCGCTGGCCGGAATTCTCGGACGAGTCTTCCATGCCGTTGCGGGTCTCGTTGGTGAATTTGCAGAAGTTCACCTTGTGAGCATGGGTCGAGCCCGCGAGCATGCGGATGTTGGCGCCGGCGCAGAACACGCGGTTCTTGGCCGAACGCATCACCACGACCTTCACCTCCGGGTGCTCGAAGCGCAGCCGCTGCACGACGTCGGCAAGCTCGATGTCGACGCCGAGATCATAGGAGTTGAGCTTGAGCAGATAGCCTTCGAAGAGACCGCCATTCTCGTCGACGTCCATGGTCAGCGTCGCGATGTCACCGTCGACCGCCAGCTTCCAGTGCTTGTATCGGGACGGTTCGGTCTGGAAATCGATGAATGTCGCGCCGCCTGCGAGACGCCGTTCTTCCCCGGCCATGGGCCATCCTTGAGCTTGTTTTCGCTGTAGCGTTAGATGCACAATAATGCACATTTCAAAAGGCGTCTAGCCCGAATCTGGACCAGACATGCACTTTGCTTCATCTGAGTGACACCGGGGTCGCAGGCGGGCGGCCCGATAAGCCTCACGCAGCTTGGAGGCCTCGGTCGTCCCGCAACGCGGCTTTTGCAAATTGCTCGATCGCGTCAAGCGTCGACGCCGGCGCTTCACGGTGAGGAGAATGCCCCGCGCCTGGAATGATCGTCAGATCGACCGGGCAATAACATTCCTCCTGCGCAATTTCGGCCTGCCGCAGTGTCCCATATTGGTCGTCCTCGCCTTGCACGACCAGGATGGGAACGCGGATGTAGGCCAGATATTCCGAGATGTCCCAGTCGCGGAATTTTGGATCGAGCCAGGCGCCGTTCCAGCCGTAGAAAGCGTTGTCGACGTCCTTGTGCCAGCGCGCGAGCTTTGCCTTGAGGTCGGTGCTCTCATACGTGGTCTTGATCGCGGCGATCGACTTCACCGAGATGTCCTCGACGATGAAGTGCGGCGCGATCAGCGCGATGCCCTGCAGGCGATGGTCCTGATGCGCGCCGGCATAGATCGCCGCAATCGAGCCGCCGTCGGAATGGCCGAGCAGGAGGCCGCGCTTGAACGGGATGGCGTCCAGCACTTTCGGCAGCACGTCGAGCGCCTCGCGCTGCATATAGTCGAGCGGCCGCGGCAGCGCGACCTTACTCGACTGGCCATAGCCCGCGCGTGAATAGGCGAAGATGCCGGCCCCGGTGGCTTGCCGGAGCTTTTCCGGAAAGTCATTCCACAGGCCGACCGAGCCGAGGCCTTCGTGCAGCATCACGATGGTCGGTGCATCGGCGCCTTGCGGCGCAAGCCATTTGTACTCGAGGCGGGCCGTGCCGATGCTGAGGAAGCCGGTGGGGGTAAGGTTCGTCATTTTGTCACTCAATTCGCGCCCTCGCGCAGCTTGAACCGCTGGATCTTTCCCGTCGCCGTCTTCGGCAGGGACTCCACCACGTCAATCCAGCGCGGATATTTCCACGGGCCGATCTTCTGCTTGACGTGATCCTTCAGCATCTCCTGCAGTTCCGCCGTCTTCGCACCGGGACGCAGCACGACGAAGGCTTTCGGCTTCAGCAAGCCTTCCGGATCGGCCTCGGGCACGACGGCGGCTTCCAGCACGGCCGGATGCGTGATCAGCGCGCTCTCGACCTCGAAGGGCGAGACCCAGATGCCGGAGACCTTGAACATGTCGTCGGCACGGCCGCAGAAGGTGTAGCGCCCCTCGGCGTCACGGACATATTTGTCGCCGGTGCGGGTCCATGGGCCTTCAAAGGTGCGGCGGCTCTTGTGGCGCTGATTCCAGTAACCCTCGCCGGCCGAGGGCGCATCGACCAGGAGCTCGCCGACTTCGCCGTCGGCGACGTCCTGCCCGGCCTCGTTGACGAGCCGCACCGCATAGCCCGGTACGGGTTTGCCGGACGAGCCGTATTTGATGTCGCCCGGCGCGTTCGAAAGAAAAATGTGCAACAGCTCGGTCGAGCCGACGCCGTCGAGAATGTCGACACCGAAGCGCGACTTCCAACTGTTTCCAACGGATTCCGGCAGCGCCTCGCCGGCCGAGGTGCAGATGCGCAGAGCCTTGCCGCCGCGCTCGCCCTTCATCGTCTCGTCATTGAGCATGGCCGCGAACAGCGTCGGCACGCCGTAGAAGATCGACGGATTGTAACGGTTCATCAGAGCGAACATCCGCGCGGGTGTCGGCCGCTCGCTGTTCAGGATCGTTGTGGCGCCGACCGACATCGGGAAGGTCAGCGCATTGCCGAGGCCATAGGCAAAGAACAGCTTTGCGGCGGAGAGACCGACATCGTTCTCGCGAATGCCGAGCACCTTGCTCGCGTAAGTGTCGGCGGTCGCCTGCAAGTTCGAATGCAGATGCCGCACGCCCTTGGGCATGCCGGTCGAGCCCGATGAATAGAGCCAGAAGGCGGGCTCGTCGGGATGCGTCGCGGCCGTGGTAAACTGATCGCTCTCATCCGCGATCTCTTCGGCGAGCTGCTTGTGGCCATTCTGTTTGGCGCCGGAGACCACGACATGCTCGAGATCCGGCATGCGGCCGACCACGTCCTTGATCACGGGATAGAGCGCCTCGGAGACGTACAGCACGCGGGCGCGGCAGTCGGCGAGGATGTAGGCATATTGGTCCGCGGTCAGCAGCGTGTTGAGCGGCACCGGTACGATGCCGGCGCGGATCGCGCCCAGGAACACGATCGGGAAATCGACCGTATCCAGCATGATCATCGCCACGCGCTCTTCGCGGCGGACGCCGAGCCGGCGCAGCATGTTGGCGGCGCGGCGTGTCTCGCGCTGGAGCTCGCCATAGGTCAGCCGCGAGACGGTATCGTCGAACACGAGCTTGTTGCTCCGGCCTCCCTCGACGTTACGGTCGAGCAGCCAGGTCACCGCGTTGTAGGATCCCTCGCTCACGGTCGTCTCCCCCGAATTTAGAATTATAATTCATAGAAAGACACTGTGACAGCTTGCTGTCAATGCCAGCAGGCATTATGTTTCATTAAAGTGCGCCGCAGGACCTGCTTTAAGAAGGCATCCGCTAAAGAAGACTCATGACCGACAGTCCCGACGCCGAACCCCGCTTTCTCGAACAGCTCGGCCAGCGCGTGCGCACCATGCGCGCGCTGCGCGGCATGTCACGCAAAGTGCTCGCCAAGGTATCAGGAATTTCGGAGCGCTACATCGCACAGCTCGAGAGCGGCAAGGGCAATGTCTCGATCGTGCTGCTGCGCCGCGTCTCCGACGCGATGGGCGCACATCTGGAAGATCTGCTTCCCTCAACCGATCCGACGCCGGATTGGCAGATGTTTCGCGATCTCTTGCGCAAGGCAACGCCGGCGCAGATCGCGCAAGCCAAAGATCTGCTCGCCGGCGGCAGTGCGTCCGCGCCGCGGCGCGCCCCGTTCTGCGGCATCGCGCTGATCGGCCTGCGCGGCGCCGGCAAGTCGACGCTCGGACGGATGCTGGCGAAGAAGATCGGCTGGAGCTTTGTCGAGCTCAACAAGGAGGTCGAGCAGCAGAATGGCCTCTCGGTGGCCGAGATCATCGCGCTCTACGGCCAGGAAGGCTTTCGCCGTATGGAGCAGGCCGCGCTGCAACAGCTGCTCGCGCGCAACGAGCTGATGGTGCTGGCAACCGGCGGCGGCATCGTCTCCGAGCCGCTGACGTTCGATCAGATCCTGCAGTCGTTCTACACGATTTGGCTGAAAGCCGAGCCCGAAGAGCACATGGCCCGCGTCCGCCGCCAGGGCGATCTGCGCCCGATGGCGGATGATCGCTCTGCGATGGCCGAACTGCGCAACATCCTGCTCAGCCGCGAGCCGCTCTACGCGCGCGCGACGGCGGTGGTGGATACGGCGGGACTGAGTGTCGATGCCGCGGCTGCAAGGCTGATCGATGCGGTGCGGCCGGTGCTGCAAAACGAAGCGCGGAGCTTCGGGCTGCGCAGCGTGGCGCTGTAGGCCGAGACTTCGGGGATGACCGACAGCGACATCACCACCTCCATGTTCGAGCGGATCGGCGGCCGTGCCATGATCGACCGTCTGGTCGACCGCTTCTACGATCGCATGGATACGCTGCCGGAAGCGAAAATCATCCGCGCGATGCATGCGGACGATCTCGGCCTGATCAGGACGTGCTGAAGCGCTACCTTACCGAATGGACCGGCGGCCCAAGGCTCTATTCTCCCGAGAAAGGCCATCCGCGGCTGCGGCAACGGCACATCGGCTTTGCCATCGGCGACGCCGAGCGCGATGCCTGGCTGCTGTGCATGCGCGGCGCGATGGAGGAGACGATCACTGACGCTGCCGCGCGGCAGGACCTCGATCGGGCGCTGTCCGGCCTCGCCGACTGGATGCGCAACCTCTAGCGCGGTTACAGGAGTTGCGACCGTACCGACTCCGCTGCCTCGCGCAGTAGCGGCAGGAAGCGTTCGATCAATTCCTGCGCCGGCACGCGGTCGACGTGCGCACCCATGTTGATGGCCGCGACGATCACATTGTCGTAACGACGCACCGGGACCGAGATCGAGCGGAAATGCGGCTCAGCCTCGCGATCGACCAGCGAGTAGCCCTGCGCACGATCGGCGGCGATGCGCGCGAGCAAGGTCTTGGGATCGGTCACCGTCTGCGGCGTCAGCGCCTCGCGCTTCGCTGCCTTCAGGCCCGCGAGACAATCTGCGTCGTCGAGCTGGCCCAGCATGGCGCGGCCGACCGAGGTGCAAAACGCCGGCAAGCGATAGCCGATCTCCAATCCGCCGGAGAACATCCGCGCCGGGCTGCTGCGCGCGATGAACACGACGTCGTCACCATCGAGCACTGCGAGCGAGGAGATTTCGTTCGCCGCGCTCGCGACGCGATCGAGCACCGGCTGCAGCACCGTGACGAGTTGGTTGGAGCGCAGATAGGATGCCGCCAGTGTCAGCACATGCGGCGTCAGCGAGAACAGTTTTCCGTCGCCAGAGACGAAGCCGCCACGCTGGAGCGTGAACAGCATGCGCCGCGCCGTGGCACGCGGCAGTTCGGCGGCGCGGGCGAGATCGCTCAGCGTCATCGGGCCGGAGTTGGCGCCAAAGCATTGCAACAGGCGCAGGCCGCGATCGAGAGCTTCGACGAAATCCGTCGCGCGCTCGCCGGTCTCGCTTCGTTTCAGCTTGGGCATGGTAAAGTCCTGCAAAATAGTGCTTGCCGCCGATCCAAGGCATGCCATAATTCGCCCATTCGTTCAATAGGCGAACAGACGCCACCAAGGACGCGACCGCCATGATGAGCCAGGAGCAGAACGACCTGATCACCCGCACCGGGCCGAAAGACCCGTGCGGCAAGCTAATGCGGAGCTACTGGCAGCCGGCAGCGCTGGTCGATGAGTTGGAGGGTGCGCGGCCGATCCGGCCCGTCAAATTGCTCGGCGAAAACCTGGTGTTGTTTCGCGACGAGACGGGTCGCTATGGACTGATCGATCGTCATTGCGCCCATCGCGGCGCCGACCTTGCCTTCGGGCGGCTCGAGCATGGCGGCCTGCGCTGCGCGTTCCATGGCTGGCTGTTCGACGCGACCGGCCAGTGCATCGAGACCCCGGCCGAGCCGAAGGATTCAAAGCTCTGCCAGAACATCCGCCAGCGCTCTTATCCGGTGGTGGAGAAGAGCGGCATCCTCTGGGCTTATCTCGGCGAGGGTGAACCGCCGGCATTTCCGGAGATCGACTGTTTCGTCGCACCCGATACGCACACGTTTGCATTCAAGGGCCACATGGCCTGCAACTGGCTGCAGGCGCTCGAAGTCGGCATCGATCCCGCGCACGCCTCTTATCTGCACCGCTTCTTCGAGGACGAGGACACCTCCACCGCCTACGGCAAGCAGTTCCGCGGCGCTTCGGCCGGCTCGGATTTGCCGATGACAAAAATCCTTCGCGAATACGACCGCCCGATCATCAATGTCGAGCATACCGAATATGGACTCCGGCTGATCGCGCTACGCGAGATCGACGAGGAGCGCACGCATGTGCGCGTCACCAACCAGCTCTTCCCGCATGGCTTCGTCATCCCCATGAGCACGGAGATGACGATCACGCAGTGGCACGTGCCGGTCGACGACGAGAATTGCTACTGGTACGCGATCTTCACCAGCTACTCGAACCCGGTCGACAAGAGGAAAATGCGCGAACAGCGGCTCCAGCTCTACGAACTGCCGGACTACAAGTCGCGCAAGAACCGCAGCAACGATTACGGCTTCGATCCGCACGAGCAGCAGACCGCGACGTATACCGGCATGGGCAACGACATCAATGTCCACGACCAGTGGGCGGTGGAATCGATGGGGGCGATTCAGGACCGCACCAACGAGCATCTCGGCTCGAGTGACAAGGCGATCGTGCAATATCGCCGCCTGCTGCGGCAGGAGATCGAGAAGGTCGGTGGCGGCGAGAAGCCGATGCTGTTCCTGGACGAGGCCAATGCGCGTTCGATCCAGGGACCTGCGACCATGGACGGCATCGGGCCGACGCGGGGTTGGGAAACCTATTGGATGGAAGTCGACGTCAAGCGCCGCCGCGGCGCACCGTGGGCCGCGCCGGTGCCGAAGGAGATCGCCGACAGCGTGCATCGGCTGACGGCGGCGGAGTGAGGTTCGTGCAAATCTCTCCTTCGTCATTGCGAGCGAAGCGAAGCAATCCAGACTGTCTCCGCGGACACATTTCTGGATTGCTTCGCTGCGCTCGCAATGACGGAGAATGTGGCGCATGCTTTGCGTCTCACGACTAGAGGAGTAGCAACGTGACCTTCGTCGTGCGTCATGCGTTGTGGTCGGATGAGCAGACAGACGCCGCAGCGCGCATGCGCCGTGTTGTCGAGGAAAAAAGCCTTGAGGTCATCCGCCTCGCCTTCCCCGACCAGCACGGCATCTTGCGCGGCAAGACCATCATTGCGTCCGAGGCGATTGCATCGCTGGAGAGCGGCTGCTCCATCACCACCACCATGCTCGCCAAGGATACCTCGCACCGCACAGTGTTTCCGGTGTTCACATCGGGCGGCGGTTTCGGCATGAAGGAGATGGAGGGCGCGGCCGACGTGCTGATGGTCGCCGATCCCACCACGTTTCGCGTGCTGCCATGGGCGCCGGCGACGGGGTGGGTGCTCTGCGACCTCTATTTCAATGACGGCCGCCCGGTGCCGTTCGCGACGCGCGGACTTTATCGCAAGGCGCTCGACGAGCTCGGCCGCCGGGGTCACGATTTCGTCGCCGGCCTCGAGGTCGAATTCCACATCTTCAGGCTCGACGACCCGCACATGCGCCCGGAGGACGCGGGACAACCCGGCACGCCGCCGTCGGTGAGCCTGCTCTCTCACGGCTATCAATATCTCACCGAACAGCGTTTCGATCAGATGGAGCCGGTACTGGAAATCCTGCGGCGTGATATCGTTGCGCTCGGACTGCCGTTGCGCTCCGTCGAGGTCGAGTTCGGGCCGAGCCAGTGCGAATTCACCTTTGCGCCGAAGAAGGGCCTGGAATCTGCCGACAACATGGTGCTGTTTCGCAGCGCCGTGAAGCAGATCGCGCGCCGGCACGGCTATCACGCCACCTTCATGTGCCGCCCGAAACTGCCGAATCTGTTTGCGAGCGGCTGGCACCTGCATCAGTCGATCGTTTCGCGCACGAACGGCGAGAACATTTTCATGGCCAAGGACGGCACCGAGCCGCTCAGCGCTTTTGGCCGTGCCTATCTCGCCGGGCTGCTCGATCACGCCCGTGCGGCCACTGTATTCACCACGCCGACCATCAACGGCTATAAGCGCTACCGCTCCTATTCGCTGGCGCCCGACCGCGCCATCTGGGGCCGCGACAATCGCGGCGTGATGATCCGCGTACTCGGCGGCGCGGGCGATGCCGCCACGCGCCTGGAGAATCGCGTCGGCGAGCCCGCCGCCAATCCCTATCTCTATATGGCTGCCCAGATCCTTTCGGGTCTCGACGGCGTCGACCGCAAGCTCGATCCCGGCGGTTCGGCCGACACGCCCTACGAGACCAAAGCGCCGCTCCTGCCGAAGAGCCTGCGCGATGCCGTCTCTGCGCTAAAGGACGATCCGTTCTTCCGCGAAAAATTCGGCGCCGAGTTCGTCGACTACTACACCCACATCAAGAACGCCGAGATCGACCGCTTCCTGGCGGAGGTGACCGACTGGGAGCATCGCGAATATTTCGAGATGTTTTGATTTCGGCGATGGTGAGGGCGCTGCCCTCTCCTTCGTCATTGCGGGCGTAGCGAAGCAATCCAGGATCTTTCCGCGGAGACAGTCTGGATAGCTTCGCTACGCTCGCAATGACGGCGCGAGAGCGCGGCTCAAATCCCCAGATACTTATGCTGCAGATCCGGGTCGGCGATCAGCTCGTCCGATGTGCCGCTCCACACGGTTTTGCCGCGCTCGATGATGAAGTGGCGGTCGCAGATGCGGGCGAGGTGGTCGACGTTCTTGTCGACGACCAGGATCGACTGGCCGCGGCTCTTCAGGAGCGACAGGCAGCTCCAGATCTCTTCGCGGATCAGCGGCGCCAGCCCCTCGGTTGCTTCATCCAGGATCAGGAGCTTTGGGTTGGTCATCAGCGCGCGGCCGATGGCGAGCATCTGCTGCTCGCCGCCGGAGAGCTGATTGCCCATGTTGGCGGCGCGCTCGGCGAGCCGGGGGAACAGCACGTAGATCGCAGCGAGCGTCCAGGGATTGGCGCTGTTGAAGCGATCGGCGGCCGCAGCAACCAGGTTTTCGCGTACGGTGAGGTTCGGAAAAATCTGGCGGCCCTCGGGCACCAACCCGATGCCGAGCTTGGCGATCCGGTACGACGGAAGCTGCCGGACCTCCGTGCCTGCAAAGCGGATGCTGCCGGCGCGTGCCGGCGTCAGGCCCATGATCGAGCGGATCGTCGTGGTCTTGCCCATGCCGTTGCGGCCCATCAGCGAGACCATCTCGCCCGGCCTGATCGACAGGGACAGGCCGAACAGCACCTGGCTGAGGCCATAGCAGGTCTCGATGCCGTCGACGTCGAGCAGCGCGTCAGCCATGGTGCATCACCACATGCTGGTCGCCGAGATAGGCGCGCTTGACGTCCTCGTTGGCGCGGATCGCGGCGGGATCGCCGGAGGCAATGACGCGGCCATAGACCAGCACCGAGATGCGGTCGGCCAGCGCGAACACCGCGGGCATGTCGTGCTCGACCAGCACGATCGAGACCTCTTTCCGCAGCTCCTGGAGCAGCTTCACCATGCGTTGGGATTCGGTGACGCCGAGGCCTGCCATCGGCTCGTCGAGCAGCAACAGTTTCGGTTTGCTCGCGAGTGCGACCGCAAGCTCGAGCTCGCGGCGCTCGCCGTGGCTGAGGCTGGACACCACGACGTCGGCGCGATGCAGCAGGCCGACGCGGTCGAGCGCGGCGTGGGCGGCATCGCGCAGGCCCTTCTCCTTGCGGGCATTGGCGAAGAAACGGAACGAGTGGCCGGCATGCGCCTGCGCCGCCAGTGCGACATTGTCGGCGGCGGTGAAGTCGGGCAGCAGGGAGGTGATCTGAAACGAACGTGCGAGACCCAGCGCGCAGCGGCGATAGGCCTGCAGATAGGTGATGTCGCGGCCGCCCAACGAGACGCTGCCGGAATGCGGCTCGAGATGCCCGGTGAGCTGGCTGATCAGCGTGGTTTTGCCGGCGCCGTTCGGGCCGATGATGGCGTGCAGCTCGCCGCTTGCAACATCGAGCGAGACGTTGTCCGTCGCGGTGATGCCGCCGAAACGGCGCACCAGCTTTTCGACGCGAAGCAGCGGTTCAGCCACGATTGAGCCTCCCGAGCAGGCCCATGATCCCGCCGCGGCCGAACAACACGATCAGCAGCAGCAGCGGGCCCATGATCAGCGCCCAATATTCCGTGATCTGCGACAGAAACTCTTCCAGCAGCAGATAGACGACTGCGCCCATGACAGGCCCGAACAGCGTGCCCATGCCGCCCAGGATCACCATCACCATGAGATCGCCGGAGCGGGTCCAGTACATCACGGCCGGGCTGACGAAATCGGTGTTGTTGGCGAGCAGCGCGCCGGCGAGCCCGCACATGGTGCCGGAGATGACGAAGCAGACCAGCTGGTAGCGCTTGGCCGGGAATCCGATCGCCTGCATGCGCTGCTCGTTGGAGCGCAGGCCCTGCACGACGAGGCCGAAGCGCGAATTGACGATGCGCCAGATCAGGAAGATCACCGCGAACAGGCAGGCCAGGCAGAGATAATAGAACTGCGTCCGATTCGAGAGGTTGATCAGCCTGGAGAAGTCGCTGCGCTTGTAGACGGTCAGGCCGTCATCGCCGCCATAACGTGCGAGGCCCGAGGCGACGTAATAGGCCATCTGCGCGAAAGCGAGCGTGATCATGATGAAATAGACGCCGCGGGTGCGCAGAGAGAGCGCGCCGATCACCAGCGCGTAGATCGCAGACGCCGCGAGCGCGACCGGAAACTGGACGAAGCCGGAGCCTATGCCTTCCTGCGCCAGCATGCCGACGGCGTAGCCGCCGATGCCGAGATAGGCGGCGTGGCCAAAACTCATCATGCCGCCAAATCCCATGATGAGATTGAGGCTCGCCGCCGCCAGCGCCAGGATGACGATGCGGGTGAACAGCGTCATGATGAAGATGTTGCCGGACAGATACGAATAGAGCGGCAGCAGCACGAGGCCCGCCAGCATCAGGGCCGTGACGGCCTTGCTCACCGAGAAAGTCTTCATCGACGGTTGGCCGGAAACAGCCCCTCCGGCCGCACCACCAGCACGATCGCCATCAGCAGATAGATCAGCATGGACGACAGCGCGGGCGCGGCGGTGGAGGCAGCGGCGCCACTCAGCACCTGCCGCAACAGATTGGGCAGGAAGGCGCGGCCGAGCGTGTCGATCATGCCGACGAAGATCGCGGCGAGGAACGCGCCGCGGATCGAGCCGATGCCACCGATCACGATGATGACGAAGGCGAGGATGAGGATGTTCTCACCCATGCCGATCTGCACGGTTAGAATCGGCGCCTGCATCATGCCGGCTAGGCCTGCGAGCGCGGCACCGAGCCCGAACACCAGCGTGTAGAGCAGCTTGATGTTGATACCGAGCGCGCCGATCATCTCGCGGTTGGAGGCGCCGGCGCGGATCAACATGCCGACGCGGGTGCGCATCACGCCGAGATAGAGCAACAGCGCCACCAGCAGCGCGACGACAATGATGGCGAGGCGGTACGCCGGATAGTGAATGCCGGGCAGGATCGGCACCGGCACCGTGAGCCAGGCCGGCAGCGGCAGCGCGAGGCCCGCCGGGCCCCAGATCAACCGCACGGCTTCATTGAAGAACAGGATCAGACCGAACGTCGCGAGCACGTGGTCGAGGTGATCGCGCCCGTAGAGATGTCGCAGCGCACTCATTTCGAGCACGATGCCGAGCACAAGAGTGGCACCTAATGCCAGCAGCGCGCCCAGCAGAAAGCTGCCGGTCCACGCCGCGAAGGTCGCGGCGAAATAGGCGCCCATCATGTAGAGCGAGCCGTGCGCGAGGTTGACGAGATCCATGATCCCGAACACCAGCGTCAGGCCGGCGGCGAGCAGGAACAGGAGCAGCCCGAACTGCAATCCGTTCAAGAACTGTTCGACGACGAGCAGCATCAAAACTCTTTCAGGCGCATACGGACGCGCGCCGATGTTCGAACACAGTCGCCATCAGTGAAAGAGCTCCCCCTGCCTCTACAAGGCCGAAAAATGGGTAATGGCAGTATCGTTCCGAGGCAAGAGCGATTCCGCGCCAGACATGCACTTTGTTGCATGCCGGTGCATGCGATCAAGATCAGACCGTGCAAAGCCGCTCCTGCAAGAAGACTGCCGCGCAGGGTGGGTCAGCCTGCCGCACCCAAGCGATCACCCTCCCGCCGTTGCCGGAGAGAGGGTGCGCCGCTTGTCGGAATGGAGATACGTCTAGTGCGACGTCATCTGGCGGGGGAGATCATCCGGCTCGTTGAGTTCGCTGTTGACCGTCGAGGCCTCCAGCGCCGCCATCCGGAATAAGTAGGCCAGCGTCGCCAATCCGCTGTCTTCGGCTATCCGCGCCAGCTCGATCGCCATGTCGGACATGTAGCCGAGATTCTCGTCCTTGGTTTGCTCCGTGATCTGGCTGTCTCGCATCATGTTCGACATCTCAGGCGCTCTTTCGTTGCGCGGCGGTGCGGCCGCAGAGGTTGGCACGGGCGATGCAATCGAGACGCGGTCCGTCCTGCTGGACGAGGCTCCTCATCCCGATCCGGTCGCGCACGACATCGAGTGATTCCTGGCGGACCTCGATGGTGGCGGCCATGGTCCAGGCGTCGTCGACCAGCGCCGGCAATCCCAGCGGCGTGACGACGAAGCCGATGTCGTGGAAGCGCGGCAGCCACCACGTCTCCATGACGAGGCAGACCCGCTCGATGCCCTGATCGAGACAGAACTCCTGCGCCGCAGCCATCAGTTGCAGATTGAACGCGCCGTCGCGTCGCTCGCGGGTCAGGAAGAAGCGCGACCACTCCCAGACCTGCGGGTCTGCCGGGCAACCGCCTGCTGCAGCGAGATGGGGAAGACCTCGCTCATCATGGTCGGCTTGGTGGTCGGATACAGGCGGGAGCCGCCGAGCACGCGGCGGTTCTCGAGAGCCAGCAAATAGATCGCGTCCTCGTTGTCGTAGACGTCGATCTCGCGGCCGTCGGGCTTGCGCAGCCCCTCCCATTTCCGCTCTTCGACGAAAATCTCGTGACGTACTCTGAAATGCTGCTCGAGCACGTCTTCGTAGAGGTGCCGGTTCTCGGCAGAAATTACATGAATCATGAACTCCCCACCGCTTGAAATGGGGGCAGCCTCAGCGAAAAAGGCCAAACCGACTATTGGGAAATCTCCCAGTAGGCGAAGATTTCAGGGATTAATGATTCTTTGGCGGATCGCGATCGCAACCGCATGCGTCCGGTTGACGGCACCGAGCTTGCGCGCGGCGGTTGCAAGATGCTCTTCCGCGGTACGCTGTGTAATGTTCAGGATCTCGCCGATCTCCCAGGCGGACTTGCCTTGCGAGGCCCAGACGATCACCTCCCGCTCGCGGGGCGTCAGCCGTGCCGACGGATGCGGCGATGGCGCGATCAGACGGCGAATGTGGTCGAAGCCGTACATCGCGATCAAATGCAGGGCCGGCTTGCTGCGGGCATTGAGATCGAGATCAACGCCGCCGAGCGACACGCCGGCCTCATAGCCGGTCAAGCCGTGGATCGGCACGACGAAACCGCGCGACATGCGGAAATCGACGGCGCGCCGCATCACCTCCGCCGCACCCGGCTCGAGCTCCGCGTCATAAGGCGCTTCCGACCATTCGAACGGATTGACCGCAAGGCGACACTTCCGGACTACGGGATCAACGCGATCGTAGCTCTTCTCGGTGTAGAGGCTGAACCATTCCGCGGGCCATTTCTTGGCCAGCACCATCTGGGAAAAGCGCTGATCGGGATTCGGCAATCCGGTGATGATGATGTGTTCGAAGCCATAGCGGCCGAACGCGAGCGCGAGTGCATCCATGGCGTCAGGAGCGTTGCGATAAGCTCCCAGCCCTTCGATGAAGTCCAGCGCTTCCCGGCCATAATCTATGGCGGACATCGGTGCGTTCCCTGCCCCTCGCCGATCGGTATAGCACGTCTATGGAGGCCGCCTCAATTCACCGAGTCCGTAAATTCCCGGTGTGGCACCGGCACCGAAGTTTTAATCTACTTGTGGAGGAAGTAACCTCAAGTTACACCTCCGCTGTCTAGAGCGGGAAAGCCACGATGGAAGACGAGAACATCGCCCTCAACAGCGTGCTCGGCCTGGAATTGAACCGCGTGTTTTTCGCCGTGCGCGATACGGCAAACAAGCAGAAGATCATCGAGTTTGCGCGCGACGTGCTGCAAAGCGAGCGCCCCAGGCTCGTCGACAGCGCCTCGCCGGAAAATCCTGCGAGATAGCACGCAGGTGCAGCAGACGGCGCCGATGCAAGCGGTCGCGCGACGATGCCTTTCGATTTAAGCGCGCTGCTTTTGGTCGAAACACCGTGGGTGCGACGTTACCCGCTCTCCTACGCCATCACTAAAATCGCACTTGCCGCTGGATGACATCACGGCTGTCGTGAGATGATCGCGGCAACGATCTCTTTCGGATGCCAAGGCCATGATGACGCTGCGCCAGGTTGAAGTGATCCGTGCCGTGATGGTGACGGGCACCATCGGCGGCGCGGCGAAGCTGTTGAACGTGTCGGCGCCGGGGATCAGCCGCTTGGTCAAATACACCGAGCGTTCGCTCGGCATCCGCTTCTTCCAGCGCCAGAACGGCCGCTACTTTCCGACGCCGGAAGCCGAGAATATCTTCGAGCAGATCAACGGCGTCTACAAGAAGGTCGACGACCTCTCCGAGATCATCTCCAAGATCGGCCGCGGCGGATTGTCGGAGCTGCGCATCGGCTCGGTGCCGAGCATCTCGCAGGTGATGGTGCCGCGCGCGATCGAGCGCGTCCGCCGTCGCTATCCCGATCTCGGCATCGACATCAATATCCTCAAGCTCGAGGAAGCAATCGACTATCTCATGCTCGGCCGCGGCGAGTGCGTGGCGATGAGCTATCGATTGGAGCATTCCGGCCTCGACTTCATGCCGCTCGCCTCGGGCGAGCTCTATTGCATCGTGCCGCCGGGCCACGAGCTTGCCGGCCGCAAGCAGGTCTCCGCCGCCGACATCACCCACTATCCGCTGATCGGCATCGATCCCAACGATCCCTACGGCCGGATCATGGCCGAGATTTTTGCGCGCAACCGGCTGGAGTACAACATCACCATCCGCGCGCGGTTCGGAACGACAGTCTGCGCACTGGTGAAGGCCGGGCTCGGTATTGCCATCATCGACCAGTTCACGGTGGCCCATGGCGGCTATCCCGGCATCGAGCTCTTGAAGATCACCGAGCCGACCCGGTTCGACACCTACATTGCGGTCAAGCGCGGCGCACCGCTGTCGCTCCATGTCGAACATTTTATCGAGTCCCTGCGCGCCGAGATGCGCGCGGTCGAGCCATCCCGCGGCAATGGCAAGGCCGCCTCAGGGCGCGGACGGAAGAAATAACATTATGTTAGGTTTGCTGGATAAATGGGTAATTGTGTTAGGCGGGGAAACGACTATCGTCCCTCTTGGAATTGCGCGAGTTTCTCCGCTAATGGCCGGACCTCAACGCGCGCCTCAAGAGACGATAGTGGATCATGTCTAGCCGCGGACCCATCGCCCAAAAACTCCTGACCGGCCTGATCGGCGCGCCGATCGCCCATTCCGCCTCCCCAGCCATGCATGAGCGCGCCGCCGAGGCGCTCGGTCTGCGCGGCCATTACCAGCTCATCGAGGTCGCCGGCGCCGACACGACCGGTCTCAGCATGATGCTCGAGGGCGTGCGGCGCCTCGGCTTTGCCGGTGTCAACGTCACTTTTCCGTACAAGGAGGCGGTGGTCCCGCTGCTCGACGAGCTGGCCACAACTGCCGCCACCATGGCCGCGGTTAACACCGTCGTTGTCAAGGACGGCCGCCTGATCGGCCACAATACCGACACCACCGGCTTTGCGCGCGCCGTCAAGCCGTTGCTGGCGCCCTCCGGAAATGCGGTGGCCGTGATTGGCACAGGCGGAGTCGGCAAGGCGATCGCCTTTGCGCTGGCGAGCCTCGACGTAGCCGACCTCCGTATCTTCGACAGCGAGCCGGCGCGGGCCGAAAAACTCGCCGCGCTGCTGAGCAAGCATGGTGGCGCGCGGGTAGCCAAGAGCGTCGAAGACGCACTCGACGGCGCAACCGGTCTTGTCAACGGCACGCCGGTCGGCATGCTGCCGAACCGGGACACACCGGTCGCGCCGGCGCTGCTGCGCCAGAGCCTGTGGGTCGCCGACGCCGTTTATTCGCCGCTGATCACGCCGCTCCTTGCCGCAGCGCAGGAGAAGGGCGCGCGGATCATGACCGGGCGCGAGCTTGCGATCTACCAGGCCGCCGATGCCTTCGAACTGTTCACAGGCCTTGCTCCGTCGACCGAAGTCATGGGAGAGGCTTTTGACGCCGTGATGGCCGCGCGCAGCGCCGCCTATCAGGCAGCTTGAGGCGAAGCGGCCGGGAACAAGGCCGCTTGCAAAATTGAACCGGGAGGAGAGGACGATGAAATCAACGCTACTGGTGGGCGCGCTGCTCACCGCAATCACGACATCGGGGGCCTTCGCTCAGGCGATCAAGCTTGCCGACGTCGCTGAGCTCTCGGGTGGCGGCGCCACGGTCGGCACCAACTGGAAGAATGGCATCGACCTCGCGATCGAGGAGATCAACGCCAAGGGCGGCGTGCTCGGCCGCAAGCTCGAGGTCACCCATGCCGATCTGCAGTCGAACCCCGGCGTGGCGCGCGCGCAGGTGCAGAAGGCGCTCGACGCCGAGCCCTATGTGCTGCTCGGACCCGGCTATTCCGGTTCGGTGAAGGTCACGGCCCCGCTCGCAGCCGAAGCCGGCATTGCGCAGATCATGGGCGGGGAAGCTGCCGAACTGACCCAGGCCGGCAACAAGTTCCTGTTCCGCACCTCATTCGGTCAGCAGTCGTCGATGCCGAAGGTCGCAAAGTACATCCATGACGACATGAAGGCGAAGTCGGTCGCGGTGGTCTGGGTCAACAATGACTTTGGCCGCGGCGGGCGCGACGTCGTGGTCAAGGAGCTGGAGCGGCTCGGATCTAAGGTCGTGGCCGATCTCTCCACGGAGGCGGGCCAGGCCGATTTCGCCGCCGACGTCGGCAAGATCAAGGCCGCCAATCCCGATGCCGTGTTCGTCTATCTGAACGAGGAAGAGAGCGCGCGTATTCTCAAGGAGCTGAAGCGCCAGGGCGTCACCGCGCCGCTGATGGGCGAGACCACGCTGATCGGCCAGAAAGTGATCGAACTCGCCGGCGATGCCGCAAAAGGCGCGCGCGGCCATGTCGGCCTCACCACGGATGCCCCGGTCGACCTGATCAAGGGATTCCGTGACCGCTTCTCGAAGAAGTACAATTACGTTCCCGATCACAACGGCCTGAAGGGCTACCTCGCCGTCTACATGGTGAAGGCCACCACGGAGAAGATGGGCAAGGTCGATTCCAAGGCCTTCGCCGACACGCTGCATGGCCTGACCATCAAGGCCGCGGACGAGCCGGGCATTTTGATGGATGTCACCTTCGATGCAAACGGCGATATCGACCGGCAGAGTTTTCTGGTCGAGGTAGTCGAAGGCAAGCAGGTCGTGAAGCAGGTGCTGCCGAAGATGAAGTGAGGCGTTCTGCCCTTCTCCCTCGCCCCGCTCTTCGCGGGGAGAGGGTCCGGGCGAGGGAGCGATAGAGCTGAATTCACGTCGACTTCACTCAGGCTCTAACGATCAAAGAGAACCCATGTCCAATCTGTTCGATCTTTTGGTCGCGGGACTGGCTACCGGCGCGATCTATGCGCTGGTCGCGGTTGGCTTCACGCTGCTGTGGCAGACCTCGCAGACCATCAATTTCGCACAAGGCGAGTTCGTGATGCTGCCTGCGTTCTTGATGCTGGCCGCGATGCATGCCGGCGCGCCGTTCTGGCTGGCGATCATCCTTGGCATCCTCCTGTCGATGATCCTGCTTGGGCTGGCCTTCAAGATGCTGCTGGTCGATCCGATGATGCGCCATGGCGTCCTGCCGCTCGCAATCGCGACCATGGCGCTGGCGATTGGGATCAAGGAGGCCGTCAAGCAGTTGTTCAGCGCGGAGGCTTCGCCCTTTCCGTCGATCGTTCCGACCGGCGACATCTCCATCTTTGGCCACGCGGTCTCGCTGCAAAGCATCGGCGTGCTCGTCGTCGCCGTCGTTGCCGTATTCGGCCTGACGACACTGCTCAATCGCACCTCGCTCGGCCACCAGATGCAGGCGGCAGCCCAAAACCCGACGGTGGCGCGCATCATCGGCGTGCCCGTCGAGCGCATGATCCTGCTGACTTTCCTGATCAACGCCTTCCTGGTCGCGTTGGCCTCGCTGCTGATCACGCCGATCTATCTCGCAAAGTTTTCGAGCGGTGAAGTGCTGGGCCAGGCTGCCTTCATTGCCGCGATCGTCGGCGGCTTCAACCAGGTGCGCGGCGCGATCGCCGGCGGCCTGTTGATCGGCGTGCTCGACAACCTCGCGGCATCCTATGTCTCGACGCAATATCGTGCCGCCGTGCCGCTGATCTTCCTCATCGTCGTCATCCTGTTCCGGCCGCAAGGGCTGCTTGGCCGCGCCGAGGAGCGCACGGTATGAGCGGCTTCGCCAAACCCTTGAAGATCGCGCTCGGCCTCATTGTCATTGCCGGCCTGATCGTCATCCCCATGAACTTCAACCGCTACGGCCTGTTCATCCTGAGCCAGTGGGCTGTGATGACCATCGCCGCGATGGGCCTCAACCTCACGCTCGGCTATGCCGGGCAAGTTTCGCTGGCGCAGGGCGCTTTCGTCGGCATCGGCGCCTATGCGGCCGCGATCATGACGACGCATGGCTGGCCGCTGCCGGCCGCGATCCCCGTTGCGATCGTGCTGAGCTTCGGCGTCGGCTGGGTGCTCGGCTATCCCGCGCTGCGCGTGCAGCACCACTACCTTGCCTTCGTCACACTCGCCTTCTCGACCCTGGCGTTCCTGGTGTTCCGCAACGAGAGCTGGCTCACGGGCGGCATCTACGGCATCTCCAACATTCCGCGACCGCACTTTTTTGGAATCGCGACCAACAAGCCGCTGCCGTTCTACTATGTCTGCCTCGGCTCACTCGCGATCGTGTCCGTCGCCGTGTGGTGGCTAATCCGTTCGCCCTGGGGCCGCGCCTTCATGGCGCTGCGCGAAAATCCGCTGCGCGCCCAGTCGCTCGGCATCGATACCCGCCGCTACACGCTGATGGCGTTTGCGATCGGCTCGGCGCTCGGCGGCGTCGCCGGCGCGCTTTATGCGCCGCTGACGCAATATATCGACCCGGTGCCGTTCAACCTGTCGCTCTCGCTCGATCTCCTGATGATGGTGATCGTCGGCGGCGCCGGCTTTTATTTCGGCCCGTTCCTCGGGGCAATGATCGCGGTGCTGCTGCCGGAATGGCTGCGCTTCACGGAAGGGTATTATCTGATGCTCTACGCGATCGCGGTGATGGGACTTCTGATCTGGTCGCCGACGGGCATCCTGGGAATCCTCGATCGCCATCTCGCCGAGCGCCGCACCAAGGCAGCCTCCGCGCTGCGCGCCGTCGCAAAATCCCGGCTGGAGACGGCGCAATGAGTGCGGTCCTCGAGGTCACCGACATCAAGAAGAGCTTTGGCGGCATCACAGCGGTCGATGGCGTCTCGTTCGATGTCCGCGAGGGCGAGATCCTGGGCCTGATCGGTCCGAACGGATGTGGCAAGTCGACCTTGTTCAACTGCATTCTCGGTCAGCTCACGCCATCAGGCGGCGAGGTCAAGCTCGACGGCAAGGTCGTCACGGGTTTGCGCCCCTCCGAGCTCAACAAGCTCGGCGTCAGCCGCACCTTCCAGCTCCTGCAAGTCTTTCCTAAGCTCTCGGTGCGCGAGAACCTGATCCTCGCCGGGCAAGAACACCAAGGCAGCATGGCCTCGCGTCTGGTCGGCCGCTCCGATGCCGGACTGACTGGTACCGCCGACCAGATGATCGGCTTCTTCAAGCTCGATCATCTCGCCGAGGAACCTGCCGGCGGCCTCTCCTACGGCCAGCAGAAACTGCTCGACGCCGCCATGGCCTTCATGGGCGGCCCGCGCCTGGTGTTGCTCGACGAGCCCGCCGGCGGCGTCAATCCGACGATGCTGTCGGACCTGAAGGAACGCCTGGTCGCGATCAACCGCGAGAGGAACGCGACCTTCGTCGTGATCGAGCACAACATGGAGTTCGTGATGTCGCTGTGCTCGCGGGTGATGGTGATGGCGGAAGGCAAGGTGCTGGCGATGGGGCGGCCGGACGAGGTCCGGAAAAACCCCGGCGTGATCGAAGCCTATCTCGGACATTAGGGAGAGCGAACCATGAGCGATCCGATCCTCTCGGTTCACAATCTCGTCGGCGGCTACGGCAAGATGACGATCCTGAACGGCACGACATTTTCGGTGCCGCCGGCGACGATCACCACGATCATCGGCCCCAACGGCGCCGGCAAATCCACTGTGTTCAAGGCGATCTTTGGCCTGCTGAGGCTGCGCGAGGGCAAGATCAATTTTGCCGGCCGCGACGTCACCAATTTGAGCCAGCGCGCACTGCTCAACGCCGGCATCTGCTACGTGCCGCAAGGCCGCAACATCTTTCCGGAACTGTCGGTCCGCCACAACATCGAGCTCGGCGGTGTCGCCGCAGGCAAGGGCATCGACCTGCCGACGCGCATCGCGGCCGCGCTCGACCTGTTCCCCGCGCTGCGCCGCAAGTCGGCGCAGCAGGCCTCGACGCTCTCCGGCGGCGAGCAGAAGCAGCTCGAGATCGCCCGCTCGCTGCTGCTCGAACCCAAGCTCGTGCTGGTCGACGAGCCCTCGATCGGCCTGTCGCCGCTGATGGTGCAACAGACCTTCGATATTCTGAAGAGCCTGCGTGACGGCGGCGTCACCATCCTGATGATCGAGCAGAACGCGCGCTCGGCGCTGGAGATCTCGGATATCGGCATTGTGCTCGAGCTCGGCCAGACCCGCATGGTCGATAAGGCTGAACGAATTTTAAACGATCCGCGCATTGGGCAATTGTTCCTGGGTGGCGCCATGGAGGAGAGTGCGGCATGAACAAGCGCTCCATTGCAACAGTCTCACTCAGTGGGGCCCTCGACGAAAAACTTCGCGCCATCGCATCCGCCGGCTTCGACGCGGTCGAGATTTTCGAGAACGACCTGCTGTCGTTCGGTTCCGGCCCGCGCGACATCGCAAATCTCTGCAGGGACCTTAACCTCGAGATCTGCGCATTCCAGCCTTTCCGCGATTTCGAGGGCATGCCGGAGCCGCAGCGCTCGCGCAATTTCGCCCGCGCCGAGCGGAAGTTCGACCTCATGCAGGAACTCGGGACCGAGCTGCTGCTGATTTGCTCCAATGTCTCCCCTAGCTCGCTCGGCGGCATCGACCGCGCCGCCGATGATTTTCGCGAGCTCGGTGATCGCGCCGCCAAGCGCGGTTTGCGCGTCGGCTACGAGGCGCTGGCCTGGGGCCGGCAAGTCAACGACTACCGCGATGCCTGGGAGATCGTGCGGCGCGCCGATCATCCCGCGATCGGCGTCATCCTCGACAGCTTTCACGCACTGGCGCCGGGTTTCCCGGTGCGGGCCATGGCCTCGATCCCCGGCGACAAGATCTTTCTGGTGCAGTTGGCCGACGCGCCAAAGCTCGAGCTCGACATCCTGTCGTGGAGCCGGCATTTCCGCTCCTTCCCCGGTCAGGGCGATCTGCCGGTCGGCGAGTTCATGCAGGGGATCGCAGCGACCGGCTATTCCGGACCGTGGTCGCTGGAGATCTTCAACGACCAGTTCCGCGCCCGTTCGGCGGCCCAGACCGCGGTGGACGGCCTGCGCTCGCTGATCCTGTTGCAGGACCAGCTCGCCCCGGATTGGCCAAAGCTCGTCGGCGAGTCCCTGGCGCCGAAGGCCAAGAGCAGCGGCACGGGCTTCATCGAGTTCGCGGTCAACGAGACCAAGGCCGGCGAGCTCGCGCATCTGTTCTCACAGCTCGGCTTCCGCAGAAGCGGCAAGCATCGGAGCAAGGCGGTGGAGCGCTGGTCGCAAGGCAAGATCGAGCTCGTGATCAATTGCGAGACCGACGGCTTTGCGCATTCGCATTACGTCACACACGGTCCCGGCGTTTGTGCCATCGCGCTCGACGTCGACAATGCGGGCCTTGCCATGCAGCGAGCGGAGACGCTCAGGGCGCGCACCTTCTACCAGCCGGTCGGACCGGGCGAGCTGGAGATCCCCGCGATCCACGGCGTCGGCGGCAGCCTGCTTTATTTCCTCGACCAGGCCGGCAAGAACTGGGACACGGATTTTGCGCCGGTTGCGAGCGATACAAGCGCGGACGCGCTGCTCGCCATCGACCACATCGCGCAGTCGATGCCTTATGACGAGATGCTGTCCTGGCTGCTGTTCTACACCGGCATCCTCGATCTCAAGCGCCTGCCGCAGATGGAAATTGCCGACCCCCGCGGCCTGGTGCAGAGCCAGGCCGTCATCAACGCGAACCAGAGCCTGCGCTTCGTGCTCAACGGCTCCTCCGCCAACCGCACGCTGCCGGCGCGTTTCATCTCGGAGTTTTTCGGCTCAGGCGTGCAGCACGTCGCGTTCGCGTGCGAGGACATCTTTGCCACCGTCGCCGCGATGCGCGCCCGCGGCGCGGACTTCCTGGATATTCCGGATAATTACTACGACGACATCGAAGCCAAATACGACCTCGCGCCCGAAATCATGGCAAAGCTTCGCGCCAACCACATCCTCTACGACCGCGAAGGCGACGGCGAATTCTTTCAGGTCTACACGCACATCTTCGATGAGCGGTTCTTCTTCGAGATCGTCGAGCGACGAAGCTATCAGGGCTTTGGTGCGGCAAATGCCGGGATCAGGCTTGCAGCGCAATCCCGCGAGGTGCGGCCGACGAGCATGCCACGGGTGTAGGCTCTATCCACGCCGTCATTGCGACCGCAGCGAAGCAATCCAGAATCCCTCCGCCGAAAGACTCCGGATTGCTTCGCTGCGCTCGCAATGACGATGAGGAGATAGTGCGGAATACAGCGGCAGGATCACCTGTCGAGGGAGCCCTCACCCCACCCTCTCTCCGTAAGAACGAAGAGAGGGAGAGGAAATTGTTCAGCTCACTTCATCGTGCACTTGTCGTGGAAGCGATCCTGATCGTTCTCGACGATGGTCGCCATCGTCTTCAGCGAGAGCTGGCCTTCGGCGTCCTTGACCACGTCCTGCAGGTAGAAGCTCTGCACCGGGATGTGGTTGTTGCCGAATTTGAACGGGCCGCGCAGCGACTTGATGTTGGCCTTCTCCATCTCGGCCTTCATCGCGTCCTTCTTGCTGGTGTCGCCCTTCACCGCGACCACCGCGCTATTGATGAGCTGGGCCGCGTCATAGGCTTGGGCGCCGTAATAGGTCGGACGGAGGCCGGTGTACTTCTTGCGGTAGTCGGCGACGAAACGCTTGTTCTGTTCGTTGGGAAGGTCATTGACCCATTCTTGCGCGCCGGGCACGCCGAGCGCGTTCTCCTTCTGCAGCGGCAGCGACAGCTCGTCGACCGTAAATGCCGTGTAGAGCGGCATCGTGCTCTTGAGGCCGGCCTGCGCATATTGGTTGAGGAACTGCACGCCGGCCGGACCGGGATAGAACACGAAGATCGACTCGGCGCCCGAGGCGCGTGCCTTGGAGAGTTCGGCGGAGAAGTCGAGCTGGCTCGGCCAGACCGTGTATTCCTCGCCCTTGACCTCACCCTTAAACGTGCTCTTCACGCCCGCGAGCATGTCCTTGCCGGCCGCGTAGTTGGGCCCGATCAGGAACACGCTCCTGACGCCCTTCTGGTTCATGTAAAGGCCCATGGCGGCGGGCGTCTGGTCGTTCTGCCAGGAGGTCGAAAACACGTAAGGGCTGCATAACTCGCCGGCGAGTTGCGACGGGCCGGCATTGGCGGAGATCAGGAAGGTCTGCGAATCCACCGCGGTCTTCAGCGAAGCCAGCAGCACGTTCGACCAGATGTAGCCGGCAAGGAAATCGACCTTGTCGGATTGCACCAGCTTCTCGGTCTTCTGCTTGCCGACGTCAGGCTTCTGCCCGTCATCCTCGTAGATCACCTCGACCGGCTTGCCGTCCATCTTGCGGCCCATGTGATCCAGCGCGAGCTCGAACGAGTTGCGCATGTCGTTGCCGATCACGGCGCCCGGGCCGCTAAAGGTCGAGACGAAACCGATCTTGATGGTGTCGCCGGCGAATGCCTGATTTGCCAGCACCAGCGCCGCTGCGCCCGCCAGCCAGAATGCCGTCCTCATAACTCACTCCCCTCCTTATTATTCATCCCGGAAACGGAGTGATCGCCGCCCCAGGCCTGTCTCTATTGAATGCAAAATCTGTCGGGCCACCAATGGCTCAGCGTCCGCCCCTGCACCATATTTCGCCCCAAACGGCGATAGCAAGAAATATAATGCTACTTACTTCGGCCAAGGCCGGTCCAAGGCTGCGGCGCATTTTCGCGGGGAAGGTCGATACGCCGAGCCTATTCCGCGATTGATGACAGCTATTGGACCACGGCACCCGATCCGCACTTAAATGAAGACAGAGAGCAGCGAGATTCGAGGGTACAGCATGACCACGACACCGCATCGCGTCGTCATCGTCGGCGCCGGCTTCGGCGGGCTGGAGACGACCTACCGGCTGGCGGGCGCGCCGGTCGAGATCACGCTGATTGACCGCCGCAATCATCATCTGTTTCAGCCGCTGCTCTACCAGGTCGCGACCGCTTCGCTCGCGACCAGCGAGATCGCCTGGCCGATCCGCCATCTCATGCGCGACCGGCGCGACGTGACGACGCTGTTTGCGACCGTCAGCGGCGTCGATGCCGCCAGACGCTGCGTGCTGATCGACGACGGCAGCGAGGTGCCTTACGACACGCTGGTGCTCGCGACCGGCGCGCGCCACGCCTATTTCGGTCACGACGAGTGGGAGACATGGGCGCCAGGGCTGAAGACGCTGGAAGACGCCACCACGCTGCGCCGTCACATCCTGGTGGCGTTCGAGCGCGCCGAGCGCGAAACCGATCCGGCAAAGCGCGCGGCGCGGCTGACCTTCGTGATCGTCGGCGCGGGTCCCACCGGCGTCGAGCTTGCCGGCACCATCGCCGAGATGGCGCACCACACGCTGCCAAACGATTTCCGCAACATCGATACCACCAAGGCCCGCGTCGTGCTGATCGAGGCCGGACCGCGCGTGCTGGCAGGCTTTCCGGACGACCTCTCGGCCTATGCGCAGGCCTCGCTGGAAAAGATCGGCGTCGAGGTCGTACTGGGGCAAGCCGTCACCGAGATCAATCGCGAGGGCGTGGTGTTCGGCGGCAAGCTGCTCGAGGCAAAGACACGAATCTGGGCCGCCGGCGTACGCGCGTCTCCGGCTGCCGAATGGCTGGGCGCACCGGCCGATCGCGCCGGCCGCGTGCAGGTCGAAGACGATCTCACGATCCCCGGTCATCCCGAGATCTTCGCGATCGGTGACACCATCACCATCAACGCCTGGGAGGGCAAGCCGGTGCCCGGCATCGCACCGGCCGCCAAGCAGCAGGGCCGTCACGTGGCCGAGACGATCAAGGCGCGGCTGCGCGGCGAGAGCAAGGGAGCGTTCCGTTACAAACATTCCGGCAGCCTCGCGCAGATCGGCAAGCGTCTCGCGGTGATCGACTTCGGCCGGATAAAACTGCGCGGCACGATCGCATGGTGGATCTGGGGCATCGCCCACATCTACTTCCTGATCGGCCTTCGCCACCGCCTGAGCGTGGCGCTGAGCTGGCTCTGGATCTACGCTCGCGACCAGCGCGCGGCGCGATTGATCACGCAGGGGAGCAGCAAAGTAGTGGGGTGATGCTCTCATGTACCGGGCGCGGCGCGGCATGAAATGACGCGACGCAGAGCCCGGACCCAGCGTTATGGGCCCCAGCTCTGCAGTGCAGCGCTACGCGCCGCACTGCGTCCGGGGCACGAGAGCTACTTCACCAGCTCGCACCCACCCTTCGCCATGGGGCGAAACGCCCGCTCCGCTGGGATCGTCGAGACCAGTTCGTAATAATCGTATGGATATTTCGACTCCTCCGGCTTCTTCACCTCGAACAGATACATCGGGTGCACGACGCGGCCGTCCTGGCGGATCGCGGTGTCGCCGAACAGTCTGTCCTTGCCTCTAAATTTCTTCATCTCGGGCACGACGTCCTTGGCATTGTCGCTGCCGGTCGCCGCGACCGCGTTGAGATAGGCGAGCGTGGAGGCATAGACGCCGGCCTGGTTGCCGCTCGGCATCTTGCCGTTCATGCCGGGCCGCGCAGCGAAGCGCTTGGCAAACGCACGGGTGTCATCGTTCATGTCCCAGTAAAAGGCTTCCATGAGCTGCAGGCCCTGCGCCACCTTGATGCCCATGCCGTGAACGTCGTTGATGAAGAGCAGGAAAGCGACGAGCTTCTGGCCACTCTGCTGGATACCGAACTCGGCGGCCTGCTTCACGGCGTTGATGGTGTCGCCGCCGGCATTGGCAAGGCCGATCACCTGCGCTTTCGAGCCCTGCGCCTGCAACAGGAACGAGGCGAAGTCGGAGGTGCCGAGCGGATGCTTCGAGGAGCCGAGCACCTTGCCGCCGTGGCCCTCGATGTATTTCTGCGCTTCCGCCTCGATGCCCTTGCCGAGCGCGTAGTCGACCGTCAGAAAATACCATTCCTTGCCGCCGCGCGACATCATCGCCGCTGCAGTGGTGTTGCCGGTCGCCCAGGTGTCGTTGACCCATTGGATGGTATTCGGCGAGCAGGCCTTGCCGGTGAGGTCCGCGCTCGCGGTCGACGACGCCAGGAAGGTCATGCGGCTATCGCGCAGCAGCGTGTTGATGGACAACCCGACCGCCGAATTCGGCACGTCGACGATAGCGTCGACGCCTTCGACGTCGAGCCATTTGCGCGCGATGGCGTTGCCGACATCGGCCTTGTTCTGGTGATCGGCATAGACGATCTCGACCTTGATGCCCTTAGCGCCGCCATTGAAATCCTCTGCCGCCATGCGCGCGGCCTCGACCGAGCCCATGCCATTGGTGTCCTGAAAAATGCCCGAGATGTCGTTGAGCACGCCGATCTCGAACGACGTTGTCAGAGATTTCGGCACTCGCCGCTCCGCTCACGAGGGTTGCCGCCAATGCGAGCGTCCACTTCAGATGTTTCATGATCTCCCCCTTAGGCCGGCGTGATGGCGACCGGCAGGCTGTCGAGCCCGCGCAGCGTGTTGTTGAAGCGGCGCTTCGGCTCACCCGTGATCTCGATCGTCGCGACACGACGCGCCAACGCCGTGAGCATGGTCTCACCCTCCAGCCGCGCCACGAGCTGGCCGACGCACATGTGGATGCCCGAGCCGTAGCCGACATGGCCGGAGGTTCGGCGAGTGATGTCGTAACTGTCGGGCTTGTCCCAACGGCGCGGATCACGGTTGGCGGCCGCGAGAAACATCAGCACTTTCTCGCCTTCGCCGATCTTCGCGCCTGACAATTCGACAGCGCGCGTGGTGGTGCGGAAGAAGGTCTGCACCGGGCTTTCGAAGCGCACGGCCTCTTCAAAGGCGTTGCGGGCGAGCGTTAGATCGCTACGCAGGCGCTGCCATTGATCGGGAAAGCGAGCCAGGCAATAAACGGCGGCACCGATCCCGTTGACCGTGGTGTCGAGGCCGGCCGACAGCAGCGAGCGCACCAGCAGCGGTGCCTCCGTCGCCGTGATGGCACCCTCGTCGACATGGGCATGGATGCAGGCGCCGATGCCGCCCGGCGTCAGGTTGTCGCGCTGGCACTGCGCGGTGACGTAGGCCTGGTGCGGCGCCGAGCGCGCGATGGCGTCCTGGCGCAACTGGTTCGGCGGTCCGAAGGCGTTGAACACCAGGCTCGCATAGGGAATGAGATGGTCCCGGCCTTCCGGCTTCAGGCCGAGCGCATCCGGGAAGATCGAGAGCGGGTAAGCTTCCGCAAGATCGGCGATGGCATCGAAACTGCGCTGCTCGATCAGCGCGTCGACCCGCAGCTCCGCCGCCGCCGCAAAACGGTCGCGCAGTCCCTTCATCACGGTCGGTGACAGCACCTTCGACAGAACGGCGCGGGTGCGGGTGTGCTCGGGAGGATCGGCCTCGAGGATCAGGCTCGGCGGCCGCCACGGCGCCTCCTTCTTGAAGTCGGACAGGCCGACGCCGCGGCTGGAGCAGAACGTCGCGGGATCGTTCAGGACCGCATGAACCTCGCCATAGCGCGCCACGCCATAAAGCTTCCACTTGTCGAGATAGACGACCGGCCCCGTCTCGCGCAGCAGCTCATGCGTGGGATAGGGGTCGGCAAAAAAATCATGTCGAAGGGATTGACGTCGAGATGCGGAACGCCGTTCGTGGTCGAGCCGGATGCACTCATGAGGGGCCTCCCTCATTTTGATCTTGTGAAAGGGCGGCGCTTGCCCTTAGGTCTGTGGGCACGCCGCGAGACAGATTTCCGATATGCCGCCTTCGACCAGATCCCGCCAAAAGCCTGCGCCCGCTGAATTCGGGCCGACGCTCGATCTCGATCGTTACGTCCCGGCGTTCATCACCTTTATTGCCAACAAGCTCTCGAACAGCGCGACCGCGTTCTATCAGCGGCAGTTCGGCGTCAACGTCACGGAGTGGCGGATCATGTCGCTGCTGGCGATCGAGCCCGGCATTCCCGCCTCGCGCATCTGCCACGTCATCGGCTTCGACAAGGGCCCGGTGAGCCGCACGCTTGCCGGCCTGGAGAAGCGCGGGCATGTGTCGATCCGCACCGATCCGAACGACGGCCGCACGCATTCGATCTCGCTGACGGCGAAGGGCCGCACCACCCACGACAAGGTGATCGTCGCGGCGTTCGAACGGGAGCGGCGTCTGCTGTCCTGTCTGAGCAAGGACGAGCGCGAGGTACTGATCGATCTGTTGCGCCGGTTGCACGAAAATCTGGGCGCAGTGACCGGCGGCAGCGAGGCCTGACGGACCACGCGCCGGACGCAACCCGGTCTCACCTTCAGGCATGCGCGGGTGTTTACCCGCGACACCCTCTCTGCCGAGCATCGTTTCCTCCGAGCCGACGCGGCGGTTCCTCCGCCGTCATCCTTGTCGGGAACAGGTCCCACAGTTTAGTTGCTTAGGCAACAAAAAAATCCTCCGGAATATACTGCAGATTGGCTGACGCATTGGGACTGCTCAGCTCTCGTGTCCCGGACGCGCTGCAGCGTGGAAGCGCTGCTGCGCAGAGCCGGGACCCATGCACTATGAGAGATGGGCCCCGGCTCTGCAGCGCATCACTGTGTGCTGCGCTGCGTCCGCGGCACGAGAGCCGCTATAGCTTCAGTCGCTACAGCCCCGATCCACTCACCCGATGCATCATCATTCAGCCGCGCCACGGCATCTGCACGCCGCGTCAGCACCGCGCGCTGATTGATGTAGCCCTTATCGGTGATCTCGCCGCCATCGACCGACGGCGGCTCGGCGAGCAGCAGCGCGCGGGTGGCGTGGCCGGAGGAATTGGCGCCCTGCTGCTTCAGTCTTGCGAGACCCTGCGCCAACGTGGTTCTGACCTTGTCGTGCGCCAGTACGTCATTCACATCTGCAGTCTCGGCCAGACCAGCATGAGCCCGGCAGACCGCGACGTTCGGGAACACCAGAAACCGCACCTCGTCGCCACCATGGCCGGTCACGACGATATCCTGCGCCAGCGGCGCGAGCGTGGCGATGCCGGCGACGCGCAGCGTACCGACGCTGACCCAGGTGCCGGAATTGAGCTTGAAATCTTCCGCAACACGGCCGTCGAAGAACAAGCCGCGCTCGGGACGTTCCGCATCGGCAAGCTTCACGGCATCGCCGATGAGATAAAAACCTTCCTCGTCAAAAGCCTGCCTGGTTAGCTCGGGCGCCTTCCAGTAGCCCGGCGTGACGTTGGAGCCGCGCACACGCACCTCCAGCTTATCGCCGGCAGTGACGAGCTTCAGCTCCGTTCGGAATCGGCACGCCGATATTGCCGGAACGCTCAGCCAGGAAATGGCAGTCGGTCGCCAGCGGCGACGTCTCGGTCGAGCCCCAGGCCGAGACCATCGGCATTGCACGGCCAACAGTCTTGATCGAAAGCTCTTCAAGCGCGTCCCACAGGTTTTGCGGCAATGCTGCGCCGGCATAGAAGGCGAACCTCACCTCGCGGAAGAAGCGGCGGCGCAGCTCCTCATCGCCGCGCAGCGCCGCGATCAGCATGTCGAAGCCGCGCGGCACATTGAAATAGACCGTCGGCGTCACGCTTTTGAGGTTCGCAAGCGAGGTCGCAAACAGTCCGGGCGCGGGCTTGCCGCCGTCGATATAGAGCGAGCCCCCATTGCGCAGCACGAGGTTGAAATTGTGGTTCGCGCCGAAGGTGTGGCTCCAGGGCAGCCAGTCAAGGATGACGAGATCACTGCTCTGCTCCAGAAAGGTCCAGGTCTGCGCCTTGGCCTGCTGGCTCGAGGTCAGCATGCGCTGGGTGTTGATGACCGCCTTGGGCGTGCCGGTCGAGCCCGAGGTGAACAGGAATTTTGCGATCGTGTCCGGCGTTACCGCAGCGAAGGCCTTTGCGACGCCCGGCGTCTCGCCCATTGCCGCGATGGTGCGGAAGGCAAGCGCATCGGCATCGCCAGCATTGCCGCTGATGATCTGCGCCTTGTGCAGCGGCTTGATCGCCGCGAGCGCTGCCGCAAACGGCTTTGTTGCGGAGACATAGATCGCGCCCGGCTCGAGCAGTGCGATCATGCTCCTGAGCTTTTCAAAGTCTTTCGACATCAGCGAGTAGGCCGGCGAGATTGCGGCCGAGGGCACACCGACATGCTGGGCGGCAAGCGCCAGCAACGCATGGTCGATGCTGTTGTCGGAGAGAATAACGACGGGACGCGCCGTGCTGAGCTCCTGCGCCAGGATCCAGGACGCCGCGGCGCGTACACGCCGCAGAGCACCCGCGTAAGTTACGGTGGCCCAGGGCGTATCGGCGCTGTCTCGCTCGGCGAGGAAGACCGCATCCGGCGTCTGCCGCGCAAAATGCTCCAGCCAGTCGCCGATGCAGCGCGCGCAGTCGCGCAAGGGCTCCAGCGACCGCAGCACGATGCTGCCATCGGCGCGATGCTCGGCGACAGTCTTTGGCGTTGCGAACAGGTTCGAAGCGTCACCGCGAGTGGCTGACGTCATGGTTTCCTCCCTCGCCCATATCCGGGACCGGCCGCAGCCTCGTTCTGGGCCGCTTTGGCCATAATCGTGGGCGGGACAATTGTTGTCGTCAACAACAATCTTCCGTTGGGTCCGTCGAGGCGCTAAGGTGACACGGCAGGAGACACGATGTGACAGCCGGCGCAGCCCAGACTTCCCCCGCAAACGCACCGGCAATGGCGCGGCGCGGCGGATCGACGCGGACGATATCGGGCTGGACACGCTGGTTGGCCACGCCGGCTATGCCGTGCGGCGCTTCCAGATCTGGGTCTTTCAAGACTTCATCAAGACTCTCGGCGACGTCGACATCCGGCCAACGCAATATTCGGTGCTGACCGTGATCGGCGCCAATCCCGGCTTGTCGCAGATGGCGGTGGCAAAACGCCTCGGCATCGAGCGTGCCAGGCTGGTGCACCTGCTCGACAGCCTCGAGCAGCGCAAGCTGGTGAGGCGGATCAAGTCGAAACAGGACCGGCGCTCGCATGCGCTGCATCTCACCGGCCAGGGACAGACGGCGCTGGCCAAATTCAAGCGGCTCGCCGCGGAGCACGAGCGGCATGTCGAGGAGAAGATCGGCAAGGCCAACCGGGAGCAGCTGCTTCAGATCCTCGCCGGCTTCACCTGATCCGGACTGCCCATGATTTGGGCAGTTGCCCGCAGCAGGGCCCTCGCCCGGCCGCCCAAATCGATAATCGAGGCGCCCCGCAAGCTCCTGATCTTTCGATGGTATCCGGAGCGGCCGCGTTGCCCGGATAATGTACACAATGGCACATCGCTTGCTTCATTCCGGGTGAAGACAAGTTGCCGGAGTTTTATCGCCATGAAGGCTGAAATGGGGACTGAGCAGCCTGAAACGGTCGCCGCGATTGTGGCCGCACATCGCGCGGGCACGATGACGCCGGCGCAGACGGTCGCGCGGACGTATCAGCGCATTCGCGACCACAATGATCCCGCGATCTTCATCAGCTTGCGCGACGAGAAGGATGCAATGGCGGAGGCCGAGAAGCTCGACGCGAACGATGCCGCCCGCCTGCCGCTCTATGGCGTGCCTGTTGCCGTGAAGGACAATATCGACGCGCTGGGCTTTCCGACCACGGCGGCCTGCCCGGCCTTCTCCTATGCGCCGGCGCACGACTCGACTGCGGTCGAGCGGCTGCGCGCGGCCGGCGCGATCATCATCGGCAAGACCAATCTCGACCAGTTCGCAACCGGTCTCGTCGGCGTGCGTTCGCCCTATGGCATTCCCACGAATTCGATCCGTGAGGATCTCATTCCAGGCGGATCGAGCTCGGGCTCCGCTGTGGCGGTCGGCGCAGGCCTGGTGCCGTTGTCACTCGGCACTGATACGGCCGGCAGCGGCCGCGTGCCGGCCATGCTCAACAACATCGTCGGGCTGAAGCCGAGCCTTGGCATGATCTCAGCCGCAGGTCTCGTGCCGGCGTGTCGCACGCTCGACTGCATCTCGGTGTTTGCGCTGACGGTGGACGACGCCGCGCTCGCGCTGTCGGCGATGGCGGGTCCCGATCAGGCCGATCCGTTCTCACGCGACCGGCCGCTGGGCCCGATCACGCCGTTCCCGACAAGTTTGCGCTTGGGCGTGCCGCGCAAGGGGCAGCTGATCTTCTTTGGCGACAGCAAGGCGGAGGCCGCTTACGGCGGAGCCCTGAAGCGCTGGGCCGCGCTCGGCGCCGAGCTGGTCGAGTTCGACCTTGAGCCGTTCTATGAGACGGCGCGGCTGCTCTATGAAGGGCCTTGGGTCGCGGAGCGCTATCTCGTGATCAAGAATCTGCTCGCCTCGGCCCCGGACTCGATTCATCCGGTGACGCGCGAGATCACCGCGGCCGGCGCTAGGCTGACGGCGGCGGAGACCTTCTCCGCGCTCTACCGCCTGCAGGGCCTGCGCAAGATCGCGGAGCGCACTTTTGCCAATATCGACGCGCTGGTGCTGCCGACGGCGCCGACTGCCTATACGACCGCGCAGGTGCTGGCCAATCCGATCGAGCTCAACAGCCGACTCGGTACCTACACCAATTTTGTGAATCTGCTCGACCTCTGCGGCCTCGCCGTGCCGGCGTCGATGCGTGCGGACGGCATTCCGTTCGGCATCACGCTGCTGGCGCCCCCGGTCGCGATGCGATGCTTGCGAGCATCGGGCGCGTGTTCCATGCCGATACGAAGTTGACGCTTGGTGCGATGGGCGTGGCGCAAGCGCCGCTTGCGGCGCTCGCCACAAGCAGCGGCGACGAGATCCCGATCGCGGTGGTCGGCGCGCATCTCTCCGGCATGGCGCTGAACGGCGAATTGAAGGCGCTGAATGCAAAGCTGATCGAGGCGACCAAGACCGCGCCGGACTACGCGCTCTATGCGCTGAAGACCACGCCGCCGAAGCCGGGCCTGCTCCGCGTCGAAACCGGCAAGGGCGGGTCGATCGAACTGGAGATCTGGTCGCTGTCGTCATCGGCGTTCGGCAAGTTCGTCAACGCGATCCCTGCGCCGATGGCAATCGGTACGGTCCGGCTCGCGGATGGCCGCAGCGTGAAGGGGTTTCTCGTCGAGCCGGAGGTGCTGGGCGAGGCGCGGGATATCACCGCGTATGCCGGTTGGCGGAAGTTTATGGCGGAAGCGGCCACGACGTAGGTGCTGCAGGGTAGGCAAAGCGAAGCGTGCCCACCAGCGTCATCGCGGACAGATGGTGGGCACGGTGCTTTGCGCCTTTGCCCACCCCACGAGATCACGACGAGATCACACCGATACCGCGTAGATCTCATACTCCCCGCGCACCAGCTCGATATGGGCGCGCATCGCGGCGGCGGCTCCCTGCTTGTCGCCGCGCATGATGGCGACGACGACGCGGTCATGCTCGGCTTGCGACTTTGCCAGGCGGCCGAGATTGCGGAACTGGGCGCGGCGGAACGGCTGCACGCGGACCCGCGTCGCCAGCGTGATCTCGGCGATGTAACCGTTTTGCGAGCCCGCATAGATCGCGTTATGAAAACGTTCGTTGACCTCGTGGAAGCGATCGGGATTGCCGGCGTAGCTGAGGACGCGGAGCTCCTCTGAATCGCTTCGAGACCGTGACGCTCGCCAGCCGACATGCGCTCGGCAGCGAGGCCGGCGCACAGCGCCTCCAGCTCCGCCATGGCTTCGAACATGCCCGTCAGGCGCTCGATCGACGGTTGCGCGACCACCGCACCGCGATGGGGCCGTGCCTCGACCAGGCCGCTCGCGACCAGTTGCCGCAGCGCTTCGCGCACCGGCGTACGCGAGACGCTGAAGCGCCGCGCGATGTCGGTCTCGTCGAGTGGCGCGCCGGGCGCGAGAGCTCCACGCACGATCTCGTCGGCAAGCTGGAGACGCAGTTCCTCGGCGCGCGTGACCTTCTGCACCGATGGCAAAGCACGGTCGACACGCGGCACCACCGGCAGCGTCCCGGGCGGAAAATCGTCAAGCATCATACGGTCAGGTCTCTTTCGACTCGTCGATGATGCTGACATGGGCGGCGACGACGCGCCAGCCCTCCGGGAAGCGAATCCAGGTCTGCATCTGTCGGCCGACCTTGCCGGGAGCCGTGTCGCGATAGAACAGGGTGGAGGCGACAGCCGTATCGCGGCCGTAGCTGGAGATCACCGTCCTGGCGGTGCGGCGCTTGAGGCCGACCGGCGAGCGGCCGGCCCGAAAGCCGGAGATCGCCTCATAGCCGTAGAGGTTTTCGCCGATGCCGTAGCGCAGCGTGCGGGGATCGTTGCGAAACAGCTCGCCGAGCACGGCGACGTCATTGGCGACGAGGGCCTGCTCATAGCGGTCGAACGCGGCCTTCACTTCCGCGATCACGTCAGGGAGATTGATCTCCATCTCAGAATCCTCTTGGTGACGGCGCGGCGGCCACGCCCATCTTCTCCAATGCGTGCGCGACGCGCAACGCGATGTCCTCGCGCCAGGGCGCAGCAATGATCTGCACGCCGATCGGCAGCGGCTCGAGCGGCACCGGCACTGCGACCACCGGCAAGCCGATGAACGAGATCGGCTGGGTGTGGATGCCGATATTGGCGCGCACCGGCAACTCGACGCCTTCGAGATTGAAATTCACCTGACCGAGCTTTGGCGCGGTGCAGGGCGTTGCCGGCGCGATCAGCACGTCGACCGATTTGAATATCTCGGCGAACTGCGCACGATACCAGCGGCGGAATTTTTGCGCGCGGTCGACCAGCGGCGCGGGCACCATGGCGCCGGCGATCAGCCGGTCGCGCACGGCGGGATCGAAATCATTCGGGCGCTTGCGCAGCCGATCGAGATGCAGCGAAGCACCTTCCGTGGTGGTGATGACATAAGCCGCCGCGCGGGCGCGCGAGGCTTCGGGCACCTCAACCACTCGCGTTGCACCAAGCGCCCTGGCGACACGGCTGACGGCTTCGACAGCTTCCGGAAACACGTTCTTCTGGAAGTAGCCGCCGGCGATCGCGATGCGCAGGTCCGAGACCGGATTGGCAAGCAGCGGCGTCGTCGGCTCCAGACCACGTGCGGTGGTGCAGGCGGCATCGTCGGCATCCGGGCCCTGCATTGCGTCATAGGCCAGCGCGAGATCCGTCACCGAGCGCGCGAAGGGCCCGAGATGATCGAGGCTCGCCACGAACGGAAATGAGCGTGCCCGCGACAGCCGTCCATAGGTCGGCTTCAGGCCAAAAATGCCGCAGAACGAGGACGGCACGCGAATCGAGCCGTTGGTGTCGGAGCCAAGGGCAATCGGCACCAGCGCGCCGCCGACGGCACTGCCGGAGCCACCTGATGAGCCGCCGGCCATCCGCGTGGTGTCATGCGGATTGCGCGAGGGACCGTCATGGACGTTCTCGCCGGTGAAGTCGTAGGCGTACTCGCCCATGTTGAGCGCACCGACCAGCACGGCGCCGGCCGCTTCCATCCGCTCGATCAAAGTCGCGTCGCGCTTGGCTGGTGCGAGGTCGCGGTTGATCTTCGAGCCGGCTCGCGTGGGCAGACCGGCGACGTCAAAGGTTCTTCACCGCGAAGGGCACCCCGGCGAGCGGGCCGGCGGTCTTGCCGGCCGCGATATCGGCATCGATGGCGCGTGCTTTCGCGCGGGCGCGATCGGCGGTGACGTCGGTAAAGGAATTGAGAACGCCGTCGCGCTGCTTGATGCGCGCGAGCGCCGCTTCGGTGGCATCGCGCGCGGACATCTTGCCGCGCGCAACCGCACTCGCGATTTCCGAGGCCGTCATCTCTGGCTTGGTGGTCATGAGAGCATCAGGCCGTGAAGATCGGCGCCGGCTCGGTCTCGTCCGGCAGCGCGAATTCATCGACGAGGCGGCCAAGCCGCAGCGAGACTTCCAGATTGGCGCGCACCGCGGGTCGCCAGGCCTCCTCGACCGGCAGCGCCAGCGCTTTCGATACGGCGTCGATACAATCGTCCAGCGGCTCGGCCATCACGCTCCCAAACAATCAGTGCAGTCTCAATGTACCTGCAACGGCGGATGCGGGATCGCCGTCAGCAGCTCCTTGGTGCAGTCGTCCTGCGGATCGCTCAGGACCTGCTCGGAAGAGCCCTCCTCGACGATCCGCCCCGTCCGCATCACAATGACACGATCGCACAACAAGCGCACTACATTCAAATCATGCGAGACGAACAGATAACTCATACCTAGCCGCGCTTTCAGGTCCTGAAGCAGGTTGAGCACCACCGCCTGCACGGAGACGTCGAGCGCCGCCGTCGGCTCGTCCAGGACGACGAGCTTTGGATGCAGCGCGATGGCGCGGGCGATGCCGACGCGGGCCTTCTGGCCGCCGGAGAGCTGGTGCGGAAAGCGATCGAGCAGATCGTGCGGCAGGCCGACCATGGTCGCCAGCTCCTCGCAGCGGGCGCGCAGCGCATCGCGGCCGCTGATGTCCCCGAGCTGCATGATCGGGTCGACGATGGCGCGCGCTGCGGTAAAACGCGGGTTGAGGCTGTCGGTCGGGTCCTGGAACACCATCTGGATGCGGCTGCGCTGCGGCAGGCGGGCAAACGATGCCGGCGCGATGGCGCCGATGTCCTCGCCATCGAACTGGATCAGGCCGGAGGTCTGGTCCAGCAGCCGCATCACCATCATCGAGGTGGTCGATTTTCCGCAGCCGGATCTGCCGACCAGGCCGACACTCTCGCCATGGCCGATCGAGAAGCTGATGCCATCGACGGCGCGGAACACATCCGGCTCAACCGGCGGCTTGCGGCCGAACAGTTTGCCGAGCGTGGCGGTGGCGCCCTGGCGGGGATATTCCTTGACCAGCTTTTCGATGATGAGGAGAGGCTGCTGGCCCCTGCACTTGCGGCGACGGCCGGGGCAGGCTTCGCGCTCGCGGCTCCCTCCTCCTCCGGCAACAGATCCCGCAAGCTCACACCGAGCCGCGGCGTCGCGCGCATCAGCTTCCTGGTGTAGGGGTGCTGCGGGTTGGCGAAGATGTCTGCGGCCTTGGCGGTCTCGACCACGCGGCCCTTTTCCATCACCACGACGCGGTCGCAATAGGCGGCGGCGAGGCCAAGATCGTGGGTGATCAGGATGGTCGACATCGCCTTGCGCCTGGTCAGTTCGACGATCAGGTCCATCACCGTCTTCTGCGTGGTGACGTCGAGGCCGGTGGTCGGCTCGTCCGCGATCAGGAGCTGCGGATTGCAGGCGAGCGCGAGGGCGATGACGACGCGCTGGCACATGCCGCCGGACAGTTCGAAAGGATAGGCGTGGTAGCGCTCGCGCGGACGGGCGATCTTGACCTGCTCCAGCGCCTCGATCGCCTTTTCTCCGTGGTCCGCAACCATGGCCTGCTGCACGTGGGTGCGGAGCACGTCCTCGATCTGGTCGCCCACTTTCCGGATCGGGTTCAGCGCCGCGCGCGGGTTCTGGAAGATCATCGAGACTTCGCGGCCGCGCAGGTCGCGCATCTGGCCTTCGGTCGCGGCCCTGACGTCGATGCCCGAAAACATCACCGAGCCCTCGGCGATCCGCCCCGCCCGGTCGAGGATGCGCATCACGGCGTAGGACGTCACCGACTTGCCGGAGCCGGACTCGCCGACGATGGCAAGCGTCTCGCCCTTGGCGACGGAGATGTTGACGTGCTGCACGGCCTTGACGATGCCGCGGCGGGTGGTGAATTCGACGGTGAGGTCCCGCACGTCGAGCAGCGGCTGGGCGGTCATGGATGGCTCCCGTCGCTCAAGAAGTTCGAAAACAACCCCATGCACAGTAGAACGGCGTTGGAAATATTGGAGGATTTTCGCGGACAATAGCCCATCACGTCCTCCGCTGGGGATCGACGATGTCGCGCAGGCCGTCGCCGAGGAGGTTGAAGCAGAACACGGCGATCATCAGCGCAAGACCAGGGAATAGCGCGATCCACCATTCGCCCGAGACCATGAAGCCCGCGCCTTCGGCGACCATGATGCCCCATTCGGCGGTCGGCGGGCGGACGCCGAGGCCGATGAAGGAGAGGCCCGCGGCATTGAGGATGGCATAGCCCATGGTCAGCGACATCTGCACGATCATGATCGGCATGATGTTGGGCAGGATATGCACCAGCAGGATGCGGAATTCGCCATTGCCCGAGAGACGTGCCGCCTGCACGAAGCCGGCATTGCGTCGGACATTGGCCTCGGCGCGCGCGACGCGGGCATAGAGCGGGAAGTTAACGATGGCCGTGGCCAGAATGATGTTCTGCACGGTGTTGCCGAGCGCCGCGACGATGCCCATCGCCAGCACGAACAGCGGAAACGCCATGATGGTGTCGGCGATGCGGCCGACGATGCGGTCGGTCCAGCCGCCGAAATAGCCGGCCGCGATGCCGGCGAGCCCGCCCATCAGAAACACCAGCACGACCGAGGCGACTGCGATGAAGGTATCGAGCCGCGTCGCAACCACGACGCGGCTGAAAATGTCGCGGCCCAATTGATCGGTGCCGAACCAGTGCGCGGCCGACGGCGCCTTCAGCGCCGCCGCGGTGTCGGAGGCGAGCGGGTCATACGGCACCACATAGGGACCGAACATTGCGGCAAGGAGGATCACGATCAGCAAGGCAAAGGAAAAGCCCGTGACCTTGTTCTCGCCGAGGACATAGCGGGTCTGTTCGAGGATTGCGACCAGTCCCGAGGTGCGGGCGGGACCGGGTTCAACGGCCGGCGCGACGGTGCTCATGACCCTATCCTGTTGAGCATGATCTGATCGGCAAACCGGTCTCCACTTTTCCGGATCATGCTCTAGCCCTCAAGCCTGACGCGCGGATCGATCACGCCGTAGAGAATGTCGATCACCAGATTCAAGAGCACGTACATCACCGCCATGGTCAGCACGAACCCTTGCACGGGCGCGAAATCCGACGAGATCAGCGCTTCCACCGCGTAGGAGCCGATACCGGGCCACGCGAACACTTTTTCGACCAGCACGTTGGCGCCGAGCAGGAACGAGAACACCATGCTGAGCGTGGTGATGACAGGCAGCATCGCGTTGCGAAACGCGTAGGTGACGATGACGGTTGTCGGCGACAGGCCGCTGGCGCGTGCGGTGCGGACGAACTCCGACGAGAGCACCGCGAGCATCGAGGCGCGGGTCATGCGCGCGATCGGCGCCAGCGAGAAGATCGCGAGCGTCGTCGCGGGCAGGATGAGCTGGCTCAGCGCCGAGCGGAACGCTTCGAAGTCACGCGCGATCAGCGTGTCGATCAGATAGAAGCCGGTGACCGTCGGCGGCGCGCTGTAGAACACGTCGAGACGGCCGAGCGGCGCCGGCGACCAGCCGAGCCTGAAGTAAAAGACGTAGACCAGCACGAGGCCGGTGAAGAATACGGGGAGCGAAACGCCCGCTGTTGTCGTGATGCGACATAGATGGTCGATCCACGATCCTGGTCGCGTTGCCGCGAGCACACCAAGCGGTATGGCGATGACGATCGAGACCACGAGACCGAGCAAGGTGAGTTCGGCTGAGGCCGGCAGGCGGTTGCGAATTTCGGCCGCGACCGGCTGCCCTGTCGTGAGCGAGTTACCGAAATCGCCATGCGCGAGATCGTTGGTGTAGCGGAAGAACTGCTCGATCAGCGGTTTGTCGAGGCCGAGCTTCTTGCGGATCTGCTCGACGGCCTCCTTCGTTGCTGCGGGGCCGGCGAAGTACGCGGCGGGATCACCGGGCAGCGCGCGCGTCAGCAGGAAGGTGACGATGACGACGCCGATCAGCGACGGAATCGCAAACATCAGGCGCTTGCCGATCATGGTCAGCATGGTAACTTCCCCGTTCGATGCATGTAGAAACGAGAGCGCGCCGCTTGCTCCGCCGCGTTCCCTCCCCTTGTGGGCAGGGCTGTCCGGGGAATGATTCACTGTGTCGCGGTGCATGCTCGGCAAAACCGAGGCAAATCGGTTTTTTCTGGTTGTCGAGACACAGAAGGCCGAGCATGCGATTTCGTGATAGCATTTTTAGTAGTCTGCTTGAACCGATCAATCGGCGGCAGTTCCAGACGGCTGTGGATCGTCTGGACGGGGATGCCTATGACAAGTCGTTCAAGAGCTGGGATCACCTGGTGACGCTGATCTATGCGCAGTTGAGCGGGAACAACAGCCTGCGCGCCGTGGTGACCGGCTTCAACGCCAATCCCCAGCACCACTATCATCTGGGCACCGGCACGTTGTCGCGCTCGACGCTGTCGGATGCCAATGCCCGCCGCCCGCCCGGCGTTTTTACGCAAACTTTTGCCAGACTGTCGGCGATGGCGAGCCGGCAGTTGCGGAGCGAAGGCCAGGAGATGGTGCGCCTGATCGACGCCAGTCCGATCCCGCTTGGCAAGGTTTGCACTTGGGCGACGTGGAACGGGCGCATCCGTGGCATGAAGCTGCACGTGGTCTACGATCCCAAAGGCGATGTCCCGAAGTGCGTCGAGGTGACAGATGCGAACGTCAATGACATCGAGATCGGTCGCCATGTCCCTATCCAGGCCGGCACAACGTACGTGTTCGACAAGGGATATTGCCGCTTCGACTGGTGGAAGAAGATCAATGACAACAAGGCCTTTTTCGTCACCCGGGCGAAGACGAGCATGCGTCTTCGCAAGATCAAGGACGCACTAATCGCAAGTGCAAGGGCGACGGCTTCAAGGTCATCGCCGATGACGAGGTGAAGCTCACCAGCAAGGGCGACTCGCGGCTGCCAATACCGCTGCGGCGCATCAAGGTCAGGCGGGAGAACGGCGGCGTGATTACGCTTCTCACCAACGATATGACCCGAACGGCCGTCGAGATCGCCGGCCTCTACAAGTGCCGGTGGCAGATCGAACTCCTATTCCGCTGGATCAAGCAGCATCTCGACATCCGCAAGTTCCTCGGCACCAACGATAATGCGATCCGCCTGCAAGTGCTTGCTGCGATGATTGCCTACCTGCTGCTACGCATCGCTGCGCGGGCCAACTGCATCAAAATGCTTCCCCTCAGGCTGGCCCAACTTGTCGGCCAGTTCCTGTTTACCCGCCGATCCATCGCAACCATCGATAAGCCGCCTCCCATCAACCCCAGCCGTCGACAATCCAGAACATCACCCGACCAGATGGAGCTCTGCTATGCCTGAGTTTCCCGGACAGCCCTGCCTTGTGGGGGAGGGCCAGGGAGGGGGTGGCTCCGGGAGAGGTCGGAGTTCGTGGCTACCCCTCTCCCCAACCCTCCCCCACAAGGGGGAGGGAGCCTGAAGAGCATGCTCACCTCACCCATCTCCGCATCACCCCTTCGCCAGCGCGCGATAGTCGAGGCGGCGGTGGAACCAGTATTGGTAACCCGAGATATTCTTCTGCATCGCGACGTTGACGAAGGGCTGGTACAGCGGGATGCGCGGGATATCGGTGTAGGCGAGATCGACGAAGCCTTTGACGTCGGTGTCGTAGGCCGCCATATCGCCGGTGGCGGCCGCGGTGCGCGCGCCGTCGATCAGCTTGTCCATCTCCGCCGACTTGTAGCTCATGGTGTTGAAGACGGAATTGTTGCCGTGATAACACCAGTAGAAGAAGTATTCGGGGTAATCGAGCCAGCCCGAGAACACGTTGGTGAAGAGCGGCATCTCCTTCTTCTTCAACTCGGTGCGCCAGTTGGCGCCGGGCACCTTGTTGATGGTGGTCTTGATGCCGATCTGGGCGAGGCTCTCCTGCACCAGCACGCAGAGCGGCTCGTTGACACCCGCGAAGTTGAGATCGAACGAGATCGTGGTCTCGAAGCCGCCCGCGAGGCCGGCTTCCGCCATCAGCGCCTTCGCCTTCTCGATGTCGGTGTTGTATTTGTGCGGCTGCGGCCAGGCGACTTCGGTCGGCTTGTCCGCAGCGGCGCCGAACATCGGATCTGCGAGGCCGAACATCACGGCATCCATGATCTTCTGATAGGGCAGCGCGTAGGCCACCGCCTGACGTACTTTTGGATTGTCGAACGGCGGCCTGGTGACGTTCATGCCGACATACTGAATGCCGTTGGAGAACGGCAGCGACACCACGTTGAGCTTGCCGCTGGCCTTCATCTCCTGAAAGTCCTTGTTCGGGAGCTCGTAGGAGATATCGGCGTCGCCACGCTCGAGCAGCGCGCGACGGTTGCCGGCCTGCGGCACCATGCGCCAGATCACGCGCTTGATCTTCGGCAGCGGACCGCAGGCCCAATCCTCGTTGCGCTCCATTATCACTTCGGTGCCGGCCGTCCACTTCGTCACCTTGTAGGCGCCGGAGCCCGCAGTCTGCTGCTTCGTGAATTCGAGTCCCCAGGGATCCTTCTCGTTTGCGTTCTTCTTCACGAGCTCGGAGTTGACGATGCAGGGCACGATCACAGCGAGATCGGGGACCGTCAGCCTGTCCTTCTTCAGGAAGTCGACGCGCACCGTGTGGTCGTCGATGACGACGAACTGCTCCGGCTTGGTCAGCGAGCCAGCACTCATCTGGAAAGTCGGAAAGCCGCCGACGCTGACCGCACGATCGAGCGACCACTTCACGTCCTTGGCGGTGACAGGCGTGCCGTCGTGGAATTTCGCGTTCTTGCGCAGCTTGAAGGTGACCGACATGTCGTCGATCTTGAACTCCTCGGCGAGCTCAGGCTTGAACTTGTCGCGGTCGTAATAGGGCACGCCGCCGGGGCCGGTCTTCATCTCGTGGCTGATCAACCGGTCATAGCAATTCCAGGACACTTCATAGCCGGGCACGTTGGTGCCGACGCCATGGATGTCGAGGTTGTTGGGGCCCCCTTCCGAGACGATCAGCAGCGTCTCCGAGCGCGCGTCGGCGTAGGCCGAGGAAACCACTCGGCATTGCCGGGAGCGCCGCGCCGGCGGCCAATCCGGAGACGGACTTGAGAAAATCGCGGCGCTTCATGAGGATGCTCCAACGCAAAAAGTTTCTGGTTGGAACTGGATCTGCAAGGTTCGTGCCAAGGCTTGGGACGGGCTTGGGACGGGCTTGTGTTGTCTGCAACGGCCTGAGAGCGCAGAGAATTGCTAGCTCCGGTCTACATCAGCACAGCTACGCCACGGGGAGTATTGCATACAAAGAGAAGCGATTGCCCATTTATTGGGCTTCCTGCTGTCTAAGCCCGCAAATAAGCACCTGCCGTCATTCCGGGGCGATGCGAAGCATCGAGCCCGGAATCCATCGATCCGCAGAACGCGAGGGAAGATGGATTCCGGGTTCGCCGCTGCGCGGCGCTCCGGAATGACGAGGAAGCATTGATGTGTCGCAGGACGGACCAAGGATGCGCGAGCTCACTCCGCCCAGATCAGCTCCTGCAACCCGACCAGATCATCCGCCTTGTCCTGCCAGCCCTCGATGCAGATGTGGCTGTTGAGGTCGCTGGCGTGATGCAGCAGCATCAGGGCCATCAGGCGGCGCTTCAGCGCGAAATCCGGCTTCTCGTAGCCAAACCCTTCGAGCAGGCTGCGCACCCTGCCCGGCCGGCCCGCCGCCATGAAGGCGCTCGGACCGAGCAGATCGTAGTCGCGCCAGCCCGCCCGCACGTCGCCGAAGTCGAACAGGCCGGCGAGCGACCAGTCGCCGTTGTGGCAGGCGAGCAAAAAATTTTCGGGAATGTATTCGCCGATCAGGACCACCGGCGGCGCGTCGATCGGAATCAGCGTTGCCGCGTCGCGCAGGAGATCGTCGAGCCCGGCGAGGAATTTCGGCGCGAGGCCGAGGCGCGTGTGCCGCGCCTTGCAGCCCAACATCTGCGTGCGCATGAAGTCGCTCCAGCGCGGCTCGATTTGCGCGAGCGGGCCGAGCGGCGCGCGCTGCACGGCGGCAATGGTCTTGCCGATCTGGCGCAGCACGCGTTCCTTCTGCGCCTCCGGCAATGACGGCCAGACTTCCGACCCGAGCGTGCCGGCAAGGCGCGTCATGACCAGATAGGGCCAGCCGTCACGCTCCCCTTCCGCGACGATCTCGGGGATCGGCAGATGAAGCCGGCCGCGAAGCTGCATCAGGGAGCCGCGCTCGGAGATGAATTGCGAGCGCAGCAGCGGCGGGAAGATTTTCAGGATCAGATTCTCGCCGAGCCCGACCACGAGATTGGTGCCGGTCGAGAACACATGCGGCGACCTGGTCTCAATGCAGTGACCGCGCGCGATGTCGAGCGCGATCGGCAGCCATTGCGGCGGATCGGAGCGCCAGGCGCGAAAGGTTTTTGCGTCGGCGAAGTGAGGCAGTGTCATCGACATCGCAACCAACTTGATTGTCATCGGAAGATGAATGCCCCGCCGCTGCGGGTAGGGCAAATGCATTTCGAAGGCAGAATTCCCTGCGGCCATCCTTCGAGACGCCCGCTTCGCGGCCCCTCAGGATGAGGACGGAATGCGCGGCAGCAAGTTCGGCAGGCACCAATGCCACTTAGCCTCATCCTGAGGAGACCGCGAAGCGGTCGTCTCGAAGGACGAGGCGCGCGTTCCGGCCGCTGCTACCGATCCGGGCTGGCGCGCTCGAACTGGCGCAGCAGCTTGTTGCCGCGCTCGACCGCCGCATCCAGCGCGGCTTGCGCGCTCTTCTGGCCGGCGAAGGCGTGCTCGAGCTCTTCCTCGATCGCGCCGCGGATCAAGTTGAAGGAGCCGAGTCTTATGCCTTTCGAGTTCTCGGTCGGCGGATGCAGCGTGATCTCCTCGAACGAGATCGCCGAGCCCGGATTGCGCTCGTAGAATCCTTGCGCGCGCGTCAGCTCGAAGGAGGCGCGGGTGATCGGCAGGTAGCCCGTGTTCTGATGCCAGGCGGCCTGCACGCCGGGCTGCGACAGATAAGCGAAGAACCGCGCCACGCCCTTGTATTCCTCGCGCGGCCGGTCGCGCAGCACCCACAGCGTGGCACCGCCGATGATGGAATTTTGCGGCGCGCCTTTCACGTCCGGCCAATACGGCATCATGCCGTAGCCGATCTCGAATTTCGAATTCGCCTTGATGTCGGCGCGGGTCGCCGAGGAGCCGATGAAGATGCCGCATTCGCCGTTCTGGAAGCGCGGCTCGGCCGACTGGCCGCGGCCGCTATAGTCGAACAGCTTTGTCTTCTGCCACTCGGCGAGCTGGGCGACGTGCTTGACCACGACCGGGTTATTGATGGTCAATTCCGCATCGAGGGCGGCAAAGCCATTCGCGCGCGTAGCCAGCGGCAGATTGTGAAAGGCCGACAGATTCTCGACATGGATCCAGGACGGCCACGACGTGGTGAAGCCGCAGACGGCGCCGCGATCGCGCAGGCGCTTTGCAGCGGCGCCAAGCTCGGGCCACGTCTTCGGCGGCGTCTCGGGATCGAGGCCGGCGTCGCGGAACATGGACTTGTTGTAGTAGAGGATCGGTGTCGACGAGTTGAACGGGAACGACAGCAAATTGCCGGCGGCATCGGTGTAATAGCCGGAGACTACCGGAAGATAGTCATTGAGCGAGAACGGCTCGCCCATGTCCCGCATCATGCTGTACACCGGATAGATCGCGCCCTTGGCCGCGGTCATCGTTGCCGTTGCAACCTCGTTGACCTGGACGATCGCGGGCTGGCTGCGCGAGCGGAAGGCGAAGATCGCGGCCGTCACGGTCTCGGTGTAGTTGCCCTTGTAGGTCGGCACGACGCGGTAGTCGGACTGCGAGGCGTTGAAATCGGAGGCGAGCTTTTCGAGCTGCTTGCCGAGCTCGCCCGACATGGCGTGCCACCACGCGATGTCGGTGGCGGCGCGCGCCTCGCAGCTCAAGGCGAGGGCCAGAATGGCGGCGGCGACCTGCAATAGGCGCAATGCTGAAGTCACGAAGGCTCTTCCCGGATCAAGCGGCAAAAGGCGACCGTACCCTGCTTAAGGGGCGGCACCTGCGGTTTCAACCGGGAATAAAGGCCGGTCGCGCCGCACAATCGCGCCGGGGAGCGGCGCCGGATGGCGTTCCCCGGCCATCTGCACGAACCCGTCCCGATCGGAACGGGCTCTTGATTCCCGCTTTGACGCGAACCGGTATCCACTTCGCTCGAAAACGCTTTAGATTGCATTGAACCTTTTGCTCCCGCCATAGACTCCATCTCTGAGGGGTTGAGTGTGCCAGTGCTAAACCGTGCCGAACTCTCACGGGCCGGGGTGATCTTCGTTGCGCTTCTGCTCGCCATCTGGGCGACGGGAGCTGCTGCGCGCGAATTCCGCGCCGCCGACACCCAGACCGAGGATTACCCGACCGTCCAGGCGCTGCGCTACATGGGCGCGTTGATCGCCGAGCGCACCGGCGGCCGGCACGAGATCAAGGTGTTTCACTCCCGCCAGCTCGGCGAGGAGAAGGAGACGATCGAGCAGACCCGCGCCGGCGCAATCGACCTCAACCGGACCAATGTGGCCCTGATCGGCAATTTCGTCCCGGCGATGAACGTGCTCGCCATGCCGTTCCTGTTCCGGTCCATCGAGCACATGCAGAAGGTGCTGGACGGGCCGATCGGCACCGAGATTTTGGGCAGCTTCGAGCCTTGCGGCTTCGTCGGGCTCGCCTTCTACGATTCCGGGGCACGCTCGATCTACAATGCCGTGCGCCCCGTGAAGAGCATCGCCGATCTCAAGGGATTGCGGATCCGGGTGCAGCAGTCGGAATTGATGAGCGAGATGATTCGCTCGCTCGGCGCCGAGCCGGTCGAATTGCCCTACGGGCAGGTGCTCACGGGGCTTGCGACCCACCTGATCGACGGCGCCGAAAACAACTGGCCATCCTTCGTGACGACAGACCATTACAAATATGCCGGCTACTATGCCCTCACCGAGCACACGATGAGCCCGGAGGTGCTTGTGATCTCGCTCAAGGCCTGGCGCAGCCTGTCGCCAGACGACCAGACCATCTTCAAGGAGGCCGCGCAGCGCTCCAGCCAGTTCATGCGCGAGAAGTGGCGCGACCTCGAGGAGCGGTCGCAGCGCAAGGCGGAGGCCGCCGGCATCACCGTGATCAAGGACATCGACCGTAAGCCGTTTGAAGACGCCATGGCGCCGATCTACGTCAAGGCCGCGAAGGATCCCGCCGCGGCCGCGCTGATCGACCGCATTCGCAACGTGGAGTGACACGACTGGCCGCGCTTGGACACAGCGAGCATGCAGAGCGGGCGCCCGGGCCGATCGGGCGGATGCGCGCGCGGCTCGTCGGCGCGCTGCGGGCGGTGCCGATCCGCTGGCGCATCCTGTCGATTGCAGCGCTGAACTCCGCCGTGGTGATCGTGCTGGTGGCGATGATCTGGAATGGCGCCCAGGTGCTGGGCTCGGCCTGGGACGACGTCCGCCAGGTGCGCGAATCCGACCGGATCCTGGCGCTGCTCGAAAGCGAGACCGGACGCCTCCAGAACCTGATCCACCGCTACATCAACCAGCCGAGCCCGGACCTGTTCGCCGAGATCCTGCTGCTGCGCGAGGCCGTGCTCGGCACGCTGACGGACCGCGCCGCCAAGGACCCGATGCTGTCGGGCTCGGTCGAGGAGTTGGAGCGCACCACCGACCGCTTCCTCAACGGCTTTGGCGAATTGCGCAGCGTGCAGGCGACCATCGCCAGGACCTATGAGGAGCAGGTGCAGGGCCCGGCCAAGGACATGGCGGGTCTCTACTCCATCATCGAGGGCGCCACCGGCCATCGCGACGCGCTGATCTGGCCCTCGCTCGGCAAATCGCGCGAGGCCTTCACCGCGATGCTGGTCGCCGCCAATTCCTATTATCTGTCGCTGTCGCCGGGTGCCGCCGACGATGCGCGCCGCAACACCGAGACGATCGAGCAGACCATTCCGGTAATGATCGATCTCGCCGACAATGACCTGCAGCGGATGGCGCTGCAGAAGCTCGGCGCCCGCACCATGGCGCTGCGCGAGGGCTTCGCAAAGCTGTCCGAGCAGCTGACCAGCCGCACCGAACTCCTGCGCAACACCATCGACGCCAGCCAGGCCGAGGCGATCGGCGCCATCGACGATCTCTCGACAAAGATGCGGCAGCGCGAGCAAAAGGCGCAGGAGACGTTTGACCGCACGCTGGCGAATATCTCGCGACGGGTGCTGTCGATCGCGGTGATCTTCCTCGGCATCATCCTCTCTGCCGGCGTCCTGATCGCGCTGTCGATCCGGCTGCCGCTGCAGCAGATCATGGCGGCGATGCGCGCGATCACGCTCGGCGATCTCGGCCGCGAGGTGCAGGGCACCAAGGCACGCGACGAGGTCGGGGCCATGGCGCGCGCGGTGGAGGTGTTCCGCGAGAACGCGATCGCCAAGCGCGAGACCGAGGACGAGCTGCGGGCATCGAAGGAGAAGGCCGAGAGCGCGCTGCTCGAGCTCAACGCCGCGCAGCAAAATCTGATCGACGCCGAGCGGCTCGCAGCGCTCGGCGGCCTCGTCGCCGGCGTCGCGCATGAGGTCAACAACCCCATCGGCATCAGCCTGACCGTGGCCTCGAGCTTTGCAAGGCGCAGCGAGATCTTCGAGGCCCAGCTCAGGGGCGACGGAGGCCTGCGCCGCTCGCAGCTGGAAGAATTCGTGCAGTCCTCGCGCGACGCCTCGCAGCAACTGGTCGCCAACCTCACCCGCGCCGGCGAGCTGATCCAGTCGTTCAAGCAGGTCGCGGTCGACCGTTCGCACGCCGAGCGGCGCCAGTTCTCCTTGAGCGAAGCCACCGACCAGATCATCGCGAGCCTGCGCCCGGTGCTGAAGCGCTCGCCAATCACGCTGCAGGTCGACGTGCCCGTGGGGCTGCTGCTCGACGGCTATCCCGGCTCCTATGGCCAGATCCTGACCAATCTGTTCCTTAATGCCGCCAACCACGCCTTCGCCGACGGCCGCGCCGGCACCATCACCATCTCGGCGCGACCGCGCGGCACCGACGACATCGAGATCATCTTCGCCGATGACGGTGCCGGCATGACCTCCGACGTGCAGCGCCAGGCCTTTGACCCATTCTTTACCACCCGGCGCAATGAAGGTGGCACCGGACTCGGGCTTCATATCGTCTATAACCTCGTCACCCAGCAGCTGGGCGGCCGGATGATGCTGGAATCCAAGCTGGGACAAGGCACCACTTTTCGGATTATCATGCCGCGGATCGCCAAGGGCGGCGCGCAAGGCACAGAAAGCGACGGGACTTCGCAATGGCCGAACAGGACGATGTCCTCCACCTGATCGACGACACCGGTACCGCGTCGGAGGATATGGACGCCCGCAAATGGAGGATCGCCGTCATCGACGACGATCCGGCCGTGCATGACGGCACCCGCTTCGCGCTGTCCGACTACAGCCTGAACGGCCAGGGCCTGGAGATCCTCTCCGCCCATTCCGCGGCGGAAGGTCGCAAGCTGATGGCCGAGCACGGCGACATCGCCGCAGTGCTGCTCGACGTCATCATGGAGACCGACGTCGCCGGCCTCGAACTGGTCGAATACATCCGCAACGAGCTCAAGAACGAGACCGTGCGTATCATCCTGCGCACGGGCCAGCCAGGCCAGGCGCCGGAGCGGCGCGTCATCGTGCAGTACGACATCAACGACTACAAGGCCAAGACCGAGCTCACCGCCGACAAGCTGTTCACCTCGCTGACGGCGGCGCTGCGCTCCTATCAGCAGCTCGAGCGCATGGTGCAGACCAGGCGCGGGCTCGAGATCATCATCGATGCCGCCTCGACGCTGTACGACTTCAAGTCGATGCAGCGGCTCGCGGAGGGCGTGCTGACCCAGCTCGCCTCGCTGCTCAATGTCGACTGCGCCGGCATACTGGTTTTGCGCGACAATGGCGGCGTCGACCCCGAGCTCTCGGTGCTCGCCGGCAGCGGCTGCTACAGCCGCTTCATCGGCACCACGACGTCAAAGGCGCTCGACCCTGATTTGCGTGAAATGGTCGAGGCCGCGTTCCAGCGCCGCAAGAACGAATTCGCCGACCATCGCAGCGTGATCTATCTGCGCACCGGGTCCGGCCGCGAGGTCGTTGTGCTGCTGCAGGCCGAGCGCGAGCTGTCCGAGACCGACCGCTCGCTGGTCGAGATCTTCTCCAGCCGGCTCTCGATCGCGTTCGACAACGTCATCCTTTACCAGCAGCTCCAGGACGCCAACACGCAGCTGGAAGACCGCGTCGCGCAGCGCACCCGCGCGCTGATGCAGGCCAACCGCCGGCTGTCGGCGCAATGGCTGCGGCTGCAGCGTGCTAACGGCTTCAAGAACGAGATCCTGGGCACGGTCGCGCACGATCTGAAGAACCCGCTCGGCGTGATCCTCGGCCGCACCGAGATGCTGAAGGAGCTGATCTCGACCGGCGCGTCCGCGAGCGGCGTGGGCGCCCAGGTCGACCACATCCGCGACGCCACCAAGCGGCTGACCTCAATGGTCGATCATCTGATCTCGGACGCAATGGCGGATGCCTTCGACATCACCATCCGCCGCGAGCCGGTCGACGTCGCGGCGCTGGTGAAGGAGGTCGCCGAGGCCAACCAGCCGCTCGCCGTCAACAAGCAGCAGGCCATCCACGTCACCGCGCCGGCCAACATCGTCACCATGTGCGACACCGACCGCATCCGCGAGGCGATCGACAATCTGATCAGCAACGCCATCAAATACTCGCCGATCGCCGGCAAGATCACCGTCGCGGTCACCCATGAGGCCAACGACACCGTCATCCGCGTCAGCGACGAGGGCGCCGGCCTGTCGCCCGAGGATCTCGGCCGGCTGTTCGGCCGATTCCAGAGGCTATCGGCAAAACCGACCGCGGGCGAGAGCTCGACGGGGCTTGGGTTGTCCATCGTCAAGCGTATTATCGACATGCATGGCGGCGAGGTAACCGCCGAGAGCGAAGGCCCGGGCAAGGGCTCGACCTTCACCATCACCCTGCCCGCGACCGAGACGCCGTGATCTGAGCACCGAGATCTGCAAGATTTGAAGTGACATGACACAAAGCCAGCACATCATGATTGTCGACGACGAGGCCCCGGCCCGAGAGATGGTCGGCGATTACCTCAAGATGCACGGCTTCACCGTGACGCTGTGCGACGGCGGAAAGAGTTTGCGCGCCGCGATCGACGGCAGCATGCCCGATCTCGTCGTGCTCGACCTCAACATGCCCGAGGAAGACGGCCTCTCGATCATCCGCGACCTCAAGAGCCGCATCAACGTGCCCGTCATCATGCTGACGGCGACCGCGAGCCTGATCGACCGCGTCGTCGGCCTCGAGCTCGGCGCCGACGATTACGTCGCAAAACCCTGCGAGCTGCGCGAACTGATGGCGCGCATCCGTTCGGTGCTGCGGCGGAGCGCACCGGCGAAAGCTAGCGCCGGCGCGGCGCCCGCGAAATCGGACAAGGATCAGCTGGTCCGCTTCGGTACCAAATGGCTGGACCTCGAAGCCCAGGCCCTGCGCGATGACGAAGGCAACGAGCATCCGCTGACCGCGTCCGAATTCGGGCTGCTCAAGGTGTTCGCGGCCAATCCGAAGCGCGTGCTGTCGCGCGAGCGTTTGCTGGAGCTCGCCAATGCACGCGACGCCGAAGCCTTCGACCGCGCCGTCGACCTCCGCATCATGCGCATCCGCCGCAAGATCGAGCCCGACCCGACCAAGCCCGCCGTGATCCGCACCATCCGCGGCGGCGGCTATCTGTTCTCGCCCGCGGGCGAGAAGGCGTAGACGCCACGTATCATTCACGCTGTCGATCCGGGACGACAGCGGTAGGTGTGGCATCCGCGAACGCGAGGCTTCGAAATTCGTTCCGCCCAGTCCAATTCCGCAGTACCGTATTTTCCACACGTTGAAATTACACGCTTTTCTGCCCTGAATGTTTCGTCGCGATCGAGCCGACGAAACAATTTGGCGGCCCACGAAACCATTTTCCGCTTTTCGTGCAGACGTCCCGAAACGTTGGCTCATTAACACTTTGGTCCAAGGAAACGCCGCTCGGTCGCGGCGCACCGGGGAGCTAAGTCAATGCCGAATGTCATCGCCATCAACGCCCAAGCCAGCCAGAGCATCATTGCCGCTCAGGCGACCTCGGACGACATGCTCCTCGAGAGCATTGCCGACGGCAACCGGACGTCCATGCACATCCTTTATTGCCGTCATAACGTGCGGGTTTACCGCTTCATCTTGCGCATCGTGCGCGACGCGACCACGGCGGAAGACCTGGTCAGCCAGGTGTTCCTGGATGTGTGGCGCACCGCCGGCCAATTCCAGGGCCGCTCGCAGGTCTCGACCTGGCTGCTCTCGATCGCCCGCTTCAAGGCGCTGACGGCGCTGCGCCAGCGCCGCTTCGAGGACATCGATCAGGAAGACGTGCGCCAGATCCCTGATGATTGCGACACGCCGGAGACCTCGCTCGACCGCAGCGACACCAGCGCCATCCTGCGCGCCTGCGTGCAGAAGCTGTCACCTGCGCACCGCGAGATCATCACCCTCGTCTACTATCATGAGAAGTCGGTGGAGGAGGTCGGGCAGATCATCGGCATCCCCCAGAGCACGGTGAAGACCCGGATGTTCTACGCCCGCAAGCAGCTCGCCGATCTGCTTAAGAATTGTGGCGTCGACCGTTTCGCCGCCTGAGACCAAGGATTTCAATGGGATAGGACCGGTTTACCGGCCCCTTCTCGGGACGCGGAAGCGTTACCGCCGATGAAACAAATGAAACAAAGCACAACATCAGGCGGAAAAACTTCGTCCCTATAAAGATCGCATACGGTTTCGTTAAACCTCCCAAGACCTCCAACGGCCCGGACGGGATGCCCCCCTCCGGGTCGTTTTGTGTTTGGGATGTTGCTGCGGGGCCCGCCTCTCCCCGTCACGAGCGCGTGACACCACGTAACGATCCTCGCCTCCATCCCGAACTGCCCTCGTGACCTCCATCACGAGTGCCCCATGCTCGAGCTCCTGTTCGCTATCCTCGCCGGCATCCTCACCATCGCGGCTCCCTGCACGCTGCCGATGTTGCCGATCCTGCTCGGCGCCTCGATCGGGCGCACGTCGCAGCTTCGCCCCGCGATGATCGCGCTCGGCTTCGTCGTCTCGTTCTCCGCGGTCGCGCTGCTGCTCGGCTCGCTGACGCGGTTGTTCGATTTCGACCCGAACGTGCTGCGCGAGGCGGCTTGGGTCCTGCTGCTTGGCTTCGGCCTGCTGATGCTGTGGCCGGCACCGTTCGAATGGCTGTCGATCCGGCTCAATGGCTGGCTCAATCCGGGCGCTGCCGGCGGCGCGCCGCGCGAGGGTGCGCTCGGCGGCTTCGTGCTCGGGACGACGCTGGGCCTGGTCTGGACGCCCTGCGCCGGCCCGGTACTCGGCTCGATCCTGACGCTGGTCGCGACCTCGCGGAATCTGGCCTGGGCCGGCACACTGCTCATTGCCTACGCGATTGGCGCGGCAATCCCGATGCTGGCGATCGCCTATGGCGGACAGGCCGCGACCACGCGCGTGCGCAGCCTCGCCCGCATCTCGCCGCGGCTGCAGCAGGGCTTCGGCGTGGTCGTGATCGCCTTCGCGCTCGCCGCCTACTTCCAATACGACACGCTGATCGTGGCGTGGCTCACCGGCTTCTACCCCACCGGCCAGATCGGCTTGTGATCATCTCTCACCTTCACCGGAGGACGCTTCCATGACGTTCAAACTGCTCGCCGTCTCCGTCGCACTGATCGGCTTCGCCGTCACCGGCGCGGTCATTCCCGGCATCTGCGACGAGGCCGCGCCCGCGGCGCCGGTCAAGGTCGCGGCGGCAAGCCAGGCCGCGACCGCGCCCGATTTCGCCGGCATCAGCAACTGGTTCAACTCGAAGCCGCTCAGCATCGCCGATCTGCGCGGCAAGGTCGTGCTGGTCGACTTCTGGACCTATGGCTGCGTCAACTGCGTCAACACCCTGCCGCACGTCACCGATCTCTACGCCAAGTACAAGGACAAGGGTCTCGTCGTGGTCGGCGTGCACACGCCGGAATTCCCGTTCGAGCGCTCGGCCTCAAACGTGCAGGCCGCGCTGAAGCGCCACGGCATTAATTATCCGGTGGCGCAGGACAATGATTCCAAGACCTGGAACGCCTACCGCAACCAGTATTGGCCGGCGCAGTACATCATCGACCAGAACGGCAAGATCGTGTTCCAGCACGAAGGCGAAGGCCGCTATGACGAGATCGACCGCACCGTGGCCAAGCTGCTGAACGCCAATAGCTGATGTCGCCTGCGGCGGCGTTGCGTTGCTGCTTGACTCCACGGACTCGTCCGTGGAGTTTCGCGGCCTCGACATCAGCGGCCGCAATGGACGACCCGGGCACCAGCAACGACATCCGCCTTCGCGAAGGCTCCTCGATCGCGCAGCGGCTGGTCGTGGCCGGCTCCGCGGCGGCCGTTGCGCTGTGTTTCACGCCGGGACTGTTCACGCACGACATCCTCGAAGTGATCATCTCCGTGGTTGCGCTGCTAGCGGGCGCCGCGTTCGTCGGCACCGTGATGCTGACCCCGGCGGTGGTGTGGATCATCACGCCGGATGAGATCCTGATCGGACGGCAGCGACCGTTCGGGAAGCTCCAGACCAGGATCGTCACGAAAGACGCCATCAGGGGCCTCCAGGTTCCCGGCAGTAAAACTGCCAAGGCCCGCTTCCAGCTGGCCTTCACGTTGGTCTCGGGCGAGCGCCTGACCTCCCCGCCGCTCTCCGACGTCACGCATGTGCGTGACACTGTGGCCTGGATCGCCGCGCATTTCGACGTTCCCGACGTCGAAGCGCCCGTCAATCCGCTCGATGCCAGCAATCCCGAGATGCGTCTTGGCGAACCCGTCGAGCCGTTTTCGCAGCGAGACATCGGGATCGCGGCCCTGATCGTCGTCGCGCTGAGTGTCGCACCTTACGCCTGCAGGCTCTGGCGCGGCTTGCCGCCCAATTGGATCGATATCATGCTGCTGCCGCTTGGCGTGATCGCAGCGTTCGGGGTCTACAGGTTCGCCAATCTCGTGACCGGCGCGTTCTGGATCATTCGCGAGGACGATATCCGCGTCGAGCGCCTCTGGGGCAATGGCGAGATGCGCGCCGACCATATCGAAGGGCAGGACGTGAAAGCGATCACGATCGAGCGCCGCGGCCGGTCCGAGGACGAGCACTGCGTCGTGGCGATCCGGCTGCGGTCCGGACGACGGTTTCGCAGCCCCCGCATCGGCTCGCGCAACGAGGCCCGCGCCGTGGGCGCCGAAATCGTCCGGCGGCTCGGGATTGGGGCGGAGGCCAGTCAGATCTAGCTCTCCCCCGCAAGCCAAGCGGGAGAGGGAGCGCACCACCTCCGCGGCAGCAATCTGTGCTTTTCGCGCCATCCCCCCGTTTATGGCATTGCGGGGCCCCCCTCAAAAAACCGAAGCATTCTCGTGACATACCGAGGGGCCGCGCCTTGAACTTGCCACGAAGCTGCCCCTGAGTTCAGATGAGTTCCTGACGGTTTGCGCTGTGGCAGTGGGGAGAGCTTGAAATGCCGGATTTTCGTCGCCTGACCGGGGCGCTTGTGGCTGCGATGGGCCTGATCCTGTCTGCGCCGCAAGCCTTCGCCCAGCAACCCGACCGCGGCGATGAGCCCGGCCTGGTCGCGGACGACAGCTACGAGCTCGATCCGGAATGGCAGAAACAGGTCGTGTACTACCGCACGACCGAAGCGCCGGGTACCATCATCATCTCGACCGCCGAGCGCCACCTCTATCTGGTGCAGCCCGGCGGGCGGGCGATCCGCTATGGCATCGGCGTTGGCCGCGACGGCTTCCAGTGGCAGGGGCTGGTGAACATCACCAACAAGAAGGAGTGGCCGGACTGGACGCCGCCGCCGGAGATGATCCAGCGCCAGCCCTACCTGCCGCGCTTCATGGCCGGCGGCCCCGGCAATCCGCTCGGCGCCCGCGCCATGTATCTCGGGACAACGGTCTACCGCATCCACGGCACCAACCGTCCCGATACGATCGGCACCAAGGTATCCTCAGGCTGCTTCCGCCTCGTCAACAATGACGTCGCCGATCTCTACGATCGCGTCCCTGTTGGCACCAAGGTGGTCATCCGCCAGAAGCCTGAACTGTAAGCCTGTCGTTTGAGCATGATCTCTCCGGATCATGCACTGCGCCCCTCCCCCAATTCCTTTTCCCGACTTTTCGAGAGAGCAACATGATGCGCACATTTCGAGGCGGCCTGCTGATCGGGCTCGCGGTCGCCGTGCTGGTCGCCGCCTTCGCCATCACCTACGAATTCTACGACACCCGTACGCTGAAACGCACGGTGCGCCGCGGCGAAGTGCTGTGCGGTGTCAACAAGGGCCTGCCGGGCTTCTCGATTCCCGACGACAAGGGCAACTGGACCGGCTTTGACGTCGACTTCTGCCGCGCGGTGGCGGCCGCGATCTTCGACGATCCGGGCAAGGCGCGCTTCGTGCCGCTCGATGCCAGCGAGCGCTTCAAGGAATTGCAGAGCCGCAAGGTCGACATCCTCTCGCGCAACTCGACCTGGAGCATGTCGCGTGAGCTCGACTACGATCTCTATTTCCCGGCCGTGGCCTATTACGACGGCGAAGGTTTCATGGTGCCGCGCTCGCGCAACAAGGAAACGTCGCTGGACCTCGCCGACAGCAAGATCTGCGTGCAATCGGGGACCACCACGCTGCTCAATCTCGCCGACTACTTCCGCGCCAACAACATGAAGTACGATTTGGTGAAGTTCGACAAGCTGGAAGACGTGGTGAAGGCCTACGACACCGGCAAGTGCGACACGTTGACCGCCGACGTCTCGCAGCTCTATGCGCTGCGGCTGAACATGGCTAAGCCCGGCGACCACATGATCCTGCCCGACATGATCTCCAAGGAGCCGCTCGCCCCCGTCGTGCGCCAACGCGACGACGACTGGATGATGATCGTGAAGTGGACGCTCTACGCGATGATCAATGCCGAAGAGCTCGGCGTCACCTCGGAGAACATCGACGAGGCGCTGAAGTCGAAGAAGCCGGAGGTGATGCGGCTGGTCGGGACCGAAGGCAATTACGGCGAGCAGCTCGGCCTGACCAAGGACTGGGCCGTGCGCATCATCCGCCATGTCGGCAATTACGGCGAGATGTACGAGCGCAATATCGGCGAGAAATCGCAGCTGAAGATCCCGCGCGGGATGAACCAGCTGTGGAACGCGGGCGGCGTGCAGTACGCGCCGCCGATGCGGTAAGGCACTTCGTCATTGCGAGCGAAGCGAAGCAATCCAGAGGCTTTCCACGGTGACGGGCTGGATTGCTTCGTCGCTTCGCTCCTCGCAATGGCGAGCCTAGGGCAGGCGCTGTCCACCCTCTCAACTGTCATCGCCCGGCTTTGACCGGGCGATCCAGTATTACGAGACGTCAATTGTATGCGGAGGGGCCGCCGCGTGCTGGATCGCCCGCCTTCGCGGGCGATGACACCGAATGTGACGCAACGCAGCGCCTCAATACCCTCGCGCCCGCGCCAGCTGCTCGGTGTGGTAGTTCGCATCGCCGAACAGCTCCTCGCACACCCTTGCGCGCTTCATGAAGAAGCCGATGTCGAACTGGTCGGTCATGCCCATGCCGCCATGCATCTGCACGCCTTCCTGCACCGCGCGAGTGGCGGTGGTGCCGGCGCGGGCTTTTGCCACGGCGACGGCCGAGGCGGCCTTGGCGACATCCGCATCCAGTGCCTGCAGCGCCTTCATCGTGGCGGCGCGGGTGATCTCGATATCGACATAGAGCTCGGCGGCGCGATGCTGCAGCGCCTGGAATTCGCCGATCAGCTTGCCGAACTGCTTTCTGTTCTTGAGGTACTCGACGGTGCGATTGAACACTTCGTCGCTGAGGCCGACCATTTCGGCGGCGACCGCGCCGCGGCCGATATCAAGCACGCCGTCGAGCAGCGCGGCCCCCTGGTCGACCTCGCCGAGCACGCTGTCGGCATTGACCTCGACATTGGCGAGTTCGATCCGCGCCGCGTTGTGCGCGTCGACCATGATGGTGCGCTCGATCGCAACGCCCTTGGCCTTGGGATTCACCAGGAATAGCGTCAAACCGTCGCGCTCGCCGGCGGCGCCACCGGTGCGCGCGGCGACGATGAAGAGATCGGCGACGTGGCCGTCAACGACGAGCGCCTTGGTACCGGAGAGCCTGAAGCCATTGCCGGCGCGCACAGCCTGCAAATTGGTCCGCAGCGGGCGATGCTTTGCCCCTTCGTCGATCGCGAGCGTCGCGAGCAGCGAGCCGTTCGAAATCTTCGGCAAGAACTCCGATTTCTGCGCGGCATTGCCGCCGCGGTTCAGCGCCGAGGCCGCGACCACGCTGGTGGCGAGGAACGGCGATGGCATCAAGGTACGGCCGATTTCTTCCATCACGATTCCGGCTTCCATGAAGCCGAGGCCGCTGCCGCCGAACTCTTCGGGCACCAGCAGGCCGGCAAAACCCATTTCGGCGAAGGCGTGCCACAGCTCCTTGGAGAAGCCCGTCGGATCCTTGCTGTCGCGCAAGCCGCGCAGGTGCGACACCGGCGCCTTGTCGCTGATCAGCCCGCGCGCGCTGTCGCGGAGCATTGATTGTTCTTCGGTGAGGACGAGGGCCATGTGCGTGTTTCCGATTCGAAATCTATTTGTCGTCGTCATTCCGGGATGGCCCGAAGGGCCAGGCCCGGAATCCATCAGGCGGTAGAGTTTATGGACGAATGGATTCCGGGTTCGCGACTTCGTCGCGCCCCGGAATGACGCAAAGCTCACGCCCCCGGCAGATCCAGGATGCGCTTGGCAACGATGCCGAGCATGACCTCGCTGGTGCCGCCTTCGATCGAATTGGCCTTGGTGCGCAGCCAGGCGCGCGGACGCGCGCCCTGCCGCGACCGCTCGCTCTCCCATTCCAGTGCATCGACGCCGCCGGCCGACATCAGGATCTCGTAGCGGCGCTTGTTGAGCTCGGTGCCGTAATACTTCATCGCCGACGAGAATGCCGGATGCGCCTGCCCTGCCTTGGCGAGATCGATGGCGCGCTCGGCGCAGGCGGCAAGCGCGGCCTCATCGACATCGAAGCTCGCGATCTTGCCGCGCAGCATGGAATCATCGAGCTTGCCTTGCCCATCGGTGCCGACGGAATCGGCCGCGATCTGGCCGAGCGGCCGGCCGACGCCGCGCTCGCCCATGCCCGAGATCATCGCGCGCTCGTGCTGGAGCAGATATTTCGCAACATCCCAGCCGCGGTTGATGGTGCCGACCACATGCGACTTCGGCACCCGGACGCCGTCGAAGAAGGTTTCGCAGAACGGCGAATAGCCTGAGATCAGGAGAATCGGCTTGGTGGTGACGCCCTTCGACGTCATGTCGAACAGGATGAAGCTGATGCCGTCGTGCTTCTTGGCCGTAGGATCGGTGCGGACGAGACAGAAGATCCAGTCGGCGTAGTTGGCGTAGGACGTCCAGATCTTCGAGCCCGTGATGACGAAATCGTCGCCATCGCTCTCGGCACGGGTCTGGAGCGAGGCGAGATCGGAGCCCGCGTTCGGCTCGGAATAGCCCTGGCACCAGCGGATCAGGCCCGCCGCGATCTTCGGCAGATGCTCCTTTTTCTGCGCCTCATTCCCGTACTTCAAGAGCGCCGGTCCAAGCATCCAGATCCCGAAGCTCGACAGCGGTGGGCGCGCGCCGATCCTGGCCATTTCGGCGCGCAGCACCTTGTGCTCGGCAGCGCTGAGGCCACCGCCACCATATTCTTTCGGCCAGTCCGGCACGGTCCAGCCCTTGTCGCGCATGCGCTCAAACCAGATGCGCTGCGGCTCGGACGAGAATTTTGCGTTGCGCCCGCCCCAGAACACGTCGGTGTCTGACGTCGCGGGCTTGCGCATCTCCGGCGGGCAGTTGGCTTCGAGCCAAGCGCGCGTCTCAGTGCGGAATTTCTCGAGATCGGCGGTTTCGGATTCGCTGGTTTTGGAATCAGTCATTCGGTCGTTTCCATCAATCACAATCGGCTTGTTGGGCGCGACTCTGGGCCATCGCACTGTGGAATTCAACCACTTCCGCAGCCCGTCATCCGCTATAGTCGCGCCACTGCGGTGCTTGAAAACAAAGAGGAAACGCGAATGCGCCTGAAACTTCTTTCGCCTGGCGAAATGAACGAGAATCAACGGCAGACCTATGACGAGTCGATTGCCGGCAAGCGCGGCAAGCCGCCGGCGCCGATGATGGCCTGGCTCAACAGCCCCGACATGGCCCGTCACGCCACGCGGCTCGGCGAAGTCCTGCGCTACGATACGATATTCCCGGCAAAGCTCTCGGAGATCGCGATCCTTGTGACGGCACGGCACTGGACCGCGCACTACGAATGGCATGCGCATAAGCGCCTCGCGCTTGCGGGCGGCATGGATCCCCAAATCATCGACGCGATCCGCGATCGCCGCACGCCTGAATTCGAGGATCCCAAGGGCAAGATGATCTACGACCTCGCGAAGTCGCTGCACGAGGGCCATGGTGTCGAGAAGGGGCTCTATGATGCGGCGGTGCAGCTGCTCAGCGAACGCGGCGTCGTCGAGGTGATTGGACTGTGCGGCTACTACACCATGGTATCGATGACGCTGAACACGTTTGAGTTCGAGCTGCCGGAGGGCGAGGTGCGCGAGCTGTCATAGCTTCGCATTCGGACGCGCAATTGCGCATCCGGAAGCGCTGGGTTTCGGGATCGGCCGGTAGCGCTGTCCCGATGCCCGGCTTAAGTAGCATTCAGTCAAGGAGCAACAGCATGTCGCAAACCCCAGCCGTCGCCGCCGGCACAAGGATCGGCCATGTCCATCTCAAGGTCGCCGATCTCGATCGCGCGCTCGGCTTCTATTGCGGCGTGCTCGGCTTCGAGCTGATGCAGCGCATGGGCTCCGGCGCGGCCTTCATCTCGGCCGGCGGTTATCATCACCACATCGGGCTCAATACCTGGGAAAGCAAGGGCGGCTCTCCGCCGCCGCCAGGCACCACCGGACTGTTCCACACTGCGATCCTCTACCCAACTCGGCCGGCGCTGGCGGACGCGTTGCACCGCGTGCTCTCAGCCGGCATTGCGCTGGACGGCGCCAGCGACCACGGCGTCAGCGAGGCGCTGTATCTGCGTGATCCTGACGAGAATGGCGTGGAGCTGTATTGGGACAAGCCGCGGGAGCAATGGCCGTTTGGGCCGGACGGGAAGCTCGCGATGTTCACGAAGCGGCTGGATGTTGAGGGGTTGCTGAAGCAGCGGGAGGGGTGATCTCGGTTCTCTCCTCGTCATTGCGAGCGCAGCAAAGCAATCCAGAATCGTTCCGCGGAGACAGTCTGGATTGCTTCGTCGCAAGGGCTCCTCGCAATGACGGAGTTTGTTGAGGCGACGCCGCGCTCCTACGCAGTTTTCGCTCGCGGCTTCCCTCGCACCATGATCAGTGCCGCCGCTATCACCTCCAGCGCGATGCACAGATAAAACGGCAGCGAATATCCGCCGGACCAATCGCGCAGGACGCCGACGACGCCGGGGCCGAACGCGTAGGTCACCTGGTTGATCGCGGTGTTGAGGCTGATCAGCACGCCGAACGAGGCGGAGTCGAACTCCTGCTGCACGATCAGCGACGGCAGCGTGATGAGATTGCCGACCGAGAAGCCGAACACCGCGCAGGCCGCGATCAGCACATAATCGTTGTGCAGATTGATGACGACGCACAGCGCGGCGGCCTGGCTGAGGAATGACAGCGCCGACGCCAGCCGCTGGTTGAGGCGATCGATCACCATCGAGAACAGGACGCGGCCGATCACCGCCATCGCGGTGAGCACCGCGACCGCCACGGCCGCGCGCTCGCGCCCGATCACGGGATCGAGGAACGAGATCAGGTGCACGATGAAGCCGACCTGGGCGAACAGCACCAGCGCGAAGGCAATCGTCACCGTGAGGAAGCCGACATCGCGCAGCGCGCGGGAGCGGATCTCTGCCGATGACTGCGGCTTGGCCTTGGTTGCTCCATGCCCCCGTGGAGATCGGGCGGCTGGCCGACCACCAGCAAAATCACCGGCAGCAGCAGCACCAGCATGGCGCCGGAGGTGGCGAACATCGCGTTTCCGAAGCCGATATGGCTGATCATCGTCACCAGCAGCGGCACGCCGACGATGCCGCCAAAGCTCGCGCCGTTCAGCGCCAGGCTGATCGCCATGCCGCGCTTCTGATCGAACCACAGGCTGATCGTATTGGTGATCATGGCAAGGCTGGTGCCGGCCCAGCCGAAGGCGAGCACGGCATCGGCCAGATAAAGCTGCCAGGGCTCGCGCACCGCGCCGATCGCGACCGCAGCGGCCGCCATCGCCACCGTGCCGGCGATCAGGCACAGCCGCGGGCCGTATTTTCGGACGGCTTCACCGACGAAGACGACGAGCAGCGCGCCGAACAGATAGAAGAACGTGGTGCCGGACGAGATCAGCGAGGCCGGCCAGCCCCGCGCGCGCTGCAGCTCGGCGACATAGACGCTCTGGCCGTAGAAGCCGAGCCCCAGCCGAACGTCGCGAGCAGGAAGCAGACCGCGACGATGCGCCAGCCTTCGTAACGGAGCGAGGATTCGCCTATTGGAGTGGTGTGGTGGGGATTGTCGAGCATTTGCGCTTCTCCTTCGCACCCCGCGCGTTGTGATTTTCTGTCCATGACGATCATCATGTATCGATGCCAGGGTAGAAAATCACTTCGACAGCGATCGAAGTATCAACGTTGCTGACAGTCTCCTGCCAATTCAGATCGCGTCCGGGAACTCGCCCATCGCGGCCGCCAACCGCGCCCTGCGGCGGCGGGCGAACGACGCAAGAGAGAGCACGGAGAGGCCAAGCACGACCGGCGGAAACACGACCATGTTCACGGCCGACCAGCCATAATTGGCGAGCAGCTGCCCCGACGAGAACGAGCCCATCGCCATCATGCCGAACACCAGGAAATCGTTGAACGCCTGCACCTTGTTGCGTTCCTGCGGGCGGTGCGTCTCCAGCACCAGAGCGGAGGCACCGATGAAGGAGAAATTCCAGCCCACCCCGAGCACGACCAGCGTCGCCCAGAAATGCATCGCGGTGATGCCGGAGAGGCCGATGCCGGCGGCCCCCGCCTCCAACAGCAAACCGGCGGCGACGATTTTCGGTGCGCCAAAGCGGGCGATCAGCGCACCGGTGAAGAAGCTCGGGCCGTACATCGCGACGATGTGCCATTGAATGCCGAAATTGGAATCGGACAGACTGAGCCCGCACATCTTCATCGCGAGCGGCGCCGAGGTCATCACCAGGTTCATCATGGGATAGGAGATGACGCCGCACAGGGCGGCCGCGATGAAGCGCGGCTGGGTCACGATGGTGAGCAGCGGCCGGCCGCCGTGCAGATCGGCAGGCGCCGGTTTCGGCATATCGACGCCGGCGACGATGCCCATCGCGACCAGCGCGACCGCCGCCTGCACCAGGAAGCTGAAGGCGAACAGATAGGGCGACCAGATGTCCATGGTCCATTGCACCAGCTGCGGACCGAGCACACCGGCGAACACGCCTCCCGCCATCACCCACGATACGGCTTTCGGCCGATAGGCCGCGCTGGCGCCGTCGGCCGCCGCGAAGCGGTAGGATTGCGCCACCGAGCCATAGAGGCCGCCGAGAAAGGTCGCGAGACAAAACAGCGCGAACGAGGCGTGCAGGATTGCGAACGAACCGAGGAGACCCGTGAGCGTGCCAAGCCCGGTGCCGATCACGAAAGCCCAGCGGCGGCCGAAGCGGCGCGAGATCGCGCCGGTCGGCAGCGTGCCGGCTGCAAGCCCGACCACGTACATCGATAGCGGCACGGTCGCGAGCGACATGTCGGGCGCGAGCGTGGCGCCGACAATCGAGCCGGTAGCGAAGATCACCGCCGAGTTGGCGCCGGTCAGCGCCTGGGCTGCGGCGAGACGCACCACATTGCCGCGCACGCGGACATCGTCGGCAATCTCGGTGGCTGAAGTCACATCTAACATCGGCATTTCCGCCCGCAGGGTCTTTTAAGTAAAAGCCTTGATGATTCCCGGCACTATGGAGGGGCGCGGGAGGGCGGGCAACCGGCGCAAACGGGCGCAGGCCATGCCTCTGACGCAATCGGACCGATGATACAAGACCGCACTCTTGACGGCTTGCGCGCGATCAAATCCTATCCGCCGCGCGATCTCAGGGAGTTTCGTTCATGTCCGTCGATAGCAGGCCTACGCTCAGCGCTCCCGACGACGATCCCTGGCTCTGGCTGGAGGAGGTCGAGGGCGTCCGCGCGCTCGATTTCGTCGAACGGCAGAACCGCCTGACGCTGGACAAGTTCGGCGGCGCGGCGTTCGAACGCGACCGTGACGCGCTCGCAGCGATCTATGACCGCCCGGACAACATTCCCTATGTGGGACGGCGCGGCGGCTATCTCTACAATCTCTGGAAGGACGCCGAGCATCCACGCGGGCTGTGGCGTCGCACCACGCTCGCGGAGTTTTGCAAACCCAATCCGGCGTGGGAGATCGTGCTGGATATCGACAAGCTCGCCGCGAGCGAGGGCGAAGACTGGCTGCTGAGCTCGATCAGCTCGCTGCCGGGACACTCGCGAGCCATCCTGAGCCTGTCGCGCGGCGGCAGCGACGCCGTCACCTTGCGGGAATTCGACGCGGATACGAAGAGCTTTGTCGCCGACGGCTTTACGCTGCCGGAAGCCAAGGGCGGCGTCGATTGGCTCGATCCGGACACGCTGCTGCTGTCGAGCGCGCACGGCGAGGGCATGGTGACGACATCAGGCTATGCGCGAACCGGTCGCCTGTGGCGGCGTGGCGAGAGCGTGGATCAAGCGCAGATGATCATCGAGACCACGGCCGATCATATGGGGATCTTTGGCAGCGTGGACGATACCGGCGCGAAACCGCGCGCCTGGATCATCGACCAGATCGACTTTTTCAATTACGGCATCTGGCTGCGCGACGACGCCGGCACCACAACGAAGCTCGACCTGCCGACCGGCATCTGGATGCAGGCGCATGGCGACTGGTTTGCGATGAAACTGCGCACGGACTGGGCGATCGCAGGACGAACCTATGCCGCCGACGCCGTGCTCGGCATCTCGCTCTCGGCGTTCCTCGCCGGCAGCCGCGACTTCAGAATCCTGTTCGAGCCCGGACCGCGGCGGGCCTTGCAGGGTTTCTTCTGGGCCGCGGGCAAGCTGGTGCTGTCGATCCTAGACGAGCTGAAGCCGCAATTCGAGATCCGCACGCCATCTGCCACTGTGTGGAGTCGCGAGAGGCTTGGCGGTCTTCCCGAGATCGGCGTCGTCGATGTCTGGCCGCTCGATCGCCATTCCTCCGAGAGCAACGGCGACCTGCTCGCCAATGTGCAGGACCCGCTGATGCCGCCGTCGCTCTCGCTGGTCGAGCGCGGTGTGGAAAGTCCGACCGTCCTCAAGCAGGCGCCGAAGACCTTCAACGCGGACGGCCTCGTGGTGACGCAGCACGAGGCGATCTCGGTTGACGGCGAGCGGATTCCCTATGTGCAGACCGGCCCAGCCGGCGAGACCGGCGATGCGCCGGTCTATATGAGCGCCTATGGCGGCTTCGGGCTCGCGGTGAAGCCGCATTACAATTCGTCGCTCGGCAAGCTCTGGCTGGAGCGCGGCGGCACCATCGTGCAGGCGAATTTGCGCGGCGGCGGCGAGTTCGGCACGCGCTGGCACGATGCCGGCCGTTTCGCCGGCAAGAAATTGTCGCATGATGATTTCGCAGCCGTTGCCGCCGATCTCGTCCGCCGTGGCGTGACGCAGCCAAAGCGCATCGCCGCGCAAGGCGGATCGAACGGCGGCATCCTCATCACCAACATGCTGGTGCGATACCCCGAGCGGTTCGGCGCGCTGTTCTGCACCATCCCGCTGATCGACATGCGCCGCTACACCAAGCTGCTCGCCGGCGCGAGCTGGATCGCGGAATATGGCGACCCGGACAAACCCGAGGAATGGGAGTGGCTCAAGACCTACTCCGCCTATCACAACGCAAAACCCGGCCAGCCCTATCCGCCGATCCTGATCGCGACGACACGGCGCGACGACCGCGTCCATCCCGGTCACGCACGCAAGATGGCCGCAAAGCTGCAGGCGATGGGCTATGAGGCCCGGTTCTACGAGCCGGCCGCCGGCGGTCACGGCTACGGCAAGGACAACAAGGAGCGCGCCGGCTTCGAGGTGCTGGGATTTCAGTTCTTGAAGGAGAAGATCGGGTGGCGGGACGGCGAGGCCTAGAGGCCTCGTGCCTCAGCCGCGCCCAAACACCAGCGTCAGATTGTTGGCAGGCATATCCATGACATCCACCAGACCGAGGCCCGCGGCCCGGGCGAGGGTCTCGACATCGCCAAGATCGCGCACGCCCCAATCGGGATTGCCGTCGCGCAGCGACGTGTCGAACACGGCGTTGCTGAGTGCGGTGTGCTTGCCGTCGCGCTTGAACGGGCCGTAAAGGAACAGCTGGCCGTCGGACCGCAAGTAGCGGCCGGCGCCGGCGAACAGGCCCTCGGCCACGGTCCAGGGCGCAATGTGGATGACATTGGCGCAGAACACGGCCGCAAGATTGTTGGGTCCCCGCCCGCTCTTCATCTCCGGGCACCAGTCGGGGTCGGACAGATCGATCCGCAACGGCGAGCGGACGTTCTTCAACCCCGAATGCAGGCGCCAGGCCTCGATGCTTTTCACATGGCGCTGGTTAAGGTCGCTCGGCCACCAGACCAGATCGGGCGTGTGGCGGGCGAAATGGACCACGTGCTGGCCGGTTCCACTGCCGACCTCGACCACGTCGCCCGACCGCCCGATGAGATGCTTTCCGAGCGCCATCCAGAGCGGCTCGTGATTACGATGGAAAGCCGGCGCATCGAGACGGCCGTCGGATTCGACCCGCCCACCATCCCTGCCAAATTCAACGACATACTCGGCCAATTCATGTCCCCGGAAAACGAGAAAGCAGACCAAAACCGCAACAGGGGCCAAACGCCCCGAACGGGTGCCGGTCAAAGCCGGCTTGTTGAACGATCTATCTCTTCAGTTGCAATGCGGAAGATATTAACGGCATTTTGTGCGCTGCATAGTCTTGATTGTCAGGGCATGCCCTTTGTGCTTTTGAACATTATCTGCAGACATCATAAGCCCCGGAATGACGCCTTGACCGCCTTTCCTCGCAAGCCCGCCCTGCTCCTCGCGCTGGTCGTCCTCACGAGCCTTGCCGCGCGCCCGGCAGGCGCGCAGTCTGCCATCGTCGAGGGCCAAAAGCTCGCCTTCGACCGCGGCAAGGGCAATTGCCTGACCTGCCACGTCATCAAGGGCGGCGATTTGCCGGGCACCATCGGGCCCGAGCTGAAGGACATCAAGGCAAAATTCCCCGACCGCAACGAACTGGTCGCGATTCTGTTCGATGAGACCAAGCGTAACCCGCAGACCATGATGCCGCCGTTCGGGCGCAACCGGCTTTTGACCGACCAGGAGATCAACGCGATCGTTGATTTCCTGCAAACGCTGTAACGGCGGGCCCAGGAGACCTGAGATGACTGCACATACCGGCCCTCACCCGACGCGGCGCCTGATCCTTCAGGGCGCGGCCTCGGTCGCACTGATCGGCCTCGGCAACCTGCCGTTTGCGCCTGCGCGTGCCGCGGCCAACGACAAATATCCGGAAGAGGCATTCAAGCTGAAGAACGAGACCGACGCGATCAAGGCACTCTACGGCAAGACCGCGGAGCCCTCCGAGAAGGTCAAGCTCGATGCGCCGGAGATCGCCGAGAATGGCGGCGTGGTGCCGATCTCGGTGACGACGACGCTCGACAAGGTCACCTCGATCTCGTTCTTCGTCGCCGAGAACCCGAACGCGCTCGCAGCAAGCTACAAGGTTCCTGAGGGCACGATGCCTGCCGTCGCCAACCGCCTCAAGATGGCCAAGACCAGCAACGTGACCGCGATCGTGGAAGCCGACGGCAGGCTCTACAGCGCGACCAAGGAAGTGAAGGTCACCGTCGGCGGCTGCGGCGGCTAGGAGAATCAAGGTGGCATCCAGCATTCGCGTCCGCGCAACATCCAACGGCGACATCACCGAGGTGCAGACGCTGATCCAGCATCCCATGGACACCGGCCTGGTCAAGGATGCCAAGGGCGAGCTGATTCCCGCGCACTTCATCCGGGAGCTGAAATTCGCATGTAATGGCAAGGACGTGTTCGTCGCCAATTGGGGCACCGCGGTCTCCAAGGACCCCTATGTCAAGTTCAGCTTCAAGGGTGCCAAGAAGGGCGACGACGTCAAGATCTCCTGGACCGACAACAAGGGTGGGTCCGACGAGACCACCGCGAAGATCGCGTGATGAGGGCCCGCACTGCTCTCCTTGGCGCGTTGAGCGCCGCGCTCGTCGCGTTCGCACTCAGCGCTCCGCGCGTGATTGCGGCCGACAAGGTCGATGCCGTCGCTGATGCCAAGGCGTTCCAGAACTTCTTCTTCCAGAAGTTTCCCGATGTGAAGCACGAGGATTTCGTCAACGGCCCGTATTCCATGAACGAGGACATGAAGCGGCAGTGGCAGGAGAAGGAAGAGTTTCCGCCCTACGAGTTCGCACTCGACGCCGGCAAGGAGATGTTTGCGACGCCGTTCAAGAACGGCAAGACCTATGCTGATTGCTTCCCGAACGGCGGCATCGGCATTCGCCAGAACTATCCTTATTTTGACACCGGCGAGGGCAAGGTCGTCACGCTGGAGCTTGCGCTCAACCGCTGCCGCGAGGCCAATGGCGAGGCGCCCTACTCCTATGTCAAGGACGAGATGGCCTCGCTCACGGCGTACATGGCCTTCACCTCGCGTGGCAAGCCGATGGACATCAAGATTCCAGATGATCCCCGCGCGCTCGAAGCGTTCGAGAACGGCAAGCGTTATTTCTACACCCGCCGCGGCCAGTTGAACTTCTCCTGCGCGAGCTGCCACGTCCAGAGCCCGGGCGAGCGCATCCGCGCCGAGATCCTGGCGCCGGCGCTCGGCATTTTGAACGCCATGCCGATCTACCGCTCCGAATGGAGCGGAATGGGCACCACCAGCCGCCGCTTCATCACCTGCAACAGCCAGACCCGCGCGGTTCCGCTGGAGCCGCAGGCGGACGAATATCGCGACGTCGAATATTTCCTCTCCTACGTCGCCAACGGCCTGCCGATCTCGGGACCGGGAGCGCGACCATGAAGCGGTCACTTACCTTGGCCATGTTGCTGGCCCTGAGCTTCGCGCCGATGGCGCGCGCGGCAACCGAGGCAGACTACAAGGCGGCCTATGCCGCCGCGGAGGCTGCGTCCAAAGAGGCCGCCGGCATGCGCAACCAGTGGACCACGACCGTCTCGACCCTCGCCGCCGCCAGGAAGGCGGGCGATGGCGGCGATTTCGACCGTGCGGTGGCGGCAGCCAAGGAGGCCGAGGCGCTGGCGAAAGCATCCATCTTCCAGGCGACCTCCGAAAAAGAAGCCTGGAAGGCGATGGAAATCCGCTAGAATAATGCGCCGTGCCACCGTCGAACTGCCGAGAACAGGCGGAGAAAACTTGTGATGGCGATCCGCCGCCGCGATTTCCTGAGGAGTTCAGCCGTTGCCGCCGCATCGCTTGCACTGCCGCGGCTTGCGCGCGGCGCTGAAACCGCGAGCATTTACGACATCGAGCGGTTCGGCAATGCACGGATCCTCCATCTCACCGACACGCATGCGCAGCTCAACCCGGTCTATGTCCGCGAGCCCAGCGTCAATATCGGCATCGGCGAGATGGCGGGACGGCCGCCGCATCTGGTCGGTCGCGCTTTGCTGGAGCACTTTGGCATCCGGCCCGACAGCGCCGACGCCTATGCCTTCACCTGCATCGAATTCGAAAAATCCGCCGGCCGCTTCGGCAAGCTCGGCGGCTTCGCCCATCTGAAGACACTGATCGACCGCCTGCGCGCTGACGTCGGCGAAAAGCATGCCATGCTGGTCGACGGCGGCGACCTCTGGCAGGGCACCGGCCTCGCCAACATCATGCAGGGCCGCGACATGGTCGAGGTCGCCAATCTGCTCGGCATCGAGGCGATGACCGGACATTGGGAGTTCACCTATGGCGAGCAGGCGCTGCGCAACAATCTCGAGCACTTCAAGGGCGAGTTTCTGGCGCAGAACGTCTTCCTGACCGAGGAAGCGGCGTTCAACGACGCCGCCGCCTTCGACAAGGCGACGGGGCGCGTGTTCAAGCCGTCAACCATCAAGGAGATCGGCGGTCATCGCGTCGCGATCATCGGCCAGGCCTTTCCTTACGTGCCGATCGCGCATCCCAAGCGCTTCACGCCGGACTGGACGTTTGGCATTCGCGAGGAAGAACTCCAGAAGCATGTCGAGAGCTTGCGCGGCAGCGACAAGGTCGATGCGGTGATCCTGCTGTCGCACAACGGCATGGATGTCGACCTCAAGCTCGCAAGCCGCGTCACCGGCATCGACGTCATCCTCGGCGGCCACACCCATGATGCCGTGCCGCAACCGATCGCCGTGAAGAACGCTAATGGTACGACGCTCGTCACCAATGCCGGCTCCAACGGGAAATTTCTGGGCGTGCTCGATCTCGCGCTCGACAAGGGCAAGGTCAGCGATGTCAAATATCATCTGCTGCCGGTCTATTCCGAACTGCTGAAGCCCGATCCTGCAATGGCCGAGCTGATCGGCCGGGTGCGCGCGCCGTTCGTAAACGACTGGTCGGAGAAGATCGCAACGCCCGACCGGCTGCTCTATCGCCGCGACAATTTCGCAGGTCCCGTTGACGAACTGATCTGCACCGCGCTGCGCACCGAGCTCGACGCCGAGATCGCGCTGTCGCCGGGTTTCCGCTGGGGCGTCACCGCGCTCTCCGGCCAGCCGCTAACCATGGAGGATGTGCTCGCGGAGACCGCGATCACCTATCCCGAGACCTATGTGCAGGAGATGACCGGCACCGAGATCAAGGACGTCCTGGAAGACGTCTGCGACAATCTCTTCAACGCCGATCCCTATCATCAGCAGGGCGGCGACATGGTGCGCGCCGGCGGGCTCAGCTATTCCTGCAGCCCCGCCAACGCGATCGGCAGCCGCATCTCCGAGCTGAAGCTCGCCAATGGCAAGGCGCTCAGCGCCGTCAGGCACTACAAGGTCGCAGGCTGGGCGTCGGTCGACGGCCAGCAGGGCGCACCGGTGTGGGACGTCGTCGGCAAATATCTGCGCTCGGGCCGGATGTTTCAGGAGCGCCTCGGCAGCGGCGTCACGCTGAAGGGCGTCGACGGCAATCCGGGCGTTGCAGGATAGGGATGATGCGGTCGCAAGTGTTTCGCACAATGCTGCTGGCGCTGCTCGTGTGGACGGCGATGCCGCTCGCTCTTGCGCAGCAAGTACCGCTCCAGGACAAGCCCTTCGCCGAGCACAAGCTCGTACTGCAGCTCTCGGATAATGATGCGAAGAAGCAGGCTCTGGTGCTGAGCGTCGCCAACAATCTGCTGAGGGCTTACGACCCCGACAAGATCGCGGTGGAGGTCGTCGCCTTCGGGCCCGGCATCGATCTGCTGCTGTCCGGCAGCGAGCGCCGTAAGCAGGTCGAAAGCCTGATCGCGCAGGGCGTGCGTTTCGACATCTGCCTCAACACCGTCGACACGATCGAGCGGCAGACGGGCAAGCGGCCGGAGTTCATTCCGGCGGCGACCCCGGTGCAGGTGGGCGTCGGGCAGATCCTGTTTCTGGCGGAGAATGGGTACACATTGGTGAGGCCGTAGCTGGCGTTGCGGCGCCACACTCGGTGTCATCGCCCGGCTTGATGTTTAGACCGGACAGATCACTGACAGGTGTTCGGAGACATAGCTGACACATCAAAATGGACTGGAATGGTCGATTCGGGAGGCCTTCCATGCCCTGGAACGAGGTGTCGGTAATGGATCAACGACGCGAGTTTGTGCGGCTTGCCTTGCAGGAGGGGACGAACCGTCGGGAGTTGTGCCGGCGGTTCGGGATCAGCCCTGATGTCGGCTACAAATGGCTGAGGCGTTGGCAGGCTGGAGATCATGACCTGGCGGATCAGTCCCGCCGGCCCAAGAGCACGCCCAAGCGGAGCGTGCCTGAGGTCGAGGCGCGGGTTGTGACGATGCGCGACAAGCATCCGGCCTGGGAGCGCGCAAGATTGCCCATTGCTTGAAGCGCGGCGGCCAGACTGTGCCGGCGGCCTCCACGGTGCATCAGATCCTGTGCCGGAACGAGCGGATCAAGCCGGGCGAGAGGGCTGCACCAAGCCCTTCAGGCCACCGGTTCGAGAAGGACGCGCCCAATCAACTGTGGCAGATGGACTTCAAGGGGCACATTGTCAATCGGCGTTCGACTGGGACCCCCTATCGGCATCCAAAAGGGACCCCTTTGAGCGGCGTGCTCTGCTGGTAGCGCTCGGGTCGTCGGAGCTGGTCGGGGTTGCGGAGACGGCGCGAGCGCGGGTTGTTTGAACATCGTCGCGGCTTTTGAATCGCCAGCTGTCGTTGCCGGTCTCGACGATGTCGCAGTGATGGGTCAATCGGTCGAGTAGCGCGGTGGTCATTTTGGCATCGCCGAACACGCTCGGCCATTCGCCGAACGCAAGATTGGTGGTGACAATGATCGAGGTGCGCTCGTAGAGCCGGCTGATGAGATGGAACAGGAGCTGACCGCCGGATTGCGCGAACGGCAGATAGCCCAGCTCGTCGAGAACGATGAAGTCCATGCGGGTCAGATGCTCGGCGAGCCGTCCCTGCCGACCGTTGCGGGTCTCGGTCTCGAGCCGGTTGACGAGGTCGACGACGTTATAGAAGCGGCCACGGGCGCCGGATCGGATGCAGCTTCGCGCGATAGCGATGGCCAGATGGGTCTTGCCGGTGCCCGTCGAGACAGCGTCACAATGCCGGGTGTCTGGCGTTCGAGGTTTTGATCCTCTATCCGTTCCATCCTCGGGCCGGGCAGATGGTGCAGGTCGAGCACCGCAAGCGCTTCGCCGGCGAGGACCATTTGGTCGTGGTGCAGCCCGACGGGACACTCGCCCTAATCCCGGCCTGGATGAGCGAGGATATTGCTCGCTCTGCAACGCTCACAGCAAGCCCTCGGTTGGCTGTCGAAAGGCTCGTCGAGCTGCGGGCGCGAATCGATGTGCTTATCGCCTCTCGAGGCGGGGCGCGGCCCCTGCGTGAAGGAGGGGATCATGCAACCAAGACGCTACTTGCAACGAAGCCTGTTCGAGGAGGATCGCCAGACGCCCGCGATTCCGGCGTCGCAGAGAAGCACTCTCGTCCGCCTGATCGAGAGGCTGCTGGTCGAGGCCCTCGCCGACGGCGCCAATATCGAGACGGGCACGCCAACCGCAGAGACGAGGGAGGCCGCTCATGAGCAAGGTCACGCCTGAGCACCTCGCCCGTCAGGCCGTCGTCTACATCCGTCAGTCGACGCCTGATCAGGTCGCCCACAACCTGGAAAGTAAGCGCCGTCAGTACAATTTGCCGGAGCGCGCGCGACAGCTGGGCTGGAGCGATGTTGCCGTCATTGATGACGATCTCGGTCGCTCCGGTGGTGGCGTCGCGAGGCCCGGCTTCGAGAAGCTGCTGGCCGCCATCTGTGAGGTGCGCGTCGGAGTCGTGGTCTCGATCGAAGCGTCGCGGCTCGCACGCAACGGTCGCGACTGGCACACCCTGCTCGAGTTCTGCGGTCTCGTCGGCACACTGATCGCCGACGAGGACGGCGTCTACGATCCGCGACAGCCCAACGATCGCCTACTGCTCGGCATGAAGGGTACCATGAGCGAGATGGAGTTGTCGGTACTGCGCCAGCGTTCGCTCGAAGCGCTGAAGCAGAAGGCGCGCCGGGGCGAGCTGTTCATGACGGTCGCCGTCGGCTACGTGCGGGTCGGCCACAACCGTATCGAGAAGGACCCGGATCGGCGCGTCGGCGAGGCGATTGCGCTCGTCTTTGCCAAGTTCACCGAGATGCAGTCGGTGCGTCAGGTGCACCTCTGGTTCAGACACGAGCGCGTTCCGCTGCCGGCCGTCACCTATGGCGCCGAAGGCCGCCTGGTCGAGTGGAAGCTGCCGGTCTACAACACGATCCTGCACATTCTGACCAACCCAATCTATGCGGGCGCGTATGCATTCGGGCGCACTGGCAGCCGCATCAGCATCGAGGCCGGCCGCAAGAAGGTGGTTCGCGGCTTCAAGAGGGAGCGCAAGGATTGGGAGGTGTTGATTCCGAACCATCATGAGGGTTATCTGAGCTGGGCGGACCATGAGAGGAACCTCGGCCTGATTGCGGATAACGCCAACGGCAAGAACCCGATGAGCCGCGGTGCCCTGCGCCGAGGTGAGGCTCTGCTCGCCGGCCTGCTGCGCTGTGGCCATTGTGGGCGCAAACTTCACGTCGCCTACTCCGGCAAGGACGGCAACACCGGTCGCTACCATTGTCGGGGCGGCGCCAACAATCATGGCGGTGACCCTTGCATCTCGTTCGGCGGCATGCGGATCGATCGTGACGTGGCCGCCGAGGTGGTCGAGCGCCTGCAGCCGCTCGGTATCGAGGCGGCACTCGCCGCGCAGGCTGCGCGCAGCCGTGCGAACGAAGACAAACGCGGCCAAGTCGAACTGGCGCTGGAGCAGGCTCGCTATGAGGTCGGGCGGGCGCGCCGCCAATACGATGCCGTCGATCCCGCCAATCGTCTCGTCGCCGCCGAGCTGGAAAAGCGATGGAATGACCGGCTGGCGGTCGCGCGCAATCTGGAGACCGAGCTGGACGCACTGACGGCTTCGCCCGCTGTTGATCTCACACCTGCCGACCGGGAGCGGCTGATGACGCTAGGCGCCGACCTGGAGCGTGCTTGGTCGAGTGCCAGCGTGGCCCCCGAGACGCGCAAGCGGATCGTGCGAACGCTGATCGACGAGATCGTCGTCCGCGTCGAGGACACCACGCTCGATCTGGTGATCCGCTGGCACGGCGGTGACCACTCCGCTCTCAAGGTCAAGAAGAATCGCTCCGGCCAGCACCGCTGGAGCGCAGCGGGAGAGACAGTCGATCTCGTGCGCGTGCTGGCGCGGCAGATGCCGGACAAAGCGATCGCGTCGGTGCTAAACCGCTCCGGCAAGACCACGGGGCGCGGCAATGGCTGGACCAAGTCGCGAGTGTGCAGCTTGCGCAGCCACAACGACGTCGCAGCCTATCGTGAAGGCGAGCGCCACGACCGCGGCGAGGTCACTCTGGACGAGGCGGCCGCGGCCCTCTCCGTCAGCCCTTCAACCGTGCGACGTCTGATCAAGGACGACCAGCTCGCGGCGGGCCAGCTTTGCAAAGGGGCACCTTGGATCATCAAAGCAGCCGATCTTGAGCGTGCTGACGTCAAACGAGCCGCCACCGCGCGGCGCCTCAGACGTCCGCCGTCCGGCACTCCGCTACAAAAAGAACTGGAACTCTAACGAGATAGAAAGGTGAGCATTATGAAGCGGGCTCGGTTCCGCCGACCAGGACGACGTTGCGTTGCTGGGCGATGAAGCCGCCGCCAGCGAGATCATTGACGAGAGTCTGATTGATCGGCGTCCCGTCGAACTGGAAGTCGGCGATGTCCTTGGCAAGCGGCAGCTTGGCGATGGTGAGCTGGTACTTGATCGAGCGGGCCTGCTTCTCGTTGATCTCGGCGTTGAGCAGGTCGCCGACAATGCGCTGGGGTTCGTGCTGGCGCTTGACCGCAGTTGCCATGATCTCATCGAAGGCGGCCTTCATGCCGTAGAGCTTGAGCTCGCCCATGAGGTCAAAGATTTGGGTTCGTTCCATCAGATGGTCCTCCGGAGGTTGTCGTAGCGGGCACAATCGGCGATCGGTGCATGGCGCAGCGTCAGTGCGGCCGGCGTCATGATGTTGGCCGGTGGGGCGGGTTCACGTTGACGGGCCAGGATATTGAGCACGACATCGGCGGAATGGACGCTGTGACTGAGCGCTTCGGCACAGGCCGCTTCCACCGCGGACAGACCGTCAGTCAGCACCGCGTTGAGGATGTCGACCATCTGCCGATTGCCATCGTCGGTGCTGGCCAGCTTGCGCCGGACCCGCTCGATCGCGGCCGGCAGCACCCAGTCTTTGAAGGGAGCACCGTTGCGCAAGGCGCCGGGTTTGCGAGCGAGCACCGGCACATAATGCCAGGGGTCGTAGACGGTATCGCCGCGGCCAAAGGATCGCGGATGCTCGGCAACGATCCGGCCGTCCTGACGGATCACGATGCGATCGGCATAGGCTTGAACCTCGACCGGTCGTCCGACTGCGCTGGCTGCGACCGAGTACTTGTTGTTGTCGAAGCGCACCAGGCAGGTCTTCGAGACAGATGCTGTCACTGCATGGAAGCCGTCGAAACGGCCGGCATAGGGAACGAGTTTGGGGCGTTCGGCTTCGAACACGTCCCAGATCGTCTGATCGGCCAGCTCCGGATGACGATGAGCCTTGGCGTAGGCGATGCATTTGTCGAGCAGCCAGGCGTTTAACTCGTCGAGGTTTTTGAACCGCAGCCGCGGCGTGAAGAAGCGTTCCCGGACCAGCCCGACCTGGTTCTCGACCTGCCCCTTCTCCCACCCCGACGCTGGCGTACAGGCGACCGGATCGACCAGATAGTGGCTGCACATCTGCAGGAAGCGGCGATTGTAGAGACGGCCTTTACCGACGAAGATCGTCTCTACGGCGGTCTTCATGTTGTCGTAGATGCCGCGGGTGCAGGTGCCTTTGAACAGGGCGAACGCCCGGTCGTGGGCGTCGAACACCATCTCCTGCGTCTCCCGCGGATAGGCCCGCACGAACAGCATGCGGCTGTGACAGAGCCGGACATGAGCAGCCTTCACCATCACCGTGGTGCCGCTCAGCAGGACGACCTCGTGGCTCCAGTCGAACTGGTAGGCTTCACCTGGTGCAAAGCTGAGCGGCACATAGGCCGACGCTGTCGAGCTGCCGCGTTCCTTGCTCCACCGTCGTGCGTATCGACGAACCGCATCATAGCCGCCGGCGTAACCCAGGCCGCGAAGCTCTTCGAATAGCCGGATCAGCGTCAGCCGTTCCCGCGCCGCCTTGCTCTCATTCCCTGCCAGCAACCGGTCAAGCTCGGCACTCCAGGCACCCATCTTCGGGAGCGGCTGCGTCTCGCGCTCATACCGGAACTCCGTCGCTTGAGAACGAATGACCTTGCGAACCACCTTCCGCGATACGCCAAGTTCTCGGCAGATCGCCTTGATCGGACGACCATCAACAAAGTAGGCGCGACGGATCTTACCAATCGTCTCCACCACCAGCATCCCAACCTCGGCTTCCATGACTCGATGGAAGCCACTGTGGACCCTTATCCCGGGGTCCCGATTGGATGCCGATCACCCCGAAAACGGGGTCCTTATTCCATGCCGAAACACACACATGCCGCTCGCCGACGGAAAGCGGTGTCATCCGCTCACCATGGTGGACGATCACTCGCGCTATGCCCTGTGTCTGAAGGCCTGCGCCAATGAGCAGCGTCCTGACGTGCAGAAGCACCTGATGGACACCTTCCGACGCTATGGGCTGCCGGAGGCCTTCTATCTCGACAACGGCTCTCCTTGGGGCGACACGTCCGGCGTTCGCTGGACTGCGCTGAAGGTGTGGCTGCTCAAGCTCGGCGTCAGGGTGGTCCATGCCAGGCCGCGTCATCCTCAGGGCCGAGGCAAGAACGAACGGTTCCATCGCAGCCTGAAAGCGGAAGTGTTCGCTCTGCGCACGTTCCGCACTTTGGCGGAAGTTCAATGCGCCCTTGATCGCTGGCGCACGATCTACAATCTGGAGCGGCCTCATGAGAGCTTGGGCATGGGCATCCCTGCCGATCGTTACCGGCCAAGCTTGCGCGTCATGCCGGAACGCATGCCAAAGGTCCAATACGACGCCGCAGAGATCGTTCGCACCGTCTCCTCAACGCGGAGCTACATCGCCTTCAAAGGCCATATGTGGAAAGTCCCACAAGCCTTCTGCGGCGAGCAGCTGGCCGTCAGGCCGCTCGACCGCGACGGCACTTACGGCATCTTCTTTGCAAGCTGGCAGGTCGCATCAATCGACTTGACCTCCGGCCAACCCGTCAGTGATGTGTCCGAACAGCCGTCAGCTATGTCTCCGGTCTAAACACTTGACCGGGCGATCCAGTATTCCAGAGACAGCGAGAGGTACGGAGAAGCCGCGGATCGGGATAGGGGAAGCCTCACGGCTTCACCCTCCCACACCACCGGACGTACGGGTCCGTATCCGGCGGTTCGCTGGATTAAGCGGGTCGCAGTGCTGCGATGGAGCGTAGGCCGAGTGAACGCAAGAAGGCGTTTGGCAAAGCAGTGTTGAGCGCGGGGCTTTGAGCGAGCCGCCAAGGGCCACGTGGGCTGCCGGCGGTTTTCGCCGCTAGGTCCCGGCCGACGCCGCGGCGTCGCAGCTCATCGAAGCGGGTGCGTCCGCATCTCCACTGTTTCCAGACGATGGCGCGCAACCGTCGCCTGATCCACTCATCAAGGGCGCGCAGCACCGACGGCGTTTGGCAGAAGCCGAAGTAGCCGCGCCACCCGATCAGGTAGATTGACAGCTCCTTGACGATCTGCACGAGGCTTCGCCCGCCCGTGCGCCGCGTCAGCTCCCGAACTCTCGCCTTGAAGCGGGCGATCGCCTGCGGCGCAATGCGCCGCCGCGGTGCTGTCCCGCCGGTGAAGCTAAAGCCCAAAAACTTGCGGGCGCTCGGTTTGGCGACCGCACTCTTGGCCCTGTTGATCTTCAGCTTGAGACGCGTTTCGAGGAACTTTTCGATGCCCGCCAGCACCCGTTCGCCCGCCTTCTGACTGCGCACATAGATGTTGCAGTCGTCGGCGTAGCGCACGAAGCGATGGCCGCGCTTCTCCAGTTCCTTGTCCAGCACATCCAGCATCAGGTTCGACAACAGTGGCGAGAGCGGTCCACCTTGCGGCGTGCCCTCCTCCGTCGGACTGACCAATCCTCCCTCCATCACACCCGCATTCAGGAAGGCGCGGATGAGCTTCAGGAGATGCTTGTCAGCAACCCGTTTGGCAATGAGCCCCATCAGGATGTCGTGGTTGACCCGGTCGAAGAACTTTTCCAGGTCGATGTCCACAACGAAGGCGTACCCGGACGCGATGTACGCCTGCGCCCGTTCCACCGCCTGATGCGCCGAGCGGTTCGGCCGGAAGCCGAAGCTCGCCTCGGAGAACGTTCCGTCCCAATCTGCCTGCAGCACCTGCAACACCGCCTGCTGAATGAAGCGGTCAAGCACCGTCGGGATGCCGAGCGGCCGCAGGCCACCCGACGCCTTCGGTATCTCCACCCGCCGTACCGGCTGTGGCTTGTAGGTGCCGCCAAATAGCTGGGTCCGGATCGCGAGCCAGTGCTCCTTCAGATAGGCCGGCAGTTCGCCGACGGTCATCCCATCGACGCCTGCCGCGCCCTTGTTGCGCGTCACTTGCGCCAACGCTTTCTTCAGGTTCTCACGCTCGACAACTGCTTCCATCGACGGTCCTGCGACCGCCGGGTGTTCGAGGCTGGCCTTCGCCGCACTTGCTTCGGTCTCTCGGGCGGCGGCGGTCAGGGCTTCACCCTTCGCTCCGGTGCCCGAGTTCAGTTCAATCTGATTCTTCTGCCGCATGGCTCGCACGAGATCGACCGCTCTACTGACCACTTCCAGCGTTCAGGCCTTCGGCGGCGCGCCGCCGCCTACTATGCCCTCTGCTGACTTCTGCGCGGCGATCAGGCCGCCTTGCGGCGACCTCAGTCCCGTTGCCGGGACACCGTGCAGACCTCCCGAGGTAAGACCGACCGCCTTCGCCGCACGCCCGCCGGATCTACCACCCCGGCCCTTGATGACCGTGGACTTCGCGATCAACGGCTCGCTCGTCCGGCCGGGTAGGCCTCGTTATCCGGTGTTTGTCCATCGAGCCGCGGCTTTGCTCCACGCTGTCTTCAGACCCCACCTCACGATGACGCCCTTGCGCTTCGCTAATCCTTCGCCGTCATCAGGCTGGATAGAGGACTTCCACCTCCAAGCTGTCGTTCATACTCGGCACACCGTACTGGATTCCCCGCTTTCGCGGGGAATGACAGCAGTAATTGAGGCGCCAGCTTAGCGCTCCTTACGCGAGACGCCACGTCTGGACCCCACCGCGCAACAAAAATCTTCCAAATTTTCTTATTTCAACAGCACATTACTTCTCTTCATAGTCCCCGGCGTAGTAGAATCCTCGAAACCAGTCCACGCCGGTCCTGCCATGATCTTTCGCCAGCTCTTCGACAGCGTTTCGGGCACCTACAGCTACGTCCTTGCCAGCCGTCCCGGCGGCGAGGCGCTGATCCTCGATCCCGTGCTGGAGAAGGTCGATCGCTATTGCCAGCTTCTGCGCGAGCTCGACCTCAAGCTGGTCAAGGCCGTCGACACCCACCTGCACGCCGACCACGTCACCGGCCTCGGCGAGCTACGCGACCGCACCCATTGCATGACCGTGATGGGCGACCAGACCAAGGCCGATGTGGTGGCCATGCGCGTTGCCGACGGCGACAAGGTGACGATCGAGGGCTTGTCGCTCGACGTGATGTACACACCCGGCCACACCGATGATTCCTATTCCTATCTGATGGGCGACCGCGTCTTCACCGGCGATACGCTCTTGATCCGCGGCACCGGTCGCACCGATTTCCAGAACGGCTCGTCGCGCGCGCAGTACGAGTCGATTTTCAACCGGCTGCTCAAACTCCCCGACGAGACGATGGTGTTCCCGGCACACGACTACAAGGGCGACACCGTCTCCACTATCGGCGAGGAGAAGCGCTATAATCCGCGACTCCAGGTGCGCTCGGTCGACGAATATATCGAGCTGATGGCGAACCTGAAGCTGCCCAATCCGAAGATGATGGATGTGGCGGTGCCGGCCAACATGCATGTCGGCCTGCATCAGGAAGAGCTGGAGAAGGAGGGCCGCGCGCTCAGCGCCGCCGAGGCGATCCGCTCGCTCGGCCGACCCGATATTCTGCTGGTTGATCTGCGTGAGAGCAATGAGCGGATGAAGCACGGCATGCTCGAGGGCGCGCTGCACACGCCCTATCCGAGCGTCGAGGAAAGCCTCAAGCCCGGCGGCATGCTGCGCGAGGTCGCGGCCGCCATGGGCCGCCGCGTCGTGTTCTTCTGCGCCTTCGGCGAACGCTCGGCGATGGCGGTTGCCGCCGCCAAGGAGGCCGGCCTCTCCAACACCGCCCATATCGCCGGCGGCATCGATGCCTGGAAGAAGGCGGGCGGGCCGGTGGTACACGCCTGACGTTCATCGTCGCGGGCTTGAGATAAGTCAGGAACCGCACATGTTTTGCGGGTAGGTTCGATGCAGCATCACCATCCGGGACCAGTCATGGCCAAGATCGGAAGTAAGCCTGCCAGGCCGAGCGACCCGCCGAAGACTGCGGACGATAAGGCCAAGAAGCGCCAGCCGCCACGCGACACCGACGACGACTACGAGGACGGCGACATCGCCACGCCGAAGCGCGATCGCTACGGGCCGGACGACGAGCCGTTGTGAGGTGCCGAGGCGGCGTTCGCTTTCAGAGCATGCACCGCCCCCTCCGCCGTCGTCCTGGCGACAGCCAAGGACCGATTGCCCCAGGGAGTAGTTTGGCGGAGACTCGTCGTCGGGGCTGCGCCGATCACAATCGAGGAAGCACGCGGTATGGATCCTGGTTTTCGCCAGGACGACGCTGGGCAGGCATCGAGCCGGCCTCACGCCCCACCCGCGCTACCTGCCATGCGCCCGCGTTCATGGACAAATAACCGCCGTCCCCGATAGTTTGCGCGCCTCCTGGGAGTGAAACGGAACTGCAATGGTCGACGTTCTCGCCGCACCGCAACAAGGCAAGGCGGACAGCGCGCTGCGCACGCTGACCGGGATCTCGATCGCGCATTGGGTCAGCCATTTCCATCTGCTGGTCCTGCCGATGCTGTTCCCGTTCCTCAAGACCCAGCTCGGCGTCGGTTATGTCGAGCTCGGGTTCGCGCTGACCGTGTCGGCCGTCGTCTCCGGGCTGACGCAGGCGCCGACCGGCTATCTCGTCGACCATTTTGGCGCGCGCAAGATCCTGCTGGGCGGACTGACGCTCGGCGGGCTCGCGCTGATCCTGCTGGGCCTGCATCTGAGCTACACCTCGCTGATCGCCTGCGCCGTGCTGCTTGGCCTCGCCAACAGCGTCTATCATCCCGCTGATTACGCGATCCTGGCCGAGCACATGGACGAGGCGCGGATGGGTCGCGCCTTCTCGATCCACACCTTTGCGGGCTATTTTGGTGGCGCCGTTGCGCCGGCGATCGTCGCCGCACTGATCACGGTGTCCGGTGGCGTCGGCGCGTTGATCGCCTCGGGCGCGATCGGCGTGCTGGTGGCAGTGCTGCTGGTGACGATGAACATTCCCGACGCCGGCGCCCACCAGACCAAGCCAGGCAACGCGAGCATGCCGAAGCAGGCCGTCATCACGCCGGCGCTGATCACGCTGACCGCGCTGTTCATGCTGCTCAGCCTGTCGGTTGCCGGCATCAACAATTTCGGCGTAGTGGCGCTGATGAGCGGCTACGGCGCAACCTATTCCATCGCCAATGTCGCGCTGACCGCGTTTCTCGGCTCCAGCGCCGCGGGCGTGCTCGCGGGCGGTTTCCTCGCCGACCACACGGAGCGGCATGGCTATGTCGCCGCCGCCTGCTTTGCGGCAAATGCCGCCATCGTGCTGCTGATCGCGCTGGTCACGTTGCCGGGCTGGGCCTTGACCGCCACGATGGCGACCGCGGGTTTCCTCTCCGGCGTGATCGCGCCGTCGCGGGATATGCTGGTGCGCAATGCGGCGCCTCCGGGTGCTGCGGGTCGCGCCTTCGGCATCGTCTCCACCGGCTTCAATCTCGGCGGCATCGTCAGCCCGCTGCTGTTCGGCTGGATCATGGACCAGAGCGCACCACACTGGGTGTTCGGCGCTTCCGTGATCTTCATGGTCGCAACGGTCGTGCTGTCGCCGTTTACGGAGCGGAAGCAAGCCAGGGCATAGCGACAAACTCAGCTGTCGTCCCGCCGGAGGCCGAGACCATGGGTCCGGATCTGCGCTTCGCCTGCCTGGGGCTGAGAGATGCGCAAAACAGCAAAGCAAAACGGGAAGAAACCACATGAGCACCCCTGACCTCGTGATCCGCGGCGGCACCCTTGCGGACGGACATGGCGGCGAGCTGTTCGAGGCTGACGTGGCCATCACCGGCGGCAGGATCAGCGAGGTCGGCAAAGTCTCAAGCAAAGGCAAAGGAGAAATCGACGCGCGCGGCAAGCTGGTGACGCCGGGCTTCGTCGACGTTCACACGCATTATGACGGCCAGGTCACCTGGAGCCAGGACATCACGCCGTCGTCGCAAAACGGCGTCACCACCGCGATCATGGGCAATTGCGGCGTCGGCTTTGCCCCGTGCAAGCCGGCCGACCACATCCGCCTGATCCAGTTGATGGAAGGCGTCGAGGATATTCCCGAGCCGGTGCTGAGCGCCGGCATTCCGTGGGCGTGGGAGAGCTTTCCCGATTACATGGACTGGCTGTCCAAGCGTGATTTCGACATCGACGTCGGCGCGCAGCTGCCGCATGCGGCGCTAAGGGTCTATGTCATGGGCGAGCGCGGTGCACGCCGCGATCCCTCGACCGCGGAAGACAATATGGCGATGGCGAAGCTCGCCGCCGAGGCGGTGCGCTCCGGCGCGCTCGGCTTCTCGACCTCGCGCACGCTCAACCACCGCACCTCGACCGGCGATTTCACGCCGACGCTGAAGGCGGGCGAAGACGAGCTCACCGCGATTGCCGGCGCGATGCACAGCCAAGGGCGTAGCGTGCTGCAATTCGTGCTCGATCTCTCCACCATCCACGAAGATCTGCCGATGATGCTGCGGGTGGCGGACAGCACAAGGTGCCCGATCTCGTTCTCGATCACGCAAAACGACAAATCGCCGAACCGCTGGCGCCAGACTCTGGACGAGATCAATGCGGCAGCCAAACGCGGCCTCTCCATCACCGCGCAGATCGCGGCGCGCCCGGTCGGCCTGCTGCTCGGACTCGAGCTGTCGCGCAACCCGTTCCAGACCCATCCGAGCTACAAGGCGATCGCGCATCTGCCGCTGAAAGAGCGGCTGGCGCGGCTGCATCAGAGCGAGGTACGCACGGCAATCCTGAGCGAGATGGCGACCGCGACCGACGATCCGCTGTTCTTCCGGCCCAACTACGACAAGATGTTCCTGCTCGGCGATCCCCCTGACTACGAGCAGCCGCCGGAGAACGCGCTGGGCCCGCAGGCGCGCAAGCAGGGCCGGCAACCGGAAGAGCTCGCCTATGACGCGATGCTGTCGGACGACGGCCGCGGCATGCTCTACGTGCCGTTCCTCAACTATGCCGACGGCAATCTCGATGCGACGCGCGAGATGCTGATCGATCCGCAGTCCGTGCCCGGCCTGTCCGACGGCGGCGCGCATTGCGGCATCATCTGCGACGCGAGCTTCCCGACCTATCTGCTGACGCACTGGACCCGTGATCGCAAGCGCGGCGAAAAACTCTCGATCCCGTTCGTGGTCGCGGCGCAGTCGCGCAAGACCGCGCTCTCGGTCGGGCTCACCGATCGCGGGCTGATTGCGCCCGGCTACAAGGCCGACGTCAACATCATCGATTACGACCGGCTGCATCTGCATCCGCCGAAGGTGCATTACGACCTGCCGGTCGGCGGGCGGCGGCTGCTGCAGGATGTCGATGGCTATGACGCCACGATCGTGTCGGGCGTGGTGACGCGGCGGCAGGGTGCCGCGACGGGGCAGAGGCCGGGGAAGCTGATTCGTGGCGCGCAGGGCGTGAATTAGGCCCGTGAGGCGCAAAGGCGCGTCGACGCATTCAGTGTCTTCCCGGCGAAGGCCGGGACCCATAACCACAGGAAGTGGTTTGGCGAAGATTCGTTGTTGGTACTTCTATCTTCTGCAATCGAGAGATCACGCGGTATGGGTCCCGGCCTTCGCCGGGACGACAGGCGTGATTGTAGTTGGCTCTTAGCCACCCCTTACGTCGGCGATACCGCGCCCTTTAGCGGCGCGGCCTGCGCCGCCGCACCACGGGTCAACCGCGCCTTCTCAGTGTTCGGCCAGAGCAGCAGCAGGCCGACGACGCCGGATCCGACCATCACCACTGCGTTGATGGTGAAGCCGGTCATGTAGCCGGCGACCATGCTGCCGGCGCGCTGGATCACGGTGCCCATCACCGTCGGCGCGATGATGCCCGAGAGCGTGTAGAGCGCACCGTAGATCGCGATGATGGCGCCGCGCTGCGAAGCCGGCGTGAATTCGCCGAGCATCGGCGGGCAGACCACATAGATCGCCCCGCAGAGACCTGAGCCGACGACGAGCAACGCGATCTGGAGGCCCGCGCCCTGAACGTGCGGCATCGTCGCCAGGATCAGGCCGCCGATGATCAGCGGCACCGAGCCGAGCACGCCGCGCGAGATGCGCGTGGTGTAACCGCGCGCCATCATGACCTGCGAGATCCAGCCCGTCAGGATGACGATGGTGGCGCCGAACACCCAGGGCAGGATCGAGATGAAGCCGGCCTGCTGCTGCGAGAAGCCGAGACCCGTGATGATGAACGCGGTGAACCAGGTCAACCCGAGCGACAGCGCCCAATAGGCGCCGAAAGTCGCGATCACGCAGCCGAGGAAGGTGCGCGAAGTCAGAAGCCGGACGTAAGGAATCTTCGGCTCATTGGCGGCGAGCGCCTGCGTGTCCTCGAGCGGGCCCTCCTTGCCGAGCGCCAGCCAGGCACAGACCCAGATCAGGCCGGCGACACCGAGCGCGCCGAAGGCGTAGTGCCAGGAGTGATTGACGATGACCCAGTTCAGCGCGGGCACGGCGAGGATGACGCCGAAGGCCGAGCCCTGCGACAGGATTGCGGTCGGCAGCGTGCGCTTCTCATCCGGGAACCACTTGTAGATCGCATGCGCGGCAACCGAGAAGGCCGGGCCTTCGCCCGCGCCGAGCACGATGCGGCAGATCAGCAGCGTGGTGAAGGAAACGGTGCCGACCATCGGAAACTGCGCCAGCGCCCAGACCACCGCGAGCGTCAGCAGCACCCAGCGCGTCGGCACCTTGTTGACGATGAAGCCGACCACGATGGCCGAGACCGAGAACAGCATGAAGAACGAGGAACCGAGCATGCCGAATTGCGCAGGCTCGAGCTTCAGATCGGTCATGATCGGCACGCCGGCGAGGCCGACGACGATCTTGTCCGCGAAGTTCACCACCATGAAGAGAAAGAGGAGAAAAGTGACAGTCCAGGCGCCCTTCGGCGTTTCCTTTGTGGTCCCTTGGGACACCCCTGCCGTCCTGCCCACCGCATTGGGCGTTCCCTGAGCGCTCATCGTTCTCCCCGTATGACCTTTTTTCGGTACTTTTGATTTGACCGTCTCTGGAGCTAACAACGGCTTGAACGGCAACGCAACCCCGGCATTTCCACGGCAAGTGTGCTACGCAGCATTGAATTAATTCCGTCCGGCGCATTGACCTTGCTGAGCATCCGAAACCTCGCCAAAACCTTCTCCTCGGCCGCCGAGCCGGTCCATGTGCTGCGCGGCGTCGATCTCGACCTGACGGCCGGTGAGCGCGTCGCGCTGACCGGCGAATCCGGCAGCGGCAAGAGCACGCTGCTGCACCTGATCGCCGGGTTGGATGTCGCCGATGGCGGCTCGATCCGGCTGGAGGACACCGACGTCACTGAGCTCTCCGATGCCGGCCGCGCCGCGTTGCGCCGAGACCGGATCGGTCTGGTTTTTCAGCAGTTCAACCTGATCCCGAGCCTGTCGGTCGCCGATAACCTCGCCTTCCAGGCGCGCATCGCCGGTCGGCATGATCCGGCCTGGACCAGTGAGCTGACCGAACGGCTCGGGCTCGGCACCCTGCTCAAGCGCTATCCAGAGCAATTATCGGGCGGTCAGCAGCAGCGGGTCGCGATCGGACGGGCGCTGGCGACAAAACCATCGCTGCTGCTCGCGGATGAGCCGACGGGCAATCTGGACGAAGCCACCGCCGACGACGTGCTGGCGCTGACGCGCGACCTCGTTGCGCGCACCGGCTGCGGCTTCCTGATGGTGACGCACAGCCTGCATCTGGCCGGCACGCTCGACCGCCACATCGTCCTGCATGCGGGGCGGATCGCATGAGGCGCGCGCTGTGGGTGCTCGCGGTGCTGCTCAGCCATTGGCGCCGGCACAGGATGCAGTTTGCGACGCTTCTGATCGGGCTGATCGCGGCGACCGCGCTGTGGAGCGGCGTGCAGGCAATCAATCAGCAGGCCCGCAGCGCCTATGACCGCGCGGCGGCGACGTTTGGCGGCGTGCGTACGGCGATGCTGGTCGCGCCCAATGCGGCGACCTTTCCGCAAGTCCTGTTCATAAAGCTCCGGCGCTCGGGCTGGCCGGTTTCGCCGGTGCTGGAAGGCCGGGTCCAGATCAATGGACGCTCGATGCGGCTGCTCGGCATCGAGCCGGTGACGCTGCCGGCTGACGTCGGCAACGCGCCGCGCCTCGGGGCGGCCGATCTCGGCGCTTTTGTTGCCGCACCCGGCCAGACGCTGGTCGCGCAGGAGACGCTGAACGATCTGCACGAACGAGACGGTGCGACCCGCGATCAGCAGCGGCGCAAAACTGCCGCCCTTGCACGTGCAGCCGCAGCTCGTGCCCGACGTGCTGGTGGTCGATATCGGCGTGGCGCAGCATCTGCTGAACAAGCCGGACCAGCTCTCGCGCCTGCTGATCGGCAAGGCGAAGGGCAAGCCTGCGCCACTGCAAAGCGTCGTCGGCGACCAGTTGCAGCGGGTCGAGCCGAATGCCGAGACCGAGCTGGAACGGCTGACCGACAGCTTCCATCTCAACCTCACCGCCTTCGGCCTGCTGTCGTTCTTCGTCGGCCTCTTCATCGTCAATTCGGCCGTCGGCCTCGCCTTCGAGCAGCGGCTGCCGATGCTGCGGACGCTGCGGGCCTGCGGCGCCTCGGCACGACTGGTCAACAGCGTGCTGCTGGTCGAGCTCGTGGCGCTGGCGCTGGTCGCAGGCCTGATCGGGCTCGTCTGCGGTTATGTCATCGCGGCCGCGCTGCTGCCCGATGTGGCGGCGTCGCTGCGCGGGCTCTATGGCGCGCAAATTCCGGGGCAGCTCACCTTGAGGCCTGAATGGTGGCTCGCCGGGATCGGCATCAGCGTCGCCGGCGCGATCGTCGCGGCCGCGACCAGCCTGATCAAGGCGGTCAGGATGCCGGTGCTGGCCACCGCGCAGCCGCACGCCTGGCAGCAGCGGCAGCGTCGCTGGCTGATCCTGCAAAGTCTTGCTGCCTGCGCCGTATTCGCGGTCGCGCTGCTGCTGCTTGCTACGGACGATCGTTGATCGCCGGCTTCGGCCTGCTGGCCGCGCTGATGCTCGGCGCAGCCTTGATCCTGCCGGCCTTCCTCGAACTCCTGCTGCTCGCGGGCCAGCGTTTTGCGCGCGGGCCGTTGGCGCTGTGGTTCTGGGCGGACAGCCGGCAGCAGCTCTCCGGATTGTCGTTGGCGCTGATGGCGCTGCTGCTCGCACTCGCCGTCAATGTCGGGGTGTCCACCATGGTGGAGACGTTCAGCCGCACTTTCGTGGGCTGGCTCGACGGGCGGCTTGCCGCCGATGTCTACATCAGCGCCCCCGACAATGCGCAAGGCACGGCGATCCGCAACTGGCTGAAGGACCGCAGCGAAGTTCAGGCGATCCTGCCGGGTGGGCGCGCGGAGACGCAGGTGCAGGGCCAGCCGGTGGAACTGCTCGGCCTGCCCGATCACGCGCTCTATCGCGAGCGCTGGCCGCTGCTGGAAACCGCGCCGCGCGCCTGGACCCAGCTTGTGCCGGGCAATGCCGCCTTCATCAGCGAGCAGCTGAGCCGCCGCCTCAACGTCCGCGTCGGCGATGTCATCGAAGTGCCGGCGCCGGGCGGGACCTGGGAGCTCGACATCGTCGGCATCTATGCCGATTACGGCAACCCCAGGGGGCAGCTCGCGGTGAACGTCGCGGCGCTGATCCGGCAATTTCCGCAAACGCCGCAGACGCGGATCGGGCTCATCGTGCCGCGGGACAAGATTCCCGGCTTGATCGCAGCCCTGCAGAAGCAGTTCGCGCTCGACGACCGCGCCGTGGCCGACCAGGCGACCGTGAAGGCCGAATCGATCCGTATCTTCAATCGCACCTTTGCGGTGACGTCAGCGCTGAATGCCTTCACGCTCGGCGTCGCCGGTATCGCGCTGCTGACCAGCCTGCTGACGCTGGCGAACTCGCGCCTGCCGCAGCTTGCGCCGCTCTGGGCGATCGGCATCACGCGGCCGCGCCTCGCCGCGTTCGAGCTGACCAAGACGCTGTCGGTCGCACTGTTCACGTCGCTCTTGGCCGTACCGCTCGGGCTCCTGGCGGCGTGGTGCCTGATCGCGATCGTCAACGTGAAGGCGTTCGGCTGGCGGTTACCGTTCCATGTCTTTCCGCTGCAACTGGTCGAGCTAGTTGCGGTCGCGCTGATCGCCTCGCTGCTGGCCGCGCTGCTGCCTGTGTTGCGGCTGGCGCGGATGCAGCCGGCGAGCCTCGTCAAGGTGTTTGCCAATGAGCGCTGATAAACTCTCGCGGCGCACCCTTGTCGGCGGCATCGCCGCGCTCGCGCTTGCACGCCGCGCACATGCGCAAGGCTACGCCGGACTCGGCGAGAGCGCCGACGGCTTCGCGAAAGTCACGCCTGGAAAGGTGTTCACGTTTCCCGCCGATCACGGACCGCATCCGGAATTTCGCATCGAGTGGTGGTATCTGACGGCGATCTGGTCGACAGCAATGGCGCTACGTGCGGGCTGCAATGGACGCTGTTTCGCCAGGCCGCGCGGCCGGGGCCGCAAAGCGAAGGCTGGGCCAATCAGCAGATCTGGATGGCGCATGCCGCGGTGACGAGGGCCGACACCCACCGCTTCAACGAGCTGTTTTCGCGCGGCGGCATCGGCCAGGCCGGGGTCGAACCAAAACCATTCGCCGCGTGGATCGACGATTGGGAGATGAAAGGATCCGAGCGCACCGACGATCGTACTCTGGCGCCGGTGACGCTGAAGGCGTCCGGAACGGATTTCAGCTACGCGCTCACGCTTGAAGCGGATCGTTCGGTCGTCTTGCAGGGCGACGGCGGCTATAGCCGCAAGTCCGAACGTGGGCAGGCATCCTATTATTACAGCCAGCCGTTCTACCGTGCGCGCGGCACGCTCACCATCGACGACAAGTCGGTCGACGTCTCCGGCCAAGCCTGGATGGATCGGGAATGGAGCAGCCAGCCGCTCGACGCCGACCAGACCGGCTGGGACTGGCTGTCGCTGCATCTTTCCTCCGGCGACAAGCTGATGCTGTACCGGCTGCGCCAGAAGGACGGCAAGGACTATCCGTTCGGCAATTGGATCGGCGCCGACGGCCGCACCCAGATGATTGCGGGTGACGACATCCAGATGACTCCGAAAGCGACGGCAGAGGTGGCCGGCCGCAAGCTGCCGGTGGAATGGCAGATCGCGATCCCGTCGCGGTCGTTCTCGATTTCCTGCAAGCCGCTCAATCCCCGGGCGTGGATGGGGACCGGCTTTTCCTACTGGGAGGGACCGATCAGCTTTGCCGGATCGCATGATGGCGTTGGCTATCTCGAGCTGACCGGCTATTGAGCTGCATCTGACCGCCGGAGGCTTCGATGTACCATCTGACCGCACTCGTCACGCTGCTCGCCATCCTGTTTTTCTTCTTCACTTGCATCAACGTCTCGCGGTCGCGCACCAAGACCGGCGTCAAGGTGCCGGCGATGTCGGGCCATCCGGATTTCGAGCGCGCCTTCCGCATCCAGATGAACACGCTGGAATGGATGCCGATCTTCCTGCCGTCGCTCTGGCTGTTCGCGATCTATATCAGCGACGCGATCGCGGCCGGCATCGGCGCGGTCTGGATCATCGGCCGCATCGTCTATTTCATCGGCTATTCGCAGGCCGCCGCCAAGCGCGGCCCGGGCTTTGCGATCCAGGCCTTCGCCGCCATCGCGTTGTGGGCGGGGACCCTGGGCGCGGTGGTGCTAAGGTTGGTGTGAGGCGACTGCGCCGCCGCATTCAGTGTCGTCCTGGCGGAAAGCCAGGACGACAAAAATCACTTCGTCAGCGGACAGCCGCTTTCCTTGGCGGTGAAGAACGCCTTGTCGCCGGGGACTGTCGCGAGTTCCTTGTAGTAATCCCACGGCTTCTTCGACTCGGACGGCTTCTTGACCTCGAACAGATACATGTCGTGGACCATGCGGCCGTTCTCGAGCACCTTGCCCTTGGCGAAGGCATCATCGACCGGCAACTCCTTCAGCTTCCTGGCGACGGCTTCAGTGTCCTTGGTGCCGGCGGCCTTCACCGCCTTCAGATAACTCAGCGTCGCCGAATAGGTGCCGGCGTGGATCATGCTCGGCATCCTCCCGGTACGTTTGAAGAAGCGCTCGGAGAACGCACGGGTCGTGTCGTCATGGTCCCAGTAAAAACCTTCGGTCAGCACCAGGCCCTGCGCCGCCTGCAAGCCGAGACCGTGCACCTCGGCGAGCGTCATCAGCAGCCCGGCGAGCTTCTGGCCGCCCTGGACGATACCGAATTCGGCCGCCTGCTTGATCGAGTTGGTGGTGTCCTGGCCGGCATTGGCGAGGCCGACGATCTTTGCCTTCGAGCTCTGTGCCTGCAGCAGGAAGGAGGAGAAGTCGGACGAGTTGAGGGGCACGCGGACCGAGCCCAGCACCTTGCCGCCATTGGCGGCGACGATCTCGCTGGTGTCCTTTTCCAGCGCGTAGCCAAAGGCGTAGTCCGCGGTGAGGAAGAACCAGCTGTCGCCGCCGGCCTTGGTCAGCGCGCCGCCGGTGCCGACTGCGAGCGCGTGGGTGTCGAACGCCCAGTGGAAGCCATAGGGCGAGCACGCAGAACCGGTGATGCTCGACGTGGCCGCGCCGACCACGATGTCGATCTTCTTCTTTTCTTTTGACAGATCCTGCACGGCGAGCGCCACCGACGACGTCGTCAGCTCGGTGATCATGTCGACATTGTCAGCGTCATACCAGCGCCGCGCGATCGACGTCGCCAGATCCGGCTTGTTCTGGTGATCGGCGGTGATCATCTCGATCTTCTGGCCCAGCACCTCGCCGCCAAAATCCTCGATCGCCATCTTGGCGGCTTCGACCGAGTATTTTCCGCCGTAGTCGGCATAGACACCGGACTGATCGTTGAGGATGCCGATCTTGACGCCTTGCGCGGAGGCCGGCGCGCCCAGCAGCAGAGCCGAGGTTGCGACAGCGGCCAAAAGTGCTGATTTCATCTGTTAACTCCCAGCAGTGTTCTGTTTTGAAATCGCGCGGAGTGTAGTGAAGAACGACGCGCGTGCCCATTGATTTTGCGTAGGCCGTTAGTATGGGCAGCTGCGCGCCAAACACACGATGTCGTCCCGGCGAAGGCCGGGACCCATAGCCACACGATTGGGTTTGGCGAAGATCAGTAATGACCAGCTAGCCCCAAAACTACTCCCTGGGGTTATGGGTCCCGGCCTCCGCCGGGACGACACTGAGATTGAGGACGCTTATGAAGCCGCCACCTCCTTCGGCTTCCCGTCATTCCGCCCCTCCGCCAGGTTCCGCACCACCACATAGAAGATCGGGGTGAACACCAGGCCGAACAGCGTGACGCCGATCATGCCGAAGAACACGGCGACGCCGACGGCCTGGCGCATCTCCGAGCCTGAACCGGACGAGATCACCAACGGGAGCACGCCGAGGATGAACGCGAACGACGTCATCAGGATCGGCCGCAGTCGCAACCGGCAGGCTTCGATCACGGCGTCCAGCCGCGGCTTGCCTTCGTTCTCGATGTCGCGCGCGAACTCGACGATCAGGATCGCGTTTTTCGCCGCCAATCCCACCAGCACGACGAAACCGATCTGGGTGAGGATGTTGACGTCCTGGCCCATGATGCGCACGCCGATCGTGGCGGCCAACAGGCACATCGGCACGATCAGGATCACCGCGAACGGCAGCGTCCAGCTGCCATATTGCGCGGCGAGCACGAGATAGACGAACAGCACGCAGATCGGGAACACGTAGAGGCCGGCATTGCCGCCGGTGACCTGCTGATAGGACAAATCCGTCCATTCGAAGCTGAAGCCGCTCGGCAAGGTGTCGTCGGCGAGCTTCTTGATGGTGTTGAGCGCGGTGGTCGAGCTGGTGCCCGGCGCCGGCTCGCCCTGCAGCTCGGACGCCGCATAGAGATTGTAGCGCGCGACGCGATCGGGACCCGAGACATCCCTGAAGTCGACCACGCTGCCGAGCATCACCATGTCGCCGGAGGCATTTCGCGTGCGCAGGCGCGCGAGATCGGCGGGTTCCTTGCGGAACGGGAAATCAGCCTGCGCGGTGACGTGATAGGTGCGGCCGAACAGGTTGAAGTCGTTGACATAGGTCGATCCGAAATAGGTCTGGATCGTGTCATTGATGTTGGCGATGGGCACGCCGAGCTTCTGCGCCTTGGTGCGGTCGATGTCGACGAACAGCTGTGGCGTGTTGGCCGAGAACGGCGAGAACACCGAAGTGAGGTTCGGCGATTTGCGGGCGGCGGCAACGAGCTCGTCGGTCGCCGCTGCCAGCAGCTCGGGGCCGCGGCCCTGGCGGTCCTGGATGCGGATGGTGAAGCCGCCGCCCGTGCCGATGCCGGGCACGGCCGGCGGCGGAATGACGATGATGAAAGCGCCCTGGATCGCGGCGAGCCGCTTGCGCAACTCGGCCGTGATGGCGTTCGCCGTCAGTCCTTTCTTGATCCGTGCCTCAGGCTCGTCGAACACCGGAAACAAGGCGGCCGCATTGCCGGCCTGCGTGCGCGTCGCGCCGGAGAAACCGGCGAAAGCCGCAACGCGGATGATGCCTGGCGTATCCAACGAGATCCGCTCGATCTCGCGCACCACTTCGGTGGTGCGTGCAAGCGACGCCGCGCCCGGCAATTGCACGGAAATGATGACGTAGCCGCGGTCCTGCGCGGGGATGAAGCCCTGCGAGGTGGTCCCGATCAACCATCCTGCGCTGCCGATCAAAACGACATAGATCAGGATCATCACCGCCGAATGCCGGATCACGAAATTGGCGACACCGGCGTAGCCATGTGCCAACCGATCGAACACGCGGTTGAAGGCGCCGGTGAAGGCGTTCCAGCCGCGCGCGATCAGATTCCAGGCGGCCGGAGGCCGCTTCTCCTCATGGGGTGTCAGGATCTGCGAGGCCAGCGCAGGCGACAGCGTCAGCGAGCAGAAGCAGGAGATCGCGGTTGCGACCGCGATGGTCACGGCGAATTGCTGGAAGAACTGCCCGGATATGCCGCCAAGGAACGCCGTTGGCACAAACACTGCGCAGAGCACGAGCGCAATCGAGACAAGCGCGCCGCCCACCTCCTCCATCGTCTTCAGCGCGGCATCGCGCCGGCTCAGACCGTGCTCAAGATGACGTTCGACATTCTCGACCACGACGATGGCGTCGTCGACGACGATGCCGACGGCGAGCACGAGCCCGAACAGCGTGAGATTGTTGATGGAGAAGCCGAGCGCCGCCATCACCGCGAAGGTGCCGACCAGCGACACGGGAATCGCGATGATCGGAATGATCGCCGGCCGCCAGCCCTGCAGAAACACCAGCACGACGACGACCACGAGCAGCATGGCCTCATAGATGGTCTTGATCAGCTCGTGGACGGACTGCGCGATGAACTCGGTCGGATTGTAGCCGATGTTGTAGTCGAGCCCCTTCGGAAAGCTCTCCTTGAGCTTCGTCATGGCGTCGGAGATGTTCTTGGCCGTCGCGAGCGCGTTGGATCCCGGCCGCTGCGTCACCAGCATGGCGACCGCGGATTTGCGCAGCAGGAAGCTGTTGGTGGAATAGGCCAGCGCGCCGAGCTCGATGCGGGCGACGTCGCGCAGCCGCACCGTGCGGCCATCGGAGCCGGCCTTGATCAGGATATCCTCGAACTGCTTCTGGTCTTTCAGCCGTCCCGTGAAAACGAGGTTCGGCTGAAAGGCGCGGTCGGCGATCGGCGGCTCGGCGATCTGGCCGCCCGCGATCTGCACGTTCTGCGCACGGATCGCGGCCAGCACCTCGGTCGAGGTGAGGCCGAGATTGGCGATGCGGTCAGGGTCGAGCCACAGCCGCATCGAATAGTCGCGCGCGCCAAAGATCTGGATGTCGCCGACACCGTCGATGCGCAGCAGCTGATCGCGGACCTGGAGCAGCGCGTAGTTGGAGATGTAGAGCTGGTCGAACGTGTCGTCGGGCGACAGCATGAACACGACCATCAAAATGTCAGGCGAGTTCTTGCGGGTGACGACGCCGTTGCGCTGCACCTCGTCCGGCAGCTGCGGCTGCGCAATCGCGACGCGGTTCTGGACCAGCACCTGCGCCTTGTCGAGATCGGCACCCAGCTTGAAGGTCACGGTGATGGTGAGCTGGCCGTTCGAGGTCGCCTGGCTGTAGAGATACAGCATGTCCTCGACGCCGTTGATCTGCTGCTCGATCGGAGCGGCAACCGTGTCGGACACGGTTTGCGCCGAGGCGCCCGGATATTGCGTGGTGACGACAACGGTCGGCGGCACCACTTGCGGATATTCGGAGATCGGCAGCGTCGAATAGGCGAGCGTACCGACGATCAGGAGCACGATCGACAGCACCATCGCCAGGATGGGCTGGTTGATGGAGAGACGGCCAAGATTCATGACTTGTCACCAGCCTTGGCACCGGCCGGCGCTTGCGCGGCAGACGGCGTGACCTTGGCGCCGACGCGGGCGCGCTGGATGCCATTGACGATGACGCGGTCCTCCGCGTTCAGCCCTTCGCGGATCACGCGCAGGCCGTCTTCGAGCGGCCCCAGCACCACGGGGCGCGCCTCGACGGTGTCGTCGGGCTTCACCACGAACACGATCTTGCGCGACTGGTCGGTCGCGACCGCAACGTCAGGGACAAGCAGCGCCTCGTAAGGCGCGCTGCCGATCAGGCGGACGCGGCCGAACTGGCCGGGCAGGATCGACAGATCGGTGTTCTTGACAACGGCGCGGCTGCGCAACGTGCCTGTGGAGACATCGAGGCGGTTGTCGAGGAAGTTGATGGCGCCGTCGTGCGACGGTTTTGTCTCACCGGCCAACGTCACCTGCACCGGGTTCGCGGTGTCGCGCGAGCTCGGGCGCTTACCCTCGAACCAGAGCTTGCTGTATTTGATGAAGGTCGTCTCATCCATGTCGAAATAGATATAGATCGGGTCGAGCGAGACGATCGAGGTCAGCAGTGTCGATGTGCCGGTATCGCTGCCCTGTACGAGATTGCCGGGGCTGACGAGATGGCGGCCGACGCGGCCGGTGAGCGGCGCGGTCACATGAGTGAATTCGATGTTGAGCCGGGCGGCCTTCAACGCGCCCTCGGCCTGGGTCTCGGCGGCGTGCGCGGCCTGCAGGGCCTGGCGGCGCTGGTCGACGACCTGCTCGGACACCGCGCTGGTCTGCACCAGGTTCAGGCCGCGATCGAGTTCGCGCTTGGCGAGCTCCACCTTCGCGCGGGCGTCGGAGAGCTGGCCGTCCGCCTGCTCGGCCACCGCTTCGAACGGGCGTGGATCGATGACGTAGAGCAGGTCGCCCTGATGCACGATCGCGCCGTCCTGGAACTCGACGGAGTTGACGAAGCCGCCGACGCGGGGGCGCACCTGCACCTCCTCGACCGCCTCGAACCGGCCGGTGTACTCGTCCCAATCGGTGACGGTGCGCTTGACCGGCTGGGCAACCGTCACTGGCGGAGGCGGAGGCGCGGCCGCTTGCGAGGTCGGTTGTCCGCAACCGCTGAGCGCGAACGCGGCTGCGAGAAGACCGGCTATGGCATAAGGCCGGAGCTGGACGAAATCGCGCGTTTTGACAAATTGCTCGCTTCCGTCCGGTCCAGCCATCCCAGGTCCTCGCATCAAAGCCGCAGAAAATGTAGGGTACTCGTTCACCCGCGGGCGTCACAAGATGGGTGGCGATGATGAACTCTTCAAGACCAAAGCGCGGGCAATGCCCGGCACGGTGTCCTGGCCGGATGACGGGTTGACAGCGACCGCGAGGGATGCGCGCGTCAGTTGGTCAGCGTTAGTTCGCGGTGGCGGAGCGGCATTCACCACCCTGCCCCTCCAGGGGAGGCTAAAAAAGCGCCAGTGTCTTCGCACATGACGGGCGTGGCGGGCTCGGCTAGATTGGCCTTTACAAAACAAGACGAATTGTCCGGGGAGGACAGGCGTGCATCAGGGACGTGTCGTTTACGGCGCGATCGAGGAGGTCGTGTTCGGTCATCCGGCGGCTGAGGCCATCGTCGCGCAGATGGACCGGCTGGGGACCCGCCGCGCTTTCCTGATGGTCTCGGGCACGCTGAACCGCCAGACCGACGAGATCGCAAAAATCGTCCAGGCACTCGGCACGCGCTGCGCCGGGCTGTTCGATGCCATGCCGGCGCACACGCCGCGCGAGGCCGTGATCGCGGCCGCCAATGCGGCACGCGAGGCCGGCGCTGACCTGATCGTCACCGTGGGCGGCGGCTCGATCACCGACGGCGCCAAGGCGGTGCAGCTTTGTCTCGCCAATGGCATCGACGATATCGGCGGCATCGAGCGCATTCGCGTGCACAAGGGCGTCGCTCCCGAAATGACCGCGCCGACAGTACGACAAATCAGCGTGCCGACCACGATTGCCGGCGGCGAGTTCTCGTCAATCGCGGGCGTCACCGACCGCAGCACGCATGTGAAGCAGATGCTGCGGCATCCGCTCACGGTGCCCCGCGCGACCATCCTCGATCCCGCCATCACCGTGCACACGCCGGAATGGCTGTTTCTCTCGACCGGCGTCCGCGCCATCGATCACTGCGTCGAGGCGATCTGCTCGCGCGAGACCCATCCTTATGCCGACGCGCAATCGGTGAAGGGCCTCGCCATGCTCGCCGATGCGCTGCCGCGGGTGAAGGCCGACGCGAGCGACCTCGACGCGCGGATGGATGCGCAGATCGGCACCTGGCTGTCGATGGGCGCGCTCGCCGCCGGCGTACCGATGGGGGCGAGCCATGGCATCGGTTATGTGCTGGGCGCTGCCTTCGACGTGCCGCACGGCTACACCTCCTGCGTCATGCTGCCGGCGGTGCTACGCTGGAACGCGCGCGACAATGCCGAGCGCCAGATGATCGTCGCCGCCGCGATGGGCTTCCCCGGCCACAACGCCGCCGACGTGCTCGATGCCTTCATCCGATCGCTCGGCATGCCGCGCCGCCTCGCCGATGTTCGTGTGTTGCCCGAGCATTTCGACGCCATTGCCGAACAGGCAATGCGCACGAACTGGATCCCGCGCAATCCGCGCAAGATCGAGAGCCCTGCGCAGGTGCGCGAAATCCTGCTTCTCGCCGCATGATTTTCAAGCCGGAGGACTGATGTATCCAGGTCAGCATGCCCGTCTACGCCCGCTGCAACCCGCCTTCATCATGGCGGCGACGGGCGAGGCCGTCACCTATCGCGAACTCGATGCACGCAGCAACCGGCTGGCGCATCTGTTTCGCAAGCAGGGCTTGAGGCGGCTCGATCACTACTCCATCTTCATGGAGAACAATTCCCGCTATCTCGAAGCCTGCGGCGCCGGCGAGCGGTCGGGGCTTTACTACACCTGTATCAATTCATTTCTCACGCCGGGCGAACTGGCCTATCTCCTCGTCAACAGCCAATCGAAAATCCTCATCACGTCCGTTGCAAAGCTCGACATCGCGCGGGAGGCGATCCAGGCTTGCCCCGACATCAAGCTCTGCATCGTCGCCGATGGCCCCGGCGAGAGTGACCGCATCGTTGGGCTGGCCGATGTCACCGCAGACCTCCCGAACACACCGATTCCGGACGAGTGGCTCGGCACCTCCATGCTCTATTCGTCGGGTACGACAGGTCGTCCCAAGGGCATTATTCGTCCGCTGCCGGAGGAGCCGCCGAAGCACAATCTGCCGCTGTTCGACTTCCTCACCAAACTTTGGCACTACCGCGAGGGCATGGTCTATCTGTCGCCGGCGCCGCTTTATCACTCAGCGCCGCAGGCCGCCGTGAACCTCACGATCCGCATGGGCGGCACGGCGATCATCATGGAGACGTTCGATCCGGAGCGTTACCTCCAGCTCGTGCAGCAATGGGGCATCACCCACAGCCAGCTGGTGCCGACGATGTTTTCACGGATGCTGAAGCTGCCGGAAGAGGTCCGCAGCCGCTACGATTTGTCATCGCTGGAGATCGCGATTCATGCCGCCGCGCCCTGCCCGGCGCTGGTGAAGGACGACATCATCAAATGGTGGGGGCCGATCATCCACGAATATTATGGCGCGACCGAAGGCCTCGGCTTCACCGCCTGCAACAGCGAGGAATGGCTCAGCCATCGCGGCACTGTCGGCAAGGTGCTGCTGGGCGACCTCCACATTCTCGACGAGAACATGAAGCCGTGCCCGACCGGCACGCCCGGCCAGGTCTGGTTCAAGACGGGATCGCCGTTCGAGTATTTCAACGACCCCGAGAAGACCAGGGAGGCGCGCTCGGCCGACGGCAGCATGAGCACGGTCGGCGACGTCGGCTATGTCGACGAGGAGCGCTTCCTCTATCTCACCGACCGGGCCACCTTCATGATCATCTCCGGCGGCGTGAACATCTATCCGCAGGAATGCGAGAATCTGCTGATCACCCATCCGAAGGTCGCCGATGCCGCGGTGTTCGGCGTGCCCAATGCGGATCTCGGCGAGGAGGTGAAGGCGGTGGTGCAGCCGATGCCGGGCGTGATGCCGGGCGAGGCGCTCGCCGAGGAGCTGATCGCCTTCTGCGCGGCGTCGCTGTCGCGGCAGAAGGTGCCGCGGTCGGTCGATTTCGAGAAGGAATTGCCGCGCCTGCCGACGGGAAAACTTTACAAGCGGCTGCTGCGGGACCGGTACTGGGGCAACAAGACGTCGCGGATTGTGTGAGGAGTTCTGCCGCCTGGTGTGCGCAAGCAAGCGCTACAAACTCCGCTGTCGTGCCGGGGCGCGACGAGGTCGCGAGCCCGGGATCCATAACCACAGGGCGTCGTCGTAACGCGAGCAGGTCACTCCAAATCTTCGCCAAACATTTCCCTGTGGGTCCCGGATCTGCGCTTCGCTTGTCCGGGACGACAGCGGTGATTGGCGATCCATCTCCGCATCATATCCGGCCAAGAAGCACTCCTTCGCACCCGCACTCTCACATTGTGAGAGAAGACCCCTGCGGCCTTGCGTCATCCGAATTGTCGAGAGGGCAAGCGCGCTTGCGGGTTGCTTCACCTCGCGCGCGTCGGCTATCGTCCGGTCAAACAGGCCACAAATGGCCGAAAAGACCAATGTCCATGGAGGACCGAGGATGCGGAGCGTGTGGGCGCTCGCCGCGACGGCGGCGCTATCTTTGCTGGCGTTTTCGACCACGAGCTTCGCCGGGGCGCCCAAGCAGGGCGGAATCCTGCGGATGTATCACCGCGACAGCCCGGGCAACGCCTCGATCCATGAAGGCGCCACCTACTCGGTGAATGTTCCGTTCATGCCGGTGTTCAACAACCTCGTCATCTACAAGCAGGACGAGCCCCAGAACACGATGGAGAACATCGTCCCGGAACTCGCGGAGAGCTGGGCCTGGGTCAACGACAACAAAACGCTGACCTTCAAGCTGCGTCAGGGCGTCAAATGGCACGATGGCAAGCCGTTCACCTCTGCGGACGTCAAATGCACCTTCGACATGCTGATGGGCAAGTCGCAGCAGAAGTTCCGGCAGAACCCGCGCAAATCCTGGTACGAGCAGGTCAACGACATCTCGACCAACGGCGACTTCGAGGTCTCCTTCAATTTGAAACGGCCACAGCCCTCGCTGCTGGCGCTGCTGGCCTCCGGCTACACGCCGGTCTATCCCTGCCACGTCTCGCCCGGCGACATGCGCACGCATCCGATCGGCACCGGCCCGTTCAAATTCGTCGAGTTCAAGGCCAACGAATCGATCAAGCTGACGCGAAACACGGATTATTGGCGCAAGGGCCGGCCCTATCTCGACGGCATCGAGTTCACCATCATTCCGAACCGCTCGACGGCGATCCTCGCCTTCGTCGCCGGCAAGTTCGACATGACCTTCCCGACCGAAGTCAGCATCCCGCTGCTGAAGGACGTAAAGTCGCAGGCGCCGAACGCGGTCTGCGAGGTCGAGCCGAATAACGTCTCGACCAACATCATCGTCAATTCGTCCGCGCCGCCGTTCGACAACATCGATATCCGCAAAGCGATGGCGCTGTCGCTGGACCGCAAGGCGTTCATCTCGATCCTGTTCGAGGGCCAGGGCGATGTCGGCGGCACCATGCTGCCGCCGCCCAACGGCCTGTGGGGCATGCCGAAGGAGATGCTGGAGACCATTCCCGGCTATGGTCCCGACATCAACGCCAACCGCGAGGAGGCCAGGAAGCTGATGCAGAAGGCCGGTTACGGGCCGGACAAGCATCTTGCGGTCAAGGTCTCGACCCGCAACATCCCGGTCTATCGCGATCCCGCGGTGATCCTGATCGACCAGCTCAAGAGCATCTATATCGACGGCGAGCTCGACGTGGTCGAGACCGCGAACTGGTTCCCGAAGATCGCGCGCAAGGACTACATGCTCGGCCTCAATCTGACCGGCAACGCCGTCGACGATCCCGACCAGTCCTTCTACGAGAACTATTCGTGCGGCTCCGAGCGCAACTACACCAATTACTGCAACAAGGAGATCGAGAAGCTGTTCGACGTGCAGTCGCAGGAGACCGACATCGCCAAGCGCAAGAAGCTGGTGTGGGACATCGACAAGAAGTTGCAGGAGGACGTCGCCCGCCCGATCATCTTCCATGCGCGCACCGGCACCTGCTGGCAGCCCTATGTCAAGGGTGTGACTGTGATGACCAACAGCTCCTATAATGGGTACCGTTACGAAGACGTTTGGATGGACAAGTAGCGCGCTTACGGCTCGACGGAGGGCGCGAAATGTTTGCCTATCTGGTGCGGCGCTTGCTGCTGATGCTCGTGACCCTGTTCGGGATCTCGATCGTCATCTTCTTCCTGTTGCGCATCGTGCCCGGCAACATCGTCGACATCCTGTTCGCAGCCGCCGGCTATGTCGATCCCGCCGACAAGGCCAATCTGGAGAAGGAGCTCGGCATCGACCAGCCGATGATCCTGCAATATTGGCACTGGATCAGCGGCTTTCTGCGCGGCGATTTCGGCTACTCCTATGTCTCGGAGAAGCCGGCGCTTCAGGAGATCCTGCCGCGGATTCCGATCACGGCGCGGCTCGCCGGGCTCGCGCTGCTGTTCTCGGCCTCGATCGGCATTCCGCTCGGCGTCATCAGCGCAGTCAAGCAGGGCACGCGGCTCGACTACGCGCTGCGCGTCGTGAGCCTGAGCGGATTGTCGCTGCCCTCGTTCTGGCTCGGCCTGCTGATCCTCACCGCGTCGGTGGCGATATTCGGCCAGATCCCGATCTTCAATCCCAATCCGGCCACGTGGCTCGAGGCCTTCGCCACCTATGCCGTGCCCGCCGCTGCCGTCGGCTTCCGCAGCGCCGCGCTGACCATGCGCATCACGCGCTCGTCCATGCTTGAAGTGCTGCGGCAGGATTATATCCGCACCGCCCGTGCCAAAGGCGCCTCAAACGCCGCCGTGAATTATCACCATGCGCTGAAGAACGCGATTCTGCCCGTCATCACCGTGATCGGCATCGAGGCGGCGTTTTTGATCGGCGGCCTGATCGTCACGGAGACGGTGTTCAACATTCCGGGAGTCGCCCGCTTCCTGGTCGAGGCGATCCGCTGGCGGGATTATCCGATCGTGCAGAACCTCGTGATGCTGATTGCCGTCGTGGTGGTGAGCGCGAATTTCATCGTCGACATGCTCTACGCCGTGTTCGATCCACGTATCCGATACATGGATTAGGAGACCAGCTTGGCCGCGATCGACTTTGAGGTTGAACTGAGGCGGGCCGGCGCGCATGCCACCGTTGGCTGGCGGCGTGTGCTGTTTCTGGCGCAGCGGCACGTGCTGGGCGCGGCCGGGCTCGTCATCATGATCGTGTTTGTGTTCACCGCGATCTTTGCGGACTTCATCGCGCGCTACGATCCGCTGAGCGTCGATTCCGCCCACGCCCTGATGCACCCGAGTCTCGCCCACTGGATGGGCACGGATTCGTTCGGCCGCGACGTGTTCAGCCGCATCATTCATGGCGCGCGGATTTCGCTCGCGGTCGGGATCGGCTCGACCGCGCTCGGCGGCACGATCGGCGTGATCGTCGGTCTGACGTCCGGCTATCTCTCCGGCTGGGTCGATCTCGTGTTCCAGCGCGTCTCCGACATTTTGCAAGCGCTGCCGCTGCTGGTTTTGGCCCTGATCATGACGGCGGCACTCGGCCCATCCCTGCCGAATGTCATCCTCGCCATTGCCATTCCGCTGATCCCGACCGTCTCACGCGTCACCCGCGCCAACACGCTGGCGCTGCGCGAGCAGCCGTTCGTGGAGGCGGCGAAATCGATCGGCATGAGCGAGGTCCGTATCGCGCTTCGCCACGTGCTGCCGAACACGCTGGCACCCCTGATCGTGCTCGCGACCGCCCAGCTCGGCTCGACCATTTTGACCGAAGCCTCGCTTTCCTTCCTTGGTCTCGGCATTCCCGAGCCTTATCCGTCATGGGGCCGCATGCTGTCGGAATCCGCCGCCGAATATGTCCGTACCGCGCCCTGGCTGGTGATCTTCCCGGGCATTGCGATCAGCCTCGCCGTGTTCGGCGCCAATTTGTTCGGCGACGCCCTGCGCGACATCCTCGATCCCCGGCAGCGCGGCTGATGGCTGGCACCTCCGATCTCGTGCTCGACGTGAAGAACCTGAAGACGGTGTTCTTCACCAACTCCGGCCTGTTCAAGGCGGTCGACGACGTCTCCTTCACCGTGAGCCGTGGCGAGACGCTCGCGATCGTCGGCGAATCCGGCTGCGGCAAGAGCGTCACCGCGCTCTCCCTGATGCGGCTGGTGCCCGATCCGCCGGGCCGCATCGTGGGTGGCACCGTCAGGCTCGAAGGCACCGATCTGCTGACGCTGAGCGAAGCCGAGATGCGCAAGATCCGGGGCAATCGCATCTCCATGATCTTCCAGGAGCCGATGACCTCGCTCAATCCGGTGATGCGGATCGGTGACCAGATCGTCGAGGCCGTGCGGCTGCACCGGAACTTATCGTCGAGGGAAGCCCAAACCATCGCGGTCGAGATGCTGCGGCTGGTGCGCATCCCCGAGCCGGCGCGGCGCGCGCGCGAATATCCGCACCAGCTCTCCGGCGGCATGCGCCAGCGCGCGATGATCGCAATGGCGCTGGCGTGCCGGCCGGCGTTGCTGATCGCGGACGAGCCGACGACGGCACTCGACGTCACCATCCAGGCGCAGATTTTGGCGCTGATGCTCGACCTCCAGAAGGAGCTCGGCACCGGCCTCGTGCTGATCACGCATGACCTCGGCGTCGTCGCGCAGACCGCGCAGCGCGTGATCGTGATGTATGCGGGCCGGAAGGTTGAGGAAGCCAGCGTCGAAGCGCTGTTCGCCGCGCCGAAGCATCCCTACACGCGCGGACTGATGGCCTCGATCCCGGCGGTGCCGGCCTCGGGTGTCGCCGCGCAGGAGCGGCTGAACGAAATTCCCGGCACTGTACCGTCGCTGGTGCGGCTGCCGAAGGGCTGCGCTTTCGCGCCGCGCTGCAAGCTTGCCGTCAAGCGCTGCGAGGCCGAATATCCGTCGCTGACCGATTGGGGCGGCGGCCATCTCGCGGCTTGCTGGCGCGCGGCTGACGTGGCGGAGGTGGCATGAGTGACGCACTGCTCGAAGTCACCGATCTCAAGAAGCACTATCCGGTGCGCGCCGGCGTGCTGCGCCGGCAGGTCGGCACCGTACACTCGGTGGACGGCATCTCGTTTTCGCTTCATGCCGGCGAGACGCTGGGCCTCGTCGGCGAATCCGGCTGCGGCAAGTCAACCGTGGCGCGCAGCGTGCTGCGGCTGGTCGAACCGACGTCGGGCCAGATCCGTCTCGACGGCGAGGAGATCACGCATCTGTCCAAGACGGCGCTGCGCCGGCATCGCCGTTCGATGCAGATCGTGTTCCAGGACCCGTTCGCCTCGCTCAACCCGCGCATGACCGCGGCCGATATCGTCGGCGAGCCGCTCGCGGTGCACGGTCTCGCGACCGGCAAGGCGCTGGAGGCGCGCGTCGCAAGGCTGTTCGAGCAGGTGGGACTGCGGCCCGACCAGATGCGCAATTTCCCGCATCAATTCTCCGGTGGCCAGCGCCAGCGCATCTGCATCGCCCGCGCCCTGGCGCTGGAGCCGCGCCTGATCGTCTGCGATGAGCCCGTCTCCGCGCTCGACGTCTCGATCCAGGCGCAGGTGATCAACCTGCTGATCGACCTGCAACGCCAGCACGGCTTCTCCTATCTCTTCATCGCGCACGACCTCGCCGTGGTCGCCCATATCAGCCACCGCGTCGCCGTGATGTATCTCGGCCGCATCGTCGAGATCGCCGGCAAGGACGAGCTATTCCGCAATCCGCGCCATCCCTATACGCAGGCTCTGCTCGCCTCCGTGCCGATCGCCAATCCGCTGGCGAAAAAGCTGGCGCCGCTGGTCGACGGCGACGTGCCGAGCCCGGTCAATCCGCCGCCCGGCTGCGCGTTTCACACGCGCTGCCGGTTTGCGGTGGAGCGGTGCAAGACGGAGCGGCCGGTGCTGATGGATGCAGCCGACGGGCATCAGGTGGCGTGCTTGCTGAACGAGGGGACGGGGCGGCCGGGATAGGTGTCGTAGGGTGGGCAAAGCGAAGCGTGCCCACCATTCCAATTGCAATCAATGAAAGATGGTGGGCACGGCGCTCTGCGCCTTTGCCCACCTGTACCCTTTGGGGTTCGCAGCCAGTCTAACGGTGTAGACTGGGAGTGCGGGCCGATCCGCCGGGAGCAGCCTTGCCCACCTGTGTCTTGAACACCGACGTAGGAGCCGCGCCCCGGCAGAGCGGCCGCGGTCGATATCCAGTAGGAGGTTTGCGCCGAGAGCGCCAGTACAGGGATTGATCGAGATCGCGGTGGCCCGCTTTTGAGAGCAAGGAGGTCCCAAAATGATCGAAGATGCACACTGGTTCGCCGGGATCGATTGGGCAACGCAGAGCCATAGCGTTTGCCTGCTGGATGCCGAAGGAAGACAGGTTGCTCGGCGCGAGTTCGCCCATGACGGCGCTGGGCTGACGGAGCTGCGTGACTGGCTGCTTGAGAAGACCAAGGCCGCACCGGGACAGATCGCCGTGGCGATCGAGATGCCGCACGGCCCGGTGGTGGAGATGTTGCTCGAACACGGGTTTGCGGTGTTTGCCATCAATCCCAAGCAGCTCGACCGCTTCCGTGATCGTTTCACGGCAGCTGGTGCCAAGGACGACCGCCGCGATGCCCATGTGCTCGCAGGCTCGCTGCGCACGGATCGCGCGGCCTTCCGCCGGCTTGTGGTTGATGATCCCACGATGATCGAGTTGCGTGAGTGGTCGCGCTTGGCCGACGAACTGCAGCAGGAGCGCACGCGTCTCGCCAACCGTCTTCGCCAGCAGTTGTGGCGCTATTATCCCCAAGCCACCAAGTTGACCGACGATGTCGCCGACGAATGGTTCCTGGCCCTTTGGCAGAAGGTGCCGACCCCGGACAGGGCGGCCAAGGCCAGCGAGAAGGCCATCGCGCGCATCCTGAGTGCATATCGTATCCGCCGTTTCGATGCGGCGGCGGCGCTCAAGATCTTGCGTGAGACCCCGCTGTTCGTGGCGTCGGGCACGACCGAGGCCGCCTGCGCCCACATCCGCAGCCTGGCGGCGCGCCTGCATCTGGTCAATCGGCAGATCAAGGAGGCTCATCAGAGCCTGGACCGTCTCTGTGCCGAGCTCGAAGCAGAGGAGAGCGCCTCGGGGCAGAGCCCGGCGCAGTGCGACGTGACGATCCTACGCTCCTGGCCAGGTATCGGCAGGATCAATCTCGCCACACTGCTCGCCGAGGCCGCAGAGCCCCTGCGCAGACGAGATTACCATGCTCTGCGCGCTTTGGCAGGAGCTGCCCCGGTGACGCGGCAAAGCGGCAAGCAGCGCTTCGTGGTCCGTCGCCTCGCCTGCAACAGGCGGCTGCAGAGCGCGGTCCATCACTGGTCTCGTGTCGCCATGCAACACGATGCGGCCACCCGGAAACGGTATGATGCCTTGCGGGCGCGGGGACATGGCCACGCGCGCGCCCTGCGCAGCGTCGGGGATCGTTTGCTCTTTGCCCTCTGCACGACACTCAGGCGGCAGACCCCTTACGATGCGGACTACAACAGCGAAAACATCACCGCGACAGCGTAATCTCATTCCTTTGTTCGGCCGGGCGCGGACCATTCCTTCGTCCCGACCTGACGATCGCCAAGCGTCGCGCGCAGACGATGTCCAGGATGCCGAAGGCACCGGCAAAGCCGGCGCGCAGCGTCCTGGACTGCGTCGAGCACGGCGCTATGCTGGGTTCAGCAAGGACACTTCCCCCTTGACGGACGGTAGGAGGTCCTACGATCGCGGCGGTCGCTGCCCTATCCCACCCCGATCTCCGCCACGATCCTGTCCGTCGTGACCTGCTCGCCCTCGGCGACGTCGATCGCCGAAACCACACCGTCGATGCCGGCCTTGTGGACATGCTCCATCTTCATCGCCTCTAGCGTCAGCACCGGCTGGCCGGCAGCGACGCGGTCGCCCGGCTTGACCAGGACGGCGACAACGCGGCCGTTCAAGGCGGCGCGGACCTTGCCGTCGCCACCATTGCTTGCTGCCGCCTTTGGCGCGGCGAGGGTCAGATCAGTGACTGCGAGCGGAATGCCGCGGTGCTGGAGGTAGAGCCGATCGCCGTCGCGGAGGAATTTTGCGCGGTCCATCACGCCGTCGTGGCGGAAGCGGATGGAGTCGGGATCAAGCTGCTCGATCTCGAACCTGTCCTGGCGACCGTCGGTGGCGACGGTGTAGCTGCCTTCGCGCTCACGCGTGACTTCGAGCTCAAGCGCGCGGCCGGCGATCTCGATTTTCGCTGGCAGCGGGAATGTTGCCGACAAGCTCCGGCCACTCCGCCACGCCGGCGCGCGCAGATTCGTGACGTAAAGCAGCAGGCCCGCCAGCGCCGTGTCGAATGCGGCGTTCGGGGGCGGCGCCAGCAATTCGTCGCGATGCGCGCTGATGAAGGCCGTCGTCGCCTCACCCCTGGCAAAGCCGGGATGACGCAGACACCACATCAGGAACGCCTGATTGGTCGTCACGCCCAGCGCGGTGAGCTGCTCCAGCCCGACGATCAGCCGCCCCCGCGCTTCCTCGCGCGTGGAGCCGTGGCTGATCACCTTGGCGATCATGGAATCGTAGTACGGCGGGATCTCCGAGCCTGATTGCAGCGCGTGCTCGACTCGGATGCCATCAGGCACCTGCCAGCGCGCCATGCGGCCGGACTGCGGCATGAAATCCTGCGCGGCATCTTCCGAGCAGAGTCGCACCTCGATGGCGTGACCTGTGAACTTGATGTCATGCTGCTTCATGGGGAGCTGCTCGCCGCGCGCCACCCGCAGCTGCAGCTCGACCAGATCGAGCCCGGTGATCGCTTCGGTCACGGGATGCTCGACCTGAAGGCGCGTATTCATCTCCATGAAGTAGAACTCGCCGCGCTCATCCAGCAGGAATTCCAGCGTCCCCGCGCCCTCGTAACGCAACGCCTTCACGGCGGCGACCGCGACCTCACCCATTTTCGCGCGCAACTCCGGCGTCACCGCGGGCGATGGCGCCTCCTCGATCAGCTTCTGGTGCCGCCGCTGCACCGAGCAGTCGCGCTCGCCGAGATGGATGGCATTGCCGTGGCTATCGCCGAATACCTGGATCTCGATGTGACGCGGGTTCTGAATGGCGCGTTCAAGAATGACGGTGGGATCGCCGAACGCCGCCTTCGCTTCCGACCGCGCGCTGCGCAGGGCATCGGCGAAGGATCCGACGTCCGCCACGAGCCGCATGCCCCGGCCGCCGCCGCCCGCGACCGCCTTGATCATCACCGGGAAGCCGATCTTTTTTGGCCTCCGCGAGCATGACATCGTCGGCCTGATCCGTTCCTTGATAGCCCGGCACGACAGGCACGCCGGCTTTCTTCATGATCTCCTTGGCGCCGGCCTTGTTGCCCATGGCCTCGATCGCTTGCGGCGACGGGCCGATGAAGACGAGACCGGCATCCTTGCAGGCTTGCGCAAACTCTTCGTTCTCGGCCAGGAAGCCGTAGCCGGGATGCACGGCATCCGCGCCGCTCGCCCTGGCCGCCGCAATGATCGCGGGAATGTTAAGATAGGATTGCGCCGGCTGGGCTTCGCCGATCCGCACCGCCTGATCGGCTTGCTTGACATGAAGGGCGTCGCGATCCGCATCCGAATAGACGGCAACGACGCCGAGCCCGAGCCGCCGCGCGCTACGCATCACGCGTAGCGCGATCTCGCCACGATTGGCGACCAGGACCTTGAAAAACGGCCGGTGCTGCACTGATCCGTTCCTCATGGGCGCGCCACCGAAAACTGCATGCGCTGAGGCGTACGCGTATCGCCTTCGCGGCAGATCGCGAGCACCTCCGAGAGCACCGCGCGGGTGTCGCGCGGATCGATCACGCCGTCGTCGAGCACGCGGGCGCTGGTCGAGAACACATCCATCTGTCCGTCGAACACGCCGACGATCTCGGCCTTCATCGCGTCCAGCCTGTCCTTCTCGATCGGCTTGCCGCGGCGCGCGGCGGCGGCTTCCGTCACGATCGCCATGGTCTCGGCGGCCTGCTCGCCGCCCATCACGGCGGTCTTGGCGTTGGGCCAGGAGAAGCAGAAGCGCGGATGGAAGCCGCGCCCGCACATGCCGTAATTGCCGGCGCCGAACGACGCCCCGCAATAGATCGTGATCTGCGGCACCGTTGCCGAGGTCACGGCCTGGATCATCTTGGAGCCGTGCTTGATCATGCCGGCTTCTTCATAGGCCTTGCCGACCATGTAGCCTGTGGTGTTGTTGAGATAGAGGATCGGCGTGCGGGTCTGGCAGCAGGCCTGGATGAAATGCGTTGCCTTGTTGGCGCCGGCGGGATCGAGCGGGCCGTTGTTGGTGATGATGCCGATCGCCTGGCCCTCGACGCGGGCATGGCCGCAGACGGTAGCCGGGCCGTAGTTCGGCGCCATCTCGGTGAAATCGGAATCATCGACGATGCGCGCGATCACCTGCTTCATGTCCACGGTGCGCTTGTGGTCCATGGGCATGATGCCGAGCAGCTCATCCTGATCGTAGCGCGGCGGCTTGACTGGCGGAGCCGCCCTGCCCGGCCGCTCCCATTCCAGCGCCGCCATGATTTCGCGCGCGATGCGAAGTGCGTCGCGATCATCCTCGGCGAGATAGTCGCCGAGGCCGGAGATTTGCGTGTGCATCTCGGCGCCGCCGAGCTCTTCCTCACTCGCGATCTCCCCTGTCGCAGCCTTCAGCAGCGGCGGCCCGGCAAGGAAGGCGCGCGTACGGCCGCGCACCATGACGATGTAGTCGGACAAGCCGGTCTGGTAGGCGCCGCCGGCGGTGGATGACCCGTGCGTGACGGTGACGACCGGCAACCCCGCCGCCGACAGCCGCGCGAGATTGCGAAAGATGTTGCCGCCGCGGACAAAATCCTCGACACGATAGCGCAGCAGATTGGCGCCGGCACTCTCGACGAGCTGCACGTAAGGCAGCTTGTTCTCCAGCGCGAGTTCCTGCACCCGCAGCGTCTTGTCGAGGCCGTAGGGCTGCAGCGCGCCGGCGTCGATGCCGGCGTCGTTGGCGCTGACCATGCAACGGATGCCCGAGACGAAGCCGATGCCGGCGATGACCCCGCCACCGGGCACGCTCTTGCTCGCATCCGGCAGATCGAACATGTAGCCGGCGAGCGTGGACAGCTCGATGAAGGGCGCACCGGGATCGAGCACCAGCGCAACGCGCTCCCGCGGCAGCAGCTGGCCGCGCTTGTGGAAGCGGTCCTTTGCCGCTGCCGATGCCGCGCGCGTACGCTCCTCCAGCGCGCGCATGCGGTCGATCAGCGCGAGCATGCCATCGCGATTGGCGTGGTAGGCGGCGCCGCCGGGGGAAATGGTGTTTTCGAGAATGGACATGACAGCTTCCTGCTCGTCATTGTGAGCGCAGCGAAGCAATCCAGACTGTCTCAAGGCAAAGATTCTGGATTGCTTCGTTGCGCTCGCAATGACGGATGAGGCGATACCTTACCGATTCGTCCCAAAGATCTTCCGCGCCTCGGCGGCGCTTGCGATCTCGCGGCCGGCACGGCGGGCGCAGGCGGCGATGGCCTCAATCAGCTGGCCGTTCGACGTCACCTTCTTGCCGTCGGCGAGATAGAAGGTATCCTCCAGGCCGGTGCGCAGATGTCCGCCAAGCTCGGCGCAGCGTTGGTGCAGCGGCCAAATTTCCTCGCGGCCGATGGCGGTGACCTGAAAATGCGCTTCAGGACGCTTCAGCTTGATCAGGATCGGCAGCAGGTCGGGATCCGACGGCATCCCCGACGCGACGCCCATCACAAAATTATACTCGAGCGGGCCTTTGTACATGCCGACCTGATGGTACATGCCGACGCAGCGGACGATGCCGACGTCAAAACACTCGAACTCGGGGATAGTGCCGACCGAATTCATGACGTCGAGATAGTCCTTCACCTTCTCGACCGCGTTATCGAACATCATCGGCGGCCAGGCCCAAGTGTTGTCGGCCTTGACCTTCAGGTAGTTCAGCGAGCCCGCATTGCAGGCGGCGATCTCCGGCTTCGTCTCGCGGATGCAATCCAGCGCGCCGGAGTAGTTCGGCCCTGAGACGCCCGAGGTGTGGTTTATGATGACGCCGGGGCAGGCTTCGCGGATCGCCTGCTGGATCTCTTTGCTTACCCTCACGTCCCAGGACGGCAGATGTCCCTTGTCCGGGGCTTGCTGGCGCAGATGGATGTGCATGATGGAGGCGCCGGCATCGAACGCAGCTCTCGCCTCGCGCGCCATCTGCTCGGGCGTAACCGGCACATTGTGCTGCTTCGGATCGGTGAGCACGCCGTTCAGCGCGCAGGTGATGACCGCCTTGTCACTCATACCAGTCATGTCTCGCACGTTGAGAATTCAGCGTTTGCGATCATGTGACGCGCGACACGCCGCTTCTTGCGCGGAGAAGCTAGCTAAAGACGAGCTATCGTACGGTGGGCAAAGGCGCTCTTGCGCCGTACCCACCATCTCGCCAAACTCAGAGGAGGTGGTGGGCACGCTGCACTTTGCCCACCCTACAAGACTGTAAAACCGGTGCTAGCTCGCCTCCGCGAGCCTCACGGTCTCGCTGCTGCGATAGATCGCGAGATCACGCGAGCCGACGAAGATCGCGCGCGGCTTCAATCCATAGAAGCGGCGGATCGAATGGCTGAAATGGGTGCTGTCGGGATAGCCGATATCCTGCGCGAGATGAGCCAGGTTGAGGTCCTGGTTGGCGAAGTGCAGCAGGTGCCGCGCGCGCTTCCACGCGCGGAACGAGCGGAACGAGATGCCGGTCTCCTCCTTGAACAGGTGCAGGAAGCGCGAGGCGGACAGGCCCGCCTCCGCCGCGCAGGTATCGGCGGTCACCGGCTCACCCGAGAAGCGGCCGATGCGGGCGACGGCGCGCATCACACGCGGGTCGAGCACACGGCGCGGCAATGCTTCGCCAAAACACATCTCGTCGAATTCGGCGGTGGTGATGTCGCCATAGCGGCGCTGGCGCAGCAGCGCGTAGGCAGCGAGGATCTTTCGGGCATAGATCGCGCGGTCCGGTCCCATCAGCCGTTCGGCCAGGGCCTCGATCACGCCATCCGGCATGCTCTCCGGCTCGAGGGTCACGCTGATTGCGGTGCGGTAGTCGCCGGCAATGGAATGCCGCTGGTTCGGCAGGGTGACGAACAGCTCGCCGGTGGTGAGAAGGTCGTCAATGGTCAGGTGCAGACTGCCTTTCACGGCGACATAGACGTGGCAGCAACCTGGGGTCCGCTTGCGGGGCCTGCCGAGCAAGCCGGCATAGAACACCCGCTCAGGGTGATCAGCATCAGATGGTCGGATTCGCGACCGTTATCTTCCATGGGGATCCTCCTCGCGCGGCTCTCTGGCCGCTGCGGACGGAGATCACCTTAGCGGAAATCTGGACGCTGTCACGACGCGATAGCGCTGTCATGGAGCGCAAAAGATTACCATTCCGGGACGACGATCAGTCTTCCCGAAGCCGCAATGAAACCGTACCTCCAACCTGCGGAGGGCTTACGCCCTCACGCGCGGCGCAACATTTTGCTCGGCGCCAGCCCTCTGCTCCGCAGCAACCGCACGCTTGAAACCATCGCGCTGCTGCAGGCGCGCCCAATAGGCCGCGACATTCGGCCCGAAATCCTTGGCGAGCCCGATACTACCGGCCAACCGCAGCGCGTAACCAATGACAATGTCAGCGGCGGTGAAACGGCCGGCGCACAAGTTTTCGGCATTTGCGGTCGCGGCCTCGACGGCGCGCAGCCGCCCCAGGAACCACTTGGCATAGTCAGTAGCGACCTGCGGATTGCGGCGCTCCTCCGGCTCGAGCTGGGTGTAGCGGAGCACCAGCGTTTGCGGGAAGGTTAACGTGGCGTCGCTGAAATACATCCAGTTCAGGAAGGCGCCATAGGCGGGATCTTCCGGGCCGACCATCAGCGGCGTCGGGCCGTATTTGACACCGAGATAGTGGCAGATGCCGGAGGATTCGGTCATCTTGGTCTCGCCATCGACCATGAAAGGTATCGTGCCCAACGGATTGAGCGCGAGATATTCCTTGGCGAAGACCCGCGGCGGGAACGGCAGCATCTTCAGCTCATAGGGTAGCCCCATCTCCTCCAGCATCCAGAGCGGACGGAACGAGCGCGCAGCGTCGCAGTGATAGAGCGTGATCATCGGGGACTTCCTTTGCTGCCGGGCAGCGTACCCATTGTCTTGCACAAAACCATCAGCCTGTGAATTTAAGTGGATGCGGCCCGATGGATTCCCGGCTTGCGCTGCCCGCGTCCCGGAATGACACGGGGGTCATAAGCCCATCTGCCGGCTGGCGAGATCCTTCATGATCTCTTCGGTGCCGCCGCCGATAGCGTTGACTTTGACCTCGCGGTAGATGCGCTCGGCCTTGATGCCGCGCAAGAAGCCGGCGCCGCCAAAAATCTGCACGGCTTCCGAGGCGCAGAACGCCATGGCCTGCGTCGCCTGGTTCTTCATCATGCAGATTTCTGCGACCGGGCTCTCGCCCCGCTCCAGCCGCCAGGCCAGCATCTCCAGCATCGCCTGCGACGCCGCGACCTTTTGCGCCATGTCGACGATCTTGTGGCGGATGACCTGGTGCTGGGCGAGCGGCTTGCCAAAGGTCTTGCGTTCCCTGGCGTAGGCAATCGCTTCGTCAAGACAAACGCGGGCGAAGGCGGTACAGCCGGCGGCCATGCCCATGCGCTCGCTGTTGAAGTTCTGCATGATGATCTTGAAGCCTTGGCCCTCCTCGCCGATCAGGTTTTCGACCGGGACGCGGCAATCGTCGAAATGCAGCGTTGCAGTGTCGGAGGCCCACCAGCCCATCTTCTTCAGCCTGGTGCGCGACAGGCCGGGCGTATCGCCCTCGATCAAGAGCAGGCTGACGCCGCCGGCACCCTCGCCGCCGGTACGCACCGCAACCGTCAGGTAATCTGCGCGCATCCCTGAGGTGATGAAGGTCTTCTCGCCGCTCACGACGTAGTGATCGCCGTCGCGCCGTGCCCTGGTGCGGAGGTTTGCAACATCGGATCCGCCACCCGGCTCGGTGATCGCAAGCGCAGAGATCTTGTCGCCGGCGAGCACCTGCGGCAGCACGCGCGCCTTGACCTCCGGCCGCGCCGCGCGTGCGATCGGCGGCGAGCCGATGGTGTGGCTCATCAGGCTGGCGCTGACGCCGCCGGCACCTGCCCGCGCCAGCTCCTGGCTGGCCACGATCTTCATGAACTGGTCGGCGGCGATCCCGCCATATTCCTCGGGGAATCCGAGCCCCAACAGCCCGATCCCGGCCGCCTTGCGATAGAGCGCACGGGGGAATTCGCCGGCTTCGTCCCACTCATGGGCGAACGGCGTGATCTCCTTGTCGACGAAGCGGCGCATCACGTCGCGAAAAGCGTCGTGCTCAGCGGTATAGAACGGACTGCTCATTGCATTTGCGCCTCGACGAGTCTCTTCTCGTTCCACCATGGCCGGAACATTGGCGGCTCACTTGCGCCGAGTGGCTGGGTGGGATGTGGCACCTCGCGAGGCTAACATCTAGCAACTCAACGCAAGACGGTTTTCATCCCTCGCAGGCCAACTCCAAATCAAAAAAAGACTGCTGCACAAAACTCCGGCTGGTCTCCCAAGGCCACGCCGGGCATGGTGCGCAGCAACAAAAATCGCAGGCGGCACAACACCGCCGAGGGAGGGATCGTTGGCCGTTCGTTACTACGACTGGATCGCTCATCATGCGCGCCGCTCGGCCGGCAAAGTTGCGGCCGTCGACCTCGCAAGCGAGCGCCGCTTCACTTATGCGCAGCTCGACGCCCGCGTCTCGCGCCTCGCCTCTTTCTTCCGCCACACACTGAAAATCTCGCGCGGCGACCGTGTCGCCGTGCTGGCCCTGAACGCCACCGATACGCTGGAGGTGCAGTTCGCCTGCGGACGGTTAGGTGCCGTCTTCGTGCCGCTGAACACCCGCCTCACCGTTCCCGAGCTTCAGTTCATCACCGGCGACTGCGCGCCGAAGGTGATGATCCACGACAGCGATCTGGCCGAGACCGCGCTGACAGTGGTGAAGCTCTGCGGTATCGCTTCGAGCCTGCTGCTCGGCCCCGGCGGCGCCTATGAGGCCGGCATCGCCGGAGCAAAGCCGCTCGACCGAATCGAAGAAGTTACCCTCGATGACGTCTCGACCATCATGTACACCTCGGGCACGACAGGACATCCGAAGGGCGCGACCATCACGCATGGCATGACGTTCTGGAATTGCGTCAATCTCGGCGGTCCTGCCTGCATCGGACCGTCCTCGGTGCTGCTCACCGTGCTGCCGCTGTTCCACACCGGCGGGCTCAACTGCTACACCAATCCCGTGCTGCATGCCGGCGGCACCGTGATGATCATGCGCGCGTTCGATCCCGGTACCACGCTCGGCCTGATCAACGATCCCGCCCAGCGCATCAACGTGTTCTTCGGCGTGCCCGCGATCTACCAGTTCATGGCGCAGCATCCGGCTTTCGCGACGACCGACCTTTCCCGATTGATCGTGTGCGGCGTCGGCGGCGCTCGATGCCGGTGCCGCTGCTGAAGGTGTGGGAGTCGCGTGGCGTCGCGCTCCAGCAGGGCTACGGCATGACAGAGACCTCGCCCGCCGTGCTGGTGCTCGATCGCGAGGACGCGGCACGCAAGGCCGGCTCCGCCGGCAAGCCGGTGCTGCACACCGAGGTCCGCATCGTCCGTCCCGACGGCAGCGATACCGATATCGGCGAACTCGGTGAGCTCTGGGTCAAGGGACCGAACATCACGCCGGGGTATTGGAACAGGCCGGAGGCGAACAAATCCTCCTTCACCGACGGCTGGCTGCACACGGGCGATGCCACGCGCGTGGACGACGAAGGCTTCTATTACATCGTCGACCGCTGGAAAGACATGTACATCTCCGGTGGTGAAAACGTCTATCCGGCCGAGGTCGAGAACGTCCTTCATCAGCTCACTGCGATCGCGGAAGCCGCCGTGATCGGCATTCCCGATCCACAATGGGGCGAGGTCGGCCTCGCCATTGTTGCGGTCAAACACGGCCAGCGCCTGACCGAGGCCGATGTCTTTGCGCATTGCGCGGCCCATCTTGCGCGCTTCAAATGCCCGCGCGAGGTTCGCTTCGTCGATGCGCTGCCGCGCAACGCCACCGGCAAGATCCACAAGCCGACCTTGCGCAAGGAATTCTCGGCCGCCTCCGACATCGACAAGAAGGTCGCCAATGCCTGATCAAAGCGCCCCTCTCGCGGGCGCTTCTTGTTTTCGACGTGCCTGCTCCAACCCAGAAGAATCGCAAGGAATTTTCATGAACAAGAAACTCTCCCTGCTTGCCGCAGCAACCGCGTTGACGCTGCTCACGATCCAGGGCGCTTCCGCCCAGAAGGCGTACGACACCGGCGTCACCGACACCGAGATCAAGATCGGCAATGTCGAGGCCTATTCGGGACCTGCTTCCGCCTATGGCGTCATCGGCAAGACTGAGGAAGCCTATTTCAAGATGATCAACGATCAGGGCGGCATCAACGGCCGCAAGATCAACTGGATCTCCTACGACGACGGGTACTCGCCGCCGAAAACGGTGGAGCAGATCCGTAAGCTGATCGAGAGCGACGAGGTCTTCCTGGTGTTCAACGCGCTGGGCACGCCGACCCAGACCGCCGTGCAGAAATATCACAACTCCAAGAAGGTGCCGCAGCTCTTCCTCGCCACCGGCGCCAGCAAGTGGAACGATCCGCACAACTTCCCCTGGACCATGGGCTTCCAGCCAAGCTACCGGGTCGAGGCACGGATCTTCGCAAAATACATTCTGAAGGAGAAGCCGGACGCGAAGGTCGCGATCTTCTATGCCAACGACGATTTCGGCAAAGACTACCTTGCCGGCATCAAGGACGTGTTCGGCGACAAGGCTTCGAAGCTGATCGTGGCTGAAGAGAGCTATGAAACCTCGGAGCCCTCGATCGACGCCCACATCGTCAAGCTCAAGGACACCGGCGCCGACGTCTTCGTGAACATCGCGACCCCGAAATTCGCAGCGCAGGCGATCAAGAAGATCGCCGAGCTCGGCTGGAAGCCGATGCATCTGATGACCGACGTCTCGGTGTCGATCGGCGCGGTGATGAAACCGGCCGGCCTCGATGCCTCCGAAGGCGTGCTCTCGGCCGGCTACCTCAAGGATGCCTCGGATCCGCAATGGAAGGACGATGCGGGCATGAAGAAGTTCATGGCCTTCATCGAGAAGTACATGCCCGGCGCGAACATCTCGGACGCCAATCTGGTTTACGGTTACGCCGCGGCCCAGACCATGGTGCAGGTGCTGAAGCAGGCGGGTGACAATCTCACCCGCGAGAACGTGATGAAGCAGGCCGCCAGCCTGAAGGACTTCACCCCCGACACGCTGATCCCGGGGATCACGATCAACACCTCGGCCACCGACTTCGCGCCGATCGAGCAGCTCAAGATGTGGCGTTTTAGGAGCGGTCAATGGGAGCTGTTCGGCCCCATCATCAGCGCCGAACCGAGCGGCTAGTTTCGTTCGAAAATTGCCGACACGCGCGAGATAGCGGCCGAAAGGCCGCTATCTTTTTTGCGCGCTGTCACGCGACAGCTTAGCTACCCCGGCAGGAACAAAGCAAACGGCTCTTCCACGGTGCGACGCAGGTGACTGCGATACAACGCATGGTTGGGGTTATCAGGTGCGATCCGCCCCAGTGTCGGCTCTCGGACGTTCTTCAGTGGGACATAGGCGATGGGCGCTGCGATCGGGGTCAATTGTGAGCCGGGGCCGGCGCGCAGCGACGAGATGATACCATACATCTCGCCGTTCACCGTCGGGCGCGACACCGTGATCACCCGATGCTGGCCATGCTTGTTGATGACGAGGTAGATGAACCCCGACTGATGCGGCACCGCGACTTCGCCGGTGTGCTCATAGGCCGCATCGGTCCGCTCGCCCTCGCGAAAAACCAGCGAGGAGATTTTCGGCTCCCAGGCGATCTCGGTGCGATAGGCGAAGATCGCATCCTTGTCGCCAAAGGACGGCCGCAGCGTGACGTAGACGTCCTCGATCCAGGTCACCGCACGATGCGAATAGGAGCCGAGGCTGTCGGGCGCGACATCGTTGCCGACCGTGGGCGACGGCGCAGCCGTGTTGCTCTTGCGCAACGACACGCCGAGCGCCTGCTCGAGCCGGACCGTGGTCGCCAGCGTGAACGGGCGGCGGCCGCCGAGCGCCTTCTCCAGTGTCAGAGACTGAGCTTGGCCCGCTCGGCGAGCGCCTGCCGCGAGATCCGGCGTCTGGCGATCTCCTCGCGGATCGTGTCCGCGACCTCGCGGCTTTGCTCGTCCGAAAGCTGCCCGTCATTGAGTTTATCCGGCGTCTGCATCGTTGGCCCCGCTTCCCACGAGCACCAGTCTAGCAGGGCGGACAAATCAGCACAAAACCGGACATCGCCGCCCAAGCGGCGGCCCGCGCAGGCCAGCCGCGGCGGAACATTGCCGATCATTCTGCTCGCGAAATCACCCCCTCCCGACCGATGCTCGGCGTCATCAACCACCGTTCGGGAGCAGGTCCAATGAGCAATTACGACACGATCGACGGCAATGACCACCGTTGGCTCGGCAAGCTGATCAAGGTCGGACTGTTTCTCCTGGCACAGGGCATTGCCGTGCTCCTGGTCAGCTTCGTAGCCCTGCTGGTGAGCTTCACGTCGGGCTGGTCCGCAACGACCGAGCAGGCAAGCCTGCTCCAGCCCGGCGACGCCAAGTCCGGCAGCCTCCTCCTGAAGCAGGACGGCGCTTACACCGAAGCCATCCGTCTCGGGATCGATATCGACATCACGGTATCAGGCCCAACGCTGCGCACGCGCGTCACGCAGATCTTCCGCAACCCGACCAAGGACTGGGTCGAGGCGACCTATGTCTATCCCTTGGCCACCGACGGCGCCGTCGACACGCTCAAGATGGTGGTCGGCGACCGCGTCATCGTCGGCGACATCAGGGAGCGTCAGCAGGCACGCGCAATCTACGAGCAGGCGCGCCGCAACGGACAGAAGGCCGCGCTTACCGAGCAGGAGCGGCCCAACATCTTCACCAACTCGGTCGCCAATGTCGGTCCCGGCGAAACCGTGCTGGTGCAGATCGAATACCAGGAGGCGGTGCATCAATCCGGCAATGAATATTCGCTGCGCGTGCCGCTGGTGGTCGCGCCGCGCTACAATCCGACGCCGATCGTGCAGAGCGTCGAGTTTCGCAAGGACGGCTCCGGCTGGGGCGCGAGCAATTCAGACCCGGTGCCCGACCGTGACCGCATCTCGCCGCCGGTTCTCGATCCCGGCAAGAATTCTCCAAACAACGCGCCGATCAATCCGACCAGCATCACGGTGCACCTGAAAGCCGGCTTTGCGCTCGGCGAGGTGAAGAGCCACCATCACAACGTCAAGATCGAGAGCCCGGACAACACGACGCGCGTCGTGACGCTTGCCGACGGCACGGTGCCGGCCGACCGCGACTTCGAGCTGACCTGGAAGCCGGCCGCGGAGAAGGCGCCGTCGGTCGGGCTGTTCCGCGAGCATGTCGGCGATTCCGACTATCTGCTCGCCTTCGTCACACCGCCGGCCGCCGAGCAAGCAACGCAGAAGCCGCTGCCGCGCGAAGTGGTGTTCGTGATCGACAATTCCGGCTCGATGGGCGGCACCTCGATCGAGCAGGCCAAGGCGAGCCTGCTCTATGCGCTCGGCCGTCTCCAGCCGAACGACCGCTTTAACGTGATCCGTTTCGACGACACTATGGACGTGTTGTTTCCGAGCTCTGTGCCCGCCGATACCGCGCATGTCAGTGAAGCGACGTCATTCGTCGGCGCATTGCAGGCGCGCGGCGGCACCGAGATGGTGCCGGCGATGCGTGCGGCACTGACCGACAAGGTTGGTGATACCAATATGGTCCGCCAGATCGTGTTCCTGACCGACGGCGCGATCGGCAACGAGCAGCAATTGTTCGAGACCATCACCGCGATGCGCGGCCGCTCGCGCATCTTCATGGTCGGCATCGGCTCCGCGCCCAACACCTATCTGATGACGCGGGCTTCCGAGCTCGGCCGCGGCGCCTTCACCCATATCGGTTCGGTCGAGCAGGTCGAGGAGCGCATGCGCGGCCTGTTCGCCAGGTTGGAGAACCCTGCCGTGACCGGCCTCACCGCAAAATTCTCGGAGGCCAAAGCCGACGTCACGCCCGCGATCATTCCCGACATCTATCGCGACGAGCCGCTGGTGCTCGCAGCAAAGCTCGACAAGCTTGCGGGCTCGTTGGAGATCAGGGGTCGCGTCGGCGACCGGCCGTGGTCGGTGACGCTGCCGCTGCAAAATGCCGCCGAAGGCAAGGGCGTGTCAAAACTCTGGGCCAGGCGCAAGATCGGCGACGCCGAGGTGGCGCGGACGCTCCGCGAGTTGACGCCGGAGGACACGGACAAGACGATCCTTGCACTGGCGCTCGACCACCAGATCGTCACGCGACTGACCAGTCTCGTCGCGGTCGACAGGACGCCGAGCCGTCCCGAAGGCCAGCCGCTCAAGCTCAGCGAGCTTCCGATCAACCTGCCCGCCGGCTGGGATTTCGCGAAGGTGTTCGGCGAACGGCCGCAGCTGACTCCGACACAGTTGCGCGAGCGCCGCGCCGATGCAGGCCAACCCGCAGCAAGGCGTCCGGCTCCCGTCACACCCGATACGATCCGCCTGCCCAAGACCGCGACTTCGGCCGCGCTGAAGATGATCGCAGGCCTGATCATGATCGTCCTCGCCCTGATCCTGTTCGTGTTCAACCGGCGTCAGCACTTGCTCACCGACGCCGCTTGAGAGGAGCCCCCCAACTCCTCTTGTCTAGCGCGCGCGGCTGCCCGTCCCAATAGCAACGGCCGCGCGCGCCTTTTTAAACTGTCATTGCGAGGAGCGAAGCGACGAAGCAATCCAGACTGCCGCCAAGGAGATAGTCTGGATTGCTTCGCTTCGCTCGCAATGACGAGAGAGGGAATATCATGCCCCGCCTCATCTCGCCTCTGGTCCTGGCGCTTGTCGGAACGATCCTGTTCGGCGACGGCGCCTACATCCACGCCAAGGCGTGGCTCGCGCAGGTGCTCCTGGAACGTGCGTTCGACCTGAGCGTTGCGACCGGCCGGCCGGTCAAGCCGTGGTCCTGGGCCGATACCTGGCCGGTGGCGCGGATCGAGGTCAAGCGGATCGGCGCCAGCGCAATCGTGCTAGAAGGCACGAGCGGCCAGGCGCTCGCTTTCGGACCCGGTCATCTGCACCATTCGGCTGGTGCCGGCGAGCGCGGCGTTGCCATATATGCTGCTCATCGCGATACACATTTCCGCTTCCTGCGGGATGTTGCCATCGGTGACGTGATCGATGTCACGCGCAGTGACGGTAAACGCTTTCGTTATCGCGCGGATTCTGCCGCGGTTGTCCGTTTCGACGCAACGGGCATCGATCCCGCGACGCAGGATTTCGAGCTTGTCCTTGCGACCTGCTGGCCGTTCGACGCCGTGACGTCCGGCCCCGAACGTTACCTCCTGCATGCCACCCTGATCGGAGAGAGGGACTAGCCGTTCGCAATCGACCCGCCCGGGATCGATCGAGCTCTCGTAAACCGCGCTTGGTGCGCACGAGAGACGCTCGCCTACAGGCTGGGTGTCTTACGACACTCGCACGGAGGCGGCGCGTGCCGGCAATTGAAGTCGTCGCTTGCGATCCTCCGCGCATTCCGCCATGCGGCATGCAGCCCGGCCGGTTGCCACTCCACCGAACTCGCCATACAACAACGTGACGCGCCACCAAGAAGAACAAAAGGTGAGGTCACGCCATGGAAGCCCAGGTCCCTAAAGCGCAAATCTCTACAGCGCAGGTCTCCAAAGCCCAGGTCTCTAAAGCGCAGGTCTCCGCTGCGTCGGTTCCTGCCCGCTCATGGTCGCCGCCGCCCGATGCCAGCGACATCGTCAAGGGCATCCACGCCATGCTGCATCCGCGCAACATCGTGCTGGTGGGTGCGACCGACAAGCCGGGCAACTACGCCGAGCGCATCTGGAACAATCTGGTCAGATACGGCTTCGAGGGCGGGCTCTATCCTGTCAACGCCAAGCGCGAAACCATCTGGGGCGTGCCCTGCTACAAGGATTTTGCGAGCCTCCCCGAGAGGCCTGATCACGTTTTGGTGCTGGTGCCCGCGCGCTTTGCCGTGCAGGTGATCCGCGACGCCGCTGCTGCCGGCGCGCGGTCCGCGACCATTGTCACGTCGGGTTTCAGCGAATTGCAGGACGAGGCGAGCCAGAAGCTCGCCACGGAGCTGCAGCAGGCCGTGCGCGAAACGGGACTCGCCGTCACCGGGCCCAACTGCCTCGGCAATTTGAGCGCCGGCGAGAAGCTCTTCACCAACATCGACGACCGCATCGTCACCATGGAGCAGGGCGCGGTGGCGATCGCCGGTCAATCCGGCGCCATCGTTATGGCAATCCGGCAAGCGCTGGAGGATCGCGGCGTCGGTGTCGGCTACCTGGTGACAACCGGCAACGAGACCGGGCTCGAGACACCCGACCTGATGCGCTATTTCGCCGAAGATCCGAGCGTCAAGGTGATCGTGGTCTATCTCGAAGGCGTGCGCAACACCAAGGCGTTTCGCGACGCCTGCAAGGCCGCGCGCGCCGCGAGCAAGCCGGTGATCGCGCTCAAGCTCGGATCATCGGAGGGCGGCCGCGCCGCGGCGATGGCGCACACCGGTGCGCTGGCGGGCTCGATCGAGACGTTCGACGCGATCGCAACCCGCGAAGGCGTGATCCGCGTGGGCGGCCTCGACGAATTGATCGAGACCACCGAATGCTTCGTCCACGCCGCCGTGCCCAAGGGCGACCGGCTCGCCGCAGTTACATTGTCCGGCGGCAAGCGCGGCATGCTGATCGACGCCTTCTATGCAGAAGGCCTGAATTTCGCGCCGCTGAGCCCGCATGTCAGCGGCGAACTGGCCAAGATGCTCGGCCCGGGCTCGATCGTCGGCAATCCGCTCGATGCCGGCTTTGCGGCGGTGGTCGATCCCTCCGTCTACATGAGGTCGATCAAGCTGATGATCGACGATCCTGATATCGACATCGTCATCGTCGACGCCGAGTTTCCAAAAGCGCCGCACGAGCAGCGCGAGCGCAATTTGCGCATCGTCGACGAGATGGCGAGCCGGGCCGGAAAACCCGTGATCTATATCAGCGCGATGTCGATCGGCTTCACCGAGTTCACCAAGGGGCTGCGCAAATCGCTGCCGCACCTCGCGGTGATGCAGGGCATGGACCGCGCGGTGACCGCGATCAAATCGCTGCTCGCCTATGCGAAGCTGCGCAAAGAGGTGCCCGACATCGTCTCGAGCTCGAAGCCCACCGCGCGCGCGGTACTGGAGAAAGCGCTGGCATCGGCGAGCGGCGCCGCGCTCGACGAGGTCGCCTCGAAGAGACTGCTGAAGGCCTATGGCATCCCGGTCTCGAAGGAGGGAATCGCGCAGACGGCGGCGGAAGCCGTGAAGATCGCCAACCAGATCGGTTTCCCGGTCGTGGCCAAAGTCGTCAGCGCCGAGATCCTGCACAAATCCGATATCGGCGGCGTCGTGCTGAACCTCAACAGTGCGGCCGAGGTAAAGAAGGCTTTTTCCGACATCACCGCGCGGGTGAAGAAGCTGAAGGGCAAGCCAAAACTCGACGGCATCCTGATCGCGCAGCAGGTCAAGGCCGATCTCGAGCTCGTGGTCGGCGCGTCGCTCGACGCCGAGATGGGCCCCGTCGTGCTGTTCGGCACCGGCGGCATCGATATCGAGCTGATGAAGGACGTGGCCCTTGCCGGCGCGCCGCTGGACGAGGCCGAGGCGCGGCTCCTGATCGGCCGCACCAAGGCCGGCATCAAGATGCGCGGCTATCGCGGCAGGCCGGCGCTGCACGAAGCCTCGGCCGTGAAGGCGCTGGTCGGCCTGTCCAACCTGATCGCGGATGCCGGCGACCGGATCGCCTCGATCGATGTCAATCCGTTCCTGATCAACAGCAAGACCGGCGTGGCGGTCGACGCCTTGATCGTGCTGAACAATGCCGCGGCAAAACGCGCAGCCGGGCATTGATGTCGCGCAGGGCGGATTACGCTTCCCTAACCCGCCTCAGCTAGAATCGCGGCCGTCCGGGCTTCTTCCAACTTCCCTGCTTTGGCCGTAGACTCAGCCTCATGGCACGCGCGAGCAATCTGGTGATCGGCACGGCGACGCTGGCGGCGATTGCCGTCGCGTTCGGCGGCCTGCTCAGCGTGCAGAAATGGCGCACGATCCAGAGCCGCAGCCAGTTGCGCGTCGTGTTCGAAGGCGGTTCCGCGAGCGGCCTGCGCCGTGGCGGCCCGGTCAATTTCGACGGTGTGCCTGCCGGCCAGATCCTGTCGATCAAGCTGGACAGTCCGCGCAAGGTCGTGGCGCTGGTGTCGCTCGACAACACCGCGCCAATCCGCAAGGACACGGTCGCCGGCATCGAGTTCCAGGGCCTGACCGGTGTCGCTGCGGTCTCGCTGATCGGCGGCGCCCCGTCCGCGCCGCCGGTGCCGCTGGACTCGGACGGCATTCCCGTGCTGACCGCCGATCTGAGCGATGCCGAATCCATCGTCGACACGCTGCACAGCGTGGATCGCACCATCGTCAGCAACGCGCCGGCGATCAAGGACGGCTTGCGCACGTTCGAAGACTATACCGCCGACCTCAGAGGCAAGGGCGACCAGATCGACGCGGTGATGCTCAAGGTCGACAATGCATTTGCGGGCTTCGACAAGGCCGTCACGAAAATCGAGGGCGTGGTCCCCGGCTTCGTCGACGGCAAGGCCGACGAGCTGTTCGAAAAGGTGAAGGGGCTGCACGAGCTCTCCGACACGATGAGGAGGAAATCGGCGAGCTTTCTCGATGACACGCGCCGTTCGCTGCTCGATGTCAGTGAAGCCGCCAACAAGATGAGCGGAACGCCCGCGCCTACCGCCGTGCCGCGTCCGCCGCGCAAGCCAACGCACCAGAAGCGGTAGAGCCTACCAGGTGTAACGCACGACGCCCTTGCCGGCGTAGGAGCGCGTGACGTTCGAGAACTCGCCCTCGAAGGTTGCCGACGCGGACCAGCCGTTCATCCAGTTCATCTGCACCGACGCCGTGGTCAGCGCGGAATCGCGCGCCAGTGCGGCACCGTTCACGACAAAAGCCGATCCCGGCAGCGTCTGGAACACCGCGCCGACCGTGCGATCCGGATTGAAATCATGCGCCCATGCGGCGCGGCCGCGCAACGTCAGCACGCCACCGATGGTGGCAAACGATCTGTCGGCGCGCACGCCGAGCTCGGTGCGGGTGCTGGTCACGTCCTTGGCGGCATAGTTGAGCGCGAGGGCGTTGTTGCCGACCACGGCGAATTCCGAATAGCTCGGCAGGCTAAACATTGTGGCCTGCAGCGCGGCATAGGACGTCAGCCCGATCCACGGCGTCGCCTGGCGATAGCCGCCCTCGATACGGCCGGAAACGGCATTGGCATTGAACTGCGCACGCAGCTGATCGGTGCCGGCGACCGTGACAATGCGGTTGGTGGTGAGATCCTGCCAGCCATAGGCCAGCGCGGCCGTGACATAGGCGGGCCCGGCATTGTGGCGAATGAACGCGCCCGCCTGGAACAGATCCGAATGGCCCCAGCCCAGTCCGTTGACGCCGAAACCGGTGCCGCCGCCGGCGAGCGCGAAGCCCGCGACTGTCGCTGGCGAGAAGCGATAGTCGAGACCGACCGCGGTCCCGTAGACGCTGCTGGTCGTGTTGTAGGAGCCGAGTGCCGCGCGACCGTCGGTGGTCTGAGAACCGCCGAAGCCGGCCGCCCAGACTTCCCAGCGCTGCTCGAATGTCGGCGATGGCGCCTTGCGATAGATTGAGGCAAAGGCGTCGCTCGGGCGCTTGCCTGATGCGGCGTAGGCAGTCGCGCTGGTCTCATCGGCATAAGGCGTCGCCCCGGGCGTGCCGCTCCGCCCCGAGCCGAATACGTCGGTCAACAGGCTCATGAACAGGTTCATCGCATTGAACGTCGTCTGCTGCGATCCCGTTGCTGATTCGCCGGAGGCCTGCGTCAGGCCGGATGGCGAGAGGTTCGCCAGTGCCACGGGCAGGCTGCCGGTGCTGTCGAAGTAGTGCGTCAGAACGTTGGCGACGTTCTGCTGGTTGATGTTGAGACCGCCACCATAATTCAGCGCGAGATCGAGAAGCACGTTGTTCGGGTCGTAGTTCAGGCTGGCCTGGAGATTCGACGAGAGCCCCGCCACGACCGGGTTGAACCTGTCGGGCAACGTGCCCGCAGTCAGGATCGTGTAATGCTTCGCGATCGAACCAGTCGGGACGACCACCACCGTGGCGCCGCCGAGCGTCGCCGTTCCCGTGACGACCGCGATGCCGTTGCTGGTGCCGGAGACTTGCACCAAGTAGCGCGACGCCGACGTGAACGAGAGATCGCCGGACACGGTGAGCGTCCCGGTCGGGTTGCCCGGCGTCAGCGTGCCGCCATTGACGCCGATCGTGCTGACCGTGCCGACGCCGCCAAACGTACCGCCGGCCGCAACACTCACATTGCCGTTGATGGTGCCGGCGAGCATGAGCGTGCCGCCGAGCACGTTCCAGTCCTGATTGCCGGTGCCGGTCACGGTCCAGGTCGAGCTGTCGACCTTGTTGAAGGTTGCAAAGCCGTCGTATTGGAGGCCAGTGCCGATCAGGCTGAGATCGAACGTATCCCTGCCCGTGCCGCCGAGTTGGAAGGTGCCGGACCCAAGCACGAAGCCATTGATGATGCTGCCGGGCCCAAGGGTAAGCGTATTTGAGCCACAGCTACAGAACTCGATCGCAGCAAAACCGGTCGCGGCGTTGATGGTTCCCGAGTTGAAGACGCTCGCCCCGCCATTCACGCTGATACCGACGCCGCCGGCGCCGACCGTGATGGTGCCGGTATTGACGACCTGGTTGGTCGTCGACAGCGTGAACACATCGATACCGACGCCTGAGGGACCGACAGAGATCGTGCCACTGTTGGTGACGACGTTGCCGTCGCCGGACACAATGATGCCCTCGGCGAAATCGGTCCCCGTGATTCGCCCGCTGTTCGTGATTGTGGAGGACAGGCCGGAATAGGCGATGCCCGCACTGCCCAAGCCAACACTGATCGTCCCGCTCTGACTGATGGCGGCCCGATCGCCCTGCACCGAAATGCCTGCCGACCCGGTGTCGCCCGTCGTGATCGAACCGCCATTAGTGACCTTGGCGTCATCGCCAAATAGGGCAATACCGACGCCGAAGTCGACCGCCTTGATAGCGCCGAAATTGCCGACGGTTTGAAAGTTTCCCAGCATGAAGATGCCGGCGGCATTCTGCCCGACCGAGATCGTGCCGGTGGCCGTGTTGACGACCGTGTTGTGGTCGTTGATCGCGAGAATGCCGCCGGAGAATCCGGTGGAATCGCCGACGGTGATCGCGCCGGCGTTGGTCACGGTCGCACCGCCAAACGCGAAGATCCCGACCGAATTGTTGGTGCCGGTGATCGTGCCTGCCGCGGCATTGGTGATCGTGTTGTTCTGGCCGGCGAAGATGCCTGCGCCCGACGCTCCGACCGACAGCGCACCGCTGTTGGTGACGGTGTTGTTGTCACCGACCGAGATCGCGGCGCCGCTGTCGCCGGTCGTGATCGTTCCGGCATTGGCAATGACGTTGTGATCGAGCGCGGAGATGCCGAGACCGTTGTCAAGCACCGTGATGATGCCGTTGTTGGTCACGGCATTCGAATTGCTCGCGCTGATGCCGGTCAGGCCCGAGCCCGCAGACAGCGTCCCGTTGTTGGTGACGGTGCTGGAGCCGTTGACGCCGATCGAGACTGAGCCGTTGTCATTCACCGTCGCGCCCGACAGCACGTTCACGGTGAGGCTGTTGATGCCAGCGCCGGCCTGAAAGCCGTCGGCATCAGTGCCGCTACAGGTGACGGTCTGGCCGCTTGAGGCCGGATCAGGCGCGCATTGCGCCGTGGCCGGCGTGGTCGAAATGCCGAGGCCGAACACGAGCGTCAGGACGGCCGATGCGCCGGCGCATGACACGGCGCCATACCGGCCCAGTTCACCCCGCGGCCTCCGTCGCCCCACGCCCCTCACGTCACACTCCCCCGCCGCAGCTGTTCCGCCAGTGACCTTAGGCCATGAGAACGTTTCGTAGAACTACGGTCGGATCCGAATGCGTCCGTTTGGCGCACAACCGAGGCGGAATCCGGCAGCTATGTTGCAACCGCGTCACGGTTTTGCCGGAAAACCTGCCATTCCGCGCAAGATGCGGTTACCACCCGACCCAGATATCGGCCGTCGTGACCTAGTAATTACTCGGTGCGGCCTCGTTCGGGATGCCGTCAATCGGGCATTCGGCCGTGCCCGCGGTCGAGCGCGTCATCGCCTCGACCATGTCCCGCGTGCCTTCGGGATCGGCGATCCAGTTCTTGTAGAAATCATAGGGACAGGCCGCGACACCGCGCGGGCTTTCGCCGGAATTGATCATGCCGGTGTAGCCGCGGTGGACCAGCTTGTAGAGATGGTTCTGCGACTGGCCGTTGCGGCGCGCATCGCGGATCAGATGTTTCGACAGCTGCGCATATTGGATGCCGTAATCCTCCTCGCCGCACTCGCCCAGCGTGCGGCCGTCGAAGCCGATGATCGCGGAGTGGCCGAAATAGGAATAGACGCCGTCAAAGCCGGCCGCGTTGGCAACCGCGACATAGACGTTGTTGGCCCACGCCATCGCCTTGGAGATCAGGATCTGCTGCTCCTTGGCCGGATACATGTAGCCCTGGCACCGCACGATCAGCTCCGCGCCCTTCATGGCGCAGTCGCGCCAGATCTCAGGAAAATTGCCGTCGTCGCAGATGATCAGGCTGACCTTCATGCCCTTCGGGCCATCGGAGACGTAGGTGCAATTGCCGGGATACCAGCCCTCGATCGGCACCCAGGGCATGATCTTGCGATACTTCTGCACGATCTCACCCTTGTCGTTCATCAGGATCAGGGTGTTGTAGGGCGCCTTGTGCGGATGCTCCTCGTGACGCTCGCCGGTCAGCGAGAACACGCCCCACACTTTGGCCTTGCGGCATGCCTCCGCGAAGATCGCGGTCTCCTCACCGGGTACGGCGGAGGCGGTCTCGTACATCTCCTTGGAGTCGTACATGATGCCTTGCGTGGAATATTCCGGGAAGATGACCAAGTCCATGCCGGGCAGGCCGGCCTTCATGCCCACCAGCATGTCGGCGATCTTGCGGGCGTTGTCGAGCACCTCCGCCTTGGTGTGCAGGCGAGGCATCTTGTAGTTGACCACTGCGACGCCGACGGTGTCGTTGCTGCTGGAAATATCGCCGTGAAGCATGTTGAGCGCTCCTGTCTTTTATTCGTTTGAGGTCATCGCGAGCATTAGTGGCTGATCATCCAGGGCCGCGCGGTCGGAAAGCCCTTGGCGCCGCTCCTGGTCTTGGTCACCAGCCGCGCCGGCTTTGTCTTGTCCGACGCGCCCTTGTTCTTCACGATCTTGCCGGACGAGCAGCAACCGCAACCGGGGCCGTGCGAGGCCTTGTATTGCGCGAGCGACTGCGGCGCGTGCGTGCTGCGCTCGTTGACGGCGTGGGCCTTACGCTTGTCCGCCGGCATGCAGAAGAAATTCGGTGCGGTCAGGATGACGCGCGGCGCCATCGTCTCGCATTGCGGGCAGTTTTGCGGATCGTCGCATTCCGCCATCGGACGGAGATCCTTGAACGGACCGCAATCGTCACAGAGATATTCATAGACCGGCATGTTGTATCCCTTCGCGTTCGGTGAGCTTGCGGGGAGAGGTCGGAACGCATCGCAAGATGCGTTCCGGATGAGGGGAGTCTCCGCAATCTGACTGCTACCGTTCGTGCGGAGGCAGCCCCTCCCAACGCTCTCCCCGTAAGAACGGGGAGAGGGAGTGCAGGGCCTATTTGTCCGGCGAGATCGGCATCTGGATATCGCCGGTGATGTGCTTGATGGGACCCGCCGCCGACGGCATCACGTCGAAGTCGAAGATCTCCGTCGGCAGCCATAGCGTGGCGCAGGCATTGGGCACGTCGACCACGCCGGAGATGTGTCCCTGGCACGGTGCGGTACCGAGGATCGAATAGGCCTGGGCGCCGGAGTAGCCGAACTTCTTCAGATACTCGATGGCGTTCAGGCAGGCCTGGCGATAGGCGATGTGGACGTCGAGATAATGCTGCTTGCCTTGCTCGTCGACCGAGATGCCCTCGAAGATCAGATAGTCCTTGTAGTTCGGCGTAATCGGCGACGGCTTGAAGATCGGGTTCTTGATGCCGTATTTCGACATGCCGTCCTTGATCACCTCGACCTTCAGATGCAGCCAGCCGGCCATCTCGATCGCGCCGCAGAAAGTGATCTCGCCGTCGCCCTGGCTGAAGTGCAGATCGCCCATCGAGAGACCGGCGCCAGGCACATAGACCGGGAAGTAGATTTTCGAGCCGCGCGAGAGATCCTTGATGTCGCAATTGCCGCCGTGCTCGCGCGGCGGCACGGTGCGCGCACCTTCTGCGCCGATCTTGGCTTTGACGTCGCCCTTGGCGCGGCCGCCATGGGCGGTCGCCGCGAACGGCGGATTTGCCAGGCCAGGCACACGGGTCGGGTCGGTCGAGATCAGCTCGGCCTCGCGCTTGTTCCACGTCTCCAGCATCTTGGGATCGGGCAGACAGCCGATCAGGCCGGGATGGATCAGGCCAGCAAAATTCACGCCGGGGACGTGACGCGACGAGGTGTAGAGACCCTTGATGTCCCAGATCGACTTCTGCGCCAGCGGAAAGTGGTCGGTGAGGAAGCCGCCGCCGTTCTGCTTGGAAAAGAAACCGTTGAAGCCCCAGAGGCTCTCTTTCATCGGACCGACGTCGAGCAAGTCCACCACAAGGAGGTCACCGGGCTCGGCACCCTTAACGCCGATCGGACCGGAGAGGAAGTGCACGATCGAGAGGTCGATGTCGCGGACGTCGTCGGCGGAATCGTTGTTCTTGATGAAGCCGCCGGTCCAGTCATAGGTCTCGATGATGAAATCGTCGCCGGGATTGACCCAGGCCACGATCGGAATGTCGGGATGCCAGCGGTTATGCACCATGTCATTTTCGTAAGCCGACTTGGTGAGATCGACCTTGATCAGTGTCTCTGGCATCGAGAAGCTCCCCTTTTACACGGTTGGTTAGACGGACAGATATTTCGAGACTTGCGCGGCATCGACGCTGTCGCGCGGGTCATCGCGCATGATCGCCCCGTTCTCGATGACCAGCACACGGTCGGCGATATCGAGCGCAAAGCTCAGGACCTGCTCGGACACGACGATCGAGAGACCCTTTTCATCGCGGATGCGTTTCAGCGTCCGCGCAATGTCCTTGATGATCGACGGCTGGATGCCTTCGGTCGGCTCGTCGAGCAGCAACACCTTCGGCTTGGTCGCCAGCGCGCGGGCGATCGCCAATTGTTGTTGTTGCCCGCCGGAGAGATTGCCGCCGCGGCGGCCCTTCATCTCCAGCAGAACCGGAAATAACTCATAGATGTCGCTTGGCACCTCAGAGCCGCCGGAGACAACGAGCCCGGTCTCGATGTTCTCTTTCACCGTCATGGCGAAGAAGATCATGCGGCCCTGCGGCACATAGGCGAGGCCCTTGGCGACGCGCTCATAGCTCGGCAGGCCGCCGAGCTCGTCACCATCCATGGTCACCGAGCCGCTTTTCGCCGGAAGGATGCCCATCAACGATTTCATCAGCGTGGTCTTGCCCATGCCGTTGCGGCCCATGATCGCGACGATCTCATTGGGCGCGACCTTGACGTTGAGCCCGTGCAGCACCTCGCTCTGGCCGTAGGCGACGTGGAGATCCGAAATAGCCAGCATCGTCACGCCTCCTTAGTGGCCGAGATAGACTTCAATGACCTTGGGATCGTTCTGCACCTTCTCCATGGTCCCCTCGGAGAGGATCTGGCCCTGGTGCAGCACGGTGACCTTATGCGCGATGTCCTCGACGAACTTCATGTCGTGCTCGATCACCAGGACTGACCTGTTCTTGATGATGCGGTTGAGGAGCTCCGCGGTCTTGCTCCGCTCGGAAACGCTCATCCCGGCGACGGGCTCGTCGAGCATCAGGAGGTCCGGATCCTGGATCAGCAGCATGCCGATCTCGAGCCATTGCTTCTGGCCGTGGCTGAGCAGATCGGCGCTTATGTTCAGCCGATCCTTCAGGAAGATCATCTCGGCGACTTCGTGCACCCGGTCGCGCACGGCGGCATCGCGGGTGAAGGTCAGCGCACCGAACACCGAGCGCCCGCGCGGATAGGAAATCTCCAGATTCTCGAACACCGTGAGATCGTCGTAAATCGAAGGATTCTGGAATTTGCGGCCGACACCGGTCTTGACGATCTCGTTCTCCTTCATCCGCGTCAGCTCCTTGCCGCGGAACTGGATCGAGCCTGACGTCGCCTTGGTCTTGCCGCAGATCAGGTCGAGCACCGTGGTCTTGCCGGCACCGTTAGGGCCGATGATGACGCGTATTTCGTTCTCGTCGACGTAGAAGGAGAGATCGTTGACCGCCTTGAACCCGTCGAAGGAGACAGTCAGGGCTTCGACGGCGAGCAGGAATTCCTTGGGCTGATGACCTACGAGCATGATGATCTCCTCACTCGGCCGGGGCGCCGTCGGCGACCGAGCTGTCGGTCCAGCCTTCAGGCTTGGGTTTGCGTGCCGAGATCAGGCCATCGATGCGCGGCTGCACGTAGTCGCCCCAGATTCCGGCAAGGCCGTTCGGGAATGCGAGAACAACGGCGATGAACAAGCCGCCGAGGCCAAACAGCCACAACTCGGGGAACGTTTCCGACAGGCTGGTCTTGGCGAAATTGACCAGCAGCGTGCCGTAGACAGTGCCAAGGATCGACAGCCGGCCACCGACCGCGGTGTAGATCACCATTTCGATCGACGGCACGATGCCGACAAAGGACGGCGACATGAAGCCGACATTGAGGGCGAACATCGCGCCGCCGATCGCAGCGAACACGGCCGCGATGCAGAAGGCGAAGATCTTGAAATTCGCAACGCTGTAACCGGAGAACCTGACACGGTCCTCCTTCTCGCGCATCGCCACCAGGATGCGCCCGAGCTTGGAGTGCCGGATGAACTGCGCGATCATGATACAGACGAACAGGCACCCGACCTCGAAGAAGTATAGCGCGATCTTGGCGTGGTCGGGCCGGATGTCCCACCCTTTCAAGGTGCGCAAATCAGTCATGCCGTTGATGCCGCCGGTGTAGCCCTGTTGGCCGACGATCAGGATGGTGAGGATGGCCGCGACCGCCTGGGTGATGATGGCGAAGTACGTGCCGCCGACCCGGCGCTTGAACATCGCGGTGCCGATGATCAGGGCGAAGATGCCGGGCACCAGGATGATGGCGGCGATGGTGAAGGTGAGGCTGTTGAAGGGCTTCCAGAACAGCGGCAGCGCCGTGATCTGATTCCAGTCCATGAAATCGGGAATGCCGGGCGTCGACTGGATCTTGGTGTTCTCCACGCTCGATGCCTCGAGCTTGAGGAACATCGCCATGCAGTAACCGCCGAGCCCGAAGAACACGCCCTGGCCGAGGCTAAGAATGCCGCCATAGCCCCAGCAGATTACCAGACCCAACGCGACGAAGGCATAGGTCAGATATTTCGCGACCAGATTGAGCCGGAAGACGTCGAGCGTGAGCGGCAGCACCACCACCAGGAAGACCGCGAGCAAAAGAATTCCGATCAACTCCGATCGATTGAAGAAGCGATTGTCGGTCATTGCACCAGCCTCCGTTTCTCACTTGCGGACCTTGAGGGCGAACAGCCCTTGCGGCCGCAGCATCAGGATTCCGACAACGGCGAGCAGCGTCAGCACCTTGGCCATCGAGCCCGACATGAAGAACTCGAGGGTGGATTGCGTCTGCGAGATCGAGAAGGCCGAGGCGATGGTGCCGATCAGGCTCGCAGCGCCGCCGAACACGACCACCAGGAACGTGTCGACGATGTAGAGCTGTCCGGAGGTCGGCCCGGTCGAGCCGATCATGGTGAAGGCGCTGCCGGCGACGCCTGCGATGCCGCAGCCAAGGCCAAAGGTGTAGCGGTCGACCTTTTCGGTGTTGATGCCGACGGCGCCGGCCATGATGCGGTTCTGCACCACGGCGCGCACCTGACGACCCCAGCGCGATTTATACATCACATACGCGACGGCAATCGTGATCAGCAGGGTCAGGCACATCACGAAGACGCCGTTGATCGGCACCTCGATGCTGTCGGTGACATGCAGCGATCCGAGCATCCATTGCGGCAGCTCGACGCCGACCTCGCGCGCGCCGAATACGGAGCGATAGGCCTGCTGCAGCATCAGGCTGAGGCCCCAGGTCGCGAGCAGCGTATCGAGCGGGCGCTTGTAGAGATGCCGTATCAGCACCCATTCCACCAGCATACCCAGCGCACCGGATGCGACAAAGGCGAGGATCATCGCGAGGAAGAAGTAGCCGCTGAACAGGCTCGGCAAATAGGTCTGGAAGAAATTCGACGTCATCCAGGTGACGTAGGCACCGAGGATCATGAACTCGCCATGGGCCATGTTGATGACGCCCATCTGGCCGAAGATGATCGCAAGACCGAGTGCCATCAGGACGTAGACAGAGAACAGGATCAGCCCTGCAAAGCCCTGCATGACGAAGATGGAGCCAAGGTCACCAAGCGAGTAGTCGCCGAACATCGATGTCCTCCGTCAGGGATGAGGTCCCGCGTCGCGAGCAGATTCGCGACGCGGGGGTCTTGGGTGTGGATTTGCTGTCCACGCCAGGGAGCGGCTTGAGCTCGAGGGGAAACCGCGACGGTCGCCGCGCTTCTTACTGATCGCGCTCTTACTGGTAGCCCTTGGGGAACGGATCCGGCTCGACGAGATCGGCGGTCTCGTAGATCAGTTCGAACTGGCCATCGAGCTTGGCGCGTCCTACCCGGGTCTTCGACCAGAGATGATGGTTTTCGTGGATGCGCACGTAGCCTTCCGGCGCGCCCTTGAACTCGACTCCGGGCGAAGCCGCCGCGATCTTGTCGACGTCGAAGGAGCCGGCCTTCTCCACCGTCAATTTCCACAGCCAAGGGCCGAGATAGGCAGCCTGGGTGACGTCTCCGATCACGGTCTTCTCGCCCCACATCTTCTTGAACGCTGGCACGAAGGCCTTGTTGTTCGGATTGTCGAGCGACTGGAAGTACTTCATGCAGGCATAGGCGCCCGCGATGTTCTCGCCGCCGATGCCGTCGATTTCGTCTTCGGTGACCGAGATCGTCAGCAGCGCCTGCTTGGAGAGGTCGATGCCGGCCGCCTTGAGCTGCTTGTAGAAGGCGACGTTGGAGCCGCCGACCACGTCGGTGAAGATCACGTCGGGCTTGGTCAGCTTGATCTTGTTGATGACCGAGTTGAACTGGGTGTTGCCGAGCGGATAATATTCCTCGCCGACGACCTTGCCTTTCAGCACGTTCTCGACGTGCTTGCGAGCGATCTTGTTCGAGGTGCGCGGCCAAATGTAGTCGGAGCCGACGAAGAAGAACGACTTCGCGCCCTTCTCCTTCGCGATCCAGTTCAGGCCGGCGAGAATCTGCTGGGTGGCCTCCTGGCCGGTGTAGATCACGTTCTTGGACTGCTCGAGGCCTTCATAGAAGGTCGGGTAATAGAGCATGCCGTTATACTGCTCGACGACCGGCAGGACCGCCTTGCGCGAGGCCGAGGTCCAGCAGCCCATGATCGCCGCAACCTTGTCGTTGACCAGCAGCTTCTTCGCCTTTTCGGCAAAGGTCGGCCAGTCGCTGGCGCCGTCTTCCTGGATGAACTTGATCTTGCGGCCGAGCACGCCGCCGGCGGCGTTGATCTGCTCGATGGCGAGCTTTTCGGCCTCGATCGAGCCGGTTTCGGAGATGGCCATGGTGCCGGTAGCGGAGTGTAGGATGCCGACCGTCACCTCGGTGTCAGTGACCGCGAGACCGGTGGTATTGACCGCCAAGGTCGCCGGGGCCTGCGCAAACGACGCCCGCGGCAGCATTGTGATGGCCGGGACGGCAGCGATTCCCATCAATAATTTGCGCCGGAGCGGTGACAAAGGCCCTTGGTTTCTTCGTCTGACATGAGCACCCCACTGTTTGTTCGAGGACACGAGATTGGTGCCGTGAGGATGGCTCGAATTTGTGCACTGCAAGCATACGCAAGATCGCGTATACTGCACCGCAAAATAGCGACGTAGGCTTTTGGTACGGGATTTGCGAGTTCACGAGAGGTTCGGACGCGTTCGGGAGTGGGGTGTAAGTGGCAGGGCGGCAGCGAATAGACCGCGTCAGGCGCCAATACAATCAATGGGTCGCCAACCAGACGCTGGAAGACTACGCGCTGCGCTTCACCGCTAAAAGCGCGCGACGCTGGTCCGCCGCTCGCGTCGCCAACACCGCGATTGGTGCGATCTCCTTCCTGGTGCTGGAGGCAATCGGCGGCACCATCACCCTCAACTACGGCGTTACCAACGCCGCAGCCGCAATCCTCGTCGTCTCCACCATCATCTTCTTCTGCGGCGTACCGATTGCCTATTATGCAGCCAAATGCGGCATCGACATTGACCTGCTCACCCGAGGTGCCGGCTTTGGCTATATCGGCTCGACAATCACCTCGCTGATCTACGCCTCCTTCACGTTCATCTTCTTCGCGATCGAGGCGGTGATCCTGGCAACCGCGCTGGAGATGTGCTTGGGCATCCCCCGCCCGATCGGTTACCTCATCAGCGCGGTCGCAATCATCCCTTTGGTGACCTACGGCATCACGCTGATCAGCCGCTTTCAGCTCTGGACACAGCCGCTCTGGGTCGTCCTGCATATCCTGCCCTTTGCCGCGATCGCGTGGGTCAGCCCGCACTCCTTCACGGAATGGCACAAATTCGCCGGCGAGCACGGCGATCCCGGCGGCCATTTCGATCTGTTGCTGTTCGGCGTCGCGTCGTCCGTGGTGTTCTCGCTGGTGGCGCAGATCGGTGAGCAGGTCGACTTCCTGCGATTTCTGCCGCGCGACCGCCGCACCTCCAGGGCGTCGTGGTGGATCGCGCTGATGAGCGCGGGGCCGGGCTGGATCGTGCTCGGCGCGCTGAAACTTCTGGCCGGTTCGTTCCTAGCCTTCTTCGCGCTCAGCCACGGCGTGCCGCCCGAAGAGGCGGCCGAGCCCGCCCATATGTATCTCGTGGCCTTTCGCTACGTGCTGTCGGATCCAGATCTCGCGCTGGCGCTGACCGGCTTCTTCGTGGTGCTGTCGCAGATCAAGATCAACGTCACCAACGCCTATGCCGGCTCGATCGCCTGGTCGAATTTCTTCTCGCGCCTGACGCACAGCCATCCCGGACGCGTGGTCTGGCTGGTGTTCAACGTGATGGTGGCGCTGCTGCTGATGGAGATCGGCGTCTACAAGGCGCTGGAGCAGACGCTCGCGCTCTACTCCAACGTCGCGATTGCCTGGGTCGGCGCGCTGGTGGCCGATCTCGTCATCAACAAGCCGCTCGGGCTGCGTCCGCCGCAGATGGAGTTCAAGCGGGCACATCTCTACGACATCAATCCGGTCGGCGTCGGCGCGATGACGCTCGCGATCATCGTCTCGATCGCGGCGTTCTACGGCCTGTTCGGCCCGACCATGAAGGCGCTCGCCGCCTTCGTTGCGCTGACGGTGGCTTTCGTCACTGCGCCGATCATTGCCTGGCTGACCGGTGGAAAGTTCTACATCGCGCGCAAGCCGAAGCGGAGCTGGGCCAATATCGAGGCAATCCAGTGCTGCATCTGCGAGCACAGTTTTGAGCCGGAGGACATGACGTCCTGCCCCGCTTACGCCGGACCGATCTGCTCGTTGTGCTGTTCGCTCGATGCACGCTGCCACGATCTCTGCAAACCGCACGCGCGGGCGCAGGTGCAATTCTCGGACGCGCTCGGCAAGATCCTGCCGCAGCCGATCTATGCGCGCATCAACTCGCAGTTCGGGCACTACGTCGGCGTCTTCGTGGTCTCCGCCGGCCTCGTCGCATTGGTGCTCGGGCTGATCTATCTGCAGACCTCGGCGAGCGTGCATGGCGAGAACTCGCTAGTCTCCAATGTGCTGTGGAAGGTGTTCTTCTCGCTCAGCATCATCATCGGCGTCGTCGCGTGGCTGTTCGTGCTGGCCCAGCAAAGCCGCCGCGCAGCGGAGGCCGAAACTCGACGACAGACCACGCTGTTGATCCAGGAGATCGATGCGCACAAGCGCACCGACGCCGAGCTCCAGCGCGCCAAGGAGGTCGCCGAATCCGCCAACCTCGCCAAGAGCCGCTATGTGGTGGGGCTGAGCCATGAGCTGCGCTCGCCACTGAATGCGATCAGCGGCTATGCCCAGCTGCTGGAGCAGGACACGACGTTGAACACCAAGCCCCGCGACCAGGTCCGCGTCGTCCGCCGCAGCGCCGATCATCTCTCCGGCCTGATCGACGGCATCCTGGACATTTCCAAGATCGAGGCGGGACGGCTCTACCTCTCGCGCGACGAGGTCCGTTTGAGCGAATTCCTGGATCAGCTCGTCGGCATGTTCCGACTCCAGGCCGGCGCCAAAGGCATCGACTTCGTGTTCAGGCGGCCGGCGACATTGCCGACGGTGGTCTATGCCGACGAGAAGCGGCTGCGTCAGGTGCTGATCAACCTCCTCTCCAATGCCATCAAATTCACTCAGATCGGCAGCGTGCAGTTTATCGTGCACTACCGCAGTCCCGTCGCGGAGTTCGAGGTGACCGATACCGGCCCCGGCATCCAGGGCGCCGATCTCGAACGCATTTTCGCGCCGTTCGAGCGCGGCGCGCTTGGAGTCTCGCAACCGCAGACGGGCACGGGACTGGGGCTCACCATCAGCCGGCTGCTCGCCGGCGTGATGGGCGGCGACATCAAGGTCGCGAGCACGGTCGGCCGCGGCAGCACGTTCAAGGTGAAGATGCTGCTGTCGGAGGTCAGTAACCCCAGGCGCATCGCTCCGGTAGAGGCGCCGGTCTCCGGCTATCACGGCGCGCGCAAGACCATCCTCATCACCGACGACGATCCAGTGCATCGCGATCTCTTGCGCGAAGTGCTGACGCCGCTCGGCTTCATCCTGCTCAGCGCCGCCGACGGACCGGGCTGCCTCGCGCTCGCGCAGCACTGCCGGCCCGATCTGTTCCTGCTCGACATCTCGATGCCGGGCATGGATGGCTGGACCGTTGCAGAGCAGCTGCGCGCAGACGGCCATCATCAGGCGCGTATCCTGATGGTGTCGGCGAGCGCACTCGAGGCCCATGGCGCACCGCTCGCACAGCCCTTTCACGACGGCTATCTGATGAAGCCGATCGACATCCCGCGCCTGCTGGAGACCATTCGCCAGCTGCTCAAGATCGAGTGGCAATACGGCTCCGACGAGATGGTCGTGCCGCTGTGGCATCCCGAGAGCGGCTCGCGGCCCCCTGTCAGGCACATAGAGGCGCTGATCGGACTCGGACAGATCGGCTACGTCAAGGGCATCCAGCTGAAGCTCGACGAGATCGGCAGCGAGCATCCGGAACATGCCGACTTCGTCGCCCAGATGCGATCGCTGGTCGATCGCTTCGACCTCGACCAGTACATGACCACATTGAAAACACTGCATGCTTATGAGCATTGAGACGAAAAAGCGCGACATCGCGCTGGTTGTCGACGACTCTCCCGAAACGCTGCGGCTGCTCACCGATGCGCTCGACGGCGCCGGGATGACCGTGATGGTGGCGCTCGACGGCGCGAGCGCGATGCGCATCGTCGACCAGATCACGCCCGACATCGTGCTGCTCGACGCCGTGATGCCCGGCCTGGATGGCTTCGAGACCTGCCGGCGGCTCAAGCGCGACGCCGGCCTTGCCAATGTCCCCGTGATCTTCATGACGGGCCTCGCCGAGACCGAGCACATCGTGCGCGGGCTGGACGCCGGCGGCGTCGACTATGTGACCAAGCCGATCGTGATCGAGGAGATGCTGGCCCGTATCCGCGTCCATCTCGGCAACGCGCGGCTGACCCAGAGCGCGCGCACCGCGCTCGACGTCTCGGGCCGCTTTCTGTTCGCGGCCAACCGCCTGGGCCACATCCTGTGGGCGACACCGCAAGCGCAAAAGCTGCTGGCCAATCATCACGGCGCGCAGGCGGACGACTTCGTCCTGCCGCCCTCACTGCTGCAATGGCTGGAGCAAGCGAAAGGCAAGGGCAGCGCGAAATCTCAGGCGGCGACCCTGCCCGACAATCCGCAACTCCGGTTCTATTACATGGGCGAGACCGCGCCGAACGAGTTCCTGCTGCGGCTGTCCAAGGAGTCCGGCACCGCGCTGCCGCCAGAGTTCACCAGCGAGCTCGGCCTCACCACCCGCGAAGGCGAGGTGCTGGCCTGGCTCAGCAAGGGCAAGACCAATCGCGACATCGCGCAGATCTTGGGGCTCAGCCCGCGCACCGTCGACAAGCATCTGGAGCAGATCTACGCCAAGCTGGGCGTAGAGAACCGGACGGCCGCGGCGGCGATTGCCACGAATGCGACGCGAAGGAATTTGTAACACTGCAGCGAATGAGTCGAGACGCCGCTCAGTCCACAAAGGCTGTCGTCCCGGACAAGCGCAGCAAAGCGAAGCGCTGATCCGGGACCCATAGCCCCAGGGAGCGGTTTGGCGAAGACTTGGAGTTGCTGGACCGCCACCAGCCGCAATCGACAAATTCCGCGGTATGGATCCCGGATCTGCGCTTACGCTTGTCCGGGACGACACTGGAGTATGCGGCAACCCTTGTCACACCTCATCTCGGTACTACAACTCACCCATACACAAACGCCCCGTCATCCAGATCCGTCTTCGGGATCTCGTCCTTCTCGGTCCAGTAGTCCTGGCTGTGCTGCCATTCCGGCTTGTCGCCGCGCTTGGGCAACAGGTTCATGTCGCGCATGATGTAACCGGGGTTGAAGTTCTCCGGATCGATCCAGGGCAGGATCGGCATGTTGTGGTCTTCGGCGCGCAAGCGCACCTCGACCTTCTTGCTGCCCTTCGCCTTCATGTGGCCGAGCAGCCGGCAGACAAAGTCCGCAACGAGATCCACGCGCAGCGTCCAGCTCGCGCGGAAATAGCCGAACACCCAGACCATATTCGGCACGCCCGTGAACATCATGCCGCGATAGGTCACGGTGTCGCCGAAGGCGAGCGGCTTGCCGTCAATCTCGAAGGCGATATCGCCGAGGGCCGAGAGATTGAAGCCGGTCGCGGTGACGATGAGATCGGCCTCCAGCAGCTTGCCCGACTTAAGCTGAATGCCGTTCTCGACAAAGCATTCGATCTCGTCGGTGACGACCGAGGCCTTGCCGCTCGCGATGCCCTTGAACAGATCGGCGTCGGGCACGAAGGCGATGCGCTGCCGCCACGGCCGATAGCTCGGCGTGAAATGCGTCTCAACGTCGTAGTCCGGGCCGAGGATTGCGCTGATTTGGCCGATCAGCTCCTTCTTCACCTGTTCCGGCTTGGACAAGCAGAGCTTTGTGAACGCATCCTGCTCGAATAGGATCTTGCGTCGGACGATCTCGTGAATCCAGGCCTCGTCGACCTGGAGCCGGCGCAGCTCTTCGGCGATCTCGATGGCGTTGCGACCCAGGCGAAAATAGGTCGGCGAGCGCTGCAGCATGGTGACATGCGCGCATGTGTCCGCGATGTTCGGCACTAGCGTCGCCGCGGTCGCGCCCGAGCCGATCACGACGACCTTCTTGGCCTTGAGATCGATACCGTCAGGCCACGTCTGGGGATGGACAACGCGCCCCTTGAAGCGGTCCATGCCCCTCCATTCCGGCGTGTAGCCTTCGGAATGGCGATAATAGCCCTGGCACATCCAGAGGAAATTGGCGGTAAAGGTCCTCGCCTCACCAGTGTCGGTCGTCACCGCCTCGATGGTCCAGAGGTTCTGCTCGCTCGACCAGCTCGCCGAATTGATCCTGTGCTTGTAACGGATATGGCGAGCGATATCGTTGTCGTCGATCACCTCCTTCATATAAGCGAGGATCTCCTCGGCGGTGGCGATCGGCGGACCGACCCAGGGCTTGAAGCTGTAGCCGAAGGTATGGAGATCGCTGTCCGAACGAATGCCGGGATAGCGATGCGTGCTCCAGGTCCCGCCGAACGTCTCCTGCGTCTCCAGGATGACGTAGCTCGTGCCTGGAAGCTGCTTCGTGACGTGATAGGCGCTGCCGATCCCGGAGATGCCGGCCCCGACGATCAGCACGTCAAAATGTTCTGTAGCCTGTTTGGCCGTAGCGTGACTGCGAACAGCGACATTCATTGTTGCTTCTATGCCTTGTCTTTTTCAGGCCGCCCTTGATAGACGGCGCGTTTCCTCCGCGACGGGCATGGTTGCCAACCGCGCTTCCTCCGCAAAATGACATAGATCAGGTCGCGATCAAACTACAACGCCGCGCCCCAGCTCCGCGCGGTCTGCACGATCCAGTCGCGGTAGAGCGTCAGCGGCGTGACCCCGGTCAACCCGCCGCAGCCGGCGGCGCCGTTCGGTCCTGTGGACCAGCTGATGACACCGACAAGCACGGCACCGTTCGGCTTGTCCTCGAACACGGGACCGCCGGAATCGCCGGTGCAGGCGCCGATTCCGTCGCGAACACCGTTGGTTACGGGATCGACCAAGCGGATCTGGAACGTGCCGGGCTGGCCGGTGGCAATGAGTGCAGCAACCCGCGTCGTGCCGCCGCTCTTGCCATCGCCGCGCACGGTGACGCCGATACCGGCGATGGTGAAGCGGCTGCCGACCTGGATCGGAATATTCGGCATGCCGACCGGCACCGTCGATTTTCCCTTGAGTGGAATTTCCAGTTGCAGCAATGCCACGTCGGCCGTGGCGCGATGCGCCTGCATCGCCTGCATGTTGAAGCCGGGATGGATCGCGACAGTCCGCACGTTCAGCAGCTGTGGCGCGCCATCGGGGCCACGATCAACGATCTTGTAGTCGGCGCCGGGCTGCACGCAGTGCGCGACGGTGAGCACCAGTTTCGGTGCAATCAGACTGCCGGTGCAGAAATTGCCGCGCGAGCCCACGATGGTAACGACCGCGCGCGCGACGCCGTCGGCTTGCGGCGTGCCGCCACCGACGATGGCATGAGCGGGCGTCGCGAGCGTCAGCGCGGCTACGGTGAGAATGACAAGCTTCATCATGGGAACACGCTCTGGCGTCGGCGTCGAGGATGATACGCGATTGCTTCGGACTGGTCCTTGCCGATAACGCATGCTAGCCCTCTTGGAAAGGAACTGACGAGGGCAGGATAGTGGCGATCGAGGCGGTGATCTTTGATTTTGGCGGCGTGCTGACGAGCTCGCCGTTCGAGGCGTTTTCGCGGTTCGAGACCGAGCGCGGCCTGCCCGTCGACATCATCCGGCGCACCAATGCCGCCAATCATCTGGAAAACGCCTGGGCCAAGTTCGAGCGCGCCGAAGTCGATATCGATACCTTCGACAAGCTGTTTGCGATGGAGTCGCTAGCGCTCGGCGCCGAGGTGCGCGGGCGCGACGTGCTGCCGCTGCTCCAGGGCGATCTGCGTCCCGAGATGGTCGAGGCGCTAAAGCGCATCAAGGCACAATTCAAGACCGGCTGCATCACCAACAATCTGCCAGCTAACGCTATCGGCAGCATGACTGGCCGTTCACTCTACGTCGCCGACGTGATGGTGCTGTTCGACCACGTCATCGAATCCGCCAAGATCGGCCTGCGCAAGCCCGACGCGCGCATCTACCAGCTGATGGTCGAGACGCTGAAGGTCGATCCGGAGGAATGCGTTTATCTGGACGACCTCGGCGTCAATTTGAAGCCCGCGCGCGAGATGGGCATGACCACGATCAAGGTCACGAACGGCGCGCAGGCGATCGCCGAGCTCGAGGCGGCGACGGGATTGAAGCTGGGCTAGCGCCTTGTTCTCCGTCATTGCGAGCGCAGCGAAGCAATGACGGCTGCGGCCATATATCGCCTAACCAAACCTACTCCGCCGCGACGGCGATCCGCTCGGGAAATGCAGCCGCGAGCGCAGCGCGGTCCGGCTTCAGCACGCCGCGCTCAGTGATGAGGCCTGTCACCAGGCGCGCCGGAGTCACGTCGAAGGCGTAGTTTGCGACAGGCGACCCCTCCGGCACGATGCGCACCGTTTCCAATCGGCCGTCGGCCGTGCGGCCGGTCATGTCGGTGACCTCAGTGCCGCTGCGCTGCTCGATCGGAATGTCGCGAATGCCGTCGCTAACGGTGAAGTCGATCGTCGGCGACGGCAGCGCGACGTAGAACGGCACGTTGTTGTCGTGCGCGGCGAGCGCCTTCAGATAGGTGCCGATCTTGTTGCAGACGTCGCCATTGGCGGCGACGCGGTCGGTGCCGACGATGGCGAGATCGACCATGCCGTGCTGCATCAAATGCCCGCCGGTGTTGTCGGGGATCACCGTATGCGGCACGCCGTGATGGCCGAGCTCCCAGGCGGTGAGCGAAGCCCCCTGATTGCGCGGACGCGTCTCGTCGACCCAGACATGGATCTTGATGCCCCGTTCATGCGCGAGATAGATCGGCGCGGTCGCGGTGCCCCAATCGACGGTGGCAAGCCAGCCGGCATTGCAATGGGTCAGCACATTGACCGTCTCACCCGGTCTCTTCTTCGCGACGATCGCCTCGATGAGCATAAAACCGTTGGCGGCAATGCCACGGTTGATCTCGACGTCCTGCTCGGCGATCTCGTCAGCGCGGGCGTACGCCGCTTCCGCACGTTCGACCGGATCGATCGGCGCGAGCGTCACGCGCATCTCGTCGAGCGCCCACTTCAAATTGATCGCGGTCGGCCGCGCCACGACCAGCCTCTGATAGGCACGTTTCACCCCGGCATCGGAAGCATCCTCGCGCATCGCGAGCGCCATGCCGTAGGCCGCGGTGGCGCCGATCAGCGGTGCGCCGCGCACCAGCATGTCGCGGATCGCGATCGCCGCGTCTTCGCATGAAGTCAGGCGTGCTAGGACGAACTCATGCGGTAGCCTGCGCTGATCGATCGCGCCGACCGACCAGCCGTCGCGATCGCGCCAGATGCTGCGGAAATGCTTGCTGTCGACCTTCATGGCATTTTGCCTTTCTCATCTCAACCGCGCAGGATGCGCCCCGCGACAGCATCGAGCTTCTTCAGAAGCTCTGGATCGCGCGCCTCGGGCGCGGTTATCAACGCGGTGTCGAGCGCACGGTCCGAACCGACCGGGCACGGTTCATGCTCGCGCGGAAAATCCTTGGCGAGGCGGCCCACCAGCGCCTTGGCCTTGTCGGCATTCGAGGTCAGCACGCGGATGATGTCCTGCACGGTGACCGCATCATGATCGGGGTGCCAGCAGTCGAAATCCGTCACCATCGCAACCGTCGCGTAGCAAATCTCGGCCTCACGGGCGAGCTTTGCTTCGGGCATGTTGGTCATACCGATCACCGAATAGCCCAGCGTCTTATAGGTTATGCTTTCCGCATAGGTGGAGAATTGCGGCCCTTCCATGCAGACATAGGTGCCGCCGCGCGCGATCGCGATGCCCTCGGCCTCGGCCGCCGCGGCCAAATGGATGCGCAGCCGCGGCGAGACCGGATGCGCCATCGAGACATGCGCAACACAGCCCTTGCCGAAGAACGAGCTCTCCCGCTTGTGCGTGCGGTCGACGAACTGGTCGACGAGCACGAAGGTGCCGGGCGGCATCTCCTCCTTGAAGGAACCGCACGCCGAGAGCGAGATCAGATCGGTGACGCCGGCGCGCTTCAATACGTCGATATTGGCGCGGTAGTTGATCTCGGAGGGCGACAGGCGGTGGCCCTTGTCATGACGCGGCAGGAACACGATGGGCAGGCCTGCGATGGTGCCGCGCCGCACGGACGCCGACGGCTCGCCCCAGGGGCTCTTGATCACCTCTTCGTGCGCGCCCTCAAGTCCCGGCAAATCGTAGATGCCGGAGCCGCCGATGATGCCCAATACCGCCTGCGTCATGCCTGCTCCACCCGTTCGCGACCTGCGACATGGTTAGGCTATGCCAGTTTTGCGGCGGTTTTGGAACGGGGTGTTGTGGTCTTGCCGGGCTGAATGAAACCTGCGCCGAACTCAGGCCGCCGTCGCGGGCTGCAGCTGGGTGGCGACCATGCGCTCGAGCGTCTCGACGGACTGAAAATTCTCCGGCGTAATCTCGGTTTGCGGAATGGTGAAGTCGAACTCGGCCTCGACGCTCAGCATCAGATTGACCATGTCCATCGAGGTCAGGCCGGCATCGACGAGTTTCGTCGACGGCGTGACATCGGCGGTGAGTGAGTTCTGCGCCAGGATGCCCTTCACCAGCATGGTGATGCGATCGCGCAAATCGGTATCGAAGGCCTGCATCGGCAAAGTCCCATCTGTCTATAAAAGATCGGCCAGTTGCCGGGTACGATGGGCATCACCGGCCGATCTCGCAATGGGCGTCACCATTACTTCGCGTTTCTTAGTAAACGCTGACTCAGATTGTCTGAAATTCTGGCTTCTTCCAAAACCCTAACGCGACACCCGGATTTTCGACGATGCAAACAACCGGACCTTAACTGTTCGTTCGGAATTTCAGTTCGTTTACCCTCTATTTCATCGACGAATTTGAATTAAATCCGTAGCCTCCAATCACAAGCAAAGATGGTCGGATGGTCGCGAGCGGCATCGCAAATGATGCCGGCGATCTCGAACGACGAAACGGAGGCGGACGAGCATGAACGTGCGTGAAGCAGTCCTGACTGTCGACGAGACCCAAGCGAGCCTTTTCGAAGGCCCCTCTTTGATCGAGCGCGCGGCTCGCACCGCCACCGTGGCGGCAGCCGACGCCGACGGCGTCGATCGCGATGCCCGCTTCCCTCACAAGGCTTTCGATGCCGCGCGCGAGCAGAAGCTGCTCGGCGCCATGATCCCGATCGAGTTCGGTGGCTTGGGCGCCTCGATCTACGACGTCACCGACATCTGCTACACGCTTGGACGCGCCTGCGCTTCCACTGCGATGATCTACGCGATGCATACGACCAAGGTCGCCTGCGTGATCCGCCACGGTCATGGCATTCCCTGGATGGAAACCATGATGCGCCGGGTCGCCCGCGACCAGTGGCTGCTGGCCTCCTCCACCACCGAAGGCCAGAATGGCGGCAACATCCGCGCCAGCGCCGCGGCGGTCGACCACGCTGGAGATACCGTCTCGCTGGTGCGCGACGCCACCGTGATCTCCTACGGCGCCCAGGCCGACGGCTTGGTCACCATCGCGCGCCGCGCCACCGAAGCCGCTGCGTCCGATCAGGTGCTGCTGGCGCTCGCCAAGGACGACTATTCGCTGAAGCAGACGCAGGGCTGGGAAACGCTCGGCATGCGTGGCACCTGCTCGACCGGCTTCGAGCTGAAGGTCGACTGCCCCGCGGACCGCGTGTTCCCGGAAGCCTATGACAAGATCCACGCCCAGACCATGACGCCGTTCGCGCATCTGTGCTGGTCGTCGACCTGGGCCGGCATTGCCGCTGCCTCGGTCACGCGCGCGCAGGCTTTCGTTCGCAAGGCGGCCCGCAGCTCCGGCGGTCAGATGCCGCCGGCCGCCGCGCACTTCACCGCCGCGAAAATGTCGCTGGCCAAACTGCGCGCATTGATATCGGCCAATCTCGACGCCTTCGCCCGCGCCGAGCATGACGAGCGCGCGCTCGGCTCGCTCGACTTTCAGTCCTCAATCACGCTGTTGAAGGTGCAGGCCTCTGAGCTTGCGGTCGAAACCGTGATGCATGCGATGCGCACCGCGGGCCTGTCCGGCTACCGGAACGACGGCGAATTCACCATGGGCCGCCATCTGCGCGACGTGCTGTCGTCGCCGATCATGATCAACAACGACCGTATTCTCGCCAATGCCGCCACCTCGACCCTGATGAGCGGCATTCCGGCAAGCCTTCGTGACTGACGAAGCCTTCGGGGACTGACAAGCCTTCTGACAAGTCTTCGCGACTGACGTGCTTTCGAGACCAACAAGAATAATTGCCGATAACAGGAAGTCGAACATGAACATTGCTGTTCTCCCCGATTCGCCCGAAACCGCGCCGCAGATCGTCGATCCGCTCGATCATCTCGCGGAAAAGCTGTTCCACCGCATGGGCTCAGACGGCGTCTACGCCCGTACGGCGCTCTATGAGGGTATCGTTGAGAAGCTCGCCGCGCTGATCACCAGCAATCGCGAAGCCGGCACCGAGGTGATGCGCTTCCCGCCGGTGATGAGCCGGGCCCAGTTGGAGAAATCCGGCTACCTCAAGAGCTTTCCGAATCTGCTCGGCTGCGTCTGCGGCCTGCATGGCACCGAACGCGAAATCAATGCTGCGGTGAGCCGCTTCGATGCCGGCGGCGACTGGACCTCGTCGCTGTCGCCGGCCGACCTCGTGTTGTCGCCTGCAGCCTGCTATCCCGTCTATCCGATCGCAGCCAGCCGCGGTCAGCTGCCGAAGGGCGGCCTGCGCTTCGACGTCGCGGCCGACTGCTTCCGCCGCGAACCGTCAAAGCATCTCGACCGGCTGCAATCGTTCCGGATGCGAGAATATGTCTGCATCGGCACACCCGATGACGTCGCCGATTTCCGCGAGCGCTGGATGGTGCGCGCGCAGGCGATCGCGACCGATCTCGGCCTGACCTTCCGCGTCGACTATGCCAGCGACCCTTTCTTCGGCCGCGTCGGCCAGATGAAGGCCGTGAGCCAGAAGCAGCAGCAGCTCAAGTTCGAGCTGCTGATCCCGCTGCGCTCCGAAGATCAGCCGACCGCCTGCATGAGCTTCAACTATCACCGCGAACATTTCGGCACGACCTGGGGCATCCAGGACGCCAATGGCGAGCCGGCGCACACCGGCTGCGTCGCCTTCGGCATGGATCGCCTGGCTGTCGCGATGTTTCACACCCACGGCACCGATGTCTCCTTATGGCCCGCCAAGGTGCGGGACATCCTGGGCTTGCAGTCGCAGGTTGCGGCTGACGCTCACGGCGAAGGCTGGCGCTAGGGCAAGAGGCCGATCGTTTCCACGGGTAAGACGAGCGTGATTCACACCAAGGTCCGATGTCGCGAAATCACTGAAGCCGACGTCGACGCGGTCGCGGACCTGTTGGCGCGCGGCTTCGTCGGCCGTTCGCGCAGCTACTGGATTCAGGGCCTGCGCCGCCAGGCCTTCCGGCCGGTGCCGGACGGCTATCCGCGCTTCGGCTATATGCTCGACAATGAAGGCGCGCCGGTCGGGCTGCTGCTGCTGATCTACACCACACGGAGCGACGGTGAAGAGACCGCCATCCAGTGCAATCTGTCGAGCTGGTATGTCGAGCCGGCCTACCGCAATTACGCGCCGCTGCTGACCAAGATCGCGCAGCGGCACAAGCACGTGACCTATCTCAACATCAGCCCGGCCGTCTGGACGTGGCCGATCATCGAGACGCAGGGCTTTCGCGCCTATTGCCGCGGCCTGTTCTGCTCAGTGCCGGCGTTATCGCGCGCCCCGCGCTGGAGCAAGATCGAGGTCATCTCGCAGCATACCAAGCAGATCGAAGGGCTCTCCGACGAGGAGACCGAGCTGCTGACCCGGCATGCGCGCTATAATTGCCTCAGCCTGGTCTGCCGCACGCCGAAAGGCGTATTCCCCTTCATCCTGCAACCGGTGCGTATCCGCCGCGGCTTCATCGCACCGCCGGCGATGCAGCTGATCTACTGCCGCAGTGCCGCCGAATACGCCGCCTGCGCCGGCCGCATCGGCCGGCTGCTGCTGCGGCTCGGCAAGATATCGGTGTTCGTCGATTCCAACGAACCCATCCCGGGCCTTATCGGTATTTATACCGAGCGCCGCCGCAAATATTTCAAGGGTCCGCACCGCCCGCGGCTGGCCGACCTCACGGATACGGAGCTCGTGCTGTATGGGCCGTAGCGTCGGCGCTGCGCTTGGAACACGCTCAGGTTTATAGCGCTCTCCCAATGCTAATTTGCAGTCACTTTCGCGTTTTCGCGCGTGATATGCGGCCACTCTCTTCATCACCAGTCATCCTCCGTAAACTACGGCGCTTAAGGGAATTTTCCCGCCTCTTCGCTACGCTCAGTGGCTGAATTACCTTGCATCAAGTCTATTGCCACCGAGATCCACTGATCCGATGACGTCGACCCGCGACAACGAGCTCGGTGCACGCCGCGAGCAAGGCCAGCAGGCGCTGCTCTCGCTCAGCCAGCTTGCGCTCGACGGTATGGAACAAGGCGTCTGCGTTTACGACGCCGACAACCGGATCGTGCTGGTCAACCGCCGGTATGTCGAGCTGTTCGGCATGTCGGCCGACGTCGTCCGGATTGGAACGCGCTACCGCGACGTGCTCTCCCACAGCATGGCGCTCGGCAATATCCCGGCAAGTGAGCTTGACGCGCTCTACACTGCGCGGATCGCATTGATCGCGGCGGGCAAGCCGTTCCATACGCGGCAGACACTCGCCAGCGGCCTGGTCATCACGCTCGAGCTGAAGCCGCTTCCCGACGGCGGCTGGATGACGATCTGCGACGATGTCAGCCGCCTCGCCCGGCTCGAGGTGGAGCTGCAACTTCAGACCGAGCGCAGCCAGCACGCGCTCGCCAACATGTCGCACGGCCTCATCATGTATGACGCCGACAGCCGCGTCGTCGTCTGCAACGAACGCTTCCTGCAATTCTACAATCTCGACCCCGAGGTCGTGAAACCGGGTATCTCGCATAGCACCGCCATCGAACACTGGCTGTCGCGCGGCAACAAGGCGGACGTGTCCGGAGACGAGTTCCGCGACACCCGGATCAACGACGTCCAGACCAGGAGCCCGAAAACCGTTCTCGTGACGCGCCATGACGGCCGCAGGGTACAGGGCGTATCGCGGTTCATGCCAGACGGCGGCTGGGTCACCGTGCATGAGGATGTCACCGAGCGGCTGCAGCACGAAGAGACGCTGAAACAGCAAAATCTCATGCTGGATGCCGCGCTCGAAAACATGGCGCATGGCCTCGCGTTCTACGACAGCGACATGCGCCTGCGCATCTGCAACTCCACCTACCAGCAGATCTATCGGCTGTCGCCGGAGCAGAGCGAGCCCGGCACGCATCTCTCCGAGCTGATCGAGCGCGCAATGGCGAACCGCGCCTTCGCTTCCGAATACACTCCGCAACAGCTCCTTGAAGCCGCCAGCGCGCGCATCGCGGACCGCGATTCCTCTCCGATGCGGCGGAGCATGTCGAACGGCACCGTGGTCTCGGTGCGCTATTGTGCGCTGCCCGAGGGCGGCTTCGTCGCCACATATGAGGACATCACCGAGCGCGAACGCGCGGTCGAGGAGCTGAGTGAGCAGTATCGCCGCTTCGACGCGGCACTGAACAACATGAGCCAGGGCCTGTGCATGCTCGATGCGAGCCTGCACGTCATCGTCTGCAACCGCCGCTATATCGAGATGTACGGCCTGTCGCCCGACATTGTGAAGCCCGGCGTCTCGATGCGCGAGATCATGGAGCACAGCTGCGATCTCGGCATCCATCCGAACACCACCGCCGCCCAGATCTATGCCGACTATGTCGAGCGGCTGCGCGAGGGCGAGCACACGCTGCACCGCCATTTGAGCGACGGACGCATCATCAAGCTCAACCACAAGCGGATGGAGCATGGTGGCTGGGTCGTCACCTACGAGGACGTCACCGAGCGTCATAAGGCCCAGGCCCGGGTCGCGCATATGGCGCAGCACGATTCGCTCACCGATCTTCCCAACCGCACGCTGTTCCGCGAGAAGATGGGCGAGGGGCTGAACCAGGTCGCGATCGCCGGCGGCGCCATGGCCGTGCTGTGCTTCGACCTCGACAATTTCAAGACCGTGAACGACCGGCTCGGCCACGCCGCCGGCGACCGGTTGCTGCGCTGGGTCGCCGCGCGGCTGAAGGAGAATGCCGGCGAGCACGACACCGTCGCCCGTCTCGGCGGCGACGAGTTCGCCGTGCTCCAGCGCGGGCCGCAACCGCAATCGGCGGAGCGGCTGGCACGATGTCTGGTCGAGATCATCGGCCATCCGCCGCCGCTGGAGAGCCAGTCGATCCATGTCGGCGTCTCCGTCGGCATCGCGATCGCGCCCGACCACGGCCTCGACGCCGACGAACTGATGAAATGCGCCGATCTCGCGCTGTACCAGGCCAAGGCCAAGGGACGCGGCGCATATCAGTTGTTCGAGCCCGAGATGGAAGAAGCAGCGCGCAGCCGGCATGCGCTCAATCACGATCTGCGCGGCGCGCTGGAAGCCAACCAATTCCATCTGGTGTTCCAGCCGCAGGTGCGGCTCGACACCACCGAGCTGACCGGCTTCGAGGCACTGCTGCGCTGGAAACATCCATTGCGCGGCTTCGTCTCGCCGGCCGAGTTCATTCCGATCGCCGAAGAGAACGGGTTGATCGTTCCGATCGGCGAATGGGTGCTGCGGACCGCTTGCGCCACAGCGGCCTCATGGCCGGATGTCACGATTGCGGTCAATCTGTCACCGGTGCAGTTCCGCGCGCGCGGGCTGGTGACGATGGTGACGAGCGCGCTTGCAGAGGCCGGCCTGCCGCCGCAGCGGCTCGAGCTCGAGGTCACCGAGACGGCGCTGCTCGATGACAGCGAAGCCACGATCGGGATCCTGCACCAGCTCCGCGCCCTCGGCGTGCGCGTCAGCCTCGACGATTTCGGCGTCGGCTATTCGTCGCTGAGCTATTTGCGCAAATTTCCGTTCGACCGCATCAAGATCGACCGCTCCTTCGTCGGCACACTGGGCGAAAGTCCGGAAAGCGTCGCCATCGTCCGCACCATCGCGAGCCTCGGCTCCGTGCTCGGCGTCGAGACAACGGCGGAAGGGGTCGAGACGATCGAGCAGCTCGAGTTCGTGCGCGAGTGCGGCTGCACCGCGGTGCAGGGCTATTATTTTGGCAAGCCGTGTCCCGCGGCGGACGTAGAGCGCGCTATCGAGCGGCTGAACGCAGTCCGCCGCGTGGCGTGAGCCCGCTTTGCCTATCTCCTAGCGGACATCGCGAAAACAACCCCATGCAAAGTAGAAGCGGCGTTGATTTCAAAGGGAAAAATCGTGGCGCTGGTGACGCGACCCTACTTCGTCCTGCGATGCCTCAGCTTGCCGCCGGCAGTACGCTGTCCGGCGGCGCACCCCACGGGCGGTCGGCGGATGCGAGGCCAATCAGGCGGCCCTGGATGTAGTCGCAACCCCAGTCGCGCAGCATGTCGGCGGCCTCCTCGTCCTGCACCCATTCGGCGACGGTCTTGATGTCGAGGCGGCGGGCGAGGTCGATCAAGGTCTGCACGAAAGCGCGGTCGTCGGCGGAATGCGTGATGTTCTGCACGAAGGCACCGTCGATCTTGACGATGTCCACGCCGAGCTTGCGCAGATTGCGGAACGAGGTGTAGCCGGCGCCGAAATCGTCGATGGCGATGCGGCTGCCGAAATTCTTCAGCCGGGTCACGAAGCCGCGGACATCGTCGATATCCTGGATCGCAACGGTCTCGGTGATCTCCACGATCAGCCGCTCGGCGACGCCGGGATGGGCGCGCATCAGCGATTCGATCCCGGCCCACCAATCGGGGTCCATCGTGGTATCCGGCGAGATGTTGAGGCTGAGGCGGATGTCGGGCGCGGCCGCGAGCTCGGCGACCACGAGCTCGAGCACGCGGTGATCGACCAGGCGGATGAGGCCGAGCCGCTCGGCGACCGGAACGATGTCAGGCGCGAGCAGCACCTGGCCGCCGCCCTGGTCCATCCGCACCAGGCATTCGTGGAACGCGCCCTCGCGCGTGGCAGCCGACACCACCGGCTCGTATGCGAGCTTGATGCGGCGCTCGTTCAGCGCGGTGACGATCTCGTCGGTGACGCGGATGTTGACGCGGCGCTGCGCGTCGCGCTCGGCGTTTGGACGCCAGACGGCGAACGAGCCGGCGCGGCGGCGCTTGGCGGCATCCAGCGTCTCGTGGGCGCGGTTGATGGCCTCGTCGGTATTGCGGGCATAGCGCGGCAGGTTGACCGCGCCGATCGAGACGGTGACCGAGACCGGGCCGGATTTGGTCGGCACCACCTCGTCACGGACGCCGGCGAGGAAGCGCTCGGCGGCGACGTTCATATCATCAACGGTGCAGTTCTTCAGGATCAGGCCGAACTTGTTGCCGGAGAAGCGGCCGAGCACGTCACCGCCACGCAAGCGCGCGCGAATGCGCTTGGCGACGTCGAGGATCACGGCATCGGCAACGTCAAAGCCAAAGGCGTCGTTGACGCGGGCAAGATGATCGATGCCGACCAGCATGAAGGCTGCGGTCGAGCGGAAGCGGCTCGTCTCCTCGATCGCCTCGGCCAGCGCCGCGATCAGGTGAGAGCGGTTGAGCTCGCCGGTCAGCGGATCAAGCCGGGCGAGCTTGGTCAGCTCCTCGTCGCGGGCGTGCTGCTCATTGTTGATGCGGACGGAGCCGATCGCTCGCATCGGGCGGCCGTCGGCACCCGCGAACCAGCGGCCGGTCTCCTCGATCCAGACCATGGGATCGGAGGCGCTCATGCGCACGCCATATTCGACCCGGTAGGGCGTGCCGTCGGTGCCGTGCACGGCGGATGTCTGCGCCAGCGCCGCGCTCCGCAGCGTCTGCGCGGGCTCGATCAGCTTGGCGAACTCGGCGCCGGTCGCGAGGCGCTCGAGGGGAATGCCGGGGAAGATGGCGCCGGCCTGCTCGCCCCAGACGATGGCGTCGCTGGCGATATCCCAGACGAACACGGCCTGACCAAGAGCGGCCAGGATTTCGGAGGCTTGCGGCAATGCTGGGGTCAAAAGCGCCTCGTTTCGGGACAGCGGGGAGTCCTGAGCCGGCACAGAATACGGCCAGATTCACCTCCCAACCTAGGCAAAGTTGATAAACAATTTGGAAACCACGTTTTGCGAGCCCCCGGAACCCTATAGGCTCGACCGGCATAGGCCTTGCGAGACCATCACAGGCACAGCGCGCTTCGTCCCGAAACGCGACAGTTGACCGGCCTGACGGTGTTACGATGGTGACGACTGATAGATCGGACGAAGTGGAGCGGACGATGGGCACCGCAGTGGTGCCGCTGACACCGACGCTGGAATGGGTCCACAAAGGCATCCCGGTGACCCGCCCCGATCCGAGCTTCGTCGCCCAGCTGATCGCCAATGCCGAGCACCTGCCCCAGGCAAGCCGGCTGCGCCGCGGCTCGTCCGAGGACGCACGCATGGCCTATGGCAACCGCCCGCTTCCCAGCGTCACCTCACGGACGCGTCAGGTGGCGTAGCACCGATCAGCGCGGCCACCTCTCTTCGACTCGCCCCGCTAGCGGCAGGGCAATCGCATATCGCATTTTGCACGACCTGAGTGCGCGCCTCATCGTTCGAGACGACCGCTTCGCGGTCTCCTCAAGATGAGGCTAAGCGGCATCGGTGCTCGTCAAAACGACGGCCCCATGCTCAGTCCTCGTCCTGAGGGCCCGTCAACGGCGGGCGTCTCGAAGGATGGCCACGGGGGAATCGCTCCCATATGCGATAGCCCTGCCGCTTGCGGTGCAAGGGAGCGCACCGGCGTCGCGGCAAGATCAGCGCGGCTCTTCGGGCGAGGACGGCGTGCCGTTGCCCGGCTGCAAATGCGGCGAGGGAATTTCCGGCGACGATACGATGCCCGGCTTCGGCGCGGGGTGATCCATCAAAACGGATTCGGCAACCGATTGCGCCGTGGGCGCGGGCGGCGATTCAGGCTGCGGTGCAGACACGGGATCGAGCTTCGGCTCGAACACTGTCGCTGGCGGCGGCGCCTCGGCCTGGCGCTTGGCCTTGCGCGGCACCGCCACCGTCTCCGCGGCGACATAGGCGATGCGCCGGCGTGCGCGTTGGGCGATGCCGCCGAGGAAATCGGCCATCGCAAGCAGCACCAGCAGGAAATAGGTGGAATTGCCGAATTTGGGCCACATCACGAATTCGGCCGCGGCCGCGCCGAACACGATCAGCGACAGCAGATGATCCATCAGGAATTTCGCGCCGGGCCGCGCGCCCTTGACCACCTCGAGCAGCAGCAGCAACACGCCAAGCGCAAGCAGCAGATCGGCAAGCGTGACCGGCCAGGTCTCGCCGGTGATCATCGGCACCTTGAACAGCACATCCGAAAAGGACACGCTGGGCATCAGGAAGGCGATGATGTTGTAGACCGCGAGCGGAATCAGAAGCAGCGGGAAACCGACCATCGGCAAAGCGCCTTCTCGATCAAGATGTCCGGGCAAGACAATGCGACGGCGAAGCATTCGCTCCGCCGCCGACACCGTCATATCTCATGGATTGGCCGAAATCAGGCAGGTCACGTCATCCTGATTGAGGATAACCCTGCCCGAGAAGAGTCTTTAGGACTCTTTCTTCTTCAGGACCTGACGGCCCTTGTACATGCCGGTCTTGAGGTCGAGATGGTGCGGACGACGGAGCTCACCGGAGTCCTTGTCTTCCACATAGGTCGGCTTCTTGATGGCGTCTGCCGAGCGGCGCATGCCACGGCGCGACGGCGAAGTTTTTCGTCTCGGAACGGCCATTTCAATATCCTCTAGGGATTGATGTTCATCCGGGCATCGTCCACGAAAGGACTGCTCAGCACCCGCAATGCGAGGCGAGCTGAATGCCGATCAAGGCCGGGCTTATAGAGGAAGGCTGGCCGTAAAGCTAGGGTTCTGGGACGGAAAATACGCCCGAAAAGAGCCCGAAATCAGCGATTTTCCCGCCAGCAGGTCAACAGCGAAGACGCCTGCCCCCTTGCCACATAGGTCCCGGCCAGTCGCCGGACGCCCGGTCCCGGGGTCCTGGCGCTGCGTTTGACCGGATTCGGGAGGATCGAGGCCAAAAGGGCCGCTTCCCGGGGGGAGAGGTCGCCAGCCGACTTGCCGAAAGCATAGGCGCTGCCCGTCTCGACCCCAAACTGGCCGTGCGGACCGAGCTCGGCGATGTTGAGGTAAATTTCCAGGATCCGCTGCTTGGGCAGGACCAAATCGATCCAGAGCGCCAGCGGGAATTCCAGCGCCTTGCGGACGAAATCCCGCCCCTGCCAGAGGAACAGGTTTTTCGCGACCTGCTGGGTGATGGTGGAGGCGCCGCGGAACGGCGTACCGTCCTCCTTGGCGTCGTCAATGGCTTCGCGCAGCGCGCCCCAGTCGATGCCGTGGTGCTTGCAGAAATGCGCATCCTCGGCCGCCACCACCGCGCGCGGCAAATACGGCGACATCGCCGCCAGATCGATCCATTCCCGATGCATCGGCGCGCCCGTCAGCGAACGCCAGGCCATCAGCGTCGAGACCGGATGGCCGCTGCGGTAGAACGGCGCGACCACATAGGGCGCGAGAGCCACGACCGCGAGCGCCAGCAGCAGGATTTTGACGATGCGCAAATCGACCTTTCCGGCGCAAAATGAAACGCGGCTCACGGCCTCGGCATTAAGTCTGTGAAAATTCGGGCCTTTTCCAGCACTTTTTAGGCCTTCCAAACGATTGACTGGGGCCGGCTCATAAAGGATTGTCCCGCCGAATTTTGGTTCTGGAGCCTTTCTTGATGACCGGCACGTCCCCGTCCGATTTCGCCAAACGTCTGGACAAGACCGCTGATGACACCGAAGCCCTGCTCGGGCGCCTGCTGTCGGACGACATCCTGCACGATGAGATCGCCCGTCCCAAGCGACTGATGGACGCAATGCGCTATTCGAGCCTGAATGGCGGCAAGCGCCTGCGGCCGTTCCTGGTGGTCGAGAGCGCGGCCGTGTTCGCCGTTCCCCGCGAAGCGGCGCTGCTCGTGGGTGCCGCGCTCGAATGCATCCACTGCTATTCGCTGATCCATGACGATCTGCCGGCCATGGACAATTCGGACCTGCGCCGTGGCCGCCCTACCCTGCACAAGCAGACCGATGATGCCACCGCGATCCTCGCCGGCGATGGCCTTCTGACCATCGCCTTCGACATCGTCACCCGGGACGAGATCCATCGCGACGCCAATGTACGGCTGTTGCTGACCCGCGCCCTGGCGCGTTGCGCCGGCATCGGCGGCATGGTCGGCGGCCAGATCCTCGATCTCGCCGGTGAAGGCCGCTTTGGCGATCGTGAACCGGTCGATGTCGCGCGCATCCAGCAGATGAAGACCGGCGCGCTGCTGCGCTACGGCTGCATCGCCGGCGCGGTCCTCGGCCAGGCCACGAAGGCGGAATATCAGGCGCTCGACGATTACGGCCGCGCGCTCGGTGAAGCCTTCCAGATCGCCGACGATCTGCTCGACGTCGAGGGCGATGCGGCGGCGCTCGGCAAGCCCTCCGGCCAGGACGCAGCGCTCGGCAAGACCACTTTCGTCACCCAGCTCGGCATTGAAGGCGCAAAGCAGCGCGTGCGTGACCTGCTCGCGCGCGCCGACAGCGCCGTCTCGATCTTCGGCGATCGCGCCGCCGTGCTGCAAGCCGCCGCGCGCTTCGTCGCCGAACGCAAGAACTGACGTTCGAGTTTTCACCTCTCCCGGCTTGCGGGAGAGGTCGCGCCGAAGGCGCGGGTGAGGGCTCTCTCCTCTTGGGGGTTCTCGCTGGCGGAGACACCCTCTCCCCTACCCTCCCCCGCAAGCGGGGGAGGGAGCGCACCTGCGATTGCCGCTCAGGCCTCACCGGACGATCTGCATGGAAAAAGAAGATCCCGTCCTCGTCCGCTTCCGCCAGATGTCACGGCCGATGCGGTTGATCTACGCCCGGCCACGGACGTTCATCTCGCTCGCTATCGGCATCCTCGTCTGCCTGCTGTTGCCGGGCTCGCCCCGGCTGACGACGCGGCTTGTACTCGGCTGGGATGCGCTGATCGCAGTGTATCTCGTGCTGGTCTACAGCATGATGCTGTGCAACGACCACCAGCACATCCGCCGCAGCGCCGCGATGCAGGACGACGGCCGCTTCGTGATCCTGCTGGTGACGGCGATCGGCGCGTTTGCGAGCATCGCGGCGATCGTCGCGGAGCTCGGTACCCACCGCGGCGCCGCGGAGCTGACCATCGCCATCACCACGATTGCGCTATCCTGGGCCGCCGTGCACACGACGTTCGCGCTGCACTATGCCCATGATTATTATCGCCCCCCGTTGGGTGGATTGCAGTTCCCGAGCGGCGACAAGGATGATCACGCCGACTATTGGGACTTCGTCTATTTCTCGTTCGTGATCGGCATGACCGCGCAGGTCTCCGACGTCGGCATCACCGACAAGACCATCCGCCGCACCGCGACGGCGCATGGCATCGTATCCTTCATCTACAATACGGCGTTGCTGGCATTGACGGTGAACATCGCGGCGAGTGCGATTGCGACATGATCGCCCGACATTGTCACGGCTTCGCATAGGGGAGCGATTCCCCTGTGGCCATCCTTCGAGACGCCCGCCGCTGGCCGGCCCTCAGGATGAGGACCTGTGCGTGCGGCCGTAGTTTTGACGAGCACCGACGCCGCTTAGCCCCATGCTGAGCTGCGTTGGCGGTTCCCCGCCAAGTGCGTACGAGCCGGGTTGCCCTAGGCATCCCGGATATGCTCCCGATACTGCGGCAGATCGTCCGTGATCTCGTGCCACGGTGCCTTGGAGCCGACGAAAATATGGGCGCTCGGGCGGATCGAGGGGAATCGACCAGGGTTCCCATGGCGACATGGGCCCATTTTCCTTCGCGGACGCGCGAATAGAGCAGCGAGCCGCAGCGGGCGCAGTGCGCGTCATGGGTGGTGTCGTCCCCGTAAATCATCCGCTGCTCCTCCCCGCCGACGAGGCGGAGCCGGCTGTACTCGATGCCCGCGAACGGCTTGAAGGCGGAACCGGTGGTCCGGCGGCAGTTCGAGCAGTGGCAGTTCAGCGCATAGGAGAACGCATCCGCCACCTCGTAGCGCAGGGCGCGGCAATAGCATTCGCCGGCAAGGGTGCGAGCGCTTGATGTTTCTGATCCGGTCATGACGATGCCCTCGCTTAGATTGCGCAGACACCCATAGCGCAATTCGATGCGTACCACTAAGTTCGCGGCGCGCCATCATTCAAGGGGGATGACCCATGAGCCCAGATCGTTCGAGCGTCGAAGCCGTCGTGCAATGCTATTTCGACGGTCTTTACGAGGGCGACGCCGAAAAGCTCGGTGCGATTTTCCATCCGTCCGCCGATCTGCGCTGGGTCGAAAAGGGCGAACTGCAGGTGCTCACCGTGCCCGACTGGCTCGACCGGGTGGGCAAGCGCGCATCGGCCAAGGCGGAAGGCAAACCGCGCGAGGATTTCATCGTCACCATCGACCGCTCGGACGACAAGACCGCCTTCATCAAGGTCAAATGCCAGCTGCCGCCGCGTTTTTTCACCGATTATCTGGTGGCAATGAAGCTCGCCGATGGCTGGCAGATCGTGTCGAAATCGTATCGCTATGATCTGAAGGAGTGAGGCTTCAATCGCCAGTGCCCGAAATCGGGCGCACTCGCCCCCATTCTCCGTCATTGCGAGCGAACCGAAGCAATCCGGAATCCCGCCGCGGTGACAGACTGGATTGCTTCGCTGCGCTCGCAATGACGATGCCCGAAAGTCCACCATGCTGCTCGACCGCCGTTCCCTGCTTGCCTCGCTGTGCTGGATGGCCGCTGCGCCGGCTCTCGCCGCGGACGCACCGCCTGAACTCGAATCCTATGAGCGCGAGAGCGGCGGACGGATCGGGGTCTACGCGGAGAATCTCGCCACCGGCGCCAAGCTCACCTGGCGGGCCGACGAGCGCTTCGTGATGTGCTCGACGTTCAAGGCCTCGCTCGCGGCTTGCGTGCTGGCGCGGGTCGATCGCGGCGAGGAGAAGCTGGCCGCGATAATCCCCTATGGCAAGACCGACCTGCTGGAGTACGCGCCGGTCGCGAAGCAAAACCTCTCGGCCGGCGCGATGTCGGTCGCGGACATGTGCAAGGCGATCGTCGAACTCAGCGACAACACCTGCGCCAATCTGCTGCTCGCGCGGATCGGCGGTCCCGCCGCACTCACGGCGTTCTGGCGAGCGATCGGCGATACCATTTCGCGGCTCGACCACAACGAACCCGAGCTGAACCGCTCGCCGCCCGGCGATCCCCACGACACGACGACGCCGGCGGCGATGGCCGGCAATCTCAAGCGGCTGGTGACGGGCGAAGCGCTGTCGCCGGCGTCACGAGCCCAGCTCATCGACTGGATGGTCGGCTGCAAGACCGGCGCGAACCGGCTGCGCGGCGGCTTGCCGGCGGCCTGGAAGATCGGCGACAAGACCGGCAACAACGGCAAGGACGCATCGGCCGACATCGCGGTCGCCTGGGCCAAAACCAGGCCTGATGCGCCGATCCTGATCGCGGCCTATACCCAGGGCGGCACGCCGAATGCGGCGCAAATCGAGGCGGTTTTCGCCCGCATCGGGCGCATGGTGACTGAGCGATTGTCGTAAGCGGCCTCGCATTGACCTCTTGGCGGCTTCCGGGCCAAGACAGGGCATGATCGCAGCGCAATTCCAGACCTTCCTGATCCTGCTCGCCGTGCTGGCGGGCACGGCGCTGGTCGCCCGCCGTTTCAACATGGCACCTGCCATTTTGCTGATGCTCTCCGGCGTCGGTCTCGCTTTCGTGCCGGGCATGCCGCCGGTGGAGCTGCCGCCGGAACTGGTGCTGTTGATGGTGCTGCCGCCGCTGATCTACTCGGCGAGTGTGGCCATGAGCTGGCGCGAGTTCAGGAACAATTTGCGTCCGATCGTGCTGCTCGCGGTCGGCGCCGTGATCTTCACCGCGGCGATGGTCGCGACGGCCACTCATTACGTGATCGGCCTGCCCTGGAGCATCGGCTTCCTCCTGGGGGCCATCGTCGCGCCGCCCGACGTGGTGGCGCCGCTCGCGATCGCGCGACGGCTGAACATGCCGCGCCGGCTCATGGTCATCCTCGAGGGCGAAGGGCTCGCCAACGACGCCACCGCGCTGATCCTCTACCGCTTCGCGCTCGCTGCGATCGTGGTCGGGCATTTCTCGCTGCCGCTGGCGGCCGGCGAATTTGCCCTGATCGTCGCCGGCGAAATCGCCTTCGGCATCGGTATCGGCTGGCTCTCCCTCCGCTTCCGCAAATGGTCCTGCGATCCGCAGGTCGAGCTGACGCTGTCGCTGATCACGCCCTACGTATCCTACTGGCTGCCCGAGCATGTCGGCGGCTCCGGCGTGATCGCCACCGTCGCCTGCGGTCTTTATGTGAGCTGGAACGGGCCGCTGCTGATTTCGGCGTCAACGCGCCTGCAAGGCATCTTCTTCTGGGACCTCATCATCTATCTGATCGAGGGCTTGCTGTTCCTGCTCACCGGCTTCCAGATGCGCGCGCTCTACGAGAAATCGAAAGCGTTCCCGCTCGACAACATCATGATCGCAACCGCCGTGGTCATGGCGATCATCGTTCTGGCGCGCTTCACCTGGCTCTACCCCGCGACCTATCTGCCGCGGATGTTCAGCAAATCGCTGCGCAGGCGCGATCCGTCGCCGCCCTGGCAATGGCCGTTCGCGCTCGCATTCACCGGCGTGCGCGGCGCGGTGTCGCTGGCCGCTGCGCTGGCGCTGCCGTTCACGCTGCCCGATGGCGCTGCCTTCCCGTATCGCGACCTGATCCTGTTCGTAGCCTTCGGCGTCATCTTCATCACGCTGATCGGCGTCGGCCTGACGCTGCCGCCGGTGGTTCGCTGGCTCGGCATCGCGGAGGCCGGCCGCAACGAGCATGCCGCCGAGCACGCGGCCGAGATCGCGGCACGGCGCCAGGCGCTCGACGCCGCGCTGAAATCGCTGGATGCATTGGCCGAAGAGAAAGAGGTCTCGGACGAGGTGATGCGGCTGCTGCGTGCCCGTCACGAGATCCGCGTCAACCAGCTGCCTGAGTCACTCGACCCCACCCACCACGACGTCTCCGCCGCCGGCACCGCACTGACCCGCGAATTGATCAGCGCCGAGCGCAAGTTCATCCACGACCTGCTGCGCGACGGTCAGATCACGGACGAGACACGACGCCGGATCGAGCGCGACCTGGACCTGGAGGAGGCGAGCCTGGCGAACCGGGAGTATCAGGGAGCGCCGCTGTAGGGCGTGCAAATCGCCGCGTCCTCTGCTACTGTTGCTGGATGACCAAGCAAGCCCTTGAGATATTGTTGGAACGCGTGTCGGCCTGGCCCGAGGAGGCTCAGGAAGAGCTGATGCGGTCCGTGACCGACATCGAAAACAGGCATCTCGGCATCTACCGGCTCAGCGACGACGAACGAAGTGCCGTACGCCGCGGCCTGAAGGATATGCGTGAAGGGCGGCTGGCAAGCGACGACGCGGTCGCCGCCGTTTTCAATCGCTACAGCGCATGAGAGTGCGCTGGTCCGAAAGCTCGCTTTCGGACATCGACGAGATATTCTCCTATATTCACGAACACAATCGCACGGCCGCAGCTGCGGTGGTTGAGCGCATCAAGGCCGTCGCCAGCCTCCTCCAGGATTTTCCCGAGGCTGGCCATCTTACCGACGAACCCGGCGTCCGCATGTTCCCAACCGTTCGTTACCCTTATCTCGTATTCTACACTGTCAATCCCGATGACGCCGAGATCGTGATTCTCCACGTGCGTCATGGAGCTCAGGAACGCCGGCCTTAGGATCGTAAACCTACCCCTTCTCGCAATAGGCCCGCATCGCCGTCACCACGGCGGTCGCAATCAGCTCCTGCCGCTCCGGCGAATTCATCGCCATCTCCTCGTCACGGTTGATGATCGAGCCGGCCTCCAGCAGCACCGCGGCGCTTCGGGTCTGCGAGAGCACGACGAGGCCGTCATAGCGGTAGACGCCGACATCCTTGTCGAGCAGGGGATGCCGGTAACGTCCCATCAGCGGCAGGCTGTATTGCGTGGCGTATTGCAGGCCTTTCTCCTTCAGCTCGCGGCCCAGCAACCGGGCGAAGGCGAGGCTGGCGGCGAAGTGCGGATTGCGCTCGGACACGAACAGTGAATGGCCGCTGAAGCGGTCGCTGAAATGGCTCCCGGCGCCCTCGAATTCCCAGTCCTCGAGCATCTTGTCCGGCACGGAATCATGGTGGATCGACAGGAAGAAATCGGCATGCCCGGCGTTGGCCGTGCCGACGCGCTTGAGCAGGCTCGCTCGCGCCTTGCCTTCGGTCACCAGCACGCGAGTCGCGGCAAAGCCGGCCGACGTCAAGCGCTGTCCGATCAGCCGGGCCAAATGCAGGTTGAAGCCGAATTCCACATCGTTGCGCGCGCTGGTCGCGCCCTGCGCTTCCGAGGTGTGTCCGACATCCACGATGATCCTGAATTTGCGCGGCTCGCAGGTCTCCGGAACAGGCGGCCTGCGCCTGGCCCTTGCGGCCTTCCGCGCCCCGGCTGCGTCGCCATGATCAGCCGAACACACCAGCAGCGGGATCAACGCGACAGCGATAGCGGCGGTGATGCGCCACGATATGCTCACACCGGCCGTTCCTCCTTCACCGTCACCCGCGTGCCCGAGCGCGTGTGCGGCCAGTAATCCCACATCGCGCGGTGCTGGGTGCAGCGGTTGTCCCAGAACGCGATGGCGTTCTCGGTCCAGCGGAAGCGGCACTGGAACAGCGGGTTTTCGACGTGCTGGTAGAGATAGGCCAGCATCGCGTCGCTCTCGTCGCGCGGGATGCCGTTGATGTGGCGGGTGAAGCCGCGGTTGACGTAGAGCGCCTTCTTGCCCGTGACCGGATGGGTGCGCACCACCGGGTGCTCGGCGTTCGGATAGGACGAGCGATCGGCGACGCCGTAATTGGCGTAGAGTCCGCGATAGATCGGCTCGCCGTCATGCAGCGCGGTCAGGCCGTCGAGATAGGCCTTCATGCGATCCGACAGCGCCTCATAGGCCGCGTACATGTTGGCGAACAGCGTGTCGCCTCCGCGCGGCGGACACTGCTTGATGTAGAGGATCGAGCCCATCGGCGGCTCGAGGTCGCAGGAGACGTCGGAATGCCAGCCCTCGCCGTTCGCGCGCGGCGAGTTCGCATCCGCATAGATCTTCATCAGCGCCGGGTCCTCGTCCTCGTGCGGCGCGGCCGGATGAACATGCAACTCGCCGAACTTGCGGCCGAAGGCGAGATGCTGCTGCGGCGTGATGGCCTGTTCGCGGAAGAAGATGACGAGGTTTTCGGCGAGCGCGCGGTGGATCTCATCCATCTGCTGGTTGGAGCGGGCATCGTCCGACACCAGCTTGCCGATGTCGACGCCGGAGATTTCCGCGCCGATGATGGGGGTGAGCTTTTCGACCGCGATGGTTTCGTAAGGTGCGCCGTCCTCCGCCGTGTGGCGATAACGCGGACCTTGTTTGCCGGCGAGTGAGCTCATGGGCGTTGCTCCCGATCATTGTTGATTGGGAGCATGGTAGCCCGGATGGAGCGAAGCGCAATCCGGGAGCAGTCAATCAGCGTGCGAGCGGCCCCGGATTTCGCTTCGAGACTGGGCAAGAATTGTATTGCGCGCTGATTATGTGGCTATGGCGAAGGTCAGGCGCACTTTGCCTTGGGAGAGCGGCATGCTGGCTTGTAGGCGGTTGACGATGGCCGAGACGGCTTTGAGCAGCAAGAACGCCCAATATGGATGGCGGTTGGCCAGATAAGCCATGAAACTGTCGCTGCCGAGGATGTTCAGCACGCGGGAGAAGTTGTAGCAGAGTGCCATCAGGCTCCATTCGCCGCGCACCTTGTCGAAGCCGCGAACGAGGAAGTGGCGATAGCCCGCCCGGCATTTCAGGGTACCGAAGGGATGTTCGGCGAGTTCTGCCCGGCGTCGCATCTGGGCGTCGGCGTCCTGCATCCGCGCACGATGCCGCTCGAGCACCGCCTCATGCTCCCAGCGGTAAACGGTGCGCGTCGGCGTCTTGGCAGAGAGGCAGCGTGAGCGTAGCGCGCAGGCGTCGCAGTCGGATTTGCGGCTGACATACCGGATCTCGATCCGTTTGCCGTTGGTCTTGCGGCCGTCCGTCGGGCTCAGGAGCCTGCCGGCGGGACAGCGATAGACATTGGCTTCGGTGTCATAGGCGAACTCTTCATGGCTGATGCGATCTTGCGCTTCGAGCCGCGCGGTCCGCCTGGCTTGCGGAACGTAGGCCACGATCCCGTTCTCCTCGCAGTCCTTCAGCGTGTGGCCGTTGTAATAACCGGTATCGGCCAGCGCCGTGAGCGTCTCGACGCCAAGCTCCTCCTTCGCGGCTTTGGCTATATCGTAAAGCTGGCCGGTGTCGTTGCCGTCGTTGACGACCTCGCTCGCCACGATCAGCTTGTGCTTGTCGTCGACGGCGATCTGAACGTTGTAGCCCGCCACCACCTGGCCGTTCTTTGCCAGCAAGCGGGCATCCGCATCGGTTCGCGACAACTGCGTCTGACCACTCTCTTCCAGCCGCGCCAAATCCGCCTTCAGGGCTGTGCGCTTGGCCATCAAGGTCGCCACCTTCTGCGCGACGTCCCCGCCGCCTTCGCCCCCGCCACCATCTGGCCCCGCCGGCGGACGTTCCGCCTCCACGCTGTCGTTGGCCTCCAGCGCGGCACCATAGGCTTCAATCTCCTGTTCGATCTCCGCCAGCCGCTTGGCAAGTCGGCGTTGCGTCTTGATGCTCGCCTTGCTGGCGTTGCCATCAAAAACGCCCCGTCGATCGCCACCACCTCACCACCCAGAAGGTCGAGTTCACGCATCAGCAGCACGAACTCCCGGTTCGCCGCCTTGAGCGCCTTCCAGTTGTCCCGGCGGAAATTGGCAATGGTACGATAGCCGGGCGCCAGGTGCTTCATCAGCCAGATAAGTTCGAGGTTGCGCCCGGCCTCGCGTTCAAGAGCGCGCGAGGAGCGGATTCTGTTGATGTAGCCATAAAGATAGAGCTTCAGCAGGTCGGCGGGATCGTAAGCAGGTTGTCCTGCCCCGCCGCCTGACCCAGCATGGCCGAAGCCAAGCCGTTTAAGATCCAGCGCTGCGACAAAAGCATCGATGGCGCGAACAGGGTTGTCGCCAGCCACGTAATCTTCCACTCTCGGCGGAAGAAAGCTCGCCTGATCCCGGCTTACCCCGGTCTTGAACATACGATCTCGTCATACCGAATCGTACACTCCTCTGCACAAACGGCTAGATTCTTGCCCAGTCTCTTCGCTCCATCCGGGCTACGCAGGCGCCGTAAAAGCAGAGTAAAACTACTCCGCCGCGGTCACCGGCGCCTTGGCGCCCTGGCCGTAACGCTGGTCGATGTAATCGATCACCAGCGCCTTGAAGTCGGCGGAGATCGTCGGCCCGCGCAACGTGCGGAACTTCTTGCCGTCGACGAAGACCGGCGCAGCCGGTGCTTCGCCGGTGCCGGGCAGGAGATACCGATGTTGGCGTGCTTGGATTCGCCGGGGCCGTTGACGATGCAGCCCATCACCGCGACGTTGAGCTCCTCGACGCCGGGATACTTGCTCTTCCAGTTCGGCATCTCGTCGCGGATGAAGTCCTGGATCGAGCGCGCCAGTTCCTGGAACGTGGTCGAGGTGGTGCGGCCGCAGCCGGGGCAGGCCGCAACCAGCGGCACGAAGGTGCGGAAGCCCATGGTCTGCAACAGCTCCTGGCCGACCTGCACCTCACGGGTGCGGTCGCCGCCGGGCTCCGGCGTCAGCGAGATGCGGATGGTGTCACCGATGCCCTGCTGCAGCAGGATGCCGAGCGCGGCCGAGGACGCCACGATACCCTTGGTGCCCATGCCGGCCTCGGTCAGGCCGAGATGGATGGCGTAGTCGGAACGGCTGGCGAGATCCTGATAGACCGCGATGAGATCCTGCACCGCCGAGACCTTTGCCGAGAGGATGATGCGATCCTTGGGCATGCCGAGCTCTTCGGCGCGCGCGGCCGAGAGCAGCGCCGACTGCACCATCGCCTCGCGCGTCACCGCGCGCACGTCACGCGGATTGGCGGACGCGGCGTTCTCGTCCATCAGCTTGGTCAGCAGCTCCTGGTCGAGCGAACCCCAATTGGCGCCGATGCGCACCGGCTTGCTGTTCTTGTTCGCGATCTCGATGATGTCGGCGAACTGGGTGTCGCGCTTGTCCTTGAAGCCGACATTGCCGGGATTGATGCGGTACTTGGCCAGCGCCTCGGCGCAGGCCGGATAAGCCGCAAGCAGCTTGTGGCCGATGTAATGGAAGTCGCCGATCAAGGGCGTGGTGATGCCGCGCTTGAGCAGGCCGTCGCGGATGTGCGGAACGGCGGCAGCGGCTTCCTCGCGGTCCACGGTGATGCGGACCATTTCGGAACCGGCGCGCGCGAGCGCTGCGACCTGGGCGATGGTGCCGTCGATGTCGGCGGTGTCGGTGTTGGTCATCGACTGCACGACGATCGGCGCACCGCCGCCGACGGCGACGTCGCCGACCTTGACCTGGGTGGTCCGGTGACGCGGCGCCGGGCCTGCGATATCGGAATCGAGGGGGTTTTCGAGCTTGTTCATGGGGTCCAAATATCAGGTTTTGGTGACGTTCAGCAATGCATCAGCTGGCGCCGCGGCCGTTTGGCTCGGACGGTTAACCAGAAAAAGCCCAGCAATGACAAGGACGGCAGCCGCCCCGAAGGCCAAGCTTAGGGTGTCGTGCATGATGAAATAGCTACCCACCACGCCAAACAAAGGGGTGATGAAGGTAAAAGCCGACAATTTGCTGGCCGAATAGGTCTTCACCAGCGCGAACCAAAGCGTGAACGTGGTTCCAACCACCCAGATCGCCTGGAAAGCCATCAGGGCGAACGACAGCGGCGACGGAGTGTGGGTGATGGATTCCCCGGCCAGCAGGGCAGCCGCCCCCAGGATCGGAATCGAGGTCGCGACCTGATAGCCCAGCGCCTTCTCCGGCGCAGCGAAGCGCAGCCGGGTGCCCTTGGCAACCAGCGTGGTCGCCGCCCAGAGCGACGCGCCAAGCACGATCATGAAATCACCGAGCAGAACGTGCGAATCGACATTGGCCTGCGGCACGCCGATCGCGAGCGCGACACCGGCGAAGCTCACCGCAAGGCCCAGCCATTGCGTGCTGCCGAGACGCTCGCCGAGCATCTGGTAGGAGCCGAGCGCGACAAAGAACGGCGCGGTGTAGAGAAACACCACCGCGCGTGACGCCGAGGTCAGGCGCAAGCCCTGGAAGATCAGCACGAACTCGATGCCGAACATCAGCCCGGCGATCAGCCCGGGCTTCCACGTGCCGTCACGCTCGAAGAATTTGACGCCGCGCAAGCTGCCGATGATGAACAGCACCGGCAGCGCGCCCATCGAGCGGATCATCGCCTGCAGCATCGGCGGAATGTCCGGCAGCACCAGCTTCACGGCGATCTGGTTGAAGGCCCAGGTCAGGCACAGCATGAGCATCAGGGCTATGGCGCCGGCACTGAGGGGGCGCGCGGCGGGCGGATTGGCTTGATGTGAGGACATGTCTTCCCGGGATCCGGCTTTGCGCCGTTGTTGCTTCAAGACGTTTTCTGACAATGGGTGCAGAGGCCCGTGATCTCGACGACGGACAGCTTTGGCGCGAAACCTGACGCGCGCGCCGCGGCATTGAGCTCCGTGGCGAACGACCCTGACGGGATCTCGCCGACGAGAGCGCAGCGCTCGCAGATCAGGAACGCGACCGCCGAGGTCGCGTCATGGTCGTGGGCGGCGCAGGCGAGATAGGCGTTGCGGCTTTCGATGCGGTGAACGAGGCCGTTCGCCATCAAAAAATCGAGAGCGCGGTAGACCGTGATCGGCGCCGGTCGCGCCATCGACTTGGCGAGCTCGTCGATCACCTCATAGGCCCCGAGCGGGCGATGGCTGGACAGCAGCGCACCCAGCACCTGGCGGCGTATCGGCGTGAATTTCTGCGCCCGCTGCTCGCAAACCGCTTCCGCATGCGCCAGCGCGTCCGCGGTGCAGCGGCCGTGATCGTGGTCGGGCGTCGGAAAGGCCGGCTTTGCGAGTGACATTCGGCCCGCCTTCTAGCATTTCGGCCGGGGAACCCAAAGCACGACCGGCGCCGCGGCGGTCAGCCATGCTTTTGCTGCGGGACAGCACCGCGTTCTTCCGCCATGAAATAATCATAAGCTTGCTTATTATATTCAAGCTCATTGGAGACAAAGCTTATGACCCGCGGGTCGGTCGACCAGAACTTCCTGTTCACGCTCGGCGAGCTCTACCGCCTGCTGCGCGTCTATGCCGACAAGGAGGCGTCGCGCTTCGGCATCACCCGCGCGCAATGGGCCGTGCTGGCCAAGGTCGAGCGCAGCGAGGGCATGAAGCAGTCGGAACTCGCCGAACTGCTGGAGATGCAGCCGATCACGCTGACGCGGCTTATCGACAAGCTCTGCGACAGCGACTGGATCGAGCGCCGCAACGACGCCTCGGACCGCCGCGTCAAGCGCCTCTATCTGAAGAAGGCCGGCCGCGCACTGCTCGGCAAGATGAGCGGCCTGAAATCGGAACTCACGGCAAACGCGCTCGACGGCATCAGCCCGGCGGACGCTCACCGTCTTCTCACCCAACTCGAAACCATCAAGGAAAACGTGCGTAACGCGATCCAGACCAGCGGAGCGGAACAAGCGCGTAAGGAGCAGCGCTATGGCTGATCAGGTTCTCAAATTCCAGCCCGAGCAGAAGATCGACAGCGGCAAGCCGACCAAGAAAGCCGGCACCGACCCGCGCCGCCGCTTCGTCGCCAGCCTGCGCCGCTATCGCCGCTTCCTGCTGATGGTGGTGCTGCCGATCGTGGCTGTCATCGCCGGCCTGACTTTCTATCTCAATGGCGGCCGCTATGTCGGCACCGACGACGCCTATGTCGGCGCACAGAAGGTGCTGGTGACGCCCGACATCTCCGGCAAGATCGAGAAGGTCGTCGTGAAAGAGGGCCAGCTGGTCAAGCAGGGCGACGTGCTGTTCGAGATCGACCCCGTGCCGTTCCAGCTCGCCGTGGATGAGGCTAAGGCCCAGCTCACGCAGGCCAAGTCGACCTATGACAACCTCGTTGCCAACATCAAGATCTACGGCGACATGCTCGATCTCGCCCAGAAGGGCGTCGACCTGAAGCAGCGCGACGTCGAGCGCAAGCAGGCGCTGGTCAAGAACAGCTACGGCTCGCAACTGGACCTCGACAATGCGGCGAACGCGCTGGTCACGTCGGGCTCGATCGCGCAATACGTCAAGCAGCAGATCTCGACCGCCAAGACTCAGCTGCTCGGTGATCCCGACTTGCCGCTGGAGAAATTCCCGGCCTATGCGCAGGCCAAGGCCAAGCTCGAGAATGCGGAACGCAATCTCGACCACGCCGTCGTGCGTGCGCCGATGAGCGGCGTGGCGACGCAGGTCGAGCAGATTCAGCTCGGCCGCTTCGTCGCCGCCGGCTCGCCGGTATTCTCGATCATCGATGTCGCCCATCCCTGGGTCGACGCCAATCCGAAGGAAAGCGATCTCACCTACGTCACCGAAGGCCAGCCTGTTACCCTCGAGGTCGACGCATTCCCGAACCACCTCTTCAAGGGCAAGATCGGTTCGCTCTCGCCCGGCACCGGCGCGCAGTTCGCGATCCTGCCGCCCCAGAACGCCACGGGCAACTTCGTCAAGGTGGTGCAGCGCGTGCCGATCCGCATCTATTTCGACGAGAGCGACAGATACGTGAAGAAGCTGAAGGCCGGCATGAGCGTGTACGCCACCATCGACACCGGCCACCAGCGCTCGCTTGCCGGTCTGCTCGGCCTGTCGGCGACGGCTGGCCAAGATAAAGATCAAGACAAAGATCAGGACAAGGACTGATCCGATGGCGGAGTCCAACCCCGCCCTGATGGTCCCCGGCCTGCGCCGGAACATGGTGACGATCTGCGCCATGACCGCGACCATCATGCAGGCGCTGGACACCACGATTGCCAACGTCGCCCTGCCCTATATGCAGGGCACGCTGTCGGCGTCGCAGGACCAGATCAACTGGGTGCTGACCTCCTACATCGTCGCTGCCGCCATCATGACGGCGCCGGTCGGCTGGATTTCCAACCGTTTCGGCCGCAAGCGCATCTTCATCATCTGCGCCGCCGGCTTCACCTTCGCCTCCGTGCTGTGCGGCCTCGCACAGGACATCAACCAGATGGTGCTGTTCCGGCTGCTGCAAGGCGTGTTCGGCGCAGCGCTGGTGCCGTTGTCGCAGTCGGTGATGCTCGACTATTACACGCTGCAGGAACGCGCCAAGGCGATGTCGATCTGGGGCATGGGCGTGATGATGGGGCCGATCATGGGCCCCTCGCTCGGCGCCTGGCTGACCGAGACCTATTCCTGGCACTGGGTGTTCTTCGTCAATCTGCCGTTCGGCGCGATCACCGTGCTTGGACTCAGCATCTTCATGGACGAGACCAAGCAGGATACCAGCCTCAAATTCGACTGGTTCGGCTTCGCGGCGCTGGCGATCGGAATTGGCGCGCTGCAGCTCGCGCTCGACCGCGGCGAGCAGCTCGACTGGTTCGAATCGGTCGAAATCCTGACCGAATTTGCCGTCTCCGCCGTCGCCTTCTACTATTTCTTCGCGCACTCCTTCACGACCGCGCGGCCATTCATCCAGTTCGCACTGTTCAAGGACCGCAACTTCCTCACCGGCTGCATCTTCATGACGGTGATGGGGCTGGTGCTGTACTCCACCATGGCGCTGGCCTCGCCCTACCTGCAGAACGTCATCGGCTATCCCATCATGACCGCGGGCGGCCTGCTCGCGAGCCGCGGCTTCGGCACCTTCTTCGCCATGATGATGGTTGGTCGCATCATGCGCTTCATCGAGGCGCGCACCCTGATCATCTCCGGCCTGACACTGACGGCGGCATCGCTGTTCCAGATGACCGGCTGGACCGACCAGACTCAGGTGCCGGAAATCATCATCGTCAGCGTGATCCAGGGCTTCGGCTTCGGCCTCGTCTTCGTGCCGCTCTCGACAGTGGCGTTCATGACGCTGCCGAACCATTTGCGCACCGACGGCACCTCGATGCTGACGTTGCTGCGCAACGTCGCGAGCTCGGTCGGCATCTCCATCGTCATCGCCCAGCTGACCCAAGGCACGCGCAAGACCTATGCGATCCTGTCCGAGCACATCAACCCGTTCAACCACGCCCTCCAGATGCCCGACGTGAGCGGCATGATCAACCTCTCCACCGACGCCGGCCGCGCCATGGCCGACCGCATCGTCGGCCTCCAGGCGCAGATCATCGCCTTCGCGCGCGATTACCAGCTCGTGATGTTCTTTATTCTTTGCACCATCCCGTTGGCACTGATGATCGGCTCGACCAAGGCCCTGCTGCGCAAGCAGACCGCAGCGCCGGAACATGCGGTGATGGAGTAGTTGTTCGGATACTGGCGCCTTATCGTCATTGCGAGCGCAGCGAAGCAATCCAGACCGCATCCGCCGAGGCAGTCTGGATTGCTTCGTCGCAAGTGCTCCTCGCAATGACAGCTTGCAGCACGAGCCCTACAACAACTCCTCGCAGCCGAGATCCTCGACCGCCATCATCACCCGCTCCAGATTATTCCACCAGATCAGCGGCGGGATGTTGATGGCCCATTGCCAGACTGGCTTGGTGATGTGCCAGAGCACCGACAAGCGGTAGTCACGATCGAGCGCGCCGCGCGTGTATCCCGTGATGCCGCTTGCGAGCAATGTCTCGTGATACAGATTGAGCAGCGAGCGTTCGAGCGCCTGCCGGCGTTCCGGATACCAATGAAGCGCCATCATGTAGGCGAGATCGTTGGTCGGGACGTTGATCCACCACAGGTCGAAATCGAAGATGCGCGCGGTACCGGCAACGCCGGTGCGCGGCAGGAGAAAATTCCAGGTATGGGCATCGCCATGGGTGATGCTGAGATGGCGGCGTGAATGGTAGCGCTCCGACAGCCGGGCCGACTGGTCGATCAGGCGCCGATAGAGAAGGCGCCGTTCTTCACTGAGGCGATCGCCGAGCAGATCGGCGAAACGGTCGTAATGGCCGGCAAAAGTCTCGATGTGCTGTGCGCTGTCTTCGGTGCTCACCCAGGTGCCGACGGTATCGCCAAGGCTCGGATGGTCCCACCAGGCCGCATGCCAACGCGCGAGGGTGGTCACGATCGCGACTGTTTGCTCACGCGACGGCGGCAACGGCCATTGCGTTGCGATCTCATGGCTATCGGTGAGATCTTCGAGCAGCAGATGCCAGGTCTGGCCCGCCTCGTCGAAACGTCCGTCGAAACAGCGCGGCACCAATCCCGGCGCCATGTTCGGTGCCAGCTTCGTATAGAAGGTCACCTCGTGCCGACCGCCATTGGCGAGCGTCTCGGCAAAATCCGCATGCGCCGTCTTGAGAATCAGCGATTGCGGCGCACCGGCTGATTCGCCGACATAGCGCAGGCCGAGCCGGGCGATGTGCGACACGACGGTGTCGCGCTCATGCAGCACCTTCACCTCGCGCACGGCGCCGGCGTCCAGCGCACCGGCCTTGCGCAGTGCAGCCGTCAGGTAAGCGGGCTCAGCGACCGCCGGCAGTTGCGTGGATGTCATGAAGCGCCCCCCGGTGCATGCAGCCATACTGCATGATCACTTGGGGAAGCGCCAGCCGCATCGGCCGCCTGACGCGGCGGCCCGGCCTCACACGTCGAAGAACACCGTCTCGTTGTCGCCCTGCAGGCGCAGATCGAGACGATAGACCGGCTTGCCGGTCTCGCGCGCCGCGATCAGCGTGGCGCGGCGGTCGGCCGGTACCAATCCCAGCACGGGATCGGCGGCGTTGCCCGCCTCGTCGCCGAAATAGATGCGGGTGTAGAGATGCCGCAGCATACCGCGCGCGAACACCGCCAGAACGATATGCGGTGCCTGCGGCTTGCCATCGGGATCGGGCACGACCCCCGGCTTGATGGTGTCGAAGGAATATTTGCCGTCCTTGTCGGTGCCGCAGCGGGCGAAGCCGCGGAAGCTGGCATTCGGCAATGCGCGCTTGTCCTGCGGATCGGCAAAGCGGCCCTGTGCATCGGCCTGCCAGAGCTCCAGCATGGCATCCGGCACGACGACGCCGTCGCCGTCAAACACCCGGCCCTCGATGCGGACGCGATCACCGGTGACATCGGGCGTCAGCGTCGAATTGGTGAACGCGTCGTTCCAGGCGTAATCGCCGGTCGGCGTCAGGCCGTATTTGAAGAATGGGCCGACCGTTTGCGACGGCGTGATCCCATTGGGCTTCACAGAATCCTGCACGTTAGTGGTTCTCCATGGGGGTGGCGTCCTTGCCGCGCAGCACGATGTCGAAGCGATAGCACAGCGCCCATTCCGGCTTCGTATTCTCCAGGTCGAACGACGAGACCATGCGCATCCGCGCCTTCTCGTCCGGCACCGAGTTGAAGATCGGATCGAACGGGAACAGCGGGTCGCCCGGGAAATACATCTGCGTCACCAGGCGGGTGACGAAGGAATGGCCGAACACCGAGAGGTGGATATGAGCCGGCCGCCAGGCATTGTGGTGATTGCCCCAGGGATAGGCGCCGGGCTTGATGGTGACGAAGCGATAGTAGCCGGCGGCATCGCTCACGGTGCGGCCCGCTCCGGTGAAGTTGGGATCGAGCGGCGCGGGATGCTGATCGCGGACATGGACGTAGCGGCCGCAGGCATTGGCCTGCCAGATCTCGACCAGGGAGTCCGGCACGCCGCGGCCGTCCTCGTCGCGGACATGTCCGTGCACGATGATGCGCTCGCCGAGCGGCTCGCTTTTGTGCTGGGTGGTGAGGTCGTTGTCGCCGTCACGCACGGTCTCGTGGCCATAGACCGGTCCGGTCAGTTCCGACAGCGTGTGGCGCATCGGGATCAAGGGCCTGCTCGGTGCGCGCTTGATCGAGCTCTTGTATTCGGGCGACAGCGGCAGCGGATGCGCCTTGTTGCTGTCGACGGGATAGATGAATGTCATGGGCGAACTCCTCCCCGGCCATTCTGGTCCGGCCGGTCAACGCTTGTGCCAATCATTATAGAACATAACTAATTTAGGGAAGCGGGTTTAGCGGCCTCCCGCGAACCCGACATGATCCGTCACGAGGCCTTACTTGATCGGTGCCCGCGGCAGGACGGCCTCTCCGGCCTCGAGCCGATAGGTGTGGTCGAGCGAATACCATGGCGTCGATACGTCAGGCGCGGCCGGATGCGGCGTCTCGTGGCGCACGAACTTGCCGATCAGCGCTTGTGTCACGCCGAACTGCACGTCGCTGTCGATATGGGGGTCATTGGGATCGTAGACCTGCGAGATCAGCACCTTGAATCCCGGTTTGACGATCAGGGCATGCAGATGCGCGGGGCGATAGGGGTGGCGGCTTTGCGCCTTCAGCAGCCGGCCGACCACGCCATCGGTAGGAATGGGATAGCCAACCATCATCACCGAGCGGAAGGCGAAGCGCCCATCCTGGTCGGTCGTGAACTTGCCGCGCAGGTTCATGTCGGCCTGCTCGGGGTCCTGGTTCTCATAGAGCCCGACCGGCGAGGCGTGCCAGATATCGACCTCCGCGCCGCCGACGGGGCGGCCGTCTCTGTCGACGACACGGCCGTTGACGAACAGCGGCGCGCCCGGTGTTTCGGAGCGGACGATTGATCCGCCATTCTCCACCCGCGGCGAGTTCAGCCGCCAGAATGGGCCGAGCAGCGACTGATCGGTTTCGGTATTGCCCTCATCGCCGTTGTTGAGGAGGCAGACCAGCGGCGAGACGCCGAGCGAACCCGCCATCAGCACGACTTCTTGTGCGTGTCCGTGGTCAGCTTGCCGAGTTCGGCGATAACAGCGGTGGCGTCGCGGAATTCCTTCTCGGTCAGGCGTACGTCACGGACGAAGCCGTGCAGATGCTTGACCAGCGAGACCATGATCTGCCGCATTCGCGGATCGGACGTCCGCTCCATCACCGCCAGTGCGGCGGCCGTGACGTCCTGCTCGCGCGCGATGATCATGGCATGATCCCTTCCCCGTCATTCCGGGGCCGCCCGCAGGGCTGAACCTGGATCTCGAGATCCGGATTCCGCTCTAAAGAGCGGCTCCGGGATGACGGTCCACTGGGTGGACCGTCAGTTCAGCTTCTCGATCGCAACGGCAACGCCTTGGCCTACGCCGACGCACATGGTGGCGAGGGCAAGCTTGCCGCCGCGCTTCTCCATGCCATGGACGGCGGTGAGCGCGAGGCGCGCGCCGCTCATGCCGAGGGGATGGCCGAGCGCGATGGCGCCGCCATGCGGATTGACGAAATCGGCGTCGTCGGCGACGCCGAGCTGGCGCATGCAGGCGATGCCCTGCGAGGCGAAAGCTTCATTGAGCTCGATCAGGTCGAAGTCGGTGATCTTCTTGCCCAGACGCTCCATCAGCTTGCGGGTCGCGGGCACGGGGCCAATGCCCATGATCCGCGGCGGCACGCCGGCCGAAGCGAGCCCGAGAATACGGGCGCGCGGCGTGAGGCCATGCTTCTTCACGGCAGCTTCCGACGCCAGGATCATCGCGGCCGCGCCGTCGTTGACGCCCGACGCATTGCCGGCCGTCACCGTGCCGGGGTTGCGCACGATCGGCTTCAGCTTGGCGAGGCCTTCGAGCGTGGTCTCGGGGCGCGGATGCTCGTCCTTGTCGACGGTAACAGGACCGGCCTTGCCGCCGGGAATGGTGATCGGGATGATCTCCTCGGCGAAATAGCCGGCTGCGATCGCCTTGCCGGCGCGCTGCTGCGAGCGGATGGCGAAGGCATCCTGGTCTGCGCGCGAGACTTGGAACTCCTCGGCGACGTTCTCGCCGGTCTCCGGCATCGCATCGACGCCATACTGCGCCTTGAGCAGCGGATTGATGAAGCGCCAGCCGATCGTGGTGTCGAATATCTCGGCCGAGCGCGAGAAGGCTTCCTGCGCCTTGCCCATCACGAACGGCGCGCGGGTCATGGATTCCACCCCGCCGGCGATCGCAAGCTCGATCTCGCCGGAGCGGATGGCGCGGCCGGCCGCACCGACCGCGTCGAGGCCGGAGGCGCAAAGCCGGTTCAGGGTCTGGCCGGGAACCGAGTCCGGGAGCCCCGCGAGCAACAGCGCCATGCGCGCAACGTTGCGGTTGTCCTCGCCGGCCTGGTTGGCGCAGCCGAAGAAAACTTCGTCGACCTGCGCCCAATCGAGATTGGGGTGCTTGGCCATCAGCGCCTTGATCGGGGCCGCCGCGAGATCGTCGGCGCGCACCTTGGCGAGCGAGCCGCCGAAACGGCCGATCGGGGTCCGCACGGCATCGCAGATAAAGACGTCACGCATCGTTGTTCTCCCTGACTGCCGCGGTTCGGCCAGAATTCTTCAATGACGGCGGAGTTTTAGGAGGGCGCCCGCGGCAGGTCAATTGACGGTTTGGGGGCGGCATATTTGACTGAATGCCATGAAACTCGGCCGTCATTCCGGGGCGCTCGGAGAGCGAGCCCGGAATCCATAACCATGAGCCGGGATTATGGATTCCGGGCCTGCGCCTGGCGGCGCATCCCGGAATGACAACGGAAAATGTGGCAGCCGCTTGCGCAACACGGACAACGTGGAAAACCTCCCCTCGCCGGCCAAACCGGTAGGATGGGCGGGTGAAATTTTGTAGGTTGCGCCGCTCATGACGATGCAACAGCCCATCCCTGTACCGCCTCCCGACGACATGCCCGCGCCGCTGGCGGAGGCCGCCGCGCGCGTCACGCCGATGATGGAACAGTACCTGGAGATCAAGGCGGCACATCAGGCCTGCTGCTGTTCTACCGGATGGGCGATTTCTACGAGCTGTTCTTCGAGGACGCCGAGATCGCCTCGAAGACGCTCGGCATCGTGCTGACCAAGCGCGGCAAGCACCAGGGCGCCGACATCCCGATGTGCGGCGTGCCGGTGGAACGCTCCGAGGATTATCTGCATCGCCTGATCAGCGCCGGCCACCGGGTTGCGGTCTGCGAGCAGACCGAGGATCCCGCCGCTGCGAAAGCGCGCGGCAACAAGAGCGTGGTGCGCCGCGGCGTTGTCCGGCTGGTGACGCCGGGCACGCTGACGGAAGACACGCTGCTCGATGCGCGCGCCAACAACTATCTGCTCGCGATTGCGCGAGCGCGCTCGTCGGCCGGCGGCGACCGATTTGGCCTCGCCTGGATCGATATCTCGACCGCCGAATTCACAGTCACGGAATGCTCTAGCGGGAGCTCGCCGCGACGCTGGCGCGCATCAATCCAAACGAGGCGATCGTCACCGACGCGCTTTATAGCGACAACGAGCTCGGCCAAACCTTGCGCGAACTGCCGGCGGTCACGCCGGTGACCCGCGACATCTTCGATGGCGCCACCGCGGAGAAGCGGCTCTGCGACTATTTTGCGGTCGCGACCATGGATGGGCTGGCGCAGCTCTCCCGGCTGGAGGCGACCGCTGCTGCCGCCGCCGTCAGCTATGTCGACCGCACCCAGGTCGGCAAGCACCCGCCGCTGTCGCCGCCCGCGCGCGAAGCCTCCGGCGCGACCATGGCGATCGATCCGGCGACGCGGGCCAATCTCGAACTGACGCGGACGCTCGCCGGCGAACGCCGCGGCTCGCTGCTCGATGCGATCGACTGCACGGTGACGTCGGCCGGCTCGCGCCTGCTGGCACAGCGGCTCGCGGCGCCCTTGACCGATGCGCCGGCGATCGCGCGGCGGCTCGATGCCGTCAGCGCCTTCGTCGCGGATTCGGCCACGCGCGAGGACATCCGCAGCATCTTGCGCGGCGCGCCCGACATGTCGCGCGCGCTCGCCCGTCTGTCGGTCGGCCGCGGCGGGCCGCGCGACCTGCAGGTCTGCGCGATGGCATCATCGCCGCCGACCAGGTGCTGGCGCGGCTTTCCGAACTGGACCAGCCGCCGCACGAGATCGCCGCCGTGATGGTCGCGCTGAGGCGTCCTCGCGGGAGCTCGCGGCCGAATTTGCAAGCGCGCTCGACGAGCAGCTGCCGCTGATCAAGCGCGATGGCGGCTTCGTTCGTGCCGGTTACGAGCCGGCCCTGGATGAAGCGCGAAACCTGCGCGACGCCTCGCGCCTCGTGGTCGCCTCGATGCAGGCTCGCTACGCCGACAACACGGGCGTCAAGGGCCTCAAGATCCGCCACAACAACGTGCTCGGCTATTTCGTCGAGGTCACCGCGCAGCACGGTGACAAGCTGATGTCGGCGCCGCTGAACGCGACTTTCATCCATCGCCAGACGCTGGCCGGCCAGGTGCGCTTCACGACGTCCGAGCTGGGCGAGATCGAAGCCAAGATCGCAAATGCCGGCGACCGCGCGCTTGGGCTCGAGCTCGAAATCTTCGAGCGGCTCTGCGCCAAGGCGATCGAGATCAGCGACGATCTGCGCGCGGCGGCGCAGGGCTTTGCGCTGCTCGATGTTGCGACGTCGCTGGCCAAGCTCGCGGTCGATGAGAACTATGTGCGGCCCGAGGTCGATGGCTCGCTCGGCTTTGCCATCGAGGCCGGCCGCCATCCCGTGGTCGAGCAGGCCCTGAAGCGCAACGGCGAGCCGTTCATCGCCAACGCCTGCGATCTGTCACCAGCACCTGCGCAAAAATCCGGTCAGCTCTGGCTGCTCACCGGCCCGAACATGGCGGGTAAATCGACCTTCCTGCGCCAGAACGCATTGATTGCGCTGCTGACGCAGATCGGCAGCTTCGTGCCGGCCACGCGCGCGCGGATCGGCATCATCGACCGCCTGTTCTCGCGCGTCGGCGCCGCCGACGATCTCGCCCGCGGCCGCTCGACCTTCATGGTGGAGATGGTCGAGACCGCTGCGATCCTCAATCAGGCCGGCGAGCGCGCGCTGGTGATCCTCGACGAGATCGGCCGCGGCACTGCGACCTTCGACGGTCTCTCCATTGCCTGGGCCGCGATCGAGCATCTGCACGAAAGCAACCGCTGCCGCACGCTGTTCGCGACGCATTATCACGAGCTGACCGCGCTCTCGGCAAAACTGCCGCGCATGTTCAATGCGACCGTGCGGGTGAAGGAGTGGCAGGGCAATGTCGTGTTCCTGCACGAGGTGCTGCCGGGCTCGGCCGACCGCTCCTACGGCATCCAGGTCGCAAAGCTCGCAGGCCTGCCACCGGCCGTGATCACGCGCGCGAAATCGGTGCTGGCAAAGTTAGAGGCACAAGACCGCGGCCAGACCGCCCGCGCGCTCGCCGACGATCTGCCGCTGTTCGCCGTCCCCTCACGCGCCGCCGCCGAAGCCGCGCCGCCGACCGAGGCGGAGCTATTGATGGACGCCGTCAAGGCACTGCACCCCGACGAGATGTCGCCGCGCGAGGCGCTGGATGCGCTGTATGCGTTGAAGGCCAAGCTGCCGAAGCAATAGCGGGGGCTTCCGCAATCGTCATTGCGAGCGAAGCGAAGCAATCCAGATCTTTCCGCAGAGGCAGCCTAGATTGCTTCGTCGCTTCGCTCCTCGCGATGACGGAGGCTAGCCCGCATTTCTCACACGACCGATTGCTCAGCGACGGAGGATAGGAGGATTTGGCAAGGCAACGGGGAGCCGTGGCGCTGAAGGCGCAGCCGGCGATTTGGTTTTGAATGTCTCCGTTGGGCCTGTTGGTGATGCCGCCGATTGAGCGCGTCGCAGCGTCGCGTGTCAGGCCGGCGAGGCGCGAGCCTTGGCGGCTTCGGCCAGGCGACGAGCCGCGTGTCCCCACGGCTGAGCGGCTGGGCAGGCCGAGGCCATGGCGATCCTGATGCGGCGGACGCTGATGCGCACCAGTGCGCCGATCTTGAGGAGCTTGAGGCGGATGGTGCCGCAGGTGGCGTCCGCAAGGTGGTTTCGGCAAGGCCGATGCGCCGCAGGGCACAGATCAGCACATAGGCCATCGAGGCGAACCACAGCCGCAGCTGGTTGGCGCGCATGGTGGCGGCCGAGGTGCGGTCGGCGTAGAGATCGAGCTGGCACTCCTTGATGCGGTTCTCCATGTCGCCGCGGGCGCAGTAGATGTCCTCATAGAGCTGCCGCACGCCCGCCGCGCTGCGCTTGAGCGAGGTGACGACGAAGCGCGGATTGGCCTCGCCTTGCGTCCACTCCGCCTTGGCGACGACGCGGCGCTCCTGGCTCCAGGTGTCGCGCGTACGCCATTGGAAGTCCTTGAAGCGGCGTGCCGGGTGGCCGGTCGTCTCGGCTGTGGCTCTCGCCGCGGCGAGCTCCTCCTCGATCATGGCGACCAGGCGCGTGTTGCGGGCGAGCCCGAACAGATAATCCACGCGGTTTTGCTCACACCACGCCATCAGCGCCTCGCGCGCAAAGCCACTGTCGGCGCGCAGCACGATGCGCACGAACGGCCAGCGGGCGCGGATTTGCCGGACAATCCGCGCGATCTCCGCGACACTGCCTGCGCTGGCATCGATGTCGGCGCGCCGCAGCTTGGCCGCCAGCAGATGCCGGCCGCAGAACACGTACAGCGGCAGATAGCAGTAGCAGTCGTAATAGCCGTGGAAGAAGCGCCCCTCCTGATGCCCGTGCAGAGGATCGTCGGTGGCGTCGAGATCGAGGATGATCTGCGGCGGCGGTCGCTTGTGCGCCTCCAGGAACAGCGTCACCGGCAACGCCTCGATCGCCGCCGCGTCGTAGGCGATCTTGTGATAGCGCGAAGGTTCCTCCGGCCCAGTTCCAGCCGGTTCAGCGTCGACTTGCCGGCCACCGGTGCGCAGTCCTCGCGCCTGGCAACAAGCTTGCCCGCCAGCACCGCCATCAGCGGGTCGTGCCGCAACTCGTCGTGATCGTTGATGTCTTCGTAGCCAAGTGCGATGCCAAAGACCCGCTGTCCGACCAACGTTCCGACTGCGTGCTCGATCAAGTCCACCCGGCGATGATCGCGAAAGCAATCGGCAAAGCGCCCCACCAGATCAATCGCCCGATCAGACGCGCCCAGCAGCAGCGCGCCCGCATCCGACGTCACCAGGCCACCATCAAAAGCCGCTTCCACGATGCGGCCTTCCACCTCTCCAAAATCAAACCGTTCTGCGCTACACTGTGCCGGCATCGGGGCATTCCCTGAATCACCGCGAAGTCCTTCTCGCAAAAGAACTTTCGCTGATTCGCGCCCCGATGCGCCTCAACACTGGAGAAATGCGGGCTAGCGCGCCAGCGGCTTCCGTCGCCCGTTCCACCACAATGTTAAATTCCACACGATGCAGGTCGTGAGCGCGAGGCCGAGGCCGATGGCGGAGCCGAAGTTCTCGGCACCGACATGCAGCACCGCAATCGCCATGCCGAAGCCAAGCAGTCCCCAGGCCGAGTTCGCGAGCACGGCGGCGGTCGGCGGACCGCCAATGCGCGGATGCAGGATCACCATCATGCTGGTGAAGACGATCGGATAGAGCGCGATGACGCCGGAGACGCGCGGGCCGACCCAGCCCGAGGTCGAGACCACGATCGCGACCAGCGTCGCGACCAACAAGGCGCGGAACGGAATGTCGTACCAGCGGCGCGTCACCAGCGGCATCTTGACGTGGCGGTACCGTGCAAGCAGCGGAATGCAGATGCCGAAGGCCATCAGGTTGACGGCGAGCCCGGCCGCGAGCGTCCAGTCGAACAGGCGAATGACCGAGGCGAGACCGATCCACACTGCGACCGCACACCCGACGCTCACGGCAAAGCTGTGCCGCTGGGCCAGCACGACATAGGTCAACTCAAGGAAGATCGTCGCGGCGTTGACGGGAAGGCTCGACAACGCGCCCTGCGCGATGAAGGCGGCGTCGTGGTCGATCGCGAGGAAGACGTAGGACGGGCCCGCCGAGATCGGCAGCGTCGCCACCAGCGCACCAATCACCGGGCCGGAGCGCTCGGTGATAACAGACGCCGACACCACAAAGGCGGCCGCAACCGCCATGCGCAGGAAAAGAAAGAGGATGTAAGACAGTTCGGCAGGCATTCAATCCGTCGTCCCGGCGCAGGCCCGGGATCCATAACCGCGACTATTCGTTGGGAGCGAAAGTCGTCAGGCAGCAAATGCTTCAATCGATGGGACGCGGCGTATGGGTCGCGGCTTTCGCCGGGACGACACCTAAACCCGCTGCATCGACACCGAAATCTTGGGGCCGTTCTTGATGGTCTGATAGACCACGCAATAACGCTCGGTGAGCTTGAGCAGCAGATCGAGCTTGTCCTGGGTGGCGTCGGTATCGACCTCGAAGCGCAGGCGGATCTCGGCGAAGCCGACCGGCGCCTCCTTGTCGACGCCGAGCGTGCCGCGAAAATCGAGATCGCCCTCGGCGTAGACGTTACCGGTCTTGAGCGGCACGTCGATCGCGGTCGCGACCGACTTCAGCGTGACGCCGGCGCAGGCCACAAGCGCTTCCAGCAGCATGTCTCCGGAGCAAAGCTCGAGGCCGGAGCCGCCGGTGGCCGGATGCAGGCCAGCCATCGCGATGGCGCGGCCGGTCTCGACCTTGCAGGCGATGCCTTCGCTGTCGGTCGAGCCCTTGGCCTTCAGCGTGATCATCGCGGTCTTCGGATCGGTCTTGTAGCGTTCCTTGATCGGGGCCTGCATCTGGCGCAGTTCTGCGGCGTCCATCTTGTTCTCTCCCGGAAAATTGCCCCTCGATGTACCGGCTCACAGAGAAAATGTCACCACCACATGGCCTGACCGGGACCCTGGGTTGCGTCCCGGTCGGGCACGTTGCGATCGAGCGAACGGTCGAGCGATGTCAGCACGCTGCGTTTGAAATTCTCGAACAGCGGCGAATTGCGGTCGCGCGGCCGGCCCAGATTGATCTCGATCTGGTCGAAGAGCCGGCCCGGCCGCGGCCGCATCACCAGCACGCGGTCGGCCAGCACCACCGCCTCGTCGACGTCATGCGTGACGAGGATCAGGGTCGGGCGCGTGTCGGCCCAGAGGTCGAGCAGATGATCCTGCAGGTCGCGGCGAGTGAAGGCGTCGAGCGCGGAGAACGGCTCGTCGAGCAGGAGCACCTCGGGCTGCGGCACCAGCGCCCGCGCAATCGCGACGCGCTGCGCCTGCCCGCCGGAGAGCTCGCGCGGCCAGGCCTGCGCCTTGTCGGCGAGGCCGACGCGGGCGAGCGCACGCGCCACCTTCTCGCGCCGCTCAGCGGCAGGCAGATCGGCGAGCCCAAAACCGATATTGTCGGCGACGCTGAGCCAGGGCAGCAGCCGCGGCTCCTGGAAGATGATGCCGATCTTGGCGTGCGGCGAGGCGATCGCTTCGTTGTCGAGCGTCACCGTGCCGGAACTGGCGCGGTCGAGGCCGGCGATGGCGCGGAGCAATGTTGATTTGCCGCAACCGGAGCCGCCGATGATGGCGACGATCTCGCCCTGCCTGATCTCGGCCGAGAAACGCGCCAGCGCCTGCACGCCGTTGGGATAGGTCTTGCCGACCCGGTCGAGCGCCAGCATCGCCTAAGTTCCCTTGGTGCGCCCGAAGGCGTCCTGCCAGCGCAGGAAGGGTGCGGCTCCAACCTCGATCAGCCAGTCGGTGAGCTTGCCGAGGATGGCGAAGATCACGATCGCGGCGAGGATCTGCGCCGGCTTGCCGAGCTGCTGGCCGTCGAGCAGGAGATAGCCGAGGCCTTCGGACGCGCCGATCAATTCCGCCGCCACCACGAACATCCAGCCGAGACCGAGGCCGACGCGCAAGGACACGACGTAAGCCGGCAGCACCGCGGGCAGCAGGATGCGGCGGATCATCGCAAACCCGGACAGGCGGAAGGTGCGGCCGACCTCGACGATCTTGCGGTCCACCGACAGGATCGCGCCCATCACGCCGAGATAGACCGGGAAGAACACGCCGACCGCGATCAATACGATCTTGGATGTCTCGAAGATGCCGAGCCAGAGGATGAACAGCGGCACCCAGGCCAGCGACGGAATTGCACGCAGCGCCTGCACGGTCGGGTCGAGCAGCCGCCGCGCCAGCGACCAATAGCCGGAGATGGCGCCGAGCAGCGTGCCCGCGATGACACCGAACGCGAAGCCGAGACCGACGCGCCACAGCGTCGCGGCGATGTGGCGGATCAGCTCGCCGGAGCGGGCGAGATCGGCGATGGTGGCGAAGACGCGCGAGGGCGGCGGCACCAGCCGGCCGTTGGACCAGCCCAGCCAGACGACGAGCTCCCAGCCCAGCGCGAGGATCAACGGCAGGAGCAGCCCCAGCATCGGCCGCGTATAGCGCGACAGCCGCGAGGGCGCCGCGGCGCTCTCGGCCGGTTCCGAAGATTGCTGCAAAACTGGCGCGTCGGAGATCATGGCCGGTAGGAAGCGCGTCTCACGCCGGAATGCAACAGTGTTGCCAAGCCCACGACCGTCGTCCCGGGCAGGCGCGCCTGAAGCGCACGCCGATCCGGGACGACGGCGGAGTTTGGTGCACGCGCGTGCCCTCTTCTGCGAAAACTAATTCGTCGGCAGCGCGACCTGCTCGTCGATTAGGGCATCCAGCGTCGCCTTCACGTCGACCTTGGCATCGACGACGCCGGCCTGTTGCAGGGCGAGGCCGGCGGCGAGGATCGACTCGCGCTGGGGCGCGCCGATGCGGCTGTGGGTGAGCTCGGTGCGCTCCTTGAGCTGCTTGTCCACGACGGCTTCCGGCAGCTTGGTCACGGCGATGAAAGTCTTCTTCAGCTCGTCGTAATTCGCCAGCGAATATTTCCGCGCCTCCTCATACACCGCGAGCACGCGGCGGGCGGCGTCCGGATAGTCCTTCAGAAACTGCTCGCGCACATTGAGGATGCCCCAAGTGTTGGCGTCGGCCTTGCGGTAGAACAGCTTCGCGCCCTCCTCGACCTCGGCCTGCGCCATCATCGGATCGAGGCCGGCCCAGGCATCGACGTCGCCGCGGATCAGCGCGGTCTTGCCATCGGCGTGCTGCAGCAGCACCGGGGTGATATCCTTCGGTGAGACCCGCGCTGAGCAGCGCGCGCACCAGGAAGATGTGAGGATCGGTGCCGCGCGTCACCGCGACGCGCTTGCCCTTGAGATCGGCAACGCTTGCGATTTTGGAATCCTTGCCCGTGACCAGCGCGGTCCACTCGGGGCGCGAATAGACATAGATCGACTTGATCGGGTTGCCGTTGATGCGTGCGACCAGGGCTGCCGAACCCGCGGTCGAACCGAAATCGATCGAACCGGCATTGAGGAATTCGAGCGCCTTGTTGGAGCCGGCCGACTGCACCCAGGTGATGGTGATGTCGTCCTTGGCGAACTCCTTCTCCAGCAGGCCCTTCTGCTTCAGGACCATCGACACCGGATTGTAGGTCGCCCAGTCGATGCGGATTTCCTTGAGCGGATCAGCGGCCCGCGCCGCGGGGGTTACAGCGAGCGCCACGGCTCCCGCCAAGAGAATGCGTCGTGAAATCCCGATCATGCCCAGCTCCTTGAAATTTCGTTGTTTTTCAACGAGTTATATCTAGAAATCAACCAGAAAATCCCACCCTGAAAGCGTAACGGCCGAGAACAACTTTGCCCAAAGCGGCCGTTTTGCAGCATGGAACGACTATTGCTAGAGAATGGCGGGTGACAGCGCCTGTCGCCTCTTATATCCGGTGAGGCATGGACAGCGTTGCGACCGAGCACAAGCCACCCGCGGATGATCGCTTCGACACCGCGCGGATCACCGCCGCGGTCGATGCGCTTGCCGAAAAGCACAGGGGACGCGAGGACGCGTTCCGCACCGCGACCGCGCAACTGCTCAAAGCCGAGCTGTTCGCCGCGCGCGCCGCAGCGCAGGCAATCCTGCTGAAGGACCGCCATGGCCGCCGCTGCGCCGAGCGGCTGTGCCACGTCCAGGATGAGATCATCCGCATCCTCTATTCGGCCGCGACCCGTCATCTCTACCGCTCGCCGATCCCGAGCGGGGCGGAGCGCATGGCGGTGGTCGCGACCGGCGGCTATGGCCGCGGCCTGATGGCCCCCGAATCCGACATCGATCTGTTGTTTATCCTGCCTTACAAGCAGACGGCCTGGGGCGAGCAGGTCGCCGAAGCCATTCTCTATTGCCTCTGGGACATGGGGCTGAAGGTCGGCCACGCCACGCGCTCGGTCGATGAATCGATCCGGCAGGCGCGCGGCGACATGACCATCCGCACCGCGATCCTGGAGACGCGCTTCCTCACCGGCGACCAGCCGCTCTATGACGAGCTCGTCGCACGCTTCGACAAGGAAGTGGTGCAGGGCACCGCGTCCGAATTCGTCACCGCCAAGCTCGCCGAACGCGAGGAGCGGCATCGCCGCGGCGGCCAGTCGCGCTATCTGGTCGAGCCCAACGTCAAGGACGGCAAGGGCGCGCTGCGCGACCTGCACACGCTGTTCTGGATCGCCAAATACGTCTATCGCGTCCGCGATACCGACGAGCTCGCCGAGCGCGACGTGTTCGACGCGCAGGAATACCGCACCTTCCGGCGCTGCGCCGACTTCCTGTGGTCGGTGCGTTGCAATCTGCATTTCTACTCCGGCCGCGCCGAAGAGCGCCTCTCCTTCGATCTCCAGCGCGAGATCGCGGTCCGGCTCGGCTACACCTCGCATCCCGGCATGCAGGACGTCGAGCGCTTCATGAAGCACTACTTCCTGGTCGCCAAGGAAGTCGGCAATCTCACCGCCATCCTCTGTGCCAAGCTCGAGGACCAGCAGGCCAAGCCCGCACCGGTGCTGAGCCGGATGATGGCGCGGCTGCGCCCCACGCCTGCGAAGCGGCGCGTGCCTGACAGCGACGACTTCATCGTCGACAACAACCGCATCAACGTCGCCGCGCCCGACGTCTTCAAGCACGACCCGGTCAATCTGATCCGCATCTTCCGCCTGGCGCAGAAGAACAACCTCGCCTTCCACCCGGACGCGATGCGCGACGTGACGCGCTCGCTCGGCCTGATCAACGCGCAGATGCGGGAAAACCCCGAGGCCAACCGGCTGTTCATGGAGATCCTGACCTCCGACAATGCCGAGATCGTGCTGCGGCGGATGAACGAGACCGGCGTGCTCGGCCACTTCATCCGCGCCTTCGGCAAGATCGTCTCGATGATGCAGTTCAACATGTATCATCACTACACCGTCGACGAGCATCTGATCCGCTGCGTCGGCTTCCTCCAGGACATCGAGCGCGGCGGCGCCGAGGAATTTACGCTCGCCAGCGACCTGATGCGCAAAATTCGCCCCGAGCACCGTTCGGTGATCTACATCACGACGTTGCTGCACGACATTGCCAAGGGACGGCCCGAGGATCATTCGATCGCAGGCGCCAAGGTCGCGCGCCGGCTCTGTCCGCGGCTCGGCTTCAGCGCGGCCGACACCGAGCTCGTAGCCTGGCTGATCGAGGAGCATCTCACGATGTCCACGGTCGCGCAGTCGCGCGATCTTTCCGACCGCAAGACCATCGAGAATTTCGCCGCCGTGGTGCAGTCGGTCGAGCAGATGAAGCTGCTCACGATCCTGACAACCGCCGACATCCGCGGCGTCGGTCCGGGCGTGTGGAACGGTTGGAAGGCACAGCTGCTGCGCTCGCTCTATTACGAGACCGAACCGGTGCTGACCGGCGGCTTCTCGGAGGTCGACCGCGGCAAGCGCCTCACGGCCGCCTACGCCGAATTCCGGCACGCCTTCGCCGAATGGCCGGCGGACGAGCTCGATGCGTATATCGGCCGGCACTATCCGGCCTACTGGCTCAAGGTCGAGCTGCCGCGCAAGATTCGCCACGCCCGTTTCGTGCGGTCAAGCGAACAGGCCGGCCACAAGCTCGCGATCAATGTCGGCTTCGACGAGGTGCGCGGCGTCACCGAGCTCACCATCTTCGCCGCCGACCATCCCTGGCTGCTGTCGATCATTGCAGGTGCCTGCGCTTCGGCCGGCGCCAACATCGTCGACGCCCAGATCTACACCACGACCGACGGCCGCGCGCTGGACACGATCTCGATCTCCCGGGAATACGACCGCGACGAGGACGAGGGCCGGCGCGCCACGCGAATCGGCGAGATGATCGAGGATGTGCTGGAAGGCAAGCTGCGCCTGCCCGAAGTGGTGGCGCGGCGCACCGTGCGCAGCAAGGCGCGGCCTTTCGTGATCGAGCCGGAAGTGACCATCAACAACCAGTGGTCCGACCGCTACACCGTAATCGAGGTGTCCGGCCTCGACCGCCCCGGCCTGCTCTACGAACTGACCACCGCGATCTCGAAGCTCAACCTCAACATCGCCTCGGCGCATGTCGCGACCTTCGGCGAGCGCGCCCGCGACGTGTTCTACGTCACCGACCTGCTCGGCGCGCAGATCAACGCCCCGACCCGCCAGGCTGCGATCAAAAGCGCGCTGACCCACGTAATGGCCGGCGAAAAGGCGGTTCAGCCGGCGGCGTAATTCGTCATTCCGGCGCCCGCGCAGCGGCGAGCCCGGAATGACAACGGAGAGAGGTCCGCGCGCAACGCCTTCAGGCCTCCACGCCCTCGTGCCGCAGCAGCCAGCGTTTGCGCTCGAGGCCGCCGCCATATTTCACCAGCGAACCGTTCGCGCCGATCAGGCGGTGACACGGCAGCACCACGCTGATCGGGTTGGAGCCATTGGCGTGCCCGACCGCGCGAATGGCGCTGGGCATCTCGATCTTCGCGGCAAGCGCGCCGTAGCTCATGGTGGTGCCGGCTGGAATCTTCGCCAGCGCGGTCCAGACCTTTTGCTGGAATGGTGTGCCGGCGATACGCCATTCGATGCGTGAGAGCTGGCCAAGGTCGCCCTCGAAGTAAGCCGACAGCGCGGCCTTCATCGCGCTCGGCGCAGACTGATCAACCAGATCCACCGCGTCATGATGCAGGCGCAGGAGTTCGCGCATGCGGTGCTCGTAATCGTCCCAATCGAGCGCGCGCAATGCGCCATCGGCATCGGTGACGAGCAAGGCGACCCCGATCGGCGTCGCCAGCCGATCGAGGCCGAAACGTTCAGGGGTCCTGGTTGATCGAGCGCCCATTGCGATACCGTTGCTTCGAAGCACGCTTCGCACTTGCCATGCCGGCCATGCTAACGTCCACCCGAAAGCTGACGCTTTTGGGGGCTCAACTTGATTCTGATCGCCAATATCCTGGTGGCGCTGGTCGCCGCACTGCACGCCTACTTCCTGATCCTGGAGATGTTTCTGTGGGACAAGCCGCTTGGCTTGAAGACATTCCGCAATACGCCTGAGAAGGCCGGGATCACGAAAGTGCTGGCGGCCAATCAGGGCCTCTATAACGGCTTCCTCACCGCCGGCCTGATCTGGGGCCTGGTGCATGGCAACCCGGCCTTTGCGTTCCAGATCAAGGTTTTCTTCCTGATCTGCGTGATCGTGGCCGGTGCTTATGGTGCCATGACCGTCAGCGCGCGCATCCTGATCGTGCAGGCGCTGCCGGCCGCGATCGCACTGGCTGCATTGTTCGTGACCTGAGACCTCGGCCTGAGACGCTGCGGCGCCGCACCGTGATCCCTGCGCGGCGCTTGCCCTTCCTCCACACTCTTGGACAACGATGGCGACCGTTGCAATCAACGGGAAAAGACCGTCGGCCGGAAAATTCCGTCAGGAGGAACAACCCACCATGAGCAATCGCAGAGCCTTCATCGCTGCCACGGCGGCGCTCGCCTTCGCGTTCCCCGTCAGCCAAGCCTTCGTAAGTCAAGCCTTCGCCCAGAAGAAATACGACACCGGCGCGAGCGACACCGAGATCAAGATCGGTCAGACCGTGCCGTTCTCCGGTCCCTATTCTGTCTACGCCAATATCGGCAAGACGCAGGCCGCCTACTTCAAGATGATCAATGATCAGGGCGGCATCAACGGCCGCAAGATCAACCTGATCCAGTATGACGACGCCTATTCGCCGCCGAAGACGGTCGAGCAGGTGCGCAAGCTCGTCGAGGGCGACGAGGTGCTGTTCACCTTCCAGATCATCGGCACGGCCGCCAATGCTGCCGTGCAAAAATATCTCAACGGCAAGAAGGTGCCGCAGCTCCTCGCCTCGACGGGCGCTGCGCGTTTCAACGATCCGCAGAACTATCCGTGGACCATTGCCTACAATCCCAACTACGTCTCCGAGGGACGCATCTACGCCAAATACATTCTCAAGGAGCATCCGAACGCCAAGATCGGCGTGCTCTACCAGAACGACGACATGGGCCGCGACTATCTCGCCGGCCTGAAGAGCGGCCTCGGCGACAAAGCCGCCAGCATGATCGTCGGCGAGGTCTCCTACGAGGTGACCGACCCGACGGTGGATTCGCAGGTGGTGAAGCTGAAGTCGATGGGGGCCGATCTTTTCTACGATGCCTCGACACCGAAGTTCGCGGCTCAGGCAATCAAGAAGGTGGCCGAGCTCGGCTGGACGCCGGTGCACATTCTCGACATCAATGCGAGTCCGATCTCGGCGACGCTGAAGCCGGCCGGCCTCGACATCTCCAAGGGCATCATCTCGACCCAGTACGGCAAGGAGCCCGGCGATCCCCAGTGGAAGGACGATCCGGGCGTGAAAGCCTTCTTCGCCTTCATGGACAAGTATTTCCCGGAAGGGGACAAGCTCAACACCGTCAACACCTACGCCTATTCGGTGGCGGAGTTGCTGACGCAGGTGCTGAAGCAGTGCGGCGACGACCTGTCGCGCGAGAACGTCATGAAGCAGGTCGCCAACATCAGGGACTTCACCCCGAGCTTTGCGCTGCCCGGCATCAAGATCAACACCGGGCCGAACGACTACCGCGTCAACAAGCAGATGCAGATGATGAAGTTCAACGGCGAACGCTGGGAGCTGTTCGGCCCGATCATCGAGGACTCCGGCCCGACGGGCTAGCAACTGCATAGGGTGGGTTATGTAACCCACCCTACGAACTGCGGGCGCCTCCCCACCTTGCGTTGCAGCAAGCACTCCTCCACACTCGCCCCTAGCGGTGGCGCCGGACGCGCAGTGCGTGCGGCAGACCATTGGCAATAACAGATTGAGGAAATTGCGAATGAGGGAAGGAATTCTGCACTTGGCCACGGCAACGGCGCTGACCATGGCGCTGTCGGTCTCTGCGGCCAATGCCCAGAAGAAATATGATCCGGGCGCCACCGACACCGAAATCAAGGTCGGACAGACCATGCCGTTTTCGGGACCGGCGTCGGCCTATTCGTCGATCGGCAAAACCCAGGCCGCCTATTTCAAGATGATCAACGACCAGGGCGGCATCAACGGGCGCAAGATCAATCTGATCCAGTACGACGACGCCTATTCGCCACCGAAAGCCGTGGAGCAGATCCGCAAGCTGGTCGAGAGCGACGAGGTGCTGCTGACCTTCCAGATCATCGGCACGCCCGTGAACGCGGCCGTCCAGAAATATCTCAATTCCAAGAAAGTGCCGCAGCTGTTCGCGGCCACCGGCGCTTCGCGGTTCACCGACCCCAAGAACTTCCCGTGGACCATGGGATACAATCCGAATTACTTCGTCGAGGGCCGCATCTACGGCCAGTACATTCTGAAGGAGCATCCGAACGCGAAGATCGGCGTGCTCTATCAGAATGACGACCTCGGCAAGGACTATCTGAACGGCATCAAGGCCGGCCTCGGCGACAAAGCCGCCAAGATGATCGTGACGGAAGCGTCCTACGAGGTCTCCGATCCCACGGTCGATTCGCAGATCCTCAAGATCAAGGATGCCGGTGCAGATCTGTTCTTCAGCGCCACCACGCCGAAGCAGGCCGCACAGGCGATCAAGAAGATCGCCGAAATGGGCTGGCATCCGGTCCAGATCGTCGACATCAACGCCACCTCGGTCGGCGCGGTGCTGAAGCCCGCGGGCCTCGATGCTGCCAAGGGCCTGATCAGCGTCAACTACGGCAAGGAGCCGCTGGATCCGACCTGGAAGGACGACGCCGGTCTGAAGAAGTATTTCGACTTCATGGCCAAGTATTATCCGGATGGCGACAAGGATTCGAACTTCAACACCTATGGTTATGGCACCGCCCAGCTCCTGGTCCATGTCCTGAAGCAGTGCGGTGACGACCTGACGCGCGAGAACGTCATGAAGCAAGCCGCTTCCCTGAAGGACGTCACCAGCGACGTCGCGCTGCCCGGCATCAAGGCCAACACCTCGGCGACCGACTACCGCGTCAACAAGCAGCTTCAGATGATGAAGTTCAACGGCGAGCGCTGGGAGCTGTTCGGCCCGATCCTGGAGGACGCAGGTCCGGCGGGTTAGCCGCCGAGCTCTGAATCCAATCGGCGGCCTGCGGGCCGCCGATTTTTTTCGGAGGGTCTACGTCGGTATCTCGCCAAAGTTCTTCCCCACCGGCAGCACCGCATGCCGGATCAGGCGCGAATCCTCGACGGCCGCCTGGCGGTGCTTGACCGCCTCGCGATAGACGGGGTCGCGGATCATCTCGACGAAGGCGGCGACGCCGGGGTATTCGGCGATGAAGCAGTGATCCCAGCGCTCCTGTTGCGGACCGATCAGCATCAGCTCGAACCTGCCCTGCCAGACGATGCGGCCGCCGAGGCGTTCGAACACCGGACCGCTTTCGCGGCCATAGGCCGCATAGGCTTCCGCGCCGCTGGCCTTGCGGCCGTCGGGATAGGCTGCGTCCTTGCGCAAGCGCACCAGGTTGAGCATGTGGATCGGGCCGGGACGGTCGTTGTCCCGGAATTGCGCGAAGATCTCCTTGGTCGGATCGATGTGGCCCATGCGAGTTCCCTTCTTTTTTATGGCCGCGATCCTAGCCCTGCCGCGGAGCGAGCGGAACTGCGGCGAGGAATGCCGCACCTCCTAATCAGACGTTAAGGACAGCGTAACGGGCCCTTAAACCCCGGCCGCTAGCGTGCGGCGGGGCGGGATGAGCGGGCGTTTGCGTATGGGATCGGGAAAGAAAAAGGGTGGGCGGAAGGAGCCGTTGTTCGGCTTGCCCGGGGCGCTCGCCGATCTGCGCCTGACGGCGGCCGATCGCATTCCCGGCGGCGAGAAGGCGAAAAAATCCGCGACCAAGCGCAAAGCCGAACCATCCGACGACGAGCCGCCGCGCGAGCGGAAGGCGCTACCGAGCCGCAGCGGCGCCAGGCGCCGGTCGAAATCATCCATCAGCGCGGGCCTCGGCCGCCTCGTCTATTGGGGCGCCGTGCTGAGCCTGTGGGGCGTGATCGCCGTGATCGGCGTGGTGATCTGGGTCGGTGCCCATCTGCCCCCGATCCAGTCGCTGGAAATTCCCAAGCGGCCGCCGACGATCCAGATCGTCGGCATGGATGGCAGCGTGCTGGCCCAGCGCGGCGAGATGGCCGGCGCCAACGTGTCGCTGAAGGACCTGCCGCCCTATCTGCCCAAGGCCTTCATCGCGATCGAGGACCGCCGCTTCTATTCGCATTTCGGCATCGATCCCATCGGCATCCTGCGCGCCCTCGTTACCAACGTGCTCCATCGCGGCGTGTCGCAGGGCGGCTCGACGCTGACGCAGCAGCTCGCCAAGAACCTGTTCCTGACCCAGGAGCGCACCATGGCGCGCAAGCTGCAGGAGGCGGAGCTCGCGATCTGGCTGGAGCGCAAGCACTCCAAGAACGAGATTTTGGAGCTCTATCTCAACCGGGTCTATTTCGGCTCCGGCGCCTACGGCGTCGAAGCCGCCGCGCAAAAGTATTTCGGCAAGCCGGCGAAGAACGTGACGGTGGCAGAAGCCGCGATGCTGGCCGGCCTGGTCAAATCGCCCTCGCGCCTCGCGCCGAACCGCAACCCCGAGGAGCCGAGCAGCGCGCGCAGATCGTGCTCGCGGCGATGGCGGATGCAAAATTCATCACCGAAGCGCAGGCCCAGGCTTCGATCGGCCATCCCTCCTACAATGTGAAGCCGGTCGGCGCCGGCACCGTGAACTACGTCGCCGACTGGATCGGCGAAGTGCTGGACGACCTCGTCGGCCAGATCGACGACAGCATCAAGGTCGAGACCACGATTGATCCGAAGCTCCAGGCCGTGGCGGAAGCCGCCGTCATCGACGAGCTCGCGGCCAAGAGCGTGAAGTTCAATGTCAGCCAGGGCGCGCTGGTGGCGATGACGCCGGACGGCGCGGTCCGCGCCATGGTCGGCGGCCGGAATTATTCCGACAGCCAGTACAACCGCGCGGTCACCGCGAAACGCCAGCCGGGCTCCTCGTTCAAGCCGTTCGTGTATCTCACGGCGATGGAGCAGGGCCTGACGCCCGACACCGTCCGTCAGGATGCGCCAATCGAGGTCAAGGGCTGGAAGCCCGAGAACTACACCCATGAATATTTCGGCGCGGTGACGCTGACCCAGGCGCTGGCGATGTCGCTCAACAGCGTCGCCATCCGCCTCGGCCTCGAGGTCGGGCCGAAGAACGTGGTGCGCACGGCGCACCGGCTCGGCATTTCCTCGAAGCTCGAGCCCAACGCCTCGATCGCGCTCGGCACCTCGGAAGTGTCCGTCGTCGAGATGGTCGGCGCTTACGCGCCGTTCGCCAACGGCGGCTTCGCAGCTGTGCCGCATGTGGTGACGCGGATCAGGACGCTGGACGGCAAGCTGCTCTACATGCGGCAGCCCGACGAGCACAATCAGGTGATCGAGCCGCGCTATGTCGGCATGATGAACACGATGATGCGGGAGACGCTGATCTCCGGCACAGCCAAGAAGGCCGAGATCCCCGGTTGGCAGGCGGCCGGCAAGACCGGCACCAGCCAGGACTACCGTGATGCCTGGTTCATTGGCTACACCGCCAACCTCGTCACCGGCGTCTGGCTCGGCAATGACGACAACTCGCCGACCAGGAAGGCGACCGGCGGCGGCCTGCCGGTGGAAGTCTGGACCCGCTTCATGCGCGCCGCGCACGAGGGCGTACAGGTGGCGGCCCTGCCGAACCTGCAAAGCAATTGGGGGCCGGCGAACCTCGTGCAGATCTCATCGCAGGTGTCGGCGCCGACACCGGCGGCGCCCGGACCTGGAGCTGCGCCGGTCAGCAATGGCGGCTATCGCTCACCGCCGCCGGCGCGCGCCAATGCGCGGCCAGAGGCGGCCGCGGGGCTTGATGGCTGGCTGATGGACCGGTTGTTCGGCGGAATCGGTAAGCTTCGGCCTGAGGTCTCGGTCGCCTCAGAACAAAAACCGCGAAACAACCCCATGCACAGTAGGCGCGCTGGTGCGCGGTGGATTGTTCGATCCGGCGGGGTAAAGATAGCGACAGCCGCGCGAGGCGCTGACATCGCGTCAATTTCCGCTGTCATTCCCCGCGAAGGCGGGGAATCCAGTACGCCGCGGCCTCTCGGTTCGACAACAACCGACTCTGGAATACTGAATCGCCCGCTCCAGGGCGCAAGAGCGCACAAGGCGGGCGATGACAGCTTTGCTGGGCTACCGTCCTAATCCTCGACGCCGTACCGGTGCAGGTCATTCCCGTAGGTGTCGAGCCACTTCTTGGCACGCTCCATCGAGGGGCAGATCTTGCCGCAGACGCGCCAGAAGCGGGCGGAGTGGTTCATCTCGACGAGATGGGCCACTTCATGCGCGGCGAGGTAGTCGAGCACGAAGGGCGGCGCCAGAATCAGGCGCCAGGAGAACGATAGCGAGCCCGCCGAAGTGCAGGAGCCCCAACGGCTTGACTGATCCCGGATCGAGAGCCGCTTCACCTTGACGCCGAGCTCGACGGCATGGGTCTGTGACGAACGCTGCAAATCGTGGCGCGCCTCGCGCTTGAGGAAGTCGCTGACACGCCGATCGACGTGCTCGAGGCCGCCGGCGACGCAGAGAATGCGTTCGCCGCTGTCGCGAATCTCGGTCCACACCGTTCCGCGCGCACCGGCGCGATGCACGATGCGATGGGCAACGCCGCGGAGCGGTATCACTGTGCCAGGCTGGAACGGTGCAGCTTTCGGCAAACGACCAAGACGCGCCGCGATCCACGCACCGTGACGCTGCGCAAACTCCTTGGCTTCGGCGAGCGTGCCACGCGGCGGGATCGTGAGGATCGCTTCGCGGTCGCTCGGATGAATTCTGAGCGTGTAACGGCGCGCTCGGCGGTGCCTGCGCAGCCGATCGCGAAAAATTGCGATCCATGAGTGATGACGAGGGTCTTCGGTTCGTGGGGCCGCCGATAAAGGAGCGCGCGAGTGGCCATGTCTGTCAGTCCAGGGAGCAAGAGTTCGCCCGGATTCTGCCATAACCGCCGCCACGGAAAGCGCTCGGCGCAAAAACAAATCATTTGCCCAATATACAGGGGTCTGGCGTCTGGAAGACCCTACAGACTGGGGTTGGAACCCTAATTTTTCGCCCCCGCTGGGCGCATGTGGTACCCCCAAGGGATGAGGGCGCACTCACTCCTACAAAGCTACCTAAATACCGCGAATCTGACGGGAACCGGACCCTGCCGACGCCCCCGACAAGCCCTCAATTTTCGCCGGGAAAGCCGAAATACCCGCCTATTCCGCTGCAAGCGCCTGCAACGAACTCGGATTCGCAGCCGAGACCATGAAATCATGGATGCGCGGCACGATTTCCGACTTGAAGCGCGAGCCGTTGAACACGCCGTAATGTCCGACGCCCTTCTGAACGTAATGAACGCGGCGATGATCCGGGATCGAGCTGCACAATCCGTGCGTTGCTTCGGTCTGACCGAGACCTGAGATGTCGTCCTTCTCGCCTTCGACCGTCATCAACGCAACGCGCGTCACCTTGGAAGGATCGACGCGAGTTCCACGATGCATCATCTCGCCCTTCGGCAGCGAATGCTTCACGAACACGGTGTCGACCGTCTGCAGATAATACTCGGCCGACAGGTCCATGACCGCGAGATACTCGTCATAGAAGTCGCGATGCTTGTCGACGAGGTCGCCGTCGCCCTTCACCAGATTGGCGAACAGGCGCTTGTGAGCGTCCATGTGGCGATCGAGGTTCATGCTGATGAACCCGTTCAGCTGCAGGAAGCCCGGATAGACGTCGCGCATCATGCCCGGATGCGGGAACGGCACCTTGGTGATGACGGTGTTGCGGAACCAGTCGATGCCGCGCTCCTGCGCGAGCTGGTTCACCCCGGTCGGATTGCGGCGGGTGTCGATCGGCCCGCCCATCAGCGTCATCGAGGTCGGCACGAAAGGATCGCGACGCGCTTCCATGATCGAGACGGCTGCGACGACGGGCACGGAGGGCTGGCACACCGCCAGCACATGGGTGTTGCCACCGAGGACGTGCAGCATCTCGATGACGTAGTCGATGTAGTCGTCGAGATCGAAGCGACCGTCGCTCAAGGGCACCATGCGGGCGTCGGCCCAGTCGGTGATGTAGACCTCATGCGCCGGCAGGAAGGCCTCGACCGTGCCCCGGAGCAGCGTCGCGTAATGGCCGGACATCGGCGCCACGATCAGCACGCGCGGCTGCGGGCTGCGCAGCGGTCGGGCGAACTTGCGATCGAAGTAGAGCAGCTTGCAGAACGGCTTTTCCCAGACCGAGCGGACCTCGACGGGGACGCGGATGCCGTTGACCTCGGTGTCGTTGAGGCCCCATTCCGGCTTGCCGTAGCGGCGCGTGGTGCGCTCGAACAATTCGCAGGCCGCAGCCACCGATTTGCCGACCTCGGTGCGCGCCCAGGGATTCAGCGGATTCTGAAACAGCAGCTTGGTCGCGTCGGTGACGGCGCGTGCCGGATTGAGAGAGGCCTGCGCCATCTCGTACATCCAGTACATCGGCGTCGTCAGGACCGGGCTGCCTTCATTAGCCTGGAGCGGTACGCCGCCAAACTCACCAATCGGCATGATCAAATTCCTCTTCGCATCGCAGCATACTGCCGAATGCGTAATATTGCGTCAATGCATGGTTCCGTACATCTACGTGGCGCAGACGGTTAAATCAGCCTGAATCCACGGGAAAGTGAGTTATTCGCCGCCGGAGAGCAGCGAGCCGTGCTTCCTGGCGCTGCGCAAAAGCGCAAGGAATGCCCCAAAAGAAGCCACCAGAAGCACTGTATTGATGGCCAACGCATCCAGCATCAGATCGATCCTGAAGGTCTGCTCGATCAGCAACGCACGCATCCCTTCGAACACGTAGGTCGGCGGCAAAGACCAGGCGATGGTTTGCAGCCAGGGCGGCAGCACGCTGACCGGATAATAGATGCAGGCGAGCGGCATGATCGCGAACATCAACGTCCAGACGATGCTCTCGGCGCCAAGGCCGTTCCGCAGCACCAGACCCGAGACGAAGATGCCGACCGACCAGCTGGTGAAGATCAGATTGCAGAAGAAGGCGATCAGCGGCAGGCCGAGGCTGTAGACATTGAAATGAAAGAACGCAATCGCGAGCAGCGTCATCGGGATCACGCCGATCGCAAGCCGGATCAGGCTCATCGCCATCAGCGAGAGCAGAAACTCGATCGGCTTCAGCGGGCTCATCATCAGGTTGCCGAGGTTGCGCGCCCACATCTCCTCCAGGAAGGAGATGGAGAAGCCGAGCTGGCCGCGGAACAGGATGTCCCAGAGGATGACGGCGCCGATCAGCGTGCCGCCGGCGCGCGCGAAGAAATTGGCATTCTGCGCGATGTAGAGCTGAAGAAATCCCCAGGTGATGATCTGCAGCGCCGGCCAGTACAGCAGCTCGAGCAGCCGCGGCCAGGACGACATCAACAGATACCAATAACGCAGGATCATCGCGCCGATGCGGTGGACGGAAATGCCACGGTGGAGGGAGATATCGGTCATGGTTGCGCCGCGTAGCCCGGCTGGAGCGAAGCGCAGTCCGGGAATCGTGACACAAGCGACGAAGGCGCCGGATTTCTCTTCGCTTCATCCGGGCTCCGGCTACGGCCGAGACGCAAGGGCTCCCTCATCGCGCTCCCTCCTTCGCCCCGTTCGTCCGCCCTCGCGCGACGTCCAGGAACACCTCCTCCAGCGTGGAGCGGTTGTAGCGGGCCATGATGGCGTCGGGCGTGTCGTCGTCCTCGACGCGGCCGCGCTTCATGATGATGACGCGGTCGCAGAGCCGCTCGACCTCGAGCATGTTGTGTGACGCCAGCAGGATGGTGGCATTGTTGTCCTTGCGATAGCGCTCCAGATGCGCCCGCACCCAATCGGCCGTATCAGGGTCGAGCGAGGCGGTCGGCTCGTCCAGCAGCAACAGCTCGGGCTCGTTGATCAACGCCTTCGCCAGCGCGACGCGGGTCTTCTGCCCGGCCGAAAGCTTGCCGTTGGCGCGGTCGATGAAGTCGGTGAGATCGAGCTCGTCGGCCAGCTTTGCGATGCGATCGGCGAGGTTTTTGACCGCATAGAGCTTGCCGAAAATGGTGAGGTTCTGCCGCACCGTGAGCCGCATCGGCATGTCGACATAGGGGCTTTCGAAGTTCATCCGCCCCAGCACCTCGGCGCTTTGCTCCGGCATCCGGTGCCCGAGCACGCGGACACGGCCGGAGGTCGGCAGCACCAGGCCCATGATCACCGCGATGGTGGTGGTCTTGCCGGCGCCGTTGCCGCCCAAAAGCCCGGTGATGCTGCCGCGGGGAAGCGTAAAGGAGACGCCGTCCACCGCGCGGGTCTGCTTGTAGAGCTTGACGAGGCGATCGACCTCGATAGCCGCGGACAAAGTGCCATCCGCGACAGTCGGCCGGCTTGAAGCGTTGGAATTCTCGGTCATGCTAAGGGCGTTCTTCGGCCATTGCCGCGTAGAGCGCAAGACTTGAAGTCACAAGACTTGATGTCACAGGACTTGATGTCAGGGACTTCCGCCCCCATGGACGTGCGGGCCAGCGTGTTTGTGATCGAACACGCGCACCGCTAGATTGGCCTGCAATGACCGAGACCGCCGCTTCCGACTTCCGTCCTTCGCAACGACATATCCGCCTGGACACCATCCTGCGGCTGCGCTGGCTCGCGGTGCTGGGCCAGCTCGCTGCGATCTTCATCGTGGCGCAGGGGCTGGAGTTCGACGTCGCCATTGTGCCCTGCGTCAGCATCATCGGCCTGTCGGCGGCGCTCAACCTGGCTCTGCAAACCGTGGCCAATCCGATGCAGCGGCTGGAGCCGCTTCATGCCGCCGGGCTATTAGCATTGAACCTCGTGGAACTGGCGGGACTGCTGTTCTTCACCGGCGGATTGCAGAACCCGTTCTCGTTCCTGTTTCTCGCACCGGTCCTGATTTCTGCAACCGCCTTGCCAGCCCGGCTGACCTTCGCCCTCGGCCTGCTGGCCGTGGCCTGTGCCTCGATCCTGTTCTTCTTGCATTTCCCGCTGCCATGGGACTCCGAGGATCCCGTGGTGCTGCCGCCGATCTATCTGGTCGGCGTCTGGCTTTCGATCGTGCTCGCGATCGGCGTCACCAGCCTCTACTCGTTTCAGGTCACCGAGGAGGCGCGCAAGCTCGCCGACGCCCTCGCCGCGACCGAACTGGTGCTGACGCGCGAGCAGCATCTGACCCAGCTCGACGGCCTCGCCGCGGCCGCCGCGCACGAGCTCGGGACGCCGCTTGCGACCATCTTCCTGATCTCGCGCGAGCTGGAAAAGACCGTGACGGACCCGGTCTTCGCGGCGGACCTGAAGACCTTGCGCGAGCAGACGCAACGCTGCCGCGACATTCTGAGCAAGATCACCCAGCTCTCCTCCAGCGGCGCGCCGTTCGATCGCATGAAGCTGTCCGAGCTGATCGAAGAGGTGGTGGCACCGCACCGCGATTTCGGCGTCGACATCAAGGTGCGGATCGCGGTGGCCGCCGTGGCCGAGCCGGTCGGATCACGTAATCCGGCGGTACTCTATGGCGTCGGCAACATCATCGAGAACGCGGTCGATTTCGCCAACTCCACGGTGGAGGTGAACGCGTGGTGGAACAATGAGACCATCGAGATCGTGATCTCCGACGACGGCCCCGGCATTCCGCCCGACCTCATGAACCGGATCGGCGAGCCTTATTTGTCGCGGCGGCGCACCCAGGATGCCGGCGGCGGGCTGGGGCTCGGCGTGTTCATCGCCCGCACGCTGCTCGAACGCACCGGCGCCAAGGTCTCGTTTACCAACCGGGTTTTCCCGGACCACGGTGCAGTGGTGCAGATCGCGTGGCCGCGGGAGCGTTTTGAGACTATCGAGAGCTTCGAGGAAACAATAGGATAGGGCGCGACCTTGCGTCGCACGCAAGGTCCGATCGACTATTGGCGGCCTTGGCACCGCCTGATTGCGACGCCATATGTAGATGTGCAGGAGAGAGGACAAAACCTTGAACGCCATCGCAGAACTGAACGAACAGACCGACCGCTCGCTTCTCATCGTTGAGGACGACAAGCCGTTCCTGGAGCGCCTGTCGCGCGCCATGGAGACGCGCGGCTTTGCGGTGACGTCATGCGACACGGTCTCCGATGGTCTCGCGCAGATCGGCAAGTCCGCGCCGGCCTTCGCCGTGGTCGATCTTCGCCTCGGTGACGGCAACGGTCTCGACGTCGTCTCCGCGCTGAAGAAGAAGCGCCCCGAAGCCCGCGCCATCGTGCTGACCGGCTATGGCAACATCGCCACCGCCGTCACGGCGGTGAAGATGGGCGCGATCGATTATCTCTCGAAGCCCGCGGATGCAGACGACGTCGTCGCCGCGCTGCTCTCGACCAGCACGGACAAATCCGAGTTGCCGGCAAACCCGATGTCGGCCGACCGCGTGCGCTGGGAGCACATCCAGCGCATCTACGAAATGTGCAACCGCAACGTCTCGGAGACGGCGCGGAGGCTCAACATGCACCGCCGTACGCTGCAGCGGATTCTGGCCAAGCGCGCGCCAAGGTAATTTCAGCGCTGCTCTCGTGCCCCGAACGCAGCGCAGCGCTTCTTCAGCGGTGCGCTGCAGAGCCGGGGCCCACGCCTCAGCATAAACCGCTGCCTTCTGGGTCCCGGCTCTGCGCAGCAACGCCAGCGCGTTGCAGCGCGTCCGGGACACGAGACCATCCTACTCCCAAAATTCCGCATGCCCTTGCGGATCGACCAGGCGGTTGATCCGCAAAGCTGCCGCCATGCCAAACCGCACCGTCATCTGCTTGCGCGTGGCGGCTGCGATCTTGTGCTCGGACGCTTCGCAATGCATGTGCGCGCCATAGGCATCCGCGATGATCAGGCCGGTGTCTTCGGGGAAAATCTCGCACGGCAGATCCTGCGTGAAGGCGAAGAACAGCCGGTCGCAATGGGCGCGGTATTCGTGCCATTTCCGATCGGCCCGCAGATCTTCCACGGACGATTTGATCTCGACGATCCAGATCTCGCCGCGCTCGTTCAGCGCCACGAGATCGGCGCGCCGGCCCGACGGCAGCGGCAATTCGCTGATGCAGGAAAAGCCGAGCGAGCGTAAGAGCCGCGCCGTGCCGCGCGCGATCGCGAGCGCTGTTTCCGATTGACGACGGTCGGGCGGCGGCACGAGCGCGATGTTGCGGGCGTTGTCCATGGCGGGAGATTAGCCGATTCCTCCGTGGTCGTCCTGGCGAAAGCCAGGACCCATTCCCCCAAGGGGTCGTTGTCGCACGAGCTGGTACCACCAGCCTTCGTCAAACTGTGCCCTGTGGTCATGGGTCCTGGATCAGCGCTCGCTCCGCTCGCTTGTCCAGGACGACACCGAGGCGCGGAACCTCCCCTCCCCTCGCACTTATCAGGCAGCCGCCGACGATCGCGGGCGGACCGACGAGGGCTGGCCCGATATGATCGACGATCTCTGGTACAAGAATGCCATCATCTATTGCCTCTCCGTGGGCACCTATATGGACGCCAACGGCGACGGAATCGGCGATTTCAAGGGCCTGTTGCGGCGGCTCGATTATCTGCACGGGCTCGGCATCACCACGATCTGGCTGATGCCGTTCCAGACTTCGCCGGGACGCGACGATGGCTACGATGTCGCCGATTATTACAGCGTCGATGCCCGCTACGGCACGCTCGGCGATTTCGTCGAGTTCACCCATGGCTGCAAGCAGCGTGGCATTCGCGTCATCATCGATCTCGTCGTCAACCACACGTCAGACCAGCATCCCTGGTTCAAGGCGGCGCGGAGCGACAGGAATTCGCCGTATCGCGACTGGTACGTCTGGTCCGACAAGAAGCCGGCCAACGCCAATCAGGGCATGGTGTTTCCCGGCGTTCAGAAATCGACCTGGACGCGCGACAAGGAGGCCGGCGCCTGGTACTTCCATCGCTTCTACGATTTCCAGCCCGACCTCAACACGTCAAACCCGCGCGTCCAGGCCGAGATCCTCAAGATCATGGGATTCTGGATCCAGCTCGGCGTCTCCGGCTTCCGGATGGATGCCGTGCCTTTCGTGATCGCGACCAAGGGCGCCAAGGTGAAGAAGCCGGCCGAGCAGTACGACATGCTGCGCATGTTTCGTGAATTTCTGCAATGGCGGCAGGGTGATGCCATCATCCTCGCCGAGGCCAACGTGCTGCCGAAGACGGACATGGAATATTTCGGCCGCGATGCCGATCGCATGCACATGATGTTCAACTTCCAGGTCAACCAGCACCTCTTCTATGCGCTGGCCTCGTCCGATTCCCGTCCGCTGGCACAAGCGCTAAAGGCGACCAAGCCGCGGCCGGCCTCGGCGCAATGGGGACTGTTCCTGCGCAATCACGACGAGCTCGACCTCGGCCGGCTGACCGAGGCGCAGCGCGACCGCGTGTTCAAATGCTTCGGCCCGGACAAGGACATGCAGCTCTACGACCGAGGCATTCGCCGCCGTCTGGCGCCGATGCTGGGTGGCGACCGCCGGCGACTCGAGCTTGCCTACAGCCTGATGTGCACGCTGCCGGGGACGCCTGTGATCCGCTACGGCGACGAGATCGCGATGGGCGACGATCTTTCGCTGCCGGAACGCAACTGCGCGCGCACGCCGATGCAATGGTCGACGGAGCCGAATGGCGGCTTCACCACCAGCGACAGGCCGGCCTTGCCCGTCATCGACCAGGGGCCCTACGGCTTCGAGCATGTGAACGTCGCCAAGCAGCGGCGCGATCCGAACTCGATGCTGAACTGGACCGAGCGCATCGTCCGCATGCGCAAGGAAGTGCCTGAGATCGGCTGGGGCGATTTCACGGTGATTCCGACGCGCGACCCCGCCGTCTTCATCATTCGCTACGACTGGCGCAACAATTCGGTGCTGTTCGTGCACAATCTCGACGAGAAGCCGCGCGAGACCGCGTTTTCGGTGCAACTGCCCGGCGAAGCCGGCGAGCACCTGATCAATCTGCTCGCGGAAGACCATAGCCACGCCGACAAACGCGGCCAGCATCGCGTCGTGCTGGAGCCGTATGGGTATCGCTGGTACCGGGTCGGCGGGCTGGATTATCTGCTGAAGCGGAGCGACGTCGATGAGAACACCGCGGGCAACAAGCATCCGGGGTGACGTCGCGTGCCACGTTTTGCTCCGCCGTTTCAACAATCGTCATTGCGAGCGCAGCGAAGCAATCTAGAAATCATTCCGCGGAGGCAGCCTGGATTGCTTCGCTGCGCTCGCAATGACGAGGAGAGAGCGTCGGCCATCTCCGCCGCTGCGCGGCAGCTACGAGGGCGGCGCGACGATCACACCCTCATTCCCCCGCAAATCCAGCACGCCTTCGAGCTTCTCGCCTTCACGGTCGAGGGAGGTCGATATCAAAATCTCGCTGTCCACCCGTATCGCGCTCGTTGTCACCGCGATCGGGTCAGGCCCGAGATTCAGCACGACGATGACCGCCCTGCCCTCGGCCTCACGACGATAGATCAGGAGATCGCCTTGCGCGGCGATCGGGTGATAATCGCCTGACACCAGCGGCGGACAGGCCCTGCGCAACGCGATCAGCCGCTTGTACAGGCTGAGAATCGAGCGCGTGTCGGCATCGAGATTGACGACGTTCTCGTGGATATGATCCTCCGGCAGCGGCAGCCACGGCCTGACCTCCGAGAAGCCGGAGAAGCTGGACGAATCCCACTGCATCGGCGTGCGGCAGCCGTCGCGCCCCACCCCGATGCCCGGCACGTTCTTCTCGAAGGGATCGCGGACATCCTCCGGCGCAATCGCGAGCTGGTGCATGCCGATCTCGTCGCCGTAGTAGAGTGTCGGCGTGCCGCGCAAGGTCAGCAGCAGCATGGCCGCGACGCGCGCCTGCTCGGGCCCGACCCGGCTGGCGACGCGCGGGCGATCGTGATTGCCGAGTACCCAATTCGGCCACGCGCCCGTCGGCAGCGCCTTCTCGTAGTCTTCGATGATCTTCTCGATCGAGCGCGCGCTCCAGAAGGTCGAGAGCAGCGCAAAATTGAACGGCATCTGCGCGCCTGTGAGGTCGTTGCCGTAATAGGCCATGAGGCGATGCAGCGGCAGATAGATCTCGCCGATCAGCACGCGGGCGCCGAAGGCGTCGATGACGCGCCGCATCTCGGCGATCACGTCAAACACCTCCGGCTGGTCGGTGGAGTATTGCGTGAGGATCTTCTCGTTCGGCGGCCGGCCCTCGACATAATGCGGGTTCGGCGGATTGTCGCGAAACTCGGCATCTTTGATCAGGTGCCAGATCACGTCGACGCGAAAGCCGTCGACGCCCTTCTCCAGCCAGAACCGCATCACGTCGTAGATCGCGGCGCGGACTTCCGGATTGCGCCAGTTGAGGTCCGGCTGCTGGGCGAGAAAGGCGTGGTAGTAATATTGACCGGTCGCGGCGTCGATTTGCCATGCGCTGCCGCCGAATTCGGATAGCCAGTTGTTCGGCACGCCGCCATCGGGGGCCGGATCGCGCCAGATGTACCAGTGGCGCTTCGGGTTGTCGCGCGAGGAGCGGCTTTCGACGAACCAGGGATGCTGGTCGGAAGTGTGGTTCGGGACGAGATCGAGGATCAGCTTCAGGCCATTGTCATGCGCGGCCGCGAGCAGCGCATCGAAATCCGCCATCGTGCCGAACAGCGGATCGATGCCGGTATAGTCGGAGATGTCATAGCCGAAATCAGCCATCGGCGAGGGAAAGATCGGCGACAGCCAGATCGCGTCGACGCCGAGCGATTTGACATAAGGCAGCCGCCGCAAAATGCCGGAGAGATCGCCGACACCGTCGCCATTGCTGTCCTGAAACGAGCGTGGATAGATCTGATAGAAGATGCCGTCGCGCCACCAGTTCTCGCCGCCTTGAGCCATGTCGGAAAACCCATCCGAAATCTGAGCCTCGCGCGGGAGAACGCGGAAGCAACGCCCCGGTTCAAATCGGCAAGTGAATTGAGACGGCCGTGTGGCAGCGGCCGCGACTGTTCCCCGTAGCAGCCACGACTATTTTGCTTGGCGGCGCAACAAAAATCGGCATTGTGAGCCCATGACCGAGCAAAATGACACCCAACAATCCAAGGCCGGCGCGATCATCGTCCCCGTGACATTGTTCGAGCAGAATTGCACCATCATCTGGGATGAGCCCGGCAAGAACGCCGTGGTGATCGACCCCGGCGGCGACGTGCCGAAGATTCGCGAGGCGATCAAGCAGGCCGGCGTCACCGTCGAGAAGATCTGGCTGACCCACGGCCATATCGACCATGTCGGCGGCGCAGCCGAATTGCGCGATGCGCTGAAGGTGCCGATCGAGGGCCCGCATCTCGCGGACAAATTTCTGCTCGACAACGTCGTGGAGAGCGGCGCGCGCTTCGGCATGACCGGGGTGCGCAATTTCGAGCCGGATCGCTGGCTCGACGAGGGCGACAGCGTATCGATCGGCGGATTGGCGTTCGATATTTTCCATTGCCCCGGCCATTCGCCCGGCAGCGTAGTGTTCTTCAATAACGTTCTGCGCTTTGCCCATGTCGGCGACGTCCTGTTCGCGGGCTCGGTCGGGCGCACCGATCTGCCCGGCGGCAGTCACGCCACGCTGATCAACTCGATCATGACAAAGCTGCTGCCGCTCGGCGACGATGTCGGCTTCATCTGCGGCCACGGCGCCGGCTCGAGCATCGGCCAGGAGCGGATGACCAATCCGTTCATCACCGGCGAGATGTAGGCCTTACTCGGCGGCCTCGACGAGCGCCGCCGGCTCATCGAGGTTACGCTCGCCCCATTCGCGGATCGCGGCGACCACAGGCACAAAGCTCTTGCCCTTGCGGGTCAGGCGATATTCGACCTTGGGCGGCACCTCGCCGAAATCCCTGCGATCGATCAGGCCGCTCGCGGTCAGCGCCTTCAATTCACGGCTGAGCACGCGCGGGGTGATCTCGGCGCTGCCAGATGCCCCGCGCAACAGGCCGCTGCGGATTTCGCCGTAGCGGCGCGGGCCGTCCTTGAGATCCCAGACGATGCGCAGCTTGTACTTGCCGCTGATCATCTTTTGAAACGCAGCGACGGGACAGCTGCGTGCTGGGGAAGCCTTTGCCATGTCGTCTCCTCCGTGGACATTGTTGTTTTGACGCGTTTTCTTGACGCGAACCGGGATCCACTTCGCTTGAAAACGCTATGGAAGGATAGGAGCGGCACCGAAAAAGTCCATACTTTCAATTTTGTCCGTACTTGCAGGATGGCTCACAAGCCGCAGATGATGCTGCACATGACGAACAGGGAGCGTCACATGAAGCACTTCATGATCCGATACGAATTCAGGAACGGCACGACGGAGGCCTGGCATCAGGAGATCGGCCGCTTCATCAAGGCGATCGACGACGATCCGGAGCTGAAAGGACGGATCGGCTATCGCGTCCTGAAGAACCGCGACGACGGACACTATTTCCATCTCGCCAGCGTCGCCGACGAGGACGCGCAAAAGACGCTGCAGTCGCGCGACTTCTTCAAGCACTATTCGGCAATGACGCGACAAGTCTCGGGCGGCGAGGTGACAGCAACGCCGATCGAGATGATCGACGTGACGGCCTGAGCTACTTCATCAGGCCCGCAGCCGTGAGCACGCGCGTGATGATCTGGCCGAGATCGAAGCCGCGGGATTGCTGGCGCTTCGGCTCGGCCTGTTCGTCGGCGACCGCGGCGCGGATCGAGCGGGCGAGATGCGGGGCGGAGGTCAGCGCAGGCTTCGGCGATTTCGTTTCCGCCTTCTTCCCGGCCGCATCCGAATCCATCCGGTCAGACCGAAGAACTTTGCGATGTGATAGGACGACGAAATGCCGGCCTCGATCAGAAACGCGCCTTCCACGCCGTAGCGCTGGTCGTTATCGGCGAGCCCCAGCGGCGTCCCGTGGGCCATGCCGGTGATGGCATAGGATTCGACCAGCGTCTCTCCGTCCTTGTTCCACCAGGCCTGGCGCGGGTAGCCGTCGACATTGGTTTCGGCCATCGGCGTCATCGGCAGATCGTGCAAGTCGAGCCACTGCTTGACGATCTCGTTGGCATTGCCGGGATTGACGGTGCGGTCGGCGCTGCCGTGCCACACCGAAATCTTCGGCCACGGCCCGCGATGATTGGAGGCCCGCCGCACGAAATCGCCGAGCTCGCGCCCGGGCCGCGCCGGGGAATGAAACATACCGTCCAGCGCCTCGCGCAGATTCGACGCGATGCCGTAGGGAAGGCCTGCGATGATCGCGCCGGCGGAGAACACCTCCGGATAGGTCGCGAGCATCACCGAGGCCATGCCGCCACCGGCGGACAGGCCGGTGATGAAGACGCGCCTGGGATCGATGCGGTGGGCGTGAACCATATGCGCGACCATCTCGCGGATCGAACGCGCCTCGCCGCCGTCCCGCGCGGTGTCTTCCGGATTGAACCAGTTGAAGCAGGTGTTGCCGTTGTTGATGCGCTGCTGCTCGGGCATCATCAGCGCAAAGCCATAGTGACGTGCGAGCGTCGACCAGCCGGCGCCGAGATCGTAACCCGCTGCCGTCTGCCCGCAGCCATGCAGCACGACGACCAGCGCGCGCGGCTTCTGCAATTGCGCCGGCACGAACGCGAACATGCGAAGGCTGCCCGGATTGTCGCCGAAGCCGGTGACTTCCTCCAGTGGACTGGAGGAATCAGCGCTCGCACCAAAGTCGGGCAAGCGCAGACCATCCATCCTTGGCAGATGTCTCAAGAGGTCGACATTACGGGCTAACGACACGGCAAATTCCTGGTGGGCGTCTTTCAACGTTTACCCAGACCAGATAGTTGCTGCAGTGCAAAATGAAAAGGCCGTGTGCTGTCGACATCCGGGAAACCACGCGGAATCCCGCAGAAATCTGCAGGAATCCGCATATTAACTGCAATGCCTCAACTTCGAGCAGGTGCGCGGCGCATCCACGTCAGGAATGCGGCGCAGATCATGATTAACGCCGCAAACAGCCCGAGTGAGGCGAGAAAGCCTGCGCGCGCTGATTGCAACGCCTCGACCGCGAAGAACGCCGCGCCGATTGCGGCCACTCCGGCCGCATTTCCGATCTGCGCGATGGTGCCGTACATGCCCGACGCCGAGCCTGCGGCGACGGGCTTGACGGTCGAGAGCACCGCGCCCGAGAGCGGCGCCATCACCAGTCCCTGGCCGTAGCCGAAGACGATCATGATGAACGCGAGCGCAAGCGGCGTCGGTGCGTCGATCAAGCCTGCGAGAAGCGCGAGCGCGGCGAGGCCCGCGATCTGCAGCGCGCAGCCTTCGATCAGTACTCTGGTGCCGCGATGTTTTGCGCGCGCGCCGCTGTGGCGCGAGGCCACCACGAAAGCGAGCGCGAGCGGAATGAAGGCGAGGCCGGCGGCGAGCGGCGGAATCTTCAGGCCACGCTGCATGAACAGCGTCATCACCAGATAGAACGAGAGATTGGCGACGAAGAAGAAAACGCGGCGCCGAGTCCGCGCAGGAAGGCGGCGTCCGCCAGCAGCGTCAGATCGATCAGCGGCATGCCCGCGCGCGCGACGAAGTGCTCGAGCTTGAGGAATCCCGCGAGCATCGCACCGCCGCCCAGCATCACCGCCCACAGCCACGGCGCCCAGCCGACATCGTGACCGAACAGCAGCGGGCCGATCAGGCACAACAGCCCCGCGAACAGAACCATGCTGCCCTTGATGTCGAGCCTGGTGCCCGCCCGGCGCGGCACCGACGGCATGATGCGCTATGCGGCAAAAGCGATGGCGAGGCCGCAGGGCACGTTGACGAAAAACACCGAGCGCCAGCCGGTGTGCGCAAGGTCGATCGTGACCAGGAGGCCACCGAGCAAAAACCTGCGGCGCCCGCAAGCCCGAGCACGATGCCGTAGATGCCGAAGGCGCGGCTGCGCGAGTCGTCCGTGAACAGCAGATGCAGCGTCGCGAGCACCTGCGGCACCATCAGCGCGGCGGTCGCGCCCTGCGCCAGCCGGGCAATGATCAGCTCCGTGCCTGACAGCGCCAGCCCGCACCAGAGCGAGGTCGCGGTGAATCCGAGCACGCCGGCAAGGAAGACGTTCTTCGTGCCATGGATGTCGCCGAGACGGCCGCCGGTGACGACCAGCGTGGCATAGGCGATCAGATAGATCGCGATGACGGATTCGATCTGAGCCGGGGTCGCGTGCAGATCGACCGCGATGGTCGGAATCGCGACGTTCACGATGAAGGCGTCGACGCCGAACATGAACTGCGCGGCGACGACGATCGCCAGCACCCACCAGCGGCGGGTCGAATCGACGGGCTTTGTGACGGTTTGATGCATTTTTCGCGCGAGCTTTCGCAGATTTACTTGCGCCCGATGCTGGCAGATCGGCGTCATCCCTGCGATTACCTCGGAGGTAGGACTTCGAGCTGCTCGAACATCAGACGGTCGCGGCAGCGTCTTAACGCATGCCTGCATTCCGCGACGCGGGACATGGCGCGATTGCGTTCGCGGCATCGGGCACGTAGCCTCACGCTGACCTAACAAACAGAAAATGACAGCCGGAGAGAACGCCATGGCGCGCCTGAAGTTTGGAGCCTTTCTTGCCCCGCATCACCCGATCGGGGAGCATCCGATGCTTCAGTTCCGGCGCGATCTCGATCTGGTCGAGCAGTTAGATAGCCTCGGCTATGACGAGTTCTGGTGCGGAGAGCATCACTCCTCCGGCTGGGAGATGATCGCCTCGCCCGAGATGTTTCTGGCCGCGGCCGGCGAACGCACCAAGCGAATCAAGCTAGGCACCGGCGTGGTGTCGCTGCCCTATCACCATCCCTTCAATGTGGCCCAGCGCATGGTGCAGCTCGACCACATGACCGGCGGCCGCGCCATCTTCGGCTCCGGCCCCGGCGCGCTGGCCTCGGACGCGCACACGCTCGGCATCGACCCGATGACGCAGCGCGACCGCCAGGACGAGGCGATCGCCGTGATCCGCCGGCTGTTCAACGGCGAGCGCGTCACCGCCAAGAGCGACTGGTTCACCATGAACGACGCCGCGCTGCAGATCCTGCCGTTGCAGGAGGAGATGCCGTTCGTGGTGGCCTCACAGATCTCGCCGTCGGGCATGACGCTCGCCGGCAAATACGGCATCGGCATCATCTCGCTGGGCTCGATGACGACGCAAGGCCTGATGTCGCTGCAGCAGCAATGGCAGTTCGCCGAGGATGCCGCCAAGAAGCACGGCACCACGGTCAACCGCGCCGACTGGCGCGTGCTCCTCACCTTCCACATCGCCGAAACTCGCGAGCAGGCGCGCAAGGAAGCGGGAGCCGGCCTGATGCGCTGGCATAACGAATATAATGTCGGCACGCTGCAGCGGCCGGGCCTCACCGCGTTCTCCTCGCCCGACGAGGCCGTCGACAAGACTGCCTTCGTCGAGGGCGCTGCGTCCACCATCGGCACGCCCGACGATCTCGTCAAAACCATCAGGAACGTGATGGAAGTGTCCGGCGGCGTCGGCGCCATCATCGGCTTCGTGCACGACTGGGCCAATCCGGAGGCGACGCGCCGGAGCTGGGACATGGTGGCGCGCTATGTCGTGCCGGAGATCAACGGCTACATCGAAGGCCTGCGCAGGTCGCAAAAGTTCGTGATCGAGAACCGCGCGATCTTCGAGCGCGCCGGTCAGGCCGTGATGGCCAAGATCATGCAGAACGAGAAAGCCGCCGAGGCGCTGAAGGTGACCGGTCCCGGCCGCGTCGCCATTCCCGCCGTCAACGCACCGGATCTGCAGAAGGAAGCGGCCAAGCGGTAGGTTTCGGCGCTACGCTCGTAACGCCATTCACAAGCGAGACATCCCGGCCTGTGCTATGCTGATGATGATCAGCCTGGCGCAGGCCCTATTGTTGCCGCGGTCGCGCGATTCCGTCGGTCAGCCAACCGGAGCATTCGTCATGTACACCGCACCCAGGCGCAATGAGCTGACGCATATCCCCGGCGACGAAGGCTGGCCGATCGTCGGCATGACCCTCAAGGTGCTCGCCGATCCCAAGGGACATATCGAGCGGAACGGCGCCAAATACGGGCCCTTCTATCGCACCCACATTTTCGGCGAAACCAACGTCGTGCTGCTCGGCCCTGAGGCGAACGAGCTCGTGCTGTTCGATCAGCAAAAGCTGTTTTCGTCGACCCATGGCTGGAGCAACGTGCTCGGCCTGCTGTTTCCGCGCGGATTGATGCTGCTGGATTTCGACGAGCACCGGCTGCATCGCAAGGCGCTCTCGGTCGCCTTCAAGTCAGGACCGATGAAGTCCTATCTCAACGATCTCGACCGCGGCATTTCGGCACGGGTAGCGCAGTGGAAGGCAAATCCGGGCGAGATCCGGCTTTATCCGGCGATGAAGCAGCTCACGCTGGATCTGGCCGCGACGTCCTTTCTCGGCGCCGACATCGGGCCCGAGGTCGACGAGATCAACCGCGCCTTTGTCGATATGGTCGCCGCTGCGGTCGCCCTGATCCGCCGTCCCCTGCCCGGCACGCAGATGGCGGCCGGCGTGAGGGGGCGCAAACGTATCATCGCCTATTTCCGCGAGCAGATCCCGCTCCGCCGCGGCAATCACGGCGGCGATGACCTGTTCTCGCAGCTCTGCCGCGCCACCCATGAGGATGGCGCGCTTCTGTCCGACCAGGACGTCATCGACCACATGAGCTTCCTGATGATGGCGGCGCACGACACGCTGACATCCTCGCTGACGTCCTTCATCGGTGAGCTCGCGGCCAATCCGGAGTGGCAGAGCAGGCTGCGCGCGGAAGTTCTCGCGCTCGAACTCGGCCCAGGGGCACCGAGCAGCTTCGACGATCTCGAAAAGATGCCGTTGACGGAGATGGCCTTCAAGGAAGCGCTGCGGATCAAGCCGCCGGTGCCCTCCATGCCGCGCCGCGCCATGCGCGATTTCACCTTCATGGGCTATACCATCCCCGGCGGCACCGCCGTCGGCGTCAATCCGCTCTTTACGCACCACATGAAGGACATCTGGCCGGAGCCGGACCGGTTCGATCCCTTGCGCTTCACCGAGGAAGCGCAGCGCAACCGTCACCGCTTCGCCTGGGTGCCGTTCGGCGGCGGCGCGCATATGTGCCTGGGCCTGCACTTCGCCTACATGCAGGCGAAATGTTTTGCCCGGCACTTCCTGCAGAACATCGAGGTGTCGCTGGAGCCCGGCTACAAGCCGGACTGGCAGATGTGGCCGATCCCGAAGCCGCGCGATGGGTTGAAGGTAAGGGTGAAGGCGGTTTAGCCTCATTCGTCATTGCGAGCGAAGCGAAGCAATCCAGAATCTTTTCTGCGGAGACAGTCTGGATTGCTCACATGGGGATTAGGTGTGTCAAGGCGGTTGTTCAGCTCTTTGTTCGATTGCAGGCCAGCTCTTCGTCCCGACCGCGGGATGTTTCGGATGGCGCGCGGAGATCGCGTCAAGGTCGGCTCGTTAGAGCCGCCGCGCAGCGGCTTGACCTTGACGTGATCGAGCACGCCATCAGGCTTGTGTGGTCGGGAGGCCGCGGGCGAACTCCTCCTTATGGTTCAGCGATCTCAGGGTCGAGCCGGTTTTGACAATCTGGTTTTGCGTGCCAGATCAAACTCACATCCGGTCGTCGCGCGGTAGCGACTGCACCAACATTCCGCTTGCGGCGGGCAGGCTCGAGAGGACGGGACCATTCTTCGTTGCGGCGTTTGAAGCCATGCAATCCATCGGTTCGTCCACCCCGGATCGGCCGAGGCTGATCGTTCCTCGGCTGATTGGTTTTAAGGCTGCGGGAAGCGTTGCATCAGGCGACGGTCTTCATCACGGCTCCCTCGATCACGACGCCGGCGGTCACGTACTTCCACAAGGCCACGAGCAGCTTGCGGGCCAGCGCCACGATCGTGCGCTTGCGGCCGCGCTGGCTGTTGGCCTTGAACCACTGGGTCAGCGCCGATTGAGGCTGGTGGCGTATCCACAACCAGGCGAGCTGGATCATCGTGGTCCTCAGCCGCGGATTGCCGGCCTTCGACACCCCTTGTTCGCGCTCGATGCCGCCGCTCCGCCATGGCGTGGCCGCAAGACCGGCATAGGACGCAACCTGACGGCGGTTGGCGAATTGCCGCCAGAACGCCTCCGTCCAGAGAACGGCCGCGAAGTTCGGGCCCATGCTCTTCAGGGCGAGCAGCATCGTGACGGGATCCGCCTTCTCCCCGGCTGGCTTGCTCACGACCAGCAACGCCTCCTGCTCGCGCTCCACCGCCGCGATCTGGTCGAGCAGCAGTTCGAGACGATCGAGCTCGCGGCTGATCTGGGCCTTCAGATGCGCCGGCAGCATGCGCCCATCTCCGGTCCGCAAGGCTTCGAGCCGTGCCCGTCGATCGCGCCGCAGCGGCACGTAGCCGAATATCCCTTGCGCGAACAGAACGCCCTTGATCCGGTTCACATGCTCGATCCGCTCGGCGATCAATGTCCGCCGCTCGCGGCAAAGCCTGCGGCGGTCCTCCGCTTCCGGAGAGGGCGCCACCACCATCGCGCAGACCCGCGGCTCGCCGCGCTTATAGGCCAGAAGCGCCCGCAACAGCGTCTCGCCATCGAGCCGATCCGTCTTGGCCCGCCTGCGCCGGCGCGGCGTCGCAATCGAGGCCGGATCGACCACGTGGCTCTCGATGCCTTCCTGCTGCAAGGCGCGGTGCAACCAGAACCCGTCCAGCCCCGCCTCCTGGATCGTGATGATCGGATAGCTCTCACCCGTTCGCGCCTGTGCCTTGCGCTTCAGCTCCGCAAACAGCTTCAAGAGTTCCGCAAGATCGCCGGCCTCCACGCTGCGCTTCGACATCTTCTCGCCCTTGCCGGGCGACAGCGAGGTCACCAGCCATGTCGAGCGGCTCAGTTCCAATGACACGAAAATTGCGCCAAACTGCGTGCGGATAGCGGCCAGTCCGTCGGAAGGATGATCGAGCAACATCATTGTCTCCAGGTTGAGTGTTTCAGCAACCTCAGTCTGGCCTCAGACTTGGCTGCTATCCACTCCCCATGGAATCTTCGTCGCAAGCGCTCCTCGCAATAACGAAAACTACCCCGCCCCCTGATCGAACGCCTTGCGCGGGGCGACATAGCCGTGCTGCTGCTGGCTCTAGGTGCGGCCGCCGGTGATAGTCGGATTCGTCGCTCGCCAAAACATCGCGGCGTCTGGGCAGCTTCGCTCGACGGCCCCAGCGGCTCCGCGATCCGCGCCTGCATCTGCACTTCGACGGTCACATCCGTCTGGCGGCAAATGCAGGAAGCGCCGAGGTGCTTCGCCAGCGCCTCGCCTTCGGTATACGGCGGCCCGCGATCACAATTTTGGCACCTTCGGCAACGAAGACTTCCGCGGTACGCAATCCGATCCCGCTCATGGCCCACGTGATCACCGCAACCCTGCCATCGAGCCTGCCCCTGGAATCCTCCTGTTTTCGAATGATTTGAAGCCAAATGGCGGGCCGATCGATGACGTCACGACGACAATCGGCGCCGCAACGATCACAATTCCGGCCGACACCCGACACGGCAAGCTTTGCTTGCGCATGCGAGATGCGTAACATCATGCCCCGTCTCTCGATTTTCGGACTTCTATCGCAACCGGGCTGCGCATGGGGAAGCTGATCAACGAATTCCGCAAGGGCTGGCAAGGCGTGGCACCGCCGTCGCTCGGCCTGGGCGCTGCGTTCGCGGTGGCCTGCCTGTTGGTTGCGACCCTGGCACGCTGGGGCCTCGCGCATGTCCGGCCCGACGTCTACTTCACGCCGTACTTTCCGGCCGTATTCTTTGCCGCCGCCTTCGGAGGCATTCGGATCGGCGTGGTGACGGCGCTGGTCGGCGGCGTGCTCGGCGTCATCTTGAATTTCGGCGACGCGTTTGCCGATCGCGCGCGGTTCGCCCTGCTGGCACTGTATTGGGGCGTTTCCGCCCTGACGATCTGGGGCGTCGAGCACTATCGCACGATACTGGCGGAGCAGCGCCGGATCTCCAAGCGCCTGATCGAGGAGGAGGACTATCGCAAGATCCTGGTCGACGAACTCCAGCACCGGCTGAAGAACAAGCTGTCGACCGTGCACGCCGTGCTGCACCAGGTGCTGCACGACGAGCCGCAGGTCTGGGCCCGGATCGATCCGCGGCTGCGGTCGCTGGCCGCGACCGACGACCTGATTTCGCGGATCGACAAGGCAGGCTGCGACATCCGCGACCTCCTGATCTCCGAACTCGGCCCTTACGGCCACGTTCGCTTCACGCTCAACGGCGACCGGCTGTTCCTGCCGCCGAAGCTTGCGGTGACGCTGTCACTGATGTTTCACGAACTCGCCACCAACGCCGGCAAATACGGCGCATTCTCCTCGCCACGCGGATTGCTGCAGGTATCATGGACCGTCAGCGACGATCGCCTGACCGTCACATGGGACGAAACCGGAGGACCGAGCGTCGACAAGATCTCGGAGCCCGGTTTCGGCACCAAGTTGCTGAAATCGGCGCTCTCCGCCTTCGACGGCAAGACCGAAGTCGCTTATTTGAAAACCGGGCTGCATTGCATCATGCAGTGTCGCATTCCCAAGGGTGAATAGAGCAAAATGAACTCGCGCTCCGTCGGTGGATCACCTCTCCCCACGGGAGAGGTGTCAACGACAACGCGCATCGATGCAAACGAAGGAGACCCAGGCGCGCGCTTTCGCTGACGCTGTTGACCTTCCGTTAATGACGATCGGCGGCGCAGCTCGCGACGCCACAGGTTTCTCTCAAAACACCCCCGTATTTCTGGCGACCCCTTAACCAAACCTAAGAGGGAACCGCGCATGATCGCGTCCATTGCAAACGCGCGCTGAAACAACAAAATTCATGACTTCTATGAACGACAATGCATATAGCGGCGCGAGTGAAGCCGAACTCGGATTTCTCAAGGAAATCGTTAGAATGCTGCCTGCCGGCCTGACCGTGCAGGACGCGCAAGGCAAGCTTCTCCTGGTTAACGATGTCGCGGCCGCCCAGCTCGGCATGGACGGCAGTCGCCCGTCGCCCGATCTTACACAGCGCCGCGCGGCCTGCGAGCGCGCGCTGAGGGCCGGTCAGCCGGTCACCTCCGAAGAAGCGCTCCAGGACGGCACCGCGCGCCAGGTGCTGCTGACGACTCATCGGCCGGTTCAGCTCGCCGGCCGCGAGCTCCTGATCTCGTCCTCCGCCGACATCACCGAGCAGAAGAATTTCGAGGACCAGCTGTTTCGCTCGGCCTATTTCGACGAGCTGACCGGCCTGCCCTCGCGGCGCGTGATCGAGCATCGCGCGAACAGCCTGCTCGCGCAGGAGCGCGGCGGTGAGCGCTTCGCCCTGGCCTTCCTCGACGTCGACAATTTCAAACACATCAACGACTATTACGGCCACGCCGTCGGCGACGCGCTACTGGTCGAGCTGTCGAAGCGGCTCGGCCGCGACTTGCGCGATTCCGACGTGCTGTCGCGCATCTCGGGCGACGAATTCCTGCTGCTGCTTTCCCCGATCCAGAGCCAGGACGAAGTCGCCGAATTCCTGAACGCGACATTGGAGCGGCTGACCGCGCCGTTCTTCATCGACAATTCGGAAGTGTTCGTCTCCACCTCCGTCGGCGTCAGCCTCCATCCCGATCATGGCCGCAGCTTCGAAACGCTGCGCCAGAACGCGGATATCGCGATGTACCGCATCAAGAACGACGGCAAGGGATCCGCCGCCTTCTTCGACGCCGGCATGGAGCGCGAGGCCTTGGCACGGATGAAGATCGAGCAGTCGCTGCGGCTCGCCATTCTCGAAAAGCGCTTCTGCTGCGCTTTCCAGTCCAAGGTCGACATTCGCTCCCAGGCCGTGAAAGGCATCGAGGCCCTGGTGCGGCTGCGCGACGACGAAGGCGTGATCCAGGCGCCGGGCTCATTCATCAATCTGGCGACCGAGCTCGGGCTGATCGACGAGCTCACTCATCTCGTGCTGGCCGAGATCGTCAAGTCGATCGACCTGATCAACGACACGTTCGGCGCGGAAGCGACCATCAGCATCAACGTCGCCGCCAAGCAGGCCGGCAATCCCGAGTTCATGCGCACCTTCGCGCAGGCGCTGGACGACACCGGTTTTCCCCAACGCTTCATGATCGAAGTGACCGAAGACGCCTTCGTCGCCAAGAATCATTTCCAGTCCGAAATCCTGCCGATGTTCCGCAAGCTTGGGGTCGGCATCTCGATCGACGACTTCGGCACCGGCTATTCATCGCTGTCGGCGCTGGCCGACATCACCGCCGACGAGATCAAGATCGACCGCTCGTTCATCACCGACATCCATAAGCGCCCGCGCAGCCAGGGCATTCTGCGCGCGATCGAATCCTTGAGCGAAGCACTCGGCATGACCGTGATCGCCGAGGGCCTCGAATCCTACGAGGAACTCGCCTATCTCCAGGCCGCGACCAAGATCCGCTACGCGCAGGGCTATTATTTTGCTCGCCCGATCTTCCTGGAGGAGCTGAAGCTCGCCACGCCCGCCTCGAGCGAGTCCCGCGCCAGCGTCTCCGCGCGCCCGATGCAGCAGAACCGCCAGGGCTATTCGCGGGTGGGTGGGTATCGACGGTGAGGCAGACCGCTAGGCGGTGATGCGACGCGCAACAATCTCGGTGTCGCCAACCGACTTGACGGAGCGACCTGGTCCGCCGAAGGCAGTTGTGATCGAAGCGATGGACGCGGCGTACTGGATGCCGCGCCTTCGCTGGGCATGACAGGGTGCGCGGCCGCCCCGCAGTAGGCTTCAATTAACGATGCAGCGCAGCGCGCCTTGCAAGGCGACGTAACCGTGGCGCGACGTCAAGCGTTTCTTGCGTGGAGGATATCCGTAGAAATCCGCAACCGTTTAAGCCGCGGGTAACCGGCTTTCCTAAGCATTGCGCCATCTGTCCGTAGTATTTCTGTTCCTCCAGGGGGAGTGGAATGCGCCAGGTGTTTCTACGGATGGCAGCTGCGATGTTCCTGGCCGCAAAGAGCGGCTGGGACGCCGCCATGCGGCGCGGCCCCGTGCTGTGGCTGACACTCTCGGGCGCATTGCTGGTCGCCGGCATCTTCGCGGTGACCGCGATGGCCGTCGGCGAGTTTCGCGAGAAGACACTCACCAATCGCGAGCGCGAGCTGGAAAACACGGTGCAGCTGATCGCGCGGCATTTCGACCAGCAGTTTGAAGATTCCGATGTGGTCGCGGCCGATTTGATCGGACAGATGCATTTGCCGGAGATCACCTCGCCGCAAATGTTCCGCGAGCGCATGTCCGAGCCTGAGGCCCAGCGGATGCTCATGGGCAAGGTCGGCGCGGTGTCCTATCTCGGCGATATCGCGATCTACGACGCCGACGGCGAGCTGATCAGCTGGTCGCGAGCCCAGCCGCTCCCCAAGGTCAACGTGTCTTCGCGCGCCTACTTCCAGACCTTCAAATCGAATCCAATGTCGGAGCCGGTGCTGCTGGAATCCGTGCGCAGCTTCCTGATCGGCAAATGGACCACGATCGTGGCACGCCGGCTGAGTCTCCCGGACGGCACTTTCGTCGGCGCGATGGTCCGGCGGATCGATCCCGACAGCTATCAACGCTATTTCGCCTCGGTCGCGCTGGCTGACGGCGCCGCCATCTCGCTGTTCGACCGCGAAGGCGTGATGCTGGCGCGCTATCCGCATGTCGACTCGATGATCGGAACCAGCTACAGGAGCGCGCCGCTGATGCGGAAGGTGCTGACTCGCAGCGGTCAGCACACGCTTCGCGTCAAGAGCCCGGTCGACGGCGAGGAGAAGCTCGGTTCGGCTGCGTCGCTGACCCATTTTCCGCTGGTCATCGTGGCCACTCATACCATGTCGTCCGCGCTTGCCGACTGGCGGCAGCAGACCGGCTTCATGGTCACCACCGCGACGCTCTCGGCGGCGGTGATCGCGCTGATCCTGTTCATGATCATCCGCCAGATCAACCGGCAGAACCGGGAGGCCCAGCAGCGGCTTGAGGCGGAGCGGCTGCGGCTCGACACCGCCCTCAACAATATGTCCCAGGGGCTGATCCTCTACGACGCCGCCGGATACATCGTCACCTGCAATCGCCGCTATGCCGACATGTTCGGCCTCTCCCACGACGTCATCAAGCCGGGCTGTCACATCACCGAAGCGATGTCCCATCGCAAGGAACGCAACGCTTTCAGCGGCGACGTCGAAGCGTTTTGCGCCGATGTCATGAGGGGCGTTGCCGAAGGCAAGGTCGCCACGAAAACGCATCAATTGCCCAACGACCGCGCCTTCCAGGTCATCAACACGCCGCTCGCGTTGGGCGGATGGGTCGCCACGATCGAAGAGATCACCGAGCGGCTCAACCTGGAGCAGGAGCGCGACCGCAACTACACGTTCCTCCGCGAGATCATTGATCACATTCCCTCGCAGATCACGGTGAAGGACGCCCGGACACGGCAATATCTGCTGATCAACCACACTGCTGTCGAGCAGCTCGGCCAGTCGCGCGAAGCCATCGTCGGCAAGACCCCCTTCGACATCTACCCGGATGAGACCGCCAGGGTCGTCACCGAGGACGACAGCAAGGCGCTGCAGATGACCGAGGGATTGTCCAAGGACGAGCATGCCTGGACAAGCCAGACCATGGGTCTGCGCTACATCACCTCGACCCGGATCGGCATCCGCGACTCCTTCGGCGAGCCGCGCTACCTCATCAACGTCGTCGAGGATGTCACCGAGCGGCGGCGCGCCCATGACAAGATCGCGCATATGGCGCATTACGACGCGCTGACCGACCTGCCGAACCGCACGCTATTCCGCGAGCAGATCGAGCGCGAGCTGGAGAAGGCCGCCCGCGGCGAACAGTTCGCGCTGCTCTATATCGACGTCGACGAATTCAAGGCCATCAACGATCTGCTCGGCCATCACGTCGGCGACGAGCTGTTGAAGGCGATTGCCGGGCGCATCCGCGCCTGCCTCAAGCCGGGCGATCTGATCGCGCGGCTCGGCGGCGACGAATTTGCGGTGATCCAGACCGGGATCGAATCATCCGCCGACGTGCTGTCCTTCGTGACGCGGATCCATGAAGCGATCCGCCGCCCCTATCACTGCCTCGGCCACCAGCTCTCGACCGACGCCAGCATCGGCATCGCGCTCGCGCCGCAGGACGGCGCCGATCTCGACCAGCTCATCAAGAACGCCGACCTCGCCATGTACGGCGCCAAGGCGGAAGGGCGGCGCACCTACCGCTTCTTCGTGCCGGAGATGGATGCGAGCGCCAAGGCCCGCCTCACCCTGGAGCAGGATCTGCGCCAGGCGCTGATCGACGGCGGTTTCGAGATCCACTACCAGCCGCTGGTCAATCTGGACTCGGGCGAGGTCTCCGGCTGCGAGGCGCTGCTACGCTGGCGCCATCCCGAGCGCGGCATGGTCTCGCCGGCTGAATTCATTCCGATTGCCGAGGATACCGGCCTGATCAACGAGATCGGCGACTGGGTGCTACGCACGGCCTGCAACGAGGCCGCGACCTGGCCCGCCCATGTGCGCGTCGCCGTCAACGTCTCGCCGGTGCAGCTCAAATGCGACACGCTGGCGCTGCGGATCGCGGGGGCGCTGGCCGCCTCCGGACTCGCGCCGCGGCGGCTCGAACTCGAGATCACCGAGGCCGTGCTGATCCGCGACGACGAGGCGGCACTCTCGATCCTGCACCAGCTTCGCTCGATCGGCGTGCGCATCGCGCTGGACGATTTCGGCACCGGCTATTCCTCGCTGAGCTATCTGAAGCGCTTCCCGTTCGACAAGATCAAGATCGACCGCTGCTTCGTCGCCGACATCGCCGATTCCGGCGGGTCCCCCGTGATCGTGCAGGCGGTGGTGAACATCGCCTCCGCCAGCAACATGACCACGGTCGCCGAAGGCGTCGAGACCGAGGCCCAGCGCGAGATGCTGCGCGCGCTCGGCTGCACGGAGATGCAGGGCTACCTGTTCAGCAGGCCGAAGCCGGCGGCCGAGGTGCGCGGCCTGTTTGGCCCGGGCGATGCCATGCCTGTGGCGGCGGTGGCCTGAGATGGCAAAACACATCAAGACCATTGCTGGAAAGACCCTTGCTGGAAAGACGCCCGCCAAAGCCGTCGACGTGGCGGATTCCTATGCGGTGCGGCTGATGCAGCACCTGGTGGTGCCGACCTTCGTGATCGACCCCAGGCGCCGCGTCGTGATCTGGAACAGGGCGTGCGAGCGGCTGACCGGCGTTGCCGCTTCCGAGGTGATCGGCACCACGAAGCACTGGCAGGCCTTCTACGAGACCAAGCGCCCCTGCCTCGCAGATCTGGTCGCGCTCGACCGGCCCGAGCAGCTGCCGGAGTTCTACTCGGAGTACGCCGCGCGCGGCCACAACGGACTGGGCTTCAGCGCCGAGAACTGGTGCGTGATGCCCAAGCTCGGCAGCCAGCTCTATCTCGCGATCGACGCCGGCCCCATCCATGACGAGGCGGGCAATCTGATCGCCGTGGTGGAGACGCTGCGCAACCTCACCGACCAGAAGCGCGCCGAGATGGCGCTGAAGGAGCTCGCTACCAAGGACGGCCTGACCGGGCTGTCGAACCGCCGCTCGTTCGACCAGATGCTGATGAGCGAATGGGAACGCGCGCAGCGGACGCAGAAGCCGTTGGCGCTGCTGTTCGTCGATGTCGATCATTTCAAGCTGTTCAACGACGCGCACGGCCACCAGTCCGGCGACGAATGCCTGCGCGAGGTCGCGCGCGTCGTCAGCCGCCACGCGGTGCGCCCGCTCGACCTCGCCAGCCGCTATGGCGGCGAGGAATTCGCGCTGATCCTGCCCGACATGAGTTGCGCCGACGCCTGCGCCATCGCCGAGCAGATCCGCGGTGCCGTCATGGCCTTGCGGATCGCCCATGGCGCCGAGGGGGCCGGCAACCACGTCACCCTCAGTGTCGGCGTCGCCAGTCACATCCCCGGCGAGGACGACGGCGCCCCCGACCGGCTACTGGGGGCCGCCGACCAGGCGCTCTATGCCGCCAAGCGGCTCGGCCGCAACCGGGTCGTCTGCTCCGAGCGCATCCTGGCCGAATTCGCGGGCCTCGGCCGCGACAATGTGCCGGCCAGCGGTCCGGTTGGTCATCAAGTTCCTGGTCTGGCCCCACGCAAATCGGCCTGAAGCGCGGCGATTGCCGCGGCGAGACCGGTTGCCCACCTCTCGCCAATCGGCTACATGAACCCTCGCTGCACCCGTAGCTCAGCTGGATAGAGCGTTGCCCTCCGAAGGCAAAGGTCACACGTTCGAATCGTGTCGGGTGCGCCATTTGAATTGGGCACTTCTCGGATTTGGCTCGCTGCCCGAATTTGGCTGGGTAAGCACCGGGTAAGCAGGCGAGACGGTCTCAGTCCCAATAATTCGATTTCCGGGAATTTCAGACGAACCGCGCCACTTGGCGTACAATCCCGGCGGCTCTAACTGCCGCCGGATGAAAGTTCGTTGGCCACCACTGGACAACGAAACGCGAAAAGAATTATCGACAATGTTGCCGACAGCGCTCGGCAAGCCAGCGCGCCAGCTCGGCTTTCGCGCTTTGGGCAGCCTTCAATCTGGCTCAAATCATCAGGGCTCGAACGGAAGGAAATGCAACGTGTCTGTCGAGCCAGGCGGCTGACTTGACCAGCAAGCGTCTCGAATTTCTGCGCCAAGGTATCCCGGACCTGCGCCGTCTTGCGGTCCTGACCGAGATTGGCAATCTCGGAATGTGCTTGAGCTGAACCAGCTACAGGCAGCGGTCAAAGCGCTCGACCTCGTCATGCGGAACGCATGAGCTGAAGCGGTTACGATGGTAGCGAGGGTTTCCGGTATATTACCCTCATAGCGTCAAAAAGGTTCACCGGAATCCCAACAGACTTTCCAAAGCTGATTTTTGTCCGCCCGGTGAAACCGAGAAGTCTGGGAAGTTGGAACAGAATGAGATCCAGGGGTACCGTCTTCCACGGATGATCGAATTTCTCGAGTACCGCACCTAGGCGATGTGCAAGCGCCTTCACGCTCTTGCGCGTGAAAAAAACAGGTGTTGTGGCGGCGTCATCAATCTCCAGTTCTTCATCCCGGCGCGCGCCGGGATCGAGCCGAAATCTCCGGTGGTGAATACGATCACTCCACCCGGATTGAGATGCTGCCAGCACAGAGCAAGCGTTGCGTGTGGATCCGGCAAGTGTTCAATGACATCAAAAAGAACGATTGCGTCGAATTTTCCCATTTCATGTAGTACTTGCTCGCTAACCAATCCGGTCCGTACCGCGAGCCCTCTTGAGCGCGCGAATTTTGCAGCTTCTTCGGAAATTTCGATTCCTTCCGCGGTGAAAAATTTCTCAGCCTCGAGCAGGAAGAAACCGTAAGCTGAACCAACTTCCAGAATTTTGGCTCCCTTGGGAATATATTGAAGCAGGAATCTGACGGATCGGGCGAATTCTATTCGAAGAACGGCTTCCGAAGCCACGTAGTCGGAATATCCGTCGCTGTGTCCTCCATTGAAATAATTCTCAGTATAGTACGATTCGGGGCGAAATTCCGCGCGTCGGTGCGACCGATACCGCACGTCTCGCATTTGAAAATCTTGAAACCCGACTTTTCAAAAAGAAAAGTGTGAGGGGATACTGCTCCGCACGCCGGGCAATCAAAATCTCTAAACATCCAAATCCCTCAGATGATCTGTGAGGCTGCTGAAAGGGTTTTATGCCGTATCACCGGAGCGATCTGAATGCATCAGTCGCTTATCGTTCACGATCGAAAGTTGGCCCATTTGCTCGCTACGAATCCTACAGAGATGACCACTGAGTTTTCAATCGGTTGCTCGCCCCCGTAGAACATAAACGCTTTGACATTTCCGCTGTCTGGCGACGCCTTGATTTGCCTGAATATTGCACACAATGAGTATGCATGCTAACTCCGCCCAATTGCGGGGGCAGGCTATGACCGTATTGGTCACCGGGGGCGCCGGTTACATCGGAAGTCATATGGTTCACGCCTTGGTTGATTCCGGGGAGCGGGTGATTGTGCTCGACAATCTTTCGACCGGGCGTACTGCCGCGTTGCCGGCGGGTGTACCGCTTATCGTGGGAGACACCGGCGATTCGGAACTGGTGGCCTCGCTTATCCAGACTCATCACGTAGAGGCTATCCTGCATTTTGCGGCGTCGATCGTGGTTCCCGAATCGATCGGTCAGCCCCTCGGTTACTATCGCAATAACACCTCGAACTCGCGTACCCTGATGGAAACGGCGATCACTGGGAAGGTCCAGCGCTTCATCTTTTCGTCCACGGCCGCGGTGTATGGGAACCCCTACAAGTACCGGTCCCCGAGGATGCTGTGCCCGCGCCGCTGTCTCCCTATGGATGGTCTAAACTGATGACCGAGGTGATGCTGCGCGATGCTGCGGCGGCGCACGGTCTCAGTTACGTCGTCCTGCGCTACTTTAACGTCGTCGGCGCGGATCCGCAAATGCGTACGGGGCATTCCGCGCCGGACGCGAGTCATCTGATCAAGGTTGCCGTTCAGGCCGCGCTGGGGTTGCGGGACCATCTCGATATCTTTGGTACGGACTACGAAACTCCGGACGGGACTTGCGTACGCGACTACATCCATGTCAGCGACCTTGTGCGGGCACATCTTGCCGCGCTCGGCTATCTACGGAGAGGAGGCGCTAACATCACGCTCAACTGCGGCTATGGTCGCGGCCATTCGGTGCTTCAGGTCGTTGACAGCGTGCGCCGCGCGGTCGGGCACGATTTTCCGGTTCGGATTACTTCGCGCCGCCCCGGCGATCCGATGGCAATCGTGGCGCAAGCGTCGAAGATCTGTTCGCTATTGAATTGGTCCCCCCAATTTGAGGATCTCGATAAGATCATCGCTCATGCAATTGCCTGGGAACGCTATTTGATGTGCCAAGCCCAGGCGGGACACTCGGCGGCTACGTAAACTATGCTTTCGATATTTCCTCTATTTGCAATTCTCGGTGGCGGCCTTTGGCTGTCGCACATCACACGCAAGCCCATCGAACTCACGCTCCTGGCCTTGTGCTGTTGGATCATCCAGATTTTGTTCTTCTCCGGTCTGCTCGGCTTTCTGCCTCAGGGCCGGTTGATCCTGATTGCCGCTGGCCTCGGGGCGTTCATCTGGATCGCGGTTCGGCATCCATCCATACTTAAGCAATTGATGGAGCCGGGACCTGTGATCACGGGTCTCGTTCTCGCGGGCCTGGCTGTGCTGAACCGGCATTCGATGCTGATTTCTTGGGATGAATTCTCCCACTGGGGGCAAATCGTACGGTATATTACCTTGACGGATGCATTCCCTGTTCGCGCTGACGCTGTCCTATTGCCAGACTATCCGTTTGGAACCGGGCTGTTCGAATATTTTGTTGCGATCGGAGCGGGGACCGACGAGCGATCCAGGATATTTGCGATAAATCTTCTCAAGCTGACCGCACTTCTTCCGTTGTTCACGGGACTCAAATGGAAAGACGCGATTATTCTGCCGGTGACGGCTTTCATAATCCTGTCGCCAAGTCTTCTTCATTTTCAGTTTAGTACCGTCTGGGACAACCTGCTGATCGACATAACTCTCGGCATGATCGGAGCAGGTGCTGTGGTGGTTTATCTGAATGGCGGCGCCGATTTCCGCTCGACCATCCCATGTATTGTCCAATGCTGAAGCCATCGGCATTCCCAAGTTTAAAGCACGAACCGTTAATTCTAGCGTCAATTTACGAAATTGTGCCCACGCCTCGGAGCCCCCTTCATTAAAAGGGCGTTGCCGGCTCCTATCAATAGCGTAGATGTGGCGATGAATCCAAAATTCGTCGCTGCGAGTCACTTCCGGTCGTCAAAGGTCTTCAGAGTCCCCGAGGAAGCGGCGGACGTCTTTTTTATCCGAACAAGGGTAAGAACCGCGAGGAAACTCTCCTGCGCCGCAGTATGATAAGGTAAAACAAGGGCAGGCAACCCGCGCTTGCTCTGGTATTTGGCTTCCAGGAACCCGCTCCCATCGGCGGGTCTTCGGTCCCGTAGCTCAGATGGTTTTCCTAAACCGAAAACGGCCTATATCCTCGGCACGGGAAGGAAATGATGGACCCCGCATGCCCCCAAGATCGCGTAGCGCACGTCCGGGTCAAGCCGGTAGACGTCACACGGGAATTATACCCTCATGAGTCATGCTTTCGCGCTGCTATTGGCTGAAGGCGACGATAAAGTGATTGGGCTAGTTTTTGCCGTAGCGGCTTGAGCATGCCAGGAAAGAGGCTGATGGAACTGTGCATAACGTCCTTATCTCAGTTCATCGTCGGCTTTCCGATCGTCTCGGCCTGCTCATCAGACCACAAGCGCGCTTCGTTGGGGAGCTTATCATAAAGCGCGTAGGCTTCCGCCGATAGCATGTCGAGTTGTGGAGTACCGGCCATGGACTCAGCATCGACCAGCTTGGTTAAAAACTGCTCCATCGATCCGAGACCAGATCAGTATCGATCTCTAGAAAAATCGTAGGGTATCGCTCTTTTCTGGTCCCGCGTCACGGCGCGCGGTCTCGCCGGCTTCATCCTCCTGCATCGCACGGAATGGTCTGCGCGATCTCAAATGAGGAGACTGCCATGCAGAACATGGCTCGCGAATTGAGGGAGACGGAGCTCGAGACGATCGCCGGCGGAAATCTCTGGGACAGCATTGCCGGCTCCTTCCGTGGCCCGCTCGGCGGCGCCGGCGATCTTCGCCGTCCGCTCGACCGCCCCTGATCTTAACTGCTCCGGATGGGGTCCGCACGCGGCCCTCGTCCTCGCGATCTCAGTGCCTGATATGCTCGAACACCACGATCACGCCAGTCGGCTCGGGCTCGTGCGCCATCAGGCGTGTCAGATCCGCATCGCTCCAGTCGGCGAGGCTGACGACTTCACCGGTCTCGCGCTGCGCGCCGAGCGACGGGGTCGGCTCGAGGACTTTCAATCCCATCTCGTCGACGAAGAAGGTGTGTTCCCCGAACATGCTGTTGAGCTGCGGCATGGCGGGATGCTCGTCGGGCAGCACCTGCGCGCCGAGCTGGTTGACGGTCTGCTTCACCTGGTCGGATGTGAGCTTCATGAGCTGCTCCGTTCTGTCACGTCGGTTTCCTGGCTTGAACCAAGTTTCTGGCCGGAGCGCGTGTTCCCTGCGCCTGTGTCGCCTGGCTCAGCTCGAACGGGTGCTGCGCACAAATGTTCCAGCGAAATGAATTTCGTGATCGCGCGTTGCATCTGTCGCGCCGACGGTGCGCAGGCAGGCGGCGACACCCTTCGGGGTGACGAAACTCACGCCCGCGAGAGTGAAGGCACCTCATCCGGCATAATGGCCTGGAGGCCGCCGAAGCGGCGTTCGCGACCATGGAAGGAGGCCAGCGCCGCAGCGAGATCGCCTGCATCGAATTCCGGCCACATCCGCTCGGTGAAATGCAGCTCGGCATAGGCGCCTTCCCAGAGCAGGAAGTCCGACAACCGCTTTTCGCCCGACGTGCGGATGATCAGATCGACGTCGCGCAAGCCGGCCTGACCGGTGACCAGTTGCGAGAAGGCTTCGCGGGTGAGGCTGGTCAGCGCGGCCGCTTTCGCAGCGGCATTGAGAATGGCGTCGCGCGCGGAATAGTCGACGGCGATGCGCAGATGCAGCGTGGTGCCGTGCGCAGTGGCGGCCTCCGCGCGCGCGATGGCGGTGGCAATGCCGCCCGGCAAGCGGTCGCGGCGGCCGATCACGTTGAGCCGCACGCCGTTCTTCACCAGGCTCTGCACCTCATGTGCGAGATAGAAGCGCAGCAGCGTCATGAGCGCGGCGACCTCGGCCTTCGGCCGGCGCCAATTGTCGGTCGAGAACGCATACAGCGTCAGCGTGCCGATGCCCTGCTTGGGCGCGGCCTCCACGATGCGGCGGATCGTCTCGACGCCGGCCTCGTGGCCGCGCATGCGCGACAGGCCGCGCCGCGTCGCCCATCGTCCGTTGCCGTCCATGATGATGCCGACATGAAGCTTCTCGTTGGCGGACGTGACGTCACTTTGCATCGCAAAGTCTCCAGTCAAAAAGGGGGACGATCAGGTCGGGAGAATGCCGAGCCGGCCGAGCGGCGGTGCCTCGCGGCCTTGGCGGCATCGCGCACCAGCCGCTCGAGCACAGCGAGATAGTCGAGGAAGCGGCGGCGGCCGGACTTGGTCAGACGGCAGGTGGTGTGCGGGCGATTGCCCTCGTAGCCCTTGGTCACCTCGACGAGGCCCGCTTCCTGAAGCACGGCGAGGTGCCGGCTGAGATTGCCGTCGGTCAGGCCGCAGAGCTGCTTGAGATCGGCGAACGCAAGCCCCTTCGGGTATGCCATCAGCGAGGTCAGAAGCCCGAGCCTCGCCTTCTCGTGGATCACACGGTCGAGCCCCTCATAGGAGAACGGCGCGGTGTCAGTCTTCGACATCATTCTCTCCGGAGGCGACATACAGAATGGCCGCCATCACCGACTGGCCGATCACGAAAGGCAATCCCATCGTCCATGGCGACAGCATGTGAGTCTGGCTCGCCAGCGCCAGCACCGCAAAGCCCGAGATGAAGTACCAGGCCCCGGCGAACGCCACGCTGCGCGGCAGCGCGCGGATGGAGGCGAAAATGCCGAGCGATATCAGGATCTGCCACAGTCCCGGCAGGAGCCACAGCGTCTCGCCCGCGAACTTCCACATCACCACTGCAAGCAAAATGCCGGCGACGCCTGCGGGCAAAAACTGTTCGACTGCCTGGTGGATCATGGCGTCGGCAAGGCCCGAATGGTGACGGTGCGAGCGCGCGCGCATCTCGATCCAGATCATCAACCCAGACAGCGCAGCGGCAGCGAACCAGCCGAGAAAGAAGCCGAGCGGCTCGCCGGTGGGATCGCCGAGCAGCCAGAACTGCAGGACCGCGGTGACAAGTGCGACGGCGCCGGTCGCGGCCATCGTCGCCGGGCCGTAGCCGCGGAACGCCGTGCCGGCCGCAATCTGGCTGCGGATCGCCACGATGTCGGCCAGCGCCTTGTCGAGATCGCGCGTCGGCAACGCCAAAACTTCGCTCCACCCCTTACGGCCGGAATCACTCCGATCACTTTGTATCGCAAAGTATACCGCGCCACAAAGCAAAGGCAAGCCTGAAGGTCGTCGGCAGGGGACGGATCTAATCGGACAACTGTCGGTTGCGCTGCGCACCCTCCCGCAGATAAGATGAGTTCAAAAGCAATCCGGGGGAAAATATGTGGCTTAAGTCAGTTTTCGTAGGATTTGTTGTTTTGCAGGCGATGCTCGCCGGGTCCGTCCACGCGGCGGGGCCTTTGAATGATCCATGTCGGCAATTGGAACGGCGGGGCCTACACCAATGATTCTGACCGGTGCATTCTCCCACTGTGCCGCGAGTACACCGTACGCAAACGGCATGACTTTGCTTGTCGGCCAGGATTCAAACAATGCGTGGTTGCTCGGCTTTGCCAATCCGGCGTTTCGCTTCAAGACGGGGAGAACCTGACGGTCGACGTGACGTTCGACGGTCAAGCCGAGGTAAGACTCTTCGCAACCGCGTTTTCCGAGATCATGGTCTCGGCAGTTCTGCCGACGAACGTCGCTCGCGCTTTCCAGAAGGCGAGTCTGATGGTTGCAGTGGCGAGAGGCACGCCTTTTCAATTCAGTTCGACATCAACTGCGCCGTTGGTCGCAGCGGTCACCAATTGCGTGACTCGAGTCAAGGCGGACGGGGTGGACAAGGCTGGCGACTTTACCAAAGGCGCGGCGAAGCCGGCCGCCACGGCGGAGAAGCAAGGCGCGCCGCCGGCCAGCAAGTCCGTCAAAGCCAAGAGCGGCACCGGATTCGTGGTGAGCGCCAACGGGCACATCGTGACCAACAACCATGTGATCGAGGGTTGCAGCGAGCTCAAGGGTAACCTCACCGGCGAGGCCGCGATGATGTTGCGCGTCGTATCGAGCGACGCGAACAACGATCTCGCGCTATTGCAGGCGCCGTCGACGGCAACGTTCAAAGGGTTTGCCCGGATCCGTGACCGCTCGATCCGATCCGGCGATTCCGTCGTTGCGATCGGCTTTCCGTTTCACGGGCTGCTGACTTCGGACTTCACCGTGACGACGGGCATTGTGAGCTCGCTTAGCGGCATGCGCAACGATCTGCGCTTCCTGCAAATCAGTGCGCCCGTGCAGCCCGGCAACAGCGGAGGCCCATTGTTCGACACGACTGGTCAGATCGTCGGCGTCGTCACCGGGAAGCTCGATGGATTGCGAGTCGCCGTCGCAACCGGCAGCATCCCCGAAAACATCAACTTCGCCATCAAGACCGGCGCGCTGCGCGACTTCCTCGACAACTCCGTGGTGCCCTATCAGACCGCCGAACCGAAGGCCGAGCTCAAGACCACCGACATCGCCGGTAATGCGCGGCCCTATACGATGCTGATCTCGTGTAACGGGACCGAGCAGGCCGACGCGAAGAAATAAAAAGCAGGGTGGGCAGCCGCGCCAATCGCCACTGTCATTCCCCGCGAAGGCGGGGAATCCAGTACGCCGCGGCGTGTCGAATCAATCACCGCCGTCTCGGAGTACTGAATCGCCCGATCAAGGTCGGGCGATGACACCGTTCACATGGACAGAGCGGACCCACCCCTCACCCGTGGCAGCACGTGCCCTTCGCCTGCGGCTCGTACTGGTCGTGCAGGCGGACCCAGTCCATCGGATAGGGCAGACCCTCCTCGTGACGGCCGAGCGGGGTGAGATCGAGATATTGATAGGCCGCGTTCATCATGTCGAGACCGCGGGCGAAGCAGGAATAGGTGTGAAAGATCTCGCCGGCCTCATTGCGATAGAACACGCTGATGCCGGGCAGCTCCGGGCCATAGAACGGCGTGGTGCCGAAATTGTATCTCGGGACGCCCTGATCGATCTGCTCGCGCGTGAACGAGACCTCGTAATCATAGTTGAAGTCGGTGTCGCCTGAAGACACCCAGTCAAAGCTCCAGCCCATGCGCTGCTTGAACGCCTCGAGCTTTTCTATTGATGCCAGCGAGATCGCGACCACGGTGGTGTCGCGCGCCGCCAGATGCGGCACCATGCGCTCGAGACCGTCGGCCCAGAACGAGCAGCTCTTGCAGGCGGCGTCCCAGTCGGGCGCGAACATCACGTGCTGAACCACGAGCTGCGGGCGGCCCTTGAAGAGATCGCCAAGCGTGACCTTGCCGTTCGGTCCATCGAACAGATAGCTCTTGTCGACCTTCACCCAAGGCAATGCGCGGCGCTCCTCGGCAAGGCGTTCGCGGGCCCGGCTCAACTCCTTCTCATGCGCCAGATGGGTTTTGCGGGCGGCGATCCATTGCTCGCGCGAGACGATCTGATGTTGCTGCATGATGTCCTCCTTGCGGTCAGGCGACAAAGGTGTCGAGTTTGTCGAAGAACGAGCTCCAGCCACGCTGGTGGTTGTCGCGCGCGGTTTCGTCGAAGAACTGAGCGTGATGGAAAATCATCAGCGTGCCGGCGCTGTCAGGCCTCAGCGTGATCGTCACCAGCGATCTGCGTTCCGGCGTCGAATGCCAGGCCCAGGTGAAGACCAGCCGCTCGTTCGGCACGACCTCGCGATAGAGGCCGCCCGCCTCGAAATATTCGCCGTCCTCGCGGGTGAAGGACATGCGGTAGCGGCCACCGGAGCGAACATCGAGGTCGGCGTTCAGCGTCGCCGGCTTCATGTTCGGCGGCCCGAACCATTGTACTAGCTGTTCGGCTTGCGTCCAGGCGGCGAAGACCTTTTCCGGCCGCGCGCGGAGCCGGCGCGTGAGCGTGAGGCTTGGACCTTCGGTTGCGCGGTCGGCGGCATTGGCGGCTGCATTGACCATGGTTTGTCCTCCACAAAGGCGGCAAGGCGGTCGAAGCTCTCGGACCAGAATTGCGCGTAGCGATTGAGCCAGTTCATCGCCCGCTCCATCGGCTGCGCGGTAAGCCGGCAGGAGACCGTGCGTCCGGTCTTCTCGCGCACGATCAGGCCCGCATCGTTGAGCACGTCGAGATGCTTCATGATCGCCGGCAGCGAGATCGGGAACGGCGCCGCCAGCTCGCTCACCGAGCTGTCCTTTTCGCCAAGACGCGCGAGCAGCGCGCGCCGCGTCGGATCGGACAGCGCCGCAAAGGTACGATCGAGCGTCTCGTCCTGATACTTAACCATAGGGTTTAGTATAGGCGCAAACGCCATCCCGTCAAGCGGGAACCACGCAGGATAAAAGCCCCGCCTTGCGGCGGGGCTCCGTGTCCGGTCAATCAGAAGAGTGCTACTCGACCTTGAGGCCGGCGAATTCAACAACCTTCTTCCACTTCGCGGTCTCGGCCTCGATCTCCTGACCGAATGCCTCCGGCGTCAGCACCAGCGGATCGCCGCCGAGCTCGACCAGCCGCTTGGTCATGTCGGGCTCCTTCATGAGCGTGTTGATCTCGTTGTTGAGCTTGGCGATCATGTCCTTGGGCATGTTCTTCGGCGCACCCATGCCGAACAGCGCGCTTGCCTCGTAGTCCTTCACGGTCTCGCCGATCGCAGGCACGTCCGGAAGCTGCGGCGAGCGATGCGCCGTGGTGACGCCGAGCGCGCGAAGCGAGCCGGAGCGGATGTGCTGGATGATAGAGGGCATGTTGTCGAAGATCACCTGCACCTGGCCGCCGAGCATGTCGGTGATCGCGGGCGCAGCACCGCGATAGGGCACGTGCTGCATCTTGCAGCCGGTCATCGCCATGAACATTTCGCCGGACAGATGCACCGAGGTGCCGTTGCCGGAGGAGGCCATGTTCACCTTACCAGGATTGGCCTTCACGTATGCGATGAACTCGGCGACACTCTTGGCCGGCACGTCGTTGTTGACGGTCATCACGTTCGGCACGCGCTGGAAAGCGGCGATCGGCGCGATGTCGCGGACGAAGTTGAACTTGAGATTGGCGTAGAGCGTGGCGTTGATGTAGTTCGCCGGATTGACCAGCAAGACGGTATAGCCGTCGGGCTCGGCATTCACGACGGATTCGGTACCGATGTTGTTGCCGGCACCCGGCTTGTTCTCGATTACGAATTGTTGGCCGAGCCGCTCCGAGAGCCGCTGGCCGATCAAGCGCGCCAGGATGTCGGTGGCGCCGCCCGGCGGATAGCCGACCACGAACTTCACCGGCCGGGACGGATAGTCGGCGGCGAAGGCTTTCGACAGCGGGCTGGCTGCAAGAGGCGTGGCGGCAAGCAGGCCCAGCGCGGAACGGCGAGTGATCATCTCAAGGGTTCTCCGAGTGTTGTTCTTGGAAGGACGTTGTTCTTGAAGGCCGGATAGCTTGATCGTGGCGTCAGCGGCGTTGTAACAAAGCCCGCCAGGCGCGGAAAGTGCGCAACGTTCATGGCGACGAAAGGATAAGGCATGCCGGTCAAGGTCGAGGCCCTCGATCACCTCGTGATCAACGTCGCCGACATCGCGATTACCACCGAGTGGTATCGCAAGATCCTCGGCATGGAAGTCAAGGTGTTCGACCCCGGCGGCGGCAAAGCGCCGCGGACCTCGCTTCAGTTTGGTCAACAGAAGATCAACGTCCGGCCGCGCGACGCCGACAAGGTGGAGTGGTTCACCGCCGACCACCAGACCGCGGGCAGCGAGGATCTGTGCTTCCTCACCTCGGCGGCGCCCGACGAGGTGGTAGCGCATTTGCAGGCACATGGCGTCGCGATCGAGGAAGGCCCGGCTCCCAAGCAAGGCGCCCGCGGCACGCTGCGCTCGGTCTATTGTCGGGATCCGGACGGCAGCCTGATCGAGATTTCGTCTTACGAGGACGGCAACCGGTAGGCGACGCCGCGCGCCCCAAACACCGTCATATGAGCGTAGCGAAGCAATCCCGATTGCCTCCGCGGCGACAGCCTGGATTGCTTCGTCGCAAGGGCTCCTCGCAATGACGGGGAGAGAGTGCGGATATGCTCGATTTGCGCCCCGCGCCATCCGATGGCAGGAAGACGCAATCATCAAAAGGCAGCCGCCATCAAGATGCAGGCTGCATGGGAGGATTCATGGCATATCAACAGACTGCAGCCGGAATCGTGGGTCCGTTCGACGGGCTCGACGTGCCATGGCTGCTGAAGATGCGGGCCGGGGTGCGCCGCGATCATCCGTTCCTGATCTGGGCGCCGTTCGAGGCGCCGGCGCGGCGCTGGAGCTATGGCGAGTTTCATGAGCGGGTCGGTGCGCTCGCGGCAGGGCTCGCCAGACGCGGCGTGAAGCCGGGCGAATACGTGCTCATTCATCTCGACAATTGCATCGAGGCACTGCTGGCCTGGTTTGCCTGCGTAGAACTCGGCGCCATCGCGGTCACCACCAACACGCGCTCGGCGCCGGCGGAGATCGAATATTTCGCCGATCATTGCGGCGCGGTCGCAGCGATCACGCAGCCGGCCTATGCGGAGATCGTTGCGCGGAACTGCCGCAACATTCGCTGGATGGCGGTGACCTCGCACGACGCCGGAGCCGCGCCCGCGCAAACCGTTTCACGCGGCGACAGCTTTGAGGCGCTGTTCGCCGACAGCGCGGATCGCCCCAAGCGCGCCATCGATCCGCTCGCGCCATGCAGCGTGCAATACACGTCGGGCACGACATCGCGGCCGAAGGCGGTGCTCTGGACCCACGCCAACGCGCTGTGGGGCGCCAAGATCAATGCCGCGCACGAGGACCTTCACGCCGGCGACGTGCACCAGACTTATCTGCCGCTGTTCCACACCAATGCGCTGGCCTATTCCATGCTGGCGGCGCTGTGGGTCGGGGCGACTTGCGTGATCCAGCCGCGCTTCTCCGCGAGCCGATTCTGGCGCGTTGCGCGCGAGCACGGCTCGACATGGACCTCAACGATCCCGTTCTGCATGAAGGCGCTGCTCGAGCAGGACATCCCCAGGGACCACAAATTCCGTCTGTGGGGCACGGCAGTGAACGAGCCGCCCGCGTTTGCGGCGTTCGGCGTCAAGATCATCGGCTGGTGGGGCATGACCGAGACCATCACCCACGGCATCATCGGCGAGGTCGACCAGCCCAACGTCCCGATGTCGATCGGCCGCGCGGCGCCGGAATATCAGATCCGCATCACCGACGATGACGGGCGGCCGGCCGCGGTCGGCGACACCGGCAATCTCTCGATCAAGGGCATCCCCGGCCTGTCGCTGTTTGCCGAATATCTGCACAACGAGACGGCGACGCGCGAGAGCTTCGACGAACACGGCTTCTTCATCACCGGCGATCGCGTCACGCTGCTGGAAAACGGCTTCATCAAGTTCGGCGACCGCGCCAAGGACATGCTGAAGGTCGGCGGCGAGAACGTGGCGGCCTCCGAGATCGAGCAGGTGATCGCAATCGTGCCCGGCGTACGCGAGGCGGCCGTGGTGGCGAAGAAACATCCGATGCTGGACGAGGTGCCGGTCGTGTTCATCATCCCGCATGGCGGCGTCGCGGGCGCCGCGCCGGATCTGCGGGACAGCGTGATGGCGGCCTGCCGCAACGGCCTCGCCGACTTCAAGGTGCCGCGCGAGATCAGGCTTGTCGACGACATGCCGCGCTCGACGCTCGAGAAGGTCGCGAAGGCGGAATTGCGGAAGATGCTGGGCTAGCACGGCGCCGGCTCAGAACGACCCCAGCGCCACCGGGCGGAACGCCTGCAGCAGTTGCTGGTCGAGCTTGCCGCCCATGCCTTCCATCATCGTGAACGCACGCGAGTGCGTGAAGGGCATGCGGTAGGCCCGCTTCTCCACCAGGGCTGCGTAGATATCGACGATCGTCGTCAGCCGCACGATGTCGCTGATCTGGTTCGACGACAGGGCGTTGGGATAGCCGCTGCCGTCGAGGAATTCGTGGTGATGCAGCACGACATCCAGCATCTCCGGCGGGAAGCCGCCCTGGGCTGCGAGCGCGTCATAGCCGCGGCGCGGATGCTGGCGGACCTCGGCCATCTCCTCGTCGGTGAGCTTGCCGGGCTTGTCGAGCAGATCGGAGGGAACGAAGGCCTTGCCGACATCGTGCAGCAGGGCGGCACGGGTCAGCCGGCGCTGGTCGTCCTCGCGCATGCCGAGATGCTGCGCGAAGGAAACCGCAAAGCCGGTGACGAACAGGCAATGGCGATAGCTGCCGACATGGTGGCAGCCGACGGTGGTGAGCCATTCGCGCAGCGAGGAGTGCTTGATCGCCTTCAGTATCTTGCTCTCGGCCGCGATGATGTCGTCGAACGTCAGGGGAATACCGAGCGGCAGCTTCTCGAACATCTTCTTCAGCACCGCATGCGCCGCCTCGACGCCGCGGTTGAGCGTCTTGCCGCGATCGGTCGCATCATAGGTCGTCGTATCGGGGAACGCGGCGCGGATGCGCTGCAGGATCGCGTCGGGCTGAAGCGGCCGCGAGATGGTGTCGGTCGCTCCGAGCGCCCAGGCCTGCATGCTGCCGTGATGCAGGGCGTCGGCCAGCACGAACAGCCGCGGCATCGCGCGATAGGCATCGCCGCGCAGCTTGTTGCGCACCCGCTGCACGCTTTCGGGCGAGCGCAGGTTGATGTCGACCACGAGGCCGGACAGATCGCGCGACGGCTGCTCGGGGATGTCCTGCGTCGTCACCGTCGAGACATCGCCGACCGCCTTCAAGATGCCGGCGAGCTCGGTGCTCGCATCGCTCCGGTCGGAGGCGAGCAGAAGCCGGCGTTTGGCGGCGGATTTGGCTGGCGCGTTCATGGCTTCCCCAAAGGCACGGGAGTGTATTTGGCGCGAGCCTAAGCCGGATCAGGTTCTCCGGCCCTTAAGAGGCGTGCTCTACGGAACCTGCCGGAATTGCGCGCAATTTTACGAATCTTCGTTCCAATCAACGGACGAAAACAACCCCATGCACAGTAGAAGGGTCATTGAAAACACTGGCTTTTCTGAAATGAAAAATCCGCCGGAGGCTGCCCTCCGGCGGATCATCTCACGTCACGATCAAGCCTGGCCTTACGCCTTCATCGCCCCCTTCACGGCCTCGGCCGTGATCGGCAGCGCCCGGATGCGGGCGCCGGAGGCGTTGAAGATGGCGTTGCCGATGGCCGGCGCCACCACCGTCACCGCGGGCTCGCCGACGCCGGTGGCCTTCTCGCCATTGGCGATCACGGCGACCGCGACCTCCGGCATCTGGCTCATGCGCAGGGGCGTGTAGCCATCGAAATTGGTCTGTTCGATGCCACCGTCCTTCAGCGTCGCCTTCTCGTACAAGGCCAGCGACAGGCCCCACAATGCCGCGCCCTCGACCTGGGCACGGATGTTGTCGGGATGCACCTGCGTGCCGACATCGGTCGCGACCGTGAGCTTCTTCACGGTCACTTCGCCCGACGGCGCCACCGCGACATGCGCGACGCAGGCGGTCCAGCTTGCGGTCGCACGTTCCTGCGACGACACGCAGGCCACGCCCATGCCTTCTCCCTTGGGGAGTTTCTTGGTGCCGTAGCCGGCGAGGCCCGTCGCGGCCAGCAGCGTGTTGCGCAGCCGCTGCGCGCCGCCGTCGTTCTTGCCGGCGCCGTCGAGCAGCGAGATGCGGTATTGCGCCGGATCCTTGCCGGCCGCAGCCGCGATCTCGTCGATCATGCTTTCGACCGCCCAGAAGGTCCAGCCCGGCGCCACCGAACGGAGCTGACCGGACGGGGTTGCGTTGTGCGCCATCTCGTTCTTGATCGCCCGCACATAATGGTTCGGCACGGTGTAGAAGAAGTCCGACCCGTTCACCGTGAACGCATCGAGCGGCCCCTTCTTGTCGACCGAGGGCGACAGGAAATCGGGGATGCCCCAGCGCTGGGTGGGCCAGGCCGAGACCACGTCGTGGCTGAGTGCGACCAGCTTGCCGTCGCCGTCCAAACCGGCTTTCACTTTCTGGTAGGTGAGCGGACGCGAGAAATCCATCGTCATGTCGTTCTCGCGCGTGTAGATCACCTTCACCGGCTTGCCCACGGCCTTGGCCGCCTGCACTGCCGGCACCATCATGTCGGCGTCGAGTCTGCGGCCGAAACCGCCGCCGAGCCACAGCTGGTGCATCACCACAAACTTCGGATCGATCCCGGCCGCACCGGCCGCAATCGCGCCGGAGCGGGTCGCGAACTGGTTGCCGGAATAGATGTGGAGAATGTCGCCCTTGAACTCCGCGGTGGCATTCATCGGCTCCATCGGCGCGTGGATGTTGATGCTGGTGGTGTATTCCGCCTCCAGCACCTTGGCCGCCGTGCCGAGAGCGGCCGCGGGATCGCCGTCCTTGACGAAGAACTGGCCGGAATCATCGAGCTTCTGAAGCCGCTTGGCTTCCTCGAGCAGCGACTCACTCGATACCTTCGCATTCGGGCCGCCGTCATAGCTGACCTTCAGCGCCGCCGCCGCCTTCTTGGCGTTGGCATAGGTGTTGGCGACCGCAACCACCCAGCCGGTCGTGGTCTGGGTCTTGTCGTCGAGGGCGACGGCCTTGATGAAGCCCGGCACCTTCTTCGCATCGCTGTCGTCGACCGATTTCACCGTGGCGCCGTAGCGCACCGGCGGCGTCACCACCGCGCCATAGACCATGCCCGGAAGCATCACGTCGATGCCATACTTGGCCGTGCCGTTGGTCTTGGAGGGGATGTCGATCTGCGGCACCGACACGCCGATCATGGTGTACTGATCCGGCGTCTTCAGCTTGATCGCCTTCAGCTCGTCGGGCGTGAACGTCTTGGTCGCCTTGCCGCTCTTGACGACATCGGCGAACGACATCTGCTTTTTCGATTTCGCATGCACGATCATGGAATCGCGCACGGCGAGCTCGCCTGCCGGTACGCCCATCGCGGCGGCGGCACCTTCGGTCAACGCCATGCGTCCGGCGGCGCCCGCCCGGCTCATCGCGTCGAAATTCATCATGGTCGACCAGCTGCCGCCGGTGATCTGCGCCCCCAGCACGGGGTCGTTGAATTTCGGATCGTTGGAGGCGAGGTTGACCCGCATGTCGCTCCACTTCGCGCCCAGCTCCTCGCAGACGATCTGCGCCATGGTGGAGGCGATGTGCTGGCCCATGTCGGCCTTGCCGCAGGTTACGGTGACCAGGCCATCGGGCGAGATCGCGTACCAGACGCTCGGCTCGAAATTGGCGGGAGCCGCAGCGAGCGCTTCGCCGACGCCAGGCACGCCGGCATAGCCGAGCACGAGGCCGGTCGCGGCGGTGCCGACCAGGAAGGAGCGGCGGCTGAGATCTGATGTCTCGGGGGTGACGTTCTTCACGTGCTGATTCATGTGTGCCTCCGCTCGTTGCCGGCGGCGGATGCAGTGCGCATCTCGGTGGCGGCGCGCATGATTGCCTTCTGGATCCGCGAATAGGTCATGCAACGGCAGAGATTGCCATCCATATGGGCCACGACCTCTTCCTTGGTCGGATTGGCGTTCTTCGCCAGCAGCGAAGCCGCCTGCATGATCTGGCCGGACTGGCAGTAGCCGCATTGCGGCACCTGCTCGGCGATCCACGCCTTCTGCAGCGGATGATCACCCTTGGCGGAAAGACCTTCGATGGTGGTGATCTTCTTGCCGGCGACGTCGCCGACCATGGTCTGACACGAGCGCACGGCTTCGCCGTTGACGTGCACGGTGCAGGCACCGCACAGGCCGGCACCGCAGCCGAATTTCGTGCCGGTCATCTGCAATTGTTCGCGGATGGCCCAAAGGAGCGGCGTGTCGTTTGCCGCATCCACGGACATGCTCCGCCCGTTGATGGTGAGCGTTGGCATAGGCGTCTTCCCCTGCCGGTGCAATGAAGCCGCTTACGGCGGCAACTTGTGTAGCGGACACCCACCGGGTCGGCGGCCGCCTTGTCCGCAAGAATGATCGCGTTCTCGCGCGGAGGCAAATGCAATTTGGAATCGATCGAAACTATCGCGGCGTCCGCTTTGTTGTGCATTGCGACAACAGCACTGACGCTAGCGACTGGACACAACAAGCAGTGCGTTCAGCATGCATGCCACAGCGACGAGGCAGTTTCCTCCGAGTAACCTCGCGGGCTAGGATAGGCGAGGAGCCAGAATAATAATAATAAGGTCGTAGTTCGTAGGGTAGGCAAAGGCGCGCTCTTCGCGCCGTGCCCACCATCTCCCCACGTCTGCAACAGAAGTGGTGGGCACGCTACGCTTTGCCCACCCTACAAATTCTCGCACAAGGGGGCGAGGGTGCATCGTGGTTAGAATAAACAAGAACAACAAGGGCGGAAAACAATGCCAAGGATCGATCGGGACGGCGTCGGGATCTTCTATGAAGTGCATGGCGACGGGCCGCCGCTGCTGGTCACCCACGGCTATTCCTCGACCTCGGCGATGTGGCATGGGCAGATCGATGCTCTCGCGAAGGACCACAAGTTGATCCTGTGGGACATGCGCGGCCACGGCCAGTCCGATTATCCCGATGATCCCAACGCCTATAGCGAAGCTCTCACCATCGGCGACATGGCGGCGATCCTTGATGCCGTCGGCGCCAGGCGCGCCATCATCGGCGGGCTGTCGCTCGGCGGCTACATGTCGCTCGCGTTCTATCGCGCTCATCCGACGCGCACGCAGGCGCTGCTGATCATCGACACCGGCCCCGGTTTCAAGAAGGAGGACGCGCGCGAGGCCTGGAATGCGCGTGCGCTCGCCACCGCCGACAAGCTCGATCGTGAAGGCCTCGACGTGCTGAAGGCGGCGACGCGTGAGCGCGCCACCGCCAGCCATCGCAATGCCAAGGGGCTGGCGCTAGCCGCGCGCGGCATGCTGACCCAGCGCGATGCCAAAGTGATGGAGTTGCTGCCCGACATCAAGGTGCCGTCGCTGATCGTGGTCGGCGCCGACGACACCCCGTTCCTGGCGGCGTCCGACTACATGACGGCAAAGATCCCCGGCGCACAAAAAATCGTGATCCCTGCGGCCGGGCACGCCGTCAACATCGATCAGCCCAAGGCTTTGTTGACGCCGTGGTGCCTTTCCTGAAGAACTTGCCGGGATAGGCGGTCATACGGGGATCACGGCAATGAACCGGGCAATCCTGGCTGCGGGCGCAGCGCTTCTCTCGATGACAGCGTCGGTGCAGGCCGAGCCGTTCGGCACGATGCCGCTGCGCCGTCCCTTCGTCGACACCTTGTCGAACAACACGCCGCTGGCGTTCGGGATGGATGCGGAGCAGACCGCGCACGCCCTCGGACAGCCCTTGCAATACGTCAAAGGGCGCCCCGGCAACGAGATCTATCTCGCGCTTCGCAATATCGGCGGCAGTGGATTGATCCCTTACCGCCACCGCCTGTTCCTGCAATTCCGTCATGGCCGGCTGGCAGGATGGAAGGAGGATTACGGCGAGAACTGGATGTGGGAGTGAGCGCGGCGGCGCAACCGCCTCCCCTCATCCTGAGGAGCTTGCGAAGCAAGCGTCTCGAAGGATGAAAGGCCCCGCTGTTACGTCACGGGCCTCGATCCTTCGAGACGCGCGCAAGGGGCGCGCTCCTCAGGATGAGGCGAGAGAGCACTGATTTCGGATCGACAAGCAAGGACAACCCGCGTGGGACAAGACATCAAACTGACGGCCTCGGACAATTTCCAGCTTGGCGCGTATCGCGCCGATCCCGCGGGCAGCCCGAAGGGCGCGGTGGTGGTGATCCAGGAGATTTTTGGCGTCAATCATCACATCCGGTCGGTCTGCGACCGTCTGGCAGGCGAAGGTTATGTCGCGATCGCGCCGTCGATCTTCGATCGCACGTCGCCGGGCTTCCAGTCGGGCTATACGCCCGATGAAATCACGGAGGCGCGCAAATTCGTCGCCAATCCCGATTGGGATGCGATGCTGCGCGACACGCAAGCCGCGATCGATGCGGTGAAGAGCGTCGGCCCGGTCGGCATCATCGGCTTCTGCCTCGGCGGCAGCATCGCCTTTGTCGCGGCGACGCGGCTCACCGGCCTCAAGGCTGCGATCGGCTATTACGGCGGCGCCGTCGTGCGGTTTGCGGATGAGACACCGAAGGTGCCGACGCAGCTGCATTTCGGCGAGAAGGATGCCGGCATTCCGTTGACCGACGTCGAGACCGTCAAGGCGAAGCGGCCTGACGTCGAGGTCTTCACCTATCCGAATGCCCAGCATGGTTTCCATTGCGACGAGCGGCCGAGCTACGACAAGGCCAGCTCCGAGATCGCCTGGCCGCGCAGCCTGGCCTTTTTCGCGAAGCATTTGAAATAGCGCCTGTCCTTCCGGGATGCGCCGCAAAGCGGTGCAGGCCCGGAATCCATCAGGCGACGGAGTTGGTGGCGCGATGGATTCTCTGATGCGCAATTGTGCATCATAGCTCGCGACTTCGTCGCGCCCCCGAATGACGAGAGGAGAGAATTGCGCCGCCCCAGAGCAGAAATCGGGTGGTTGCGGCATGGCGCGCGGCGATAGAGCTGGCTGATCACGCAGTTCACGCCGGGAGAGCGTCATGCAGCAGGCCAACACGAACATCATCATTCGCAATCCGTTCGGCACCATGGACGTACCGGAACCCGGCGATTCCGAAATCATGCATTATGCCATCACCGCTTCGCTGGCTGGTGACGCCGCCGACGCCAATGCGGCGCATTGGGCATCCATTCCCGCAGCATCCGATCCGCTCGACGGCGCCTGGGCGAGCTGCTGGAACGGCGGCGCCGATCCGACCATCACCGGCGATACGCCTGAGACTTGGAAACAGGGCCGCGCGGAGGTCCGTGTCATGGGCGAACGGATCTACCTGCGATTCGATTGGGACCAGGGCCGGCGGCACGGACTGATCGATGCGGCACGCGAGAGCGGCAATGGTCTGGTCGGGAAGTACATCAACCTCACCAATCCCGCGATCGTGCGGCCATGGATCGGAGTGGTCGTCGATGCCACGCGGATTGACGGCTGCTTTCCGAACGGGCGGCTGGATTTTCGGAGGTGAGGTGCGGACGTAGCGCACCCAATCTCTCGTCACGTCATTCCGGGACGCGACGAAGTCGCGGGCCCGGAATCCATCGTGCGTCAGAGTTGGTGGAGAAATGGATTCCGGGCTCGCGCTATGCGCGCCCCGGAATGACAGCGAGCTAGAACCAGCGCTCGGCGACGAACACGGTGTCGCCGGGACCGACCGGCGTGCCGAGCGGCACGACAGCGCGCATGGCGCCGCCGCCTTCGGCGTGCGTGACGGTGACCACGTCGCGCTTGGCGCGCGGCGAGAAACCGCCGGCGATAGCGACTGCACTCTCGACCGTCATGTTGGGCACGTAAGGATATTGGCCGGGCGCTGCGACTTCGCCGAGGATGAAGAACGGGCGGTAAGACTCGATCTCCACGGCGACCGACGGCTCGCGGATGTAGCCGTTGCGCAAGCGCGCGGCGATTTCACCGGCGAGCCCCGCGGTGGTGCGGCCACGCGCCGGCACCGCGCCGATCAGCGGCATGGTGATGGAGCCGCCGGCGTCGATGGCGTAGCTGTTGGTGAGGCCTTCCTGGCCATAGACCACGACGCGCAGCTTGTCGCCGGCATCGAGGTGGTAGGAGGCGTCGTAGCGCACGGGTGCCGCCATTATCGGCGCCGCATAGGCGACCGGCACGGGGGCGGGACTCGACGCAAAGGAATTGCTGAGGGCCGCAATGGCGCCACCGCCGTTGTCGGCCACGACGACCGGCGGCGGTGCGCTATAGGGCTGGCCATAGGCCATGGCGTCGAGATCGGGACGGGGCTGCACATATGCGACGGAGCCGGTGGTCTGCATGCAGCCGCCCAGGCCCAGCGCGGCGGACGCTGCCAGGATCGACCATCGAAACGCGCGTGCAACCGGCACCGGAGCCATCCCTCGGAACGAGACAGCTCCAGTGATGCACCGGTTATGGTTAACAAAGGGTTGAGGGGCGTGGGACGTGGAATAGCGCTACGAGCGCGGTGCGTCCCCCGCCTGCTTGCAAGCGGGAGAGGTGCACCGACACTGCGGCTCGCCTACGCGCTCACACCCACACCGATGGGGCATGACACGCCGGTGCCGCCGAGGCCGCAATAGCCGGCGGGATTCTTCGCCAGATATTGCTGATGATAGTCCTCGGCGAAATAGAATTCGCCCGCCGGTGCGATCTCGGTGGTGATGCCGCCGAGACCCTTTGCAGCGAGCGCCCTCTGATAGAGCGCCTTCGACTCCAAGGCCGCTTTCTGCTGCGCGTCGGAGGTCGTGTAGATCGCGCTGCGATACTGCGTGCCGAAATCGTTGCCCTGGCGCATGCCCTGCGTCGGGTTGTGGTTCTCCCAGAACGTCTTCAGGAGCGCCTCGTAGGAGATCTTGTTCGGATTGAACACGACCCGCACCACTTCGGTGTGGCCGGTGCGTCCCGAACAGGTCTCTTCATAGGTCGGGTTCGGCGTGTGACCGCCGGCATAACCGACGGCAGTCGTGTGGATGCCCTCGCCGAGCTCCCAGAATTTGCGCTCGGCGCCCCAGAAGCAGCCGAGCCCGAACACGGCCTGCTCGAGGCCCGCGGGATAAGGCGGCGCGAGCTTCGTGCCTTTGACGAAATGAGTGGTCGCCGTCGGAATCGGTTGCGCCCGGCCGGGCAGCGCTTCAGCTGCGCTCGGCAGTGCGGTGGTCTTGCGCATGAACAGCATGATTGGATCTCCGGGGAACGAGCTGTCGCGCGCCTGAACCAGGTGCTCAGGCGGCGTGCTCGCGATCGAGTGGGAATATAGGTCTTTACGCAACAAGCGGCAGCCTTGTTACGCCGCGCTTCGTCTGCAGATCAGTCCCGGGAATAACCGATCAGCGGCTTGCGCGGGCGGAACAGGATCATCAGGAGAATGCCGAGGAGGCCAAGGACGGCGAAGACCGGCTGGTCCAGCACCAGGCGGATCACCGAGGTCCAGAGCCAAGGCGCCTTGGCCTCGACCCAGGTCCGGACGGCAGACTGGCTGGCCTGGTTGATATCGTTCCAGAACTGGCCGAACCGGGTGAAGCGCAGGGTCTGGTCGGCCACCCAGCGGGCGCCGTCATAGACCATGAAGAAGAACCCGCCGGCCAGCAGCAACAAGCCAATCAGTCGGAAAAAGCCGCGGATCATGCCTCACCCTCTATGGTCACTCGATCGGACGACCCTAGCAAACGCCGACGAAATGCCGTCAGCCAATAGCCGGGAGACGGCAGAAATTCAACCTCATCAGGGCGTTACGGCCCTCTCTGGCGTTCCCCGGGACCTGCTTTTCCAGCCCCTAAAGCGTTGACGGTGCCAAAGACCCCCTCTATAAGGGCGCCAACTGGCGGTGGGCGCAATCCTGCCGCCGCTGTTCTTTGAGCAATTGCAGGTTCTTTTGAGCCTCAGAGATGGCCGCAAGGCTTATCGCTCATGTTCCGGGAACGGCCCAGCAACCGAACATCCTAAATCCGAGCGTCGATTCCGCGGTCAAGCTGCCGGCGCTACCCGACCCAGACGCGACCGGTACCCGCAAAGGACATTGAGACCATGGCCAACACGACCTCCGCCAAGAAAGCGACGCGCAAGATCGCCCGCCGCACCGCCGTCAACAAGTCGCGCCGCACCCAGATGCGCGGTGCCGTGCGCAACGTCGAGGAAGCCATCGCGACCGGCGATCGCGCCGCCGCCGTCAAGGCGCTGGCCAATGCCGAGCCCGCGCTGATGCGCGCCGCCCAGCGCAATATCATTCACAAGAACAACGCCAGCCGCAAAGTCTCGCGCCTCACCGCGCAGATCGCCAAGCTCGGCAAGTAAATTCGCGAAGCAAGTTCGTCAACGCGACCCGATCGTCTCAGTCGATCGGTTGAAGCGAGCATCGCATTCGTCAATCAGCCCGGCTTCGCGCCGGGCTTTTTGTTGCCCGTCACAATTCACCTCGCGAGTCTTTGGGCGACCAATCTTCCGTTGGAAGAATCTTGTCGTGTTCGCTATGCTATATCCGTAATTCTACCTGTCGTTGTTTTTGCCACAGCGGAAACTTTCACCGCGCTGCGAAAAACCCCTGCGGGGCGGGCTTAAGTTGCATCCTCGCGCGCGCGAGTTCTGCACACCGTAATTTTCCAGGAATGCGTTTCGCGCTGGGGTTACCCTGTGAAACGCGACTCAAAAAACGATGTCTCGCTAATCACTTATCGACATAGCAGCGCCAAGCATTTGGAAAATTCGGGTGCACGGCACGTGCGTGACGCTTTTGTAAAAAATTTTTGGCGGCAGGGGAGTCGTTGTCACACGACGTCCCGCATTTTCGAATCTGTGCACGAATCCAGAAACTTGCTCCCGAGCCTGTGAACAACTCCCGCGCGGCGTTAACGCAGATCAAGTTTTTAATCGCCTCAAGTGTGAATCAATTCCGTTGCGAGTCTTTCCGCTTAGTGTATTTCTTAAGTCGTTCGCGGCGCCCACGATCTTGAAACCAGCGCGGTTTTGGAAACGGGGCGAGCGTGCAAATCGGCGGCGGTGTGCACGTAGGCGACGCTTCAACAAGCGATTGTCGGATCAAAACCCACAGCAACGTGGGAAGGGTAGTTCTTTGTCTGAAGGTCTCCAAGCGGGATTTTTCTCAATCTCGCTCGCGCCAGGCGCAAATGAGGGACCTCACGAAGCTACCCCGACACGCATGATGGCGTAGCCGAGCGGACGAACAGTGCAGAAGGGCGGGACATCGGCGGCTTCAGTCGCAGTTGTCTTCTAGGACACGCAGGACCTTGTCGTGAGCAATCACGGCAGGACGGGGAGGTATCATGTCTTACGGACTCAACGCGGTATTGAAACAAGTTTGCTTTTCGAAGTCTGCCGTTCTAGATCTGTCGGACATCCAGCCTCCCGAATGTGACGCAGCGCCGAGTACGCGCTGACCTCGCGAACACCCCATCTCTGACATCGCTGATCTGACCGCGGCGTTCGCGCCGAACGGCCGGGCTACGTCCGACGATGGAATCGCTTGAGGTCGCGCCACTGCAGAAACCCTGATGGCAGGAACTCTGCATGGCGCTCGCAACGCAACCTTATCTCTCAAGAAAAGTTCTCAAATGATGACGACATCGGAACAGGATCGCTGGTCACGCGTGAAGAGCCGGCTGCGCTCGAACGTTGGCGAAGACGTCTATACGAGCTGGTTTGCGCGCATGGATCTCGAAGGCGTGCAGGAGGAGAGTGTGCGGCTCTCGGTCCCGACCCGCTTCCTGAAGAGCTGGATCCAGGCCCATTACGCCGAGCGCGTGCTGTCGTGCTGGCAGGCCGAGATGCCGGAAGTGCATCGCATCGATCTCACCGTTCGCTCCGCGGTGCGCCCCGTGGTGCAGGCGAAGGAAGCGCCGGCACCGGTCGAAACGCGCCGTGCGCCTGCGCCCGAGCTGCGCTCGACGGCGACCGCGCCGGTATCCGCCAATCATGATGCGCTCGGCGGCTCGCCGCTCGATCCGCGGCTGACCTTTGCGAGCTTCGTCGTCGGCCGCTCCAACACGCTGGCGCATGCCGCCGCGCGTCAGGTCGCCGAAGGTCGCCGCGGCGATCCCGTCATGTTCAACCCGCTCTACATTCATGCCGGCGTTGGCCTCGGCAAGACGCATCTCTTGCAGGCGGTGACCTGGGCCGGCAATTCCGGCAACGAGCGCAAGGTGCTTTATCTCACCGCGGAAAAATTCATGTACGGCTTCGTCGCCGCGCTGAAGACGCAGACGGCGCTCGCCTTCAAGGAAGCGCTGCGCGGCATCGACGTGCTCGTCATCGACGATCTCCAGTTCCTGCAGGGCAAGTCGACGCAGGCCGAGTTCTGTCACACGCTGAATGCGCTGATCGATGCCGGCCGTCAGGTCGTGATCGCGGCCGACCGTCCGCCGTCCGATCTCGAAAGCCTGGACGACCGCGTCCGCTCGCGTCTGGCCGGCGGTCTCGTGGTCGAGATGGCCTCGCTCGGTGAAGAGCTGCGGCACGGCATTCTCAAATCGCGCGTCGCAGCCGCCCGCGCCCATCATGCGACCTTCGAGGTGCCTGAGGACGTGCTGACCTATCTGGCGCGCACCATCACCCATAACGGCCGCGACCTCGAAGGCGCCATCAACCGTCTGCTCGCGCACTCGAAGCTCAACAACCGGCCGGTGACGCTGGAGATGGCTGAGCACGAGGTGCGCGACCTGATCCGGCCGCAGGAGCCGAAGCGGATCAAGATCGAGGATATCCAGCGCGTGGTGGCACGGCAGTATAATGTCAGCCGCTCCGACCTCTTGTCCTCGCGCCGGACCGCCAATGTGGTGCGTCCGCGCCAGGTGGCGATGTACCTCGCCAAGACGCTCACCCTGCGCTCGCTCCCCGAGATCGGCCGCCGCTTCGGTGGCCGCGACCACACCACGGTGCTGCACGCCGTGCGCAAGATCGAAGCCCTGGTTTCCAAGGACAATGCGCTGTCCGAGGAGGTCGAGTCGCTCAAGCGCCAGCTTCAGGAATAAGCGCCTATCTCTTTCACTTCTCACCGTCCCTGCGGAGACTCCCCGCACCCAGCCCTCCCCCGTAAGAACGGGGCGAGGGAGCGCACTTGGGGCCCGGGGCGGCGGTCTTTATTTCTGTCTGCAAATCAGGGGAACCGGTCCCCAATCCCTTGAAACGGATGGCTTTCCGCGCCACCTTGCGCGACCCGTCGGCTTTGGTCATATCGGCTGGACGATCCGGCTTTCCGGGGTCTTCGGTGCCGTGGCGCGCTTTCCTCCGCCCGGCTTTTTCCATCTTTTGGGGATCGGGCGAGTAGTGCAATGAAGGTTACGGTCGAACGCGCGCAACTCCTGAAGTCGCTGGGCCATGTCCATCGCGTGGTCGAGCGCCGCAACACGATTCCGATCTTGGGCAACGTGCTGGTCCGCGCCGAGAACGCGAAATTGTCGCTGAAGGCGACCGACCTCGACCTCGAGGTCACTGAGACGCTGCCTGCGGAAACCGCCACGGCCGGCTCGACCACCGTGCCGGCGCATATGTTCTACGACATCGTGCGCAAGCTGCCTGATGGCTCGCAGATCGTGCTGGAAGCCGACGGCGACCGCGCGGTGCTCGCGATCCGCGCCGGCCGCTCGCGCTTCACGCTGCAGACGCTGCCGGAGAACGACTTCCCGGATCTCGCCACCGGCGACCTGTCGCATTCGTTCTCGCTCGCCGCCAAGGACGTCAAGCGGCTGATCGACCGCACCCAGTTCGCGATCTCGACCGAAGAGACGCGCTATTACCTCAACGGCATCTATCTGCATGCCGCAGGCTCCGCGAAGGCCGCGACCCTGCGCGGCGTCGCCACCGACGGGCACCGCCTCGCCCAGCTCGACCTGGTCCAGCCCAAGGGCGCCGAGGGCATGCCGGGCGTGATCGTGCCGCGCAAGACCGTCGGCGAGGTGCAGCGCCTGATCGAGGACAACGAGGCGGAGGTCACGATCGAGCTGTCGCAGGCCAAGATCCGCTTCACCATCGGCAATGTGGTGCTGACCTCGAAACTGATCGACGGCACCTTCCCCGATTACGGCCGCGTCATTCCGCAGGGCAACGACAAGGAGCTCGTGGTCGACAAGAAGGATTTCGAGAACGCGGTCGACCGCGTCTCGACGATCTCGAGCGAGCGCGGCCGCGCGGTGAAGCTGTCGCTGTCGCCGGGCAAGCTGGTGCTCTCGGTGACCAATCCGGATTCCGGCAGCGCCACCGAAGAGCTCGAGGTCGAGTACGCCTCCGACGCGCTCGATATCGGCTTCAACTCCCGCTATCTGCTCGACATCGCAGCCCAGATCGAAGGCGACGTCGCCACGCTGAAGCTCGCCGACCCGGGCTCGCCGACCCTGGTGCAGGACAAGGACGACAAGAGCGCGCTCTATGTGCTGATGCCGATGCGGGTGTGAGGGCTACCGTCCTCTCCGCGCATTGACTACATCCGTCATGGCCGGGCACAGCCGTCCGAAGGGCGGCGCCGCTGACGCGCGCCAATGACAAAGACCGCATGACCTCCTCCCGCATTCATCGCCTGACGCTGACGCATTTTCGCAATTATCGGGCGGCGGGGCTCGAGACGGCGGCTGACATGGTGGCGCTGGTCGGGCCGAACGGGGCGGGCAAGACCAATTGCATCGAGGCGATCTCGTTCCTGTCGCCGGGACGCGGCTTGAGGCGCGCCACGCTGGAGGACGTCGCCGACAACCAGGGCGACGGCTCCTGGGCGGTGTCCGCTCAGGTCGAGGGCGCGCTGGGGCTTGGCACGCTCGGCACCGGCATCGACGCACCGCAAGCCGACGCCGCGGTCAGCCGGCGCTGCCGCATCGACCGCGAGCCGGTCAATTCGGCGGCCGCCTTCGGCGACCACATTCGCATGGTGTGGCTGACGCCGGCGATGGACGGGCTGTTCATGGGCGCTGCTTCCGAGCGGCGGCGCTTCTTCGATCGCCTGGTGCTCGCGATCGACAGCGAGCATTCCAGCCGCATCAACGCGCTCGAACGGTCGCTGCGCTCGCGCAACCGCCTGCTCGAGACGCGCAATTACGACGACCATTGGTGTGACGCGATCGAACGGGAGACCGCCGAGCTCGCGGTCGCGGTCGCCGCAACGCGCGGCCAGACCGCGGCGCGGCTGACCGGCATGCTGAACGCGCGCGCACAACAATCCGCATTCCCGTCGGCGCAGATCGCGCTCGACGGCTGGATGGAAAATGCGCTGCTGACGGAGACCGCGACCTCGGTCGAGGACCGCTACCGCCAGATTCTGCGCGACAACCGCCCGCGCGACGCGATCGCCGGCCGCACCACCGACGGCCCGCATCTCACCGATCTCCAGGTGATCTATGCCCCGAAGAGCATGCCCGCACGCGACGCCTCGACCGGCGAGCAGAAGGCGCTCCTGATCGGCCTCGTGCTGGCGCATGCGACGCTGGTCGCCGAGATGACCGGCATCGTGCCGCTGCTCTTGCTCGACGAGGTCGTCGCCCATCTCGATCCGAACCGGCGCGCGGCGCTGTTCGACGAGCTACGCAAGCTCGGCGCGCAGGTGTGGCTGACCGGCGCGGATCCGGCCGCCTTTGCCGAGATCGGCGCCGGCAGCGAAGTCTTTGACGTCGAGAGCGGACGTGTTTCCGCCCGGCGATAGCTGCGTCGTTGAACCCGCCCATTTCCCGCCGCGACTAGCTCCCTGAGGCCGCCGCTTCAGCTGTGTTAGACGTTGCATCATCCTGATCGGGAGCGCCTCGGAACCATCCTTCGTCTCCGCAAAATCCACGTCCTTCGAGCGCCGAGAACGCCCCTCGAATCGCGCTTTCTCCGGGGCCCGGAATCGGCTTTCAGGCGCCTTGAAAATCGGCTAAAAATCCCTATCTCGTCAAAGGGTTGCCGGAAGATACTTTGCGCTAGGCGCAGGCGGTCTTTCATGGCACAAATAGCCTGCAAATCAGCGCCTTTTGCGCGGCTGATTCGGGCGACATCTCGAAGGCCTCTCATGACAGAACCTGCTCGGCAGACGCCTGCCGAAAACGAGCTCTCAAATCCAAGCGATTACGGGGCGGAATCGATCCGCGTGCTCAAGGGCCTCGATGCCGTCCGCAAGCGTCCGGGCATGTATATCGGCGACACCGATGACGGCTCGGGCCTGCACCACATGGTGTACGAGGTCGTCGACAATGCGATCGACGAAGCGCTGGCGGGCCACGCCACGCGCGTCGACGTCGTGCTCAACGCCGACAATTCCGTCACCGTGCGCGACGACGGCCGCGGCATTCCTGTCGACATTCACAAGGGCGAAGGCATCTCCGCGGCCGAGGTCATCATGACCCAGCTCCATGCCGGCGGAAAATTCGACCAGAACTCCTACAAGGTCTCCGGCGGCCTGCACGGTGTCGGCGTCTCCGTCGTCAACGCGCTGTCGAGCAAGCTCGGCTTGCGCATCTGGCGCGACAACAAGGAGCACTACATCGAGTTCGCCCATGGCGATGCGGTGGCACCGCTGGCCGTCGTCGGCGATGCGCCCGGCAAGCGCGGCACCGAAGTGACGTTCCAGGCCTCGAGCGAGACCTTCAAGAACATCGAATATGATTTCGCCACGCTCGAGCACCGGCTGCGCGAGCTCGCCTTCCTCAATTCCGGCGTGCACATCGCCCTCTCCGACATGCGTCACGCGGTCGAGAAGCGCGAGGAGATGTACTATTCCGGCGGCGTCGAGGAATTCGTCAAGTATCTGGACCGCAACAAGAAGGCGATCGTGCCTGCACCGATCATGGTGCGCGCAGAAGCCAACGGCATCGGCGTCGAGGCCGCGTTGTGGTGGAACGACAGCTACCACGAGAACGTGCTGTGCTTCACCAACAACATCCCGCAGCGCGACGGCGGTACGCATCTCGCCGGCTTCCGCGGCGCGCTGACGCGCCAGGTCAACGGTTATGCCGAGGCCAATGCGAAGAGGGAAAAGATCGCGCTGACCGGCGACGACTGCCGAGAAGGCCTCACCGCCGTGCTGTCGGTGAAGGTGCCGGACCCGAAGTTCTCGTCACAGACCAAGGACAAGCTGGTGTCCTCGGAAGTGCGTCCCGTGGTCGAGAACATCCTCAACGAGGCGCTCCAGGCCTGGTTCGAGGAGCATCCGAGCGAAGCCAAGATGATCGTCGGCAAGGTGATCCAGGCCGCCGCCGCCCGCGAAGCCGCGCGAAAAGCGCGCGAGCTGACCCGCAAGAGCCCGCTCTCGGTTTCCTCGCTGCCGGGCAAGCTCGCCGACTGCCAGGAGAAGGATCCGGAAAAGTCCGAACTGTTCATCGTCGAGGGCGACTCGGCAGGCGGCAGCGCCAAACAAGGCCGCAACCGCGAATTCCAGGCGGTGCTGCCGCTGCGCGGCAAGATCCTCAATGTGGAACGCGTTCGTCCCGACACGATGCTGAAAAGCGAGCAGATCGGCACGCTGATCACCGCCCTCGGCACCGGTATCGGTGACGAGTTCTCGATCGACAAGCTGCGTTACCACAAGATCATCGTGATGACGGACGCCGACGTCGACGGCGCCCACATCCGCACGCTGCTGCTCACCTTCTTCTACCGGCAGATGCCTGCCATCATCGACGGCGGCTATCTCTATATCGCCCAGCCGCCGCTGTATAAGGTCAACCGCGGCAAATCCGAGCAGTATCTGAAGGACGAGCGGGCGCTCGAAGATTATCTCATCGACACCGGCCTCGACGACTGTGTGTTCATTCCCGGCGCTGGCGGCGACCGCACCGGCCGCGATTTGCGCTCGCTGGTCGACGATGCCCGAATCGTGCGCAGCATCCTTCGCAACCTGCACAGCCGCTACAATCGCAAGGTGATCGAGCAAGCTGCGATCACCGGCGTGCTGAACAAGGCGATCTACGGCAACCCCGAGAAGGCCGCAGCGGCCGCACAATACATCGCCGGCCGCCTCGACAATCAGTCCGAGGAGGTCGAGCGCGGCTGGATCGGCCAATACGTGGAAGGCCAGGGCTTCCAGTTCGAGCGCACGGTGCGCGGCGTCAAGGAAGTTGCCGTCGTCGACGATGCTTTCCTGGGCTCGGTCGAGGCCCGCAAGCTCGACGAGTACACGCCGAAGCTCCAGGACGTTTATGCCCGCCCCGGCAAGCTGCGGCGCAAGGACGTCGAGCACATGGTCTACGGCCCGGTCGACCTGTTCGAGGCGGTCACCGACGCCGGCCGTAAGGGCGTCGCGCTGCAGCGCTACAAAGGTCTCGGCGAGATGAACCCGGAGCAGCTCTGGGAAACCACCCTGGATATCAATGCGCGCTCGCTGCTGCAGGTGAAGGTCAAGGAGGTCGACGAGGCCGACGATATCTTCACCAAGCTGATGGGCGACGTGGTCGAGCCGCGCCGCGATTTCATCCAGGAACATTCGCTGAGCGCGACGATCGATATCTGAGGCTTGCACTGGCCCTCATCCTGAGGAGCCCGCGACAGCGGGCGTCTCGAAGGATGGCCGCGGGCGACAGCCGGGCCTTCATGGTTCGAGACGCGCGTTCCGCGCTCCTCACCATGAGGGTCTTGCGACGCGAGAAGTGCAGAATTGCCCCCCGGCTGATTCTCGGTAGTTTCCGCCCTCCAAACCAGCCCGCCCCACCGCAACAGGACGGAGAGATCCCCGTGGCGCCCATCCAATATATCGTCGAGGGCGGTCACCGGCTCTCGGGCTCGATCGAGCCGGCCGGCAACAAGAATTCGGCGCTGCCGATCATCGCGGCCGCACTGCTCACCGAGCATCCGGTGACGCTGGAGAACGTGCCGCGGATCCGCGACACCGAGACGCTGGTCGAACTGATCCGCTCAGTCGGCGCATCAGCGGAATGGACTGCTCGCAACACGCTTCACATCCACGCCAAGAGCATCCGCGCCGCCGATCTCGATCCCGAACTCTGCGTCCGTATCCGCGCCTCGATCCTGCTCGCAGGCCCCCTGCTCGCGCGCTGCGGCGAGGTGATGCTGCCGCCGCCTGGCGGCGACGTCATCGGCCGGCGCCGGCTCGACACCCATATGCTTGCGCTGGAGCAGTTAGGGGCCAAGGTCACCGCGACCGACCGTCTCGAATTCCGCGCGCCAAAGCTCACCGGCGCCGACGTGTTCCTGGACGAGCCGAGCGTCACCGCGACCGAGAATGCGCTGGTTGCTGCCGTCGCTGCCGACGGCGTCACTTATCTGCGCAACGCGGCCTCCGAGCCGCATGTGCAGGACCTCGCCAACTTCCTGGCCGCGCTCGGTGCGAAGATCGAGGGCATCGGCACCAACACCATGATCGTGCATGGCCCGGCGACGCTGGGGGAAGCGACCTACCGGATCCAGCCCGACCATATCGAGGTCGGCTCGCTGATCGGCCTCGCCGCCGTAACGCGCTCGCCCCTGCGGATTGTCCGAGCCGGCGTCGAGCATCTGCGCTCGATCCGCATGGGTTTCGAGCGGCTCGGCATCGTCTGCCGGATCGAGGGCGACGACCTCATCGTGCCGTCGAACCAGACGCTGAAGATCCAGGATGACTTTGGCGGCCACGTGCCGAAGCTGGAGGACCAGCCCTGGCCGGCCTTCCCGGCCGATCTGATGTCGATCGCGATCGTCACCGCCACGCAGTGCGAAGGCGTGATTCTGATGTTCGAGAAGATGTTCGAATCGCGGATGTTCTTCGTCGACAAGCTGATCGGGATGGGCGCGCGCATCGTGCTGTGCGATCCGCATCGCGCCATCATCGCAGGGCCGAGCCGCTTGCGCGGCGCTTCGATGATCTCACCCGACATCCGCGCCGGCATGGCGATGCTGCTCGCCGCCGTCTGCGCCGAGGGCACCTCCACCATCAACAACGCCGACCAGATCGAGCGCGGCTATGAGCGCATCGACGAACGGCTGAACGCGCTGGGCGCGAAGATCCGGCGCGTGCCCGAGCGGAAGGGGTGAGGCTCTTTTCTTCCCTTGCGGGAGCACCCTCCGCGACGACAGTATCGTAGGGTGGGCAAAGCGAAGCGTGCCCACCGATTTCTCTCGAAACTCTGTGATGAATGGTGGGCACGGCGCAGGTGCGCCTTTGCCCACCCTACGATACCGAGCTAGCGGATCGAGCCCCTCGGGGCCATGTTTTCGTCGCGCGGCCGTGCTATTGAGCCGCCATGCTCGATACTGTCGAACCTCACACGCAGCCGCAAGCCGGCGTGCAAAGTCATCTCGCGCAGGAGTTCGTCGAGACGTTGCGGCTGGCCGTGCCGATGATGCTGACGCAGCTCGGGCAGATCGCGATGATCACGAGCGATCTCGCGCTGATCGGCAGGCTCGGCGAGGACGCGGTCGCCGCTGCGGCACTTGCGCACACCGTCTATTTCGTCAGCTTCACCTTCGGACTGGGATTGATGGCTGCGGTATCGCCGCTGGCCGCGCAGGCGTTCGGCGCCGGCGACGTCAGGCGCATCCGCCTGTCCTTGCGCGTCGGCCTCTGGGTTGCGCTGCTGATCTCGCTGCCGATGATGGCGTCACCGCTCTATGGCGAGCACATCCTGATTGCGCTCGGTCAGGCGCCGCATTCGGCGAGCCTCGCCCAGCGCTATCTCAACGGCCTCGCCTGGGGCATCGCGCCGGCGCTCGGCTTCATCGCGCTGCGCAGCATGATGAGCGCGGTGAACCGGCCGCAACCGCCGCTGTGGATCACGCTCGCGGCGATACCTGCGAATTTCGTGCTGGTCTACTGCCTGATCCATGGCCTGTTCGGCCTGCCCGAGCTCGGCCTGTTCGGCGCGGGACTGGCGACGACGCTGGTCAATCTCGGCACCTTCATCGCCGCGCTCGCCATCGCGGCGTGGCGCAGGCCGTTCGCCGACTATCATCCGCTGGCCCATCTGTGGCGAATCGACTGGCCCTTGATGCGTCAGCTGATCGCGATCGGCGCGCCGATCTCGTTCTCGCTCCTGCTGGAATACGGCCTGTTCTCTTCGGCCGCGCTCTTGATGGGACTGATCTCGACCACCGCCCTGGCCGCGCACCAGATCGCGCTCCAGGTCACGGCCGTATTGTTTATGGTCCCGCTCGGCATCGGCATGGCCGCGACGGTGCGGGTCGGGCATGCCTTTGGCCGTAACGAGCCGGCCGGCGTCCGGCGCGCGGGCCTCGTCGCAGCCGTGCTCGGGATCGCGTTCGTCTCGGGCTTGACCGTTGTCGTCATCCTCGGCCGCTATGAGCTGGGGCGCCTGTTCTTCGGCAGCAGCGAGGCCAACGCCCCGACCGTCGAGCTGACCGCAACGCTTTTGCTGGTCGGCGCGACCTTCTTCATCGCCGATGCGCTGCAGACCATCATGGGCGGTGCGCTGCGCGGCATCAACGACACAAGGATGACATTGGTGTTCGCGGCGATCGGCTATTGGTGCGTCGGTTTCCCGATCGCCTGGGCGCTGGCCTTCCACGCCGGCCTCGGCGCGGTCGGCGTCTGGATTGGACTGTCGATCGGATCGTTCGCCTATGCCGGCCTCTTGATCTCGCGTTTCCGGATGCTGACGCACAAGATCGCGGGATGACCAGACCCGTCCGCGAAGTCGCCCCGCGGGTTGCCACCTTCGCGTTCCCTAACATGCTCTCTCCTTTCTGCGTTACGCGTTGCCGTCGAAAGCCGACGTTTACGAGTTCACGTCCTATTCCGCCACGCGCGCGGGCTTGTCACCCCGGGGCCTCCGACCATTCGCCGACGACGCGGTCGAGATCGCAGAGATTCCTGGTGCATCTGCTCCAGCGAGAAGCCGAGGGCGAAGAAACGCTCCGCGGTGTCGCTTGCGTGACCGCGGATCAGCCCGTCCTGCCGCACGGCCGCAACCGCTTCGGAATAATGCTGGAGCGCGACGTGCACGGGATGGATCGGTGGCGCACCACTGCCCTCGCGCAGGGCTTCCGCCGCGGATTTGAGGAAGCGCAGGATCGCCGCGCTGACTTCCGCCAGCGGGCCGGCGAGTCCGACCTGCACCTCGACCGGCAGCGGCACCACGGTGGCGCGGCCGATCATCACGACGTCGTGGCGCAGCCGGAGGATCGTGCGCAGCAGCGGACCGGTGTCGGGTCCGCTCGACAGCCGCGCCGAACGCTCGCGCTCGGCCTCCGCACCGATCGCATTCATGCCCACTATGGCAGTGCCGATGCCGTCCTGGATCCGGTGCAGCGCATCGTTGTCGCGGCCGCGGGTGAGGCCCGCGAGCAGTTCCGTAAAAGCCTCCGCGATCAGCTCGAGCAATTTTGCTGCGCTGGCGCGGATCTGCCGCACCGCGCGCGAAGGCAGCACCAGGAAGGAGACGAGCAGCCCCGTAACTGCGCCGACCGAGACTTCGCTGACGCGGTCGATCGCCGAGGCCATGGGATCCGCATGATGCATGCTCGGAAGCACGAGTACGATCACGGCAGTCACGGTCGCAGAGCTCAGGTTCGGATAGATCGCTGCGACAAAGGCAAGCGGCGCCACCGCCAGCACCAGCAAGCCCAAAAGACCCAGTTCGCCGGAATAGGGGATCAGGATTGCAATAGCGCCGCCGTAAATCGCGCCACCGATCGTGCCAAGCATGTAGTCGCGCGTCGCCTTTAGCGAGCGCCCGACACTCATCTGGGTCACGATGATGGAGGTGAGGACGGCCCAGAGCGGCAGCAACAGATGCAGCGCGGTGGCAAGCGCATAGGCCGCAGTGGCCGCCACCGTGACCCGGACCGCGAGCCCCAGTTGCGTTTTTCGCGACCAGACCCGGTCGAACAGCTCCTTTGCGCCTGTCATCGTCGAATGTCCCGATCCTCGTTGATCAGCCAGAAGCATAGCTGATGCCCGCAGCCTCAGGGCCGCTTGAAAGGCAAAATCAGCCCGCCTAATTTGCCGGCCAGAACGAGGAAACACGATGGCTCACGAAACCGCAACGCTCGCCGCCTATGTCGCCGACCTGAAATTCGCAGATATTCCGGCGGAGGTGCTGGATCGCGCCAAGGTGCTGACGCTGGATTTCCTCGGCAGCGCCATCCGGGCGCGAAGCGAGGCGGAATCGACCCCGTCGCTGCTGAAGATGCTGGAGACGCTCGCGCTCGATGCCAAGGGCTATTCCACCGTGTTCGGCGACAGCAAGACCTGGACACCGGCGGTGGCCGCCCTGCTCAATGGCGCGCTCGGCCATTCCCTCGATTTCGACGACACCCATGCGGACTCCTCGCTGCATCCGAGCGCGCCGGTTGTCCCGGCCGCGTTTGCGGTCGGCGAGATGGTCGGCGCCTCCGGGCGCGACGTGCTGACCGCAATCGTGGCGGGCTATGAGGTCTGCTGCCGGCTCGGCAACGCGCTCGACCCGACCTCGCACTATGCGCGCGGCTTCCATCCGACCGCGACCGCCGGCACCTATGGCGCAGCCGCGGCAGCCTCAAAGCTGTTTGGCCTCTCCGAGACGCAGATCATCGCCGCCTTCGGCGTCGCCGGCAGCCAGGCTGCGGGCTCGCTGCAATTCCTGGTGAACGGCGCCTGGAACAAGCGCTACCAGGTCGGCGCCGCCGCGATGAACGGCGTGATCGCCGCGACGCTGGCGCGCAATGATTTCGTCGGCGCAACGGAATCGGTCGAGGGCAAGCACGGCCTGCTCGCCGGCTACACCGACGACGCGCATCCCGACAAGGCGGTGGCCGGGCTCGGCAAGACCTACGAGACCATGAAGATCGGCGTGAAGCCGTATCCGAGCTGCCGCTACACCCATGCCGCGATCGACGCGCTGATCGCGATGCGGCGCGAGCACAATCGACGCCCGACCAGGTCCGGCGCGTCGAGATCGGCTTGCACCGCAACGGCATCACGCTGACGGGCGATGCCGCCACCAAGCGGCATCCGACCTCGATCGTGGGCGGCCAGTTCTCGATGTTCTTCACCGGCGCGCTCGCGCTCGACCAGGGCTCGTTCGGCTGGGACGACTACAACCGCCTCGGCGATGCCGCGATCGACGCGCTCGCCGACAAGTTCGACGTGGTGCAGGACGACCGGCTCGAGGTCGACCGCACCCATCCCTTGGCGCACGCGTCAGCATCACCACGGATGACGGCGTGCACGAGCGGCTCTACGCCGACCCTTCGGGAGAGCCGACATCGTTCCCGGATGCGCAGGCGATGCAGCAGAAATTCCTGACGCTGGCGCGGCCCGTGCTGAATGCGCGAGCCGACAAATTCGCCGATGCGATCATGACGCTGGAGCGGTTCGACCGCGTGGCACAGGCGACGGAGCTGGGACGGCAGTAACGCTCTCGCCACGCGACAGCTCCACCCTCGCCCGTTGTGGGAGGATGGTGGCTCGCCGCTAAGCGGCGAGACGGGTGAGGAGTGCTCTCCGCGAATCCAACTTTCTGTTGAATTCGCGGAGAGAGACCCCTCATCCGGCGCTTCGCGCCACCTTCTCCCACAAGGGGAGAAGGGAAGAGGCGCCTAGTTCGCCCCTACCAGCTTCCCCTTCTCGCGGGTAGTCGCCACCACATCCCGCACCAGATCGAACACGCCATCGGCTTCCGGCGGCGCGTTCGGCGAGCGGCCGAGGCGCACGATCACCAGCCGCTCCGACGGGATCACGATCGTGTACTGCCCGATCGTGCCCTTGGCGAAGAAGGCATCGCGCGGCCAGCCGAGCTTGACGCGAAACTTCGCGCCAAGGCTGTCGCCCTGGTTGGTCCAGAAGCCCGCGCCGATACCGACCCACGCGTTTGGCGTCGCCGTCGCGGAATAGTTGACCCAGCCCTCGGGCAGGATGCGCTTGCCGCCGACGACGCCGTCGTCGAGATAGAGCTGGCCGAAGCGCGCCCAGTCGCGCGCGGATGCCAGCATCTCGCCGGAGCCCTCGATCGTGCCGGCTCCGTCGAGCTGGAGCGTGACGTTGTTCATGCCGAGCGGCGCAAACAATTCGCGGCGCGCGAAGGCAAGCGCATCCGCGGGCTTGCCGCCGGCGGCGTTGCGGATCAGATGCGCGAGAATGATGGTGTTGCCGTCATGGTAATTCCACGCCGTGCCCGGTGCGGTCGCAAGCGGCGCGCGCTCGGCAAAGCTGGCCATATCGTCTTCGGCGTATTTCATGGCATTGACCGGTTCGAGCACGGAGCCGAGCGAGGCCTGCAACGAGCTTCCGAGCGCAATCCCTGCGGTGTGACGCAGCAACTGATCGACGGTGATGGCATGGCGCGGATCATCCGGATTCTGCCAGGCGGCAATTGGCGCGGGCCCGTCGAGCTTCAATTTGCCCTGGCGCACGAGAATACCCGTCAGCGCTGACATCACCGACTTGGTCATGGAGAAGCCGAGCAGCTGCGTCTCCGGCCCGACACCATCCGCATAGCGCTCGGCGACGATGCGGCCGGCCTTCATGACGACGATGGCGCGGGTGCGGCGATAAGGCGGTTGCCCGGGCTCTGCGAAAGCGCGGTCGAGCGCGACGGACAGGCCCTCGCTTTGCGGCGGCACGAGTCCCGGGCCGGCGATCTCGGGGAGCCACGCCGGCTGTTTGTCATCAGGCGGCGACGCGATCTCAGCGATTCCTTGGCCATGCTCAAGGGTGCAGCCGAGCCCCTCGCGATAGACGGCGTGGCTGCGGCCGATGCCGAACAGCGTCACCGTGACATCCTTGCGGGCGCGATCGACCCGAACATCCATCGCCCAGGTCAGAAGAGCCGCACCCGGCATCGCGTCGGCGGTCTCGGCGAGGTCGCGCAGGGGATCGAGGCCGGAGACGAACGTCTCCGAGCAGAGCGTGTCGGCGATGAAGCCGGTGGCAACCTTCGGCACGTCGCGGGCGCGCGCCGCGCCGAGGGCGAGGCCGGCACAGGCGATGGCGGTGGTGAGGATGATCTTGCGGCGGCGGGTCACGGGCTTTCTCCGGCTTCAGGGCGAGTGGCGGAGAAGGAGCCGGATGCCGGCGAAGCGTGCTCGCCGGATTTGAAATACGACCTCGTCGAAACTGACCGGGGCTAGCCGAATTTGAAATTCCGGTGTGATTTCAGTGAACCAATAATCTAGGCGGCTTCCGCCTTGAGCCGTCGATACTCCGTCGGGGTCACGCCCGTGACCGCCTTGAAGGCGCGGTTGAACGGGCCGAGCGACTGGAAGCCGGCATCCATCGCGATGGTGATGACGGGAACCTCGGCCTGGGTGGGATCGGCGAGCGCGGCCTTGGCCTCCTCGATCCGGTGATTGTTCAGGAACACATTGAAGTTGCGATAGCCGAGCCGCTGGTTGATCAACCGGCGCAGCCGGTATTCCGGAATTTTCAGCCGGCCCGCCAGCACACCGATGGTGATATTCTCCTGACGATAGACCCGCTCGTCGGCCATCAGCCGCATCAGGGCGTCGATGATCTTTTGATCGGCGGCGTCATCGGCCGCAGGCTGAATGGAAACGATTGCCGGTGCGGGCTCAACCGCGGCCGGGAATAGACCCGCCCCGTCAACGCGCATCATGGCATAGACGATCGCCGCGACGGTGCAGGCGAGCGCGCCGGCATTGATGGTTTCGGCGACATCGCCGACGTGGTGCCCGGCGACGGCGATCTGCAGCACCGCGTTCAGCCCGCCATAGAGCGCAGTCGCGCAGACGATGAAGACGCGAGCGCTGCGGCGGCGCTCGACCAGGTCGGCCGGCCAGGAGGCGATCGTCTGCCCGATCGCAAGCGCAATGAACCCGAGCACGATCAGATTGACCACCGTCACCGAGAATCGCACATGGCCGCCGGGTGCAATCCAGACGCAGCCCGCGAAGCTGAAGGCCGTCACCAGCGCCCAGACCGATCCGTGCCACCAGCGGAGGCGAAACTCGTCGTCGAACAGGGAGCGAGTGAACAGCCAGAACACCACCATGGTGCCGGTCGACAACGCGATCAGCGGTGCATGCCAGAGCGGGATCCGTGACGTGACATCCAACGAATAGCTCACAGCATGCGCGGCCGCGCCCAATGCGAAGGCCGCACCGAGGCGGGCAGCCAGCACATTGCGAAAATCGGCAAGCAATGACGCCGCCAGCACCAGCAGCAGCGCGACGCTGGCGGCGCGAAAGGCGAGCTCGAGGGCAGGTATTGTCATCAAATGCTGCGCGAAGAGTGTGAGCTGCCCGAACATCGTCCGTCAGGCCCATTTTTTCAAGGACCATCCTCACCACAGCTGTCGTCGCCCGGCTTGACCGGGCGATCCAGTACTCCGAGACGGTTGTGATTGAAACGATGGGCCGCGGCGTACTGGATCGCCCGCTTTCGCTGGCGATGACATCGAGCTTGTACAGCAGCCTTTGCCGCGACGGCGATGCGAAATCCTGCTACCATCGGCTCCAAGAAGGTCAAAAGGAGTCCACCATGAGCTGGCAGCCCTCCAACGATCCCGTGCTCGGCGATCCCATGTCCTGCGACGCGCTCGATCTCGTCATCGTGCCGCGCACCCGCGATCTCGGCGACGGCTTCGCGGTGCGGCGCGCACTGCCGCATGGCAAGCGGCAGATGGTCGGGCCCTTCGTCTTCTTCGATCATTTCGGCCCGGTGCAGTTCGTCTCCGGCAAGGGCATGGACGTGCGGCCGCATCCGCACATCGGGCTTGCCACCGTCACCTATCTCTTTGACGGCTCCATCATGCATCGCGACAGCGAGGGCAATATTCAGGAGATCCAGCCCGGTGCGATGAATTTGATGACGGCCGGCCGCGGCATCGCGCATTCCGAGCGCACGCCGGATGCGCAGCGCGCCTCGGGCCAGCAGATGCTCGGCCTGCAAAGCTGGATCGCGCTGCCGGCCGGCTCCGAAGAGATCGATCCCTCGTTCCAGCATTACGCGGCGGGCGAGCTGCCGATGATCTCCGAGCGCGATTTTACCGCGCGGGTGATCGCGGGATCCGCCTTCGGCATCACCTCACCCGTGAAAATGGTCTCGCCCTGGTTCTACACCGAGGTGACGGCGGTCGCCGGCGCCAGCGTGCCGCTCGACCCCGACCATGAGGAGCGTGCGATCTACGTGGTTGACGGCGAGGTCGAGATCGCGAACGAACGCTACGAAGGGCCGCGGCTCCTGATCTTCCGCCCCGGCGACCGCATCACCGTGAAGGCACTCAAGGCCACGCGGATGATGTTTCTCGGCGGCGATACATTGGAGGGCCCGCGCCACATCTGGTGGAATTTCGTCTCCTCCAGCAAGGAGCGGATCGAGCAGGCCAAGCAGGACTGGAAAACCGGCCGCTTCGCCGCGGTTCCGCAGGAACATGAGTTCATTCCGCTGCCGGAATAGGCTAATCCGGTGTCCGGTCGCGCTGTCCGGCGCGACCGGATTTCTTGCCTGAAAGCCAAGTTTGCCGAAAGCTTTGCGATGACCACGATGCTCTCCAGCGACCTGCCCCTGACCAAGATCGGGCGTGGCAAGGTGCGCGATATCTATGCCGTCGACGACGACCGCCTGCTGCTGCTGACCACCGACCGCATCAGCGCGTTCGACGTCGTGATGGGCGAGACCATTCCGATGAAGGGCGCGGTGCTGACCCAGATCAGCGCGTTCTGGTTCAACAAGCTCGAAGGCGTGGTGCCGCATCACATGATCAGCGCCGACACCGACGAGATCATCGCAGCCGTGCCGGCGCTGAAACCGCATCGCGCCGAGATTCTCGGCCGCGCCATGCTGTCCCGCCGCACCACCGTGTTTCCGATCGAATGCGTGATCCGCGGCTATCTCTCGGGCTCCGCCTGGAAGGAATATGCCGGCTCCGGCACGCTGGCGGGCGAAAGACTGAAGGCCGGCCTCGTCGAGAGCGAGAAGCTCGAGCCCGCGATCTTCAGCCCCGCGACCAAGGCCGAGACCGGCCATGACGAGAACATCACCATCGCCAGGATGCGCGAAGTCGTCGGGGACGAGGTCGCCTATACGCTCGAAAGCATGACCCGCGCGATCTACACGCTCGGCGAAGAGCTGGCGCGCGAGCAGGGCATCATCATTGCCGACACCAAGTTCGAGTTCGGCCGCGACAAGGACGGCCGCATCATCCTGATCGACGAAGTCATGACGCCGGACAGTTCGCGGTTCTGGGCCGTCGATGCCTACAAGCCCGGCCAGCCGCAAGCGAGCTTCGACAAGCAGCCGCTGCGCGACTATCTCGACGTCGAGCGCCGCGCCGGCCGCTGGAACGGCGATGCCCCGCCGCCGCCGCTGCCCGCGAGCGTCGTGGATGCGACCAGCAAGCGCTATCTGGAAGCGTATCGGCGCGTGACAGGGGCGGAGCTGAAGATTTAGCCGCAGCTGCTTCGATTCGCTTCGTCATTGCGAGCGTAGCGAAGCAATCCAGACCATCTCCGCGGAGGGATTCTGGATTGCTTCGCTACGCTCGCAATGACGCGGAGGGGCTATTGCGTCCCTCGAACTGTCGACCCAGCTCCATCCCCGCCGCCGTGTGATTGACCGTTCACATGCGAAGCGCAGCAAAACTGTCGGATAGTTCATATTTGCAAGAATCATGTTGCGCTAGGCTCGGAGTCGTCTACCTCTCCGGGCAGGTATTTTCATGAGCGAGTGTCACGACGTGACAGACCCTGCAATTGGTTTCGATCGGGTCACCTGGGTCAGCCCGTCCATCAAGCGTGCGCTGAATGATATGCTGGGCGGAGGCGCTGCGAGCATCCTCACCCTGACGTTCGGGCTGTCCTACGCGCTGCTGATCTTCGCCGGGCCGCTCTCGCCCTATCTGTCCTACGGCATCGCTGCGACCTTCGTCAGCTCGGCGGTGCTTGCCGCCGTGATCGGGCTCGGCAGCTCCCTGCCCTTCGCGATTGCCGCGCCGGACAGCTCGACTGCGGCCGTGACCGGAATTCTGGCGGCCTCGCTGGTCGAGCACATCGAAACGGCCAATCTGTCGGCACCACTGCTCTCGCCGGTCCTGATCACGGTCGGCCTGTCGACCGTGCTCACCGGATTCGTGCTGTGCGGGCTCGGCCTGACGCGGATGGGCCGTGCCATCCGCTACGTGCCCTATCCCGTGGTCGGCGGCTTTCTCGGCGCCACCGGGCTTCTCATCGCGCTCGGTGCGATCAGGGTCATCACCGGCACCCCGGTGCAGCTCACGACGCTGCCGCGCTTCGCCAACGGCACCACGCTGCTGGAGCTCGGTGCCGCCTGTGCCATGGCGCTGGTGCTGTACCTGACCTGGCACCGCTCGCGGACCCCGTTCGGGCTGCCGATCATCCTGGCCGGCGGCGCGCTCACGGCGCATCTGGCGTTCTGGATCTCGGGTGTCTCGCTCGACCAGGCACGGAGCATGGGCTGGACGTTTCAGCCGCCGCCGCAAGCCGCGTTCATGCTGCCCTGGCACACCGACGATCTCGCCCGCTATCCCTGGTTTGCCGTGCCGGACCTGCTCGGTAATCTCGTCGCCGTCATCTTCGTCACCGCGTCGAGCACGCTGTTCAACACCACCGGCATCGAAGTCGCCGTGCACCGCGAGGCCAATCTGGAGCGCGAGCTGAACGTCACGGGCGCAGCCAACATCCTCTCCGGCGTGCTCGGCGGCTATACCGGATGCAGCTCGATCAGCCGCTCGATCCTCAATTTATCCAGCGGCGGCCGCGGCCGGCTGTCCGGCCTCACCGCCTCGGTGCTGTCGCTGCTGATGCTCGCGATCGCGCCCGAGCTGCTCGGCTTCATTCCGAAATTCGTGCTCGGCGGCCTGCTGCTCTATCTCGGCGCCGACCAGCTGCACAAGTGGATCATCGAATCGCGCAAGCGGCTTTCGAAGCTCGAATATCTGTCGCTGGTCGCCATCATCGTCATCATCGTGGCCTGGGGTTTCGTGCCGGGCATCCTGATCGGCGTCATCATCGGCTGCGCGACCTTTGCCTTCAGCGCGGCGCGGGTCGAATCGATCAAGTACAGCTTTGACGGCTCCGAATATCGCTCCTCGCTCGACCGCTCGCGCGACGACCGGGAGGTGCTGCTGGCCCATGGCGGCAAGATCCAGGGACTCAATCTCCAGAGCTACCTGTTCTTCGGCTCCGCCAACCGGCTCTACCAGCACGTCAAGCAATTGCTCCGGGAGCGCCCGGAGTGCCGCTATCTGCTGTTCGACTTCAAGCTCGTCACCGGCGTCGACTCGTCCGCCGCCTACAGTTTTGCCCAGATCAAGCGCAGCGCGGCCGATCTCGGCGTCGAGCTGATCCTGGTGCATCTGCCGGCGGCGGCCGAGAAGGTGCTGCGCGCCAGCGACTTCACCGGCGAAGGCGTCACCATCATCGGCGAGCTCGATCACGCACTGGAATGGTGCGAGAACGAGCTGATCTCGCAGCACCAGGGCCTGGCGCAGGAAGAAGCGAGCCTGCGCGACTGGTTCGCCGGCATTCTCGACAGCGAGGACGATGCCGACGAGCTGATCCGCCGCTGCCAGCGCATCGAGGTCGAGGCCGGCGAGGTCATCGTGCAGGCCGGCGACCCCGCCGATTCCATGCACTTCATTCTCGACGGCCGCGTCGGCATCATGATCCCCGCCGAGGATGACCGCACCACGCGCGTGCGCAGCCTGGGCCGCTACACCACGATCGGCGAGATGGGCCTGGTGTCACAGACCCCGCGCAGCGCCACCATCCAGGCCGAGGTCGACAGCGTGCTCTATGTGCTGAACACGCTCCAGTTCGACGCGATCAGGCAAGAAGACCCCGCGCTCAGCCACAAGCTGCTGACCTATTTCGTGTCGGTGATGGCGGAGCGGCTGATGTTCGCGAACCGGACTATTGCGGTGTTGCGGCGGTAATGGCTTCGCCATTGCGAGGAGCCCGCGACAAAATTGCTTCGCAATTTTGCGCTGGTGCGAGGAAGCAATCCAGACTGTCTCTGTCGAAGGATTCTGGATTGCTTCGCTTCGCTCGCAATGACGTGGAGGGATAGCGGCGGCCTCACACCCCCGCCATCATCACGTATTTGATCTCGACATATTCTTCCATGCCGTGACGCGAGCCTTCGCGCCCCAAGCCGCTTTCCTTGACGCCGCCGAAGGGCGCGACCTCCGTCGTGATCAGGCCGGTGTTGACGCCGACCATGCCGGATTCCAGCGCTTCGGCGACGCGCCAGACGCGGCCGAGATCGCGGGAGTAGAAGTACGATGCGAGGCCAAACGGCGAGGCGTTGCACATCGCGATGACGTCGGCTTCGTCCTTGAAGCGGATCACCGGCGCGAGCGGACCGAAGGTCTCCTCCTGGGCCACCAAGGAGTCGGACTTGACGTCGGCGAGCACGGTCGGCTCGAAGAAGGAACGTCCGAGCTCGCTGCGCTTGCCGCCGGTCACGACCTTGGCGCCGCGCTTGACGGCGTCGGCAATGTGGCGCTCGACCTTGTCGATCGCCTTCATGTTGATCAGCGGGCCCTGCGTGACGCCGGCTTCCGTGCCGTCGCCGATCTTCATCGCCGCGACCTTCGCCGACAGCTTCTTGACGAACTCGTCATAGATCTTGTCCTGGGCGTAGATGCGGTTGGCGCAGACGCAGGTCTGGCCCATGTTGCGATATTTCGAGACGATCGCGCCCTCGACCGCGGCGTCGATGTCGGCGTCGTCGAACACCACGAACGGTGCGTTGCCGCCAAGCTCGAGACCGAGTCGCTTCACGCCGACGGAAGCCTGCTGATAGAGGATCTTGCCGACCGCGGTCGAGCCCGTGAAGCCGACGAAGCGCACCGCCGGATGCTCGCACAGCACCTTGCCGATCGGCGGCGCATCACCGGTGATGATGTTGAGCACGCCCTTGGGGATGCCGGCCTTCTCGGCGAGCACGGCCAGCGCCAGGGCCGACAGCGGCGTCTCGTTGGCGGGCTTCAGCACCACGGTGCAGCCCGCGGCCAGCGCCGGCGACACCTTTCGGGTGATCATGGAGTTCGGAAAATTCCATGGCGTGATCGCGCCGCAGACGCCGATCGGCTGCTTGATCGCGAGCAGCCGCGCATCGGGCCGTTGCGTCGGGATGGTCTCGCCATAGACGCGGCGGGCTTCCTCCGCGAAGAACTCGATATAGGCGGCGCCGATATCGACCTCGCCGAGCGCTTCCGACAGCGGCTTGCCCTGCTCGGAGGTGAGGATCAGCGCGAGGTCCTCGCGATTGGCGGTGATCAGCTCGAACCATTTGCGCAAGATGTTGGAGCGCTGCTTGGCGGTGTGCTTGGCCCAGGCCGGGAAGGCGCGCTGGGCGGCTTCAACCGCCTTGGTGGTGTCGTCCGCGCCAAGCTGCGGGACCTTTGCGATCTCGACACCGGTCGCGGGATTGTTCACGGCAAAGACCGGCGTGCCGATCCAGGCGCCGTCGATGTAGCAGGCCTCCTTCAGGAGCGAAGGGTCCTTCAACCGGTCACGCAAGGTGGCGGTGGCGTGCTGGGCGCGTGCTGCGGCGGTCGGCGTCATGGCGTTACTCCTCGGACGATCATTTGGGGACGATCGGATCGGCCCGGAATATAGGGACAGACGCCGCGCAATGCACCGTCCCGCAACGCACGTCTGCCGGGAGCTAAACTCGGAGCGGGAAGGTTACGCCGCGCCGCTCATATAGGTCTCGCGCCGGCCGATCATGCGCTCGGCGGCGGCCTTGGCGCCGGCTTTCGAGGAGGTCGCACAGGTCCGATATTCGAGATCGGGCGCCTCGGAGGTGTCGCGGCGGCCGAACCAGGAATTTGAGCCGACCGGCAGCAGGGCGAGCGCCTGCGCCAGATTGTCGACCGCTCCGAAGGAATAGAGTGCGCCGGTGCCGGCGATGCGGACCTCGTAGATGCCGGGCGAAATTGGAGCTTCGAGATTGTCGCCCCGTCCGGGACGGGGATAACGCTTCCATTCGCTCCATGTCGAAATCATCTCGGGTCCCCTTGCGGCCGGTTAGGCGGCCGCCAAATTTGCTTTAAGTCTTAGCGTCAGCCGCCTGTCCGGCCGCAAGCTGAACGCCGCAATGCACAAAATGTTTCAAGTGCTTCAAACGCTCGAAACATATCGCATGAACCCATCTGTGGTCATGCGAGGTGCGGCCATCCACCGCAGATTGTGAAGACGTATTGCAATTCAGTCGTCCTGCGTGGGGCGCGGACCGTCAAGTCACGACATCGCGACCGAACAATGCATATGGCGACGCTTGCCGCGCCGCGGATGCGGGAGGACAATCGATCACTTCCAACAATAATCAAACCGGAGGAAACGCGTATGCAGAGCAAAGCTGAGATCGACGGGATTCTGAGCAAGACAAGCGACGCCAAGGAAATTCCCGGCGTTGTTGCGATCGCCGCAAACGGCAGCGACGTGATTTATCAGGGCGCGTTTGGCAAGCGCGATCTGTCCAAGCCCGATGCGATGACCGCGGACAGCGTGTTCTGGATCGCCTCGATGACGAAGGCGGTGACGAGTGCCGGCGCGATGCAGCTGGTCGAGCAGGGCAAGCTCTCGCTCGATACGCCGATCGGATCGCTGCTGCCCGATCTCGCCCAGCCGCAAGTGCTGGAAGGCTTTGACGCCAAGGGCGAGCCAAAACTGCGGCCGGCGAAGAGCGCGATCACGCTGCGCCAGCTGATGACCCACACCGCCGGCTTCGCCTACAACATGTGGAACGGCGATCTCGCGGTCTATCTCGAAAAGACCGGCATCCCCGCCATCACCACCTGCCAGAATGCGGCGCTGAAGACGCCTGTTATGACCGACCCCGGCACGCGCTGGGAATATGGCACCAATATCGATTTCGTCGGAAAAGCCGTCGAAGCCGTCAGCGGCAAGCGTCTCGATGCGTATCTACGCGACAATCTGTTCGCGCCGCTCGGCATGTCCGACACCGCCTTCAAGATCACCGACGACATGCGCAAGCGCCTGGTCGTCATGCATGCCCGCGGCGAGGACGGCCAGCTCGCCGCAATCCCGTTCGAGCTCGAGCAGGAGCCGGAATTCCATATGGGTGGCGGTGGCCTTTATTCCACCGCCGGTGACTACATCAAGTTCACCCAGATGATCCTGAACAAGGGCCGCGGCAACGGCAACCAGGTGCTGAAGCCCGAGACGGTCGCCATGATGGGGCAGAATCAGATGGGCGATCTCAACATGACCAGGCTCGCCACGGCGGCGCCAATCTACACCAACGACGTCGATCTCTATCCGGATCAGGTGAAGAAGTGGGGCCTCAGCTTCATGATCAACACCGCCAAGACCGCAGAAGGCCGCAGCGCAGGCAGCCTCGCCTGGGCCGGCCTCGCCAACACCTACTATTGGATCGACCCGACGCGGGACATCACCGGCGTGATCCTGATGCAGCTGCTGCCGTTTGCCGACGCGAAATGCCTGCAGGCGTTCGCGGGATTCGAGCGTGGCGTCTATGCCGGGCTCGATGCGGAGAGCGGGAAGAAGGCGGCCTAAACCTTAGTATGAGGCGCGCGGCGTCGCGCGCCTTCCCGGCAACGGATAACCTCGTGCCCCAATGCCATCGGCCTCGGGCACGAGGCAACTCTATTGAGGAGACGAGCTTGGCGGACGATCTTGCAGGCAAAGCCGACAGTTACGTTTGCGGCATCTCGGACATGCCCTGCTCGGCGACACCATCGGCCGCAGTCTCGACCACGCCGTGGGGCGCTGGGGCAATCGTGAAGCCCTGGTCTCGCCCAGCCACGGCGTGCGATGGACCTGGACCGAATTCGCCGAACGCGCCGACGCGCTGGCCGCGGGCTTTCTCGCGCTCGGTCTCGAACGCGGTGAGCGGATCGGCATCTGGTCGCTGAACCGGCCGGAGTGGACGCTGACCCAGTTCGCCGCCGCCAAGGCCGGCCTGATCCTGGTCACGATCAATCCGGCCTATCGGCTTAGCGAGCTGGAGTTCGCGCTGAAGAAAGTCGGCTGCGCGGCGATCGTCACCGCGACGGCGTTCAAGACCAGCCAGTACATGGAGATGCTCAATACCCTGCTGCCGGAGCTGACGAGCGCCAGGCCTGGACAACTGCAGGCGGCACGGCTGCCGTCGCTGCGGATGGTGATCCAGATCGGCGGCCCGTCGGCACCCGGCACGATCCGTTCGAGGACGTCGCGCGCATGGGTGGCGCCAAGCATCGCGAGCAGCTTGCCGCCCTCGGCGCTGCGCTTCAGTTCGACGATCCCGTCAACATCCAGTTCACCAGCGGCACCACGGGATCGCCCAAGGGCGTGACGCTGAATCACCACAACATCCTCAACAACGGCTATTTCACCGGCCGCGCGATGCACCTGACCGAGCAGGACCGCATCTGCATTCCCGTGCCGCTCTACCATTGCTTCGGCATGGTGATGGGCAATCTCGCCTCCGTCACGCTCGGCACGACCATGGTCTATCCCGGCGAGGGCTTTGATCCGCTGGCGACGCTGCGCGCCGTCGAGCAGGAGAAGTGCACGGTGCTGTACGGCGTGCCCACCATGTTCATCGCGGAGCTCGACCATCCCGAATTCGCGACGTTCAATCTGAAATCCCTCCGCACCGGCATCATGGCGGGCGCGCCCTGCCCGATCGAGGTGATGAAGCGCGTCAACACCGAGATGAACATGCGCGAGGTCACGATCGCCTATGGCATGACCGAGACCAGCCCGGTCAGCTTCCAGAGCGCGACAGACGATCCGCTCGAGCGGCGCGTCTCCACCGTCGGGCGGATTCATCCGCATGTCGAGGTGAAGGTTGTCGATCTCGAAGGCCGGGTCGTCAAGCGCGGCGAACGCGGCGAGCTCTGTACCCGAGGCTACAGCGTCATGCTGGGCTATTGGGAAGAGAAGGAAAAGACCGGCGACGTGCTGGATGCCAACGGCTGGATGCACACCGGCGATCTCGCCACCATCGACGACGAGGGCTATTGCAACATCGTCGGCCGCATCAAGGATCTGGTGATCCGCGGCGGCGAGAACCTCTATCCGCGCGAGATCGAGGAGTTTCTGTACCGCCATCCCAAGATCCAGGACGTGCAGATCTTTGGCGTGGCCGACACCCGCTATGGCGAGGAGCTCTGTGCCTGGATCCGTGTCCGGTCCGGCGAGACGCTGACGGCAGAAGAGGTCCGCGCTTTCTGCGATGGCCAGATCGCCCACAACAAGATCCCGCGCTATGTGGAATTCGTCGACGAATTTCCGATGACCGTGACCGGAAAGATCCAGAAATTCGTGATGCGCGAGGCAGTCGAGCAGCGGCTGGGATTGAAGGCTGCGAAGACGGCGTGAGGCGGCACCGTCATTGCGAGCGCAGCGAAGCAATCCAGCCTGCCTCCGCGGAGAGACTCTGGATTGCTTCGTCGCCAGCGCAAAATTGCTTCGCAATTTTGTCGCGGGCTCCTCGCAATGACGAGGAGCGAGACGACGATTAAACCGTCAGTCCACGCTGCTGGGCCAGCTCTTTCAGCGACACCTGCGGGCGCGCGCCGATGTGCTGGATCACTTCGGCGGCGGCAAGCGCACCGAGTTCGCCGCACTGCTTGTGCGACAGATCGCGCGACAGGCCGTACAGGAAGCCGGCCGCAAACAGATCGCCGGCGCCGGTGGTATCGACCAATCGTGTGATCGGCGAGGCTGGAGCTGCGACGGCGTCCGTCGGCGTCACCACCACGCAGCCCTTCTCGCTGCGGGTGACGACACCAAGCTTGACGTCGTTGCGCAGCTGCTTGAGCGCGGTGTCGAAGTCGGAGGTCTCGTAGAGCGAGTGCAGCTCGGATTCGTTGGCGAACACGATGTCGGCAGTGCCGTTGCGCATCAGCCCCAGAAACTCGTCGCGGTAACGGCCGACGCAGAAGGAGTCCGACAGCGTCAGCGCCACCTTGCGGCCGGCCTCGTGGGTAATTTTGGCGGCCTTGACGAAAGCCTCCTTGGCTCCCGGCGGATCCCAGAGATAGCCTTCGAGATAGACGATCTTGGCAGCCGCGATTTCGGCCGGATCGATGTCGGCCGGCGACAGATCCTGCGCTGCGCCGAGATAGGTGTTCATGGTGCGCTCGCCATCGCCGGTCACCAGGATGTAGGAGCAGCCGGTGGCCGGGCCGCCCTGCGCGGGCGGCGTGTTGAAGGCGACGCCGGCGGCGCGAATGTCGTGGACATAGAGCTTGCCGATCTGGTCGTCCTTGACCTTGCCGACATAAGCGGCACGCGCGCCGAGGCTGCCGATGCCGACGATGGTGTTGGCGGCCGAGCCGCCCGAGACTTCCGTCGCCGGGCCCATGTCAGCATAGATCGCGGCGGCCCGCGCCTCGTCGATCAGGGACATGCTGCCCTTGGCCATGCCGTGCTTGGCCAAAAAGGCTTCATCGGTCCGGACCAGCACGTCGAACAGCGCGTTGCCGATGCCGAGAACGTCATATTTCGCGTCAGCCATTCACCTTGATCCTGTTTGCCGGATTGCGATACCCGCGGAAATCCGCTTCCTGTCGGCCTGAAATCCGGCTCGCGGCCTATCACGACCGGGCCTGCACGGGCAAGCAACGGTATTATGTACGTCCGATGATCCGCTCCTTCCTGACAGTTTCGACGGGAACATTGGCCTCGCGGCTGCTGGGCTTTGCGCGCGATTCCCTGATCGCGGCGCTGCTCGGCACCGGCGCCGTGGCGGATGCGTTTCTGGCCGCCTTCCAGCTCGTCAACGTGGTGCGGCGCCTGCTCAGTGAAGGAGCACTGAATGCGGCCCTGATCCCGGCCTGGCTGCGCGTCCGTGACCGCGATGGCAAAGAGGCCGCCTCCGCCTTTGCAGGACGCGTGCTCGGCACGGTCAGCGTAACCCTGATCATGATCTCCATCATGATCGCGCTGCTGATGCCGCTGATCATCATGATCATCGCGCCGGGCTTCGTCGGCAGCCCCACGCTCGATCTCGCCGTGCAGAATGCGCGGCTGATGCTGCCTTATCTCGCCTTTGCCGGCCCGGTCACCGTGCTGATGGGCCTGCTGAATGCGCAAGGGAGATTTGCGCTTACGGCGTTCTCGCCGCTGCTGTTCAACATCGCGCTGATCGCGGCAATCGCCGCGCTGCTGCTGTGGCACGCCGATGCGCCGCTCGCCGCGTGGATGCTGGCGGCGGCTGTCGGCATTGCCGGTCTGCTGCAACTCCTGATGCTGCTGTCGCAACGAAGTGCGGATCTCGCGACGCCGTTGCGCGCAAGTCTCGACAAGGAGATGCGCGGCTTCTTCGCCAAGGCGATCCCCGGCATGATCGCAAGCTCCGGGCCGCAATGGCTGATGGTGGCGGGCGCGATCATAGCCTCGGCGACGCCGTCGGCGGTGTCATGGCTCTATTTCGCCAACCGCCTGATCGAGCTGCCGCTCGGCATTGTCGGCGTCGCCATGGGCGCGGTGCTGGTGCCGGAGCTGACGCGGGCGGTGGGAAGCGGCGATCGTGACGCGGTGGCGCATGCGGAATCGCGCGCGGTGGAACTCGCGACCGGGCTCGCGCTGCCCGCCGCGCTGGGCCTTGCCGTGCTGGCCGAACCGACCGTGCGGCTGTTGTTCGAGCACGGCGCTTTTGGCGCGGAGGACAGCGCGGCCACCGCCCGCGCGTTGATGTGGCTAGCGCTCGGGCTGCCGGCGCATGTGCTGATCAAGGCGCTGTCGCCGGCCTTCTTTGCTCGCGGCGACACGATGACGCCGCTGCTCGCCACGGCCAAAGGCTTTGTGGTCGCGGTCTTGCTCGCCGTCCTGCTCGACCATTTCTTCGGCGCGAGCGGGATCGCCGCCAGTATCGCAGCGGGCGCCTGGAGCAGCGCATTCTCGCTGCTCCGCAAAGGCACCGGTGAATTCGGCTTCTCGATCGACACCGCCGGGCGCAAGCGGCTGCCGCGGATCGTGCTTGCGGCCGCCGCCATGGGCGCCCTGCTCTGGCTAAGCACGGAGCTGATGCCGGTCGACGCTCACGGCCTGATCCGCTTCATGCTGCTGGGCTTGCAGATCGGCGCCGGAATCGCCGTCTATGGCCTGCTCCTGCAAATCCTCGGCGCGGCGTCCTGGCGAGAGACGGTCAACGCCCTGAAGCGGCCCGCCTAGCCCACACCTGGCGGGCAAGGCCATCGAATTACCCTTGACGGGGCAGCGCCGCTGTTGGAAACGACGGCCCGAATACCTCTGGGAACACTTGCCATGCCATTCGTTGAACGGGTCTTTTCGGGCGTCCAGCCGACGGGCAATCTGCACCTCGGCAACTACCTCGGCGCGATCGTCAACTTCGTGAAGATGCAGGAAACCCACAACTGCATCTATTGCGTCGTCGACATGCACGCGATCACGCAAGGCCTGGACGTCTGGGGCGGGCCGCCCGAGCTCGCACGCAACACCCGCGAAGTGACCGCGGCGTTCATCGCCAGCGGCATCGATCCCAGGAAGCACATCGTGTTCAACCAGAGCCAGGTCTCCGGCCACGCCGAACTCGCCTGGATCTTCAATTGCGTCGCGCGCATGGGCTGGCTCGGCCGCATGACCCAATTCAAGGAGAAGGCCGGCAAAGACCGCGAGAACGCCTCGGTCGGGCTGTTCGACTATCCGGTGCTGATGGCCGCCGATATTCTTCTGTACCGCGCCACCCATGTACCGGTCGGCGAGGACCAGAAGCAGCATCTCGAGCTCTCGCGCGACATCGCGCAGAAGTTCAACAACGATTTCGGCGATTCCATTCGTAGCCATGGCGCCAATGACGGCCTGTTCTTCCCGTTGCCGGAACCCTTGATCACGGGCCCGGCGACACGCGTGATGAGCCTGCGCGACGGCACCAAGAAGATGTCGAAGTCCGATGCATCGGACAATTCGCGCATCAATCTGACCGACGACGCCGACACGATCGCCCAGAAGATCCGCAAGGCGAAGACCGATCCGGAGCCGTTGCCGAGCGAAGAGAAGGGTCTGGAAGCGCGCCCCGAGGCCGACAATCTCGTCGGGATTTTCGCCGCGCTCGCCGGCCGTTCCAAGGCCAGCGTTCTCGGCGAGTTCGGCCGCGGCCAATTCTCCAGCTTCAAGAACGCACTGGCGGAGCTGTGCGTGACCAAGCTCGCACCGATCGCCGGCGAGATGAAGCGCCTGGTCGCCGACCCCGGCCATATCGAGACCATCCTGAACGATGGTTCCGATCGGGCCCGCGCCATCGCCGAGGAGACCATGAACCTTTCCAAGGACATCGTCGGCTTCATCCGCCGCCGCTGACGAGCGCCTAACCCGCTGAAATAACAGCGAAACGGCGCTCCATCCCCTTGACCGTGCGTTCGCCGTAGCCATCTGCTACTGGATGGAGCACGCGCCGGCCTTGAACCGGCGACGTCTGGAGAAAGCCATGTTCATTCAAACCGAAGCCACCCCCAATCCCGCCACCTTGAAATTCATTCCCGGCCGCGCCGTGGTCGACGGCAGCCCGATGGAGTTCTCGAGCCGCGAATCCGCGACCCGCTCGCCGCTCGCGGAAAAGCTGTTCGAGGTGCCCGGCGTCACCGGCGTGTTCTATGGATCCGATTTCATCACCGTGACCAAGGCGAGCGGAGAATGGCAGCAGCTCAAGCCCGCGATCCTCGGCGCCATCATGGAGCACTATATGTCCGGCGCGCCGCTGCTCGCCGACGGCACGGTGCAAAGCGATGTCGATCTCGATGACGAGGACGAGTTCTTCGACGAGTCCGATGCCGAGACTGTCGACATGATCAAGGATCTGATCGAGACGCGCGTGCGGCCGGCGGTCGCCAATGACGGCGGGGACATCACCTTCCGCGGCTTCAAGGACGGTATCGTCTATCTCAACATGAAGGGCTCCTGCTCCGGCTGCCCGTCATCGACGGCGACGCTCCAGCACGGCATCCAGAATTTGCTGAAGCACTTCGTGCCCGACGTGGTCGAAGTCCGGCCGATGTAGGCGAGGTGCGGCAGGGTGGGCAAAGCGAAGCGTGCCCGCCGTCTTTTCTTGGGAGATAATTTGGTGGGCACGGCGCAAGAGCGCCTTTGCCCACCCTACGAGGTGCGGCGATATCGGGGCTCCGAACAGTGAATGACGAATGGCGGATAGGCGTCTGGTTCGCTAAGCTGTTCCCTATTCGCCACTCGCCATTCGCCCATCCATGCTGATCCTTGCCATCGATACCGCGCTCGAGGCGTGCGGGGCTGCCGTTCTCGACACCGACGCCGGCCAGCTCCTCGCGCAGGAGCAGCTGCTCATGAAGCGCGGCCATGCCGAGGCGCTGATGCCGATGATCGCGCGCGCGATGCGGTCGGCCGACCTCGCTTTCACGGCACTCGACCGCATCGCGGTCACCGTCGGCCCCGGCAGCTTCACCGGTTTGCGCGTCGGCATTTCGGCGGCCCGCGGCCTTGCGCTCGCGGCCAAGCGGCCGGCCGTCGGTCTCTCCACCTTGTCGGCCTATGCGGCCGCCATTGTCGGCCAGAGCGGACCGGCGCCGGTGATCTCGGCGATCGATGCGCGGCACGACCACGTCTATTTCCAGATCGTCGCCGGTGACGGCAGTTTGCTGGTGCGGCCGGCCGTCGCTCCCATCGACGAGGCGATCGCGGCCTCGCAATTCGGCGCGCCGCATCTGGTCGGCAATGCCGCGAAAATTCTCGCCGAGCGCTGGCCGAAGGATGCCCCACAGCCTGTTACGGTCGACGCGCAGCCCGCGCCTGACATCAGCTGGGTCGCCTGGCTCGGCGCAGCGGCAAATCCCGACAGCAATCCGGCGCGGCCTTTCTATCTGAAGGCGCCCGATGCAAAGCCGGCGGCCCAGCCGCTGCTTGCGGCCCAAGCCACAACGTCATGATGAGATGGTTTTCGGAATGGCGGCGCGGCGGCACCGCCGCCGTCGAATCCGCATCCGCGCGCGACGCGGCGCGGCTGGCGCAGTTGCACGGCGCCTCTTTCGCGCAGGGCTGGGGCGAAAGCGAGTTCGAGACCATGCTCAGCGAGCGCAACACGCTCGTCCACCGCCTGCGCCTGGGGCGCAAGATCGTCGGCTTTGCCGTGTCGCGGATCGGCGCGGATGAAGCCGAAATCCTCTCGGTCGCGGTCGACCAGTCCTATCGCGGCCGCGGCCTTTCCCGAACGCTGCTGATGACCCATCTCGGTCACCTCGCAGGGCGAGGCGTGCGCACGATATTTCTGGAGGTCGAGGAGAACAATCAGCCGGCACGACGGCTCTACGATAAAGGCGGATTCGTGGTGGTCGGGCGCCGCGAACGCTACTATAAGCAGGCCAACGGGGAACAATTGAACGCACTTCTGATGCGACGTGACTTGTCGTAATATCGATGGCAGAAAGCGCCCGTCAGGCAGACATCACATGACTGGACTTAAACCCTCTTCCGCTTCCAAGGCGCCCGGCATCGAGGCGCGCTGTGCCGCCACCGGCATGCGCATGACCGAGCAGCGCCGCGTCATCGCCCGCGTGCTTGCGGAAGCGCTTGATCACCCCGATGTCGAGGAATTGTACCGGCGCTGTGTCGCGGTCGACGACAAGATCTCGATCTCGACCGTGTATCGCACCGTCAAACTGTTCGAGGATGCCGGCATCATCGAACGCCACGATTTCCGCGAGGGCCGCGCGCGCTACGAGACGATGCGCGACAGCCATCACGACCACCTCATCAATCTGCGCGACGGCAAGGTGATCGAGTTCACCTCCGAAGAGATCGAGAAGCTGCAGGCCGAGATCGCCCGCAAGCTCGGCTACAAATTGGTCGATCACCGGCTCGAGCTCTATTGCGTTCCGCTCGACGACGACAAGTCGACGTCCTAAACCTCGTGCCCATCGACCTCATCATTTTCGATTGCGACGGCGTGCTCGTGGACAGCGAGGTGATCTCCTGTCGCGCCCATGCCGACGTGCTGTGCCGACACGGCTATCCGATCACATCGGAGCAAGTGTCCGAGCGCTTCCTTGGCCGCTCGACAAAACAGGCCAATCTCGAGATCGAAACCGAACTCGGCCGCAAGCTGCCCGAGGCCTATCACGGCGATCTGCAGGATGAGCTGTTTCGCGCATTCGAAGCCGACCTCGAAGCGATCCGCGGCATCCACGACGTGCTCGACGTCGTGACGCAACGTGTCTGCGTTGCCTCGAGCGGTTCGCATCCGCGCATGCGAGTGAGTCTCGGAAGTACGGGGCTCTATGAACGCCTCGCACCGAACATCTTCTCGTCCTCGCAAGTGGCAAACGGCAAGCCCGCACCGGACCTGTTCCTGTTTGCTGCGAAGGAAATGGGGGTCCGGCCCGAGCGCTGTGTCGTGATCGAGGACAGCCTTGCCGGCATCGCCGGCGCGCGGGCGGCCCGGATGAACGTGTTCGGCTTTTGCGGCGGCAGCCATTGCGGGGCCGGCCATGCCGAGAGCCTGCGCCAGGCCGGTGCCGACCTGACCTTCTCGGACATGCATCAATTGCCTGAACTGGTCCGGCGGGTCGCAGCGGACGCCCTGACGGGCTGAATCCGGCGCCAAACCTCTCAATTCCGCAATTCGCGGCTGCATTATGCCGCCGGAACGACCCTTTCAGGCCCCAATCGCTGGATTTTCGGCGCCCCGGCCTATATCTGAGGGTCGTCCTCCACCTCAATTCCGGGTTCCATGAAGCCGCCGCGCAAGCTGCACATCAAATCATATGGCTGCCAGATGAACGTCTACGATGCCCAGCGCATGGTGGACACGCTGGCTCCGGAAGGATTCCTGGAGACGGCCAACGCCGAGGACGCCGACCTCGTCATCCTCAACACCTGCCACATCCGCGAGAAGGCCTCCGAAAAGGTCTATTCCGAACTCGGCCGGCTGCGCGTCGCCAAGGACGAGGCCGCGCGCGAGGGCCGCGCCATGCAGATTGCGGTGGCAGGCTGCGTCGCGCAGGCCGAAGGCGAGGAGATCGTGCGTCGCGCGCCGGCGGTCGACGTCGTGGTCGGTCCGCAGAGCTATCATCATCTGCCCGAGCTGCTGAAGCGCGCCGGCCATGAAGGCCGCGCGATCGAGACCGAGTTTCCCGCCGCCGACAAGTTCGGCTTCCTCGCCCAGCCCAGGCCCGATGCGATCCGCGCGCGCGGCATTTCCGCTTTCGTCACGGTGCAGGAAGGCTGCGACAAATTCTGCACCTTCTGCGTCGTGCCGTATACGCGCGGCGCGGAAGTGTCGCGTCCGGTGGCGAAGATCGTCGACGACGTCAAGCGGTTGGCCGACAATGGCGTGCGCGAGCTCACGCTGATCGGGCAGAACGTCAACGCCTATCATGGCGACGGACCGGACGGGAAAAGCTGGGGGCTCGGCCGGCTGCTCGAGCATCTGGCGACGATTCCGGGCATCGCGCGGCTGCGCTATTCGACCAGCCATCCCCGCGACGTCGACGACAGTTTGATTGCGGCCCATCGCGATCTCGACGCGCTGATGCCGTTCGTGCACCTGCCGGTGCAGTCGGGTTCTGACCGCATCCTGGCCGCCATGAACCGGAAACATACCGCCGATGATTATCTCGATGTCATCGACCGTTTCCGGTCCGCGCGCCAAGACATTGCTTTTTCATCAGATTTTATCGTCGGCTTCCCCGGCGAGAGCGAGCAAGATTTTCTCGCGACCCTCGCGCTTGTCACGCAAATCGGCTACGCTGCCGCATATTCGTTCAAATACTCCGCCAGGCCGGGAACGCCGGCCGCGGATATGCAGGAGACGGTGCTCCCCGCCGAGATGGACCAGCGATTGCAGCGGCTCCAGGAATTGATCGACAGCCAGCAATCGGCCTTCAACAGGGCTGCGATCGGCTCAACGGTCGACGTGCTGTTCGAACGTCCGGCGCGCAAGGACGGCCAGATCGTCGGCCGCACCGCTTTCCTCCAGCCTGCACATGTGATGGCCTCGCCCGACATCATCGGACAAATCCTGCCCGTGCGGATCGATAGCCTCGAACGCTACAGTTTCCTCGGCGAGCTCGCCACGCCACGCACGCGCGAGCCCGTTTTATCATCCATCGCCACTGGAGCCTGAACCCTTGCCAAAAAGCGCATCGGATTCGTCATCTATCGCTCCCAGCCGCAAATTTGACCGCGACATGCAAGTTCCACCCGAGACCCAGGTCGTCATCGACTTCGACGACAACCGCGCCGCATCCGCGCTGGTCGGCCCCTACGGCCAGAACCTGGCACAGATCGAGCGGAGGCTCGGCGTCGTGGTGGACTCCAAGGGCAATCACATCACGATCGGCGGCACCCGCGACGGCTGCGACGCGGCCCGCCGCGTGCTAGAGACGCTCTACGCACACGCCGTCAAGGGGCAGGATGTCGACCAGGGCGAGGTCGAAGGCGCGATTCGCGCCGTCATCGCCCAAGGCTCCCTGTTCGAGTTCGACGCCAAGTCGGCGAAGTCGGCCTTCGACAGCATCAACCTGCGCAAGCGCCCGGTGCGCGCACGCACGGCCGCGCAGGACTCCTACATCCGCGCGCTGAAGCGCCACGAGCTCGTGTTCGGCATCGGCCCCGCCGGCACCGGCAAGACCTGGCTCGCGGTCGCACATGCCGCGCAATTGTTCGAGCGCAAGGAGGTCGACAAGATCATCCTGTCACGTCCGGCGGTCGAAGCCGGCGAGCGGCTCGGCTTCCTGCCCGGCGATCTCCGCGAGAAGGTCGATCCTTATCTGCGCCCGATCTACGATGCGCTCTACGATCTCATGGACGCACGCATCGTCGAACGCGCACTGCAGACCGGCGAGATCGAGATCGCGCCTCTCGCCTTCATGCGCGGTCGCACCCTGACCAATGCCGCGATCATCCTGGATGAAGCGCAGAACACGACATCGATGCAGATGAAGATGTTTCTGACCCGTCTCGGCGAGAACAGCCGCATGATCGTGACCGGCGATCCCTCGCAGATCGATTTGCCGAACGGCCAGACCTCGGGGCTCGCCGAGGCAACCCGTCTGCTGAGCGGCGTCGAAGGCATTGCGCAAGTTCATTTCAAGGCCGAGGACGTGATCCGCCACGAGCTGGTCGCAAGAATCGTCTCCGCCTATGAAGGGGCGCCGCAGCGGCCGCCCGCCGGCAACAAATCCTGACGAGATAACAGCGGGACCACACGGGCGCGGATCCAGCGCCTTACCGTTCCGAACAAAGCCATGTCACATCCCAACCTTCCCATGACCGAGGTCCTCGTCGTCGCCGATCGCTGGCAAAGCGAGCCTGACGCCGAAGCCGTGATCCAGCGCGCCGTTGCGGCGGCCGCCGAATCTATCGATGAAGATGTCGCGGAGGCAGAAGTGGCCGTGATGCTGACCGATGATGCCGGGATCCGCACGCTCAACGGCAACTGGCGCGGCATCGACAAGCCGACGAACGTGCTGTCGTTCCCGGCACTCCAGCCGGAAGGCGAATGGAAGCCGGGCGATGCGCCGCGGATGCTCGGCGACATCGCGATCGCCTACGAGACCATGCGGCGCGAGGCGGACGAGGAACACAAGCCGTTCGATCATCATTTGAGTCATCTCGCCGTGCATGGTTTCCTGCACTTGATCGGCTACGATCACGAGAACGACGACGACGCGGAAGAGATGGAAGCGCTCGAAACCGAGATCCTGGCTCACCTCGGCATCCCAGATCCCTATGCAGACCGCGCAGGGACGCACTGAGATGCCGGATTCAGAGCCTATTCACGACAATCCGCGCAACACGGCCAACCTGCCCGCCGTGGTCGCGCCCGGTGAGGTCTCGCGCCCGACGGCGGACGGCTGGCTGTTGCGCGCCATCCGCACGCTGTTCGGCTGGAAGGCCGGCTCGGTACGCGACGATCTCCAGGTCGTGCTCGATGCGTCGACGCCCGACGACACCGGCTTCTCCGCGGTCGAGCGCACCATGCTGCGCAACATCCTCGGCCTGCACGAGCGCCGCATCGCCGACGTCATGGTGCATCGCGCCGACATCATTGCAGTGAAGCGCGACATCCCGCTCGGCGAATTGATGGACCGTTTCGAGAGCGCGGGTCATTCGCGCCTCGTGGTCTACAACGAGACGCTCGACGATCCCGTCGGCATCGTTCACATCCGCGATTTGCTCGCGTTCATGACCGCGCGTGCACGCGTGCCGGAGGCCACCAAGACCAAGCGCAAGAAGCCGCTGCCGGCCGGACTCGATTTGCGCGCCGTCGATCTCGCGCTGCCGCTGCAGGACGCGCGCATCATCCGCAAGCTGCTGTATGTGCCGCCGTCGATGCGGGCGATCGACCTGCTCGCGCAGATGCAGGCGACGCGCATCCACCTGGCGCTGGTCGTCGACGAATATGGCGGCAGTGACGGGCTGGTCTCGCTCGAGGACATCGTCGAGCAGATCGTCGGCGAAATCGACGACGAGCACGACAGCGACGAGCCGCCGTCGATCGTGCGGCTGCCCGACAACGCTTTCATCGCCGATGCTCGCGCCAGCCTCGACGACGTGCGCACCGTGATCGGCGAGGACTTCGTCACCGGCGAGGCCGGCGAGGAGGTGGAGACGCTGGGCGGCTATCTCGTCAGCTTCGTCGGGCGCCTGCCGGTGCGCGGCGAGGTGATCTCGGGCCCCGGCAATTACGAGGTCGAGGTGCTCGATGCCGATCCGCGCCGCGTCAAGCGGCTGCGCATCTCGACGCGGAAGGAACGCCCCGCGCCGCGCACCCAGCGCGAGAGCCGCCGCCGCGAGGCCGCGCCCGAGAGCGGTCAGCCGCCGGCGGGCGACACGCCGACCCCGCCGCCCGCCGACGGGACCGGCCCGCAGTGAGCCCGTTGCAGCGACTTCGGCTGATTGCGCTTGCCATCATCCTGACCTGGGGGTGGAAGCGCGCGCTGCTTGCGATGGCGTGCGGTGCGCTGTCGGTGCTGGCACTGGCGCCGTTCAATATCTTTCCGGTGCTGTTCATCACCTTTCCCGTGATGGTCTGGCTCATCGACGGCGCCGGGGCCGGACGATATGGCGGTGTCCCCGCCGCGGCGCTGACCGGCTACTGGTTCGGGCTTGGCTATTTCGTCCCCGGCCTCTACTGGATCGGCTACGCCTTCTTCGTCGATGCAGACGCATTCGCCTGGTTGACGCCGTTTGCCGTGCTGGGCCTGCCGGCCTATCTCTCCATTTTTACGGCGATCGGCTTCGCGCTGGCCCGTCTGCTCTGGACCAAGGATGCCACCCGCATTCTCGCACTCGCCGCGAGCCTCACGGTCGGCGAATGGTTGCGCGGGCACGTGCTGACCGGCTTCCCCTGGAACGCATTCGGCTATGCGCTGTCGGAGCCGCTGCAACTGGCGCAGACGGCCTCGCTGATCGGCCAGTGGGGCATGACGTTCCTTACAGTTGCGATCTTCGCAAGCCCAGCGGTGCTGATCGACCGCACGCGCGACCGCAGCCTGGCGTGGCGCGTGCCCGTCGGGGCCGTTGCGCTGCTGGTCGTCATGGGCATCTTCGGCGCCATCCGCATGTCGCTGCATCCGACCACGATGGTTGCGGGTGCCAAGCTGCGCCTGATGCAGCCGAACCTCCAGCAGGACCAGAAATTCAACTACTCCGCCAAGGCGGAGGTGATGAAGAAATATCTCGCGCTGTCGGACCGCGCCTCCCGACCGCAATCGACCGGCGTGAGTGCTGCCACGATCTTGATCTGGCCGGAATCCGCCTTTCCGTTCTTCCTGACCCGCGAAGCCGACGCGATGGCGCAAATCGCCGAACTGCTGCCCAAGGGCACGGTGCTGATCACCGGATCGGTCCGCGCCCCCGATCTTCCGCCCGGCACGCCGATCACGCGGGCCTACAACTCGATCTACGTGATCGATCACGACGGCAGCGTGCTTGCGGTCTATGACAAGCTGCACCTGGTTCCGTTCGGCGAATTCCTTCCCTACCAGAATTTGATGGAGAAGCTTGGCTTCGAGCAACTGACGCGGATGCGCGGCGGCTTCATTCCCGGCACGGTGCGGCACGTGCTGCCGGTGCCGGGCGCACCGCCGGCGCTGCCGCTGATCTGCTACGAGGCGATCTTCCCCGGCGATGTCGGGACGCGCGATGGGCGTCCGGGCTGGATCGTGAACCTCACCAATGACGGCTGGTTCGGCATCTCGACTGGCCCATACCAACACCTGGAGCAGGCGCGGATGCGCGCCATCGAGCTCGGACTGCCGCTGGTCCGCTCCGCAAACACCGGCGTCTCGGCCGTGATCGATCCGGTCGGACGCACGGTGGCCAGCCTCGGTCTCGGGATCGAAGGCATTTTGGATGCAAGCCTGCCGACCGCAATCCCGCCCACCATCTATGCTGGAGTCGGTGACATCCCCGCAGCCATGCTCGTCGCGCTGGCTGTGATTTTGGCGGTGCGACGACGTGCTGCCAAACGGCACCCCTGATCGCGCCGTCGCCAGCCGTTTCCGGCGAGGCGGCCGGAATGTTTTGACAATCCCAGTCCCACGGTTGACAGACTGCACGCGGGCTCCCCATTCTGCACGGGCTGCACAAGACAGCGGTGCATTGCTAAATTTCTCCGCAATGTTTCCCCAATCAGGGTGAAGTTTTGACGTCGCTGTCACCTGAGGCAATACTTCTATTGCGCCGACGGTGGTGTTTGGAGGGCTGAGGACATGTCGAAAGCGCCCAACCCTGTTGACAAATATGTCGGCAGTCGCGTGCGTATGCGCCGCATCATGTTGGGCATGAGTCAGGAAAAGCTCGGTGAAGCTTTGGGCCTGACCTTCCAGCAGGTTCAGAAGTACGAGAAAGGCACGAACAGGGTCGGTGCAAGCCGAATCCAGCAGATCGCCGAGATTCTGCAGGTGCCGGTGTCGTTCCTGTTCGAGGGCGGACCGAGCGGCGTAGCCGGCCCCGACGGCTTCGCGGAAGGTGCATCGCCCTCTTATGTCTCCGACTTCCTCGCGACCTCCGAAGGGCTCGCGCTGACCAAGGCGTTCACCCGAATCGGCGATTCGAAGCTGCGCCGTTCGATCGTCGATCTCGTCGAGCAGATCGCCGCCCGCGAAGGCCCGGACAAACGCTGAGGCGCCAACTCATTCCGATTTGAGACTGCGGCAAATCTGGCCTATGTCGTCATTTGCGGGCGCTCTTCAGTGCGCTTCCGCCGAGATGATGCGATTCGAAGGCACAGATATTTTCATGGCGAACTCCAATCCGTTCGATTCCCAAACTATTCTCGCTGGTATCCGCCGCTGGGTGGAGATCGAGACGCCGACGGAAGTGCCCGAGCAAGTCAACAAGCTGACCTCGATGGTTGCCGACCATTATCGCGACCTGCCTGTCACGCTGGAATGCGTCGCCGGCGTTGATGGCTGCGGCGATCATCTCGTGGTGCGTTCGACCTGGGGCCAGGATCGGCCCGGTATCCTGGTGCTCAGCCATCTCGATACCGTTCATCCCATGGGCTTCATCGAACGTCTGCCTTTCAAGGTGGAAGGCGACAGCGCGTTCGGTCCCGGCATCTACGACATGAAGGGCGGTGCCTACATCGCCTATCACGCCTTTCGCGAGCTTTGCGCCGCCCCCGATCGTCCGCCGCTCGGCATCACCCACCTGTTCACCTCCGACGAGGAGATCGGCAGCCCGACCTCGCGCGGGCTCATTGAGGCCGAAGGGCGCAAGGCCAGATACGTGCTGGTGACGGAGCCTGCGCGCGACGGCGGCAAGATCGTCACCGGGCGCAAGGGCGTCGGGCGCTTCAAGATTTACATCGAGGGCGTGCCCGCACACGCCGGCTCGCGGCCCGAAGACGGCCGCAGCGCCGTGCGCGAGCTCGCCAACGTCATCCAGACGCTGGAAGGAATGAACGATCCGAAGCGCGGCGTCACCGTCAATGTCGGCGTGGTGCGCGGCGGCACGCGGCCCAACGTCACGCCGGAAGAGGCCTACGCGGAAGTCGATTTGCGGGTGCCTGGTATCAACGATGCGGAGGAGTTCGTCGGCAGGATTCTCGGACTGACCTCGAAGACCGACGGCGTGACCGTCACCGTCACCGGCGAGCTCAACCGTCCTCCTTACGAGAAGGGCAATGCGGGCGCCTCGCTGTACGAGCACGCCAAGACGCTGGCCGCAGAGATCGGCTTCGAGCTAATCGACACCCATACCGGCGGCGGCTCCGACGGCAATTTCACCGCGCCGCATACCGGCACGCTCGACGGGCTCGGCGTCGACGGCAAGGGCGCACACACCCATTATGAGCAGCTCTTCGTCTCCTCGCTCGAGCCGCGCGCGCGGCTGCTCCATCGCCTGTACCAGACGCTGCGATGAGCGAACGCAAATCAGATCCCGATCGCGCGGACAGCGAGCGCGCCTTCTTCGGACGGCGCAAGGGCCACAAGCTCAGGCAGCACCAGGTCGAGCTGGTCGACCATCTGCTGCCGCATCTTTCGCTCGACATCACGGCGCAGAGGCCGGCGAGCACCGCCGAGATCTTCGATCCCGCAGCCGAAGATGTGCGACTCGAGATCGGCTTCGGCGGCGGCGAGCACCTCGCCGCGGAAGCGCAGACCTTCACCACGACGGGCTTCATCGGCTGCGAGCCCTATGTCAACGGCATGGCAAAGATCCTCGCGCGGATCGAGGCTGCCAACATCGCCAACATCCGCCTGTTCGCCGGCGACGCCGCCGAACTGCTGGCCTGGCTACCGGACGCCTCGCTGTCGCGGATCGATCTGATCCACCCGGACCCCTGGCCGAAGCGACGGCACTGGAAGCGGCGCTTCGTTCAGGACCGCACCATCGCCGCGATGGCACGCGTGCTGAAGGCGGGCGGTGAATTCCGTTTCGTCTGCGATATCGACGACTACTGCGCCTGGACGCTGTCGCATCTTGCCCGCGCGCCGGAGTTTCAGTGGCTTGCGGAACGCGCCGACGATTTTCGTCAGCCCTGGGCCGGCTACACGATGACGCGCTATGGACGTAAAGCCGCGCGCGAAGGGCGCAAGGCGGCTTACTTGCGATTTCGCAGGAGCTAGATCGTTCGCCGGTTGCGCCAGAAATTCACGACGCGCTCGGCCGTCGCCGGCATCAGGCGCGTGAAATTTACCCGCGCCTGTTCGAGATCGGCGTCGGCCGGCATGCGATGCGGCCCATACCACATCAGGACCAGCGCGCGCACCGTCGGCCAGCCGAGATTCAGGACGCGGCCGAGGATCAGGATCGAATCGTAGCGGTCGCCCGCAATCAGGCGATCGAGCATCGACAGCCTGACGCCGGCCATCGCTGAGAGCGTGGCGACCGATTCCTCGTATTTGTGCGCCTTGGCAAAGCCAAGCAGCGCGCTTTCGCCGAGATGACCGCCGCGATGCAGGCCAAGCACCGTGCATTGCGCGGCGGAGAAATCGTGCCGCGGCCCGGGCGGCAGCGCGGCTTCCTCGATCGAAGCCATCGCGCGCTTGATCTCGACCTGGCGCGTCGGATTGACCACGCTGGAGAGGCGACGGCGAATGACATCGAGCGTGCCGTCCAGGAGTTCTTTAAGGCGTTCGCCGGAGAGATCTTCGCGCTGGCCGATCTTGAGCGTCAACACGCCATCCTTGCTCGCGCGCTTGATCAGCTCCGAATAGCCACCCGGCGAAAAGATCGCACCGGCATTACCGGCGGCACGGCGCACGACGTCACGATCGCCGCGCTCGACCAGCACGTCGGTGATCTCAGGCGACAGGGTCGGCCGTTCCGTCATCGCCAGCAGATGGCTCTGGCCCTTCAGCCGGGCGATTTCGACGAGCGCGGCATCACCGAGCACGGCCGAACGACGCAGCACCGGGCCCGCCACCAGGATTTCGTTTTCACGCGCGAGCTGCCCGACCAGATGAGGCGGCGCATTATCAAGCAGCGAGAAGCGCTCGGCGAGATCGACGCGCGAGGCGAGCTCCGCATGCGGGACGAGATCGATCAGGAGATTGTCGAAGAGATCGACGAGCTCGGGACGCAGTTTTGACGCGTCCTGAAAGAACAGCGCCGCGATGGCGCTCGCGATCTCGCCACGACGCCGGGGATCACCGCGTTTGACGATATCGTCCAGTCCGGGAATGAGCGACGTGGCAACGGTCATGGAACGCAACTCGAATCTGGCACGCCGTGGGCGCGCCATAGGCTCAAGCCGCCCCACAACCGCGAAATTTAGGCCCGGTTCGTGAAGGAAGCGTTGCTCAGGGGTGCCTGCCGAGGCGTAAAAAGCCCGCATCCCGCTGCGATGGGCCTTGTCCGGGAAAGTGGAAAGGGCTATATCAGCGCCAATTCATCTTCTCATACGATCCGCGTAGTGAGAGTGGGCCCGAAAGGACCCGCTCTTTTTTATTACCTGAACGCGGCTTGGCGGAAGATGCGGCCCGACGGAGTGTCGGGAAAGTTCCGAAGCGGGCTTTGGCGTTTTAACCAGGCCTTAACCATCGAGACTATCGAGCGCCTTGACCCCTGATATGACCGAACCGAACACTGGTTCCACCGAGGCCGAGTTACTGGCCGAGCCGAGGCTCGTGGTCGAGCCGGGCGCGGCGGCGCGGGTGTCTGCGGTCGCAGCTCCGGTGCTCGAGGGCATGGGTTACCGCCTGGTGCGGATCCGCATTTCCGGCGAAGCCGGCTGCACGGTGCAGATCATGGCCGAGCGCCCGGACGGCTCGATGCAGCTCGAGGATTGCGAGGCGATCTCGCGGGCCCTGTCGCCGGTGCTTGACGTTGCCGACCCCATTGATCGCGCCTATCGGCTGGAGATCTCCTCGCCGGGGATCGACCGTCCGTTGGTGCGCCGTTCCGATTTCGAGCGCTATTCCGGCTATCTGGTGAAGATCGACATGGCGGTCGCCCACGAGGGGCGCAAGCGGTTCCGTGGCACCCTCGGTGCCGTCGAAGGCGACCGCGTGCACCTGCATCGCGACGACGCCAAGCCGAACGACAATGCCGACGTGCTCCTGACCATGGAAGATATCGGCGAGGCCCGGCTGGTGCTGACCGATGAGCTGATCGCGGAATCCATGCGCCGCGGCAAGGCCGAGGAGCGCAAGATGCGCCGCGATCTCGGCCTCGCGCCGCCGCAGGCACCGCACGCGGAGATCAGTGCGAAGATCACCAAGAACACCAAGCCGAAAAAGAAGCCGGCCCCGACCAATACGAAGAAACATCGCCTTGCCGCCGAACGCGCGCGGCGGGGCGAGATCGAGCCTGACGAAGGAGACTAGCCATGGCAGTCAGCGCCAATCGACTTGAATTGCTCCAGATCGCCGACGCCGTCGCCCGCGAGAAATCGATCGACCGCGGCATCGTCATCGCGGCGATGGAAGATGCCATCGCCAAGGCGGCGCGGGCCCGTTACGGCAGCGAGACTGACGTTCACGCCGAGATCGACCCGAAGAAGGGCGAGCTGCGGCTGTCGCGCCATATGCTGGTGGTCGACACGGTCGAAAACCACTCCAACCAGATCTCGCTGGTCGACGCGCAGCGCGCCAACCCCGGCGCCCAGGTCGGCGACACCATCGCAGACACCCTGCCGCCGCTCGAATATGGCCGCATCGCCGCGCAGTCGGCCAAGCAGGTGATCGTGCAGAAGGTGCGCGAGGCCGAGCGCGACCGGCAATACCAGGAATTCAAGGACCGCATCGGCGACATCGTCAACGGTGTCGTCAAGCGCGTCGAATATGGCAGCGTGATCGTCGATCTCGGCCGCGGTGAAGCCATCATCCGCCGCGACGAGATGTTGCCGCGCGAGGTATTCCGCAACGGCGACCGCGTCCGCGCCTATATCTTCGACGTCCGCCGCGAGACCCGCGGTCCGCAGATCTTCCTGTCCCGCACCCATCCGCAATTCATGGCAAAGCTGTTCGCGCAGGAAGTGCCTGAGATCTATGACGGCATCGTCGAGATCAAGGCGGTCGCCCGCGATCCGGGCTCGCGCGCGAAAATCGGCGTGATTTCCCGCGATTCTTCGGTCGATCCGGTCGGCGCCTGCGTCGGTATGCGCGGCTCGCGCGTGCAGGCCGTGGTGAACGAACTGCAGGGCGAGAAGATCGACATCATTCCCTGGTCGCCCGACATCGCGACCTTCGTGGTCAACGCGCTGGCGCCGGCTGAAGTCTCCAAGGTCGTGATCGACGAGGACCGCGAGCGCATCGAGGTCGTGGTGCCCGACACCAACAACCAGCTTTCGCTGGCGATTGGCCGCCGCGGTCAGAACGTCCGTCTCGCTTCGCAGCTCACCGGCTGGGACATCGACATCCTGACCGAGCAGGAGGAATCGGAGCGCCGCCAGGCCGACTTCGAGAACTCCACCCGCGTCTTCATGGAATCGCTCAATGTCGACGAGGTGGTCGGCCAGCTGCTCGCGTCCGAAGGCTTCACCTCGGTCGAGGAACTCGCGATGGTGGACCTCAAGGAGCTCGCCGGGATCGAAGGTTTCGACGAGGAAACCGCGCAGGAACTCCAGAACCGCGCTCGCGAATATCTCGATCAGCAGGAAGCCGAGATCGAGGCCCGCCGCAAGGAACTCGGCGTCGAGGACGCCGTGAAGGACGTGCCCGGCGTCACCTCGAAGATGCTGGTGAAGTTCGGCGAGAACGACATCAAGTCGGTCGAGGACCTCGCCGGCTGCGCCACCGACGATCTGGTCGGCTGGACCGAGCGCAAGGAAGGTGGCGAGCAGACCAAATTCGCCGGCGCGCTCGACGGCCTCGGCGTCTCCCGCGACGATGCGGAAGCCATGATCATGCAGGCCCGCGTCAAGGCCGGCTGGATCACCGAGGCTGATCTCGCCAAGCCGGCCGAAGAGGTTGACGCGGCCGAAGATCAGCCGGCTTAAGGGCGAAGGAGGATGTCGCCCGGATGCTTGCCAGCACTGACAACGAACTCGACCATGGACCGCGGACCGAAAGGTCCGCGACCATGCGCATGTGCGCTGTCAGCCGCGAGGTCCGGCCGATCGACGAGCTGATCCGCTTCGTCGTATCGCCGCAAGACGACATAGTTCCTGATCTCAAGCGCAAATTGCCCGGACGGGGCATGTGGCTCACGGCATCGCGACAGGTGGTTGCGGAAGCCGTCCGTCGTCACCAATTTACCAAAGCCTTCAGGCGCGACCTGCGCATTCCCCAGACGCTTCCCGCGGACATCGATGCGCTCCTGGTTCGGAGCGTGACCGAGGCCCTTGGGATTGCCGCCAAGGCGGGCCAGATCGTTGCAGGTTTCGGCAAGGTCGAAAGCGCGCTGCGGGAAGGCACGGTCGAGGTCCTGATCCACGCCAGCGACGGGGCCGCGGACGGAATCCGCAAATTGGACATGCTGGCACGTCAAAATGCCGGAAATCGCGGTGGCAAGCGGCAGATTCCGGTCGTCACCGCCCTGAAATCGATAGAATTGGATTTGGCACTTACCCGGTCAAATGTGATACATGCTGCCCTGCTCGCGGGCCCGGCGAGCAAGTCATTCCTGTCACGTAGCCAGTTGCTGGTCCGATACCGGATGGCGGACGCTGACAAGATTGCCGAAGAGCCCGGCCAGGATTTCTGAAGATAACGACGAACCGATATGACGGTGCGGCAACGCACAACACTGATAAATCAGGATTAGGACTGCTGAATGGTTGATACCAAGACCCCTGACGACAAGAAGCTGAGCGTTCCGAGCAAGACGCTATCGCTCAAGCCGCGCGTCGAAACGGGCACTGTCCGCCAGAGCTTTAGCCATGGCCGCAGCAAGCAGGTCGTGGTCGAGAAGCGCGGCAAGCGCCGCATCGACGGCAGCCCCGAGCCGCAGGCCCCCACGGTTGTTGCAAAGCCGACGCCCGCCGCGCCGGCGCCCGCTCCTTCGCGTCCGGCACCGCCGCGCAACGCCGGCTCCGGCGTCGTGCTGCGTACCCTGACCGAGGACGAACGTTCCGCCCGCGCCAGCGCGCTCGCTGACGCCAAGGTTCGCGAAGTCGAAGAGCGCCGCCAGGCCGAGGAAGAGGCCCAGCGCCGCACCGTTCGCGAGGCCGCCGAACGCGCCGAGCGCGAAGCGGCCGAATCCCGCCGCAAGGCCGAGGAAGAGCGTCACCGTCACGAGGACGAGGCCAAGCGCAAGGCCGAGACCGAAGCCAAGAAGCGCTTTGGCGAAGGCGAGCAGGCGGCTGCCGCGCGTCCCGCAGCGGCTACCTCGGCGACCAGCGCTCCGCGCTCTGCGCCGACCACGACGCGACCGGGAGCGACGACGACCACTCGCCCGGCAACGACGACGACGCGACCGGGTATCCCGGCAGCTCGTGCGCCCGGTGTTGCGGCCGGACCGGACGAAGATGACGGTCCGCGCCAGATCCGTCGCGGTCCCGGCGGCGCCGCGCGCCCTGTGGTCGCGCCCAAACCCACCCATAAGCCTGGCCCGCAGAAAGAGCGCGGCCGCCTGACCGTCGTCACCGCGCTCAATGCCGACGAGGTGCGCGAGCGTTCGATCGCGTCGTTCCGCCGCCGCACCCAGCGTCTTAAGGGCCACGTCTCGAACGAGCCGAAGGAAAAGCTGATCCGCGAGGTGATCATTCCCGAAGCGATCACCATCCAGGAACTCGCCAACCGCATGGCCGAGCGCGCGGTCGATGTCATCCGCATGCTGATGAAGCAGGGCGCGATGCACAAGATCACCGACGTGATCGACGCCGACACTGCGCAGCTGATCGCCGAAGAGCTCGGCCATACCGTCAAGCGCGTTGCCGCGTCCGACGTTGAAGAAGGCCTGTTCGACCAGGTCGACGATTCCACGGATACCGAGACGCGGTCGCCCGTGGTGACCGTGATGGGCCACGTCGACCACGGCAAGACCTCGCTGCTCGACGCGCTCCGCCATGCCAACGTGGTGTCCGGCGAAGCCGGCGGCATCACCCAGCATATCGGCGCCTATCAGGTGCTGTCGCCCGAGAGCGGCAAGAAGATCACCTTCATCGACACGCCCGGCCACGCCGCGTTCACCGCGATGCGTGCCCGCGGCGCCAAGGTCACCGACATCGTCGTGCTGGTGGTGGCGGCCGATGACGGCGTCATGCCGCAGACCGTCGAAGCCATCAACCACGCCAAGGCGGCGCGGGTGCCGATCATCGTTGCCATCAACAAGATCGACAAGCCCGATGCCAAGCCCGAGCGCGTGCGCACCGAGCTGCTCCAGCACGAAGTGCAAGTGGAATCGTTCGGCGGCGACGTCGTCGACGTGGAAGTGTCCGCCAAGAACAAGACCAATCTCGACAAGCTGCTCGAGATGATCGCGCTCCAGGCCGACATCCTCGACCTCAAGACCAATTCGGAGCGTCCGGCCGAAGGCACCGTGATCGAAGCCAAGCTCGACCGCGGCCGTGGTCCGGTCGCGACCGTGCTGGTCCAGCGCGGCACGCTGCGGGTCGGCGACATCATCGTCGCCGGCGCCGAGATGGGTCGCGTCCGCGCGCTGATCTCGGACCAGGGCGAGACGGTACAGGAAGCAGGTCCGTCCGTGCCGGTCGAGGTGCTCGGCTTCAACGGTCCGCCGGAAGCCGGTGATCGTCTCGCGGTGGTCGAGAACGAAGCCCGCGCCCGTCAGGTCACGAGCTACCGCGCGCACCAGAAGCGCGAGAACGCGGCAGCCTCGATCTCCGGCATGCGCGGCTCGCTCGAGCAGATGATGTCGCAGTTGAAGACGGCGGGCCGCAAGGAATTCCCGCTGATCATCAAGGCCGACGTGCAGGGCTCGCTGGAAGCGATCCTCGGCTCGCTGGAGAAGCTCGGCACCGACGAGGTCGCTGCCCGCATCCTGCATGCAGGCGTCGGCGGCATCTCGGAATCCGACGTGACGCTCGCCGAAGGCTTCAACGCCGCGATCATCGGCTTCTCGGTTCGTGCGAACAAGGAGGCGGCTGCGGCCGCCAAGCGCAACGGCATCGAGATCCGCTACTACAACATCATCTACGATCTCGTGGACGACGTGAAGAAGGCGATGAGCGGCCTGCTCGCGCCGACCTTGCGCGAGACCATGCTGGGCAATGCTTCGATCCTCGAGATCTTCAACATCTCCAAGGTCGGCAAGGTCGCCGGCTGCCGCGTCACCGACGGCACCGTGGAACGCGGCGCCAATGTGCGCCTGATCCGCGACAACGTCGTCGTGCATGAAGGCAAGCTGTCGACGCTGAAGCGCTTCAAGGACGAAGTGAAGGAAGTTCAGTCCGGTCAGGAATGCGGCATGGCCTTCGAGAACTATCACGACATGCGTGCCGGTGACGTGATCGAGTGTTATCGCGTGGAGACGATCCAGCGCTCCCTGTAAGTCCAAATCTTACCGAAGCGCCCGGATCTTTTTGAGCTGAAATTGCGGGAGTGAGATGGCCGGATTTTTCCGGCCATCCACACCTCATTCGTTTCAACAGGACAAATGACAATGCTCGTGTCCCAAACGCGGGCACGACGAGGTGATTTTCGACGATGCCGCGCCATCATCAGAAGAAAAGTTCCGCGCCCGGCGGCTCGCAGCGCCAGCTGCGCGTCGGCGAGCAGGTTCGCCACGCGATAGCCGAGATTCTGGCGCAGGGCAGTGTGCATGATGCGGACCTCGAAGGTCACATCGTCACCGTGCCGGAGGTGCGGATGTCGCCCGACCTGAAGCTCGCCACAATCTACGTGATGCCGCTTGGTGGCCGCGACACCGAGCTCGTCATCGCTGCGCTCGACCGCAACAAGAAATTCCTGCGCGGCGAAGTCGCGCGGCGCATTAACCTGAAATTTGCACCTGATCTTCGCTTCCGCGTCGACGAGCGATTCGACGAAGCGGAACGGATCGAGAAGCTTTGCGAACACCTGCGGTGCAGAAGGATTTGGAACAGGATCCGGACTCGGATCGGGAAGAAGAACAATGATGATGGACCCGGCACACGGCACGATCGGCACCGAAGAGGCCGACACGCGCGATCTGCAAAAAAATAATTTTGCAAATGCCGATGCTCAGCCGCATCAGGAAGTGCGTCGCGTCAACAACGATCCGCGCGCGGGCAAGCAGAAGGGCAATCAGTCGCGCCGCGACCGGCGCGACGTGCACGGCTGGGTCGTGCTCGACAAGCCGATCGGAATGACCTCGACGCAGGCCGTTGCCGTGCTCAAGCGCCTGTTCAACGCCAAGCGCGCCGGCCACGCCGGCACGCTCGACCCGCTCGCCTCGGGCGGTCTTCCGATTGCGCTCGGCGAAGCCACCAAGACGGTTCCCTTCGTCATGGACGGGCGCAAGCGCTACCGCTTCACCGTGTGCTGGGGCGAGGAGCGCGACACCGACGATATCGAGGGCCAGGTCACCGCGACCTCGGACCAGCGCCCGACCCGTGAGGCCATCGAAGCCCTGCTGCCCCGTTTCACCGGGGTGATCGAGCAGGTGCCGCCGCGCTATTCGGCGATCAAGGTCCAGGGCGAGCGAGCCTACGACCTGGCGCGCGACGGCGAGGTCGTGGAACTGGCGCCCCGCCCGGTCGAGATTCACCATTTAACTCTTGCAGATCAACCGGATAACGGTCGGGCCGTGTTCGAGGCCGAGTGCGGCAAGGGCACCTATGTCCGTGCGCTTGCCCGCGATATGGGCCGGATTCTCGGCTCTTTCGGCCATATCTGCGCGCTCCGGCGAACCCTGGTCGGCCCATTTGGCGAAAACGACATGATTCCGCTGGATCAGCTGGAGGCTTTATGCGATAGAGCCGCGTCCGGCGAGGGAAACCTCGCCGACGCGCTGATGCCCGTTGAGACCGCGCTGGACGACATCCCGGCACTGGCCGTCACTCGGGCTGATGCGGCAAGGCTCCATCGGGGCCAAGCCGTTTTGTTGCGCGGACGGGATGCGCCCACTGGTAGCGGCACAGTCTATGTCACGGTGGCAGGCCGTCTTTTGGCGCTTGCTGAAGTTGGCAATGGCGAAATCATCCCCAAGCGTGTGTTCAACCTGACCGGCCTGACTGCCTCAACCGGTCGCAACGAGAGAAATTGACGATGTCGATTGCCGCAGAACGTAAAGCGGAAGTCATCAAGACGAATGCCAACAAAGCCGGCGACACCGGTTCGCCCGAGGTTCAGGTCGCGATCCTGTCGGAACGCATCAACAACCTGACCAACCATTTCAAGACCCACGTGAAGGACAACCATTCGCGTCGCGGCCTCTTGAAGCTGGTCTCGACTCGCCGTTCGCTCCTCGACTACCTCAAGAAGCGGGACGAGGCGCGTTACAAGGCGCTGCTCGAGAAGCACAACATTCGTCGTTAAGAGTTCTCGCGCGCGCCACCGGCGCGCGTTTTTGCGCGTGATTTCGAGCGAAAGCGCTTATTTCAAGGTTTTTGATCGAGCCTCACGCATACGTCCGGTGCGGGCCAATGCTGCTTCGCATCGGGGCATGATGAGCGAAGACCGCGGTTCGGTGTTCGCGCGCGTGCCGACTGACAGTCCAGCAGCAATCCGGCAGCTGGGCGCAACGGGCAAGGTGCCCGTATGACCCGAAAGGATGGACGCCATCCGACATCCAGAAACCATGGCAGGATCGCAGGACGCTGATCGCCCGCTCCGATCAGCGTCCTGCAATCTTGCACATGGTTTTTGTTTTTCGAGCCGTCCCTTCTTTCGAGAACCCATGAAAGAAGACCTCTATGTTCAATAAGCATTCAGTCGAGATCGACTGGGGCGGACGCCCTCTCAAGCTCGAAACCGGCAAGATCGCACGCCAGGCCGACGGCGCCGTCCTCGCCACCTATGGCGAGACCGTGGTGCTCGCCACCGTCGTCGCGGCGAAGTCGCCGCGTGAAGGCGTCGACTTCCTGCCGCTGACCGTCGACTACCAGGAAAAGACCTACGCTGCGGGCCGCATTCCCGGCGGCTATTTCAAGCGCGAGGGCCGTCCGACCGAGAAGGAGACGCTGGTCTCCCGCCTGATCGACCGTCCGATCCGTCCGCTGTTCGTCGATGGCTGGCGCAACGAGACCCAGGTGATCGCCACCGTGCTGTCGCACGACATGGAGAACGATCCCGACATCGTCGCGCTGGTGGCCTCCTCGGCCGCGCTGACCCTGTCCGGCGCGCCCTTCAAGGGCCCGATCGGCGCTGCCCGCGTCGGCTTCGCCAATGACGAGTTCATCCTCAACCCGACCCTCGACGAGATGGTCGACACCCAGCTCGACCTGGTCGTCGCCGGCACCACCGACGCCGTGCTGATGGTGGAATCGGAAGCCAAGGAGCTGAACGAAGACATCATGCTCGGCGCCGTGATGTTCGGTCACCGCCACTTCCAGCCGGTCATCAAGGCGATCATCGAGCTCGCCGAGAAGGCCGCCAAGGAGCCGCGCGAAGTCACCGTCATCGACAATTCCGCGCTCGAGAAGGAAATGCTCGGCCTCGTCGAGCAGGAGCTGCGTGCCGCCTATGCCATTCCGGTCAAGCAGGACCGCTACGCCGCGGTCGGCAAGGTCAAGGAAAAGGTGATTGCCCACTATTTCCCCGAAGGACAGGAGCCGAAATACGACAAGCTGCGCATCGGCGCCGTGTTCAAGGAGCTCGAGGCAAAGATCGTTCGCTGGAACATCCTCGACACCGGCAAGCGCATCGACGGCCGTGACTCAAAGACCGTGCGCAACATCATTGCCGAAGTCGGCGTGCTGCCCCGCGCCCACGGTTCGGCGCTGTTCACCCGCGGCGAGACCCAGGGCCTGGTCGTGACCACGCTCGGCACCGGCGAGGACGAGCAGTACATCGACGCGCTGTCGGGAACGTACAAAGAGACGTTCCTGCTGCACTACAACTTCCCTCCCTACTCGGTCGGTGAGACCGGCCGCCTCGGCGGCACCAAGCGCCGCGAGATCGGCCACGGCAAGCTTGCCTGGCGCGCGATCCACCCGGTGCTGCCGCCGCATCACGAGTTCCCGTACACGATCCGCGTGGTCTCCGAGATCACCGAGTCCAACGGCTCCTCGTCGATGGCTTCGGTGTGCGGCGCCTCGCTCGCGCTGATGGACGCCGGCGTGCCGTTGAAGCGGCCGACCGCGGGCATCGCGATGGGCCTGATCCTCGAAGACAAGCGCTTCGCGGTTCTCTCGGACATCCTTGGTGACGAGGACCATCTCGGCGACATGGACTTCAAGGTCGCCGGCACGGAAGCGGGCATCACCTCGCTCCAGATGGACATCAAGATCGAAGGCATTACCGAGGAGATCATGAAGGTCGCGCTCGGCCAGGCCAAGGACGGGCGTATCCATATCCTCGGCGAAATGGCGAAGGCGCTCACCAACGCCCGCGCCGAGCTCGGCGAATACGCGCCGCGCATCGAGACCTTCAAGATCGCTACCGACAAGATCCGCGAAGTGATCGGCACCGGCGGCAAGGTGATCCGCGAGATCGTCGAGAAGACCGGCGCCAAGGTCAACATCGAGGACGACGGCACCGTGAAGGTCGCTTCCTCCGACGGCGAGGCGATGAAGGCCGCGATCAAGTGGATCAAGTCGATCGCATCCGATCCGGAAGTCGGCCAGATCTATGACGGCACCGTCGTCAAGGTGATGGAGTTCGGCGCCTTCGTGAACTTCTTCGGCTCCAAGGACGGCCTCGTCCACATCAGCCAGCTCGCCTCGGCGCGCGTGCAGAAGACCTCCGACGTCGTCAAGGAAGGCGACAAGGTCAAGGTCAAGCTGCTCGGCTTCGACGACCGCGGCAAGACCCGCCTGTCGATGAAGGTCGTCGACCAGACCACCGGCGAAGACCTCGAAGGCAAGGGCGGCGACGGCGAGAAGGCCCCGCGCGAAGCGGCCGGCGAGTAAATCTCGCTATCTGCCAGAAACACGAAGGGCGGCCTCGCGGCCGCCCTTTTATTTGTCGCTTGCTGTGTGTTGGCGTCACGCCGCGAGATCGAACCGGTCGAGGTTCATCACCTTGGTCCAGGCCTTGGCGAAGTCTTTCACGAACTGCTCCTTGGAGTCGGACGTGGCATAGACCTCGGCGTAGGCGCGGAGCTGCGAGTGCGCGCCGAAGATGAGATCGACGCGCGTGCCGGTCCACTTCACCGCATTGGTCTTGCGGTCGCGGGCTTCGTAGGTGCCGTCGGCAACCGGCGTCCACTGCGTGCTCATGTCGAGCAGATTGACGAAGAAGTCGTTGGTCAGCGTGCCGACCTTCGAGGTCAGGACGCCGTTCTTCGAACCGCCGGCATTGGCACCAAGCACGCGCAGGCCGCCGACGAGCACCGTCATCTCAGGTCCCGTCAGCTTCAGAAGCTGCGCGCGATCGACCAGAGCTTCTTCCTGCTGCAGGAACTGATGTCGCTTGCCGACATAGTTGCGGAAACCATCGGCCCGCGGCTCCAGCGGCGCAAACGAAGCGGCATCGGTCTGCTCCTGCGAAGCATCCATGCGGCCCGGTGTGAACGCGACCTTGACGTCGACGCCGGCATCCTTGGCGGCCTTCTCGACCGCGGCGGTGCCGCCGAGCACGATCAGGTCGGCGATCGAGACCTTCTTCGCGCCAGCCGACGCGTTGAAGTCCTTCTGGATCGCTTCGAGCTTGCCGAGCACCTTCGAGAGCTGGGCCGGCTGGTTCACCTCCCAGTCCTTCTGCGGGGCAAGACGGATGCGCGCACCGTTGGCGCCGCCGCGCTTGTCGGAGCCCCGGAAGGTCGAGGCCGACGCCCACGCGGTCGAGACCAGCTCCGGCACCGAGAGCCCCGAGGCAAGGATCTTGGCCTTCAGTGCAGCGATGTCCTGATCGCTGACCAGTTCGTGGTTCACGGCAGGAATCGGATCCTGCCAGATCAGCGTCTCCTTCGGCACCAGAGGGCCGAGGTAGCGCACGACCGGGCCCATGTCGCGGTGGGTGAGCTTGAACCAGGCGCGGGCGAAGGCGTCCGCGAACTGATCTGGATTTTCCAGGAAGCGGCGCGAGATCTTCTCATAGGCCGGATCCATGCGCAGCGAGAGGTCGGTGGTCAGCATCGTCGGCCGATGCTTCTTCGACTTGTCGTGCGCGTCCGGAATGATCGCGTCGGCACCCTTGGCGGTCCACTGGTTTGCGCCGCCCGGGCTCTTCGTCAGCTCCCATTCGTAGTTGAACAGGTTCTCGAAGAAGTTGTTGCTCCACTTCGTCGGCGTCTTGGTCCAGGTCACCTCGAGACCGCTGGTGATGGAATCACCGGCGACGCCCGATGCGTGCTTGCTCTTCCAGCCGAGGCCCTGATCTTCCAGCGCGCCCGCTTCCGGCTCCGGACCGACCAGCGACGGATCACCGGCACCATGGGTCTTGCCGAAAGAGTGGCCGCCCGCGATCAGCGCGACGGTCTCTTCGTCATTCATCGCCATGCGGAAGAAGGTTTCGCGGATGTCCTTGGCCGCGGCGACCGGATCCGGCTTGCCGTTCGGGCCTTCCGGATTGACGTAGATGAGACCCATCTGCACCGCGCCGAGCGGCTCGGCGAGCTGGCGTTCGCCGCTGTAGCGCTCATCGCCGAGCCAGGTGCCTTCGGGACCCCAATAGAGCTCTTCCGGCTCCCAGACGTCGGCGCGCCCACCGGCAAAACCGAACGTCTTGAAGCCCATCGACTCCAGTGCGACGTTGCCCGCGAGCACCATCAAATCGGCCCACGAAATCTTGCGGCCGTATTTCTGCTTGATCGGCCAGAGCAGCCGGCGCGCCTTGTCGAGATTGGCGTTGTCGGGCCAGCTGTTGAGCGGGGCGAAACGCTGCTGACCGGCGCCGGCGCCGCCGCGGCCGTCGGTGATGCGGTAGGTGCCGGCGCTGTGCCAGGCCATGCGGATCATGAGGCCGCCGTAGTGACCGAAGTCGGCCGGCCACCATTCCTGCGAGTCCGTCATCAGAGCGGTCAGGTCCTTGATGACCGCGTTCAAGTCGAGCGTCTTGAATTCCTTGGCGTAGTCGAATTCCTTGCCCATGGGATCGGAGAGGCCGGAATTCTTGTGCAGCATCTCGATGCTGAGCTGAGTTGGCCACCAGTCGCGGTTCGCTGGCGCGCGTTTTCCGCCCGAAAACGGGCACTTTGAAGTGTCGTCCATGATTACCTCCTCTGGTGGCGTCCGACGGCGCCTTTGACCAGGTAGAGGCACTCTAAGCGCCGCGTTCGATCAGGGGAAGTTGACTTTAATGATCGCTGCGATAGGATTTTCTGATGATCAACGTGACGATGCGACAGCTGCGGTATTTCGACGCGCTGGCACGTCATGGTCATTTCGGCCGCGCCGCGGAAGCCTGTTCCATCTCGCAGCCGGCGTTGTCGATGCAGATCAAGGAGTTGGAGGAGGCGCTCGGCGGGCTGCTGCTGGAGCGCAGCGCCCGTCAGGTTGCGCTGACCCGGTTCGGCGAGGAGCTCGCGCAGCGCGTCCGTGACATCCTGCGCTCGGTCGATGAGCTCGGCGATTTCGCCCGAGCCTCGCAGGACCGTTTTGCAGGCCGGCTCCGCATCGGCATGATTCCGACGATCGCGCCTTATCTCTTGCCCAAGATCACCAAGAATCTCACCCGCATGCATCCCGAGCTCGACATCCGCGTGCGCGAGACGATGACGCCGCGGCTGATCCAGGAACTGGTCGAGGGCCGGCTCGACACCGCCATCGTCGCGCTGCCGGTCTCCGAACCCTCGCTCACCGAGGTCGCCCTGTTCGAGGAAAAATTTCTGCTGGTGCGGCCGGGCACGGATGCGGGCACGCCGGTGCCGTCGCGCGAGATGATGCGGGAGATGCGGCTGTTGCTGCTCGAAGAGGGCCATTGTTTCCGCGATCAGGCGCTGTCGTTCTGCAACATGCAGTCGGCGCCCCCGCGCGAGATGCTGGATGCGAACTCGCTGTCGACGCTGGTCCAGATGGTCAGCGCCGGCATCGGCGTCACCCTGATTCCGGAGATGGCGGTGTCGGTGGAGACGCGATCGGCCTCGGTCTCGCTGTCGCGCTTCCGCGACCCCGAGCCCTCGCGCACCATCGGCATGGTCTGGCGCAAGACCAGCCCGCTGGCGCGGCAACTGCTGCAGATCTCCGAGGTGGTGTGCCTGTCGGCCGGCAAGGCGCGCCCGCGGCCGGCCGTGCGCAACCAACGAGCCTGAGATGCCGGATCCGATCATCCGCCCGGCCCGTCCCGACGAATATGACGAGATCGGTCGCGTCTGGATGGAGAGTTGGGTCTCGACCGGACTTGCCGAAGGGAGCGAGTTCCTGCTGGCAAACCTGCGTGCGCGCATCCGGCGCGAGATCGAGAACGGCTGGAGCCTGTTCGTCGCCGACGACAACGGCACGATCGCCGCGATGCTGGCGCTGGATCTGCCAAAACTCTATCTCGATATGCTGTTCGTCGGGCCCGCCTATCACGGGCAATCGATCGGGAGTAAGTTGCTTGCCTTCACGCGCATCCACATGCCGGATGAAATGTATCTGCGCTGCGTCCGCGAGAACGAAAAGGCCTGGCGCTGGTACGAGCGCGAGGGCTTTGTGTTCGAGAAGGAAGAGATCGAGCCGTCGAACGGATTCATGATGAAGTATTACCGGTGGAAGAACAAAGGTCCGCTCCAATGATCAAGCTCTATTGGTCGCCCCGCTCGCGTTCGTTCTCGACGCTCTGGCTGATGGAAGAAAGCGGCCTGCCCTACGAGCGCGTGCTGACCGACATTTCGACCGGCGCGCAGAAGGCGCCGGACTATTTGAAGGTCAATCCGATGGGCAAGGTGCCGGCGCTCGCCGATGGCGATGCCGCGCTCGGCGAAGCCGCTGCGATCTGCGCCTACATCGCCGACCGCTATCCCGAGACGAAGCTCGCGCCTGATGTGACTGATCCGCGCCGTGCGCGCTACCTGCAATGGCTGTTCTTCTCGCCGAGCTGCATCGAGCCGGCGATCATCCAGATCTTCACTGAGATCGAGGTGCCGAGCTCGACCGCGGCCTGGGGCAGCGCGACGCAGGTGTTCGACGTGCTGGAAGCGGCGCTCGAAAAGGGGCCGTGGATTCTCGGCGAGGAATTTTCCGCGGCCGACATCACGGTCGGCTCGGGGCTCAATTTCGCGGTGCGCCTATTCAAGATGGTGCCGTCGCGCGCCGCGTTCGATGCCTATATCGCGCGCTGCATGGCGCGCCCGGCGTTCCAGCGCGCGGAGAAGATCGCGGCTGGCTAAAATCAACTCTCGAAGGGTGGGCAAAGGCGCAACGCGCCGTGCCCACCGTCCATATTATAATTGTTGAGAGATGGTGGGCACGTCGCTTGCGCTCCTTTGCCCACTCTACGGAGTCCTATTCCGGGGCTTTCAGATCGTCCGGCCTCGGCATCAGCACGATATTGTAGCCGGAATCGACGTAGTGGATTTCGCCGGTCACGCCGCCGGAGAGATCCGACAGCAGATACAGCGCCGAGCCGCCGAGCTCGTCGAGCGTGACGCCGCGGCGGAGCGGCGAGTGCTTCTGCATGAAGGCAAACATCGCGCGCGCCTCGCCGATCCCGGAGCCGGCGAGCGTACGGATGGGCCCGGCGGAGATCGCGTTGACGCGGATGCCGCGCGGTCCGAAATCGGACGCGAGATAGCGCACCGAGGCTTCCAGCGCCGCCTTGGCCACGCCCATGACATTGTAATTCGGCATCGATCGCTCGGAAGCGCCGAAGGTCAGCGTGATCATGCTGCCTCCGTCCGTCATCAGCTCGGCCGCGCGTTTTGCGACCTCCGTGAACGAGAAGCAGGAGATCACCATGGTGCGCGAGAAATTCTCGCGGCTGGTGTCGGCGTAGCGGCCCTTCAGCTCGTTCTTGTCGGCAAAGCCGATCGCGTGGATCACGAAATCGAGCTTGCCCCAGCTTTCGCGCAAGACGTCGAACGTGGCGTCAACGGTGGCAATGTCTTCGACGTCGCAAGGCAGCACCAGATCAATCCCTAGCGATTCCGCCAGCGGCTTGACGCGCTTGCCGAGAGCGTCTCCTGGAAGGTGAAGGCGAGCTCGGCGCCATGAGCATGCAGCGTCTTCGCCATGCCCCAGGCGATCGAATGATCATTGGCGATGCCCATGATCAGGCCGCGCTTGCCCTTCATCAAACCTTCCATTGCCTCGTAGCTCCCACTATTCCGAGGTCATCGCGCGCCTTGTGCGCAATTACGCACTGGGGCGGGCGATCCAGTATTCCAGAGACGATCGTGATAGATCGAAAAGCCGCAGCGTACTGGATGCCCCGCCCCAGTGCGCAATTGCGCACAAGGCGGGGCATGACAGAGTGCTGGGCTCACACGTCCAGCCGGCTGAACACCAGCGTGGCGTTGGTGCCGCCGAAGCCAAAGGAGTTCGACAGCACGGTGCCGATTTTGACGTTGTCGATGCGCTTGCGCACGATCGGCATGTCGGCGAACACGGGATCGAGCTCCTGGATGTGCGCGCTCTCGCAGATGAAACCGTTGTTCATCATCAGCAGCGAGTAGATCGCTTCCTGCACGCCGGTCGCGCCCAGCGAGTGGCCGGTCAGCGCCTTGGTCGCCGAGATCGGCGGGCACTTCTCGCCGGCGCCGAACACGCGGCGGAGCGCGTCGATTTCCGGCGGATCGCCGGCTGGCGTCGAGGTGGCGTGCGGATTGATATAGTCGACCTTGGTCTTCACCGTCGACATCGCCATGCGCATGCAGCGCTCGGCGCCTTCGCCCGATGGCGCGACCATGTCGTAGCCGTCCGAGGTCGCGCCATAGCCGACGATCTCGCCGTAGATGCGCGCGCCGCGCGCCTTGGCGTGCTCGAGCTCTTCCAGCACCAGCACACCGGCACCGCCGGCAATCACGAAGCCGTCGCGGTTGACGTCATAGGGACGCGAAGCGGTGGCGGGCGTGTCGTTGTACTTCGAGGACATCGCACCCATGGCGTCGAACAGCACCGACAGCGACCAGTCGAGCTCCTCGCAGCCGCCGGCGAAGACGACGTCCTGCTTCCCGATCTGGATCGTCTCATAGGCATTGCCGACGCAATGGTTCGAGGTCGCGCAGGCCGAGGAGATCGAATAGTTCACGCCCTTGATCTTGAACCAGGTCGCGAGCGTCGCCGACGCCGTGGACGACATCGCCTTGGGCACCGCGAACGGACCGACGCGCTTCGGTCCCTTGGTGCGGGTGATGTCGGCGGCCTCGACGATGGTGCGCGCCGAGGGGCCGCCGGAGCCCATGATGATGCCGGTGCGGATGTTGGAGACTTCGTCAGGCGACAGACCGGAGTCCTGGATCGCCTGCTCCATCGCGACGTGATTCCAGGCCGCGCCCTGGCCGAGGAAACGCATGGCGCGGCGGTCGACCACGGTCGACGGATCGAGCGTCGGCGCACCTTGCACCTGCGAACGGAAGCCGAGCTCGGCATATTTCTCGGCCCGCGAGATGCCCGACTTCGCCTCGTGAAGGCTCGCAAGCACTTCCTGGGTGTTGTTTCCGATCGACGAGACGATACCCATCCCGGTGACCACAACCCGCCTCATGACAGCCTCGCCCTATATCGTTGTCTTCTTGGTGATGCGCGTTAGCCCAGGCTCGTGCCCTGCTTGAACAGGCCGACCTTCAGATCCTTGGCGCGATAAATAATCTGGTCGTCGACCGAAAGCCATCCGTCGGCAATGCCGAGCACGAGCTTTGAACGCATCACGCGCTTGATATCGACGTTGTACACAACCTTGCGGGCCTCGGGCAGCACCTGGCCACTGAACTTCAATTCGTTCAGGCCGAGCGCGCGGCCACGACCTTCGCCGCCGCTCCAGCCCAGATAGAAGCCGACCATTTGCCACAGCGCGTCGAGGCCGAGGCAGCCCGGCATGACGGGATCGTTCTTGAAATGGCAGCCGAAGAACCAGAGGTCGGGTTTCACGTCGAGCTCGGCGCGCACCACGCCCTTGCCGAACTCGCCGCCATTGTCGCTGATGTCGGTGATGCGGTCGAACATGAGCATCGGCGGCAGCGGCAGCTGGGCGTTGCCCGGGCCGAACATTTCGCCGCGGGCACATGCCAGCAGATCTTCGTATTCGTAGCCGTTGCGCCTGTTCAGCATGCGGAAGCCTCTGTTTGAACCCCGATTGAGCGGCGTTTCTGGCAAAAATGGGCCCCGTCTTGTTCGGAAAGCAACGCCAATAGACGTCGTCAGGCGCAAATCTGAGCCGGATCGGCTGCGGGCCGGACCTCAATGCCCGGCTGCGCCAAAATCGGTTAGGCGGAACCGCGCGCTCTCTAACACAGGCCTTTTAGGGTAGCAAAGCGATCCCATGAAGGTAAAATGACGGGGACCCCGCCCGGTTCCACCACTGATTAGAACCGCTCTAGTTGCGAGAAACTTGCATCTGCATCTATCTGTCCATATATTGCAAATAGATAGTGTTCACGCGTGCCCGAATACTGGAAATGAGCGAAAACAACGCCACCCATCGCGACGAAGACGCCCATGCGGCGGCGCTTCCGTCCAGCCATCAGCCGGCCTTGACCGGCTGCCCCTGGCACGACGTCAATGAAATGCTGCAGTCTGCCGGCCTGCGCCCGACGCGCCAGCGCATGGCTCTCGGCTGGCTGCTGTTCGGCAAGGGTGCACGCCACCTCACGGCCGAAATGCTCTACGAGGAAGCGACGCTGGCCAAGGTCCCGGTCTCGCTCGCGACCGTCTACAATACGCTGAACCAGCTGACCGATGCGGGGCTGCTGCGTCAGGTCAGTGTCGACGGCACCAAGACCTATTTCGACACCAACGTCACCACGCACCATCACTATTACCTCGAGAACAGCCACGAGCTGGTCGATATCGAGGATCCGCATCTGGCGCTGTCCAAGATGCCGGAGGTGCCGGAAGGCTACGAGATCGCGCGCATCGACATGGTCGTGCGCCTGCGCAAGAAGCGCTGAGATCGTCCTGAAACCGAATTGAGTTCGTGATGGCCGGGCTTTGCCCCGGCCATTGTCGTTTCAGGCCGTCAGTTGACCTGCTCGTCGGCGTAGACGCCCCAGAGGCGCTCCTGCTGGATCCAGCCGTCAAAGCCGTTGCCGGTGACGTGGCACCAGCTCGTGGTGCACTTTTTCACCTGGGTGACGACGCCGGCCTGGAGTTTTGCGGCCACCGCACTGTCGGTATCGGCACGGTCATAGATCGGCGCGAGGTCGTCCTTGTGCTTCATGGTCACCACCGCAGTGCGGCGGCCCGACAGCAGCGAATGATAGACCCAGCCCTCGGCACCCTCGGAATCGCGCACCCGGCGCCAGTTCTCGAACTCGGCGGTGATTTCAACCGGCAGGCCGGACCGGGTGTAGACCCAGGCCACGTCATTGTCCTTGGTCGGGCCGGCCCGAACGTTGACGTGATCCGATTTGAGGCTGACATAGCGCGGCACCGGAAGGCCGCTGGCCGTCTGGGGCGTGTTGTCCTTGGCCGAGTGCCCGGGGCTGACCGAGGCGCTCAACCAGGTGCAAACGAGCGCCATCACCGAACAAAAACGCCCCAACGCCATCAACCCGTCTCCTGTCGAAGACCCGCCAAGACCAGGTCCTCACCCCAAATTCCAAAACCTGCCGTGCATACCCCCCCTCCGCCCCACGCGGGTGTTCCCAAAGCCAAACCCGTGGTTCTTGTCTTGGCCCGGCCTTCTGCTAGAGAGGACGGACATCTGAACAACCGGTTTGCCCCGATTTTCCGGCCGGAAAATGGGGGGAAAGCTTGAAGGAAACGCCGGAGACGACACGGCCGAGGCAGTGTCGAACAACCGGGTTAATGAGGCCTCAACGGCCGGCCTTTGGCGACAGAGGCGGCCTGCAACGCCTCATGAGGGCAGGACATGTCGGTAAAGAAAAAGCCCCTCGTTGTGGTGACGCGCAAGCTACCGGACTCGATCGAGACCCGGATGCGCGAGCTGTTCGACGCGCGCATCAATCTCGACGACACACCGATGTCGGCCGAGCAGATCGCCGAGGCCGCGCGCACCGCCGACATCTTGGTTCCGACGGTCACCGACCACATCAGCGCCGACATCGTCAATCAGCCCGACTGCAAGCTCCGCCTGATCGCCAATTTCGGCAACGGTGTCGACAATATCGATGTCGAGGCCGCGCATGCCCGCGGCATCACCGTCACCAACACGCCAAAGGTTCTGACCGAAGACACCGCCGACATGACCATGGCGCTGATACTGGCGGTGCCGCGCCGGATGATCGAAGGCGCTTCCGTGCTGACCGAGGGAAAACCCTGGGCCGGCTGGTCGCCGACCTGGATGCTCGGCCATCGCATCGGCGGCAAACGCCTCGGCATCATCGGCATGGGCCGCATCGGCCAGGCGGTTGCACGCCGCGCCCGCGCGTTCGGCTTGCAGATCCACTATCACAACCGCCGTCCCGTCGCGCCTGTCATCGCGGAAGAGCTTGGCGCGACCTATTGGGAAAGCCTCGACCAGATGCTGGCGCGGATGGACATCATCTCGGTGAACTGTCCGCATACGCCGGCGACCTATCACCTGCTCTCGGCACGCCGGCTGAAGCTGATCCGCAAGGACGCCTATATCGTCAACACCGCGCGCGGCGGGGTCACCGACGAGGACACGCTGATCAAGCTGATCGAAGGCGGCGAGATCGGCGGCGCCGGCCTCGACGTCTATGAGCACGAGCCGGCGGTCAACCCCAAGCTGGTGCGGCTTGCGAAAGCCGGCAAGGTAACGCTGATGCCGCATATGGGCTCAGCCACGATCGAAGGCCGCGTCGAGATGGGCGAGAAGGTGATCATCAACATCCGCACCTTCCTCGACGCCCACAAGCCGCCGGATCGCGTGCTACCGAGCATGCTCTGAGGCCTATTTGCCGCGCGTCTCGCGCTTGCGCCAGTCGACGACGAAATCGATGAAGGCGCGCAGCGCGGGCGGCACCTGGCGTCGGCTCGGATAATACAGAAAAGGGCCCGGGAAAGGCTCGCACCAGTCCTCCATCAGGCTGACCAGGGCACCGGATTTTACGGCGTCGGCGACATAGCCGTTGAGACTTGCCCAGATACCCGCGCCGCCGAGCGCGGCGCGCATCGCAAGACCCATGTTCGTCGAAATCAGTTTTGCCGGCGGATCGACCTTCACGATCTGGCCGGCTTTCTCGAACTCCCAATCATGCATGACGCCGCTCGAATAGCGCGCGCGAATGCAATCATGATCGAGCAAATCCTTCGGATGCTTCGGCCTGCCGCGGCGCGCGACATAGTCGGGCGAGGCGACGACGACATAGTGCTGCGGACCGCTCAACGGGATCGCGACCATGTCCTGCGCGAGATGCTCGCCATAGCGCACGCCGGCATCGTAGCCTGCGCTGACGATATCGACGAAGCCGCTCTCGGAAACGATGTCGAGATCGACCTGCGGATAGGCCTGCAGGAACGGAACGACCATCGGCGCCAGCACGAGATCGACCGCAGGCGGTGGCACATTGATGCGCAGCCGGCCCGAGGCGGTCTCGCGCAGGCCCCGCACCTGATCCAGGGCATCGCCGACGTCGCGCAGGGCCGGGGCCACCCGCGATAGCAACAACTCCCCCGCCTCGGTCAGCGCGACGCTGCGGGTGGTGCGGTTCATCAGGCGGACGCCAAGGCGTTCCTCCAGGGCGCGCAGCCGCTGGCTAAGGCTCGACACCGACACACGAATTTCGACTGCCGCACGGCGGAAATTGCGGGTGCGGGCGATCGCCACGAAGGCATCGAGATCGCGGAGGTCAGGAGCCATTGTTTGTTATACTGAACAAGCCATTCCGCATTGTCCAGCTTATCGCAGCAATGGGGCAGGCGCATATGTGCCCTCGTCACGCGGTCCTTCAGGCGCCGCCTTTTCGAAGAGAGCCTTCATGGAACAGCGCAAACTTGGTTCAACCGGCCCTGAAGTCTCGGGCCTCGGTCTCGGCTGCATGGGCATGTCCGAGGTCTACGGCCCCACCGATCGCGGCGAAGCCATCGCCACGATTCACGCCGCATTCGATGCCGGCATCACGCTGCTCGACACCGGCGATTTCTACGCGATGGGCCACAATGAAATGCTGATCCGCGAGGCGCTGACGGACGTCCCCCGCGACAGGGTACAGCTCAGTGTGAAGTTCGGCGCGCTGCGCGGCCCCGCCGGCGAATTCGTTGGGTTCGATTCGCGGCCGGCTGTGACGAGAAACTTCCTCGCCTATTCGCTGCAACGACTCGGCACCGACTACATCGACGTCTACCGACCGGCGCGGCTCGATCCCAACATTCCCATTGAGGAGACGATCGGCGGTCTCGCTGATCTCGTGAAGGCCGGCTACATCAGGCATATCGGCCTGTCCGAGGTCGGCTCCGACACCATCCGCCGCGCGCATGTCGTGCATCCGATCGTCGATCTCCAGATCGAATATTCGCTGATCGAACGCGGCATCGAGCGCGACATCCTCAAGACCTGCCGTGAGCTCGGCATCGCCATCACCGCTTACGGCGTGCTGGCGCGCGGCCTGATCAGCGGCCATTGGTCGAAGGAGTCAGGGAAGATCGGCCGCGACTACCGGCTGATGAGCCCGCGCTTCCAGGGTCCGAATCTTGAGGCGAATCTTGCACTGGCGGAGCGGCTGCGCGCCATCGCGGGCGAGATCGGGGCGACGCCGGCACAGGTTGCGATCGCCTGGGTGGCGGCGCAGGGCAAGGAGATCGTGCCGCTGATCGGTGCCCGCACCCGCAACCGTCTCACCGAGGCGCTCGGCGCCACCGAGGTGACGCTGACGCAGGCTCATCTGAGCGCGCTGGCAAAGGCCTTTCCGCCGAACGTTGCCGCCGGCACGCGCTATGCGGCCGAGCAGATGGCGCATCTCGACAGCGAGAAGCCAGCCACTCCGTAGCAGCTTCAATCAGGTGCGATGGGCACTGAGGTCAGTCATGACCGGTCCATCGCCATTGAGCGGATTGGCCGGATCGCGCGCGTAACGCAGCGTCTCGAAGCGCATCGCGCGCGCATCGATCATCAGGAGACGGCCGACCAGGCCGTCGCCAAAACCGACGATTTCGCGGATCGCCTCCAGCGCCATCATCGAGCCCATCACGCCCGCAAGCGCGCCCATGACGCCGGCCTCCGCGCAGGCCGGAACGGTGCCGGGCGGGGGCGCCTCCGGAAACAGGCAGCGATAGGTCGGGTTGAATTCGCCCTGCTCGTTTGTCTCATGCGCGCGGATGGTGGTGAGCGAACCGTCGAAGGTGCCGAGCGCCGCTGATATCAGCGGCCGCTTCGCGAAGAAACAGGCATCCGAGACCAGATAGCGGGTCGAGAAATTGTCGGAGCCGTCGAGCACGAGGTCGTAGTCGCCGAGCAGGCTCAGCGCATTGTCGGCATTGAGCCAGGTGGCGTGGCCGACGAAGCGGACATGCGGATTGAGCGCCGCAATCCGCTCGGCCGCGCTCTCGACCTTGTGCCGGCCGATGTCAGGCGTCGTATGGATGACCTGGCGCTGAAGGTTGGACAGCGAGACAACGTCATCATCGACCACACCGAGCGTGCCGATACCAGCGGCGGCCAAATACATCAATGCGGGCGCACCGAGGCCGCCGGCGCCGATCACCAGCGCGGAGGCCCGCTTCAGCGCAGCCTGGCCCGGGCCGCCGACATCGCGCAGCACGATATGGCGGGCATAGCGTTCGAGTTCGTCCGGGCTGAGCAAGCTGTTCTACTCCTGAACCACCGCAACATTGTTCGCGACCAACGAGATGTGCTTCAATAGCGGCGCGTTCAATGGGCTGGCTGGATTTGTCATGAGATCGATGCTTGCGGCAACACTGATGTTGGCGTCTGCCACAGGCGCGAGCGCCCAGATGACGACGCCGCAGGTCCCCGGCACCAAGCCGAAGCTGGTCCAGACCGTTCCGATCAAGCCGCCCGCACTGCAAACGCCGTCGGAAACCGCGGATGGGATGGCGCAGGCCGAGCGGCTGTCGCTCAATCCGACCTCGCCTGGGTCGGCGAATATAACGGCGCCATCACCGGCGACGTCAGTTCGCGCATGGTCGAAGCCATCAAGGAGTACCAGAAAGCCAAAGGCGGCAAGCCGACCGGCGTGCTCAATCCGCAGGAGCGCGCCGCGCTCGCCGAGACCGCGCGGCGCAAGCAGGACGGCGTCGGCTGGAAGATCGTGACGGAGATGACCAGCGGCGCACGGCTCGGCATTCCCTCAAAACTGGTGCCGCAGCAGGCCACCGACGCCAACGGCGCGAAATGGAGCTCGCCGACCGGAACGGTGCAGGTGCTGCTGAGCCGTCGCAAGGAGGCTAATCCGACCCCAGCGAAGCTTGCCGAAGCCGAAAAGAAGGAGCCGGCCGGGCGCAAGGTCGACTACACCGTGGTCAAGCCCGACTTCTTCGTGCTGTCAGGATTGCAGGGCCTGAAGAAGTTTTACGTGCGCGGCACCTTCAAGGGCGACGAAGTCCGCATCATGACGATCTTGTACGACCAAGCGACCGAGAACACGGTCGAGCCGGTCGTGATCGCAATGTCGAGCGCATTCAATGCGTTCCCGTCGGGGCCGCCAGTCGGACCGCCGCCGCGCAAAACCGTCGAATATGGCACCGGCATCGTCGTCACCGATGACGGCGCGATTCTGGCCGACCGTCTCGTCACGGATTCCTGTCTCGCTATCACCATCGGCGGCTACGGCAATGCCGATCGTCTCGCCGAGGACAAGGAGCACGACCTCGCGCTGCTGCACATCTATGGCGCACGCGGCCTGAGGCCGCTCAGCCTCGCCGGCGGAGCGGCGAAGACAAGTGTCGACTTCGTCGGCATCGCCGATCCGCAGAGCCAGGGCGGCGCAGCCGGTGTGTCGAGCTTCAAGGCGGCGCTCGCTTCTGTCGGTGGCGGCGATGCCGCGCTGTCGCCACCGCCCGCGGTTGGATTTTCCGGCGGCCCCGCGATCGACGCCGACGGCAAGTTCTCCGGCATTGCGCTGTTGAAGCCGGCGATGGTTGCGGGACCTGCAACTGCGGTGCCGGCGTCGCAGGCCGTGATGGTCGCAGCAGATGCGGTACGCGATTTCCTGAAGGCGAACGGCGTTATTGCGAACGGCACGTCAACCGACGCGAAGGCGGCGGTCGTCCGCGTGATCTGCGTGCGGAAATAATGATCAGCTCAGCCTGAACCTGACGCCAGCGCGCGCAAGGCCGCCCGAAATCCCAACCGGCGTGCCGTCCGCGCGCCAGCAAGCGGCCCCGTCATGCTCCCGTCGTCATGGAAGGCGATGCCGTTCATGCCGCCGGCAACCGTCGCGACGGGCTGAACCTGGTGGCCGAGCGCGGCGAGCTTCGTACGAACACTCTCCGGCACCTTCTGCTCGACCTCGAGCACGTTGCCCTCTGTCCAGACCCGCGGCGCTTCGACCGCCTCCTGCAAGGTCATGCCGTGGTCGATCAGATTGAGCAGCGCCTGCATCGCACTCGGAAAGATGCGCTTTCCGCCGGGGAGGCCCAGTGCATAGCGCAGCTTGCCGTCGCGGAGCGCCATCATCGGCGACATCGAGGTCGTGACGCGCTTGCCGGGCGCGAGCGACAGCGCGTGGCCGGGCCGCGGATCGAACAGGTTCATGTAATTGTTGGCGATGGCACCGAGACCCGGGATCATGATCTTCGCACCGAACAGATTGTTGATGGTCTGCGTGGTCGCGACCACGTTGCCGAAGGAATCTGCAGCCGTCATGTGCGTGGTGTGCGCGCTTTCGAGTTGCGTCACGCCGGCGCCAAAGCCTGCGCCCGCAGCGGATCGATCGCGCGGCGGCGTTCCTCGGCATAGGCTTTTGACGTCAGCTGCTCCACGGGCACACCAACATAATCCGGGTCGCCGCTCGCGGCGGCGCGGTCGGCAAAAGCAATCTTCAGGACCTCGGCAAGGTAATGGATAGTCTCCGATGTGCCGAAACCGAGGCCAGCGATGTCGTAGCCTTCAAGAATGTTCAGCATCTGCGCGATGTGCACGCCGGAGGCCGCGGGCGGCGGCGGCCCAAAAATGGTCCAGCCACGATAGTCGGCACGGATCGGCTGCCGCTCGACGGTCTTGTAAGCCGTGAGATCGCCACGTCGGATGAAGCCGCCGGTCCTTTCCATGTAGTCGACGACGATGTCGCCGAGCGGCCCTTCGTAGAGCGCGGTCTCGCCGTGTTCGGCGATAGTACGAAGTGTCTCGGCATATTCGGCCTGCACGACGCGCTCACCGACCTTCAAGGGTTCTCCATCAGGCAAATAGATTGCCGCGATCGGCTTGTCCTTGCGCATCTCGGCGGCGCTCTCGCTGATGCATTCGTGCAGATAGGGCGTCGCCGCATAGCCGCGCGCGGCGTGCTTGATCGCGGGCTGCATGACGTCGGCGAGGACATGGTGCCGAACCGGCGCAGCGTCTCGCACCAGGCTTTCAGCGAGCCTGGCGTGGCGGCGGCCTTCGGGCCACTGAGGTTCTCGTTGCCGACGGTGTCGAACACGTCATGGGCAGAGCCCGGCCTGGAGGTATAGGTGGTGTCGCGAACCGCAGCCGGCACCGTGCTCTGGCCGTCGATGAAGCGGTGGCTGCCGTCGGCGAGTCGGATATGCGCCATGCCGCCGCCGATGATGCCGACCATCATCGGCTCGACCACGGTGAGCGTGAACAGGGTCGCGATCGCGGCATCGATCGCGTTGCCGCCGGCGGCCAGCATCTCGGCCCCGGCGCTGGAGGCCAGGGGATGGTTGCTCACCACCATGCCGCGGCTCGAGACCGCCGGCATCTTCTGGCAGTCAAAGGTGGTTGCCGTCCGGTCGCGCCAGTTGCCGCTCATGCCGCCCGTCCCTCTTGTTCACGGCGGCGAGCACATCACACGCAGGATGACTGGTCCAGTAATGGTACAGATTAGCTGGCATTCCCGATTCTGCCATCACCGTTAGCGTGGATTCGGACATCCGCGGTCCTCTTTGGATCGGGCAATGCACGTCCCGAGCGAGAAAAGCTCAGCATCGAGAAGCGATGCACGTTCGCGTGGCGTTACCCCTGGACCCAGGCGAGGCGACCGTCTCCACCCTCAGCGTCGCGCGCGCCTGGAAGCGGCCCTACGACTTCGTGCTGAACCAGACGCCGATCCGCGGTCAGCGCATCGACAACGCGGCCAACACACTTGCCGAGGAAACCGCGCTCGATCTCGCGGAGGTGCTCTCGCGCCCCCTGATCGTAATACGCAACGATCACCGGGACTCGCTCGCCTCAGGCCTTGCGGTCAACGAATTCGCGTCGAACGGCAAGTCGACCGAGGAGATCCGCGGCCTCTGGCGCTGGATCGAAACCCGTCTCGAGTTCTCCGCCGGCGACATGCTGATCGATCAGGTCATGTCGGCGGCAGACGGAATGCTGCCTCGTCATTGCGAGCGTAGCGAAGCAATCCAGAATCTTTCCGCGGAGGGACTCTGGATTGCTTCGCTGTGCTCGCAATGACGCCGGTTGACATCGTCGTCCTCACAGAAACTCACGGCCTCGCGGCCGTGAACCGAATTTTCACTTCTGACATCTCGGGCACCAGAAGGTCGAGCGGCCGTTCTGGGTGAAGCGCTTGATCGTGCCGCCGCAGCGCGGCGTCGTGCATTTTCACCCTCGCGGTCGTAGACCTTGAACGAGTGCTGGAAATAGCCGAGCTCGCCCGAGGTCTGGCGGTGGTCGCGCAACGAGGAGCCGCCGGCCTTGATGGCGTCGTTCAGCACGGTGTGGATCGCGCCGACCAGCCGCTTGGCGTGATCCGTCGGTTCGCCCCCGGCAACGCCCTTGCGTTGTCCGGCCTTCGTTGACAGCGTCGCGGCGATTCTGCGCGGCGACAGATGCGAGCGGTGCAGGGCTTCGCAGACATAGATGTTGCCGAGGCCTGCGACCACGCGCTGGTCGAGCAGCGCGGCCTTCAGGCTGGTGGTCTTGCCGGCGCAGGCGCGCGCCAGCATCGCGGCATCGAACTCGTTGCCGAGCGGCTCTGGACCGAGATCGCGCAGCAGCGGCTCGTCATCGAGCGCGTGGCGCGCGATCACTTTCATGTAACCGAAGCGGCGCGGATCGTTGAAGACGATGTCGGCACCCGAGGACATCCGAAACAGCACGTGGTCGTGCGCGGAGTCCTTACCCTCGGATAATGAAACTCGCCGGGGGCCGCGTCGTTGTCCGGCTTGATGACGCGGAACGAGCCCGACATGCCCAGATGCATCAACAGCACGTCGCCGGAGGCGAGATCGGCCATGAGATATTTGGCGCGGCGGCCGAGCCCCGTGACGATCTGTCCCTGGAGCCGGGCCACGAAATCGGACTGGAACGGAAAGCGCAAATCGGGCCTGCGGGCCTCCGCAACGACGATTTTCGCACCCTCCATAACGGGCTGAAGGCCACGGCGGACAGTCTCGACTTCGGGCAATTCAGGCATGGTCAGGCATTCACCTTATGAGGGCGGTGTGATAGCGCCATTGCGGCGGCCGCGCTATGGTCCGCGTCGTGGAGTAGAGTAATGGATCGGCCGGGCGAAACCACGCATTTTGGCTTCAAAGACGTTCCCCTGGGGGACAAGCAGACGCTGGTGAACGATGTGTTTCACAGCGTGGCGTCGCGCTATGATTTGATGAACGATTTGATGTCCGGGGGCCTGCACCGGGTCTGGAAGGACATCATGATCAACGCGCTGAATCCGCCGCGAGGCGACCGGCCGTTCGCGTTGCTCGACGTTGCCGGCGGCACCGGCGACATCTCGTTCCGGGCCGCCAAGGCGGCAGGTTCGGGCTTCCATGCCACCGTCTGCGACATCAATTCCGACATGCTGGCGGTGGGCCGCGAGCGCGCCGCAAAGCGGCATCTCGAAACCCAGGTCGATTTCGTCGAAGGCAATGCCGAAGCGCTCGGCTTCGCCGATCGCAGCTTTGACGCATATACGATCGCTTTCGGCATTCGCAACGTTCCCCAGATCGACAAGGCGCTGCGCGAGGCCTATCGCGTGCTCAAGCCCGGCAGCCGCTTCCTGTGCCTCGAATTCTCTACCGTCGAGATGCCCGGCCTCGACAGGATCTATGATCTGTTCTCGTTCAAGGTGATCCCGCCGCTCGGGCGCATGGTCACGGGCGATGCCGAATCCTACCAATATCTCGTCGAATCGATCCGCAAGTTTCCGAAGCCGAATGCGTTCGCCGACATGATCCGCGACGCCGGTTTCTCCCGCGTCGGCTTTCAGACCCTGACCGGCGGCATCGTCGCACTGCATTCGGGCTGGCGTTTGTGATCTCTGCCATCACCCACATTTCGCGCCTGATCCGCGCCGCGTTCGTGTTCGCGCGCGAGGGCGTGTTCGGCTCCGTCGATCCGGGCCTGGTGCCGCCGCCCGGACAGCTTGCGCTGAAGCTTGCGCGCATGATCGAGCGGCGCGGCCCGCAGGATGGTCCGCGGATGTCGCGCGCGCTGACCCGGATGGGCCCGGCCTATCTCAAGCTCGGGCAGTTTCTGGCGACGCGGCCCGACGTCGTCGGCGTTGCCATGGCGCGTGACCTGGAAAGCCTGCAGGATCGCCTGCCGCCGTTTTCGCAAACGGAGGCGGAAGCCGTGATCGCGGCGTCGCTGGAGCGCCCGTTGACGGATGTGTTCGCGAGCCTCGGCCCCGCGGTCGCGGCCGCCTCGATCGCGCAGGTGCATCGCGGCGAGGTGTTGCGCAACGGCGTCCGGAAGGCGGTCGCGGTCAAGGTACTCAGGCCGAACGTAGCCTCCGCTTCCGCCGCGACCTCTCCGATTTCTTCTTCGTCGCGCACAAGGCCGAGGCCTATTCGGCCGAGGCACGCCGGCTCCGGCTGATCGAAGTCATCAACACCATGTCGCGCTCGGTCGCGATGGAGATGGACCTGCGGCTCGAGGCGGCCGCGCTGTCGGAGATGGCGGAGAACACGCAGGACGATCCCGATTTTCGCGTGCCTGATGTCGACTGGGACCGCACCACGCACAACGTGCTGACGATGGAATGGATCGACGGCATCGCGCTGAATGACCACAGGCGGCTGGCAGAAGCCCAGGTCGACCTGCCCGATCTCGGCCGCAAGGTGATCCAGAGCTTTTTGCGCCATGCGCTGCGTGACGGCTTCTTCCACGCCGACATGCACCCCGGCAACCTGTTCCTCGACGACACCGGCCGTCTCGTTGCGGTTGATTTCGGCATCATGGGCCGGCTCGGCATGAAGGAGCGGCGCTTCCTCGCCGAAATCCTGCTGGGCTTCATCACCCGCGACTATCGCCGCGTCGCCGAAGTGCATTTCGAGGCGGGCTACGTGCCCGCGCATCACTCGGTCGAGAATTTCGCGCAAGCCATCCGCGCCATCGGCGAGCCCATTCACAACCGCACCGCCGAGGAAATCTCGATGGCGCGTCTGCTGACGCTGCTGCTCGAGGTCACCGGCCTGTTCGACATGACGACGCGGCCGGAGCTGATCCTGCTGCAGAAGACCATGGTCGTGGTCGAGGGCGTGGCACGCGGCTTCGATCCCAGGCTCGACATCTGGAAGGTCGCCGATCCCGTCGTGCGCGAATGGATCGAGCGCAATCTCGGACCGATCGGCCGGGTGCAGGGCGCGCTGGCCGGCGGCGGCGATCTCGCCCGCATCCTGATGCGCCTCCCGGACCTTGCAGCCCGCTCGGTCGCGGTGCTCGAGCAGCTCGAGACCATGACGCGGGATGGCATCCGGCTGTCGCCGGAGAGCATCGCCGCGATGGGTCGCAGCGAAGGGCGCAAGAACCGCTGGCGCACCGTGGCGGTCTGGATCATTGCCCTGACCTTCATCGGCATCCTGATCGCCGTCCGGAATCTATGATTGCACTGCAATCACGCCAGTGATAGCATCGCTATCATTCCGGCCCCGGGGAGCGTTATGGCAAGCCTGACCATCCGCAAGCTCGACGAACACGTCAAAACCTATCTGCGGCTCCGCTCGGCCAAAAACCACAGATCGGTCGAGGAAGAGGTCCGGGTCATCCTGCGGGAGCTGATCGAGGGCCGCGAGGAGCCGCTGACGCCGTTTGCTGTACCGCCCGAGGCACCCCACGCGCCCGCGTCGGCGCGCACAGGCGCCCTTCCCGAGGCCAGCGTCACCCTGATCATTGGCGGCGGAATCGCGGCGTTCAAGTCGCTCGACCTGATCCGCAGGCTGAAGGAGCGGCGCATCGAGGTCCGCTGCGTGCTGACCAAGGCGGCGGAGCAGTTCGTCACGCCGCTCTCGGTCAGTGCCCTCTCGCATGAACGCGTCTACACGGACCTGTTCGATCCCCAGAGCGAGTTCGACGCCGGCCATATCCGCCTCGCCCGCGACTGCGATCTGATCGTGGTCGCGCCGGCGACTGCCGACCTGATGGCCAAGATGTCCAACGGCCATGCCGACGATCTCGCCAGCGCCATCTTGCTCGCGACCAACCGCAAGATACTGATCGCGCCGGCGATGAACCCACTGATGTGGAACAACGCGGCGACCCGCCGCAACCTCGCGCAGCTTCAGCGTGACGGCGTCATGCTGATCGGCCCCAACTCCGGCGAGATGGCGGAAGCGGGCGAGGCCGGCGTCGGCCGCATGTCCGAGGCGATCGAGATCGCCACCGCCGCCGAGCGGCTGCTGCGCCGCCGGTGCCCCGTCCGCTCGCCGGCAAGCGCGTGCTGATTACCGCAGGCCCCACACGAGCCGATTGATCCGGTGCGCTATATCGCCAACCGCTCGTCGGGCAAGCAGGGCTTTGCCATTGCCGCGGCGGCACAGGCCGCGGGCGCCGACGTGATCCTGGTGAGCGGCCCCGTGGACCTCAGCGATCCCCAGGGCGTGACGGTAAAGCACGTGGAATCGGCCCGGCAGATGCTGGAGCAGGTGCAGGCCGCACTTCCGGCCGACATCGCGATCTTCGCCGCGGCCGTCGCCGACTGGCGCGTCGCCAATGAAGGCGAGCAGAAGCTGAAGAAGAGTTCGGCCGGCATGCCGCCGCTTCAGCTGGTCGAGAACCCCGATATCTTGGCCACGATTTCCAAGCTCGCCGACAAGCGTCCGCCGCTGGTGATCGGCTTTGCCGCCGAGACCGAGCATCTCATCGAAAACGCCAAGTCCAAGCTCGCCCGCAAGGGCTGCGACTGGATCGTCGCCAATGACGTCTCGCCCGCGACGGGCGTGATGGGCGGCGACCGCAATACCGTGCACCTCATCAGCAAGAATGCTGGAGAGCAACGGCGAGATTGCAGTTGATTCCTGGCCGGTGATGACCAAGGAACAGGTCGCCATCGAACTGGTCGCACATATCGTGAAAAGCGTGACCGACAAATCCCTGGAGCCGGCATCTTGAGCAGCAAAGTCACGGTCGAACTGCAACGCCTGCCCCACGCGGAAGGCCTGCCGCTGCCGGCCTATCAGACCGCGGAGGCCGCCGGCCTCGACCTGCTGGCTGCGGTGGCGGACAGCGAACCGATCACGCTGGCGCCCGGCCAATATGCGCTGGTGCCGACCGGGCTTGCGATTGCCCTGCCGCCCGGGCACGAGGCCCAGGTGCGGCCCTGCTCGGGGCTTGCGGCCAAGCACGGCGTCACCGTCCTGAACTCGCCCGGCACGATCGACGCCGACTATCGCGGCGAGATCAAGGCCATCCTGATCAACCACGGCAACTCCTTCGTGATCAAGCGCGGCGAGCGCATCGCGCAGATGGTGATCGCGCCAATGGTCCAGGCCGCGTTGGTTCCGGTCGCGACGCTGTCCTCGACCGATCGCGGCGCCGGCGGCTTCGGCTCGACCGGGCGCTAACCGAATTGAGCAATCATCCCGAAGAACGACGTGGACTGGAACCCACGCCCGGCATTTTTTGGGGCCAGCTTTGCGTTCACGGTCTGGACTCTTACCGGTGGAGTCACGGTGAGGGTATTGTCGTTTGATTCGCGTGCGGCGGGGGTCGCCGCGCGCAAATTCGTGCGGTCTTGGGGCAACTATGTCAGGCGTGATCGTGTCGATGCGTCGGACGCTGTTGTCGTGCACTTCGTTGGCGCGCAACGGCTTGTTGGGAGGCGCTCTCGCAGCGTTGCTGCCGGCTGCGCCGGCTGAGGCCGCCGACCTCGTCGACACACTCTCGATATTGCTGGATTTCAACCGGCAGGAGCTCGCGGTGCTGGCCACCGCGCTGGCTTTGCTCGGCTTCTCCGTGGTGGCCGCGATCCTGTTGATGCGCACGCGCGTCGGCAAGGCCAAGACCGAGGCGGCGTTGCGCGCGCGGATCCGGGAACTCCAGCTGCAGTCCGACCGCTTCGGCGCGCTGCTGTTCGCAGAACCGCAGGTTCTGATCTCCTGGCCTGCCGGCGACGATCGCGCGCAGATCTCCGGGGACATCGCGCTGGTGCTGCCGCGCGATTCGTCGCCGCAACGCGTGCTCGCCTTCGGAACCTGGCTACCGCCGGAACCGGCACTGCAAATGGATCACGCCGTCGATGCCCTGCGCGAGCGCGGCGACGGCTTCCAGATCACGCTGACCACCGCCAACGGCCACACGCTGGAAGCAATCGGCCGCGCCATCGGCGGCCAAGCCATTGTCCGGATTCGCGAACTCTCAGGCTTGCGCCGCGATCTGGCCGAGACCCAACTGCGCTATAAGGCGCTGTCCGACGAAACCGAGATGCTGCGCGGCTTCGCCGCTGCGGCGCCATGGCCGATCTGGGCCAAGGGCCAGAACGGCGCGCTGACCTTCGCCAATCCGGCCTATGTGCGCGCCACGGAAGCCGCCAGCATCGCTGATGCGCGGGAGCGCAAGCTTGAGCTGCTCGACAGGGCCGACCGCACTGCGATGGAGCACAGCCTGAAGGACGCCGCGAGCTTCACCTCGCGGCTGCCGATCGTGACCGGCGGCGAGCGGCGCATGTACGACGTGCGCGCCGTCAATGTCGGCAGCGGCAATGTCGGCGTCGCGATCGACGCCAGCGAAGCGGACGCGCTGAGCGCAGCCCTGGTGCGGATGGCGGAAGCCCATCGCCGCACACTCGACCAGCTCTCCTCCGGCGTGGCCGTGTTCGACGGCCAGCGCCGGCTCGCCTTCTATAACGATTCCTACCGCCGGCTGTGGGACCTCGACCGCAGCTTCCTCGACGCCAATCCCGACGATTCCAGCGTGCTCGACCGGCTCCGCGCCGCCCGCAAATTGCCGGAGCAGCCGGACTTCCGCGCCTGGAAGGCCAAGCTGCACGAGGCCTATCGCGCGGTCGAGGCCGCCAAGGACACCTGGTACCTGCCCGACGGCCGCGCGCTGTCCGTCGTCACCACGCCGAATCCCGAAGGCGGCGTCACCTATCTGTTCGACGACGTCACCGAAAGCCTCGAGCTCGCCCGCCGCTTCGACGGCATGATCCGGGTCCAGCGCGAGACCCTGGACAGCCTCGCCGAAGGCGTCGCCGTGTTCGGCAGCAACGGCAGGGCGCAGCTGTTCAATCCGGCGCTCCTGCGGATGTGGAAGCTGTCTAGCGACGCCATGCGCGAGGAACCGCATATCCAGACCGTCGAGAGCTGGTGCCATCAGCTGTACGACGATCCCGTGGTCTGGCGCCAGATCCGCGAGGCCATCACGTCCATCGAGAACCGCGCCGACGTGCCGCTCAAGCTGGAGCGCAAGGACGGCAGCGTGCTGGACGGTATGATCCGCCCGCTGCATGACGGCGCCACCATGCTGACGTTCCAGGACATCACCGACACCGAGAATGTCGAGCGCGCTCTACGCGAGCGCAACGAGGCGCTGGAGACCGCCGACCAGATGAAGGTGGATTTCGTCCACCACGTCTCCTACGAGCTGCGCTCGCCGCTCACCACCATCATCGGCTTCGCGCATTTCCTCAGCGATCCCTCGACGGGGCCGCTGACGCCGAAGCAGGCCGAATACCTGGATTACGTCACCAAATCGACCAATGCGCTGCTGGCGCTGACCAACAACATTCTCGATCTCGCCACCATCGACGCCGGCGCCATGAAGCTGGAACTCGGTCCGGTCGACGTCAGCAAGGCCATCGAGCTCGCCGCCGAAGGCATCCAGGACCGGCTCGCTACCGACCGCATCCGCCTCAAGGTCGAGATCGCGCCCGATGTCGGCAGTTTTGTCGGCGACGAGAAGCGCGTGGTGCAGGTGCTCTACAATTTGCTCGCCAATGCCGTCGGCTTCTCGCCGCAGGATTCCACAGTCGGGATCAGCGCCCGCCGCACCGAGCGCAGCGTTGTCTTCATTGTGACAGATTCCGGCCCTGGAATACCCGCCGACATGAAGGACAAGGTGTTCAACTGGTTCGAAAGCCGCTCGCAGGGCTCGCGTCATCGCGGTGCCGGGCTCGGCCTGTCGCTGGTTCGCTCCTTCGTCGAGCTGCATGGCGGCAAGGTGCAGGTCGATCTGGTTGTCGGCAAAGGCACGGTCGTGATCTGCGACTTCCCGACCGACCAGGCGGCGCATCGCGACGCCGCCGAATGATTGTGCAGGCCACATTCTCCGTTGCGCTTCACAACGAGACAGCCACCGCGCAATTGATGGCCGATCTCGCGCTGCTGATCGGCCCGGGCGATGTCATCACGCTCACCGGCGATCTCGGTGCCGGCAAGACTGCCGCGGCTCGCGCCATGATCCGCTATCTCGCCGATGACGAAGAGCTGGAAGTGCCGAGCCCGACCTTCACGCTGGTGCAGGGTTACGAGCTGGCCGCATTTCCGGTGATGCACGCCGATCTCTATCGCGTCGAAGACGAGAGCGAGCTCGAGGAGATCGGGCTGTCGCCCCTGCCGGATGCCACGCTGGTGCTGATCGAATGGCCGGAGCGTGCGCCGTCGGCGATGCCCGCGGACCGCATCGACATCGCGCTGACGCACCGCCCGGCGCTGGGCTCGAATGCACGGGCCGCCGACGTCACCGGCTACGGCAAGGGGGCGGCGACGGTCGCGCGGCTGAAGGCGCTGCGCGAATTCCTCGATGCGTCCGGCTATATCGACGCAGGCCGCAAGCGCATGGCCGGCGACGCCTCGACGCGCTCCTATGCGCGGCTGATCCGCGTCGACGGCGTCGTCATCCTCATGAACTCGCCACAGCGCCCCGACGGCGCCGCGATCTACCACGGCAAGTCCTACAGCGCCGCGGTGCATCTTGCGGAGAACATCAAGCCGTTCGTCGCCGTCGACGAGGGCCTGCGCGCGGCAGGAATCTCGGCGCCCGCGATCCACCATGTTGATCTCGACCACGGTTTCCTGATCTCGGAGGATTTCGGCAGCGAAGGCGTGATCGAAGGTGATCCACCGCGCCCGATCACCGAGCGCTATGAAGCCGCGACCGACGTGCTGGCCGTGCTACACGGCAAGGCTCTGCCGGAGACGCTGCCGCTGGACGGGAAAACCTATGCCATTCCCGCTTGGGACACCGACGCACTGCTGATTGAAATCGGCTTGATGCCGGAATGGTATCTGCCCGATCGCAACGTGCCGCTGAGCGACGAGAAGCGCACGGAGTTCTTCGCGATGTGGCGCGAACTGCTGAAGAAGCCATTGGCCGCGCCGAAGACCTGGATCATCCGCGATTACCATTCGCCCAATCTGATCTGGCTCGCGGAGCGAACCGGCATGGCGCGAGTCGGCGTGATCGACTTCCAGGACACCGTGCTCGGACCGCACTCCTATGACGTGGTGTCGCTGCTTCAGGACGCCCGCATCGACGTGCCCGAACCCCTCGAACTGACGCTGCTGTCGCGCTACATCAAGGCGCGCCGCATTGACGATGCAAGCTTCGATCCGGCCGGTTTTGCCGAGCTCTATGCCATCATGTCGGCGCAGCGCAACACGCGCCTGCTCGGCACCTTCGCCCGGCTCAATCGCCGCGACGGCAAGCCGCATTATCTGCGCCACCAGCCGCGGATCTGGACCTATCTGCAGCGCTCGCTCGCGCATCCGACCCTTGAGCATTTGCGCGACTGGTATCTCGCCAACGTCCCGCCGCCCCGATCCTGAGCCCAAACCGGTTTACCGGCTGTTAGCCATCGCATCGGTATCATCGCCCGCGGGCAGCCGGGCAAATCGGGGCTGGAGCAAGGGCAGACGGCGGTCATGACGGACCAGCGCGGGAACAGCAGGGTTGTTTTCGAACGTGGGATTTCGGCCCAGATGATGGCGATCGACGGCACCTGGCGGCGCGAATGCACCATGGAGGATGTCTCCGAGAGCGGCGCCACGCTGACCATCGGCGGTTCGGTCGAAGGCCTCCACCTCAAGGAATTTTTTCTGCTGCTGTCGTCGACCGGACTGGCTTACCGGCGCTGCGAACTGGCCTGGGTCAATGGCGACCAGATCGGCGTCAATTTCCTCAAGCAAGGCGACAGGAAGAAAAAGGCGCGCTCCACAGCCGCCGGGGCGTGACGGCAACACACGTCGCACAACCGTCACGGCGGGTGATTAAGGCGGTTGAGATGCGGTGCGGCTGACCGGGGCCCGTGCTAGGCTTGCCACGATCGCAGAGATACCAGAGGTTCGAGAAAGCGAAGGATGTCCGTCAAACCGACCAAAGCCATGGTGCTCGCCGCAGGGTTCGGCCTGCGCATGCGTCCGCTGACGGACAAGATGCCGAAGCCGATGGTGCCGGTGGCCGGCCAGCCGTTGCTCGACCACGTGCTCGACAAGCTCGCCTTGGCCGGCGTGACCGAGGCTGTCGTCAACGTGCACTATCTGCCCGACCAGATCATCGATCACACTGCAACGCGCCAGCATCCCCGCGTGACCATTTCGGACGAGCGCGACCAGGTGCTCGGCACCGGCGGCGGCGTGGTCAAGGCGCTGCCCCTGCTCGGCGATGCGCCGTTCTTCCACGTCAATTCCGACACGCTGTGGATCGACGGCGTGCGCTCCAATCTGACCCGGCTCGCGGAAAACTTCGACCCCGCTCGTATGGACATCCTGCTGCTGATGGCACCGACGGCGACCAGCATCGGCTATGGCGGCCGCGGCGATTACGGCATGCTGCCCGACGGTGCGCTGCGCAAGCGCAAGGAAAAAGAGATCGTCCCGTTCGTCTATGCGGGCGCGGCCGTCCTGTCGCCGACGATCTTCGCGGACGCACCGCAGGGCGAGTTCTCGCTGACGAAAATGTTCGACCGCGCCAATGAGCAGGAGCGCCTGTTCGGCCTCCGCCTCGACGGCGTCTGGATGCATGTCGGCACGCCAGATGCGGTGCACGCCGCGGAAGAGGCGTTTCTGGAGAGCGTGGCGTAGGTCGCCCCAAACACGGTGCCGTAGGTGGGCAAAGCGAAGCGTGCCCACCGCTTAAGCTGAGAATTCGGTGAGAGACGTCGTGGGCGCGGCGCTAACGCCCTTTTCCCCTACGAAACCGTCCCAGCGCCGCGAACAGCGGGGACGATTTCGCCCCGGCCCATATCCATTTGAGTCCGCCCCCTATATTGGCGCCTGATTCCCGAATCAGGCAGCCCATGCGCGTTTTCAGCGTTCCCCTCTCAGTTCCGTTCTTGCGCACGATCGTATCGAGCCTGCTCGACGGCCGGCTGGTCGAAGGGTTCGAGGCGCGCAGGGAACCGGCGCGGCTGGCGGACGCCACGCTCTATCTGCCGACGCGGCGCGCCATGCGCGTCGTCCGCGAGATCTTCCTCGACGAGATGGCGGCGAACGCCGTGGTGCTGCCGCGCATCGTCGCGCTCGGCGACATCGACGAGGACGAACTGGCCTTCGCCGACGAAGGCGAGCAGTTTTCCGGCGCAACGCCGCTCGACATTCCACCGCGGCTCGGCGAGCTGGAACGGCGGCTGACGCTGGCGCAACTCGTTGCTGCCTGGGCCAAGGGTCCGGTGCTGGCGCCGCTGGTGGTCGGCGGTCCCGCTTCGACGCTGGCGCTGGCCGGCGACCTCGCCCGCCTGATCGACGACATGGTGACGCGCGGCGTCGACTGGAGCGCACTCGATGGGCTGGTGCCGGACCAGCTCGATCGCTACTGGCAGCACTCGCTCGAATTCCTGCGCATCGCCCGCATCGCCTGGCCCGGCCATCTCGCCGAGATCAACCGGATCGAGCCGGCGGCGCGGCGCGATCTCCTGATCGCGGCCGAAGCCAAACGGCTGACCGCGCATCCCCATGGGCCCGTGATCGCAGCGGGCTCGACCGGATCGATGCCGGCCACGGCGAAATTCCTGCATGCGGTTGCATCGCTGCCGCATGGCGCGGTGGTGCTGCCGGGCCTCGACACCGATCTCGACGAGGACGCCTGGCGCAGCATCGGCGGCGTGCGAGATTCCCTCGGCAAGTTCGCGGAGCATCCGGCCTCGAACCATCCGCAATATGCCATGCACGCGCTGCTGGATCGTTTCCGCATCAAGCGCAGCGATGTCGAGATCCTTCAGCCGCCGGCCGAAGGCGGCCGCGATCTGCTGGCCTCCGAATCGATGCGCCCCTCGGCCAAGACGGAAGTCTGGCACGACCGGCTGAAGCAACCGGATGTCGCAGCAAAGATCGCCGGCGGCATGAAAGATCTCGCGGTGGTCGAAGCTCCCAATCCGGAAATGGAGGCGCTCGCCATCGCGATCGCCATGCGCGAGGCGCGGCATCTCGACAAATCGGCGGCCCTGGTGACGCCCGATCGCGCGCTGGCGCGGCGCGTGATGGCCGCGCTAACCCGATGGGATCTCGCCTTTGACGATTCCGGCGGCGACGTGCTGATGGAAACCTCCGCTGGCGTGTTTGCGCGCCTTGTGGCTGAGGCGGCAACCAAGGGATTGGAGCCGCCGACGCTGCTCGCGATGCTGAAACATCCGCTGTGCCGGCTCGGCCGGCTGCCTGGCGCATGGAAGACGGCGATCGAGGCGTTGGAGCTCGCGATATTGCGCGGCACGCGCCCGCCCGCAGGCACGGGCGGCCTTCTGCGTGAGTTCAATCGCTTTCGCGACGAGCTGGCAAAGCTGTGGCGCAGCGAGGCCTCCGCGCTGCACAAGGCCGAACCGCGCGCGCGTCTCAAGGCCGAGGATCTCGACCGCATCCAGGCGCTGATCGACGCCTTGCAAAAGCCTTGGCGCCGATCGAGAGCCTGGCGTCATCGAAGCCGTTTGACTTCGCCGAGCTTGGGCATCGGCATCGCGAGATCATGATCGAGCTGTCGCGCGACGAGCAGGGCGTTCCACTCGCTTTCGAGGGGCGTGAAGGCCTCGCGCTCGCCAGCGCCTTCGACGACCTGCTGCGCGGCGGCACGACCAGCGGATTGATGGTGCCACTGTCCGACTATGCCGAGGTCTTCCAGACTGCGTTCGGCGATCGCGCGGTGCGGCGGCGGATAAGCCGGGCGCGGGCTTGCAGATCTACGGTCCGCTGGAATCGCGCCTGATGCAGGCCGACCGCATCATCATCGGCGGGTTGATCGAAGGCGTCTGGCCGCCGGCGCCGCGCATCGATCCCTGGCTCAGCCGGCCGATGCGACACGAGCTCGGTCTCGATCTGCCGGAGCGCCGGATCGGCCTCTCGGCGCACGACTTTGCGCAACTGCTCGGCGGCGGCGAGGTGATCCTCACCCATTCCGCCAAGGCCGGCGGCGCGCCGGCGGTGGCCTCGCGCTTCCTGCACCGGTTAGAGGCGGTCGCAGGCGACGAACTCTGGAGTGCCGCTGTTCGCGCCGGCCAGAAATACGTGCAGTTCGCAGGCGCGCTGGACCAGCCCGCCGAGGTCAAGCCGGTCAAGCAGCCGGGGCCACGGCCGCCGCGCGCGACGCGACCGCTGACGATGTCGGTCACCGAAATCGAAGACTGGCTGCGCGATCCCTACACAATTTACGCCAAACGCATCCTGAAGCTCGCTGCGCTCGATCCCGTTGATATGCCGCTGTCGGCCGCCGACCGCGGCTCGGCGATCCACGATGCGCTCGGTGAATTCACCGAAACGTTCGCCGCGCATCTGCCCGACGATCCCGCCCGTGTGCTGCGCGCGATCGGCGAAAAACATTTTGCGCCGCTGATGGAGCGGCCCGAGGCACGGGCGCTGTGGTGGCCGCGCTTCCAGCGCATCGCGCGCTGGTTCGGCGAATGGGAGACGGCGCGCCGCGATTCGATCGAAGCCATCACCGCGGAGACCCGCGGCGAGATCTCGATCAGGCTCGACAACGAACGCAGCTTCCGCCTCTCCGCGCGCGCCGACCGCATCGAGCGCCGTCGGGGCGGCGGGTACGCGATTCTCGACTACAAGACCGGACAGCCGCCGACAGGCAAACAGGTCCGCATGGGCCTGTCGCCGCAGCTCACATTGGAAGCCGCGATCCTGCGCGAAGGCGGTTTCGCGGATATCGACGCCGGCGCGTCGGTGAGCCAACTCGTCTATGTCCGCCTGAGCGGCAACAATCCGCCGGGCGAGGAGCGCATTCTCGAGCTCAAGTACAAGCCAGGCGACGAGCCGCAGCCACCGGATATCGCGGCGGCGGAAGCGCGGGCCAAGCTGGAGACGCTGATCCGCGCCTTCGACGACGACAAGCAGCCCTACACCTCGCTGAACCTGCCGATGTGGTCCAACCGCTACGGCGCCTATGACGATCTCGCCCGGATCAAGGAATGGTCCGCGGCCGGCGGCCTGGGGATCGAAGAATGGTGAAGGCTCCCCGCCCCATCCCGGATGAAGTGCGCGCGCGACAGGCGCGTGCCTCCGATCCGACCGCCTCCGCCTTCGTGTCGGCCAATGCCGGGTCGGGCAAGACGCATGTGCTGGTGCAGCGCGTGATCCGCCTGCTGCTGTCGGGCGTGCCGCCGGAAAAGATCCTCTGCATCACCTTCACCAAGGCCGCTGCCGCCAACATGGCCGAGCGCGTGTTCACCACGTTGGGTCACTGGGTGACGCTTGACGACACCGGGCTCGATGCGGCGATCCGCGCGGTCGGAATCCCGCATCCCAATGCAAAGCTGCGCCGCGAGGCGCGAAAACTATTCGCCTGCGCACTGGAGACGCCTGGTGGACTGAAAGTGCAGACCATCCACGCGCTGTGCACGCGCCTGCTGCAGCAGTTCCCGTTCGAGGCCAATGTGCCGGCGCGCTTCGCCGTGATCGACGAGCGCGACCAGACCGACATGATGGAGCGCGCCAATCTGAAGGTGCTGCTGGAAGCCGCGCGTGATCCGGAAAGCGTTACCGGCCGAGCCCTTCTGACCGCGATGGCGAGCGCCGCCGATGTCACCTTCAAGGAGGTCGTGCGCGAGGCCTGTCTCAGCCGCGACCATTTCATGGCCTGGACCGATGAAGCCGGCGACGCCACGGCAGCGGCTGAACAGATGGCCGCCGTCCTCGGCGTCAACGCAAGCGACCGTATTGAAGACGTCGAGACGGAGATTCTCGATGGCCCGTTCCTGCCGCGCTCGCGCTGGGACGACATCGCCTTTGCACTGGAAGACGGCAGCAAGTCCGACAACGACCAGGCCAGCCGGCTGCGCGAGGCCAAAGTGTTCTCCGGTGCGGCACAGGTCGATGCCTATCTCGGCGTCTTTCTCACCGATGAAAAGCTGCCGCGCAAGGCGGTGCTGACCAAGAAGTTTTGCGATCACAACCCATCCGTCGCCCGCCTGTTCGAAAACGAAGCGCAGCGAGTCACTGGACTGGTCGAGAAGCGCCGTGCGGTGACGGTGCGTGATCGCACCGCGGCCCTGCTGCATATCGCGACGGCCGCCGCTGCGAACTACCGCCGCGAGAAGCAGGAACGCGGGCTGCTCGATTACGACGATCTCATCGACAAGACGCTGGCGCTGCTGAACCGCATCTCCTCCGGATGGGTCCATTACAAGCTCGACCGGGGCGTCGATCATGTGCTGATCGACGAGGCCCAGGACACCAGCCCGCGGCAGTGGGACATCGTCGCGCACATCATCTCGGAGTTCACTGCCGGCGAAGGCGCGCGCGAGGGGCTGAACCGCACGGTCTTCGCCGTCGGCGACGAGAAGCAGTCGATCTTCTCGTTCCAGGGCGCGGCGCCGCACGAATTCGACGCGCGGCGGCGCGAGCTGGACCGCAAGTTCACCGCCGCCGGGCTGAAATTCGATCCGGTCGCCTTCACCTATTCGTTCCGCTCGGGCGCCGCGATCCTGCATTCGGTCGACCACGTCTTCCGCGATCCGCAGATCTACAAGAGCATTCATTCGGTCGAGATCGGCCATCCCCTGCACAATGCGCTCGCCGACGCCGGCCCGAGCGTGATCGAGCTGTGGGATCTTGCCGAGGCCGATGACCGGCAGGACATCGAGGGCTGGCGCGCGCCGTTCGACGGCGTTGCCGTCACCAGTCCCGAGGTCAAGCTTGCCCGCCGCATTCAGACCGAGATCAAGCGGCTGGTCGAGAGCGGCACGCTGACGGGACATGAGGGCGAGCGGCGGCCGCTGCGTTACGGCGACATGCTGATCCTGGTGCGCCGGCGCGGCAACGCGTTCGACGCGGTGATCCAGGCGCTGAAGCACGCCAACGTTCCCGTCGCCGGTGCCGACCGGCTGAAACTGACCGAGCACATCGCGATCATCGATCTGATGAACCTCGCCGATGCGCTGCTGCTGCCGCAGGACGATCTCGCGCTTGCGGTGGCGCTGAAGAGCCCGCTGTTCGGTCTCGACGACGACGACCTGTTTCAGCTTGCCCATAACCGCAAGGGATCGCTGCGCCGCGCGCTCGGCGAGCATGCCGCTGGAAGCGACAAGTTCGCAACCGTGCTGCGGCGCCTCGAAGCCTGCGAGATCCGGGCGCGCGACGAGACGCCGTTCGCGTTCTATGCCTGGCTGCTCGGCGGCGACGGCAGCCGCGCGCGAATCCTGCGCCGGCTTGGTCATGAGGCCAACGACGCGCTCGACGAATTTCTGGAGCTGGCGCTGAACTGCGAGCGCAAGGCACCGGCCTCGCTGCAGGGTTTCATGGCTTGGCTGCGCTCGGCCGACACCGAGGTGAAGCGCGACATGGAAATCACCCGCGACGAGGTGCGGGTGATGACGGTGCATGGCGCCAAGGGTCTCGAGGCTTCGGTCGTGTTCATGGTCGACACCACCTCGTCGCCCGCGGACTCGCAGCGGATGCGGCTGATCCACGTGCCGCGCGGCAATGGCGGCGAGGTCGTGGTCTGGGCCGGGCGCAAGGCGGACGATCCCAAGCCCGTGGCCGACGCGCGCAAGGCGATGCTGGAAGAGACCGAGGACGAATATCGCCGTCTGCTCTATGTCGCGATGACGCGCGCGGCCGATCGGCTGATCGTCGGCGGCTGCCTGCCCGGCAACATGAGAGCCGTCCGCAAGCTGAGCTGGTACGACCTTATCGACAGCGGGCTCGCCGGCTCCGGCCTGGACAAGCAGACGATCGAAACGCCGCTCGGCAAGGCGACCCGATCTGCGCGCCCCGAGGATGTCCCAGCGCTGGGCACGCCGGCGACAAGCATGGACCAGACCATCATCTTGCCGGACTGGTTGCGGACGCCTGCGCCGCGTGAGAGCGTCGACGAGGATCCGGTGCGTCCCTCCGGGCAGTCGGTCGAGGAAGGTCGCGTGGTTCGGACTGGCGAATCAGTCCAGTCGCGCGCACTGGCGCTGCAGCGCGGCACGCTGGTGCATCGGCTGCTGCAGTCCTTGCCCGACATTGCCACGAAGCGCCGGCGCGAGGCCGCGCTCGGCTTCATGACCCGCAATGCCGGCGACTGGGCCGAGGCCGATCGCGTCACACTGGTCGACAAGGTGCTCGCCTTGATCGCCGAACCGCGCTTTGCGCCGGTGTTTGCCGAGGGCAGCCGGGCGGAGGTCGCCATTGTCGGGAAACTCGACCGGCCGGGCCGCCCGCCGGCGCTGGTGTCGGGGCAGATCGACCGGCTGGTCGTTCGTCCAGACGAGGTTTTGATCGTCGATTTCAAGACCAGCCAGACCGCCCCCAAGAGCGCCGCGGAAGCCCTCGCCGCCTATGTCCGCCAGCTTGCGCTGTATCGGGCGGTGCTGGCGCGGCTTTATCCCCAAAAGCCGATCCGCGCCGTCCTGCTCTGGACCGAGGCCCTTGAATATATGGAGATTTCAGCCCCCGCGCTGGACGCGGCGCTGGCATCCCTTCATGTCGGCGTGAGCGTCCTTGACCCGGCAAGGAGCCGTTCATAGGTTGACGCCATGATCCCGGGCGCGATTCCACGTCGCGCCGATTCTCTTTCAACCGAGTGAGGTACTCCCATGGCCGTTGGCAAGGTTTCCGATACCGACTTCGAAGCCGAAGTGCTCAAGGCGAACGGTCCTGTGGTCGTCGACTTCTGGGCGGAATGGTGCGGCCCCTGCCGCATGATCGCACCCGCGCTTGACGAGATCGCCGGTGCGATGGGCGACAAGGTCAAGATCGTGAAGCTCAACGTTGACGAGAGCCCGAAGACCGCGTCGAAGTACGGCGTGATGTCGATCCCGACCCTGATGATCTTCAAGGGTGGCGAGATGGCCTCCCGTCAGGTCGGCGCGGCGCCGAAGGCGAAGCTCCAGCAGTGGATCACCTCCGCGGTCTGATCCACCTCGCGGCACGATGATTTCGAAAATGGCCGGCGCTTCGCCGGCCGTTATCTTTTGCCGGCCGCAATCATGCCGATCTCGCTTCGACGAGTTTGGCGAGACTGGCGAGAACATCGGGAAAGTCCGACGCGACAGCCGGACCGATCTCGGACGCCTGCGGCCCTCTTGCGTCGACCGCATAGACGACGCGCGTGCGCGCCGATCCAAGGGGCTCGATGCGATGGGCGACCCTGACGACGAGATCGCCGACCCGCGTTTCGTCGATGAAGCATGCGTTCTCGCGCACCTCGATCAGTCGCGAGCGTAGCGCCTGCTCGCCGGGGGGCGTCATCGTGAACCAGGTGCCGGCCGCAAAGGGCCCATCGATGTCGATCTGCTCGATGCCTGCATTCCAGGTTTTCCAGCCCGGAACATCGCGAAAGATGCTCCAGATCGTCTCTGCGGTTGCAGACGTCTCGATCGCGTATTCGCTCCGCCAGGTGTCTTCGTCGCTCATGACGCGCCTAACATTTGCTATGTGACTCATAATACGTGCGCATAATAATAAATTGTCACGGCTTCCGGGAGGAGCAAACGCACGCGCGTGGTGTTGGAAGGGTATGTTCTGGGTCAAAGAGCGTTCGCAGTGGCCTCTCCCCGTCGAAAAAACCATCGAAACGCTGCCATGCTGACCGCCATGGAGGCGCGCTCCGTCGATGCCATACCGCGCGGCAAGGAGTGGCAGTACGAGCCGAAATGGGATGGTTTTCGCTGCCTGCTGTCGCGCGACGGCAGCAGAATTGATCTGCGCTCGAAATCCGGCGAGGACCTCGCCCGGTATTTCCCTGAAATCGTCGCCGCTGCGCAGAAGCTGCGGGCGGATGGGTTCACGCTCGACGGCGAGATCGTCGTACCGCTGGGCAAAGGTTTTTCCTTCGACGCGCTGCTGCAACGGATCCATCCCGCCGCAAGCCGCGTCAACAAACTCTCCGAGACGACGCCCGCGCTCTATCTTGTCTTCGATCTGCTCGCGACAGCAAGGAGAAGCATCTCGCCAATGAGCCGCTTGGCAAGCGACGGCCGGCGCTGGAAGCATTTGCGAAGGCCAATCTGAAGGAAAGCACGTTCCGTCTCTCACCGACGACGATGAGCTACGCCACTGCAAAAAAATGGTTGGCGCAGTCGGGCGGCGGGTCGGACGGCGTCATCGCCAAGCGCCTCGATCTGCCCTATCAGGCAGGAAATCGCGACGGCATGCAGAAGATCAAGAAATTCCGCAGCGCCGATTGCGTGGTCGGCGGCTTTCGCTATGCGACCAACAAGATCTCGGGGCGGAAAGTCGTCGGCTCACTGCTGCTCGGGCTTTATGACGAGAAAGGCCTGCTGCACCATGTCGGCTTCACCTCGGCGATCAAGGCCGCGGAGAAGCCCGCTCTGACCGACAGGCTGGAGCCACTCATCGGCGAGCCCGGCTTCACCGGCAATGCACCGGGCGGACCGAGCCGCTGGTCCACCGATCGCTCGGCGAAATGGTGTCCGCTCAAGCCAGAGCTCGTGATCGAGGTCTGCTACGACCATTTCAGCGGTGAGCGCTTTCGCCACGGCACCTCGATCCTGCGCTGGCGGCCCGACAAGGCGCCGCGGCAATGCAGCTTCGAGCAGTTGAAGCAGAAGGTCGCCGATCCGATGAAGCTGCTGAAGCAGAGCTAGCCTCGCCCGGATCGAGCGCAGCGAATCCCGGGCTACGAAAATGTCTATGCGATCCAACCTGTCGCCAGCGCGTTCGCGAGTTCCGGCTGATCGTTGCTTCGGGCGAGCGCGGCCATCGCTTCATGGTCGTAGGCGACGTTGCGGAACGTCACCTGCCAGGCAGCGTCAACGCGTTCGAGGACCGCATAGCGCGCGTGCGGCGTGCCGGCTTCGACAAGATGCGGAAACGGTTGCACGTCGCGATAGCCGGGGCTGCCGACGCTGCCGGGATTGACGATCAGGCGCCCGTCGCGAAGCCGCACGGCTCGGGCAAGATGGGTGTGGGCGCAGAGGATCAGCGACTGCGTGATGTCCTGCGCGAATTGCTCGATCCGGTCGAGCGGCGATAGCGCGACCGTTCCGTCGGGATGCACGGTGTCGAGCCAGTAGACTTCGTCATCCGCGGGCGTCGCGTGACAGAGGAAGACCTGGTCACGGAGCACGCGCGTCGTCGGTTGCGTGCGCAGCCAGTCGAGCTGGGCGGCATCGAGTGCAGCGTGGGCGGGGCGATCCCACGAGCCCATCTCCTCCGGGAGACGATCGAGCAGATAGCGGTCGTGATTGCCGAGCACGTGCACGGCATCGAGCTTCATCAGGATCTCGATGGTACGCCGCGCATCGAGCGGACCGCTCAGCATGTCGCCGAGATTGACGATCTCGGTGACGCCTTGCGCACCGATGTCGGCAAGCACCGCCTCAAGCGCGAGATAATTTCCGTGGACGTCGGCAATCGCGGCAAAACGCATTGGGATTCTCTCTCTTGCTCCGGACGCAGCGCGGCACGTAGTGATGCGCTGCAGAGCCGGGGCCCATGTGGCGGCATTCTGGGTCCCGGCTCTGCGGAGCAGCGTTGCACGCTGCACCGCGTCCGGGACACGAGAGCTTATGCAGGAGGCGTGCCGTTCAGGGCGAGCACGTGGCCGGCGAGATAGAGCGAGCCAGTGATCAGGATGCGCGGCGGCACCTCGTAAGCGAGCTTCGACAGAGCCCGCAACGCGGCCTCGATGCCGGGGGCGATCTCGACGCGCATGCCGAGGCTGCGAACCGCGTCCGCAAGACGGTCGACCGGCATCGCGTTCTCGGTGTCCGGTATCGGCACCGCGATGATGTGACGGGTGAGGCCGGCGAAATTGGCGAGAAACGCTTTCGCATCCTTGTTCGCCATCATGCCCGCGATAACGACCAGCGGACGCGACACCCGCTCCTCGAGATCACCGAGCGCGGCGGCTGCGACGCGACCGCCTTCGGCATTATGTCCGCCGTCGAGCCAGATCTCGCTGCCGTGCGGTCCCCAGGAGAGCAACTCGCCCGAGGTGAGACGCTGCATCCGCGCCGGCCATTCCGCACCGAGGATGCCGGCCTCGAACGCCGCCTGGTTGACCCCAAAAGTCTGGATCGCCCGCAGCGTCGCGATCGCGAGGCCGGCGTTGTCGAACTGATGGCGGCCGAACAGGCGCGGTGCGGCGAGATCCATCAGACCGTGCTCGTCGGAATAGACCAGACGCCCATGCTCGACATTGACGTGCCAGCTTTCGTTGGCAGCAAACAGCGGCGCGCGCATGTGCCTGGCCTGAGCCTCGATCACCGCCATCGCGTCGGGCGCCTGCTCGGCGCAAATCACGGGCACGCCGCGCTTGATGATCGCGGCCTTTTCGCCGGCGATCGACGCCAGCGAGTCGCCGAGAAACTCCATGTGGTCCATGCTGACAGGCGTGATCACGCAGGCCGCCGGCGTATCGACCACATTGGTCGAGTCGAGCCGGCCACCGAGGCCGACTTCGAGCACCACCGCGTCGGCCGGATTCTGCGCGAACAGGTGGAATGCGGCGGCAGTCTTCAGCTCGAACACGGTCGCAGGCTCGCCGGCATTGACGCGCTCAACCTCTTCCAGCGCCGCGCGCAACTCGTCGTCGGAAACGAGCACGCCACCGCCGACATGGCCGAGACGAAAACATTCGTTGATGCGGACGAGATAGGGCGATGTGTAGGCGTGGACGCGCAGGCCGGCCGCCTCCAGCGTCGCGCGCAGATAGGCCACTGTCGAGCCTTTGCCGTTGGTGCCGGCGACATGGATCACCGGCGGCAGCTTGCGTTCGGGATGGCCGAGCCGATCGAGCAGGCGATGCATCCGCTCGAGCCCGAGATCGATGCGCTTCTGGTGCAGAGCCGACAGGCGCCCGATCAATGCATCGAGCGGCGGCTTTGCGCTGTCAGAGGACGCGTTCACGCGTGGGGCGCAGCCAGCGTCGTCTCGGCGGCCGATACGATCTGTGTCGGGCTGACGACCGGCTGCACCGATTTCGACGCGCTCACCTGCGCCGGCGCCCTGGTCAACAGCCGGCAGAGCCGCGCCAAGGTCGGACGCAGCTCGTGGCGATGCACGACCATGTCGACCATGCCGTGCTCTTTCAGATATTCGGCGCGCTGGAAGCCCTCGGGCAGCTTCTCGCGGATGGTCTGCTCGATGACGCGCGCGCCGGCAAAGCCGATCAGCGCGCCGGGTTCGGCGATCTGTACGTCACCGAGCATCGCATAGGATGCGGTGACGCCGCCGGTGGTCGGGTTGGTCAACACCACGATATAGGGCTGTTTCGCCTCGCGCAGCATCTGCACGCCGACCGTGGTGCGCGGCATCTGCATCAGCGACAAGATGCCTTCCTGCATGCGCGCGCCGCCGGACGCGGCGAACACGATGAACGGCGACTTCTTCTCGACCGCGAGCTCAAGCCCGCGCACGAGGGCTTCACCCGCAGCCATGCCGAGCGAGCCACCCATGAAATCGAAATCCTGCACGGCGATGACGACACCGGCGCCCTCGAGCTTGCCGTAGCCGACCTTGACCGCGTCGTTCAGATTTGTGCGCGCGCGCGCATCCTTGATGCGGTCGACGTATTTCTTCTCGTCGCGAAACTTGAGCGGATCGGGCGTGACATCGGGCAAGGCGACGTCGAACCAGGTCTCGTTGTCGAAGATCGATTTCAGACGCGCCACCGCGCCCATGCGCATGTGATAGTTCGAACTGGGAATGACGAACTGGTTAGCCTCGACGTCCTTGTAGAACACGAGCTGTCCGGAATCCGGGCACTTGATCCACAGATTCTCCGGCGTTTCCCGCCGCAGCATGTTGCGAATCTTCGGCCGGACCACATTGGTAAGCCAGTTCATGGTTTGCTCCGATGTGCGAACCCGCAGGGGATCGCCTGAAGGACTATATGGCGGCCGGGCCCCTGCCCGGCAAGCCGCCGTGTCGCCCGCTTTGGCAGCGGAATTATGGCCTATTCGGCCGCCTGTTTCGCGCCCTTGACGCCCTCGGCCAGCGCCGCGGTCAGCTCAGCCACGGCATTAACGGTTTTGGCGGTTGCGCGCCCCTCGGCGTCGAGGCTGTTCTTGAGCGCATCGATCAGCGCGGTGCCGACCACGGCACCATCGGCATGCGAGGCAATGGCGCGGGCGTTCTCCGGCGTGCGGATGCCGAAGCCGACGCAGACCGGCAGTTGGGTGTGGCGCTTGATGCGGGCAACCGCCCCGCTCACGGCGGTCGCGTCCGCCGCAGCCGCCCCGGTAATGCCGGTGATGGCGACGTAGTAGACAAAGCCCGAGGTGTTGGCGAGGACGGCCGGCAGGCGCTTGTCGTCGGTCGTCGGCGTAGCCAGGCGAATGAAGTTGAGGCCGGCCTTCATCGCGGGCAGGCAGAGTTCGTCGTCCTCTTCCGGCGGCAAATCGACGATGATCAGGCCATCGATGCCGGCGGCCTTCGCATCGACCAGGAACTTGTCGACGCCGTAGATGTAGATCGGATTGTAATAGCCCATCAGCACGATCGGCGTGGCGTTGTCGTGCTTGCGGAAGTCGCGCACGAGATCGAGCGTCTTCTTCAGCGTCATGCCGACCTTGAGCGCGCGCAACCCAGCGGCCTGGATCGACGGGCCGTCGGCCATCGGATCGGTGAAGGGCATGCCGAGCTCGATCACGTCGGCGCCGGACTTCGGCAGCGCCTTGATGATCTCGAGCGACGCCGCCGGATCGGGATCGCCGGCCATCACGAAAGTGACGAAGGCCGAGCGGCCGGCTTTCTTGAGCTCGGCAAAACGAGTGTCGATACGCGTGGTCATGATTTCGCGGCCGCTGTGCTATACCTCTCCCCTCCGGGAGAGGTCGGCTGCGTAGCAGCCGGGTGAGGGGATGGAGAGGTTCAAGTCGAGAGCACGAAGGCTCCGCGAGGCGCAGACGAGTGCCGAAGCAAAGCTTTGGCAGGCGCTGCGCAACAGGCAGCTCGCCCGTTGGAAGTTTCGCCGCCAGCACCCCGTCGACCGGTACGTCGTCGACTTCGTCACGCTGGACGGAAAACTCATCATCGAGGTGGACGGGGTCACGCATTCCAGCCCGTCCGAGATCGAGCACGATGAAGCCAGGACCAAGGTGCTTGAGGCCTGCGGTTTCCTCGTCCTGCGCGTCTCGAACACTGACGTGTACGAAAATCTTGAGGGCGTCCTCGAGCTCATCGCAACATCGCTGAGGTTCCAGTGAGCGGACAGACCCCTCACCCGGCTGCTTCGCAGCCGACCTCTCCCCGACGGGGAGAGGTGAAGAGAGTGCGACACTCGCCTCACTTGGTCTTGCCCTTCAGGATGTCGCCGACCTGGGGGACGTCCTTGTCGCCGCGGCCGGAGAGATTGACGACCATCAGGTGGTCTTTCGGCCGTTTCGGCGCGAGCTCCATCACCTTGGCGATGGCGTGCGCGGGCTCGAGGGCGGGAATGATGCCTTCGAGCTTCGAGAGCAGCTGGAACGCGGCGAGCGCCTCGTCATCGGTCGCGGAGAGATAATTGACGCGGCCAATCTCGTGCAGCCAGGAATGCTCCGGGCCGATACCGGGATAGTCGAGGCCGGCCGAGATCGAATGCGCGTCCTGGATCTGGCCGTCGGCATCCATCAAGAGGTACGTGCGGTTGCCGTGCAGCACGCCGGGACGGCCGCCCGCGATCGACGCCGCATGCAATTGCGTGAGCCCATGGCCGGCGGCTTCGACACCGAAGATTTCGACGGAGGGATCGTTGAGGAACGGATGGAACAGCCCCATCGCGTTCGAGCCGCCGCCGATGCAGGCGACGAGAGAGTCCGGCAGCCGGCCTTCGACCTCCTGCATCTGCGTCTTGGTCTCGTTGCCGATGATCGACTGGAAGTCGCGCACCAGCGTCGGATAGGGATGCGGACCCGCGACTGTTCCGATGCAGTAGAACGTGTTGTGCACGTTGGTGACCCAGTCGCGCAGCGCCTCGTTCATGGCGTCCTTCAGCGTGCGCGTGCCCGACTGCACCGGGATCACCGTTGCGCCCAGCATCTCCATGCGGATGACGTTGGGCTGCTGCCGCTCGACGTCGACGGCGCCCATATAGACCACGCATTCGAGGCCGAAGCGCGCGCACAGCGTCGCGGTGGCGACACCGTGCTGGCCGGCGCCGGTCTCGGCGATGATGCGCTTCTTGCCCATGCGCCGCGCCAGCATGATCTGGCCGAGCACGTTGTTCACCTTGTGCGAACCGGTGTGGTTGAGCTCTTCGCGCTTCAGGTAAATCTTGGCGCCGCCGAGATGCTCGGTGAGACGCTCGGCGAAATAGAGCGGCGAGGGCCGGCCGACATAGTTCTTGAGATAGCCGTTCATCTCGGTCTGGAAGGCCGGATCGGCCTTGGCCGCGGTGTAGGCCTTTTCCAGATCGAGGATCAGCGGCATCAAGGTTTCGGCAACGAAGCGTCCGCCGAAAATGCCGAAATGGCCGCGCTCGTCGGGTCCGCTGCGGTAGGAATTTGGTTTGGCAATGTTCATCGAACGCTCAACTGTTGCGTGGCGCGCGCGGCGCGAATGAAGGCCTTGATCAGCTCGGGGTCCTTGATGCCTGGCGCGCTCTCGACGCCCGAGGACACGTCGGCGCCACCGGCGCCGGTGACGCGGAGGGCTTCCGCGACGTTGCCGGCGTGAAGCCCACCCGAGACCATGTAAGGCAATCTGAGATCGAGATTTTTCAGCAGGTGCCAATCGAACGGTGCACCAAGCCCGCCAGGGCGGGTCGCATCCTTTGGCGCGCGTGCGTCGAACAGGATGCGGTCGGCGACCGCAGCGCAGCCGGGCAACACGGCGAGATCGGCTGACGTTGCGACCGGCAGCGCCTTCATCACCGGGCGGCCGAACCTCTGCTTGATGTCGCGCAGCCGCGCGACGCTCTCCTGGCCGTGGAGCTGCAATATGTCGGGCGACAGCGCATCCATGATGTTGTCGAACGTGGCGTCGTCGGCATCGACCGTGAGCGCCACCTTGAGCGCTCGCCGCTTCACCTGGCGGCCGAGTTCGCGGCCGAGCTCCAGCGACACATGCCGCGGCGACGGCGGAAAGAACACGAACCCCACCATGTCGGCGCCCGCTTCGAGCGCCGTTTCGAGCGTCTCGCGCGTGGACAGGCCGCAGATTTTGACGAGCAGGGACATGATCTCAAAGCAAATGGAGGCCGCAAGCGGCGGCCGGGAAACGGGCTTTTCAGTCGGGGCCGCTTCTACAACGTCGCGCGCTGCTTGTCTCGCCCGATGGCCCCGTAAAGGCCCACTCCGGATGGCGCCGGGAGGTGCCGGGGCTCGGGCTTGGCCGGGGCCGTCTGGGCCCGCAGATCGGCCAGCTCGCCCCGGGCGGCCCGTGCGTCCGCCTCATGCCGGCGCGCGGCGCGTCGCCAGTGCCGCTGGCCGAGCCAGACCGCACAGCCGCCGGCGATGACGCCCAAAGCAGCGACCAGGATCAGCAGCAGGAACAGCGGCAGCGTGACGGACAGGGCCGGATCGGCCGCCATAAAGGGATCGAAAGAGACAGCGACGAAATGCCGATTGGCGACCGCAAAGGTCACCAGGATCAGGGCCAGCGGAATCACGATCAGCGCGGTCAGGAACTTTCGCATCGCGAGCGCTCGTCTTGAATCAAGCTTGCTGCCGCATCATGCGGCCGTTCGGTTAAGTCCGGACGACAGACTTAATCCGGCGCGCCGGGATCCGGATGATCGCGGTTCAGCCGCTCGCGCATTTCCTTGCCGGTCTTGAAGAACGGAACGCTCTTCTGATCAACGGGGACATGGGCGCCGGTACGCGGATTGCGGCCAGCGCGCGCAGGCCGGTGCTTCACCGAGAAAGCGCCGAAGCCGCGCAGCTCGACGCGGTCGCCGCGCGCGAGTGCCGCTACGATCTCCTCGAGAATCGCATTCACAATGTTCTCGACATCCCGCTGGTACAGATGCGGGTTGTGCTCGGCGATACGCTGAACAAGTTCGGATTTGATCATCGAGAGATAGGACCCGGAAGCGTGCGGATGACCATTTCCGTGAAAATGCCTAGATCTGTCAAGACGCTAAATGAAGCCTGAGCGTCGTGAAAATGCGTGACAAATGCCGAAAAAGCGGGCTGCACGACTACCCGCCAGACGCGAAAAGGTTCGGAAGCTCGCGTTGTTCCGCTTATTCCCGGTCAATTCGACGCGGCCGGCTGCCACAGCGCCAGCATTCCATCCAACCCGACGCGATCAACCGCCTGCACGAGGCCGGTTTGCGCGATTTGGTGCGCAATCGAGCCGAATCCAAGCGCTTCCAGCGTGACGGCGGCTGCCGTCCTGAGGAACGTCAGGTCGCCGAAGCGCGGCTCGAGCTTGTAGTCGCGCACGCTGAGACCCTTCCTGACGCCCTTCTGCTCCTCGAGCCAGGCCACGGCGGTTTTCTCGTCGCCGAGCTGATCGATCAGCTTGAGATCGATCGCCTGGCGGCCGGTGAAGACGCGGCCATCGACGACTTTTTCGAGCTGCGTGTCATCCATGCCACGGCGCTGCTTCACCAGACCCTTGAACCAGGCATAGGAATCCTTCACCAGCGCATCCAGCGCGGCCCGGGCCTCGGGGCTGGTCGGCTCAAAACCGTTGGGCGCGGCCTTTAGCGGCGTGGACTTCACTTCCTCGACCTTGACGCCGATGGTCTTCAGGAGCTCCGAGACGTTGGGAAACTGGAACAGCACGCCGATCGAGCCGACCAGCGAGCTCTGCTGGGCGATGATGTGGTCACTCGCGATCGCCGTGATGTAACCACCCGACGCCGCGAGGCCCTCGACCACGACGACCAGCGGCTTCTTCGCCTTCAGCCGAGTTAGCGAGTCATATAGCTGCTCGGAACCGGCGGTGGTGCCGCCCGGCGAGTTGATGTGAACGATCACGGCCGCAGCCTGCGAATTCTCCAACCGCTCCAGCGCCCGGGTGCGCTCGGAATCGCTGCGGATCAGGCCCTCGATCTGCACACGCGCGATTGAGCCTGCGGAGGCGAAGCTGCCGCGCGCGCCGGGTGTTGCAATCAGTGCAAAGCCCGCGATCGCAGCGATCGCGATCAGCGCGGCCATCACGCGCCAGAACGTCAGCTTGCGGCGGATCCTGCGGCGATCGACGATGATGTCCGAATCGAGCGACATCGGAATATCTCCAAATGTAGGGCCGCCGGCGTTGTGCCGTCACAACGTGACCAATGGCTTGTCTGGATACATCAATTGCGGCGCAATTTGAAGAAAACAAGGCTCGTCCTGCCGGGAGCCCTCGTCATCCCGGACGAGCGCAGCGAAGCGGAGCGCCGATCCGGGATGACAGCGGAGTATTGAGCCGCAGCAAAAAAGCCCCGGCTCGCGCCGGGGCTTTGATGCTTGCGAAAGGAAGCGTTTCGCTTACTTGCTGTCGCGGTTCTTGAGCGCGGTGCCGAGAATGTCGCCGAGCGTCGCACCCGAATCCGAGGAGCCGTACTGCGCGATGGCTTCCTTCTCTTCGGCGACTTCGAGCGCCTTGATCGACACCTGGACCTTGCGGGCCTTCTTGTCGAACTGGATCACGCGGGCATCGACCTTCTCGCCGACGGCGAAGCGTTCGGCACGCTGGTCGTTGCGATCACGCGCGAGCTCCGAGCGCTTGACGAAGGTGGTGAAGTCGGTACCGGCGATCTTCACCTCGATGCCGCTTTCCTTCACTTCGAGCACTTCGCAGGTCACGACCGCGCCCTTCTTGACATCACCCGGCTCGGCGAAGGGGTCGCCTTCGAGCTGCTTGATGCCGAGCGAGATACGCTCCTTCTCGACGTCCACATCGAGCACCACGGCTTTCACCACGTCGCCCTTCTTGTAGTTGTCGATCACCTGCTCGCCCGGAAGCTTCCAGTCGAGGTCGGAGAGATGGACCATGCCGTCGACGTCGCCTTCGAGACCCAGGAACAGGCCGAACTCGGTCTTGTTCTTGACCTCGCCCTCGACGGTCGAACCGGTCGGATGACCTTCGACGAAGACCTCCCACGGGTTGCGCATGGTCTGCTTGAGACCCAGCGAGATGCGGCGCTTGACGGAATCGACTTCCAGCACCTGCACGTCGACTTCCTGCGAGGTCGACACGATCTTGCCGGGGTGCATGTTCTTCTTGGTCCACGACATCTCGGAGACGTGGATCAGGCCTTCGATGCCCGGCTCGAGCTCGACGAACGCGCCGTAGTCGGTGATGTTGGTGACACGGCCGGTGAAGCGGGCACCCAACGGATACTTGGCTTCGATGCCCTGCCACGGATCGTCCAGCAGCTGCTTCATGCCCAGCGAGATGCGGTGCGTCTCGTGGTTGATCTTGATGATCTTGACCTTCACGGTCTGGCCGATCGAGAGCACCTCGGTCGGGTGGTTCACGCGGCGCCACGCGATATCGGTGACGTGCAGCAGGCCGTCGATGCCGCCGAGATCAACGAACGCACCGTAATCGGTGATGTTCTTGACGACGCCGTCGATGACCTGACCCTCTTCGAGGTTCTGCACCAGCTCCTGACGCTGCTCGGCGCGGGTCTCTTCCAGAACCGTGCGGCGGGAGACGACGATGTTGCCACGACGGCGGTCCATCTTGAGGATCTGGAACGGCTGCGCGTTGTTCATCAGCGGCGCAACGTCGCGGATCGGACGAATGTCGACCTGCGAGCGCGGCAGGAAGGCAACGGCGCCGTCGAGGTCGACCGTGAAGCCGCCCTTGACCTGGTTGAAGATGACACCGGTGACCTTTTCGTTGTTCTGGAACGCCTTCTCCAGCTTGCCCCAGCTCTCTTCGCGACGCGCCTTGTCGCGCGACAGCACGGCCTCGCCGAGGGCGTTTTCGATGCGATCGAGGAACACTTCCACCTCGTCGCCAACCTTGATCTCGCTGTCACGGCCGGGGCCGGAAAATTCGCGCAGCGCAACGCGGCCCTCGGTCTTCAGGCCGACGTCGATGACGGCCATGTCCTTTTCAATTGCAACCACCTTGCCCTTGACGACGGAGCTCTCCTGCAGGTTGCCACCTGCAAAGGACTCATCGAGCATCGCGGCGAAATCGTCACGCGAGGGGCTATAGGTATCAGCGGAAGTCGAAGCCATTTGTTCTCCAGTTGCGGATGTCTTGCCGGCCGTTGGGTTTTTGGGCGTATCGGGCGTGCAGTGTCGGAAGGTCCACAAAACCTTCGGGCGACCGCTCGCCGCTCCGGCCCGAAGCCGAAACAGCGGAAGCGGGCCGGCGGGGCCCGCACGTGCGATACGTGAAATCTTTTGTCCGGAGCCCGGATCACGTCGGCCCCAAACAGGGACCGAGAGTATCGACCTCAAAGAGCGGGAGCGGGCGCTTCCTCCAATGACGGCTGCGGCTTAACCCCGCGACCGGCCCGCTCGGACGGCCTCGATAATGTCGATGGCGGCCCGGACGCCGCCTTCTATATCCAGTTGGGAGTTATCTAGCAAGTAAGCATCCGCGGCCGGCTTTAAAGGCGCAATTGGCCTGTTCTTGTCCCGTTCGTCGCGCTGGATGATGTCGGCGAGCACCGCCGCCTCATCCGCCTCCTCGCCGCGCGCCCTCGCCTCCATGGTGCGGCGGCGGGCGCGGACTTTTGGGTCAGCGACGACGAAAATCTTCACATCGGCATCGGGGCAGATCACGGTTCCAATGTCCCGGCCATCCAGCACCGCGCCGGGCGGACCGGCGGCGAATTGCCGCTGGAAATTGAGCAGGACCTCGCGAACCCTGGGGATCGCCGAAACGATCGAGGCGCCCTCGCCGGCCGTCTGGGTCTTGAGGGCTGGATTGCCGAACTTTTCGGGATCGAGTTCCAGCGCGGCCTGCACTGCCGCGGCCTCGTCCCGGAGATCATGGCCGGACTGCATCAGGGCGTAGGCCACCGCGCGATAGATCACGCCGGTATCGAGGTGGCGATAGCCGTAATGATGGGCGAGGCGCTTGCCGAGCGTGCCCTTGCCCGAGGCCGCGGGTCCATCGATGGCGATGATCATGAAAACTCGGCCCCCAGCGACCGCATCATCGGAATGAAGTCCGGGAAACTGGTGGCGATGAAGGCGGTGTCGTCGACCGTCACCGGCTGGTCGGACGCGCAGCCCATCACCAGCGCGGACATTGCGATGCGATGGTCCATATGCGTGGCGACAGTGCCGCCGCCGGGGACGTGGCCGCGGCCCTCGACGATCAGATCGTCGCCGGAGACAGTGACCTTCACGCCGTTGACGCGGAGCATGTCCGCGGTGGCCTCGAGCCGATCGGATTCCTTGACGCGCAGCTCCTGCAGGCCGCGCATGATGGTCGTGCCTTCGGCGAACGAAGCCGCGACCGCCAGCACCAGATATTCGTCGATCATCGAGGGCGCGCGCTCGGGCGGCACTTCGACGCCGCGCAGTTTTGACGCGCGCACGCGCAACTGCGCCATCGGCTCGCCGGCGTCATCGCGCATATCGCTTTCCTCGATGGAAGCGCCCATTTCACGGAGCGTCGTGAAAAGGCCGGTGCGCAGCGGATTGGTCATCACGTCGGAAAGAACGACATCGGAGCCTTCGACGATCAGCGCTGCTACGACCGGAAAGGCCGCTGAGGACGGATCCGCGGGCACGATGACGGTCGCGCCATGCAGCTCGGGTTGGCCGACCAGCGTGATGCGACGGCCGTGAGCACCTTCGGCCGCCGAGCTGATGTCGGCGCCAAAATGCTTCAGCATCAGCTCGGTATGGTCGCGGCTGGCCTCGCTCTCGATCACGGTCGTGATGCCCGGCGCAGACAGGCCCGCCAGCAGCACCGCCGATTTGATCTGAGCCGATGCGACCGGGGTCTTGTAGGTGATCGGCAGTGGATCGCGCGCGCCCTGGAGGGTCAGCGGCAGCCGGCCACCTTCGGCGGCGGAAACAACCCTGGCGCCCATCTTTTCCAGCGGATCGAGAATCCGGCGCATCGGGCGGCTCCGCAGCGAGGCATCGCCGTCAAAAATCGCCGAGATCGGGCAGCCGGCGACCGCGCCCATGACCAGCCGGCAGCCGGTGCCGGAGTTGCCGAAATCCAGCGCGGCCTTGGGCTGGGCAAAGCCTCCGACGCCCACGCCCTGCACTTTCCACGCGAAATCGCCAGTGCGTTCGACCTTGGCGCCGAGCGCCTGCATAGATCTGGCGGTGTTGAGGACGTCTACGCCCTCAAGGAGGCCCGTAATCCGGGTCTCGCCGACAGCCAGCGCGCCCAGGATGAGGGCGCGGTGGGAGATCGACTTGTCCCCGGGCACCCGTACTTTTCCGGTCAGGGCACCGCTTGCGCGCGACTTGAGCGGCGTCGGCTTGTCGGAATGGGTCAAGATTGTGTCCTTGAATGCGTCCGAAGAGGCTGCGGGCACCTACCACATGGTCTCTCCGCCGTCACGGGCATGTCTTTCTCTCGTAATGCGCTATTGACAGCGGGCCGCCAACTAGCCAAGTGAAACACCGCTTTTCAGACATTCCAGGATTCCTCTGCCGTGGCCAAGTCCGAACTCGGAACCAAACGTATTTGCCCGACTACGGGCAAGAAGTTCTACGACCTCAACAAGAATCCGGTGATCTCGCCCTATACCGGCGAGGTTGTGCCGATCGCACCCGTGGCGCCGGCACGTGTGCCGCGTGGCGCCGAAGCCCGCCACGCTGCAGCAGCCGCGGACACCACGCCGGAGCCGGCCGAGGTCGAAGAGGTCTCGCTCGAGGAGGCCGATGCCGAGGAGAACACCGGCAAGGTCAAGGCCGTCGTTCCCGAATCCGAGGACGATATCGAGGTCGACGAGACTCTCGACGACGATGATGACGATGATTCGACCTTCATTGCCGACGAAGAAGAGGGCGATGAGGACGTGACCGACATCATTGGTGATGTCGGAGGTGATGAAGAGACTTGAGATCAGCCCTGATCTGTGAAAAAGGGTGCACCGCGCGAGTCACCAGGCTCGCCGGTCGGGAGTGATCCACAGGATCGTCCCAGGACTTAAGGGGCCATAGCTCAGCTGGGAGAGCGCTTGCATGGCATGCAAGAGGTCGGCGGTTCGATCCCGCCTGGCTCCACCACGCTTCGCCCTTCGGGCTACGCGTGGCGCAGCCGCGCGGACCTCGAAGGGCGAAGCGTGGTGTCCGGCGAAGCCCGGAGGGCGAAGACGGACCCGGTGAGACTCCCACCTAACGACTGCCCGGACGCGAGCCATCGATGTGGTACGTCTACATCATCCGCAGCATCGAATTCCCCGACCAGGAATACATTGGCGCCACGGAGGATCTGAAGCGACGGATGCCCGAGCATAATGCGGGCAAATCCGCTCATACAGCCAAATTCAAACCGTGGAAGCTGGTTTGGTACTGCGCCTTCCTGACAAGCTAAAGGCCTTGGCCTTCGAGAAATATCACACTCCGGCCGGGCCTTTTCGAAAAAGCGGCTCTGCTAGCGACCCCCTACTCCCCGATCACCGCATTCAGCCGATCGCGCAGTGCGACGATCTCGTCCTTCATCGCGATCAGCTCCGGCACCGAGCAGTCCGACGCAGCCAGGATCGACTGCGGGACGCTGCGCGCCTTGTCCTTCAGCGCGTGCCCCTGCGGCGTCAGCGCGATCAGGACCTGACGCTCGTCCTCGCTGGAGCGCGTGCGGTTAACGAGGTGCGCGGCTTCGAGCCGCTTGAGGAGCGGCGTCAGCGTGCCTGAATCGAGAAACAATTTTTCGCCGATGTCCTTCACCGGCACGTCGTCGCGCTCCCACAGCACCAGCATCACCAGATATTGCGGATAGGTCAGGCCGAGCCGGTCGAGCAGCGGCTTGTAGACGCGGTTGAAGGCATGCGCGGCTGAATAGACGGCGAAGCAGATCTGGTTGTCGAGGCGTTGCGGATCCAGAGTCGATAATTTCCGGGCCATAGAGAATCTCACGTGATTGACCGGCATTGTGGGACCGGGCGGGCCGACATTCAATTGCGAACAATTAAATGTGAGGCATGCAAATTTCAATTTCGCGCAATCTAATTGTTTGCGACACAGGATGCACCCTAACCCGAAGACCCCGAGGAGACCAAAATGTCCGTGAACGTCCTCTACAAAACCAGCGCAAAAGCCACCGGCGGCCGTGACGGCCATGCCGCGACCCTCGACGGCACGTTCGACGTCAAGCTCACCACGCCGAAGGAGCTCGGCGGCGGCGGCGGCGCCGGCAACAATCCCGAGCAGCTGTTTGCGGCCGGCTATGCCGCCTGCTTCATCGGCGCGATGAAGTTCGTGTCCTCGCAGGGCGGCCCGAAGGTCCCCGCCGACGCCTCCGTGACCTCGACCGTCGGCATCGGCCCGCGCTCGGCCGGCGGCTTCGGGCTCGATATCGATCTGGCCGTCTCGCTGCCGGGGCTGTCCCGCGCCGACGCCGAGGCGCTGGTCGAGAAGGCGCACCAGGTGTGCCCGTACTCCAACGCGACGCGCGGCAATGTCGACGTCCGCCTGACGGTCGTCTGATCTGACGGTGGATTGGCTGGCCCCGGATCCCCCTCGGGCCGGCCGCTTCCGTCCGATTTGCCGCGCCGCGGGATTGGGCGGCGAGCGCATACGCCCACATGCGGCAAGCCATTGCTGGCTTGGACGAACCTCGCTAGGCCTGTGGTCAAACGCCTACACAGGGGAAGCGAAGGCATGACTGAAGCCGTTTTGGGCGCAATGAGCGGACTGCGCGTCGTCGATCTCACGCGCGTGCTCGGCGGTCCCTATTGCACCCAGATCCTCGCCGACCATGGCGCCGACGTGATCAAGGTCGAGCCGCCGGCAGGCGATGAGGTGCGCGACTGGGGCCCTCCCTTCCACGAGGACGACGCGGCCTATTTCGTCGGCATCAACCGCAACAAGCGCTCGATCGGCCTCGACCTCGCCTCCGAGGGCGGCCGCGCCGTGCTGCTCAAGATGCTGGAGACGGCCGACGTCCTGATCGAGAATTTTAAGCCGGGCACGCTGGAGAAATGGGGCATCGGCAACGATGTGCTCAGCCAGAAATATCCGCGTCTGGTGCATTGCCGGATCTGCGGCTTCGGCGCCGATGGCCCGCGCGGCGGCGATCCCGGTTATGACGCCATCATCCAGGCCATGACCGGCATGATCGCGGCGACCGGATCGCCGGAGAGCGGGCCGATGCGGATCGGCGTGCCGCTGGTCGACATCACCACCGGTCTTTATGCAGCGATCGGCATCCTGATGGCGCTGTCGGAGCGGCAGCGCTCGGGCAAGGGCCAGTTTCTGGAGACGACGCTGTACGAGACCGGCCTCGCCATCATGCATCCGCACACCGCGAATTATTTCATGCATGGCAAGCCGCCCGGCCTCACCGGCAATGAGCATCCGAATCTCGTGCCCTACGCGATCTTCCCGACCAGGACCGACAACATCTTCATCGGCGTCGGCAATGACGGCACCTTCCGCAAGCTCGCCAAGGAGATCGGCAAGCCCGAGCTCGGCAGCGATCCGCGCTTTGCCCGCAACAAGGACCGCATCGCCAATCGCGATGCGCTGCGCGCCGAGCTTGCCGCGGTGTTCAGCCAGCACGAGGCCGAGCCGCTGTGCAATCGCCTGCTGGCCGCGGGCTTGCCCGCGGGTCCCGTGCAGAAGATCGATCAGGCCTTGACGAATCCGCACACGATCGCGCGCGGCGATGTCATCGCGAAGGACTGGTACAAGGGCGTGGCCTCGCCGATCCGGCTCGATCGCAGCAAGCCGAGCCTGCGCCGCCTGCCGCCGAAGTTCAGCCAGCATTCCCAGGAGGTGCTGGGCGAGTTCGGCTACTCAAAGGCGGAGATCGAGGCGATGGTCGACAGCGGCGTGGTCTGCGGGCCAGAGCGCAAGCGCTAGGGCCCTCGCTTCTTCCCCCAAGCAAATGCCGCAGTGCGGCACCGGCACGCATGTGCACTGCGAACGGAGGAGGCTGCCCGAGCGCGCGTCTTCGCCTATTTGACGACTTCCCTTTTGGCAGCGCTTGCTGCTTTCGTTTCGGCCGCTTACACAGTCATGTGAACGTCATAAGGCGCTGCTAGCGCAAGCGCATCTTTTTGACGGCCAAGGACGGCCAAGGGAGGTTACTTGATGGCTCTTCGACATTTTGGGGCGGCTGCCGCTGTTGCAATCGCGGTTGGCATGACGGCTTCGCCGGCACTGGCCGTGACTGAAATCCAGTGGTGGCATGCGATGACGGGCGCGAACAACGACGTCATCGTCAAGCTCGCCAACGACTTCAATGCGTCACAGAGCGACTACAAGGTCATCCCGACCTACAAGGGCAGCTATCCCGACACCATGAACGCCGGCATCGCCGCGTTCCGCGCCGGCAACGCCCCGCACATCATGCAGGTGTTCGAAGTCGGCACCGCGACCATGATGGCCGCGACCGGTGCCGTGAAGCCCGTCTACAAGCTGATGGCCGATGCCGGCGAGAAGTTCGATCCGAAGAACTATCTGTCCGCAATCACGGGCTACTATTCGACCTCGAAGGGCGAGATGCTGTCCTTCCCATTCAACTCGTCGTCGACCGTGATGTGGGTCAATCTCGACGAGCTGAAGAAGGTCAACGCCGGGATCCCGAAGACCTGGCCCGAAGTGTTCGAGGTCGCCAAGAAGCTGCACGACAACGGCCACCCGACCTGCGGCTTCTCCAACTCCTGGGTCACTTGGGTCAATCTCGAGCAGCTCTCCGCCTGGCACAACGTGCCGCTCGCCAGCAAGGCCAACGGCCTCGACGGCTTCGACACCAAGCTCGAGTTCAACGCACCGCTGCAGGAAAGGCATCTCGAGAAGCTGGTCGAGCTGCAGAAGGACAAGACCTACGACTACGCCGGCCGCACCAACCAGGGCGAAGGCCGCTTCACCTCGGGTGAATGCGCGATCTATCTCACCTCGTCGGCCTTCTTCGGCAACGTCAAGGCGCAGGCCAAGTTCAACTTCACGGCGGCGCCGATGCCGTATTATCCTGACGTCAAGGGTGCGCCGCAGAACTCGATCATCGGCGGCGCTTCGCTCTGGGTCATGGGCGGCAAGTCGGCCGACGAATACAAGGGCGTCGCCAAGTTCCTGACCTTCCTCTCGGACACCGACCGTCAGGTCTACATCCACAAGGCCTCGGGCTATCTGCCGATCACCAAGGCGGCCTACGCAAAGGCGAAGGAAGAGGGCTTCTACAAGGATCAGCCCTATCTCGAGACCCCGCTGCTCGAGCTGACCAACAAGGAGCCGACCGAGAACTCGCGCGGCCTGCGCCTTGGCAACATGGTTCAGCTGCGTGACGTCTGGGCGGAAGAGATCGAACAGGCGCTGGCCGGCAAGAAGACCGCCAAGCAGGCGCTCGATGCCTCCGTCGAGCGCGGCAACACGATGCTGCGTCAGTTCGAAAAGACCGCCGTAAAATAAAGCGAAGGCGCCGGCGGTCCGCACGACGAGCGGCCCGCCGGCGCCACCCCATCATGCAAAAGCAAGCCATTTTCCGATCAAAGCTATTGCCCTACGCGCTGGTTGCTCCGCAACTCGCGATCGTTCTGATTTTCTTCTACTGGCCGGCCGTGCAGGCCGTCATCCAGTCCTTCCTGCTGCAGGACGCTTTCGGCCTCTCGACGAGCTTCGTCTGGTTCGAGAACTATGCCGAACTGTTGAGCGATCCCGCCTATTTCGAGACGATCGTCCGAACCTTCTTCTTCTCGTTTGCGATCGCGGCGTCCTCGCTCTCAGTGGCGCTGCTGCTCGCGGTCATGGCGGACAAGCCCTTACGCGGCGGCGCGGTCTATCGCACGCTGCTGATCTGGCCCTATGCCGTCGCGCCGCCCGTGGTCGGGGTGCTCTGGGTGTTCATGCTGCACCCCTCGCTCGGCGTGCTCTCGCGCTATCTCCGTTCCGCCGGCATCGAATGGAATCCGCTGCTCGACGGCAATCAGGCCGCGACACTGGTCATCCTCGCAGCCGCCTGGAAGCAGATCTCCTATAACTTCCTGTTCTTCCTCGCAGGGCTCGCCAGCATCCCGAAGAGCGTGCTCGAGGCCGCCGCGATCGATGGCGCGCGCCCGATGCGCCGGTTCTGGACCGTGACCTTCCCGCTGCTGTCCCCGACCATCTTCTTCCTGCTGGTCATCAACATCGTCTACGCCTTCTTCGACACCTTCGGCATCATCGACACCATGACCCGCGGCGGTCCCGGCAAGTCGACGGAGACGCTGGTCTACAAGGTCTATAATGACGGCCTGATCGGCGGAAACCTCGGCAGCTCGGCGGCACAGTCGGTGATCCTGATGGTCATGGTCATCGTACTGACCGGAATCCAATTCCGCTTCGTCGAACGCAAGGTGACCTACTGATGGTCGAGCAAGAGGGCTTTCGACGCTACGTCGCCCACATCATCCTCTGGATCGGAATCGCGATCGTCGCCTTCCCGGTCTACGTCGCCTTCGTCGCCTCGACCCAGGACAACGCGCTGATCGCCAACGGGCAGATGTCGCTGCTGCCGGGCGGGCACTTCTTCGAGGTCTACTACCAGACCATTTTCGTCGGCACGAGCGGCTCGACCCGCGAGCCGGTCGGCAACATGATGCTGAACTCGCTGATCATGGCGCTCGCGATCGCCGTCGGCAAGATCGCGATCTCGATCATCTCCGCCTATGCGATCGTGTATTTCCGCTTCCCGTTCCGGATGCCGATCTTCTGGATCATCTTCATCACGCTGATGCTGCCGGTCGAGGTCCGCATCTATCCGACCTACAAGATCGTCGCCGACCTGCACATGCTCGACAGCTACGCCGGCCTTGCGCTGCCGCTGATCGCATCGGCCACCGCGACGCTGCTGTTCCGCCAGTTCTTCATGACCGTCCCGGACGAATTGCTGGAGGCCTCGCGCATCGACGGCGCGGGACCCTTGCGCTTCTTCTGGGATACGCTGTTGCCGCTGTCGCGCACCAACATGGCCGCGCTGTTCGTGATCCTCTTCATTCTCGGCTGGAATCAATATCTCTGGCCGCTGCTGATCACCACCCGCGACGACATGCAGACCATCCAGATCGGCATTCGCAAGATGATGACCACCAACGATGCGCTGACCGAGTGGCCGATCGTGATGGCGACCGCCGTGCTGGCCATGCTGCCGCCGGTGTTCGTCGTCGTCGCCATGCAGAAACTGTTCGTGCGCGGCCTGGTCGAGACGGAGAAGTAGAGAGTTATGGCCAACGTCACCCTGCGCAACGTCCGCAAGACCTATCCCGGCGGCTTCGAGGCCATCAAGGGTGTCAACGTCGATGTCGGCGACGGCCAGTTCTGCGTGCTGGTCGGACCAAGCGGCTGCGGCAAGTCCACGCTGCTCCGCATGGTCGCGGGGCTCGAGACCGTCACCGGCGGCGAGATCGACATCGGCGGCCGCGTCGTCAACCAGGTCGAGCCCGCCGATCGCGACATCGCGATGGTGTTCCAGAACTACGCGCTCTACCCGCACATGAGCGTCTTCAACAACATGGCTTACGGCCTGCGCAATCGCGGCATGAAGGAAGCCGAGATCAAGACCCGCGTCGAGGAGGCCGCGCGCGTGCTCGAGCTCTCGGCGATGCTGGAGCGCAAGCCGCGTCAGCTCTCCGGCGGCCAGCGCCAGCGCGTCGCCATGGGCCGCGCCATCGTGCGCCAGCCAAAGGTGTTTCTGTTCGACGAGCCGCTGTCCAACCTCGACGCCAAGCTGCGCATCGCGATGCGCGTCGAGATCCGCAAATTGCAGCGGCGCCTCAGCACGACGTCGGTCTACGTCACCCACGACCAGCTCGAGGCGATGACGCTCGCCGACGTTCTCGTCGTGATGAACGGCGGCCAGGTCGAGCAGATCGGCAATCCCCTTGCGATCTACGAGAAGCCGGCCACGACCTTCGTTGCGTCCTTCATCGGCGCGCCGCCGATGAATCTGATGTCGACGCGCATTGAGGAAATCAAGTCGCAGCTCGCCGGCTGAGGCCGGCATCCTCGGCATTCGTCCAGAAGATTTTGTCATCACCGACCAGACCGCCGCCGGCGGCGTCGCATTGCCGCTGACGGTGGAAGCGATCGAACGTGTCGGCGCCGAAACTTTTATCTACGGCTCGCGCGCCCAGGACGAGCAGCGCGTCGCCGCCACGCCGGGCGAGCTGCCGCCGGGCGAGATCATCGTCCGCATTCCCGGAACCGAAGCTCCGGCGATCGGTGAGAGGATTCGGGTCGCGGCGGTGCGCCAAAAGCTGCATCTGTTCAGCGGCGACGGGCGGACCCGGATCGAGGCCTGAGGGGCTCCGAAACGTTCGACCGATCGAAGATCGCGAAAACAACCCCATGCACAGTAGTAGGGGGTCTGTTTTCATTGGGATAAATCGCCCCGCAACTTCGTCATGGCCGGCGACGGCGGAAGCAGTGAATCCACAGCCCCCGCTACGTGCTTGAACCCACACGGGGATATGCCCATATTGCTGACCAAGGGGCGCCGCTTCCGGGCCCTGAAATGCCAAAGTCGCTTCGAGAGGACTTTGTAAACTATGTCTCGTGTTCCCACGTTATCCAGTCCGTTCCTTCTGGGCTTCGACGAGATTGAGCGCGTGCTCGATCGCGTCGTCAAAGGCGCCGACGGTTATCCTCCCTACAATATCGAGAGGTGCGACCGATCCGACGGCCAGCCCGAGCGGTTGCGCATCACGCTGGCGGTCGCAGGATTTACCCGCGACCAACTCGATGTAGCCATTGAGGAAAACCAGCTCGTGATCCGCGGACGACAGCAGGACGACAAGACCCGGCAATACATCCATCGCGGCATCGCCGCGCGCCACTTCCAGCGCACCTTCGTGCTGGCGGAGGGGATGCTGGTGCTGGGTGCGGATCTGAAGAACGGGTTGTTGTCGATCGATCTGGCCCGGCCAGAACCCGAGAGGATCGTTAAGACAATCGCTATCAATGAGCACGAATAATGGAACGAGTAGCGGACTCGACCGCTTAGTTTCTGTGAAGGAGTCGAGACCATGAGTGAAGGTCATGTTGCGTTCGAATACGAAGCCAAGTCCGATACCACGGCCGTCTCGCCCGAGACGTTGGCGAGCCTCGGCGAAGGCCATATCGCCTATGTGAAGCAGATCCGCTCCGAGGATGTGCCCGGCCTGTTTCCCGAGGCCCCGAAGATTGCGCCCGGCCTCAAGCTGTTCGCGCTCCACGCCGCCGACGGCACGCCGATCATGCTGACCGACAGCCGCGAAGCCGCGGTTGCGAATGCCTGGAGCAACGAGCTGCAAGCGGTGAGCGTGCACTGAGCGCGCGCACGTCGCACGAATAGAGTTTCAGCGGGCATGCCTTCACACGAAGGCGTGCCCGTTTTCATTTTGAAGGATGATGTCTCCGCGCGAGCGCCGCGAAGCAATCCAGAATCTTTCCGCGGAGGGACTCTGGATTGCTCACATGGGGATTAGGTGTGTCAAGGCGGTTGTTCAGCTCTTTGTTCGATTGCAGGCCAGCTCTTCGTCCCGACCGCGGGATGTTTCGGATGGCGCGCGGAGATCGCGTCAAGGTCGGCTCGTTAGAGCCGCCGCGCAGCGGCTTGACCTTGACGTGATCGAGCACGCCATCAGGCTTGTGTGGTCGGGAGGCCGCGGGCGAACTCCTCCTTATGGTTCAGCGATCTCAGGGTCGAGCCGGTTTTGACAATCTGGTTTTGCGTGCCAGATCAAACTCACATCCGGTCGTCGCGCGGTAGCGACTGCACCAACATTCCGCTTGCGGCGGGCAGGCTCGAGAGGACGGGACCATTCTTCGTTGCGGCGTTTGAAGCCATGCAATCCATCGGTTCGTCCACCCCGGATCGGCCGAGGCTGATCGTTCCTCGGCTGATTGGTTTTAAGGCTGCGGGAAGCGTTGCATCAGGCGACGGTCTTCATCACGGCTCCCTCGATCACGACGCCGGCGGTCACGTACTTCCACAAGGCCACGAGCAGCTTGCGGGCCAGCGCCACGATCGTGCGCTTGCGGCCGCGCTGGCTGTTGGCCTTGAACCACTGGGTCAGCGCCGATTGAGGCTGGTGGCGTATCCACAACCAGGCGAGCTGGATCATCGTGGTCCTCAGCCGCGGATTGCCGGCCTTCGACACCCCTTGTTCGCGCTCGATGCCGCCGCTCCGCCATGGCGTGGCCGCAAGACCGGCATAGGACGCAACCTGACGGCGGTTGGCGAATTGCCGCCAGAACGCCTCCGTCCAGAGAACGGCCGCGAAGTTCGGGCCCATGCTCTTCAGGGCGAGCAGCATCGTGACGGGATCCGCCTTCTCCCCGGCTGGCTTGCTCACGACCAGCAACGCCTCCTGCTCGCGCTCCACCGCCGCGATCTGGTCGAGCAGCAGTTCGAGACGATCGAGCTCGCGGCTGATCTGGGCCTTCAGATGCGCCGGCAGCATGCGCCCATCTCCGGTCCGCAAGGCTTCGAGCCGTGCCCGTCGATCGCGCCGCAGCGGCACGTAGCCGAATATCCCTTGCGCGAACAGAACGCCCTTGATCCGGTTCACATGCTCGATCCGCTCGGCGATCAATGTCCGCCGCTCGCGGCAAAGCCTGCGGCGGTCCTCCGCTTCCGGAGAGGGCGCCACCACCATCGCGCAGACCCGCGGCTCGCCGCGCTTATAGGCCAGAAGCGCCCGCAACAGCGTCTCGCCATCGAGCCGATCCGTCTTGGCCCGCCTGCGCCGGCGCGGCGTCGCAATCGAGGCCGGATCGACCACGTGGCTCTCGATGCCTTCCTGCTGCAAGGCGCGGTGCAGCCAGAACCCGTCCAGCCCCGCCTCCTGGATCGTGATGATCGGATAGCTCTCACCCGTTCGCGCCTGTGCCTTGCGCTTCAGCTCCGCAAACAGCTTCAAGAGTTCCGCAAGATCGCCGGCCTCCACGCTGCGCTTCGACATCTTCTCGCCCTTGCCGGGCGACAGCGAGGTCACCAGCCATGTCGAGCGGCTCAGTTCCAATGACACGAAAATTGCGCCAAACTGCGTGCGGATAGCGGCCAGTCCGTCGGAAGGATGATCGAGCAACATCATTGTCTCCAGGTTGAGTGTTTCAGCAACCTCAGTCTGGCCTCAGACTTGGCTGCTATCCACTCCCCATGGAATCTTCGCTGCGCTCGCAATGACGGAGTGTGAGGCTACGGCGAATTCAACTCTCGTGCGTCCAGAGCACGAGAGCGAGATGAACCACTCGCACTCTCACAATCCGTGAAGAAATTACGCCGCAGTCGCCGGCGGCAGCGCCAGCACCGAATAGATCGCCTGCGCGTCGCGCGAGGCGCGGAGCTTCTTGGCGATGTCCTGATCGCGCAGCAGGCGGGCGATGCGGGCGAGTGCCTTGAGATGATCGGCGCCGGCGCCTTCGGGGGCGAGCAGCAGGAAGACGAGGTCGACCGGCTGGCCGTCCATCGCCTCGAAATCGATCGGGCGATCGAGCCGGGCGAACAGGCCGAAGATCTTCTCGAGCTTGGGCAGCTTGCCGTGGGGAATCGCGACGCCGTAGCCGACCGCGGTGGTGCCGAGCTTCTCGCGCTGGAGCAGCACCTCGAACACGGAGCGCTCGTTCTGGCCGGTCAGCTCGGCGGCCCTGGCCGCGAGTTCCTGGAGCGCCTGCTTCTTGCTGTTGACCTTCAATGCCGGAAGTATCGCCTCGGGCGCGACCAGATCGGTAATCGGCATGGAAGTGTTCCGAGGTGAATTAAACCGTCAGGTTCCGAATTGGCCGGCTCGATCAGATCGAGCTCGGCCGGCGTCAAGAAGATGAAGCAGGAGGCGCACTTAACCCCAATCCTGATGTTGGGGCGCTTCTACTCCAACGCAATCCCGGTGCCAACTCCTGCGTGCGGCTTTGCCCCGGTCATTGTTAAGGACCGTGGTTGATACGGGGACTCCGGAATCTTATTTCGACGCGTTTTCTTTACGCGAACCGGCATCCACTTCGCTCGAAAACGCTCTAACCGCCCGATTTGGCGCCCGGCGGGTCGATCCAGCCGACATTGCCGTCGGCGCGGCGGTAGATGATGTTCACGCGGCCGGAGGAGCCGTGCTGGAATACCAGGCAGGGGGCCCCGCTGAGGTCGAGTTCCATGACGGCTTCGCTGACCGACATCTGCTTCAGCGACGTCGTGGCCTCGGCGATGATCACCGGGCTGTAGCCGGTGACCTCGTCCTCGTCCTCGCCCTCACCCGGCGCCTCCAGCACGTAGCTGGTCGCGTCCATGGCAGCCAGCGCCGCGGAGGCGACATGGGCCTTGCGGGCCGAACGGTCCTTGAGCCGGCTCTTGTAGCGCTTGAGCCGCTTCTCGATCATGATCAGAGCCTGATCGGCGCTGGCATAGGCGTCCGGCGCGTTCAGATCGGCCTCCAGCGTAATGCCGGAATCGAGATGCAGCGCGCAATCGGTCCGGAAGCCGAAGCCATCCTTGCTCAGCGTGATGTGGCCGGAATAATTGCCGTCGAAATATTTGCGCAGGACCTCTTCGGTCCGGTCGGTCACGCGGCCGCGCAGGGCCTCGCCAACGCTGACGCTCTTGCCCGAAATCCGAAGAGTCATGTGATGCCTCGCTTGGTTTGACGCCGCGCTGCGATGACTGCGTCATCGCAGCTCGGGTTGTTCCCTGCGCATGATCTGGCCGGAAAACCGTCGGACACTTTTCCGGATCATGCGCGTGCTTGGATCGGTCGCGATAGGGAGAATGAGAGTAGCGCGATTTTGCGCCAGCGCAATCAGGCCGGTTCCGTGTTGCGGGAGCGATCGGGCATTGCGGTGGAAAGGACGTTACCAAGAGCGCTCTGCTTGTCACGACGGCGTTGCACCGAGGACGGAATGCGCATGGCTTCGCGGTACTTCGCGACCGTGCGGCGGGCAATATCAATGCCCGAGGCGCGCAACCGTTCCACGATGGTGTCATCCGACAGGATCGCGGCGGGAGCTTCCGAATCGATCAGCTGCTTGATGTGGTGGCGCACGGCTTCTGCGGAATGCGCCTCGCCGCCATCGGCCGAGGCAATCGAGGCCGTGAAGAAATATTTCAACTCGAATGTGCCGCGATTTGTCGCCATGTATTTGTTGGCGGTGACGCGCGACACCGTGGATTCATGCATCTGGATCGCGTCGGCGACGGCCTTCAGATTCAGCGGCCGCAGATGCGCGACACCGTGGGTAAAGAAGCCGTCCTGCTGGCGCACGATCTCGGTCGCGACTTTCAGGATGGTGCGGGCGCGCTGGTCGAGCGCGCGCACCAGCCAGGTCGCGTTCTGCAGCGCGTCGGTGAAATACGACTTGTCGCCGTCCTTGCCCTTCTTCTTCGACAGCTCGGAATAGTAGGTCTGGTTCACGAGCACGCGCGGCAAGGTGTCGCTGTTGAGCTCGACGTGCCAGCCGCCATCCGGACCCGGCCGGACATAGACGTCCGGCACCATGGTCTGCATGCGCACCGAGCCGAACTTCATGCCGGGCTTGGGATTGAGGCGGCGAATCTCGCCGATCATGTCGGCGATGTCCTCGTCGTCGACGCCGCAAATCTTGCGCAGACCTGCGATGTCACGCTTGGCAAGGAGGTCGAGATGCTCCACCAGCGCCTGCATCGCCGGATCGTAGCGGTCGAGCTCACGGAGCTGGATCGCCAGGCATTCGCTCAAATTGCGCGCGCAGACGCCGGGCGGATCGAATTTCTGCAACACGGCAAGAACACCATCGACCTCGGCTTGCGACGCGCCAAGCCGTTCGGCGGCCTGCCCGAGATCCGGCGGCAGATAGCCGGCCTCGTCGACGAGGTCGATCAGATACTGCCCGATCATGCGCTGCGCCGCACCGGTGAAGGCGACCGAGAGCTGCTCGGCGAGGTGGTCGCCGAGCGTGGTTTCCGCCGCGACGAAGGCTTCGAGATTGTAGTCCTCGTCGCCGGAGGCACCGCCGCCCCATTCCGTGTAGGTGGTCGGCGCGGCGTCCTGGGCGTTGCGCGCCGCCGCCTCGGCGGGCTCCTCGGAGAACACGTTGTCCAGGCCGGTGTCCAGGGTCTGCTCGATCTCGGCGCGGGTGCCGAGATCCTTGCTCATCCATTCTTCCTGGCCGGGCTCGAAGGCGTTGCCGTTGCCGCCAAAACCGTCATCGGCACCTTGACTTCCTGAATCATCGCCATCGTTGTCGCTGAACTGGGCGGCCTCGGCCGGGGCCTCGCCGCCGGGGGCCTCGTCATTGGCCCGCTCCAGCAGGGGATTACGCTCGAGTTCCTCTTCCACGAAGGTGGTGAGATCGAGATTGGACAATTGCAGCAGCTTGATCGCCTGCATCAGCTGCGGCGTCATGACTAGCGACTGCGATTGCCGGAACTCTAATCTCTGCGTAAGCGCCATCTAACAAGAACCGTTCCCGAAAATTGGTCCGATTCTTGCTTATCTTAGTCCTGGCCCGATGTACACGCCTTGACGAAATGGAAAAAAGGGCTAGAGGCGGAATTCCTCGCCAAGGTAAAGGCGGCGAACATCCGGATCGGCGACGATCTCGTCCGGGCTCCCCTCCGTCAGGATTTCACCGGCATAGACGATATAGGCGCGGTCGGTGAGGCCGAGCGTCTCGCGCACATTGTGGTCGGTGATCAGCACGCCGATGCCGCGATTGGTGAGATGGCGAACGAGGTCCTGAATGTCGCCGACCGCAATCGGATCGATGCCGGCGAAGGGCTCGTCGAGCAGCATGTAGTTCGGACGCGTTGCCAGCGCGCGCGCGATCTCGACGCGGCGGCGCTCACCGCCGGATAGCGCGATCGACGGCGATTTCCGCAGCCGCGTGATGTTGAATTCGTCGAGCAGGGAATCGAGCTGCTGCTCGCGCTTCTTGCGCGAGGGCTCGACCACTTCGAGCACGGCGCGGATGTTCTGCTCGACGGTGAGGCCGCGGAAGATCGAGGCTTCCTGCGGCAGATAGCCGATGCCGAGCCGCGCGCGCTGATACATCGGCAGCTTGGTGACGTCGTGGCCGTCGAGTTCGATCGCGCCGCGATCGGCCTTGATCAGGCCGGTGATCATGTAGAATACGGTGGTCTTGCCGGCGCCGTTCGGACCGAGCAGGCCGACCGCTTCGCCGCGCCGCACATAGATGCTGACGCCGCGCACGACCTGGCGGCTGCCAAAACTCTTTTCCACGCTATGCACAGCCAGGAAGCCCGGCCGGCGCAGCGGCTGCGGTCCGCCCGTGCCGTTGGACCTGGTCGCGGGCTTCGCGCTGGATCTGGCTTTGGGCGGTTGAGCGGCCGCCGGACGCGGCCGGGGCGGGGCCTCGATGCCATAGGGGTCCGCGGCCTGCATGGGCTGCTCACGGGCAATCGGCGGCGCGTCCCGCACCTGGCTCGCCACCAGGCCGCCGACGCTGTCACCGAGCGCAGTGATGTCCTGACGGGCAAATCCTGGCCGGCCGCGCTTGGCGGGGCGCCGACGGAATATGCTGAAGAGATCGACCATCCCCGCCTTCTCTACGGATCCTGCGCGGTGCTCGCACGGCCTGCCGCGCCGGCCGCTCGCTTCGCCGACGCAGCATGAATGAAGGGATGTCTCATGCCCAGTGAAACACGCCCGAAAAGCGGCGGACCCCGCTTCGAAAGCCCCGCGCGCTAGATACAGTCTCGCCGGCCAAGCTTCAACCTCGGATCGGCCGCACCCGAGCCAAGTTCTTGAATTTACTTTTGTTTACCTGAACCGGGCAATTGCAGCGGCGAGCCGGCGCCCGGGGCGACCGGCGTTCCGCATTTGCCGTTCGCGCCGCCCTGGGACTGGATGAACAGGCCCTGCACCTTGCCGCTGTCGGATTCCACCCGGGAGACGCCGGTGGTCATGTCGACCATCAATTTGTCGCCGCGCAGCACGTTCTGGCACTGCGTCAGCACCACCTGGCCGCCGGAGCCGCCGAGCATGGTGATGAGGTTCGTCTTGGTATCGAACACCGCGGTCTCGCCGGTCACCACCTGGTCCTTCTGGGTGACGACGACATTGCCGCGCGCTTCCAGCCGCTTGATCGAGGAGGCGCCGCCCGGCCCCGGTGTCGCCGATTGCATCGGCGCCGCCTTCTGGGCTTTTGCAGAAGCGGATTGGGCCGGCGCAGACTGCGGGGCGGCGGCCTTGTCGCTGCTCGATTCGTAGAACACCACCAGCGTCTTCGAGGTCATGGTGGTGTCGCCCTGCACCACCTTCACATTGCCGGCGAAGGTCGCTTCCTTCTTCTTGTCGCGCATCTCGAGCGACGCCGCCTCGATCTGGATCGGCTGATCGCGGTTCTGCGAAAAGCCCTGCATCGCATTGGGCACGCCTTGCATCGTGCTTTGCGCGACGGCTGCACCGGCCGCCATCAGCGCAGCGCCGCCAAGCGCGATCGCTGCGACGATGGCGCGACGCTTGCTGTCGTTGCGCGGAAAAAAATCAGCCATGAAAATCACTTTGAGTTCGCAGATTTGTTCTTGGACTTCGCAGGCGCGGGCGCGGGCTGCTCGACCGGCGCGGGCGCCGGGTCATCCGTGCTGATCTTGTCCAGATGCATCACGACATTGCCTTCGAAGCGGATGACGTCGCCGCCCTCCGTGATGCGCAGCCGGTCGGCGGTCACCGTGCCGTTGGTCAGCTTGACGTCGACATGGTCATCGGAGGAGACCGTGCCCTTGTTCATGTCGACGAAAGCGGAGTTCAACCGCGCCTCGTAGCCGGTCGAGGTGCGCAGGAAGATGTCCTTGTGCAGATCGAGCTGCTGCTGCTTGTTGTCGAAGCGGCCGGTGCGGGCATCCAGAAACAGGGTCGACTGGTCTTCCATCAGCACCTTTGCCTTGAGGTCATTGAGATCGACATGGTCGGGGTCGGTGATGTCCTGCGTTGCGGTCTTGGCCCAGAGCTCGTAGGGCCGCTGGTCCGGCGTGAAGCCGGACAAATGCGGCGATTCCATCGTGATCCTGGTGCCCGTCACCACCGTGTTTCCGGAATCGACCTTCACGGGGATCATGCTGAAGGGGTTGAGAAAGGTCGAGACCGCGACGATCGAGGCCATGGCCAGAATCACCGTCGCCGGCACCGCGATGCGCAGAATCCGCACCAGGCGGCTGTGGCGCGCCGCGCGGGCAAACTTCGCCGCAAGCGCGGCGTCGTAGGTTGGAAACTGGGCCGAGTTCACCGCTGCTCCGGGGGCATCGCTTGCCTGGTCAGAAGGCTCCAATCGAGGGCGCCTCATTGTACCCGCGACCTCAGGAATATGCAGCCTTCGAATACGCAGCCTTTTGGAACAGGCAGCCTTGGGCATAGCAGCCTGGGACAGGCCGTTACGAAAGTGTCCGAAACGGGGCGGCAGCCTGAACCTGTGCGCCGCTCACGGGCTCAGGAATGCGCGAAAATGTCCTCTTCCTCCCAGCCCTGGAGGTCGAGCAGGGCGCGGGTCGGCAGGAAGTCGAAACAGGCTTTTGCCAGCTGGGTGCGGCCCTCCGCACCAGCATGGCGTCGAGCCGCTCGCGTAACGCATGCAGGTGCAGCACGTCCGATGCGGCGTAGGCGAGCTGCGGCTCGGTCAGGCTGTCGGAACCCCAGTCGCTGGACTGCTGCTGCTTGGAGAGGTCGACATTGAGCACCTCGCGGACGAGGTCCTTGAGGCCATGGCGGTCGGTATAGGTGCGGGCCAGGCGCGAGGCGATCTTGGTGCAGTAGATCGGCCCGGTCATCACGCCGAAGCTCTGGTACAGCACCGCGACGTCGAACCGGGCGAAATGGAAGATTTTCGTGATGGCGGGATTGGCGAGCAGCGCCTTCAGGTTCGGTGCGTCGGTGTGGCCTTTGGGGATCTGCACCACGTCGGCGCTGCCGTCGCCGGGCGAGAGCTGGACCACGCAGAGCCGGTCGCGGTGCGGGTTCAACCCCATGGTCTCGGTGTCGATCGCCACCGCGCCGGTGTAGCGGGTGAGGTCAGGCAGGTCGCCGCGATGCAGGCGTACGGTCATGGCGTTTCAAACCCTCAATCGAATCGGTCGCGTCGATATCATAAGCTCATCGGATGGCCCGCGATGTATCCACTGCAGGGGAGCTGCGCAAGCGCGGATACGGGCCGCACAGTCAGATCGCCGCCAGCATGATGCAGACCATCGCCGCCACGGTGGTCCGGCTCGCGCCGTCCCGGAAGGCGTAGATGATGGGATCGTCGGGCATCTCGCGGCGATGCGCGATCATCAGGGCGCGGCCGAACCAATAGAGCAGCAGGGGCGCGAGCAGCCACAGCATCCAGGGACGGCTGTAGAGCGGCGTCACCGCGGAGGACGAGACGTAGAGCGCGAACACCGTCACCGCATTCATCGCGCTCGCCGCCGCCATCGCGGCGATGACGTGCAGATCGCTGATGCGGTAGTCGCGGTTGGAGGGATCGGTAAGGCCTTCACCCTGGCGCATGCTGAGCTCGCTGAAGCGCTTGATCAGCGCCAGCGAGGTGAACACGAACAGCGAGAACACCATCAGCCATTCCGACAGCACGACGCCGGCCGCGACCGCGCCCGCACCGATGCGCAAGGAGTAGAGCCCGGCGAGCGTGACGACATCGACCAGCATCTTGCGCTTGAGCACGAGCGAATAGGCGATGGTGGTGGCGAGATAGGCGGCGAGCACGCCGAGGAAGGTTGGGGAGATGCAGAGGCTGGCGGCGACGGCAAACAGCCACAGCACAGGAATCGCCGATAGCGCCGAGGAGATCGGCAAGTCGCCGGCCGCGAGCGCGCGATGGCGCTTGGTCGGATGCTGGCGGTCGGCGGCGAGGTCGAGCAGATCGTTCATCAGATAGGCGCCCGACGCACAGGCCGAGAACGCCAGGAACGCCAGCAGCGTGGTGCCGAGCGTGGCGACATTCATCTGATGCGCCGTGATGACAGGCACGAACACCAGCGTGTTCTTGGCGTATTGATAGACCCGCAGCGCCTTCGTCCAGGTCTTCAGGCTGGCTCTGGTTGCGACGCGCGCGTCGATGCGCTCGACGGAGGTGTGATCGAACGGCAGACGATCGCCCGCAGCAAGCTCGGCCGGCGTCACGACGCCGTCAAAACCGAGATGCCCGGCGATGCCCGCGGCATGATCGGCGAAGCGGCCGGCGACCAGGAAAATCCTGGCGCCGCGCGCCCGCGCCACCAGCGCCTGGTTCAGCACATCGGCATCATAGGGAAGCTGCGCGTAGTCGAGCTCGGCGCGCGCCAGAATATCCGTGAGCGCCGCCATGCCGGCGCGCCCCCCCGCGCCGAAGCGGGCCAGCATGCGCGCGGGGCTCGAGAACAGCGCCTCCAGCAGCAGCTCCGAGCGCAGCAGCGCGCCTTCGAGATCGACGACGAGTGTGCGCGCGGGCGCAGCAATGGCCTGCGGCGCGGCCTCGCTCCGATCGTACTGCCTGACGGGCTGCTCCATTCGAAAACGCTCTGACTGACCGCGACACGGCCGGCCCAAGGGCTGGAGAGGCCGGGGAGCAGGAAAATGGACGGCCGCGAGCCTAGGGAGCATTCGCTAAGGCCGGCTTAATTCGGCCGGACGAACGGCGGCTGAGAGAGTCCGCCGCCGGGCGTGTTGCCGGGATCCCACAATCCGGCGCGCGCTCGATATACCAGCGGAACTCGAGGCTCGCGCCCGTGGAAATCGCCCCCGCCGACCCTATCTGAGGCCAGCTTCCCACACGCATCAGGTGCCATGACAGACCAGACGCTCGCCGCGCCGATCGACGATCAACAGCAACGCCAGCGCGGCTTCTCGCGCTACCAGTCACTTCTGGTGGCGCTGCTCGCGTTCGCTCAGTTCACGATCATCCTCGACTTCATCATCATGTCGCCGCTCGGCGCCATCCTGATGCCCTCGCTCGACATCACCGCCGGGCAATTCGGCGTCGCGGTGTCCGCCTATGCGTTCAGCGCCGGCCTTTCCGGCATCCTGGCCGCCGGCTTTGCCGACCGCTTCGATCGCAAGCGGCTGCTGCTGTTCTTCTATGTCGGCTTCACGCTCGGAACGTTGCTCTGTGCGCTGGCGCAGACCTATCACGTGCTGCTGCTCGGGCGGATCGTGACCGGATTGTTCGGCGGCGTGATCGGCTCGATCGTGCTCGCCATCGTCACCGATCTGTTTTCGCTGCATTTACGCGGCCGCGTGATGGGCTTCGTGCAGACGGCGTTCGCCGCCAGTCAGGTGCTGGGCGTTCCGGCCGGACTGTTTCTCGCCAGTCACTGGAGCTGGCATGTCTGCTTCTTTGCGATCATCGGCCTGTCGATCCTGGCGATCGCCATCATCGCCTTCGCCATGGAGCCGGTCGATGCGCATCTGAAGCTGAAGCAGGACAAGAACCCGTTCCATCATCTCATCGCGACCATCGCCGAGCCGCGTTACACGCTGGCTTTCTCGGTCACGACATTGCTGGCGACGGGCGGCTACATGCTGATGCCGTATTCCAGCGCCTTCACCGTGAACAATATCGGCATCGACATCGTGCATCTGCCGACGATCTATCTGGTCTCCGGCCTGTTCAGCATCGTCACGGGACCGCTGGTCGGCCGCGCCAGCGACGCCTTCGGCAAGTACCCGACCTTCGTGTTCGGCTGCGCGCTGACCGCCGTCATGGTGCTGATCTACACCCATCTCGGCCACGTCTCGCTGGTGACCGCGATCGTCGTCAACGTGCTGATGTTCGTCGGCATCTTCTCGCGCATGATCCCGTCGCAGGCGCTGATATCGGCGATCCCCGATCAGAGCCAGCGCGGCTCGTTCAGCGCGGTCAGCGCCTCGCTCCAGCAGCTCTCCGGCGGGCTCGGCTCGGTGCTTGCCGCCGCGATCATCTCGCAACAACCCGACGGTTCGCTGCTGCATTTCGAACGGATCGGCTACGTCGTCGTCACCACGACGATCATCACGCTGGTCGCGATGTATTTTGTGCAGAAATCGGTAGCGGAGCAGGCGGGGAGAAGCGTGGTCTGAGAGAAGGGCCGGCCCGGTTGGCGCAATTGGAGATTATCGACAATTGCATCGAACTGTTGCTGCAGGACAACATCTGAAAACTATTTCCGGTAGTAATCCCTCGGCTCGCAATTTCGCGCCTGACAATTTCACACCTACTCATAGGATGAAGTGGGGGCTGGCTTTGGAGAGCGCGGATGGATGTGTCGCGGACACAACCGGACTTTATCCCCACTGAGCCCGCTAGAGATCCGGTCACATCTGACCCGCAGCGGTCGGCCGCCGGCCTGTGGCGGTTCCGCTCGCTTCTATTGGGAACAGTTGCAACGGTCGCCTACGGACATACTGCAGTTGCGGCGGACAGGATCCATCTGGGATTCGACGGTTATCGCTCTGCAACCAATGACTACTGCATCAATGCGAGCAGCGTGCAGGGCGACCCGCAGACTGCTTTCATGTGGCGCTTCAGCAAGAGCGGAACGCTCACGGGCGGCCCGACCTTCCTCGACCTGCAAACGGAAACGGCCATCGAGGTATTTCCGCCGTCGTTCGATGATCATGAAAAGTTCAGGGCCTATGGCAGTGTCCTGGGGCCGCTGCTTGGCGAAAAGTCCGTCTCGAACGAGGTCAATGCATTCACCAACCAGCTGTGCTCCATATCACCGCCACCGCCGCCACCACCGCCGGGACCGCCGCCACCAGGGCCGCCACCACCTCCACCGCATGTGATACCTACGCCATTCCCGGTATTCCCGCCGGTACCGCCGTCGCCGCCACCACCTCCACCTCCCCCGCCACCTCCACCGGGACCACCGCCGCCGCCACCACCCGGGCCGCCGCCACCTCCGCCACCGCCACCCGGACCGCCTCCCCCTCCGCCACCCATGCCGGTGCCGCACGCGAATCTCGCCCGCGCATTGGGGACGGATTTTGCGCGCAGCTACTTCATCTCGGACGCGATCCTGGCCGGGTTCAACCAGTACGCGAGTATCGCCACCAGTCCGACCTCGGCATCGATGGGCAACGGCTGGCACGCGTGGGTCACGCCGCGCCAGGTCAACTTCACCGACCGGACCGTCGGGCTCACGTCGCAAGGCACGTTGTCGGAGTTGACGTATGGGCTAGACTATCGTGTCAACCCGGACCTCCTTGTGGGCTTTGCTTTCAATCCGGAGAGCACCAAGGTCACGTATGACGGGCTGAATGCCTCGCTCTACGAGTCGGGAATCGGGGGCGGTCCCTATCTGGGATGGCTCATCAGCCCGACGACGCTGTTTGATGCGTGGGCCGGCTACGTGCGGCTGGATCGCGCCTTCGATGCCTTCGGGCATGGCGCCAACATGCCCGTCAACCGCGTCTTCCTGTCCTCGAGCATCACCCAGATCATCGATACGCCCTGGATGCGTGTCCTGCCCCGGTTCACGGTGTTTCATGCTCACGACGATGTCTCGGCTGTCACAAGCGGTCAGGGATTCCCGATCCCGGGCCAAGCCTATAGCTGGGGTCACGTGGAAGGCTCGGTGGAGCTCAACCGGGATTTTGCGCTTGATTCCCAATTTCTGCTGCAGCCGTTCGTCCAGGCCACGTTGCGGTACGACACCCAACAGCTGGTCAATACCATCACAACCATCGACGGCACGGATGTCGAACTCACGCGGTTGCACGGGCAATTGCGCGGCGGCGTCCGGGCCCGGCTCGGGTCCCAGGCCGAGTTCTGGCTGTCGGGCGGCTATCTGTCGTTCTTCACGCCCGGGATCGATGCGTGGGAGGCGAAGGCGCATTTCCGAATGCGGTTCGACGAGGCGAGTTCCGCGTTTGCTGCCTACATGCCGGTCAAGGCCAAGCCGGTCCTGCCGTATAGCTGGACCGGCTGCAGCATCAGTGTGAACGCCGGCTATGATTCGGCCAAAGCTGAATTCTCTTCGGCGCCGAATGGAGCCATCGTCGAGTTTGCGCAGACCACCGGAACTCTTCCCGAGCTGGCGGCCCAGCAGGCGAGTTCGAACGCTGCGCAACGCAAAGGCGGGGCTACGGCCGGCGGACCTCCTGCAATGTACAGTGCGGCAAGACGGTCGTCGGGCTCGAAACGGATTTCAACTACACCGATCTGCATTCATCGGAGCTGCGCGGACCATTCCCTCTGGCGCCGGGAGTCACCAACACCTGGGAGAACAGCTTCCGATCGAACTATCTCGGCACCGTGCGCGGACGCCTGGGGTTCCTGGCAACGCCCTCGAACATGCTCTACGTGACCGCAGGCTTGGCGTACGCGGAGTACGCCTTTGCCACCGCGACGGATTTCCCCGGCTTCTCCGGTTTTCGATTTGCGGGGGCCGATTCGCGCGTGAAGCCTGGCTGGACTGCGGGCCTCGGCTGGGAAACCGTTGTCAGCGGCCCATGGACGGCAAAGTTCGAATATCTTCACGTCGACCTCGGCGATCGCAGCGTCCCGGCACCACAGAATGTCGGTGCGCTAAGCCCATTCGCATGGACACACTCGGCCAAATTGACCGAGGATGTCGTTCGCGTAGGGTTGAGCTACAAGTTCGCCGGGGCGCCAAATGGAGCTGCCGGCTGGTTCTCGCAGTGAGACAGTGGTTGGACCGATGCCGAAGCTTGTTGCCTATACGCTCGACGGACATGAGATAGACATCCGTCCTGCTCCGCTCGAACGCGACTGGATGGACGCCAGCGACCAGCGGTTCGCCTATCGCTGCTTGCCGCTCAACATTGCAAATGCTCATGGCTGGGAGTTGCTCTGCCCGTCGGGATTCTCGGCACGATGGGACGGGCTCAACCTCAAGGAGACAGTTCGGATCAAGCCGGATCTCGGCACACATGCGCCGGCATCGAGTCACTTCGGACATGGGATCTTGACCTTCCATGTGCCCTGCCTGTTCCGCACCGACCCCGGTTTCGATCTCTTCGTGACGGGCCCCATCAACAGGCCGAAAGATGCGATCGCGCCGCTCAGCGGAGTGATCGAGACGGATTGGTCGCCATATACGTTCACGATGAACTGGCGATTCACGCGATCAAATACCAAGATTCGATTTGAGCGGGGAGAACCGTATTGTCACGTCTTTCCGGTTGAACGCGGAGCGCTCGAGCGGATCACGCCGGAGGTTATGCCGCTGTCAAACGCGCCGGACCTCGAGCGCGAGTTCAAATTGTGGTCCGAAGGCCGCAGCGCCTTCAACGCCGACCTGCAGCAGCCGAGCTCGGAAGCAACCCAGCAACGGTGGCAGAAGACATATTTTCGCGGGCTCAATCCTTCGGGCGAAGAGCCGCGAGCGGATCACCGCAGCCGCCTGCGCGTGAAGGATTTCGTTAAAGGGCTGACCGTGCCATCATCAGATTTCTCCTAACATTCGTCCAATTGCCGTCGCTGCGTAGGGCTTTCCGCTTTCGCTCATGTCGCCGGCTCGGGGCAATTCATCGGCGATAGCTCTGAGCGACCGGCGGCGAGCGCCTTTGGCCTGCCGCGCCTTGGCCTTCCGAAGATCGTGAGTGCGGAGCGACACCTTGATCATGCCGGCAGCACCCACCTTCGCCGTCGCCGTCTCGTCCCCCACGGGAACGCGTTCGGAGGTAGTAAACGGAGGAGCCGTCGCGGCGGATAGGAGAGGTCATTCGCAGAAGCATGTGTACCGTCTCTGTGTACCAGTTGAGACGGTCGATCACCCTTCGATAACAGGGGCTTCAGCGAATTCAACGACATCGCAGAGCGATGGTGCCCAGAAAGGACTCGAACCTTCACGGCCGTTAAGCCACTGGCACCTGAAGCCAGCGCGTCTACCAATTCCACCACCTGGGCATGCCGTTTGGGGCACGGAGGCGGTTACTACGGTTCAGTGACGCGGTTGTCAATTCATGGTTCGGCTTGCCGATTGCGCATTGCAAACCGGGCCGATACAAGCCTGACAATGCTCTAGAATGGACCCCAGGAATAGATCTCATGGCATCAGATCTGGACACTCTTGTCACGGTTTTCGGCGGATCCGGGTTTTTGGGCCGGAATGTCGTCCGCGCGCTGTGCCGGCGGGATTACCGGATCCGGGTCGCGGTACGGCGACCGGAACTGGCCGGATACCTCCAGCCCTCGGGCAAGGTCGGGCAGGTCCACACCATCCAGGCCAATCTGCGCTATCCGCCTCGGTCGAGGCGGCGGTGCGTGATTCGAACGTCGTGATCAATCTGGTCGGCATTCTCACCGAGGGCGGCGGGCAGACCTTTGACGCCGTCCAGGCCAAGGGCGCCGAGACCGTCGCCAAGGCGGCCGCCGCCGTCGGCGCAAGGCTGATCCACGTCTCCGCGATCGGCGCCGATGCCGAATCGCCCTCGCGCTATGCCAGGGCCAAGGCAGCCGGCGAGGCCGCGGTGACGGCGGCCGTGCCGTCAGCCACGATCTTCCGCCCCTCCGTTATGTTGGGCCCCGAGGACCAGTTCACCAACCGCTTTGCGGCGCTGGCGCGGATGTCGCCGGTGCTGCCGCTGATCGGCGGGAGTACCCGGATGCAGCCGGTCTATGTCGGCGACGTCGCCACAGCCATCGCCGATGCCGTCGACGGCAAGGCCAAGGCGGGTGCGACCTACGAGCTCGGCGGCCCGGAGGTCCTGACCATGCGCGAGATCATCGAGGCCATCGTCGCTATTGCCGATCGCAAGCCGATGCTGGTGCCGCTGTCGTTCGGCCTCGCCCGCCTCGAGGCCGCCTTCCTGCAATTTGCCCCGGGCGCGCTGAAGCTGACGCCGGACCAGGTCACGCTGCTCGAGCGCGACAACGTGGTGTCGGACGCGGCCAAGGCGGCCGGCCTGACGCTGGAAGGGCTCGGCATCACCCCCGATTCGCTGGAAGCGATCGCCCCGCAGTACCTCTGGCGCTTTCGCGCCGCCGGCCAGTTCCAGCGCAAGAGCGCGTGAGATTTGCTTACCTCTCCCCCAAGCGCTTGCAGGAGAGGTCGGATCGCTCTTGCGATCCGGGGAGGGCTTTCTCCTCATCGGGAGTCTCTCTGCGGATACACCCTCTCCCCAGCCCTCTCCCGCAAGCGGGCGAGGAGCGCACCATCGGTGCGGCTGCTGACTTCAAAACTTCAATTTCTTGAACACCGCCTCCGGCAGCGTCTTGATGATGAGCATCACGAGACGCCATTTGCCGCTGACATAGACGACGTCGGTCTTCTTCTCGACGGCTGCAAGGATCGCATCGCCCACCACAGGCGCATCGACGGTGAGCGGGCCGATCAGCTTCATGCCTTCCGTCATTTTGGTGCGCACGAAACCGGGTTTCACCGTGACGACTTGCACGCCGCCGCGGCTGGCGCGGGCGCGCAAGCCGGACAGGAAGGCGGAGAAGCCGGCTTTGGCCGAGCCGTAGACATAGTTCGAGGCGCGGCCGCGATCGCCTGCCACCGACGACACCCCGACAATCGTGCCATTGCCGCACGCCAGGAATTTTTCGGCGAACAGGCCGAGGATCAGCGACGGTCCCTCGTAGTTCGAGCGCATGATCGTGGTGGCGTGCGCGAGATCGCTCTCGGCGTTTTGCTGGACGCCGAGGAGACCGACGATCGAGACGACGACGTCCGGCAACACAGGAAGGCCCGCGACAAAGCCATCGAACGAGGCGGTGTCGAGCACGTCGAATCTCCACGCGCTCGCTTCGACGCTGTAGCGCGCGCGCAGATCGGCGGCGTCGGGCTCCAGCGCAGCGTCATCGCGGCCGGCGAGACCGACATCGTAGCCGGCTTTGGCAAAGGCGCGTGCCGCGGCGCGGCCGATATCGGAGGAGGCACCGAGCACCAGAACGGTCTTGCGTGATGTCACGGCTTAAACCTCGTCGAACAGGCGTTGTGAGAGTTTGGAGCGGATGTTTTTGGCGGGATCGAGCGATTTGCGGATCGCGTTGAAGCGCGACAGCGCGGGGTAACCGGCCTCGAACGTCGCGCGCGACTGCCGCGCATCCTTGGCGAGATAAAGCCGCCCGCCGGCCGCGACGACGAGGCGGTCGATCTCGTCGAGGAAGTACAGGATGTCGCCCTTCACCGGGAAATCCAGCGCCAGCGTGTAGCCCGGCAGCGGAAACGACAGCAGGCCATCGCCATGTCCGAGCTTCTTCAGCACCGCGAGGAAGGAGGCATCGCCGCGCTTCGAGACACGATCGAGGATCTCGCCGAGAGTGGCGCGCGCGCCAGCTTCCGGAATGACGCATTGATGCTGGAGGAAGCCGCGCCGTCCGTAGATGCGATTCCAGTCACTGATGCTGTCGAGCGGGAAGAAATACGGATAGAGCGAGACCACATAGTCGCCGCCGGCGCGCCTTGCGCCCATGCGGTAGTAGAGCTCGTTGAAGGCGCGGAGGCTCCAGCGGTTGAGCGTCATCGCCGGCAGATCGACGGGCACCGCGAGTCCGGGTTTCTTGCCGACTGGAAAGCGATCGGCGGCCTCAGCAAGTTCGTCGGCGCGGGCGTGTTCACCGAGATAAATCACCGAGCGGCCGAGATCGCGCCCGCGCGCCACGCAATCGATCCACGCCACCGAATAGGTCGCGGACTCGCTCGCTTCAAGCGCGCGCATCGCGGCCTCGAGATCGGATGCGGAGATCACCCGCTCGCGGATCCAGCCGGTCTCGACGGGGCGCAGCCGCATCGTGGCTTCGAGGATGATGCCGGTGAGGCCCATGCCGCCGACACTCGCGAAGAAGGCATCCGAATTTTGCTCGCGCGAGACCTCGATGGTCTCGCCGGCCCCGGTGCGCAGCAGGATGCTGTCGACATAGCGGCCGAAACCGCCCTCGCCATGATGGTTCTTGCCATGCACGTCTGCCGCGATAGCGCCGCCGACCGAGACGAACCGCGTGCCCGGCACCACGAAGGGCAGGAAGCCGCGCGGGCCGAAGGTGTCGATCAGGTCGGACAGCAACACGCCGGCTTCAAGCCGGATGCGGCCGGTTGCCGGATCGAACCATCTGACCCGGTCGAACCCGGTCATGGCGATGGTCCTGACGGCGCCGATGGCGGCATCGCCATAGGCGCGGCCATTGCCCCGGGCCACGGAGCCGGTCACAGCGACAGCCGCACCCACGGCCTCGAACGACCGCGGCCGCAGCACTTCGCTATCGACGACCGGGAAGCGTCCCCAGCCGCTGACGAGGGTCATCGTTCAGCTCCGCCCACGGGCCACCCCGCTCCGGACACTCCCTACCGCTCAAAAGCTGATATTGCGTTGAGGCTCGTCAGCAGATTGTCAAAGGTTAATGGCCGAGCGCCAGCGCGATCAGGCCGAGCGTGCCGACGATGACGCGCCACCAGGCGAACACCACGAAGCCGTGGCGGGTGACGTATCCCAGGAACGCCTTCACCACGATGACCGCGGTGATGAACGACACAACGAAGCCGATCGCGACGATGCCCATGTGGTCCATCGTCATCTCGGAGCGGTTCTTGTAGAAATCGTAGGCGAACGCGCCGATCATGGTCGGGATGGCGAGGAAGAAGGAGAACTCCGCCGCCGCCCGCTTGTCGGCACCCAGGAACATCGCGGCAACGATGCTTGCACCGGAGCGCGACACGCCCGGGATCATCGCAACGCACTGGGCGATGCCGATATAGAGATACATCAGCAGCGGAAACTTGGTGGCGTCATGTTCGCGCGCCTTGAGATCGAGCCGATCGACCCACAACAGGATGGCGCCGCCGACGATCAGCGAGAAGCACACGACCCAGGGGTTGAACAGCATGCTCTTGATGTATTTGCCGGCGATGAGACCGACGACCACCGCGGGCAGGAACGCCACCAGCACGCCGATCACGAAGCGGCGCGCATAGACATCACCGGTGAACATGCCGATCGCGACGTCCCACAGTTTCTTGAAGTAGAGCACGACGATCGCAAGGATCGCGCCGAGCTGGATCAAAACGGTAAATGAATCCCAGAAGGCGCCCTCGCCAAGGCCGAAGAAGCGCTCCGCAAGCAGCAGGTGGCCGGTCGAGGAAACGGGAAGGAACTCGGTCACCCCCTCGATGATGCCAAGGATCACTGCCCGTATTGTATCTGACATATTTACGGTCCATTTCCGCTGGAAAAGCGGGGTTCTTCTCGCCTATTCGCCCCTCGCTCGCAATCGCAAAATGCGCTAACGCGTGCTTGCCTCGCGGTTTTGAAGGACTAGTGTGGCGCTGCACAAACATTGATGGATTGTTAAGCACCATCAAATAGTCAAAGGCTTCATGTTCACGCTGTTTCATCATCCGTTCTGTCCGCATTCGCGTTTCATTCGCCTGATCGCGGGCGAATACGGGCTCGAACTGAAGCTGGCGGAGGAGCGCAGCTGGGAACGGCGCGAGGCATTTCTGCTGCTCAATGCGGCCGGCACGACGCCGGTGCTGGTGGACGACGAACAGCCGCCGATCCCCGGCGCGGCCATCATCGCGGAGTATCTCGATGAAGCCTATGGCGCCGAGATGGGCCCCAAGCGCCTGATGCCGGAGGCGATCGCCGAGCGCGTCGAGGTGCGCCGGCTGATGGCCTGGTTCAACGAAAAATTCTTCGAGGAAGTCTCCCATCCGCTGGTCACCGAGCGTATCTACAAGCGCTTCATGAGCGAGGAGAATGGCGGCGGGCCGCCCTCGCCCGACGTGATGCGCGCGGCCAAAGCCAACGTGCGCTATCATCTGGCCTACATCGGCTGGCTGGCGCAGACGCGTAACTTCCTCGCCGGCGACCGGCCAACTTACGCGGATCTCGCCGCCGCGGCCCACCTCTCGGCGATCGACTATCTGGGCGACGTGCCATGGAGCGAGGACGACGCAGCAAAGGCGTGGTACGCGCGGGTGAAATCCCGTCCGTCGTTCCGTCCGCTGCTGAGCGAATGGCTGGCAGGCGTGCCGGCGTCGCGGACCTACGTGGACCTGGATTTCTGAACTCCGATCCGACCGAACTGAAGGCGGCGCTGGCGCGCGAAGCGCGCGCGCTCGGCTTCGACTGCATCGGCATCACCGAGCCGGGCACGATCGAGAACGCCGGACGACATTTTCTCGAATTCATCGCCGCGGGCGGTCATGGCGACATGGACTGGCTCGCGAACCAGCCGGAGCGCCGGGTCGATCCACGCGGGCTGTGGGCCGACGTGCGCAGCGTGATCATGTTCGGCGTCAATTACGGCCCCGACCAGGATCCGCTCGCGATCCTGCGAGAGCGCTCGCGCGCGGCAATCTCGGTCTATGCGCAGGGCGACGATTATCACGACCTCATCAAGAAGCGGCTGAAGGCGCTGGCGCGCTGGCTGGTCGCGACGGCGACTTGTGAGAAGACTTGCGAGGTCAAAGTGTTCGTCGACACCGCGGCGGTGATGGAGAAGCCGCTCGCGCAAGCGGCCCATCTCGGCTGGCAGGGCAAGCACACCAATCTGGTCTCGCGCGAATTCGGCTCATGGCTGTTTCTCGGCGCGATCTACACCACGCTCGAATTGCCGCGCGACGACGCCGAGATCGATCATTGCGGCTCGTGCCGGGCCTGTCTCGACATCTGCCCCACCGCAGCGTTTCCCGCGCCCTACAAGCTCGATGCACGGCGATGCATCTCCTATCTCACCATCGAGAACAAGGGACCGATCCCGCGCGAGTTTCGCAAGGCCATCGGCAACCGCATCTATGGCTGCGACGATTGCCTCGCGGCGTGCCCCTGGAACAAGTTTGCGCAGGAGGGACGTGAAGCCAGGCTCGCCGCACGTGACGAACTGCGCGCGCCCGGTCTTGCTGAACTTTCACGGCTCGACGATGCCGCGTTTCGCGCGCTGTTCACGAAGTCGCCGATGAAGCGGATCGGTCGCGATCGCTTCTTGCGCAACGTGCTGATTGCGATCGGCAACTCCGGCGATGTGATGCTGGCGGAAGAAGCGCGGCGGTTGCTGGGAGATGAGCGCGCTGGTGCGCGGGGCTGCGGTGTGGGCGCTCGGGCAGTTGCTGTCGCGGGATGAGTTTGCCGCGATGAAGAGCGCCGCGATGAGCAATGAGCGCGACGACCGCATGCGTGAGGAGTGGCACGCCGCCTCCTAACCCCCGCTGTCATCCTCGGCGAAAGCGGCGGATCCAGTACGCCGCAGCCTATCGATTTAATCGCTGCCTTCTCAGAGTACTGGGATTGCCCGGTCAAGCCGGCTATGACACCTGTGTTGCAGCCATGGTGCGCGCTCGCGCCGCCCTTGATTTCCACACCCGTTCCTTCAAGGTCGCGCGTCATGACAAACACGCCTTTCTTCTCCCGCGACGGCGACACATTCCATCCGACGGAAGTCGCCAACGGTCCGTGGGATCGAAATCGCTGCACGGACGCGTCATCATCGGCCTGCTCGGTTTCGTCATCGAGGAACGCCATTCCGGTCCTGAATTCGTGCCGGCGCGGTTGACGGTCGACATGTTTCGGCTGCCGACCATCGACAAGCCGATCGAGGTGACGACGCGGCTGGTGCGCGACGGCCTACGCATCCGCGTGATCGAAGCGGAGTTTGTCTCCGGCGGCGTCAGCATGGCGCGCGCCTCGTGCCAGCTGTTGCGACGGACGCAAAACCCCGACGGCAATGTCTGGTCGCCGCCGAACTGGGACGCGCCGAAGCCGGACGATATTCCAAGGCCGAGCGATCCCAGGCTCGGCATGAACGGCAAATGGACGACGCGGCCGATCGTCGGCCATATGGGCTCGCTCGGGCCACGCCGGCTCTGGATGAGCGAGGTGCGCGAGCTCGTCGCGGGCGTGCCGATGACGCCATTCGTCCACGCCGCCACCGGCGCCGATTTCGCGAGCCCGTTTGCCAACGCCGGCGACAAGGGGCTCGGCTACATCAACAGCGACGTGACGATCTATCTGCATCGTTTGCCGGTGACGAACTGGATCGGTTTTGAGGTGGTCAACCACCAGGCGACCGACGGCGTCGCGATCGGCGAATGCTGGCTTTATGACGAGCAGGGCCCGATCGGCACCGCGACGGTCGCAGCACTTGCGCAACGCAAGCCGATGGCGAAGCCGCCGCCGTAGGCTTTCCCGGTCGTTCCGGGGCGTGCGAAGCACGAGCCGGAATGACAGCTACGCCAGGTGCCGCGCCATCTCCGGCCGCGCCTTCAGCTCCGCGCCCTGCTTCCCGACGATCTTCGCAATCCGCTCCGGTGCAAACTTCAGATCGACGAACGCCGGCGCGGTGTTGGCGACCTCGTGATAGGACAGGATCTTGCCGTCGCGCAGCGTCATGATCGCAACGCCCTCGAACATCGCCCGCGCGCCGTTCGCTTCCGGCAGGGTCGATTTGTAGCTGAAGGTGTAGCGCGCATAGAGCGTGGTGCCGTTGCTGACGGGATCATGCATGTCCCAGCGGAATTCCGTCGCCGTGCGATAGAAGAAGTCGTCGACCATCGCGGCGATTTTTTCGCGGCCCGCAAAGGCGCCATAGAACACGTCGTGATAGACGCCGTCCTCGGTGAAGAGGTCCGCAAAGGCGCGGCCGTTGCGCTGTTCGACCGCGTCACAGAAGGCGCGCAGCATGGCAGTGGTGGTTGTCATTGGCATTTCTCCTCCTCTCCTCCGTCATGCCCCGCGAAGGCGGGGCATCCAGTACGCCGTGGGTTCTCGAGTACTATCACGGCCGTCACTGGGCTACTGGATTGCCCGCTTTCGCGGGCAATGACAGCGAGCATTAAACTTTCACCCGATTTCCGCCACCGCGGCAAGAATGCGCGCGACGTCTTGCGGGCGCGACAGACGGTGATCGCCGTCCTGGATCATGGTCAGCACGACGTCGTCGGCCGGCAGGCGATGCGTCAGTGCAAACGCATGCTGCCACGGCACGTCGGGATCCCGGGCGCCTTGAAGGATGCGGACGGGGCAGCCGAGATCGATGGCACTGCCGAGCACGAGATGGTTGCGCCCCTCCTCGATCAGCTTGCGCGTGATCGGATAGGGCGTGCCGTCGCCATATTCGGATGGCCGCAGCCAAAAGCCCTTGGTCTCGATCTCTTTCTTCACCTCGGGCGAGAAGGTCTTCCACATCAGCTCTTCCGTGAAGTCGGGCGCCGGCGCGATCAGCACCAGGCCGGCGAGCGATGCCTTTCCCGGACGCTTCTTGATCTCGCGCGCTAGCAGCAGCGCCATCCACCCGCCCATGGAGGAACCGATCAGGATCTGCGGACCGGTGCAGAACCGCTCGAACACCGCGATACTGTCCTCGAGCCAGCGTCCGATCGTCCCGTCGGCGAAATCGCCGCTGGATTCGCCATGACCGGAATAGTCGAACCGGACCGCGGCGCGGCCGTGCTCGCCGGCCCAGCCGTCGAGCGCCACCGCCTTGCCGCCCTGCATGTCCGACTTGAAGCCGCCGAGCCAGACCAGGCCGGGTCCTTGTCCGGCGCGGCTGCGCACCGCGATCCGGCGCGCCGACGGACCTTCGCCCAATTCGATGAAGTTGAGCACGGCATCGGGAATTGCTGGGGTCATGGAACGTTTACTCTGGCTGTGGGGTTTGGGCCGTTCGGGCGCATTCGCGAAGCAACCCTATATTGGTATTGACCCTTTGGGACGCTTGCGGAACAGGTGCAAGGTGTCTATGTCGAGCACCGTGCCGACGGGCGTGACCAAAAAGCCTCGCATTTGAGGGTTTTTCGCTCCCCGCAGGAGCGAGTTGCTTGCCGGCAACCGCATCTTCCTGCAAAATAGCCGCTTCCTTTCACAACTTTGGAGAACCACCCATTCGCCGTCCCAATAGAGCCCCGGCGCCTGCCGCCAAAGACGGGCCGCGCATCAATGATGATATTCGCAATGCGCAGATCCAGCTGATCGATCAGACCGGTGACAACAAAGGCACCGTCGAGACGATGCTTGCCATCAAGATGGCCCAGGAAGCCGGCATGGATCTGGTCGAGATTTCGCCAAATGTCAGCCCTCCCGTCTGCAAGATCATGGACTACGGGAAGTATAAGTATTCCGCCCAGAAGAAAGCCGCCGAAGCGCGCAAGCGTCAGAAGACCGTCGAGATCAAGGAGATCAAGCTCCGCCCGATGATCGACGATCACGACTATGACGTGAAGATGCGCGCTATGCTGCGGTTCTTCGAAGAAGGCGACAAGGTCAAGATCACCCTGCGCTATCGCGGCCGCGAAATGGCGCACCAGGAGATCGGCACCAAGCTGCTGGACAAGATCAAGACCGACGTCGCCGAGCTCGCCAAGGTCGAGCAGGATGCCCGGTTCGAGGGCCGTCAGGTCGTCATGGTCCTGGCGCCGCGCTGACACCGGCTCTGCAGGACTGAAAGTTCAACGGCCCGTCCGGATTTCCGGCGGGCCGCTTGTGTTTTCAGGTCCGCGTTGCCTGCCAGGTGCCGCTGCATTGGTCGCCAGAGATGATGCCCCTCCAGGAGCCGGCTCCCGCCGCGCCGCCAAGCCGGCCACCGCCGCTGGCATGCGAAGCGCCGACCGACACTTCCACCGCGACGGCACCGCCACGATTAACCCTGCCGGACACCCGGCCGCCGCCGGCGGACGACACCCGGCTGCCGGTTACGGTGAAGGGCACGCTGTAACCCGAGCTGCAATTGCCGCGGGTGGTCGCGAAGGTGACATTCCAGACCCCGTCATAACTGACGACGCGGGCATCGGCAGCCGACGGGACAGCGGCAGCGAGCATCGCGAACAGCGCCAGGTGGCGCGGACGGGCGAAAACCGACAAAATCGATTGGGAAAAGCGGCTCATTTTGGTCCTGCTCCGGACGGGACGACGTGAACAATGACGCGGCAACCCCCAATAGTCGCCGGCCAGGTTCTGGCGGTTCATCGTTGCCAATTGGCCCGTCCTCTGTCATAAGGCCGACCTTCATCGCCCGGCTGATTAAGGGCTGCCGTGGCGGTGTTTCGTGCGGGTCTCGCGCTTGTTCGCGAAACCTGAGCACAATCAACGCTCTAACGAGCATTTTTGACGGCCAGCCGCCTTCGCGGGCGGAATTCTGTGGCCATTAGGAGAGCCAAATGCCCAAGCTGAAGACCAAATCGGGCGCTAAAAAGCGCTTCAAGGTGACTGCCACCGGCAAAGTGATGTTCGCCCATCGCGGCAAGCGTCACGGCATGATCAAGCGGACGAAGAAGCAGATCCGTCAGCTCCGCGGCACCGCCGTGCTGTTCAAGACCGACGGCGACAACGTCAAGAAGTACTTCTTGCCGAACGCCTGATCGCGTCCAGGGATCGTCCAAGATCATTGCCAACTCTGCTGCGCCTCGCGCAGCGATCCGAAACCTAAGTCATCTCTGAAGGATATTTGTCATGTCTCGCGTCAAACGCGGTGTGACCGCCCACGCCAAGCACAAGAAAGTCTACAAGGCCGCCAAGGGTTTCTACGGCCGCCGCAAGAACACCATCCGCGCCGCCAAGCCGGCCGTGGAGAAGGCCCAGCAGTACGCCTTCCGTGATCGCAAGCGCAAGAAGCGCACGTTCCGCGCGCTCTGGATCCAGCGTCTCAACGCTGCCGTCCGTCCGTTCGGCCTGACCTACAGCCGATTTATCGACGGTCTCGCCAAGTCGGGCATCACCGTGGACCGCAAGGTGCTGTCGGATCTCGCGATCCACGAGCCCGCGTCGTTCCAGGCGATCGCCGAGAAGGCCAAAGCCGCGCTCGCAGCCTGAGGCTTGCGCTAGCGGGCCTTCCGGCCCGCGGCCTTCAGCGCGCGTTGCGAGTAACGCCGGGCGACCTCCGCCCGGCAGAATGCCGTAAACGAGAGATACATGGTGCCGGACTTGTTCCGGTACTTGCCGTCGCATACGCGCATCTCGCGTTTGTAGGCCCGTGCCTGCGCGGCGTTGAGGCCGGGTTTGAAATCCGCCTCGCATTTCTTCTCGACGGCAGCACCGAGTTGGACGTCGCCGCTTGCGGTCAGTTCGCAATCCCTGAAAACCTTCATCGCGCTTTCACAGCTCTTCTGCGCGCTGATGGTGTCGGCGACCTCGTCCAGCGTCATGGATTTGTCCATGCAGACCATCGCGCGCGCCGGGGTGGCTGCGACCGGCAGAACGACGGCCAGGACGGCAAGAAGAACGGCCAGGCAGCGTTTCGAAAGCATCGCAAAGCTCTCCTCATATCCCGGTTGGTGCCCCGCCCCCGCGCGAGGTTCAACCCAGCTGGTCCTGCGCCCGGAATGACCGGCTTTTTGCTTGACGTTACCGCCTTCGGGCGGCGACAACCCAGCCGAATTTGGCAGCAAGGATTTGACTGTGTCCGACCTCGCAACGCTCGAAACATCCATCCTCGACCAGATCGCCGCCGCCGGCGATGAAGCCGCACTCGAAGCGGTGCGCGTCGCAGCCCTCGGCAAGAAGGGCTCGATCTCGGCGCTGCTTGCCACGCTGGGCAAGATGTCGCCCGACGAGCGCAAGGTCCAGGGCGCGGCGATCAACCAGGCCAAGGACAAGGTCACCGAGGCGCTCGCCGCACGGCGCGATTTGCTGAAGTCCGCAGCACTCGATGCGCGGCTGGCATCCGAAACCGTCGACGTGACCTTGCCGCTGCGCGATGCCCAGGCCGAGGCCGGCCGCATCCATCCGCTGAGCCAGGTCTGGGACGAGCTGACCACGATCTTCGCCGACATGGGATTCTCGGTCGCCGAAGGCCCCGACATCGAGACCGACGATTACAACTTCACCAAGCTGAATTTTCCGGAAGGCCATCCGGCGCGCGAGATGCACGACACGTTCTTCTTCCATCCGAAGGAAGACGGCTCGCGCATGCTGTTGCGCACCCACACCTCGCCGGTTCAGGTGCGCACCATGCTCACCCAGAAGCCGCCGATCCGCGTGATCTGCCCGGGCCGCACCTACCGCATCGATTCCGACGCGACGCACACGCCGCAATTCCACCAGGTCGAAGGGCTCGTCATCGACAAGCACTCGCATCTCGGCCACCTCAAATGGATCCTGCACGAGTTCTGCAAGGCATTCTTCGAGGTCGACCACATCAACATGCGCTTCCGGCCGTCGTTCTTCCCGTTCACCGAGCCGTCGCTGGAAGTCGACATCCAGTGCCGCCGCGACAAGGGCGAGATCCGCTTCGGCGAAGGTGAGGACTGGCTCGAGATTCTCGGCTGCGGCATGGTGCATCCGAACGTGCTGCGCGCCTGCGGCATCGATCCCGACGAGTACCAAGGCTTCGCCTGGGGCATGGGCATCGACCGCATCGCCATGCTGAAATACGGCATCGCCGATTTGCGCCAGCTGTTCGACAACGACGTCCGCTGGCTCAACCATTACGGCTTCAAGCCGCTCGAGGTGCCGACCCTTGCCGGAGGGCTGAGCTCGTGATGCTCGCGTTCGGACAAGAGCTTGCGAAGGCTCTCTCCCTTCCCTCCGCGGCGGGAACCCTCTCCCTGCCCCTCTCCCGCAAGCGGGAAAGGGAATGGATGGAGCGAGCGCGCGGCGTTCAGCTCGTGGGCACGTATTCTCTTACTGCTCGACAGGTCGGGCTCCCTCCCCCGCTTGCGGGGAGGGTTGGGGTGAGGGTATCTCCTCGATGGGGCTGCCAATGGTCGATCCTGAACAACCGGCCTGGAAAGTGCCGGCCAAGCTGCGAGCCAACGCGCGGATGCTCAGGCGCAGCTCGACTGATGCCGAACAGATCCTCTGGTCGGAGCTGCGCGGTAACCGGCTGAATGGCGCGAGCTTCCGCCGCCAAGTGCCGATCGAACGCTACGTCGCCGATTTCATCTGCCACGTGGCAAAGCTCGTGATCGAGCTCGATGGCGGCCAACACTTCTCGAATGAAGGCGAGCGCGCCGATGCGCGTCGCTCTGCTGCGATCGAGGCGAAGGGCCTCAAGGTGCTCCGCTTCAGCAATCTCGACGTCATGACCAATCGGGCCGGCGTTCTCGAAACAATCGCGACTACCGTCGCGGAGAAACCCCACCCCAACCCTCCCCGCAAGCGGGAGAGGAGCAGACCGCCTCCGTGGAGAAAAAGCAGCCATGAAATTCACCCTCTCCTGGCTGAAGGATCATCTCGACACCGACGAGCCCTTGGAAAAGCTCGCCGACAAGCTCACCATGATCGGGCTCGAGGTCGAGAACATCGAGGACAAGGCGAAGGCGCTGAAGCCTTTCACCATTGCGAAGGTGATCTCGGCCGAGCAGCATCCCAATGCCGATCGGCTGCGGGTCTGCATGGTCGACACCGGTGACGGTGGCGCGCCGGTGCAGGTCGTGTGCGGGGCGCCGAATGCGCGCGCCGGGCTCGTCAGCGTGTTCTCGCCGCCCGGCACCTACATCCCCGGCAAGGACATCACGCTCGGCGTCGGCACGATCCGCGGTATCGAGAGCCGCGGCATGCTGTGCTCGGCGGCCGAGCTGCAGATCTCCAACGACCATGACGGCATCATGGAATTGCCGGCGGATGCGCCGATCGGCACCGGCTATGCCGAATGGGCGGCCCTTGGCGATCCCGTGATCGAGATCAACCTGACGCCGAACCGGCAGGACTGCACCGGCGTGCACGGCATCGCGCGCGACCTCGCCGCCGCCGACATGGGCAAGTTCAAGGACGCATCGATCAAGCCGATCAAGGGCGAATTCCCTTGCCCGGTGAAGGTCACGGTCGAGGACGCGACGCTGTGTCCGGGCTTCGCGCTGCGCCTCGTGCGCGGCGTCAAGAACGGCCCGTCGCCGGAATGGCTGCAGAAGCGGCTGACCGCGATCGGCCTGCGCCCGATCAATGCGCTGGTCGACATCACCAACTTCATGACCTACGACCGCGCGCGTCCGCTGCACGTGTTCGACGCCAGGAAGGTGGTTGGCAATCTCGTGGTGCGCCGCGCCCGCGACAGCGAAGCGCTGCTCGCGCTCGACGGCCGCGCCTACAATCTCGATCCCTCGATCTGCGTGATCGCGGACGAACACGGCGTCGAATCGCTGGCCGGCATCATGGGCGGCGAAGCCTCGGGTTGCGACGAGAACACCACCGACGTGCTGATCGAATCGGCGCTGTGGAACGAGATCAACGTCGCCCAGACCGGCCGCAAGCTCGGCATCAATTCCGATGCGCGCTATCGCTTCGAGCGCGGCGTCGACCCGGCCTTCATGGTGCCGGGGCTGGAGCTCGCGACCAAGCTCGTGCTGGAGCTGTGCGGCGGCACGCCGTCAGAGAACGTCGTGGTGGGCAAAACTTTCGGCGACGATCGCGTGATCGATTTCCCGCTCACCGAGGTCAAGCGCCTCTCCGGCATCGAGGTGCCGCAGGTCGAAATGAAGCGTATCCTGGCGCATCTCGGTTTCATGATGGCCGGCCCGGGTCCGGTGGTGAAGGTCGCGGTGCCGTCGTGGCGCACTGACGTGCATGGGAAGGCTGACATCGTCGAGGAGGTCATCCGTATCTACGGCGTCGACAAGGTGCCGATGACGCCGTTCGAGCGCGGCGAGGACGCACGCAAATCCGTGCTGACGCCACTGCAGCTTCGGACCCGCCGCGCCAGGCGCGCGCTCGCGAGCCGCGGCATGACCGAGGCCGTGACGTGGTCGTTCATCACCAAGCCCGCGGCAAAGCTGTTCGGGGGCGGCGAGCGCGAGCTGGAAGTCGCCAACCCGATCGCCGCCGATCTCTCCGACATGCGGCCGAGCCTGCTGCCGGGCCTGGTCGCAGCCGCGCAGGCCAATGCCGATCGCGGCTTTGGCGACGTCGTGCTGTTCGAGGTCGGTCAGGTGTTCAGGGGCGATCGCCCGCAGGATCAGTTCATGGCCGCGAGCGGCGTGCGTCGCGGTCTTGCGTCGTCGGACGGATTGGGACGGCACTGGTCGGGCTCGGCGCAGGCCGATGTGTTCGACGCCAAGGCCGATGCGCTCGCGGTGCTGGCAGCTGCCGGCGCGCCGATGCAGGCACTTCAGATCATCGCCGGCGGTCCCGCCTGGCTGCATCCGGGCCGCTCCGGCACGATCCAGATCGGGCCGCAGAACGTGCTCGGCACTTTCGGCGAGATGCATCCGCGCGCGCTGGAGGCGCTCGGCGCCGACGGCCCGCTGATGGTGTTCGAGGTGATCCTCGACCGCATTCCGGAAGCCAAGAAGAAGCCGACGCGCGCCAAGCCGCTGATCGAGCTCTCGGCATTTCAGCCGGTGTCGCGCGATTTCGCCTTCATCGTCGACCGCGGCGTGAAGGCCGGCGACATCGTGCGCGCCGCGCAGAGCGTCGACAAGAAGCTGATCACCGGCGTCAACGTGTTCGACGTCTATGAGGGCAAGGGCATCGACGACGGCAAGAAGTCGATCGGCATCGCGGTAACGATCCAGCCGCGCGAGAAGACGCTGACCGATCAGGAGATCGAGGCCGTCGCTGCGAAGATCGTGGCGGAGGTCACGAAGAAGACCGGCGGCTCTCTGCGAGCATGATGGCGAAAAGTGTGAAGCGGTTTTCGGAAACCATCATGCTCAAAATTGTCAAGCATGACCCTCGCCGACTTCCTTCCCAAGGACGTCAGTCTCACCATCGCGATGGCGCTCTGCGCCATCGCTTTCGTTTCGGGCACCGCGCGCGGCTTCTCCGGCTTCGGCTCGGCGCTGATCTTCATGCCCCTGGCGAGCAGCGTCGCGGCACCGCGGTTGGTCGCAGCACTGCTCCTCGTCATCGATTTTGTTGCTGCCGCGCCGCTGCTGCCCGACGCGTGGCGAAAGGCCGACCGCAAGGCCACGGCCGTGATCGTGCTGGGCGCGCTGGTCGGTGTCCCGGTCGGCACCTATTTCCTCAGCGTGCTCGAACCCGTCACCACGCGCTGGATCATCTCCTGCTTCGTGGCCGCGCTGCTTCTGCTGCTGCTGTCGGGCTGGCGCTATCGCGGCAAGGACCACGCCTGGCTTTCGGTCGGGATCGGCGCCCTCTCCGGCTTCTGCAGCGGACTGGCGCAGACCGGCGGGCCGCCGATCGTTGGCTACTGGCTCGGCCGCCCCATTGCTCCCGTCGTCGCGCGCGCCAATATCGTGCTGTTCTTCGGCGCGTCGGATTTCTTCTCGATGGCCAGCTATGCCACGACGGGATTGATCTCCCGCGAGTCCTCGTGCTGTCGCTGATCGTCGGCCCGGTCTACGCGATCGGCGTCGCCTTCGGCGCATCACTGTTCGGCCGCGCCAGCGAAGCGATATTCCGCGGCATCTGCTATGCACTGATTGCGATCGCGGTGATCGCCGGGCTGCCGGTGCTGGACGGGATTTTGCGTTAGTTCGCCTACTACCGCGGCGCGCGGCGGCGTTTGGTCGATTGCGTCGGCACCTCGGCCGGCTCATCCTTCAGCGCACCGATCTTGCGGAGCGCGGCGTCCGCGGCGCGTTCGCCGCTTTCCCAGGCGCCGTCGACCGTGCCCCACAGCGTCTCATGCGTGGCTTCGCCGGCGAGGAACATGTTGCCGATCGGCTCGGTCAGGACTTTTCGCGACAGCTGGCCGCCGGGCGAGGCCGCCGACATCGCGCCCATCACATAGGGCGAGGCGTTCCAGCGCGTCACAGCGGCCTTCTGCACATTGGCCGCCGCCTCGCTGCCGAACAGCTTCGTGATCCACTCCTTTGCGAAGGCCGCCATCGCCTTCTCGCCCTGCTCGGAGAGATCGCGGCCGAACGAGCCGCCGACGTCGATCGAGCACAGCGAGGAGCCGCCGATATTGGCGAACATCAGCGCGGTGCGCGTCGAGTTGCTCTGCTCGATCAGGATATCGTCGCGCGAGAGCCCGAGCGGATTTCCCGGCAGTTGCAGCACGATGTGATCGTAACTGCCGAGCGTAAGCTTTGACGCGGCGTCGAGCGTGCGCTTGGGGATGTCGGGCGCGAACTTGATCGCGCCGCCGGCGAGCACATTGGTCGAGACCGTGATGATAGCGGCGCGCGCGACGATCTTGCCTGCTTGCGTCTCCACACTGACGTCGCGATTGCTCCAGACAATGCGGCTCGCTGGTGTCGCAAGCGCAACCGGCGCCTGCTCGCCCAGCTTGGCAATCAGGGTGCCCAGACCCTGGCGGCAGGCGATCGGGGCATTGCGGTCCTGCGCACGCGCCTTGTCGATCGCCGATAGCTCTTTCAAATCCTTGCCGGCAAAACTCGCACCGAGCACGAACTCGGCGGCGCCCGACCAATCGCCGAGATCTTTTGGCAGGACCGACGCGCAGGACGTATCGAGCTTGCCGCGCCCGGCTTCGTCGATGGCACGATTGGCGCGCACCAGCGCCGCCAGGAACTCCTCGGTCTCGCCCGCGCGCGCATTGCGGCGGCCGATGCGCATCTTCTGGCCCGACGGTGCCGGGGAGACATCGAGGCCGGCAGCACGCGCCAGCCGGATCATCGGATTGGTATCGGGATTGTGCATCCAGCGCGCGCCGCGATCGAACGGCACGTCGAAGGTGGTGCTGTCAGTGATGCAGCGCCCGCCAATTTGCGACGCCGCCTCCACCACGACGGCCCTGCGATTGGCCGCCATGACGCGCCGCGCTGCAGCGATTCCGGCCGCGCCGGCGCCGATCACGACAATGTCAGCCTCGCGCGGAAGCGGCGCGGCCGTTGCGCCCAGGACCGGCATCGCGGCAACGGCCGCCGACGCCGATAGGAAGCTGCGGCGCGTGATTGTCATGTCATGGTTTCCGTAGACTTGCGGCGAACGGGAACAGCAGGCGAACTTTGCCGCATCTGATGTTGCGCAGCAACTATCATGGTGAATCAATCGTGCTTGATCTCACAGACTGATGAACCGGATGGCAACACGTTTCGACCATGATAGAGAAGGAAAAAAGCGGCCGGAAAGGCCTGGGGGAGTTCGATATGGGGACGGTCCTGGATTCAGTCGGCAAGTTGATTGCCGCGTATCTCTCGAAGGAGGTGCCGGGCTATGAGCCTTTCACGCCGAGCGACCCCGAGCATCTCCGCGGCGTGATCCAGCCCGGCGATGTCATGCTGGTCGAGGGCAACAACCGCATCTCCGGCATCATCAAATATCTGACGCAGTCGACCTGGTCGCATGCCGCACTCTATGTCGGCCCGGTCGAAGGCGCGGTCGAGCCCGACGGCGAGCCGCACGTGCTGATCGAGGCCAATATCGGCGAGGGCGTCACCTCTGCGCCGCTGTCGAAATATTTCCCCTACCACACCCGCATCTGTCGCCCGGTCGGGCTGTCCTACGAGGACCGCACCACGGTGTGCCGTTATGCGATCAACCGCATCGGCTTCGGCTACGACACCAAGAACATCGTCGATCTGATGCGGTTCCTGTTTCCTCTGCCGATACCGCAACGCTGGCGGCGACGCATGATCGCAATCGGCTCGGGCGATCCGACGAAGATCATCTGCTCGGCGCTGATCGCGCAGGCGTTCGATGCGGTGCGCTATCCGATCCTGCCCAAGATCACCAAAGCCGGCAGCCGCGCCGCGCGCCGCGAGATCCTGCACATCCGCGATTCCTCGCTCTACATGCCCCGCGACTTCGACATCTCGCCCTATTTCGAAGTGGTCAAACCCACCATCGTGCACGGCTTCGACTACACAGCCTTGCATTGGGCCGACAAGCAAAAGCCGCTCGAGGAGGTAGCGGGCTCATTCGGTGTGTTTCCAGAAGCGCTCCGTGCGCCGCCGCTCGTTCCTGAAGCGGCTGACGAAGAGACGCCGGGTAAAATTCCGGCTGAGCAAATGATGCGTGAGATGGACGCCACCTTCTCCGGTCAATTTGTGCTGCTGAACGAGCTCGCGATGCACCGTGCGCGGGCGCAAGAGATCGCGGCTTAGACCATCGCTCCCGCCGTCGTCATTGCGAGGAGCGAAGCGACGAAGCAATCCGGAAATCCTTCCACGGAGGGATTCTGGATTGCTTCGCTGCGCTCGCAATGACGACTGTGAGAGCCTACCGCTCCGCCCGTCCAATCACCGCCATCAGCTCCGCGATCTTCTCGCGCTGATCCGCCTTGTCCCCGCTCGCAATCGCATGCTCGACGCAATGGGCGACGTGGTCCTTCAGAACCTCTTCCTCGACCCGGCGGAGCGCAGCGCGCACTGCCGAGATCTGCGTGACGATATCGATGCAGTAGCGGTCCTCCTCGACCATTTTCGACAGGCCGCGAACCTGGCCCTCGATCCGGCCGAGACGTTTTCCGACGGATGCCTTGATGTCCTTGCGCATGGCGTCTATATACCCGTACCAGGTATGGGTTACAAGAGCCGAGTGCAGGAATGAACGACGCGGACCACAACCATCATCACCACGGCGACACGCATTCCAGATGCTGCGGCGGCCAAGGCGATCATGCTGACCATGACCGTGGCGGAGCCGCACCAAAAGTCCTCGACCCCATTTGCGGCATGACGGTCGATCCCGCGACCTCAAAGCACCGCTTCGAGCATCAGGGCGAAACATTCCATTTCTGCTCGGCCGGGTGCCGCACCAAATTCGCGGCCGATCCGGCCAAATATCTCGCCAAAGAGAAAACGCCCGAGCTGGAGATGCCGGCGGGCACGGTCTACACCTGCCCGATGCATCCGGAGATCCGCCAGGTCGGCCCCGGCAGCTGCCCGATCTGCGGCATGGCGCTGGAGCCGGAGGTCGCGAGCCTGGAGACCGGGCCCAATCCGGAGCTCGCCGACATGACGCGGCGGTTCTGGATCGGTGGCGCGCTGGCGCTGCCGCCTGTGGTGCTGGAGATGGGCGGACACCTCGCCGGTCCGCACAACTGGATCGAGCCGGTGCTGTCGAACTGGATCCAGCTCGTCTTCGCGACCCCAGTGGTGCTCTGGGCCGGCTGGCCGTTCCTGGTGCGCGGCTGGCAGTCGCTGCTGACGCGCAACCTCAACATGTTCACGCTGGTCGCGATGGGCACGGGAGTAGCCTATGTTTACAGCCTGATCGGCACCATCGCGCCGCAGATTTTCCCCACCACCTTCCGCGGCCATGAGGGCGCGGTCGCCGTCTATTTCGAAGCAGCCGCGGTCATCACCGTCCTGGTTTTGCTCGGCCAGGTCCTGGAGCTGCGGGCCCGCGATGCCACCTCGGGCGCGATCAAGGCGCTGTTGCAGCTCGCGCCAAAGACCGCACGGCGCGTCGAGCCTGATGGCAGCGAGCATGAGGTCGAAATCGATTCTCTGCACGCCGGCGATTCCTTGCGCGTACGTCCCGGCGAAAAAGTGCCGGTCGACGGCGTCATCCTCGAAGGCCGCTCCTCGCTCGATGAATCGCTCGTCACAGGCGAATCCATGCCCGTCACCAAGGAGGTCGGTGCAAAGGTCATCGCCGGCACGCTCAATCAGTCCGGCAGCTTCATCATGCGCGCCGACAAGGTCGGCCGCGAGACGCTGCTGTCGCAGATCGTGCAGATGGTCGCCGATGCACAACGCTCGCGCGCGCCGATCCAGCGGCTGGCGGACCGGGTCGCCGGCTGGTTCGTACCGACCGTGATCGCCGTCGCAGTCACCGCCTTCGTCGCTTGGGCCTGGTTCGGCCCGGAGCCGAGGCTCGCCTTCGGCCTCGTCGCCGCCGTCAGCGTCCTGATCATCGCCTGCCCCTGTGCGCTGGGCCTGGCGACCCCGATGTCGATCATGGTCGGCGTCGGCCGCGGCGCGCAAGCCGGTGTTCTCATCAAGAACGCCGAGGCGCTGGAGCGGATGGAGACAATCGACACGCTGGTGGTCGACAAGACCGGCACGCTGACCGAAGGCAAGCCGAAAGTGGTCGCGATCGTACCCGCGACCGGCTTTGCCGAGGATGACATCCTTCGGCTTGCAGCCAGCGTCGAGCGCGCCAGCGAGCATCCGCTCGCCGATGCCATCATGCGCGCCGCGAAAGAGAAAGAGCTCACTCTCGGCCAGGTCGAGCAATTCGATTCGCCGACGGGCAAGGGCGCGACCGGCAAGGTCGATGGCAAGACAATCGTGCTCGGCAACGCCAAGTACCTGACATCGATCGGCATCGACATAAATGCGCTTGGCGCGGGGGCGGAACGCCTGCGCGGCGACGGCGCCACCGTCATCAACATGGCGATCGACGGCAAGCTCGCCGGACTGTTCGCCATCGCCGATCCGGTCAAGGCTTCGACCCCTGATGCGCTAAGGGCGCTCGCGGCCGAAGGCATCAAGGTGATCATGCTGACCGGCGACAACCGCACCACGGCCGAAGCCGTCGCGCGAAGGCTCGGCATCGCCGACGTCGAAGCCGAGGTGCTGCCGGACCAGAAGAGCGCGGTGGTGACGAAGCTGCAAAAGGCCGGCCGCGGCGTCGCGATGGCCGGCGACGGTGTCAACGATGCACCGGCGCTGGCCGCGGCCGAGGTCGGTATTGCCATGGGCACCGGCACTGACGTGGCGATGGAAAGCGCGGGCATCACCCTGCTCAAGGGCGACCTCACCGGCATCGTCCGCGCCCGAAAGCTGTCGCAGGCGACGATGAGCAACATCCGGCAGAACCTGTTCTTCGCCTTCATCTACAACGCCGCCGGCATTCCGATTGCGGCCGGCATTCTCTATCCCGCCTTCGGTGTGCTGCTGTCGCCGATCATCGCGGCCGCGGCGATGGCGCTGTCGTCGGTGAGTGTGGTCGGCAATGCCCTGCGGCTGCGCGCGACGCGGCTGTGAACAGCTAAAAACCGCGTAGCCCGGATGGAGCGAAGCGAAATCCGGGTTCTGCTATCATATCGGCACTGCCCAGGATTGCGCTGCGCTCCATCCGGGCTACGGTTCAACGCCCACGGGCGAGGCGCGCGGAGAGGACCTGATGCAGCGGATTACGATCACGATCGAGGACGATTTGCTGGCGGAGATCGATGCCGCAGCCGAAGCGCGCGGCTACCAGAACCGCTCAGAGATCATTCGCGACCTCGCCCGCGCCGGACTGCAGCAATCGAGCAAGGACACGGCGCAGAGCGGCGCTTGCGTCGCCGGCCTCGTCTATGTCTACGACCACGCCGCGCGCGATCTCTCAAAACGGCTGGTGCAGGAATTCCACGGCCATCACGACCTCGCGCTGGCGACCCTGCACGTCCATCTCGACGACAATAATTGCATGGAGATGACCGCGCTGCGCGGCGACGCCGCCGAGGTCAGGCACTTTGCCGATCACATCATCGCGGAGCGTGGCGTCCGTTATGGACGTGTGGTGATGATCCCGACGGGAGAGAGCAAGCCGGCGAAGGTGCGGAAGCACGGGCATCGGCACGACTGACGGCGTCATCGGCGTGTTCAGCCTGATCACCGTGACGATGCTGCTCGTGGTGATCGCAATGGCGCTGAACGGTCCGAACGTGCGCGGCAAGGCGCTGGACACGGTGTGATCCTCAGCTCCCTCCGCACGTTATTGCGAGCGCAGCGAAGCAATCCAGTCTGCCTTCGCGGGAGACTCTGGATTGCTTCGTCGCAAGGGCTCCTCGCAATGACGGAGGAGAGAGTTGCTCTAACTCAGGCAGCCAGCAAATCCTGCAGCGCCGCGCCGTCGGGAACGCCGAGACCGGAGCAGGCGTCCCAGCCCGGGCCGGCCTTGTACATGCCGTGCAGCGAGCCGGTGATGTCGTTATTGCGTGACGTCACGGAACACGCCTTGCGCATGCGAGGCGTAGATCAGCGGATTGATGAAGCCGACCGTCTCGCCGAACTTCTTGGTCGTGGCCTCGTTGATGCGGGCGATCAGTCCGGCCATGAGCGGCGCAACTGCGCTGGTGCCGCCGATCGTGGTCATGACGCCATTGAGGAAGATCTGGTAGCCGGTCGCGGGATCTGCATCGCCGGAAACGTCGGGCACGCCACGGCCGCTCCGGCCCGCGGGAGTCCCTCATGGTGAGGAGCGCGGCGCGCGCGTCTCGAACCATGAAGGCCCGGCTGTCACCTCCGGGGTCTCTATCCTTCGAGACGCTTGCTACGCAAGCTCCTCTCAGGATGAGGAGCGAGAGTGCTTATGACGCAATCAGAGCAGGTCAGCCTCTCTTGCCGAAGCGACCCGGGGTGTCTACTTCTCGCGGGTGGTTTCGTGAGAGGTTCCCATGCTGGATGCCGCCGTCAAGGCGCTGTCGCAAATGATATCGTCGCCGATGCGCTCGATCCTGTGGCGATCGATCGGGCTTGCACTGGTGCTGATCATCGTGCTCGCGATCGGATTGCAGCGGCTGCTGAGCTGGTTCGCGACCTATGGCGAGGTCTGGCTGGAGGGCCTGCTCGGGCCTGGCTGGCACTCGTCGCTGGAGGTGTTCGCCTGGATCATCTCGATCGCGGCCGGTCTTGGCGTCGTGTTCGGCAGCGTCTTTCTGATGCCGGCGATCACCTCGCTGGTGGCGAGCTTCTTCGTCGACGACGTCGCCGATATCGTCGAGCGCGAATATTATCCTGCCGAGCGGCCGGGCGCGGCGCTGCCGTTCAACCAGGCGATCCTCGAGGGCATCAAGACCGCGCTGCTGACGATCGTGGTCTATCTGATCGCGCTGCCGTTCGTGTTCCTGGCCGGCGCAGGGTTCCTGATCTTCTTCCTCGCCGCCGCGTGGCTGTTGGGCCGTGAATATTTCGAGCTCGCCGCGATGCGCTTCCGTTCGCCGGAGGACGCCAAGGCAATGCGGCGCGACAATGCAGCAACGATCTTCACCGCGGGCCTCTTCATCGCAGCCTTCGTCTCGATCCCGGTCGTCAATCTGGCGACGCCGATCTTTGCCATGGCCTTCATGGTCCACATGCACAAGCGGCTGTCCGGACGGCGGCCCGAGCTGATTGAGCCGGCGCGGCAGGTGCGGTGAGGATCTAACTGTCAATCACAAGAACGGTCCGAGGTCTTTGCCTGAGCGATGGTTTCATGTTGCAGCGCGACCTGGTTGGCGAGATTGACGAGCACGTTTGCGCGGCGGCCACGGCCGCCTCGGACTGCGCGACCTGGGCCTGGTAATCGGCGGGATCGATCTGGATCAGGAGTTCGCCGGTCGCTGAGTTGACTTGGGTGGAGGAGCCGTTGTGGCGGCCGGCGACGGCGAAACTTGTTCCTGCTGACTCACGATAGTCCCCCAAACCACCTCGCCCGAATGCCATGCTCAGACCGTCTTCTCCGGCCACCGGCAAAGATCGTTGATCAGGCATACCTCGCAACGAGGCTTGCGCGCGAGGCAAGTATAGCGGCCGTGCAGGATCAGCCAATGATGGGCATGCAGCATGAATTCGGCCGGGATCACCTTTTCGAGACCAAGCTCGACTTCGAGCGGCGTCTTGCCGGGCGCGAGCCCCGTGCGGTTGCCGACGCGGAAAACATGCGTGTCGACCGCCATGGTGCGCTCGCCGAAGGCCATGTTGAGCACGACGTTGGCGGTCTTGCGCCCCGCACCCGGCAGCGATTCGATCTCGGCACGCGTGCGTGGCACCTCGCCGCCGAAATCGCTGAGCAGTTTTGCCGATAGCGCGATCACGTTCCTGGCCTTGGTGCGGTAGAGGCCGATGGTCTTGATGTAGTCGCGCAGGCGTTCTTCGCCGAGATCGAGCATCTTCTGCGGCGTATCCGCGACCGCGAACAAGGCGCGCGTCGCCTTGTTGACCCCGGCATCGGTCGCCTGCGCCGACAGCACCACGGCAACCAGCAGCGTGAACGGATTGAGGTGCTCGAGCTCGCCTTTCGGCTCGGGATTGGCTTTGCGAAAGCGGCTGAAAACCTCATGAACTTCGGCCGCCGTCCAGGGTTTGATAGCCTTGAGCGTTTTTTGGCCGACGCCGATTTCTTAGATGATTTCTTGGCGGAAGATTTGGGCTTCGCGCTGGCTGCCTTTGCCTTTTTCTCCGGCACCGCGGTTCTGCGCGGGGCCGGCTTGCGGGTGATTTTCGCCATGATCGGGATATACTGAGGGACGATGAGCACAGGCAACGAAATTGAGCGCCAAGATCTCGAAGGTCATGCCGAGCAGCAGATATTCTCCGCGCTGCTGACGCCGCATCGCTCGCTGAACCGTACCGGCTTTCTCGCCGTGATGCTGTTCCTGAGCGTGGTCAGCTTCGTTACCGGCATTGTCTTCCTGATGAAGGGCGCCTGGCCGGTGTTCGGCTTTTTCGGCCTCGACATCCTGGTGATCTGGTGGGCCTTCAAGGTCAATTTCCGCACTGCGCGGGCGCGCGAGGAGATCACGGTCACGACCACCGAATTGCGCGTGCGGCGCGTCAGCCATCGCGGCCAGGTCGCAGAATGGACCTTCAACCCGCTCTGGGTCCGCCTCGACACGGAAGTCGACGAGGATTTTGGCATCGAGCATCTCTACCTGATCTCGCGCGGCCACCAGATTCAGATCGCCCGCTTTCTCGGACCGGACGAAAAGGCAAGTTTCTACAAGGGCTTGATTGAGGCGCTGAATGCGGCCAAGCGCGGCCCGACCTACAATCCGGTCACCTGATCACGGTCGGAAATCGGGTGGTTTAGGACCCCCGCCAAGCCTACATTTCCGGTCATGATGACACTCGCCATACATGACCAGCGCCTGGCCAGGCCGGGCTCCCAGAATGCCGCGCTGCGCGATTATGATTCCGTGCGCCGGGCGATCGCCTTCATCTCGGAGAAATGGCGCGCGCAGCCGACCATCGAGGCGATGGCGGATGCGGCCGGCGTCACGCCGGATGAACTACACCATCTGTTCCGCCGCTGGGCTTCGATCACGCCGAAGGCCTTTATGCAGGCGCTCACCCTCGACCACGCCAAGGGATTGCTGCGGGACTCCGCGAGCATCCTCGACGCCGCGCTCGACTCAGGCCTCTCGGGGCCGGGCCGGCTGCACGATCTCTTCGTCACCCACGAAGCGATGTCGCCGGGCGAATGGAAGAACGGCGGCGCGGGCCTCACCTTGCGCTACGGCTTCCATCCCTCGCCGTTCGGCACCGCGATCGTGATTGCCACCGATCGCGGCCTGTCAGGTTTAGCCTTCGCCGATCCCGGCGAGGAGAAGGCTGCGCTTGCCGACATGACACGGCGCTGGCCGAACGCAACTTACATCGAGGATCACGAAGGCACTGCGCCGCTGGCACAACGCATCTTCGACACAAAGCTGTGGCGGCCGGATCAGCCGCTGCGGGTGGTGATGATCGGCACCGATTTCGAGGTGCGGGTGTGGGAGACGCTGTTGAAGGTTCCGATGGGCCGCGCGGTGTCGTATTCCGACATCGCCTGCAACATCAAGAGCCCCAAAGCCTCGCGCGCCGTCGGCGCGGCCGTCGGCAAGAACCCGGTGTCCTTCGTCGTGCCGTGCCATCGCGCGCTCGGCAAGAGCGGCACGCTCACCGGCTATCATTGGGGCATCACCCGCAAGCAGGCGATGCTGGGCTGGGAAGCCGGGCAGCTGGGGATGCAGTAGAACTACAAGCACACTGCCGGTGGGCACGCTGCGCTTTGCCCACCCTACGAGATCTACAATTTTCGCGAGATCTAGCCCGCCAGATCCAGCTTCGACGCCACCGTCGAATCCGCGTTGAGGCGATAGATGATCGGCGCACCCGTCGCGAGCTCGCGCTTCAAGATGCCTTCGGGTGACAGCTTCTCCAGCACCATGATCAGCGCGCGCAGCGAGTTGCCGTGAGCGGCAACAAGCGTGCGCTTGCCGTTAAGCACGCCGGGCAGGATTTCCTGCACATAATACGGCAGCGCCCGCGCCAGCGTATCCTTGAGGCTTTCGCCGCCGGGCGGCGGCACGTCATAGGAGCGGCGCCAGATCAGCACCTGGTCCTCGCCCCATTTCTTGCGCGCGTCGTCCTTGTTGAGGCCGAGAGATCGCCATAGTCGCGCTCGTTCAGCGCCAGGTTCTTCGAGGTCGGCAGCCCCTTCTGATCGAGCTCGCCGAGAATGAGATCGAGCGTGTGCTGCGCGCGCGTGAGCACCGAGGTGTAGGCGACGTCGAACACGAGGCCTTGCGCCTTCAGCTTGCGCCCGGCTTCCGAGGCTTCCTTCACGCCGAGCTCGGTGAGGTCAGGATCCTTCCAGCCGGTGAACAGGTTCTTCAGATTCCATTCGCTCTGGCCGTGCCGCACCAGCACGAGAAGACGTTCGCTCATTGACTGCTTTCCGTTCCAGTTAATGTTCGAGCATGATCTTGTCGGAAAACCGCTTCACGCTTTTCCGGATCATGCTCGCGTTCGTTCAGATGTCTGCAAGACCGAGCACATCGGCCATGGAGTAGTGTCCCGGCTTCTTGCCATGCGCCCACAGCGCCGCCTTGAGCGCTCCGTGCGCGAACAGCATGCGGTCCTCGGCGAGATGCGACAGCGTCAGGCGCTCGAACGGGCCGAGGAAGGTCACGCTGTGCTCGCCGGCGACGGTGCCACCGCGCAGGGAGGCAAAGCCGATCGCGCCCGGCTTGCGCGCGCCGGTGATGCCGTCGCGGCCGCGTTCCGCATTTTCCTCGAGCGAGATGCCGCGGCCGGCCGCTGCAGCCTGGCCCAGCATCAGCGCGGTCCCGGAGGGCGCATCGATCTTCATGCGGTGATGTGCCTCGACGATCTCGATATCAAAATTCTCGTCGAGCGCCTTGGCGACGCGCTTGACCACGGCGGCAAGCAGATTGACGCCCAGGCTCATATTGCCCGATTGCACCACGACCGCGCGGCTGGTGACGCTCTTGATCACCGCGTTGTCCGAGGCAGAAAGCCCGGTGGTGCCGATGACATGGACGAACCCGCGCTCGGCTGCGATTGCGACATTGGCGATGGTGGCCGCGGGCACGGTGAAATCCAGAATGCCGTCGGCCTCCTTCGACATCGCCCAGAGATCGGCGGACACCTTGATGCCGTTGGCGGGCAAGCCGGCAAGCACGCCGGCATCCTTGCCGAGCAGCTCCGAGCCCGGCGCCTCCAGCGCGCCAGCCAGCACCGCGCCTTTGCTGTCGGCAATCGCCCGCGTCAGGGCACGGCCCATCCGGCCGCCGGCTCCAGCAACAATCAAGCGCATGTCTGACATGGTGCGATCCTCTCAGGGCCGTTGTAGCGGCGGGATGCAGTTCCGGCAACCGAGGGGGATCAGGGCAGGTCGCCTGCGGCCATTCTTCGAGACACCCGCCTATGGCGGGCCCTCGGGTTGAGATCGCGGTTCGCGGCGAGATATCAGTCCCTCATGGTGAGGAGCCCGCCAAAGCGGGCGTCTCGAACGATGCAGGCCGAGCACCTCGGCGAGGATAAGAGAAGATCGAACCTCAACCGTCCGACGGCTGCGGGCCGTCATAGCCCTCGATGATGATGAGGTCGGCGATCGCGTGCGGCTGGCGCACCTTGATGTTGGCCTGGTATTCCGGCGAGTTGTAGCAGGCGATCGCGGTCTGGTAGTCCGGGAATTCGATCACGACGTTGCGGCTGCGGCTGGCACCTTCGACAGTGGTGAACTTGCCGGCGCGGACGACGAAGCGGCCACCCCATTTCTTGAAAATGGGGCCGTTGGCGACGGCGTAGGGTTTGTAGCCCTCGTCACTGCTGACGTCGACGCGTCCGATCCAGTAGCCTTTTGCCATTGTTCTTCTCCCTGTGTTGTTGGTCAGCCGAGCGCCTGCGCGATTTCGGCCTGGATGGCGTCCGCGATTGCCTTGGGATCCGTGGCTTCCACCACCGGGCGCCCAACGACGAGGTAATCGGCACCCGCGGCGATTGCGCGTCCGGGTGTCATGATGCGTTTCTGGTCGCCAGTTGCCGAACCCGCCGGGCGAATGCCGGGAGTGACGAGATGCATCTGGCGGCCGACGATCTTGCGCAAGGCTCCGACTTCCTCGGGCGACGACACGAGGCCATCGATGCCGAGCAGCTGTGCCCTGCGCGCGCGCTTCGACGAGCTCGGAGATGCCGAGCCGGTAGCCGGCCGCGTGCAGATCATCCTCATTGTACGAGGTCAGCACCGTGACGGCGAGGAGCTTCAGCTTGGAGCTGCCGCGGCCTTCGACGGCGCCCTTCATGGTCTGCGGATAGGCGTGCACGGTGAGGAAGGTCGCGCCCAACTTCGTGATGCTCTCGACGCCCTGCGTCACCGTGTTGCCGATGTCGTGCAGCTTGAGATCGAGAAAGACCTTCTTGCCCTTGTCGGCGAGCTTGGCGACCAGCGGCAAGCCGCCGGCATAAGCGAGGCGATAGCCGATCTTGTAGAAGGTGACGCTGTCGCCGAGCCTTGCGATCATCGCCTCCGCGGCATCGACGCTGGACAAGTCGAGCGCAACAATCAGGCGGTCCTTCGGGGCGATTTCGGCTGGCGTCATGTCACCTCACATCATGCGTTGGGAAACGTCGATCAACTGCCGCACCAACTCCTTCAACGAAGCGATATCGCCCTCGTTCTTCAGCCTGTCCATATCGTCATAGGCCTGGTCGGCAAAGCCGAGCGTGAGCTGGCTGGCAATCACATTGGCGTGGCAGGAGGTCAGGATCAGCCGCAACGCCTGCAGCGCGCGGGCGGCGCCAAGGCGGCTCTGCGAAGCGCCGGCAAGCGCGAAGGTGCGGTTGCGGAACACGTCGCCGCGCGCCTCTTGGAGCTCATGCACGCGGCTGACCCAGTCGATCGCGTTCTTCAGCAGCGGCGGCACCGAGGCGTTGTATTCGGGCGAAACGATCAGCACGCCATGATGCGCGCCGATCATGCGCTTGAGATTGATCGCGTGCTTGGGCACGCCCGACTTGGCCTGGAGATCGCCGTCGTAGATCGGCAGCGGAAAATCGGCAAGCGAGATGCGGGTGACGTCGACGCCGGCCCGGGCGAATTCATAGGCGGCAACCGCCGCCAGCTTCGCATTGTGCGAGCCGGTGCGGAGCGAGCCGGGAATGACCAGGATCTTCGGGGCTGACATCCAATCCAATGCGTTCGGCGAAACGAGCCCGCCGCGCATGAGAGAAAGGCGGCGGATTTAGTCCTTGCGATACACCCAGACGCGGGCCGGCGGAAGGTTCATCCAGATCCGTTCCGAGGCCTCTGTGGACACGCCGGGCAGCGCTTTCGGGATCGGCGGCACCACCGCATAGGTGAACTGGACGAAGGGCGCGCCGGGCGCGAGCGCCGTGAAGGCGTCGCGAATGAGCCGCAGCCGCGTCAGCATCGGTTTTGTGACGAGCGGCAGGCCGGAGACGACCGCGGAGGCCGGCGCGCTCAGCACGTTCCAGAGCGTGTCGCGCAGGCGATAGGCATCGCCCTGCACCACCTTGGCCTGCGGATAGCGGTCGCGCAAAAGCGCGCAGAAGCCGGGATTGTATTCGACGAGGACGAGGCGCTTCTGGTCGACGCCGCGCTCGACCAGCGCCGACGTGATGGCGCCGGTGCCGGGCCCGAGCTCGACCACCGGAGCGTCCGAATTGACGTCGACGTAGTGAGCCATGGTCGGGCCAGCAGCTTGCCCGACGGCATCACCGCGCCCATGTGGAGGGGCTTTTCGATCCACGACCTTAGAAAGCGCACCTCGTCATCAAGACGGGGCTTCTTCAACGCACGCGCGGACGACGGCAATGGCATGTCTGGACCGGACGGGACGAGACCGCGTGACCGCGGCATGTCAGAAAATGGTCACAAAGACGTATAGGCCGAAACCGATACGGTCAAGACGGCTCAATTCGCCCGATTGCCGAAGAAATCCTTGACCTTGGCGAAGAAGCCCTCGGATTCCGGCTGGGTGTTGCCGGAGGAGAGCTTGTCGAACTCGGCCAGTAATTCCTGCTGCTTCCTGGTGAGGTTCTGCGGGGTCTCGACCACGACCTGGACGTACATGTCGCCCATCTGGCGCGAGCGCAGCACCGGCATGCCCTTTGATGCAATGCGGAATCGGCGCGCGGACTGGGTTCCGGCGGGGACCTTCACCTTGGCCTTGCCCTTGTCGATGGTCGGCACCTCGAATTCACCGCCGAGCGCTGCGGTCACCATCGAGATCGGCACACGGCAATGCAGATCGGCGCCGTCGCGCTGGAAGAACTGGTGCTGGGCCAGCGACAGGAAGATGTAGAGGTCACCGGGCGGGCCGCCACGGACGCCGGCCTCGCCTTCGCCGGCGAGCCTGATCCTGGTGCCGTCCTCCACGCCCTGGGGGATGTTGACCGACAAATTCCGCTCGCGGGTCACGCGGCCCTGGCCCGAACAGGACGGGCAGGCATCCTCGATCATCTGGCCGCGGCCCTGGCAGCCGGGGCAGGTGCGTTCGAGGGTGAAGAAGCCTTGCGACTGCCGCACGCGGCCGGCGCCGCCGCAGGTCGAGCAGGTCTTGGGCTTGGTGCCGGCCTTGGCGCCGATGCCCGAGCAGGCCTCGCAGGTGACCGAGACCGGAATCTCGATCTGCGCGGTCTTGCCGCCAAAGGCTTCCTCGAGGGTGATTTCCATGTTGTAGCGCAGGTCCGCGCCACGCTCGCGGCCGCCACGGCCGCGCTGCCCGGCCATGCCGAACAGATCCTCAAAGATGTCAGAGAAGGAGGAGGCGAAGCCCGCGCCGAAACCGGCACCGCCGCCGCCAGGACCGCCCTGCTCGAAAGCGGCATGGCCGAAGCGGTCATAGGCCGCGCGCTTGTCCTTGTCCTTCAGGATCTCGTAGGCCTCGTTGATTTCCTTGAACTTGACCTCGCTGCTGTCATCCCCGGGATTGCGGTCGGGGTGGAATTTCATCGCCAGCTTGCGAAAGGACGACTTCAACTTGGATTCGTCGGCGTCACGTTCGACTTCGAGAGTTTCGTAGTAGCAGCGTTTGGTGGACGTGGACATGCTGAACTCGGTCTATCCAATCGCGATTCAAGTCGGGGCGAAGCAACGTTGCCACGCGACGATATAGGCGCGCGCCCGCCTTCCGGCAGAGGGCAGCACGGCAGCGTTGAGCATAATGGCTGGGAATTGATCGATCGTAACGGAGCCGACTGCAAAAGTCTTGGCCCGTCGAGCCCGACACGACGGCCTCCCCCTTGAGAGGGGAGGCCGGTGCAGCGTGTGGGGTCCAAGCCGTCCGCATCATGACCCTCTCGGGCTTAGGCGGACTTCTTGTTGTTCTTGTCGTCGTCGACCTCGGTGAATTCCGCGTCGACGACGTCGTCCTTCGCAGCGTCCTTGGCCGCGTCGGCCTCGGCCTGCTGCTTGTACATGGCCTCGCCGAGCTTCATCGACGCCTGGGCCAACGTGTTGGTCTTGGCCTTGATCGCCTCGGCATCGCTGCCCTTCAGCGCTTCCTTGAGGTCGCTGACGGCGTCCTCGATGGCACGGCGCTCGGTCTCGGCGACCTTCGAACCATGCTCGGCCAGTGCCTTCTCGGTGGAGTGCACCAGCGCATCGGCATGATTCTTGGCGTCGACCGCCTCGCGGCGCTGCTTGTCGGCCGCGGCATTGGCCTCGGCGTCCTTGACCATCTTATCGATGTCGGCTTCCGACAGACCGCCGGAGGCCTGGATGCGGATCTGCTGTTCCTTCGCAGTCGCCTTGTCCTTGGCCGAGACGTTGACGATGCCGTTGGCGTCGATGTCGAACGTCACCTCGATCTGCGGCATGCCGCGCGGAGCCGGCGGAATGCCCATCAGGTCGAACTGGCCGAGCATCTTGTTGTCGGCCGCCATTTCACGCTCGCCCTGGAAGACGCGGATGGTGACCGCGTTCTGGTTATCCTCGGCGGTCGAGAACACCTGGCTCTTCTTGGTCGGGATCGTGGTGTTGCGGTCGATGATGCGGGTAAACACGCCGCCCAGCGTCTCGATGCCCAGCGACAGCGGGGTCACGTCGAGCAGCAGCACGTCCTTGACATCGCCCTGGAGCACGCCGGCCTGGATCGCGGCACCGATCGCCACGACTTCGTCCGGGTTGACGCCCTTGTGCGGCTCCTTGCCGAACAGCTGCTTCACGACTTCCTGGACCTTCGGCATGCGTGACATGCCGCCGACCAGAACGACTTCGCCGATCTCACCGGCAGTGACGCCGGCGTCCTTCAGCGCCTTGCGGCAGGGCTCGACGGTCTTCTGGACGAGGTCGTCGACCAGCGCTTCGAACTTGGCGCGGGTGAGCTTCATCGTCAGATGCTTCGGGCCGGTCTGGTCCGCGGTGATGAACGGCAGGTTGATCTCGGTCTGCGTCGTCGACGACAGCTCGATCTTGGCCTTTTCAGCGGCTTCCTTCAGGCGCTGCAACGCGAGCTTGTCGTTGCGCAGGTTGATGCCCTGCTCCTTCTGGAACTCGTCGGCCAGATAGCCCACGAGGCGCATGTCGAAATCTTCGCCGCCGAGGAAGGTGTCGCCGTTGGTCGACTTCACCTCGAACACGCCGTCGCCGATTTCGAGAATGGAAATATCGAACGTGCCGCCGCCGAGGTCGTACACTGCGATCGTGCCGGCCTTGGTCTTGTCCAGGCCATAGGCCAGCGCGGCCGCGGTCGGCTCGTTGATGATGCGCAGCACTTCGAGGCCCGCGATCTTGCCGGCGTCCTTGGTGGCCTGGCGCTGGGCGTCGTTGAAGTAAGCGGGAACGGTGATGACCGCCTGGTCGACCTTCTGGCCGAGATGAGCTTCCGCGGTCTCCTTCATCTTCTGCAAGATGAACGCCGAGACCTGCGAGGGCGAGTAGGTCTGGCCGTCGGCCTCGACCCAGGCGTCGCCGTTGGAAGCCTTCACGATCTTGTACGGAACGAGCTTCTTGTCCTTCTCGACCATCGGGTCGTCGTAGCGGCGGCCGATGAGGCGCTTCACTGCGAAGAACGTACGCTCCGGATTGGTCACCGCCTGGCGCTTGGCAGGCTGGCCGACGAGGCGCTCACCGTCGTCCGTCACGGCGACGATCGAAGGCGTCGTGCGCATGCCTTCGGAATTCTCGATGACTTTGGCGTTCTTGCCATCCATTACGGCGACGCACGAATTCGTGGTGCCGAGGTCGATCCCAATGACCTTTCCCATGGTCCTGATATCCTTGTTTTTGCGGCAGGTTGGCTGGGCCCAGAAGGCACCCGAACCGAAACCCCCTAAGATCAAACATTCGCGATATTGCGATGGTTGACGCTCATATAGGAGGGGGGGAGGGGCCCGCAAGGACCGAACCGCAAGTTTCGGCCGTGAAAACATTGGGTTTTAGAAGATCATATCTAGGCCTCTCCGCCCTTGCGGGTGGGGAAATATTAACAGGTTCGGCCATCTGCCAGCCCCGCCGCCGTGACTGACCCGGCCCTGTTACCGGCGCGCCAAACCCGCTAAAAGGCCGACCTGCCGGACAGCCTCGTCATGGGCTGCTTCTCATTGGGCTGCTTCGCGCGACAAAGCCGCCCAACCGCCGACCATCGAACGGCCCCAATGTGAACCAATCAGAGTGCCCATGAAGCTGACCCGCCCCCTCGCCGCGCTCGCCCTGCTCGTCGCCACAGCTCTTCCGGCGCTCGCCGCCGACGCCGTCTACCCGCCAGGCCTGCGCCTCGGCATGGTGCCGCTGGTTGGGCTGAACACGGCCAAGACCTTTCCTGGCTTCGAGAGCGAAGACGGCAGCGTCAAGGTGCTGATCACCGAGCTGCCGCCGGCGGCCTATGGCGAGGTCGTGGGCGCCTTCAACGCCAATCCGGCCGGCAGCAACGGCGTCAAGCCGGACAAGATCGAGACGCCCGCGGGCCTTGCCTATTTCACCACCGAGAGCGGCAAGGCCGGCACGACCCCGGTGAAGCGCTATTCGATGATCGTGCCGGGCGCCGGCTTCTCCGGCTACGTCGCCGTGCAGGTGCCCGAGAACGCGTCGAAGATCTACACCGATGAGGCGGTGCGGCAGATGTTTGCGACCGCCGTGACCCGCAAGGAGGTGTCGGCTGACGAGCAGATCGGGCTGATGCCGTTCAAGATCACCGATCTCGCCAGCTTCAAGGACATCCGCACGCTGGTCCCGGGCTCGAGCATCATCCTGGCCGACGGCAACGAGAGCTCGGGCTATGAATCGAAGCCGTTCATGGTCCTCGGCCTGATCGGCGCGACGCCGCAACAGGCTGACGACCGCGCCCGCTTTGCCCAGGAGGCGGCGCTCCAGATCCCCGGCCTGCGCGAGTCCCGCGTCACCATGTCGGAGCCGATCCGCATCAACGGCCAGCCGGGCTTCGAGACCCGGATCGACGGCGTCAGCGGCAAGGACAAGACGCCTGTGACCGTGGTGCAATGGATCCGCTTCGCGCCCGGCGGTGCTTCGCTCCGCATCATCGCCAGCGCGCCGCGCGACCAGTGGGCGGACGCCTTCACCCGCTTCCGCGCCGTGCGCGATGGCATCCAGCCCAAGGGCTAGTTTCTTGGGGCTGGAAGCCCAACCGCTCGCCAACGCCGGCTGCATTTTCGGGCTTTTGTTCGTACACGAACGGAACTAGGCTTCCCTCCACTGGATCACGTTTGAGGGGAGGCGGACGATGCTTAATCGACGACAGATCTTGACGGCGCTGGGGACCACGGCGCTCGCGGGCCTCGCTCCCACTGCGCTCTTCGCGGCGGCCACGATCAAGCCGGACGACGCGTCCGCGCTGCTCGTGATCGACGTGCAAAATTGTTTCCTGCCCGGCGGCAGCCTTGCGGTGAAGGAAGGCGAGCAGGTCGTGCCTGTGATCAACAAGATGGCGAAAGCGTTCTCGAACGTGGTGATGACGCAGGACTGGCATACGCCCGGCCACGTCTCGTTCGCTTCGGTGCATTCCGGCAAGAAGCCGTTCGAGACCATCGACCTGCCCTATGGCAAGCAGGTGCTGTGGCCCGACCATTGCGTGCAGGGCACCGACGGCGCCTCGCTGTCGAAGGATCTTTCGATCCCGCAGGCCGAGCTCATCATCCGCAAGGGCTTTCACAAGGACGTCGACAGCTATTCGGCGTTCCTCGAAGCCGACGGCAAGACCTCGACCGGGCTTGCCGGCTATCTCAAGGGCCGCAAGATCAAGCGCGTCTTCGTTGCCGGTCTTGCAACGGATTTCTGCGTCGCCTGGACCGCGCTCGATGCGCGCAAGGCGGGTTTTGAGGTCTATGTGGTGGAAGACGCCTGCCGCGGCATCGACAATCAGGGCTCGCTCGCGAAGGCCTGGGCCGATATGGCCAAGGCCGGCGTGAAGCGGATTCAGTCTGCGGATATCGCGGCGAGCGCGTAAGCGGCAGGTAAAACTGCAAGACCCTCATCCTGAGAGTCTGACTCAAAATAAGTCATTGGTATCTCAGGTTCTGGCCAAACGGCGGGAGAGCAGGCGGATACTGGCGATCAAGACCCAAGCTTCCGCGCTGGCGATGGTTGCCTCGAAGTCTTTGGCGAGCCGTCGGTTGCGGCCGAACCAGGCAAACGTGCGCTCGATGACCCAACGTCGAGGCTCGGCTTTGAACGTTCCAACGCTTTGCGAGCGGGTGACGATTTCAATCGTCCATTGGCCAAAATCAGCGATCGCATCGAGCAGCTTTGGGCCACGGTAGACACGATCGGCGAAGATGTGGCGCAGGGTGGGGAATAGACGGCCGATGATCCGCAACAGCGGGACTGCACCATGATTGTCTTGAACATTGGCGGCATGCACCTGCACAGCCAGCAAGGAGCCCTCGGTATCAGTGACGATATGACGCTTGCGTCCCTTGATCCGCTTCGCCATGTCAAACCCGCTTGGACCGCCACTTTCCGTGGTTTTCACACTCTGGCTGTCGATGACGCCAGCTGTTGGAACAGGCTTGCGTCCTTGTCGCTCGCGCACTCGTCGGACCAGCGCGTCGTTGACCGTGCGCCATAAGCCAGAACCGCGCCACTTGTAAAAATAATGCTGAACCGTCGAGTATGGCGGAAAGTCCTTCGGCAGCGCTCGCCATTGGCAGCCTCTGGCTCCAACGTAGAGGATTGCATTCACAATCACCCGCAGGCTGATCTTGCGCGGCCGGCCGCGCCGCGATCGTGCAGGTAGCAACGGCTCGATCAACTTCCATTCCGCGTCCGTCATGTCGCTTGCATAACGCAGTCCGTCGCGCCGATATTGCTGTCGGGTGGTTTCAGTCCAACTCATGTTGTGCTCCTTGAGTCTTCGCAAACACAAGGAATCACAACCGGCTGGAATCACTCAACTTTCTTTTTCGGTCAGGCTCTGAGGAGCGCGCCTCTTAGCGCGCGTCTCGAAGGATGGAAGGCCGGGATGCTAGAGCCGGGCCTGCATGGTTCGAGACGGCGCTCGCGCGCCTCCTCACCATGAGGATCAATCAGTTCGCCTCGTTGCTGTTCGCCGCGGGCGCGGGCTTGGCACCGCCCTTGGCGACGCCGACCAGCGCCGGACGCAGCACGCGATCGCCGATGGTGTAGCCGGCCTGCATGACCTGCACCACGGTGCCGGCGGGCACCGACGCATCGGGCACCTCGTACATCGCCTGCTGGAAGTTCGGATCGAACTTCTGGCCCTGCGGATCGAACTTCCTCACGCCGTGCTTTTCCAGCGCGTTGAGCAGCGAGCGCTCGGTGAGCTCGACGCCTTCGATCAGCGCGGTCAGGCCAGGGTCGGCGGCGGCACGCGCTTCGGCCGGAACGGCGTCAAGCGCGCGCTGAAGATTGTCGGCGATGTCGAGCACGTCGCGGGCAAAGCCGGTGACGCCGTAGAGCTTGGAGTCAGCGACCTCCTTGGCGGTGCGCTTGCGCAGATTTTCCATCTCGGCCAGCGTCCGCAGCATGCGGTCGCGCGCCTCGGCGGCTTCCCTCTGCAGCAATTCCACCGAACCCGGCTCGGGATCGTCGGGCATGATGTAGGGTTTTGACACCACCGGCTCGCCGGTCGCGGCAGTCGTGTCTTCAGGTTGCCGGTCTCGATCGGTCATCGGCTCTCTTTTCAAACTCGTCTTACAGGATTTTGCTGGCCCGGATATCGTGCTTCGGGCGCTGAAAATCAAGCGCCCGTGATCGGCCCAAATGCCGGTCAGCCCCCCAGCAGCCGGCTGACGATGCGGGCGGCGTAGTCCACGGTCGGGATCACACGGGCATAATTCAGCCGCGTCGGCCCGATCACGCCCAAAACGCCGACGATGCGGCCGGCGGCATCCCGATAGGGCGAGATGATGGTGGACGAGCCCGACAGCGAGAACAGCTTGTTCTCCGAACCGATGAAAATCCGCACGCCTTCGGCGGTTTCGGCGCGCCCCAGCAGGTCGATCACGCCACGCTTGGTCTCGAGATCGTCGAACAGCAGCCGCACCCGCTCGAGATCCTCCAGCGCGTGCAGATCCTCCAGCAGATTGGCGTGGCCGCGAACGATCAGCTGGCGGTCCTCATTCTCCCCGCCGGACCAGCTCGCAATCCCGGCCGAGATCACCTTTTGCGTCAATTGATCGAGCTCGGCACGAGCCTCCGCGAGCGCGGTTTCCAGCTCGAGTCGCGCCTCGGCGAGCGTCCGGCCGCGAATCCGCGAATTGAGGAAATTGCCGGCCTCGGTGATGGCCGAGGAGGGAACCCCCGGCGGTAGCGTGAGCACGCGGTTTTCGACCTGGCCATCCTCGCCGACCAGGATCACCAGCGCCTTCTCGGGTTCCAGCCGGACGAATTCGATGTGCTTCAGCCGGGTATTCGATTTCGGCGTCAGGACGACCGCCGCGGTGCGGGTGAGACCCGACAGCCGCGTCAGCGCCTGATCGAGCGCCGCCTCGACCGACTGCGCCTGCCCGACCGAGGTCAGCTGGCTTTGAATCGACTGCCGCTCGGCGTCGTTGAGATCGCCGACTTGCATCAGGGCGTCGACAAAGAAGCGCAAGCCGAGTTCCGTCGGCAACCGGCCGGCAGAGGTGTGGGGCGCATAGATGAGGCCGAGATGTTCCAGATCCGCCATGACGTTGCGGACCGAGGCCGGCGACAGTGGCATCGCGATCAGCCGCGATATGTTGCGCGAGCCAACCGGCTCGCCGGTCGCGAGATAGCTTTCGACAATTTGACGAAAGATGTCGCGGGAACGCTCGTTGAGCTGGGCAAGCCCTGGGGGCGGCGCGATCAGATGGATCGGATCGTGATGGGCCACAGCGGTAACTCCTCTCAGACGCTCATAATTTGTCCATCCCTGAGCGTTCTGACAAGCGTGGCGTTTGCGGGGTGGAAAACCGGGGGTGAAAAAGCCTTGTCGTCCCCCCTTGCCGCCCACCCTCACCCCACCTACAAGCACCGCGAACAGCCCTTTTCCGAGAGTTTTGGAGGATTTCCCATGCGGCCAAGCCGCCGTGCGCCCGACGAATTGCGCCCCGTGACGCTGGAGCGTGGCGTGGTCAAATACGCGGAAGGCTCGTGCCTGGTGAAATTCGGCGACACCCATGTGCTTGTCACCGCGACACTGGAAGACCGCCTGCCGCCCTGGCTGAAGGGCCAAGGCCGCGGCTGGGTCACCGCCGAATACGGCATGCTGCCGCGCGCGACCTCCGAACGCACCCGCCGCGAAGCTGCCGCCGGCAAGCAGAGCGGCCGCACCGTCGAGATTCAGCGCCTGATCGGGCGTTCGTTGCGCACCATCGTCGATCTCGAAGCGCTCGGTGAGCGCCAGATCACGGTCGATTGCGACGTACTCCAGGCCGACGGCGGCACCCGCACCGCCTCGATCACCGGTGCCTGGGTCGCGCTCGCCGACTGCATCAACTGGATGAAGACGCGCAACATGATCAAGGCCAATGTGATGCGCGACAACGTCGCCGCGATCTCCTGCGGCATCTATCAGGGCAAGCCGGTGCTGGATCTCGACTATGCCGAGGATTCCGAAGCCGAGACCGACGCCAATTTCGTCATGACCGGCGACGGCCGCATCATCGAGGTGCAGGGCACCGCGGAGCGCGAGGCGTTTACGCAGGACGAGTTCCTCGCGCTGATCGCCTTGGCGCAAAAGGGCATCGCGCGTCTCGTGGACTTGCAGAAACTGGCTGTCGCGTAGTCAATAGGCTCATGCACCGTCGAATCACCGGAAAGCTCGTCATCGCGACCCACAATCCCGGCAAGCTCGCCGAGATGAAGGAGCTGCTCGCGCCTCACGGTATCGAAGTGGTGTCGGCCGGCGAGCTCGGCCTGCCCGAGCCGGACGAGACCGGCAACGATTTCCGCACGAACGCCGCGATCAAGGCGATCGCGGCGGCGCAGGCGACGAAATTGCCCGCGTTCGCCGACGATTCCGGTATCGTGGTCGATGCGCTCGACGGCGCGCCCGGCATCTACAGCGCGCGCTGGGCCGGACCGTCCAAAGACTTCGCTGCCGCAATGGCGCAGATCGAACGCCTGTTGCAGGAGCGTGGCGCCACCAAGCCGGACCAGCGCAAGGCGCATTTCGTCTCGGCGCTGTGCGTCGCATGGCCCGACGATCATCTCGAAGAAGTCGAGGCGCGCGTCGACGGCACCCTGGTCTGGCCGCCGCGCGGCACCGCCGGCTTCGGCTACGATCCGATGTTCCTGCCGGATGGTTACGACCGCACCTTCGGCGAGATGACGAGCATCGAAAAGCACGGCCTGCCACCGCTCGGTCTCGGCCTGTCGCACCGCGCCCGCGCCTTCGTGAAACTGGCGGAGATCTGCCTTGAGCCGCGCTAGAGCGTTTTCGAGCGAAGTGGATACCGGTTCGCGCCAGGAAAACGCGTCAAAACAAGAATCCGAAGCCTTTGGCGTCTACGTGCACTGGCCGTTCTGCCTGTCGAAGTGCCCCTATTGCGACTTCAACAGCCATGTCCGCCACGCCGCGATCGACGAGGCGCGCTTTGCCGCCGCCTTCGCCCGCGAGATCGAAACCACCGCACAGCGCTCGCCCGGCCGCGAGGTGACCTCGATCTTTCTCGGCGGCGGCACACCGTCGCTGATGCAGCCCGCAACCGTCGGCGCCGTGCTCGATGCGATCGGCAAGCACTGGAAAGTTGGCAACGACGTCGAAGTGACGCTCGAGGCAAACCCGACCAGTGTCGAAGCCACGCGCTTTGCCGGCTATCGCACCGCCGGCGTCAACCGCGTCTCGCTCGGCGTGCAGGCGCTCGACGACACCTCGCTGAAGGCGCTGGGCCGCATGCACAGCGCGCGCGAGGCGCTCGATGCGGTCGCGATCGCGCGCCGCTCGTTCGACCGCTACTCGTTCGACCTGATCTACGCCCGCCCGGACCAGACCCCGGCGATGTGGGCCGATGAACTGCGTCTCGCAATCGGCGAAGCGGCCGAGCATCTGTCGCTCTATCAATTGACGATCGAAGAAGGCACGCCGTTCTTCGGTCTGCATCGGGCCGGCAAGCTGAAGACACCTGACGAAGCGGTCGCACGCGCGCTCTACGACGTGACGCAGGAGACCTGCGACAAGCTGGGGCTGCCCGCTTACGAGATTTCCAACCACGCGCGGCGCGGCGCCGAGTGCCGGCACAATCTGGTGTACTGGCGCGGCGAGGAATATGCCGGCATCGGCCCCGGCGCGCATGGCCGCCTCGACATCGACGGCATCCGCCACGCCACTGCCACCGAGAAGCGCCCCGAAGCCTGGCTGATGCGCGTCGAAAGCAGCGGCCATGGCGTCGTCACCGACGATCTTCTCAACAGCGAAGAACGCGCCGACGAATTTTTGCTGATGGGACTGCGCCTCGCTGAAGGTATCGATCCCGATCGCTACACCGCGCTCTCCGGCCGTCCGCTCGATCCCAAGCGCATCGCGCTTTTGCGCGAGGAAGGCGCGATCACGGTCGACGCAACAGGACGGCTGCGCGTCACAAGCAGCGGCTTCCCGGTGCTGGATGCAGTGGTCGCCGATCTCGCGGCGTAAGTCTCAACCAAAGCGGCGGTGCGCCCCTCGCCCGCTTGCGGGAGAGGGTTGGGGAGAGGATGTCTCCGCACCGGGACAATCCCCAAGCGGAGAAAGCCCTCACCCGATTTGCTGCGCAAATCGACCTCTCCCGCAAGCGGGCGAGGTGAACCATCACGCCCCAAAGCTCTTCGGCGAGCCCGCGACTGCAACACCGCCGCCCGTCGTCACCTTCATCACCGCAAGGCCGCGCTCGTTGGTGCCGTCGGCGCGGAAGCGGAACAAGCCATCGATGCCGGCGAAGCCGGAGGGATTGGTGAGCACATCCGACGAGAAGCGGGTGGTGCCCTGCGTGCGCGCGAGCGCTGCGACGAGCGCGACCGCGTCATAGGCGAGCGTCGCTGTGCGGATCGGATCGGCGCCATATTTAGTGCGATAACGGCCGGAGAACGCACGAAAACCTGCCGGATCCGGTGCGGCGTAGAGGCCACCCTGCAAGCTCGGGCTCGCATAGACACGCGGGCTGTCCCACAGGCCGGTGCCGAGCAGCTGGATGTTGCGCAAATTCGCACCCGCCGCGGTCATCGCATCTGCGACCGCAACGACGGCATCGCCGTCATCGGCAATGAACAGCGCATCGGCGCTGCCGAGCTGCTGCGCCACGGTGCGCGCCGGCGTCGCGCGATCGGCGCCGTATTTCTCGAACGCGACGATGCGTCCGCCGCGCCGTGGCACCGCAGCTTTGACTGCGGCCTCGACCACATTGCCATAGGCATTGTCGGGCACGAGCACGGCGACGGAGCGTTTTCCGATACTGGCGGAATATTCGACGATGCGATTGACGTCGGACTCCGGCAGGAAGCTCAAGAGATAGACGCCGCGGCCGGCGATGCTCGAATCGGTCGAGAACGCCATCACCGGGATGCCGCGCGCGCGTGCGACCTGCGCTACCGCCGGCACCGACTGTGCGAACAGCGGCCCCAAAATGATCTCGGCGCCTTCGTCGACCGCCTGCTGCGCGCCGGCTTGCGCGCCCTGCGGGCTGCCATTGTCGTCCTTGATCAGGAGCTGGATGTTCGGGTTCTGGAACTCGGCCAGCGCCATCTCGGCGGCGTTGCGCATCGACTGCGCGGCAAGTCCGGCATTGCCTGCGGCCGAGAGCGGCAGGATCACGCCGACCTTCACCCCGCCGGTGCCGGCGGTCGTCGCCTGCTGCGGCGGCCCGGCCGGCTGGGCCGGCGGGGATGAGCTCGGGAACGGGCTGGAAAACTGGCTGAGGCTCTGCTGCACGCCGGCGCAGGCCGACAGCAAGGGCGTGCCGAGCAGCAGGCCAAGCGCACTCCGCCGGGTCGCCCCGACAAACGGGCCCCCTCGACGGGAGACTTCAGATCACGCAGGCGCACCATGGCAGCTCTTCTTTTGATCTTCCGTCGCCGGCCGATCACAGCAAATCTTGCCGCGACAGAAGCCGCGGATTCAGGCATATTGTCGGCAAATAGTTAACCAAAACAAAAGGATAATGACCGCTTAACGCGGCTACCGCTCAAGTCCTGGCTGGCTCTCCGCCGTCCGTCACGAAAGCATCAAGGCGCCGTTTCCGCCGCGAATATGGCGCTGGCGCTCCGTTCCCTCTCGAATGTGATGCCGGATGGATCACATTCCAGCCCTTCCTCGCCCCAGTTCAGTATCCTGTCCCGTACGATCTTTTTCGAAGGACCGGTTCCCTGCCCCGGGGATCATGCCTAAGTTCGATTCATTATGCGCGCAAAGCCGGCCCCGATAAATACGACTGAAGCTGAGGACGCCGCCCCGCGCGGCTTCTCCATCGACGCCCATCGGCTCACGGTGCCGAAGCCTCCGGCCGGCCTCTATCTGGTCGCGACCCCGATCGGAAATCTCGGCGACATCACGCTCCGTGCGCTGCAGACGCTCGCCGGGGTCGACGTCATCGCCTGCGAGGACACCCGCATCACGCGGCGCCTGACCGAGCGCTACAATATCTCGGCGCAACTCAAGCAATATCACGAGCACAATGCCGAGACCGCCCGCCCAAGAATCCTGGAGGCGCTTGCCGCAGGCGGCTCGGTCGCGCTGGTATCGGATGCCGGCACGCCGCTGATCTCCGATCCCGGTTACAAGCTGGTGCGCGAGGTCTGCGCGGCCGGCCACGCGGTCTATGCACTGCCGGGCCCGTCCTCGGTGCTGGCGGCGCTGTCGGTCGCGGCGCTGCCGACCGACCGTTTCTTCTTCGAGGGATTCTTGCCGGCTAAATCCGCCGCGCGGCGGTCGCGCCTCGCCGAACTTGCCCGCATCGACGCCACGCTGGTGATGTTCGAATCCGGCAACCGGGTGCAGGATACGCTCGCCGAACTCGCCGAGATCATGGGCACGCGCGAGGCCGCAATCTGCCGCGAGCTGACAAAACTGCACGAGGAGATTTCGCGCGCGAGGCTGGACGAGCTGGCGCGCGAGGCGGACACGCTGGAGACGCGCGGCGAATTCGTGCTGGTGATCGCTCCGCCGGCCGCCGATGCCGACGTGCTCTCATCGGATGCGCTGGACGATCTCCTGCGCGAGCAGCTGGCCACGCATAGCGTCAAGGACGCCGTCGCGCATGCGGTCGCGCTCTCGGGGCGGCCGCGCCGCGAGGTCTATGCCCGCGCGCTCGAGCTCGCAAAAAATTTGCGGGGCGGCGATGGCGAAGACTAAGGACGCACCGGAACCGAAACAGGAGCCGAAGATCGCCTCGCCCGAGCGCGTTGCCGCGTTCCGCACCGGCATCTCGGCCGAGAGCCGCGCCGCCGCCTATCTGATGGCGAAGGGCTATCGCATTCTGGCCAAGCGCTATCGCACTCCGCATGGCGAGATCGACCTCGTGGCGCGCCGCCGCAACCTGATCGCCTTCGTCGAGGTCAAGGCGCGCGCCAGCCTCGATGAGGCTGCCTACGCCGTGACGCCGCGCCAGCAGCGGCGCATCATCGACGCCGCGCAGGGCTGGCTTGTGACGCATCCCGAGCATGCGGAATTCGAGTTGCGATTCGACGCCATGCTGATTGCGCCGCGATCACTTCCACGCCATGTGTTGGCGGCATTCGACGCCTCGACCTGAAAGGCAGACCATGAAACTGAACGTCGCCGTCCAGATGGACCCCATCGCCCGCATCAACATCAAGGGCGATTCCACCTTTGCGCTGCTTCTGGAGGCGCAGAAGCGCGGCCATGGCCTGTCCTATTACACACCCGACAAGCTCTCGATGGTCGGCGACGAGATCGTCGCACCCGTCCAGCTCCTGACCGTGCGCGACGAGCCCGGCGATCACTTCACCCTCGGCGAGCCCAGGCGCGAGGCGCTGAACGGCTTTGACGTGGTGCTGCTGCGCCAGGATCCGCCGTTCGATCTCGCCTACATCACCTCGACGCATCTGCTCGAGCACATTCATCCGAAGACGCTGGTCGTCAACGATCCCGCTTCGGTGCGCAACGCGCCCGAAAAGCTGTTCGTGATGAATTTTCCGCAACTGATGCCGCCGACCCTGATCTCGCGCGACCTGGATGAGATCAACGCCTTCCGCGACAAGCACGGTGCCGTGGTGATGAAGCCGCTGCACGGCCATGGCGGCGCCGCGGTGTTCCGCGTGATGCCGCAGGACATGAATTTCGGCTCGCTCTACGACATATTCTCGGTCACCTTCAAGGAGGCCTGGGTGATCCAGCAGTTCATCCCCGAGGTGAAGCTCGGCGACAAACGCATCATCCTGGTCAATGGCGAGTTCGCAGGCGCGGTGAACCGGGTGCCGGCTGCCGACGACCTCCGCTCCAACATGGTGCGCGGCGGCGCGGCGAAGGAGACCGAGCTGACGCCACGCGAGCGCGAGATCTGCGCCACCGTCGGTCCGGCGCTGCGCGAGCGCGGACTTCTGTTCGTCGGCATCGACGTCATCAACGGTAACCTCACCGAGATCAACGTGACCTCGCCGACCGGCATCCGCGCCATCGCGCGGCTCGGCGGCCCCGATGTTGCGGCGAAGATCTGGGACGCGATCGAGCAGAAGCGGGCGAAGTAGCGGCGGCGCTGCGGACATCAACGGAAACGTTGACCGCGCTTCACTAACCACCCATTCACCATGACGTCCCGCGCCGCGTGCGAATGCACCGGCGCGCCTGCGTGAATCTACGGGGTCAGTGGCCGAACGGCTAACGCGGCATTCACCATCTGCCCAAAACCCGCACCGTCACTGATCATCACACTGGGCCTCGCAACACCCCTTATACTTTTACTCCCTACTCATCGATGCCGGGGAACCCGCCACGTGCGGTTCGAGTGCCCCGCGTAAGAGTAGAAGCGTATGAATACCGCACGCATTGTCGTTCTCGTCATCGCACTAGGCGCCGGCGGCGTCGCCGCGTATCTGGCGAGCGGCTACGACAACAAGCCCGCGCCCGCGCTCGCGGTGGCCGAGAAGCTGCCGACCGTCGAGGTGCTCGTCGCCAAATCCGACATTCAGCTCGGCCAGGCCGTGAAGGCCGAGGATCTGCAATGGCAGATCTGGCCGCAATCGACCGCAAGCAGCGCCTTTATCCGCCGCGACAGCAGGCCCGACGCACAGACCCAGATCGCCGGCTCGATCGCACGCGTGCCCTTGATGCAGGGCGAGCCGATCCGCGAGCAGAAGCTGGTGAAGGCCGACGGATCCGGCTTCATGGCCGCGATCCTGCCGTCCGAGCGGGCCGTGTCGACGGAGATCTCCGCCGAGACCGCGGCCGGAGGCTTCATCCTGCCGAACGACCGCGTCGATATCGTCCTGACGCGACGCCTGAAGAACCCCGATGGCGCCAACAACAACAACAACAGCCCGGCTGGCGGCAACGACCTGATCCTGTCGGAAGTCATCCTGACCAACATCCGCGTGCTCGCGATCGACCAGGCGCCGAAGGAGAAGGACGGCCAGAACGCCGTGATCGGCAAGACGGTCACGCTCGAACTCAGGCCGGACCAGGTCGCGACGCTGTCGGCCTCGCGCCAGGGCGGCACGCTGACACTTGCACTGCGCAGCATCGCCGATGCCAGCGCCTCCGACGGCACGCCCGAGGACCAGGCATTCAAGCAGCGTTCGAGCGGCGTGAACGTGATCCGCTACGGGGTGCAGGCGCGACAATTGACGTCACAGAAGTGATGGGGACATGATGAACTACGGGGATAATCGGACGAGCCTGCGCATTCGGGGGAAGCGCGCCGGCTCGTTCTGGGCAGGGGCAATGCTGGTACTGGGGCTGCTCGCAGCCGCCGATCTCGTCCATGCTGCGGATGCGCCGGTCGGAGACCAGGCGCCTATGCAGGCGCCGGATCTCGGCGTCTCGCCGGTTGCAACCATCGCGCCGGCGCGGACGCGTTCGCTGTCGCTCGGCATCGGCAAGTCGGTCGTCATCGACCTGCCGCGCGAGGTCAAGGACGTGCTGGTGGCCGATCCCAAGATCGCCAATGCGGTGATCCGCTCGTCGCAGCGCGCCTACATCATCGGCGGCCAGGTCGGCCAGACCAACGTGGTGTTCTTCGCCGCCGACGGCCAGCAGGTTGCTTCCTACGACATCGCGGTCAAGCGCGACCTCAACGGCATGCGCACGGCGTTGCGCTCGTCGCTGCCGGGCGTGCAGATCGAGGGCGTCGGCGACAGCGTAATGCTGACCGGCTCGGTGTCGAGCCCGGTCGAGGCCCAGCAGGCCGGCGACGTCGCCGCCAAGCTCGTCGGCGGCGCCGACAAGGTCGTCAACAACATCGTCGTGCGCGGCCGCGACCAGGTGATGCTGAAGGTCGTGGTCGGCGAAGTCCGCCGCGACATCGTCAAGCAATTGGGTGTCGATCTCAGCGCCAGCCTGAATGCCGGCACCGCAGTGGTGAATTTCAACAATTCCAACCCGTTCTCGGTCAGCGGTGGACCGCTGGTCTCCAGTAACGGGCTCGGCGTCGCCGGCCTGACCAAGGGCGTCGCCACCGTCAGCGCCACGATGCGCGCGATGGAAAGCGCGGGCGTGATGCGAACGCTGGCCGAGCCGAGCCTGACCGCGATCTCGGGCGAATCCGCAACCTTCATCGCGGGCGGCGAATTCCCGATCCCGGCAGGCTATTCCTGCGATCCGACAACGCATGTCTGTACCACCCAGATTTCCTACAAAAAGTTCGGTATCTCCCTGAACTTCACGCCGGTCGTGCTCAGCGAGGGCCGCATCAGCCTGCGCGTGATGACCGAGGTTTCGGAGCTGTCGAACCAGCAGGCGATCACGGTGACGCAGGCAGTGTCGTCGACCGCGAACAACTCCATCACCATTCCCTCGATCCAGACCCGCCGCGCCGAAACCACACTCGAGATTCCCTCGGGCGGCTCGATGGCGATGGCCGGCCTGATCCAGCAGCAGACCAAGCAGGCCGTCAACGGCCTGCCGGGCATCGACCAGGTGCCGATTCTCGGCGCGCTGTTCCGCAGCCAGGACTTCGTCAACAACGAGACCGAGCTGATGGTGATCGTGACTCCCTATGTGGTGCGCGCGGTCGCGCAGAAGGAATTGTCGCGGCCGGATGACGGCTTCGCGCCGTCGTCGGACGCGCAGTCGGCGCTGCTCGGGCGCATGAACCGCCTCTATGGCATCGCCCGCCGTGTCGATCCGATGGACGGCAACCAGGGCGATTTCGGCTTCATCATCGACTGACGCGCGAACGGACTGTTTGGGGAACGGGGCGGGAAACGGGGTAAGTGGGGACAAGCCGATGACGAAGACAAATGATCGACGTCGCAATTTGCGCATGGCGCTCGCGCTGACGGGGCTCTCCGTCATGCTGGGAGCCTGCAACACCACGGGCGACGTCGTCACCACCCAGACGGTGCCCACCGACTACCGCATGCGTCACCCGATCGCGGTGCAGGAAGGCAAGCGCTCGATCGTGATCTTCGTCGGCAAGGCGCGCGGCGGACTTTCGGCCGCGCAGCACGCCGACGTGATGGGCATTGCCCAGGACTGGGTGCGCGAAGGCACCGGCTCCGTCGTCGTCGACGTGCCCATCGACACTGCGAATTCGCGCGCGGCCGCTGCGACCTATCACGAAATCCGCGCCGTGCTGGGCAGCGGCGGCGTGCCGTCGCGCGCCGTCGTCCAGCATCCCTATCGTCCCGAAGATCCCGCCCTGCTGCCGACCATTCGGCTGAGCTATTCCAAGATCACCGCGGTGGCCGGCCCCTGCGGGCTGTGGCCCGAGGACATGGGGCCGTCGATCCTCGACCCCGGCTACAACGAGAACCGGCCCTACTTCAATCTCGGTTGCGCCACCCAGCGCAATCTTGCCGCGATGATCGACAACCCCGCCGACCTCGAGCAGCCCCGCGCGGAGACGCCGGCCTACACCGCACGGCGCGACATCGCGTTCGACCGCTACCGCAAGGGCACGACCACGGCGACCTCCTACCCCGAGGCTGAAAAGGCCAAACTCAGCGACACAGGCAAATGACGGGCATCCACTACGAAGAGGCGGACCATCCGCAGCATCCCGACGAACACATTGCGCCGGTTCCCCGAATCTCGGTGCAGGCCTTCTGCGAGACCGAGCAGACGCTGGCCGCGATGACCGCGGCCGGCCAGGACCGCCGTCTCGCCAAGGCGCATCTCACCGCCAGGAGCGGCGGCCTCGCCGCGGCGATCGAAGTCTATGACACGATGCCCACGCCGAACGTGATCGTGATCGAATCCGACGGCACCCGCGACATCCTCGAGGGCCTCGATGACCTCGCCGGCGTCTGCGATCCCGGCACGCGCGTGGTCGTGATCGGCAATCCCAACGACACCGCGCCCTATCGCGAGCTGGTACGTCGCGGCGTCAACGACTACGTGATCGGGCCGGTCGAAACCCTCGACGTGGTGCGATCGATCTGCAGCCTGTTTTCGGCCTCCGAAGCCATCATCACCGGACGCGTCATCGCGGTGGTCGGTGCCAAGGGCGGCGTCGGCGCCTCCACCGTCGCGCACAACGTGGCCTGGACCATCGCGCGCGACCTCGCGCTTGATTCCGTCGTGATCGATCTCGACCTCGCCTTCGGCACCGCCGGCCTCGACTACAACCAGGATCCGGCGCAGGGCATCGCCAACGCGGTGCTGTCGCAGGACCGGCCGGACACGGCGCTGATGGAGCGCCTGCTCGCCAGATGCACCGACCGCCTCAGCCTGCTCGCCGCACCGGCCACCCTTGATCGGGTCTATGATTTCGGCGCGGAAGCGTTCGATGCGATCTTCGATACGCTGCGCATGACCACGCCCTGCATCGTGCTCGACGTGCCGCATCAATGGTCGGCCTGGACCAAGCGCGCGCTCGTCAATGCCGACGACATCGTCATCGTGGCCGAGCCGGATCTCGCGAACTTACGCAACACCAAGAACATGCTGACCGTGCTCAAGGCGGCGCGACCGAACGACCGGCCGCCGCTCTATTGCATCAACCAGGTCGGCATGCACAAGCGCGCCGAGATCGACGTCAAGTCGTTCGCCAAGACCATGGAAAGCCAGCCGCTCGCGGTGATCCCGTTCGATTCGAAGCTGTTCTCGACCGCGGCCAATAACGGCCAGATGATCGCGGAGGTCTCCAGGAGCCACCGCACCACCGAGCTGTTCCAGACCATGGCCAACCGCCTCGCCGGGCGCGGCGAGGCGAAGAAGCCGAAGCGTTCGCTGCTCGGACCGCTGCTGAAGAAGTTGAAGGGGAGGACCGGACGCGCATCCGCTCCGCATCGCAAGGCGTCGTAAGCGCGAAAGCGTTTCCCGGCGCGCAAGACTCGCGGCGGCGGCGGATTACTTCTCCGCCCGCTGCTGCTGCTTCTTCGACAGCAGCTGGCGCAGCGCGGTGATCTTTGCCGCCGCCTGATCCGGCGGCAGATCGGCCTTCACGATGGTCTCGGCCTCGGCCTGCTTGCCTTCCAGCCCCAGCACCAGCGCGAGGTTGCCCCGCACGCGGGAATCGGCCGGGTTGCGCTGATAGGCGCGGCGCATGGTTTCCTCGGCCCGCGGCAGGTTATTCTGAAGCATGTAGGACAGGCCGAGATTGGACAAAACCTGCGGCTCGTCCGGCACGATCTTAAGTGCCGTCGCATAATATTGCTGCGCTTCCTCGTTGCGGCCGAGCTGATCGAGCGCCGCACCCTGCGCCGACAAGATGTGCCAGTCCGGATCCTCCGGCGTATGCGCGCGGCTGAGCACGTCGAAGGCCTGCTGGAAATTGCCATTATCGGCGAGCGCGCGGCCATAGCCGGCAAGCAGCGCCTTGTTGCTGGGATGGGCGAGCACGGCCTGCTCCATTACCGCGACCGCCTGGGCGCGCTGCCCGGTCTCGCGCAACGCCTTGCCGTAGTCGAGGGCGATGGCGGGATCGCTGGGCCTGGCGCGATAGCGCTCGCGCAAGCCGTCCATGTCAGGCCTGGCGTCCGCCATAGCGGCAGGTTCCGGCTTGCCACCGACGCCAAGCGCGCCGGTCACATCCTCCAGGCTCGTGGTCTGGCAGCCACCGAGCGCGAGCACCAGAAGCACAGGAAGCAGGAATCTCGCCGGGGGAGAGGCAAGGGACGAACGCTTGGACATACTCTGATCACCGCCGGCGGACTGATCAGAGATGCTTTGCCGATTAACGCTAAATTCCCGTTAAGGAAACGCGTCGATCAGGATTAGTCGGTGAATTCCGCACCGAATTCGCAGCCGATGCGCCAGCGCAGGCGGCATTGGCGGGAATAGTCGGGTGCGAAGATGATGGTGAATTGCGGCGGCACTTCCAGGAATTCGGCCACGACCTTCACCCCGCCATTCGAGATATCCGTAATCGTGCAGTCCCGCGGCAGCGACCCCGCGCCAAAATGGATCTTGGCGAGCCGCGTGCACACCCGTCGTTCGCTTCTGCGGCGATTTGCAAGCATTTGAATTGTTCACCCGTTAGATCACGGCCCATCCCGCAGCTCTAGGAGTAGCGGACATTCGTTGGAATGTGCTGAGCGCAGCCGCTCGCATTCGAGACGTAGTCGAAGCTTAGTGTCTTGGTCCCGTTTACCGGTCGTTAGGAATTCCCCCCCCCGTCTTCCGTTCTTGTATTGTTCTTGTCAGGACCATCGCGCTCTGCTACCCTCGATTGTGCAAGAGGGCAGGCTGGTTTGGGCATGGTTCAGCGGGTTTCGACAGTCGCTTTTGAGGGGATCGAGGCCCGCGCGGTCGACGTGCAGGTGCAGGTCGCGCCGGGGCTGCCGGCCTTCGCCATCGTCGGGCTGCCCGACAAGGCGGTGTCGGAGGCGCGCGAGCGGGTCCGCGCCGCGCTGATCGCCTCGGGCCTGGCGCTGCCGGCCCGGCGGATCATCGTCAATCTCGCCCCCGCCGACGTCCCGAAGGAAGGCAGCCATTACGACCTGCCGATTGCGCTGGGGCTGATGGCCGCGATCGGCGCGATTCCGCCGGATGCGCTGACGGGTTTTACCGTGCTCGGCGAGCTCGGCCTCGACGGCTCGATCGCGCCGGTGGCCGGCGTTTTGCCCGCCGCGATCGGCGCCAATGCCCGCGAGGAAGGTCTGATCTGCCCGGCGGCCTGCGGCTCGGAAGCGGCGTGGGCGAGTCCGGACATCCAGATCGTCGCCGCGCAATCGCTGATTCAGATCGCCAACCATTTCAAGGGCACGCAAGTGCTGTCGCGGCCCGTGCCGAAAGTCCACGAAGCAGCAAGCTCGCTGCTCGACCTGCGCGACATCAAGGGCCAGGAGAGCGCCAAGCGGGCGCTGGAGATCGCAGCCGCGGGCGGGCATCATCTCTTGATGATCGGCGCGCCCGGGGCCGGCAAATCGATGCTCGCGGCACGCCTGCCCTCGATCCTGCCGCCGCTGTCGCCAGGCGAACTACTCGAGGTCTCGATGATCGCCTCCGTCGCCGGCGAGATCGAGGGCGGCGCGCTGACATCGCGGCGGCCGTTCCGTTCGCCACATCATTCCGCCAGCATGGCCGCGCTCACCGGCGGCGCGCGCGCGCAAAGCCCGGCGAGATCTCACTGGCGCATCAGGGCGTGCTGTTCCTCGACGAGCTGCCCGAGTTCGATCCGCGCGTGCTGGATTCGCTGCGCCAGCCGCTGGAGAACGGCGAGGTCTCGGTCTCCCGCGCCAACCACCGCGTGACTTACCCGGCGCGCTTCATGCTGATCGCAGCGATGAACCCCTGCCGCTGCGGCAATGCGTTCGAGCCGGGCTATGCCTGCAAGCGCGGCCGCATCGACCGCTGCACCGGAGACTACCAGGCGCGCATCTCCGGCCCGCTGATGGACCGCATCGATCTGCGCATCGAAGTCCCGGCCGTGACTGCTGCCGATCTGATCCTGCCGCCGCCGGCGGAAGGCTCCGCCGAAGTCGCCGCCCGCGTGGCGGCGGCGCGCGACATCCAGCTCGCGCGCTATGCCGATGCCGGCCTGCCGCAGATCCGCACCAATGCCGAGGCGCCGGCATCCGTGCTGGAGGACATCGCCAGGCCGGACGCGCAGGGGCAGAAGCTGCTGCGCGATGCCGCCGAGACGATGCGGCTGTCGGCGCGCGGCTATCACCGCGTGCTGCGGGTGGCCCGCACGCTCGCCGACCTTGACGGCGCCGACAAGATCGGCCGGCTGCATCTTGCCGAGGCGCTGTCCTACCGCGCACTCGCGGAGGATGTGCGCCAGCTGGCTTGATCATCCCGCGCATCAACCCGGCGGTAACGAGTTTCCTTTACGCTCTGCAAACCACAAGGCCCACAAGTTCCAGTCCGGGCCCGGCGAGTAGAGTGTCATGTTGCGTTTCAAGATCCTGGCCTCGGTGGTTCCCCTGTTGGCGGCTGCGGTGTTCGCCCGCAACGAGATCGGATCGGTCTCGCATCCCTGCATCGCCCTCGGCGACACCTCGGTCGAGCTGACCTCCCTGTTCTGGACGGCCGGCGTCCGTGTCGCCTTCACCGACGATCTATCGCGGGCCACGGTGCGGGTCCAGATCACCGACGATGCGGATGCCGCCGACTTCGCGGTCGTCGACGACGGCGCAAGCGGCGAGCCGGGCGCCTGCCAGGGAAATCCATCAACCCGTCTCATTGCGATCGCCGCGCAACCGGTCGAGGGCGGTCCGGTGATCTATCTCTCCAGCGAAGGCCCGGCCGATTACCGCATCTATGTGCGCTCGAAGGCGTTCTCGCAGAAGGAAGCGGCAGCCCTGATCGTCGGCGCCCGCGGCGGGCACCCGCTGCCCCTCCAGGCCGCCTCGCTCTGAAGCGCCCTCGCGCTTCAGAGCGTTGTTGAGCATGATCTCCGCGCAAACGCGTTCCGCGTTTGTCGCGAGGGAAAACCGCTACACACTTTTCCGGATCATGCACTGAGACGTTAACGCCTCGTCAACCCTGTTTGGAGGCCGCCGCAAAGCCTCAAGCTGTTCGCAAGGTCGGCGAGACATCGTCGCAAGCGGCGGTGGCGGGTTTCGGACAAGAGTCGGGGTCGGTGGCAATGGGTCGGACGTTCCGGATCAAGGTGCGCATGCGCCGCTTCAGGCGGCAGCACCCCGAATCGCCTTCGCGATCCGCTCCTTCATGATCTTTTCGGCGACGTTCGGCGGCGCCTATGGCTTCGTCACCGGCAGCCGCGCGCCAAATTCCGGCTACGATCCCAACGCCTTTGCGATCGGCGCGAGCTTCCTGTTTGCGCTGGCCTGCCTTGGCCTTGCGACGCTCAGCATGCGGCTGCGCTTCGTCAACAAGCGGATGCGCAGGCTCGCCGCCCACAACGAGGCGCTGATCGATCGCAATTGGGAGCTGAAGGAAGCCGAAGAGCGCGCCCGCAGCCTGTTCGAATCTCAGGGCGATCTGATCGTGCTGCGCGACCATCAGGGCCGCATCACCTTCGCCAACGACGCCTATTGCGCGCTGGCCGGGCAGACCCGCCGCGCGCTGGTCGGCACCCGCTTCGACTTCGACGTGCTGGAGCAGGGCGACAGCGCGCGCGAGCAACGGCACGCGCATCCACGACCAGAGAATCTCCACTCCGCTCGGCCCGCGCTGGATCGCCTGGCGCGAAGGATTCGTGCGGCTCGATGCCGGCCAGCCTGCCGAACTGCAGAGTGTCGGCCGCGACGTGACCGACCGCACCGAGACCGAACGCGCGCTGTCGGATGCCCGCGACCAGGCCGACGCCGCCAACCGCGCCAAGTCGCGGTTCCTCGCGATGGCCTCGCACGAGATCCGCAATCCCCTGAACGGCATCATCGGCATGGGCGGGTTGCTGCTCGACACCACGTTGACCCCGGAGCAGACGACTTACGCCAGGGCGGTGAAAACTTCGGGCGAAGCGCTGATGGCGCTGATCGAGGAACTGCTCGACTATTCCAAGATCGAAGCCGGCAAGCTCGATCTCGACCAGCGTCCTTGCGCTCTCGACCTTGATCGAGGAGGTCACCGAGCTGCTGGCGCCGCGCGCGCAGGCGAAAACCTCGAGATCGCGGCCTATGTCGACGAGCGCCTTCCGATGGAAGTCGTCGGCGATGCCGCACGCCTGCGCCAGGTGCTGCTCAATCTCGCCGGCAACGCCATCAAGTTCACCGCGAGCGGCGGCGTGGCGCTGATCGTCGAACCCGGCATCTGGCCGAACGAGATCAGTTTCCTGGTCCGCGACACAGGCATTGGCATCGCGCCGGACGCACAGCAGCGCATCTTCCGCGAGTTCGAGCAGGCCGACAACCGCGTCGCCCGCACCTATGGCGGCACCGGGCTTGGCCTCGCCATCAGCGAGCGCATCGTCAAGCGCATGGGCGGCCGCATCACGTTGGAGAGCGCGCCGGCCCAAGGCTCCACCTTCGAGGTCGCAATCCCGCTCGCACCATCGCACGGCGAGGCCGGCCAAACGGCGTTTCCGTGTCCGGACCTCGCCGGCAGGTCGATCCTGCTGGTGGCCGACGGCATCGAGGCGTCGCTGATCGCGCGCCGGCTGGAGCGCTGGGGCGGCCAGACCTGCCTGGTCGCGGATGCGGCTGTAGCCGAGGCGCTGCTGCAGGAACGTTCATGGCATGCGGTGTTGATTGACCGTGCGCTCGGTCCGGCTGTTGCCGATCGCCTCGGCGAAGTCGCCCGCGCTCACGCGACGCAGCGGCTTATCCTCCTGACGCCGAGCTCGCGTCATGACAAGCTGTCGCCGGCCTTCACCGGCTTCCTGGTCAAGCCACTGCGCGCGGCCTCCTCGCCGCGCGCCTCTCGCTGGCGCCGGAAGTCCCCTCGCCCGATCTCGCGCCCGAGCCTGTCCAGCCGGCCGCGGTCAGAACGCCTGCCAATGGCCTGTCGATCCTCGTCGCCGAGGACAACGAGATCAACGCGCTCTTGATGCGGTCGCTCCTCAAAAACTCGGTCACCGCGTCGTCATCGCGGTCCATGGCGAGGCCGCGCTGGAATCCTGGCTTGCGGCCAGCTCTGCGGGCACACCCTATGATCTGGTTCTGATGGACATCCAGATGCCGCAGCTCGACGGCATCGAAGCAACCAAACGCATCCGCGCGCATGAGGCCGCCACCGGCGGCCACCGCACGCCGATCCTCGCGCTAACCGCGAACACACTGGTGGAAGATCGCTATGCCTGCTTCGAGGCGGGCATGAACGGGTTTTGATCAAGCCGCTCGATCGCGAGAAGCTGGACGAGGCGCTGGCCGGGCTGGCGGCGTCACGGCAGTTGGCGGTGTAGCCGCAATCGACGCTGCCGTAGGGTGGGCGAAGCGTAGCGTGCCCACCAATTGCATTCGAAGATCCCGATGGATGGTGGCACGGCGCTATGCGCCTTTGCCCACCCTACGAGACCTTTGCCTATAGCCTTCGCAGCGCCACGCTCTCCACGGCGTGATCTGCGCCCTTCTTCAGGATCAGCGTCGCACGCGGGCGGGTCGGCAAAATATTGTCCTCGAGATTGGCGAGGTTGGTGCGCTCCCAGATCGCGGTGGCGGTGGCGATGGCCTCCTCGTCCGACAGCAGCGCATAGCGGTTGAAGTAGGATTTTGGATTTGTGAACGCGGTGTCGCGCAGCGCCAGGAAGCGCTTGATGTACCAGCGCCGCAGCGCCGCCTCGTCGGCATCGATATAGACCGAGAAATCGAAGAAGTCGGAGACCACCGGCACCGCCTTGCCGTCGCGCGGCAGCTTGCCGGTCTGCAGCACGTTGACGCCCTCGACGATCAGGATGTCGGGCTGGTCGATCTCGGCCCATTCGTTCGGCACGATATCGTAGGTGAGATGCGAATAGACCGGCGAGCGCACATGACGGCGGCCCGCCTTGATGTCGGACAGGAAGTTGAGCAGCAGCGGCAGGTCGTAGCTCTCCGGAAAGCCCTTCTTCTGCAAAATGCCTTGCTGCTCGAGCAGGGCCTTCGGGTAGAGGAATCCGTCCGTCGTGATCAGCTCGACCTTCGGACGCGGCGACCAGCGCGCCAGCAGCGCCTGGAGCACGCGGGCCGTGGTGGACTTTCCGACTGCGACCGAGCCGGCCACGCCGATGATGTAGGGCACCTTGCGGTCGCGGATGTTGAGGAACTGGCGCTCCGCGTAGTACAGGCGCTGCATCGCATCGACATAGATCGAGAGCAGTCGCGACAGCGGCAGATAAATGTCCTCGACTTCCTTGAGATCGAGGCGGTCATGCAGCGAGCGCAGCCGGTCGAACTCGCCCGGCTCCAGCGTCATCGGCGTATCGTCGCGCAGCCGCGCCCATTCTTCGCGCGAATAGACGCGGTATGGATTATATTGCTGCTCGGGTGCGCGGATATCCATGACGCGACCTTCTCCGTAAAGAGCCCGGCTAGCCGCCGCTCTTGCGCGATGCTTTCTCTTCCAACCCGGACATGTTCGTGCGCTTGTCCAGCGCCGCTTCCACCTCTTCCAATCTTACGCCGCGCGCCTTGAGCAGTACAAGGAAGTGATAGAGCAGGTCGGCACCCTCGGCGATCAGATGATCGCGATCGTTTTCGACTGCTGCGATTACGGTTTCGACTGCTTCCTCACCGAACTTTTTGGCGCAATGTTCGGCACCCTTGTCGAGGAGCTTGCGGGTATAGGAGCCCTCGGCACCGGAGGCCGCGCGGGCATCGATGGTGACGGCGAGATCGTGAATCGTGAAACGCGGCATACTGAATACTCGAAACGCGCGTCTGGCCGGTTGGGCCAGTCCCCGCCGGTTGATGTAGCACTTTTATGAACGGAAGTCGTCAGGCATCCAGGCGCATGGGTAGTCCGCGCCGGGCCATGTGCTCCTTGGCTTCACGGATGGTGAATTCTCCGAAGTGGAAGATCGAGGCGGCCAGCACGGCGGTAGCGTGCCCGTCGCGGATACCGTCGACGAGGTGGTCGAGATTTCCGACGCCGCCGGAGGCGATCACGGGAACGGGAACGCTGTCCGCGATCGCCCGGGTCAGCGGAATGTCAAACCCCGCCGGGTGCCGTCGCGGTCCATCGAGGTGAGCAGAATTTCGCCAGCGCCGAGCGAGACCACCTCCTGGGCATATTCGATCGCGTCGATGCCGGTCGAGTTGCGGCCGCCATGGGTGAAGATCTCCCAGCGCTCGCCGCCGCCGGCGCGCTTGACCCGCTTGGCGTCGATCGCGACCACGACGCACTGCTCGCCGAATTTTTCGGCGGCTTCCTTGACGAACTCGCGCCGCGACACGGCGGCGCTGTTGATCGAGACTTTGTCGGCGCCCGCGCGCAGCAATGTCTTGATGTCGTTGACCTCACGGACACCGCCGCCGACGGTCACCGGCATGAAGCAGGCTTCCGCCGTGCGCCGGACCACGTCGAGCATGATGCCGCGGTTCTCATGGGTCGCGGTGATGTCGAGGAACGTCAACTCGTCGGCACCGGCGGCGTCATAGGCGATGGCGGCTTCGACGGGGTCGCCGGCATCGCGCAGATCGACGAAGTTGACGCCCTTGACGACGCGGCCGTCCTTGACGTCGAGGCAGGGGATCACGCGCACCTTGAACATATGTCAGCTCCCGGCCGCGTTGCGGATCAAGGTGAGGGCGGCGGCAGGATCGAGCCGGCCGTCATAGATTGCACGGCCGGCGATCGCGCCGGCGAGCTTTTGGCGTGCGGCGTCAGCATCGCCTTGACGTCCTCGATCGAGGCGAGGCCGCCGGAAGCAATCACGGGAATCGAGATGCTGTCTGCGAGCGCAATGGTCGCATCGAGGTTGAGGCCCTTGAGCAGGCCGTCGCGTGCGATGTCGGTGAAGATGATGGCGGCGACGCCGGCATCCTCGAAGCGCCGCGCGATCTCCAGCACCGTCACTTGCGAGGTCTCGGCCCAGCCTTCGACCGCGACCTTGCCGTCCCGCGCGTCCAGCCCGACCGCGACGCGGCCGGGGAAATTTTTCGAGGCGAGCTTCACCAGCTCCGGATCGCGCACCGCGGCCGTGCCGATGATGACGCGGGTGATGCCCTTCTCGAGCCACGCTTCGACGGTCCCGAGATCGCGGATACCGCCACCGAGTTGTACCGGGATCTTGATCGTCTTCAGCATCCCTTCCACCGCCTGCGCATTTACCGGCTTGCCGGCGAAGGCACCGTCGAGATCGACGACGTGGAGATACTCAAAGCCCTGCGTGACAAAACTCTCGGCCTGCGCGGCGGGATCGAGGTTGAACACGGTCGCGCGCGCCATGTCGCCTTGCTCGAGGCGCACGCACTGGCCGTTCTTGAGGTCGATGGCAGGAAAGAGAATCACGGCTTCCATCGCAAAAAGTTCGAGATCAGGGCCAGGCCAAAACGCTGACTCTTCTCGGGGTGAAACTGCGTACCGATGGCGGTGTCCTTGGCGACGATCGCCGTGACTGGCCCGCCATACTCGGCGCGTGCGAGCACGTCCGCCTCGTTCGCGGCGTTGAGGTGATAGGAGTGCACGAAATATGCGTGCTGGCCCTTGGGGCCGAGCGGCAGCTTGTTCAGCACCGGATGCTCCCTGAGCACATCGAGCGTGTTCCAGCCCATGTGCGGAATCTTCAGGCTTTCATCGCGCGGCGTGATCTTCTCGACGTCGCCGCCGATCCAGTTCAGCCCTTGCGTGATGACGTGCTCCTTGCCGCGGGTGGCGAACAGCTGCATGCCGACGCAGATGCCGAACATCGGCCGCGCCTTCACGCGCACGGCTTCCGTGATCGCCTCGACCATGCCGTTGACCGCGTCTAACCCGCGCCGGCAATCGGCAAAGGCGCCGACGCCCGGCAGCACCAGACGGTCGGCGCCATAGGCCTGGTCCGGATCGCTGGTCACGAAGACCTTCTGCGGATTCTCCATGCTGCGCGCAGCGCGCTCAAACGCCTTGGCGGCGGAATGCAGATTGCCGGAACCGTAATCGATGATGGCGACGCTCATCTTTGCCCTCCCGGTTCTGGAAACAATCCAATGATGCCGCCCGCCGGCATCGGCGGCGGGCTGGAAAATTGCTGACCCGGCAAATTGCGGGTCGGCGGCGGGCCGCCGCGATCAATGGCCCATTGATCGTTGACGATGCCGCGCTGCTTCTGGCTCCAGCGCTCGAAGAAGCGGCGCTCGGCGGTGTCCTCGTCGTCAGCGACGACGACGTCGAGCTGCCGCCACTTGCCGCGCGACAGCGTCCAGCGGCGCAGGCTGGAGGCCTCGAACCCCATCAGCAGCGCGACGATGATGTTGGCAAAGAAGATCGAGCCGCGGCTGACCCCGAGGCTGTGCAGCCCGGCATCGAACGCGGCGAGAAAGACGATCCAGCCGATCAGCGCCAGCCAAAGCCTGTTCCAGGCCAGCCAGAACGGCCCGAAGATCATCGCCCAGAAATGGAAGCCGTCGCGCACGAACACGAATTTGTCGGTCGCGCGCAGATCGGCCCCGCCTGGGGTGGGAGCATGAACTGTATAGACAGGCATTTTTGATGCCCCGTTCTCGAGAATTGAGCAGATGCCGCCGGCAGCGATTGGCCGACGAGACGGAGATGTCAGCCGCCGAGCGAGCCCTTGGTGGACGGGATCTCGCCCGCCGTCTTGGGATCGATCGCAACCGCGGTGCGCAGCGCCCGCGCCAGGCCCTTGAAGCAGGACTCGGCGATATGGTGGCTGTTATCGCCATATAGGGTCTCGACGTGGAGAGTCACGCCGGCGTTGATGGCGAAGGCCTGGAACCACTCGCGCACCAACTCGGTGTCGAATTCACCGATCTTGTCACGGGGGAAGTCGGCCTTGAACACCAGGAACGGCCGCCCCGAGATGTCGATGACCACGCGCGACAGCGTCTCGTCCATCGGCATGTGCACGCCGGAATAGCGGGTGATGCCCGCCATGTTGCCGAGCGCCTGCCTGACCGCCTGGCCGAGCGCGATGCCGGTGTCCTCGGTGGTATGGTGATGATCAATGTGCAGGTCGCCGACCGCCTTGACCGTGAGGTCGATGCGGGAATGGCGGGCGAGGAGATCGAGCATATGGTCGAAAAAGCCGATGCCAGTCGCGATATTGGCCACGCCGGTGCCATCGAGGTTCACGGTGACCTCGATGTCGGTTTCCTTGGTCTTGCGCTTGATCGTCGCGGTGCGCATTGAAAGCTGGCTTTCATCCTGGCTTGAGGGCCGAAAACGCCAGTCTCTTAACAGCCAAATGACGCCTTCGCTACTGCGGGAACGGCTGGCCGGCCTCTACTTCTGCCTATGGTGAGCGAATTTGAGGCCGGAACGGCCCGTTGTGCGCAGGTTGTCCCTTTGGCTCCGACCGCCTAAATCAGCCCGGACAACGAGGATCATTATGCAGGATTCCCAGAACAGCTCGCCGGTCTGGCACGGCACCACGATTTTGACGGTCCGCAAGGGCGGCAAGGTGGTGGTCGGCGGCGACGGCCAGGTCTCGATCGGCCAGACCGTGATCAAGTCCAACGCCAAAAAGGTCCGGAAACTCGGCAAGGGCGACGTCATCGGCGGCTTTGCCGGCGCCACCGCCGACGCCTTCACCCTGTTCGAGCGGCTGGAGAGCAAGCTCGAGCAATATCCGGGACAGCTGACCCGGGCCGCCGTGGAGCTCGCCAAGGATTGGCGCACCGACCGTTATCTGCGGCGGCTGGAGGCGATGATGATCGTGGCCGACAAGGATGTCTCGCTGGTCCTGACCGGGACCGGCGACGTGCTCGAGCCCGAGGCCGGGGTCATGGCGATCGGCTCCGGCGGCAATTATGCACTGGCCGCGGCCCGCGCCCTGATCGACACCGACAAGGACGCCGAGACCATCGTCCGCCGCTCGCTCGATATCGCAGCCGACATCTGCGTCTACACCAACCGCAACGTCACCATCGAAGCGCTGACGGCCGGCTGAGCGGATGGCATTGGCCCGCAGCGACAGCCCGACCCAACCCGCGTTGTCGCCACTCGCCTCGATCGGCATCGGGCTGCTGTTACTGGCGTTGCAGGCTTCGATGCTGTTGGCGATGGGACGGGTGCCGATCTGCACCTGCGGCTACGTCAAGCTCTGGCACGGCGTGGTGAACAGCTCGGAGAATTCCCAGCACATCGCCGACTGGTACAGCTTCTCGCACGTCCTGCACGGCTTCCTGTTCTATGGACTGACGTGGCTTTTGTTCTCGGGACGTCTCTCCTTGTTGCGGCTGTCCTGGCCCGCCCGGCTCCTCATCGCGATGCTGATCGAGGGCGCCTGGGAGATCGTCGAGAATTCGCCCGTCATTATCGAGCGCTACCGCGCCGGCACGATCTCGCTGGACTATTACGGCGACAGCATCGTCAACTCGGTCTCGGACACGCTGTTCATGGTGCTCGGGTTCCTCACCGCGCGCGTGCTGCCGATCCCCGCAACCGTCGTGCTCGGGCTCGCCTTCGAGATCATGCTGGCACTGCACATTCGCGACAATCTGACGCTCAACGTCCTGATGCTGATCCATCCGATCGAGGCCGTGAAGCAATGGCAATCCGGTCCGCCGATCATTTGACAGTCAAAACAGCGGCTTGCAAAAAAGCGGCTTGTCCCCGCCTGCTTCTAATCCTAGCTAAGGTCCCATGACAGACTTCTCTCCCCGCGAAATCGTTTCCGAACTCGACCGTTTCATCGTCGGCCAGGCCGACGCCAAGCGCGCCGTCTCGATCGCGCTGCGCAACCGCTGGCGGCGGCAGCAGCTCGAAGGCTCGTTGCGCGAGGAAGTGCTGCCGAAGAACATCCTGATGATCGGTCCGACCGGCGTCGGCAAGACCGAGATCGCGCGGCGGCTCGCCAAGCTCGCGAACGCGCCATTCCTGAAGGTGGAAGCCACAAAATTCACCGAGGTCGGCTATGTCGGCCGCGACGTCGAGCAGATCGTGCGTGATCTCGTCGAGGTCGCCATTTCTCAGGTGCGCGAACGCAAGCGCAAGGACGTGCAGGCACGCGCGCAGCTCGCCGCGGAGGAGCGCGTGCTCGATGCGCTGGTCGGCGCCAATGCCAGCGCGGCAACCCGCGAATCCTTCCGCAAGAAGCTGCGCGCCGGCGAGCTCAACGACAAGGAGATCGAGATCGAAACCCAGTCGTCCGGCAGCGGCATGCCGATGTTCGAGATCCCGGGCATGCCGGGCGCCCAGATGGGTGCGATCTCAATCGGCGACATCTTTGGCAAGCTCGGCGGCCGCAGCAAGACACGGCGGCTGACGGTCCAGAGCTCGCACGAGATCCTGGTCAACGAGGAATCCGACAAGCTGCTCGACACCGATCAGCTGACGCTGGAGGCGATCAGCGCGGTCGAAAACAACGGCATCGTGTTCCTGGATGAAATCGACAAGATCTGCGCCCGCGAGGGCCGCGTCGGCGGCGATGTCTCGCGCGAAGGCGTGCAGCGCGACCTGCTGCCGCTGATCGAGGGCACCACGGTCTCGACCAAGCACGGTGCGGTCAAGACCGACCACATTCTGTTCATTGCCTCCGGCGCCTTTCACGTCGCCAAGCCGTCCGACCTGTTGCCGGAACTGCAGGGCCGCCTGCCGATCCGCGTCGAGCTGCAGGCGCTGAGCCGCGACGACATGCGGCGCATCCTGACCGAGCCCGAGGCCTCGCTGATCAAGCAATATGTCGCGCTGATGCAGACCGAGGGTGTCACGCTCGACATCACCGACAGCGCCATCGACGCGCTCGCCGACGTCGCGGTTGCCGTCAATTCCACCGTCGAGAACATCGGCGCGCGCAGGCTCCAGACCGTGATGGAGCGGGTGCTGGACGAAATCTCTTTCACCGCCCCCGACCGCAGCGGCGAGACCGTCCGGGTCGATGCCGATTTCGTGCAGAAGCACGTCGGCGACCTCGCCAAGAACGCCGATCTGAGCCGGTTTATTTTGTAATTCCGTGCGGCCACGCTATTGATGCGGCGTGACCGCACGCATCCTGCAAAACCCCTGGCGCCTTCTGCTCGCGATCAACGCCGCCGTCATCGCCGGCGTGTTCGTTCACAAGATCCAGCTGCCGCCTTACGTCCCCTACGTCCACCTCCTCGTCGATTACCATTTCGGCTTCATCAAGCGCGCCTTGATCGGGGCAATTGTTGCGCTGTTCACGACCAGGGTGCCGGTCTGGCTGGTGTTCGCGCTCGGTGGCGCGACGTGGCTGGTGACGCTGGGGCTGTACGCAAAACTGTTTCAGAAGACGTTCGGCTTCACGGCGAGGACGCTGCCGCTGTTCGTCTTCATCGCGGGCTCGCCATTCTTCCTGAAGAACTTCATGCACACGCTCGGCCATTTCGACATCTATGGCTGCGCGCTGACGATCATCCTGCTGCTGATGCCGGCGGGCTCATTGCTGTTCGTGGCGACGGCCGCGCTGTTCTCGATCATTCTCGTCCTGATCCACCACATTCATCTGCTGATGTATGTGCCGACGATCATCACCATCGTCGTGACCAGGCACTATCTGGCCTATGGCTTCAATCGCAGCGACGTCGCATTCGGCATCGTGGCCCTCGCCCCGGTCTCCGCGCTGTTCTTCGCCGCGCAGTTCCTCGGAACAATGCCGATCCCCGAAGCGGATTTCGTCGCCTATCTGAAGACCCGGATGGTCGATCCCTCGCGCACCGATCTCCTGCAGTTCAGCTACATCTGGTATCAGCCGCTGGAGAAGGAGATTTCCGACACATGGGGACGCCTGCCGCACAACAGCCTCGGCATCCCCGTCTTCGCCCTGCTGATCTGGCTGCACGCGCCGCTGTGGCGCTATTTTGCGGATCTGATCGGCTCGCTCGCGCACGAGGCCCACCGACGGCTCGTCATCGCGGCCCTGATCGGCGTCAGCCTGGCCTATCTCGTGATGTTCGCGATGGTGTTCGACTATTCGCGCTGGATCTCGAACTGGGCGGTGTGCATGTTCCTGATCCTGCATGCGGTGAAGATGCTGCCGACCAAGAAGGAGACGCCGTTGATTCCGGCCGGGGACCAGAAGACCAACATCTTCGGCTTGATCATCACGCTGATCCCGCGCGTCGGGATCGTGCGGCCGTTCTAGAATCGCGCCCGCCTGATCCGCACATAGAGCGCGCCCTCGCCGCCGTGGCCGATGCCGGCTTCCTCAAACCCGACCACGAAAGCGCGGAATTCCGGCAGGCTCAACCATTCCGGCACCTGCCGACGCAGCACGCCGCTTTCGCCGCCGCTGCGGCCCTTGCCGGTGATGACCAGGACAAAAGTCAGGCCGTCGTAATGGGCGCGGTGCAGGAAACCCGATAGCGCGCGATGGGCGCGCAGCTGGGTCATGCCGTGCAGATCAAGCCGCGCCTCGATCTCGCTGCGGCCGCGCGCCAGTTTTGTCCGCTCGCGCTTGCCGAGCGGGGCGAGCGGCGGCATCGCCGGCTTTGACGGACGCGGGGCGGGCGCTTGCGCCAATGGACGCGGCGACAGCGCGGCCTTGGTGGCAACCGCTGTCGAGGAGGGGCTCAGCGCGCGGCGCAGCCTGCACCTTCGTCGCGCGATGCTTCCGGAGCGGCTTGACCTGCTTTGCGACGAGCTCCCACAACTCGCGATCTTCCTCGGTCAGCCCACGACGACGCGGCGAAGGACGCGGAGGATCCAGCACGGGCGGACGGGACGATCGCTTCATTGCTGGTGGGAACGACTTTTCATGTGCCTGCGCGGTTCGCGAACAGGTTCTATCACAGGACGCGGCGCCGGCAGCGGCACCGGGCCGGCAATTGCAACGGTCTCGCTCTTCGCCGGATCCTTGGCAGTATCCTTGGCAGTATCCTTGGGATTGGTCTGCGGAAACAGCTTTGCGATCTTCTCCGACGGACGCGGATCCGGCACCGGCAGCTTTGCGGCGCGCACGCCGGGGTCCAAGCTCTTCGGCACCAGCATCACGAAATGCATGGCGTGGCGCAGCCGGCCCGAGACGCGGCCGGCGTCAGCACCCGCGCCAAAATAGAGATCGGCACGCGCGGGGCCGATAATGGCCGAGCCGGTGTCCTGCGCGATCATCAGGCGATGGAACGGGGTTTTGGCGCGGTCGGACTCGATCGGCAGCTCGCCCTCGATGAAGAACGGCGTGCCGTAGACATGGAGGGATTTGTCGACGGCGATCGAACGGCCGGCGGTCAGCGGGATGCCTTGCGCACCGACGGCTTCGTCCTTGTCGGACAGATTGACCTCGTGGAAGAAGATGTAGGAGCGGTTCTGGCGCCGCAGCTCCTTGGCGCCGTCGGGGTTCTGCGCCATCCACTCCCTGATCTTCTGCATCGACATCTCTTCCCTTGGAATGATGCCGCGCTCGATCAGGATACGCCCCACGGCGGTGTAGGGATAGCCGTTGTAGGAATCGTAGTTGAGCCGGATGGTAGCGCCGTCGTCGAACTTGATCCGCGCCGAGCCCTGGATCTGGGCGAACAGCAAATCGGTCGGGTCCTTCAGCCAGGCGATCTCGAGCCCGCGGCCGGCAATCTTGCCGTCCTCGATCTCGCCGCGGTCGTAATAGGGCACGAGCTTGCGGCGGCCGATCTTGCGATAGACCGATCCCTTGTTGGGCAGGCTGACCGAGGCCTGATTGTAGCCGCGTACGAACAGGTTCGAGGGCCGGCGATACACCGGGACGTTGTAGACATCGGTCTGCGTGCGCGATCCCTCCAGCACCGGCTCGTAATAGCCGGTGACGAAACCGTCGGGCTCGCCGAGCCGCGAGATCCGCAGCGGCGAAAAATTGTTCTCAAAGAAAGTCTTTGCCTGGGCGTCGTCGGCCGGCTCGAGCGACTTGGCGGCCCGGCAGGGTTCGCTCAAGGAGCCGCCCAGTGCCTTCTGTTCACCAGCACCGGTCTGCGCGTTGATCGAGCGGCAGCTGGCGCGAAAGGTCTTGTAAGCCGCGAGATGATCGTCATCGCTCCAGCCCTTCACGTCGGCCCAGGCCAGCGGCAGGTATTGTGCGCCGGGAATTTCGAACGGGAGCGGGAGCTGCGGGTAGGGCAAGGCGCGCGGCGGGATCGCCGCGATTTCGGGAAGGTGATGGTAATGGCTGCGGGAGTGGCGCCGCGCAGCCTCGGCGCCAAGCGAAAACGAAGCTAGCACGACGACACCTGCGCAAAGCGCCGTCGCGCTGTTCTTCAGATAGATCTTAATTCGCGCTTCCGGTGCCAACCAGCTTCCAGTTCGGATCGCGAGAGGTGGTATCGCGGGCGAAAGTCCAGATGTCGGTAATGTCGGCGACCTTGTCGGCGTTGCCGTCGACGATGTTGCCGGCCTTGTCGCGGGTGACCGAGATCATCTGCGACACGAAGCGGACGGTTAGCTGTGCCGTGCGGTCGCGCAGCTCGGCACCGACCAGCTCGGCCTTGTCGATCGAGACGAAGCGCGTCTCCGTCTTCTGCTCGTTCTTCTCGCGGTCCTTGATCGCGGCGTCGAAGCTTTCATAGACCTCGGACGACAAGAGGTCGCGCAGCGCGCGGCGATCGCCATTGGCAAAGGCCAGCACGATCATCTCATAGGCGCCGCGGGCGCCCGAGATGAAGTGGCGCGGATCGAAGGTGGAATCTCTCTCGACGATCGCGTCGAGGCCCTCGGCAAGCGCAGTGCCGGGCTCGGTCAGGTCCTTCCAGCGGTCGGAGGGCGGTGTCGGCTCGGCCGTCGGCGCCAGCGGCGCCTGGTCGATCACCTTGCCCGGCATGGTCACGACGTTCTTGTCGGGGGCACCACCCAGCGCATTGCGAGCCGCGCGGTCGAACGGCGGCCGCTCGTTGCCGGTCCGCTGCCCCAGCACGCTGCGCAGCCGCAGGAAAATAAAGACCGCCAGCGCCAGGAAAATGATGGTGTAGATGTCCACGTGGTATTCGCTTTCTGGTCTTCTCGAGAAGGGGCCGTCGCCGGGAAAATCGATCCGGCCAGTAGACCGTTCCATACGGGAACGGCAAGTCTACGTCGACCATTTGGGTCCGCGCGTTACGTCCGCCGGATGTAGGCACGAAATTTGGCCCGGCCAATGGCGCCTTTTGGCACAGCGCGGAGTGTAGCGCGTTTTATGCTTAAGGGGAAACCCGATCCTGCCCGGAAATCGCGCATCTTCAAACGTTTAACGTGCGATTTGGTGTCCGGGGCGGTTCAAACGTCACAGTTCCGGCCGCGGCCTGGATCGACCCTCCGGAGGCGTTCGTCCTTGTGGAATGAGGCGGCCCTATGTTAGCCAACCGCCGCGAAATTCAGCCCAAATCGGGTAAGGAGACACTTCGATGACCAACGGTAACGGCACCCCTCCCGAGGCGGCCCAGGCTCCCCAGCTCAACGTGCTGGCGCAATATACCAAGGACCTCTCGTTCGAAAATCCGAACGCACCGACCTCGCTCCAGCCGCAGAGCCAGGCGCCCCAGATCAACATCCAGATCAATGTCAGCGCCAACAATCTCAGCGAATCCGAGTTCGAGGTGACGCTGTCGGTCGAGGGCAAGGCCGAGAACGCGGGCAAGGTGATGTTCTCGTTCGAGCTTGCCTATGCCGGCGTGTTCCGGATCGTCAACGTGCCGAAGGAGAATCTGCACCCGCTGGTCATGATCGAATGCCCGCGCCTGCTGTTCCCGTTCGCCCGCGAGATCATCGCGACTGCCGTGCGCGACGGCGGGTTCCCGCCGCTGATGCTGGACCCGGTCGATTTCGTCGGTCTCTATCGCCAGAACATGGAGCGGCAAATGGCTGCCGGTGGTCAGGCCGGCCAAGCCTCAACTACCTGGCCCAACCAATAGGCCTAGCCAGCCGGATTGACGGCAGCTGGAGCGGGCAAAAACTCGTTCCAGATCGCCTTGTCGCCGAGGGTTGCGATGAAAGCCCGATGGGCGTCGCGCTCGGCGTCTGAAACCCGCGGCGCGAGCGGCACAGTCCGCTGCCGCCGCGGCGCATCGCCCGCGGCATTGACCCGAATGTCCTGGGAATCCGACGCCAGCAGCAGCTGCGACTGCCGCGCCCCGACCAGATCGACATAGACTTCTGCGAGCAGTTCGGAATCGAGCAACGCGCCATGCTTGGTGCGGTGCGAATTGTCGATCGCGTAGCGCGAGCAGAGATCGTCGAGCCGGTTCGACACGCCGGGATGCTTGCGCCGCGCCAGCAGCAGCGTATCGACCAGCCGCTCGCGCGGGATCGCGGCACGCTTGATCCGGTCGAGCTCGGCATTGATGAAGCTGATGTCGAACGACGCGTTGTGGATCACCAGCGGCGCATCGCCGATGAATTCCAGAAACGCGTCGACGACTTCATGGAACAGCGGCTTGGTCGACAAGAATTCGGCCGACAGCCCGTGCACCGCAAACGCCTCCGCCGGCATGTCCCTTTCAGGATTGATATAGACGTGAAACGTCTGTCCCGTCGGCATGCGGTTGAAAATCTCGACGCAGCCGATCTCGACCAGCCGATCGCCGCGGAGCGGATCGAGGCCGGTGGTTTCGGTATCCAGAACGATTTCACGCATGATTTCGAGGTGCCGTGCAAGAAGCCCTGTAAGTCGGCGAATCAGGCTCGCCGTTGCGGCATCTTAACGACCTCGGCCAAGATGTGCGTGATTTGCGCGCGCACCGGCTCCAGTCCGTGCGAGGTATCCACGACGAAATCGGCCCGCTTGCGCTTTTCGGCATCCGGCATCTGCTTGGCGATGATGGCATCGAGTTTTGCTTCGTCCATGGTGCCCCGTGCCAGCACCCGCTCGCGCTGAAGTTCCGGCGAGGTCGAGACCACGACGACGGCGTCGACGCGCTTCTCGCCGCCGGTCTCGAACAGCAGCGGGATGTCGAGAACCACGACGGGCGCCTTGGCGGCTTCCGCAGCGGCAAAGAATCTTTGCCGGGAGGCGCCGAGCATGGGGTGAACGATCTGCTCGAGCCGCTTGATCGCGGCGGGATCGTGCACCACGCGTGCCGACAGTTTAGGACGATCGACCTTGCCATTCGCGGTGGTGCCGGGGAAGGCCGCCTCGATCGCAGGCACCGCCTCACCTTCATAGAGCTGATGGACGGCGGCATCGGCGTCGTAGACGGGCACGCCGGCCTCCGCGAACAATTTTGCGGTGGTGGATTTGCCCATCCCGATCGAGCCGGTCAGTCCGAGAATCCGCATCATTGCCCTATCATTTACACCGCAATGAGCCGCTCGCGCCGCAGGAACGCAAGCAGCGGCAGCAACGGCAGGCCGAGAATGGTGAAATGGTCACCCTCGATACGCTCGAACAGATGGATGCCGAGGCCTTCGAGCTGATAGGCGCCGACGCTCGTGGTGACGACGTCGCCGGCGGCCTCGAGATAGGCTGAAAGTTCGGCCTCGGACATCTGTCGCATGGTCATGCGGGCGACGCACACATCCTCGAAGATAATCCTGCCGTCATAGGCCACGGCGACCGCCGAATTCAGCTCGTGGCTATGGCCGGCGAGATCGCGCAATTGCGCCAGCGCCTGAATGCGCCCGGCAGGCTTGTTGAAGAGACGATCGCCGAGGGCGAGCGTCTGGTCGGCGCCGATCACATAGCGTCCGGGATGATGAGCCGAGACTGCCCTGGCTTTCTCGCGCGCCAGCAGCAGGCCGATCTCGCGCGGGTTTGAAAGTTTTGAAGCAGTCTGAATACCGCGCTCGTCGATGTCAGCCGTAATAGTTTCGAATTCGAGCCCGGCATTCGCCAGCAGCATCTTCCGTGCGCTGCTCTGCGAGGCCAGGATCAACGGAGTTTTGCCGCGCCACAGAGCCATTTTCGAAAACTATTCAGACGGCCGGTTGCGCTGGCGATCGCTGTAGAGCTTCATGATCGCCGCCGCGGTTTCCTCGATCGAGCGCCGTGTGACGTCCAGCAGCGGCCAGTCATGCTTGGCGCTCAGCTTGCGCGCAAACGCGACCTCCTCGGTGACCGACTGCCTGTCGGTATAGGTGTCACTGCCGGATTCGGCTCCCATGGAGAGCAGCCGGTTCTGACGGATCTGGATCAGACGTTCCGGCGTTGCGTGCAGGCTCACCACCAGCGGCTTGGTCAGCGTCTCCAATTGCGCCGGCACGGGAATCCCCGGCACCAGCGGCACGTTGGCGGTGCGGATGCCGCGGTTGGCGAGATAGATCGATGTCGGCGTCTTAGACGTGCGGGATACGCCGACTAGGACGACGTCGGCGTCCTCGAGCCCGTCGACGTGCTGGCCGTCATCGTGGATCATCGTGTAGTTCAGCGCGTCGATGCGCTTGAAATATTCGGCGTTGAGCACGTGCTGCGCGCCGACGCGACCGGTGGTCGCAGCGCCGAGATAGGCTTCGAACAATTGCATGACCGGGCCGATGATCGAGAGGCTCGGAACGTTGATGTTCTTGCATTTGTCCTCGAGCCTGGAGACCAGATCTTTCTCCAGCAGGGTGAACAGCACGATACCGGGCGCTTCCTCGATCTCGTCGAGCACGCGATCGAGCTGCTTCTGGCTGCGCACCAGCGGATAGACATGCTCGACCGGCGTGACGTTCGCGTACTGCGCAGCGACGGCGCGCGCGACCGTGATCAGGGTCTCACCGGTGGAGTCGGAGACGAGGTGCAAATGGAAATAATTGTTCGAGGTCGGCACAAAAACTCTTTGTATGAAGCCGGTGTGGTTTGTGGATTTCTGTGGACCTTAACCCCTCGGAAAGGGTTGCGCGACACCAGGGGCGGGACAAGTGCCAGTTTTCTTCACACCACTGCCCGTCGGAACAAGTTTGGGAGCCTTCCGAGAGGGAAACGGGATTGCGCGGACAAGTCCCTTGATAGGCTGCGGATAGAAATGCGCAAGCCTTTGAGCCCAGACCATTTATCTGGCCGGGCGGGAACTGTCGGGGACATGTTGATGGATGTGAACAAGCGTCTGCGAAGTGGCGGACGGCATTGTGTGAGTCCAATCCACCGTCACTCAGACTCAAACCTTAAGAATCTAAGATTCTTTATTGGAGAAGGGCGCTCCAGAGAGATATGTGTGCAGGTGAGACCTTAACGAGTTCTTACTATCCCCAGATCGCCGAACGGCTGGACGCAAAGGTGGACGCCGGACATGTTTGAAGACGTCTACCTCTGGATCAAGGCGCTGCACGTGATCGCGGTCATCTCATGGATGGCCGGGATGCTCTATCTGCCGCGACTGTTCGTCTATCACTGCGAGGCCGAGATCGGTTCGAAACAGTCGGAAACCTTCAAGGTCATGGAACGCCGCCTGCTCAAGGCGATCATCAACCCTGCCATGATCGTCACCTGGCTCGCCGGGCTCTACCTTGCCTGGGCCGGCCATTGGTTCACTTTCGGCTGGCTGCACGTAAAACTGGCACTGGTGCTGGCGATGTCCGCGCTCCACGGCTTTTTTTCCCGCTGGCTCAAGGACTTCGCTGCCGACAGGCGCCCGCACAACCAGAAATTCTTCCGGATTATCAACGAGGTGCCGACCGTCCTGCTGATCGTCATCGTCATCATGGTGATCGTGAAGCCGTTCTAGGCAGCAATCCTGGACGATCGCTCACCGCTTCGGCTTGCGGAGTGGGAAGCGATTTTCTATATTAGCGATATCCCACCCAACGCAGGCGGATGTGGTTGTGTCCGAGCTTTCCAGAAGCCGGACACCGCATCAGGTTTGAAGCCCCCACCGGCACTCTCCTTGCCAGACCTGCGGACCTTACCTTTTCGCGTCCGCATTTCAGAGCCTCCTCGCACCCCCTCCCCAGGTTACCCCACAGGACCACCCCAATGCGGGAAATTAAGCTCCAGGACCTCAAGTCGAAGACGCCGGCCGAGCTCGTCTCGTTCGCGGAAGAGAACGGGGTCGAGAATGCCAGCACCATGCGGAAGCAGGAGCTGCTGTTCGCCATCCTAAAGCAGCTTGCGCTGGCCGAGACCGACATCGTCGGCGAGGGCGTCGTCGAGGTGCTTTCCGACGGATTCGGCTTTCTCCGCTCGCCCGATGCCAACTATCTGCCGGGCCCGGACGACATCTACGTCTCGCCCTCGCAGATCCGCCGTTTCGGCCTGCGCACCGGCGACACCATCGAAGGCCACATTCGCAGCCCGAAAGAGGGCGAGCGCTATTTTGCGCTGCTGAAGGTCAACACGCTCAATTTCGAGGATCCGGAAAAGGCCAAGCACAAGGTCAATTTCGATAACCTCACGCCGCTGTTTCCGAATCAACGTTTCCGCATGGAAATCGACGATCCGACGCGAAAAGACTTGTCTGCAAGGGTAATCGACATCGTCGCCCTGATCGGCAAGGGCCAGCGTGCGCTGATCGTCGCGCCGCCGCGCACGGGTAAAACCGTGCTGATGCAGAACATCGCGCATTCGATCACGCACAACCATCCCGAATGCTATCTGATCGTGCTGCTGATCGACGAGCGTCCGGAAGAAGTCACGGACATGCAGCGCTCGGTGAAGGGCGAGGTCGTGTCGTCAACCTTCGACGAGCCGGCTGTGCGTCACGTCCAGGTCGCCGAGATGGTGATCGAAAAAGCCAAACGTCTGGTCGAGCACGGCCGCGACGTCGTCATCCTGCTCGATTCGATCACGCGTCTGGGTCGCGCCTACAACACCGTGGTGCCGTCATCCGGCAAGGTGCTGACCGGCGGTGTCGACGCTAACGCGCTGCAGCGCCCGAAGCGCTTCTTCGGTGCCGCCCGCAACATCGAGGAGGGCGGCTCGCTGACCATCATCGCGACCGCGCTGGTCGATACCGGCAGCCGCATGGACGAAGTCATCTTCGAAGAGTTCAAGGGCACCGGTAACTCGGAACTGATTCTCGACCGCAAGGTCTCGGACAAGCGCACGTTCCCGGCCATCGACATCTCGCGCTCCGGCACCCGCAAGGAGGAGCTCATCACCGACAATCAGGTGCTGAAGAAGATGTACGTGCTCCGCCGCATCCTGAACCCGATGGGCACCATGGATGCGATCGACTTCCTGCTCGACAAGCTGCGCTCGACCAAGAGCAATTCGGAGTTCTTCGACTCCATGAACACCTGAGCCGGGTGTCTATCTAAAATTTTGAGGGCGCCTTCGGGCGCCCTTTTTGTTGTGCGGAATTGCTGCGCAGAAAGTGCAGCATCGAGGTGAACTTTACGTCGGAGCAGATTTCAAGTATCTCGTTGATATGGCTTACGAATACTTGACTGTCGATACCTTGGTGGTCGTCGGCGGAGGCATTCTGCAGTAGATGTGGATTGTTGCATTGCAATATTTTATGGCTGCAGGTTTAGGACGCAGCAAAACGGGTCATGGCCGCCCAAGCACAGGCCGTTTGCCTTTTCCCGGCCAGCCGGACAAATAGGCTGTGCACCCGCGAGACCAGACCATCTTTGCGCTGTCGTCCGGTCGTCCGCCAAGCGCGATCGCCGTGGTGCGCGTCTCGGGCTCGCAGGCTGGCCTGGTGCTGACAACGCTCGCAGGCAAGCTGCCCGCGCCGCGGCAGGCCAGCCGGCGGCTGCTGCGAGATCGTGCGGGCCAGCCGATCGATGATGCGGTCGTGCTCTGGTTTCCGGGGCCGGGGACTGCGACGGGCGAGGACGTCGCCGAATTCCACGTCCATGGCGGACGCGCCGTGCTGGCCGCGCTCCTCGCTGCGATTTCTCTAATTCCGAATACACGGGCCGCCGAGCCCGGCGAGTTCACGCGGCGCGCGTTCGAGAACGGCAAGCTCGATCTCACCGAGGCCGAGGGCCTCGACGATCTCATTCACGCCGACACAGATCGCCAGCGCCGCCAGGCGCTGCGGCAATTGCAGGGCCTGCTCGGCGATCGCGCGCGCGACTGGCGCGAGCGCATCATCGAGGCGTCGGCGCTGATCGAGGCGGGCATCGATTTCTCCGACGAGGGCGATGTGCCCGCGGAATTGATGGCGCCGGCCGTGAAAGCGATCCAAGCGCTGCACGATGAAATTGCAAAGGTCCTTGCGGCACAGGGACATTCTGAACGCTTGCGCGACGGCCTGGTGGTTGCGATCGCAGGCGAGCCGAATGTCGGCAAATCGACGCTGATCAATCAGCTTGCGCGCCGCGAGGTCGCAATCGTCTCGCCCCACGCCGGCACCACCCGCGATGTCATCGAGGTGCAGCTGGATCTCGATGGCTATCCCGTCACGATTATCGATACCGCCGGCATTCGCGAGACCGACGATCCCGTCGAGCAGGAAGGCGTGCGCCGGGCGAGGGCGCGGGCCGAAGACGCCGACCTCGTGCTGTGGCTGGTGGAGGGCGAGCGCGCCGTCGCTCAGTCCGGCGGTCAGGTCTGGATCGTGCGCAACAAGATCGATCTCGGGGGACAGGATCATCCGGCGAGTTCGGCATCTCTGCGAGCCGGGGCGACGGCATTCCAGAACTGGTCGAAGCCCTCGTGAAATTCGCGGCTGACTTTTTCGGAACCGCCGAGGGCGCGTTGGTGACCCGGGCCCGGCAACGAGATCTGTTGGGCCGGGCCTCGGACAGCTTGCGCCGGAGCCTGGAGCTTATAGACAAGGGCGAAGAACTCGCCGCTGAAGAGCTGCGTGCCGCCGCCTATGCCTTGGGCCGGCTGCTCGGTCGGGTGGACGTCGAGGACGTGCTCGGGGCCATTTTCCAGAAGTTCTGCATTGGAAAGTAAGGCTAGTTCTTCAATGTAGAACTAGGGTTTGTTCCACTCCTTGTATTTCTGCGAACGCGCCTCTGGCTTCCTTGTGAAACAGGTGCCGTGCGTTCCCGGTGCTCCACACTCGACGGAGTGTTCTGTTTCACGTGAAACAGTAATCGACCCGACGCACTCTGTGCATGGGGTTGTCTTCGCGAACCGGGTTGGCCTCCGACTACGTCGTTTCATGTGAAACGCTGGCGTCGCCGAGTTTCCGCTTCCGGCTTTCCTGCCGCTGAGCTAGAAGTCCGCCCATGCGATCAGAGCGAGATCCTTTCGACGTCATCGTCATTGGCGGCGGCCACGCCGGCTGTGAAGCCGCGGCTGCGTCCGCTCGGATGGGAGCGACGACCGCTCTGGTGACGCACCGGTTCTCGACCGTCGGCGCGATGTCCTGCAATCCGGCCATCGGGGGTCTCGGGAAGGGGCATCTGGTGCGCGAGGTTGATGCGCTCGATGGTCTGATGGGGCGGGTCGGTGATGCCGGCGGCATCCAGTTTCGCGTTCTCAATCGGCGCAAGGGTCCTGCGGTTCGTGGCCCGCGGGCGCAAGCCGACCGGAAGCTCTATACAGCTGCGATGCAGGCCGCGATCGAGGAGACCGAGGATCTTTCAGTCATCGAGGGCGAGGCCGACGACCTGATCGTGGCCGATGGCCGGGTCACCGGACTGCGCCTGGCAGACGGTCGGGTGCTCCGGGCCGGGGCTGTCGTCGTCACCACCGGCACCTTCCTCCGCGGTCTTATCCATCTCGGCGAGAAGAACTGGCCCGCCGGCCGTGTCGGTGAGGCGCCGGCGACGGGTCTTTCCGCGTCCTTCGAGCGCGCCGGCTTCACACTTGGACGGTTGAAGACCGGGACGCCGCCGCGTCTGGATGGCTCCACCATCGACTGGTCCGCGGTCGAAATGCAGCCCGGAGACGAGCCCCGGAGCCGTTCTCGGTCATGACCGAGCGGATCACGACCCCGCAGATCCAGTGCGGGATCACCCGGACGACGGCCGCCACCCATGACGTGATCCGCGCCAATGTTCATCGCTCCCCAATGTACTCCGGCCAGATCAAGAGCTCCGGTCCGCGCTATTGCCCCTCGATCGAGGACAAGATCGTCCGCTTCGGCGACCGGGACGGCCACCAGATCTTCCTGGAGCCGGAAGGGCTCGACGACACCACGGTCTATCCCAACGGCATCTCGACCTCGCTGCCGGAAGAGGTCCAGCTGGCGATCCTCGCCAGTATCCCCGGTTTGGAGCGGGTGAAGATGGTCCGTCCGGGCTACGCCATCGAATACGACCACATCGATCCCCGGGAGCTCGATCCGACCCTGCAGACCAAGCGTCTGCGTGGTCTCTTCCTGGCCGGGCAGATCAATGGCACCACGGGCTACGAAGAAGCTGCCGGGCAGGGCATCGTAGCCGGCCTCAATGCGGCACTTTCCGCCAGCGGGGCTGCACTCACCGTGTTCGACCGGGCAGATGGCTATCTCGGGGTCATGATCGACGACCTCGTCACCCGCGGGATCAGCGAGCCCTATCGGATGTTCACCTCGCGGGCCGAATACCGGCTGACCCTGCGGGCAGACAATGCCGATCAGCGCCTGACCGAGAAGGGGATCGCGCTGGGCTGTGTCGGCAGTGCCCGGACCCGGCATCACCGCGCCAAGATGGATGCCCTGAACGCGGCGCGAATGCTGTCGAAGTCGCTGACCATCACGCCGAACGAGGCCATCAAGCACGGACTGTCCCTGAACCGGGATGGCCAGCGCCGATCGGCTTTCGAGTTGATGGCCTATCCAGACATTGGCTGGAGCCAAGTCCGCACCATCTGGCCGGAACTGTCCGCCATCGATTCCGTCATCGCCACCCATCTCGAGATCGATGCCAAGTACGATGTCTATCTCGAACGCCAGAGCGCCGACGTCGAAGCTTTCAGGCGGGATGAGGGGATGGTGCTGTCGGAGGTCGACTACCAGCAGGTCCCCGGTCTCTCCAACGAAGTCCGCGCCAAGCTGGAGAAGGCGCGGCCGTTCAGTCGGCCAGGCCGGCCGGATCGATGGCATGACACCGGCGGCGCTGGGCATCCTCGCGGCCTACCTCCGCCGTGAAGCTCGGAAGACTTCCAAGGCAACTTCCAAGGCAATCGCATAGGCATTTCACGTGAAACAGCGCGGATCGGGCGGGGACAAACCGCTATCCCGACGACCCGGAACAGGTGAGGGCGCTGGTCGATCCGAACCGGCACCGGCCAGGCCGAAGGCCGACAAGGCCAGCGCCAGCCATCAGGCGCTCGACTCCATCATCGCCGCCGACAAGCGTGAAGCGTTGAAGCTCGCGTCCGTTTCACATGAAACGGAGGTTCGGCTCGATCGCTACATCGCACTGCTCCGGGAGTGGCAGGCCAAGACCAATCTCGTCGCGCCTTCGACGTTGCCGCAGCTCTGGACCCGTCACATCGCCGACTCGCTTCAGCTGGTCGATCTCGCACCATCAGCAAAGCGCTGGGCCGATCTCGGCAGCGGCGGCGGCTTTCCCGGCGTCGTGCTGGCCTGCGCCCTTGCCGGGACACCGGACGCCAGCGTCCACCTCGTCGAGCGAATCGCCAAGAAGGCCGCCTTTTTGCGCGAAGCTATCCGCGTCACCACATCTCCGGGGGTCGTACATCTCGCTGAGATCGGGGATAATGTGGATAGAATCACCGGCCCGGTCGATTGCGTCACTGCCCGCGCGTTGGCTCCGCTACATCAACTCATCGGCTTTGCGGAGCCGCTGATGCGCAAGAACGCAAAAGCGTTGTTTCTCAAGGGCCAAGATGTAGAGGCTGAATTGACCGAAGCCGCTAAATATTGGAATATTCAGCCGCAGCTCCACCAAAGCCGCACGGGCGACGGGTGGATCGTCGAGCTGACTTCCGCCGAACGGCGCGGGTGATGCGTTCAGGGGCGAGTGGGGAATTTCGATGACCGTGATTGACGAGCCGCAGCAAGGCCGGACTGACCAGGAAACCGATAACGTCCCGCATGGTCACCCGCGCATCCTGGCGCTGGCGAATCAGAAGGGCGGAGCGGGAAAAACAACCACAGCGATCAATCTTGGCACGGCGCTCGCGGCGATTGGCGAGCGTGTTTTGATCGTCGATCTCGATCCGCAGGGCAACGCCTCCACTGGCCTCGGCATCGATCGACGCAACCGCTCGTGCTCGATCTATGACGTGCTGATCGGCGAATCCAGCTTGCGCGAAGCGGTGGTCTCGACCGCGGTGCCGCGGCTGCACATAGCGCCCTCGACCATGGATTTGTCCGGCCTCGAGCTCGAGCTCGGCACCACGCCCGGCCGCGCCTTCAAGCTGCGCGACGCGATCGGCGCGCTCAACAACAACGTCTCGCCGGAGGCCGATTACACCTACGTGCTGATCGACTGCCCGCCGTCGCTCAACCTGCTCACGGTCAACGCGATGGCTGCGTCGGATGCGATCCTGGTGCCGCTGCAGTGCGAGTTCTTCGCGCTCGAAGGTCTGTCGCAATTGCTGCAGACGGTGGAGCAGGTGCGCTCGACGCTCAACCCGAGCCTGTCGATCCATGGCATCGTGCTGACCATGTTCGACTCGCGCAACAATCTCTCGAACCAGGTCGTCGCCGACGTCCGCCAGTTCATGGGCGAGAAGGTCTACAAGACCATGATCCCCCGCAACGTGCGCATTTCGGAAGCGCCGTCCTACGGCAAGCCGGTGCTGGTCTACGATCTCAAATGCGTCGGCAGCGAAGCTTATCTGCGCCTCGCCACCGAAGTGATCCAGCGCGAGCGCGAGCTGCGCGTGGCGCATTAGCGGTGCCGTGGGTCGGTAGGGTGGGTTAGCCGAAGGCGTAACCAACCACGTCTGCCGCCGCGAACAAACCAATGGTGGGTTACGCTTCGCTAACCCACCCTACGATCTGAAATTCAGTTCTGGAGTGCTGCAGCGTGAATCCAAGGGAGCTGGCAATGGCCGACGAAGCGCGTTCGCGACTGGGCCGAGGTCTTGCGAGTCTGATCGGTGACGTCGGTGGCGAGGCTCAGCACGTCGACCGTCCACGCGCACAGCGCAAGGTGCCGATCGAATTCATCAAGGCCAATCCGCGCAACCCGCGCCGCACCTTTTCGGACACCGAGCTCAAGGAGCTTTCGGAGTCCATCAAGCAGCACGGTGTGATCCAGCCGATCGTGGTGCGCCCCGTGAAGGGCGCGCAGGATCGCTTCGAGATCATCGCCGGTGAACGGCGCTGGCGCGCCTCGCAGATGGCCGGCCTGCATGAAGTGCCGATCGTGCCGGTCGACATCAGCGACAGCGATGCGCTGGAATTCGCGATCGTCGAGAACGTGCAGCGCGAAGACCTCAACCCGATGGAAGAGGCGCAGGGCTATCACGCGCTCGCCAACGAGTTCAAACGCAGCCAGGACGACATCGCAAAAGTCGTCGGCAAGAGCCGCAGCCACGTCGCCAACATGATGCGGCTGACCAAGCTCCCGGCCGAAGTGCAGGCCTTCATCGCAACCGGCGAGCTGACCGCCGGTCATGCCCGTGCGCTGATCGGCGTGCCCGATCCGCTCGCCGCCGCCAAGCGTATCGTCGCGGAGGGCCTCAACGTCCGCCAGGCCGAAGCGCTCGCACATGAAGAGGGCGTGCCGGAGCGCAAGCCGCAAAAGGCACGCGCCACCGGTGCGAAGGAGAAAGATCCCGATACGATCGATCTGGAGAAGCGCGTCAGCGACGCGCTCGGCCTCAAGGTCACCGTCAGTCACCGCGATCCCGGCGGCTCGGTCCAGATCAACTACCGCAACCTCGATCAGCTCGACGAGGTGATGAAGCGGCTCGCGAAGGGCGCGCTGTAATTCACCTTCAGTGTTGGTAGACGCGCAACTCTTCCCACGCGTCATTGCGAGCGAAGCGAAGCAATCCAGAATCTCTGCGCGGACGGATTCTGGATTGCTTCGTCGCAAGGGCTCCTCGCAATGACAGGTGGAGAGAGCGCTGCTCGCAATGACGTGGAGAGATTGGGGCGTTAGCCTCGCCGCTTCGCATTCGCGGCGATCGCCATCAGCGTGCGCTGGGCGATGGCGGCGGCGAGCGTCGATTGCTTGCGGGTATCGAGCGCGGCGGTTGCGAGCTGCTCGATGATGCCGGCGAGCCTTGCCACGCTGAAATTGCGCAGCGCGGTTTCGACCGCAGCCTTTCGTGAAAAATGCAGCCGCGGATATCCGCCGTCGAGCACGGCGGAGGTAGGCTGGCCGTCGGCGATCGCGAGTGCGGATTTGTGCAGCCACGCGGCCTGGCGCTGTGCCGCCGAGATGATCACGCCGGGATAGGTGCCGGCGATCATGGCCTTTGCAAATTCGGTCTCGACGACATCGGGCCGGCCGGCGAAGGCGCCGTCGACGATCGGATCGAGCTTCAGCTCGGACGCGTCGGCGACGACGGCCATAACGTCATCCAGCGTGATCTCGCCTTTGCCGTGGGCGTAAAGCGTGAGCTTGCGCAGCTCGTTGCGCGAGGCCTGGCGGTCGCCGCCGAGGAACGACATCAGCGCGGCGCGGGCATCCTGGGCGATGCGCAAATTGGCGATGCGGAGCTCGTCCTCCATCAGCTTCGCCAGATCGCGCTCGGTGTCGGGATAGCAGCCGATCGCCACGGCGGTCTTGGCCTTCTCGCAGGCCTTGCGCAGCGGCGATTCCGGGCGCAGCTCACCGGCCTCGATCACGATGCGGCAATCCTTCATCGGCATCTCGGCCAGCGTATCGACGCCGCTGGCAAAGCTGCGTGAGCCCGCGCGGATGCGAATGGCGCGGCGGCCGCCGAACAGCGGCACGGTCATCGCTTCGTCGACCAGGCGCGACGGCTCGGCGGAGAGTTCGTCGCCGTCAAGTTTGACAAGCGAGAAGGGATCGTTGGGATCGTCGACGGCGGACGCAATCAGCGTGTCGGCGCGCTCGCGCACGAGGCCGGCATCGGGTCCATAGAGCAGGATGATCGGCCGGCCCGCGTCAGGACGGGCGAGAAAGGCATCGATCTCTTTTCCGCGCAGTGCGACCATGTTGCCCGAGGTTCGTCATTCCGGGGCGCGTGTCGCGAGCCCGGAATGACGGGAAATGAACTAAGTGCCTGCGGTGAAGAACGCGGCGAGCCGTGTGTTGATGTTGTCGGCGATCTCGTTGGCGGCACGATCCTCGGCATCACGCACCGCGCGGTTGCGGGCGAAGCGCTGGTAGGACCCGGGCATGTCGTAGGACACGCGCGAGAACGTCGTGCCGGTCATCACTGATTTTCCGGTCGCGACCTCGATCAGATTGTACTGGCAGTCGATGCCGTAATTCTCGCTGTTCGGCAGGCCGGTGGCGGGATCGACGATCAGGGACGACTTGCTGGAGTTGAAGCGGATCACCAGGCGATGGGTCGGCGGCATGCCCGTGGCCGAGCCGTAGAGCTTGAACGCCAGCGCGTTGCGAACCTCGACCCCGACCCGGGCTTCGCGCGAAGCGTTCGCCTTGTCGATCGGCGGCAGCTCGATCCCCATCAGCTTCTCACGCAAGCCGGGGGTGCCGTCGGTATGCTCGGCATACATCGGCTGGAAGCAGCCAGCCGTCAGCGCCGCCAATGCGGCGACCGCCAGCAAGCGGGCTGCGATGCGGATCCTAGCCGACAACATTCACGATCCTCTTGGGGACGATGATCACCTTGCGAACGGGCTTGCCGTCCAGCGCCAGTTTTACAGCATCGAGGGCCAAAGCGGCAGCCTCGATTTCCGGATTTTGGGCCGCTGTTGCAACCGTGACCTCACCCCGTTTCTTGCCGTTGACCTGAACCACAAGGGTCACGCTGTCTTCAACCAGCAAATCGCGTTCGATTTGCGGCCAATTGGCCTCGGAAACCAGCCCGGGCTGGCCCAGAACCTGCCAGCACTCCTCGGCCAGATGCGGCATCATCGGGGAGAACAGCTGCACCAGGATCTGGCTGGCCTCCCGAATCGCCCAGGCGAGGTCAGGGGCAGGCTGGTCCGGGCGCTGCAGCACCTCCGAAAACGTATTGGTGAATTCACGGATATGGGCGAGGCAGACGTTGAAGTGCAGCCGCTCGATGCCGGTCGTGACCTTGTCCAGCGCGCCATGGGCTGCCTTGCGCAAGGACGTCGCATCCGGGCAGAACGAGGCCGGACGGGCTCCCGGCGCAGCCTTGCCGAACTCCACCGCATCGTTCACCAGCCGCCACAGCCGCTGCACGAAGCGCGAGGCGCCCTGGACGCGCTCGTCGCTCCAGATCACGTCGCGGTCGGGCGGGGAATCCGACAGCATGAACCAGCGAGCAACGTCGGCGCCGTAGGTCGCGATGATGTCGTCAGGGTCGACCGTGTTCTTCTTCGACTTCGACATCTTCTCGATCGCGCCGATCTGGATGTCCTCGCCGGTCGAAAGCAGCGTGGCACGGCGTCCGTTGCTGCCGACCTCGACCTTCACCTCGGCCGGCTGCACCCAGCTGCCGTCGGCCGTCTGGTAGGTCTCGTGCACCACCATGCCTTGCGTGAACATGCCGGCGAACGGCTCGTCCAGCGCGATGTGCCCGGTCGCCTTCATCGCGCGGGTGAAGAAGCGGCTGTAGAGCAGATGCAGGATCGCGTGCTCGACCCCGCCAATATACTGGTCGACCGGCAGCATCCGGTTGGCGATTGCAGGCGTGGTCGGCGCGTTCTCGTTCCAGGGATCGGTGAAGCGCGCAAAATACCAGGACGAATCCACGAAGGTGTCCATGGTGTCGGTTTCACGGAGCGCCTTGGCCCCGCACTTTGGGCAGGCGACGTGCTTCCAGGTCGGGTGATGGTCGAGCGCGTTGCCCGGCTTGTCGAAGCTCACATCCTCCGGCAGCACCACCGGCAGGTCGGCATCCGGAACCGGCACCACGTCGCACGTCGGACAGTGGATCACGGGAATCGGGCAGCCCCAATAGCGCTGGCGCGAAATGCCCCAGTCGCGCAGGCGGAAATTGACCTGGCGTTCGCCAACCGGCGCGTTGCCACGCAATTCAGCTTCCAAACGTTTCGCCACTTCGTCCTTGGCCTGATCGATGGTCATGCCGTCGAGGAAGCGCGAGTTGATCATGCGGCCGTCGCCGTCATAGGCAGTGTCGGTGATGACGAACGTCTTGGGATCCTGTCCCTCGGGACAGACGACCGGCGTATTGCCGAGGCCGTACTTGTTGACGAAGTCGAGGTCGCGCTGGTCATGCGCGGGGCAGCCGAAGATCGCGCCAGTGCCGTATTCCATCAGCACGAAGTTGGCGACATAGACCGGCAGCTTCCAGCTTGGGTCGAACGGATGCACCGCGCGGATGCCGGTATCGAAACCCTGCTTCTCCGCGGTGTCGATGATCTCTTGCGCGGTGCCGATCTTCTTGATGTCGGCGATGAACCGCCCAAGCTCGGGGTTCTTCGCGGCCGCGGCCTGCGCCAGCGGGTGATCCGACGAGATCGCCATGAATTTCGCGCCGAACAGCGTGTCGGGGCGCGTCGTGAAGATCTTCAGCTCGCTCTCGCCGGCGGGCGTGGTCGCCTGATCCAGCGCGAAGCGGATCAGCAGGCCCTCGGACCGGCCGATCCAGTTGCGCTGCATCAGCCGCACCTTGTCGGGCCAGCGGTCGAGCCCATCCAGCGCGGACAGCAATTCCTGCGCGTACTTCGTGATCTTGAAGACCCACTGGCTCATTTCGCGCTGTTCGACGACAGCACCCGAACGCCAGCCGCGGCCGTCGATCACCTGCTCGTTGGCGAGCACGGTCATATCGACCGGGTCCCAGTTCAGCTTGCGCTTCTCGCGCTCGGCGAGGCCTGCGGCGAGCATGTCCAGGAACATCTTCTGCTGATGCTTGTAGTAGCTGGGGTCGCAGGTCGCGAATTCGCGCGACCAGTCCAGCGACAGCCCGATCGAGCGGAGCTGCTTCTTCATCGCTGCGATGTTGGCGTAGGTCCAGGCTTTCGGCGCGACCTTCCGCTCGATGGCGGCGTTCTCGGCCGGCAGACCAAAGGCATCCCAGCCCATCGGGTGCAGTACGTTGTAGCCCTTGGCGCGCATGAAGCGGGCCAGCACGTCGCCAAGCGTGTAGTTGCGGACATGACCGATATGGATGCGCCCGGACGGGTAGGGGAACATCTCCAGCACATAGTATTTCGGCCGCGAATCGTCGTTCTTGGAGACGAAGATCGCCTGTTCGTCCCACTGGCGTTGCCAGCGCGGTTCGGCGTCGCGGGCGTTATAGCGTTCGGAGGTCATGGAATCGTTGCGTTTTTTTCGTGGTTTCGGCGGCCTGAAGAGGCCGGACTAGGCCATAAAAGTCGTCGGGGGTCAACAGTTGCCGCTGGAGGCCGGGCCCCGCAATGCTGCTCCGCAAAAGTACGGAGGGGCATTGGAATGGAATTGAGGGGTCGGTTTGGAGAGCGAGTTCGATCGCGCCGAGGCTGCGGGCTAGCTGCTAGCCCGCCATCGCGATTCCAGTGGGGCTGCCTTCGATCCGCAGAATGCCGTGCTCGACGACTTTGTTGCGGCCGCGGTGCTTGGCGGCGTAGAGCGCGGCGTCAGCGGCTTCGATCAGGTCGCCCGGACGCAAGGCCTCGTTCGGCCGTGTCGCCGCAACGCCGATCGACACCGTGACCACCATGTGGGCGGACGTGATGTGCGGCAGGCAAAGCTTCAGCACGGCGGCGCGCACCTGCTCACCGATCTCGACGGCACGGTGCACGTCGGTGTTCGGCAGCAGCAGGCAGAATTCCTCGCCGCCATAGCGCGCGGCAAAGCCCATGGTGTCGGCGGCGATGCCGGACAGCGACTCGCCGAGCCGGGTCAGGCAGGAATCGCCTTCGAGATGGCCGTAAGTGTCGTTGAACAGCTTGAAATGGTCGACGTCGATCATCAACAGCGCGAGCTCGCTGCCATATTGCTGCGCGCGCATCCATTCGAAGTCGAGACGGCTCTGGAAGCCGCGACGGTTGGCGAGTCCCGACAGCATGTCGATCGACGCCATCACCGTCAGCCGGTCGTTGCTCGCGATCAGCTCGCGCTCGCGCTGGCTGAGTTGGGCGGCCATCGCGTTGAAGGCGCGCGCCAGCGGCACGAATTCGGACGGCAGCCGGTTGCGCGCCGCGCGGGCCGACAGGTCGCCCTCGCCGAGACGCTTGGCCATGTCCGCGAGCATCTCGATCGGCTTGATCACCAGCTTCTCGGCGGCGATCAGCGCGCCGAGCAGCACGAACACGACGACGAAGGCGAGCTGGAGATAGGCGGTGCGGATGTCGCGGCTGACCGCCGCGGACACCTTGTCCTCATCGATGCTGGCGATCAGGCGGGCATTGGTGCCGGCGATGCGGGTGTAGCTGACTGCGCGGCGTGAGCCATCGGCGGCGAGGAACGACAGCGCGCCTTCGTCCTGGTCGGAGCGCAAGGCCATGTCGGCGATGGCCGACATCAGCGGCATGTTGTCGAGCGGACGTCCGACCGCGCTGTGCTGGTCGGCGGGCGCAGCCAGCACGGTGCCGGCGCTGTCGACCAGCACCGCCGTGATGCCGGCGCGGCCGCCCAGATTGTTCATGACCTTCGACATCCAGTCGAGATTGACGGTTGCGAGCACGACCGCATCGGCAACGCCGCTGAACGCGGAGACCGGATAGACCGCCATCACGGTCGGCGACTGCACCGGCCGCGACAGGATGAAGTCGGACAGCACGAAGCGGCCGGTCTCCTGCGCCTGCTGGAAATACGGCCGGTCGGAGAGATCGAGGCCGACATACATGTTGTTGGTGGCGCACTGGATGCGGCCGTCCTGGCCGGCGATCAGGAGCGTGCGAATCCAGGGAAGGCTCGTCGGCAGGCTCGCACGCAGCACGTCGCAGCTCTTGCTGATGCCGCCGGCGGAGGCGCGGATGAAGGCTTCCGATTTCAGGATGGTCTCGACCGACGAGATCACTTCGCGCTGCGCGTCCGCACTGTGCCTTGCCACTGTGGTGAACTCGGCGGTGGCCTGCGCGATCTGCTTGGTACGGGTGTCTTCGAGCGAACGAATGCGATCGAGCATCAAGGGTGCGACCAGAATCACCGCGAGCAACGCAAGCCTGGCCCTAATGCCGAGGACCTGCTTGAGTTTTGCCCGTTTGCGGTTGAAACTGACGTTTGCCATCTTCGCTACTCACCCCGCGGGCAAGGTAAAGCGAAGGGCTCAAAAACTCTTTCTTGAACTCGGTAAAATTGGAACTAGCTCCGTTACTCCTGCAACCGATCGACGTCATGACAGAAGCCAATGCCGCGCCGGTAACCGGCGATTCACCAAGCGCGCTCACCGCGGTCGAAGCGGAGATTGCACGCGCCTGCAAGGATGCGCGGCGCGAGCGTGCATCCGTGACGCTGATCGCGGTCTCCAAGACTTTCGCAGCGGATGCAATTATCCCGGTTATCGGCGCCGGACAGCGCGTATTCGGCGAGAATCGCGTGCAGGAGGCCAAAGGCAAGTGGCCGGCGTTAACGTCTGTTTACTCCGACATCGCACTGCATCTGATCGGGCCGCTGCAATCCAACAAGGCGAAAGAGGCGGTGGCGCTGTTCGATGCCATCCATTCGGTCGACCGTCCGAGCATTTGCCAGGCATTAGCCAAAGAAATCGAATCGCAGAACAAGCACCCGCAACTCTTCGTGCAGATCAACACCGGCGAGGAGCCGCAGAAGGCCGGCGTCGCGCCCGGCGAGGCCGACGCCTTCCTCGCGAGCTGCCGCGACACCTACGGGCTGACGATCTCCGGCCTGATGTGCATCCCGCCGGTGGACGAGCCGCCGGCGGCGCATTTCGCGCTGACCGCCAAGATCGCCGCGCGGAACGGATTGCAGAATTTGTCGATGGGCATGAGCGCGGATTACGCGACCGCCATCATGCTCGGCGCCACCCATGTGCGCGTGGGAAGCGCGATCTTCGGGCATCGGTAATAGCCGTTGGCGAGGGCCGAGAGCCAACACGAGCGCTCGCAATGACGGCCGAGCGTGGGGCGCCTATTCGAACCTCACCGACGCCTTGCCCAAGACGCCGAAATCCACCGCAAAGTGATCGCCGGCCTGGATTGGCAGCGGCGGATGGCACGTGCCCGTCGTCACCACCTCCCCTGCCCGCAAGGTGATGCCGAGCCCGCGCAGCTCGTTGGCGAGCCAAGCCAGTGCCACGCGGGGGTCGCCGAGCACGTTCTTGCCGTGACCGACATAGCGCTCGCCACGCAGCGTGATCTGCGGCCGCTCCTCGACGAGATCCATCGCGCGCCAATTGGCTGATGTTGCGGCACGCAGTACGAAGAGATGGGCGCAGGCATTGTCGGCGATGAGCTGCGCCTCGCCGGCGCTGGCGAAATCAACGAAGCGCGAATCCGGAATTTCGATCGCGGGATGCAGGGTGTCGACGGCCGCAAGCACCTCGTCGATGCCGTAAGGCGCCGGACGCGGCGCCAGATCGCGCCCCATCCGGAAGCAGAATTCCGGCTCGCCGACGCGCATCGCATTGCCCTTCATCGACGCGGTGCCGCCGTCGGCGATCACCATCTCGCGCGTGATGCGACCAGCCAGCGGGCCTGCGACATTGATGTGCTTCTGTCCGGCCTCGCTCGTCGCGGCGATCTTCCAGCCGAACACTTGACTGCCAAGCGCGGCCTGCACGTCATAACCTTCAGTGCGGCTCTGCGGCCGCAGCCGCGTCTCGAGCGCATCAAGCTTGCTGCCGTCACGCCAATGTTGAACGAGGAGCTGCGAGGCAGCGGCGATCTGATTCTGGTCGAGCATGTGTCCTCACCCGATGATGATTTTTGTTCTTGGTCCGATCAGCCGCAGCAATTGCAGCATCGCCGCCTTGGTCATGGAGACGCAGCCCGCGGTCGGGCCGAAATTGTCGCGCGCCAGATGCAGGAACACCGCGCTGCCGCGGCCGGCGATGCGTGGCCTGGTGTTGTGGTCGATTTCGATGATGAAGTCATAGAGCTGGTCGGCGCGCCTGAGCCGATCGCCACCCTCGCCCTCCTCGCGCCGGATCCACTGATTGTAGTGGCGGTCGCCGGGATGTTCGCACCAGGCGTCCGCGGCGGTGATGATTCGGGCCGGCAGAAACGTGCTGGGACGGCTATGCCTGTCGCCCCGCCACCACAATCGTCGGGGCCGAAAATGGCCCCTGGGGGTACCGCCGTCGCCCTCGCGCTTGTTGGCCAGAATGCCGCCGCGCCCCAGCGCCACGGGAATCGTCAGCTGTCCGGCTGTCAGCCAGCCCCGGCGTGGATTGCCGGCGGCAGGCTTAACGCGGATCGCCGAGAGCTGCCGGGAGCGCCGCTTCATCGGATAAGCATTTGAATTAGCGTTATTTTTCATGTGAACGCGCGATGTCGAATTCATTACAGGACATTCATCAAATCGCCCTGCTATTCTGGGTTAGAGTAATTCCGGCTTGTGAATCGGTAACAGCCCACTACTTCAACACGAACAACAATAAAAACGGCTACCTTGAAACTCCCCATCACGGCTGGGTGCGGCATGCTCGCGCGCCTGGTCGATCCCAGAAGGATGACCCCCTATGGCCAATGCCCGCAAGATCCTGATCGTGGATGACGATACCGATCTGCGCGACACGTTGGTGGAGCAATTATCGCTACACGAAGAATTTGAAGCCTCCGCCGTCGATACTGGCGCCAAGGGCGCCAGTGCCGCAAAGGCCAACGCCCCCGATCTCGTGCTGATGGATGTCGGCCTTCCCGACACCGATGGTCGCGAAGTGGTCCGCTCTCTGCGCAAGGGCGGCTTCAAGGCGCCGATCATCATGCTGACCGGGCATGACACCGATTCCGACACGATTTTGGGCCTTGAATCCGGCGCGAACGATTATGTGGCCAAGCCGTTCCGCTTTGCCGTGCTGCTGGCCCGCATCCGCGCCCAATTGCGGCAGCACGAGGCCAGCGAGGACGCGGTGTTCTCGGTCGGCCCCTACTCTTTCCGCCCCGGCTCCAAGATGCTGACCGCCGCCAATGCGCGCAAGGTCCGCCTCACCGAGAAGGAAACGGCGATCCTGCGCTTCCTCTACCGCGCCGGCCAGATGCCGGTCTCGCGCGAGACCCTGCTCCAGGAGGTCTGGGGCTACAATTCCGGCGTCACCACCCACACGCTGGAAACCCACATCTACCGCCTCCGCCAGAAGATCGAGAAGGATGCCGCCAACCCGGAAATCCTGGTGACGGAAGCCGGTGGCTACAAGCTGGTGCCGTGATACGCTTCGGGGGCGTGCGAATCGTTATAGATTGCGTGCCCTTGAGCCTCGGATCTGAATGTCAATCGACGACGACGTAGCGCTGCTCGAGCGTGTCCCGACACTGCGCCTGTTGGGAGACGCCTCGTTGCGCATGCTGGCGATCGGCTCCGAGCAGCGTGACTTCGTCCGCGGCGACATCCTGTTCAATCTCGGCGACGATGCCGACGCCGGCTTCGTGGTCCAGCGCGGCGCCTTTCGCGTCGATGACGGCGCCGGCGCCGAGATGATCGCAGGCCCCGGCACGCTGATCGGCGAGCTCGCGCTGGTCGTGCCGATGAAGCGGCCCTCGGGCGCGGTGGCGCTGGAGCACTCCTCCGTCATCCGCGTCGCGCGCAGCCTGTTTCAGCGGGTGCTCGAAAGCGACCCTGCCGCCGCACTCCGTCTCCGCGATGAATTCGCGGTTCGCTCCAGCCAGATCGCGAGCGACATTCTGATGGCCGGTGCGAAGCTGAGCACCTGAGATCGTTCGGTGTCTCCAGGCTTCATTCCTTGTTGAACGCGAAGAGCGCGCTGCGGTCGTCCTGGTAAAGCCGCCGCAGTCCCGGCATGATTGCGAGGTGCGCCGCATCGACGTCGAGCAACCAGACATAGTCGAAGCGATCGCGCGGAATTTGCGCGATCCTTTGCGCGAGCGTGGCGCTCAGATCGCCATCGCAGCCGCCCGGGGCGACCTCGATATACTGGGACGGATCTGCGTTGAACGCGGTGCCGCGCGCATGGAGCGGTGCCAGCAGCTGTTGACCGCCCGATGCATCCCATTGCGAATTGACGAAAGCGTCCCGCCGGACGATCGCGAGCGACCCCAGATGCGCGACACGCGGTGCGCGCCATTGCTCGCAGGTTGGTGGCCGTGTCAGGACCGCGATGCTTGCGCCACGCGAGACGTCGTTCAGGGCGCGCAAATGTTGCGCGTAACCGGAATCGTAGGCCGCAAATCCGACAGCCATGGCGACGATCCGAATCGCGAACACCGCCAGCGCCATGCCGGCAACCACGCCGGAGCTGCGCTGCATGCCATCGGCGGGCGCGACGGCGGTAAGGCTGACGATGAAGAAGATGGGCCACAGCCGGACATCGGCATAGACCGCGCCGAACATCTGGCCTGGCATCAGCAGGATCAGAATGAGGAAGCCCGCTGCTCCGACCAGCAGTGGTGGATTCACTCTGGTGTTACGGCTGCGGATTCCAAAATACAGCAGGCCAATCGCCAGCAGCAGGCTCAGCGTGTCCAGCCAGATATTCTGGTCGCGCAGGGTCCATACCAGTCCAAGGATCTTTGTGCCGATATCGAAGAAATGACCCGTCGAGGCGGCGCCATTGCCTTGCCGCCAGACAATCATGAGCACGGCGGGAATCATGATGGGCCAGGCGCGTCGCAGGATGACGAGCACCATGGAAGGCCACGCTGCCGGCGCGCGATGCCAGCCGCGGCAGAGCTCGAAAGCGCCGACGAGGACGACCAGAACGACCCAGCCATAGGCGTGAGCGAGCCAGACCAGGCAGGCGGCTGCCGCGAACAGCGCCGCGCGCAGCACCGGGCCATTCCTCCTGTGGTCTCGACCCAGGATGCGAAAACGTGAAACGCCAGCGCGCAGCCAAGCCAATAATTCACGAAGCCGAGCTGGAACGGATAGGACATCGCGAACCATGCGGCCGCGATGGCGAAAGGCGTAAGCTCGCCGTGCAACGCTCGGCTGACACGGCCGATCGCAGAGATCATGAGGAGCGGAAGCGCCAGCGCAATCAGCCAGGCGGCGCGTTCGAGGCCGAGCATCGGTGCCAGTGCAGCGATGAGCAACTCAACGCCGAGATTGCCGACCAGCTGCCAGTGAAAATCCCAGTTCTGCTGGAGCGCCGGCGAGTCCGCCAGATGCAGCTCCACGTGGTAGCGGCCGATATGGGCCAGGAAGTCGACCAGCGGCGGCGTGCGCACGAACCAGAAGGGTACCGTGCTCAGCAACAGCAATCCCGGCACGACGAAACGGGAATTCCACCATGCGCGAGCCGGCGGTTCTATGTGCTCTGACGGTGCGGGCGCGCCCATCCTCGTCTCCGAAGGCTTAAACGTCCAGCGTCACCGTCACCGGCACGTGGTCCGACGGCCGCTCCCAGCTGCGGGCATCGCGCAAAATCCTGAAATCCTGGACCGCGTCCTTCAGCGCGCGCGAGACCCAGATGTGGTCGAGCCTGCGGCCGCGGTCGCCGACGGTCCAGTCGGCGGAGCGATAGCTCCACCACGTATAGACCTTTTCCGATAGCGGGATACGGTCGCGCGCGACGTCGACCCATTCGCCGGCGTTGAGGGCTGCCTGCAGCTTTTCGGTTTCGATCGGCGTGTGCGAGACGACTTTCAGAAGCTGCTTGTGCGACCACACGTCGTTCTCGTGCGGCGCGACGTTGAGGTCGCCGACCAGGATGTGGCGATCTTGTCCCCGTGGATGCAGCGGCTCGCACGCCTTCATCTCGTCGAGGAAGCGGAGCTTGTGGTCGAATTTCTCGTTCAGCGCGGGATCGGGGACGTCGCCGCCGGCGGGCACGTAGAAATTATGCAGCACCAGCGGCTTTGCGATATTGGCCTTCTCGCCGAACGACACCGAGATATGACGTGAATCCACCTTGTCGCAGAAGGTACGGATGTCCGTGGCCTCGAATGGAATCTTGGAGACGATGGCGACGCCGTGATAGCCCTTCTGCCCGTTCAGCGCGACGTGCTCGTAGCCGAGCCGCTTGAAGCGCTTCAGCGGAAAGGCGTCGTCGATGCACTTGGTCTCCTGCAGGCACAGCACGTCGGGCCGCGCGCTCTTGAGAAACTTCGCGACCAGATCGATGCGCAGCCGCACCGAATTGATGTTCCAGGTTGTCAGGGAAAGACGCATGAGAATTGCGTCTTAGCAAGCTCCCGTAGGGTGGGCAAAGGCGCAAAGCGCCGTGCCCACCGACTTTTCTGGGTTTGATCGAATGGTGGGCACGCTTCGCTTTGCCACCCTCTACGGCACCACGGAATTACCCCGGTGACGGCACGCTGTAATTGGTGAAGTCGATCTTGAACATGTTGGGATCGAGCTTCTTGCCCGCATCGAGATTGTAAACGGCAATCGTAGTGTCATAGCCCTGCGGGTCGGTGACGGTCCATTGCTTCAGTTGGCCGTCCTTGGCGCCGATCATCAGCAGCAGCCGGCTGGTGCCGACCAGCGCCTGCTTCTCCTCGATGGTGACGCTGATGAAGAGATCGTCCGCGGTCACGTTGACGACGTTGGTGTCCTTCATCAGGTCGATGCGGTCCGACAGCAAGAAGCGCAGTGGCGTCTGCGATAGCGGATAGACGTCCTGCGTAGCGAGCTTGCGGTCGCGCACCACGAGGGAGGATCCATCGGCAACGATGTCGATCGGGCTCGGCGGATCATATTCGAAACGCAGCCTGCCCGGTTTTTGGATGTAGAAATCGCCCTGCGTCTTGCTGCCGTCGGGGCCGACCTGGACGAAATTCCCGACCAGCGTCGACAGCGAGGACAGATAGGCGCTGACCTTGGCCGCCTGCGCCTTCTGGTTCGCGTCGAAAGTCTGGAAAATGCTGCTCGGCACGTTGCGGCGCGGATCGGGAATGACGGGATTCGGTGGCGCCTGCGTTGCGCCCGTGATCGAGGGCCCCCGACGGCGGAGCAGCGTCGCGCCCCTTCGGCGCAGGCTTCGGCACGGGCACGGTCTGCGCAAATGACGGAACGGCCACCATCGCGGCGGCGACGAGTAGCGCGCCCGCCACGCGCCCGCTGCGCGCAGCGAAAGAGGCCGCGAATCGAATGTCCGGATGTTGGGTCAACGCGTCGTCCTGTGTGGCTGGGCGTCGTTTTAGCGTGATTTCGGGCAAAAGCAGATAACGTTTTTGCGTGAAACAGGAATTTGAGGCCGCTCGCCTCACATATGGCTGTCTTCTTCCTCGACCAGAATCTCGCGCTTGCCGGCGTGATTGGCGGGGCCGACGATGCCTTCCAGTTCCATGCGCTCCATCAACGATGCGGCGCGGTTATAGCCGATCTGCAGGCGGCGCTGGATGTAGCTGGTCGAGGCCTTGCGGTCGCGTTTGACGATGGCAACGGCCTGCTGGAACAGGTCGCCGCCGCCATCCGCGCCCATGCCGCTGGCGTCGAACACGGCGCCGCCGTCCTCGTCCTCGGTCGGCTCTTCGGCCGTGACGGCTTCGAGATATTCGGGCTGGCCCTGCGTCTTGAGATGGCGCACCACCTTCTCGACTTCGTCGTCCGAGGCGAAGGGGCCGTGCACGCGGCTGATGCGGCCGCCGCCGGCCATATAGAGCATGTCGCCCTGGCCGAGCAGCTGCTCGGCGCCCATCTCGCCCAAAATGGTGCGGCTGTCGATCTTGGAAGTGACCTGGAAGGCGATGCGGGTCGGGAAGTTCGCCTTGATGGTGCCGGTGATGACGTCGACCGATGGACGCTGTGTCGCGAGGATCACATGCAGGCCGGCTGCACGCGCCATCTGCGCGAGGCGTTGAACGGCGCCTTCGATGTCCTTGCCGGCGACCATCATCAGGTCGGCCATTTCGTCGACGATGATGACGATGTAGGGCAGCGGATCGAGCGAGAGCTTCTCTTCCTCGTAGATCGCCTTGCCGGTTTCCTTGTCGAAGCCGGTATGCACGGTGCGCGTCGGCTCTTCGCCCTTGGCTTTCAACTCGCCCAGACGCGTGTTGTAGCCGTCGATGTTGCGCACACCGAGCTTGGCCATGTTCTTGTAGCGCTCTTCCATCTCGCGCACGGCCCATTTCAACGCGACCACCGCCTTCTTCGGATCGGTCACGACGGGGGTGAGCAGATGGGGAATGCCGTCATAGACGGAGAGTTCGAGCATCTTCGGATCGACCATGATCAGCCGGCACTGGTCCGGGCGCAGCCGGTAGACCAGGCTGAGGATCATGGTGTTGATGGCGACCGATTTGCCCGAGCCGGTCGTACCGGCAATCAGCATGTGCGGCGTGCGCGCGAGGTCGATGATGACGGGGTCGCCGCCGATGGTCTTGCCCAGGCAGAGCGGTAGCTTAGCAACCGTGTCGACGGTCTCCTTGGCGACCAGCAGTTCGCGCAGATAGACCTTTTCACGATGCGCGTTCGGCAACTCGATGCCGATGGCATTGCGGCCGGGAACGACGGCGACGCGCGCCGACAATGCGCTCATCGAACGCGCGATATCGTCGGCAAGCCCGATCACGCGCGACGATTTGATGCCGGGAGCCGGTTCGAGTTCGTACAGCGTGACGACCGGACCTGGATTGGATTTCACGATCTCGCCGCGCACGCCGAAATCCTGCAGCACGCCTTCGAGCGCGCGCGAATTGGCTTCAAGCTCAGCCTTGCTGAGCGGCTGCCGATCGCCGGCCTTGGGCGCAGCCAGCACGGATACGGACGGAAGCTCGAACTTGTCGGAGGATCTCCTGGAAGCGGGTTTCGGTGCAGCCTTCTTGCGCGATGGGCGCGCGGGCGGCACCTCTTGCTCCTCCTCGTCTTCCTCTTCTTCCCGTTCGTCCTCGTAATCCTCGTCCGCGGACTGCGGTGAGATCGAAGGTGCGGCGCGGCCTCCGAGGTTGGGTTCCTGCCGGCTGAACGAAGCGGCCTTGGTCTTCGGGCCGCTCGAGACCAGCGAGCGATAGGCCGCGCCGAACAGCCAGATCAACCGCGCCTTGGTGCTCATCAGCGCGTGGAACAGCCAGCCCAGCGATACCGAGCCACGATCGCTCTCCTCGTCTTCGTCGACCGGCTTGTCGTCGTCCTCGATCTCCGCGAGCTCTTCGTCATGCGCGCGTGCGCCGAGCCCGCAGGCGATCAGGAAGGTCGCAGCCAGCGCGACAAACAGGATGGTGCCGAGCACCATGCGATAGATCACGCCGGGCGGCCCGAAGATCACCGCGGGTGCGCGCACCAGCGCATCGCCGACCACGCCGCCAAGCCCGGTCGGCAGCGGCCAGGCGCCACCATGCGGCCAGCAGCTGACAAAGCCCGCCGTGATCGCGGTGCAGAGAACCCACGAGCCGAGCCGCAGCGCCTCGCGGTCGAACGGCCGATGGGTCATCATGCGCCAGCCCCACACCGCAACCGTCAGGACCAGCATGATCGCGCCGAGGCCGAGGATCTGCATGGCGAGGTCGGCACCGATGGCGCCGGCATAGCCGAGAACGTTGTGGATCGGCCGCGAGGTCGCGTGGCTGAGGCTCGGGTCCTGCACCGACCAGGTCATCAGCGCGGCAGATGCGACGCCCGCGAGCGTGATCAGGCCGAAGCCGGTGAGCTCGCGCACGCGCCGGCTCAGCGCCTCGCGGATCGAAGGCGGCAGATGGCCGACCAGGGGAATGACACGTTCGATTGCCGACATGCTCATGGGGCCGCCTAACCCAGAGTTTCGACCAGCCGGTGCAGCGCCTGCGCCGTGGTCTCGCTGTCCTGCACCAGCGCCAGGCGAATGTAGCCGGCACCGGGATTGAAGCCGTCGGGCTGACGCCGCGCAAGATAGGAACCGGGCACCACGCGCACGCCGGCTTCCCTGAAAAGCCTCAGAGTCACCGAGACATCGTCGCCGATCCCGGAGGTATTGAGCCAGACGCAGAAACCGGCGTCGGGCCGGCGATAGCCGTAACGATTGCCGATGATCTGGTCGGCGAGATCGAACTTGATGCGGTACAGCCTGCGGTTCTCCTCGACATGCGCCTCGTCGCCATAGGCAACGGTCGCGACATGCTGGAGCGGCACCGGCACCTGCGGCGCCGCGATGTTGCGCAGCTCCAGGAACATGCCAATCAGCTTCCTGTCGCCGGCGGCGAAGCCGACCCGCAGGCCCGGCAGGTTGGAGCGCTTCGACAGCGACTGGAACGCAACCACGCGGGTGAAATCGGGGCCGGCGCATTCGAGCGCGCTGCCCGGTGCTTCCCGGGTGTAGATCTCGGAGTAGCACTCGTCACTGAGAATCACGAAATTGTAGCGATCGGCGAGGCTCTTCAGGCGCGTGAAATAATCGCGCGATGCGACCGAGCCCTGCGGATTGGCGGGTGACGCCAGATAGAACGCCACGGTGCGGGCGAGCGTCGCATCGTCGATGGCGTCGAGATCGGGCAGGAAGCCGTTTTCGACGGTGGTCGGCAGATAGACCGGCTCGCAGGCCGCGGCGCCTGCCCCGGCGCCATAGACCGGGTAGAACGGGTTCGGCATCAGGATGGCGGGCTTGCCGGGACGCGGCCCAACGTAGCGCGCCGCGGCGATCGCGGCGAGGAAGAGCCCCTCCCGGCTCCCATTGAGGACGAGAAGCTCGCTCTTGGGATCGAGCGGTCGCGGCAGCCTGAAGCGTGACGACAACCAGGCGCTCGCTGCCTGACGGAACGGCTCGGTGCCCTGGTTCATCGGGTAGCGGCCGAAATCGGCGATGTGCTTGGCCAGCACCGGACCGACGAAGTCAGGCACGGGATGCTGCGGTTCGCCGACGGCGAGCGAAATCAAGGGCTTGCCGGGCTGATGCGGCGCCAACAGCTCGTTCAGCCGGACGAAGGGCGAGCGTTCGTTGTCGGAGCTTCCACCGGCTAGCGGCGCACGGGATGAAGCGGTCATAGCCATTCTGGGCGCCAGCACTCTTGGAACGGCCGGCGCATGGATGCGCCAGCGGGAAAGCGGTTCAGTTCACCATAGATAGGGCGAGGTTAAGACGCGATTAACCATCGGCAGGCCGGCCCGTCCAGAGCGGGAATAATGCGGCCGGATAACAACGGGATGCATGGCTACGGGCGGGGCTGGTTCGTCGACCTCTCCCGCCTGCCTGCGGGAGAAGTCGGCGCGCAGGGATTGTCCCGATGTTGAGACACCCTCTCCCAGCCCTCCCCCGCATCGCGGGCTAATGCGCCGGCAGCTTCTCGAACGTTGCCATGCCCGCGGGGATCGCGTGGAACTCCTGCTTGTCGCAGGTATAGATCGCCATCTGGGGATGGAACTGCTTGGGTTCGTCCAGGGTGCCGACCTTCAGGATCGCCGCTGGCAGCCCCGGAACCTTGGTCACCAGATGAGTGCCGCATTCGGCGCAGAATTCGCGGGTCACGGCGCGCTCGAGATCCTTGCGCGTGAACTGCTTGGGCTGACCGGTGATGTAGGTGAAACCCGCCGCCGGCATCGCAATGAAGGTGTTGGGCGCGCCGCCCGAAATGTACTGGCACTCGCGGCAGTGACATTGGGCCTGCATCATCGGATCGCCCTCGGCCACATAGCGCACTTCGCCGCAATAGCATCCACCTTCCAAACGCATGACGACCTCCCGTTTTGTTGTTCGTTGTGGTCGTTATTTCTGCGCCGGCAATCTGGAATGGCAATCCTTTTCTTCTTTGCACGGTCAAAAAGAATCCCGCAAAAAAAGGGGGCTCCAACTTGCGCTGGAGCCCCCCAACGGTCGGGGCATTGCCGGGTATGTGCCCAAACCGTAGTTGTGGACGCGATCGCCAAGGAGAGATCGCGTCCGGGAGGACCGGTTACATGTTGTAGGCGCGCTCGGTGTGGTCGGTGATGTCGAGACCTTCACGCTCGCTCTCGACGTTGGCGCGGAGGCCAACGATCACATCGACGACCTTGAAGAGGATCGCGGAACCGACGCCCGACCACACCAGCGTGGTGCAGACGGCTTCGATCTGGGAGATCATCTGCGCCGCGAAGTCGTAATCGGCAACCTTGGGCGGAATCGCGGTGTAGTCGATGATGCCCGCACCACCGAGAGCCGGATTGACCAGGATGCCGGTGCCGAGGGCGCCGACGATGCCGCCGATGCAGTGCACGCCGAACACGTCGAGCGAGTCATCGTAGCCGAGCGCGTTCTTCACCACGGTGCAGAAGAACAGGCAGACCACGCCGACCACGAGGCCGAGGACGATCGCACCCATCACGCCGGAGAAGCCGGCGGCAGGCGTGACGGCCACGAGGCCCGCGACAGCGCCGGAGATGATGCCGAGCACCGACGGATGACCCTTCACGATCCACTCCGCGAACATCCACGACAGCGCGGCGGCTGCGGTGGCGACGAAGGAGTTGGTCATGGCGAGCGCAGCGCCGCCGTTGGCTTCGAGGTTGGAGCCGGCGTTGAAGCCGAACCAGCCAACCCAGAGCAGCGAGGCGCCGATCATCGACATGGTCAGCGAGTGCGGAGCCATCAGCTCCTTGCCGTAGCCGGTGCGCTTGCCGATCAGGAGAGCGCCGACGAGACCGGCGATGCCGGCGTTGATGTGCACCACGGTGCCGCCAGCGAAGTCGATCGCGCCCTTCTTGAAGATCCAGCCGGCGTCGGCGTTGATCTCGTCGAGCTTGGCCTGAGCCGCGGTCTTCGCCGCTCCATCAGCTGCAGCAGCGAGAGCCTTGGCAGCGTCCTGGATCGCGTCCGGGCCGGGCCAGTACCAGACCATGTGCGCGATCGGGAAGTAGATCAGCGTGACCCAGAGCGGAATGAACAGGGCGATCGCCGAGAACTTCATGCGCTCGGCGAAGGCACCGACGATGAGGGCGGGCGTGATCGCCGCGAACGTCATCTGGAAGCAGACATAGACGAGTTCCGAGATGTTGGCGTCGACCGAGAAGGTCGCGGCCTTCGAGTCGGTGGTGACGCCCATCATGAAGGCCTTGGAGAAGCCGCCGATGAAGTCGGAGCCGCCGGTGAAGGCGAGGCTGTAGCCGTACACGGCCCAGATCACGGTGACGATGCAGACGGTGTAGAACACCTGCATCAGGACCGAGAGCATGTTCTTGGAACGAACGAGGCCGCCGTAGAACAGCGCGAGACCCGGGATCGTCATCAACAGCACGAGCACTGTCGATGTCAGCATCCAGGCGTTATCTCCCTTATTGACCGTTGGCTCGGCATAGGCTGCGGTCGCAGCGAACAGGCCGACTGCGAGAGCCGCCAATCCCGCGCCATAGGGACGCTTAAACGTCATTTCATTTACTCCTGATTGGATTTTGGTTGAGCGCGAAATCAAAGGGCCGCGGCGTCGGCCTCGCCGGTGCGGATGCGGACCGCATGGTCGAGGTTGATGACGAAGATCTTGCCGTCGCCGATTTGTCCGGTTTTCGCAGCGGACGTGATGGCGTCGATGGTCTTGTCGACCTGCTCGGAAGCGACAGCGACTTCGATCTTGATCTTGGGCAGGAAGCTCACGGCATATTCGGCGCCACGATAGATTTCCGTATGGCCTTTCTGACGGCCATAACCCTTGACTTCCGTCACCGTGAGACCGTGAACGCCAATGGCGGTCAGGGCGTCACGGACTTCTTCCAATTTGAATGGCTTGATAATCGCCATAACAATTTTCATGGGTCCTATCCCCGCTTGGGCCCGGTCCGGACGTGGCCGGGCGTTTCTCGACTGGTTCGCCACGAGGGAGAAGTTCACTACGCGGGCACAGCCACGAGCCTTAGAATCAAATGCCGTGCCAGATCGGGCGGCTTGCCTAACGGACTATGAAAGCGGGGGTTTTCGCGTTTGGCGGGCATTGCGCTGCAGTGCGCCATTACGTCGCGCTCAATCCCTGGTCAGGCCTGATCAAAAAGCAGGCATGACAGGCTGTCGACACATTTCATGCTCACGTGTCGGGCAGTCGAGAGGTAAAATATTACGGGATTATGCCGGCTGTAGGGCTCGCCGCGCTATATCGAAGCGGATTGCGGCGTGCTCATGGGATACGCTCACGGGAGACGCGCAACCAAGCTGGACCGTTAGGCCGCCTCGCGCGCCGCAAAGACCCGGTCGATCAATCCCCATTCGACGCCCTGCTGCGCGGTCATGAAATGGTCTCGGTCCAGGGTCCGTTCCACCTCCGCCTCGGTGCGCCCGCAATGCTGCGCGTAGAGCCGGGTGATGCGCCGCTTGGTCTCCTGCATTTCGTTGGCATGGATCAGGATGTCGGACGCCTGGCCCTGGAAGCCGCCGAGCGGCTGATGCACGTGGAGGCTCGCATTGGGCAGCGCGGCGCGGTGACCGGGCTCCCCGGCCATCAGCAGGAACGAGCCCATCGAGCGCGCGGTGCCCATGCACAGCGTATGAACCGGCGCCTTGATGAACTGCATGGTGTCGTACATGGCGAGCCCAGACGTGACCACGCCGCCATAGGAGTTGATGTAGAGATTGATCGGCCTGTTCGGATTCTCCGCCTCCAGGAACAGCAGCTGCGCGCAGACCAGTCCCGACATCGCATCATTGACCTCGCCGTTGAGGAAGATGATGCGCTCGCGCAGGAGCCGCGAATAGATGTCGAAGGATCGTTCGCCGCGGGCGGATTGCTCGACAACCATAGGGACGAGCTGAAGCATGTCGCGCATCGGCGACCTCCATGTCTGCAGGTGATGAAGTCTGTTTGTTTAGGCGGCGGCGCGCATCAGGCAGCAATTGGTGTTGGCAGCTTGCGGCAGTGCTACGTCGCAGGCTTGCTGGATGATGCGGAAGCGGGTGCCGCCGTCTTCGTTCGGCTCGATCCGGAAGATGACGCGGCTCTCGCGAAACGGCGGCTCCGCGTCGCGAAGCCGGTAGCGCACCTCTTCGCCTGTGATCGTTGATTCCGGCTCGGCGCCTGCAAGGTCGCAATCCGGCAGCCAGCGCTCGCGCAGGGCCGGAATGGTCACGGCGCGCCAGACCTTTGCCGGCGGCGCATCGAACTCATATTCGAGCACAAGGTCTGCGTCCGAGGGATCAGGCTTTGCTGCGTCGCTCATTGAACCAGGTCCTTGTTGATCCAGCCCTTGTTGATCCAGCCCTTGTTGGTCCTCATTGATCCATGTCCTTGAGGAGATCGGCGAGTGCTTCCATGCGCTTCGGCCAGTAGGCGCGGTAGCGCGCAAGCCATGCCCCGATGGCCACGATTCCGTCCGGGTCGACTTCGTAATTCACAAAGCGGCCCTGCCGCTGCTCGCGCACGAGGCCTGCCGCACGCAGCACCGAAAGGTGCTGCGACATCGCCGGCTGGCTGATCTCCAGACCGTCGCGCAAAGCGCTGGCATTCAGGCTGCCGTCAGCGAGTTTCTCAAAGACCTTTCGGCGGGTCGGGTCGGCCAGCGCCTTGAAGATGTCGGCTTCGATCATGCCAATACATAAGCACGTACTTATGTGTGGTGCAAGCCCGATTACTGAAGGGCCTCGCCGTGCTGCGAGATGTCGAGACCCTCGAGTTCGTGCTCGCGCGACACCCGCAGGGGCACGAACAGCCCGACCAGCTTGAGCAGGACAAAGCTCACGCCCGCCGACCAGACGAAGGTGACGGCGACGCCGTAAAGCTGGAGCAGCAATTGCTGCGGATGCCCCTCGAGCAGGCCGGCGGTGCCGCCGATCGCGCTGGTTGCGAATACGCCGGCGAGCAGCGTGCCGGTCAGTCCGCCGATGCCGTGGACGCCGAACACGTCGAGCGAATCGTCGTAGTTGAAGCGGTGCTTCAGCCAGGTGCAGGCCCAGTAGCAGATGCCACCCGCGGCGATACCGATGACGATGCCGTGCCACGGCGCGACGAAGCCGGAGGCCGGCGTGATGGTGCCGAGGCCCGCCACCGCGCCCGAGATCATGCCGAGCACGGACGGCTTGCGCCGCGTCGACCATTCGATCGCGCCCCAGGTCAGCGCGCCCGAGCAGGCCGCAAGATGCGTTGCGATGATCGCCATCACCGCGCGCGAATTGGCAGCACCGGCCGAGCCGCCGTTGAAGCCGAACCAGCCGACCCACAACAGGCCGGTGCCCATCACGGCGAGCGAGAGATCGAACGGCGAGAGATTTTCAGTGCCATAACCGTAACGCCGCCCCATCACCTTCGCCGCCACGAGGCCGCCGGTGCCGGCCGACAGATGCACGACGAGGCCGCCGGCGAAATCCAGCACGCCCATGCTGTTGAGGAAGCCGCCGCCCCATACCCAATGCGCCAGCGGAATGTAGACGAAGATGAACCATGCGACCGAGAACAGCAGATAGGCGGAGAAACGCATGCGGTCGGCGACGGAGCCCGCGACCAGCGCCACGGTGATGATCGCAAACGTCATCTGGTACAGCATGAACAGCGCTTCGGGGATCGTCTTCGCTGCCGGGTTGACGCTGTCCATGGTCATGCCGGCGAGGAACCAGCGATCGAGCGAGCCGATCCACGGCCCGTCACCGACGAAGCAGAGCGAATAGCCGAACGCGACCCAGAGAATGGAGATGATCGTCACCGCGGCTAGGCTCTGCGCCATGGTCGCGAGCACGTTCTTCTTGCGCACCATGCCGGAATAGAACAGCGCAAGCCCCGGGATCGTCATCATCAGGACCAGCGCGGTGGCGACGATCATCCAGGCGGTGTCGGCGGTGCTGATCTCGCCCGTCGCGGCGCGTGCCGGCGAAACCATGACCAAAGCAAATCCGATCGGCGCAGCCATAGCAGCTGCGCGGCGCAACAATCCCGCCATGTCATTTCCCCCCGGGCATCATTTGACGTCGCACGCTATGGCGTCGTTGCCCGGTGCGATCAAAGAAGGCTGTATCAGAGCGTTTTCGAGCGAAGTGGATACCGGTTCGCGTGAAGAAAACGCGTCAAGACAACAAGTTTACAGCGCGTCGCTGTCGGTCTCGCCGGTGCGGATGCGCAGCGCGTGGTCGATCGGCGTGACGAAGATCTTGCCGTCGCCGATCTGTCCGGTGCGCGCCGAGGCGGTGATCACGTCGACCGCCTTTTCGGCAATGTCGGAGGCGACCGCGATCTCGATCCGCAGCTTCGGCAGGAAATTCACGACATATTCCGCGCCGCGATAGATCTCGGTGTGACCCTTCTGGCGGCCGTAGCCCTTCACCTCGGTCACGGTCATGCCGTGGACGCCGATCGCCGTCAGGGCCTGGCGGACCTCATCGAGCTTGAAAGGTTTGATGATCGCGACGACGAGTTTCATGGTCAGGCCTGTTTCCCGGGGAGCGCCGCGCCGTATGTCCCCGGCGCTGCGTCAATCTGGCATCTTTCCGGGCAAATGGCACAAAAAACTTGCAGATTGAAGCGGAAAAACGCTTGGGCGTGTGAACGGCCGCCTCTGTACAGGGCAGCCGTTCATCCCTCACAATGCATTTTTGGCATGGATGCGGTGAACCAGCACCCGTCGAGCGGTACATAAGTATTTTGGGGGGGCGCGTCATGGCGAGTTGGTTCTACGCATCCGAGGGCAAGCAGCAGGGACCCTACCCGGAGGGGCAATTCCGCGACCTCGTTGCGCAGGGCGTCGTGCGCGGCGATACGCTGGTGTGGTCCGAAGGCATGGCGGGCTGGCAGAAGGCTGCCGAAATTCCCGGTCTGATGTCGGGCGGCGGTGCGCCGCCGATGATGCCGGCGGGCGGGCCGCCGATGATGGGCGGCGGTGCCTATACCGGTGCAGGCAGCGCCGCCGGCGGATCGCTGTCGGTCGATTTCGGTATCCTCGACTTCACCTGGCGCACGCTGGTGATGCTGATTGGCTCGTGCTTCATCATCCCGATTCCGTGGCTGTTCGTCTGGTACACGCAATGGATCGTGTCCTGCGTGAGGGTCCCGGGCCGGCCCAACCTCTCCTTCACCGGCACTGCCATGGCGATCGTGCCCTGGTTCTTCGGGTTCATCGTTCTGGCGATTGTCGTCGGCTACACCGGCATCCAGATTTTGAGCACCGCGCTCTACATCGTCCAGATCGTTCTCTACTGGATGCTGCTGAAATGGATGGTCGCCAACATCGCCTCCAACGGGCAGCCGGTCGGCCTCAGCTTCACCGGCTCGGTCCTGGGTTATATCGGCTGGAACCTGCTGTTCGCGATCTCCCTCATCACGATCATCGGATGGGCCTGGGTCGCCGCAGCCCAGCTGCGCTGGACCTATCGCAACATCCAGGGCACGCGCCGGGAGATCATCTTCAGGGGCAGCGGACTGGGGATTCTCTGGCGCGGGATCGTGGCCGCGATCCTGTGCGGCTTCATCATCCCGATCCCGTGGGTCTATCGCTGGATCATGAACTGGTTTGCGTCGCAGACCGAGCTCGTGCCGCGCGGCTCGCTCCAGTGATCAGCTTCTCCGCTCGCGCACGCTGCCTTCCTGCGCCACGGAGGCGACCAGCGTGCCGTCGGGCTTGAAGATCGAGCCGCGGGTCAAGCCGCGGCCGCCTTGCGCGCTCGGCGAATCCTGCGCGTAGAGCAGCCATTCATCGGCGCGGAACGGGCGGTGAAACCACATGGCGTGGTCGAGGCTCGCCGGCATCATGCGCTTGTCGAACAGGGTGCGGCCATAACGTGCCATGATGGCGTCGAGCAGCGAGAAGTCCGAGGCATAGGCGAGAGCGCACATGTGCAGCGCCGGATCGTCCGGCAGCGTCGCCGCCGTCCTGATCCAGACATGGATGCGGCCGTCCTCGATCCTCTCGCCGAAATAACGGCCGAGCTCGACCGGGCGCAGCTCGATCGGGCGATCGGACTCGTAATAGCGGCGGATGAAGTCCGGCATCTCGCGGAACATCGGCTGCTTCGCCACCTCCTCCGCCGTGAGCTTTTCCGGCGGCGGCACGTCGGGCATCTTCTCCTGGTGGTCGAACGCGCTCTCCTCCTCGGCATGGAACGACACCATGATCGAGAAGATCGCATTGCCGTGCTGGATCGCGGTGACGCGGCGGGTCGAATAGCTCTTGCCGTCGCGCAGCCGCTCGACCTGGTAGATGATCGGGATCTGCGGATCGCCCGGAAGGATGAAATAGCAGTGCAGCGAGTGCGGCAGGCGGCCTTCGACGGTGCGGCAGGCCGCGACCATCGCCTGTCCGATCACCTGGCCGCCGAACACCCGCTGCCAGCTCGTCTTCGGGCTGTTGCCGCGGAACAGATTCACCTCGAGCTGCTCGAGATCGAGGATCGAGATCAGATCGATCAGGCCTTTGGACATCGGATTCAGCTTTCGCATCGTCATTCCCGGCTCGCTGCTCCGGAATGACACAATGGGGCGTTTCGCCCTTGTTTCACCGCACTGTTTCGCCCACCTCAAGTCTGCTAGCAAGACCAAGAATTGGCCGGGAATTTTGGCAGGACAAGCTGGGTATGTCACAGGGTAGCATTGTCATTGGCGGCGGCGCGTTTGCCGGCCTGGCGCTCGCGCTGGCGCTGCGCCAGGGGCTTGGACCCGAGATTCCCGTCATCGTCGCCGACCCCGCGCTCGCCACGCGGCCGAGCCGCGATCCCCGCGCCACCGCCATCGTCGCGGCCTGCCGCCGTCTGTTCGAGGCGCTCGGCGCCTGGGATGATGTCAAGGCTGAGGCCCAGCCGATCCTCGACATGGTCGTCACCGATTCCAAGCTCGAGGACGCCACGCGTCCGGCATTTCTGAATTTCACCGGCGACGTCGCGCCCGGCGAACCCTTTGCGCATATGGTCGAGAACCGCCGCCTGATCGATGCGCTTGTCCTCCGCGCCGAAGCTGAAGGCATCGACCTCCGCGCGACGACCGTTGCGTCTTATGATGCCAGCGCCGGCGGCATTGACATCACGCTCGGCGATGGCAGCAGGATTGCCGCGAGCCTCTTGGTCGCGGCCGATGGTGCGAAGTCAAAGCTGCGCGAGCGTGCCGGCATCGCCACCCATGGCTGGGAATACGATCAATCCGGCATCGTCGTCACCGTTGGCCACGAGCGCGATCATGAAGGCCGGGCTGAAGAGCACTTCTTGCCTGCGGGTCCGTTCGCGATCCTGCCGCTGACCGGCAAGCGATCGTCGCTGGTGTGGACCGAGCGCCGCACAGAGGCCGCGCGCATCATCGGCTTGAGCGAAGAAGAATTTCATGGCGAACTCGAGCAGCGGTTTGGTTTGCATCTCGGCGAGGTGAAAGCGCTCGACAAGCCGCGTGCGTTCCCGCTGTCCTATTTCGTGGCGCGCTCCTTCGTGGCCGAGCGCCTCGCGCTGGTCGGCGATTCCGCCCACGTCATTCACCCCATCGCCGGACAGGGCCTCAACATGGGGCTGAAGGATGTCGCCGCACTGGCCGAAGTCGTGGTCGATGCCGCCCGGCTCGGCATGGATCTCGGTGGCGCCGACGTGCTCGAGCGCTACCAGCGCTGGCGCCGTTTCGATACCATGGCGATGGGCGTCGCCACCAACTCGCTGAACTTCCTGTTCTCGAACCAGTCGACCTTGCTGCGCACGGTGCGCGACATCGGCCTCGGCATCGTCGACCGCACGCCGCCGCTGAAGAATCTCTTCATCCGCCAGGCGGCGGGTTTGACCGGTGAGATACCGAAATTGCTGAAGGGCGAGGCGCTGTAGCTCTCGCTAGCGCTCCACACTCCGCCGTCGTCCCGGACAAGCGCAGCGCAGATCCGGGACCCATACTCCGCAGCATCAGTTTTGCGAAGACTCGGAGTGACCAGCTTCGCTCCACAACCACTCCCTGTGGTTATGGATCCCGGCTCCCGTGCGCAATTGCGCACCAGGCCGGGATGACACCGAGAGTGTTGCGCGGTCATCGCGCAGAACCCTCGCAATATTTAATCGATCTTGCGCGCCTCTTCCGGCAGCATGATCGGAATGCCGTCGCGGATCGGATAAGCGAGCTTGGCGTTGCGCGAGATCAGCTCCTGCCTGGTGGAGTCGAATTCCAGCGGGCCCTTGGTGAGCGGGCAGACCAGGATCTCCAGCAGTTTTGGATCGACGCTGTTTTCGGGGCGTTCTGTGGGCGCGTTCATCAGGGTCTCCGGCGATCGGCTGCGTGTAGCATAGAAAATTGCGGCCGCCCATCGCGGGCTACGCGGATATCATCCGCTGGATCTCGTCGAGCAGCCCTTGCAGCCGTGCGGTCGAGAGCTGGGGAGCCGAGAACGCATAGCCCAGAAACGTCCAGTACAGGATCTGCGCACGCGCCTGCGCGGTTGCAGCGGTGAATCCGCGTCGTTGCAGCAGCGCCTCGATATAGTCGAGCCTGCGGCGGTCGATGGCGCGGACGGCCGCTTGCGCCGCCGGATCGAACGCCGCCCAGTTCCGCACCGCGCGCTCCAGATCGAGCCGGGCGCCAAACGTCCTGCGCAGCAGCGCCGTCAGCGGCTCCTCGCTGTCGGCCTCGACCCCGGCGATGATCTCTTCGGCCGCGATCTCGCGCCAGCGTTTCAGCACGGCCGCGTGGAACGCGCCGAGATCGGCAAAATGCCAGTAAAAACTGCCGCGCGAGACGCCGATGGCCTTTGCCAAAGGATCGGCCTTCAGCGCGGTGAAGCCGCTTTTGGTGAGCGCCTTGAGGCCCTCTTTGATCCAGTCGTCGGCGGAGAGCTGGTCGGTCATGTCTGGTTCCGAAATCCGAACATACACTAGTGTATTGACAGGTGCCGCGCCAGCGTCTATCTCACCATACACAGATGTATGGTCGAAAATTCGAGGAGCTTTGATGATGCGTGATCTCTTGCTCCGGTCCGCCGGAATCCTCGCCATATTGGTGGCTCTCATCCATGGCCTCCTCGGTGAGACCAAGGTGTTTCCCCGCGCCACGATCGAGCCAGCGCGGCTCCGCACCTTGCTCCGCCTGGTCTGGCAGGCCTCGACCGTCGCCTGGATCGGCTGCGGCATGCTCCTGATCGCGGCGCCCTGGATGGACTCCGCGCCGGCGCGCCGCTGGATCGTCCTCACCATGATCTGCGTGTTCGGCTTCTCCGCCGGTGCCAACGCATGGGCGACACGCGGCCGGCATTTCGGCTGGATGGCGCTGAGCATGGTCGTGGTGATGGCGGCGGCGGGCTACTGATGCCGGAACGACAGCCACGCATTCGAATGGAGCTGCGTCATGGAAGATCGTGTTCGGCTGACCATCGTGGATGGCGTGGCCCATGTCCGGCTCAATCGCCCGGACAAGATGAATGCCCTCGACCCCGCGATGTTTGAGGCGCTCATCGCGGCCGGCACGCAGCTCAGTGCGCGCAGGGATGTCCGCGCCGTTATTCTGTCCGGCGAAGGGCGGGCGTTCTGCGCGGGCCTCGATCTGGATCGGCTCATGGCGACCACCAGAGGCGATTCACTGATCCCGTCAGTCGACTTGACACGGCGAAGCCACGGCTTCGCAAACTATGCGCAGCACCTCGTCTGGCTCTGGCGCGAGTTGCCTGTGCCCGTGATTGCCGCGGTCCATGGCGTCGCCTTCGGCGGTGGCTTCCAGCTCGCGCTCGGCGCGGACCTTCGCTATCTCGCGCCGGCGACACGGCTCGCCGTCATCGAGACCAAATGGGGGCTGGTACCCGACATGGCGGGCACGCAATTGATGCGCCATCTCGCGCGCGAAGATGTCGTGCGCGAGCTCACCTATACGGGCCGCGTGTTTTCGGCGGACGAGGCGCTGGCCTATGGTTTTGCGACACGGGTTGCCGACGATCCGCTGGCTGCCGCATCGACAGTCGCGCATGAGATCGCAAGCCGCAGCCCCGATGCCGTACGCGCCGCCAAGCGGCTCCTCAATCTCGCCGCGACCTCGGACGTCGCCAGCGGTCTTGCCGCCGAAACCGCCGAGCAGGCCGCACTGCTTGGCACCCCCAATCACGTCGAAGCGGTCAGGAGCAATCTCGAGCAACGCCCGCCACGATGGAGCTGTGCATGAGCACCCAAGGCTTCGATCTGCAAGCTCTCAAGGCCGCTAATTCGTCCGCCGCCTTTAACCGCATGGCGGAGTTCGATGTCGTTGCGGCCGGCGACGGCGAGGTGACAATCCGCATGAGATGGCGCGACGACTTCACTCAATATTCCGGACACCTCCATGCTGGCGTGATCGCGGCTTTGCTCGACACCGCCTGCGGCTTTGCCGCCGCGACGCTGGTCGGCTCGGTCACCGCATCGCACTTTGCAATGAACTGCCTGAGGCCGGCCGTCGGTCGTCATTTCATCGCCAAGGGTATGACGGTGCGGCCCGGACGCCGGCAGGTGTTCGCGCGGGCCGAGCTGCTCGCGGCCGACGAGCAGGGCGAACTCTCCCTCGTCGCAACCGGAGAGACCGTGCTCGTTCCTACCGGCGGGCCATCGAGCAAGGCTGACGGAGCTAACATGACGTTGACACGCGTCACCGGAGGCACGGGGCATCCCGGCCGGGAGATCGTCGATTGGCTTGCGAGCAGATCGGAGCCGTGAGGCTTAAGGCCGCAGCGAGCTGCCAAACACGCGCTGTGCACGGACGGCGCTGATGTTTTGACGACCGTTAGAATTTCTCTAAAGGCATCTGAGCCCTGCGCCGAGTTGACTTCAGCATCCCTCTTGCTTCCTTCGGGCGCGCTTTGCGCACACGACAGAGGAGGAGACATTCGTGAGAGTCATTCGTGTTCTTGCCATTGCACTGACGGTCGGGATCGGCATGGGATCGACGGCGATGGCCGACGGTTTCAGGACCTGCACCAAGCTCGACAAGGCGTCGTGGAAGCCGGCAGGCGATGCCGAAGCCAAGGCCAAGGCGGCGGGCTATGAAGTGCGCCGTTCCAAGATCGAAGGCTCGTGCTATGAGGTCTATGGCGTCAAGGAAGGCAAGCTTTACGAGCTGTTCTACAGCCCGGAAGATCTCAGCCTGAAGCACACGATCGCCAAGTAATCTTTGCGGGCATTGCGGTTTGAATGATAAAGCGGTGCAGGACACGCACGGGGTGTCCGATTGGACCCCCGCGGATCGGACGGTCGCGGTCTGGGACCTTCCGTTGCGTCTCTGGCACTGGGCCCTCGCGGCAAGCGTCCTGGCCGCGTGGTTCACGCCCACCGTTTACGACAGCCTTCACCGCCTCGTCGGCTATGCTGTGATCGGGCTATTGGCCTTCCGCCTGGTCTGGGGCTTTGGGGCAGCCGCTACTCGCGCTTCCGCATGATCGGGGTCAGGCTTCGTGCTGCGCCCTTCTATCTCTGGAATCTGCGCCGCGGCATCACCGGCCGCTACATCGGGCTCAATCCAGCCGGCACCTTGATGATGACGGCGCTGCTATTGTCACTCACCATCTCGGCGATCACGGGCGCGCTGTCGGTGACCGTCACCTTCTTCGGGGTCTGGTGGATCGAGGACACCCACGCTTACGCATCGGACGCGGTCATCGCCCTCGTCGTGCTGCACATCGTCGGCGTGGTCGGAATGGGACTGCTTCAACGCGAGAATTTGATTCGCGCGATGATCACGGGACGCAAACGCATCCGGCATCCCCACACCTCTCCCGAAAGGAGAGGTCGGATCGCATCGTAAGATGCGATCCGGGTGAGGGCTTACGGTCTGACCGAATGCTGCGGCCCCTCACCCGGATTGCTCCGGACGATGCTTCGCATCACCGAGCGCAATCCGACCTCTGCCCGCTGGGGAGAGGTAAACAATGCGGCAACAGCTTTTGCCTAATTTCGATTGATCGTCGCGTCGCGCGCTCACTGCAGCGGCGGATCGCCGCTGGTGCGCTTCTTGGCGAGGTCCATCTCGGTCACCGCGATCAGGATCTCGGCGCGGGTCTTCAGGTCAGGTGCTTCCAGCATCGCCTGCTTCTCGGCGGGGCCATAGGGCGACATCATCGCAAGCGCGTTGACGAGTGCCTCGTTGGGCGCGCTCTCGACGCCTTCCCAATCGACCTTGAGATTGTTGGCCTTCAGGAAATCTGCGAGCACCGTCAGCAGCGCCTCGCGATCGACCGCCTCCTCACCCTTGCGCGCCGTGAAATCGTCGGTGAAGGCGAAGAAATCGACCTTGCACTGCCGGTAGGGGGTCAGCACCTCGAGCTCCTCGACCACCCTGAAGCGGGCGACCCCGGTGAGCTCGAGGATGTAGCGGCCGTCGCCCGATTCGGCGAGCTGGGTGATGCGGCCGACGCAGCCGACGCGGAACAGCGCCGGCCTGTCGGAATCCTTCGGCGAATGCGCCGCATCCGGCTGGATCATGCCGATCAGGCGATGGCCATCGCGAAAACTGTCGTCGACCATCGCGAGATAGCGCGGCTCAAAAATGTTGAGCGGCATCTGGCCCCGCGGCAACAGCAATGCGCCCGGCAGCGGAAACACCGGGATGATTTCCGGAAGGTCGGCGGGCCCGCGATATTCGATGTTGATCGGCATCTGGTCCCCGCTGACGTCGCCTGCACGTTGCCCTTATGAAAACAGGATCGTCGACAAGCGCTTGCGTCCCTCGACGGTTGCTTCGTCCGTGCCGCCCCAGGCCTCGAAGAACTGCACCAGCTGCTTGCGGGCGCCGTCATCGTTCCATTTGCGGTCGCGCTTGACGATCGCGAGCAGCTGCTCGGTGGCAGCGGCCCGGTTGCCCTGCGCGTTCAGCGCCGTGGCGAGGTCGAAGCGTGCCTGATGATCGAGCGGGTTTGCGGCGACTTTCTGTTCGAGTTCGGCGATGGGCCCGAGCTGTTCCGCCTGCTCCGCGAGGTCGATCGCGGTCTGCACGGCCTTCACGGCCGCGTCGTTGCGCTTGGATTCCGGCACCATGGCCAGCGTCTGCTTCGCCTGCTCCATCGCGCCGGAGGTGACGTAGCATTTTGTGAGGCCGGCGAGCGCTGCGATGTTGGTCGAATCGTACTGGAGCACTTCGGCGTAGATCTGCGCGGCGGCTGCGGCGTCGCCCTCGGCGAGAACGGCCTCGGCTTCCTGCAGAATCTCGGCGATGTTGGGCTCGCCGGGCGCAGTGACGCCCTTGGTCAGCTTTTCGATGAAGGCATTGATCTGGCTCTCCGGCACGGCGCCCATGAAGCCGTCGGCGGGCTGGCCGTTCACGAAGGCGATCACGGCCGGGATCGACTGGATGCCCATCTGGCCCGGGATGGCCGGATGCTGGTCGATGTTCATCTTGACCAGCTTGACCTTGCCCTTGGCCGCCTTGACCGCCTTCTCCAGCACGGGCGTAAGCTGCTTGCAGGGGCCGCACCACTCCGCCCAGAAGTCGATCAGCACCGGCTGGCGCTTCGATTCCTCGATGACGTCCTTCACGAAGGTCTGGGTGGTGGTGTCCTTGATCAGATCGGCCGCAGCCGGGACTGCGGCTCCGTTACCCTGGTCGATGATCGTCACGGGATCCCCTCGTCTGATGTCTGGAATGGCGGGTCTTTAGCACGGCGCCATCGCATATGCTTCGTTTCAGGCCCTAAATTTGGGCCGGGACGGCCGAATTTCAATCCACCGGCGTCGATTCGGCAGTTCCGGTGCTTTTAGGGCGATTCGGTCGGGTTCGGGCTCATATTGGGGCTCGGAAAGCGATCTATGCCGCCCGTAGCTGTTGCATTCGCCGCCCGGTTTTGGCATACGACAGCCGTTGCCGGCGCGTCACGCGACCGACACAGGATGCGGGTGTAGCTCAGTGGTAGAGCACGACCTTGCCAAGGTCGGGGTCGAGGGTTCGAGCCCCTTCGCCCGCTCCAGTTTTTCCCAGAGCATCCAGCCAGATCAGGTCGGGTCCTGGTTTTCCACGCCGCTGGCCACTGGCGTGAGTCTCAAATGACCATCCTCGTCACCGGCAGTGCCGGCCACCTCGGGGAGGCCATTCTCCGGACGCTCCGGCGTCGCGGGTCAACTGCGCGCGGGATCGACCTGAAGGCATCGCGCTTCACCGACGCGGTCGGCTCGATCGTCGATCCCGGCTTCGTCCGGGCGCAGATGGAGGGCGTCACCGCTGTCATCCACACGGCGACGCTGCACAAGCCGCATGTGGCGACCCACAGCAAGCAGGCCTTTGTCGACACCAACGTTACCGGCACGCTCAATCTGCTCGAGGCGGCCGACGCGGCCGGCGTGAAGAGTTTTGTTTTCACCAGCACCACCAGCGCGTTCGGCTCGCAGCTCCGGCCGGAGGCGGGCCAGGCGGCGGTGTGGGTCACCGAGGAGCTGCCGTCGATCCCGAAGAACATCTACGGCACTACAAAGCTGATGGCGGAAAACCTGTGCGAGCTGTTCTTTCGCGAGCGCGGACTGCCGGTCGTGGTGTTGCGGACTTCGCGGTTCTTTCCGGAGGACGATGACGATCCCGCAATGCGATCGGTCTACCCGCGGGACAACGCGCAAGCGAACGAGCTGCTCTATCGGCGGCTGGATATAGCGGACGCAGTGAGCGCCCATCTGCTCGCTGCGGCGCGCGCGCCTGAGATCGGGTTTGCCCGCTATATCGTCTCCGCGACCACTCCATTCGCGCAACACCATCTCGCCGCCCTCCTCCGTGATGCCGCCGGTGTCGTGCGCGAGCTCTATCCGGATTGCGCCCGGCTCTATGCGACGCGCGGCTGGCGGCTATTCCCCGGGATCGACCGCGTCTATGTCAACGAGCGCGCGCGATGCGAGCTGGGTTGGCATCCGGAATTCGATTTCGCCCATGTGCTGCGCAGCCTGCGCGATGGCTCCGATTTCCGTAGCTCCCTGGCGCGCGAGGTGGGAGCGAAGTTCTATCACGACACGCAATTTGACGATGGACCCTATCCCGTCGCCAAATAGTCGCCGCTTTTGTCAATTCGCACGATGCTTCAGGTGTGTGGCCGGGATGACCGCGCATCGTCCGGTCTCGGTCGTTCTACTGTGCATGGGGTTGTTTTCGCGTTTTTGGATTGGTCGACCATTCTGCTGCCCGCAAATGAGGCGCGCGTCACGTCGATGCCGCGTTGCAGCGAGAGTGTCGTCGGTCGGCACCTGCACGCCGAGAGACAATCCCGTCTCAATCTTTATTGACCGCAGCTGCCGACCACGCGACCCGCTTCTCTCCACTCGCAGATGTGCTAACCTTTTTGCGTCTGCCACCTCGACAGACCAAGAACTTCGCCTGCTCGAACAGCAAAACAAAGAACGCGCAGCTCTGACGGCTGCCTTAGGGGAGTGACGCGATGACATCGATGATCCATCGATCCGTGTTGGCGCTTGCAGCGGTGGCCCTTCTTGCCGGGACCAGCGTTGTCAACGCACAACAGGACAAAGGCCGGGCGCTCAAGAAATACGAATCCGGCACTAAGGACTTCTGGACCCATCCGCCGGATGACTGGTTCCTCGGCGACGAGACCGAGGCGCAGAAGGGCCTCGCCCCGCCCTCGGGTCCGCCGACCGGCGCCTCCGATGCCGAGCTCGCCAACATCATCAAGAAGGTGAAGCTGCCGGCGGGCTTCAAGATGGAGGTCTATGCCTCCGGCGTGCTGGCCGCGCGGCAGATGGCCTGGGGTGACAAGGGCACGCTGTTCGTCGGCTCGTTCGGCCTCGGCAACGTCTATGCCATCAAGGACAAGAACGGAAAGAAAGAGGTCAAGACCATCCTCAAGGGCCTGAACATGCCCACGGGTCTGGCCGTCAAGGACGGTGCGCTCTACGTCATCGCGGTCGACAAGCTGATCCGCTATGACGACGTCGAAAACAAGCTCGACAATCTCGGCGAGGGCAAGGTCGTCTATGACGACATGCCGTCCTATGCCGCGCATGGCTGGAAGTATCTCGCAGCCGACAAGGACGGCTGGTTCTACATTCCGTTCGGACCGCCGTTCAACGTCGGCATTCCCCCGACCAGCGTCTCGCAGATCCGGCGCGTCGATCCCAAGACCGGCAACGCCGAAATCTATGCGCTCGGCGTTCGCAACTCGGTCGGCGGCGATGTCGATCCGCGCACCGGAAAATACTGGTTCACCGAGAATGCGCGCGACTGGGTCAGCGACGACCTCCCCTCCGACAAGCTGAACATGATCTCGAAGATGGGCGAGCATTTCGGCTATCCCTACTGCCACCAGGGCGACCTTCCCGATCCGAAGTTTGCCATGGGCCACAAGTGCTCCGAGTTCACGCCGCCCGTGCTGAATCTCGGCGCTCACGTCGCGCCGCTCGGCATGAAGTTCTATACCGGCGACCAGTTCCCCGCCGAGTACAAGAACAACATCCTGATCGCCGAGCACGGCTCCTGGAATCGCCACAAGTACCAGGGCGGGCGCATCGTGCGCGTGATCGTCGGGCCCGACGGCAAGAACCCCAAGCAGGAGGTGTTCGCCTCCGGCTGGATCGAGGGTGATCAGGGCTATCTCGGCCGCCCCGATGATATCATCCTCGCCAAGGACGGCTCGATCCTCGTCGCCGACGACTGGGCCGGAGCGATCTATCGGATCAGCTACAGCAAGAAGTAACGCAACATGACCACGAGGCTGCGGTGGCCGAGAGGCGCCGCAGCCTTTTCCATTTCGAAGTCTCACGCGGCAGTCGATAGATCGGGATTCCTTCCATGCGCCGGCAGCTCATCTCGCACGCAATCAGGGCGGCCGCGCTCCTCACGTTCGGCGCCCTTCCCGCAAGCGCCGCCGATAATACTGCGATCCAGGAGAAGGTAGCCGTTTGCTCCGGCTGTCACGGCGAGAACGGTATTTCGCAGACCGAGAACATTCCCTCGCTGGCCGGCCAGCCCGATCAATTCCTGCAATGGCAGCTGGTGTTCTTCCGCGCCGGCTCCCGCAAGAACGAGCAGATGCAGCCGATTGCCGCGGAGATCACCAACGAAGATGTTCGCAGTCTCGGCGCCTATTTCGCGGCCTTGACGCCGCCGAAGGCCGCGGACGACAAGGATCCGGACCTGTCGAAAAAGGGCGCGCAAGTTGCCGCCGGCCGCCGCTGCGCCTCATGCCACACGGACAGCTTTGCCGGCACCAAGGCCGTCGCGCGGCTCGCGGGTCAGCGCGAGGAATATCTGGTCAAGGCGCTGCACGACTACAAGAGCAGCCAGCGCGTCGGCGGCGGCGGCGCCGCGATGGCCGATGTCGCCTATCACATGAGCGATGAGGAAATCACGGCCGTCTCGCACTATCTCGCGTACTTCAAATAGCGCTTCGCTGCGCGTGTGCGGGATGACAGCGATTACCCCGCGCGCTGCTTCTCATACGCCTTGAGATGCGTATACGCGATGCGCAGCTTCGGTACCGGGACCTTGTCGGCGTCGGCGCGCGCGATGAGATCGCCGATGACGTGATCGGCCTCGACCGGAAAACCCGCCTTGATGTCGCGGAACATCGAGGCCGTCATCGGCGAGCCTTCAGTGGTGAGGTTGCCCTTCACGCGCTCGAAGAACGGACCGCCCGGTGTGTAGCCCGACGCGGTGGCGATCGAGCTGGTTTCATCGAGCATGCCGAGCAGGAAGTCGCGGCCGCCGGGCGCGGCGAGGATGTTGCCGACCGAGGTGCGCATCAGGCAGGTGCTTGCGGCGAGTGAGGACAGGAACACCCACTTCTCCCACATGTCCTGCATGATGTTCTGGCTGGCGGTGGCGCCTTTGATGCCGCTCTTGAAGGCTTCGTCGATCGCCTGGACGCGATCCGACAATTTGCCATTGCGCTCGCCGTAGTTGATCGATTGCATCGGCTGCAGCTGCACCACCTCGCGTTTCTCGTTCAAGGTTGCGGCGATGGCGCAGAGGCCGCCGAGCACGCGCTCGGCACCGAACTCGGCATCGAGCGTGTCGAGATGCTTCATGCCGTTGAGCATCGGGATGATCGTGGTGTTCGGGCCGACTGCGGCGGCGAACGATTTAATGGCATCGTCGAGGTCGAACGCCTTGCAGCTCAGCAGCACGACGTCGAATTTTTCCTTGAGCGCATCGGCCTGCACGGTCGGCGGATTCTTCAAGGTCACGTCGCCATTCGGGCTCTTGATGACGAGGCCGGCGCTTGCGAGCTCGCTGGCGCGGCGCGGTCGGACCAGGAACGTGACGTCGCGGCCGGCCTGCAACAGCCTGCCACCAAAATAGCCGCCGATGGCGCCGGCGCCGACCACGAGGATACGCATTGTAGAGCTCCGTTGAACGAGGCAAATGGCGAGTAGGGAATAGCGAATAGGGCGAGAGGCCGCAAATGACGAGTCACAATTTCACGACTCGCTATTCGCCACTCATTATTCGCCCCCTTGCAGCACCATCTCCTCGACCTCGCGCAGCTGCTCCTTGCCGAAGAACATCTCGTTGCCGACGAAGAAGGTCGGCGAGCCGAACGCGCCGCGGGCGACCGCCTCTTCGGTGTTCTTGATCAGCTTGCCTTTCACCTCGGGTTCCTGGGCGCGGGCGAACAGCTTTTGGGCATCGAGCCCCGAGGACGCCAGCGCCTTGGCTGCGACCTCGAGGTCGTCCATCTTCTTCGGTTCGCGCCACATGTGGTGGAAGGCAGCCTCGACATATGTCTCGAACACGCCCTCGAGCTGCGCCGCGATCGCGGTACGCATCAGGTTCAGCGTGTTGACGGGGAAGTTGGGATTGAAGACGTAGGGCTGGACCTTGAAGCGCTTGACGAAGCGCTCGGTCTCGACCTGCTGGAATTCGCGCTTGTTCTTGATACCGGCGAGCGTCTCGGCCGGCGATCTATTGTTGGTCGACTTGAAGATGCCGCCGAGCAGGATCGGCACATACTCGAATTTGACGCCGATGCGCTGCTCGATCGCGGGAATAGCCAGATGACTGAGATAGGCGTTCGGGCTGCCGAAATCGAACAGGAATTGCGGTGATGTGCGGGGCAAATTCGTTCTCCCTGACCTGGCTTTTTGATCTGGCTTTTCACCTATTGTGGCGCAGCGCACGCCACAGGTCCACCGTTTAATGACGATCATAATATCTCGATGATCAGATCAGACGCCGGATCCTCCGCTTGCGCCACACCAGCAGGTAATAGCCCATCTGCAAAACGAACATGGCGCAGAACACGATCGGATACGCCGCCCACACACCCTCGAGACCGATCGTGCGGCTCAGGATCACCGCAGCCGGCAGCTCGATCGCGACAATGGCGAAAATCGACAGCAGCATCGGCGTCAGCGCAACGCCGGCCGCTCGCATCGCTCCGGAAAACGTGGTGGCAAGGCCGAACGGCACCGAGCTCCACAAGGCGACGAACAGCAGTCCTTTCGCCAGATCGAGCACGGCGCTGTCGGTGATGAAGATGCCGAGCACGGTGCGCGGCGCGAGATAGATCAGCGCCACGAGCCCGCCAGTCAGGACGAGGTTGAACGCAAGACCAGTGCGGACGATGCCGTCGAGCCGCGCCCGGTCGCCGCCGCCGATGGCTTGCGCGCCGAGGATCGAGACCGCGATCGAAATCGACATCGCCGTGAACTGCGTGTAGCCCATCACCTGATTGACCGCGCCGTAAGCCGCCGTTGCGTCCGAGCCGAAGCCGTTGACGAGGCCGAGCAGAACCAGTTCGGCGATCGCCATCACGACCATGCCGACCGCACTGGGCAATCCAATGCCGAGGATTTTTCCGATCACAGCACGATTGAGCCGCACATGGCGCAGCAGGGCGGCGTCCGGCGCGAGCGCGTGCTTCTTCCGCAGCAGATAGGCCGCCAGCGCGGGCAGCGTCACCGCATTGGAGATCGCAGCCGCCCAGGCCGGGCTGGTGATGCCGAGCGCCGGCAGTCCGAATGCGCCGCGGATCAGCATCGGCGTCAGGATCAGGCCGATCGCAGTCGACAATGCCAGCGCGAGCAGCGGTGTCACAACGTCGCCGACGCCGCGGATCATTGCCGTCATGAGCAGGAACACGAATCCGAGCGGCATCGTCAGCAGCATGATGCGGGCATAGGCGCTTGCCTGGTCGAGGATGTCTGCGGGCGTCGCGAGCGCCATCATCAATTGCCGGCTGAACAGGCCGCCGGCCAATCCGACAGAGATCGAGAGCAGCAAGCCGACTGCGAGCGTCGTGCCGACAACGATTCGGATCCTGCCGTGGTCGCCCGCGCCGAAGGCCTGGCCGATCAGCACGGTGGCGCCGGTGCTCAGGCCCATGACGAAGGCAAACAGAAAGAAAAACACCGGGAAGAATGTCGAGACCGCCGCCAGTGCATCTACGCCGATCATCTGACCGAGATAGACATTGCTGACGGTGCCGAACAGCGATTGCAGCGCGTTGCTCAACATCAACGGGGCGAGGAAGCGCAGGAAGCTTTTCCAGAGCGGTTTTGGGGCGGGCATGGATGGGCCTTTCATCAGGGCGAGCAAAGCCGTTGCCGCGCGAAGCACGCGCGGCTTGGCCGTCTGGGGTTGTTGAAGATCGCGCCTAGGCGCGGTCGCTATAGGCGAGCTTGACGATGTGGTCGCGGATGTCGGCCGGCCAGTCGGCGATCAGTCCGGTGAAGCGCCGCCTGTCATCCGCAAACAGCGCACGCGACGCTTCCTCGAACTGCGCCAGATTGCCGGCCATGGTCGACATGAAGTGATAGGCCGCATCGCGCGCCTGCCGTGCGCGGTCCTTGTCGCCGCTCGCGCGTCGAGCCTCGTCGACAAGTTTTCGCAAGGCGACCGAAGCGCCGCCGGGCTGCGCGCCGAGCCACTCCCAGTGCCGCGGCAGCAGCGTCACCTCGCGCGCGACCACGCCGAGTTTCGGCCGGCCGCGGCCGCGAGGTTCGGTTGGTGGAGCGATCTCCTCAAGCGGCGGCGGGATCAGCTTCGCCAGGCGCGCCAGCACCTCGCGATCCCCGCCGCGCAGATCGAAGTCGATCGATCGGCCCGTGGCATCCTCGAAGATGATGATGGGCTCGTCCGGCCGTCGCGCCACGCGCTTGACGACCAGCGCGACCTCTCCCGCCGGCCCGGAGACCAGGCGGCGTGGGCCCTGGAATGCGGTGAAAATCCTCTGCATTGAAATCATTGCCATATCGATGACCCTGGCGACTTAATAACCGGGTAAATTGCTGAGGTCAATATACCCGGATGAAAATATCCCGCCCGAATGGCTCGACATTGCGGTTCCGGGCTGGCAGGTACCCGGCCGACCGATCACGCCCAGCCCTAAGGATCTCGCGATGCTGACCGTCCACCACCTCAACAATTCGCGTTCGCAGCGGGTGCTCTGGCTGCTCGAGGAGTTGGGCGCGCCCTACGAGATCGTGCGTTATCAGCGCCAGCCGGATATGCGTGCGCCGAAGGAGCTGCGCGCGATCCATCCGCTCGGCAAGTCGCCCGTCATCACCGATAACGGCAGCACCATCGCCGAATCAGGTGCGATCATCGAATATCTCGTCGCGACCTACGGCAATGGCCGGCTGATCCCCCGCCGAATACGCCGGAGCGGCTGCGATTCACCTACTGGCTGCACTATGCGGAGGGATCGGCGATGTCGCCGCTGCTGCTGAAGCTGCTGTTCACGCTGATGCCGAAGCGCGCCCCCGCGCTGCTTCGGCCGCTGGTGCGCAAGGTGTCGAACCAGGCGCTGACCGCGCTGGTCAATCCGCAGCTCAAGCAGCACATGGACTATTGGGAAGGCGAGCTCGGCAAGACCGAGTGGTTTGCCGGCAATGAATTCACTGCAGCGGACATCCAGATGAGCTTTCCGCTTGAAGCAGCACAAGCGCGCGGCGGGCTCGAGCAAGGCCATCCCAAGGCCATGGCGTTCCTGGAGCGCATTCACGCGCGGCCGGCTTATGCGCGCGCCCTTGAGAAGGGCGGCCCGTACCAGGTGGGGCGGTAAGTTTCCTCACCGCCCCGGATGACCTTTCAGTCCGCGTGCAGCACGCGGCCGCGCGTCTCCGGCAGCGCGAAGGCAGCGATGAAGAACACCGCGTAGGCCACGACGGCAAAGATCGCGATCGCGTTCGCCAGCGACGTCGATGCCGACAGCGCGCCGACGAGGAACGGAAACAGCGCGCCGATGCCGCGGCCGAAATTGTAGCAAAGCCCTGGCCCGAGCCGCGCAGCCGCGTCGGATAGAGCTCGGTCAGGAATGCGCCGATCCCTGAGAAATAGCCAGAGGCGAAGAAGCCGAGCGGGAAGCCGAGCACCCACAGGATCTCGTTGGTCAGCGGCAGTTGCGTGTAGAGCAGCACGACGGCCATGGCGCCGATCGAGAAGATCAGGAACAGATTGCGCCGTCCGATCCGGTCGGCCAGCCAGGCGCCGACGAGATAACCGATGAAGGACCCGATGATCAGCGTCGACAGATAGCCGGTCGAACCGACGATCGACAGGTGACGCTCCTTGGTCAGGAATTGCGGCACCCAGAAGGTGACGGCGTAGTAGCCGCCCTGGCAACCCGTCGCCATCAGCGACGCCAGGATCGTGGTCTTCAGGATCGGACCCGAAAAGATTTCCCAGAGCGCCGGACGATTGCCGCTTGCGGCCTGCTTCGCCCGCGCCTCGGCCGCAATTTCCGGCTCGGTGACGGAGCGGCGGATGTAGAACACCAGCAGCGCTGGCAGCGCGCCGATCACGAACATCCAGCGCCAGGCTGTCTCCGCCGGCATCAATGAGAACAGGATTGCCTGCGACAGCACGGCAAGACCCCAGCCGACTGCCCAGCCCGATTGCACCGAGCCGACCGCGCGTCCACGATATTGCGGCCGGATCGCTTCGCCCATCAGTACGGCGCCCGCGGCCCATTCGCCGCCGAAGCCAAGGCCAAGCACGGCGCGCGCGAGCAAAAGCTGCTCGAAATTCTGCACGACCGCGCAGACCAGCGAGAAGACCGAGAACCAGATGATGGTGATCTGAAGCGTCCTGACCCGGCCGATATGGTCGGAGAGATAACCGCCGAGCCAGCCGCCGATGGCGGAGGCCAGCAGCGTCACCGTGCCGGCAAGGCCGGCCGAGGCCGCATCGACCTTCCACAGTGCGACAATGGTGCCGATCACCAATGGGTAGATCATGAAGTCCATGCCGTCGAGCGCCCAGCCTGCTGCGCAGGCCCAGAACGTCTTTCGCTCCGGCGCATTCATGTCGCGGTAGAAGGCGAGAAGGCTGGTGTCCTCGATCTCGGCGCGTTCGATGCGCCCAGTCGGATCGGCTGTGGTCATGTGCGTTTTCCCGGCAAATTCCTTGGCCGGGCGGTGGTAGCACGCGCGGCGGCCGGCGCAAGCCGACGGGCGCGGTCGTGCCATGCAGGGGCAGGACTACTGTCCTGCCGCTTCCGCGCCGCGCGAGCGCGGATCCGGTGCGCCGAGGGCCCGTTCGGCGTCACGAGAATCGAGTTGGCGGAGGTCTGCCCCATCGGCTCGACGATGAGATGATCCATCGCCTTCAACTCGAACAGCACCTCATCGGGAAAGCCGCGCTCGACGCGCACCTCGTCCGGCAGCCATTGGTGATGCAGCCGTGGCGCGGCCACGGCGGCCGCCACGTCCATCTTGTAGTCGACCACGTTCACGATCACCTGGAGCACGGTCGAGATGATGCGGCTGCCGCCGGGCGAGCCCGTAACCAGCACCGGTTTGCCGCCCCTGAGCACGATGGTCGGCGACATCGAGGACAACGGCCGCTTGCCGGGCCCGGGCAGATTGGCCTCGTAGCCGACGAGGCCATAGGCGTTGGACGCGCCGACCGCCGCGGTGAAATCATCGAGCTCGTTGTTGAACAGCACGCCGGTGCCGTCGGCGACGAGGCCGACGCCGTAGCTGAAGTTCAGCGTATAGGTGTTGCTGACAGCGTTGCCGCTGGCATCGACGACGGAGAAGTGCGTGGTGTTGCTGCCTTCGCGCGGCGCAGGTAGGGCAGAAACGATCTCCTTCGACGGTGTCGCGCGATCGGTCGAGATGCTCGCACGCAGCTTGGCCGCATAGTCCTTCGCCGTGAGGGTCTCGATCGGTGCATTGACGAAGGCGGGATCGCCGAGATAGCGCGCACGATCCCCATAGGCGCGCTTCATGGCTTCGATCAGCAGATGCAACGATGCCGGTGAACCCTGCTTCAAATCGGCGAGCTGAAAGCCTTCGAGGATGTTGAGCGATTCCACCAGCACGACGCCGCCGGACGACGGCAACGGCATCGAGACGATGTCATAGCCGCGATAGGTGCCGCGCACCGGCGAACGGATCACGGCCTGATAGGCCTTCAGGTCAGCCGGGGTCATGAAGCCGCCGGCGTCGGACACGGCTTTGGCGAGCTTCTCCGCCACCGGACCTTCGTAGAAGCCGCGCGGCCCTTGCGTTGCGACACTCGCCAGCGTGTCGGCGAGATCGCTCTGCACCAACCTGTCGCCTTCGCCAAGCGGCGAGCCGTCGGCCTTTGCGAAAATTTTAGCCGAGGACGGCCAGCGTGCCAGTCGCGGGTACCAACCCGGCAGGGTGTCGGCGATGTCGTCGGTGACGATAAATCCGTCGCGCGCGAGCAGGATCGCAGGTTCGAGCAACTGCGCCAGCGTGAACTTGCCCGAGCCAAACTTCTCGAGCGCGAGCGCGAGGCCCGCGACCGTGCCGGGCACGCCGATGCCAAGTCCGGAATCGCGCGACTTGGCGGGATCGGGCCTGCCGTCGGCATCGAGGAATATCTGCGCCGTGGTTGCTGCCGGCGCGGTCTCGCGATAGTCGATCGCGATGTCTTCGTTGCGCTCGGCGGAATGGATCACCATGAAGCCGCCGCCGCCGATATTGCCGGCACGAGGATAAGTCACTGCCATCGCAAAGCCGGTCGCGACGGCCGCGTCGACGGCATTGCCGCCACGCCGCAGGATATCGGCGCCGACCTGCGCAGATATTTTCTCCTGCGCCACCACCATGCCGTGCTCGGCGGGAATCGCATGCACCGTATCGAGCGCCGGCGGGAGATAAGCCCGCCGCGCATCCTGCGCGGCTGCCGATGCAAGACCAAACGCCAGAGTGGCGATGAGCGCGAAAAAAGTCCGCCGTGTCGAAAATGACGCCATCATCAAATTTCCGCCGGGCCCTCAGGCCAATCCAAAACGCGTCGCTGCAATGCTATACGGTTTGGGCTAAGAGAGACAAAACTGTTTGTGATGAGGACTGCGTCATGACGACGATCGCACCGGCGGCGTGCATGGCCGCGGCCCCGCGGACCTATCCGCCGCGCGCCGCGGTCGTCAGCTGGATCTTCTTCGACTGGGCCGCGCAGCCCTATTTCACGCTGATCACGACCTTCGTGTTCGCGCCCTATTTTGCCACCGGCATTGCGCCAGATCCTGCCACGGGCCAGTCGCTCTGGGGTTTTGCGATGGCAGCAGCTGGCATGGCGATCGCGCTGCTCTCACCGGTGCTTGGTGCCATCGCGGATGCGTCGGGCCGCCGCAAGCCGTGGATCGCCGCGTTCGGCGCGGTGCTCGTGCTGGCCTCCTGCGCGCTGTGGATCGGCAAGCCCGGCGATCATGCCATCATTCCGCCGCTGCTCCTCGCGGTCGCGCTTGCGAGCGTCGGTGCGGAGTTCGCCACGGTCTTCAACAACGCGATGATGCCGACCTTGGTGCCGCCGGAGCGCATCGGCCGTCTCTCCGGCACCGGCTGGGCCACGGGCTATATCGGCGGCATCGTCAGCCTGATCATCGTGCTCGGCTTTCTTGCCGCCAATCCAGAGACCGGCCGCACGCTGCTCGGCTTCACGCCGCTGTTCGGGCTCGACCCCGCCACCCATGAAGGCGATCGTGCTGCAGGACCGCTGACCGGGCTGTGGTTCATCATCTTCGTGACGCCGATGTTCTTGTTCACGCCGGATTATCCGGCGAAACGTCCGGTTCTCGCGGCGCTGCATGAAGGCCTGGCGGATCTGAAGCGATCGCTGAAAGATTTGCCGGAGCAGAAGTCGCTCGCGGCGTTTCTGCTCGCAAACATGATCTACACGGACGGGCTGGTGTCGCTGTTTGCGTTTGGCGGCATCTATGCCGCTGGTACCTTCGGCTGGCACACGATCCAGATCGGCACGTTTGGAATCATTCTCGCCGTTGCCGGCACCTTCGGCGCCTGGCTTGGCGGCAAGCTCGACGATTTTCTCGGTCCGAAGCGCGTCATCGCCGGCAGCATGCTGATTCTGCTGCTCTCGGTGGCGGCGATTCTCCTGATCGACAAGGACAGCGTGCTATTCGTCAAGGTCGCGCCGCCGCAGCCCGGCGGCCCCCTGTTCGCTGCTGCCGCCGAGCGTGCCTATATCGTGCTGGGTTGCCTGATCGGCGCGGCTGGCGGCCCGCTTCAGGCGGCGTCGCGCACGCTGCTGATCCGCCTCGCGCCGAAGGATCGCATCGCGCAGTATTTTGGCCTGTTCGCGCTGACCGGGAAGGTCACGTCCTTCACCGGCCCGCTGCTGATCGGCGTGATCACGGCGGCAACCGGAAGCCAGAAGGCCGGCATGGCCGTGCTGGTCGCGTTTTTCGTCACCGGGTTCGCGCTGCTGATGCGGGTGCGGGACTAAATTAGCCGCGCTCCGATCTCACCGCCGTCATTGCGAGGAGCCCGCGACAAAATTGCAAAGCAACTTTGCGCTGGCGACGAAAGCAATCCAGACTTCCTCTGCGGAAAGACCCTGGATTGCTTCGCTGCGCTCGCAATGACGAAGTCAAGAGGACCGTCGTGGCTCTTGTAGCCTGCTACGCTGATCAGTGCCTGAAATGCCTTGTCCCCGTGAACACCATGGCGATGCCGTGCTCGTCGGCGGCCTTGATCACCTCGTCGTCGCGCATCGAACCGCCGGGCTGCACCACGGCGGTGGCACCGGCTTCGATGCAGGCGAGCATGCCGTCGGCGAACGGGAAGAACGCGTCCGACGCCACGACCGAGCCCTTGGTGAGCGGCTCCGCGAGCTTTAGCTCATTGGCCGCATCCTGCGCCTTGCGGGCCGCGATCCGCGCTGAATCCACGCGGCTCATCTGGCCTGCGCCGATGCCGACGGTGGCGAGATCCTTGGCGTAGATGATGGTGTTAGACTTGACGTGCTTTGCGACCCGGAATGCAAATTTGAGGTCGCGCATCTCGGCGTCGGTGGGCGCACGCTTGGTCACGACCTTGAGAATCATGTCGTCGACGACCGCGTTGTCGCGGCTCTGCACGAGCAGACCGCCCGCTACGGTCTTTGCGGTGAGACCGGCCGTGCGCGGATCGGGCAAGCTGCCGGCGAGCAACAGCCGAAGGTTCTTGCGCGCGCCGATGATCTCGATCGCCTCTTCGCTGGCATCGGGTGCGATGATTACCTCGGTGAAGATCTTCGTGATCTCGCGCGCGGTGGCGGCATCGAGCGAGCGGTTCATCGCGATGATGCCGCCGAATGCGGAGGTGGAATCGCAGGCGAGCGCCTTGCGGTAAGCGTCGACGAGGCTCGCGCCTTCGGCAACGCCGCAGGGATTGGCGTGCTTGACGATAACGCAGGCGGCGGTGCGTTTTGTGTCGAACTCACCGATGCACTCATAGGCGGCGTCGGTGTCGTTGATGTTGTTGTAGGAAAGCTCCTTGCCCTGCAGCTGCCGCGCGGTCGAGACGCCCGGACGCTTGTCGGGGATCGCATAGAACGCCGCAGTCTGGTGCGGGTTCTCGCCGTACCGCAGCGACTGGATCAGCTTGCCGCCGAAAGCGCGGAAATCGGGCGCGTCGATCTCAAGCTGGCGGTTGAACCAGTTCGAAATGGCGGCGTCGTAGGCCGCGGTGCGCGCATAGGCCTTTGCGGCAAGCCGCCGCCGCAGTGTGAGCGTCGTTGCGCCCTTGTTGGCGGCGAGCTCGTCGAGCACGGCCTTGTAGTCGTCTGCCTCGACCACGACGGCGACGTCGTCATGGTTCTTGGCGGCAGCGCGGATCATCGCGGGGCCACCGATGTCGATGTTCTCGATGCAATCCTCGAAACCCGAGCCCTTGTCGACAGTGGCCTCGAATGGATAGAGATTGACGACGAGGAGGTCGATCGGCGCGATGCCGTGCGCCTTCATCGCCTCGGCGTGCTCCTTGTTGTCGCGGATCGCGAGCAGGCCGCCATGCACCTTCGGATGCAGCGTCTTGACGCGGCCGTCCATCATCTCGGGGAAGCCGGTGAGGTCGGATACGTCTTTCACCTTGAGGCCGGCGGCGGCGATTGCTTTCGCGGTGCCGCCGGTCGAGACCAGCTCGACATCATGCGCGGCAAGCGCCTTGGCGAATTCGATCAGGCCGGTCTTGTCGGAAACGGAAAGCAGGGCACGGGCAACGCGGCGGGGATGGTCAGTCATGAGCAAGATCCTCTGTCAAAAGGAGTGTCTATGCCCAGGCGCGCGGCGGATATGTCTCGCGCTTCCCGATGGTGCTCCATCCCAGGTCGCCAGTCGCGCGAACGAGCGCTCGATAGCAGCTTTTGGCCGTTTTCACAACGAGGAGATGGGGCTGGATCGCGCCTGTTTACAGCGGAAGTTCCGGCTCGCGCCGGGCGTTGCGGCGGGCATTGGTGACCGCGGGCGAGGCGGTGGAACGGACAAAGCTCCAGCGGATCGAGGGCACCTGGCGCGCATCCTGACGGATCACGATCTGCGCGGTGCGGCGGGGACCGTCATTGCCGGCCAGGAACACGCTGTCCTCGAGGTCGACTTTGTCGTCCAGGGCTTCGAAGGTCCAGACGTCGCGGTTCGGCAGCACCAGCATGACACCGCGAGCGTCCGACAGCCGACTCGCCTTCACCGCGGGATGCAGATGGAAGCGCAGCGCGAAACCGGCGTCAGCGCCCTTGAGGCGCCCGCCCTGCGGCGGCGACAGCATGTCCTCACCGTCGACCCGCCCGCCGTCATTGGTGATCATCAACACCCGGCGATGGATCACGCCGAACTTGGCGAGATAACCGTCATGCGAGCTCGTGAGCAGCGTGCCTTCCTGCACGATCTCGCGATAGCTCTCCACCTCATGGGGGCCGCTGGTGATGGGCGCGCCGCGCAGCAGTCGCTTCATCGCCGACATCTCGACGAACTGGCAGGACGAGGTGTCATGATAGGTGAGGGTCGAATGCGCCGCGGTGCCGCGCGCGAACGGCCGCCAATTGTCACGGCCGGTCGTCGGCATGCCGCAATTGGTGACGATGCGGCTGATGCCGGAGGACAGCTCGAACGACAGGCAGCCGGCATGTGCGTCGTGGCTGACGCCAGGCGGTGGCGGCGGGCCGGTGTCGATGATCAGCGTGGTCGGGCCGGCATCGAGGCGCTGGAAGCCGGTGTGCGGCATGTTCGCCATCGGGGTGCCATGGGCGTCGTCATAGGCGAGCAGGGTGGCGAGCAGGTCCGAAGACGTCGCGCTCATGCCGTTGAACAACGCGAAATTGCCGTCGCCGTGCCGGAAGAAGCGCAGCATCGGCATCATGCGGTCGATCGCATTGAGCAGCGCCGGCGGCGGCGCAATGTTGCGCGCGGCAAAGGTCTGCCGCAGCGGCAACAGGTCGATCAGCAGCTCGATCAGCGCGCCCGGGTTGCGCGAGATGTGGCCGCCGTCGGGGAGAATCTGCCGCTGCAATTCGTCAGAGAGCTTTTTCGACGCGCTGCGGATGTGACGGGCCTGGTTGGCGAGGCAGAGCGTCGTGTAGCACAGTGCGATCTGCACCTGGAGCTTCGGCACGCCGTCAGGAATGTTGACCATGGTGTAGCGCAGGAAGCGGATCTCGCGGCCCAGCGCGCGCAGATAGCGGCGGTAGAATTTGTTGTCGGTGTCGTTGAGCACCAGCGGCGCCTGCGACAACAGCGAGATCACGCGCCGGGCCAGCACGTCGGCGCGGCGGGCGACGGGCCGGCGCTTGTTGGCGGGGTTGCTGATCCAGTCCTCGACCAGCGCGCGTGCATTCGCCCGCGTCAGCGCCGTATCGGCGGCGCGCAGATGCCGCAGCCAGCCGAAGCCGAGCAGCGCGACCTCCCAATCCTCCGAGGGCGGATCGAGATCGAAGATCGAGCGGCCGTGGCAGTTGACGATCTTGCCGGCGAAAACGAAGCGCCCGGCATAGATTTCGGCAGCGCGTGTCGCATCCGCGGTGCGCAGATCATGCGGCGCGATGATCAGCCGATCGGCGCGGCCCGGCCACACCCGCGACAGCGCAACCGAGCCGCCGCTCGCGCGCGCGAGCATGTTCCGCGCGAAGCGGTTCATCACCAGCGTCGAGATACGTCTGCGTTGAGCGACCGACACGCCTTGCCTTGAAGGGGGAGAGGATTCCGACGAATCCTTATTAATCCCAAAATCGGACCGCGGACACCACCTTGAATGGCCCCGAATCAGTCCAGCGCTAGCAAAATCCGGTGCAAAATCAGGATTTAACGAGCCGGGCCGCGAAAAATCCGTCGAGCCCGCCGAGCTTCGGGTCGGCGTGCGGCAGGTGGCTCGGCAGGGTCCGGAGATCGCCCTCGGCGGTGATGATCTCGCTGAGCCCGGAGACCTCGCCGGCCTCGATCGGCACGCGGCGAAGCGCAGGCTCTGCGGCCAGCAGCGCGGCGACGGCTTGCTCGCCTTCTTCGGGTTCCAGCGAACACGTGCAGTAGACCAGCGTCCCGCCCGGTTTGAGCAGCGAGACGGATCTGCGCAGCAACCGTTGTTGGAGCACCGTCATCGCGGCGATATCGGATTCCTGGCGCAGCCACGCAACATCCGGGTGCCGACGGATCGTCCCGGTCGAGGTGCAGGGCGCATCGATCAGGATTCCATCAAGGCCATCCGCTGGGCCCGCCCATTCCACGGCGTCGGCGACGACGGTCTCGGCCTGGAGCGACAGCCGGTTCAGGTTCTCACGCAAGCGCGCCACCCGCGCCGGCGAGCGGTCGATCGCCGTGACATGAGCACCGGCCTGCGCCAGCTGCGCGGCCTTGCCGCCGGGCGCAGCACAGAAATCGGCAATGGATTTACCTTTGATGTCGCCGAACAGCCGGACCGGCAGCGCGGCGGCGGCGTCCTGCACCCACCATTGTCCTTCGGTGAAGCCGGGCAGCATCGTCACGGCACCGTGCAGCACGGTGCGCACCGATCCGGTCGGCAGCACTTCGCCATGCAGCCGGTTCGCCCATTGTGCGGCGTCGGACTTCACGGTGAGATCGAGCGAAGGTTCGTGGCTGAGCGCGAGCGCCATGTCCCGTGCAGTCGCCTCGCCATAATGCGCGCTCCAGCGCGCCAGCAGCCAAGGCGGCAGGTCCAGCGACTGCGTGGCGACCTCTTCGACCAGTGCCTGGCCTTCGCGCGCACAGCGGCGCAGCACGGCATTGACGAGGCCGGCATAGCGCGCGGCGCGCCGGTCGGATTGCACCAGGCGAACCGAGAGGTCGACCGCGGCGTGATCGGGCACGTCCATCCAGAGGATCTGGGCGGCGCCGATCAGGAGCGCGCTCTGTGCGCGCGGTGCGTCGGAGGGAATGCCTTTGTCGAGCAGGCGCGACAGCACATGGCCGAGCGTGCCGAGGCGGCGCAGGATGGTTGCGACCAGCCGCCGCATCAGCGCGCGGTCTCGGTCGGCGAGCGTCTTCAGTCCGGGATGGGCGCCGGAGCCGTCGAGCTGGTCATCGAGCGTGCGGCGCTTGTGCAAGACGCCGTCGACGATGTCGGCAGCGATCCGCCGCGCCGCGAGACCGGGCACTTCGGACGGAGGAGCGAAACGTTGAGATGGCATGCGGAAGTAAGGTTCTGAGCGAGCGGCAGTTCCGCCAGTATGGGCGCATGCCTTAAGAACGCCAGCTGTGGCACGCGAATATGCCAAATGTAAGAATGGACCTCTGGCGATTTCAGCCCGTCGCTGCCATTTCAGCAATGCGTTATTGGACGTCGCGCCACCCTCGATCCTGCGCTAGGACACCCGGCGATGAGTGACCAGCCTTCCATTCCCGATCGCAAGCCCTTGCCGCCGGCCGCGCAGCGCGCGCTAGCCGAGGCCGAAGAACGCCGGCGGGCCGCGGCGGCGCACCCCGAGGCAGCACCGAAAGAATTGCAGGGTCCGAAAGGACCTGAGCCCACCCGCTACGGTGATTGGGAGCGCAAGGGCATCGCTTCGGATTTCTGAAGCTCTCTTGCGGGCTCTGCCGACTCAGCCATAGCGTGCGCGGATGTCGCGCTTCGACCCCGGCCATCCCTATCGACCGCCGTACAACCGCTCGCCATTCGGCCGCCGTTTCTCCGGGCTATTGCCGTGGATGTTCGTGGTCGGAATCGTGTTGACGGTCGTACTCGCCTTCAGGCATGGCACGCACTGGCCTGTTCCGCACCCGACCGATGGTCAATCGCAGGACGCCGAGATCATCCTGCAGCAGTCCGGCAAATCCGACAGCCGCCTGCCGATCGACGTCATCCGTACCATCGACGGCGACACCTTTCTTGCGCGCGTGCATCAACGCGATGGGCGCGATCTCGTCGCGCGGGTTCGCCTGCGCGGCATCGATGCGCCCGAGATGAAGGCGTCCTGTCAGGACGAGCTGGACAGAGCGGAAGCCGCCACCGCGGCGCTGCGCAATCTGCTCGGCCAGGGCGGCGTCACCATCTACAATCTCGGCTTCGAAAAATACGGGCGCGTTCTCGCCGATGTCGCGACCAGACGGACCGCCAGCGTTTCGGCGGCGATGCTCGCGGGCGGCTACGCCCGCAGCTACAATGGCGGCCACCGCGCCGGCTGGTGCGCGCGCGGCTGGCGCTTCTGGCAATAAAAAAGCCGCGTCGAAACGCGGCTCTTTCAAACGCTGTTTTGGGTGCGACGATCAGCGCGCCACCACCACCGTCGTGCCGACGGAGACGCGGCTGTAGAGATCGGTGATGTCGTCGTTGAGCATGCGGATGCAGCCATAGGAGACGAAACCGCCCACCGAGCCCGGCACGTTGGTGCCGTGGATGGCATATTCGCCGCCGGCCAGCGTCATTGCCGCAACACCCATCGGGTTGCGCGGCGAACCGCCCGGGATGACATCGGGAAGCTGCGGCTTGTCGCGCTTCACCTCGGCGGGCGGCGACCAGGCCGGATTGCGGTACTTGCCGTCGATGCGGGTGGTGCCGGCCCATTGTTTGCCGGATTTGCCGACGCCGACAGGATAGCGCATGGCGTGGCCGTCATCGAGAATGAGATAGAGCCGGCGCTCGCTGGTTTTGACCACGATCGTGCCGGGCGAATAGTCGGCGACGTGCGTCCCCACCATTTCCGGCCGCGCCTCGGCTGCCGTCGAGATCAAGACCCCCGCCCCGACTGTGGCGGCCAGCGCCAGTGCAATCTTCATCGACATCGATTTTCCCCTTGCCCGGAACGGATCGTCCAAATTCACGCAAACCGGCAATTGCCCGTTCGCCCAGACATTCTTGACCGCGCCTGTTAACCGGATGGTTTCCACGCGCGGCCGCCAAGTGCGAGCCGGCAGGGGAAACAAAGGAAATGTTCGAAATAAAGTAAATGACTTGAAAACAACACCCGGCCGGAAAGATGCGGGCGCGGCGGCGCGCGCCCTGACAAGTGCGTGAGGTTGTGAATGGCGATTGATTCGGGGGCACGCGGATGCGGTCTCGTGTCCCGGACGCGGTGCAGCGTGCAACGCCGCTCCGCTGAGCCGGGACCCGGCCCTTCTGCGTGGATAGATGGGCCCCGGCTCTGCAGCGCACCGCCAAGTGGCGCTGCGCCGCGTCCGGGGCAGGAGAGCGTGCCTTACGCCGGCTTCTTGTTCTGCCGGTTCTTGACGAGATCGTCGACCACGGCGGGATCGGCGAGGGTCGAGGTATCGCCGAGACTGCCTGGCTCGTCCTCGGCGATCTTGCGCAGGATGCGGCGCATGATCTTGCCGGAGCGGGTCTTGGGCAGGCCCGGCGAGAACTGGATCTGGTCGGGCGCGGCGATCGGGCCGATCTCCTTGCGCACCCAGGTGATGAGTTCCTTGCGCAGCTCATCGCTCGGCTCGACGCCGGTCATCAGGGTGACATAGGCGTAGATGCCCTGACCCTTGATGTCGTGCGGGTAACCGACCACGGCGGCTTCCGACACCTTCTCATGTGCCACCAGCGCGCTCTCGACTTCCGCGGTGCCCATGCGATGGCCGGAGACGTTGATGACGTCGTCGACGCGGCCGGTGATCCAGTAATAGCCGTCGGCGTCGCGGCGGCAGCCGTCGCCGGTGAAGTACTTGCCCTTGTAAGTCGAGAAATAGGTCTGCTCGAAGCGGGCGTGATCACCATAGACCGTGCGCATCTGGCCCGGCCATGAACGGGTCAGGCAGAGATTGCCTGAGGTCTCGCCCTCCAGCACCTTGCCGTCGGCATCGACGATTTCAGGCACCACGCCGAAGAACGGCTGCGTCGCCGAGCCCGGCTTGAGTTTGGTCGCGCCCGGCAGCGGCGTGATCAGGATGCCGCCGGTCTCGGTCTGCCACCAGGTGTCGACGATCGGGCAACGCTCGTCGCCGACAACGCGGTGATACCACTCCCAGGCTTCCGGATTGATGGGCTCGCCGACCGAGCCGAGCAGGCGCAAGCTCGCGCGCGAGGTCTTCTTCACGGGGTCGTCGCCCGACTGCATCAGCGCGCGGATCGCGGTCGGCGCGGTGTAGAAGATGTTGACCTTGTGCTTGTCGATGACGTTCCAGAATCGCGAATTATCCGGGTAATTCGGCACGCCTTCGAACATCAGCGTGGTCGCGCCGTTGGCGAGCGGCCCGTAGAGAATGTAGCTGTGGCCCGTGACCCAGCCGACGTCGGCGGTGCACCAGTAGATGTCGCCGTCGTGATAGTCGAAGACGTATTGATGCGTCATCGACGCGAATACGAGATAGCCGCCCGAAGTGTGCAGCACCCCTTTGGGCTGGCCGGTCGAGCCCGAGGTGTAGAGGATGAACAGCGGGTCCTCGGCATGCATGTGCTCGGCCGGGCACTCGGTCGTCACCATCGCGGCCGCCTCGTGATACCAGAGGTCCCGCGTCGGGTTCATGTCGATCTTGCCGCCGGTGCGCTTGACCACGACGACCCAGTCGACGCCGTCGGCCTTGGCAAGCGCCGCGTCGACATTGGCCTTCAGCGGCACCTTCTTGCCGCCGCGCAGGCCTTCGTCCGCGGTGATGATGACTTTCGACTGGCAGTCGTTGATACGCTGCGCGAGCGAGTCCGGCGAGAAGCCCGCGAACACCACGGAGTGAACAGCGCCGATCCGCGCGCAGGCCAGCATCGCATAGGCCGCTTCCGGGATCATCGGCAGGTAGATGGTGACGCGGTCGCCTTTCTTGACGTTGCGGGTGCGCAGGATGTTGGCCATCCGGCAGACCTCGTCGTGCAGCTCCTTGTAGGTGATGTGCTTCGACTGCGAGGGATCGTCGCCTTCCCAGATGATCGCGGTCTGGTTGGCACGCCTGGCGAGATGCCGGTCGATGCAATTATGGGCGACGTTGAGAATTCCGTCCTCGAACCATTTGATCGAGATGTTGCCGGGCGCGAACGAGACGTTCTCGATTCTGGTGGGTGCGTGCATCCAGTCGATGCGCTTGGCCTGCTCGGCCCAGAAGGCGTTCGGGTCCGCGATCGAGCGGGCGTACATGTCCTTGTACTTTGCCTGATCGACCCAGGCGCGCTTGGCCCATTCCGCGGGGACGTCGTAAATCTTCTCGGACATGCTTCCCTCCACATACGGCAAGCCAAACGCTGGCGACGCGTAGGCCGACTTGATCGTTGAACCGATTATGCGTCGGGCTAACCGGACCCGACAAGGAGCACAAGCTGGACCTTCGGTGAGCGGCCGGCCATGCGGAGGATCAAGCGGCAAAGGCCGGCTGTCGCAAAATCTGAAACAGGCAGGCAGAGGTTTCGACTCTTTACCCAGATCTCGGGAACAGGCCTGCGCAGGGGGCTCATGCGTCGCAAACGGTATTAAGGAACCGCCTTCACTGATTCGGGACTCGCAATGCGGTTCGGAACACCCTAAATGGCGAACCCGGGTCCAAAGAGACCCCCTTGGAACAAAGATCAGAACAGCGGCATTGAACAGGTAACAGAGAGGCTAAGGCTTAAGACTATGATGGATCAGCAGAATCTCGGGACGATGCGGCCCGCTTCGGCCGATCCTGCTGCCATTGCGCTGGCCAAAGCCCTCGGACAATGGCCGAAACCGGCCGGTTCCAACCGTCCCGGCCCCAAAAAAGGCGTTCGACTCGGCGCCCGCGGCGACGGTCGAGGCGCTGGCCAAGGAGTTGGGCCTGCGGCTCGGCGACCAGAACGAGCTGACCATTCGCCGCATCCGCCGCGGCAAGGGCTATTCCTTCGTCCGTCCCAACGGCGCCCACATCCGGGACGCCCGCACCATCCGCCGGCTCCATGCCATGGCGGTGCCGCCCGCCTATCGCGAGGTGCGCTACTCGGCCGATCCGAGCACGCATCTCCAGGCGGTGGGTCGCGATGCCGCGGGCCGGCTGCAATACCGCTATCACGCCGACTGGGAGAAGGTCCGCGAGCACCGCAAGGCGCATCGCCTGGAAAAGCTCGTCGGTGCGCTGCCCAAAATCCGGCGCAAGGTCTCGGCGTTCCTTTCGGGCGACGAGCCGACGCGGGAATTCGCGCTGTCGGCGGTGATCGAGCTGATCGCGCGCACCGCGATTCGCCCCGGCAATGAATCCTATGCCCGCCTCAACGGCACCCGCGGCGCCACCACGCTACTCAAGTCCAACGTGACGCTGGAAGACGACTCTTTCGTGCTGACCTTCAAGGCGAAGGGCGGCAAGGCGGTGCGCAAGGAATGTGACGCCGCCAAGCTGGTGCGCGCCATCGGCATCCTCAACGACGTCCCCGGCAAGCGCATGTTCCAGTATCGCGATGCCTACGGCATCGTGCGCGCCGTCAGCACCACGCAGGTGAACGCGTTCCTGCGCGAGATCGCCGGTATCAAGATTTCGCTGAAAGATTTTCGCACGCTGATGGCCTCTGCCGTCGTCGTGGAATCGCTGTCACGTATCACGCCGGCGACCAGCCAGCGCGGCCGCAAGAAGCAGGTGCTCGACGCGATCCGCGCCGCCGCCGACAAGCTCTCCAATACGCCGGCGATCTGCCGCAAGAGCTACGTCCACGACACGATCGTCACCGCTTTCGAGGACGGCATTTTGGAGCGCTTCGCCGCGACCTTGAAGGGCCAGCGCTCGCAGGCCCGGCGCGAGCAGTTGTTGCAGCAAGTGGTGGCGACCGCGGCGGTCTGATCGGCGCTTCGTTACATCTTGTCTGAAACACCTTTATCGGGGCCGGGATCGCGGCCCGCGGCTGCGCTCGTGAGTCGCTCGAGATAATGCGCCCACCCTCTCGCGTGCGCGGCCACCTGCTCCTCGGTCGGCAGCCCGCTATGGGTCATGCGCAGCAATGTTCCACCGTCGCGTTCGATCAGGTCGATCTCGATCAGGCTCGACCCGGGCGGCACTTCCTGACCGCCCTCCCAGCCGAATGTGTAGGCCAGGCGATGCACCGGCACGACCTCGCGGAACGCGCCGCGGGCGACGCCATCGCGCGGGCCAATACCTTTCAGCAGATAAAGCCCGCCGGGATGCAGCTCGGTGGTCGCATCCGAGCCCATCCAGCTCAGGATTTTCTCGGGGTCCGTCAAATAGGCGAAGACGGTGGCGCGCGGGGCTGCGATCTGGGTCTCGCGTCGCAATACGAACGGCTCGGTCATCGGCGATCACCCTTGGGCTGATTTTGGGACATGGCGGCGCCGCAGCGCCCCGTCAAGGATTACCCGTGACAAAGGCAGCCCGTCTTCGCCATCATCAGCCCATGCGACTCTCACCGACCCTCGCCTGGCTCGTCGATACCGCCTCAGATAGTCCTGGAGCCGACCGCCTGCTTGCGGAACTCGGTGCCCATCTGGTCGTCGACGGCGTGCCGCTCGCGGCTGGCGCCTTGACGCTGGAAGTACCGGATCCGCTGATCGCGAAGCGAACCTGGTTATGGCGTGCGGAAAACGGCCGTGTGATCGAAGCGCTCGGTTTTGCACCGGGCGGATTGGCGCCCGATCCGCCCAACGATGCCAGCCGCCGCTGGCTGCGCGGCGTCGCGGACGGCGAAGTCCACGAAGAGATCGTCGGGCGACCGGACGGTCCGCTGCTTGGCTGGATCGGCCCGCGTCCGTTCACCGCGGATGAAATCGGCCAACTGCGCCAGGCCGCGCGTTTTGCCGCGACGCCTCTTGCTGTGCTTGCAGCGCGCGCCACGTTGCGGGCAACGCTGGATGCCTATCTCGGCAAGCGCAGTGCCGAGCGGGTGCTGGCGGCGCCGTTGCGACGCGATCTCGGCGAGACCATTCAGGCCGCACTGCTTTATGCAGACTTGCGTAATTTCACGATTCTCTCTGAAACCACGCCGCCTGCCCAGGTCATCGCGGCGCTCGACGCCTGGTTCGATCGCATCGCCGGTGCCGTGCATGCCTTCGGTGGCGAGGTGCTGAAATTCATCGGTGACGGCGTGCTCGCGATTTTTCCGGTGATCGACGCCGCGCCGCGTCACGCCTGCGTTTCAGCTCTGCGGGCGGCAGGTGCGGCGAGGGCCGGCATGGCTCATCTCAATGAGGAGCGTCGCGTCCACGGTCTGCCGCCGCTGTCGTTCGGTGCCGCGCTTCATCTCGGCGAAATGCTGTGGGGCAATATCGGCGCCGCCAACCGGCTGGACTTCACCGCGATCGGTCCCGCCGTCAACCTCGCCAGCCGCCTCGAAGGATTGTGCAAACCGCTCGGCCGGACCGTGCTGGTGTCGGGTGCGCTCGCCGTCGAGACGGACATGCCACTTGACACGCTCGGAACGCATTCGCTGCGTGGTATTGCCGCGCCATGCGAAGTCTTTGCGCTGCCGGAGTCTTGAATGACAGAGGAGACTACAGCCCGCCCATCTTGCAAACCAGCTTCCATTCCTCGGCCGTCACCGGCTGCACCGACAGGCGCGAATATTTCACCAGCGCCATGTCGGCGAGTTTCTTTTCGGCCTTGATCGCCGCCATCGTCACCGGCGTCTTCAAGGGCTTGTCGGCCTTGATATCGACGCAGACGAACTTTTCGGTCTTGTCGGTCGGATCCGGATAGGCCTCCTTGATGACTTCCGCGATGCCGACGATCTCCTTGCCCTCGTTGGAATGATAGAAGAACGCCTTGTCGCCCTTCTTCATGTTCACCAGATTGATGCGCGCTGTGTAGTTGCGCACGCCGGTCCAGGCCTCGCCCTTGGCGCCCTTCGCGACCTGCTGGTCCCAAGACCACACCGATGGTTCGGATTTCACCAGCCAATACGCCATGTTCATCCCTCTGCCTTGAACGGCCGTGTCAGCAGGCCCGAAATCGCGGCATCGATCGTGCTCCTGCCGCTCAGGATCGCTGCGACCGCCTCTGATACCGGCATCTCGATGTTTTGCGAAGCCCGGAGTTCGATCAGCACCGGCGCGGTGAACTCGCCTTCGGCAAGCTTGCCGGCGGGCGGCTGCTCGCCGCGTCCGAGCGCGAGGCCGAGCGCGAAATTGCGCGATTGAGGGCTCGAGCAAGTCAGGATCAGGTCGCCGAGGCCGGACAGGCCGGTGAGCGTCTCGCTGCGCGCGCCGAGTGCGCGGCCGAGGCGGGTCAGCTCGGCAAAGCCGCGGGTCGTGAGCGCGGCCTGGGCAGAAGCACCGAGCTTGCGTCCGACCGCAATGCCGACCGCGATCGCGAGCACGTTCTTGGCGGCGCCGCCGATCTCGACGCCGCGGACATCCGTGGTGTGATAGGGCCGGAAGGTCGCCGAGCCCAGCGCCTGCACCAGTGCACCCGCCAAGCTCTCATCCTTTGCCGCCAGCGTCACCGCCGTCGGCAGGCCGCGCGCAACGTCGTCGGCGAAGCTCGGGCCCGACAGGATTGCGGGCAGCGCACGGGGCGCGGCTTCAGCGATCACATCCGTCATGAATTTGTGAGTGCCGTGCTCGATGCCCTTGGCGCAGGCGATGACCGGAACGGGTTTCGTGATGTGCGCGGCCAGCATGTTGGCCGCGCCGCGCAGATGCTGTGCCGGCGTTGCGATCAGCAGCATGTCGGCACGCCCGGCGAACGACAGCTCGCTCGTCACCACGATCTCCGGCGCGAGCCGCACGCCCGGCAGCCGCGGATTGTCACGGGTCGATGCGATCCGCCCTGCATGTTCGGCGTTGCGCGCCCACAGCGTCACGTTCCGTCCGGCGCGCGCGGCCACCATCGCCAGCGCGGTGCCCCAGGCACCTGCGCCGATCACCGCGACGGACTGGAACACAGTCATGGCGCGCTCCCTCCACTCCCTCTCCCCGCTCTTGCGGGGAGAGGGTTGGGGTAAGCGGCCTCTATCCACAAAGACGGCGAGAGCTGGATTCGCGGAGAGCCCCCCTCATTCGGATTGCATCTACGATGCAATCCGACCTCCCCGCAAGCGGGACGAGGTGAAGTGGAGCTCGTGGCGACACCCCAGCATTCAATATCCTGCCCGCGTCTTGCCATAGCCTGCCGGCGCGGTGGCGTTGGCGTCGAGCAGCCAGCGCGCGCGCGGCTGTGCCTCCATCGTATCGGTGATGCCGAGCGCGAGGCGTTCGGCGCCGGCCCAGGCGATCATCGCGCCGTTATCGGTGCAGAGCGCAGGCGGTGGCATGATCAGCTGCGTCTGCGCTTCCTTGGCAACGTCGAGCAACGCGCCGCGGATCGCCTGATTGGCGGCGACACCGCCGGCCGCGACCACGCGCGCGGCGCGCCGAATTGTTCTCGGAAAAGCCTGAGACCGACTCGCAGCCGGTCGGCGGTGGAATCCAGCACCGCGCCCTGAAAGCTGGCGCAGAGATCGTTGACGTCCTGCGGCGTAATCTCAGCCAGCCGGCTCGCTTCGGTGCGGACTGCCGTTTTCAGTCCCGACAGGGAGAAGTTCGCATCGGGACGTCCCTGCATCGGCCGCGGGAACGCGAAGCGCGCCGCATCGCCGTTCGCGGCCGCGCGTTCGACCTGCGGGCCGCCCGGATAGGGCAGACCCAGCATCTTCGCGACCTTGTCGAAGGCCTCGCCGATCGCGTCATCGAGGGTGGTGCCGAGCCGCATATATTGGCCGACGCCGGTGACCGCGACGATCTGGGTGTGGCCGCCGGAGGCGAGGAACAGGCAGTAAGGAAATTCGACGCCGTCGGTCAGACGCGGCGTCAGGGCATGCGCCTCGAGATGATTGACCGCGACCAGCGGCGTGTCGTGCACCATCGCGATCGCCTTGGCGGTGGTGAGCCCGACGATGACGCCGCCGATCAAGCCCGGTCCCGCAGCGGCCGCCACGCCGTCGAGCTCGGCATAGTCGATGCCGGCCTCGGTCATGGCGCGGTCGATGATGCCGTCGAGCACGTCGACATGGGCGCGCGCCGCGATCTCCGGCACGACGCCGCCGAAGCGGGCATGCTCCTCGACCTGCGACCGCACGACATTGGACAGGATCCTGCCGCTCCCGTCGGGTGCGCGCTTGATCACGGCCGCCGCGGTCTCGTCGCAGGTGGTCTCGATGCCCAGTACCAGCATTGGCGAATTGTTATCCAATTTGCGCCCTTGCGCTCATCCGTAAAGCAGAGTTCTGGTACGTCCGGTAGCATTCCGGGGTCGGCTTGCGCAATCGTCACGCGCCGCCATCCCTCGCGAACGCGTCACCGCCACGTGGTCCGGGAACACAAGCGATGTCCATTCTTGTCACACGGCCGCATCCCGACAATGAGGCGACGGCGGAAAATCTGCGCGCGCGAGGACATGTGGTGTTGCTTGCGCCAGTGCTCAAGTTCGAGCCGGTCGCCTTCCATGACGAGGGCGAGGCGAGCTATAGCGCCGTCATCGTGACATCGGCCAATGCGATCCGCGCCGTCGCGCCGCAATTGCGGGACCTCGGCCTGCTGGAGCTGCCGCTGTTCGCGGTCGGCGAGCACACGGCCGCCGTGGCACGCGAATTCGGCTTCGCGGATGTGATCGTCGCCGGCGGCGATTCCGCTTCCTTGCGCGACAAGGTGTTGCGGAGCGCGCGCGACAAGGTGCTGAAGAAAAAGAGTACGCTGCTTTATCTTGCGGGCGCCGATCTGTCGCGGGATCTCGCCGGCGAGCTCGGCGCGGCAGGCTTTAGTATGGTCACTCAGACGACCTACCGTATGGTCCCGGTCAAGCTTCTGCCGCGTGAGGTCTGCGACGGCTTTGCCGTGCACGGCATCGCGGCGGTGCTGCACTACTCCCGGCGCAGTGCACGGGCCTTCTTGGACGCCGCTCGCGACGAGGGTGTCGAAATCTCGGCGCTGGCGATCCCGCAATGCTGCTTGACCGAGACGATCGCCAGCGTGCTGCGTGATGCCGGGGCATCGCAGGTCCTGGTGGCCGCGACCCCGGACGAAAATGCCCTGTTTGATGCCTTGGAGCGTGCGTTGCGGACGCGTTTGGCGTAAGAGGACGGGCCAGATCCGAGGCACTCGGGCTCGTCTCTGGTATGAAAGTGTGAGGAACCGTCACGATGGCCGACGACAAGCCTGAAGACGCAGGATTGGCCCCGGAGTCCGGCCGTGCCAAGCGCACCCCGCCCACCATCGACCTTGAGGCGACTGAAGTCTCCACCCAGCCGCAGGATGTGGCGGGTGAGCCGGAGGCGCAGACATCGGCCGAGCAGGCAACAGCCGAGCAGGCCGGTGCCGAAGATGCCAAAGTCGAGACGGCCAAGGGCGAGACAGCGAAGGCCGAACCGGAGCATGGCGAGGCGCAGGCCGCCATTGCATCGGGCGCCATTTCTCCCTGGGTCATCGCGCCATTTTCCGGGGCCGCTGCAGCCGCGCTCGTGATCGCGGTCGGCTGGCTGCTGGGCTGGCCCGCGGTGCAGGCGCCGCCGGCCGCGCCGCAGGTGACGAGTGCCACGGTCGATGCGCTGAGCGGACGTGTCGCCGCAGTCGAAGCCAGGACGGGCAAGCCCGCCCCCGATCCGGCCATCGTCGCACGGCTCGATGCGCTGGAGAAATCCGTCGGCACCCTGCGCGGCGACGTCGCCAATCTGCGCACTCAGTCCGAGAAGACCGCGAGCGCATTGAATGACGCGAAATCCGCGCCGCGTGACGCGGCGGCTTCGCCCGGCTTCGCCGCCCTCGACGACCGTATCTCCGAGCTCGAGCGCGCCAGCACCACCGCGCGCGCGGAGCTCGCGCAGCAGGGCGAAAAGATCGCCGATGCCAGGGTGATGGACGATAAACCGTTGCGCTATGTGGTCGCCGCCACCCTGCTCGACGTTGCCGTTCGTCACAATGATCCCTACCGGGCGCAGCTCACTGCTGCGCGGTCGTTCGCGGCCAACCCCGAATTGCTGAAGCCGCTCGATGCGTTTGCGGCATCAGGCATTCCGACGCCGGTCGCGCTGACCCGCGAGCTCCTGAACATCGTGCCGAAATTGTCGCCGCCGCCGGAGGCGCCGAGCAGCAATGCGGGCATCGTCGAGCGCCTTCAGGCGGGAGCATCAAAGCTCGTCCGCATCGAGCGTACCGACGGCGTCGGCAATGACCGCGGCGCCATTGTCACGCGGGTCACTTCCGCGGCGCTGCGCAACGATTTCGTCGAGGCGCGTCGCGAGCTGAAGACGCTGCCTGAGGCCGATCGCGCGCCGGCACAAGCCTGGCTCGACAAGGCCGACGCGCGCGATGCCGCGCTCGCGGCGTCCCGCAAATTCGCCGACGACGCTCTGGCCGGCCTCGCCAAGCCTGGTCAATAAGCCTGCTCAACAAGATTCGCGCAACAATCCGCGTGCATAGGGATAGCCATGCTTCGCATCGTTCTCTTCCTTGTTCTGATTGCGCTCGCAGGCGCCGGCGCGGCCTGGGTTGCCGATCAGCCCGGCGACGTCGTGCTGACCTGGGGCGGTTTTCGGGCCTCACCGAGCATTCCGGTGTTCGTGCTCTGCCTCGGCATATTCGCAGTCCTGATCGTCTTGCTCTGGAGCATCCTGACGGTGGTCTGGCGCGCACCGGGGCGGATGCGCCGCCGCCGGCATGAAAAGCGTCATGCCCGCGGCCGCCACGCCATCACTCACGGCCTGCTCGCGATCGGCCACGGCGACACTGCGATTGCCCGCCGTCACGCCGAAGCGGCGCGGCGATATGCGCCGAACGATCCGCTCGCGCTCCTCCTGCACGCGCAATCAGCCCAGCTCGACGGCAATCGCGACGAGGCGCAGCGCGCCTTCCGCGCCATGGCCGAGCGCGACGATACGCGGCTGCTCGGCCTGCGCGGCCTCTTCATCGAGGCGCAGCGCGCCGACGATGTGGTCGGCGCCGTGATGATCGCGGAGGAAGCGATCAAGCTGTCGCCGTCCTCGACCTGGGCCTCGCATGCGGTGCTCGGCTTCCGCTGCGCGCGTGGCGACTGGAGCGGCGCGCTCGCGATCCTCGATTCGAACCTGTCCGCGGGCCTGATCGACAAGCCGGGCTACCGCCGGCAGCGCGGCGTGCTGCTGACGGCGCGCGCGCTGGAATTGGAGACGATGGACCGCGACGTCGCGCGCGAGAGCGTGATGGAAGCCGTGAAGCTCGCGCCGACCCTGGTGCCGGCGGCGGTGCTCGCCGCGAAATTCGAAAGCGAGGCGCATCAGGTGCGCCGTGCCATGAAGCTGGTCGAGGCTGCCTGGCTTGCCAATCCGCATCCCGATCTTGCCGACGCCTATGCGCATGTCAAACTCGGCGATGCCGCGCGGCAGCGCCTGCAGCGGGTCGAGACGCTCGCGGCGAAAACGCCCGCCGACAAGGCCGGCCATATCGAGGGACAGCTTGCGATCGCACGCGCCGCGATCGATGCGTCCGAGTTCGCCCGTGCGCGCGAGGTGCTGGCGCCTTACGTCAACGATCCGACCCAGCGCGTGGCGCTGTTGATGGCCGAACTCGAACGCACCGAGCACGGCGACGGCGGCCGTGCCCGCGCCTGGACCTTGCGCGCGGTGCGCGCCCGTCACGACCCGGCCTGGACCGCGGACGGCTATGTCAGCGACCGCTGGCGTCCGGTCTCCCCGGTCACCGGCCGGCTCGACGCCTTCCAGTGGCAGACGCCGGTGGCGAGCCTGCCTTCGGACAAGGGCACGACGATCGAGTCCTCCGCCTTCGAGGAAGCCATGCTGGCGGCTCCGCCGCCGAAGCGGGTGACGCTGGCCGGCGAGGCGCCGGCGGAACCTGTCGTGATCGCACCGGTCCCGACCCCCGCCCCTGTTTCGGCCGCGCAGGACAACGCGCCGCCGACGGTCGAGGCAGAACCGGCGGTGGCGCCTGCCGAGCCGGTCAACCCGATCCCAGAGGTCACCGAATCATCGCCGCTGCCGGCAACCCCGGTGTTCCGGAACCGTGCCGACCTCGGCAAGCCCACATCTGCGCCGATCCCGGCCGTCATCCCGATCGTTCGGGCGCCGGATGATCCCGGCATCGATGACGACGGTCCGAGCGATGAATTTACGGAACAAATCGGTACACCCAAGGCCCAGGCCGGCGGTTGGCGCGGATTCTGGTCCCGCTGGGGCGCGTGAGCCGCACTTCGCCTGCCGCTTGTCCTTGCCAATTCGGGCCATGCCCGATATCAGGAAGCGCGTATCGGGGCCGGCATCGCCCGGGCCCGGCAGGGTTCGCCGCAATAGCTCAGCTGGTAGAGCACGTCATTCGTAATGACGGGGTCGGGGGTTCGAATCCCTCTTGCGGCACCACTATTCCTCCGTAGCCGTTCTCCACCGTTCGTTTTCAATGCTCAAGACATTGAAATCGATGCGCTTTCACAGCATCCCGCTCGCGCCCGTTTCTCCCCGTTCGTTGACAGTCGCAAAAACTGTGGTTCTTTTGGTGGTGCTCGACTCAGCGAGCGATTCCGAAAGGACCACACTTCGGGAGGGGGACATGGCGGGCGGGAAACTCACGGATAAGGCCATCAAGAACGCAAAGCCGGGCGAGCGGCTCGCGATTCTCTCGGATGGCGGCGGGCTGCAATTGTGGCTGACCCCGACGGGTGGGAAGCTCTGGAATTACGCCTATCGGTTCGGCGGCAAGCGAAAGCGGCTGGCGATCGGGGCCTACGGTAAGGATCCGGCTGGTGTGCCGCTCGAAGCAGCCAGGAAACGCAGGGATGAAGCGGCGGCCCTCGTACGAGACGGTGTGGACCCAGCAACGCGGAAGCGGCAGGTGAAGGCCGCGCGGGCAGAGGCCCACGCCAACACGTTCGCGCTGATGGCGGATGAATTGATCGCCAAGAAGAAGCGAGAAGGCGTCGCTGCTGCGACCGCAGGCAAGCTCGAGTGGCTGTTAGATCTCGCCAAGGCCGGTCTGGGGACGCTGCCGATCTCCGACATCACGGCCGGCGAGATCCTGCGGGTTCTTCGACCGCTGGAAGCGGCCGGCAAGTTGGAGACGGCCAAGCGACTGCGCGCCGTTGTCGGTTCGGTGTTCCGCTACGCTATCGCGACCGCGCGCGCCGAGAACGATCCGACACAGGCCCTGCGCGGTGCAGTCGCTTCACCAAAACCCCAGCACCGAGCTGCGATAACCGATCCGACGGCATTCGGCGGCCTACTGCGGGCCGTTGAGGGTTTCATGGGGCAGCCGACGACGAAGGCCGCGCTGCAACTCATGGCTCTGCTCGCTTGTCGTCCAGGAGAATTGCGGCAGGCGAGTTGGACGGAGTTCGATCTTGATGGCTGCGAGTGGGAAATCCCCGCCGAACGGATGAAGATGCGCCGGCCCCACCGTATCCCACTGCCCGCGCAAGCCGTGGCCATCCTGAAAGCTCTGCACCCTATCACGGGGCACGGTGCGGCCGGGCTGGTGTTTCCGGGCCTGCGTAGCGTGAAGCGGCCGATCAGCGAGAACACGATGAATGGCGCGCTCCGGCGCATCGGCTTCTCGCAGGAAGAAGCTACTGCGCACGGCTTCCGCTCCACGTTCTCCACGCTGGCCAATGAAAGCGGCAAGTGGAGCACCAACGCCATTGAAGCGGCACTTGCGCACATCGAACCGAACGCGGTGCGCCGCGCCTATGCGCGCGGCGACTATTGGGATGAGCGCGTGAAGATGATGCAGTGGTGGGCCGATTATCTCGATACGCTGCGACAGGGCGGGCGCGTGGTGCCGTTCAAACAATCCGCGAGTTCGGTCGGCTGAAACGGAGGGTTTGGACGTGAGAGCTGGCGTTTCACAATCCGCGAGCGGATGGCAAGAGCCTCAGGACAGGTGGATTCCGTTGGGCCTTGCGACCTTTCGATTTGGAATTGCCGACATAACGAGTGAGGTGTCTCGTGCCGGTGCCAATCTATTTTCGGTCGAGGCATTCGAGCAGTCCAGAGGTCGGGAAGAAATCTCAAATGTCGGGTACGAGCTCGAGCCGCCGACGCATGAGGATCTGGTTGAGCTTCTTCAAAAGCACGCTGGTGCGTCCAAAGCCGAAATAGATCGAGAGGGAGGGAGATTTCTTTTTTCCTTCACGCCATCAGGGGTAGAGCAGCGCTTCATGGTGGTACGCCTTGGGCGATACTATGGGAGCCGAATGAATCGCTGAAGTTCAATCCGCAGCTTGAGGCGCTGTTGGAAAAATCAGGCTTTGCCGGCGACCACGACGCACCGTTCGCAGGCCTCGCCAAGATCGGCGACGACGAAGCAGCGGAAGGAACTCAACAGTCAGAAGGTGTGCGTTTTGCGACGAGCCTCGTTTGGCGAAGGTTCATGCTCCTGGCATTCTATCGCGCGGTCAAGGCGCGTCGGGTGAAGCTATTTGCCCGCTGGCCTTCGCCCAGCGACGACTTCCAAGAACTACCGCCGGATATTTGGCCGTGTCTCGACGTCTTGGATTGGGAGCATGGAGTGGCGCGCGACATCAAGGCGCGCTCTACAGCTCCATCCATGTTGCAGATTCCGACGATGACGCTCCATCCATATCGGACGAGCCAACGGCGCCAGCGTACCACCTGAAGATACGTCAGGCGGTGAGAGAGCTTTGGCCGACCGACGACATACCGGCGAGTGCCAAAGAGCGCAACGCAGCTATCGACAACTGGTTTCGTGAAAAAGGTCAGCGCGGACCTAGCGAGAAAACGATCAGTCGCGCGCTAAAGTAAAACTGAGGATGATCCGGCTTCCGGTCCTGGGGGCACTGAAGCGGAAGGCATCGCCCACTGGTGGGGAAGCAGTGCCCCACGCACAGGCAACCTAGCTCGACAGCGTGAAACGCCGCGGCTCGAGCGAGTAGAACTCGGCCAATTCCGGTCAAATGCGGACAGTCCGCACTTGTCCAATGACTGTCCGCCGACGTCCCGTGATGCTTGCAGCAAGTCACGCTCGATAGAGCGCGGCCTTCACCGTCCGAAAGGAAATGCTGCATGCGAACTATACCTGTCCCCGACCAAAAAGGACCGCCTCCGGCCGCGATGACTCTCCGCGAGTTTTGCGCCTGGTCGCGCCTCGGCAAGACGTCTGCTTATCGCGAGGTCAGCGCCGGCCGCCTCCGCATCGTGAAGGCCGGCGCCAAGACGCTGATCCTCATGAGCGATGCCGAAGCTTGGCTGCGCTCGCTGCCCACTGCCGCCTAGCTCCCAAAACCCTCAATCGTTGCCCTCGCTGGAGCCTTCTCGGAACGAGAAGGCCCGCGCCACCTGCAAGTGGACACGGGCCAAAGGTCACTCCACATGAAAACCAATACCGAAGGCGCCTTCCAGGCGCAATCCGCTCCCAATCCTCCTTCCTCAGTTCGCGCATCGGCGTCGGCCGTCCGAGCCCGAGCACCGTGAGTGGTCGCTTCGTTGCGCGCCGTTACCACGTCGCTCCCGGCCTCGCCGATACGATCGCAGCTCTCGCCGGCTTCGAGCAGGAGGCCCGCTAATGCTGTACCCTGCCAATCCAGGCTGGAAGGCATCAGGCGACACCAGCCAAGAAGCCGGCGAACGGATCGCCGGCCACGCCAAGACCGTGCGCGGCCGTGTTCTCGGATTCCTGACCAAGCACCATCCGCGCACGTTCAACGCTGACGAGATCGCCGCGGCTCTAGGTGAGAACATCCTGACCGTGCGCCCGCGCGTCTCGGAGCTGCGCCGAAGCGACTTGATCGAGCCGACCGCAGACCGCCGCTTGAACCAGTCCGGCATGCGCGCGACGTGCTGTCGCGCCAAGGGGCGCCTCGTGAAGCCGGACCCATTGACTCCTCCCGACTGCGACCTGCGCGATTTTTCCTGGATGCCGCTCGACGTCATCCGACTGCGCGACAGCGATCTAACCGTGCTGTTGAGCGGTGAGGCATTCCGCGCTGCCGTGCTGCTCTGGTGCGCCGCCTGGCACCAGATCCCAGCCGCCTCGATACCTACCGACGACAGGATTCTGGCCAAGCTTGCCGGCTACGGCCGCGATGTCGAGAGCTGGGCCAAGGTCCGTGACGATGCACTGCATGGCTTCGTCGAGTGCTCCGATGGCCGCCTGTACCACCCGGTAGTGGCCGAGAAGGCGCTTGAAGCTAACGATCAACGCCAGAAGCAAAAGGAACGAACACAAAAAGCCACCGAAGCGCGTCTGGGCGGTAGTCGCAACGCGAAGCTCCACGATAAACGTAACGTACATCGTTACGACCAACGTGACGATAGCGAGCTGGCCGACCGTAACGGTTCACGTAACGAGGTCCAACAGACCGGACCGGACAGGACCGGAGAGGATCAGACCAAACATAAATCAAAAAACATCCGAAACCTGTTGTCGTTGTTGTACAAGGAAACGCCGGATGGTACGACGACGACGAAGGTTGCCGAAGGGATTGGTTTGCAGGCGATGCCCGTTGAGGCATCGAACAACCCCTTGGGCACCGCGCTCCCTGAGACCTGGGTGCCAGACGACGGCTGCATCGAGGTCGCCCACGACCACGGCATGACCGACGGCGAGATCGACAGCGAGGTGCTGCGCTTCCATGCCTTCAACGCCCAGCGCGGCACGTTCTCGCAGAGCTGGTCGAAGACGTGGACGCTGTGGTGCGTCGAGTTTGGACGCCGCAAGACTGCCGAGGTGGCCAAGGAAGCCGCCAAGGCCCCTCCCCGCGTCGAGATCAACCACCAGACCTCGGACAAGGATTGGCACAGCGCCGTGCAGCGCTGGAAGCGCAACAACTCGCACTGGTCGCGCCATCTCGGCCCGGAGCCCGGGATGATCGGATGCCGCTGCCCGGCTACGATCCTTACCTCGGAAGGCATCGATTCCGCCACGGGCCGCCGGCTGCCGACACAGGTGCAGGCATGATGGTTCTGCCGGCGCGATCGGGCGCCAGCAAGGTAGAGGCCTTATGATGAGGGTGCGCAAATTTGCGCACTCTCACGGGTGCTTCGCCGCTCTCTATTCTTTGAACCCTTTCTCAGCGACGGATCGTTTAAGAGATCCGCCGCTTCATTCCATAGGGCCTCGGAAGTAGATGGCACGGATTTCGTGCCTGGGCGTTTCGCCGGGGCGCGGCGGCTGAAACCTGAGCGGCGTTTGACGTCCTCTCTCAGCGCGCTCTCGATCCGAGCGATGTCGGATCGGAGGAGAATCTTGTCCCGCCCCATTGGGGTGTAGAAGGGTTCCCCGTTCGCGTCTGTAGGGTGCGCGCGCAGCCATTTCCCGCAGCCAGCGGGTGCTGGGAGCTCGTAATTCCTTGGCTGCTTCCTCGACGGTGTATCTCATGAATGGTCTGCCCGCTCGTTGTTCTTGGTCAGACGAAGCCACTCCGCCTCGCCGAGCGGGGTAATGCGATGCTTGCGGCCCTGGCCGTGGCTTTCGGAGATCTCGATGTAGCCGCGTATGGCGATCCGCGATCTCGCGCGGCAGGACCGCTCGGAGCCGCAGCGTGCGCAGCACCTCGTCGAAGCTGACGCTGCTCGATGGCAGGAGGCCATGGCGGGCGGCAACCTCCTTGGCCAGAAATTCGGCGAGCTGACGGAGCTTGATGAGCGTCGAGGGTGGGTCGTCGAAGAAATAACGCTCGGCAAGCGCGCCGAGCCGCGCCAGCCGCTCCTCCTGTGCGGAGAGGAAATCAAAGTTACTGAAAGCCCCCATTGGGTAAGAACTACCACTTTGCGCTGTCAGCACAAGGAGTTGAGTCCATGCCGCCCTACAACTTTTCTCCTATAATCGGCAATGGTCAGGCGTAGTTGAAATACAGTCGCGGGGCTGAACCAGCATAAGGAGGCCTCATCCCTGCTGTCGAGCGCTCGAGCGCGATGGGGTACCATGCGGCTTAAGACTTGCCGATTCAGGTGGGGACATCGGGACGAATGGGACTATCCCGGAAAGACGCGCGTGTGCGATCTTATGAGTCGGATTTCGGAGCCAGAAATGTCCGACATTGAACGCACCTCGGCCGGCCTCCAGATGATCATTCCCGGATGCGAGCGGCGCACCCTGCCTCGATCGACAACACGCGTCGATGACGCCGGCCAAGGCCTTCTGGGATTCTACAAGCCACCGAGCCTGCGGGAGCAGCTTGCCAACCGAGCTGACGCACCCTTGCAGCCGAGCAGGGGCCAAAAGCCGCTGCCGGTGACCGGGTTGTTCGGCGGCAAAGCTCCCTAAACTACTGCCTTACCGCAGCGATGGCTGCCAGCACGCCGACGTAACAGTTATCCCAGTCGGCACCGAAGCCGCCATAGGTTGCCAGCGCGTCGTCGCCCAGCCGCTCTCGGCAAAGATTCCGCACGGTCAGGCCGCCACCGAAATGAAAGAACACCGGATCCCCGCAGATGGAAAGCCTGCGCCCGTGCAAATCGCGCAGCTTCTCCAAGACGTCGTCCGGCAAGCGAGCCGCCACATGCTGCTCCACGTCCCTTCGGACTGCCTCGGGCACCTCCGACCAAGCCCTCTTGGAGCTGGCGTCGGGATCGCCGGTGCTCTCAGTCCAAAACATAGGCAGGACCTCTTTCATCCTCGCATGTCCCCCTGTTGAGCAGGTTCTGTCCCATGACTCACAACACTCTCCCGGTATGGCATGCGCTGATGTATTTACTAGAAGCGGCTCAGTGGTGGTGGAGCTGGGAGCCATCGCGAATCAGCGAGGCCCGCCGTCTAAGCCGTCTCACTGTCCCAGCCAGTGTCCCATAAACTTATGAGTCGACTCGAATTTGCCTGATAGCCAGTGCAGCCCGCGCGCACGGTCCTTTCCCGGCCAGGCCGTGCCGCCGGGCTTCAGTGTCTTGACTTATGAGGTCGTCACTTCCGCTCGGTAGGGCAACTTGTTAGTTACCCTGCTGACGAACCCTCCACTGCGCCTGCCCGGTGCTGGCATCTTGTTGCAGCTCCGCCGAGGACCACAATCCAGGACATGAAAGGGCAAACCAATGGCCGAAGTAATTGTTGACTTGACCACGCGCCGAAAGGCCCAGGAAGAAGCTGACAGGAATGAAGAGCTGGAGCTGCGTGCGGATGTCGATGCGATGCTCCAGTGCGACGCTATCCTTGCTAATGCGGTCGAGCAGATGTGGGATGTTGCCGAGCGGGCTCAGATCGTAAGGGCCCTTCGGCGCGCCGTTTGCGTGCTTGAGGGCCACGAGAATTGATGCCCCTGGCCGCAAGCTGGCGACGTCGTGTGACGCCGGCCACTACATCGCCGAGCTCCCGAAGGCCGCGCAGAACTCCCCGAGTGGCAGACGGCGGCCGAGGCGCTGCTGCTGGTCGTCGAGCGCGGCGGGCCGACGATGTTCGCTGCAATCGGTATCCGGCGCGCCCTGAGCGCGGGGCCCAAGCCGATTTGCGCACTGAGGGCGAGCTTCAAAGGTGATGCCGTCAGCACATTTCCACTGTTTCACTGTTCCGTCTCATGACTCATAAAACAGAAAACGGATTCACGCGTGAGACACACGAGACGAGAGGGCCCCGATAGAAATCCCACTTGTCTCGGCAACGGCGGCACGCGCGGTGCTTTACCGATAAGCGCATGCGGACGGGGGCTTCAGCGGGCCCGTGAACTATTAGACTGGGCCATTGCTTCCGTACTCGTTCCACCTTTGTGGCGAACTGGTTCTCCACACGGTCGGAACGACCGCGTGATCGGCCTGCGCGCAGTGTGACGCGGCGGACGATACAACGCCCCGACCACTTACCTGCTGGAGCCTGACCAACTCGACCGCAAGAAAAACGATACGGCCCAAGCTCAGAGCTGTGACGGCTTGGGCGGCGAATCATTAAACCCGAGCTCGTAGCTCAGGCGAAGCGGTTGCGCCGGCGGTCATCAAAAAGAAATCAGCGGTCACTCCGAGAAGTGGCCGCTGAACTCGCAAAGCTAGGTTTCGTTAACGAGCGAAATGTGGTGTTTTCGCCTTCATCGATCAGCGCGATGCTTAAGAAGTAGGTCCAAGACCGGTTCCGTGGATTCTCATGGCAAGGTCTCCTTAGGTTGGTCGGTGGTTTTCTGGGGCTGCCGCTTCTGAGCATGCTTCTCTGCATAGAGTTTGCGGAAGAACTCCATGTTCGGTTCATCCTTGATCGGGATAACCTCGCCTGGCGTGTACGAGAGGCTCTTAAAGCCGGGGTCGAGCTCCACGAGCTTCTCATAGAACTCCCAAGCAGCATCCTTGTCCTCGAGGACGCACGCGATCTCAAGCGCATTGTAGACGAGCTGCCAGAAGAAGGGATTTGTCTGTAGCGCATCCCTGATCACTGTCAGCACCTTGTTCTTTTTCAGAAGCGCTATGACATGCTTGCGGGCACGCTCTGGGGACAAGCCGCGCTTCTCCCGCTCAAGGATCACCTGCACCCAGTTTAAGAAAACAATCGGACGCAGCCACGTGATCGTCTTCTTCGCGCCGTCAGGCAATGCGCTCAAGTTGAGGGCGGCCAACTGGTTCTTCGTCGTCTCGGCAAGCTGCTCTGCCTTCTCAAGGGATTGAGGGATGTCGAACCAGTCCTTGCTTTTCCCAGCCTGCAAAGCCATCGTGATGTGGCTGAGCAGATTGCAGTAGCCCAAAACTATAACTGTTACCGGATCACCCGAGAGGCTGGGGTGATTGAAGAGCGCGGTCCAACGCTCCAGGTGATCTTTCAACGGGTCACCGCCAGGCTTCGCCTTCAGCTCCATAAGTTTGTCCCGCCAAAGCAGGGCAAAGTCAGGCAGCGGCGGAGGCTCCAGCAAGGCCAGATACTTGACCATGATCTTCAGCTTCGTACTTGGCGAGCTCTTATACCCGGGCGTGTTCGTCAGGTATTTGCGGTGCCGCTCATGGAGACCGAAGTGCTTCTCGACGTCCTCCCACGTCACCTCTCGACCCAACTTCACGCTGAGCAAATGCTTCGCATGGCGCAGGATGATGGCCATCGAGACTCGAACGTCCTTCCCACTTTCAATCCGGAAAACCATTTTCCCCTCTCTCAGGATAAACGCTCCGGCAACAAATATAACGCCGTCCGGTAGAGATAGGGAGTGAAGGGGCGCTAAGCTAGGCTTCCCCCAAGCTGCCTCATCGAAAAGTGAGGTAAGGGGGCTGGTCCGCCGGGCTTTTTATTCACTCCACGCCATCACTGATCTTCTTTTAGAGAAGCGGCCAAATTTCCGGCAACGGGCCAGAATTTCTGGTTGCCGTTCGGAGGTATCGAACGATGAAGCGCGTTGTGATCCTTGCTCACCGCAATCGGGGCTATGAGATCGGCAACTTGGTGCGCGAGATTCGCGCTCTTGGTATTGTTGTCGAGGTATGCCACCCGCTGCGGTTCTCCGTCGTGATGGGGCTCACCTCCATCATCATGTATGACGGCGAACCTTTCGAGCTTCCGGATTTGCTTTTGGTGCGCACCGGTTCGGCGACCGGTTCCCATTCGAACGTGATCATCTCCCAGATAGAGCGAATGGGCTGCCTGGTGATCAATTCCAGCGCGTCTATCCAAATCACGATGGACAAGATTCTGACGATGCAGCGGCTCGCCCTGGCGGGCGTCGCGATCCCGACAACCTTGGTCCAGAATGCCAAGGACCCCGTGGGCGCCTGGATCGCTCTCTCGGGAGGCGAATGGCGCGACGCAGTTGCGAAGCTGCCCGTCGGCTCACATGGAGCTGGCATTCAGGTCTGCTTCACCAAGGACGTGCTGAAGGGGTTCGGCCGATTGGTGAAAGTGATGAATCCAAAACAACCGATCCTGATTCAGAACCGTGTTGACGGCGAGGGGGACGAAATCTCCGACATCCGCGTGGTGTGTATAGGCGGGCGCGTGAAAGGAGCCATGAAGCGCATCGCGCAGCCTGGTTTTCATACCGCCGGCATTACCGCGGGCGGTCGCGGCGAGCCATACGAGCTCACCCCGAAGCTGGTCGAAATCAGCGAGAAGGTATGTTCTGCACTCGGCTTATCGATCGCGGGCGTCGATATCATCGAGGACAAGGACAAGAACTATTTTTGCATCGAAGGTAATTCTGCACCCGGCTTCAAGGGCTTTGATGAGTACTGCAACGCCAACATCGCCCGCGAAATAGCACATTACGTCGGAAGCCTGCTGTTCACCAAGCACTAAAGAGCAAATGAAGCGCCGACAGCGGCTCATGACGCACCGCCGCCGGCTCAGGCGGTGAACGAATGGCGCGGGGCTTCGGTCCCGCGCTTACATCTCTGGGTCACCAAGGTGCGGAAGGATGCTGGCCGAGCTGGCTTGCGAATGTTGCTGACCGCGGTTCAAGGGATCGCCTGGCCCCATATAGCCGATATTGCCGTAGCTGCCGGAAAGGCTCCCGCCGCAGTTTGATCTGAGTGTGCTCGATTTGCCCTCCTTCGGGCTCACGTACCTGTCATCGAACCCTGCCATTTCTCTCGCTCACTAATTGGCGCTGGGGTTCAGGATTGGAGGAGCCGAAATGGGCAAGATCATTGGTAACGGAATCAAACCGGCTGTAGGTGACCCCAAACCCGATTCGACGGTCAAGGAGATGGGCAAGATCATTGGTAACGGAATCAAACCAGCTGTAGGTGACCCCAAACCCGATTCGACGGTCAGGGAGGTTAGCGATCTCGCGACTGATGCTCTTCGGGGACAATTTCTGGGGGCACTTGACCGTGTTAATTTTCTCGTCCACAAGTGAGGCTCCGAAAATTAACACGGAGCGCCAGGATGGCTGCGGATCGCATCGTCGAACAGGACTATGAAGTTGCGTCGCGCCTCGATCAACTCGGCCTGTCGGCGAGCGAGCTCATCAGCGTGGTTCAGCAGGCGGTCGCCGCCAAGGCAAACTTCGTCCTGAACCATCCGCTGAACGCTGCCGGCCAGCTTTCCTACATCTACGGCACCGGCGCCCTCCGCGAGGTGCTCCGGCCGAAGGGGTGGCAGATCGATCGCGCCGACAACATCGAGGCGACCTACAATCCCGGGACGGGGATGAAGATCGTGTTCCAGAATGCAGACAGCGCCTGCGACGATGACCGCGATCCCAAAGGTATTTCCGACAAGGGACCGGCAGCATCGAGGGCGGTCGATCTTGGTCAGATGAATCTGTTCGAGGACTTCGAGCGTGAGGCGCAGGAGAAACTCACGCAGGCGAACGCCGCGCTCTGGTACCTGTTCGTATACATCAATGGCGACGACGTCCGCGCCGAGCTCTCCTTCCCGAAAAGGATCGAGGAAGGACAGTTTAAAGGGTTCAATGAGAGAATTTACCTGATCCGCCGCGGCGAATGGTCTAGCATGACGCCGATGGTTACGGTGGACGAAGCGCCGGCTCAGGACTTCGAGATCAACGTCACGCGTCGAAGCTGATCGGTTTCAATGTTCAATCCGCAACGATTGAGCCTCGCCCGGAAACGGCGCAGGCTGAGCAGCAAGGGATTCGCTGAGATGATCGGCATGTCGCCGGTCACGGTGACGCGCTTGGAGAGCGGCAATAACGAGCCAGACCCGACGACGGTCGATCTCATCTCGAAGAAGCTGAAGTTCCCGAAAGAGTTCTTCTTCGGAGGGGACATCGACGACCTAGAGAAAGGCGCCGCGAGCTTTCGCAGTCTTTCGTCCATGACCGCTCGCGAGCGAGATGCAGCATTGGCGTCGGGCTCGCTGGCATATCTGCTGTCGGATTATGTCGCGGAGCGATTCAACCTTCCTGAACCAAGGCTGATCGACCTCTCCCACGAACGCGATCCGGCCGCGGCCGCACGGATCATCCGACAGGACTGGGCGCTTGGCGAGCAGCCGATCAGCAGCATGATCAAGCTGCTCGAATCAAAGGGCGTCCGCGTCTTCTCGTTGGCGGAGAACACCAAGAACGTTGACGCGTTCTCGTGCTGGCGAAACGGCGTGCCTTACGTATTCCTGAACACCTTCAAGTCGGCGGAGCGAAGCCGGCTAGATGCAGCCCACGAGCTGGCCCACCTCGTTTTACATAAGCATGGCGGTCCGCAGGGTCGTGATGCCGAACTCGAAGCCAACAGCTTTGCTTCTTCCTTCCTCATGCCGAAAGCCGACGTTCTTTCGCGCATCCCGTTCGTCGCTCGCCTGGACGACGTTGTTGCCGCCAAGCGGCGTTGGGGCGTCTCGACCGCTGCTCTGGCCTACCGGCTGCACAAGCTGGGCGTCTTGAGCGATTGGCAGTATCGAACCTTCTGCATCCAGATCAACCAGCGAGGCTATCGGACGGACGAGCCAAACGGCTTGCCGCGCGAGGAGTCTGTTTTGTGGAAAAAGGTGTTCACGGAACTCTGGGCTGATCGTATCTCAAAGAGCCAAGTTGCCGCCCAACTGCACCTTCCGGCCGAAGAACTCGAAAATCTCGTGTTTGGCTTGACCAGCGACGTTGCGCCGCCGGAGCGAGCCAACGGACGTCCTTCGCTCAAGGCCGTTTGATGCGCCGGATCGCCGACAAAGCGGCGGCCGCAAGGCCGGACGCTCGGGGGTGGCATGTCGACCACGACTTGCCGATAGAGTCCCGTAGCGGCAGCCCGCCGTGCTTTACCGACGAGCGCGGGCAAGCGGGGTCTAGCGGGCCCTTGAATTACCACCGGTACCGTACTGGTTCTGTACAGTCGACAGCACACATCAAAGTCTACGGCTGTTGAACATCTGCAATGACGATTGATCGCGACCGTGCATTCCTCACCGAGATGCGAGCCACACAACCGACGGGGACGGTCGGGAAGTCTCGTCGGTCTGTCGTCCGAAGAAACTGATTGGTATTTCGCTTACAGCCAGCGCCGGGTCGTGCCTCATCGGAGAAGCCGACGGTTACACGGTAGAGCGCCGCTTTGTCGACGAAGGCGATGCCATCCGGTGGATCAAGGGGACGGGTCGGGCGGATTTCAGCGACCAAACAGCGCGCGGCGGCTGACACCGTACAGAACGCCATGCTGATCGCGCGCTCTCGCCCTACTTCGTCTGGTACGCTTCGCATGAGGCCGGCAATGGCGGCCGGGCTGGTTTCGTCTCCGCTGGATATGAGCGATATCGCTACGCTGATCGATCAGCGCGAAGGCCCGGGAAAAAAGCGGGGGCTATACAAGAAAAAGGCAACTTACGGCGGCATGAAGTCTTTGACTTTGCCGGCAGTTGCAGGACAAAAGTAGGGCCGGCACCCGAAGGTCCGGCCCGCTTTTGTCCGTAGGAGATATGCGCGTTAGCGCAGTGATCCAGCCCCACGGCACGTTCCCATTACTTACTCACAGCCGAGTCGCGATGCAATACCCCTTTTCGCCGCTACCGAATGTCCTGTCCGCGATTGAAACCACCATGTCATCAGCGCGATTGGCGCGTTACCTTGGGGCTTCAAAAGGCGATAAGTATCATGCCCTTAGGCTGTACATATGGAACGCGCGACTCTGTGAAGAGTTCTATATTCCTCTTCAATTTTCTGAGGTTTCTCTAAGGAACTCTATCCACCGAAGGTTAACCGTACTTTACGGAACCGACTGGTTTGACCAAGCTAAGTTCACTGGAGCAATCCCAGACCGCCATAAGTCTGAAATCACCAAGGTAGCCGCAGATGAGCGCCAAAAGCGCGGGCGAGCGTTCACCCCGGACCATGTTGTGGCAGGAATGTCATTCGGCTTTTGGCAGAACTTGCTCGGGCGAAGGCTAAAATTTGTTCTTTGGCGCGACGGCATAGGAGCTGCCTTCCCTCATCTTCCGAAGGGGTTTGGCCAGCATGAAGTTTACATCAGGCTGGAGCGCCTTCGCAAATTTAGGAACGCCGTGATGCACCACTACGCCATTTTCGATAAGGCTCCGACAGAGGAATACCGAAACATCCGAACGTTGTTGCAATGGATGTGCCCCGAAACACTGTGGCTTGTATCAGAGCTGGCAAATCCAGCGGCCGTGCTCCAGCGACGACCGCCGCACTGATAAATATTTCAATCTGAGGCAAGACCCAGCGCCGGCTATCGGGCGAGCCGCGAGGTGCGACCCACTCCGCGGACCGCGATCGATATCTCGCCGTTCACGAGAAGCATGAGCGGGCCCGCCTCGAAGTGCTTGGCGCCGAAGTGCAGAAGCGCATCGACAAGCCGACTGCCCATCAGCCCCTCTGCGTCGAGAAGCCCTTGCGCCCAATGGATTGGCTGCCGGCGGCGCTGGCCCGCTAGGGAGCAGCCCCGTAATTTCGTGGTCCTTTCCGTGGTCCGTCTCAGAAATCGCGCAAGAAAATTGGAGCATATTCAATACGATACGCCTATAGGGCGATGCCCTCTTGCGCACCAGCGCTCGATTCATCCGATCGTAAGCGGCGGCACGAAGCTCGAAAATGGAAATGGCCGGGCTGAGCCCGGCCAATTTTGCTTGTCGAAGCCTGACGCGCTCAGCGCTGCGAGACCGTCTGCACCACGCTCGAGACCGGGCGCGCGTTCGTCGCATTCGACGCGGGCACTTTCAACTCCCTCAGCACCGCTTCGTCATATTCGGGCAGCGAGTCGAATGTCGTCTTCGCCTTGATCTGCACGATCTTGTAGCCGCCGGCCTTGAGGCGCGCGAGCAGCGTCGGCAGCGCTTCGCCGGTGCGCTTCTGGAAGTCGTGCATCAGGATGATGCCCTTGCCGAGCTTGTCGAGCTTGGTCATCACGTTGCTGATGATCTTGTCCGGCGTGCTCTCCTTGCGGAAATCGAAGGAGTCGAGATCGGTCGAGAAAATCCCGACGTTGCGGCTGCCGAGATAACCCACGAGAGCCGGATTCTGCTGAAGCTGCGGGAAGCGGAAGAACGGCGAGGGATTGGTGCCGAGCGCCCATTTCACCGCACTGAAACCCTTCTCGATTTCGTCCTTGGCCTGCTGCTCCGTCATCTTCTTGCCGTTGAGATTGACGTGCGACCAGGTGTGGGTGCCTACCGTGTGCCCCTGCGCCAGAACCTGACGCAGGATCTCCGGATGCCAGGTGGCGTGCTTGCCGACCGAGAAGAACAGGCCCTTGGTGCATTCGTCGGCCAACGCCTTCAGCACCGCCGGCGTGTTGTGCGGCCACGGACTGTCGTCGAAGGTCAGCACGACCTCCTTTTCGGCGAGGAAATCAAACTGCTTGAACTGCTCGAAGCCGAAGCCCGGACCGCCCGTCGTGTCGATTTCGACCACGCGCGAGACGCCCAATGCATTCGGATTGGTGCAGGTCGTCGTCTGCTGAACCGGTGCCACTGCCGGTGCTGGCGCAGGCGCGGCGACAGGAGCAGCGGGCTTGCCCGCGAGCGCCGCCGTGGTCTCGACGTCGTCCTTGGCGGCAAGTCTGGCCGGCGCCGGCAGAGGATCGGCGGCACGGGCAGCTGTTGTCTTGGGAGCGCCCTGGTCGGAGCGCGAGGAATAAAAATACCAACCTCCGGCGATCACGACCGCCGCAAGGACACTGGCCAGCATCAGGCCCAACGCATTACGCATCGCTACTCTTTCCAAATACGCAACCAAACCAGCGGAATTCCCGCGCACCCGGCCATTAATGCGAAGGAACAGTTAACGTGACACCAACACGACGGCGGTTGCGGAGGAATTTCAGAGAGGTGCGCCAAAGTGACCGATATCACGGAGAGCGGGCGAACATCCCGAAGATCACCGCGTGCATGATGCAGCATCGCATCGATCTGAGCGCCGGCTGCCGCGCGGTGATGGACAAGGACCTCGCCAAGGGCGCCTCACGCAAGGTCGCTGACGCCCAGGACGGTCAGTAGGCGCGCGCGTCGTACGTTCGAGCTCCCTCTCGCGATGTGCCCCTGAGTCAAGCCGGGGCCATGCGGCGGCACAGATCCGCCCCGTCGACAAAGCCGTTGCGGCTCCTGCATCCCCGCACTAGCGTCCCCGCACATTTTCCGGGTACGAGGCATAACGCGATGAGCCGATTTCTTTTCATTCTTCCTTTGATCCTGTGCGCATCGGGCGCGTCCGCGCAGCAGCAGCCCGGCCATGACGCCTGCGCGCGCGACGTCACGCGCTTCTGCCGGCCGGTGATGAACAATGGTGATCAGGCCGTGCTCGCCTGCCTGAAAGAGCATCGCGCCCGGCTGACCAAGGCTTGCGACAAGGTGCTCACCGAGCACGGGCAGTAAGGCCTACGTACTGCTGCCCGCCGCAGTCGCAACCACCGGCAGCACCTCGGTATTGGCGCGGTCCGGCGTCTCTTCCTTCCAGCGCACCGAGCCGAACGGCCGCTCCAGCATGCGGCGGATCCGCACCGGATCGGGGCCGACGTGGAAATCGATCGCCTGCTGATGCAGCGCGCGTTCGGACTGGGTCGAACGATTGCGCTGGCGTAAGTAATCGAACCAGGTCGGGCAGTGATAGCGCTCGGTCCACAATTCGGGATCGGCGATGTCCCGCGCGATCGACCAGCCATAGGCGCCGTTGCGCTGCCGGGAGAGTTGCACGTCCTGCATCACATTGTGGAAGGCGCGCGCGTTTTCTTGCGCGACGCGATATTCGATCTCCACCACCAACGGCCCGCTGCGCCCGGTCAGCGACAGCTTGACTTCGGGATCGGCGAGCACCTCGGCGTCCTCGTTGCGGGCGCCGACGCGCGGCATCGCAAGCCAGATTCCTAGCAGCGGCGAGATCAGCATCAGACCGGCGGCCACCAGCAGCGCAACCTCGACGCCGGCATAGTCGGTGAGATGGCCCCAGCCCCAGGCGCCGATCGCGATGCCGCCCGAAATCGAAGCCTGGAACGCGGCGAGGGATCGCCCCGCGACCCAGCGCGGCGCCGAAAGCTGCACACCGATATTAAACAGTGCGACGGAGGCCATCCAGACCGCGCCGGCCAGCACCAGCGCAGCCGCGGTCAGCACCGGCTCGCTGGAGAGCGCGAGCGCCGCCATCGCAAACGCCATCGAGATCGTGCAGGCGCGGATCGCGGACTCGCCGCTCATGCGCTTGCGCAACTCGTGGATGTTGAGCGCGCCGACGACGGCGCCCATGCCGAAAGCGCCGAGCATGATGCCGTAGGTTTGCGCGCCGCCATGCAGGAGGTCGCGCGCGACCAGCGGCATCAGCGCCATCACGGCGCCGCCGCACAGGCCCATCACCAGCGTCCGCAACAGCACGATCTTGATCGGCGGCGAGTTGGTGATGTAGCGGAAGCCCGAGACCATCGCGCGGTTGAGCCTTTCCCGCGGCAGGCGCGAGGGCTCAGTGCTCCGCTGCCAGAGCAGTAGCACAACCAGGAGCGGCAGATAGAGGATCGCGTTGCAGGCAAACGCCGCCACTGCGCCGAGCGCTGCGACGATGACCCCACCCACTGCGGGGCCGAAGCTGCGCGCGATGTTGTAGCTGATGCCGTTGAGCGCGACGGCCGACGGCAGCGCGTCCGGCGGCACCTGTTCGCTGACCGAAGACTGCCAGGCCGGGCCGAACAGTGCATTGCCGCTGCCGACGACGAAGCAGAAGGCCAGCAACGTCTCGGGGGTGATGAGGTTGAGCCCGGCCAGGATCGTGAGCGCAGAGGCGCCGGTAAGTGCAATACAGAGGGAGACCAGCGTCACGATGCGTCGGTCATACATGTCGGCGATGGCGCCGGCCGGCATCGAGATCAGCATGATCGGCAGCATCAGGGCGGTCTGCACCAACGCCACCTTGTCGGCGGACGCGGCCATCTGCGTCATCGCCCAGGCCGCGCCCACGCCCTGGATCAGGAGGCCGAGATTGGAAAGCAGGCTCGCGAGCCAGATGCGCCGGAACACGGTATACCGCAGCGGCGCCGCAATGCCGTCGGCGGAACGTCTCTGGCGGTTCGTCTGCTCGGTCATATCCTCTTCCAAGTCGTCTGGCAGAAATGGCTCCAATGATTCCGGCAGCTTCTGTGATGCCTGCGAAAGTCCTTCGTTGTCCAGTGGTTAGGCCGCTATAAGCGGTGCAAAGACATGGTTTAACGGGGAGGAGCAGATGAAGCTGTCACGACGGACGATCCTGCAGGGTGCGGGCAGCCTGGCCTTCGCGGTTGCGAGCTTCCGCAACGATGCGCTCGCGCAAGCCCCGCCCGCGGCCGCTAACGCCGAGGTGCCGCCGATCCTGTTCGTCCATGGCGATGGCGACTACGACGCGCTCTGGATGACGACGCTGTGGCGGATGGAATCCAACGGCATCGCGCGTGACCGCATGATGGCGATCAATTTCACCAATCCCACCGCGCGCACCGACGATACGGTCGAACAGGCCAACCGCTCCTCGACTGAGGATCAGCGCCGCGAGCTTGCCGCCGCCATCGCCGAACTGAAGCGCCGCACCGGCGCGGCGCGCGTGGCGCTGGTCGGCAATTCGCGCGGCGGTAACTCCATCCGCAACGTCATCAAGAACGGCGGCGCCGGCGATGTCAGTCACGCCGTCCTGTGCGGCACGCCCAATCACGGCGTGTTTGCGCTCGATGATCTCCTCGGCAGCGAGTTCAACGGACGCGGACCCTTCCTGCGCGGCCTGAACGACGGCGACAGCGAGGTGACGCCGGGCACGGCTTTCCTCACCCTGCGCAGCGACGGCATGGACAAATATGCCCAACCCGACGGCCGCTTCATGGGCAAACCGGGCGTGCCGACCAATGTCACGGCCGAGGGGCCGGAGCTGAAGGGCGCGACCAACCTCGTGCTCGGCACCATCGACCATCGCGAGACGGCGTATCACCCGCGTGCCTTCCGTGAGATCTACAAGTTCATCGCCGGCCGCGAGCCTGCGCGGATCGCGATCACGCCGGAGCAGACCGTTCGCCTCGGCGGATTGGTCACGGGCGCGGTGGACGGCGTTGCGACCAATCGCCCGGTGGCCGGGGCGGTGGTGGAGATCAACCATGTCGACCGCGAGAGCGGGGAGCGCAGAGGCGATGTGGTGCACCGCGCGACGACGGACGCCGACGGCCGCTGGGGACCGGCCAGTGTCGATCCGACCTCGCCGCTCGAGATCGTCCTGACCTCGCCGGACGCCCCGATTACGCATTTCTACCGCTCGCCCTTCCCGCGCTCCTCCGATGTCGTGCATTTGCGTGCCGCGCGCCCATTCATGCCGGCGGACAAGGACGCCGGCGCGGTGGTGATCATGGCGCGCCCGCGCGGCTATTTCGGCCTGCCGCGCGACGTCGTCCTGTTCGACGGCCAGGAGCCCGCCGATGTCCATCCGGGCGTGCCCACCGATGCGGCAGCAACCCTGCGCCTTCCGGCCAGCGAAGTCGGGCGTAATATCGTGGCCCAGTTCAACGAAGAACGAATTGTGGCACGCGCCTGGCCTGCCTCCGAGAACAGGATTGCGGTTGCCGAACTGACTTATTAGCTAATTGCCTGGGTGAGATCTGCGGGAGAGAGCCATGAACATCGCCAGTGTGCGTCGGCCCATCATCCCCCCGACCCCGACCCGCGCGCCGGACAATCTGTCGTTCTTCGGCCGGCTTGCGGTGATCAGGCAGAACATGATCGCCACCTGGGGGCAGCGCGCCTATGAGGAAGAGATCATCCAGGGTCGCTTGTTCCTGCACAAGAGCTTCATCCTGAACCAGCCGGATGCGATCCGGCACGTCCTGCTCAGCAATTACGAGAACTACACGCGGACGCCGGCGGGCATCCGCATGCTGCGTCCCGTACTCGGTGAAGGTCTCCTGCTCGCCGAGGGTCACGCCTGGACGCATCAGCGCCGGACGCTCGCACCTGCCTTCACGCCGCGCGCCACCGCTAATCTCGTCCCGCACATGACGGCGGTGCTCGACGAGATCATCGCGAAGCTGGATGCGCGCGCGAACGAGCCGGTCGATCTGCGCGAGATCATGCAACGCATGACGCTGGAGATCGCCGGGCGCACGATGTTCTCGTTCGGCATGGATCGGCACGGTCCGACCTTGCGCAATTTCGTCGTGGAATATGCCGAGCGGCTCGGGCGGGCCTACTTCCTCGACATGGTGCTGCCGGTCTCCTGGCCGACGCCGATGGATCGGGCCCGCGCCCGCTTCCGTACCCGCTGGACCGAATTCGTCGCGATGCTGATCGCGGAGCGGCGTGCGGCGGGCAAGAAGGAGGGCGCGCCGCCACGCGATCTGTTCGATCTCATGGACGAGGCGCGCGATCCTGAAACCGGCAAGGGCTTTTCAGACGAGCAGCTCGTCGACGAAGTCGCGACCATGATCCTGGCGGGCCACGAGACGACTGCGACCGCGCTGTTCTGGGCGCTCTATCTGCTGGCGCTTGATCCTGATACGCAGGAGGAGGTCGCCTCCGAGGCCCACGGCGAGCATCTCGACAGCATGGCCGATATCGACCGGCAAAAATTCACCCGCGCCGTGATCGATGAGACCATGCGGCTCTATCCGCCCGCATTCCTCATCGCGCGTGCCGCGCGCGACAAGGACAATGTGGCCGGTGTTGAGGTCAGCAAGGGCGACATCATCATGATCGCGCCCTGGCTGCTGCACCGGCACGAGAAGCTGTGGGATCAGCCGAACGCTTTCATTCCCAAGCGCTTCATGTCGAAAGAGCCGCCCGATCGCTTCGCTTACCTGCCGTTCGGTGCGGGGCCGCGCGTCTGCATCGGCGCGCTGTTTGCGCAAGCCGAATCCGTGCTGGCGCTGGCCCGGCTGATCGGCGCGTTCCGCGTCGAGCTGGCCGACAGAACTCCCGTGATCCCGCATGGTGTCGTCACGACCCAGCCGGACCGTTCACCCCTGTTCAGCATCACGCGTCGGTGACAGACGTTCGTCTGGCGGATGCCGTGATCCAACATAAATAGAGTTGCGCGATGAGCGACATCCAGGCCCAGTTTTCCGTCCTGAAGCAGACCGCCGACGCGAAGGTGGTCGACGCGATCGCGCGTCTCATGAAGGATGGCGAGGATCACGAGCTCAACCGCGTCAATGTCCTCGACTTCGCCACGCAGCACGAGGTCGATGAAGAGCACGCGATTTCCGCCTTTCTGCATTCGGCGCGGCTCGGCTTGTTCGATCTCGGCTGGAACGTGCTGTGCCCTGGCTGCGGCGGCGTGCTTGGCGCTCACACGACGCTGAAGGCGCTCAAGCCGGACGATTATCACTGCGCGCTCTGTGCCTGCGGTTACAAGGCCTCGGTCGACGATCAGGTCGAGGTGTCGTTCACCGTGAATCCGCGCGTCCGGCGGATCGCCGCGCACGATCCCGATACGCTTCCGGTGTGGGAGTATTTCAAGCAGGTGTTCTGGAGTTCCGGTGTCGACTTCAACAAGGAATCGTTTGCGAAGCTGGCCAACGAGGTGACGCTGGACACGATGGAGCTGTCGGCCGGCGAGAAGGCGACCATGTCGCTGCAATTGCCGAATGACTTCATCATCGTTTTCGAGCCGGTGACACACGCCGCCCAGTTCATCGACGTCAAGGGCGAGCCGACCAAGGACCGCCAGCAGCTCGCCATTATGTACAACAAGGTGCAGGCGCCGACCGGGACCACGACGATGCGGCCGGGTCCGCTGCGGCTGTCGCTGGAGAACCAGGCCGGCGTGCGGGTGTTGCCGTCCGTGTTCATCGCGGCGGAGGCGCTCCATCATCTGATCGGCCAGCGCAAGCCGTTCCTCACCGCCAAGCGTATGCTCTCGAACCAGACCTTTCGCGATGTCTTCAAGGCGGACAATCTCAGTCTCGACCAGCGGCTCCAGATCACCTCGCTGACCTTTCTGTTCACCGATCTGAAGGGCTCGACCGCGCTCTACGAACGCGTCGGCGATCTCGCCGCTTTCGATCTCGTGCGGGCGCATTTCCACGCATTGCTGGAGATCATCTCGTCCGAGAAGGGCGCGGTGGTGAAGACGATCGGCGATGCCGTGATGGCGACCTTCGTCCGTCCCGAGCACGCCATCGTCGCGGGCCTGCGGATGCGCGCGGCGATGGACGAGCTCAACAAGCAGCGCGGCACCGCTGATCTCATCGTCAAGATCGGTATCCATGAAGGTCCGTGCCTCGCGGTGATGCTCAACGAGCGGCAGGATTATTTCGGCCAGACCGTCAACATTGCCGCGCGCGTGCAGAGCCTGTCGACCGCGCGGGAGATCCATATCACCGGCCCGGTGCTGGACGCGCCGGCGGTCGCCGAGGTTTTGCAGCAACGTGCCATCAAGCCGATCCAGAAGCAGGCGGCGCTGCGCGGCATCGCCGACAAGATGGTGGTGTACGAGATACCGTGAGGGACGGGAGGCGGTTGCCACGGACCCCGTCATTCCTAGCGCAGCGAAGCAATCCAGAATCTTCCCGCGGTGGCAGTCTGGATTGCGTCGCTGCGCTCACAATGACGATGGGATGCAGATGTGCGCCACGCCCGCCGTCGTCATGCCCGGGCTTGTCCCAGGCAGCCATGTCTTTCGTCGCGGCGACGCGTGGATGGCCGGGACAGGCCCGGCATGACGGCTGAAAGAGCGGCCATATTGCCGAAACGTAATGCAGCGCGCGGAACTGACGCACGTTGCGCCGGTTGAGTTTCCCACTCATATAATGCTGGTAGCGGCCGCGTTCCTCGCGGCGTCATCGATTTCGGTAGGATCTTATGCTCGACGGCCTGCGCCAATTCATCGCCGACATTGTTGCTCCTCATGCCCAGAACCGCGCCTTCGGCGACAGCGATTATCGGCTGGCGGCCACCGCGCTGCTGGTCCACGTGGTTTCGCTGGACGGACAGCCGACACAGGCCGAGCAGAGCAAGCTGCACAATCTGATCGAAAGCCATTTCAAGCTCGATCCTGGCACGGCGGACCGGCTGATTGCGGATGCGACGGAGGTCGAGGGCGACGCGGTCGATCTTTATCACTTCACCAGCGCCATCATGCGCTCGCTCGACGAAGCGGGCCGCAAGCGCATCGTCCAGATGATGTGGGAGCTGGTCTATGCCGACGGTCAGGTCACCGAGTTCGAGGACAACGTCGTCTGGCGCGCCTCCGACCTGCTCGGGATTTCCCAGCGCGACCGGATCGATCTCAAGCACGCCGTCGCGGACCGCGCCGGCGGTCAGGTCAGGGATAACGCTGTCGGCGGCTGAGCTATCGCCAAGGCGGAGTTATTTCCGGTTGTACGGACCACATGACGAAACTTTAATGTAGCCGCCGGCGCTACGGTCGGATTCCCCTGCAGATTCCGCGGCTTTTCCCGCCCCTGTTGCCCGCTCAGGCGGCCATGCTGCCAGCGCCGGTTGCCTGTCGCGCGTGGCCTATGCTCCAGTTCCGGCATTGCGGGGCCAAAAACTTCAATTCAAGAGACTGCGATCGTGACTGAGCGGGTAACCTTGATCACCGGCGCTTCGGCGGGCATAGGCACCGAGCTGGCGCGTGTGTTTGCGGCGAACGGACATCGGCTCGCGCTGACGGCGCGACGTGCCGACCGGCTCGAGGCGCTTGCGAACGAGCTCACCGCCCAGTGCGGCAAGAAGCCGATCGTGATCGCCTGCGATCTGCAGCAAGCCGATGCCGGCGAAAGGATCGCCGCCGCGCTCGCTGCCGCGGAGGTCGAGCTCGACAATCTCGTCAACAATGCCGGCTTCGGCGTGTTCGGCGACGCCATCGAGCGCGACCGCGACGAGCAGGTCGGCATCGTCGACGTCAACGTCCGCGCGCTGACCGATCTGTCGCTGCGCTTTGCCGATCAGCTCATCAGGAACAGGGGCGGTCTGCTCAATGTCGGCTCCGTCGCGGGCTTCCTGCCCGGTCCCGGCATGGCGGTCTATTACGCGTCCAAGGCCTATGTGATTTCGCTCACCGAGGCCTTGCGCGCGGAACTCGCGCCGCGCGGCGTTCGCGTCACCGTACTTTGCCCGGGTCCGGTGCCGACCGAATTCCAGGGACGTGCCGGCGTCGGCTCCGGGCACGATACGGCGATTCTCAATGTCCCGGCCGCCGATGTCGCGCGGCAGGCCTATCGCGGCCTGATGGCGAACAAACGGGCCGTGCTGCCGGGTCTCGGTATCAAGATCGTACCGTTCGCGCTGCGTTTCTTCCCGCGCGGCTTCGTCCTGTTCGCCACCAGCCGGTTCCAGCGGCGAAGGCACTAACGAACACCCGTAGTGGCCCGGAGCTTGCTTCAATATCGGGGCGTGTGTGCGCGAACTCACACGATGTTAACCGTCGCTTAGCTATGCTGGCGGCTTGAACCGATAGCACCCGCAGAGGCCATGTCGTTTCGGACGGACAGGTTTGGTGGCGCAGAATTGGTGCCCTTCCCCGGAAGGACGCCGAGCGCGGTCGCCTCCGAGCACCTTCTGCCGGTTCTGATCGTCCTGCATCAGGAATCCTCGACTCCCGGCCGCGTCGGCAATGCGCTGCGCGCGCTCGGCCATCGCCTCGACATCCGCAGGCCGCGCTTCGGCGATCCCCTGCCCCACACGCTCGACCGGCATGCCGGCGCCGTGGTCTTCGGCGGCCCGATGAGCGCCAACGATCCCGACGATTACGTCCGGCGCGAGATCGACTGGATCCAAATTCCGCTCCGCGAACAGCGGCCGTTCCTCGGCATCTGCCTGGGCGCGCAGATGCTGGCGATGCAGCTCGGCGCACGCGTTGCGCCGCATGCGCAGGCACTGACCCAGATCGGCTATTACCCGATCCGCCCGACCGCGGCTGGCCGCGCGCTCTGCCCGCATTGGCCGGCGAAGGTCTATCACTGGCATCGCGAAGGATTTCAGTTGCCTGCCGGCGCCGAATTGCTTGCGGAAGGCGAGGATTTTCCGATCCAGGCGTTTCGCACCGGCAATGCCTTCGGTGTGCAGTTTCATCCCGACGTGACCTACGCGATGATGCATTGCTGGACCACGCGCGGCTATGACGGTCTCAGCGCGCCTGGCGCGCGCGAGCGGCATCATCATTTTGCCGATCGCGCGGTCTTCGATGCCGCGGAACGCGCCTGGCTCGATCATTTCATCGACGGCTGGCTGGCGCGCCGGCCTGTGCTGGCGCAAGCCGCCGAGTGATCGCGCTTCCGCGCAGGTCCTTGGTGCAGGTTCTTGGCGCAAGTCCTTGGCGCAAGTCCTTGGCGCAAGTCCTTGCCTCATCCCTGGATATGCTAGGCTCGTTGCCAATGAGTGCGCGCGAACGCGTGCCGGCCAAAAATAGGGAGAACGCGATGGCTTATGAACACATCCTCTATGACGTGAGCGACCGGATCGCGACCATCACACTCAATCGCCCTGAACGTATGAACGCGTGGACGCCCGTCATGGAGCGCGACGTGCGCCATGCCATGGAAGCGTCGAGCGCCGATGACAATGTCCGCGTCATCGTGCTGACGGGCGCGGGCCGGGCCTTCTGCGCCGGCGCCGACATGGACGCGCTGAAAGGGCTCGATCCGAACGACATCAGGCGTGCCTCGAACCTGCCGCCATTCGACATGAACCGCCGGCCGGACTGGCAAACGCGCTACGGCTTCTATCCGTCGATCGGCAAGCCTGTGATCGCGATGCTCAACGGGGCGACGGCCGGCATCGGCCTCGTCCACGCGCTTTATTGCGACCTGCGCTTTGCCGCCGACAACACCGTGTTCACGACGGCCTTCGCGCGGCGCGGCCTGATTGCCGAGCACGGCATCAGCTGGATGCTGCCGCGCATCGTCGGTCATGCCAATGCGATGGATTTGTTGCTCTCGGCGCGGCGCGTCTCGAGCGAGGAGGCGTTACGAATCGGGCTGGTCAACCGGCTCTGCTCGCCCGAAAAGCTGCGCGAGGAGACTTACGCCTATGCCCGCGATCTCGCCGATTTGGTCTCGCCGAGCGCAATGGCCGTGATCAAGCGGCAGCTCTACGAGGTGCCGTTCCAGACGCTCGGCGAGGCGACCATCGAGGCGAACCGGGAGATGATGGTGGCGCTGAACGGGAGCGATTTTCGGGAGGGCGTTGCGAGCTTCATGGAGAAGCGGCCGCCGCGGTTTACGGGGAAGTAGGGGGATTTTCCGGGGAGAGAGTCCGTCTTCGCCCTTTGGGCTTCGCCGGACACCACGCTTCGCCCTTCAGGCTTCTCGTGGCTGCGCCACGCGTAGCCGGAAGGGCGAAGCGTGGTGGAGCCAGGCGGGATCGAACCGCCGACCTCGTCATTGCGAACGACGCGCTCTCCCAGCTGAGCTATGGCCCCTTGCTGGCCGCTCTGGTAAACGCGGCCGACAACCGGGCGCCATTTAAGTCCCCGCCAAGGTCAAGTCAAGGACGGGTGTAACGCGGTTTTAGCCATCCGGGCACCGACTTCCCTTGTTTGGGCCGGAGGGAACCGATATCTAGCCATGACCCGTCCCGCGACCGGCCGAGAGAGTGTTTCGCTGATGCGCCCGATAGTCTTCATTCTGATCCAGATCATCAATCTCTACATCTATCTGTTGATCGCATCGGCAATCCTGTCCTGGTTGATTGCGTTCAATGTCGTGAATACCCGCAACCAGTTCGTCGGAGCGATCGCGGAATTTCTCTATCGGATTACCGAACCGGTCCTTGGCCCTATCAGGCGCAGGCTGCCCGCGATGGGTGGGCTCGATATGTCTCCGATTGTCGCGTTCTTCGTGCTTTGGCTGATCCAGCTTTATCTCGCCGAGTACGTCTATCCGAACGTGCCGTAGCCCAGCGGGACCGGTGTAGCCTCGATGGACTCTCAATGGACCCCTGGCGCATCTCCACCGCGGGCGTCAGCATCGCGTTGCGGGTGACGCCGCGTGGCGGACGTGACGGCGTCGACGGGATCGAGCAGCTCTCCGACGGCCGCACCGTATTGAAATTGCGCGTACGCGCCATCGCCGATGGCGGCGAGGCCAATCGCGCCGTGCTAGTGCTGCTGGCGAAATCGCTCGGCGTACCCAAGGCCAGCGTCAGTCTTTTGTCGGGGACGACGTCGCGGCTGAAGCAGGTCGCCGTCGCGGGTGATCCGGTACGGCTTGCCGAGGCGTTGCGCGAGCTCGCGTCTGCTAAATCGATTGACCAAGGGAACTGACATGACCGCCAAGATCATCGATGGAAAAGTCATCGCCGCGGACCTTCGTGCGCGCGTCGCCGACGAGGTCGCCCGCGTCAAGCGCGAGCACAATCCGGTGCCGGGCCTCGCAGTGGTTCTGGTCGGCAACGATCCCGCCAGCGAAGTTTATGTCCGCTCCAAGCACACCCAGACCCAGGCTGCCGGCATGGCCTCGTTCGAGCACAGGCTGCCGGCGGACGTCTCGCAAGCCGATCTGCTGGCCGTTGTGGCAAAGCTCAATCGCGATCCCGCCGTGCACGGCGTGCTTGTGCAATTGCCATTGCCCAAGGGCCTGAACACCGAGGCTGTGATCAATGCCATCGATCCTGCCAAGGATGTCGACGGCCTGCATCCGAACAATGCCGGGCGGCTCGCCGGCGGTTTCGAGGCGCTGTCGCCCTGCACGCCGCTCGGCTGCATCATCCTGACCAAAAGCGTGCACTCTTCCCTCGAGGGCATGAACGCCATCGTGATCGGCCGCTCCAATTTGGTCGGCCGCCCGCTGGTGCAGTTGCTGCTGAACGAGAACGCCACCGTGACGATCGCCCATTCGCGCTCGCGCGACCTGCCCGGGCTCGTGAAGCAGGCCGATCTCGTCTATGCCGCGGTCGGCCGGCCGGAGATGGTGCGTGGCGACTGGCTGAAGCCGGGTGCGACCGTGATCGACGTTGGCATCAACCGCATCCCGAAGGACGACGGCAAGACCCGCCTCGTCGGCGATGTCGCCTACCAGGAAGCGCTTGCCGTTGCCGGTGCGGTGACGCCGGTGCCGGGTGGCGTCGGCCAGATGACGGTTGCCTGTCTGCTCGTGAACACGCTGCGCGCAGCTTGCGCGATCGCGGGTTTGCCGAAGCCGGCGGTGTAAGTTGACTTCACCTCGCTCCGCTTGCGGGGCGAGGGAGCAAAGCTCAAGCCTTCTTTTTCTTCTCGCGCTCGATGCCTTCGAGGATCAGCTTCTGCGCCTCCTCGGGGCCGCCCCAGCGCGTGATCTTCACCCACTTGCCCGGTTCGAGGTCCTTGTAGTGCTCGAAGAAGTGCTGGATCTGCTGCAGCGTGATATCCGGCAGGTCGGAATACGACTTCACCTTGTCGTAGCGCTGCGTCAGCTTTGACGACGGCACCGCCAGAATCTTCTCGTCGCCGCCGGCCTCGTCCTCCATGAACAGCACGCCAACCGGGCGCACGCTCATCACGGCGCCCGGGATGATGGCGCGGGTGTTGATGATCAGCACGTCGCAGGGATCGCCGTCATCGGACAAAGTGTGCGGGATGAAACCGTAGTTTCCGGGGTAACGCATCGGCGTGTAGAGGAAGCGGTCAACCACCAACGTGCCGGCTTCCTTGTCCATCTCGTATTTGATCGGTTCGCCGCCCACGGGGACTTCAATGATGACGTTGACGTCCTCAGGGACGTTCTTTCCGATCGAGATCGCATCGATACGCATTCAAAAGGCTCCGTTGTTGCCGAGGTTAAATCGCGCCCGGCAGCGATTTTGGCGCTGTCATACGCGGGCTTGGTCCCCCGATCCATCGTGTTTTTTGAAATAATGAATCCCGCGATCACCGGTGCAAGAAGCAACGGTATCGACAGATGCGCAGCGCTACCGATTAAGGTTTCAGCAGCTCAATTGGTCCAGGCGAAGGCAACCTTGTCGAGCGCCTTCGGCCCGAACCGCTCAGATGAGCGTGCCACCATGCGGCCGCCCAACGCCCGGTAGAACTCGGTTGCCGGATCGTTGTCCGAGAGCGCCCACACCACCATGCTCTTCAGATTGCTCTGCATGAGGTCGCGGCGCGCGGCGGTGAACAGGCGGCGGCCGAAGCCGAGGCCCTGAAACTCGGGGCGCAGGTACAGCTCGTAGATCTCGCCGTCGAAATGCAGGCTGCGGGCGCGATTGCGGCCATAGTTCGCGTAGCCTGCGATCTTGTCACCGAACACGAGCACGCTGACGCGGCTGCCCTTGCGGATCGCGCTGTCCCACCACTGCGGACCGCGACGGTTGATCAGCTTCTCCAGCTCGGCGCCGGGAATGATGCCCTGATAGGCGGAACGCCAGGCTTCGTCATGGGTGGACGCCACCGCAGTTGCATCTGCGGCTTTGGCCGGCCGGACCTCGATCAGGGTTGTGCTCATGGAGGCGATCAAACCAAGTCGCCGCGCTGGCGGCAAGACCTATCGTTAATTATCGGTTAACCTGTGGACTTTCTGCATCAGTATTTTAACCATGTTGTGCCGAAAAAAGACAAGCCGTCATTTCGAACGGCCGTGGGCTGCCATGCGCCGGTGCAAAACTCCGCCGTCTCAACGAATGAACGGTGATGGCAACGCAGAAAGTCCGCCCAGAGTGATTCGTTCCGACTAGTCTGGCCTGTGTCATCCGTGTTCGCCCTCGGCCCTTCATGCGGCTCCTCGATACCCTTGCTCTAGTTCTGCTGTCCGTACTGACAGCACAGCCTCTGTGCGCTCAGGTCACGTTCGGGGCAGCGGGCGCAGAGAGCGAGCCGTTCCGTCGGCAGGAATGGCGCGTGCCGTCTCCGGATACCGACATTGCCGCACGTGCGCTGCTGTTTCGTCCCGCCGGTGCCGGTCCGTTCCGCCTCGCCGTGATTGCGCATGCCTCGACGCAGAATGTGCTGCGTCGCGCACAAATGCCGCAGCCGGAGTACCACGCACTCGCAGCGTTTCTTGTCGCACGCGGCTTTGCCGTGCTGGTGCCGGAGCGGCTCGGCCATGGTGCGACCGGCGGCCGCTATGTCGAGGACCAGGGCGGCTGTGATGAGGCGGACTACGCGCGCGCGGGCCGCGCCACCGCGGAGGATATTTCGCTCGCGCTGGACTATCTGCAAAAGCAGGATTTCATTCGCAAGGATGCCGCGGTCGTGATCGGACACTCCGCAGGCGGCTGGGGTGCACTGGCGCTTGCGAACGCCGATCCGAAACGGATTTCCGCGATCATCGCTTTTGCGCCCGGACGCGGCGGTCACGCCAATGACGAGCCGAACAAGGTCTGCGCGCCACATACGCTCCTCGCGGCTGCGGCCGAATTCGGCGGGGCGGCGCGTATTCCCGTCATATCGCTGGTTGCGGCCAATGACAGCTATTTCGCGCCGGCATTTTCGAAGGAGCTGGCGAATGCGTTTCGCAGCGGCGGCGGCAAGGACGAAGTTCGCATCCTGCCGGCGGTCGGCAGCGAGGGTCATTGGATGGTCGAGACCGAGGCGGGCGTTCATGCCGCAAGCAGCGAGCTCGATCGCGCGATAAAGTTGGTGGTGGCGAAGAAGCCATGACGCTGTACTTCCTGATCGCGCCCCGGATGTTGGATAACCACTGATGCAACAATGGCCCGATGACGACGTGATCCTGTTCGATGGCGTCTGTATCTTCTGCTCGCGCTGGGTGCGCTTCGTAGCGCAGCGCGACACCGCGAAGCGGTTTCGGTTCACGCCGATTCAGTCGGATTACGGGGCAAAGCTCGCGCGGACGTTCGGCATCGATCCCGATGATCCCGACACCAACGCGGTGGTTCATGGCAGCGAGGTGTTCATGAAATCGGATGCCGCGCTGACGGTGCTCTCGCATCTTCCGGGCTGGGGTTGGGTGCGCGCGCTGTCCGCCGTGCCGAAACCGCTGCGCAATGCGGTCTACAGCCTCGTCGCACGCAATCGCTATCGCATTTTTGGTAAGTACGACGCGTGCTTCGTGCTGGATGCCGACTTGCGGGCACGAGTCATCGAGTAGTTCGTCGTTGCGAGCGTAGCAAAGCAATCCAGACTGCTGCCGCGAAAAGACGCTGGATTGCTCACATGGGGATTAGGTGTGTCAAGGCGGTTGTTCAGCTCTTTGTTCGATTGCAGGCCAGCTCTTCGTCCCGACCGCGGGATGTTTCGGATGGCGCGCGGAGATCGCGTCAAGGTCGGCTCGTTAGAGCCGCCGCGCAGCGGCTTGACCTTGACGTGATCGAGCACGCCATCAGGCTTGTGTGGTCGGGAGGCCGCGGGCGAACTCCTCCTTATGGTTCAGCGATCTCAGGGTCGAGCCGGTTTTGACAATCTGGTTTTGCGTGCCAGATCAAACTCACATCCGGTCGTCGCGCGGTAGCGACTGCACCAACATTCCGCTTGCGGCGGGCAGGCTCGAGAGGACGGGACCATTCTTCGTTGCGGCGTTTGAAGCCATGCAATCCATCGGTTCGTCCACCCCGGATCGGCCGAGGCTGATCGTTCCTCGGCTGATTGGTTTTAAGGCTGCGGGAAGCGTTGCATCAGGCGACGGTCTTCATCACGGCTCCCTCGATCACGACGCCGGCGGTCACGTACTTCCACAAGGCCACGAGCAGCTTGCGGGCCAGCGCCACGATCGTGCGCTTGCGGCCGCGCTGGCTGTTGGCCTTGAACCACTGGGTCAGCGCCGATTGAGGCTGGTGGCGTATCCACAACCAGGCGAGCTGGATCATCGTGGTCCTCAGCCGCGGATTGCCGGCCTTCGACACCCCTTGTTCGCGCTCGATGCCGCCGCTCCGCCATGGCGTGGCCGCAAGACCGGCATAGGACGCAACCTGACGGCGGTTGGCGAATTGCCGCCAGAACGCCTCCGTCCAGAGAACGGCCGCGAAGTTCGGGCCCATGCTCTTCAGGGCGAGCAGCATCGTGACGGGATCCGCCTTCTCCCCGGCTGGCTTGCTCACGACCAGCAACGCCTCCTGCTCGCGCTCCACCGCCGCGATCTGGTCGAGCAGCAGTTCGAGACGATCGAGCTCGCGGCTGATCTGGGCCTTCAGATGCGCCGGCAGCATGCGCCCATCTCCGGTCCGCAAGGCTTCGAGCCGTGCCCGTCGATCGCGCCGCAGCGGCACGTAGCCGAATATCCCTTGCGCGAACAGAACGCCCTTGATCCGGTTCACATGCTCGATCCGCTCGGCGATCAATGTCCGCCGCTCGCGGCAAAGCCTGCGGCGGTCCTCCGCTTCCGGAGAGGGCGCCACCACCATCGCGCAGACCCGCGGCTCGCCGCGCTTATAGGCCAGAAGCGCCCGCAACAGCGTCTCGCCATCGAGCCGATCCGTCTTGGCCCGCCTGCGCCGGCGCGGCGTCGCAATCGAGGCCGGATCGACCACGTGGCTCTCGATGCCTTCCTGCTGCAAGGCGCGGTGCAGCCAGAACCCGTCCAGCCCCGCCTCCTGGATCGTGATGATCGGATAGCTCTCACCCGTTCGCGCCTGTGCCTTGCGCTTCAGCTCCGCAAACAGCTTCAAGAGTTCCGCAAGATCGCCGGCCTCCACGCTGCGCTTCGACATCTTCTCGCCCTTGCCGGGCGACAGCGAGGTCACCAGCCATGTCGAGCGGCTCAGTTCCAATGACACGAAAATTGCGCCAAACTGCGTGCGGATAGCGGCCAGTCCGTCGGAAGGATGATCGAGCAACATCATTGTCTCCAGGTTGAGTGTTTCAGCAACCTCAGTCTGGCCTCAGACTTGGCTGCTATCCACTCCCCATGGAATCTTCGCTGCGCTAGGAAGAAACGGTTGGTCGTTTGGCGTCAGGCGGCCTCCGCTATGGGCTGGAGTTGAACGGCGAAGCCGAGCTTTTTGAGACGTGCGACCAGTCGGCTTGCTTTGACCTCGGTGGGCCGGCGGTCGAAGTAGTCGGCGCCGAGGTCATGGTGCTCCGTGCCGTTCTTGAGGATGTGATAGATGGCGGTGAGGATCGAGGCGGCGACGGCACAGATGGCTTTTTGCGGCCCGCGTTTGGCCTGCAAGCGGAAGAATTGGGCTCGGTAGTAGCTGTTCTTTGCGCGCTTGGCGGCCCAGGCACATTGAACGAGCATGGTCTTGAGCCACGGTGCCCCTTGCGCAGGCGCGAGGACTTGCGCTTGCCGGCGCTCTCGTTCTGCCCGGGACACAGTCCGGCCCAGGCGACGAGATGGCCGGCGGTCTGGAAACGGCTCATGTCGGCGCCGATCTCGGACAGAATGGCTGGCGCCGCCACTGCGCTGACCCCGGGAATCGTGGTCAGCAATTCGATCAGGTGGCGAAAGGGGGTTTTGCCGCCATCGATTTCCGCTTCCATGCCCTCGATCCGCTGAGCGATTTCGGCATCGAGCTTGCGAATCGTTTCATCCAGACCATCCCATTGGCGCAGATGAAGCGCGAGCAGGAAGCGGTGGTGATCCGTCAGGCGCCCGTGCAACGCATCGTAAAGCTCCTTTGGCGACGCCTTGATCTGCTTGCCGGCAAGCTCGGCCAGCTTGTTCGGCTGCCGCACGCCCTCGATCATCGCCTGGATGATCCGCCGCCCGCTCGCGCCCATGATGTCGGAGATTACCGAGCCGAGCTTGATGTTGGCTTCCGCCAGCGTCTTGTCGATCCGCTGCACGTGCCGCGTCTGCTCGCGCACCAGTTGCTTGCGCGTCCGCGTCAGCGCGCGCAGCTCCTGCACCTCCTCCTCCGGAATGAAGCTGCCCTTGATCAGCCCGCAGGCCAACAGATCGGCAATCCACATCGCATCGTTCATGTCGGTCTTGCGTCCCGGCACGTTCTTGATGTGCGCTGCATTGGCGATGATCAGGTCAAAGGCGCCTTCGCCCAGGATCCGGAACACCGGCATCCAGTAGACCCCGTCGCCTCCATCGCCACATGCGTGCACCGGCATTCTTCCAGCCACCTTCGCAGTTCCACAAGCTGCTCCGTCGTGGCCAAAAAGGTCCGGCACTCCCGCTGCGCCTTGCCATCGACCATGATCCGCACACAGGCCACGACCGTGTCCCTGTGCACGTCCAGGCCTGCCACCCGCTCGTACAAAATATCCATGCTTCTCTCCTCAACATTTGGCGCCGGCGGCATAGGCGCCTGTCAGAAAAGAATGCTAGGAAGCGTGCTCCAGAGCCTTGCGGCTCCTCCGCGCCAGTGTGGGTCATCCAGGCAACCCGGGTCCAACTCGCAACCGGGCTCTCACGCACCAGAGAGTAATCGACCTCTTTGCCGACGGCGCTCCAGTCTACCGCCTTCGCCCACCCGTGAAAAGTTTCATTCAGCGCGCGTCGGCTCCTCAAGCCGGTCCCAACTCGCAATGACGGAGTTTGTAGTTACGGCTTGCCCAAAGCCGCGAGCACTTCCTGCGCCGCCCGCTCGCCTGAATCCCGCGCGCCATGTGCCGTCGTGAAGAAATTCGGCGACGTCGCTTCTCCCGCGAAGAATAGCCGGCCATCCACTGGCGCGGCCAACACTGCGCGATCACCGGCGTGGCCGGGCAGCGCATGCGAATAGGCGCCGCGGGCAAACGGATCATGCGCCCAGCGCGACTCGTACAGCGGCTTCAGCTTGCGGCGGATGTCGTTGCCGAGAAAGCTCGCGATCTCGTCGATGCTCTGGGCCGCGAACGCGCCATTGCCGGCGTCTTCGAGCTCCCTTGCAAAGCTGCCGCCGAAGAAGCCTTCGATGCAGGGCTGACCAAAAGGGCGGATGTGGTAGGTACCCATCGCGGTGCGCATGGTGGCGCCGCGCAGATTGCCTTCTTTCGGGAAGGCGTCGGCGTCCTCGAGCGCCAGCGTCACCTTGTCGTCGACGCCGAGCGGCAGGCCGCGCGCTGCGTCGACTTTGGCCGGCAGCGGCGGCGAGAAGCGGATCGCTTCGTCGGCGATGAGATTGGTCGGTACGGTGACGATCGCCTTGTCCGACGTCAGCGTGCCCGGTGACGTCTCGATGCGGACGCGCTTGTTCGAGTGATCGATCAGCGTGACGTTGCAATTCAGCGCCACCGGGCAGGGCGCGCCATAGGCCGCGATCAGCGTCCCATAACCGGCGCGCACGCGCCAATTGAAGTAGGTATCGTCGTAGGCCTCCATATCCAGGATCGAGACCTGGTCGAGCTCGCACCCGTTCACATAGGTCGAGACCGCGTCGATCATTGGGTTCCAGCGATTGCCCGCTTCGAGATAGTGGGAGGCAGGTGCATCCTCGTCTTTTTCCGCACCTTGCGACGCGCGTTCGTAGAACGCGTCGATGGCGCGTCCGAAATCCTCGCGCAGGGCTTCCGGAAAGGCATCGCCAAAGGCGCGATCGCTCCAGGGCGGCAGGTCGGTGTTGAGCTCGAAGCCGAGGTGCCGGGCGATTGGAACGAACGAGTTCTGGTCGGCCGAGTGAAGCCAGCCGCAGCCGACATCGAAGGTGACCTCAGGCGAGGCCTGCACGGTCCAGGCGCGGCCGCCGAGCCGGTTGCGCGCTTCCAGCACGATCACGGAGAGGCCGGAGCCGGCCAGCGCGTGCGCCGCGCCGAGACCGGCTGCACCGGCACCGATGATCGCGACGTCGACGGAAGAGGGGAAGGACATGGATGGGCTCTAGCACGTCTCTGGTACGCGCTAAAGTCACCGCAAATCAGGTGCCATCACCCGCGGAAGCAGGTGATCCAGTGTTCCCGAGGCAGTCGTTAGAGGGCCGAGAGAGTGCGGCGTACTGCATTCCCCGCTTTCGCGGGGAATGACAGCGGGCGAGAACGACAGCTTAGGCCACCGCTTCCTTGGACTTTTCCGCGCGCTTGCGCTCGTTCGGATCGAGGTGCTTCTTGCGCAGGCGGATCGACTTCGGGGTGACCTCGACGAGCTCGTCGTCCTCGATATAGGCGAGCGCCTTTTCGAGCGTCATGCGGATCGGCGGGGTCAAGCGCACGGCCTCGTCCTTCGACGTCGTGCGGATGTTGGTGAGCTGCTTGCCCTTGAGCACGTTGATCTCGAGATCGTTGTCGCGGGTGTGCTCGCCGACGATCATGCCCTTGTAGACCTTCCAGCCGGGCTCGATCATCATCGGGCCGCGGTCTTCCAGCTTGAACATGGCGTAAGCCACCGCTTCGCCCTGGTCGTTGGAGATCAGGACGCCGTTGCGGCGGCCCTGGATCTCGCCCTTATACGGGGCATAGCCGTGGAACAGGCGGTTCATGATCGCGGTGCCGCGGGTGTCGGTCAGCAGTTCGCCCTGGTAGCCGATCAGGCCGCGGGTCGGCGCGTAGAACACCAGGCGCAGGCGGTTGCCGCCCGAGGGCTTCATCTCGACCAGCTCGGACTTGCGCTCGCTCATCTTCTGCACGACGACGCCGGAATGCTCCTCGTCGACGTCGATCACGACTTCCTCGATCGGCTCCATGGTGGCGCCGGTCGCTTCGTCCTTCTGGAACACGACGCGCGGGCGCGACACCGAGAGCTCGAAGCCTTCGCGGCGCATGGTCTCGATCAGGATCGCGAGCTGCAATTCGCCGCGGCCGGACACTTCCATCGCATCCTTGTCGGCGGCCTCGACGACGCGCAGCGCGACGTTACCCTCGGCTTCGCGCAAGAGACGGTCGCGGATCATGCGGCTCGTCACCTTGTCGCCTTCAGTGCCGGCAAGGGGAGAGTTGTTGACGATGAACGACATCGACACGGTCGGCGGGTCGATCGGCTGCGCCGGCAGCGGCACCTCGACGGTCGGATCGCAGAAGGTGTCGGCCACGGTGCCCTTGGTCAGGCCGGCAATGGCGACGATGTCGCCGGCTTCGGCCTCGTCGAGCGGCGTGCGCTCGAGACCGCGGAATGCCAGGATCTTGGTGATGCGTCCGGTCTCGACCAGCTTGCCGTCGGCATGCAGCACCTTGACCTGCTGGTTCGGCTTGAGAACGCCGGACGAGATACGGCCGGTGATGATGCGGCCGAGATAGGGGTTGGCCTCGAGGATGGTGCCGATCATCCTGAACGGACCTTCCTCGACCGTCGGCGGCGCGACGTGGCGCAGGATCAGGTCGAACAGCGGCTCCATGCCCTTGTCCTGCGGACCCTCGGGGCTCTCGGCCATCCAGCCCTGCTTGGCCGACCCGTACAGGATCGGGAAGTCGAGCTGCTCCTCGCTGGCGTCGAGCGCCGCGAACAGGTCGAACACCTCGTTGATGACTTCGGTCGGACGCGCGTCGGGACGGTCGACCTTGTTGATGACGACGATCGGCTTGAGGCCGACCTTGAGCGCCTTGGAGACCACGAACTTGGTTTGCGGCAGCGGGCCTTCGGCGGCGTCCACCAGCACCAGCGCGCCGTCCACCATGTTCAGGATGCGCTCGACCTCACCGCCGAAATCGGCGTGGCCGGGGGTGTCGACGATGTTGACGCGGGTGTCCTTCCACTGCACCGAGGCCGCCTTGGCCAGAATGGTGATGCCACGCTCGCGCTCCAGGTCGTTGGAGTCCATGGCGCGATCCGTCACCTTCTGGTTCTCGCGGAACGTGCCGGATTGCTGGAGGAGCTTGTCGACGAGGGTGGTCTTGCCGTGGTCGACGTGGGCGATGATGGCGACGTTACGAAGATTCATGAGTGAGCTTCTTTGCGATCGGACAATGGGTTAAGCGCGATCTCGCCGGTCAAGCCGGGACCTTTTCACGGATAACGCTGGAAACGTGGAAAACGGGGCCTGCTACGCCCAAAAAGCAAACCCGGTCATATCGACCGGGCAGCCTACGCGTTTGCGGCGCAATATAAGCAAAAAGCGCCAAAAAACAATGCGTTCTTTCGGGGTTGGGTGATTGAATTTTGTCCGGGAATCCCCGGAGGTTAGGGACGATCCTGAATCAAATCGGCCCTTTAGCCCGGGCTGGCCGCTTCAATCAGCCCTGAGCGGAGCCGCGCTCGGGCTCTTCCGTCGGATAGACCCCGCGCAGCACCTCCTCGAAATGCATCTTCACGGCGTCGTTGCAGAGGCAGGCGCGCAGCCGCAGGCCGTCATGGTTGCGGACCAGGATCGAGCCGCGCCGCGTGTCGAGCACGCCTTCGGCCTTGAACGATTGCAGCACGCGGCTCGCATAGCTGCGCCCAACCCCGAGCAATGTGGCGAGCTGCTCGTGCGTCAGCGGCACGCAACTCTCGTCGCCGGTCCGCTCCATCGCCGCCAAGATCCATTTCGCCGTGCGCTGCTCGATCGAGTGGATGGCGTTGCAGGCGGTCGACTGGAAAATTTGCGCCAGCATGCAGTCGGCGTAGCGGGCGAAGATATTGCGCAGCGACGGCGAGCGCGCCTTGGCCGCCTCCACCTTGCCGACGTGAATGCGCGCAAACGGGCCGCCGAATTTCACGCAGATGCGGGTGTAAGCCGGCAGAAATCCCTCGCTGACAATGCCGCCCACCGCGCCCTCGCGACCGACCAGAATGGTCTCGACGTCGCGGCCGTCCTCATTCGGGACCAGAAACGTCGCGAGCGACGGACCACAGGGAAAATGCACGATCTCGACATCGTCGCCGGGACTGTAGAGCAGATGATTTGCATCGACGTCGTCGAACGTGACGTGTGGTGCGAGCAGCGCGTAATCTGCCGCGTTCAAACGCCGCAACAGATTGTTGACGGGGCGGCTCTCGATCTCGTTTGCCTTGCTGATGCGCGCGTCCATCGTGATCTCCCCATCCTCCTTTCCACATTAGCTGGTTCCGTCGGCTGCTTGTGTGCACATGTGGACAGACGTCAAAACTGTTCTGTGGTGAGTTTCGTTCCGGGAACCCTCCGATGCGCTGGGCGCAGGCGTCGGGAGAGGCTGTCCACAACGGTGAAAAAACATGCAGCCCTCGACAGCAGCCAGGATCATGATACCTGCCTCCCCCGACCGCCCGGCCGATTTCCCTGCGGATGTTCTCATCGTCGAGGACGATCCGATCATCGCCATCGATTTCGAAGATCGACTGCTCGGCTTCGGCGTGACGAGCGTGCGCACCGTGGGGTCGGTGGCGCAGGCGCTTGATGCGATCACGGCACGCGCGCCCGACTTCGCGCTGCTCGATGTCGAGTTGATCCGCGAGAAGAGCTTTGCGATCGCCGAGCGGCTCGCTGCGCTGGAAATTCCCTTCGTCTTCGTCACCGGCTACGGCGCGGACACCGGCATTCCTCCGCAATTTGCCGCACGTCCGCGGCTGCAAAAGCCGTGCTCCAGCGATGCGCTGGAGGCGGCGTTGCAGGCGCGCGGCGCGTGACGGCGCGGTAGCCTCAGGCGAACTTTGGATCGAGCGTGGTCGACCACAGCGCGACGTCGGCGCGGTCGCGCAACGTCACAATCATCTGGCCCGAGGCGCCGTCGATCTTGACGTGGCCGAAGAACTGCATGCCGGCGGACGGCGGCAGATTCTGCTTGTCGAGGCCGGGGGCCTTGATGAAGCGCACCTCGGGGCCGAAGGTGTTGTCGAGCTCGTTCGGACCGAACGTGCCGGCGTGGAGCGGACCCGAGACGAATTCCCAGAACGGCTCGAAATCCTGGAACTGCGCCTTGTTCGGATCGTAATAATGCGCGGCGGCGTAGTGCACGTCCGCCGTCAGCCAAACCGTGTTCTTGATCGGCGCCATCTTGATGAAGCGCAGGATGTCGGCGATCTCCAGCTCGCGGCCGCGCGCCGGGCCGTCGTCTTGCGCGAACGCTTCCGAACCCTTTTTGTTGGTAGCATCGTCATAGACGATCAGGCTGAGCGGCATGTCGGAGGCAATCACCTTCCATGTCGCGCGCGAGTTGAGCAGGCCGCGCTTCAGCCACGCCATCTGCTCGGGCCCGAGGAAATAGCTTGCGGGGCCGTACTCCGTCTCGAGATTGGCGCCGTTCGGGCCGCGATAGCTGCGCTCGTCGAGCACGAACACGTCGAGATGCGGACCGTAGGATATCTGGCGATAGACCCGGCCCGGCTCATTGATGCTCTCGCGCATCGGATACATCTCGTGGAAGGCGCGGCCCGCACGGGCGGCGAGCAGCGAGATGTCGCGCACCTTGTAGGTCGCCGGCAGATCCTTCGAGAGCGACCAGTTGTTGGTCACCTCGTGATCGTCCCACTGCACGAAGATCGGTACCTCGGCATTGAAGGCGCGGACATTGTCGTCGGTGAAATTGTATTTGTGTGCGGCGCGGTACTCGTCCAGCGTCTCGGCGACCTTGGCCTTCTCGGGGATCGTGACGTTCTTCCAGATCTTGCCGTCGGCAAGCTTGACCTCGGAGGGGATCACGCCGTCGGCGTAGATGGTGTCGCCGGAATGCAGCAGGAAGTCCGGCCGGTGCTTTCGCATGGCTGCGAAGGTGACCATGCCCCCGTCATCGGGATTGATGCCCCAGCCCTGGCCGGCGACGTCGCCGCCCCAGACGAAGCTGACATCGCGGCGGTCGGCCGGCGCCGTGCGGAAGCGGCCGACCACGGGCTCGCCTTCGATCGCAGTATGGGACAGATCGCGGAAGCGGACGCGGTAGAAGATGTCCTGGCCAGCAGGAAGATTGTCCACCAGCATCTTCGCAGTGAAGTCGCTCTCGGGCAGCGCCGCGATCGGTGGCAGCGCGCGGGCGTCCTTGAAGGATTCCGTCGTTGCCACCTCGACCAGCATCTGCGCCGGCCGGTCGGTCCGCGCCCAGACCACGCCGCCGTCGACGGTGATGTCGCCGGACTGCACGCCATGGGTCACCGCCGGCCGGTCGGCCGCGCGCGACAGATGCGGCATCGCGATCGCGCCAAGCGCACCGGCGCCGGTGGTGAGGAAACGACGGCGGGAGAATTTGATCTTCATGGGACGGCCTCGATCTCGCGGGGGCGGCCAGCCTGGGAGGCCGCCACGATGGAGTCCGACCTATATTGAGGCAATGTGACGCGGCAATTACGCCCGCAAGCGCTTGGTCGAGTTGAGCCGCAACCTCAGTCCGCATCCTGTGGAGCTCGCATAGCGGGCGTCGCGAAGGATGGCCGCGGGCGAAAGTCGGGCCTGCATGGGTTCGAGACGCGCGTTCCGCGCTCCTCACCATGAGGGACCAAGACTATGCGTTGCCGGCGGCCCGGAATTGCGCGCCGGTGCGTTGCAGGTTCTGCGGCAAGCTGAACAGCACCGCCTTGCGGTCGGCAACCGCCGTATGGAACTGCTCGAGCACGATGTTGAAAGCGGTCAGCGCGCCTTCCTCGATGGCGCCGTGATCGAAGCAGCGCAGCGTGTTGCGCAGGATCTCGTCGGCCTCGGCCTGCATCTGGTCGAGATCTTCGGTCGTCTCGCTCTTGCGGGCGGCGGCGAGCATGTCGAGCAAGCGTTCGCGCAGATGACTGTTGTTGTCGCGCTCGTCCTTTCTCAGATAGCCCGCGAACCACGCACCGAGCGAGCCCGTGGCGGAAAGCGCCATCAGGCTCCACCAGATGTAATCGCTATATTTGTCGAGGAAGGTTTTCTCCTCGCCGTCGACGAAGGCGGCGGCGCCCGGATGCACGGGGATCACAGCGTCCTTGTCGGTATCGGGCGTCTCGATCTTCGCGGCCTGCGGGAATTCGGTCAACAATTGCTGGCGCACCGCGAAGAGCTGCCGGGTGAAGGCAGCAACCGTGGTCTCGGACAGGCTTTTGCGCGCCACGATGTGGTGCGAGAAGCTGATGGTCTTGACCTCGTCGTCCGGACGATCGGGCGAGCCACCATAGGTGCCCGCAGGAATCTCCGACGCCTCATAGACCGGATGATTCTGCGCGATCGCGTCCGCCGAATCGATTGCGAGGAAGGTCAGCGTGCCGCCGTCCTTGGCGGAGGCGGCAATCGCATCCGCCGTGATCTTGCTGTTGACGGGACCGGCCGCGAGATAGACGTCGGCCTTCTGTGACTTGATCGCCTCGGCAGCTTCATTGGCCGGGAACTGCACGATCTCGACCTTGGCGGGATCGACGCCGTATTGCTGCAGGATCACCTTGAGCAGATTGACGTTGGCCTGCGTGCGGCCGACCACGCCGACACGATGCCCCGCGAGCTGCGCGATCTTGGTGATTTTCGCGCCCTTCTTCTTGCCCTTGCCGGACACGGACCACAGCACCGCGACGTTCTTGCGCAGCGTCGCGACGGCCTGGGCGTTCTTGGGGACATCGAGATCGCCGCGCACGATGGCGAGATCGGCCTTGCCCTCCGCGAGCAGATCCGCGCTGGCGGTGGCGCCGTCGGTCTGGATCGGGCGCAACCGCACAAAGCCTTTGCTCTGCGCAAAGGCCTGCGTCAGTGTCTGCACCACCTTGACGTCGTCGCTGTTGGCGGGACCGACCGCGATCTTCAAGGTCACCGGTCGCATCGCGAAATAGTAGCCGCCGGCCAGTGTGCCGACGATTGCCAGCACCAGCGCCAGAGACACGAGTGCCGTCTTCCGCGCCGCGGATCGCGGCGAAGGCGGAGAGGGCGTCTCGGCCAGGTTGGAGTCCCCGGTCATCGATCTCCCAAACAGGCGCTTCAGGCTCAGTTTCATCTTGGCCGGCGATTTACGCCCGCAATTGTAGCAAATTTCTTGTCCGGCGGGGTTACATCTCCGTCATGGTTAGCGGATCGGCCAAATTCAGCATGAACCCGGGCCGCAGGCACGGTGTTAGGGTAAAGTTCCCCTGAAAACGGAGGCGATCATGGCAGAACGGCTATCAGCGGACGCACGCAAGCAGGCGCTGGGCGGTATCCCGGGCTGGGCGGAGGTCCAGGACGGCAAGGGGATCGGGAAGACCTTTGTCTTCAAGGATTTCAACGAGGCCTTCGGCTTCATGACCCGCGCGGCGCTGGTCGCCGAGAAAATGGATCACCACCCCGAATGGCGCAACGTCTACAAGACGGTCGAGGTGGTGCTGTCGACCCACGACGCCGGTGGCGTCACCAGGCTCGACATCACGCTCGCCACGGCCATGAATGCCATCGCCAGGCTGACGCCCGGCTGACGTCTTGCAGGCAGGAAGCGTATCCCTATGTTGTGATCGGCATGGGATGCGGCGATCCGCCACGTCCGGCCGAACGAGGATTTGTCGAACATGGCTGCCGAACACAGTGTCGGCTTCGAGCCGGCCGATCGGCTCGCGGAAGATCGTGAAGGCGTGCGACGCCGCTTCTGGCGCAAGCTGAAGCGCGTCGTCGCGCATCTGCCATTCGCCGAAGATCTGCTCGCTGCGTATTACTGCGCGTTCGACCGGCAGACGCCGCGCCATGTCCAGGCGTCGCTGCTGGGTGCGATCGCCTATTTCATCCTGCCGTTCGACTTCATTCCCGACGTAATGCCCGTCCTCGGCTTCACCGATGACGCCGCCGTGCTCGCCACCGCCATTCGGATGGTCGCCAGCCATATCACGTCGGAGCACCGCGAAGCGGCGCGCGCTGCGCTGAAGCGCGGGGTGGATAAGGCAGAGGCGGCGTAGCAGATGCTATTGGCGGCACGTCGTGGCAACACCCACTGCCGTCATTCCCCGCGAAGGCGCGGAATCCAGTACGCCGCGGTCTCTCGATTCAATCACCGGCGTCTCGGAGTCCTGGGGGCGATGACAGCGAGTGTGTAGCTGCTCGCTACTTCTTTTCCGCCCGCGCCTTGTCCGCATCCCACGCCTGGAATTGCCTGAACAGCGTGTCCCTGTCTGCATCGGACACTTTCGCGGCTGTGGGGCTCTGCTTCAGGAACGCCTCGAAGCGTTGCTGTGTCACCGGTTCAACGCCGTGCCGGTCGAGCCATTGCTGCGCCGCCGGCAACCTGTTCCAGCCGGACAGAGGTGCCGCGAGCGAAACCTCCTTCCATTTGGGATGGAACGGCGGGTTCTGAAGCGCCGGGAATTTGGTGAAGAACGCGTCCACGAACAGCGCGAGCTTGCGATAGCGCTCGGTGTTGGGCGCCCAATTATAGGCCGCGAGCACGGCGGGCACCGCGATGGTGTCGACGCTCTCGCCGTCCTTGATCAGGTTGGGGTAGTCCTTGGCGGTCAGCGTCGCCGGCAGATAGTCGCTCTGGAGCGGCTTTGCGTAGTCGACCTTCGCAAGGTGGAAGCGGCCGTCATTGCCGAAGGTCGAGACCGATTTGTACGGCTTGCCGCCGACCACGATCACGGCATCGATCTCGCCGGCTTTCAGCTTTTCCATCGCGATGCGCTGCTCGATATAGACGAACTTGGCCTTGATCCCGAGCCGCTCGAACACGGTAAGCGCGGTCACGAAGGTGCCGCCATTCGGCAGGTCGACGCTCACCGTCCTGCCTTCAAGGTCTTTCAGCGTCGCGACCGATTTCGGCGCGATCACCTGCATCTCCTCGTTGTAGAGTTTCGTCACATAGGTGAACTGCCGCTTGATGTCCTTGGCGAAGCCTCTGCGTTCGAGATAGTCGAGCGTATCGGCTCGCACGATTCCGAGATCGACACCCTGCAAAAACAGGATGTCGGCGACGCTCTGCACCGAGCCGCGGCCGACGATCGGCAGCACCCGGATCTTGTTGCCGTCGTCGAGCACCGAAGCGAGGTCGGCGCCGAACTGCACATAGGTGCCGCCGATCGTGCCGGTGATCAGCGTGACGGTGTTGGCGTTCAGCGCCTGCTTGGTCGAGGTCGAGCCGAACTGGAAGACGGCCTTCAGGCTGTCCGAGACCTTGGCCGGATCATATTCGGTCTGCTCGGCGCGTGCGGTGTAGGCGCAGATCGTCATGATGACGGCAAGCGCCATTTTCAAAGCGTTACGCATGATGTCCCCTGAAGCGTTCTAGTTCGAGAGAAGAGCGAGGCGCTGTTCCGCCTCAGACGATCCGAGCGCTGCGGCCCTCTGATACCAGTCGCGCGCCGCGGCGGCGTCGGCATTGACGCTCCGCGTATCGCGTGTGCCGAGCACCGCCGGATCATAGGTTTGCGCCAGCAGGAGTGCCGCCGTCGCATCCTGTGCATTGGCCGCGCGTTCGAGCAGCAAGCGGGCTGCAACAATATCGCCGATCCTCAACAGGCTCTTCGCGCGCGTCATCAGCCCGGCCAGCGTGTCGGCGTCGAGCGTCTTGGCGGGCGCAGGTGACGCGGGCTGTTCGGTGACAGATGCCGGTACAGGCGCAGGTGGCTGAACCTGTAGCGCGGTCTGGTAGGCGGTTGCGATCGCCTCGCGGCTCGGCGCCGCTGGCGCGGACATGTCCAGTGCGTCAGCACTCGCCAGCATCGTGTTGGTCACACGCGCGGCATCCTTGACCGGACTCTGCCGTGCGGCGGCCGGATTGGCGGATGCTGCGGCCTCGTCCACGGCCGCGCCCATCCACGACTTGGTGTTGATGGAGAGCAGCCGGTTGATGTCGGACTGAAACAGCGCGACCGGAACCGCGATGGCTGCCGCCGCCAGGATGGCGGCGAGAATGCGCGGGACGATCCTGGCTCCGGTGCGCAACTCGCGTGGTGCGAATTCGCGCGGATCCGGCGGGCTGAACGGATCGGACAGGAAGAGTGGAATCGGATCGTCCGGAGAAAGTTCGGCCCGTGCAGCGCGTGCACGGATATAGGACGCGGTAGGCGGACGTGATGCGACTTGATCGGAGTCGAGCGCACTCGACCCCCTGGACTGACGGAAGCCCGTCGTCTCCATGGTGATGCTCCCCAATACTGACATAACGCGGGGCATTGCCGGTTTCAGTTTTTTTGTTTGTTGTCCAGGAGCGCCCTGCAAACTGGAACCGGTAAATCGCAATTCGAATCAGCCCAAAAAGCGACGGCGATTGGGGCGGATCGGGAAATATTGGGGTTTGATTACGGCAAGGCGACGAAATGCACCGCAATTTTAGCGGGAATGGTTGAGCGGGATTTTACCGTGCGGCGCGGCACACGGCCTGCTCCGCGCTCGCTGTCATTCCCCGCGACGGCGGGGAATCCAGTCCGCCGCGGCCTCTCGATTCAATCACGACCGTCTCGGAGTACTGGATCGCCCGGTCGAGCCGGACGATGACAGCGAGTGTGCCGGAACGGCGTCGCGATGAAATCGCGATCACGGATGCAGGATCACCTTGCCCATGGCCTGACGACCCGCGAGCACCTTCAGTGCGTCGGCGGTCTGCGCCAGCGGGAAGGTGCGGTCGACATGGGAGGAGATCTTTCCTTCCGCGGTCCACTTCACGAGCTTCTCGAGATTGGCGCGGTTCTTCTCCGGATTCTGCCGGGTCCAGGCGCCCCAGAACACGCCGCGGATGTCGCACCCCTTCAAAAGCGCGAGGTTTAGCGGCATCTTCGGAATGTCGCCGGCGGCAAAACCGATCACGAGGAAGCGGCCTTCCCAGGCGATCGAGCGCAGGGCTTGCTCGGCATAGGTGCCGCCCACCGGATCGAAGATGATGTCGACGCCCTTGCCTCCGGTGAGTTTTCGCAAGCCTTCCTTCAGATCTTCCTTGCCGTAGTTGAGCGTGAGCTCGGCACCATGCGCTTTGGCGAATTCGAGTTTCTCGTCCGATGAGGCGCAGGCGATCACCTTCAGGCCCATCAGCTTGCCGAGCTCGCAGGCAGCGAGGCCCGTGCCGCCGGCAGCACCAAGCACCGCGAGCGTCTCGCCCGGCTTCGGGCTCGCGCGATCTTCCAGTGCATGCAACGCGGTGCCATAAATGATGATAATGCCGGCCGCGCGGTCATAGTCGAGATTGTCGGGAATCTTCACGATCGCAGCCGCCGGCAACGCGATCTTTTCGCGCGCGCCGTTATGGCCGCAGGAGGCGACCACGCGATCGCCGATTTTGAGGTCGGTGACACCTGGACCGATGCTCTCGATCACGCCCGACACCTCGGCAGCCGGCGAGAACGGGAACGGCGGCTTGATCTGGTACTTGCCCTGAATCATCAGGATGTCGAAGAAGTTCAGCGCCGCCGCTTTGATCGCGATCACGGCTTCGCCGGGACCAGCCACCGGATCCGGCACATCGGCAAGCACGAGATCGTCGGGCTGGCAATATTGCGAGCAGAGGATGGCTTTCATGGCGGCACCTGAGCGTTTCGAGGCAGAACTATAGCTGGCTGTTTCTGCCGGATTTAACGACGGGCGACAATCCGGTTTCTTTGCCCAAAGCGATGCGCAGGCCTATCCTCGCGTCATTGCGAGCGAAGCGAAGCAATCCAGAAACCGTACCGCGGAAATAGCCTGGATTGCGCTGCTGCACTCGCAATGACCGAAGAACAAAAAGAAGGGATTCAAACGATGTTTGAAACAGGTCTGCTCAGGGGCAAGCGCATTCTCGTTACCGGCGGCGGCTCGGGCCTTGGTGCCGCGATGGGGCGCCGCTTCCTCGCGCTCGGCGCCCCGCTCGTGATCTGCGGCCGCAAGCTCGACCGGCTGGAGGCAACCGCGAGCGAGATGCGCGCGCAGACCGGCGGCAAGGTCACGACGATCGCGTGCGATGTTCGCGATGGCGCGGCCGTCGACAACATGATGGATGCGATCTGGCGCGAGGCACCGCTCGACATTCTCGTCAACAACGCGGCCGCGACCTTCATCGCACAGAGCGAGCATCTGTCGTTCCGCGCGGCGGATGCGATACTGGCGCCCACGCTGCATGGCGCGATGTACTGCACGCTCGCCGCCGGCAAGCGCTGGATCGACGGCAGGCACAACGGCGTCGTGTCTCGATCCTCTCGACCTCGACCATCACCGGCCGCGCCTTCACGGTTCCCTCGGCGATGGCGAAGTCGGCGGTGCTGGCGATGACCAAAAGCCTCGCGGTCGAGTGGGGCCCGAAGGGCATCCGCACGGTCGCGATCGCGCCCGGACCGTTCCCGACCGCCGGTGCATCGGGCCAACTCCGCCCCGAGGGCCGCGACGAAGGCTGGACCGCGCGAAACCCGATGGGGCGCACGGGCGAGCACAGCGAACTCGCCGACCTCGCCAGCTTCCTGGTCTCGGATCGGGCCGGCTACATCAACGGTGAGATGGTGGTGATCGACGGTGGGGCACATTTGCGCAGTTCCGGCGCCGAAGATTTGTTGCGCTGGACCGAGGCACAATGGTCCGAGCAACGCGCCGCGCGATCCAAAGGCTGACCCGCTAACTGCCTTCCCAAATTGGACTTTTCCGGTTATCCCTGCAGCGGGGACAAAGCAAGGCCGGGCCATCTTCCAGTCACAATATTGAGGGAACCACTCCAGCATGTGGCGGGTGCTGATTTTACCTTTGATGATGGGCGTGATCGCCTGTGGAATCTTCGATTCCGCGCGGGCACAGACGCCGCAACCGGCGCCGAAGGCGGCAAAACCAGCTGCCGCCGCCAAGACGGCAGCGAAGCCCGAGAGCAAGCCGGTTGCCGCTCCCGCGGCGGTTGCCGGCGGCGCAGAGCCGACCCTGATCGGCCAGTTCGGCACCTGGGGCGCCTATTCGGCGACGCCGAACGGCAAGAAGGTCTGCTTTGCGCTGGCAAAGCCGTCGTCGTCCAAGACCAATCCGCCGAACCGGCCGCGCGATCCCGCCTATGCCTTCGTCTCCACCCGCCCGGCCGAGAAGGTGAACAATGAAGTCTCGGTCATGATCGGCTATGCACTGAAGCCCGGCTCTGAATCGACCGCCGAGGTCGGTGGCGCTGCGTTTGCGATGTACACACAGGGCGACGGCCTCTGGATCAAGAATGCAGCCGAGGAGGAGCGAATGGTCGAGGCCATGCGCAAATCCGCCGATCTCGTGGTCAAGGGCGTCTCGGCCAAGGGGACGGAGACGACCGACACGTTCTCGCTGAAAGGCCTCGCCCAGGCGCTCGACCGGATTTCGCAAGACTGCAGGCGTTAGGACTGCAGGCGTTAAAGCTGCAGGCTTAAGTCTTTAGAGCTAAGCAACAGACACCGTCGCAATCGGCGGTTCCGGCTGCTATATAAGAGCCGCTCCAGATTTTCGCCGTCAGGGCCGGGCTAAAGCGCGAAGCGCGTCTTCGCACCAGATGTCCCGGCCATCCACGCGCTTCCGCGAGTGAGGCAAGACGTGGATGCCCGGGTCAAGCCCGGGCATGACGAGTTTAGACAGCACTGACCTTAGGCCTATCAATGCAACCGACGACCGAGCCGCGCGACGCAATCCTGGTGGAGAAGACGCCACTCGAAACCTATGTGCCGCCGGCGAAGCCATCGCTGATCGGTTTGTCGCGCATCGAGCTTGCCGACCGCCTCGGCGAGATCGGCGTCGCACCTGCGCAACGCAAGATGCGTGTGCAGCAGTTGTGGCACTGGCTGTATTTCCGCGGTGCCCAAAACTTCGAGGATATGACCTCGATCTCGAAGGGCATTCGCGCCGATCTCGCAGAGCGTTTCACGGTCGATCGGCCCGAAGTGGTGGCCGAGCAGATTTCGAACGACGGCACCCGCAAATGGCTGCTGCGGCTGCCGAGCGGCGACAATGTCGAGAAGGCGCATGAAGTCGAGTGCGTCTACATCCCCGAGACCGATCGCGGCACGCTCTGCGTCTCCTCGCAGGTCGGCTGCACCTTGAATTGCTCGTTCTGCCACACCGGCACGCAGCGCCTGGTGCGCAACCTCACCGCCGGCGAGATCGTCGGCCAGATCATGGTGGCGCGCGACCGCCTCAATGATTGGGCCGATCGCGAGGACGGCACGCGCCGCGTCACCAACGTCGTGATGATGGGCATGGGCGAGCCGCTCTACAATTTCGATGCGGTGCGCGATGCGCTGCTGATCATCGGCGACAATGAAGGCATCGGCATCTCGCGCCGCCGCATCACGCTGTCGACCTCGGGCGTGGTGCCGAACATCGTGCGCGCCGGCGAGGAGATCGGTGTCATGCTCGCAATCTCGCTGCATGCGGTGCGCGACGAGCTGCGCAACGAGCTGGTGCCGCTCAACCGCAAATACCCGATCAAGGAGCTGCTGCAGGCCTGCCGCGACTATCCCGGCGCCTCCAACGCACGCCGCATCACCTTCGAATATGTGATGCTCAAGGGCGTCAACGATCTGCTCGACGATGCGAAGCTGCTGGTCAAGCTGCTCAAGGGCATTCACGCCAAGATCAATCTGATCCCGTTCAATCCCTGGCCCGGCACGGCCTATGAATGCTCGGACTGGGACCAGATCGAAAAATTCTCCGAATACATCTTCAATGCCGGCTATTCCTCGCCGGTGCGCACCCCGCGTGGCCGCGACATTCTCGCCGCCTGCGGCCAGCTCAAGTCGGAGACCGAAAGCTCAGCGCACGCGAGCGCCAGGCGCTGCGTGCGATGGCGATGACGGATTAGCGATCATGCCCGCGCTCTCGCATCCTCGTCATTGCTTCGCTTCGCTCGCAATGACGGAGGGGGCGGCGTCATGTCCCTAATCGGCCGCCTCGTCGTCATCTTCTTCGGCTTTCTTGCCGCCTGCTTCGTTGGCGGGATGATCGTCGTCGGTGCGCTGCTGTTTCCGGAATTCTCCGATCTCGGTGCCGGTCCGGTCGACCAGGGCACGATCGACATTTTGCTCGGCTTCGGCTTCATCTTCGTTTCGGGCTTTGCGCTGGTGCCGGCGGCGGTGATCGTCGCGATCACCGAGGCGCTCTACATCCGCAGCGCGCTCGCCTATGCCGTCGGCGGCGGCCTTGTCGGGCTCGCCTGCTATCTCGGCCTCGTTCCCTTCCACTCCGACACATTGCAGTTCGAGGGCATCGTGTGCCGGCATCTGGAGATCATGACCGGTGCGGGCATCGTGGCCGGAGTCGTCTACTGGCTGATCGCCGGGCGCAATGCGGGCGCCTGGCGTATGCCGCCGCCCCGACGCAAGCCGCCTCCGCCGCTGCCGTCGAATTCAAGGCCGGATGCGCGGTAATTCGTGCCGTCATTCCGGGGTTTTCATCCCCGTCCCACTCCGCTAAACCGCGCGCCATGAACCGGACCGGACTCTTCATCGCCCTGACGCTGTGGCTCGTGATCGGCGTGGTTTTCGGCCTCTATCCCGAGCTCGATCTCAAGCTCGCCGCGCTGTTCTTCGATTCCGAGACAAAAACCTTTCCGCTCAAGCTGAACGGCTGGGCCGGCATTGCGCGTGATGCTGCGATGTGGGTCTCCTGGGCCTTCGTGCTGCCTTCCTGGTCGCGCTCGTGGTCAAGATGATCCGGCCCGATCGTCCGTTGATGGTGTCGGGGCGCGCAATCGTGTTTCTGCTGCTGACGATCATCCTGTCGGCCGGCATTCTCACCAACCTGACCTTCAAGACCTATTGGGGCCGGCCGCGGCCGGTGGTGGTGACCGAGTTCGCCGGCGACCAGCAGTTCGTGCCGTGGTGGGATCCGCGCGGCGGCTGCGCGCGCAATTGCTCGTTCTTCTCGGGCGAGGGTGCGACGGCGTTCTGGACGCTGGCGCCGGCTGCGCTCGCACCACCGCCATGGCGGCCGCTCGCCTACGCCGGCGCAGTGGTGTTCGGCCTCGCGACCAGCGGGCTCCGCATGGCCTTTGGCGGGCACTTCTTCACCGATGTCGCGACCGCCGGCCTCGTCACCTTCATCGTGATCTGGTTCGGCTACGCGCTGATCTATCGCTGGCCGCGGACCCGGTTTTCGGACGAGGCGGTCGATGCCGCCCTGACCCGGCTGAACATGCCGGCCTACCGGCTCCGCAAGCGCCTGTTCGGCGGCAAGACCGGCCCCGCAGCGTCGATTTGAGCCATTAAATGCGTGCCCAGCTTCGCGAAATTTGATATTCGCGCGGTCAAGCTACGCGTATCAGCCCCTTGCATCAGCCCCTTGAGACCCGATTGGAAGCGCCATGACCACGATCCTGAAAAGCCTGCCCAAGGGTGAGAAAGTCGGCATCGCGTTTTCGGGCGGCCTCGACACCAGCGCGGCGCTGCTCTGGATGAAGCAGAAGGGCGCGCGCTGCTACGCCTATACCGCCAATCTCGGCCAGCCCGACGAAGCCGATTACAACGAGATCCCGCGCAAGGCGGAGGCGTTCGGCGCCGAGAAGGCCGTGCTGGTCGATTGCCGCACGCAGCTCGTCCACGAGGGCATCGCCGCGATCCAGTCGGGCGCCTTCCACATTTCGACCGGCGGCATCACCTATTTCAATACCACGCCGCTCGGACGCGCCGTCACCGGCACGATGCTGGTCGCGGCGATGAAGGAAGACGGCGTCAACATCTGGGGCGACGGCTCGACCTTCAAGGGCAACGACATCGAGCGATTCTACCGCTATGGCCTGCTCACCAATCCATCCTTGCGCATCTACAAGCCCTGGCTCGACCAGCAGTTCATCGACGAGCTCGGCGGACGCGCCGAGATGTCGGCGTTCATGACGGCGCAAGGCTTCGCCTACAAGATGAGCGCCGAGAAGGCGTATTCGACCGACAGCAATCTGCTCGGCGCCACGCACGAGGCGAAGGACCTCGAAAGCCTCGATAGCGGCATCAAGATCGTCAACCCGATCATGGGCGTGCCGTTCTGGCGTGACGACTGCAACGTCAAGGCCGAGAAAGTCGTGGTGCGTTTCGAGGAAGGCCAGCCGGTCGCGCTGAACGGACAGACTTTTACTGACCCCGTTGCACTGTTCCTCGAAGCCAACGCCATCGGCGGCCGTCACGGCCTCGGCATGAGCGACCAGATCGAGAACCGCATCATCGAGGCCAAGAGCCGCGGCATCTACGAAGCCCCTGGCATGGCGCTCTTGCACGTCGCCTATGAGCGCCTCGTCACCGGCATCCACAACGAGGACACGATCGAGCAGTACCGCATCAGCGGCATGCAGCTCGGCCGTCTGCTCTATCAGGGCCGCTGGTTCGACTCGCAGGCCCTGATGCTGCGCGAGCCCGCGCAGCGCTGGGTCGCGCGCGCTGTCACCGGCGAGGTCAGCCTCGAGCTGCGCCGCGGCAACGACTATTCGATCCTCAACACCGAGAGCCCGAACCTCACCTACGCGCCGGAGCGGCTCAGCATGGAGAAGGTCGAGGACGCCGCCTTCACGCCCGCCGACCGCATCGGCCAGCTCACCATGCGCAATCTCGACATCGCGGATACGCGGACCAAGCTCGGTCTCTATGCGAAGACCGGCTTGCTGTCGGGCAGCGAAGGCTCGCAGATCTTCAAGCTCGAGAGCGACAAGGACTGACGTAACCACGACTGCCGCCTCATTCGTCATTGCGGGCGAAGCGAAGCAATCCAGAATCTCTGCAGAGACAGTCTGGATTGCTTCGTCGCTTCGCTCCTCGCAATGACGAGAGCCAAAACAAAATGGCCGGGATCGCTCCCGGCCATTTTTCGTTTCGCGATGGTCTTACTGCCGCGGCGGAGGCGGCGGCAGCGAGGCCTGGCCGCCGTTGAGCAGCGGGGTAATGCGGCGGACGGTGACGCGGCGGTTGATGAGGCTCGGGCCGTCCGTCTGCTCCTTCAGGTACTGCTTGCCGTAGCCCTGCGACGTCAGGTTCTCCGCGGGCACGTTGAACTGCTGGGTCAGCAATTCGGCCGCGGCCTGCGCCCGGCGATCCGACAGCGACAGATTGTCGACGTCGTTGCCGACCGCATCGGTGTGGCCCTCGATCAGGAACACCTCCTGCGGGTTGGCCTGGATCGCCTGGTTGATGCCGTCGGCGATCACCTGCAGCCGCGCTGCCTGGTCCGGCGGAATGGTCCACGATCCCGTCTCGAAATTGATCGTGTTGACGTCGATGCTCGGCATCGCCATGCGGACATTCGGCGAGTAGCGGATCTCGTCGAGCGAATAGCGCCGATCGATCCGCTGCACCGGCGGGGCCCGCATCGTGTCGTAGATCACCTGCGGCGAGGCCTCCTGGGCGTCGACGATGTAGCGATCGTAGGGGATGTTGACCACCGGCGGCGGCACGTCGACATAGAAGCCGCCGACCGCGCGCGGATCGCGATAGGTGTTGTCGATGATCACGATCTCGCGGCCGCGCGGGTCCCGGCGGATTCGACGCAACAGCGAACCGTCCGGACCCACCACGGTGACGATCTCGCTGCCGTCGGGACGGATCACGACGGTGCGGGTGTCGCCGCCGACAGTCTCGGTACGGATGTCGCGGGCGCCATAGCGGAAGCGATAGAGATCGTTGCCGCGGACATATTCCTGCCCGCCGGGGTCGCGGATGATGATGCGATCCGGCTCGGTGTAGATGGTGCGACCGCCTTCGACGACCTCGTGCCGCTGATTGCGGTAGTCTGCGATCGTGGCGCCGATCACGGCGCCGGCCACCACGCCCGCGCCGATCGCAAGCGGCGTCAGGTCACGCTGCTGAGGTCGCGGCGGTGGCGGCAGCGGCGTGGTGGTGGTCGGTGCGGCGCGGAAGGCCGAACTGACTGTCGGCGGAGCGTTCTGCGCCCTGTTGGGCGGGACGGTGGCCGCCGCCGAGCCAGGGACGACAGACGGCGCTGCGGCGCCGGCGGGCGGCGCGGGTCGGGCCGGGACGCTCGCCTGCGGTGCCGCCGGCGGTGTGCCTGCAGGAGGTGCTCCCGCAGCCGCTGGCGCGCCCGCGGGCGGTGTTCCGCCCTGACGGCCGGGACCCGGCGTCGCCGTCGGAGCCGGCGCGGTTCCTGGAGCCGGTGTTCCCGCCGGCGGAGCGCCTGGACGTGCGGGCGGCGGCGTCGGGGTGCCGCCTGGCGTGGCACCTGGGGTCGGTGACCCCGCAGTCGGGGAGCGCCGGGGCGTCCGGGCGGCGTGGTGCCAGGCGCCGGGGTCGCGGACGGTGTGGTTGTTGTCGGGGCAGCAGGAGTCGTGGGCGGGCGAGCTGCCGGTGCTGCGGGCGACGGAGTGGGCGTTGCGGTCGGAGCTGGCATTGCCGCCCCAGGCCGCGCCGCAGGAGCCGCTGACGGCGGCGTGGCTGCAGCAGGCGGGGCAGCCGGACGCGCCGGTGCTGCCGCAGGCGGCGGCGGGGTCGGTGTCGGTGCGTGCTGCGGGGCTGCTGCCGGAGGAGGTGTCGGTGCGTGCTGCTGCGGGGCTGCCGCCGGAGGAGGTGTCGGCGCCTTGGGTGCAGCAGGCGGCGGCGGGGGCGGCTGACGAGTCGCGGGCGGCGCAGCCGGGGAGGCGGCGGCGTCGGGCGTGACGGCGCAGCAGCCGGCGGAGGTGCGGCGGGCGGATGCGGCGGGGCAGCGGCCGGCGGCGGTGCGGCCGGTGGCTTTGGTGCAGCAGGCGGCGGTGCGGCCGGACCCTTTGGCGCAGCAGGCGGCGGTGCAGCCGGGCGCGCGGCGGGCGGCGGACCCTTTGGCGCCTCCTTCGGAGGCTGCTTCGGTTTTCCGTCAGGGCCCAATTCTGGCTGGGCCTGCGCGACCACGAGCGGCGGCGCGGTTTGCGCATGCGATGCGGAGCTTGCGAGTTGCATCGCAGTCAGGGCCGTCGTGGCAAGCAGCACGAAACGAAGGTTGGTCATGTGGTTCAACTTCCCCGGAAGGTTCTTTGACGAAGTCTTGGTTTGACGAAGTGTTGGAATGAACGGCTATGCGTTAGGCCGCATTGTGGCGGGCGAAGACATTGCGTCGCGATTTATTTCTGCATGCAAATCATGTCACGCAAACAACGTTCATTGCGCATTCAGGCGCAGCTTGCAATCGCATCGCATATGATCGCTCGTCTCACATGTGATCCTGCGACGAATGGCGTCCGTCGCAGGATTGGGTGTAGTCGGTCCATTCGGTCCACGCGAAGGAATCTCTTCCGGCATGCGGCCGGGCAATTCATCGGGCCGCGGTGATTCGCCGGGCTCGCGCACCGGCGGCGTGATTTCAGGCTGCGGATTGCCCGGCGGAATTCCCGGCGGCGGCTCGGCCGGCGTGCCGGGTGTCGATGGCGGTATCTCGGGTGGTTCGATCGGCATCGGCAAACATCGAGATCAGTTGTCGGAGAACGACAACGATGATGCCGTGCCGAGGTTCCCCGTCGCGCCACGCTATTCCGGTGCGTGACAGACCGCCTCGATGTTGTGGCCGTCGGGGTCCAGCACGAAGGCGCCATAATAGTTCGCGTGATAATGCGGGCGAAGGCCGGGCGCCCCGTTGTCGCGGCCACCGGCGGCCATCGCAGCCTTGTGGAACGCGTCGACGGTCGCGCGGTCCTTCGCCAGGATCGCGACATGCACCGGCTTATTCATCGCGCCCTCGCCGCCGATCCAGAAGTCGGGCTTGCCGCCGGCGCCGAAGCCTGCTGCCGCGGCGTGACCGGTCTGCTCCTCCGTCACTTCCATGATCAAGCTGTAGTCGAGCGGCGCCAGTGCCTTGCTGTAGAAGGCCTTCGCGGCTTCATAGTTCGAGACGGAGAGGCCCAAGTGATCGATCATCGTAACCTCCATGGTTCGTCGTCAGCGTGACAGGAACGTATTGCTTCGTGTTTTGCGCGCGATCGTAAAGCCGCGTGCGACCATGTCGGCGATGCAATCCTGCTGCCATTGGTTTTGTGACAGATGCTCGATCACGACCGCGCGCGGCCACAGCGATGGCGGCGCGTCGCGGAAGAAGCCGATCATCACGCGGTCCTCGAAACCCTCGACGTCGATCTTGAGGAGTCGACCTGCATGACGCCGGCCTCCTTCAGAATGCGCGTGAGCCGCAGCGACGGCACCTTGATCGCATCAACACTGGCGGCGCCGGTCACGACATGCGTGGCGCCGAGATTGCCGCCGCCGCTCTCGATCATCAGCTCGCCGTCGCTGTCGCCCGCGGCGGCCTGCACCAGGCGCACCTGCATCGCGTTCGATGCGGCATGGTTGAACGAGAGCCGTCCGAACGTCACCGGATGCGGCTCGATCGCCACCACCTTGCCGGTGGGGCCGACATGCCGCGCCATCACCAGCGCAAAAGTGCCGACATTGGCTCCGACATCGACGAAGCTGCCGCCGGCCGGCGTGTGCCGTCGCAGGAAGTCGAGCTCGTCGAGATTGTAGTCGGGGTTGAACAGCGCGCCGCGTTCGGTCGCGCTGCCCTGGTGATAGAAGCGGAACGAGGCGCCTTGATACTGCACGTCGATAGGGCCGCTACGCAGCAGATTGACCAGCCGCGACATCCAGGGCCGGAACGCGCCGCGCTTCAGCCCCGATCCTTGCGCGAGGCGAATGATTGCGGCCTGGGCTGCGTTCGGCGCAAACGCGCCGAACGGCGCGGATGGATTATCGGGCGTCAAGCAGGCGATCCTCGTTGCAGGCGGCGCATGCATAGCCGGTTTTGCCGGGGACTCCAACGCTCCATCACAGGTGTCGTCCCGGGGCGCGGGGATGACGGAGAGAGGTCACGCCGCCTTTTTCGCCACCGGCTTGCGCAAGGGCAAACGCAAGCTGCTCGGTCGGTTCCTGTGCGCGGCAGGGCCCGATCACTCGGCGGCGCCGCCGCTTACCCGTTTCAGCCGCGCTGCGTGATGCAGGACCCGCGACAGCTCCTCGATCGAATAGGGCTTTTGCACGAGCTCGAAGCCGGCGACCCCGCCTCGCGACAGGGCCTCGCTATATCCCGTGGTCAGCACGATCGGCACACCGATGCAGCGATCCCGGATCGCCTGCGCGAGATCGACGCCGGTCATCCCGGGCATGACGACGTCGGAGAACACGACATCGAAGCGATCGGCGTCGTCGACCAGCTCGGCGAGCGCGTCGGTGGCGTTGTCGACCAGCGTGATGCTGTAGCCGAGCTCGGTCAGACCGTCGGCGGCGAAATTGCCAAGCTCGATATTGTCCTCGACCACAAGCACCGACATGCCGCTGCCCGCAACCGCAGGCGCCGTGGTCGGCGCCTCGCTCCGGGGCAAGAGATCCGCCGGCACGCGCGGCAGATAGAGCGAGAAGGTGCTGCCCTGGCCGACCTCGCTGATGACGGTCACCTCGCCGCCGGACTGCCGGGCAAAGCCGAACACCTGCGACAGGCCGAGGCCGGTGCCTTGGCCGACCTGCTTGGTGGTGAAGAACGGCTCGAAGATGCGTCCCAATTGTGCGGCGGGAATGCCGATGCCGCTATCGCTGACGGCGATGCAGACGAACCCAGGATGTTTCAAGGTCTGGCTGCCCGCGAGGTGCGCCAGCGTGTCCGGGACGGTCGTTGCCGCGTGCACGGTGAAGACGATCCTGCCCTTGCCCTGCATGGCATCGCGCGCGTTGGTCGCCATGTTGATGATGGCCGTCTCGAACTGGCCGGCATCGGCATTGACGAGGCAGGGCTCAGCCGGCAACCGCGTGACGATTTCGATCGCCGGTCCGAGCAGCGTGGCGAGCATGTCGCGCAGCGACTGCATGCGATCGCCGATGTCGAACACCTCGGGCTTCAAGGTCTGGCGCCGCGCAAAGGCCAGCAGCTGGGAGGTCAGCCTGGCGGCGCGCGCGACCGCCTCCGCAATCGCCGTGATGTAGCGTTGCCGCCGCTCCTCGCTCAATTGCGGCCGGTTCAAGAGATCGACGGACGCACGGATCACGGTCAGGAGGTTGTTGAAGTCGTGCGCGACGCCGCCGGTGAGCTGGCCCAGCGCTTCCAGCCGCTGGCTTTGCTTGAGCGCATCTTCAGCCTCGCGCCGCTTGGCAGCCTCGGTCTGGAGATGCTGGGTGCGCCGGAAGGCGAAGGCCAGCAGGATGAAGAGCAGCGCGGTCGCGGGCACGCCGAACACCAGATGCTGGCTGGTGGTGGCGATCCAGCGCGCCCGGATCGCCGAGGTCTCGAGCCCCGCGCTGACATAGATCGGATATTCGGCGACACGCCGGTAGCCGATGCGCCGCTCGATTCCGTCTGATGGCCACGCGATGGTGATGAGCCCGTGGTCGGGATGGGCTGCGATGCTCCGGCCGACCCCACCGTTCGGATCCAGCCGGAAATCGCGATCGATCCGCGGGAAATGCGCCAGCAGCACTCCGTCGGCGCGGCCCATCGCGAAGAAGCTGCCGGGATCGGCGCCGATCCTGGCGTAAAAGCTCTCGAAATATTCCGGCAGCACGGAGGCCTGGATCACACCGGTGAAGCTGCCGTCCTCGGACGAGCGCCGGCGGCTGACGCCAAAGAAGCGCGCGCCTTGGTAGGGTTGCCGCGGCGTCAGCGAGGCGCCGATGTAGGTCCCGATGTCCTGGTCGACATGGGCATAGAAATAGTCGCGATCGGCAAAACTCTGATCCGGCGGCGGTGACGCCAGGCTGTTGACCAGCGACTTCCCGTTGGCATCGAAGATCCAGACCGATTTGAGTTGCGGCAGCGCATCGGTCAGCTGCTTCAGGCGCCGGTGCAGCGCAGGTTCCCGCGACCGGATGACCTCGTCGGAAAGGTCGCGCACGATCTCGTTGATCTCGGCGAGGCTGCGGTCGATGGTTTCGAACACCTTGAGTGCGTGTTCATGGGCGACATCGAGCGTGCGCTCGATCTCACGGTCGGCGATGTCGAGCGTCGAATTGTAGGAGATGACGGAGGCGATCGCGAACAGCGCAATGGGCAGCGCCAGGGATGCGGCCATCATCCACTGCAAGAGTCTCAGCGAGTTGCGTTGTGCGCCCTGCACGGTCGCTCCGGTCCCCCGACCGGAAGCTTACTAGAATCTCTCGCCGGGAAGGAAGCGGCTTGTGCTTGGAACCGGAGGTTGTTGCCTCCTGATTTACCCGTCGCGCGGGTTGAGGTTTTTACCCAAAATCGCCCTGCGGCAGAACGTCCCGGGCATTTCGGCCCGGGGTCGCAGCATGAATGCAGCTAGATCTGGCGTTCGACCATCTTGAGCTTGAGCTCGGCGATGGCCTCGGCCGGGTTGAGGCCCTTCGGGCAGGCCTTGGCGCAGTTCATGATGGTGTGGCAGCGGTAGAGCCGGAACGGATCCTCGAGATTGTCGAGCCGCTCGCCGGTGGCTTCGTCGCGCGAATCGGACACCCAGCGGTTGGCCTGGAGCAGGGCCGCGGGACCGAGATAGCGGTCGCTATTCCACCAATAGCTCGGGCAGGAGGTCGAGCAGCAGGCGCACAGGATGCACTCGTAGAGGCCGTCGAGCTTCTCGCGGTCCTCGTGGCTCTGGCGCCATTCCTTCTGCGGCGTCGGCGAGGTCGTCTTCAGCCACGGCTCGACCGAGGCGTATTGCGCGTAGAAATTGGTAAGGTCAGGAACGAGATCCTTCACCACCGGCTGATGCGGCAGCGGATTGATCTTCACCGCCCCGTCCTTCACGTCATGCATGGACTTGGTGCAGGCAAGCGTGTTCTGGCCGTCGATGTTCATGGCGCAGGAACCGCAGACGCCTTCGCGGCAGGAGCGACGGAAGGTCAGCGACGGGTCGATGTGGTTCTTGATCCAGATCAGTCCGTCCAGCACCATCGGACCGCAATCATGGGTGTCGACGTAATAAGTGTCGACGCTTGGAATCTTGCCGTCGTCCGGATTCCAGCGATAGACGCGGAATTCGCGAAATTCGGTCGCGCCCGCGGGCTTCGGCCAGGTCTTGCCGCCCGATATCCTAGAGTTCTTCGGAAGTGCGAATTCAACCATTTCGATAAGGCTTTCGCTGTTCGCTCAGTACACGCGCGCTTTGGGCGGGATGTACTGCACGTCGTTGGTCATGGTGTAGTCGTGAACCGGACGGTACTCGATCTTGACCTTGCCGTTGTCGTCGAGCCAGGCCAGCGTGTGCTTCATCCAGTTCTTGTCGTCGCGCGCGGAGAAATCCTCGCGCGCATGCGCGCCGCGGCTCTCGGTGCGGTTGGCGGCCGAATTCATCGTCACCACCGCCTGGGAGATCAGATTGTCGAATTCGAGCGTCTCGACCAGATCCGAATTCCACACCAGCGAGCGGTCGGACACGGCAATGTCGGTGATGCCGCTGTGGACCTTCTCGATCAGGTTCTGGCCTTCGCTCAGGATGTCGCCGGTGCGGAACACTGCGCAATTGTTCTGCATCACGTGCTGCATGCCTTCGCGCAGCTTTGCCGTCGGGGTGCCGCCGGAGGCGTAGCGGTAATGGTCGAGGCGGCCGAGTGCGAGCTCGGACGAGTTCGCCGGCAGCTCGGGCTGCTTGCCGTTCGGCGTCAGCTTCTCGGCAAGACGCAGCGCAGCGGCGCGGCCGAACACGACGAGGTCGATCAGCGAGTTCGAGCCGAGGCGGTTGGCGCCGTGCACGGAGACGCAGGCCGCTTCGCCGATCGCCATCAGGCCGGGGATGATGGCGTTGTCGTCGCCGTCCTTCTTGGTCAGGACTTCGCCGTGATAGTTCGTCGGGATGCCGCCCATGTTGTAGTGCACGGTCGGCACGATCGGGATCGGCTCGCGCGTCACGTCGACATTGGCGAAGATCTTGGCGGATTCGGAGATGCCCGGCAGGCGCTCGGCGAGCACCGCGGGGTCGAGATGGTCGAGATGCAGGAAGATGTGGTCCTTCTTCTTGCCGACGCCGCGCCCCTCCCGGATCTCGATGGTCATCGCGCGCGAGACGACGTCGCGCGACGCCAGATCCTTTGCGGATGGCGCGTAGCGCTCCATGAAGCGCTCGCCTTCGGAGTTGACGAGATAGCCGCCTTCGCCGCGCGCGCCTTCGGTGACGAGACAGCCCGAGCCGTAGATGCCGGTCGGGTGGAATTGCACGAACTCCATGTCCTGCATCGGCAGGCCGGCGCGCAGCACCATGCCGCCGCCGTCGCCGGTGCAGGTGTGTGCCGAGGTGCAGGAGGCGTAGGCGCGGCCGTAGCCGCCGGTCGCGAGGATCACGGTCTGGGCGCGGAAGCGGTGCAGTGTGCCATCGTCGAGCTTGAGGGCAATGACGCCGCGGCAGGTACCCTGGTCGTCCATGATCAGGTCGATGGCGAAGAACTCGATGAAGAACTCGGCCGCGTGGCGCAGCGACTGGCCGTACATCGTGTGCAGCATGGCGTGGCCGGTGCGGTCGGCGGCGGCGCAAGTGCGCTGCGCCTGCCCCTTGCCGTAATCCATGGTCATGCCGCCGAACGGACGCTGGTAGATCTTACCGTCTTCGGTGCGCGAGAACGGCACGCCCCAATGCTCGAGCTCGTAGACCGCGTCGGGCGCGTTGCGCACCATGTATTCGATCGCATCCTGGTCACCGAGCCAGTCCGACCCCTTCACGGTGTCGTACATGTGCCAGCGCCAGTCGTCCTTGTGCATGTTGCCGAGCGAAGCCGAGATGCCGCCCTGTGCGGCAACCGTATGCGAGCGGGTCGGAAACACTTTTGTGATGCAGGCCGTCTTCAGGCCGGCTTCGCTGCAGCCGACCACGGCGCGCAGGCCGGCGCCGCCGGCGCCGACCACGACCACGTCATAGGTGTGGTCTTCGATCGGATAGGCCTTGCCGTTGGTGGCGGGAGCGCCGTTGCCCTTGCCATTCGTCTCGTTGGCCGATCTTCCGGTTGCCATGGGTTACACTCCGGATGAAAGTTGGAGAATCGCGTAGATCGAGGCGAGCGCAACGGCGGCCGCGAAGAAATTGTTGAGCATGATCGAGACGAGCTTCAGCTTCTCGTTGTGCACGTAGTCCTCGATCACGACCTGCATGCCGATCTTCATGTGCCAGGCGCTGGCGACGATGAAGAGCACCATGATGATGGCGACCGGCAGCGAGCCGAGGATCTGCTTGGCACCGGCCTGGTTGCGGCCGAGCAGCATCATGATGACGACCAGCACCGGGATCATCAGCAGCGTCATGGCGACGGCGGTGACGCGCTGACGCCAGAAGTCGGATGTGCCGGAATGCGCGGAGCCGAGATTGCGGACGCGGCCGAGCGGGGTGCGCATGCTGCGCTTGGGCGTATCGGCAGTGCTCATCGTCCACCTCCGATCGCGTAGGCGATGATCCAGATCAGCACGGTCAGGGCGATGCCGCCGATCAGTGCGCCCCAGGTCAAGGCTTCACGCTCATTGGCCTTGAAGCCGTAGCCGAGGTCCCAGACGAAGTGCCGGATGCCGCTCAACATATGGTGCATCAGCGCCCAGGTGTAGCCGAACACGATCAGCCGGCCGATGATGCTGCCGGTGAAAGCCTGGACGTGAGCGTAGGCGGCGGGACCGGTGGCCGCTGCGATCAGCCACCAGGCCAGCAGCAGGGTTCCGACGTACAGGGCGATACCGGTGGCGCGATGGACGATGGACAGCGCCATCGTCAACGTCCAGCGGTAGACTTGCATATGGGGTGAAAGTGGTCGTTCGATCCGTGCGGTCATGGGCTTTGATGTTGTATGGCGGCCCAGCAGGGGGCACGCGGGGATCGCGAAAGGTCGGCTCTATTTACGGAGTCGATTTGGCCTGCGCAATCACCAAATCGCCATAAATCGAACCGGAGTTCAGCACTACACCCTTGATGTAACAAGCCCAATCAGTGGCTTGGTATACCAGAGCGATGGCGTGTCGACCAAGGTGTGGATATGGATTCATTTTTACAGAGACCGTCGAGATACATTGAAATTGCTGTTGGAACGCATCTAAACGGACCATGCCGTCCAAACTGCCCAGGGGTCGGTCAGACGCCTGCCAACCTGTCCGCCGCGCACCGGTCTGGCCCCCTCCGACCCTGTTTGGCTCCCGCTCGGATATGCGCATCCCGCAATCCACCCCAGCCGGGAGGCACGGCGTGTCGACCGCGCGAATCAGATCGCCTAAAGCTCCGCCCGCAGCTTTCGCAACGACGTATCGGAGAAGCTGCGACCGGTCGCGGGGCGGGCCAGGGGTGATTGCAGGTCTTGAAATCAAGGAGATCGTCGAGCTCGCGCTGCTGCTGATAGCAACCGGCGCGCTCTCCGGATTTCTCGCCGGCGTGTTCGGCATCGGCGGCGGCGCTATCCTCGTGCCGGTGTTTTACGAATGTTTCCGCATCGCCGGCGTGCCGCTCGAGGTGCGCATGCCGCTCTGCGTCGGCACATCGCTTGCGGTGATCATTCCGACGTCGATCCGTTCGTTCCAGGCACATTACAAGCGCGGCGCGGTCGACATATCGATCCTGCGCGCGTGGTGGCTGCCGATCCTGGTCGGCGTCGTCGCCGGCAGCGTGGTCGCGCGCTACGCGCCGGAGCGGCTGTTCAAGATCGTGTTCGTCTGCGTTGCCTAGTCAGCCGCCGTGCGGCTGATCTTCGCGCGCGAGGCCTGGAAGCTCGGCGACGACCTCCCGCAGGACCCGTTGATGCGCATCTACGGCTTCTGCGTCGGCATTCTGTCGACGCTGATGGGCATCGGCGGCGGCCTGTTCTCGAACCTGCTGATGACATTTTACGGCCGGCCGATTCATCAGGCGGTCGCGACCTCTTCGGCGCTCGCGGTGCTGATCTCGATTCCCGGCGCGATTGGCTACGTCTATGCCGGCTGGCCGGCGGCGGCGACCTATCCCGGTGTCGCAGCGCTGCAAATCCCGTTCGCGCTCGGCTATGTCTCGCTGATCGGCGCGGTGCTGGTGATGCCGATGAGCCTCGTCACCGCGCCGCTCGGTGTGAAAGCCGCGCACGCGATGTCGAAGCGCACGCTGGAGATGGCGTTCGGGTGTTATCTATTTGTCGTCGGCAGCAGGTTCGTGATGAGCCTGCTGGGCGGACAGTAGCCGCCACGAACTCCGTCATTGCGAGCAAAGCGAAGCAATCCAGGAATCTTTCGTTGGCGGCACTCTGGATTGCTTCGTCGCGAGAGCTCCTCGCAATGACGAGGCGAGAGAGGCGCGCACCTCACTTCTTCGCGTAAATATCCTTGTACGTATCCCGCAGCACGTTCTTCTGCACCTTCCCCATGGTGTTGCGCGGCAGTTCGTCGACGACGAAGACGCGTTTGGGCATCTTGAATTTTGCCAAGCGTCCGTCGAGTGCCTTCAGCACCGCGGCTTCGCTGACGTCGGCACCCTTGTTGCAGACCAGCACCGCCGTGACGCCCTCGCCGAAATCGGCATGCGGCACGCCGATCACGGCGGATTCGATCACGCCCGGCATGGCGTCGATCTCGCTCTCGATCTCCTTGGGGTAGACGTTGAAGCCGCCGGAGATCACGAGATCCTTGCCGCGGCCGAGAATGTGGACGTAGCCCTTGTCGTCGATCTTGCCGAGGTCGCCGGTGATAAAGAAGCCGTCGGGCCGGAATTCGGCCTGGGTCTTCTCCGGCATGCGCCAGTAGCCTTTGAACACGTTCGGGCCCTTGACCTCGATCATCCCGATCTCGTCGCGCGGCAATTCCTTGCCGGTCTCGGGCTCGGTCACGCGCACGGAGACGCCGGGGAGCGGCAAGCCGACCGCGCCGGGCACGCGCTCGCCGTCATAGGGGTTCGACGTGTTCATGTTGGTCTCGGTCATGCCGTAGCGCTCGAGCACGGCGTGGCCGGTGCGCGCCGACCATTCGCGATGGGTTTCGGCCAGCAGCGGCGCCGAGCCCGAAATGAACAGCCGCATATGCTTGGTCGTCTCGCGGGACAACGCGGGATTTTGCAGCAGCCGCGTGTAGAACGTCGGCACGCCCATCAGCACCGTGGCGCGCGCCATCAGCTTGATGATGAGGTCCGGATCGAGCTTCGGCAGGAAGATCATCGACGCCCGCGCAAACAGCGTCACGTTGGTCGCCACGAACAGGCCGTGGGTGTGGTAGATCGGCAGCGCGTGGATCAGCACATCCTTGTCCGTGAAGCGCCAGTAGCCGACCAGCGAGAGCGAGTTCGACGCGAGATTGTCGTGGCTGAGCATCGCGCCCTTGGAGCGGCCGGTGGTGCCCGAGGTGTAGAGGATCGCGGCGAGATCGTCGTTCGCCCGCGAGACGGTCGCGAATTCGCCGCTCGCCTTGTCGGCGGCATCCGTCAGCGAACCCTTGCCGTCGGGCCCGAGCGTCTCGACCTTGGCCTTTACCTTGGCGGCGATCGGAGCGAGACCTTCGGCCTTGGAGGGGTCGCAGACCACCAGCGACGGCTCGGCATCGCCGATGAAATAGTCGAGCTCGTTGAGCGTGTAGGCGGTGTTGAGCGGCAAATAGACCGCGCCGGCCCTGACTGTGCCGAGATACAGCACGATGTTGGCCACGGATTTTTCCACCTGCACCGCGACGCGGTCGCCGGGCTTGACGCCGCGCGCGACCAGCACATTCGCCATCTGCCCGGCCCGCGCGATCAGGTCGCCATAGCTGATGCGGGCACCGTCCTGCGTCTCGATGGCGAGGCGCGCAGGGTTGTCGAGGCCGTCGAACAGGCGGGAAAACAGATTGGCGTTGGCTGCTTGGTTCATGCAAGATTTCCTCGACCGCAAGGCAACAAGGCCGGTCAAAACCGAGGGCTGGATTAGCAAAAACCGCCCCAACGAAGCAACGGAGACAGTTGGCATGGCAAAAAACGGAAAACGCGTGGCCTGGGTCACGGGCGGCGGCAGCGGAATCGGGGAGGCCGGCGCCGAGGCGCTCGCGGCCGACGGCTGGAACGTCGTGGTCTCCGGCCGCCGCAAGGACGCCCTGGAGACCGTGGTCGCGAAGATTACCAGGGCGGGCGGGGAGGCCAAGGCGCTGGCGCTGGACGTGTCAAACGCAACTGACGCCCAGAAGGCGGCCGATCAGATCGTTGCGAAGCACGGCCGGATCGACCTGCTCGTGAACAATGCCGGCATCAATGTCCCCAAGCGGAGCTGGAAGGACATGGAACTGGACGGCTGGGACAAGCTGGTCCAGGTCAATCTCAACGGCGTGCTCTATTGCATGCGCGCGGTGCTGCCGACGATGCGCAAGCAGCAGGACGGCTCGATCATCAACGTCTCGTCCTGGGCCGGCCGCCACGTCTCGAAAATGCCGGGCCCGGCTTACACCACGACCAAGCATGCGGTGCTGGCGCTGACCCATTCCTTCAATATGGACGAATGCGTCAACGGCCTGCGCGCCTGCTGCCTGATGCCGGGCGAGGTGGCGACGCCGATCCTGAAGCTGCGCCCGGTGGTGCCGAGCGAGGAGGAGCAGGCCAAGATGCTGCAATCCGAAGATCTCGGCCGCACCATCGCGTTCATCGCATCCATGCCGCCGCGCGTCTGCATCAACGAGCTCCTGATCAGCCCGACGCATAATCGCGGGTTCATTCAGACGCCGCACAACAGGGATTAGTGCAGGCACACTTCTGTAGGGTGGGCAAAGGCGCGAAGCGCCGTGCCCACCATCTCTCCGCATCTGCGGAAGCGTGGTGGGCACGCTACGCTTTGCCCACCCTACAACACCGTTGGTTTGGCGCGCGCTCGCCTACACGAAATCCCCCGCACATAGTTTCACGCATCACGATAAATTATTGTTCGAAACCGCTTCGCAGACCGTCCCGTAGTTCGGATCAACGACGCGCAATTGCCTCACGTCAAACTGTCGCAGGCGCCGTTGTTGCCCCAACGCAAATCCGGCAATCGCCGGTCACAATCATCGGGAGTTTCTCCATGTCGAAGCGCATTGCCTATCTCACTGCTGCAGCCTTCAGCGCGCTGGCCATCACCGCGACAATCGTCGCGCCCGCCCGCGCCGAGGAAAAGACTGTCATGGTCGGCGGCGCTGCGATGTTCCCCTCGAAGAACATCGTCCAGAACGCGGTGAATTCGAAAGACCACACCACGCTGGTGGCGGCGGTGAAGGCGGCCGGCCTGGTGCCGACGCTGGAAGGCAAGGGCCCGTTCACGGTGTTCGCGCCGACCAACGCCGCCTTCGGCAAGCTGCCGGCCGGCACTGTCGACACCCTGGTCAAGCCCGAAAACAAGGCGACACTGACCAAGATCCTGACTTACCATGTCGTGCCCGGCAAGCTCGAGGCCTCCGATCTCACCGACGGCAAGAAGCTCAAGACGGTCGAGGGCGACGAACTCACCGTGAAGAAGCAGGACGGCAAGGTCTGGATCGTCGACGCCAAGGGCGGCACCTCGATGGTGACGATCCCCAACGTCAACCAGTCCAACGGCGTGATCCATGTGGTCGACACGGTGCTGATGCCGGCGACGTAACACCGCGCAACCCTGATTAGCCCCCTGAGCAGGGGTGAACGGCAAGGCGAGTCGGGGCTACCCCGGCTCGCTTTATTGTGAGAAAGTGCACCGGATTCGCAAATATGCGGGCGTAACGAACCCGCAGCGGCTGGCGTATAATTGTCAACGCGATCTCACAGGACGGAACCATCATGTCGAGCCTAGCCACCGTGGACGAGCGCGTCGGGGCCACCCCGGCCAAAACGATCCAGCCGGTCTGGGTCCGGGTGATGCACTGGACCAACGCCGTCGCCATGGTCCTGATGATCCTGTCGGGCTGGCAGATCTACAACGCCTCGCCGTTGTTCAATTTCAGCTTCCCGCGCGCGTACACCCTGGGCGGCTGGCTCGGCGGCGCTCTTCTTTGGCATTTCGCGGCGATGTGGCTCTTGATGGTCAACGGCCTCGCCTATCTGATCACGGGTTTCGCCACCGGCCGCTTCCGGAAGAAGCTGCTGCCGATCACGCCGGCGGGCGTGATCCACGACGTCAGGGCTGCCCTCACCTTCAGGCTCAGCCATGACGATCTCAGCGTCTACAATTACGTGCAGCGTACGCTCTATGCCGGCATCATCGTGGTCGGCGTGCTGATCGTGCTGTCGGGTCTGTCGATGTGGAAGCCGGTGCAATTACATTGGCTGGTGACGCTGTTCGGCGATTATCCGACCGCGCGCTACGTCCATTTCTTCTGCATGGCCGCGATCTGTGCCTTCATCGTCATTCACGTGCTGCTCGCGCTGCTGGTGCCGAAGAGCCTGCGCGCCATGATCATCGGCCGCTAGAGAGGAGAGCAGATATGGCCAAGCGTTCATTCCTGATCCCCGGCGTCGACAAGCGGCTGCTGATCAAGGACTCCCTCAAGACGATGCCTGATGTCACCCGCCGCCGCTTCATCGCGGGCGGCGCGAGCCTCGGCGCGCTGACGCTGCTCACGGGCTGCGATGTGGTCGATTCCTCGTCGGCCGAAACCCTGCTGGCGAAGGTCTCGAAGTTCAACGACGCCGCGCAGGATTTCATCTTCAATCCCGATGCGCTGGCGCCGACGTTTCCCGAGAGCGCGATTACAAAACCGTTCCCGTTCAACGCCTATTACGACCTCGACGACGCGCCGGACGTCGATGGCGACGCCTGGAAGCTCGAGGTGCGCGGCCTCGTCGACAACAAGAAATCCTGGACGTTGCCCGAGCTCTACAAGCTGCCGCAGTTCACGCAGATCACCCGTCACATCTGCGTCGAAGGCTGGAGCGCGATCGGCAACTGGACAGGCACGCCCCTGCGCGACTTCCTCAAGCTGATCGGCGCCGATACGCGGGCGAAATACGTCTGGTTCCAGTGCGCCGACAAGGACGGTTACAACTCGCCTCTGGACATGCGCACCGCGCTGCATCCGCAGACGCAGATGACGTTCAGATACGCAAGCGAGATCCTGCCGCGCGCCTATGGTTTTCCAATGAAGATCCGGGTGCCGACCAAGCTCGGCTTCAAGAACCCGAAATACGTGGTCTCGATGGAAGTCACCAACGACTACAAGGGCGGCTATTGGGAAGACCAGGGGTACAATTCGTTCAGCGGGAGCTAGCTGTGTCATCCCGGCGAAGCACCGCTGCGGTAAGGTGGGCAAAGCGAAGCGTGCCCACCACCTTCTCGCCATTAAAAATCGTGGGCACGGCGCTTCGCGCCTTTGCCCACCTACGACACCGATGATTTGGCCGGTCCTACCTTCCGCTGGCACAACGCCAGCACCGCCCCCAACGCCAGCAGCCCCGCCGACACATTCAGCGCGTAGGACAAGCTCCCCAGCGCATCCGTGATCGCGCCGACGACGATCGGGCCGAGCGTCTGGCCGACGCCGAACGAGATCGTCATCGCCGCGATCGCGCGCGGCCACACCTCGGGCGGATAGTTGAAGCGGACAAAGGCCGTCGTCGAGCCGACCACGGCGAAAAAGGCGACGCCGAACACCACCGCCGAGGTTGCAAGCCACGCGGTCGAGTGTCCGAGCATCGGCAGGCCGGCGCCGATTGCATTGGTGCCGAGGATGATCGCGGTGGCGAGACCACCGCGGTCGAGCGCGAGCACGCGGCGCCAGGCCCAGGGCGTCACGAACGCACTCATGCCGATCAGGCCCCAGAATCCCGCCTGTGCCGCGGCACCGCCGCCGCCGTCGCGCACATAGGCGATCATGAACGTCATGTAGGCGATGTAGCCGGCGCCAAACAGGAAGTAGGCGGCGAGATAGATCAGCACGGGACGAATCGCGAAGGCGGCGTGGCTGCCCTCGTGGAAGCGCGCGCCGCTCTCGATCCGGACCAGGAACAGCGGCACCGTCATGACGGCCGACAGCAATGTCATCGCCCACCACACGATCCACCACGAGCCCGGCCCGAAATACTGCAGCGTGAACGGCGCGATCAGCCCGGAGGACAGAATGCCGATGCCGGGGCCGGCATAGAACAGGCTGAGCAGGAAATTGGCCCGCTCCGGGCGCGACTGCGCGATCGTCGCGGCCAGCGCGCCGCCGGCGACGAAGCCCGCCGCGGCCCCGACACCGAGCACCAGCCGCGCCAGGCTCAGTGCGATGAAATTCCCTGTCAGCGCGCAGGTGGCGAGTGCGGCGACGCAGGCCAATGTTCCGCCGCGGATCGCCGCCGACCAGCCGACCCGCTGGATCAGCCGGGACGCCACCAGCGCGCCCACGAGGTAGCCGACGGCGTTGATGGTGTTCATGAAACCGGCCGCCGAGTAGGACCAGCCGAGGTCCTCGCGCATATCCGGCAGCACCAGCGCGTAGGCAAAGCGACCGATGCCAAGCCCGACCGTCGCGGCCAGCGACAGGGTCAGGATCAGCCGCGCGGGATGGGCGTCGGGTGGAGGAAGATCAGGGGCGAGCAAGGGGTACTCCGGCCCGTGCAGTGTGGCAGGCCCCACCCGGCTTGCACAGCGGCGCGGCGGCAATGGTGTCTTGCCAAGCGCGCAACGCCGCTCTAGCACTCCCGCCGACCTGTCATTCCGGGGTGCGCCCCTTGGCGCGAGCCCGGAATCCACTCCGCCACTTGCTGCGTGGCCCGATGGATTCCGGGCTCGCTCGCGCTGCTCGCGCCCCGGAATGACGAGAGAGCATTGAGAAGGATCTGACCATGGCGACCCACAAATTGCTGCTGCTCCCCGGCGACGGTATCGGCCCGGAGGTGATGGGCGAGGTGAAGCGGCTGATCGGTTGGCTCAGTTCGGCCGGGATCGCCAAATTCGAGACCGATACCGGCCTCGTCGGCGGTTCGGCCTATGACGCCCACAAGGTGTCGATCTCCGAGGGCGACATGGCCAAGGCGCTGGCCGCCGACGCCATCATCTTCGGCGCGGTTGGCGGCCCGAAATGGGATGCGGTGCCCTATGAGGTGCGCCCCGAAGCCGGCCTGCTGCGCCTGCGCAAAGATCTTGCTTTGTTCGCCAACCTCCGCCCGGCCGTGTGCTATCCGGCCCTGGCCGACGCTTCGAGCCTGAAGCGCGAGGCGGTCGAGGGTCTCGACATCGTCATCGTGCGCGAGCTCACCGGCGGCGTCTATTTCGGCGAGCCCAAGACCATCACCGATCTCGGCAACGGCCAGAAGCGCGCCATCGATACCCAGGTCTACGACACCTATGAGATCGAGCGCATCGGCCGCGTCGCCTTCGAGCTTGCCAGGAAGCGCAAGAACAAGGTGACGTCGATGGAGAAGCGCAACGTCATGAAGTCGGGCGTGCTCTGGAACGAGGTCATGACCCAGGTCCACAAGCGCGAATACCCTGACGTCACGCTCGAGCACCAGCTTGCTGACTCCGGCGGCATGATGCTGGTGAAGGCGCCGAAGCAGTTCGACGTCATCGTCACCGACAATCTGTTCGGCGATATGCTGTCTGACATCGCGGCGATGCTGACCGGCTCGCTCGGCATGCTGCCCTCGGCCTCACTCGGCGAAGTCGACGTCAAGAGCAAGAAGCGCAAGGCGCTGTACGAGCCCGTGCACGGCTCGGCCCCTGATATTGCCGGCAAGGGCCTCGCCAATCCCATCGCGATGATCTCGTCCTTCGGCATGGCGCTGCGTTATTCCTTCGACATGGGCGCGCTCGCCGACAAGGTCGACGCCGCCATCGCCGCCGTGCTGGCAAGCGGTCTGCGCACCGCCGACATCAAGTCGGAAGGCACCACGGCCGCCTCGACCACGCAGATGGGCGAAGCGATCCTCAAGGAGTTGCAGAAGCTGCACGCGTAAGCGCGCAGTCTTTGGAGGGTGGGCAAAGCGGAGCGTGCCCACCATATTTATTGAGACTGCGGAGAGATGGTGGGCACGGCGCAAGAGCGCCTTTGCCCACCCTGCAAGATCTCATGAAACAAAAAGGCCGGGCGCGAGCCCGGCCTTTTGATTCGGTCGTGACGTCCGCTTCAGTACAGCGGAAAATTCCGCGGATAGCCGCCGACGTCGGCCGGCGTGCTCAGCGGCTGGCGATCGATCGGGCGGTTGTTGTTCTCGCGGGCGAAGGTCGGATAGCCGATCGCCGGCGGGAAGGCGTAATCGGAGAACTTGCGATCGCCCGGATTGACCTCGGTGCCGCCGTCGAGCCAGGAGCGCTTGCTCACATAGATACGGGTGCGGCCCTGCTGGTAGACGGCATTGGGGCCGCTCGGACCGTAAACCGGCCGGCCGCGATCGTCATAGCGCTGCTTGGACTTGGTATCGGCCGAAGCCGGTGTCGCGAACGCCATCGCAACCACGGCGCCCGCCGCAAGCAATGTCGCCAGTTTGTTCGCGGCCAATTTGTTAGCGCCAGAGAAATTCGAGCTCATCACGTCCCCTTCAGGCGGCGAGCCGCCAGTCGATTTCACCTCATACTAGCCCGGCCGGGGTGGTCGTAACTAGGTCAATTCAGTCACACCGCGCCGGAATAATCGTGCGTGCCGGCAAAAGTTGCATGGATACCAGTGACTTGAGTTTGATGCCGGTCACAGCGCGCCACGCAATTGCGCGTTGGCGGCGCCCAGCAGCCAGTCCGCCGATCCCCGGGAATCGCAGGCGCGGCGCTTCAGCTCCGCATGGGCGAACAATTCCGCAAGCTTCGGGTCGTTGCCGGAGGCGAGCTGCGTCAGCCGGTCCAGCGTGCAGGCGATCGCCGCCCGCCGGGCCGGCATGGTGTCGCTCTGGCAGGAGAAGCCGGAGATCTGCACGGCAGGCTCCTCGTTGCGCTTGAGGTAACCCAGGCAGGCCGGCGCCCCATCCGCTGTGCCCAACGGCCGGAACAGGGCGACGGGCCCAAATTTGGTGTCGATCAGGCCGGCCTGCTCGAGCGCGGTCGCCGCGTCCAGGCCCATCTGGGCGGCGAGGCCTGCGGTCGCCGGCTGCGTCACGTCGAATTCGCCGCCTTCCCGGTAGATTTCGAGCTCGGCCACGGGCTTGTCGCCCTCGCCGGTCCAGCGCATCACGTCGCGCCGGCCGCCTTCGGGATGTCTCAGAATGGTGTAAGAGGCTGGTTTTTCTGATGAATCAATCCGGTTGAGGGCAAAGGCCGAGTGCGACCGCTCCGCGATGGCCCAGCCCGGCCTCTCCGCGGGCTCATCGTCGCGCAGATCCGGCAGCTGGCCGAGACCCGCAAGCGCGAGGATGGCAAACAGGGCGAGCGTCCCCACATAGGCAAACAGGCGTGCCAGCGTGCCGACGACCTCGTCGGCGAAATTGGCGAGCGCTAAGTGGATCTGGGTGGGAGTTGCGGCCGTGCCGGCCTCGGGCGACTGCATCCACGGCCTTCAGGCATGGTCCAACGTTGTCTTGAGGCCGGTTCTCGCATAGAAGCGCTGCTCTTCCTGTTTAAGCGTCAGCTTCAGGAACGGGCTTTTTCATCGGAGAGTGAACGATGGGTTACAAAGTCGCAGTCGTCGGCGCGACCGGCAATGTCGGACGGGAAATGCTCAACATTCTTGATGAGCGCAAATTTCCCGCGGACGAGGTCGTGGCCCTGGCGTCACGCCGCAGCATGGGCGTCGAGGTCTCCTATGGCGACCGCACCCTGAAGGTCAAAGCGCTCGAGCACTATGATTTCTCCGACGTCGACATCTGCCTGATGTCCGCGGGTGGCGAGGTGTCGAAGGAATGGTCGCCGAAGATCGGCGCCGCCGGCACGGTCGTGATTGATAATTCCTCGGCCTGGCGCATGGATCCGGACGTGCCGCTGATCGTGCCGGAAGTGAACGCCGACGCCACCAAGGGCTTCGCCAAGAAGAACATCATCGCCAACCCGAACTGCTCGACCGCACAGCTTGTGGTCGCGCTGAAGCCGCTGCACGATAGGGCGACGATCAAGCGCGTCGTGGTCTCGACCTATCAATCGGTGTCGGGCGCCGGCAAGGACGCGATGGACGAACTGTTCTCGCAGACCAAGGCCGTCTACACCAACCAGGAGCTGGTCAATAAGAAGTTTCCGACGCGCATCGCCTTCAACGTCATCCCCCAGATCGACGTCTTCATGGAGGACGGTTACACCAAGGAAGAGTGGAAGATGATGGCGGAGACCAAGAAGATTCTTGATCCCAAGATCAAGCTCTCCGCCACCTGCGTGCGCGTGCCGGTGTTTGTCGGTCACTCCGAGGCTGTCAACATCGAGTTCGAGAACCCGATCAGTGCGGACGAAGCGCGCGACATCCTGCGCAAGTCGCCCGGTTGCCTCGTCATCGACAAGCAGGAGCCCGGCGGCTACGCCACACCGTATGAAGCGGCCGGCGAGGACGCGACCTATATCAGCCGCATCCGCGAGGACGCGACGGTGGAGAACGGCCTGGTGCTGTGGTGCGTGTCCGACAATCTGCGCAAGGGCGCTGCGCTCAATGCGATCCAGATCGCGGAAGTCCTGATCAACCGCAAGCTGATCAGCGCGAAGAAGAAGGCGGCGTAGCTCCGTCACAGGTCTCCTAGGGTGGGCAAAGGCGCGAAGCGCCGTGCCCACCATCTCTCCACGATCGCGATAGAAGCGGTGGGCACGCTTCGCTTTGCCCACCCTACTATCCGAGCCAAGCCGCTGAAGGCCTACACCACGCTCTGCGCGCTCTTGAATTCCTTGCTCGCCTTGTCCAGCACGAACAGCGTTCCCTCCGCGACGCCGAAATAGGCGCCGTGCAGCTGCATCTGGCCGCTCTCGACCGCCTTGCGCACGAACGGGAACGTCATCAGGTTCTCCAGGCTGCGGAACACCGCGGCCTTCTCGATGCGCTCGACGAATTGCGCCATGGTTTCGTGGTCGCGCTGCTCGACCACTTCGCCCGGCTTGATGAACATCTGCATCCATTTGCCGATGAAGTCGCCCGGCGTCAGCGGCTCGATCTTGTCGACGAAGGCGCGGATGCCGCCGCATTGCGCGTGGCCGAGGATGACGATGTGCTTCACCTTGAGCACCGTCACCGCGTATTCCAGCGCGGCCGAGACGCCGTGCGCGTTGCCGTCGGGCTGATACACCGGCACCAGATTGGCGATGTTGCGGACCACGAATAGTTCGCCCGGGCCGACGTCGAAAATCACCTCCGGCGAGACGCGGCTGTCGCAGCAGCCGATCACCATCACTTCGGGCGACTGCCCTTTCACCGACAGATCGCGGTAGCGGGTCTGCTCGGTCGGCAGCCGCTGGGTGGCGAAGGCCTGGTAGCCTTCCAGCAAGTGCTTCGGGAATGTGATCATGGTCTATGCCTAATCATATACCGATAGCGCGAACAAGCCTTTCGAATAGGCATGCCGGATGCTATCGGCTTCGGCCATCACAGAGACGAGCAAACCGGAAGGAACGTAGCATGACCCGCCCGCGCCGCAGCCATCTGTTCATGCCCGGCTCCAACCCTCGCGCTCTTGAAAAGGCGCGGAATCTCGCCGCCGACGGTCTGATCCTGGACCTCGAGGATCCTGTTGCCCCCGACGCCAAGGCGTTGGCGCGCGACGGCATCGCCGCCGCGATCGCCGCAAAAGGTTTCGGCAAGCGCGAGATCCTGATCCGGACCAACGGTCTCGACACGCAATGGTGGGCCGATGACGTTGCGATGGCCGCCAAGGCCTCGCCCGACGGCATCCTGGTTCCGAAAGTTTCAAGCATCGAGGATCTCCAGACCATCGGCCGCCACCTCGCCGAGCTCGGCGCAGCGCCGACCGTGAAGGTCTGGGCCATGATCGAGACCGCGCGCGCGGTGTTGCATGCCGAGGAGCTGGCCGAAGCCGGCCGCGATCCGAAGACGCGCCTCTCCGGTTTCGTGTTCGGCCCGAACGACATCTCGCGCGAGACGCGGATCAAGATGATGCCCGGCCGCGCCGCGATGATCCCGATGATCACCCATTGCATCCTGGCGACGCGCGCCGCCGGCCTCGAAATCCTCGACGGCCCCTACAGCGACATCAACAATCCCGACGGCTTTGCCACCGAATGCGCGCAAGGCCGCGATCTCGGCTTCGACGGCAAGACGCTGATCCACCCGTCGCAGATCGAAGCCTGCAACGCCATCTTCACGCCGCCGGAGGAAGAGATTGCGCGAGCCCGAAAGATCATCGCCGCGTTCGAACTGCCGGAAAACGTCTCGCGTGGCGCAATCCGTCTCGACGGCGCCATGGTGGAGCGCCTGCACGCCGACATGGCGAAACGCACGATCAAGATCGCGGACGCGATCGCGGCGATGGGGAAGGGCTAGCGCCCATACCGCATCAGCAGTCCTAGTCGCGGTAACGGCAGAACTCGTCGCCGTTTTCGTATTCGATGCAAGTCTTAACGCGAGCACGAGGCCGGGCCTCACGATAGTAGTGGCCCTCGCCGCGGTCGGTCGAGCCATAACTGCGGCCGCCATCCATGTCCTCGTCGTCGCGCCTCCAATTCCGCCCAGTGGTCTGGTGGTTCTCATCCTGGTCCATCATGCGGCCCATTCGGCGCTGGGGCATGCGATCCATGTCCATCCGTTCATCACCGCGCGATCTCGTCGTCCAATCCCGATTGATCCGCGTGTCTTCGGCGCTGCGCCGATCTCGGTCGCGGGCTTGCTCGGACTGTTGCGGCGTGCGCTCCGGCTGAGTTGGGGTGTTTTGGGCGGATGGGCCTGACTGTTGTTGGCCACCGTCGAGGCCAACCTGACCCGAAGATTGGTTCGTGTCCGGTGCCGTCTGCTGGGCCGATGCTGTGGCGGGAATCAATCCTGAAACAAGGATCAAGATAGCTGCTAGATCTGAGCGACGCATGGCTCTACCTCGCGAGTTTGCTGTCTAACTCGGCGGCTCAGCGTTCGTTCGAATATTCGTTCGAGCTGCGCTGTGGGGGTGCTTGAGACAGGGAAGGGTCAGATTGGGTGACCCTCCTGCGTCAAACTTCGCGGCCATCGAATTGAGAATGGATCGAGAGACACCGGTCTCGTGCCCCGGACGCGGCGCAGCACGCAGTGATGCGCTGCAGAGCCGGGGCCCATGTCGCGGCGTGCTGGGGCCCGGCTCTGCGGAGCAGCGTTGCACGCCGCACCGCGTCCGGGACACGAAAGGAACTTACGCGAACCGCTCCGTCGCCCACGCATACAGGCTGCCCGGGATCGGCTTCTCGCCGCCGCGGCCCTTGGGTGAGATGTGCAGGCCGATGATCTCGGGGTCGGTGACGAGGCCGAGATAGCTCGAGGATCGAAGAACAGCTTTGGCTCGGCGTGGACGGCGTAGAACGATTGCTTCGGCAATGCGTTCTGCAATTCGCCGGTGCGGCGGGCGAGCGCGGTGAGTGCCGCCGGCCCGAAGATCGCGACGCGAATGTCGGAGAGACGGTTCGAGCCGCCGCGCAGGCGGCGCATCAGGAAGGTGATGCGGTGGCGCACCGACAGCCAGTTCGGCGTCAGCTCCTCCTGCTCCATCAGCTCTTCGAAGGCCGTGACGATGCCGTGCTGCGGCGGCAGGTAGATCACGGAATTGCCGAGCTGGCGCGGCCGCTCCCAGGCGAAGTACGGCTTTGCCGGATCGATCATTGCGGGCTTGAGCAGCAGCACGTCGGCATCGAGCCAGAGGCCGAGGTTCTTCGCCATCAGCTTCATGCGGAAGAAATCGCTGAATTGCAGCGTGGTCCAGTCGCGCCAGCTGCCGTCCGGCTGCTCCGGCCGTAGCCGTTCGGAGAACGCGTGCGGCAGGATCGCTTCGGCATCGGCATTGCCGACGCCCGCCGGCAGACCGGGGATGGCATCGAAGCTATAGACCGTGACCTTGTGGCCGGCAGCCAGCTGCGAGCGCAGACAGGTCTGGCGCAGCGCGTCCATCGGGCCATGCCAGAAGGTGACGATCTCGGGCAGCATGAATGGAGCTATACGGGACAATCAGGGCAAAAAAAGCCCCGGCGCTTGGAGCACCGGGGCGCTTCGAACGAAACTTGAAATCAGGCCCAGGCGCGTTCGCGCTTGAGCTTGTCCTCGTAGGTGTCGATCGAGGCCTTCTTCTCCATGGTGAGACCGATGTCGTCGAGGCCGTTGATCAGGCAGTGCTTGCGGAACGGGTCGATCTCGAACTTGACCTTGCCGCCGTCGGGGCCGCGGATCTCCTGGTTCGGCAGGTCGATCGTCAGCGTCGCGTTGGCGCCGCGCTCGGCGTCGTCGAACAGCTTGTCGAGGTCTTCCTGGCTGACGCGGATCGGCAGAATGCCGTTCTTGAAGCAGTTGTTGTAAAAGATGTCGCCGAACGAGGTCGAGATCACGCAGCGGATGCCGAAATCGAGCAGCGCCCAGGGCGCGTGCTCACGGCTCGAGCCGCAGCCGAAATTGTCGCCGGCAACCAGCACCTTCGCATTGCGATAGGCAGGCTGGTTGAGCACGAAATCCGGATTCTCGCTGCCGTCGTCCTTGTAGCGCTGCTCGGAGAAGAGCCCCTTGCCAAGCCCGGTGCGCTTGATGGTCTTGAGGTACTGCTTCGGAATGATCATGTCGGTGTCGACATTGATGATCTTCAGCGGCGCCGCGACGCCTTCCAGCGTGGTGAACTTGTCCATGGTTGCGCTTTCCGAGGGTGGTTAGGAGGGCGTATTTATCGCGATCGGGGCGCGAATCCTAGGCCGAATTCGGCAGGGCTAGTCTGCTTGCGCCTCAATCGCCGCCATGTCGTCGTCCGAGAGGCCGAAATGATGGCCGATCTCGTGGATCAGGACGTGACGGACGATATGGCCGAGGCTTTCGTCGTGCTCGGCCCAATAGTCCAGGATCGGCCGGCGGTAGAGCCAGACCATGTTGGGCAGCCGCGCCACATCGCCAAGGCTCTGCTGGGGCAGGCCGACGCCCTGGAACAGGCCGAGCAGATCGAACTCGCTCTCGCATTGCATCTCGTCCAGGACCTCCTCGGTCGGGAAGTCGTCGACGCGGATGATCAGGCCTTCGCAGAGGCCGCGGAATTCCGCCGGGAGGCGCTCGAAAATGTCGTGCGCCGTCACTTCCATCTCGGCCAGCGAAGGCGCTTTCAGGTCCGTCCACATGCGTTGCTCTTAGCGCGGGTTCCGCAGCGATGCATCCGGCATTATAAGGGCAGCGAGGTTGACGGGCGCCGCCAAAACGGGGAGCGTGGGGCCTCGATCAGGACGGTTCAGGTGGGCGGAAAAATGCGAGTAAAAACAGCGCTGGCGCTACTGTGCATGGGGTTGTTTTCGCAAGCCTGTGTTGGCGCACATGCGCAGACCCTTGCCCAGCCCCTTGCCCGGACCCCCGCCACCGAAACCCGTGTGGCCCAGGCGGTCTTGCCTGACGACGCTCCGCCGCCGCGCAGGCGGCCCCAGACCCGCCTGCGCGTGACCCCCTATTACGTCCCGGACGGCGTCTATCCGCGCTTCAACCCGGGCCCGGACGCGGTCCGCGAGTGCAACGCCACCTATGTGCAGGAATTCCGGCCGAGCGGCACGGTGATCGTGCCGCATATGAGCTGCTACTGGCGTCGCGGCTGATACGCGCTCAGTGTCTGCGCAGCGTGCTCGGCAGGAGGCTCGCTGTGATCGCGAGGGTATGTTGCGGGCGGAGGTCGTCATGACGAGATGGATCGCACTGGCCGTAGTTGTTGCGCTCGCCGCAGGCCTGCCTCACGCTTTCGCAGCGCAGAGGGTGACGAAGCTGCCGGATGCGTCCGCAGGCCGCGCGGTGTTCGATGGGCGGCGGCACATACGATACGACGACATCGCGCCCTACTCTCGGCGGCCTGATCCGCACTATTACGCGCGGCCCGTTCACTATCGTCCCTATCCTTACGGCGTGCCTGCGCCTTTCGTGTTCGGCTACGGCCCATTCTGGTGATGCGAGCAACGTCGTTCGAAATGAAAAGGGCGCCTCAACGGCGCCCCTTATCTATTCAATGGCCGATGATTGCAGCGAGGACTCAGCGCCACTCCCTGACGTCGACGAAGTGACCTGCGATCGCCGCTGCTGCCGCCATCGCCGGCGACACCAGATGGGTGCGGCCCTTGAAACCCTGGCGTCCCTCGAAGTTGCGGTTCGAGGTCGAGGCGCAGCGCTCTTCCGGGGCCAGCTTGTCCGGGTTCATCGCAAGGCACATCGAGCAACCGGGCTCGCGCCATTCGAAGCCGGCCTTGATGAAGATCTTGTCCAGACCTTCGGCTTCGGCCTGGTCCTTCACGATGCCTGAGCCCGGCACGACCATGGCGTTGACGTGGCCGGACACCTGCTTGCCTTCCGCGATCTTCGCGGCGGCGCGCAAGTCCTCGATGCGGCCGTTGGTGCAGGAGCCGATGAAGATGCGGTCGAGCTTGATGTCGGTGATCTTCGTTCCCGCGGTCAGGCCCATATACTTCAGCGCGCGATGCTTGGAGAGGCGCTTGGCCTCGTCCGCGATCTTGTCGGGATCGGGCACGATGCCGGTCACCGAGATCACGTCCTCAGGGCTCGTGCCCCAGGTCACGATCGGCGGCAGTTTTGCGGCGTCGAGCCGCAGCTCGTGGTCGAAATGCGCGCCGTCGTCGGAGCGCAAGCCCTCCCAGTAGCGCATCGCCGCATCCCAGTCCGCGCCCTTCGGCGCCTTCGGACGGCCGCGCAGGAAGTCATAGGCCTTCTGGTCGGGCGCAACGAGGCCGGCGCGGGCACCGCCTTCGATCGACATGTTGCAGACCGTCATGCGGCCTTCCATGCTGAGCGCGCGGATCGCCTCACCGGCGTATTCCAGCACGTAGCCGGTGCCACCCGCGGTGCCGATCTCGCCGATGATGGCCAGGATGATGTCCTTGCCCGTCACGCCGTCCGGCAATTTGCCGTCGACGGTGACGCGCATGTTCTTGGCCTTCTTCTGGATCAGCGTCTGCGTCGCCAGCACGTGCTCGACCTCGGAGGTCCCGATGCCGTGCGCGAGCGCGCCGAACGCGCCATGCGTCGAGGTGTGGCTGTCACCACAGACGATGGTGGTGCCGGGCAGGGTGAAGCCTTGTTCGGGGCCGATGACGTGGACGATGCCCTGGCGCTTGTCGAACTCGTTGTAATATTCGATGCCGAATTCCCTGGCGTTGTCGGCGAGCGCCTTGATCTGCTCGATGCTCTCCGGATCCGGGTTCGGCTTGGTGCGGTCGGTGGTCGGCACGTTGTGGTCGACGACCGCGAGCGTCTTCTCGGGCGCGTGGACCTTGCGGCCGGTGGCGCGCAGGCCTTCGAACGCCTGCGGCGAGGTCACCTCGTGCACCAGATGGCGATCGATATAGAGCAGGCAGGTGCCGTCATCGGCTTCGTGCACCAGATGGTCGTTCCAGATCTTGTCGTACAATGTGGTCGGCTTGGACATGAGCTTAAGCTCCGGGAATGCTGTGTCAGCGGATATGCGCGGGTTCGCGCGGGCAATCGTATTCAGCGCAGCGTTTAAGCTGCGGGACTAAGCTCTGACGTTGCCGAGGTCGCGAAGCGTCCGAAGAACCGGCCAGGCAGCCGCGAGCGATCGTCGATGACGATGCGCTGGGGCGTTATGAAGCTGGTCGGATCTGGAAACATTCCAGGAATATATAGCAGGCGGATCTGGAATCGCGAGGGCTTTGACGCGCACGGCTGACGCAACAAAAAAGCGCGGGGCGTTCGGCCCCGCGCTTTTCGAAACTCGGTCGGCGAAAGCTTACTCGTTGACGGCGGCCTTGGCGTGCTCAGTCTTCTCGACGATACGGGCCGACTTGCCGCGGAGATTGCGGAGATAATAGAGCTTGGCGCGACGCACCTTGCCGCGGCGCACCACCTTGATCGAATCGATCATCGGCGACATCACCGGGAACACGCGCTCCACGCCTTCGCCGTAGGAGATCTTGCGGACGGTGAAGCTCTCGTTGAGGCCACCGCCGGAACGGCCGATGCAAACGCCTTCATAGGCCTGCACGCGGGTGCGGTCGCCTTCGACAACCTTCACGTTGACGATCACGGTGTCGCCGGGACCGAATTCCGGAATGTCCTTGCCGGCGGACAGCTTGTCGAATTGCTCTTGCTCGAGCTGCTTGATCAGGTTCATGGGTAAATCTCCATCGGCGCGCCCAGCCTTGGAAACGGGGGCTGCGCGAAATTCGTCTATCCAGCCATTGCGGATGTGGCCGCTCCTATAAGGCAAGCCGGAGCGTTTGTCACCCGTCTGTCTTGGTTTTTGGCGCTTTTTGGCGCCTGGGCCGATTCGGGGCTTTGGGTGGGATTTGGGCCCATAAATCGGGTCGCCGGGCCGCCGTCAGGGCCTCCGACTGCGCCCGCCGCCAGGCCGCGACCTTGGCGTGGTCTCCGGAGGTCAGGATCTCGGGGATCGGAACCCCCTCGAACAGCTGCGGACGGGTGTATTGGGGGTATTCAAGCAGGCCGTCGGAAAAACTCTCCTCGGTTCCCGAAGCTTCCTTGCCCATCACCCCCGGCAGCAGCCGGACGCAGGCGTCGATCAGGGCCATCGCGGCGATTTCGCCTCCCGAGAGCACGTAATCGCCGATCGAGACCTCCTCCAGGGCGCGCGCGTCAATCACACGCTGGTCGATCCCCTCGAACCGTCCGCAGACGATCAGGGGGCCGGGGCCCAGGGCGAGCTCGGCGACACGGGCCTGGGTCAATGGCCGACCCCGCGGGCTCATCAGCAGTTTCGGCCGGTCCGGACCGATTCCGACGGCGTCGATGGCCGCCGCCAAAACGTCCGCCCGCAGCACCATGCCCGGGCCGCCGCCGGCCGGAGTGTCGTCGACGCTGCGGTGACGATCCGCGGCGGATGCCCGGATGTCCCGCGCCTCGATCTCCCAGAGGCCGGAGGCCAGCGCCCGCCCGGCCAGGCTGACGCCGAGCGGCCCCGGAAACATCTCCGGAAACAGCGTCAGCACCGTCGCGCGCCAGGGTGAGGGATTGGTCATGGCCGCTGGTTAGGGCATTGCGGCCGGCAGGTCGAGGCCTTGGGCCGCTCTGCTTCGCAGATCATCGGCGAGATGCGATGCAAGCAGCAGCGCGAGCGGGCAAATGGCAACCGCGGTCATGGCTGTCGCCGTGGTGGCCAGTGTCGGGCCGAAAGCATCGCCGAGCAGGCCGTACAGCACTGGCGCGGTTGCGCCCGATCCGATCGTGCCGGTGTAGAACAGCGCGAAGGCGCGCTCGGTGCGATCAGGCGAGGTGAGCTCGGGGACTGTTCCATAGAGGACGGAAGAGGTGCCGTTGAGCATCACGCCGAGCAACGGCAGCACGATGATGGTCGGCATCAACGGCAAGATTAGCACGGCGACGATCGACACGGCGGTGCCGCCCTCGGTGAGAAGCACGGTGCGGATCGTGCCGACGCGTTCTCCGAGCCAGCCGCATGTGAACTTTCCTGCCGCGCCGCCGATGAAGACAAGCGCGAGTGCAACGCCGCTTGTCGGCAGCGAGGCGCCCTTGTCGCGCAGCAGGAAGGGCAGGAAGGTGAGGAAGCCCATTCGCACCGCGCTGTCGAGAATTCCGATGGAGAGCAGCCACGGGAATCCACCGCGGCCGGTCGGCGCGGCATGTGATGTGACGGCCGATTTGTGCGCAAAGCCTTTGCCGACCGCTGGCATCAGCATGGCGAGACAGACCGCGACGAGCAGCCCCGCCGCTGCGACCAGCAGCAGTGCGTGGCGCCAGGATATGATCACCAGCAGCATCGCGGTCAGCGCCGGGAGTGCCGCCTTGCCGAGATCGCCGCTGAAATTGTAGACGCCGAGCGGTCCGCGCGCCGCGTGGCCATAGGCGCGCGACACCGCCGCCGAAGCGAGCGGATGCTGCGTGCTGGCGCCCGCGCCCGACGCCAGCAGCGCGAGGCCCAATCCGACCACGCTGCCGGAGAGTCCCGCCAGCAGATAGCCGAGAGCCGCGACCATCGTGCCGAGCGCGAGCAGGATCTTGCCATCGATGCGCTCGGCGAGGCGGCCGGCAGGGATTTGCAGCCCGGCCATGGCGCCGGAATAGAGCCCGCGCATCACCGCCAGGAGCCCGTAGCTGAGCGCGAATTCGGTCTGCCAGACCGGCAGCAGCACGTAGATCAGATCGGTGTAGCCGTCGTGCAGGGCATGGTTGACGCCGGTCGCCGCGAGGGTGCGGCGAGCCTTGCTGGCCGTCTCGCTTCCGGGAGTGGATGTTCGCCATTGCGACAGAAAACCTGAAGGCACGATCGCCACGGCCAGAACCTCGAGGCTGCTAAAAGGGAGAGCTATATGAGTGCTTTGGCCTCTATTATGCGGCCTTCAAGAAACCGTCACAAACGAGTAATATTCGGTTCATGCGCTAGAAATTCTCTTGTATGTCCCCATGTTCGTCCCTCGCCGCAGCCTGCCGCCGTTGAACGCCGTCCGCGCTTTTGAGGCGGCGGCGCGGCTTGGCAGTTTCAAGGAGGCCGCGGTCGAGCTAGGCGTGACGCATGGCGCGGTGAGCCAGCAGATCCGTCTGCTTGAGACATGGCTTGGACCGCCGGCGCTGTTCCGGCGGTCGGTGCGGCGGGTGGTGCTGACGCCGGCCGGAGCCGCGATGCTCGCGGAGTTCGCGCCCGCGCTCGACCGGATTTCGGCTGCCGTGCAGCAGCATCGCAAGCGTCGCGGCGAGGCGCCGGCGGCGGTGTTGCGCGTCAACGCGCTCGCGACCTTCAGTCTGCGCTGGCTGCTGCCGCGCATGACCCGGTTTCGCACCGAGCATCCCGACATCGAGGTGCGGCTGTCGACGTCGAACGATCAGGTGGACGCGCTGCCCGAGCTGTTCGATGTCGTGATCCGCGGCGGTCCCGACACCTTTCACGGTTTCGCGTCGCGCTTCCTGTTGTCGGAGCAGCGGCTGCCGGTGTGCAGTCCCGCACTGCTTGCGAGGCTGCCGCTGACGGAGGTTGCCGACCTCGGCCGGCATACGCTGCTGCACGTCACATCGATGCCGCGGCTCTGGCGTGACTGGCTCGCCGATGCCGGCGAGTCAGCACTGGAGCCGGCGTCGTCATTGACCTTCGATCATTTCTATCTGACGCTTCAGGCCGCGCTCGACGGTCTCGGTGTCGCGATGGGGCCGACGGCGCTCATTGCCGACGATCTCGCTGCCGGACGCCTCGTGACGCCGTTTCCGAACGTCAGTCTGCCCGCCCGCAGCTATTTTGCCTATTTCCCCGAAGGCCGCGACGACGATCCGCATCGCGCGGTGTTTTGCGACTGGCTGGAACAGCAGGGCCGTCAGACGAGCTAGCGCTCCTCGCCCTCGACTTCCTGCGGCAGCTCGATCACGACGCGGCCGCCGGCGATATCGACCTCGGGCACCACTGCGTTGGTGAACGGCAGCAGTATCGTCGCGCCCTTGAGAGGCGCGATCTCGATGATGTCGCCGGCACCGAAATTATGGATTGCGAGCACGCGGCCGAGCGCATCGCCTGCCGCGCTGACGGCGGCGAGCCCGATCAGATCGGCATGATAGTATTCGTCCTCATCGGTCACGGGCAGTTTTTCGCGCGCGACATAGAGCTCGATTCCGTTGAGGCGCTCGGCCTCATCGCGGGTCGTGACGCCCTTGAAGGTCGCGACCAGATGGTCCTTGGCTTCGCGGGCCTGCGCCAGCTCGAACTGGCGCTTGCCGTCCTTGGAGAGAAGCGGACCGTAGCGCTTAACGGCAAAGGGATCTTCGGTGAAGGTCCACAATTTGACCGCGCCGCGCACACCATGCGCGGCGCCGATCCGCGCGACGCAGATCAGCGCCGACATGGATGAGCCTTAGCCCTTCGCAGCGGCTTCGGCCTGCGCCTTGCGCTCCTTGCGCGGCACGGCCTTCTCGGGGTTGTTGCGCGCTTCACGCTTCTTGACGCCGGCGGCGTCGAGGAAGCGGGACACGCGGTCCGACGGCTGCGCGCCCTTGGCGAGCCAGGCCTTCACCTTGTCCATGTCGAGCTTCAGACGGGTCTCGTTGTCCTTCGGCAGCAGCGGGTTGAAGTAGCCGAGACGCTCGATGAAGCGGCCATCGCGGGGGAAGCGCGAATCGGCGACGACGACGTGATAGACGGGACGCTTCTTGGTGCCTGCGCGGGCGAGGCGGATAACGACGGACATTCAGTTCTCCTTCAAAGTACGTTTTGTTCGGTTGATTGTTCGGTTGATTGGTATTCCGCGTCGCGCGGGACCGATGCGATCCCGTGCGACGAATTCCTCATTTCTTCTTGCCTGGAAAACCGCCGAGGCCCGGCAGCGTCGGCTTCCCGCTCAGCCCCGTCAGTCCAGGAACGTTCGGCAGGCCGGTGCGAAGACCGGCCGGCAAATCCTTCGGCAGGCTGGGCAGACCCTGTCCGCCGCCGCTCTGCATTTTCTCCTGCAGCGCCTTCATCTCGTCAGGAGACGGCATCTTCATGCCGCCGCCAAAGCCCATGGCTTGAGCGATGCCGGCCAGCGGGCCGCGCTTGCCCGAGCCCATCGCCTTCATCACGTCGGCCATATTGCGGTGCATCTTCAGGAGCTTGTTGACCTGCTCGACGCTCTGGCCGCTTCCGGCCGCGATACGCTTCTTGCGGCTGGCTTTGAGCAGGTCGGGATGACGGCGCTCATCGCGCGTCATGGAATCGATCACCGCGACCTGCCGCTTCAAAATCTTGTCGTCGATGCCGGCGGCCGCAATCTGGTTCTTCATCTTGGCGATGCCGGGCATCATGCCCATCAGGCCGCTGATGCCGCCCATGCTCGCCATCTGCAGCAGCTGCTCGCGCATGTCGTTGAGGTCAAACTGACCCTTGCGCATGCGCTCGGCGGTGCGCGCGGCTTTCTCGGCGTCGATGTTGGCGGCGGCGCGCTCGACCAGCGAGACGACGTCGCCCATGCCGAGGATACGGCCGGCAATACGGTCAGGGTGGAAATCTTCCAGCGCATCGGTCTTTTCACCGGTGCCAATCAGCTTGATCGGCTTGCCGGTGACAGCGCGCATCGAGAGCGCAGCACCGCCGCGACCGTCGCCGTCGACGCGCGTCAGCACGATGCCTGTGAGGCCGACGCGCTCGTCGAAAGCACGGGCGAGATTGACGGCGTCCTGGCCCGTCAGGGCGTCCGCGACCAGCAGCACTTCATGCGGATTGGCCGCCGCTTTGATCGCAGCTGCTTCCGCCATCATCTCTTCGTCGAGCGTGGTGCGGCCGGCGGTGTCGAGCAGCACGATGTCGTAGCCGCCGAGCTTGCCGGCTTCGAGTGCGCGCTTTGCGATTTGCGGCGGCTGCTGACCGGCGACAATGGGCAGCGTCGGAATGTCGAGATCGCGGCCGAGCACGGCCAGCTGCTCCATCGCCGCCGGGCGATAGATGTCGAGCGAAGCCATCAGCACCTTGCGCTTGTCGCGCTGGACCAGACGGCGAGCGAGCTTTGCGGTGGTGGTCGTCTTGCCCGAGCCTTGCAGACCGACCATCATGATCGGCACCGGCGGCACGGAATTGACGTCGATGGTCTGGCTTTCGGCGCCGAGCGTGTTGATCAGCTCGTCGTGGACGATCTTGACCACCATCTGGCCTGGCGTGACCGACTTGACGACGGTGGCGCCAATCGCCTGCTCGCGGACGCGCTCGGTGAAGCTGCGCACGACCTCGAGCGCGACGTCGGCCTCGAGCAGCGCGCGGCGCACCTCGCGCATCGCGGCGTCGACGTCCTTTTCGGTCAGCGCACCGCGCCCCGTCAGACGATCGAGAATGCCGCCAAGCCGTTCCGACAGATTGTCGAACAATGCAATTGTCCCTTGTCCTGCTTGTGCAGGGTTGCCGCGTTCACCACTGTCATGCCCCGGCTTGACCGGGGCATCCAGCACGCCGCGGCATCTCGGTTCACGCCGAATTGCCTCTGGGGTACTGGATCCCCGCCTTCGCGGGGAATGACCACTTCCTTGGGGAAGCGATCTTCCAAACACCCTTGCGCCCGAGGGCGCACAGCGCTGTCGGGCGTTGGCCTCCGGCCTCAAGGGCCAGGCGGCGGGTCGAAAAGAAAGCCTTTCCGAGAAAGTGGCGGGGTTAAACGCCGCTCACGCCCAAAAGTCAAGGAAAGTTAGGGCGTGCGGACGGCTCTGCCAGGGCAAGGGCTTGAAAACAGGACGTTTCCAGCGATGGGTTCCTTTTCCGGCCGGCCCGCCCATATAGCCCGTCATGTCTTGCCGTGCCAACCCTGCCTAAGACCTGCCCATGTCGATCACCCGCCGCCGCCTGTTCGGACTGCTTGCCGGGACCGGCGCGCTGGCCGGTGTTCCCCTCTGGATGTTCCGCATGAAAACTTATGACGGTCCCGTCTCCGACCATTTTGATGGTCTGCACTTCTTCGATCCGGACGGCGCGCCGCCGAGATCGCTCGGTGAAGTGTTCCGCTGGCAGTTCGGCGGTGGCCAAAAGCGCGCGAAATGGCCGGATTGGGCGCCGAGCCCCCATGCCGATAGCCCGCCGGAGCGCGTCGATGGCAGCAAGGTGCGGCTCTCCTTCGTCGGCCACGCCAGCTGGCTGATCCAGACCGGCGGCCTCAACATCCTCGTCGACCCCGTCTGGTCGATGCGGGTCTCGCCGGTGGGGTGGGCCGGACCAAAACGCCACAACGATCCCGGTATCGCCTTCGACAAGCTGCCGAAGATCGACGTCGTGCTGGTCTCGCACGGGCATTACGATCATCTGGACATCGCGACGCTGTCGCGGCTGGCAAGAATTTTGCGCCGCGCGTGGTCACCCCGCTCGGCAACGACGTGACGATGCGCGGCGCAGACGCCTCGATCAAGGCGGAGGCGTTCGACTGGCACGACCGCGTCGAGCTCGGCAATGGTATCGCCGTGACGCTGGTGCCGACCCGGCACTGGTCGGCGCGCGGCATGTTCGACCGCAACAAGGCGTTATGGGCGAGCTTTGTGCTGGAGACGCCTGCGGGGAAAATCTACGTCGTCTGCGATTCCGGCTATGGCGACGGCGGCCATTTTCGCCGGGTTGCCGAGAAGCACGGGCCATTACGTCTGGCGATCCTGCCTATCGGCGCCTACGAGCCACGCTGGTTCATGCGTGACCAGCATATGAACCCGGAAGACGCGGTGAAGGCGCTGGACGATTGCGGCGCGCAAGCCGCGCTCGGGCATCATCACGGCACGTTCCAGCTCACCGATGAAGCGATCGACGCGCCGGCCAAGGCCCTGGTGGAAGCGCTCGATGCCGCCAACATTCCGCAGGAGCGGTTCGTGGCGATGAAGCCCGGGCAGGTGGTGGAGATTTAGTCCTTTCCACGTCTACCGCTCGTGCCCCGCACGCAGCGCAGCGTCTTTTTGACGGTGCGCTGCCGAGCCGGGGCCCATGTCGCCGTATTGCACCGTGGTACTTGCTGCGTCCCGGCCCTGCGCAGCATCGCTACGCGCTGCAGCGCGTCCGGGACGCGAAACCTATTGCTCTTTCGGCTTGATCGCCCAGCTCACATTCACCGTCACCGACAGCGTTTCCTCGCCCGGCGCAAGGGCGGCAGGCGCGGCCATCGGGGCCGCGGCCATGCGGCCCTTGAACAGCGGCATGGGAGCGCCGCCTTCGGAGACGCTGAGCGGCGCGCCCAGCGTGACGCCGGTGGCCTTGGCATAGATTTCGGCCTTGCGGCGGGCGTCGGCGACCGCCTGCACGCGGGCGTCGTCGAGCAGCTTTGACGCCTGCGTCACTTCAAACGAGATGTTGCCGATATCATTCGCGCCGGCGCCGACCAGCGTGTCGATGATACCAGCGACCTTGGTCACGTCGCGGATTTTTACGGTGACGCGGTTGGAGGCGCGGAAGCTGACCACGGGCGAGGCGCCGTTCGAGCGGTTCGGCGCATATTGTGGCTGCAGTGACAGCCGCGAGGTCTGATAATCCTTTTCGTCGATGCCGGCGCCCTTCAGCGCCAGCAGCACCTTGCCCATCGCGGCGTTGTTGGCGTCGGACGCTTCCTTCGCCGACTTGGCATCATTGGCGACGCCGGCATCGATGTGCGCGAGATCGGGTGCCGCCGAGACGGTCGCCTCGCCGCTCACGGAGATGGCGGACGGAAAATCGTCGGCGAACGCGGGCGCGGCCGGCAGGGTGGCTGCGACAATTGCGGCCAGCGACGTAAAGAGGGCGGCGGTTTTATTCATCGGTCTCACTTCAGGGGCACGAACACATTGATCACGAGCTTGTCCTCGGCCGTCTTCAAGGGATCGGTCAAGTACTCCTCGATGAACGTGTCCTTGGCTTCCAGCTTCTTGTCGTCGAGATGATTGGTGATCGCCTCATAGGTGTTGTCCATGTTGTCGTAGGAGCCGCGATGGACGAATTTCAGCGCCTTGCCCTCCGGCGATTTGCCGATGCTCATGTCCTTGGGCAGGTTCTTCGGATCCTGCTCGACAGGAATTTCGGCGAGGAAGGTGAAGCCGGTGTCGTCGGTCGAAGTGTAGACGATCATCGAATTGCCGGCGTGCTTGATGCCCTGCTTGTCGAGCAGCGCGTTCAGCGCCTTGAAGGCGTCGACCAGGGTGTCGAAGGCCGAGTCCCAGTTGGCGGTGCCCTTGAGCATCACGACCTTCTTGGCTTCGAGCGTTGTCTCCAGGCCGAAGGGATCGGCGGTCTGCACCGGGGCGGGAGTCACGGCCGCGGCGGGCGGGGGTGCCGCCGGGCTCGGCGACGGTGAGGCACTGGCCGCCGGCGATGGTGCCGGCGAGGGAGTTGCTGCGGGCGCAGGCGAGGCACTTGCGGCTGGGGAGGGCGCGGCTGACGGGGCCGGCGAGGGACTAGCCGACGCCGCGGGCGCCGGACTTGGGGTCTGCGCCAGAGCGCCGGACGGGCCAAGCGACAACGCGACTGCCGGGATCAACGCGGCCAGAGCGAGACGACGAAAACCATTCATTTTATTCTCCCCAGACCTTGCCCGCCAAGGCCTTAACCCGGCCGCGCATCCCGGTTTGCGCGAACTCCGCCGTTCTAACACGCGAGCGCCGAATTCGTCCCATGACAGATGCGTCATGGCAGACGCCATGGTGGGCCTCGACGGCAAAACACTGGCCAAGCCGGCAAGGATCGCCATATAAGGCAGGCGAAATTCGGGAATTTTCATGAGCGCGCTGGCCAATCACGCATTTGCCAAGATGAACGGCATCGGCAACGAGATCGTCGTTGTCGACATGCGCGATTCCGCAGGAAAGGTCACGCCGGACGACGCCCGTGCGGTGGCCTCCGCGGACGGCGGCGTGCCCTATGACCAACTCATGGTGCTTCAGAAGCCGCGGCTCGACGGCACCGAAGCCTTCATCAGCATCTACAACAGTGACGGCTCGGAAGCTGGCGCCTGCGGCAACGGCATGCGCTGCGTGGTGCGGCAGATTTTTGGGAAGAGCGGGCAAACCACGGCGACCTTCGAGACCGCGGCCGGCCTGCTCAATGCCTGGCAGGGGCCGGCGCCGGACCTCTACACCGTCGACATGGGCGCGCCAAAGTTCGGCTGGCAGGACATTCCGCTGGCGGAAGAGTTTCGCGACACCCGCTACATCGAATTGCAGATCGGGCCGATCGACCAACCGATCCTGCATTCGCCGTCCGTGGTCAGCATGGGCAATCCGCATGCGATCTTCTGGGTCGACGACGTCAACGCCTATGATCTCGCGCGCTTTGGTCCGCTGCTGGAAAATCATCCGATCTTCCCCGAGCGTGCCAACATCACGCTCGCCCACATTGTCGATCGCGAGCACATCACGATGCGCACCTGGGAGCGCGGTGCGGGTCTCACCAGGGCTTGCGGCTCGGCGGCCTGTGCGACTGCGGTTGCGGCTGCGCGCCTGAAGCGGACCGAACGCAAGGTCGAGATGACGCTGCCCGGCGGCAAGCTCGGCATTGAATGGCGCGAGCGCGACGACCACGTGCTGATGACGGGCACGGCGACCTTCGAGTATGAAGGCAAATTCGATCCGGCGCTGTTCGCGCCGGCCGGGTAATGGCTGTCGAGGTCGTCACTTTCGGCTGCCGCCTCAACGCCTTCGAGGCCGAGGTGATCCGCCGCGAGGCGGAGGGTGCCGGTCTCTCCGACACCATCGTCATCAATAGTTGCGCCGTCACCAACGAGGCGGTGGCACAGGCGCGGCAGTCGATCCGGAAGTTGAAACGCGAACGGCCCGGGGCGCGCATCGTCGTTACCGGCTGCGCGGCGCAGACGCAGAGTGGCATGTTCGCTGAAATGCCCGAGGTCGACCGCGTCGTCGGCAATGACGACAAGATGCGCGGCGACGCCTGGCGCGAGGCGCGCGAGGCCTTCGATCTCGGTGCCAGCGAGAAGATCGCCGTCAGCGACATCATGGCGGTGAAGGAGATGGCGCCGCATCTTCTCGACGGCTATGCGAACGGCCTGCGGCGCGTGTTCGTGCAGGTGCAGAACGGCTGCGACCATCGCTGCACCTTCTGCATCATTCCCTATGGCCGCGGCAATTCGCGCTCGGTGCCGATGGGCGCGGTCGTCGATCAGGTGCGGACGCTGGTCGAGCGCGGCCATGCCGAGATCGTGCTGACAGGTGTCGATCTCACCAGCTACGGTGCCGATCTGCCGGGTGCGCCAAAGCTCGGCCTGCTGACGAAGCAGATCCTGCGGCATGTGCCGGAGCTGAAGCGGCTGCGTATCTCCTCGATCGATTCGATCGAAGCGGATCGCGATCTGTTGGATGCCATCGCCGACGATGCGCGGCTGATGCCGCATCTGCATCTGTCGCTGCAATCCGGCGACGATATGATCCTGAAGCGCATGAAGCGGCGGCATTCGCGGCAGGACGCGATTCTCTTCTGCGATCAGGTGCGTCGCCTGCGGCCGGACATCGTCTTCGGCGCCGACATCATCGCGGGCTTTCCGACCGAGACCGAGGGGATGTTTTCCCGCTCGCTCGATCTGGTCGAGGAGTGCGGGCTGACGTTCCTGCACGTTTTCCCTATTCCCCGCGCCCCGGCACGCCGGCCGCGCGGATGCCGCAGGTCGCCGGCGGTGCGATCAAGGCGCGTGCAAAGCGGCTGCGCGCGGCTGGCGCGGTTGCGTTACGGCTGCGGCTGCAAGCCGAGATCGGCGCGACGCGTGAGGTGCTGATCGAGAGCGACGGGCAGGGGCGCACGGAGCACTATCTGCCGGTGGCGATTGCGGGCGAGCGCGTGGGAAGCGTCGTGCCGCTCACGATTGCCGGCAGCGATGGCGCGCGGCTGAGGACATAAATAAAAGGTGTCGTCGCGCGGCTTGACCGGGCGACCCAGCAAGCGCAGCTTCTCCGTATCCCACTAATGTCCCTGGAATACTGGATCACCCGCTTTCGCGGATGATGGCACCGTCAGTTTGACGAATGGCGCGTCGCTACGACGCCCGCACCTGCCAGAATCGCAGCGTGCGCCGTGCATTTTCCGGCGACATGCGTGAGAAATTGTTCTGCGCCCTCGCAACATCCGCCGGCTTCATTGCACCTGTCGCAAAGCGGCTTTCGAGCACGGCGGCGGTGGTCTCCCAGCTCAGCTGCGCCGCCTTGCACGGCACCAGCATGCCGTCTTCGCGCAGGCTCTGCATCAGCGGGCGAATCACCTCGACCGTCGATCCTGACAGTGCCGCCAGCGCGGCCACGGCCTCTTCGTAGCGCCGCTGCCTGGCGAAGCCGAGCAGCGTCGCCTCGTTGAGCTGACCGGATGCCTTGAGATCTCGCGATCGCGCGCTTGGCGCCCTCGAAGTCGCGGACCCCCGACATCTCGCGCTCGACGCCGACGGTAACGGCGGCGATCGCACTCTGGATTTCGTCGAACAGATCGGGCGGCGCGCGCGACAGCAATCGCGTGCGAACCGTGTCTGTCGCCGAGCGCAGCAATTGGCGGCGCAGCTCCGACGGCAGGTCGACCCGGACGCCGACGCTCACCGCGAGTTCGGGATCGCTCTCGGCCTGTCCGACGACAACGGCGAATCCCTTTCCGGACATGCGCGCGCCGGGATTGGCGGCGAGACGGCGGCTGACGCTCGGATAACGGCGCGCCAGCAGCGCGTCGGTGACGATCTCCCTCAGCCACCAGCGGCCGGCGACCGCGAGCAGATGCGGCTCGCCTTTGGACGATGCGATCTTGACCAGCTCGCTATCGTGGAGGCGCGCGGATTCCTGCAGCACGGGGCCGGCAATGCGGATCTCGTCATTGTTGGCGAGGCGGCGGATGACGGACGGCGGGGCCTGCGCGATCGGCGCAAGCTGGGCACTGATTTCGGCGAGCGCCACGCGTGCACCCATGTCGGCGATGGCGCGCAGCTCAATGGTGCCGATCAGGCGCTCGAGCACGTCGTCGAACAGCGCGATCTGCTCGTCGTCAAAACTTCCGGCGGAGGACAGGAACAGGTCGGTGACGCGCCGGGCCGTTTCGAGGCCCTTTTCCGCCGAACCGACTCGAATGGCGGCTTCAATCTCGTCGATGATCGATAGTTCGGCCGTGGGCATGACGCGTTGCTCGTCCTGAGCGGATGACGGAAGCTTGTTCTAAGCAACCGCTATCATTAGAGACGAGCACTGAACGTTTCGTAAACCATCGAGCAATGACCTCGCCCTGGGGAGCCGCCAAAGTGGGTGTCTCGAAGGCTGGCCATGGGCGAGATCGGGTCTTTCATGGTTCGAGACGGCCGCTACACGGCCTCCTCACCATGAGGCACTGACGCGCCTATTCCCCGTTCCATCCGCAGGCGCGGAGCTTCTTATGCATGTGGGGCGGGGCCGGTGCGACGACGCGGACCGGCTCCTTGTTCCGGGAGATCGGCACCACGATCTCGCGGGAGTGCAGGTGCAGCTTCGGCTCACCGAAACGCGGGCCGTTGCCGTAAATGTTATCGCCGAAGATCGGCCAGCCTGTCGCAGATGAATGCACCCGCAACTGATGGGTCCGGCCGGTCACCGGTTCCATGGCGAGCCAGGTGAACCCGTCACCCCGACCCATCACTTTCCAGTTCGTCACGGCCTTCTGCCCCTTCGGATCGGGCTTCTGCCACCAGCCGCGTTCGGCGTTAAGCCGGCCCAGCGGCATGTCGACCGTGCCTTCGTCCTCTGCAGGGCCGCCCTCGACCACGGTCCAGTAGGTCTTGCCGATCTTGCCGTGCTTGAACAGCAGGCCGAGCGAAGCGGTCGCCTTGCGATGGCGGCCAAGCACAAGGCAACCGGAGGTGTCCTTGTCCAGCCGGTGGGCCAGCACCGGCGGACGCGGCAAGCCGAAACAGAGCGCGTTGAAGGAGGCTTCCAGATTGGCGCCGCCCTTGGGGCCGCGATGCACCGGCAGTCCGGCCGGCTTGTCGATGACCAGCATCAGCCCGTCGCGATGGAGCACGCGCGACTGGATCTCCTCAGCGGTCAATTCGGGAACATCGAGCAATTGCAAGACTTTCGTTTAAGAGCCGGAACGGCTAACACACCGCCACCATGAACGATACCACCCCCGAGACCCCCAAGCTGAGCTGGTGGCGCCGCCTGTCCAACGGGCTGAAGCGCACCTCGTCCTCGCTCGGGACCGCGGTCGCCGACCTCGTCATCAAGCGCAAGCTCGACCGCGCCATGCTCGACGACATCGAGGACGTGCTGCTGCGCGCCGACCTCGGCACCTCGGTCGCGGTGCGGATCGCGGACGCGGTCGGCACCGGGCGCTATGACAAGGCGATCTCGGCCGACGAGGTCAAGGACGTGGTCGCGACCGAGGTCGAGAAGGTGCTGGCGCCGGTGGCGAAGCCGCTTGAGATCGATACGGCCAGGAAGCCGTTCGTGATCCTCGTGGTCGGCGTCAACGGGTCCGGCAAGACCACGACGATCGGAAAACTCTCACAGAAATTCGCCTCCGAAGGCCGCAAGGTGATGCTGGCTGCCGGCGACACGTTTCGCGCAGCAGCGATCGAGCAGCTCAAGGCGTGGGGCGAGCGCACCAGGACGCCCGTGATATCAGGCGCGCAGGGCTCCGACTCGGCGAGCCTCGCCTTCAATGCGCTGACGGCGGCAAAGGAGCAGAGCATCGATGTGCTCCTGATCGACACCGCCGGCCGCCTGCAGAACAAGGCCGAGCTGATGAACGAGCTCGAGAAGGTCGTGCGCGTCATCCGCAAGGTCGATGCTTCGGCGCCCCATGCGGTGCTGCTGGTGTTAGATGCCACCGTCGGCCAGAACGCGCTGTCGCAGGTTGAGGCCTTCCACCGCACCGCTGGGGTGACGGGCCTCGTGATGACCAAGCTCGACGGCACCGCGCGCGGCGGCATTCTGGTGGCGCTCGCGGAGAAATTCAAACTGCCGGTGCATTTCATCGGCGTCGGCGAAGGCGTCGACGATCTCGCGCCGTTTACCGCGCGTGATTTCGCCCGTGCGATCGCCGGAATCGAATCGTAGGTTTCTTTCGTCGTGCCCGCCTCTAGTGCGCAATTGCGCACGGGGGCGGGGCACCCAGTACGCCGCGCCGCTGATTGTAGATCATGGGCCCTCGGAATACTGGATCCCCCGCCTTCGCGGAGGATGACAACAAAAAAGGTCAGGTAATGGACAAAACCCAGCCGCATCCGCTGTTCAAGCTTGCGACCGAGCTCGGTCCGCTGCTCGTGTTCTTCTTCGTGAATGCGAAGTTCAATCTGTTCGCCGCGACCGGCGCGTTCATGGTCGCGATCGTGGCGGCGATGATCGCCTCCTATGTGGTGACGCGCCATATCCCGATCATGGCGATCGTGACGGGCGTCATCGTGCTGGTGTTCGGCACGCTGACGCTGGTGCTGCACGACGAGACCTTCATCAAGGTCAAGCCGACCATCATCTACGGCCTGTTCGCCGCGATCCTCGGTGGCGGCCTGTTGTTCGGCCGCTCCTTCATTGCCGTGATGTTCGACCAGATGTTCAACCTGACCCCGCGGGGCTGGCGCATCCTGACGCTGCGCTGGGCGCTGTTCTTCGCCGGCATGGCGGTGCTGAACGAGATCGTCTGGCGCACCCAGAGCACGGATTTCTGGGTGAACTTCAAGGTGTTCGGCGTCACCCCGCTGACGATGATTTTCGCCATCGCCCAGATGCCGCTGACCAAGCGTTACGGTGTAGAGCCGGTGTCGCTGGAGACCAGCGAGGCTGAGGCGGGGGATGTGAGGAAGGGCTGAGGCTCGCCACACGCACAGCTGTCGTCGCCCGGCTTGACCGGGCGATCCAGTAGTGTGCCGAGTATGAACGACAGCTTGGAGGTGGAAGTCCTCTATCCAGCCTGATGACGGCGAAGGATTAGCAAAGCGCAAGGGCGTCATCGCGAGGTGGGGTCTGAAGACAGCGTGGAGCAAAGCCGCGGCCCGATGAACAAACACCGGATAACGAGGCCTACCCGACCGGACGAGCGAGCTACTGATCGCGAAGTCCATAGTCATCAAGGGCCGGGGTGGTAGATCCGGCGGGCGTGCGGCGAAGGCGGTCGATCTTACCTCGGGAGGTCTGCACGGTGTCCCGGCAACGGGACTGAGGTCGCCGCAAGGCGGCCTGACCGCAGTGCAGAAGTCAGCAGAGGGCATAGTAGGCGGCGGCGCGCCGCCGAAGGCCTGAACGGTGGAAGAGGCCAGTAGAGCGGCGATCTCGTGCGAGCCATGCGGCAGAAGAATCAGGTCGAGCTGAACTTGGGCACCGGGGCGGAGGGTGAAGCCCGAAGCGCTGCCGCCCGAGAGCCTGAAGCCTGCACGGCGGAAGCCTGTCTCGAACGCCCGGCGGTCGCGGGACCGTCGATGGAAGACGTTGTCGGGCGTGAGAACCTGAAGGCAGCGTTGGCGCGAGTGAAGCGCAATAAGGGTGCGGCAGGCGTTGACGGGATGACCGTCGGCGAACTGCCGGCCTATCTGAAGGAGCACTGGCTCACGATCCGCGTCCAGTTGCTTGACGGCACCTACAAACCGCAGCCGGTGCGGCGGGCGGAGATACCGAAGGCGTCGGGTGGCCTGCGGCCGCTCGGCATTCCGACGGTGCTCGACCGCTTCATTCAGCAGGCGGTGATGCAGGTGCTGCAGGCGGATTGGGACGGAACATTCTCCGAGACGAGCTTCGGCTTTCGGCCGGGCCGCTCGGCGCATCAGGCGGTGGAACGAGCGCAGGCGTATATTGCGTCCGGGCACACTGTCGTCGTGGACATCGACCTGGAGAAGTTCTTCGACCGGGTCAACCACGACATCCTGATGGGGCTCATTGCCAAACGGGTTGCTGACAAGCGTCTCCTGAAGCTCATCCGCAGCTTCTTGAATGCGGGTGTGCTGGAGGGAGGATTGGTCAGTCCGACGGAAGAGGGCACGCCGCAAGGTGGACCGCTCTCGCCGCTGTTGTCGAACCTGATGCTGGATGTGCTGGACAAGGAGCTGGAGAAGCGCGGCCATCGCTTCGTGCGCTACGCCGACGACTGCAACATCTATGTGCGCAGTCAGAAGGCGGGTGAGCGGGTGCTGGCGGGCATCGAACGTTTCCTCGAAAAGCGCCTCAAGCTGAAGGTCAACAGGGCCAAGAGTGCGGTGGCCAAGCCGAGCATCCGCAAGTTCCTGGGCTTCAGCTTTACCCGCGAGCCGCTGCCACGACGGCGCATTGCGCCGCAGGCGATCGCCCGCTTCAAGGCGAGAGTTCGGGAGCTGACGCGACGCACGTGTGGCCAAAGCCTTGCGCAGACTGTCAAGGAGCTGTCACGCTATCTGATCGGATGGCGTGGCTACTTTGGCTTCTGCCAGACGCCGTCGGTGATGCGCGCACTTGACGAATGGATCAGGCGGCGGTTGCGCGCCATCGCCTGGAAGCAGTGGAAGCGTGGACCGGCTCGCTTCGCCGAGCTGCGACGCCGCGGCGTCGGCCGGGTTCTGGCGGCAAAGACCGCCGGCAGCCCACGTGGCCCTTGGCGGCTCAGCAACAGCCCCGCGCTCAACATTGCCGTGCCAAAAGCTCTCTTCGGTTCGCTCGGTCTGGCTTCCATCGCGGCACAGCGGCCTGCATAATCCATCGAACCGCCGTATACGAGACCCGTACGTACGGTGGTGTGGGAGGGAGTCGCGAGACCTCCCCTATCCCGATCCCCGAGACGATTGTGGTTCAACGATAGGCTGCGGCGTACTGGATGCCCCGCCTTCGCGGGGCATGACAGCAGTGAGGGATAACGATCAGCTCCCCGCCTTCAACGCCTTCTCCATCTCCGGCAACAGCACCGTCCGCAAATTCTCCGGCGTGATCGGGCCGACCAGCTTGTAGACGATAGTGCCTTCGCGGCCGACGACGAAGGTCTCGGGCACGCCATAGACGCCCCATTCGATCGAGGCGCGGCCATTGGCGTCGGTGCCGACACGGCCGAACGGGTTGCCGTAGCGGCCGAGGAAGCGCCGCGCGTTGTCGGGCGCATCCTTGTAGTTGATGCCGACAAGCTGGAACCGCTTGTCCTTGGCGAGTTCGGTCAGCAGCGGCGCCTCGTCGTGACAGGGCACACACCAGGAGGCCCAGACGTTGACGAGGCTGACCTTGCCCTTGAACGCGGCGGGATCGAGCCCGGGCACCTGCGCGCTGTCGGTCTGCAATCCCTCGAGCGGCGGCAGCGTGGTTTGCGGCGCGGGCCGGCCGATCAGCGCAGAGGGAATTCGCGAAGGATCGCCGCTGCCGAGGCGAAACCAGAACAGCACGGCAAGGGCGATGAAGGCGAGCAGCGGCAGCACCATCAGGAAGGTGCGGCGCTGCGGCGGTGCCGAGGTCGATTGCTCGCTCATAATGTGTTCACGGCAGTTCGGCCCGAGCGGCGGGTGACGCCGCTGCGGTCGAGCTCGCGCAGACGCTGCGTCTGGTTGCGATAGTCGATGAAGACCCAGCCGATCAGGATCGCGACGACGATGGCGGCGGCGGCATATGACGTCACGATAAAGAACGCGTAGGGACCAAGCGACATGATCACGCAGCTTTCTGACTGGCCTGCATCATCTGCAGCGAGCGCACGCGGCGGCGCAAGATCTCGTTGCGCATCGCAGCCAAATGAAGCGTGACGAACAGCAGCGTGAATGCCACCGCCATCACCAGGAGCGGAATCAGGAATGCTTGGTCGAGGGTCGAGCCGCCCATGCGCATCACCGAGGCCGGCTGGTGCAGCGTGTTCCACCAGTCGACCGAGAATTTGATGATGGGCAGATTGATTGCGCCGACCAGCGTCAGCACGGCGGCGGCGCGCGCCGCGCGCGAGGGATCTTCCACCGCGCGCCACAGCGCCATCAGGCCGAGATACATCAGGAACAGGATCAGCACCGAGGTCAGCCGCGCATCCCATTCCCAATAGGTGCCCCACATCGGCCGGCCCCATAGCGAGCCCGTGAGCAACGCGAGGAAGGTGAAGCTGGCGCCGATCGGTGCTGCGGCCTTGGCGGCGACGTCGGCGAGCGGATGCCGCCACACCAGCGTGCCGAGCGAAGCGACGCTCATGACACCCCAGACGAACATCGACAGCCACGCATTGGGCACGTGGATAAACATGATCTTCACGGTTGCGCCCTGCTGATAGTCGTCGGGCGCGAGAGCGGATTGATAAAGGCCGATCGCGAGCAGGATGACGGTCGCGGCCGCGAGCCACGGCAGCACCCGCGCACTCAGCGCGAGGAACCTGGTGGGGTTGGCGAGGTCGATCAACGTCATTGTATCCTGATAATCACAGGGCGGCGCTCACGCAATCAGCATGAAAGCACGCAGCGAAAGTTGATCGGGCTCAAGGTCAATCCAGTCCATGCTTCAAGCTCGCCGCCGCCGCAAACGGGCCGATCACGAGGCTGGCCAGCGACAGCGCGCAGAGAATCGAGAACGGGGCGCCGAATGACAATGGTCTGGTGATCGCCGCCTGCGAGGCCGCAACCCCGAAGATCAGGACGGGAATCGACAGCGGCAGCACCAGCACGGCCATCAACAGCCCGCCGCGATGCAGCGTCACCGCCAGCGCCGCGCCGATCATGCCGGTAAAGGTTAGCGCCGGCGTGCCCGCCAGCAACGTCAGCGCCACCGCACCGGTCGCGACCATGTCGAGGTTGAGCAAGAGGCCCAGCACCGGGGTTGCGACAATCAGCGGCAAGCCGGCGGCCAGCCAATGCGCCAGTGCCTTGGCCGCGCACGCCAGTTCCAGCGGCGTCCGGCTCATCGTGATCAAATCGAGCGAGCCGTCCTCGTGGTCGGCCATGAACAGCCGGTCCAGCGTCAGCAGGTTGGCCAGCAGCGCGCCGAGCCAGAGGATGGCGGGCCCCAGCCGCGACAACAGCGCCAGGTCCGGCCCCACCGCAAACGGCATCAGCACCACCACGGTCAGGAAGAACAGCGCGCCGATCAGCGCCCCGCCGCCGACGCGGAGCGCGATCCGGATGTCGCGGCGGATCAGGGCGGCGAGGGCGGTCATGGAACGCTCCCATCCTGCTGCAAAGGCAGTGCGCTCCCTCCCCCTTGTGGGGAGGGCGGGGAGAACCGCGGGGAAGGTGCTCGTCGGAGATACGCCGCCAGCAAAGGAGCGCCTGCTTCCCGAGCGCCAAAATCGGAATGCCCTGCCGTGTGGCCCCCCCCCCCTGGCCCTCCCCCACAAGGGGAGGGAACGGAGAGAGCGGAGGCTGGGCGCTTGAAAAGCTGAGGGTCCATCGGAATCACACCATTCCCCCGATCCGCAGTTCGCGCGGATCGATCCCCAGCGGGGCATGCGTCGCCGCGATGATCAGGCCGCCGCGCGCCAGATGGTCGCGCATCAGGCTGCCGAACATATCCTGGCCGGGGAGATCCAGCGCATTGGTCGGCTCGTCCAGCAGCCAGACCGGGCGGCGGCTTGTGAGCAGGCGGGCCAGCGAGAGCCGGCGGCGCTGGCCGGCCGACAGGAAGGCCGCGGGCAGATCGGCCGCGTGGTCGAGGCCTACGGCGGCGAGGCTTTCAGCTGCGTCAAAACGCTCCCCGCCCAGAAAATCGGCCCAGAATGACAGATTTTCCGCCACGCTTAGCGCCGGTTTGAGGGCATCGCGATGGCCGAGATAGTGGCATTGCTCGGGCAGCGTCATTTCGGCGTCGCCCCCGTCCAGCACGATCCTGCCGCCAGCCGGAATGAGCAGGCCGGCAATCAGCCGCAATAGCGAGGTCTTGCCCGATCCGTTGCGCCCCGTCACCGCCACGGCCTCGCCGGAGACCGCTTCGAAGTCGAGCCCGGAAAACACCTCGCGGCCGCCCCGCACGCAGGTGAGCCCCTGTCCAGAGAGCCGCATCTCGCCTCGTTTCAACCCGCTCAAAACCGGGCCTCAGGAAATCTTGGGGTAGCGCATCAGAATTTTTGGCTCGCGAATTGCTGCGGTACGATTGAGGCTGTGGCGGCGCGGTTAGAAAGCTTCTATAAGCCCGGAACTACTTGATGCAGCAACTCAACCTGCCCCTGCAAGCGACGCAGCCTGCTACGCTGACGGTGTTAAGATACCCCTTGCCGGGTATAACTAACAATTGGGATTTCCTACATGACCTCGCTCGACAGCTTCAAATGCAAAAAGACCCTCAAGGTCGGCGCCAAGACCTACGTCTATTACAGCCTGCCTACGGCCGAGAAGAATGGTCTGAAGGGGATTTCGAAACTTCCCTATTCGATGAAGGTCCTGCTCGAGAACCTCCTCCGCAATGAGGACGGCCGCTCGGTCAAGAAAGAGGACATCGTCGCGGTCTCGAAGTGGCTGCGCAAGAAATCCCTGGAGCACGAGATCGCGTTCCGCCCGGCGCGCGTGCTGATGCAGGACTTCACCGGCGTGCCGGCGGTGGTCGATCTCGCCGCGATGCGCAACGCGATGCAGAAGCTCGGCGGCGAGCCTGAAAAGATCAACCCGCTGGTGCCGGTCGATCTCGTCATCGACCACTCCGTGATCGTGAACTTCTTTGGTGACAACAAGGCTTTCGGCAAGAACGTCGCCGAGGAATACAAGCAGAACCAGGAGCGCTACGAGTTCCTGAAGTGGGGCCAGAAGGCGTTCTCGAACTTCTCCGTCGTGCCGCCCGGCACCGGCATCTGCCATCAGGTCAATCTCGAATATCTCTCCCAGACCGTGTGGACCAAGAAGGAGAAGATGACGGTCGGCAAGAAGACCGGCACCTTCGAGGTCGCCTATCCCGACTCGCTGGTCGGCACTGACTCGCACACCACGATGGTGAACGGTCTCGCCGTGCTCGGCTGGGGCGTCGGCGGCATCGAGGCGGAAGCGTGCATGCTCGGTCAGCCGCTGTCGATGCTGCTGCCCAACGTCGTCGGCTTCAAGCTGAAGGGCGCGATGAAGGAAGGCGTCACCGCGACCGACCTCGTGCTGACCGTCACGCAGATGCTGCGCAAGCTCGGCGTGGTCGGCAAGTTCGTCGAGTTCTTCGGCCCCGGCCTCGACAATCTCTCCGTCGCCGACAAGGCGACCATCGCCAACATGGCGCCGGAATATGGCGCGACCTGCGGCTTCTTCCCGGTCGACGCTGCCGCGATCGATTACCTCAAGACCTCCGGCCGCGCCGCACCGCGCGTCGCGCTGGTGCAGGCCTATGCGAAGGCCCAAGGGCTGTTCCGCACCGCCAAATCGGCCGATCCGGTGTTCACGGAAACGCTGACGCTCGACCTCGCCGATGTCGTGCCGTCGATGGCCGGTCCGAAGCGTCCCGAAGGCCGCATCGCGCTGCCGTCGGTCGCCGAAGGCTTTTCGCTCGCGCTCGGTACCGAATACAAGAAGACCGACGAACCCAAGAAGCGCTTTGCCGTCGAAGGCAAGAACTTCGACATCGGCCACGGCGACGTCGTCATCGCCGCCATCACCTCCTGCACCAACACCTCGAACCCGAGCGTCTTGATCGGCGCGGGTCTGCTCGCGCGTAACGCAGCCGCGAAGGGCCTCAAGGCAAAGCCGTGGGTAAAGACCTCGCTCGCGCCGGGCAGCCAGGTGGTCGCGGGCTATCTCGCCGATTCCGGTCTGCAGGCTGATCTCGACAAGGTCGGCTTCAACCTGGTCGGCTTCGGCTGCACCACCTGCATCGGCAATTCCGGCCCGCTGCCGGAGGAGATCTCGAAATCGATCAACGACAACGGCATCGTCGCCGCCGCCGTGCTCTCCGGTAACCGCAACTTCGAAGGCCGCGTCTCGCCGGACGTGCAGGCGAACTATCTCGCCTCGCCGCCGCTGGTCGTCGCCCACGCGCTCGCCGGCAGCGTCACCAAGAACCTCGCCGTCGAGCCGCTCGGCGAAGGCAAGGACGGCAAGCCGGTGTATCTCAAGGACATCTGGCCGACGACGAAGGAGATCAACGCCTTCATGAAGAAGTTCGTGACCGCGTCGATCTTCAAGAAGAAGTATGCCGACGTGTTCAAGGGCGACACCAACTGGCGCAAGATCAAGACGGTCGAGAGCGAGACCTATCGCTGGAACATGTCTTCCACCTATGTGCAGAACCCGCCCTATTTCGACGGCATGAAAAAGGAGCCGGAGCCGGTCACCGATATCGTCGAGGCGCGCATCCTCGCCATGTTCGGCGACAAGATCACCACCGACCACATCTCGCCGGCCGGTTCGATCAAGCTCACCTCTCCCGCTGGCAAGTATCTCAGCGAGCACCAGGTGCGTCCCGCCGACTTCAATCAGTACGGCACGCGTCGCGGCAACCATGAAGTGATGATGCGCGGCACCTTCGCCAATATCCGCATCAAGAACTTCATGCTGAAGGGCGCGGATGGAAACATCCCCGAGGGCGGTCTCACCAAGCACTGGCCCGACGGCGAGCAGATGTCGATCTACGACGCGGCGATGAAGTACCAGCAGGAGCAAGTGCCGCTGGTGGTGTTCGCCGGCGCCGAATACGGCAACGGCTCCTCGCGCGACTGGGCTGCGAAGGGTACGCGTCTGCTCGGCGTGCGCGCCGTGATCTGCCAGAGCTTCGAGCGCATCCATCGCTCCAACTTGGTCGGCATGGGCGTGCTGCCGCTGACCTTCGAGGACGGCACCTCCTGGTCGTCGCTCGGCCTGAAGGGCGACGAGAAGGTGACGCTGCGTGGGCTTGTCGGCGACCTCAAGCCGCGCCAGAAGCTGACCGCGGAGATCGTGTCCGGTGACGGTTCGTTGCGGCGCGTTTCGCTGCTGTGCCGCATCGATACGCTGGACGAGCTCGATTATTACCGGAACGGCGGCATTCTGCACTATGTGCTGCGCAAGCTCGCGGTCTAAGCGCGAATTTGTGAACGGTGGCTCACCGCGACGTGAGTAGAAGGTTAAACGAAGGCGGCCTATCACAGGGTCGCCTTCATGCGTTACGGATGCTTCGGATGGATTCGCCCCACCGTACACTTCGCATCGGACGGTTGAATGTGCCGCGCCCGTAAGACTACGGTGACCATCAGGCGATAGAATATCCCTCCACGAACACGAGATGTGACGTTCGACATGACTGGAATGATGGCTTCTCATTTGGTTTCGCGATGGTCCGGCGCACTCTGGTCGGGAGCACTCGGCATCTGCGCAATCTTCGCCGTCATCCGTCCCGCCCAGGCCGATCCCCGCGCCGTGGTCGAGCTCTTCACCTCCCAGGGCTGCTCATCCTGTCCGCCCGCCGACAAGATCATCGGCGACCTCGCCAAGGATCCCTCGATCATCGCGCTGAGCATGCCGATCGATTATTGGGATTATCTCGGCTGGAAGGACACGCTGGCAGATTCACGTTTCTCGGCGCGGCAGCGCGCCTATTCGCGCATGCGCGGTGACCGCGAGGTCTACACGCCGCAGGTCGTGGTCAATGGCGCTGTGCATGTCATCGGCAGCGATCGCGCCGGCATCGAGAGCGCGATCGGCAAGACCGACAAGGGCACGGGCGTGATGAGCGTGCCGGTGACGATGTCGCTGGCAGGCAAGCAGATCAACGTGTCGGTGGCCGCGGGCAACGAGCCGGCGGTCTCGCACGGCGAGGTCTGGATCTGCTCGATCGCGAAGGCGGTGCCGATCGAAATCAGCCGCGGTGAAAATCGCGGCCAGCAGATCACATATCACAACGTCGTGCGCAATCTGCTCAAGGTCGGCGACTGGAACGGACATCCGGAAACCTGGACCGTGCCGCTCGAGAACCTCACCTCGCGCGAGGGCGTCGACGGTGCGGTGGTCTATGTCCAGGACGGCAGCCGCGAGAAGCCGGGCGCGATGCTGGGTGCGGCGTACACGTCGCTGCACTGACGCAAGCTTCGCATTCTCTCTGACACGAACTCACTCTCAACCCTCATGGTGAGGAGCGCGCCTTTGCGCGTCTCGAACCAGGCAGGCCTCCCGCTGCTACGGCTCGGCCGCGCGGGCGTTCGGAGGGATGTTCGCTGCGGCAACTCCCCGACATAAACAAAAAAGGACCAACTTGCGTTGGCCCTCCTTGTCGCGCGTACAGACCCGATCCTGTCCGGCCCCGGGGGGCTGGGGGCTGAGGAATCCGGAACCGAAAGGACCGGGTCAACGCACATAAGCCTTTTCGCAACGCAGGGCGGCGGGCGGTTGGCGGAAAAGCGGCGATCCTGTGATTCCTGCTAACGATCCCGTGACGGTTTGCCGCTGAGAAGTTCCACCGTTGCGTGTGTCATGATTGCAACCAGTCGGCGAGACGAGCCCAAGGTCCTTCAAGAAGCCCCAAGAGCCTCTTGCGGCGGGGAACAGTTGGCGCAATCATGCAACCGTCATGATCCGCGGCTCCGGGGACGGCTTTCGCGGAGGCGGTTCATGCTGATGCGACAGGAGGCGCTGCATGAGTTTAATGCCGGAGGATGCGGATCCGAGCGAGCAGCGCGCAGTGGCGCGCCCCGCCGCTGCGAATGCCCAATTGAGCCGGGTGACGTTCAACCGGCTCGAGTTGAACCGCATCCTCAACCTCTACGGCCGCATGGTCGCCGACGGCGAGTGGCGCGACTATGCCATCGACTTCCTGAAGGACCGCGCGGTGTTCTCGGTCTATCGCCGTGCCTCCGAAGTGCCGATCTACCGCATCGAGAAAGATCCGCGGCTGGCCCGCAAACAAGGCATGTACAGCGTGATCTCGGCGACCGGCCTGATCCTGCGCCGCGGCCACGAGCTCGACCGCGTGCTGCTGGTGATCGACCGCAAGCTGGCGGTGGTGTAGCGGCCTCAATCGCCGAGCATGGTGGGCACGCTACGCTTTGCCCGCCCTGCGAGACCGGATTATTTCTCCGGCACCGTGCGCGCGCCCTCGCCGAGATCGCGCTGCATCATCACCGTATCCAGCCAGCGGCCGAATTTCAGGCCGACATTCGGATGCGTGCCGATCATCTTGAAGCCGCCTCTGGTGTGCACGCCAATCGAGCCGGCATTGGCGGAATCGCCGATGACCGCGATCATCTGGCGGAAGCCGCGCGCCTCGCATTCGATGATCAGCCGCTCCAATAGCAGCGCGCCGATGCCGCGGCGGTGGAAGGCGGGATCGAGATAGATCGAGTTCTCGACCGTGAAGCGATAGGCCGGGCGGGGCCGGTAGGCGCCGGCATAGGCGTAACCGGCAACACGGCCGTCGAGGACGGCGACGAAATAGGGATAGCCGCCGTCGACCAGCGTGCGATAGCGCCGCGTCATCTCGGCAAGGTCTGGCGGCTCCAGCTCGAACGTCGCGGTGCCCTCGCGGACAGCCTGCTGATAGATGGCGGTGATGGCGGGGAGGTCGGCCTCGAGGGTGGGCCTGATTTCGGGTGTGGACATGGGCGAAGATTAGAGCGTTCGCGCTGCGGCTGGAAGAGGCAACGGTGCTTCCACGCCCCGTCGTTGTGAGCGCAGCAATCCAGAAATGCATCCGCGGAGGGACTCTGAATTACTTCGTCGCAAGGGCTTCTCGCAATGACGGAGCGCGAGGAAACACCGGGCCGTAAACAAAAACCCCGGCCTCACGGCCGGGGTTCGTGTCCATTCGCTCGGGTGGCGCTCAGTCGCGCTGGCCGAGGAGCTGCAGCAGCAGCGTGAACAGGTTAATGAAGTTCAGGTACAGCGACAGCGCACCGGAGATCGCCGCACGCTCGGCGATGTCACCGCCGGCCGAAGCGTAGCCGTAAATGTAGTCGTTCTTCAGCCGCTGCGTATCCCAGGCGGTGAGGCCCGCGAACACCAGCACGCCGACCACCGACACGATGAACTGCAGCGCCGTGCTGGCCAGGAACAGATTCACCAGGCTCGCGATGATGATGCCGATCAGGCCCATGAACAGGAACGAGCCCATGCCGCTCATGTCACGCTTGGTGGTGTAGCCGTAGAGGCTCAGCGCGCCGAATGTCGCCGCGGTGATGAAGAACACCCGCACGATCGACGTGTGCGTGTACACCAGAAAGATCGAGGACAGCGAGATGCCCATCAGCGCCGAGAACACCCAGAACAGGATCTGGGCGGTCGAGGGAGCGAGACGGTTGATGCCGGCCGAGATCACGAACACCATCGCGAGCGGCGCGAGCATGAACAGCCACTTCAGCGGGCTGACGAACATCGCGTAGCCGAACGGCGTCAGGAACAGCTTGCCGACACGGACGGCTTCCGGAGTTGGAACGTCAGTCACGGCAGCCATGTAGACACCGAGCGCGGCGAGGCCGGTGATGGCAAGGCCGATGCTCATGTAATTGTAGATGCGCAGCATGTAGGCGCGCAGGCCGGCATCGACCGTCGCGGCGTCAACACGCCCGGCGGCCCTGCCGAAAGGAGAAGCGTAATTGCGGTCTAGGTCCGACATGGTCGAATTCCCGTTGGTTGGCCCGGTCCGGCATGAGGGTCGCCATGCCGCCGGTTCGTCAAACTCTATCTCGGATACCGATGTCTGCCGACATTAAATTTGGCTAACAATCGGGGCTCCGAACCCATTCGATATGTGGGAAACTAACACATTCGCTGCAACCGTCCACGCGCGGCCGAATGTCGCCCTCCGCGCTCACTCCTGACGCGAGCCTGACAAGGGCGTGGTTAATCGCTCGAATCGCACGATTCCGGTCCGGCGCAGCCTCCCGCTACCTTTTGTCACAAATTGCGCAACACCGTGGCAGGCTTTTTGTTCAACGCCAGCAGCGTGCCGGCAAGCCCCAGCCCGACCGTGACGACCAGGGCGGCCGCCACCACGCCGGCCGCGCTGCCGGCCTGCCAGACGAAGCTCAGCGTCATCAGCCGGGTCACGATCATCCAGGCCGCGATGCTGCCGGCGATCACGCCGAACACCGCGGTGGCGAGGCCGATCAGGAGATATTCGAGTGCATAGGCGCCGAGCAGCCGCAGCCGCGTCGCACCCAGCGTCTTCAGGATCACCGCGTCATAGACCCGGTGGCGATGGCCGGCGGCGAGCGCGCCGCCCAGCACCAGGATCGCCGAGATCAGGGTCACGGCGCTGGCGCCGCGGATCGCGAGCGCGAGGTTGGTCACGACCGCGCCGACCGTTTCCATCACCTCGCGCACGCGTACGCTGGTCACCATCGGGTAGGCATCCGCCACCTGCTTGATGATGTTGCCGTCGCCGGTCGCATCCCCGCCGGCTTCGGTCAGCGTTGCGATGTGGGTATGCGGCGCGCCCTTGAAGGCGTTCGGCGAGAACACCAGCACGAAATTGATGCCGAGCCCCTGCCAGTCGATGATGCGGAGATTGCCGATTTTCGCCGGGATGTCGCGGCCGAGCACGTTGACCACGATTTCGTCGCCGAGCTTGAGGCCGAGGCCCTCGGCGATCTTCTTCTCCATCGAGACCAGCGGCGGGCCGGAATAGTCGGCGCCCCACCATTCGCCCTCGACCACCTTGGAGCCCTTCGGCAGCTCGCCGGTATAGGTCAGGCCTCGGTCGCTCTGCAGCACCCATTCGGAATCCGTGGTCGGCTTGAGGTCCTCGGCCCGGACGCCGCGGGCGGCGACGATGCGCCCGCGCAGCATCGGCACGTCCTCGACCTTCGCACCAGGGGCGATCTGGCGCAGATAATCGTCGAACGGTGCCGCCTGGGTACTCGGAATGTCGATGAAGTAGAACGCCGGCGCGTGCTCGGGCAACGCCGCCAGGAATTGCCGGCGCAGATTGCCGTCGATCTGGGTGATGGTGACGAGCACGGCGAGCCCAAGACCGAGCGAGAGCACGACCGAGGGCGTCAGTGCGCCCGGCCGGTGAATATTGGCGATCGCAAGCCGCAGCATGGTGAAGCGCGTGCGCGGCAGCCGTCGCGCGATGGCCATCAGCACGGCCGCGACACCGCGCAGCACTGCGAACACGACGACGGAAGAGGCCACGAACACCGCGGCGATGCGCTTGTCGAAGGACAGGCCGATCACGACCGCAACCAGCAGCGCGACGACGACGCCCATGAATACGAGATAGCTCCAGCGCGGCCGGTGCCATTCGGCAGCGATGGTGTCGCGGAACAGCGCGGCGACCGGCACGTCGTGCACGCGGCCGAGCGGCCACAGGCCGAAGGCGAGCGCGGTCAAGAGACCGTAGACAAAGGACAGCGCGAGCTCGTCGGCGTGCACGGCCGGCACCACCGGCAGCGGCAACAGCTTTCCGAACAGGCCGACGATAGCGAAGGGCATCGCCGCGCCGAGCGCCAGCCCAATCACCGAGCCGATCGCCGCGAGCAGGACGACCTGCGCGAGATAGATGCCGAAGACGTCGCGGCCCGTGGCACCGACGGCCTTGAGGGCCGCGATCACCTCGAGCCGGCGATCGATATGGCTCTTCACGGCATTGGCGACGCCGACACCACCGACCAGCAGCGCGGCGAGGCCGACCAGCGTCAGGAATTGCGTGAAGCGGCCGATATTGCGTTCGAGTTGCGGTGAGGCATTGGAGCGGCTGCGGACTTCCCACCCGGTCTGCGGCGCGGCGTTGCGCGCATCCGCAATGAAGGCGTCGGTGGCGCGGTCGCTGTTGGCGGTATCTGGCAGCTTCACCCGGTAGACCCAGCGCACCAGGCTGCCGGGCTGGATCAGGCCGGTGGCGCGCAGGGCGGCCTCGCTGATCAGGAAGCGCGGACCAAAACCGATGCCGCTGGCAAGCTTGTCGGGCTCGGCCTCGACGCTGCTGCAGATCTGGAAGGTCGCAGAGCCAATGGTGACGCGGTCGCCGATCTTCAGCGACAGCCGCGCCAGCAGCGTCGGATCGGCCGCGGCGCCGAATGCGCCGTCGCGCATCGCGAGCAGATCGGTCAGCGGCAGTTGCGGCGCCAGCGTGAGTTGGCCGAGCATCGGATAGGTGTCGTCGACCGCCTTCATCTCGACCAGCGCAAGCTTGCCCTCGGCCGAGCGCGCCATGCCGCGCAGGGTGGCGGCGACGGAGACGGTGCCGCGCGAGCGCAGGAAGCCAACTTCCTCGGGCTTGGCCTCGCGCTGGAACAACACGAAGGAGACGTCGCCGCCGAGCAGCGTACGCCCCTCACGCGCAAGGCCGTCGCTCAGACTCGCCGACACCGAGCCGACGCCGGCGATCGCCATCACGCCGAGCGCGATGCAGGCGATGAAGACGTAGAAGCCGCGCAGGCCTCCGCGCAATTCGCGCAGCGCATAGCGCAGCGACAGCGCGACGCCGTTCGGCTTCGCAAACGGTTCGACAGCTATGCTCATGCGTTGGTCGTCTGGGTGTCGATGCGGCCCGAGCGCAGGCGGATCACGCGATCGCAACGATGCGCGAGCGAGGAATCGTGCGTGACCAGCACCAGCGTCATGCCGCGCTCGGCATGCTTGGTGAAGAGCAGATCGATGATCTGCTGTCCCGTGGTCTCGTCGAGATTGCCGGTCGGCTCGTCGGCGACGAGAATGGCGGGATCGGGCGCGAGCGCGCGCGCAAGCGCCACGCGCTGCTGCTCGCCGCCGGAGAGCTGGGTCGGATAATGATGCAGGCGATCACCGAGCCCGACCGATTGCAGCTCCTCGGCTGCGCGCTTGCTGGCATCCGGATTGCCGGCGAGCTCGAGCGGCACGGCGACGTTCTCCAGCGCCGTCATGGTCGGGATCAGATGGAAGGATTGGAAAACGATGCCGACCTGACGGCCGCGGAAGCGAGCCAGCGCGTCCTCGTCGAGGGCATTGAAAGGCGTGCCGTTGACCACCACCTCTCCGCTATCAGGACGCTCCAGCCCCGCCATCACCATCAGCAGCGTGGATTTGCCCGAGCCTGACGGGCCGATCAGGCCGATCGTCTCCCCCGAGCCGACGCGCAGGCTGATATCCTTGAGGATGTGAACGCGTGCCGCCCCCGATCCCAATGAGAGATTGACGTTGGAAATGGCGATGGTGTCCGGCGCGGTGCCGGCGAGCGAAGAGGATTCGATGCGACTGTCCATGGTCCGGTCATATGGCAACTCCGCACGCGCGGTCGAGAGGCGTTACGGTTTCTTCATGCACATAGCCGTGTTGATGCTCGCTTTGATGACGGTCGCGAACCCGGCTTCGGCAGAAACGACAAAGCCGATCAAGCTTGTCGTCTTGGGCGATTCCTTGAGTGCCGGTCTCGGCCTTCCGGCCCAGGACGCGTTTCCGGCCAAGCTGCCAAAAGCCTTGCAGGCCAAAGGTATAGCCGTGGACATGACCAACGCGGGCGTGTCCGGTGACACCTCGTCGGGGGGCCGCGACCGGCTCGACTGGTCGGTGCCCGACGGAACCGGAGGCGTCATCGTCGAGCTCGGCGCCAACGACGCGCTGCGCGGCGTCGACCCCGGCTTGACGCGGACGGCGCTGACCGACATCGTTGGGCGCCTCAAGGCGCGCAAGATCGCCGTGATGCTGTGTGGAATGCAGGCGCCGCCGAATTTGGGCGCGGATTATGCCGCGCGCTTCAATTCGATTTATCCGGATCTGGCAAAGCAGTTCGACGTGCCGCTCTATCCGTTCTTCCTCGACGGTGTCGCGGCGGACGCCAAGCTCAACCAGGCCGACGGCATTCATCCGACGGCAGCCGGCGTCGACATCATCGTCAACAACATGCTGCCCACGGTAGAGGCATTCCTGCGCACGATCGGCGAGCAGCGCCGTTGAAAAGCAGGCAGCGCCAACCCTGACAACCAGGGTTTTCCCGGTGTAGCCTTGGTCACCCTTCGCAGAGTCACACAACTGCGATGGAATCAGGGTACCGGTGATTCGTCGCTGGCTCTAAATTTGGATATGCTTCTTCCCAAGAATCATACCCAAGCATCGGGAGTGTGAAACGATGCCGCGTTTGTTCACTGGTCTGGAAATTCCGGCCGAGATCGGCCAGTCGCTTTCCAATCTGAGAGGCGGCCTTCCCGGCGCCCGGTGGATCGATCCCGAAAATTATCACGTCACTCTGCGCTTCATCGGCGACATCGACGGCGTCTCCGCCAACGAGATCGCCTCGATGTTGTTCCGTGTCGACCGCAAGCCCTTCGAAGTGAAAGTGCAGGGCTTGCAAAGCTTCGGCGGTCGCAAGCCGCGCGCGGTGGTCGCCACCATCGCGCCGAGCAAGCCGCTGATGGATCTGCAGGCTGAGCTCGAACGCCTGATGCAGCGGATCGGTCTCGATCCGGAGGGGCGCAAATTCATTCCGCATGTCACGCTGGCCCGGCTGCATGACGCCACCGACCGCGATGTCGCCGACTACCTCTCGCTGCGCGGCTATTTTCCGAGCAAGACGTTCATGGCGGAGCGGTTCGTGCTGTTCTCGTCGCGCGCATCGACCGGCGGCGGCCCCTATGTGGTCGAGGATGCCTATGAGCTGTGTGAGTGAGCTTGGCTCGCAAGAAGATGGGGCCATATGGCGCTTAGACGCGTAACGTCCATAGCGGCTAGAATGGCAATCCGTGTTTATCGTAGGCAACAATTTCGTCTGCGGCCTGGTCGGCTACCACCGGCAGTTCACTCCAGCGTCGGCGGATCGCTGCCATCTCTTCCAGGAGAGCAGCCTTGCAGTCCTGATTGTCGATCCGGCTAAGCCGCTCCTCGATAGCTCGCTTCGTCGCCATCGCTACGGTCTTGCCGGTGAGTTGCGCAAGTCTCCACGCGAGATGCTCGATCTCGGGGTCCTCGATACTGAGAGCCATCTCCAGGAACCTCAAAGTAGCCGCTTAAAACCTCTGATAGTTCAATTATCCGCCCGCATCACCCTTGACGAGGGTAAGCGCATACGCCCCTTGCGCCAATACGCAGTTGCAATTTCCGCCGGTCTCTGGCGGTAAAGAGCGATGCTCTCCACCCAAAATTCCTCCTTCAGCGAAGCGTACGAGGCCGAGATCGCGTCCGGCGCGATCGAGCCTGACGCTGCGCAGGCCGAGGTGGCCGAGGCCTATGCGGCGCTCGACCTCAGGCTCGCGAACTACAAGCCGCCGCGCAAGCAGGGGCTGCTCGCCCGCCTGTTCAACGGCAGTGACAAGGATGAGGCGCCGCGCGGGCTCTACGTCCATGGCGAGGTCGGCCGCGGCAAAACCATGCTGATGGATCTGTTCTTCCAGCACTCGGCCGTCGAGCACAAGCGGCGCGCGCATTTCCACGAATTCATGGCGGACGTGCACGAGCGCATCTACGACTATCGCCAGAGCATCGCGCGCGGCGAGACCGCCGACGGCGATGTCATTGCGCTGACCGCGCATGCGATCTTCGAGGAGAGCTGGCTGCTCTGCTTCGACGAATTCCACGTCACCGACATCGCGGACGCGATGATCCTGGGACGCTTGTTCGCAAAGCTGTACGAGCTCGGCACCGTCGTGGTCGCGACATCCAACGTCGCGCCCGACGATCTCTACAAGGGCGGCCTGAATCGCGCGCTGTTCCTGCCCTTCATCAAGCAGATCACCGATCACATGGACGTGCGGCGGCTCGATGCGCGCACCGATTTCAGGCTGGAGAAACTCCAGGGCGTGCCGATGTGGCTGACGCCGGCGGACGGCGATGCCGATGCCGCGCTCGACCGCGCCTGGTCGAAGATGACCGGCAACGCCAAATGCAAGTCGCGCGACATTTCGATCAAGGGTCGCATCCTGCACGTGCCGTGCTCGGCCCATGGCGTGGCGCGCTTTGCCTTCGCCGATCTCTGCGAGAAGCCGCTCGGCGCATCCGACTACCTCAGGCTGGCGCACGACTATCACACCATCCTGGTCGACCATATTCCAGTGATGGATTTCTCCCAGCGCAACGCCGCCAAGCGCTTCATCACGCTGATCGACACGCTCTATGACAATGCCGTGAAGCTGATGGCCTCGGCCGATGCCAACCCGATCTCGCTCTATCTCGCAGATGAGGGCAACGAGGCGAACGAGTTCAAGCGGACCGCGTCGCGCCTGATCGAGATGAGTTCGGATCCTATCTGGCGCTGGCTCACGGCCGCAAGGATTCCACCGCGAGCGGCTCGACCAAGGGCCTCGTGGAGACTTAAGTCCTATTTCTCCGCCTTGACCGGTGTCCTTCCGGGGCGCGACAAAGTCGCGAGCCCGGTATCCATCAGGCCACCAAATTTGACCGCCCGATGGATTCCGGGCCCGCGCCTGTCGGGGCATCCCGGAATGACGGACGGGGTATGCTGGCTGCTCTCTCGGCAAGCCCGACAATTGGGCATTCGGCGACTTGAACGGCGGAAGCGAAAGGGATAACCACCCTCTCAGTTTTCCCCTCCTTATGTGTCTAGAGGACAGGTTCACATGGCGCGCGACAAGATTGCTTTGATTGGCTCCGGCCAGATCGGCGGAACGCTGGCTCACCTCATCGGCCTGAAAGAACTGGGCGACGTCGTGATGTTCGACATCGCCGAGGGTGTGCCGCAGGGCAAGGCGCTCGACATCGCGCAGTCCTCGCCGGTCGACGGTTTTGACGCGCACTACACCGGCGCCAATTCCTACGAAGCGCTTGATAACGCCAAGGTCTGCATCGTCACCGCCGGCGTGCCGCGCAAGCCCGGCATGAGCCGCGACGACCTCCTCTCCATCAACCTCAAGGTCATGGAGCAGGTCGGGGCCGGCATCAAGAAGTACGCCCCCGACGCATTCGTCATCTGCATCACCAACCCGCTCGACGCCATGGTCTGGGCGCTGCAGAAGGCCTCGGGCCTGCCGCACAAGAAGGTGGTCGGCATGGCCGGCGTGCTCGACTCCTCGCGCTTCCGCTACTTCCTGGCCGACGAGTTCAACGTCTCCGTTGAAGACGTCACCGCTTTCGTGCTCGGCGGTCATGGCGACACCATGGTGCCGCTGGTGAAGTACTCCACCGTTGCCGGCATCCCGCTGCCCGACCTCGTCAAGATGGGCTGGACCTCGCAGGCGCGCCTCGACGAGATCGTCGACCGCACCCGCAACGGCGGCGCCGAGATCGTCAATCTGCTCAAGACCGGCTCGGCCTTCTACGCGCCGGCGGCCTCGGCAATCGCGATGGCCGAGAGCTACCTGCGTGACAAGAAGCGCGTGCTGCCTTCGGCTGCGTACCTGAACGGCGAATACGGCGTGAAGGACATGTATGTCGGCGTCCCCGTCGTGATCGGCTCCAAGGGTGTCGAGCGCGTCGTCGAGATCGAGCTCGCGGGCAAGGACCGCGAGGCCTTCGACAAGTCGGTCGGCGCGGTGCAGGGCCTCGTCGACGCCTGCAAGAAGATCGCTCCGGACCTTCTCGGCCGCTGAAGACCAACAATTCCCGCCGAAGATCGAAACCCGGTCTTCGGCGGTTTCATTTCGGTCCCCGGCTGCAACTCTTGTTCGAGGCTGGGCGGGTTCCGGGGCAAGTCCAGATTTCGATGTCGAGAATCCGGGTTGCAGTTCCTGTGGTATATGGTATGCCAGCCACAAGACTGAGGTGGCCCCTGGGGGTCATCGCCCGCGGGTTCAGGGAGCGACCATATGAATATCCATGAATATCAGGCCAAAGCGCTGCTGAACGAGTTCGGCGTAGCGATCTCGAAGGGCGTTCCGGTCCTGAAGCCCGCGGACGCGGAGGCTGCTGCCAAGGCTCTCCCGGGCCCGGTCTGGGTGGTGAAGAGCCAGATTCATGCCGGCGGCCGCGGCAAGGGCAAGTTCAAGGAAGCCTCGGCCGGCGACAAGGGCGGCGTCCGCATCGCCAAGTCGGCCGCCGAGGTCTCCGAATTCGCCAAGCAGATGCTCGGCGCCACCCTCGTGACGATCCAGACCGGCCCCGCCGGCAAGCAGGTCAACCGTCTCTACATCGAGGACGGCTCCGACATCGACAAGGAATTCTATCTCTCGATCCTGGTCGACCGCGAGACCTCGCGCGTTTCCTTCGTGGTCTCGACCGAAGGCGGCGTCAACATCGAGGACGTCGCGCACAACAGCCCTGAGAAGATCGTGACCTTCTCGGTCGATCCGGCGACCGGCATCATGGGCCATCACGGCCGCACCGTCGCCAATGCGCTGAAGCTCTCGGGTGATCTCGCCAAGCAGGCCGAGAAGCTCACCGCGCAGCTCTACGCGGCCTTCGTCGCCAAGGACATGTCGATGCTGGAGATCAACCCGCTGGTCGTGACCAAGCAGGGCCAGCTCCGCGTGCTCGACGCCAAGGTCTCGTTCGACGATAACGCGCTGTTCCGTCATCCCGAGGTGCTCGCGTTGCGCGACGAGACCGAGGAAGACGCCAAGGAAATCGAAGCCTCGAAGTACGACCTCAACTACGTCACCCTCGACGGCAATATCGGCTGCATGGTCAACGGCGCCGGTCTCGCCATGGCGACGATGGACATCATCAAGCTCTACGGCATGGCGCCGGCGAACTTCCTCGACGTCGGCGGCAGCGCCAGCAAGGAGAAGGTCGCGGCCGCGTTCAAGATCATCACCGCGGATCCCAACGTGAAGGGCATCCTGGTCAACATCTTCGGTGGTATCATGAAGTGCGACGTGATCGCCGAGGGCGTCACCGCCGCCGTGCGCGAGGTCGGCCTCAGCGTGCCGCTGGTGGTTCGCCTCGAAGGCACCAATGTCGAGCTCGGCAAGAAGATCATCCGTGAATCCGGCCTGAACGTGGTGCCGGCCGACAATCTCGACGACGCCGCGCAGAAGATCGTGAAGGCCGTCAAGGAGGCTAAGGCCATGACCCAGGACCATCTCTCCGCATCAGCCCCGCTCGCAGAGCACGCGCGTCTCGCCGCGTTCGCCGACGAATGGAATGGTGAAGAGGTGGTCTTTCCGTCGCGCTGGACCGCCGGCGGGCCGGCCACCTCGCACGTCGTCGCGCGCATGGACCTGAACGGATTCTACCTGATCCAGGATGCCATCCAGATCCGCGACGGCAAGCAGGCCTTCGCAACCCATGGCCTCTTCACTTACGACCGCGAGGACCGGACCTACAAATTGTTCTGGTACGATTCACTCGGCTACACGCCGCCCTCGCCCGCCTCCGGTGGGTGGGTCGGCAAGACCCTGACGCTGGTGCGCGGCTCGCTCCGCGGCAATGCGCGCCACGTCTACGAGATCATCGACGACAATTCCTACGCGTTGAAGATCCAGTTCTCGCCGGACGCGGAAGGCTGGGCTGACGTGCTCACCGGCGTCTACCGCCGCATCCACTGACCTCTCACTCGTTAGTTTCGCGAAAGCAGACCTCATGTCCATCCTGATCGACAAGAACACCAAGGTCATCTGCCAGGGCTTTACCGGCAAGAACGGCACTTTCCACTCCGAAGCCGCGATTGCCTATGGCACCAAGATGGTCGGCGGCACCTCGCCGGGCAAAGGCGGCGCGACCCATTTGAACCTGCCGGTGTTCGACTCGGTGCGCGAGGCGCGTGGAAGACCGGCGCGGATGCATCGGTGATCTACGTGCCGCCGCCGGGTGCAGCGGACGCGATCTGCGAAGCCATCGACGCCGAGATCCCGCTGATCGTCTGCATCACCGAGGGCATTCCCGTCATCGACATGGTGCGCGTGAAGCGCTCGCTGGCCGGCTCCAAGTCGCGCCTGATCGGGCCCAACTGCCCCGGCGTCATGACCGCCGGCGAATGCAAGATCGGCATCATGCCGGCCAATATCTTCAAGACCGGCTCCGTCGGCATCGTCTCCCGCTCGGGCACGCTGACCTATGAAGCCGTGTTCCAGACCTCCCAGGAGGGCCTCGGCCAGACCACCGCGGTCGGCATCGGCGGCGATCCGGTCAAGGGCACCGAGTTCATCGACGTCCTCGAGATGCTGTTGGCCGACCCCAAGACCGAATCGATCATCATGATCGGCGAGATCGGCGGCTCCGCCGAGGAAGACGCCGCCCAGTTCCTCAAGGACGAGGCCAAGCGCGGCCGCAAGAAGCCGATGGTCGGTTTCATCGCCGGCGTGACCGCACCTCCCGGCCGCCGCATGGGCCATGCCGGCGCGATCATTTCGGGCGGCAAGGGCGATGCCGGTTCCAAGACCGACGCGATGAAATCCGCAGGGATTACAGTGTCGCCGTCTCCCGCACGCCTCGGCCATACGCTTGCCGAAAAGTTGAAGGGCTAATTCACTCCTTCGTACTTTTCCGGGCGAAGTTTCGCAGCAAATAGGATAAATGGTGCCTGTCGCGCTGAGCCTCTGCCGGGGAGCTCGGCGCCAGCGCCATTTGTTATGCGCGAACCGAAATCGCCAGGAACTCAAGTATGTCTCGCCAGGACGCGAACGCAGCCTTTGCCCTCTCATCATTTTTGCAGGGCACCAACGCCACCTACATCGACGAAATCTACGCCCGCTACGAGAAGGACCCGACCTCAGTCGATCCCGAGTGGCAGGAGTTCTTCAAGAGCCTCAATGACCAGCCCGCTGACGTCCGCAAGAATGCCGAGGGCCCGTCCTGGAAGCGCGCCAACTGGCCGCTGACACCGACGGACGACCTGACCTCCGCCCTCGACGGCAACTGGGCCGAGGTCGAGAAGGCGGTCGGCACCAAGATCGCCGCCAAGGCGCAAGCCAAGGGCGCGGATGTCTCTTCCGCAGATGTGCTCCAGGCCACGCGGGATTCGGTCCGCGCGCTGATGCTGATCCGCTCCTACCGCATGCGCGGTCACTTTCATGCCAAGCTCGATCCACTCGGCATCGAAGCCCCGCGCAACCGCGAAGAGCTCGATCCCCGCACCTACGGCTTCAGCGAGGCCGATTTCGACCGCAAGATCTTCCTCGATCACGTGCTCGGCCTCGAATACGCCAACTTGCGTGAGATCACCGCGATCTGCGAGCGCACCTACTGCCAGACGCTCGGCGTCGAGTTCATGCACATCAGCAATGCCGCGCAGAAGGCCTGGATCCAGGAGCGCATCGAGGGGCCGGACAAGGAAATCTCGTTCACCCGCGAAGGCCGCCGCGCCATCCTGATGAAGCTGGTCGAAGCCGAAGGCTTCGAGAAGTTTTGCGACACCAAGTTCACCGGCACCAAGCGTTTTGGTCTCGACGGTGGTGAATCGCTGATCCCCGCGCTCGAGCAGATCATCAAGCGCGGCGGCAATCTCGGCGTGAAGGAAGTCGTGGTCGGCATGCCGCATCGCGGCCGCCTCAACGTGCTGACGCAGGTGATGGGCAAGGCCCATCGCGCGCTGTTCCACGAATTCAAGGGCGGCTCGGCCAATCCCGACGCGGTCGAAGGCTCCGGCGACGTCAAGTACCACCTCGGCGCGTCCTCGGACCGCGAGTTCGACGGCAACCGCATCCATCTGTCGCTGACCGCAAACCCCTCGCATCTCGAGATCGTCGATCCCGTCGTGCTCGGCAAGGTCCGCGCCAAGCAGGACCAGCACGGCGATCCGCCGGACCAGCGCATCTCGGTGATGCCGCTGCTCATGCATGGCGACGCCGCGTTTGCGGGCCAGGGCGTGGTCGCGGAATGCTTCGGTCTGTCGGACCTGAAGGGCTACCGCACCGGCGGCTCCGTGCACTTCATCGTCAACAACCAGATCGGCTTCACCACCTATCCGCGTTATTCTCGTTCTTCGCCCTACCCGTCGGATGTGGCGAAGATGATCGACGCGCCGATCTTCCATGTGAACGGCGACGATCCGGAAGCCGTGGTGTTCGCCGCCAAGGTCGCGACCGAGTTCCGGCAGAAATTCCACAAGCCCGTCGTTATCGACATGTTCTGCTACCGCAGGCATGGCCACAACGAAGGCGACGAGCCGGCCTTCACCCAGCCGGTGATGTACAAGAAGATCGCGGCTCATCCGACGACGCTTGAGCTCTACGCCCGCCGCCTGATCAACGAAGGCGTGATGACCGAGGGCGAGGTCGACAAGGCCAAGGCCGACTGGCGCGCGCGGCTCGATGCCGAGTTCGAGGCCGGCACCTCCTACAAGCCGAACAAGGCGGACTGGCTCGACGGCAAGTGGGCCGGCTTCAAGATCGCCGACCAGGAAGAGGATGCGCGGCGCGGCGTCACCGGCGTCGACGTCGCCGCGCTGAAGGACATCGGCCGCAAGATCACCAAGGTGCCGGACGGTTTCCGCGTTCACCGCACCATCCAGCGTTTCCTGGAGAACCGCTCGAAGGCGATCGACACCGGTGTCGGCATCGACTGGGCAACCGGCGAGGCGCTGGCGTTCTGCACGCTGCTCAACGAAAATCATCACGTCCGCCTGTCAGGCCAGGACTCGGAGCGCGGCACCTTCTCGCAGCGCCACTCGGTCCTGATCGATCAGGAGGACGAGAGCCGCTACACCCCGTTCAACCATCTCGGCAACGAGCAGGGCCATTACGAGGTCATCAACTCGCTGCTGTCGGAAGAGGCCGTGCTCGGCTTCGAATACGGCTACTCGCTCGCCGAGCCGAACACGCTGACGCTGTGGGAAGCCCAGTTCGGCGATTTCGCCAACGGTGCGCAGGTCGTGTTCGACCAGTTCATCTCCTCGGGCGAACGCAAATGGCTGCGCATGTCCGGTCTCGTCTGCCTGCTGCCGCACGGCTATGAGGGCCAGGGACCGGAGCACTCCTCGGCGCGTCTGGAGCGTTATCTCCAGATGTGCGCGGAAGACAACATGCAGGTGGTCTATCCGACCACGCCGGCGAACTACTTCCACGTGCTGCGCCGCCAGCTTCATCGCGAGATCCGCAAGCCGTTGATCGTGATGACGCCGAAGTCGCTGCTGCGTCACAAGCGGGCGGTCTCGCGGCTCGAGGAGCTCGCGAAGGGCACGACCTTCCACCGCATTCTGTACGATGACGCACAGATGCTGCCGAACGAGGCCATCAAGCTCGTGCCGGACGACAAGATCCGCCGGATCGTGCTCTGCGCGGGCAAGGTCTATTACGACCTCTACGAGGAGCGCGAGAAGCGCGGCATCGACGACATCTACCTGATGCGCGTCGAGCAGCTCTATCCGGTGCCGCTGAAGGCGCTGGTCGCCGAGCTGTCCCGCTTCAAGAAGGCGGAAGTGATCTGGTGCCAGGAAGAGCCGCGCAATATGGGCGCATGGCACTTCATCGAGCCCTATCTGGAATGGGTGCTGAACCAGGTGAACGGTGCGAGCCGGCGTCCGCGTTATGTCGGCCGCGCCGCTTCCGCCGCGACCGCCACTGGTCTGATGTCCAAGCATCAGGCGCAGTTGAAGGCGTTCCTGGACGAAGCATTGAGCTGAGACGTCTTTACACCTCGTCATGCCCCGCGAAGGCGGGGCATCCAGTATTCCGCGGCGTTCGTTCTGATCACGGACGTCACGGCGTACTCGATTGCCCCGCCCAATGCGCAAGCGCGCACAAGGCGGGCAATGACGTATGAAATTCACGACCGCATTGCCGATCCCTTAAGGAAAAGACCATGACTGAAATTCGTGTGCCGACGCTCGGCGAATCCGTCACCGAGGCCACCATCGGCCGCTGGTTCAAGAAGGCCGGCGATCCCGTCGCCGTGGACGAGCCCTTGGTGGAGCTCGAGACCGACAAGGTCACCATCGAGGTCCCGGCGCCGTCCGCCGGTACGTTGAGCGAGATCATCGCGGCTGACGGTACGACCGTTGCGGTCGGCGCGCTGCTCGGTCAGATCACCGAAGGTGCCGCCGGTGCAAAGCCGGCTGCGGCTCCCGCGAAGCCCGCCGCCGCTGCTCCGGCGCCCGCTGCTGCCGCTCCCGCTCCGGCTGCCAAGGCGCCGCCGGCCGATGCGCCGCTCGCGCCGTCCGTGCGAAAACTCTCCGCCGAGACCGGCGTCGATGCCTCGACCGTCCCGGGCTCCGGCAAGGATGGCCGCGTCACCAAGGGCGACATGCTCGCCGCGATCGAGCGTGCGGCGTCTGCGCCGACCCCGGTCAACCAGCCCGCCGCCGCCGTGCAGGTGCGCGCGCCGTCCCCGGCTGACGACGCCGCCCGCGAAGAGCGCGTCAAGATGACCCGGCTGCGCCAGACCATCGCGCGCCGCCTCAAGGACGTGCAGAACACCGCGGCCATGCTGACGACCTTCAACGAGGTCGACATGACCAACGTCATGGCGCTGCGGGCGCACTACAAGGATGCGTTCGAGAAGAAGCACGGCTCGAAGCTCGGCTTCATGGGCTTCTTCACCAAGGCCGTCGTGCAGGCGTTGAAGGACATCCCGGCCGTCAACGCCGAGATCGATGGCACCGACCTGATCTACAAGAACTACTACCACATCGGCGTCGCCGTCGGCACCGACAAGGGTCTTGTCGTGCCGGTCGTGCGCGATTGCGACAACAAGTCGATCGCCGATATCGAGAAGGGCATCGCCGATTTCGGCCGCCGCGCCCGTGACGGCCAGCTCAAGATCGACGAGATGCAGGGCGGCACCTTCACCATCACCAATGGCGGCATCTATGGTTCGCTGATGTCGACCCCGATTCTGAACGCGCCGCAGTCCGGCATCCTCGGCATGCACAAGATCCAGGATCGCCCGATGGTCGTCGGCGGCAAGATCGAGGTCCGCCCGATGATGTATCTGGCGCTGTCCTACGATCACCGCGTGATCGACGGCAAGGAAGCCGTCACCTTCCTGGTTCGCGTCAAGGAGAGCCTGGAAGATCCGGCGCGGCTGGTGCTGGACCTCTGATCGCTGATGCTCTGCAAGCGCCGTCGCCATTCGCGACGGCGTGTGTCGAACCATGGAGGCGCACATGACCGATAAAGTCGTTGTCATCACCGGCGGCAGCCGCGGCATCGGGCGGGCGACTGCGCTTGCGGCGGCCGCGCGCGGCTATCGCGTCGTGGTCGGCTATGCCAGCAACAAGACCGCCGCCGCCGAGGTCGTCGCGGAGATCGAGGCCGGCAACGGCAAGGCGATCGCGGTGAAATGCGATGTCGCCGAGGAAGGCGATATCATCGACCTGTTCAAGGCGGCGGATAAGTTCGGCACGCTTGCGGCCCTCGTCAACAATGGCGGCATCGTCGGCGAAAGCGGCGTGCGCGTCGACGAGATGTCGGCCGAGCGCATCCAGCGCGTGATGGCGGTCAACGTCACCGGCTCCATCCTCTGCGCACGCGAAGCGGTGAAGCGGATGTCGACCAGGCGCGGCGGCAAGGGTGGCGTCATCGTCAATCTGTCATCGGTTGCTGCCAAGCTCGGTGCGCCCAACACCTATGTCGACTACGCCGCATCCAAGGGCGCGATCGATTCCTTCACCATCGGCCTCGGCTACGAGGTCGCCAGCGAAGGCATTCGCGTCGCCGGTATTCGCCCCGGCCTGATCGACACCGACATCCATGCCTCCGGCGGCGAGCCCGACCGCCACCATCGCCTCGCCCATCTGGTGCCGATGAAGCGCGTCGGCACCGCCGATGAAATCGCCAATGCCATCGTCTGGCTGATGTCGGACGATGCCTCCTACGTCACCTCAGCCATTCTCGATGTGTCCGGCGGACGCTGACCCATCCACATCACGCTAAACTTACGGGACTTTCTCTCATGGCTACCTACGATCTCGTCGTCATCGGCACCGGACCTGGCGGTTATGTCTGCGCGGTGCGCGCCAGCCAGCTCGGCATGAAAGTCGCCGTGGTCGAAAAGAACGCCACCCTCGGCGGCACCTGCCTCAATGTCGGCTGCATGCCGTCGAAGGCGCTGCTGCACGCCTCCGAGATGTTCGAGGAAGCCGGCCATTCCTTCGCCAAGATGGGCGTCAACGTGTCCGCGCCGAAGCTCGAATTGCCGGCGATGATGAACTTCAAGCAGCAGGGCATCGACGGTAACGTCAAGGGCGTCGAGTTCCTGATGAAGAAGAACAAGGTCGACGTGCTCAAGGGCACCGGCAAGATTCTGGGCACCGGCAAGGTCGAAGTCTCCGCCGACGGCAAGTCGCAGGTGATCGAGACCAGGAACATCGTGATCGCCACCGGCTCCGATATCGCGCGCCTCAAGGGCATCGAGATCGACGAGAAGCGCATCGTGTCCTCGACCGGCGCGCTGTCGCTGGACAAGGTCCCCGGCAAGCTTCTCATCGTCGGCGCCGGCGTGATCGGCCTCGAGCTCGGCTCGGTGTGGAAGCGGCTCGGTGCAGAGGTCGTCGTCGTCGAATTTCTGGACCGCATTCTGCCCGGCATGGACGGGGAGATCGCCAGGCAATTCCAGCGCATCCTCGAGAAGCAGGGCTTTGCGTTCAAGCTCGGCGCCAAGGTCACCGCGGTCGACACTTCAGGCAAGACGCTGAAGGCGACCATCGAACCCGCGGCGGGAGGCGCCGCCGAGACGCTCGAAGCCGACGTCGTGCTCGTCTGCATCGGCCGCGCGCCTTACACGGACGGCCTCGGCCTGAAGGAAGCCGGCGTCGCGCTCGATCCTCGCGGCCGCGTGCAGATCGATCCGCATTTCGCCACCAGCCTGAAGGGCGTCTATGCCATCGGCGACGTCGTCGCCGGCCCGATGCTCGCACACAAGGCCGAAGATGAAGGCGTCGCCGTTGCGGAGATCATTGCGGGCCAGGCCGGTCACGTGAATTACGACGTTATCCCAGGCGTCGTGTATACCACCCCGGAAGTGTCCTCCGTCGGCAAGACCGAGGAAGAGCTGAAGCAGGCCGGCGTCGCCTATACCGTCGGGAAGTTTCCCTTTACCGCCAACGGCCGCTCCAAGGTCAATCAGACCACCGACGGCTTCGTGAAGATCCTCGCAGATGCGAAGACCGATCGCGTGCTCGGCGTGCACATCATCGGCATCGAGGCCGGCGAAATGATCCATGAGGCCTGCGTTCTCATGGAGTTCGGCGGAAGTGCGGAGGATCTCGCGCGCACCTGCCATGCGCATCCGACCCGCTCCGAGGCCATCAAGGAAGCCGCGCTTGCAGTCGGCAAGCGGGCCATCCATATGTAGGTCCGGTCCCAGAGCCGAATCGGGCGGGAAACATATGCTGCGCCGCCTTCTTCAACCGGTCTGGGTCCTGCTGGCGATCATCTTTTTGATCGAAGCCTGGCTGTGGGACCATTGCGAGCCGATCGTTGCGCGGGTTGTCGCGCTGATCCCGCTCACCCGGTTCAAGGAGTGGCTGTCGGATCGTGTCGACGCGCTCTCCCCGGCGATGACGTTGATCGTCTTCGTGGTCCCGATCATCCCGCTGTTTCCGCTCAAGCTGGTGGGCCTGTGGTTGCTCACGCACGAATACTGGACCAGCGCGCTGTTCACGATCCTGTTCGCCAAGATGCTCGGCGTCGGCGTCACCGCCTTCGTGTTCGACGTCACGCGCGACAAGCTTCTGGAGATGCACTGGTTCGAGCGGCTCTATGAGCTGGTGCTGAAGCTGCGCGCCAAGGCCACCGAACTGGTCGAACCGGTCAAGCGGCGTATCCGCGAGTTGATCAAGGGCAACGGCGAAGGCTGGTCCTCGCGCACGCTCCGTCTGATCCAGCGTTTTCGCAAGAGCGTGCACGAAGCGCGCTAGGCGCGCCGGGCGCGCCTTTATTCTTCGTCATTGCGAGCGCAGCGAAGCAATCCAGAATCTTTCCGTGGAGGCAGTCTGGATTGCTTCGTCGCTTCGCTCCTCGCAATGACGCGGTGAGAGCCCTGGCTCAGCCCCTCACCCATGCAGATGCAACAAATGCGGCCACCATGCGCCGAGCACGGTCATACCGAGTCCGGTGAGCGTCAAGAGGCCGGCGATCCAGGCGAGCGGCAGCATGCCGGTGATGATGGTGGCGGACGCCAGCACGATGCCGATCTGGAATGCGGCCGAGGCCAGCTCGAAATGATGATATTTCGCGGTCGCCTCGTCGCGCACGTGCTCGGCTTCCTTGGCTTTTTCGGCAAGCTGCTCGGTGCCTTCGCCGGTCTCGGGCTCGGAGCGGTAGCGCGCCGCAGTCTTCTGCCAGTCGTCGATCTGCTTCTGCACGGCGGCCTTCATGGCGTCGTCGGTGGCGGTGCCCAGCGTCAGCTTGCCCTGGTCGGCGGCGGTCTGGACCACGGTGCGGCGGATGCTCTTGGCCTGGAAGAACGCCCAGAGATTGGAGGCCTCGACGTTCTTGCTGATCGACTCGGTCTGGGCGCCCTTGCCGAGCGTCTCGGAGATCGCCAGGAACAGCGCCAGCACCGCGATCAGCAGGGCGATCTTCTTGTTCTCGCCGGATGCGTGCTCGGCATGCTCCGCGTGCTCCATGCTTTCGTGTGCGCTCATAAATCCCTCCTGCCTCGGTCCCGCGACGATTGACCGAACCGCGCGGCCTGCGCAAGAGGCATGCTCGCCGACAGAGCCTGCCATGACAGCTTCATGTCAGGTGTCAGCGTCTGGGATGCGCGCTCGCATAGACCTCCAGCAACCGCTCGGAATCGATGCCGGTGTAGATCTGCGTGGTCGAGAGCGAGGAGTGGCCGAGCAATTCCTGGATCGCACGCAGATCGCCGCCGCGTGACAGCAGGTGCGTGGCGAAGGAGTGCCGCAGCGCGTGCGGCGTGGCGCTGTCGGGTAGCCCAAGCGCGCCGCGCAGCCGCTCCATCGCGAGCTGGATGATGCGCGGGCTCAGCGGACCGCCGCGCGCGCCGACGAAGATCGGTCCCTCCGGCCGCAGCGCATGCGGGCACATCCCGACATATTCGTCGATCAGCGCGAGCACGTTTTGCAGCACCGGCACCATGCGGGTCTTGTTGCCCTTGCCTGTCACGATCAGCACGTCGCCCTCGCCTGCCTTCGGCACCTCGCGGCGCTTCAGGCCGAGCGCTTCGGAGATGCGCAGGCCCGAGCCATACAGGAGTGCCATCACGGCCGCGTCGCGCACCAGAATCCAGGTCTCGCGATCCTCGCCGGCGCGCTCGTCGGCGTCGGCCAGGCGCTTTGCCGACGCCATCGGCAGCGGCTTAGGCAAGGTTTTTGCGACCTTCGGCGCGCGGATCGCCGAGAGTGCTCCGACCTTGCCCTTGCCTTCGCGCTCGAGGAAGCGGCCGAAGGAGCGCAGGCCCGCAAGCGCGCGCATCAGCGAACGGCCGGCAATATCGTCGGCACGCCGCATCGCCATGAAGGCGCGGATGTCGGTGGCTTCCAGCGATGCAAACCGCGCGAGCGTCACGCGCTCGCCCCAATGGCTGCACAGGAAATCGAGGCATTGCCGCAAGTCCCGGCCATAGGCCTCCAGCGTCTTCGGCGACAGCCGCCGTTCGGCGCCGAGATGCGCCAGCCAGCGCGTCATCTCCTGCGCGATGTCAGGATCGGCGCTGGCGAGCTCGATGGGAGGGGCGGCCGCTTTGCTCATGCGCTCTAGACGTAATGATTCCGCACAGTATATCGCATCACACCCGTTTACTGTTCGCTAAGGCCGCCACGGGGCGCTAGCTTCCAGGCCTAAAGGTTCCGATTCTCCCGCCCAAGACTGTTGAACCCCAAGACCATTGATGGATCATTCGCCGCGCAGCCAAACCGCCACCGCCAGCGCGACCCGCATGGTCGACGTGCTGGTGCCGGTCGCGCTCGACCAGACCTATTCCTACAAGGTGCCGCGCGGCATGGAGCTGAAGGCCGGCGATCTCGTCGGCGTGCCGCTCGGGCCGCGCGAGGTGCTCGCCGTGGTCTGGGCGGAAAATGCCAATCCCGACCCGCGCCTGCACAATCGCCTCAAGGAGGTCAACGAGAAGCTCGATCTTCCCCCGCTCAAGAGCGAGCTGCGCGCGGTCGTGGACTGGGTCGCCAATTACACCCTGAGCCCGCGCGGCATGGTGCTGCGCATGTGCTTGCGGATGGGCGAGAATCTCGGGCCCGAGCGCGTGCGTGCCGGTGTGCGCCTGGCCGGCGATCTCCCGCGGCGGCTGACGCCGGCACGTCAGCGCGTGATCGAGGTGCTGTCGGACCGGCTGCTGCACGCCAAATCCGAGGCCGCCAAGGAAGCCGGCGTGTCGACCGGCGTGATCGACGGCCTCGTCGACGAGGGCACGCTCACGGTCGAGCCGATGCCGCCCCCGCCTCCGCCGCCCGCACCCGATCCGGATTTCGGCCGGCCGGATTTTTCGCCGCTGCAGCGTGCCGGCGTGGACGCAATGCGCGCGCTCGCCGCCAACGGCACCTTCCACGTCGCGTTGCTCGACGGCGTCACCGGCTCGGGCAAGACCGAGGTCTATTTCGAAGCCGTCGCGGAATCGATCCGCCGCGGCAGACAGACGCTGATCCTGATGCCGGAGATCGCGCTCACCGGCCAGTTCCTCGATCGTTTCGCGCAACGTTTTGGCGTGCGTCCGATCGAATGGCACTCCGAGCTGACGCCGCGCACCCGCGCCCGCAATTGGGCCGCGATTTCGGAAGGTACCGCGCCGGTCGTGGTCGGCGCGCGCTCGGCGCTGTTTCTGCCTTACGCCAATCTCGGCCTCATCGTCGTCGATGAAGAGCACGACCAGGCCTACAAGCAGGACGATGGCGTGCACTATCACGCGCGCGACATGGCGGTGGTGCGCGCACATATCGCCAAGATCCCGATCGTGCTGGCCTCAGCCACGCCGTCGGTCGAGTCCGAGGTCAATGCGCGCAAGAACCGCTATCGGCGCATCGCGCTGCCGTCGCGCTTCGGCGGCCAGCACATGCCGCATATCGAGGCGATCGACATGCGCCGCGAGCCGCCCGCCCGCGGCCGCTTCATCTCGCCGCGGCTGGCCGGCGAGATCCGAGCGGCGATCGAAAAGCGCGAGCAGGCGCTGCTGTTCCTCAATCGCCGCGGCTATGCGCCGCTGACCCTGTGTCGCGCCTGCGGCCATCGCTTCGCCTGCACCATCTGCGACGCCTGGCTGGTCGACCACCGCTTTCGCCAGCGTCTGGTCTGTCATCACTGCGGCTTCTCGATGCCGCGTCCGCAGACTTGCCCGCATTGCGCGGCGGAGGAATCGCTCGTGGCCGTCGGGCCCGGCGTCGAGCGCCTGCAGGAGGAGGCGGCCGCGTTGTTTCCTGAGGCGCGCACCATGGTGCTGTCGAGCGATCTCATCACCTCGATCGACACCATGCGCAGCGAGCTTGCCGAGATCGCGGAAGGCCGCGTCGACATCATCATCGGTACGCAGCTCGTCGCCAAGGGCCACAATTTCCCGCGGCTCAATCTGGTCGGCGTGGTCGATGCGGATCTCGGCCTTTCCAATGGCGATCCGCGTGCGGCGGAGCGCACCTGGCAGTTGCTCAACCAGGTGATCGGCCGTGCCGGGCGCGAGCAGGGCCGCGGCGTCGGCTATCTCCAGACCCATCAGCCGGATCATCCCGTGATGAAGGCGCTGATCGCCTGCGACCGCGAGGCCTTCTACGACAGCGAGATCGATCTGCGCGAGCGCACGCTCTATCCGCCGTTCGGCCGGCTCGCGAGCCTGATCATCTCGGCCGGCGACCGTCCGAGCGCGGAAGGCCTGGGCCGCAAGCTCGTGGCGCTCGCGCCGCACGATGAGCGCGTCGTGGTGCTGGGCCCGGCCGAAGCCCCGCTCGCCGTGATCAAGGGCCGCTACCGCTTCCGCATCCTGGTGAAATCGGCGCGCGGTTTTGATCTGTCGGATTATTTGCGCAACTGGCTCGCGGTGTGTCCGAAGCCGAAAGGCAATCAAAAACTCGAGGTCGACGTCGATCCGCAGAGCTTTTTGTAGGTCCCACTGTCATTCCGGGGCGCGACGAAGTCGCGAGCCCGGAATCCATCGGGCGGCATGTCCTGCGGTGAAACGGATTCGGGGCTCGCGCTCCGCGCGCCCCGGAATGACGAGGACAACAAAAAAGCCCGCTGTCCCCCAAGACAGCGGGCTTTGTTTCACCACGCAGCAGGCCGCTCACGTCCATGCGGACAATGACACTGCTGCGCCTGCTGGTGAGGCGCCAGGTGCGCCTTAGGAGACGACTTCCGCGGTGACGCGGCCGACGCCGGCGCCGGTGAGGCCGATGGCGCGGGCAGCGCCGGTGGAGAGGTCGAGCACGCGGCCGCGCACGAACGGGCCACGGTCATTGATGGTGACGATCACGCTCGAGCCGCCATGGGTGACGCGCAGCTTGGTGCCGAACGGCAGCGAACGGTGCGCGGCGGTCAGGGCGTTCTGGTTGAAGCGCTGGCCCGAGGCGGTGCGGCTGCCGGACTCGTTGCCGTAATAGGAGGCCATGCCCGAGAAGCTGCGGCCCGTGCCCGACGACGGCGTCATCGACGCACTGGCGTTGCGCCAATCGGAGGTCGCGTTGGTATCGTCTTGGGCGTGGTGACGGTGATGATGGTGAGAGTAGCTGTGGTGATGCCTGGATTTGGCGGAAGCTTCGGTGGCGGTTCCCCCGATGAGGAGAGTTACGGCGACAAAGGCAATCGCCGTACGCGGCCGGGTCAGAGCGCCCAGCGTCTTGAAAGACAGCATTTAGTGGTCCCTACGCTAGTATTGCCACATATGTGGCTAATGGAGCCCCCATCAGTTTGTGAGCGGGTTGGCGTTTCGATTCCTAATGAGGCGTGAATTGGGCAGTAAATCCATTCTGTGTCGCCATGAAACATCTTGTGACCGGAGCTGCTATTCAGCCGATGTCTCGTAACAGTTCGGTTTAACGATTTATTAACTCATTTATTACTCATGAATACTGTAGAACGAAGTCATTCCTTTCCGCGTTTAGAATTGGGTAAGTATTCGGTCGGCCCCATCTCGGCCGATCGAGTCACGCCTCTGCGAGCCGTGTTCATGGCCGCTATGCGCTGAGGGCAGGAACGAATGGGCCGGTTGCTGACGTAACGGTCGTGGCAATTCCGTGGCATGGCAGGTTCATGCCAGGTTGCCGGCAGGTGGGTGGTCAATGATCACAGCGTGCGGCGAACTGGCGAGGAAACAGCCAAGCCTTTAAGTTGCCGTCATGTTGCACGTGCTCGCCTGCTATGTTAGCAAAGCCGCGATTTTAACGGACCCGGCACGTCCCGTGTCGGCCGAGAATCAAAGTCCCGCTTGAATTCCAAGGGCTTGGATCGCTAGGCGCCGCTTCGTGGCGACGGTTTTTCCCTTGCGAATTTGACAGCTAAAAGAGCGCGTCTGTGGCTGCAGAAGATACGTCCGTGTCAGGTGTGTCGGGCCGTTATGCAACGGCCTTGTTTGAACTGGCCCGCGACCAGAAGGTGGTCGATGAGGTCAAGGCCGATCTCGATCGGTTCGAGGGGCTGCTGAACGAAAGCGCCGATCTCAAGCGCCTCGTCCGCAGTCCGGTTTTCGCGGCTGACGCCCAGTCGAAGGCCCTGTCGGCCGTGCTGGACAAGGCGGGGATCGCCGGCATCTGCGCCAATTTCCTGAAAGTGCTGACCGCCAACCGCCGCTTGTTCGTGGTGGCTGACGTCATCCGCGCCTATCGCGCCCTCGTCGCCAAGTTCAAGGGCGAGGCGACCGCGGATGTCACTGTGGCGGAGGCGCTTTCGGACAAGAATCTCGACGCTCTCAAGGTTGCCCTGAAGTCGGTGACCGGCAAGGACGTCGCGCTCAACGTGAAGATCGATCCCTCGATCATCGGTGGCCTCGTCGTGAAGCTTGGCAGCCGCATGGTCGATAGTTCGCTTCGCACCAAACTCAATTCGATCAAGCACGCGATGAAAGAGGCAGGCTGATGGACATCCGCGCCGCGGAAATTTCCGCGATCCTGAAGGACCAGATCAAGAATTTCGGCCAGGAAGCTGAAGTCTCCGAAGTCGGACAGGTGCTGTCCGTCGGCGACGGTATCGCCCGCGTCTACGGTCTGGACAACGTCCAGGCCGGTGAGATGGTCGAGTTCGAGAACGGCACCCGCGGCATGGCGCTGAACCTCGAAACCGACAACGTCGGCGTGGTTATTTTCGGTGCCGACCGCGAGATCAAGGAAGGTCAGACCGTCAAGCGTACCCGCGCTATCGTGGACGCGCCGGTCGGCAAGGGCCTGCTCGGCCGTGTTGTCGACGGCCTCGGCAACCCGATCGACGGCAAGGGCCCGATCCAGGCCGACAAGCGTATGCGCGTCGACGTCAAGGCGCCCGGCATCATTCCGCGCAAGTCGGTGAACGAGCCGATGGCGACCGGCCTCAAGGCGATCGACGCCCTGATCCCGATCGGCCGTGGCCAGCGCGAACTGATCATCGGCGACCGTCAGACCGGCAAGACCGCGATCGCGCTCGACACCATCCTGAACCAGAAGCCGCTCAACGCGCAGCCCGACGAGAACATCAAGCTGTATTGCGTCTACGTCGCGATCGGTCAGAAGCGTTCCACCGTTGCGCAGTTCGTGAAGGTGCTGGAAGAGCAGGGGGCGCTCGAATATTCGATCATCGTCGCCGCCACCGCGTCCGATCCGGCGCCGATGCAGTACATCGCGCCCTTCACCGGCTGCACCATGGGCGAGTACTTCCGCGACAACGGCATGCACGCGGTCATCATCTATGACGATCTGTCCAAGCAGGCCGTCGCCTACCGCCAGATGTCGCTGCTGCTGCGCCGCCCGCCGGGCCGCGAAGCCTATCCCGGCGACGTGTTCTATCTGCACTCCCGCCTGCTCGAGCGCGCGGCGAAGCTGAACAAGGACCAAGGCTCCGGCTCGCTGACGGCGCTGCCGGTCATCGAAACCCAGGCCAACGACGTCTCGGCCTACATTCCGACCAACGTCATCTCGATCACCGACGGTCAGATATTCCTGGAAACCGACCTGTTCTTCCAGGGCATCCGTCCCGCGGTGAACGTCGGTCTGTCGGTGTCGCGCGTCGGTTCTTCGGCGCAGACCAAGGCCACCAAGAAGGTCGCCGGTAAGATCAAGGGCGAGCTCGCGCAATACCGCGAAATGGCGGCGTTCGCGCAGTTCGGCTCCGACCTCGACGCCTCGACCCAGCGCCTGCTCAACCGCGGCTCGCGCCTGACCGAACTGCTGAAGCAGCCGCAGTTCTCGCCGCTGAAGATGGAAGAGCAGGTCTGCGTGATCTGGGCCGGCACCAACGGCTATCTCGATCCGCTTCCGGTCAACAAGGTGCGCGCGTTCGAGGACGGCCTGTTGTCGCTGCTGCGCGGCAAGAACACCGAGATCCTCAATTCGATCCGCGACACCCGCGACCTCACCGACGACACCGCTGCCAAGCTGAAGTCGGTGGTCGAAGGTTTTGCGAAGTCTTTCGCATAAGAAAGCACCGTCACGGCCGGGCTAAAGCGCGAAGCGCGTCTTCGCAATTGATGTCCCGGCCCTCCACGCCTTGCCGTGTGGAAGACGAGACGTGGATGCCCGGGACGAACCCGGGCATGACGACTGGGATAGGCTCGTGGCTTGGCTGTAAGGGCCGAACCGCCGGGGTGAACGAAGAATGGCGTCACTTAAAGACATGCGCGTCCGCATCGCCTCCACCAAGGCGACGCAAAAGATCACCAAGGCCATGCAGATGGTCGCGGCGTCCAGGTTGCGTCGCGCCCAGCAAGCGGCCGAGGCGGCGCGGCCCTATGCCGACAAGATGAGCGCGGTGATCTCCAACATCGCGGGCGCCGCTGCGGGCTCGCCCGGCGCGCCGGCGCTGCTTGCCGGTACCGGCCGTGACCAGGTCCACCTGCTGCTGGTCTGCACCGGCGAGCGCGGCCTGTCCGGCGCCTTCAACTCCTCGATCGTGCGCCTCGCCCGCGAGCGCGCCCAGGCGCTGATCGCCCAGGGCAAGGAAGTCAAATTCTTCTGCGTCGGCCGCAAGGGCTACGAGCAGCTCCGCCGCCTCTACGACAGGCAGATCGTCGAGCACCTCGACCTGCGCGGCGTTCGTCAACTCGGCTTCGTCAACGCCGAGGACATCGCCAGGAAGGTGCTGGCCCGTTTCGACGCCGGCGAGTTCGACGTCTGCACGTTGTTCTACGCGCAGTTCAAGTCGGTGATTGCCCAGATCCCGACCGCGCAGCAGATCATTCCGCTGGTCGTCGAGCAAAAGGCGGCGAACGCGCCGACGACGTCCTATGAATACGAGCCTGAGGAGGACGAACTCCTCTCCGGCCTGTTGCCGCGCAATATCGCCGTGCAGATTTTCCGCGCGCTCCTGGAAAACAACGCCTCGTTCTACGGAGCGCAGATGAGCTCGATGGACAACGCCACCCGCAATGCGGGTGAAATGATCCGCAAGCAAACCCAGATCTACAACCGAACCCGTCAAGCCCAGATCACCAAGGAGCTGATCGAGATCATCTCCGGCGCCGAGGCGGTCTGACGCACGAACCAAACGACGGTCGTTCAAGTACAGAATTTCGAAGGAGAGCTTCATGGCTACAGCAGCTAACCAGGTCGGTCGCGTCACCCAGGTCATGGGCGCCGTCGTCGACGTTCAGTTCGAAGGCCACCTGCCGGCCATTCTCAATTCGCTGGAAACCAAGAACGGCAACATCCGCCTCGTGCTGGAAGTTGCTCAGCATCTCGGTGAGTCCACCGTGCGCACGATCGCGATGGACGTGACCGAAGGTCTGGTGCGCGGCCAGGAAGTGACCGATACCGGCCAGCCGATCGCGGTTCCGGTGGGCGACGGCACGCTCGGCCGCATCATGAACGTCATCGGCGAGCCGATCGACGAAGCCGGTCCGATCAAGTTCGAGGGCAAGCGCGCCATCCATCAGGAAGCGCCGAGCTACACCGACCAGTCGACCGAAGCTGAAATTCTCGTCACCGGCATCAAGGTCGTCGACTTGCTCGCGCCCTACGCCAAGGGCGGCAAGATCGGCCTGTTCGGCGGCGCCGGGGTCGGCAAGACCGTGCTGATTCAGGAGCTGATCAACAACGTCGCGAAGGCGCACGGCGGTTATTCCGTGTTCGCCGGCGTCGGCGAGCGTACCCGTGAGGGCAACGATCTCTATCACGAATTCATCGAGTCCAAGGTCAACGCCGATCCGCACAATCCGGATCCGAGCGTGAAGTCGAAGTGCGCGCTGGTGTTCGGCCAGATGAACGAGCCGCCGGGTGCGCGCGCCCGTGTCGGCCTCACCGGTCTGACCGTCGCCGAGCACTTCCGCGACCAGGGCCAGGACGTGCTGTTCTTCGTCGACAACATCTTCCGCTTCACGCAGGCCGGCTCGGAAGTGTCGGCGCTGCTCGGCCGCATCCCGTCGGCGGTGGGTTATCAGCCGACGCTCGCCACCGACATGGGCGCGCTGCAGGAGCGCATCACCACCACGCAGAAGGGCTCGATCACCTCGGTGCAGGCCATCTACGTTCCAGCCGACGACTTGACCGACCCGGCGCCCGCGACCTCGTTCGCGCATTTGGACGCCACCACGGTGTTGAACCGCGCGATCTCGGAAAAGGGCATCTATCCGGCGGTGGATCCGCTCGACTCGACCTCGCGCATGCTCTCGCCGCTCGTCGTCGGCCAGGAGCACTACGACACCGCGCGTCAGGTCCAGCAGGTGCTGCAGCGCTACAAGTCGCTTCAGGACATCATCGCCATTCTCGGCATGGACGAGCTTTCGGAAGAGGACAAGCTGACGGTGGCCCGCGCCCGCAAGATCGAGCGTTTCCTGTCGCAGCCGTTCCACGTCGCCGAAATCTTCACCGGCTCGCCCGGCAAGTTCGTCGACCTCGCGGACACCATCAAGGGCTTCCGCGGCCTCTGCGAAGGCAAGTATGACCATTTGCCGGAAGCCGCCTTCTACATGGTCGGCACCATCGAAGAGGCGATCGAGAAGGGCAAGAAGCTCGCCGCTGAAGCGGCTTAAGATGCGATTGGCGATCGGGAGTAGCGAATAGTCGCTGTTCCCACTCGCTACTCGCCATTCGCCACTCGCTATTCGCAGGTTCTCAATGGCCACCTTCCACTTCGATCTCGTCTCTCCGGAAAAGCTCGCATTCTCGGGCGAAGTCGACCAGGTCGACATTCCCGGCGTCGAGGGTGATTTCGGCGTGCTGGCGGGTCATGCGCCGGTCGTGGCTGCGATCCGCCCCGGCATCCTCATCATCACCACCGGCGGCCGGCACGAGAAGATCATCGTGCTCGGCGGCCTCGCCGAAGTCTCCGAGAAGGGCCTGACCGTGCTCGCCGACGTCGCGACGTCGCTGGCCGAGCTCGACCGCGCCAAGTTCGCCGAGACCATCTCCGATATGGAAGAGGGGCTGAAGGAGCACGAGGGCAGCGAGCTCGATCAGGCCATCGAGCGGCTCGATCACTACAAGAGCATCCAGCAGCAGCTCAGCAGCACAGCGATGCACTAAGCCCCGGGGCAGTGCTTCGGGGCTCACACGAAATTCCTGAATAAGTTCAGCGCTCGTCACGGTTGTGGCGGACGCTGAACTTTGTTGCACCGCGCCGCCGATACCGGCATTCTGCCCTCGCGGATTTTGTTCCAGGGCTTTTGCAGATGAAACGCAAGATCGCAGCGATCTTTGCAGCCGATATTGCCGGCTATTCAAGACTGGTCGCGGAAGACGAGGAGGAGACGCTGCGGCGCCTGGCCTCCTACCGCGAGGTCATCGACGATTTTATCGCAAAGGCAAACGGCCGGATCTTCAACACCGCGGGCGATGCCGTGCTCGCGGAATTTCCGAGCGCGGTCGATGCGGTGCGCTGCGCGATCGATATCCAGGAGAGCTTGCGAACCCGCAACATGGCCTATCCGCCGAGCCGGCAGATGTCGTTCCGCATCGGCATCACCATCGGCGACGTGGTCGAGCGCGACGGCGATCTCCTCGGCGACGGCGTCAACATCGCAGCCCGGCTGGAGGGGCTGGCCGAAGTCGGCGGCATCTGCGTCTCCCGTGCCGTGCATGAGCAGGTCGCCAACAAGCTGTCGGTGCAGTTCGCCGATATCGGCGCGCAGGAAGTCAAAAACATCCCGACGCCGGTGCACGCCTATATGGTGGCGATGCGGCGCGAGGACGGGACTTATGCGACGCCGCAGCTGAAGAAGATCGCCAAGGCGCAGCCCGCGCCGAACTGGATGTGGCCGGTGGTGGTCGGCGTCGTCTCCGTCGTCGCCATCGGCGTCGGCGGCTTCCTCTATTTCACCAAGCTCGAGACCACCCAGCTGTCATCGACTGCGGCTGCGCCGTCGCCGAGCACGATCGCCGCGCCATCCCCGAGCCCAACGCCCACGATGGCGGCGAAGGCGCCGATGCCCTCGCCAATGCCGACGCCGACACAAGCAGCTGCCGTGACGCCGCCGGTGGCACCGATCCCGTCGCCCCCGGCCGCGTCGGGCGGCAAGATCGCTGTGGACGCGGTGCCGTTCGTCGGCGAGCGCCAGCGCACCTATCTCAAAAACGAATATTCCGCCGCCGGCGATTACAAGGCCTTCGCCCTGAACATCGGCGGCTTCAATGGCGCCGCGCTCGATCAGCCGAACGAGGAGGCCGCGCGCAATGCTGCGCTCGACCAGTGCCAGAAGCGCGCGGACGCCGCGCAATCGCCGCGGCGCTGCGAGCTCTATGCGCTCGGCAACAAGGTCGTCTACAGCCATGGCAGCGCCGATGCCGCCGCAGCCCTGGCTGCGCCGCGACGCAATCACCGAGCGCCCGTTCGCGTCGAAAGATTTTCCGATCCTGCGTGATCAGGCCAGGACCCGCGTCGAGAACATCTACGCGCCGGCGGCGAAATCGCGCTCGGTCGCGCTCGGTCCGGCCGGGCAATATTTCATGGTGCTGGGGGCGTCGTCGGTCGACGAGGCGACGCGGCGTTCGCTGGAGTCCTGCGGTGCGATCGCGGGCTCGGCCTGCATGATCGTGGCAGTCGACGACGTCTTCGTCGTGCCGATCCCGATCCTGCTGAAGCCCAACGGCTTCTTCCATGCCGCGACCAGTTCCTCGATCGTGGCCGATGCGCGCGACGAGGTCGTGCGCAAGCTCGGTGACGGCATCGGCTGGAACGCGGTCGCCGTCGGTATCGCCGGCCGTCCCGGCCTCGGCCTCAAGGCCGCCGACGAACAGACCGCCGTCAATGGCGCGCTCGCCGACTGCGTCAAGCACGACAGCGACTGCCACGTCATCGCGGTCGGCCCGTTTACGGTCGGGCCGACGAACTAGCGCGAATGCGATCTCAGCTTGCGAAGCACGAAAACTGATGTGCCACCGCGCGGTAGACCTCGCGGCGGAACGGCACCACGATGTCGGCGACGCGGTCGAGACGCTCCCAGCGCCACGCATCGAACTCCGCGGGCTGGCCGTTGCGCGGCGTCAGCGGATCGATCTCGTCATCCTTGCCGGTGAAGCGCAGTGCGAACCACTTCTGGCGCTGGCCGCGAAATTTTGCCAGCCGATGCGTCTGCGGTCCGTCATAGGGCGGGAATTCGTACGTGAGCCAGTCGGTCTCGCCGAGATAGTCGGCGCTGATGACGCTGGTCTCCTCCCAGAGCTCGCGCATGGCGGCATCGCGCAAGACCTCGCCCTCGTCGACGCCGCCCTGCGGCATCTGCCAATCGAGCCCCGGCAAGATGATCTCGGGGCCGTCGCCCTTGAAGCGGTGCCCGATCAGCACACGGCCATCGGCATTGAACAGCGCGATCCCGACATTGGGACGGTAGGGTTTTTCGTTCGTCACGCGTGAATCTCTCGTTGCCAGCCCAGCCGGTGCCTTAGCATCAAAGCCGGATGACAATTCGATTTAGTGACCCGCGAGTGCGGAAAATTCCTTCACCACGCGCTCGTAGACCGGGCGCTTGAACGGGATGATCAGCTCGGTGAGGTTCTTCATCGGCTCCCAGCGCCAGCTGACGAATTCAGCCTTATGGCCGCCGCCGCCCGGTTTCTCGACGTTGATCTCGCTGTCCTTGCCGGTGAAGCGCACCGCGAACCATTTCTGGCGCTGCCCGCGATAGCGGCCCTTCCAGGCGCGCCCCGCCACCGTGCGCGGGATATCGTAGATCAGCCAGTCGGGAACCTCGCCGAGCCGCTCGATCGAGCGTACGCTGGTCTCTTCATAGAGCTCGCGTTTCGCGGCCTCCCAATTGTCCTCGCCGGGATCGACCCCGCCCTGCGGCATCTGCCAGACATGGCTGTCGTCGACATGCTCGATGCCGCCGGCACGACGACCGATGAACACCAGGCCCTTCGCATTGATCAGCATCACACCGACGCAGGTTCGGTAGGGCAGATCCTCATAACGCGCCATTCCGCCAAACCCCTCGCGTACTGCCGGCCGGGCTGTCGGGCCTCGGCCGTACCACTTGTTTGATTTAGCTGGATTTTGATTTCAGCATCGCGGTTGTCAATGGCACCAAAAGGATACCCCGGTCGCTCAATGTCTTGATCCAGGCGCCGACCCGCTCGATCGAGACAGGCAGCGCGGAGGCGGTGCCGACGGCAACGCCTCGTTCCCTCGCCACCGATTCCAGCTTGTTCAGGGCGCGGTCGATCTCGGTCGGGGTCGGCACCGCGTCGAGCGCGATATCGCCCTTGCCGAACGGCACCGCGAGGCTTCCTGCGGCCTGCGGCGCGATGCTGCGGGGCGAGGAACCATCGTCGAAGAAGCCGAGCCCGCGCTTGGAGGCCTCGCGCATGATCGGCTGCATCGCCGCATCGGTGGCGATGAAGCGGGCGCCCATGAAATTGGTGATGCCGGCATAGCCCTGCATCCGGCTGAGGTGCCAGTACAGGCGGTCGGTGTTCTGGTCGGCGGTCAGCGAGGTCAAGAGCGTCTGCGGCCCCGGATCGTTGTCCGGGAAGTCGTAGGGCTCCATCGGGATCTGGAGGAAGATCTCGTGGCGCTGGGCGCGGGCGCGCTCGGCGAGCTTGCCGGGATCGGCGCCATAGGGCGTGAAGGCCAGCGTCACCGCGCCCGGCAGCTTCATGATCGCATCGGTGGTCTTGGCGGCGCCGACGCCGAGGCCGCCGATCACGATCGCCACCACAGGCATTTTCGCGGCCTTGGCGCGGTCGGCCTCGGCTGCGTAGACATTGAACGGCTTGAGATCGCCTGAGATCGCGGGGATCATGCCGTAGCGGGATTTCTCCAGCAGTTTTGGATCGATCCCGGCCATGACGGCCGGCGCTGCGGAAGCTGCCTCACCCTTGTCGGCGGCGTCGCCCGCGCCGATCACCACGTCGTGGCGCGCGCCGGTCGAGCCGTCGATCATGGTGACGGTCTTGTGCTCGCCCGCGGCCGCCTCGTTCGGCGCTTGCTTGGCCTCTTGCTTATTCACACTGGGGCCGGCCGGCTCCGCGGCGGGCTTGTCTTCGGTGGCTTTCGGCTCGCGGATCGCGAGCCGCGTCATCGGCTCGCCGCCGAGCGGGTCCGTGTTGAAGATGGCAAAGCCGGCAAAGGCGACCAGAAACAGGCCGAGCATCACGGCCAGCGCCTGCATGGCCGTGAACGGCAGCCGCAGCCGCCGTTTCCGGCGCGGCTTGTCCTGTCCGAGCGGGGCGCTCAGATCATCGGCCGTTTCAGTCATGCGAGATCCCGATCACTCCACCGACGATACCACGCCGGGGTCAAGTGGCGGCAGGCCGGGAGAGGCCGGGGACGTCGGCAGTTCAAAGCAAAAAGGGCGGCTCCTGGAGCCGCCCTTTTCGTCAGATTTCGCAGATCGCGCCTAGTTTGCGGCTTTGGGCTTGTCCGTCGCCGCGCCCTTGTTGTCGCTGCCGGGCGTCGGCGCCGCAGAGGCGCTGTTCTTGATGCCGTGGAGCAGATCGTCGGCGAGCTTGAGCGCCTTGTCGTCCTTGGCATCCGGCGGAACGTAGGACTGCGAGCCGGTCTTCTCGTCGCCGTCGTTCTTGAGATGGCCGCGCAGCGAAGCCTCGCCCTTGGTGTCGGTGCGGGACTTCAACTCGTCCGGCACGTCCTGCAGCACTTCGATGTCGGGCACGATGCCCTTGGCCTGGATCGACTTGCCCGACGGCGTGTAATAGCGCGCTGTGGTGAGGCGCAGCGCGCCGTTGCCCGAGCCGAGCGGGATGATGGTCTGCACCGAGCCCTTGCCGAACGACCGCGTGCCGACGATGGTCGCGCGCTTGTGGTCCTGCAGCGCGCCGGCGACGATTTCCGACGCCGAGGCCGAGCCGCCGTTGACGAGCACGATGACCGGCTTGCCCTTGGTGAGGTCGCCCGCGTGCGCGGTGCGGCGCTGGGTCTCCTCGGCGTTGCGGCCGCGGGTCGACACGATCTCGCCCTTCTCCAGGAACGAGTCGGAGACGGTGACGGCCTCCTCGAGCAGGCCGCCCGGATTGTTGCGGAGATCGATGATGTAGCCCTTGAGCTTGTCGCCGATCTGGGTCGAGAGGTTGGCGATCTCCTTCTTCAGGCCTTCGGTGGTCTGCTCGTTGAAGGTGGTAATGCGGATATAGGCGATGTCGTCGGCCTCGACGCGCGCGCGTACCGAACGGACGCGGATGTTGTCACGCACCAGCGTGACGTCGATCGGATTGTCCTGGCCCTTGCGGATGATCTTGAGCTTGATCTTGGTGTTGACGGGGCCGCGCATCTTCTCGACCGCTTGGTTCAGAGTGAGGCCCTGTACCGCTTCATCGTCGAGATTGGTGATGATGTCGTTGGCCATGACGCCGGCGCGCGAGGCGGGCGTGTCGTCGATCGGCGAGACCACCTTGATCAGGCCGTCCTCCATGGTGACCTCGATGCCGAGACCGCCGAACTCGCCGCGGGTCTGCACCTGCATGTCGCGGAAGCTCTTGGCGTCCATGTAGCTCGAATGCGGATCGAGGCCGGTGAGCATGCCGCTGATGGCGGATTCGATCAGCTTGGTGTCGTCGGGCTTCTCGACATAGTCGGAGCGCACGCGCTCGAACACGTCGCCGAACAGATTGAGCTGGCGATAGGTATCAGCGGTCGCGGCTCGCGCGCTGGAGCCCATGAACACCGCGCGCGGCTGGGTCACGAACAGCGTCAGCGCCGCACCGGTGGCCGCGCTGAGGAGGATAACTGAAGTCTTGCGCATCATCCGCGAACCTTCTCGCCTTCATTTGCGGCCCACCATGGGCCTGGATCGATTGGAGTGCCGTCTTTGCGGAACTCGACATAGAGCACAGGTTGACTCGCGTTCGTGGCGAGAATGGAGGCGACTTGAGATGTCGACCCCATGGTCGCGACCGGCTCTCCCGTGAGCACAAACTGTCCGATGTTTACCGAAATGCGCTCCATCCCGGCGATCAGGACATGATACCCGCCCCCGGCATTGAGGATCAAGAGTTGTCCATAGCTGCGGAACGGGCCGGCATAGACCACCCAGCCGTCGCACGGCGTTGTGACCTGCGAACCGGGCTTGGTGGCCAGCGAAATGCCCTTCTGGACCCCGCCAATCCCGTCGGAACCGCCAAAGTCCCTGATCTTGTTACCGTTAACCGGCAACGGCAGGAGCCCCTTGGCCGAGGCGAACAGGATGGCCGGGCTGGTCCGGGAGCGATCCTTGAACGCGGCCGGCCCGGGTTTGGCGCTGGCGGCCGCGTTTGCCGCTGCCTTGGCCTCGGCCTGCTTTGCGGCCTCGGCCGCCTTCTCAGCCGCCTTGGCTGCGCTTTGCAGGTCCTGCTCCATCTTGGCGATCAGCCCCTGGAGATCGCCGACCTGCTTTGACAGCATGATGGCGCGCGAATTCTCGGCGTCGAGGTCCTTTTCGCGCGAGGACTGCTGACGCTGCCGTTCGTCGACCAGGGCGGCGAGCCGGGTCTGGTCGCTGCGGATCTTGTCGCGGTCGGAGGCGAGCTGGTCGCGTTCGCTGGCGATGCTCTTTCGCAAGGCCACGAGCTCGCCGAGCTCGCCCGCGATCTTCTCGGCGCGGCTGCGCAATTCCGGCACGACGGCGCCGAGCAGCATCGCGGTGCGCAGCGATTGCAGCGCATCTTCGGGCCGAACCAGCAGCGCCGGCGGGGTGCGTCGTCCGGCGCGCTGCAGGGCGGCCAGCACCTCGACGATATCGGCGCGGCGCGAATCGAGCGAGGCGCGCGCCGCCTGCTCGCGGCCGTTCAAAGTCCTCAGCCGCGCCTCGGCCTCGTCGATCTTGGTCTCGACGGTTCGGACGTTGGCGGCGGTGTCGATCAATTGCTGATTGAGCTGGGTGCGATCCTGGCCGAGCGAGGTGATCTCGGCCTTCAGCTTGGCCTGCGCCTCCTCCGCGCTCTTCTTGCTTGCGCGTGCGGCTTCCAGCTCCTGCTCGCGCTGCTTGATGGCGTCGGGCGAGATGGCCGCGGTCTGGGGCGCCGGTGCCGCCGTCTGAGCTTGCGCGAGGCTTTCTTCAGCGAAGACGCTTGCGCCGGCGCAGCTCGCAATCAGCAGCAAATTGAGGATCGGCGCTCGCATCTCGTCGGCAAGGTGCTCGTTGTGGCGCGAATCACGCGCGATGATAGGGATGCCCGGCCAGAATGGTGGCGGCCCGATACAGCTGTTCCAGAAGCATGACGCGGACCATTTGATGCGGCCAGGTCGCAGAGCCGAACGCGATCGCGAGCTTGGCCTTACGGCGCAATTCGGGCGAAAGTCCGTCCGCCCCTCCGATCACGAAGATAGTATGACCGGCGCCCTCGTCGCGCCAGCGCCCGAGATGCCGTGCGAATACGGTGGAATCGAGGTTTTGTCCGCGCTCGTCCAGCGCCACCAGTATCGATTTTTCGGGAATATGCGCGGCGATTGCCGCGGCCTCCTCGGTCATTCGCGTCGCGGTGTCGCGCGCGCGGCTCTCGGGGATTTCGTGGATGGTGAGCTCGCGGAATCCGAGCTTGCGGCCGGCCTCGTCGAACCGCTCGAAATAGCGGTCGGCAAGCTCCCGTTCGGGGCCCTGCTTCAGCCGGCCCACCGCAATGACAGCAACACGCATGAGGTTTCAGAGTCGTGTGTTCAGGACCGCGCGCAATCCGCGCGCGCACGACGCTAGCATGCGCGTCAGCCGATTCGAAATCGGCCAGTCGCCTCTAAGATCGCGTCAGATCGCTTTCGCGGCCCCTGGGCCCTGCGTGTACAATCTCTCGAGATTGTAGAACTCACGGACCTCGGGTCTGAACACGTGCACGATCACATCGCCGGAATCGATCAGCACCCAGTCGCAATTGGGCAAGCCCTCGACGTGGATGTTCTTGATGCCGGTTTCCTTGAGGCTCTTTGCGACGTTCTCCGCGATCGCGCCAACGTGCCTGTTCACGCGGCCGGTGGTGACGATCATGTAGTCGGAGTATGCCGATTTGCCGCGAAGGTCGATGGTGACCGTCTCTTCCGCCTTCATGTCGTCGAGGCGGGAGAGGATCAGGCTCAGCGTCTTGTCGGCGTCGGGTTGCGCCTTCAAGGCTGCAGCTTTTGTCGATGTTTTACGCGTCGGTTTCGTAGCCTTGGGTAAAACAGACTTCGTTGAAGCTGACTTGGACAATACAGATGTGGCCAGGGACCATTCCTTTCACTGTATCGCGAGGGCCGAATCCGCCCCTCACGGGTTACACTACATCATGTGGGGTTAAGGGTTTCAATATGCCAGAGAGCCCCTCAATCCGCACACTCTGTCTCACTTCGTACCTTTCCAGCTCCCGTCCGGGTTCCGCAAGCCCGTCGAGGAGAGGTTGAGCTTCAATCCGGTCAGGAAGACCCAGGCCGGCGCCGGCTGATCCGCAAGCAATGCCGCCTTGTTCTCGGGCAGGCGATAGCGCGCGAGCGCCTGGGCCGCGGGCGAGGCAAGGGCACGAAAACTCTGCGGCGGGCGATCGATGACCGCCATCGGCACCTGGTCGGCGATACGCCGCCAGTGCTGCCAACGATGGAATTGAGCGAGATTGTCGGCGCCCATAATCCAGACAAAGCGCAAGCCGCTGAGACGGCGGCGCAAGGTGTTGATCGTATCGATAGTATAGCGGGTCCGAATGACGGATTCGAGACAGCTCACCTCGATCCTGGAATCGTTGGCGACATCGCGCGCCGCCTGCATGCGCTCGCCGAGCTCATGCAGATTGCCGTTCTCCTTCAGCGGATTGCCCGGCGATACCAGCCACCACACGCGGTCGAGCTGAAGGCGTTTCAGCGCGAACTGGCTGATCGCGCGATGGGCCTGGTGCGGCGGATTGAACGAGCCGCCGAGCAGGCCGATGCGCATGCCTTCGGTGTAGGGCGGTATGGCCTGCGCGAAGAAACGTGGCGCGACGAAATTGTTACTCAATGCCCCACGCCTCGCGCCATGCCTTACGGCCGCGTCTGCCCTGTGCCGTGAACGCGATATTTGAAGCTCGTCAGCTGCTCGGCACCAACGGGACCACGGGCATGGAAGCGGCCAGTGGCGATGCCGATCTCGGCGCCGAAGCCGAACTCGCCGCCATCGGCGAACTGCGTCGAGGCGTTGTGCAGGACGATCGCGGAATCGACTTCGCTGAGGAATTTCTTCGCAGCCTCGTCGTCCTCGCTCACGATCGCATCGGTGTGATGCGAGCCGTGATCCTGGATGTGCGCGATTGCGCCGGCGACGCCGTCGACCACCTTGGCTGCGATGATCGCGTCGAGATATTCGGTGTCCCAATCGTCTTCGCTGGCAGATTTTACCCGCGGGTCGGTCTTCTGCACGGCCTCGTCGCCGCGCACCTCGCAGCCGGCCTCGAGCAGCATTTCGACCAGCGGCTTGAGAGTCTTCGCAGCCGCCGTGCGATCGACCAGCAGCGTTTCGGCCGCGCCGCAGACGCCGGTGCGGCGCATCTTGGCGTTGAGGACGATCGACTTCGCCATGGCGAGATCGGCGCTGCCGTCGATGTAAACGTGGTTGACGCCTTCGAGATGCGCGAACACCGGCACGCGCGCGTCCTGCTCGACGCGCGCGACGAGGCTCTTGCCGCCGCGCGGCACGATCACGTCGACGGCGCCGTTGAGGCCCGACAGCATCATGCCGACCGCCGCGCGGTCGCGCGTCGGCACCAGCGTGATCGCGGCTTCGGGCAGGCCGGCTTCACGCAGACCCTGCACCAGGCATTCATGGATGGCACGGCAGGAGCGGAAACTGTCGGAGCCGCCACGCAGGATCACGGCATTGCCGGACTTGAGGCACAGGACGCCCGCGTCCGCGGCAACGTTCGGCCGGCTCTCGAAAATCACGCCGACGACGCCGAGCGGCACGCGCACGCGCTCGATGCTCATGCCGTTCGGCCGCTGCCAGCTTTCGGTGACGACGCCGACGGGATCGGCGATGCCGCGCACGACGGCGATGCCTTCGGCCATGCCTTCGACACGGGCCGGCGTCAGCGTCAGGCGGTCGATGAACGAGGACGTGGCATTGCCGGAGGCGCGCGCCTCGGCGACGTCCTCGGCATTGGCGGCGAGAATCGCTGCGGAGTTCGCGCGGATCGCCCGCTCCATGGCTTCCAGCGCCCGGTTCTTCTGCTCCGGCGGCGCCAGCGCCAGCACGCGCGCGGCGGCGCGGGCACGGGTGGCGAGATCGGACATCAGCGCCTGAAGATCGGCATTGCCGTCAACGGCTTTGAGGGGGGCGGCCATGGGGAGTTCAACCTTCTGCTAAGGCAGTGTCCTAGCACGGAAATCCCGCGTCTGCGAAGGGCGGGGCGGGTATGGCAGGGGCCCGGCCGGCGCCGCCGAGTCGGTCAATGACCTGGTTGTTTGGGAGGCCGGATCGATCCTTGCGGGGCGCTCGAATATCAATAAATATCATTATCTGATAACGGAGCTCCCAATGGCGAGCAGCTACAGCATCGGCAAGCATTTCGAGGGGCTGATCGACGATCTGGTCGAGAGCGGCCGTTACGCCACTGCGAGCGAGGTGATGCGCGAAGGTCTTCGCTTGGTCGAGGAGCGCGAGGAGCGGCGCAAGGTCAAGCTGGAGGCGCTACGGGAGGAAATCCAGAAGGGCTTTGACAGCGGGCCGACGGAAGAGGTCGATCCCAAAGAGTGGATGAACGACATCAAGGCGCGGGGACGGCAGCGACTGGCCGCGCGCAAACGTGCCAAATAGATTCCGCAAAGCTCCACAAGCCGACCAGGATCTCGATTCGATCTGGGATTTCATTGCGTTGGATAGCGTTCAGGCGGCCGACAAGCAGATTGCGCGCATCGGCGAGATTTTTGAGATGCTCCTGGAAAATCCACTGGCTGGCCGCGAACGGCGAGAATTGCGCGCGAGCCTGCGGAGCTTCCGCGCCGGCAATTACGTGATCTTCTATGTCCCGCTGCCCGATGGAGTCGAGATCATTCGCGTGATGCACGGCCGCCAGGATATCGGCCCAGACGACATGCAATAGTTGGCGGACTTGCTGGCGCTTACCCGCCCACCACCAGATCGTCGCGGTGGATCATCTCCGAGCGGCCGCTGATGCCGAGGATGGTCATCACGTCCGGGAAGAGCGGCCCTTGATCCGCTCGGCGACCTCGGCGTCGTAGGCGATCAGGCCGCGGCCGACTTCGCTGGCGTCGGGGCCGCGGACGATCACGGCGTCGCCGCGGGCGAACTGGCCTCGACCTTGATCACGCCGGCCGGCAGCAGGCTGGCGCCGGCGCGCAGCGCCGTCACCGCACCGGCATCGATGGTCAGCGTGCCCTTGGGCTCCAGCGTGCCCGCGATCCAGCGTTTGCGCGACGTGATGGGGTTGGCAGGTGTCAGGAACCAGGTGCAGCGGCCGCCATTGGCGATCGACTGCAGCGGATGCTCGATCTTGCCGGACGCAATCAGCATATGCGTGCCCCCGGTGGTGGCGATCTTGGCCGCCTCGACCTTGGTGCGCATGCCGCCGCGCGACAGTTCGGACTCGGCGTCTCCCGCCACCGCTTCGATCTCCGAGGAGATGCTGTCGACCACAGGAATGAGCTTGGCGTTCGGATTGTTCTTCGGCGGGGCATCGTAGAGCCCGTCGATGTCCGACAGCAGCACCAGCAGATCCGCGCTCGCCATGGTGGCGACGCGCGCGGCGAGGCGGTCATTGTCGCCGTAGCGGATCTCGTTGGTCGCGACCGTGTCGTTCTCGTTGATGACGGGGATCGCCCGCCATTCCAAAAGCTTACCGATGGTGGAGCGGGCATTGAGATAGCGGCGGCGCTCCTCGGTGTCCTGCAGCGTCACCAGAATCTGTCCGGCGTCGATGCCATGCGCGCCAAGCACCTCCGACCAGATCCGCGCCAGCGCGATCTGGCCGACGGCGGCGGCAGCCTGGCTCTCCTCGAGCTTCAGCGGCCCGCGCGGCAGCTTGAGGCGGCTGCGGCCGAGCGCGATCGAGCCCGAGGAGACCACGAGGACGTCGCGCCCTTCCTTGTGCAGCTTGGCCATGTCGTCGGCGAGCGCGGCGAGCCACGATGCCCGCACCTCGCCTTTGTCGGAATCGACCAGCAGCGCGGAACCGACCTTGACGACGATGCGGCGGAATTGACTGAGTTCGGGGCTGGCCATCTGTGTATGTGCTGGCGCTACGGGACGAATTGCTCGGGAAACGGCGGAGCGCAAGGCGGCGCCGATGGGGCTGCTTTTGCAGCAGGACGATGGCCGGCGCAAGGCGGCCGGCGCGGTAAACGGCACCAATGTCGGCCTTGTGCCGCGTGCCAGGCTGGCTCTAATGGCCTCCAACCAAATGGGCTGGAAGGGGGGACGTATGGATCGCCGCAAATTCATGGCCGGCTGTCTGGGGCTGCCGCTGCTGACGCTGGCGGGCGAGGCGGAAGCGCAGGCCGGGCTGAGCAAAATCATCTTTCCGTTCGCGGCGGGGGCGGGTGGCGACACGCTGTGCCGGCTGATCGCGCAGGAGATGGCGCCGCTGCTGCAACGGACTCTCGTGGTCGAGAACCGCACCGGCGGTGACGGTCTGATCGGCATCAAGGCGGTGAAAGGTGCTAGCCCCGACGGCAGCATGGTGCTGGTGACGACGGGGCCGACCATGTATCTGCTGCCGATGGTGGAGACGGCACCGAGCTTCGATACGGCGAAGGATTTCGTGCCGGTGTCCCTGCTTGCGCGGTTCGAGTTCGCCGTCGTGATCGGCCCGGCAGTCGATGCCGCTGACTTCAAGGCGTTCGTCGCGTGGCTGAAGGCGCATCCCGACAAGACCTCGTTCGGAGTGCCGAGCAACGGCACCATTCCGCATTTCATGGGCTCCAAGCTCGAGAAGGATCTCGGCATTCCGCTGACGCGCGTGCCTTATCGTGGCAGCGCGCCGATTCTCAACGACATCATCGGCGGCCACATTTCCTTCGGGATCACCACGCTGGCCGATGCGCTGCCGCAGCATCGCGCCAAGGGCGTGAAGATTATTGCGGTTTCGAGCCCGGAGCGGTCGCCGTTCGCGCCCGACGTTCCGACACTGAAGGAGAGCGGCATCGATCTCGTCGCGGATGCCTGGTACGGCATGTGGCTTCCCGCCGGCAGCCCGCCGGAATTTGCGAGCAAGCTCGGCGTGGCCGCGAGTGCTGCGCTCGCCAGGCCCGAGGTGAAGCAGAAGCTGACGGCGATCGGCCTGATCCCGGTCGGCAGCTCAGCGGATGGACTGACCAGGGAGCTCGCAGCGAATACGGCGTTCTGGCAGCCGATCGTGAAGGCGACGGGGTACAAGATCGAGAATTGAGAAGCGCCGCGCACTCTATCCCCTCATCCTGAGGCGCGCGCTCTTGCGCGCGTCTCGAAGGATGAAAGGCCGAGCTGTCGCAGCGGGGGCCTCCATGGTTCGAGACGGCGCTGTCGCGCCTCCTCACCAGAGGATTACATCTTCGCGCGCTGCGCGATTCCGTCCTTGATCGACGCAAGCTCCGCCTCATCCCACACGCCGATCAAAATCCCGCCCTTCACCTGGAGCTGGTTGTCGGCATAGTTCGCAATCTTCTCGCGCGGCGTGGTGATGTGGTCGTTGGGATGCAGCGCCCAGTCGAACAGCTCGGCTTGTAACCGCGCGATAACGCCGGCGCATTCGGGGTCGTCGCCGCGATCCAAGAACTCGTCCGGATCGGTTTCGAGGTCGTACAGCATCGGGCGGAAGCCGGAGGCGTGGATGTATTTCCAGCGGCCGTCGAACACCATGAACAGCCGGCAGCGCTCGATCGGCTGGTTCAGCTTCAACCGTACATCCTGCATGGCGTAGTCGTATTCGGAGAACACCACCTTGCGCCAATCGTCCGGCGTCGGGCCGCGCAGCAGCGGCAGCAGCGAGCGCCCTTCGAGGATGTGCCCCGGCACCTTGCCGCCGAAATAGTCGACGAAGGTCGGCGCGAGATCGATGCCTTCCACCAGCGCATCGCTGCGCGTGCCGCGCGTGGCGTCGGCTTCGGTGGAGGGATCGATGACGATCAGCGGGATTTTTGCCGACTGCTCGTGGAATAGATCCTTCTCGCCCATCCAGTGATCGCCGAGATAGTCGCCGTGATCGGAGGTGAACACGATCATGGTGGTTTCCATGAGGCCGCGTTCCTCCAGGAACTTCATCAGCACGCCCATCTGGTCGTCGATCTGGGTGATCAGGCCCATATAGGTCGGGATCACCTTCTCGCGGGCGTCGTCGCGCGCCATGTTGCGGGAGTAGCGCATGTCCATATAGGCGCCGAACACCGGATGCGGATTTTGCCGCTCGCGCTCGGAGCGGATGACCGGGATCATGTCATCGGTCGAATACATGCTCGCGTAAGGCTCTGGCGCGATGTAGGGCCAGTGCGGCTTGATGTAGGACAGATGCAGGCACCATGGCCGGCCGTCGCTCTCGGCCTCGCCGATGAAGTCCATCGCGCGGCGCGTCATGTAGGGCGTCTCGGAATGCTCGTCCGGCACGCGCGCGGCCTTATCGGCGTGCACCAGCAGCCAGCCGTTCTGCAATGAGCCGTCTTCCGCTGCGCCGGAATTGGCCCAATGCTCCCAAGGGTTGGTCGCTTCAAAACCCTGCCGGCGCAGATACTCGTCGTATTTCGGGCGTGGCCGGCCGGTCGGATGCAGGCCGTCGTCGCGCTCGTAAGGCTCGAAGCCGCATTCGGCGACGTGCACGCCGATCATCGATTCCGGCGGGATGCCGAGTGCCTTCATGCCCTCGAGGTCGGGCGCCATGTGGGACTTGCCGACCAGCACGTTGCGCACGCCGATTTTCTTGAGGTGATCGCCGAGCGTGGGCTCACCGACGCGCAGCGGCCAGCCGTTCCAGTGCGAACCGTGCGAGCGCATGTAGCGGCCGGTGTAGAACGACATTCGCGACGGGCCGCAGATCGGCGACTGCACGTAGGCCTTCGAGAACAGCACGCCACGCTTGGCCATGGCGTCGATGTTCGGCGTCTTCAGCGTGGGGTGGCCGGTGCAGCCGAGATAATCATAGCGAAGCTGGTCGCACATGATCCAGAGAACGTTCTTTGCGCGCGCCATGCTTGTCGCTCCATCGTTCGATTGCGGGATATTGCGCTATCGATGGCGCGAAGAAAACCTCTCCCCGTTGGAGAGAGGTGTGGAGAGAGTCTCGCTCAATCAGGCCGACCACGGCTCCGCTTCGGCCGCGCTCTTCGCCTTCGCCGACACCGGCGCCTCGCCAATCACATCCACCAGCGCGCGCAACGCTTCCTTGACGCCCTCGCCGGTGATGCCCGAGAGCAGCAGCGGCGTCTTCTTCGCCGCGCGCTTCAGCCGTTCCTTCTGCTTCTTCAGCTCGTCCGGCCCGACCGCGTCGATCTTGTTCAGCGCGACGATCTCGATCTTGTCGGTGAGCAGCCCGCCATAGGCGTCGAGCTCCTTGCGCACCGTCTTGTAGGCCTTGCCGGCGTGCTCGCAGGTCGCGTCGATCAGATGCAGCAGCACGCGGCAGCGCTCGACATGACCGAGGAAGCGGTCGCCGAGGCCGGTGCCTTCATGCGCGCCTTCGATCAGGCCGGGAATGTCGGCGAGCACGAATTCGCGGCCGTCGGCGTTCACGACGCCAAGCTGCGGATGCAGCGTGGTGAAGGGATAGTCCGCGATCTTCGGCTTGGCCGCGCTGACCTTGGAAAGGAAGGTCGACTTGCCGGCATTGGGCATGCCGACCAGACCGGCATCCGCGATCAGTTTCAGCCGCAGCCAGATCCAGCGCTCTTCGCCGGGCTGGCCGGGATTGGCATTGCGCGGCGCGCGGTTGGTCGACGACTTGAAATGCGCGTTGCCGAAGCCGCCATTGCCGCCCTCGGCGAGCACGAACTTTTCGCCGACATTGGTGAAGTCGTGAATCAGGGTTTCGCGATCTTCGTCGAAGATCTGCGTGCCCATGGGAACCTTGAGCACGATCGGCTTGCCGTTGGCGCCGTGGCGGTCGGAGCCTGCGCCGTTCTCGCCCTTCTGGGCCTTGAAATGCTGCTGGTAGCGGTAATCGATCAGCGTGTTGAGGCCGTCGGCGACTTCGAGGATGACACTGCCGCCGCGGCCGCCATTGCCGCCGGAGGGCCCGCCGAATTCGATGAACTTCTCGCGGCGAAACGCCACGCAGCCGTCCCCGCCGTCACCGGAGCGGATATAGACCTTTGCTTCGTCGAGGAATTTCATGGGCCATAGGTAGGCCAGCCGGTCCTGCGCGGCAACCCGCAGTTGCCCGCAAATCGGCCGAATTTCGGCGAATTGGCCGCTTGCTTAACCAGCCGGGCGGCGGCGGATCAGGAATTTCTGCATGCCTTCCAGCAGCAGTTCCTTGCGCTGGTTGAATACGGTGCTTTTGAGCGTCACCGCGCCCGTCGTCCGTCCCGGCACGAGCTCGGTGACCTCCAGCGCGGGATAGATCGTGTCCCCGGCGAACACGGGTTTAAGAAACCGGCTCGACTGCTCGAGAAAGCCGACCAGGGATTCCTCGACCATGAACGGAAACAGGCCGGCGCCGGGCGCGGTGTGGATCAGCGTCTGAAAGCCGTGCGCGAGCAGGTGCGGCATGCCGCGGGCGCGGCAATACTCCACATCATAGTGCACCGGATGGGTATCGCCGCTCGCGGTCTGGAAGGCCGCGAACACCGCCGACGTCTGGGTGCGGCTCGGGAGCACGAAACGCTCGCCGACGACGAAATCCTCAAACCAGCGTTGCGCGGTGATCATGCGGTGCTGGGCCGGGTCGAAGTCGGTCATGTCCATGCTCTCTGTTCGTGTCCGGCTTATCGCTACCGCGGCGCGAAGAGTGCGACAATCCGCTCAATTCGGCTTGCGCGGGCTTGTCGCGCGCGCCGGCTTCATTAAAACGGCGCTCGATGCCCTTCTTCAAGAATCTCTCCGCCTATGACGACCGCTCGGCGCGCCTCGCAGGCATCGCCCTCATGGTGCTGTCGATCTTCATGTTCTCGTTCGGCGACGCCATGGGCAAGTTCCTGGTCGGGACGTATTCGGTGGGGCAGCTCCTGTTCCTGCGCGCCTGCGCGGCGCTGCTGCTGCTGTCGCCGTTGATCTGGCGGCAGCGCCGTCAGTTCCTGCAACTGGAGCGGCCGTATTTGCAGCTGTTTCGCGTGGTGCTGTCGACGCTGGAGGTCGCCGCCTTCTTCCTCGCCACCGTCTATCTGCCGCTCGCCGACGTCATCACCTACTATCTCGCCGGTCCCATCTTCGTCACCGCGATGTCGGCGATCTTTTTGGGCGAGAAGGTCGGCTGGCGGCGCTGGACCGCGATCCTGATCGGCTTCTGCGGCGTGCTGATCGCGCTGCGGCCATCGGCGCAGACGGTCAGCCTGCCCGCGCTGATCGCGCTCGGCGGCAGCCTGTCGTTTGCAACGCTGATGCTGATCACGCGCAGCCTGCGCAAGACGCCCGATATCGTGATGGCGTCCTCGCAGTTCGTCGGGACATTTTCGCTGGGAGCGGTGCTGTCGGCCTATCACTGGGTGCCGCCGACGCCGGGCAGCCTCGTGTTCTTCGCGCTGGCCGGATGCATCTCGGTCACGGCGCTGTTCTGCGTCAACCGCTCGCTGAAGCTCGCGCCGGCCAGTGTCGTCGTGCCCTACCAATATTCGATGATCGTCTGGGCCGTGATCTTCGGCTTCGTCGTGTTTGGCGATGTGCCGTCGATGGCGACCGTCGTCGGCGCCGTGATCATCATCGGCGCCGGCTTCTATATCTATCTGCGTGAGCGCGATCTGGGGCGCGCCGGCGGAGAGGTTGCTCCGCCGGCCTGATGCCTACCTCATGCGCCGCGCGCTGCTCCAGCTCTTCAGCGACGACCACACCCCGCGCGACAGGCGGAAGCAATCGACCGGCGTCGAGGAGCCCAGCGCGAGGAAGCGATGCAGCTGCACGCCGCTCCACTGGAAGCCGCATTTCTCCAGCACGTTGCGCGAGGCCGGATTGGTGACGCGCGCGCCCGCATGGAGATGGTCGTCCTCGAACTCCTCGAAGAAGAAGTCGATGGCGCCGCGCGCCGCCTCGGTGGCAAAGCCCCGGCCCCAATGCTCGACGCCGAGCCAGTAGCCGAGCTCGGCATTGTCGGGCGTGGAGCGGTCGATGCCGACCATGCCGACCGGCGTGGTGTCGTGCTCGATCAGGAACACGGTCTCGCTGCCGAGCGCGGCGGTGGCGCGGATGAATGCGACGGCGTCGTCCTGCGAATAGGGATGCGGGAGGCGGCGGGTGTTTTCCGCGACGCGGCGGTCGTTGGCGAGGCGGGCGATGGTCCTGACATCGGCGAGTGTCGGCCGCCGCAAGGTCAGCCGCTCGGTGGCGACGACATCAGGTCTCGCCTCCCGCAAGGTCACGCTCGAGAAATCCTGCAACATGTCCGGCTCCGTCAAAGTCACTAAGTGGAAAGTGAGCTGGTCAAACGAAAAGGGGGAGGCCGGTTTCCCTGCCTCCCCCTGGAGCCGTCGATCTCTATGATCTCAAGGACTCCGCCGGTTCGGTCAAGGACCCGGCGGACTCCAAATAAGATCCGCCGTCTATTCAGCAGCCTCTGCAAGCGGGAGTACCGCTACGAAGGTGCGGCCATTGGCTTTGGCCTGGAATTCAACGCGACCCTCGATTTTGGCGAACAGAGTGTGGTCAGTGCCCATGCCAACATTGAGGCCTGGATGCCAGGTGGTACCGCGCTGACGCGCAATGATGTTGCCGGGAATCACGTGCTCCCCGCCGAACACCTTGACGCCAAGGCGCTTACCCTTTGAATCGCGACCGTTGCGCGATGAACCGCCTGCTTTTTTGTGAGCCATGGCTCGTCTCCAAATCCTGCGTATTTCTAGGTCAATTCCTTGACCGAATCATTTCAAAATGTCTCACGCATCAATTCGTGAATTGGCGTGATCGATTTTATGCGGCGGCTGCTTCTTCTTTCGCCGGATCCTTGGCGACCTTCTCCCGCTTCGGGCGCGGGCCCTTGGTGGGCTTCGCGTTGTCGGTCAGGATCTCGCTGACGCGCACGACCGTGATCTCGTCGCGGTAGCCACGCTTGCGGCGCGAATTCTTGCGGCGGCGCTTCTTGAACGCGATGACCTTCGGCCCGCGCTTGTGATCGAGCACCTCGACGGCCACGGTCGCACCGGCCACCGTGGGCAGGCCCAGCACCGGCGTGTCGCCGCCGACCATCAGGACTTCGCTCAGCTGCAGGATCGTGCCGACTTCGCCTTCGATCTTGCCAATTTCCAGGACATCATCCGGAACGACGCGGTACTGCCGGCCGCCGGTTTTGATGACTGCGAACATCGTTATTTTCCTTCGTGTTCAATCCCGGCCTCGCGACGAAAATCGTCAGGGGCCGGCTTTTTGTCAGTCGCTATGGGTTTATGCGAGTTTTGTGCGGGCGGGAGTTATCCCTTTGAAAACCCACGCAAAAACAAGCGGCGCGAGAAACGCCCCGCGCCGGTTGTGGGACTTATAGCCGCGAGCTGCGAAGAGTCAAGGAAAACTGCCGAAAACGGCCCTGATTGGAAGGATTTGGTGCCAATCCGGCCTCTCCGCCGAATGTGGGGGCGGGCCTGCAACCAACGAGTTCCCCGCCGTTGTCTCCGCGAATTCGCACACGGGCAAGGGCTTTCCATGGCAACGGACGAACTGGTCGCGACCACCGGCATCGCGCAGCATGGCGCGAGCCGGCTGCCGTCGGTCGATATCGACGGCTTCAACATCGAAATGAAGGACGAGGACGGCTTCCTCGGCGACCGCGCCAGCAAGGGCGCGTTCCGTGGATTCTCGAGCGCTGGCGCAAGCCGCTGCGCAAATCCGGCGAGGATCCGTTCGGTAAGGAGCCCTCGGAGAACATCAGCAAGAAGACGCTGGACGCGATCCTGATCGGCGACGACACCGAAGCCTCCGCGGTGGTGCACAGCGCGATCGAGGAGTTCGCCCAGGAGCTCGCTTACGTCACGCGCCGCTTCCTCAAGACCAAGGCCTGGGCCAAGACCGAGCGCATCGTGGTCGGCGGCGGCTTTCGCGATTCAAGGCTCGGTGAGCTCGCGATCGCGCGCGCGGAAATCATCCTGAAATCCGAGGATTTCAAGATCGACATGATGCCGATCCGCGCCCATCCCGACGAGGCCGGCCTGATCGGCGCGCTGCATCTCGCGCCATCCTGGATTTTCGAGGCCCATGACAGCATCCTCGCGGTCGATATTGGCGGCACCAACATCCGCTGCGGTCTGGTGGAAACCAGCTGGAAGAAGGCCAAGGACCTCTCCAAAGCAAAGGTCGTGAAGTCCGAGCTGTGGCGTCATGCCGACGACGAGCCGACGCGCGAAGGCGCGGTGAAGCGACTCGTGAAAATGCTGAAGGGGCTGATCACGGAAGCCGAGAATGACGGCTTCAAGCTCGCGCCCTTCATCGGCATCGCCTGTCCCGGCGTCATCAACGAGGACGGCTCGATCGAGAAAGGCGCGCAGAACCTGCCGGGCAATTGGGAGAGCAGCAAGTTCAACCTGCCGGCGAGCCTGATCGAAGGCATTCCGCAGATCGGCGAGCACGACACCGCGATCCTGATGCACAATGACGGCGTGGTTCAGGGTCTCTCGGAAGTGCCGTTCATGCAGGATGTCGACCGCTGGGGCGTCCTCACCATCGGCACCGGCCTCGGCAATGCGCGCTTCACCAATCGCCACAAGGACGGCGGCAACGGCAAGGACTCTGCGGGCAACGGCAAGGACAACAACAAGAAAAAGGCAAAGGAAAACAACAAGAACAGCCAGAAGTCCGACAAGGAGTAACCTTGACCGGTTAGGTTAAGGAGCGGATTGCGTTGCGGCGGAGCCGCTGCACGCTAGGGTCAGATCGTCGCCTCATCTGGCCGGCGAAGCCGCCCTTCCCAGCCAGAATTTCGATGGAGCGGCACGGGACCGCCAGTATTTACCGCGTCTGGCGGTCCCACTCGTTCTCTCAGGCATGATCGATGAGACTGGAGTCGCGCCCCGACGAAGGTGCGTTCCCTCCTCTCGTGGGCAGGGCAATCGCATGTGGGAGCGATTTCCCTGTGGCCATCCTTCGAGACGCCCGCCGTTGGCGGGCCCTCAGGATGAGGACCGAGTGTGCGGCCGTAGTTTTGACGAGCACCAATGCCGCTTAGCCTCATCCTGAGGAGACCGCGAAGCGGTCGTCTCGAAGGACGAGGCGCGCCCTCAGGTCGTGCAAAGCGCCATATGCGATCGCCTGTTCGACCACCCACCCTGCTCTAGCTTCCCTGCCGCTCAGCTCCAGCCGACGCGTTGAAAGAATGCCGCGATTTCCGCTGCCGCGCGATCCGGATCCTCGCGATGCGGGAAGTGTCCGACGCCCGGAAACATCGCCAGATCAACCTCGCTAAAAGTCTCTCGCAGCCGGTCGGTCCAGGCATAGGGAAACAGCGGATCGTGCTCGGCCCAGCGCACGCAGGTCGGCACATCGATCGGCGGTAATTGCGGCGCTTCGCCCTTCATCATCGCGATGCGGCCTGCATGCGACGCCCGATAGTGCGCAAATCCGCCGGCGAGATTGCCGTCCTTGAAAAAATTGTCGCCGAAGAGATCGAGGACGTCGTCGAACGCGTCCTTGCGATGGGCCCAACCTCTCAGGAAGTGCGCGATATAGAGCCGGCAGCTCTCGCGGCTCGCGCCGACGAGCGCGGGCGCCATCTCCATCTGGTGGAAAGATTGATACCAGATGTGGTTGAGCCTATCGGGCGCGGCCATCCGCGGCCCGATGCCGGGATAGACGAAATCGAAGAAAAATAGCCCGGCGAGCCGCTCCGGCGCCTGCCGGCCGAGCTGCTGCATCACCGCGCCGCCGACATCATGGCCGACCACGCCGAATCGCGCGATGCCGAGCCGGTCCATCAGCGCCTGCATGTCGGCCGCATGGCCGTCCGGCGCGTAAGGGCTATCAGGCTTGTCGCTGTCGCCAAAGCCGCGCAGATCGGGCGCGATCAGCGTGAAACGGTCCGAAAGCCGCGCCATGACCGGCTCCCAGGTCAGCCAGAATTCCGGCCAACCATGCAGCAAAAGCAGCGATTTGCCCGTCCCGGCGCGGACCAGATGGAAATTGGCGCCATTGGCGGAGATCGTCAGGTGCTCCATGGCAGTTCCTCCCGGTGAGAAGCGTTTTCAAGCGAAGTGGACGCCGGTTCGCGGTCCAAGAAAACGCGTCAAACAAGAATTGAGCCGGGCGTGGGTGAAAGAGGCAGCGGATTTTCCCCTATCGCGCCTTGTCTGGCCCGCCATCCTCGCCTATTAACGCCCCCCAACCACAGGGGCCCTGCTCCTCATATGGCGCCTTCAGGAGAGGTGGCAGAGTGGTTGAATGCACCGCACTCGAAATGCGGCATAGGTGCAAGCCTATCGGGGGTTCGAATCCCTCCCTCTCCGCCATCTGCCTCGAATCTCTCCGCAAAGTGGCTCAGAGTGCCGCTGCTCCGCGCCGACATCGGGCCATTCTAATCCTTTAGCGGCACAAGCTCTGTGACCGCGGGGTGCCGCTGGATGTCAGCCGGGTTCGTGGCTACAATCGCTGATATGTAAAGCATCTCCTCGCACGTAGCGCTTGGAATGCCGGACGCGATGGTGGATTCGCGAGGGGGATGGATAAGCGCGGGCTAAGCGAACGCGATATTTGCACCAAGTTCATCACTCCGGCCCTGCGCGAGGCCGGTTGGGATGAGATGCTGCAAATCCGCGAGGAGGTCGGCTTCACCAAAGGCCGGATTATCGTGCGAGGCAAGCTGGTCACGCGCGGCCGGGCCAAGCGTGCAGATTATATTCTCTACTTCAAGCCGAACATCCCGGTCGCGCTCATCGAGGCCAAGGACAACAATCACAGTGTTGGCCACGGCATCCAGCAGGGCCTCGACTATGCGGCGACGCTGGATATTCCCTTCGTGTTCTCCTCGAACGGCGACGGCTTCGTCTTCCACGACCGGACTGGCCTCAGCGCCCCCGTCGAGGCGAATCTGGGCCTTGACGCCTTTCCGTCGCCGGCCGAATTATGGACGCGTTACCGCGCCTGGAGGGGCCTCGACGCAGAAGCCGAACAGATCGTTCTTCAGGACTATTTCGACGACGGCAGCGGCAAGGCGCCGCGCTATTATCAGGTAAGCGCTGTCAACGCCGCGATCGAGGCGATCGCCAAGGGCCGCGACCGCGTGCTGTTGGTCATGGCGACCGGCACCGGCAAGACGTACACGGCATTTCAGATCATCTGGCGCTTGTGGAAGGCGGCCCGCAAGAAGCGCATCCTGTTCCTTGCTGATCGCAATGTGCTGATCGACCAGACGATGGTGAACGACTTCCGGCCATTTGGCCCGGCGATGGCGAAGCTTTCGACCAACGCCAAGACTATCGAGAAGCAAGATGGCACGAAGGAAGACCTGCCGCTGGCACTCGACAAGAAGCGGCGCATCGACACCGCTTTCGAGATCTATCTCGGGCTATATCAGGCGATTACCGGGCCTGAGGACCGCCAGAAAATCTACCGCGAGTTCTCGCCCGGTTTCTTCGACCTGATCGTGATCGACGAATGCCACCGCGGCAGCGCGGCTGAGGATTCTGCGTGGCGCGAAATTCTCGACCACTTCGCGGGCGCCACACAGATCGGCCTGACCGCCACGCCGAAGGAAACGGCCTACGTCTCGAATACGGACTACTTTGGGCCGCCGGTCTTCACCTATTCGCTGAAACAAGGGATCAGCGATGGTTTTCTTGCGCCATACAAGGTCATCAAGGTCCACATCGACCGCGACGTGGAAGGCTACCGGCCCGAGCTTGGACAACTTGACCGTGATGGCAACGAGGTCGAGGACCGTATCTACAACACCAAAGATTTCGACCGGAATCTCGTGCTCGATGACCGCACCCTGCTGACGGCAAAAAACGTAACTGAGTTTCTGAATGAAAGCGGCGACCGTTTTCAGAAAACCATCGTCTTCTGCGTCGATGAGGAGCATGCGGCGCGGATGCGGCAGGCGCTCATTAACGAGAACCCCGATCTTGTCGCCGAAAACCAGCGCTACGTCATGCGCATCACCGGCAGCGACAAGGAGGGGCAGGATCAGCTCGGCAATTTCATCGATCCAGAATCGAAATATCCAGTGCTGGTCACAACCTCTCGGCTTCTCTCGACCGGCGTCGATGCTCAGACCTGCCGGCTAATCGTGCTCGACCGCGCGGTTGGCTCGATGACCGAGTTCAAGCAGATCGTCGGGCGTGGCACCCGCGTCCACGAGGATACCAAGAAGTTCTATTTCACGCTGATCGATTTTCGTGGCGCGACCGACCATTTCGCCGACCCGGATTTCGATGGCGAACCAGTGCAGATCTATGAGCCGGGTGAAGGCGACCCAATCGCGCCGCCCGATGATGGTTCTACCGACTTCGGAGAGAACGATCAATCATCCTACGGGGAGAATGACGACGAAGAAAGCGTCATTGACCAGCCAGCCTCGGTCGTTTCGGCCGGCGATCGTGCACGAAAAATCTATGTCGATGGTATTGGTGCTCGCATTGTGGCTGAACGCGTCGAATATCTTGACGAAAACGGCAAGCTTGTCACCGAATCTTTGCGCGATTTCACCAAGGCGGCTCTGAAGAGGCGCTACGCAAGCCTCGACGATTTTCTCAAGCGCTGGAAAGCGACCGAGCGCAAGCAAGTGATCATCGAGGAACTGGAAGCCGAGGGCTTGGCGCTCGATACCATTGCCGACGAGCTCGGGAAAAACCTTGATCCTTTCGATCTGATCTGTCACGTCGCCTTTGACAGGAAACCGTTGACGCGGCGCGAGCGAGCCGACAACGTCAAAAAGCGCGATGTCTTCAGCAAATATGGCGGGCAGGCCCGTGCGGTACTCGACGCATTACTCGTGAAATACGCCGACGAGGGCGTTCTCAATCTTGACGACGCCAATATCCTGCGTATTCCACCGCTCAGCACGCTGGGCACGCCTTTTGAACTCATCAAGGCATTCGGGGATCGCCATGGGTTCGAGCGCGCGGTGCATGAGCTCCAATCCTCTCTCTACCAGGAAGTCGTCTGACTATGTCCGTTCGTAACACCGTCAAATCGATCCAGGACATCATGCGCCAGGATGCCGGCGTTGACGGCGATGCCCAACGCATCAGCCAGTTGTGCTGGATGTTCTTTCTCAAAATCATTGACGATCAGGACCAGGAACTTGAGGTCACCCAGGACAATTACCGCTCTCCGATCCCCAGAAGGTATCAGTGGCGCGCATGGGCAGCGGACCCTGAAGGAATTACGGGCGAAGAGCTGCTCGCATTTGTCAACGGAGATATGTTTCCGGCTTTGAAGGGCCTCGCAATCTCGAGTAAGTCCGGCGACCGCCGCCGCGTGGTCAAGGACGTCTTTGAAGACGCGTACAACTACATGAAATCCGGCCAGCTGATGCGGCAGGTCGTCAACAAGATCAACGACGTCGATTTCAACAATTTAACCGAGAGGCAGCATTTCGGCGATATCTACGAGCAGATTCTGAATGATCTGCAATCGGCCGGCAATGCCGGCGAATATTATACACCGCGCGCCGTCACCGCTTTCATGGCCGACCGCATCGACCCGCGCCCCGGCGAAATCTTGTTCGATCCCGCGTGCGGTACCGGCGGCTTTCTGACCTGCGCCATCCGCCACATGGAGAAAAATTACGTCAAGACGATCAAGCAGCGCGAGAAGATGCAAGCTGCCTTGCGAGCGGTCGAGAAGAAGCAGCTTCCGCATATGCTTTGCGTCACCAACATGCTCTTGCACGGCATCGAGGACCCGAGCTTCGTGCGGCACGACAACACCCTGGCGCGCCCGTTGATCTCGTGGAGCAAGGATGAACGCGTAGATATCGTGTTGACCAACCCACCATTCGGAGGACGCGAGGAAGATGGCATCGAGAACAATTTTCCCACTTTCCGCACCAAAGAGACGGCAGATCTGTTTCTTGCCCTGATCGTCAGGCTGCTCAAGTCAGATGGCCGCGCCGCTGTGGTGCTGCCCGACGGCACGCTGTTCGGCGAGGGCGTCAAGACGCGGCTCAAGGAACATCTGATGGAGGAGTGCAACCTCCACACTATTGTTCGTTTACCCAACTCCGTGTTCAAGCCTTATGCGTCGATTGGCACGAATCTTTTGTTCTTTGAGAAAGGCAAACCGACCAAGGACATTTGGTTCTACGAACACCGTGTGCCCGATGGCCAGAAAGCCTATTCGATGACCAAGCCAATTCGGCTGGAGCATTTCCAGGGCTGCATCGACTGGTGGGGTGGCAAGGAACGGAACGGGCGCGAAGTGACCCCGCAGGCTTGGCGCGTCACCGCCGCAGACGTTAAGGCGCGCGGTTATAATCTCGACATCAAGAATCCGCATTCGGTGGCGGACGATCACGGTGACCCGAAAATGCTGCTGGTGAAGCTGGCCGCTGTTGAGGCCGAGACGACGGGCCTGCGCGACCAGTTGTAAGCGCTTAGCCGCAACCCTATTGAGGCTGGCTTGACGTTTTGCGGAATCGCCACGGCATAAGGTCTTCGATGCGGCTATGGGGATGGCCGTCGATGATCGTCTCGAGTGTTTCGGCGATGTAGGCGGCCGGGTTGATGTCGTTGAGCTTGCAGGTGGCGACGATCGACGCGAGCAAGGCCCAGTTTTCCGCGCCGACCTCATGACCGGCGAAGAGCGCATTTTTTCTAGTCAGGCAGACTGGCCGGATGGCGTTCTCGACCGGGTTCGTGTCAAGCTCGAGGCGCCCGTCTTCGAGGAAGCGGGTCAGCCCTTGCCAGTGATTGAGCGCGTAGCGGATGTCCTCGGCGAGCGTCGAACCACTGGAGATCATCGACAGCTGTTTTTCGAACCATGGCTTTAGCGCGGCGACGATTGGCAGCGAGTGCTCCTTGCGCGCGGCCAGCCGGATGTCCGGCGATGAACCGCGTACCATGGCTTCGATGGCGTAAAGCTGTGCGATGTGCCGAACCGCAGCCTCGGCGATCGGCGATTTGCTGTTGCGGGCCAATTTGACGAAGCGCCGCCGCAAATGGCTCCAGCAATGCACAAGCGTCCACGGCCCCTGCGGTCGAGCGACTTCGGTCAGCCGGTCATAACCGTCATAGGCATCGCATTGCAGGAAGCGTCCGTTAAAGCCATGCAGGAACTGCTCCGCGAAGGCGCCGCTGCGACCGGGGCATATCGGAACAGCACGATCGGAGGACTTGGGCCGCTGTGGCCGCGGTCGTCGGAGACGATCGCCCAGAAGTAGCCTTTCTTCGTTTGGCCACGCCCGGGATCGAGCACCGGTGCCGTGGTTTCGTCCATGAACAGACGATCTGCCCTCTCCAGATGGCGACGCATGTGGTCCGCTACGGGTTGGAGATGGAAGCAGGCGCGGCCGGACCAGTTGCCCAGTGTCGCCCGATCAAGCCGGATCCCCTGCCGAGCATAGATCTCGGCCTGACGGTAAAACGGCGTATGGTCGCCGAACTTGGAGACGATCACGTGCGCAATGGCCGCTTCGGTCGGCAGCCCACCAGGCACGACGTGCTCCGGCGCGTGGGCCTGCACGACAGGGCCCGAGCAGCGGCGACAGATGTATTTCGGGCGGCGCGTGACCAGCACGCGCCATTGCGCCGGGATCACGTCGAGGCGTTTGCTGACGTCCTCGCCGATCTTTGTCATGGCGCCGCAACCGCACGGACAGAGCGTGCTCGCAGGCTCGATGATCCGTTCCACCCGAGGCAAATGGGCAGGCAAGCAGCCGCGATTGCGATGAGAACCTTGATCCGGCGCGCTCCGCGATCGGCCCTGGATCACAGCCTCGGCTCTCTCCTGAGCCGCGTCCAGGATGCCTTGCGCGATCTCCACGTCTTCCAGCGGCAAGTGATACTGATCTGGCCGTAGCTTCTCGGACTTCGCGCCGAACTTCTCGCGTCTCAATTCCCCGAGAATGACCTCCAGCCGACGTCGCGCTTCCTCCGATGCCGCCAATGCCCCCTGATGCTCGCTCAAGGCTGCCTGCGTTTGCGCCAAAAGCGCCTTCAGGCGTTCGTTTTCGTTGCGCAGCGCCGCAATGCTCATGCGCTATTTCGAGCACGTCGCCACCGCGCCTGCCACGTTCAAAATAGCTCCCGAGTCAATCTGCCGCAGTTATCCAGCCGCCTGGGGACGCCGCGCTTCTTTCGGGCGGACTAACCTCCAATCCAGCCCTTCGAACAGGGCTGCGAACATCGCTGGCGATATGCGCATCACGCCGTCTGCGATCGTTGGCCAAACGAACTTGCAGCCTTCGAGGCGCTTATGAACTAACACCAGGCCCGTTCCATCCCAGACCAAAATCTTGATCCGGTCCGCTCGTTTCGATCGGAACACGAAGGCTGCGCCGCTGAACGGGTCGAGGCCAAGCATCTCCTGCACCTTCGCCGCAAGTCCATCGTGGCCACAGCGGAAGTCGATCGGCCGCGTCGCGATGTAAATCTTCAGATCGGCACCGGCCGCGATCATCGTGACGCTCGCACTGCGCGGATCACCCGGGACAGCTGCTCGCCATCTATTGCTGTGTCCGTCCGCAGCACGACATCGCCGATCGCGATCTCAAGCTTGATCGCCGGAACGTGACCCTCCTCCAACGCGCTTTCCACGACCAGCGGCGCGAATGTCGACTGCGACGCCTCGCACGGCGCCAACAGGCCTCGCTGTCGAAAGCGTCGTCGCCAATCGTAAATCTGCCAGCGCGTCGCCCCGTGCTTGCGCGCCACCTCGGAGACCTGGGCACCGGGTAGCAGACTCTCGGCGACGATCCGAGCTCTCTCAGCCTCCGAACGCACGCGGCGTCCCGACGCTCCTTCAAGGACCTCCAGCCGGCTCACCGGCCCTACCGATGAGCCGTCCAAATGGACGTCCTTTTTGCTGTCCAATCCCATCCCAAACCTCCGTCCAAGCCGGAGGCTTCTTCGCACGTTCATTCGAATTCTGAAGCAAGGGTATCGGCTTCGCGCTTACGACCAGTTGAGGGCGATTCTAGCCGAGGCGCTTGCCCGATGAACGCAGAACGTCTGCTGGCGCATTACAACGAGATCGCCGACGCGCCTGATGCGATCCGCCGGCTGCGCCGCTTCATTCTCGATCTGGCGGTCCGCGGCAAAGTTGTGCAGCAGGACGCAAACGACGAGACTCCGAAAGGCTTCAAGAAGCCGAGCGATCCGGCCGCGCCATTTAATCTACCCGGCAATTGGAAATGGATCGAGATCGGCGACCAACTGCAATTGTTAAACGGCATGGCATTCAAGCCGACCGAGTGGACCAGATCGGGTTTGCGGATTGTGCGGATTCAGAATCTGAACAAACCGGATGCGCCTTTTAACTTTTGTGATCCCGAAACAGCCCGCGAGCGGTCGCTAATTGATAATGGCTCATTCTTGATAAGCTGGTCGGGCACGCCTGGCACGTCCTTTGGTGCGTTCATTTGGGATCGTGGACCGGCGGTTTTGAATCAACACATCTTTCGCTGCGATTTCAAGACACGGGCGTTCATCCCATCGTTCCTGCGGCTCGCGGTCAACGGTCGGCTTGACGAGATGATCGCCAAGGCGCACGGGGGCGTCGGCCTTCAGCACATTACAAAGGGAAAGTTGGAAGAACTGCTGATCCCCCTCCCACCGCTCGCCGAGCAGGGCCGCATCGTCGCCAAGGTCGATGAGCTGATGGCGCTGTGCGACGGGCTGGAGGCGGCGCTCGGAAGACGCGAGGCTGCGCGAGACCGGCTGGCAGCGTCGAGCCTCGCTCGCCTCAACGTACCCGATCCCGAAACCTTCCAAGCGGACGTCCGCTTCGCCCTCGATGCGTTGCCTGCACTTACCACACGTCGAGATCAGATCGAACGCCTCCGTCAGACCATCCTCAACCTCGCCGTGCGCGGGAAATTGGTGCAGCAGGATGTGAAGGACGAGCCAGCGTCCGCGTTATTGGGCCAACTCGTGAAGGGAGGTGGCAATCCTAGGCTGCGGAGAACTGTGCCAGAGGAGGTACAAGTCCCAATCGAATTGCAATCTCATGAATCGCCCCCCGGCTGGAAGTCTGGAACCTACCGCCAAACTTCTACGAATTGGTGCGATTAGTGATCTCAAAGATGGCAATCACGGTGCCAATCATCCGAAGGTCTCCGATTTTTTGGATGAAGGACTTCCATTCATAACAGCAGCGCAGGTCTCAGAGAGAGGGACAATCGACTATGTTGGTGCTTATAAACTTGCCGGATCGCCACTAAGAAAGCTTCGAGTAGGGTTTGCCCAAAGAGGAGACGTTATTTACACACACAAGGGAAGCGTTGGCCGCGTAGCTCTGTGCGACAGGGACTGCGTACTTTCTCCTCAAACGACCTATTATAGACCAAACGCATCCGTCTTCAGCGCCGCATTTCTTCGTATAGTGCTTCTCAGCGACGTATTTCGAAATCAAGTGGATTCCGTAAAAAAGCAAACGACGAGAGACTTTGTTTCCATTCAGAAACAGTATGAGTTTTTTCTTCCCATTGCGCCGCTCGCTGAACAGCGCCGTATAGTCGCTAAGGTTGATGCATTGGTGGCGCTCTGTGACCGGCTGGAAGTTAGTCTCGCTGCTACAACCGCTACCCGATGCCATCTTCTCGATGCTCTCCTGGTTGAAGCTCTAGCGCCGGTCGAGGAACGAGACCTGGAAGCAGCGGAATGAGCGTCGCGGGGTTACGGTGACAGTGCACAAAAGTTTGCGGCGCGCCTGACCGACCATGAGCGCGCCTGAACTAGGTGGCGTGTCAAACGAACTGAAAGCGTCGCCTACCGCGTCCGCTTCGATGAGCTAAAAGCGTTTTGCCACGATGACATCGTGCTCCTGTTTTGCCCGACGTGTCAAACGACGCGCGACGTCATCCGAAATCCTTCGACACAACGATCAACGCTCCCCTCGGCCGCCCCTGAACGGATTGCGCACCTTCGCACCCAGCCCCGCGATGTCACGATCGTTGCGCGTCACCAGCGTCAAATCATGCGTCAACGCGGTTGCCGCGAGCAGGCCGTCGATGACCGGGACGGACCTGATCGCGCTGATGCGGCCCCATTGATCGGACACGGCGTTGTCGATGCCGAGCACGCGTCCCTCGAATGCGGCCTCGACGTCACGCAGCCAGCGTTCGAGCGCCGCTGCCTTGCCCGCATCCCGTGCGCGAGCGAGCTCGATGCCCTTTCGGATCTCGCCAAGCACGAGCGTGCTCAGGAAGATGTCCGCATCGGCAATTGACGCATACCAGGCGGAGACGTGGACGTCGCAACGCGCGCCCTTGCGAATCTCGGAAATGATGTTGGTGTCGATCAAATAGCTCACAAGTCGATGTCGCGGCCGGGATCGGCGCTGCGATCAAGCGCGATGCCGTCGAGCGGCGCGGAGGCGAGCAGCGCCTTCAGGCTGACATGGGACGGCTCGGCAAAGCGCTGCCGTAGCAGCGCGCGCGCCTCCGCCTGACGCGCGGGATCGGACAGCGCTGAAGCCACCCGGCGAACCAGGCTCGCATCTTCCTTGCGGACATTGACCTCGACCCGCACGAAGCCTTGGCGCTCTCGACGTGCGCGGTGGCTGGCGACCGGGGATTTTGCTTTGCTGGTCATGGAATACCCAGTTTCCGGAAACATTACCGGAAACATCGGCGAACGCAAGCGGCAATCGGTCGCTTGAGTCTCTTGAGTCTCTTGAGTCTACTGTGCATGGGGTTGTTTTCGACATTTTTGTTGTCAGGCTGGGGAACACCCTTAGCGCGATGCTACGTTGAACGTGCCCCCGGCGCGGGCCGACCAACATCCCGCGGCCGGCAGGGAGCCAGCCGCGGGCCAGCCGTCAGGTGATCCACCACGATGTTCGACAAGACCTACCGGCAACGCCTCGAAGCCGACCTCGCGCAATGGGAAGCCGATGGCGTGATTGCGCCGGCGGCCGTCGCCTCCATTCGTCATGCGCTGCCGCCGCTGTCGCCGGGCATCAACATCGCGGTCGTCGTTGCCATCGTCGGCGGCCTGGTGATTGCGGCCGCCTTCCTTGCCTTCGTCGCGGCGCATTGGACCGAGATCGCGCGGCTGTTGCGGTTCGCGATCCTGCTGGCCGGCATGATCGTCGCCGGCGGCCTCGGGGCGTGGTTCGCGGCGACGGGGCGCATCGTTCTCGCCGACCTCTGTTCGAGTATCGGCGCGATCGTCTTCGGCGCAGGCATCGCGCTGGTCGGCCAGATGTATCATCTCGGCGACGATTTTGCCGGCGGCATGCTGTTGTGGTCGATCGGCGCATTTGCCGCGGCACTGCTGACCGGCTCGCGCGGCGCGCTTGCGGTCGGGCTCGCGGCCGCGTGCATCTGGACCTGCATGCGCGTCTATGATGCGCCGGACGACCTCCATCTTCAATTCGCAGTGGTCTGGCTGATCGCCGCCGCGATCGCGTTGGCGTGGAATTCCCGCGTCGCTGCCCATCTCGTCGCGACCGCGGTGCTGCCGTGGTGGATCGCGACGTCGCTTCGCTTCGACTTCGATGGCGCCCAGCCTGCCTTCGTGCTGGCGAACGGTGCGGCCCTGCTGTTCGGCGCCGGGCTCGCGATCGCCGCCGTGCCGGCGCCGCGGTCGCGCAGGCTTGGATCTGTCCTGGCGATCTATGGCGCGTTCGCGCTGGCCGTCGTCGCCTTCCTGGAGGTGACAACGGTCGACGATCTCTTCCGCCTTCGGACAAGCACGACCGCGGCCCAACCCTCGTGGGCGATCATGTGCGGCGTCGCCGGTGTGGTCCTCGCGCTCGCCTCGGCCGGCGTGACCGGGCGTGTCGGCGAAATCCTCGCGGCATGCGCGATCGGGCTCGTCCTGCTCGCTGCGCCGATCTGGCCGGCGTCCGCGGCCGGCGAGCCCTGGTTCGCTTATGCCGCGCTGCTCTGCGCCATGCTGTGCCTCGTCGTCTCCGGCGTGCTCGACGATGTGCGTCCACGGATCGTCGCCGGCTGGCTCGGCATCGCCGGCGTCATCGCTGCGATCACCTGGGCGGTGAAGGGCTCGCTGCTGCGCCGCTCGGCCTTCCTGGCGGTGGCCGGCATCGTCGCCGTCGTCTTTGCAACAGCACTCAATCGCGCGCTGCCGAGGGCTGAACGATGATCAAGCTCACCGGACTATGGCACCGCATCCCGAAGGCCGTGCTGTTCGGTGCCGCCATCCTGCTGCAATGCGCGCTGCTGATGTTGATGGTTGCCGACCGCGTGAAAATCCTGCGCGAAGGCCGTGAGGTGACCTTGCAGACGCGGCCGCTCGATCCCCGCGATCTCCTGCGCGGCGACTATGTCGTGCTCGGCTATGACATCTCGCAACTGCCGGCAGGTGCGCTCGCCGGCCAGCCGACCGCCGAGCGCAATCCGGTCGTGTTCGTCAAGCTCGCGCCCGATGCCAACGGCCTCTATCAGGCCGTTTCCGTACATGCCGCGCCTGTGACGGTCACGGCGCCCGACGTGCTGATCCGCGGCCGCGTCGTTTATTCCTGCGGTTCGACCAGCCGCACCTTCTGCGACAAGCTGCAGATCAGATACGGCCTCGAAAGCTATTTCGTGCCGGAAGGCGAGGGCAAGACGCTCGAGCAGGCCCGCAACCAGCAAAAGCTGCGCGTCGTCGCCGCCGTGCTGCCCTCAGGCCGCGCCACCATCAAGCGGCTGCTGCTCGACGGCGAGCCGATCTATCAGGAGCCGTGGTACTAGCTGTGCGGCTACGCGCTCAACGCCCGCCGCAGCACGTCCCAGATCCGCGGATCGCTCATATGCGCCACGTTGAATCGCATGCAATTCGACGCTGATTGCGATACGCTGAACACGTTGCCGGGCGCGAGCACCACGTCCTCTTCGAGCGCGGTGCGCGCAACGGCCGTGGCATCCTGCCCGCCGGCGAGGTGGCACCACAGGAAGAAGCCGCCGCGCGGCATCAGCCAGGGCTCGATCCCCAACGCCTGAAGTTTTCGCGCGACGTCGCGCCGGGTGCGCGTGAGCTTTTGCCTGAGCTCGTCCATGTGCTTGCGATAGTTGCCGCCGGCCAGCACCTTTGCGATGATCTCGGTCGCGACCGGGCTCGGGCCGCCGAAGCTGGTGGCGACCTGGAGGTCGACGAGATGCTCGACCCAGTCGGCACGCGCCGCAATGTAGCCGCAGCGAACCGAGGCCGAGAGCGCCTTGGAGAAGCTGCCGATGCGGATGACGCGGTTCAGTCCATCCAGTGCGGCAAGGCGCGGCGATCGCTCCGGCTCGAAGTCGCCAAAAATGTCGTCCTCGATGACGGTGAGATCGTGCGCGGCGGCCGCGGTCAACAGCCGGTGCGCGGTCTGGAGGAAAGCGTCGCGCCGGTCGGATTGTGCAGCGCTGAATTGGTGATGTAGAGCCGTGGCCGTTCGGCCACCAGAATCTGCTCGAAGCGTGTGACATCGGGGCCCGACGGGGTGTAGGGCACGCTGACGATCTTCGCCTGATGCGCGCGCAGCAGCGCACGAAAATTGAAGTAGCAGGGATCGTCGACCAGCACGGTGTCGCCGGGACGAAGCAGGAAGCGGCAGATCAGGTCGGTTGCCTGCGTGCCCGAACCCGTCAGCATCAATTGGCTGATCGAGGCCTCGATCTCGTCTTCGGCGAGGCGCGCGAGCAGCAGCCGGCGCAGCGCAAGCGAGCCGGATGTCGAGCCGTAATTGGTCAGCACGCTCGCGTCGGTGCGGGCAAGCGCACGGGTGGCGCGCCGCAGTGCCGCTTCCGGCATCCACTCCGGCGGCAGCCAGCCGCAACCGGGTTTTGGCACGGCCGCGTCGGTGTCGAGCGACTGCCTGGAGACCCAGAACGGATCGACCGCCCGATCGCGGCGCGGCTCGACCTCGGTCAATGCGAGCGGCGGCGTGACCGTCGGCGACACATAGAAGCCCGAGCCGCGGCGCGCGCGGATCAGACCTTCCGCGGCGAGGCGATCATAGGCTTCGACCACCGTGGACGGCGACACGTCCATCGTTGCGGCAAGGCTGCGGATCGACGGCAGGCGCTCGCCGGCGCTGAGCGCGCGTCCGGCGATCTTGGCGCGGATCGCGCTCATCACGTCAACGGTCAGCGTGCCGCCGCGACCCTTCATTCGCGCTTCGATGTCCAAAGTGTATTGCCTTCCACACCAATACAGATTGGCTGGATTGTACTGGATTGTCACTGGTCTCGCCACCGCCGAAGGCCGAAGGTGACAGTTCAAAAAGTGGAACGGACATGCAATCTGCGGGCAGCGGCTGGGGCAACGGGCTTCTCGGCGTCATCATCTTCAGCGGCTCGCTGCCGGCGACGCGTGTCGCGGTCGGCGGCTTTTCGGCGCTGTTCCTGACGTCCGCCCGGGCAATCATCGCGGCGCTGATCGGTGCGGCCGTGCTCGGCCTGCTGCGCCAGGCGTGGCCGGAGCGCAGGGATCTCGCCTCGCTGACCATCGTCTCCATCGGCGTCGTGGTCGGCTTCCCTGCTGACGGCGCTGGCGCTCCAGTACATCACCTCGGCGCATTCGATCGTCTTCATCGGCCTGCTGCCGCTGTCGACCGCGATCTTCGCCGTGCTGCGGGGCGGCGAGCGGCCGCAGCCGCTGTTCTGGCTGTTCGCAGTTCTCGGCAGCGCCACGGTTGCGGGCTTTGCCCTCTCGAATGACGGCACCGCATCAGTCAGCGGCGATCTCCTGATGGTGGCCGCGATCGTGCTGTGCGGGCTCGGCTACGCCGAAGGCGCCGCGCTGTCGCGTCGGATCGGCGGCTGGCAAGTCATCTCATGGGCATTGCTGCTGGCCTTGCCGCTGATGCTGCCCGTCATGATCTGGACCTGGCCCTCGACATGGAGCGGGGTGAGCCTGCCGGCCTGGATCGGGCTCGCTTATGTCTCGATCTTCAGCATGTTCGTCGGATTCATCTTCTGGTATCGCGGGCTTGCGATCGGCGGTATCGCCCGCGTCGGCCAGTTGCAGCAGCTGCAGCCCTTCCTCGGGCTGGCGCTCGCGGGCTTCCTGCTGCACGAGCCGGTCGCATGGAGCATGATCGCCGCGACCGCGCTCGTCGTCGTCTGCGTGTTCTTCGCGCGACGGTTCGCCTGAGGGCGTTGCCTCACGCCTGCCCCATCACCGTGCGCGTCAGCGCGCTTCTTGCAAATTTCTTCAGCGGCATCGGCTTGCCGAACAGGTAGCCCTGCACCTGGTCGAAACCGAGTTCGTTGACGGCCATCAGGTCGCCGCGGCTTTCAATGCCTTCGGCGGCCGTGCGCACGCCGTAACCCTGCGCAAGCTCGACGATGTGGCGGCACACCGTCCGCTTCAGGCGATCATTGCCGCAGCCGGTGATGAACTGCCGGTCGGCCTTCACATTGATGAAGGGGATATTGTCCAGGCCCATCAGCTCCGGCCAGTTGGCGCCGAGATTGTCGATCGACAGGCCGATATTGTGGAAGCGCATTTCGCGTGCAGCTTCGGTGAGGAATTCGATGTCGTGGATCGCCTCCTCGCTGGCGATTTCGATCGTCAGCCCGCCGAAGGCCGGATGCGTCGGCACGCGGCGACAGAGATCGCGCACCGCCTGCGGCTCCCTGAGGTAGGGCGCAGGCAGGTTGATCGACAGATCGACCGCGCTTTGCCGCTCCAGGAGATAGTGCCAGTCCTGCAGCGCGCGCTCGATCACGAATTCCGACAGGTCGCGGAAATGCGGATCATGTGCCTCGGGGATGAAATAGGCCGGCGGCACCACGCCCCAGGTCGGATGCCGCATCCGCACCAGCGCCTCGGCGCCGCACCGGACCAGCGAGCGCGCGTCGATTTTCGACTGGTACCAGAGCTCGAGCCAGCCCGCATGCAGGGCCTCGCCGACATGCACGGCCGGGCTCGGCGCCGGCTCATCGGGCAGCAGCATCGCCACGCGCTCGCGCAGCGTCTCCGCGGCAAAGGGCGTGGTGAGCGGCGGCAGCATCGCAAGTCCATATTCCTCGCCGACCTGCTGTACCGCCTTCAGGATGATCGATTCGCGCGCGCCGACCGCCACCACCTTGCCGACAAAGGCCTCGCGCACCAACGTCTCCAGAAATTTTCCCGGCTCGATGCCGTCAGCGGCTATGCCGAACAGGATCAGGTCCGGCAATTCGTTGGCGAGCACCGTTTGCAGCTCGTCTGCGCTGCCGCATTCGCTGGTGACGAAGCCGAGATCCTCGAGCACCTCACGCAGGAAAGCGCGCAAATGGCGCTTGCCGTCGGCCACGCAGGCGCGCGGCGTCACCTTTCGCTGTCCGAAAGTCTTTGGCCCCCTCTCGGCGACTTCTCTGATCCCATCACTCATCGCAAACCACTCCCGTTCCGTGACAGTGGTGTTACCGATATGAACGGATTCAAATATGGAGAGCTTCAGCCGATTGTTGAATTATCCGGGTAACGTTAAAGCCGCCATCATGTGTAAAATTGTCCGGATTATCTTCCAGAAGATTTCACGTTTGCCGTCGTCTTGCGTGCAGCGACGCGACAATCGCTGAGATTTCCAAGAGGACGACGGCCGCGCGTGAGCGCAGCCGGTGTCCTGCAATTGGACGACGCTGCGCGTGCTTCGCCCAAATCAATAACGCCGGTATCAGTTGGCCGTCGCCTTCTCGTGCTCGGCCATGCCGACCGCCTTGTAGTCATAGGTCGGATAGAATTCGGTGCGGTACGGCCCCCACGCGGTGTCCTCGATGATGCGGTTGACCTCGCGCAGCCGCGAGGCCGGCAGCCGCAGCGTGACTATCTGGCCGATACCCATCATCACGTACCAGCTCACGACCTCCACGCCCGCCGGTGGAAAGGCTTTGCGGAAGCCTTGCTTGTCGAGCTGCGCATTCAGCTCACCGAGCGGACGCGACTGGTCATGCTTGAAGAACACGGTGAGCAGCACGGCATTGTCGGCGGTCGGCGCGGCGTTGCCGGAGGGCGGCGCCGTCTGCGCCATCGTCGCCGGTGAGAGCGCGCATGCGCCCGTCAGCCACGCCGTCAACATCAGCGCCAGTCGGATCGATCTCATCGCCTGTCTCCTTCCCAATGCAGCATGCGAGGCATCGGAGAATAGGAGCCACACGTTCAGTCCACGAATTCATTTTCGCGCGATGCGCGCAAGTTGCGCCGCCGCGCGTGACAGTCATGCGACAACTCGCGCAGGCGTCGGGCCGAGAAGTGTGAAGCACCTCACATGCGTCTTGCTGCACCTGCGCTATTGGTCCACCCAGCCGGTGGTGGGCTGTCAGGGATTGCAGCTATGACAACGCGGCGATTGATCTATTGGTGGTTCAGGATCGTGATGTCAGGGCGATTTCTCGATCGCTTCCTGTGCCTGCCGCACGCGCCCGAATAACGGGGAAGACAGTTTCTGTTTGAGCATGATCTTGTCGGAAAACCGCTTCACAATCTTCCGGATCATGCTCTAAGTCGCCCCGATTAATTTGCGAAGCGCCGCCGCGCCGTCCTGCACGGCGTCGCGGCCCTTCCAGGCCAGATAGCTGAGCTTGCCGCCCAGCGTTTCCTGGCTGCGCAACCGGCGCGAACCGAGGATGTGACCGACATTGGCGGGGAAGCGACTGACTTCGGCCGACACCAGCGCCGCGATCGCATCCATCAATTGCTGAAGCCGGACGCCCCATTCGCTCTGCTCGATGCCGTCGATGCGAAGCTTGAGTGCATGCTCGGCCTCGTAGATTTCGGTGAGCAGGTCGCGCGCGACGAGGAAGCGGTTGTGGCGGAGTGCAATCCGCAGGGCGAGGCGCTTGTCATCGAGCCGGTCGAGCGCCATGGGAACCACGCAAGCATAAGGCGCCGCTGCGATGTCGGCAGCGCTCTTGCTCGCGGCCGCATTTGTCGCAAGATAGGCGAGCTGCCAGAATGTCTTCAGGCGCCTCGCCACCAGCGCCAGTGCAAAGGGCAGCGCATTGGGATTGGCCTTTTTGAAAGCGTCGAGCCGCGCGGTGATCTGGGCGACCTGGCCGTCGTCGAACTTCGTGATGGTCTCGGGCAGCTTCTCGTTGAACTTCCGCAGGGCATCACCGGCGCGCAGCACCTGCTGCATCTTCTTCACGTCCTCGAAGGCGGTACGCGAAGCCGTGTATTGCGCGAGCTTGCCGCGCGCGAACTCTGTGCTCTCGGCCGAGGCGAGCGTGTTCTCGAGCACCTTGACGACCTTGACCTGAAAGGTCGTCGCGATCTTCGTCACTTCCTTGAGATTGTTGGCGGTGACCTGGTCGTTGATGGCCTTGACGTAGTCGCGCGCCATGGTCGGCAGCAGGTCGCGGCAGATCCATTCCCAGATCGGGGTGAGCGTGTTGCGCGAAATTCGTCCCGCATTGGCGTGCTCGGGCGCGCCGTCCATCAACAGCAGCTCGAGCGGCGCGAAGAAGTAGCGCGAAGGATTGGTGGCGCGCGCCTGGCTCGACCCGTCCTTGCGAAACTCGGCGCGCAGTTTTGCCTGCACGCCGGCCGAGCCCGGCATGTCGATGCCGCACAGTTCGAGTCGCTCGAGTTCGCTCAGCAGACAGCTGCGCGATAACGGCGTCAGCTTGTGCAGGAACTCCGAAAGCTGGTCGACCTCGTCCATGGCACGCAATCTCTCGCAACGATTCCAGCAGGCCCGCCGGTGGCCCAGTGCATGGAGGCATTTGCGCGCTCTCAATTGTGACAAAGAGAAGCAGGCCACCGTTAATTTATCCGTAAAATCCGGGGCGCCCCCGGGGCAAGCGGAGTCGCGATCGCAGAGAATGCCTTCGGCGTTCTGCTTATGATTTAGGCAGATTTATCAACCCTGACATAGTCAAACAGTCAAATCTGCAAGCACAGATTGTGCCTGCGTCGCCTTTTCAGCACAGAACCGACAAAATCGCCGTAGTCTTACGGAGAAAAAGTTAACCACAGACCGCCTCTGGTTCCGCTACATCATCACATGGGGTCACACAATGATACGGTTGCTGATTCGTGGCCGTCGGAATTGTTCGAAAGCAGCACTGCTCCGGCCGAAGAGCTCGATTTCGTCCGGCTGAACGCCGCCCGTGCCAACGCGGCCGACGAGATGGCTGCGGCCATCGCCCGCGAGCTCAACGGTCCCCTGACCGCGCTCCTGCTCTACATGGGCGAGATCAAGCATCACAGCGACCAGCTCGCGCCCGTCTCGACGGACCGCGCCTATTTGCAGCAGGTGGTGGAGAATGCACTGGCGCAGACCGAGCGCGTCTGCGGCCTGGTCAAGCGGCTCGCCGGATCTCACAAGGGCGCCTTGCCTGCACCGTCCACAGCCGAGGGTTCCGAATTGAGTGCCGGCCGCGCGCTGCCGGCGCCGCGCGAGGCGGGCTCCGAATCATCGGGCCTGCCGGGCAAGCGGCTGACCAAGCGCGAGCGTGAAGTGCTGCGGCTGATCAGCGAGGGATTTTCGAACAAGCAGGGGGCGCTGCGGATGCAGATCAGCCCGCGCACGTTCGAGAGCCATCGGGCCGAAGCGATGCGCAAGCTCGGCGCGCGCAACACCGCGGACCTCGTCCGCGCGGCGCTGCTGCATTCGATCGATTGAGGCTTCGTCCTGCGCCGCCGAGGAGCAGCGCACCTAAAAATAATCTTCGGCAAAGGGGCGCACGCGCGAATTGGGCCGCCGCGCGTTCGGCTCGTCCTTCGGGGCATTCGGGATGATGGTGATGGTCCAGCGCGGCGGGATGGTCGAATCCTGCTCCAGCACCGAACGGACAAAACCCGTCACCGTGGACTCGCCCGCCTTCACCGTGGCCATCCGGCCGTTGAACTGTGCGATGCGGAAGCGACGGACCTCTTTCTGGTCCGCAGTCTCATAGGTGAACATGGAAACCCTCCTGGTTTCCGGCGACTATCGCCACCTATGATTAGTCATCTGTGAAAATTGCAAACCGTATAAGTACGGCGGGGTGCCTCAGCCCTGCGGTTCCTGCGCCTTTGCGGCGGTGAAGGCGTCATCCATCTGCCGCAGCAGATCGTTGAATTCGGCGTCGTCGAGCGTGCCGGCGGAGCTCTCGAGCCGCAGCGCCAGCGCCGCGAGCCGGAGATAGCCGAACGTCCTGGCCGTGCTCTTCAGCGAATGCGCCTCGCGCGCGATCCGGCCACGATGCTGGCCCAGCGCGAACGTATGAAACAGCTTGAGCCGCGCACTTGTCTCGCTCCAGAATACCGCGCGCACTTCACAGGCGCCGTCCTCGCCGATCTCGCGCACCAGCACGGTGAACGCGCCAGGCTCGCGCAGCGGTTCAGGCTCGCGCAGCGCTCAAGCTCGCGCAGGGGCGCGGTATCGAGCGCGCCCTGCATGGGCACAAAGGCGGCGTCAAACATGGTGTCCCCTGATGCGCGTCGTCGTGCGCGGCGTCCGGGACATCTACGCCATCCCCATTTCGGTTCTGGTCACGAGATATGCGGTGTTTGCAGGCGGCGTTAAGCACTTGCTTTACTATGTGCCGCGGCCGTCAGGGCCCGAGGAGCCGGTCGTACTGGGCCTTGACCGTGGCGTAGCATTCGCATGCCGTCTGGCGCAGCCCGTCCAGATTGAGGATCTGGATATGTCCGCGGCTGTAGTGGATGAAATTGGCCTGCTGCAGGGTATTGGCGACCAGCGACACGCTGTTGCGGCGCGCCCCGATCATCTGCGCCATGGCCTGCTGGGTCAGGAGCAACCGGTAGTCGCCCGACAAATCATGGGTGTGCAGCAGGCAGCGCGACAGCCGCGCCTCCACCGGATGCGCAGCGTTGCAGCCCGCGGTCTGCTGCACCTGCGCGTAGACCGCGAGCCCGTGGCGCGTCAGCAGCGTCCGCACAGCGGAGCTCTGTTCGGCAGCCATGCGCAGCCGATCGAGGTCCATCACCGATGCGACACCGGGAACCAGCACCACCGCCGTGTTCAGTGCGCAGGCATCACCCATTGTCGAGAGTGTCCCGAGCAGGCTGTCGCGGCCGACCATGGCCACCTGCACATGCTCGCCCTTGGCAAGTTTCACGATCAGGGAGATCACGCCACGGTGCGGGAAATAGGCGCGCTTGAGCATTTCGCCGGCTTCGACCAGTAAGGCCTCGTGCGGCAGATCGACTGTGCGCAGATGTGCGCGGATCAATTCATAGTCGTCGGCCGACAGTGCCGACAGGAAACCGTTCGATGGGCGTGCCATCGTTTCCAAATCTGCCTCCCGTCTCCTCCGCCCGTGGATCGCCCGGAATCCGCCATTCGTGTCGGGTAAGTTCCATCATGTTCTCAGCGGGACATATTGGCAATTGGTTCATTGTTCGCACCTGCGCCCCTCCAGCGCCACCACCTTTCTCCTTCGTCGATTCTTTTCAGCCGTCAGCAATTGCCTCGCGCCATTGCGTGACCTGGCGCCGCGCGCGGCCTGCGCAGGCCGTTCCCGCCGGATGTGCCGCTGGCCGCCATCGAGGACTGCCTTGCCCAACGTCATGCCGCTGCTGCGCGGCTGGGTTAGCGCGTTATTGTCCGCGACGCTCGCGAGGTAAGAGTCCGTTTACCGCGAGCGCAGTGCTTGCGGATTCAGCGCAGCATCGGCAGACGGTCGCAGAGCCGATTTCGGTCGCGCGTGATTTGATTCAATTCGTGGGTGCCGTGCATATCTTCCGATTTTGGCGGGATTATTTTGCGCATGTCGTGACGCTATTATTGGTGCGTTTACCTGTTGCGCTTCCGGCCCGATGCCGCGTGCGGGTTGGTCGAAAACCGCAGCCTCACGCGGTCGAACAGCCCACCTCACTTCAATATCCGTATTAGCACGGAGGATGAAATTAACGAGACCGTGAAATGGGTTGTCTAACAACCTAGAAGCGGACTTCCGCCGATCTAAGCGCGGCGCAGGCGTCGAGGTCAGCTCAGTCAAGGCGTAACTTATGGATGATCTGTTGCGGGAGTTTCTGACGGAGACCGGCGAGAGCCTGGACACCGTGGACAATCAGCTGGTGAAGTTCGAGCAGGAGCCGAACAACGCCAAGATCCTGGATAACATCTTCCGCCTGGTCCACACCATCAAGGGTACGTGCGGCTTCCTCGGCCTGCCGCGGCTCGAAGCGCTGGCGCATGCCGGCGAGACGCTGATGGGCAAGTTCCGCGACGGCATGCCGGTGACGGGACCGGCCGTGACGCTGATCCTGTCCTCGATCGACCGCATCAAGGAGATCCTGGCCGGCCTGGAGGCGACCGAAGCCGAGCCCGAGGGCACCGACCGCGATCTCATCGACAAGCTGGAAGCGATGGTCGAGCAGGGCATGGCGGCAATGGCCGCCGGCGCTGCGGCTCCCGTTGCTGAAGCGCCGCCGCTGGTGCCGGACGTCCCGGCTGCCGCTGCGCCTGCTCCCGTAAAAGAGATGACCACAGGCGCGCTGATCGACCAGACCCTGGAGCGTCCGCTGCGTCCGGGCGAAGTCTCGCTCGACGAGCTCGAGCGCGCCTTCCGCGAGACCGCGATCGAAGCGCCAGCGCCTGTTGTCGCGGTCAAGGCCGCGCCCGCGCCGGCCGAAGCGCCCGCCCCTGTTGCCGCCAAGGAAACTGCCAAGGACGCCGTCAAGGAAGCTGCGAAGCCCGCCAAGGAGAAGGCCGCGCCGAAGAAGTCGATGGCCGAGGAGGGCGCTGGCGAAGGCGACCGCATCGCCAACCAGTCGATCCGCGTCAACGTGGATACGCTGGAGCATCTGATGACCATGGTCTCCGAGCTGGTGCTGACCCGCAACCAGCTGCTGGAGATATCAAGGCGCAACGAGGACACCGAGTTCAAGGTGCCGCTGCAGCGCCTCTCCAACGTCACCGCCGAGCTGCAGGAAGGCGTCATGAAGACGCGCATGCAGCCGATCGGCAATGCCTGGCAGAAGCTGCCCCGCATCGTCCGCGATCTCTCGAGCGAACTCGGCAAGCAGATCGAGCTGGAGATGCACGGCGCCGACACCGAGCTCGACCGCCAGGTGCTCGACCTGATCAAGGACCCGCTCACCCACATGGTGCGCAACTCCGCCGACCATGGCCTGGAGACCCCCGCCGAGCGGCTCGCCTCCGGCAAGGGCGAGCAGGGCACCATCCGGCTCTCCGCCTATCACGAGGGCGGCCACATCATCATCTGCATCGCCGACAACGGCCGCGGCCTCAAGGCCGCTACATGGTGCAGTACCGCGAGCAGCTGATGCCGCTCATCGCCATGGAGAGCGTCACTATTGCCAGCCAGGGCGCGCAGCCGATCCTGGTGTTCTCCGACGACGGCCGCTCCATGGGCCTCGTCGTCGACGAGATCATCGACATCGTCGAGGAACGGCTCAACATCGAGGTCGGCGGCTCCGCCTCCGGCATCCTGGGCTCGGCCGTGATCAAGGGCCAGGCCACCGAGGTGATCGACGTCGGTCACTTCCTGCCGATGGCGTTCGCCGACTGGTTCACCCGCAAGGAGATGAAGCCGTCGATGCACTCGCAGTCGGTGCTGCTGGTCGACGACAGTGCGTTCTTCCGCAACATGCTGGCGCCGGTGCTGAAGGCGGCCGGCTACCGCGTCCGCACCGCGCCGACCGCGCAGGAGGGCCTGGCGGCGCTCCGCGCGCAGAGCTTCGACGTGGTGCTGACCGACATCGAGATGCCCGACATGAACGGGTTCGAGTTCGCCGAAACCATCCGCTCCGACAGCAATCTCGGCGCGATGCCGATCATCGGCCTCTCCGCCCTGGTGTCGCCGGCGGCGATCGAGCGCGGCCGTCAGGCCGGCTTCCACGACTATGTCGCCAAGTTCGACCGTCCCGGTCTGATCGCGGCGCTGAAGGAACAGACCGCGGGCGCCGCCGGCGCCTCCGAGCTGAGCCGGGCAGCGGCGTAAGGACTTCAGGGATCAGGAGAGACCGAGATGAGCAAGAAGACGCAAACGGGCGAAGGCGCCATGGTCGAATACGTCACCGCGATGATCGGCGGCCAGTTGTTCGGGCTGCCGATCTCCCGCGTCCAGGACGTGTTCATGCCCGAGCGCGTCACCCGCGTTCCGTTGTCCTCGAGCGAGATCGCGGGCGTGCTGAACCTGCGCGGCCGCATCGTCACCGTGGTCGACATGCGCGCCCGCCTCGGCCTGCCCAAGCCCGAGGACGGCAAGACCGCAATGGCGGTCGGGGTCGATTTGCGCGGTGAATCCTACGGCCTGCTGATCGACCAGATCGGCGAGGTGCTGCGCCTGCCCGAGGACGGCAAGGAAGACAACCCGGTCAACCTCGACCCCCGCATGGCCAAGCTCGCCGGCGGCGTCCACCGCCTCGACGGCCAGCTCATGGTCGTCCTCGACGTCGATCGCGTCCTCGAGCTCAAGACCGAAGTGCAAATGGCTGCCTGAACTTTCACGAAAGACATTTCAAGCCGGAGAACGAAGATGAAGACCTGTTTGGTGGTTGACGATTCCAGCATCGTTCGCAAGGTCGCCCGTCGTATCGTCGAAGCGCTGGGCTTCCAGGTCATTGAAGCGGAAGACGGCGTCGAGGCGCTGGTTCATTGCAAGAAGGCGATGCCGGAAGCCATCCTGCTCGACTGGAACATGCCCGTCATGGACGGCTTCCAGTTTCTCGGCACGCTGCGCCGCATGCCCGGCGGCGAAGAGCCCAAGGTCGTGTTCTGCACCACCGAGAACGGCATCGACCACATCACCAAGGCGATGGGCGGCGGTGCCAACGAGTACATCATGAAGCCGTTCGACAAGGACATCGTGTTGGCGAAGTTCCAGGAGGTCGGGCTGGTCGCGCGCGAAGAAGAGACGACTGCCTGAAAATACACCTGCCAGTAGCGTCAAGAGGTATCCTGTGAATCCGCCCGAGTACGAGTATCTGCGTAAGTTGCTGAAAGAGCGCTCCGGTCTCGATCTGTCCGCCGACAAGCAATATCTGATCGAAAGCCGCCTGCTGCCGCTGGCGCGCAAGGCCGGGATCTCCGGCATCCCCGAGCTCGTGCAGAAGCTGCAAGGCGGCTCGATCGCGCTGATCACCAGCGTGGTCGAAGCGATGACCACGAACGAGACCTTCTTCTTCCGCGACAAGATCCCGTTCGACCATTTCCGCGACACCATCATGCCTGAAGTCCTCAAGGCCCGTGCTGCCCGCCGCAGCGTGCGGATCTGGTGTGCTGCAGGCTCGACCGGGCAGGAGCCCTATTCGCTTGCGATGACTCTGAAGGAGATGGGCGCGGCCCTGACCGGCTGGCGCGTCGAGATCATCGCGACCGATCTTTCGCAGGAAGTGCTGGAGAAGGCCAAGGCTGGCGTGTACAGCCAGTTCGAGGTGCAGCGCGGCCTGCCGATCCAGATGTTGATGAAACATTTCAAGCAGACCGGCGAGACCTGGCAAGTCAATCCCGATCTGCGGGCGATGATCCAGCACCGGCAGCTCAATTTGCTGCAGGATTTCTCCCATCTCGGTACGTTCGACGTCATCTTCTGCCGCAACGTGCTGATCTATTTCGACCAGGAGACCAAGATCAACATCTTCAACCGCCTGGCGCGCCAGATCGAGCCCGACGGCTTCATGGTGCTCGGCGCTGCGGAGACCGTGGTCGGACTGACCGATACGTTCAGGCCGATTGCCGATCGCCGTGGCCTCTACAGGCCGAACGATCCGCGTGCCGCTATGGCGGCCGGTGCACCGGCGCCGCGGATGGTCGCGATGGCAGGGCGATAAGCATGGCCGAGGATGGCAAGGGCGCAGAGCGCGTCACATTCAGTCGGGGCTACGATGTCTGCATCATGGCCATCGATGGCACGTGGCGGCGCGACTGCACCCTCAATGCGATTTCCGACACCGATGCCATCCTCACGGTGGAGGGCTCGATTCAGGGGTTGAACCTGAAGGAGTTCTTCCTGCTGCTGTCGTCCACCGGCCTTGCCTATCGCCGCTGCGAACTGGTGCGCGTCAACGGCGCCGAGATGGACATCCAGTTCCTGCGCGGCAAGAACCGCAAGAAGCGTGGTGCGGCCAACGGCCATGATGCGGTGGCGTGATCGCCACGCGCAGTGTGCTGCCCCTCCCGGCACGTTGCTTCACATTTTCTGAAAACATCCGAACGAATTCGCAGGCCCGGCTTTACGTGGCCTAAGCGCGCACCCTGTATCAATGACAGGTCGCAATTTCAGGGTCCGGCCATGCCAAGAAGCTCTCTCTCCCCATCCCGTCAAACCTGCCCGACATCGCCGAGCGGCGCGCGCTTCAGCTCCTGGTGGTCGATGACGACGCCACGCAGCGCAGCCTGATCACGGTCGCCGCCAAGCAGGCCGGCCACGAAGTCGTCGTTGCGCCGTCGGTTGCGGAAGCGATCGAAAAGCTGCGCGCGGGCCGCTTCGACTGCGTCACGCTCGATCTCGTGCTGGAGGATGGCGACGGCATCGACGTGCTGCGCGAGATGGCGGCGGCGAAATTCACGGGCTCCGTGATCGTCATCAGCGGCATGGACGGCAAGCGCCGGAGCGGTGCACGCAGCTTCGCGCGCTCGGTCGGGATCGAGCTTCAGAGCCTGCCGAAGCCGCTGGATCTCGCGGCGCTGCGCATCAGCCTCGCCAATCTCGGCAAGACGGCGATGGGGCTGCCGACGATCCATACCTGGGGTGGCGTCGCGACCGACGCGATCGTGGAGCGGCACCGCGCCTGACGCGCGGAGCTGCCATGCAATCGGCTGCGGCAACCCCGCCGTGCCGATTGCAGCCTAATCCGGATTGGCAGATTCAGATAGCTTCTGAAGCGCCTGGCCGAGCTCCGCCCGGCAGGCGTTGAGGGCGGCGGTCGCTGTCGCGTAACGGGGCGTAACGTCGTCGAGCACGACAATTTCGGTGGAACCCGAGATCGCACTCAAGATAGCGCTATCGTCTTCAGGCTCCATCGCCGCGTCGATCAGGCGTATACTGATCTCGATGCGCGCGATCAGGGAGCGAAGTTCGGCCGTGATCAGCTGACGGTTGTCGGTTTCAGCCATTGCGGCGAGTGGGGGTATGCCGGCGTAATTTAGCATGGATATTCTCCGTCACCCGCAATAAGGCACCTTGGCGCTACTTGTGCGTTAAGTTCATGTCCCGTACTAATGCGGGGTGGGTCAGATCTGCGCCGAAAGCCATAACGTTGGGCGCGGACGCGAGTCCTTGAACGCCGAACGGACTGGGCAATCGCCTTGGCGAATGGACATGGCACATGGTCGAACAAACCTCCCGTGGTGAGATCTTCGTGGTCGATGACGACCCGGCTGTTCGCGACACCCTGTCGATGGTGTTGAAGGCGGCGGGGTATGAGGTGATCTGTTTTGCGGACGGCGCAGCACTGCTCTCCGTTGCGCGAAGCCGCACGCCCGCTGCCGTGCTGCTCGACGTGCACATTCCGGGAAAGTCGGGCCTCGATATTCTCAAGGAGCTGCACGGCGAAGACTATCCTGCGCCGATCTTCATGATCTCCGGCCAGGGCGACATTGCGATGGCGGTGGGCGCCATCAAGAGCGGCGCGCTCGACTTCATCGAGAAGCCGTTCCGCGGCAGCGAGATCGTCGCCCGGCTGGACGAGGCGATCGGCGCTTATGCACGCCGGCAGTCGGAGAGCGCATCACCGAAATTCGGTTCGCTGCATTTCCCCGGACGCGAGCCGCTGACCCGCAGGGAGCGCGAAGTGCTCGAGCAGTTCGCGGCCGGTGCCTCCAACAAGGAAGCCGGTCGCACTCTTGGCATCAGCCCGCGCACCATTGAGGATCACCGCGCCAACATCATGAAGAAGCTCGGCGCCCGCAATGCCGCCGATCTGATCCGCATCGTGATGACCGCGGCCCAGCGAGCGTCGTAAAGTCTATTGGTGGCGTGGCGTAGTGTCGTAGCCCGGATGGAGCGTAGCGAAATTCGGGGACTGCATATGCGGTAAGACTGTCCCGGATTGCGCTGCGCTCCGTCCGGGCTACGGGCTTTCCCCTTACGCCTGCAGCGCCTTGCGAATGATCCGCGCCAGATCGGACTTGCGATAGGGCTTCGCCAGCAGCAATACGCCTGAATCCAGCCGGCCGTGATGGATGATCGCGTTTTCGGTATAGCCTGATGTGTAGACCACCCTGAGGCCGGGGCGCGACTTCAACACCTCGTCAGCGAGCTGCCGTCCGTTCATCTTGCCGGGCATGATCACGTCGGTGAACAGCAGGTCGAACGGCTTGCCGCTCGCGACGATGGTGAGCGCCTCCGCGGCATTGGCGGCCTGCAGGGTGACGTAGCCGAGCGAATGCAGCTGGGCCAGCACGTAATCGCGCACCAGCCGGTCGTCCTCGACCACGAGGATGGTCTCGTGCCCGCCCTGGATCGAGGCCGGCATCATGCCATCGGCGGCCGGCGTCGGCGTCTTGCCGGGCGGCAGATACATCTTGATCGTGGTGCCGTGACCTTCCTCGCTGTAGATCTTGATGTGGCCAGCGGACTGCTTGATGAAGCCGTAGACCATCGAGAGCCCGAGCCCGGTGCCCTTGCCCGGGCCCTTCGAGGTGAAGAAGGGATCGAACACGCGCGCCAGCATGTTGACTGGAATACCGGTGCCTGTGTCGCTCACCGCGATCAGCACGTAGTGCCCGGGCCTGACGTCGTTGACGCTGGCATAGACCTCGTCGAGATAGGCGGCGCCCGTCTCCACGATCAGCTTGCCGCCGCCGGACATTGCGTCGCGCGCGTTGAGCGCGAGGTTGAGGAGCGCCGTGGTGAGCTGGTTCGGGTCGACCACGGCGACGCAGCTCTCGTGCTCGAACACGGATTCGATCTGGATGTGCTCACCCAGCGTCGGCCGCAATAGCCTCGCGGTGTCGATGATCAGCGAATTGATGTCGATCTCGCGCGGCTGCAGCGGCTGCTTGCGTGCGAAGGCCAGCAGGTGCTGGGTCAGCTCGGCGCCGCGGCCGGCGGCCTCGTCGATCATCTTCGTGATCGCGGCAAGCCCCGGATCGCTGGCCACGGCCTCGGCCAGGATCTCGATCGTCCCGGTGATCACGGTGAGGATATTGTTGAAATCGTGCGCCACGCCGCCGGTGAGCTGGCCGACCGCCTCCATCTTCTCGGCTTGACGGCTGCGCTCCTCGGCCGCGATCTTCTCGGTGAGATCGCGGTAGAACGAATTGAAGAAGACGCCGTCGCGCCGACGCAGCGCCGTGACGCTGAGCTCGGCCCTGAATTCCTTGCCGTCGCGCCGGCGCACCAGAAGCTCGCGCCGTGGACCGGACAGCTGTTGCTCGCTGGATTCGAGAAACAGCTGAAGTCCGGCCCTGACCCCTTCGCGCTCGGCGGGAGCGACGAACAGATCGATGGCATTCTTGCCGACAGCCTCCTCGCGCGACCAGCCGAACAGCTTCTCGGCCTGCGAATTCCAGGTCAGGATGGTGCCGGTCTGGTCTGTCTGAGTGAAGGCATCGAGCGCGGTCTCGACGATGTTGCGCGCAAGCTGCTCGCTGTCCCGCAAGGACTCGGCGGCTTGCCTCGCCTCGGTCATGTCGCGCCCGACGAAGAAGAAGCGCCTGGCCTGGTCCGACCAGCTGCCGAGCCAGGATAGCCAGACCTCGTGGCCGTCCTTGTGAATGCACCGCGTATCGGCGAGCTTCGGATGTCCGCCGCGCCGGAGTGCGCGCATCTCCTCGCGGGATTGCTCGAGATGGCCGGGATGGAGGAAATCGACGCCGCTGCGCCCGATCATCTCGTCGGGCCGGTAGCCGAGAATGGTTTCGCTGCTCGGGCTGATCTGCACGATCTCGCTGTGCGAGTTCATGATCATGATCAGATCCTGCGAGGTGTCAAAAAGCTGCCGCCGCTCCTCCAGTTGCTGCTGTACCGTCCGCTCGGCGCGCCGCGCTTCGGTCAGGCTGCGCGCGGAGCCGGAAGCGCCGACGACCTCGCCCGACGGCCCCCTGATCGGGGAGAGGCCGAGCGAGATCTCGACCGGCGTGCCGTCCTTGCGCAAGCGCACGGTTTCGAAGCGCTCGATGGGCTCGCCCCGGGCGATCCGCTGCAAAATATTTTTGCCCTGCTCGCGGCGGTCGGGCGGGACGATGATGGAGGTGGATTTCCCGATCGCCTCGTCGGCCGAATAGCCATAGAGGGCGTTCGGCGGAAGGATTCCAGCCCGTGATAATGGCATCGAGCGATTGCATTACGATCGCATCGTCGGATGACTCGATCGCGGCACTGAACAGGCGCTCACGCGCTTCATGATGAATTCGCGCGGCCTCGGTGCGGCGATGCTCCTCGATCTCGCGTTCGAGCGCGGTGGTTTTTGCCCGCGTCTCTTCGACCATCTGGGCAAAGGCCCGCGCCAGCACGCCCGTCTCGCCGCTGGCGTCGACGGGTATGTCTGCCGGCCGTCCGCTGCCGATGGCCTCCACAGCTTCCGTCAGACGCACGATCGGGCGCGTCAAGGACCGCGCCAGGAGCACCGCGAGGGCAGCCGCGGCGAGCACGGCAAGTACGCCGACGAGCAAGGAGGTCTTTTGAATGGCCGCCGGCACCCGGCCGAACACGGGCGGGGGATGGTTTCGATGATCGCGATCCATTCCTTGCCTGCAAGCAGCGCTGGCGCGATCGCCGCGCCGTTCGGCTTGCCCGACGCGTCGGTCGTCAGGTGGGTGGATCCTTCGAGCTTGCCGGCCAGCGCTGCAAAAAACGGAAAGTCCTGACGCCAGTCGGTGGGATGGCCGCGCATCGAGCCGAATTCCCGCGCGCGATCGGGGTGGACGAGATAATCGCCGCGCGCGTTTACGACGTAGATTTCTCCCCCTGTGCTCGTGGTCGCGCGGACGCGGTCCAGTGCCGGGCGCATGTCGATGTTGGCGATGATGATGCCGAACGGCTTGCCGTCCGGCGTGAACAGCGGCGTCGCGACCCGCAACGTCGGAATGTGAAGATCGGTGGTTCCCCCGTTGCGGCTGGCGAGATCGACCGGAGAAACATAGACCTCGCCCGGCGCCAGTCGCATTGTGTCCTGAAAATAGGCCCGCTCGGTCTTGTGCTCCAATTCGTCATTGGGGACGATCCGCGCCGCTCCGTTCGGGCCGGAGCGATCGACGCGGACCAGCTCGCGCTGATCGTCATCAAGGCCGATAATTCGAAACTGTCCGTAGCTGGGTTTGGCGTTGATCTCGGCCGCGAGGCGCGCTGCGATGCGCTCGCGCCAGGTTTGCTCGAAACGCCGTCGAGAGCGTCGATGCCGCCTGCGATGTGGGCGCGGATCAGGCCATTGATCGCTGCGGCGGAGCGATAGCCGAGGAGATCGCCGCGGGCTCCGGCAACGTAGGATTCAAGATTGGTCGCCAGGAGACGTGACTGGGCTTCGACGCGTTCCATGACCCGCGGAGTGACGGCTTCAGTCGTATTGCGATAGCCCAGCCACCCCACTGCGGCTACGGTCACCGCCACCAGCAGGATCATCGCGATCGTGAGCCGCGTTGCGAGCCTCATGGGAATCTTCGCTCCGCTTCCCGCATGGCCGCGCCTGTTCCGGTCTGGGACGGAACGAAGGCCCTTGTCATCGGCGGCCGGTGCCGACATCGAGCCCCGCCGGCTCGCTCGCCTTCAGGCACCTGTCGACCGCCGCCGGCAGCGCATCCGCCCGGAACGGCTTCTGCAGGCTTGCGACCGCGCCGAGCTTGGTCGCCATCTTCAGGAAGTCTGGCTCGGCATAGGCATCCGGCGTGATCGAGCGGCCCGAAATGACGACGATCGGGATCGCCGGCTGCAGCGCCCGGACGTGACGCATTGTTTCCAGCCCGTCCATGCCGGGCATCAAGATGTCGAGGAACAGCAGGTCGAACTGGCCGCGCTCGAACAGGAAGAGCCCTTTTTGGCCGTCGCCGGCGACCGTCACGTGATGACCGGCCCGCTCCAACAGCAGGCGTATCGTAAGCTGGACGGCCGGGTCGTCATCCACAATCAGGATGTTGGCCACGTCAAAAAACCTCCGGATCGGGCAGGGAAGTTCCCTGCGACCCAAATCAAAGCATCAAATATGAAATTGTTGCGCGGATTGTCGTCTACCTGCAAGCACTTCGGGACATCTCCGGGGACGTTCGTGCGGATATTGCACCGCACCTTGGCCAGCGCACCTTCTCGTGCACAGCAAAACCTTGCGCCCTGCCCGCGCGGCGTCTTGCGAGGAGTGGAGGGCTTGTGGGAAGAGCAGGACGGATTTCCCGGACGGACAAGGAATGATGACCGAAAAGAAGAAAACACCCGACCAGCTCCGCAGCGCTCGCTGGTTCGCGCCCGATGATCTCCGCTCGTTCGGCCACCGCTCCCGCGCCATGCAGATGGGCTATGCCCCGGAGGAGTGGAAGGACCGGCCGTGCATCGCGATCATCAACACCTGGTCGGAAGCGCAGCCCTGCCACATGCACTTCAAGTCGCGCGTCGACGACGTCAAGCGCGGCATCCTGATGGCCGGCGGCCTGCCGGTGGAATTGCCGGCGCTGTCGCTGTCGGAATCGCTGCTGAAGCCGACCACGATGCTCTATCGCAATCTGCTGGCGATGGAAGCCGAGGAGCTGTTGCGCAGCCATCCCGTCGACGGCGTGGTGCTGATGGGCGGCTGCGACAAAACCACGCCGGCGCTGCTGCTCGGTGCGACGTCCATGAACATTCCGGCGATCTATCTGCCGGCAGGCCCGATGCTGCGCGGCAACTGGAAGGGCAAGACGCTCGGCTCCGGCTCCGACGGCTGGAAATACTGGGACGAGCGGCGCGCCGGCAAGATTTCCGACAAGGACTGGCTCGACATCGAAGCCGGCATCGCCCGCAGCTACGGCACCTGCATGACCATGGGCACGGCCTCGACCATGACCGCGATCGCGGAGGCGATCGGCATGACGCTGCCCGGCGCCTCCTCGATTCCCGCCGCAGATGCCAACCACATCCGCATGGCCTCCGAATGCGGCCGCCGCATCGTCGAGATGGTGTGGGAGGATCTGACGCCGACGACGATCCAGACCCGCAAGGCGTTCGAGAATGCCATCGCGGTTGCGATGGCGATGGGTTGCTCGACCAATGCGATCATCCATCTGATCGCGCAAGCGCGCCGCGCCGGCCAGGACATTGGCCTCGACGATTTCGAGATCGCGAGCCGCAAGGTGCCCGTGATCGCCAATGTCCGCCCCAGCGGCGATGCCTATCTGATGGAAGATTTCTTCTATGCCGGCGGCCTGCCGGCACTGATGGGCCAGATCAAGCCGCATCTGCATCTCGACTGCATCACGGTGAGCGGCAAAACCCTTGGCGAGAACATCGAGGGCGCCGAGGTTCACAATGCCGATGTCATCCGCGGCGTGGATAATCCCATCTACAAGGAGGGTGCGCTTGCCGTGCTCAAGGGCAATCTCGCCCCCGACGGCTGCGTCATCAAGCCCTCCGCCTGCGCGCCGCGCTTCCTCAAGCACACCGGGCCCGCGCTGGTGTTCGACGACTATCCCTCGATGAAGAAGGCCGTCGACGATCCCAACCTGGACGTCACCGAGGATCATATCCTGATCCTGCGCAATGCGGGGCCGCAGGGCGGACCGGGCATGCCGGAATGGGGCATGCTGCCGATCCCGACCAAACTCGTGAAGCAGGGCGTGCGCGACATGGTGCGGATCTCGGATGCGCGCATGAGCGGCACCAGCTATGGCGCCTGCATCCTGCACGTCTCACCGGAGTCCTACATCGGCGGCCCGCTGGCGCTGGTGCGGAACGGCGACCGCATCACGCTCGACGTCGCCGCGCGCACCATCAATCTCGATGTGCCCGAGGCCGAGCTCGACAAGCGCCGCGCCGCCTGGAAGCAGCCCGAGCGGCGCTTCGAGCGCGGCTATGGCTGGATGTTCACCAGGCATATCAAGCAGGCCAATGACGGCTGCGACTTCGACTTCCTCGAGACCGATTTCGGCGCGCCGATCGGCGAGCCGTCGATTTACTGAGCTGTCGTTCCGGGGCGTGCGGAGCGCGAGCCCGGAACCCATTTCACCGCGCGGTATGCGGCCCGATGGATTCCGGGCTCGCCGCTGCGTGGCGCCCCGGAATGACAAGAGGATGCACCCATGACCAAACTTTCCGAAGCCACCCGCAATAAGCTCAAGGCCGTCTCCACTGCCACCGTCGCCACTGCGCTGTTCAAGCGCGGCCTGCGCATCCAGATGATGCAGGATGTGCACCCGCTCGGTGCGGACCAGCCGACCATGGTCGGCGAGGCCTTCACGCTGCGCTACATGCCGGCGCGCGAGGATCTCAACACCATCGACGTCTTCAGGGATCGCTCCCATCCGCAGCGCAAGGCGGTCGAGGATTGTCCGGCAGGCAGCGTGCTGGTGATGGACAGCCGCAAGGACGCCCGCGCGGCTTCCGCGGGCGCCATCCTGGTGACGCGTCTGATGAAGCGCGGGGTCGCCGGCGTCGTCACCGACGGCGGTTTTCGTGATTCCGCCGAGATCGCCAGGCTCGGCATCCCCGCTTACCATCATCGCCCCTCGGCGCCGACCAATTTGACCCTGCATCAGGCGATCGAGATCAATGTTCCCATCGGTTGCGGCGATGCGCCGGTGTTTCCAGGCGACGTCATTCTGGGCGATGCCGACGGCGTCATCGTCATCCCCGCGCATCTTGCGGATGAGATCGCCAACGAAACTTTCGAGATGACGGCATTCGAGGATTTCGTCACCGAGGAAGTCGGCAAGGGCCGCGGCATCTTCGGTCTCTATCCCGCGACCGATCCGCAGACGCTCACCGATTTCGCGGAATGGCGGAAGAAGAACGGACGATAACTCTCCATCCGGGCCACGTCCTTACGCCTCCGCCATTCCCGCGGCCCACAGCGCGAACGCATACACGATCGCGACTTCATCGAGCCTGTCAAAACGCCCCGAGGCGCCGCCGTGGCCGGCGCCCATGTTGGTGCGGAGCAGGACCGGCCCGCCGCCCGTCATGGTCGCACGCAGGCGGGCGATCCATTTGGCGGGCTCCCAATAGGTGACGCGCGGATCGGTCAAGCCGCCCATCGCCAGGATCGCCGGATAGTCCTTGGCCGCGACATTGTCGTAGGGCGAGTACGACAGGATGGTGCGAAAATCCTTTTCGCTCTCGATCGGGTTGCCCCATTCCGGCCATTCCGGCGGCGTCAGCGGCAGCGTGTCGTCGAGCATGGTGTTGAGCACGTCGACGAACGGCACCTCGGCGACGATGCCCGCGAACAATTCGCCGGCACGGTTGGCAACCGCGCCCATCAGCATGCCGCCGGCCGAGCCGCCATGGCCAACGATGCGCTTGGAGCTGGTGTATTTCGCGTCGATCAGCGCGCGGGCGCTGGCGGCGAAATCATCGAACGAATTGGTCTTCTTCTCGCGCTTGCCGTCGAGATACCAGCCCCAGCCCTTGTCGGCGCCGCCGCGGATATGAGCGATGGCGTAGACGAAGCCGCGGTCGACCAGCGACAGGCGGTTGGCGTTGAAGGAGGCCGGCATCGCCATGCCGTAGGAGCCGTAGCCATAGAGCAGCAGCGGCGCCGTACCGTCGAGCTTCAATCCGCGGCGATAGAGAATCGACACCGGCACCTCGGCACCATCCTGCGCCTTCGCCATGATGCGGGTGGTGACGTAATCGCTCGCGTCGTGCCCGGACGGAATCTCCTGACGCTTGCGCAAGGTTCGCGTCCGCTTGGCCATGTCATAGTCGTAGACCTCCGACGGCGTCGTCATCGACGAATAGGCAAAGCGCAAATTCGTCGTGTCGAATTCGTAGGAGCCCATCGCGTCGAGCGAATAGGCGGCCTCGTCGAACGCGATCGCGTGCTCCTCGTTTGAAGCGAGATCGCGGATCACAATCGCCGGCAGCGCGTTGGCGCGCTCCAGCCGCACCAGATGGCCGGCATAGAGATCGAGATCGATGATGTAGATGCCGGGACGATAGGGGTCAGGTCGCGCCAGTTCTTCCGCTCGGGCGAAGCGAGCGGCGCGGTGACGATCTTGAAGTCGATGGCGCCGTCCGCATTGGTCAGAATGAAGAGCTCGTCGCCGCGATCGGCCAGCGAATACTGCACGCCCTCCTCGCGCACCGCGACAAGGCGCGGCGGCGCTTCCGGACGGGTGAGATCGATCAGCCGCTGCTCGCTCGTCTCGTGGTCGCCACCGGCGATCACGCAGAAGCGGCCGCTGGTGCTCTCATGCAGATGGGTGAACCAGCCGGAATCCGGCTCCTCATATACCAGGGTGTCGTCCGCCTGCCTGGTGCCGAGCCTGTGCCGCCACACCTGCATCGGGCGATGATTGTCGTCGAGCTTCACGTAGAAGAAGGATTTCGCATCCTTGCTCCAGACCACGCCGCCGTCGGTCTCCTCGACGAGGTCATCAAGATCCGTGCCCGTCGCCCAGTCGCGCACGCGGATCGTAAAATATTCCGAGCCCTTGGTGTCGGCACTCCACGCCTGCAGCTTGTGATCGTCCGAGTGGCGGCTGCCGCCGAACTTGAAATATTTGTGGTCCTTGGCGAGCGCATCGCCGTCGAGCACGATATGGCTCTCCCCGCCGTCGCGCGGCATCCGGCCGAACAGCTCGTGCTGGCCGCCCTCGCGAAATTTGCGGAAATAAGCGAACGGTCCGTCCGGCGACGGCACGCTGGAATCATCTTCCTTGATGCGGGCGCGCATCTCGCGCACCAGCGTCTTCTGCAAGCTCGCGGTGTGGCCGAGCAGGCCCTCGGTGTAGCCGTTCTCTTCGTCCAGATATTTGCGGATGTCGGGATCGAGCACTTTGGGCTCGCGCAGCACCTCCTGCCATTTCGCGTCCTTCAGCCAGGCATAATCGTCGGTCACGGTGATGCCGTGACGGGTGAAGGAATGCGGCCGGCGCGGAGCGACGGGAGCCGTGCTGGTTTTGCTGGTGTCGGGCAAATCGATCCTCGAAGCAGGGATGTGTCTTGCCTCTATATCAGATCGAATATGGGGGATTTAAAGAAGCGGCGCTTGCACCGGCGCCTGGCTCCCTCGCCCCGCTTGCGGGGAGAGGGTGGGGTGAGGGGGAGTCTCCGCGGGAACGGTGAGAATTGGACTTGCGGAGAGTCCCCCTCACCCGGAATGCGCGCGGAAGCGCGCCCATTCCGGCCTCTCCCCGCACGCGGGGAAAGGCGAAGAAGCTTACACCGCCACCTGTTCGCCGAGATACGCCACCGCCGCCTCGAGTCCGCCCTTGCCGTGCGGGATCTTCAGGGCATTGAGGCCGACCTCGATGACCCCGAGCGTGCCGAGCAGCATCGGCGCATTGACGTGGCCCATATGGGCGATGCGGAAAGCTTGTCCCGAGAGGTCGCCGATGCCGGTGCCGAGCACGACGCCGCACTTCTCCTTGCAATAGCGCTGCAGCACTGCGGGATCGTGGCCGGTGGTCATGGTCACCGTGGTCACGGTGTTGGAGCGCTCATGCGGTTCGGCGACGTTGAAGCCGAGCGCCTGGCCCTCCGTCCATGCGCCGACCGCGCGACGCGCGGCTTCGCCGAGCAGGGCGTGGCGGCGGAACGCGTTCTCCAGGCCTTCCTCGTGAATAAGGTCGATCGCCTGGCGCAGCGCGAACAACAGATGCACCGGCGCGGTGCCGGCATATTTGCGATAGTTCTCGGTGCCCTCGCGCTCGCTCCAGCTCCAATAGGGCGTCGCCATGTTGGCGCGTCTGTGCGCGTCCTGCGCGCGTGCGCTGGCCGCGACGAAGCCGAGGCCGGGCGGCGTCATCAGCCCCTTTTGCGAGCCGGACATCGCGACGTCGACGCCCCATTTGTCCATCTCGAACGGCATGCAGCCGAGCGAGGCGACGGTGTCGACCATGTACAGCGCGGGATGGCCGGCCGCCTTGATCGCCTTGCCGATCGCCTCGATGTCGTTCTGCACGCCTGAGGCCGTATCGATCTGGACGACGACGACGGCCTTGATCTTGTGCTCGGTGTCGCGGCGCAGCCGCTCCTCGACCTCGTGCGGCCGCACTGCACGGCGCCAGTCGCCCTTGAGCACCTCGACCTCGGCGCCCATCAGCGCTGCCGCATTGCCCCAGCCGATCGCAAAGCGTCCGCTCTCCAGCACCAGCACCTTGTCGCCGCGCGACAGCACGTTGCTCAGCGCGGCTTCCCAGGCGCCGTGGCCATTGGCGATGTAGATGTAGGACTTGCCCTTGGTCGCGAACAGATTCGACAGGTCGCCGAGCAGGCTTTCAGTGAGCTCGAGCATCTCCTTGGAGTAGATGTCGATCGCCGGACGATGCATCGCCTGCAGCACCGCATCGGGCATCGTGGTGGGCCCGGGGATGGCCAGAAATTCCCGGCCCGCGCGAACGGTCATTGCTATCTTCCTTGTGTCGTGAAGACTGTCTGGTGGGTCGCTGATTCACACTTCTACGCGGCGGCGCGGCCTGAGAAAAGCGCGTAAAATGCAGGTCTGAGCTGGGTTATCGCTTCGTCTCGCGGCAGCCGGCGGCCTCGGCCTCTTCGACCGAGCAGAACCAGCGGGTGCCCTTGCTGATCTTCATCTTGATCTGGGCGTACCAGCGGCTGGTCGGGGTGTGGTAGATGCACTCGCCGGCGGTGTTGACATTGCCCTTGATGGTGCAGTCCGGCGAGGGCGCGACCGGCCCCGAGGCCGAGGCGAGCAACACCGCATGGGCGCCTTCGGGCGGCTTGGTGGCGCCCAGGATCGTCGTCTTCTTGTTGCGCACGCGCCAGTCCCAGGGCGCGATGAAGGCGCCCTGCCACATGCCGGCCTTGGCCTCGCGCGCGGCAGCCTCATCCGCATCGTAATCGTGGGAGACGCGGGCGTAGGCCAGCGCCCAGCCGCTGCGCACCAGCCATTTCTGGATGTCCTCGCCGCCGACCTCGCAGCGCGCCACGGTGCGGCCGCGCCGGTCGATCGAGCGGGCATGGCAGACCCAGTTCTTGCCGTCGCTGTATTTGGCAAGCTCGTCGCGCGCTGCCGCGCCGCAAGTCCAGCGCTCGGACTTGTTGTTGAGGCAGAGCTGGTCGGCCGACGGCGCGTCGATGCCGCCGAGCCGGATCCGCGTGCTACCGATCACGACGGAATCGCCATCGTGGATCTTGGCTGTACCGGTGATGTCGGCCGCCTGCGCCAGCGACGGGAGCGTGAGCGGAGACAGCGCAATCAGGAGTTTTCGCAACATGCCGGTCCGCATTGTCGTCCGCATTGTCTTGGGAACACCTCGATAAGCTGCGCAATTGTGGTCGGCTTTGGGCTGCTCGGCCAGCAAATGCTTAGCCGAGAGGCTTTCAACTTCCCGTCATTGATCAACAGTCCTCGTGTCCCGGACGCGGCACGGCGTGCAACGCCGCTCCGCAGAGCCGGGATCCAGAAAATCGCGGAGGAGCCTTTCGGTGTCGTGGGCCCCGGATCTGCAGCGCACGCCGAAGAGGCGCTGCGCCGCGTCCGAGGCACGGATGGAGTGCGTCTCACCGCCCCACCATTCGCCGCCTCGCCACCGTCAGCCCCATCAGCACAAATGCCGACGTCACCTCCGGGCCGCCGACCAAAATCCGTGTCGGGGTCTTCATCTTGTTCCATTCATAGGCGCGGAACGGGCCGCGGCGGCCGCCTTCGCCCATGGCATCGACGATCACGTTCAGAGCCGGCGCGAACGCGCGCGGATCGGCGCCGAGATGGCCGAGCGCGATCAGCGCCAGCGCCGCGTCGAACACGTTCATCTCGGCGGCCATCAGCTCGCCCTGGACATAGGAGAGCACGCGGGCGCGGATGAAATCGAGATCGCCGTCGGGATCGATGGCGGCCTGGGCCGGCAGCGGCAGCGCTAGGAACGCGGCATAGCAGCGGCCGAAATATGCGCTGTAGAGCTCCGGCAGGTAATAGATGTGCGAGCGCGGATTGGCGAAGGCACCGCTCGCCGCCAGCCGTTTCTGGAAACCGATGATGCGATGAACGGTCGCAAGCCGCGCCGGCGTCTGCAAAATCTTCCAGCGTGCCAGGTTGCGAAAGCTCACCTCGAGAATGTCGAGATTGAGCGTCGGATCGAGATCGTTGCCGTAGGGCCGCTCGCCCTTGAGATTGTCGATCCAGGTCGCAACGCCGCCTTCGTAGTCGATGTTGTCGTTGAGCGGCACCGTCACGCGCGGCTCGTTGACACCCGCATGCACCTGATAGCCCGCGTAGAAATCCAGCAGCGGCTGGTCGATGATCGGATCGGTGCAGCCGGCCTGCGTCGCCGCGGAAATCGAGCACGCCGTGGTGTCGCAATCGGGCACATAGACGCCGAAGCCGAGGTCCTGCTTGATCTGGGCGAAATAGCGCGAAAAGCGCGGATGCGGTGCCGGCGCCAGTGCGGTGATGACGTCGAAGCGCGAGCCGTCGCTACCCCGAACCTCTTCGCGGCTGATATTGACGCAGAAATCGACCATGTCGGCGATGGCGCGCTTCGCCGCGATCGCGTCGGTCGGCGAGGCGAGACCGGTCTCGACATAGCTGAGCAACGCTTCGATGAAGAACGCGTCGTAGTAGGCCGAGCGGTGGCGGATCTGCACCGGCTCCCACATCGGCTCGGCAATCCCGCGCCAGGGCGGATTGACCACGGCGCGCGCGGGCGAGCGCGCGATGAAGACGCGGGCGAGATTGAACAGCAGCGATGAATTCTTGTAGCCGCGCGCGTTCAGCCCGGTGAGCGCCATGATCAACTCGCGGCCGCGGAAGTCGGGATCGCCGATCAAGTTGAAGGCGGCATAGGTCGGCAGGAAACCGTTGTTGCGGTACGAGCCGAGCAGATGCTGCGCGCAATCGCGCAGCACGCCGTCGATCTGCGATTGTGCCGGCATCGCGCCGACGAAATTGACCGGCGGCGGTTTTGGATGGTCGAGCGCGATGGTGTCGACAAGATCGGCGATGGGTTGGCCGACCGCCGCCCAGTCGGGTTCGGCATCGTCGCGGGCGCGGACCAGGGCCTCGCGCAGCCGGCTCAACTTGGCGTCGTCACGCAACTCGCTCAGGCCGGCGCGGCGCAGCAGCACCCGCAGTGCGGGGTTGCCGAGCGCGGTTTTGTAGAATTTCGCCAGATGCGGATCGCCGCTGGCTTGGCCCGACAATACGGGATCGCAGGCGTCATAAAGGGAAGGGCCGTCTTTCCGCGCCGTCAGCACCCGGCACGCGGCACCTGCAAAATAATGAAAGCTCATGAAATACCTGGTCGCGGGGGGACTTCGCGGGGCCAGGTCGATGATCTGCCCCCGCAAGTCTTTGAAAAAGCTACCCGGATTCGCAGGAAATACAAATGTGATGAATGTCACGGAAAAACCCGGTGCGGGGGCCGCATGATTGAACCCCGGAAGGCTACGGGGGCGGAAAAAGCGGAGATCCGCATAGGGTAATTACCAACAAATTCAGGGGTTTATTTCAAGTGTTGGGTGGTCTATTGCGGGGCCGGCGATATCCGGTTAAGAGTTTGTTTGGTGCGGTGCCGCAAATTGCGCGCAATTCGGGGACATATCCCCGGCCAATCCCTCAAACCTAAAGCCGCCATCGCGCTACTCAAGCAGTGTGCGCGCGCTTGGCCGGTCTTTGGCACTGACAGGAATGAACCGAGATGAATGTAAGGCAGCTCGCAATTTCCCGACGTTCGATTGCCCTCGCCGCAGCCCTCATCGGCACGGTGTCGCTGGCGATCGGCGCCCATGCTGCCCTCAACATGCGCGCGCTCGACGCCGCCAAGGCCGTCGCGACCGACCAGGTCACGGGCACGCTGGGCCAGAGCTCGCGTCTCGCGCTGGTCATCGGCAATGGTCATTATCCCGATGCGACCGCGCCGCTGACGCAGTCGATCAACGACGCGCGCGCGCTGTCCTCGTCGCTGCGCAAGAACGGTTTTGACGTTGATATGGTGGAAGACGCCAGCAAGGACGACATGGTCCGCGCCGTCAACCGCCTCAAGTCCCGCATCAAGCACGACACCGTTGTCATGCTGTTCTTCGGCGGCTACGGCGTGCAGGCCGGCCGCGAGAGCTACATGCTGCCGGTCGATGCCGTGATCTGGAAAGAGAGCGACGTTCGCCGCCAGGGCGTCTCGATCGAGGGCGTGCTCGAGATGATGAAGGAGCAGGGCGCCAAGGCCAAGCTCGTCGTGGTCGATGCGTCCCGCCGCAATCCCTATGAGCGCCGCTTCCGCTCCTATTCGCATGGTCTCGCGCCGATCGGCACGCCCGATAATGCGCTGATCCTCTCCTCGGCCTCGCCCGGCAAGGTCGTCGACGACGGCAAGGGCGATCACAGCACGCTGGTCAGCGAGCTCCTCAACAATCTCGATGCGCAAGGTAGCAGCGCCGAAAGCGTCTTCAACAAGACCCGCGTCGCAATTTCTCGCGCCTCCGAAGGCGACCAGGTCCCGACGGTTTCGTCCTCGCTGCTCGAGGACGTGCAGTTCAACGAAGCCGGCGGTTAGTTTTTCTCATTCGGCAATGTCTCGTGCCCCGGACGCGGCGCATCATGTAATGATGCGACGCTGAGCCGGGGCCCAGTTTTTGGCCTCAGGCTGAACGGCATTGTGGGTCCCGGCTCTGCGCAGCAGCGTTGCACGCTGCAGCGCGTCCGGGACACGAGCATCTCTACTTCGCCGCGCCCGCGCTCGCCATCACCGGGCGCACGGGATCGCCTTCGCGTAGCAGCGCGCCGGCACGGGCGACGACGATATCGCCCTCGTTGAGGCCGTCGCGGATCTCGATATTGCCGCCCGACATCAATCCGGTCTCGACCCGCTTGGTCTCGACGCGATTGCGGCGGATCACCTGCACCACGGTGCCGGCGGATGAATATTGCACCGACGTCAGCGGCACCGCCACGTTGCAGCTCTGCCCGGTCTTGATCAGCGCGCGGCCGCTCGCATTGAGCAGCAGCCGCTTCTGCGAGGCGATGCCGATATAGACCATGCCCTGCTGGATGTTCGGCTCGACGGTCGGGCCGATGCGGCGCACCTTGCCCTCGATATCGCCGGCGCCGGCAATGCGCACGGTGGCCGGCTGATTGACCGCGAGCTTCCTGACATCGTTGGTCGCGACCAGGCCGACGAGATCATATTCGCTGCGCGCCACGATCGTGAACAGCGCCTCGCCCTTGGCCGAGGCGAGATTGCCGATCTGCGCGGTCGAAGTGGCGATGATTCCGGCGACGGGGGCGGTGACCTGCAGCGTGCCGCCTTCGGGCAACGCCAGCCGTGCCAGCACCTGGCCGGCCGTCGTGGTCTCGCCGGCTTCGGCCAGCACCTCGGTCACCTTGAGCCCAGGACGCTCGGGCCGCACCGAGGTCTCCTCGCGTGCGACGATCGAGCCCGTGGCCTCGACGATGTCGGAGAAGCAGGATTTTGCGGCCTTCAGCACGGTGACCGCCGGCCCCTTGGGCGGGTCGTCATCGGCAGCGAGCACGGGCTGGGCGGAGACCAGCACCAGTCCGGCGAGGGCAACGAAGATCTGCGAAAAGGAACGCGCAGGCAATGAACGCATAGTCATTCCAGTTGGCCATGAGAAGGCTATCAGTCGATAGCAGATGCGATTGCGGCGGGCCATGGGCTGACCGGATGAGAAATGCCGCAGCGCAGACGGCGCGATGCCGCCCGTTGATTTAGTCGCTGCACAAGCGAAGAGGTTCGCCGCTCTTACCCTCCAGAGGAGGGTAAGAGGCTCAGCCTCACTTCAGCGTCAAGAACTCCACCCAGTTCGGCTTCTTACCGGTGGCGTAGGATTTCAGCTTGCTGAGTGCGCCGCTGGTCTGGTCGATGGTGTAGACACTCATGCCGTCGGACAGCTCGCCGACCGCGGCGAGGTAGCGGCCGGTCGGATCGATATTGAAGCCGCGCGGCTGTTTCTCGGTCGGCACGCTGCCGATCGTGGTCAGCTTGCCGCTGGTGGCGTCGACCTTGTAGGCGGTGAGCGTGTTGCTGGTGCGCTCGGAGGCGTAGAGGAAGCGGCCGTCCGGGGTGATGTGGATGTCGGCGGCCCAGGGCTTTTGACCAGAGTCCTTGCCGTTGAAACCTTCCGGCAGCGCCGTGGTGCGCTGGATCTCGCTCCATGCGCCGCTCTTGGCTTCATAGCTGTAGGCAGCAACGTCGCCGTTCAGCTCGTGGATGAGATAGACGAACTTGCCGTTGGGGTGAAACACGAAGTGCCGCGGCCCGGATTTCTCCGGCGTCTTGAGTGATGGCGGATCGCTCGGCGTCAGCGTGCCCGCGGCGGCATCGAACGCAAAGCTCAACACCTGGTCCGAACCGAGATTGGTCGCGAACACAAAACGGTTGTCGGGCGAGGGCAGGAAGGCGTGCGCGTTCAGGCCGGTCGGGATCACCTGCTTCGGCTCGCTGACGACGCCGTTGGCAGAAAGCGGATTCAGCGCGACCTTGTTGCCGCCATAGGAGGCGCTGAACAGCATCTTGCCGCCGCGATCGGTGGCGATGTTGGCCATGCTGTCGGCGAGCGGCCCGTTGCCGATATGGCTGAGCTGGCCGGTCTTTTGGTCGATCGCAAAGCTCACCGCGAGGAACGGCTGCGAGCGGACGCCTGCGATCAGCACGCGGTGATCGGGCGTGATCGCGAGTGGCGTCGAGGATCCCGGCTTTTCGACGCCGGTAAAGGCGGCCGTCTGCACCGGTGTCATCTCGCCGCTCTCCGCGAGCTTGAACACGCTGATGTCGTTGCTGTCGGCATTGCCGACATAGGCAAAGGTTTCGGCCATGCCGGCACGGACTCCGGAAACGAGGGCAAGAGTGGTGACAAGAGCGGTGAAGAGCGTGGTGGCGATCGCCACGCGGGATGCGGGGCGTGTCGGGTTGATCATGGGCCGTCCTCCTTGAGCCGGTGTGGCTTGTGGTTTTGCCACGGAGGATAGCGGCTGGGGTTCCGTTGCACCAAATTCCAATGGGGATCGATCGATGCCGAAATGGTATCGTTGCGGTTACTGGCGCACCGACGCAGTCAGGTCGCGTGAGGGCAGATGCGGGCCGGCCGGATGGTCGGGCGGCCCGAGCACCGTCCACACGGCAATCGCCAGCAGGGCCGCGGTCAGGATGGTCCGGGAAACCAGTTGTCTGCGCATCAGGCCAAATCCGTCGGTCGAAGGTTCGGCCATCGTGCACTGCAAACCGCGACGCCCCTATGAACTCGTTCACAGCCGGACAACGCCGGGGCAAATGCCGAACCATTGCCGGGTGAGCGCATTAACCCGGCATGCCCCGCGAAAACGACCTCGAAGGCGAGCCCGACATGGGCGGCAAGCACGGCGGCCAGTCCGGCCAGCCCAAGCCGCCGCCGCGTCCGCGCCAGGGTTCGCGGGATGAAGACGTCGTGGCAAAGCGCCACACCGGTCAGAGCAGTCAAACCAATCGCAAGGTCTCGCCGACCAACCCCGGAAAGCGCTAAGCTTCGTCCGCTCCTGCTCGAGCCGCAGGGGTCATGCGATCTTCGGGGAACGGCAGCCTCGGCCCGCCGTTATTTCGAACTCGCGGAGGGCGCCTAAAACGGAGGCTGGAAGTGTTTTGGATTTATTGGGACACCGCCTGGTCGCTCATCATCAGCGGCATCATGTTTACGACCATTGTCACGCATCCGGACGCCGAGTTGGTCGAGATCCATCCCGCAAGACGGGTGAAATGAGCCTCGCGAGATGCTGGCGCGCCTGTCGGACGATCTGAAGCGCGATATCGACCGTTTCGTCGGCGATCTCCGGGCGGCGTAGCGCAAAGGTGGGCAAAGCGCAGCGTGCCCACCATTCTCCCTACGAAAGCAGATGCATGGTGGGCACTGCGCGCGAAGAGCGCGCGCCTTTGCTCACCCTACGAAGCCACACCGCATCACTGCATCATCGCGGCTGCGATCTTCTCCGCCGACATCAGCACCGGAAAATTGGTGTTGGCGCACGGCACCACCGGGAAGATCGAGGCGTCGACGACGCGCAGGCCCTGAATGCCTTTGACGCGGCCTTGGGCATCGACCACTGCCATGGGATCGTCGGCCCGGCCCATGCGACATGAGCACGAGGCGTGCCAGACGCCGATGGTGGCCTTGCGCACGAAGGCTTCCAGTGCCTCATCGTCGTTGATCACGTCATCAAAAGTAAAACCTTCGACCACGAAATTGTCGATCAGATAGTGGCGCAGCGCCGCGGGTCCATCCATCAGGGTCGCGGCGATCGCAGTCAAGATTCTGTTCCTGGTGTTGACCACGCCGATCTTGCGGACCTTGTCTGTATAGGCGGCCGGGAACGGCTTGTCGGTCACCGCCTTCACGGCATCGCTCATCTGAATGGCCGCCATCTTGCGGAAGCCGCTCATCAGGCGCTCGAGGTCGCGCCGGTCGGACAGCAGATTGAACTCGACGATCGGCTCAGTGGAGGGATCGCGCGAGGCAAGCTTGACCTGTCCGGTCTCGGAATAGGTCTTGTTGACGAAGGTCAGCGCCGAGCCGATCTGCGCGCCGACCGCGTGCCAGGCCGACTTGCTGAGCAGGACGACGAACATGTCGCCCTTCGGCACGCCCGGCAGCCCCGACGAATAACGCAGGCCGAGTTGCATGTGCCGCCTGGTATGCGCGTTCATGCGGGCGCTGCGGCGGACGAAGGACGACAGCGAGATCGAAGGATGATCCATCAGGCGCTGGCCGACGCCTGCGAGCCCCATCAGGACCGGAATGCCCATATCCTTGAGGTGGCCGACCGGGCCGATGCCGGCGCGCAACAGATGCGCCGGCGAATGGATCGCGCCGCTGGAAAGAATGATCTCGCGTCCCCGGAATTCCTGCTCGCGTCCGTCGATGACCGCCTTCACGCCGACGCATTGCGTGCCTTCGAACAGCAGCTCTCTCACCTGCGTGTTGGTGGAGATCGCCAAATTTGCGCGCTTGCGGGTGTCGCGATCGAGATAGCCCATCGCGGCCGAGACGCGTTGCTCGGCCTGGTTGGAATGCGTCACCGGGAAATAGCCGTCGACGAACTCGCCGTTCTGGTCGGGCAAATACTGATGGCCGGCCTGCTGGAAGGCGTCGGCGAAGGCCTGGGAATGGCGGGTCCAGTGCTCGCGTGGTATCCTGCGTACGGGAATTCGGCCGTCCTTGCCATGGTACGGACCGTCGAAATCGAGGTCGCGCTCGACCTTCTTGAAGAAGGGCAGCACGTCGTTCCAGGTCCAGCCCGCGGCGCCGCGCGCGTCCCATTCGTCGTAATCGGTCGGCGCGCCGCGGTTGGCCATCTGGCCGTTGATGGAGGAGCCGCCGCCGAGCACGCGCGCCTGCTCGTATTTGCGCAAAGGCGGGCGCGCTTCGTTCGGATTGTTGTGGCTGACGACCTGGGTCGTGACCTTCAATTCCGTCCAGTGGAAGCGTGGATCGAAATAAGCCGTGCCCGGATAGCTGTCCCTGATTTCGGCCGGCTCGTTGCCGGGTGGGGTGTCCTGTCCGGCTTCGCACAGCAGGACCTTGTTGGCGCTCCTGGCGGAGAGCCGGTGGGCCAGCACGGACCCCGCCGAGCCGCCGCCCACGATAATATAGTCGTACACGATTGGCGTTTCCTCTTGTTCTTGTTCCAAGAGGGTAGCGTGGATTCATCGCGAGGTCACGCCATCGTCGGCCGGTCCGCGAGCGCTGTCGGCGCGCCCTATTGCAGAACCTTCGGCATCACGACGACGACGTCGACCTGCCGCTTCAGCACCCGCGCTGCGACCGCGGCGATATAAATCGAATAGCCGTCCTCGATGTCGGACGCGTTCTCCTCGTCCTTGGCGAAGGCGTAGAGCATGGTGCCGTCGAGCTTGTCGAAACGGATGCCTGCAAACAGGCGATCGAACGTCTCGGCGCCAACGGCGCCCGCCATCAGCGCCTGTATGGCCTGGTCCTGGACGAGTGTGAGCTTCATCATGCCGATGAGATATGAAACGGTTGCGCGAATGCAAGGTCGGCTTGCGACCTCAGGTCATGCTTCCCGGCATGAAGCAGCGGATCATGGCGCGACCGTTGACATAATAAGGCCAGACGATGGTGCGGCCGATCCGGTTCGGCTCGGTGATCACGGTGTCGTCAGGCACCTGGATCCACTCACCCTGGATCCTGACCCGGTAATGTCCGTTGCTTGTGTCCCAATCGACGTCGTCGAGCGCGGTGCCATCGGCGTCCGCGCAGCAGGGTCCGCCGCCCTTGCTGTGCAGGCTCTCGAACCAGCCCTTGAGTGGAGAGTTCGCGTAGCGCCCGTCATCGCGCGCCCCCGCCGGCGCTCCGGTCAGGGCGATCGCCGCAGCAACAAGAAACATTCGCAAAAACAACATTGCCATGTCGCCTCGCTCGATCTGCGCACGCCCGCAGAGCGCGAGACGCAAGCGTCCGCGATGCGCGCGATGCGGCTGGCCGACTGCCGGCGGCCGGGGCTCCAGCCACCGCAGCACGGCCATAACCGCGAGCCGGGGCGTTTGATCCTATTTTCGGGGAGGCCGCGGACGGATCATTGCGGGCGACGGAACTGAGGTCAGGCCGCGGCGGCCTGCTTCGACAGCAATTGCTTCAGCTTCGCCGCCGGCACCGCCGGGCTGAACAGCCAGCCCTGCATCTGGCTGCAGCCGAGCTGCCGCAGCACCTCGCGCTGGGCTTCGGTCTCGACGCCTTCGGCCGTCGTCGCCATGTGGCGGGCGGCGGCCATGTGCACCACGGCCTGCACGATCGGCGAGGAATCCTCGGGCTCGCCGATGTCGCTGATGAAGCTGCGGTCGATCTTGATCTTGTCGAACGGGAAGCGGTGCAGATAGCTCAGCGACGAATAGCCGGTGCCGAAATCGTCGAGTGCGATGCGCACGCCGAGCTCGCGGAGCTGCTGGAGAACCGTGAGCGCTTCCTCGTCGTCGCGGATCAGCACGGTTTCTGTGATCTCGAGCTCGAGCCGTCCCGGCGCGAGGCCTGACTCGGCGAGCGCTGCGGCAACCTTCAGCGCCAGCGTCTTGGATCGGAACTGCACCGGCGAGACGTTGACCGCGATGTGGATGTCGCCGGGCCACGAGGCGGCCTCGGTGCAGGCCTGCTTCAGCACCCATTCGCCGATCTCGCCGATCAGGCCGGTATCTTCCGCGACCGGAATGAAGTCGGCGGGCGAGACCATGCCGCGCTCCGGATGATGCCAGCGCAGCAGCGCCTCGCAGCCGGTGACGACATTGGCCGCAAGATCGACCAGCGGCTGGTAATGCACCTCGAACTCGCCGCGGCCGAGCGCCTGGCGCAAATCGAGCTCGAGCTGGCGGCGCAGCCTGGCCTTGGCGTCGTATTCGGGCACGAAGATGCGGAAGGTGCCGCGGCCCTCGGATTTCGCGGCGTACATTGCGAGATCGGCGCGCTTGAGCAGATCGTCGAGATTGTCGCCGTGGTCGGGCGCGATCGCGATGCCGATGCTGGCGTCGGTCGCGATCTCCTGGCCCTTGCAATCCACCGGCATGCGCAGCGACGTCAGGATCCGTTCGGCGAGCGCGGTCAGCCCGGCCTGGTCGCAGGTCCCGGCCTTGACGATGGCGAATTCGTCGCCGCCGAGGCGTGCGACGAGATCGTTGCCGCTGACGCAGGCGCGCAGGCGGTTGGCGACCTGGCGCAGCAATTCGTCGCCGACCTCGTGGCCGAGCGAATCGTTGACGCCCTTGAACTCGTCGACGTCGATATAGAGGATCGCAAACGGCTTGCCCTGGCGGAGCTCCGCCACGCGCCGCTCCAGATGGCCGCGCATCAGCACGCGGTTGGGCAGGTCGGTCAGCGCGTCGTAATGCGCCATATGCGCGATGCGCTCGTCGGCGCGGATGCGTTCGGTGACATCGTCATGCGTGGCGAGCCAGCCGCCGGCGGCGCCGGGCTGGTTCTTGATTTCGATCAGCCGGCCGTCGGAGGTCTCGACGATGTTGCTCTGCATGCGCCCGACATTGTTCAGGATGTCGTCGCAATAGGAATCGACGTCGCCTTCGAACGAGCCGGTGTCGGCGCGATGCTGGATCACGTCGCGGAAATGGACCCCGGGTTTCACCAACGCGGTCGAGAGCCCGTACATGTCGATGTAGCGGCGGTTGCAGACGATGAGCCGCTCGTCCTGGTCGAACATGAGCAAGCCCTGCGTCATCGTGTTCATCGCGGTATCGAGCCGCTGCTTCTCCAGCGAGACGCGGTTCGTCACCTGGCGGAAGATCAGGAGCAGCGTGAGCACGAGCAGGCCGATCGACAGCACGGCGACGGTGACGAAGAACTTGGTTTGCGTGCGCCAGGTGGCGAGCGTCGCGTCCAGCGATTTGGTGGCGACCACGACCAGCGGCTCGCCGGTCAGCATGCGCGAGGCGACGATGCGATCCTTGCCGTCGATCGGGCTGGCGAGCTCCGTGGTGACGAAACTGCGCTCGAACACGGCCATCTGCTCCGGCGAGCCGGTGCGGTAGTTCTGCCCGATCATGGCGTCGACATGCGGAACGCGCGCGAGCAGCTGGCCGTTCTGGTGGTGCATCGCGATCGAGGATTCCTCGCCGAGCCCGGTCGATGCGAAGAAGGACTCGAGCTGCTCCGGCGTAATCGCCCGCGTCACCACGCCAAGGAATTCACCGTGCGGGCCCGACACGCGCCGCGCGAACACGATCGCCGGACCTTTGCCGAACCGGCCGGGCACGACCTCGATTTCTTCTTGCGACGCCGGATCGTTCTTGAGCCGGTTGAAATAGCCGCGATCGGACACCGAGACGTCGGCGACCGGCCAGCGCTTCGAGGAGTTGATCAGCACGCCATTGGCATCGAACACGTTGGCGCCGGCGACGTCGGACCAGCCGCTGGCCTTGGTGCGCAGCACCTCGTGCACGGCGAGCGTCGCCATCTCGCTGCGGAACATATCGGCGGACTCGATGCCGTGGCTTTCGAGTTCCGCGATAACGCTCTTCTGCAGCACCGCAAAGTCTTCGAACTCACGGTCGAAATGGCGAGCGAGCAGGCGGACATTGCTTTCCAGGCTGTCCCGGCCGCTCGCGATGGCGTTCTGGCGGAAGCGGTCGACGGTGAGCCCGGTGCCGATGGCCATGGCCGCCATCAGCACGAAGCCGCCGACGATCAGCCATGTCAGCGGCGCGCCCCGCCATTGGCGAAGCAGCGCGCGCAGTCGCGCGGTCCATCGAATTGATGCGCCCATCCAGTCCTCCCGTGGGATGCAGGATGCCGCAAAACCGCCAAGACCCCGTTACCAGTGAGGGTTAGTGAAATGTGAATCGGAGCGGAATCAGGCAGTTGGTTCCGCTCGCGCACCAGACCATGGCGCGTTCACCGCTTGATCTCCCAGTTCAGGGCTTCCACCTTGCCTTTGGCGAACATCGCCGGCATGTCGAACTTGCCGGGTCTTGAGGTCATGGCGGCATTTCCACTGGCAACGGGCCGGAGGCGGCAAGTGCGGGAGCGACGGCGAGCGTCAAAGCAAGCGCCAGCCATGGGGCCGCGCGGCAAAATGTGGTCACGGGAAAAATCCTCAAAAAAATGCCGCAGTGCGGCCTCGCTCATTTGACGCCGGCGGGAATACCTCGGTTCATCCCATTGACCGTCTTGCTGCCGCAGCCAAATCGGCGCAATTTGCGCAAGCCGATTTGCGACCCAGGGTTTCGATTAAAAGATTTCGATTAAGGTTTGAGGACTGATGATCACCGCATCCAAGGCCTTCATGGCATTCTGTCTGCTCGCGGTGGTCGGCACCGTTCTGGTGATCGGCCCGACCGAGCTGCGCCGTCTGCTGCCGGGCGGGGCGGGCACCGAGGTCGCGGTCGTCGCCAAGCCCGATGTCGAGCCCGAGGTCAAGCCTGAGGTGAAAGCCGAATCCAGGACAGAGCCGAAGCCGCAAGAACCGAAACTCGCCGCGCTTGCACCACCCACGCCGTCCGCCTCGCCGGCACCATCGGACACCGCGAAGCCGGGGGCGCTGGCCGAAACCGAGAGGCAGGTTGCGGCGCTGGCCGATATCGCGCCGGCCAAGCCGCAGCCTTCAGCTACGGATACCGGTCCCCGTTTCGACGTCGCACGGGTCGATGATCATGGCGAGGCCGCGGTGATCGCGGGCCGGGCCGCGCCGGGTTCGAAGGTCGAGTTGATGCGTGACGGCCAGCCGCTCGACAGTGTGGTGGCTGATGCGTCGGGCCAGTTCGTGATGACCCCACCCAAGCTTCCCGCCGGCAGCTATGAGCTGACGCTGCGCGCCAAGGCGCCCGACGGCTCCGTCATGCAGTCCAGCCGCACCATGCCGGTGACGATCGCCGACGCCGCGCCGCCGCCAGCGCGCGTGGCGACTGCAGCGAAGCCGGCTGAAAACGACAAATCCGACGTCGTCGCGTCCCTGCCGGCGCCGCATCTCGCCTTGGCTTCGGACCGGTCCGCGGCTCGGCCGCGCATGATGGGCCCTCCCAAGCCAAAGGCCATGGCGAGGGTGCCGGCGGGTAACGCGGTCGCGTCCGCGTCGCCCGCAGACGTCCTCAACACGGCAACGGCGGAGGCCGGCGGCAGCCGGGTGGTTTCCCGCGGCGACAGCCTGTGGGCGCTGAGCCGTCTCGCCTATGGTGACGGCAACCGTTACGCGGTGATCTTCAACGCCAACCGCCAGAAAATCCACAATCCCAATCTGATCTACCCCGGCCAGACCGTCGTGCTGCCGCAAAAGCCGCAGTGAGTGCTCGTTCTTCTCCCTCGCCCCGTTCTTACGGGGAGAGGGCGGGGTGAGGGGCCTCTCCGCGACCCTTGTCTGTCGATAGACCCGTACCCCCTCACCCGGATGCCATCTGCGATGTCATCCGACCTCTCCCCGCAAGCGGGGCGAGGTTAAGATGCCGCGGCGCTTCGACCGTCTCGCCGCGGAACATTTGGTTCCCCGCCGAGTTTTTCCGAGCGACGCGATGTGCGCTTGGCGCTGGAGGAGGGCCAGGAAGTGATCGTCTCGGTGGTCGGCTCTGTGGTCAGGTCGAGATCCCGTCTCGGACCGGCGCTGGCCGGCGCGTTCCTCGCGATTCTGACCGTGGCGTTGCCAAATCAAGCACAGGCGCAGTTCGGATTCCGCGGCGGGCCGCTCGGCATTGCGCGCTTCGCCGTCGGCCACGTCATCGGCCTGTCGCGGCTGCGCCACGCCCGCATGGCGGTGCGCGGCAGCCGCTATCGTTCCGCTGCGCTGAGGTCGCAGGATCCGCGCCAGAGTCCCAACGGAGCCGAGCGGGGTCAGCCCGCCAATCCCTACATCATGCGCGCGGCGCTCACGGCGCAGGCGGCGCTGTCGGGCTGGCACGGCGGCCGCCGTCCGCAGGGCTGGTGGCGGCATCCCGACGGCAGCTACGGTTGGGTCGGTCCCGTGTTCTGGCCGTTCGCGCATGACGATCTCACCACCGCAATCATCTTCGGCGATATGACCAGCCTCTCGCTCTATGGCTATGGCGATATCTATGCCGCGATCTTCGCGCCCTATGCGGCCCCGGAGTTCGCCGCCTACACCGCGCCGCAAGGACGTCGAGCGCGACGAGTCCCGCCGGCGGAGGCGGTCTGCGACGCCAGCGACACCGGCGGCCTGCCGGTCGACCGCGTCGCCGCCGCGGTGCAGCCGAACGAGATGCAGCGCACCGCGCTCGACGATCTCGGCGCCGCCTGGGCCTCCGCGCGCGAGACCATCCGCGCCTCATGCCCGGCGCAGGCGCCGCTGACTGCGGCGGAGCGTCTCGGCGTGATGCAGGCCCGGCTCGATGCCATGATCAAGGCAACGGACGCGCTCGCGGCGCCGCTCGCAAAATTCGTCGATCTCCTCGATGACGGCCAGAAAGCAAAGCTCGAATCGCTGGCCAACGAGCGCCGTGCTGCGCTCGCCTTGGCCCAGCACAAGGACGCGCAAGCCGCCGCAGCCTGCGATCCGAACAACGATCCCCGCGACGATGTGCAGGCGCAGCGTCAATACGAGCAGCTCGTGCAACAGCAATGGCCCGCCGCCGAGATCGCATCGACGCTGAAGCTCGACGACACCGGACGCGCCCGCCTCGACGTGCTCCAGGACACCACGCTGCGCACCATGCAGACGCTCAGCCCTTGCCCGACAAGCGCGGCATCAACACCCCAAGCCCGCCTCGCCGCCGCGAAGGCCCGGCTCGAGCGGATGCAGCAGGCGGTCGGCGGCGTCGCCGATGCGCTCGATGATTTCGAGTTCGATCTCAGCGACGAGCAGAAGGGCGGGTTCGAGGCGATCGGACCGAAGCGGGGGACGTGAGTGTTGCGAAACGTCCGCTTGCGCGGCATCCAACATTTGCCGCGAAACAAAACCTCATCCTGAGGCGCCCGCAATAGGCGGGCGTCTCGAAGGATGGCAGCAAGGAAGCTGCCGGCCGCATCATTATCCAATTCGCTGGCTCGTCTCCGCAAGTCCTCCACAGCCCCTCCCATTCCCACCAAAGCCGCACTTCGCTTCCCCCGCCTCATTTGCTAATGCAACCTCCGGCAAGCGCAAATCGAGGCAGGGAATGCTCACGGGTGAACTTCGTTCCAAGATCGACAACGTCTGGAACGCCTTCTGGGCTGGCGGCATCGCCAATCCGATCGAGGTGATCGAGCAGATCACTTACCTCCTCTTCATTCGCGGCCTCGACGAGGCCCATACTCGCGAGGAGAACAAGGCCAACCGCCTCGGCAAGCCGATGGAGCGGCGTATCTTCCCCAGGGGCAAGGACGGCATCGGCAAGGGCGGCGGCGTCGCCTACGAGGACATGCGCTGGTCGCGACTCAAGAACAATGACCCCGCGACGATGTTCGCTATCGTCTCCGAGCACGTCTTCCCGTTCCTGCGCAACATGGCGGAGGAGGGCACCGCGCACGCCACCCACATGAAAGGCGCGCGCTTCACCATTCCGACGCCGGCGCTGCTCGCCAAGGTCGTCGATCTCCTCGCCGATATCCCGATGGAGGACCGCGACACCAAGGGCGACCTCTACGAATACATGCTCGGCAAGATCGCGAGCGCCGGGCAGAACGGCCAGTTCCGCACGCCGCGCCACATCATCGCGCTGATGGTCGAGATGACCGCACCGACGCCGAAGGACGTGATCTGCGATCCCGCCTGCGGCACCTGCGGCTTCCTGGTCGCAGCAGGCGAATATCTCCGCGACAACCATCCAAAACTGTTTCACGACAAGGCAAGCCGCGATCACTTCAACGAGGAGATGTTCCACGGCTTCGATTTCGACGGCACGATGCTGCGCATCGGCTCGATGAACATGACGCTGCACGGCGTCGAGGACCCCGACATCCGCTACAAGGATTCGCTGTCGCAGGAGCACGCCGGCGACGAAGATCGCTACAGCCTCGTGCTCGCCAATCCGCCCTTCGCCGGCTCGCTCGACGCGGATCAAGTCGCGAAAGACTTGCAGGCAGTGGTCAAGACCAAGAAGACCGAACTCCTGTTCATGGCGCTATTCCTCAAGTTGTTGAAGCGCGGCGGTGATCGTGCCCGACGGCGTGCTGTTCGGCTCGTCCACCGCGCACAAGTCGATCCGCAAGATGCTGGTCGAGGATCACAAGCTCGATGGCATCGTGAAGCTGCCGTCGGGGTGTTCCGGCCGTACGCCGGTGTCTCCACCGCGATCGTGCTGTTCACCAAGACCAATTCTGTTCTATGATTGCCAAGCGGACGGATTTTCACTGGATGACAAGCGCAACGCATTGCTGCTGTCGGGGAAGACCGGCCCGCGCGCAAATCTCGATGCCGCCGAGCACGCGAAGAACAATCTCCCGGATATCGCCGCGCGCTGGAAGGAAAGGGCCGGCCAGGAGCGTGATCGACCGCGCACGACGCAGAGTTTCTGCGTGCCCAAGGCCGAGATAGCTGCGGCTGGCTATGATCTCTCGATCAATCGCTACAAGGAGGTGGTGCACGAAGCGGTGAAGAATTACCCTCCGAAGGAAATCATCGCGGAATTGAAGGCGTTGGAGAAGGAGATCGCGGACGGGTTGGCGGAGTTGGAGGCGCTACTGTGAACGCGCATCCTCAGCTCGCGATCGAGGAATTCTGTGAGACGGGTAGTGGCGGAACTCCCGACCGCAGCAAGCAGCAATATTACGGCGGTTCGATTCCGTGGGTAAAATCCGGCGAGTTGCGGGAAGATGTGATACAGGACACCGAAGAAAGAATCACGGAGCTGGGACTAAAGGAAAGTAGCGCGAAGTTGGTGCCGAGAGGTTCGATATTGCTGGCCATGTATGGTGCGACAGTCGGTCGAATGGCGTTTCTAGGTATTGATGCTGCGACAAATCAAGCTGTCTGCAATGTCAGGCCGGATCCGGAACTAGCCGATCCGCGATACGTATTTCATGGCTTGCAATCAAAGATGAGCCACTTCCTTGCGCGCGCTGCGGAGGGGCTCAACCCAACATTTCGCAGGCCATAGTCCGAGAAACAAAGCTAGTACTTCCGCCACTCGACGAGCAGCGCCGGATCGCCGCGATCATGGACAAGACGGATGCGCTGCGCCGCAAGCGCAAGAGCGCGCTCGATCTACTTGGGAGACTTGCTCGCTCGATCTTCTTGGACCTGTTCGGTGATCCAAGTTCGAATCCGAAAGGCTGGAAGCGTGGTAGGATCGGCGACCTTCTTGATAGCGTTCAATATGGTACCAGCGCCAAGGCGGGAGATGTTGGCCGGTATCCGGTCTTGAGAATGGGAAATATTACTGTTGATGGAAGAGTAGTATTCGACAATCTAAAGTTTATAGACTTTCCAACCGCTAACCTTGAGAAGTTTATGCTGAAGCGCGGTGATATTCTTTTCAACCGTACCAATAGCGCCGATTTGGTCGGCAAGACGGCTGTGTTTGATAGGGATGAGCCGTTTGCCTTTGCTGGCTATTTGGTGCGCGCTCGAGTTAAACAAGGCTTTAGTCCTCACTATGTTTCCGGCTATTTGAATTCCCGCCATGGCAAGGCGACGCTCCGCGGAATGGCCAAGAGCATCGTTGGAATGGCTAATATCAACGCAAAGGAGATGCAGAGCATTCCAATTCTTTTGCCCGACCGGGAGACGCAGCGCGTCTACGATCGGGAGGTTGCGGCAATTGCTGGACTTCGAAAGATTTACGAGCAAGATGCTACGGCTCTAGAGTATCTCTTCTCCTCGCTCCAGCACCGCGCCTTCTCTGGGCAGCTCTAACCCTGCAGTTCGAGCTCGATTGGGACCCGGCGAAAGCGGACGAGCAATCGGCGCAAGCACGGGCTGGCCTTTGAGGGCGACGATAGGTATCTTCAGCGGTCCGCCGGCCCTTTTTGCGATGGGCCGAACCCGGCCGACAAGCTGCTTCTGGTCGTGCATACCTATGTCGAGCTGCCCCGGAGCGGACGGCTATCCGCATCATCTCCGCGCGCCACCCGACCCGCCGAGAGATCAAGTCCTACGAAGATGGGTGATCCGATGAAGGACGAATCCGATTCCTCGGCCGCCGAGCGCGGTAAGTTCTTCCGGAAGGGCGCACGCCTCGTGCCGCCCGTCCATCTGGAGCCCGATGTGCTGGCCTATCTGTCCGAATTGGCCGATGCCAAGAGAACTTCGCTGAATGAGCTGGTGAACACCCTCCTCAAGGAGGATATCGAGCGGATCGACGCGGGCAAGTCATCGGGCCTGCTGTAGAGCTCAGTGTCCGGCCGAGGACCGCCTATTGAGCGCTGTCCCTCCCGTCCCGCGCCCGCGCGTCACGCCGCCGACGTCAGCGGTCGCGCCCGTTCGATCCGCTTGCGGTCGCGGGCCGAATGCATCGCTTCCCACAAATCGGTTCGCCGCTGCACGTTCAGCCAGAAGTCCGGGCTGTTGCCGAACACGCGGGCGAGAATCAGCGCCGTGGCCGCGGTGACGTTGCGACGGTCGTTACAGAGTTCGTTGACGTGCTTGCGCTGTACGCCCATAGCCTCGGCCAGCGCGCCCTGGGTCAGGCCCATCGGCTTCATGAATTCCTCGGAGAGGATCTCGCCTGGTGTCGCCGGTTTGCGTTTCGTGCTCTGCCGGGTCATGTTCCCCCCAGCGTGTAGCCGCGATGTTTCGGTTGCAGGTTGGTAACGTATACGATACCATAGGATCCGAATAGAAGAATATGTTTCGAAAAGTCGTAGTCCGTTCCGTCGCTGGTTCGACGGTCTCGACGCCCAGGCGGCCTCTGGCGTGACCGTCGCCATCGAGCGGCTGGCTGACGGTAATGTGTCGAACGTCAAATCGATCGGCGAAGGCGCCGCCGAACTGAAGATCAATCGAGGCCCCGGCTATCGGGTCTATTTCGGCTGGGACGGCAACGCGCTGATCATCCTGCCTGGTGGCGGTACGAAGCGAAGGCAGCGCAACGATATCGACGCCGCGCTTCGCTGCTGGGGACTACAAGGCGCGCAAGCGCGGTGAAAGGTGACGACAATGGCGTTGACGCGGGATTTTCGTGACACGGTACGGAAACGAGCGGAGCGCGATCCGGCCTTTCGCGAGGCCCTGTTTCAGGAAGCGGTGCAGGCCTTGCTCGCCGGAAATACTGCCGATGGCCGCGCCACCTTGCGCGCCTACATCAATGCGACCATCGGCTTCGAGCGGTTGAGCAAGGTGCTCGGCCGGCCGGAAAAGAGCCTGATGCGCATGTTCGGTCCCGAAGGCAATCCGACCGCCGAGAACCTGCTCGGAGTCATCAGCGTGCTGCAGACGGAGACTGGCGTGCATCTCGAAATTCGCGCCGTCGCGGACGCGGCCTGACGGCGCGCCCGATGTCGAATTTCACCTTCCTCGCGGCCGAATTCCCCAACTTGCACGAAGCTGCGGTGGAGGCCGAGCGCCAGGCGGCGGCGTCGCCGACGGCGGCGGCATTCTTCGCCGGCAAGACCGTCGAGCTCGCCGTGAAATGGGCGTTCCGCAACGATCCCGGCCTGAAACTGCCGTATCAGGACAATATCGCAGCGCTGCTGCACGAGCCGAGCTTCCGCAAGGTCGCGGGCGAAGCCGTGTTTGCCAAGGCGCGCTACATCAACACGCTGCGCAACCGCGCCGTCCATGAAGAGCGCCGCATCAGCTCCGGGGATGCCACCGGCGCGGTGAAGGAGCTGTTTCACGTCTGCTTCTGGTTTGCGCGCACCTACGCCAAGGTCAAACCGGCGGATAGCCTCGTCTTCGATCCGTCGGTGCTGTTGCGCCGCGACGAGGTCTTGAAGAAGGCGTTTGTCCAGCTCAAGACGCAGCAGGCCGAGCTCGACGCCAAAAACGGCGAACTGACGAAGCTTCTCCTCGACAAGCAGAACCTCGACGAAGAGCTGAAGACAATTCGCGCCGAGGTCGCCGCGGCCCGCAAGGCGGCGGAGGCGCGGCCCGATCGCCACGACTACAACGAGGCCGAGACACGGGATCGCTATATCGACCTGTTGCTGCGCGAGGCCGGGTGGGCGCTCGACAAGCCCGACGATACTGAGTTTCGGGTCGAGGGCATGCCGAACAATGAGGGCATTGGCTTTGTCGATTACGTGCTCAGGGGCGCGGATGGCAAGCCGCTCGGCCTGGTCGAGGCCAAGCGGACCCGCAAGGATGCCCGCGCGGGCCAGCAGCAGGCCAAGCTTTATGCCGACTGTCTGGAAGCACGCTACGGCCAGCGTCCCGTGATCTTCTATTCCAACGGTTATGAGCACTGGATCTGGGACGATAGCAGCTCACCGCCGCGCCAGATCGGCGGGTTTTACAAGCACGACGAACTGGAACTACTGATCCAGCGCCGGTCTCGCCGCAGATCGCTTGGCGCGGAGGCGATCAACCGGAAAATCGTCGAGCGGCCGTACCAGCACCGGGCCATCCGCTCCATCGCAAAACATTTCGAGGAGGACGGGGAGCGCAAGGCGCTGCTCGTCATGGCGACCGGCTCCGGCAAGACGCGGACCGTGATCGCGCTTGTCGATCTCCTGATGCGCGCCGGCTGGGTCAAGCGCGTGCTGTTCCTCGCCGACCGGGTTGCGCTGGTGAACCAGGCGGCCGGCGCCTTCAAGGCGCATTTGCCGGATCCGCTCCGGTCAATCTCGTGACCGAGCGAACCAGCGAAGGCCGCGTCTTCATCTCGACCTATCCGACCATGATGGGCCTGATCGACGGCAAGCAGGAAGGCAAGGCCAAGTTCGGTCCCGGCCATTTCGATCTCATCGTCATCGACGAGGCGCATCGCTCGGTCTACCAGCGCTACCGGGCCATCTTCGAGTATTTCGACTCCTTCCTCGTGGGCCTCACCGCGACGCCAAAGGACGAGATCGATCGCAACACCTACTCGCTGTTTGATCTCGAAGACGGCGTGCCGACCGACGCCTACTCGCTGGAGGAGGCGGTGGCCGAGGGGCATCTCGTGCCGCCAAAGACGATCTCCGTGCCGTTGAAGATCGTCCGTTCCGGGCTGCGCTATGACGATCTCAGCCCCGAGGAAAAAGACCAGTGGGACATGCTGGAATGGGGCGAGGACGATGTTCCCGACACCATTGAAGCCGCCGAGGTCAACAAGCGTCTCTTTAACGAGGAGACGGTCGATCTCGTCATCGCTCATCTCATGCAGAACGGCCTGAAGGTCGAGGGCGGTGACCGGCTCGGCAAGACCATCCTCTTTGCCAAGAACGAGGCACACGCGAAATTCATCGAGAAGCGATTCAATTTGGCCTATCCAGCGTTGACCGGACATTTCGCGCGGGTGATCACGCACCAGACGGGAGCCTACGCCCAGACGCTGATCGACGACTTTTCGGCCAAGGCCAAGGCCCCGATATCGCGATCTCCGTCGATATGCTCGATACCGGCATCGATGTGCCCGAAGTCGTCAACCTCGTCTTCTTCAAACCGGTACGTTCCAAGACGAAATTCTGGCAGATGATCGGTCGTGGTACGCGGCTGTGTCCCGATCTGTTTGGCCCTGGGCAGGACAAGGAATTCTTCCGTGTCTTCGATTACTGCCAAAACATCGAGTTCTTCGGTGCCAATCCCGAATTGAAGGAGGCGAGCGCGGCACGCTCGCTGTCCGAGCGCCTGTTTGCAGGTCGGGTCGATCTGGTGCGGGCGTTGGATGAGAAGCATGCCAAGGCAGACGGCTTTGCTGCGGGCGCACAGACCCCCTACGAGCTGGGCGACGACGCGCCGCCGAGCGAGCCGGACATTCGCGCGTCCGCCGCCAAAACGCTGCAAGAGATCGTTGGCGGAATGAACGAAGATAATTTCATCGTGCGTCAGCATCGCCGCTCCGTGGAAAAGTTTCGCGAGCCGAATGCATGGCGCGTGATCGATGACGAGAAGCGCAAGGAGCTGGTCGACGAAGTCGCGCCGCTGCCGTCAAGCCACATGCTGGGCACCGAGGATGCCAAACGCTTCGACCTCCTGATGTTCCAGCTCGAACTGGCGCTGCTCAAGGGCTCAAAGCGTTTCGACACGCTGCGCAAGCAGCTTCTCGACATCGCGTCCGCCCTGGAAGAGCAGACCGCCATTCCCGCGATCGCGCAGCATGCCGAGCTGATCGAAGAGATCCAGACCGATCAGTGGTGGGAAGGCGTCACCGTGCCGCTCCTCGAGCTGGTGCGTTTGCGCCTCCGTGACCTCGTGCAGCACATCGAGAAAGGCAAGAAGGCGCTGGTTTATTCAAACTTCGCGGACGAGATCGGCGAAGGCGTCGAGCTGCAATTGCCCCAAGTCGGCGAGGCCGATTTCGCTCGCTTCAGGAGCAAGGCCCGTCATTTCCTGCGCGCTCATCAGGACAATATCGTCCTGCACAAGCTACGCCAGGGCAAGCCGCTGACCTCGTCCGATCTCACCGAGCTGGAGAAGATGCTGCTCGATGCCGGCGTTGGCGCGGCCGGCGACATCGAGCGCGCGCGTGAGACGAGCCACGGCTTTGGACGGTTCGTGCGCTCACTCGTAGGACTTGATCGCGCCGCTGTGAGCGAAGCATTCGGCGGGTTCATCGCCTCTGGCACCGCGACCGCAGCCCAAATCGAGTTCATCAACATGGTGGTGGAGCATTTGACCGATCAAGGCATGATGGACCCGTCGTTGCTATACGAGCCGCCTTTCACCGCGATTGCGCCGACGGGGCCGGAGCATTTGTTCGACGAGGCCAAGGTCGTCCGTCTCGTCAGCACGATACGTGAGATTAACGACAGCGCGGTTGCTTGAGGGGGACGGCTGTGACCCGACGGGCAAGCACATCAGAGCCTGGTGATATCACGCGCAAACGCCCGATGATGCCATCCTGCCAGTGTTTTGCCCGACGTGTCAAAGAGAATTTCGCAAAATCCGTAAGCTGCGTGGAATTCGCCATGCGGCTCAGGGCTATGGCTACTATGCATGGGGTTGTTTTCGATTTTTGTGTTGGAGGTCACCCCCGCCGCCGCGCCGCGGAGCGCTCGAGCTTGCGGATGCGCTCGATCTCGCCGAGCTGGGTCGCGACGCGGTCTTCGAGCGACTTGTTCAGCGATGTCTTGGTGGCGCGGTAGGAGATCCAGGTCTCCATCGCGCCGTGATCGGCGTCGGCGCTACGGGCCGCACGGGGCCACGGCCCTTTTACCACAAATTGGGCTTTTGGACCGGTGAGGACCGGTCGAGGGCGGGTGTGGCGCCAATCACCGATTGAACAGCTGCCGCATCACATCGTTCATCGGTTGGCTGTCCTGCTGCGCCTCAGGCGGGTCCTGGGTCGGAGGGTCGGCGAAGCCTGGGGTGCCGGTGTGGCCGATGCGCCGGGCAGGCTGCGGCTTCGGCCGGCGCCGTTGCCGGCACCGCTCGAGAGGCCCTGCTGGATCAGATTGCCGATCGCCTCGCCGAGCGGGCCGCCGAGCAGATTGGTCTGCCCTTGTCCTTGTCCTTGCCCTTGCTGCTGCGTCGGCGGGTTGGCGTTGCCGCCACCCGGCGCAGCGGCGCCGCCGAGGCCAAAACTGTTCAGGATGTTGCCGAGCCCCGCGCCATCAGGTCCGAACAGGCCCTTGCCCATCTCGCGCAGCTTGGCATAGGCGGCATCCGGATTGTCGAGCACGCCGGCCATGTCAGGGTAGATCCGCGGCTGCGACCACGCGCCGGTGATCATCACGGGAATGCCGAAGCCGACGGGATCGGAGGCGCGGCCCTGGCCTTCGGTCGTCATCACCAGCTTCGGCTCGACGCGAAAGCCCATCATCTTGGTGTCGAGCGCAATGGTGCCGGTGCCGGTGACGCGCACCAGCGGTCCGATCAGATTGAGATCGGTGGTCACCGCCTGGCCCTTGTCGATGCGGAAGGACGCGGAGAGCTGCGACAGGTCGGTGCTCTGCTCCTGGCTGTTGTTTTGGCTGTCCTGCCAGCCCGACAGCGTGCCCGACGTCAGCGAACGGATCATCTGCGCGACATTGATGCCGCGGATGGCGCCGTCCTGGAAACTGACGAAGGCCGTGCCCTGCATGTTCGCCATCAGCTCGCGCTGGCTGGTGCCAGCGCTGCGCAGCGCGAGCTTGGCTTGCAGCTTGCCGTCGATCCGGTCGAATTCGGCAAGCCCCTGCAGCAGCGGCAGCGCGCGCACGCCGACGAGGTCGGAATGCATCGCAAAGCTCGGCGCGCCGCTGGTCGCATCGAGGATTACCTCGCCCGAAACCTGGCCGCCATAGGCGCCGAGATTCGCCGTGCTCACTTTCAATATCCCGCCGGCGAGTTTTGCATCGAGCGCCAGCGGCGCAAGGTGGGCGTCGCCGATCACGGCTTCGTTGGCCGAGATCCTGACCTGCGCATCGACATAGTTCAGCCCCGACACATCGATCGGCGCGTCGCTCCAGGGCTGCCCGGTGCTGCCGTCAGGCGATTTCGCCAGCGGAATCGCCAGCCGCTGGAAGTCGAGATCGACCTTCACCAGCGGCTTGCTCGCGATGTCGACCGAGGCCCAGCCGTTGAACGCGCCATCGCCGAGCGTGCCATTGACGCCGTTGACCATCACGACCGCACCGTTGAGCCGCAGCTCGGCATGGCCGGCGAGCTGAGACTTCAGCACGTCGGGCATATCGATGGCGAAATCCACCGGGATGGTTTGCCGCTCGATCGGCGGCGCTGGCGTGGTCGCCTTGATGTCGAACTTGGTCGGGTGCTCGCCGACGCGCGCGGTGCCGGCGACATTGACCTTGCGGTCGCGGCCCATGACGGCGTCGGCATTGATCGCGCTGATACGGCCGTCGACGCGATCGCGCACGCGCGAGAATGCGACTTCGCCGTTGATGATCCTGATACGGTCGATGCTCGCACCGTCCATATCGAGCGCAAGCGGCTTCGGCGCCGCATCGGCGTTTGGCAGGCGCTCGCGCAGCAGCGGCTGGTACAGCACCGGATGGGTGACGACGATCTCGCTGATGTCAGGGCGACCCGACCACACGCTTGCGAGCGACATGTCGGCCTGCACGCTGTCGATCGTCACGCGCGTGATGCCGCTGCGGTCCTTGGGGTCCTGGAGCGTGAGGTCGTTCAGCTTGACGTTCAGCGTCGGCCACAGGCTGATCCTGGTGGTGCCATCGATCGAGAGGCGATAGCCGCTCGCCTGCTCGACGCGCGAGGCAATCCTCGCGGTCAGGAAGCCCGAGGGGATCCCGATCACCAGCAGGAGTGCGATCACAACGATGATTGCGACCAAAGCTGCGCCGACGAATTTCACTGCTCTCATGTCGACTTTCCAACGATGGACGAGTGGCGCCGAAACCGGCAGATGGCCCGCCCTTTACGCCTGAGTTTATCCCGGGACGGGAAGCCGCTCCAAGCCGGTAAAAATAATCGGAACGTACTGCAAAGTTATGTGACTTATGACACACTTGCCCAACGCGGTTTTACGCGATTCTGATGCTGATGCTTCCGAGCGATTTGCCAAAGAAATTCACAAGGACGTTGAAATGAGCAAGCAGGCCGAATTTGCGGTCATTCTCAAAATGAATGCCATGTTCGCCGATCTCGGAACGGACGAACTCCAGCGGTTGTCCAACCTCTGCCACACCCAGCATCTGGCAAATGGCGAGTTGCTGTTCCAGAAGGGCGACCCCGGTGACGCGCTGTTCGGCGTGCGCCGCGGCCAGGTCCGCATCGAGACCGGCGCCTCCGACGGCAGCCGGCTGACGCTGAACTTCATGGGCCCAGGCGACCTGTTCGGCGAGGTCGCGGTGCTGGACGGCCAGAGCCGCACTGCGGATGCGACCGCCGGTGAGGTGAGCGAATTGTTCGTGCTGCGGCGCGAAGACTTCCTCGCCTTCCTCGAGCGCGAGCCCAAGGTTGCGATCAAGATCATCGCGCTCTTGTGCCAGCGCATCCTCTGGCAGAGCGAGCGCATGGAAGAATCCATGTTGCAGCCGCTACCGGTGCGGCTGGCGCGGCGGCTCTGCGCGCTCGCCGCCGATTTCGGTTCCGAGGTGCACATCTCGCAGGAGCAGCTCGGCGTCTTCGTCGGCGCCGCCCGCGAGAGCGTCAATCGCCAGCTTCAGACCTGGCGCAAGGAAGCGATCCTGGACCTCCAGCGCGGCCGCATCCTGCTGCGGAACATAACCAAGCTGACGGCGATCGCGCGGAACGAGTGAGATCAAGCGATCGCGGCGACGAATTCCGCTATTCGGCGCGATCTACTCCGCCGCCGGATGCACAATGCGCTTCGGCGGCGGTGCCGCATCCGCATGATGATCACCCGTCTCCGCATCCTCGCCGTGCACGATCAGCCGCTTGCCAAAGCGCCAGATCAGGGCGCCGAGGTCGTCCATCACCATGAACATCGCAGGCACGAACACCAGCGACAGGATGGTGGAGAAGATCAGGCCGCCGATCACCGCGAGGGCCATCGGCGAGCGGAACTCGCCGCCGGCGCCGACCGCAAGTGCGCTCGGTATCATGCCTGCGGCCATCGCGATCGTCGTCATCACGATCGGGCGGGCGCGCTTCATGCCGGCGTCGATCATCGCCTCGTCGCGCGGCTTGCCGGACTTGATGGATTCGATCGCGAACTCCACCAGCATGATTGCGTTCTTGGTGACGATGCCCATCAGCATCAGAATGCCGATCCACACCGGCGTGGTGAGCTGCTTGCCGGTGACGAGCAGCGCCGCAATCGCGCCGCCGATCGAGAGCGGCAGCGAGAACAGGATGGTGATCGGCTGCAGGAAGGTGCCGAACAGCAGCACCAGCACCGCATAGACCATCATCAGGCCGGCCGTGATCGCGGTGGCAAAGCCGCCGGACAGCTCGTTGAGGCTTTCGGCGTCGCCGGAGGGTGAGACCTTTACGCCCTTCGGCAGGCTCTTCATGACCGGCAGGTCGTAGATCCTCTTGGTGGCGTCGCCGAGCGCCGCTGAGCCGACGAGGTCGGCGGCGACGGTTGCCTGTCGCTCGCGGTCGTAGCGGTTGATGCTGGTCGGACCCTGGTCGAGCTTGACGTCGGCGATGACCGAGAGCGGAACGCCGCCCTTCTCGCCGTGCTCGCCGAGCGGCACGCGCAGCTGCTCCAGTGTCTTGAGATTGCCGCGCGCGGCGTCCTCGAGCTGCACCCGGATCGGGACCAGGCGGTCGCCGACGTCGAACTTGGCAAGCGCCGGGCCGACGTCACCGATGGTCGCGACACGGATGGTCTGCGACAGGCTTTCGGTCGAGACGCCAAGCCGGGCGGCGAGATCGGCGCGCGGCTCGATGCGCAGCTCGGGACGCTCCAGCGAGGTTTCCGAGATCACGTTGGAGATCGTCGGAATCCGCTTCATCTGCGTCGCGAGCTCGCTGGCGACGTTGTTGACGATGTTGGCATCGACGCCGGTCACCACCAGCGAGATTGCGCGCAGCCCGTTCTCGTCCAGGAACCAGAAGCGGATATCGGGAACGTTCTCCAGCTCCTGGCTGATCGAGAATTCAAGCTCGCGCTGGGTGATGTGGCGGTCGTTCTTGGGCGTGTAATTGATGATCAGGGCGGCGCGCCGGACTTCCTGGGTGCCCGGCGGGACGCGCCCGCCGTCGACGAAGATGCTCTTCACCTCGGGCCGCTTGCGTAGCCGTGCGACGATGTCCTCGGTGACCTTTTCGGTGTAGGCGAGTTGCGTGCCCGGCGGCAGTTCGAGGGCGAGCAGCGAGCGGGCGCTGTCCTGCGCCGGCAAGAAGCCTTGCGGCAGCAGCGTGATGCTCCAGATCGAGGCCGCGAAGATGCCGAACCCGATCAGCACGGTGATGAAATAGTGTTTCACGGACCACGACACGAGGCCGTGATAGGTCCGCAGGAGGCGGCCGGGCGGCGGCTCCTCATGATTGCCATGTTTGAGAAAGTAGGCCGCCAGCATGGGCGTCACGAAGCGCGCTGCGAGCAGCGAGAAGAACACCTGCACCGAGACGGTGATGCCGAATTGCTTGAAGAACTGTCCGGCGATGCCCGACATGAAGCTTGCGGGCGCGAAGATCGCGATGATGGTCAGCGAGATCGCGATCACGGCGAGGCCGATTTCATCGGCGGCTTCGAGCGCAGCACGATAGGGCGATTTGCCCATGTTCATGTGCCGTACGATATTCTCGATCTCGACGATGGCGTCGTCGACCAGAATACCTGTCGATAGCGTGATGGCGAGGAAGCTGACGAGGTTGAGCGAGAAGCCGAGGATGTCCATCGCCCAGAACGCCGGGAAGATCGACAGCGGCAGCGAGACGGCGGCAATGATGGTGGCGCGCAGGTCGCGCAGGAACAACAGCACGATGACGACGGCGAGGATGGCGCCCTCGAACAGGGTCGAGATCGCCGCCTCGTAATTGCCGTTGGTGTATTCGACGGAGGTGTCGATCAGCTTGAGATCGACGTCGGGGTAGGCGGCCTTGAGCGCGTCGATGCGCTTCTGCACGGCTTCGGCGACCTTGACGTCGCTGGCGCCCTTGGAACGCTTGATGCCGAGCGCGACCACCGGCTCGCCGTTGAAGCGGGCGAAGGTGCGGCGGTCGGCGATGGTGTCGGTGACGGTACCGAGATCGTCGAGACGGACCTCGCCGCCGCCGAACAGCGGAACCATCGTGCCCGCAAGATCGCTCAGCGTCTTGGCACCGGCCAGGGTCCGGATCGCCTGGTCGTTCTTGCCGATTTCGGCGCGGCCTCCGGCGACGTCGACATTGGTGCCGCGCAGGCTCTGGCTGACATTGACGGCGGTCAGCCCCATCGCCTGCAGGCGGTCGGGGTCGAGCGAGACCAGGATCTCGCGCTCGACACCGCCGATGCGCTCGACCTGGGCAACGCCGCGGACGCCTTGCAGTGCGCGCTTGACCACGTCGTCGACGAAATACGAGAGCTGCTCCGGCGTCTTGCCGGGCGAGATCGCCGCATAGGTGACGATCGGCAGGCCGATCACGTCGACGCGCTGGATCAGCGGCTCGGTGACGTTCTGCGGCAGATTCGAGCGCACGCGCGTCACTGCGTCCTTGACGTCATTGAGCGCGCGATCGGTATTGGTCTCCAGCGCGAACTGGATGGTGGTGACCGACACGCCGTCGGTGATCGAGGAGGTGATGTGCCGCACGCCCTCGACGCCGGAGACGGCGTCTTCAACGGTCTTGGTGACCTGGGATTCGAGCTCCGCGGGCGCGGCGCCGAACTGCGCTACTGCGACCGAGATCACGGGAATGTCGGCAGAGGGCAGTCGCGTGATCGCGAGCTTGGTGAAGGAGGTCCAGCCGAGGATCAACAGAATGATCGAGAAGACCACCGACGGCAGCGGATTCCGGATCGACCATGCCGAGATATTGAGAGCCATCAGCGTACCCGCGTGCGATCGAGTTCATCGGCGAACATGGTCCTGATCTGGTCGCCGTCGTGGAGCGAAGAGCCGGCGTCGGCCACGACGATTTCGCCGACGTCGACCCCTTCAAGGATTTCGGTTTGGCTGTCGGATGTCAGCCCGACGCGCACCCGGCGCGTCTCGACGGTGTTGCCTTTGACCACCTGCACGGTGAGATGGTCGATCGCGGTCTTGGGAACTGCGACGCCGCAGCTTCGCTTGGCGTCGATCGAGGCACGGGCAAACACGCCGACCTTCAGCGACGGATTGTTGGTGACGCTGATGCGAACGCGGCCGAGCTGCGTGGCGCGGTCGATCTCGGGGGCAACCAGCCGGACCCGGCCGATCAGATCGGCGGCGTCGTCCCGGCTGATCCGTACCGTCGCGCCGGGGCTGAGTTTTGGCATGTGCACGGCCGGGACCTGCGCATCCAGCTCGATCTCGTTGTTGACGGCGATACGGAACATCGGTCCCGCCTGCGGCGAGGCCGGCGCGCCGACAATGGTCCGCACTTCCGTGATGAGACCCGGTGCGGGTGCCTTCAGCGAGATCGGGCCTTGCGGGCCCGGCCTTTGCGGCTGGCCGGGCATCTGCGGCGGCGCTGTCAGGCGCGCCAGCTCCTGGTTGTCGGTGACGACAGCGCCTTCGGTGACGAAGACGTCGGTGACCTTCGACCCTTCCTGGTCGGCGATGACCACGGCCTCGCGCCGCGGCACGAAGAAGCCGGTGACGCGCACCAGATCGGAGAAGCAGGCATTGGTCGACTTCGTCACGATGACGAGCGCCTCGCCCGGCGTCTCCTTCGCCTCGGGGCGATGCCGATGCTCGAACCAATAATAGCCGACGCCGAGCGCAACGATGAACGCCACGGTTCCTGCAGGCTTGAGATATTCGGAGATGTTCATCGCCGGATCATCCTGGCCTGGCTCGGGGTTGCTGGGAACGTTTCCCTGAAACGAAGCGGCGTCCCGCAGGGCTGCGGGACGCACGCCGGGAGCAAGACTTTACACCACATCACGACTTGTCACTTCAACGGATTACGTCGTGGTCACTTCGATGCGGTGGTCTTGTTTTCCATGTTCACGACCTGCACGCGGCGGTTCACCTCCGCCATCGGCTGGCTCGGATCCTTCAATTTGCTCTTGCCATAGCCGACGGTGACGAGGTCGGTGGCGGCAATGCCGCACTTCTCGACGAGGTAGCGTTTGATGGAATCCGCGCGGCGTTCCGACAGCTCCTGATTGTAGCCCTCGCTGCCGGCGGCGTCGGTGTGGCCGGCGACCACGAAGGTCGAGCCCTTCAAATCGGGGCTGGTGAGCGCGCGGCCGAGCGCCTGCACCGAAGGCAGCGACTTGGTGCTGATGTCGGCCGAGTTGTAGTCGAAGGTGATTTCGAGATCGATATTCGGCTTGTCCTTGGCGACGGAGGCGATCTCCTCACGCTCGGTCGACGACAGCGAGCGGGTGGCGCGGCCGCGAACGGACTGGATCAGCTTGGTTTCCGCCGGGTTCGGCGCCGGATCGGTCTGCGGGGCAATCGAGAGGCCGCGGGTCAGGGGCTTCTTCGGCGCCGGCGCCAGCGCGCGGACGATCTCGTCCTCGGTAACGTTCTTACTGTTGCCGTCGTCGCCGGCGAAGGCGGGCGGGAGCGTCAGTGCGGCACTGATGGTGATGATGGACAGGATCGCGGTCAGTCCATTTGCAGCCAATCTCATTGCCAGTCCTTCCTGCGCGAGCCCGCGCGGTTCAAAATTTCCTGCCAGTGGCCCCACCGCAAGGCCGCCTGCGCCGTCCGTTCGGTTAGTCTTTGGCGGGCCGCCACGGGTTCGAGGCGCCGCGGGTCTCAAATCAAAAAATATCAACGTACTCCGTAGCTTGCGAATTCCTGCACGATGTTCGGATCCATCGCCTTGGCATTGGCGAGGTCGAGCGCCCCTTCCTGGGCCGAGCCGTTGCGCTGCTTGGCAATCCCCCGCCCAAACAGCGAGGAGGTCAGTCGCGGGTTGATCTTGAGCGCCGCGTCGAAATCGGCGATGGCATTCTTGACCGCTCCCGATTTGAGGTTCACCAGCCCCGGCTGTCCAGCGCATCGACGAAGTTCGGCCGCAACCGCAGCGCCTCGTTGCAATCCTTCAGCGCGGCCTGGAGGTCGCCGACCACGGCCCGGGTCCAGCAGCGGTTGTTCAGCGCTTCGACGTCCTTCGAATTGATCCGGAGCGTGTCGTCAAAATCCTTGATGGCGAGGCTGTAGGCGCCCTTGCTGGCATAGACCTGGCCGCGCCGGTACAGCGCATTCACGTCATCAGGATTGGTGGCGATCTTGGCCGTCAGGCCCTTGATGGTGGGATCTTCAGCCAGCGCGGCCGCGCCCGGCCCGCCATCCGCGTTCGGCGCCGCAGCTGGCTCGGCCGGTTTGGCCGGCGGTTGCGGCACAGGCAGCGCGGCCTCGACCTGCGGCTTCGGTGCCGGCGGCGGTGACGGAGGTGCAGGCGGCGCCGGCGGATTGTTCAGAGCTACGGGTGGTGCTGGCGGCGCGGGCGGCGCCGGAGGCGGGCTGTTGGCAACCACGGGAGGTGGCGGTGCGGGAGGTGCCGCCGACGGGGTCGTTGCCGTCGGGCGCGATCCAGCGGTCCCCGGAATGAACGAGAAATCCTCGGCGAGCGAGGACGAGATCCACGGCACCTGTTCGCCGCGCGATGCGCGGGTGACACCCATCTTGGTGCGGTTCAGCGTCTCCTCCGCCATCAAGTCGGGGACGCGGATTTCCTTGAGCAGTTCCTGAACGAACAGGCTGTGGTCGCCGCCGGCGTCCGACACCACGGACGCCAGCGCCGCCGAATACATCACCAGCGTGCCGTTCGGCGCGATCACCGGGGTCAGGCCCGCCGAAAAGCTGCGGAACCGCCGTTCGAAGGGATTGCGCCGGCTGGCATCGATCAATGCGATCTTGACGCCGGCGCCGCGGGTGTTGAGCTCGCCCAGGATGGCTTCGATGCTGAAACCGTCGCGACGGACGTCGGACTCAGTCCAGATCTGCGCATCGACCGGAATCATGTAGCTCTGCCGTGCCGACTGGATGCCGAACCCGCTGTAGAAGATCAGCGCCACCGAGCCCGGCTTGATCTTGCCGTAGAGCTTGTCGAAGGCGCGGCGCATGCCGTCGCCGGTCAGGTTCTCGCCGATCTCAACGGAAAAGCCGTCGCGCTTGAGCTCGTCGGCGATGTCGCGGGCGTCGTTGATCGGCTCCTTCAGCGGGCTGTCCGCGTCCGGATATTTGGCATTGCCGATGACCAGCGCGTAGCGGTCACCGGCCGCATGCGACGCCGCGGTCGGAATGAGCGATATAAGGAATGGCAGAAGAAAAAGCAGGCGAATTTTCATAGTCAGCGCGGTCCAGCCAAAAAAGGCGCCGTTACCAGCTTGCGCCGCGGCGACATTAACTTACGCAATGTGCATTATCAAACCGGGGAGTGGGGGCGTCAACCGCTTGGAGATCCGGCACTATCGCGACAATTGACCGCGACGCAAGGGTCGGCTGCGAGGGAATAATTCGCCGATCACGGTTCTACTCGACGCGTTCTCGTTCAGGGTTCCGGCTGTCATGCTAATTTAGGCTGGTACTCGCGACGAAGACGAAGATGTGATTGGTCTCACATTGCGGCCTGCGTCAACCGCAGGCTCGGGGAGGTTTGACCTTTGCTGCGGGCGATGGCTTGGTGCGCGACAGGTCCATTCAGAAAAAGCAAAATCCAGGATCGAAGTCATGGGAAACGCCTACGAAATCTACGCCCTGCGTTATGCGACCATGTCGCCGCGCACCCCCAGCATGAATTTTTCTGGCGCCCGACCCGCATGACAGCGCGGCGCAGGATCTCGACTATTTCGTTTGGCTGATCCGGGGGCAGGGCCGCGATATTCTGGTCGATACCGGCTTCAATGCCGAGGAGGCGACCTCGCGCGCCCGCAAGCTGACGCTCAATCCGGTCGATGCGCTGGAGCGTTTTGGCGTCGCCGCGTCGAGCATTCGCGACATTATCGTGACGCATCTGCATTACGATCACGCCGGCAATCTCGACCGCTTCCCGAATGCACGCTTCCACCTCCAGGAGCGCGAGATGGCTTACGCCACCGGCCGCTGCATGTGCAACGGACTGCTGCGACATCCATTCTCGGTCGAGCACGTCACCCAGATGGTGCGCCATGTCTATGGCGAGCGCGTCAATTTCTATGCCGGCGACGGCGAGATCGCGCCCGGTGTCACCGTGCACCGCGTCGGCGGCCATTCGGACGGCTTGCAGGTGGTCAAGGTCGAGACCGCGCGCGGTCCGGTGGTGCTGGCGTCCGACGCCGCGCATTACTACGGCAATCTGCAGCGCCGCAGCCCGTTCCCGATTGTCTACAATGTCGGCGACATGGCCGTGGGCTGGGAGACCATCGAACGCCTCGCCGGCCATCCCGACCGCTATATTCCCGGGCACGATCCGATCGTGACGGAGATCTATCCGCGCGCGAGCGACAAGATCGATGCCTGGGCGCTGCATTTGCCGCCGTCGCGGTCTTTTGCGAAGTGACGGAGAAGCCGTCATTCCGGGCGCCGCAACGCGGCGAGCCTGGAATCCATCCCACCGCCGGTTACGTGGATGAATGGATTCCGGGTTTGCCCTAGACGCGCACCGGAACGACAGAGGGGTCTAGTACGCCTGCTTGGCGTCGGCCTCTTCGCTGGTCTGGATCAGATCGAGACTCTGCTCGATCTTGCCGAGAAGGGCCGAGAGTTGCTTGCGCTCCTGTGCGGAGAGGCAGGCGAGGATCTCGTCTTCCCGCCGCAGCAATTGCGGGAACAACTCCTCGTACAGCGCGCGGCCCTTCTTCGTCAGTTGCAGGCGGAATTCGCGGCGGTCGGCTTCGTTCTCGACCCGCTCGATCAGCTCTTGATGCAGCAGTGTGGTCACCGCGCGGCTGATGGTGGATTTGTGCGTGCGGGTGCATTGCGAGATATACTGCGCGCTACAGGCATCGTTGCGGAAGCCGAGCGTCGCGATCACGCGCCAGGCCGGAATGTCGAGGCCGTGACGCTCCTGATATTCGACTGCGAGCGCGGAACTGACCTCCGCTGCCAGCCGGTTGAGGCGGAACGGCACGAACTTGAACAGATCGAGCCGCGCTTTCGGCCGCGGCGGCGCCTCGTCCATCTCTTGTCGCTTCAGCGCGGCGTCGCTGGATGTTCTCGCCAAGGCTTGCGCTCCGAATTCCAGTTGACGGCCGGCCGGCTCCGGTCCAAAATAGTTGCACGTGAGACTATCTAGCAGATCAGTCCTCTCCTGACCAGAGCCGAGGTTAGCGCATGGCGGGCGCCAATACGCATCAGGCCAAATCCCAGTTCGGCTATCGCCGCCATCCCGACCAGGATCGTGCCGGCCAAAGTCCGGCCGAGCACCCGGTCGTGGTCGTCGGCGCCGGGCCCGTCGGGCTGTCGCTGGCGATCGATCTGGCCCAGCGCGGCCAGCGCGTCGTCCTTCTGGATGATGCCGACCGCATCGGCGAGGGCTCGCGGGCGATCTGCTTCTCAAAGCGCTCGCTGGAATATTGGGACCGGCTCGGCGTTGCCGACCGCATGGTCGACAAGGGCGTCGTGTGGAATGTCGGCCGCATCTTTCACGGCGAGTCCCAGCTCTACCAGTTCAACCTGCTGCCCGAGGAGGGCCACAAGCGGCCGGCCTTCATCAATCTCCAGCAATATTACGCCGAGGCCTATCTGGTCGATCGCATCAGCGATCTGCCCGCGATCGATCTGCGGTGGCGCAACAAGGTGACGTCGATCGAGCAACGCAACGATTCCGTTGCACTGACAATCGAGACGCCCGAAGGCGCCTATCGCCTGCACGCGCAATATGCCGTCGCCTGCGACGGCGCCCGGTCCTCGTTGCGGCAGATGGTCGGCGCCGAATTTGCCGGACAGGTGTTCGAGGATCAGTTCCTGATCGCCGATGTCAAGATGACGGCGGAATTCCCGACCGAGCGCTGGTTCTGGTTCGATCCGCCGTTTCATGCTGGACGCTCGGCGTTGCTGCACCGGCAGCCCGACGATGTCTGGCGCATCGATCTCCAGCTCAACCGCTACGCCGATCCCGTCGTCGAGAAGAAGCCGGAAAACGTGCGGCCACGCATCGAGCGCATGCTCGGCCACGACAAGTTCGAGTTCGAGTGGATATCGCTCTACAAATTCCAGTGCCGGCGCATGGACCGCTTCATTCATGGCCGCGTGATTTTCGCCGGTGATTCCGCACACCAAGTCTCACCCTTCGGCGCGCGTGGGGCGAATTCGGGACTTGAGGACGCCGAAAACCTGTCCTGGAAGCTCGACCGGGTGCTGCGCGGCACCTCGCCCGCGAGCCTGCTCGAAAGCTACCATGTCGAACGCAGCGGGGCTGCCGACGAGAACATCCGCGAATCCACCCGCTCGACCGATTTCATGGCGCCGAACTCGCATCAGGAAGCCCGGTTGCGCCAGGCGGTGCTGTCACTGGCCAAGGAGACAGAGTTCGGCAAGCGTATGGTCAATGGCGGCCGGCTCTCGGTTCCTTGCAGTTATGATTCGCCCCTGTCATCGCGCGATGCAGATGTCTGGCGCAGTGGACCATCGCCGGGCTGCTCCATGCTCGATGCGCCGGTTGCAACGCGCGCGGGCGAGCAAGCTTACCTGACGGATGCCTTCCGCAAGGATGGAACGGATTTCACTTTGCTGTCGTTCAGCAATGGCGCAGCGGTCGACGCGCCCGAAGGCGTGAAGGATCTCCGCATCGGCGGCGACGGCGGACTTGCCGATCCCAAAGGTCTCGTCGGCAAGCGCTATGATGCCGAGCCGGGCTCCGCCTATCTGCTCAGGCCGGACGGCTACGTCGCAGCGCGTTTCCGCCATGCGACGCGTGAGGCGATCGCGGCCGCGCTGTCGCGGGCCGCAGGTCTGAATTGAGGCTGATATGCCGTTATCCACCAGCTCCAATTTTGCGCGGCCCGACGATGCTTTTCGCTCCATCGTAGAGGCCCATCGCGGCCTCAGCGACGAGCAGAGCGCCGATTTCGACGCGGCGCTGGTGCTGATCCTCGCCAATCATATCGGAGACATCGACGTGCTGCGGGAAGCGCTCGTGCTGGCGAAACGCCGCATGATCGACGGCCAGCAACAGCAGCAACAGCAACAACAATAACCCAAGACTTGAAGGACGAACTGATGGCGAAGAACTTCGCATCCACCGGCGATCTCTCCGAGAAGAAGATCACCTTCTCCGAGATCGGTCCCGATCTCTACGCGTTTACCGCCGAAGGCGACCTGAACACGGCGATCATCGTCGGCGATGACGGCTGCCTCGTGTTCGACGCGCAATCGACGCCGGCGATGGCCAACAAGGTGATCGAGCGTGTGCGCACCGTCACCGACAAGCCGATCAAATATGTCGTGCTGTCGCATTATCACGCCGTGCGCGTGCTTGGCGCCTCCGCCTACAAGGCGCAGGGCATCGTCGCCTCGCAGGAGACTTATCGTCTGATCGAGGAACGCGGCCAGCAGGATTGGGATTCCGAGTATGGCCGTTTTCCCCGGCTGTTCCAGGATGCCCAAAGCATTCCTGGCCTGACCTGGCCCACGCTGACATTCGAAGGCGAGATGTCGATCTATCTCGGCAAGCGCGAGGTGCGCTTGATGCAGCTCGGCGCCGGCCACACCTCCGGCGACATCGTCGCCTGGGTGCCGGATGCGGAGGTGATGTTCTCCGGCGATCTCATCGAGTATCACTCGGCCTGCTATTGCGGCGACGCGCATCTGCGCGAGTGGCCGCTGACGCTGAACGAGATCCGCAATTTCAATCCCAAGGCAATCGCGCCGGGCCGCGGTGATGCATTGAAGGGCACAGCCACCGTGCGCGAGGCCATCGCGATGACGCGCGATTTCGTCACCTCGCTCTATGGCGCCGCCGAAATCTCGGTCGCAAAGGGCCGTACGCTGAAGGAATCGATGGCCGCGACGCGCGAGGTGATGGACCCGAAATTCCACAGTTTTGCCATCTACGAGCACTGCCTGCCGTTCAATGTGTCGCGCGCCTATGACGAAGCGTCGGGGATCGACGATCCCGTGATCTGGACTGACAAACGCGACCAGGAAATGTGGGCGGCCCTGCAAGGAGGAGGATAGTCATGAACATCAATACCTCGCCTGATCAGATCATCCGCAGCTCGGCGCAGGTGACGCCGGGCTACATGTCCGGATTCGGCAACAGCTTCGAGACCGAAGCGCTGCCGGGCGCGCTGCCGATCGGGCGCAACTCGCCGCAGCGTTGCGCCTACGGCCTCTACGCGGAGCAGCTCTCGGGCTCGCCCTTCACCGCGCCGCGCGGCACCAATGAGCGCTCCTGGCTTTATCGCATCCGCCCCTCGGTGAGGCACTCCGGCCGCTTCGAGAAGGTCGATGCCGGTCTTTGGCGCTCGGCGCCCTGCCATGAATACGATTTGCCGATCGGGCAGCTGCGCTGGGACCCGGCGCCGCTACCGAAGGAGGACGTCACCTTCCTCGGGGGCGTGCAGACCATGACGACCGCCGGTGACGTCAACACGCAGGCTGGCATGGCCGCGCATGTTTATCTCATCACCAAGTCGATGGTGGACCAGCACTTCTACAATGCCGATGGCGAGCTGATGTTCGTGCTCCAGCAGGGCAATCTTCGCCTCGTTACGGAATTCGGCCGCATCGACGCCGAGCCCGGCGAGATCGTGGTGATCCCGCGCGGCGTGAAATTCCGCGTTGAAATTCCAAACGGACCGGCGCGCGGCTATCTCTGCGAGAATTATGGCGGCGCCTTCACGCTGCCGGAGCGCGGGCCGATCGGCGCCAATTGTCTTGCGAACGCGCGGGATTTCCTCACGCCGGTCGCGCATTACGAGGACAAGGACACGCCGACCGAGCTGTTCGTGAAATGGGGCGGCTCGCTGTTCAAGACCACCTTGCCGCATTCGCCGATCGACGTCGTCGCCTGGCACGGCAATTACGCGCCCTACAAATACGATCTGCGCACCTTCTCGCCGGTCGGTGCCATCGGTTTCGATCACCCTGATCCCTCAATCTTCACGGTGCTGACCTCGCCGTCCGAGACAGCAGGCACGGCGAACATCGACTTCGTCATCTTCCCCGAGCGCTGGATGGTCGCCGACAACACCTTCCGTCCGCCCTGGTACCACATGAACATCATGAGCGAGTTCATGGGTCTGATCTACGGCGTCTACGATGCCAAGCCGCAGGGCTTTGTGCCCGGAGGCATCAGCCTGCACAATTGCATGCTGCCGCACGGCCCTGATCGCGACGCCTTCGAGCACGCCAGCAATGGCGAGCTGAAGCCGGTCAAGCTCACGGGCACCATGGCCTTCATGTTCGAGACCCGCTATCCGCAGCGCGTGACAGCGCATGCGGCGAATGCCTCGACGCTGCAGGACGATTACGCGGATTGCTGGAAGGGACTGGAGAAGCGGTTCGATCCGAACCGGCGGTGATGTTCTTGCCCTCTCCTTGCGGGAGAGGGTGGCTCGCCGCGTAGCGGCGAGACGGGTGAGGGGTTCTATCCGCGAGTGAACCTCTCCCATTCGGACTCGCGGATAGAACCCCTCATCCGGCGCTTCGCGCCACCTTCTCCCAGAAGAAAGGACCGGGCCAAAAGTGACGACGCACCCCAACGATCCCAGCCTCCGTTCCTTCATCGAAGTCGACCCCGCCTCCGACTTCCCGATCCAGAACTTGCCCTATGGCGTGTTCTCGACCGCGGCCAATCCGACGCCGCGGGTTGGCGTTGCGATTGGCAATCACGTGCTCGATCTCTGGGAGCTCGAACAGGATTCCCGGCTCGATGTCGGCCCGCTCGGCGTCTTCTCCGGCTCCTCGCTTAATCCCTTTATGGCGCTCGGGCCAAAAGTCTGGACCAGGACGCGGGCGCGGATCAGCGAACTGCTGCGGCACGATCATCCCGAACTTCGCGACAACGGGGAGCTACGCAAGCAGGCGCTGGTGCCGATGCGCGAGGCAAGGCTGCATCTGCCCTTCACTGTCTCCGGCTACACCGATTTCTATTCGTCCAAAGAGCACGCCACCAATGTCGGCGTGATGTTCCGCGGCAAGGACAATGCGCTGCAGCCGAACTGGCTGCACATGCCGATCGCCTATAACGGCCGCGCGTCCACCGTCGTGGTCTCGGGCACCAAAGTGAAGCGTCCGCGCGGGCAGTTGAAGCCGCCGAATGTGGAGGTGCCGAGCTTCGGGCCGTGCAAGCGGCTCGATTTCGAGCTGGAGATGGGTGTCGTGATCGGCCAGCCGTCGCCGATGGGCGGCATGCTCACGGAGAGCCAGGCCGAGGAGATGATTTTCGGCTTCGTGCTGCTCAACGACTGGAGTGCGCGCGACATCCAGCAATGGGAATATGTGCCGCTCGGACCGTTTCTCGCAAAGGCGTTTGCGACCTCGATCAGCCCGTGGGTGGTGACGCGTGAAGCGCTGGAGCCGTTCCGGCTGCAGGGGCCGGCGCAGCAGCCGGAGCCGCTGGATTATCTCAAGCAGGCCAAGCCGCAGAATTATGATCTGGAGCTCGATGTCTCCTTGCGTGCCGCGGGCGTCAACGCGCCTGCCGGCATCAGTCGGACCAACTTCAAATATATGTACTGGTCTTCGGTGCAGCAGCTGGTGCATCACGCCTCCTCCGGCTGCGCCATGAATGTCGGCGATCTCCTCGGCAGCGGCACCATCTCCGGCCCGGAGAAGAACCAGCGCGGCAGTTTGCTGGAGATCAGCTGGAACGGCACCGAGCCGGCCGAGCTTCCCGGTGAGGTCAAGCGGTCGTTCCTGGAAGACGGCGACAGTCTCGTGATGCGCGGCTGGTGCCAGGCGGATGGCTATCGCGTGGGGTTCGGCGAGGTCGAGGGGACGATTCTCGCGGCGGAGTAGCCTCCGTTGCTGCTACAAACTCCGTCATTGCGAGCGCAGCGAAGATTCCATGGGGAGTGGATAGCAGCCAAGTCTGAGGCCAGACTGAGGTTGCTGAAACACTCAACCTGGAGACAATGATGTTGCTCGATCATCCTTCCGACGGACTGGCCGCTATCCGCACGCAGTTTGGCGCAATTTTCGTGTCATTGGAACTGAGCCGCTCGACATGGCTGGTGACCTCGCTGTCGCCCGGCAAGGGCGAGAAGATGTCGAAGCGCAGCGTGGAGGCCGGCGATCTTGCGGAACTCTTGAAGCTGTTTGCGGAGCTGAAGCGCAAGGCACAGGCGCGAACGGGTGAGAGCTATCCGATCATCACGATCCAGGAGGCGGGGCTGGACGGGTTCTGGCTGCACCGCGCTTTGCAGCAGGAAGGCATCGAGAGCCACGTGGTCGATCCGGCCTCGATTGCGACGCCGCGCCGGCGCAGGCGGGCCAAGACGGATCGGCTCGATGGCGAGACGCTGTTGCGGGCGCTTCTGGCCTATAAGCGCGGCGAGCCGCGGGTCTGCGCGATGGTGGTGGCGCCCTCTCCGGAAGCGGAGGACCGCCGCAGGCTTTGCCGCGAGCGGCGGACATTGATCGCCGAGCGGATCGAGCATGTGAACCGGATCAAGGGCGTTCTGTTCGCGCAAGGGATATTCGGCGACGTGCCGCTGCGGCGCGATCGACGGGCACGGCTCGAAGCCTTGCGGACCGGAGATGGGCGCATGCTGCCGGCGCATCTGAAGGCCCAGATCAGCCGCGAGCTCGATCGTCTCGAACTGCTGCTCGACCAGATCGCGGCGGTGGAGCGCGAGCAGGAGGCGTTGCTGGTCGGAGCAAGCCAGCCGGGGAGAAGGCGGATCCCGTCACGATGCTGCTCGCCCTGAAGAGCATGGGCCCGAACTTCGCGGCCGTTCTCTGGACGGAGGCGTTCTGGCGGCAATTCGCCAACCGCCGTCAGGTTGCGTCCTATGCCGGTCTTGCGGCCACGCCATGGCGGAGCGGCGGCATCGAGCGCGAACAAGGGGTGTCGAAGGCCGGCAATCCGCGGCTGAGGACCACGATGATCCAGCTCGCCTGGTTGTGGATACGCCACCAGCCTCAATCGGCGCTGACCCAGTGGTTCAAGGCCAACAGCCAGCGCGGCCGCAAGCGCACGATCGTGGCGCTGGCCCGCAAGCTGCTCGTGGCCTTGTGGAAGTACGTGACCGCCGGCGTCGTGATCGAGGGAGCCGTGATGAAGACCGTCGCCTGATGCAACGCTTCCCGCAGCCTTAAAACCAATCAGCCGAGGAACGATCAGCCTCGGCCGATCCGGGTGGACGAACCGATGGATTGCATGGCTTCAAACGCCGCAACGAAGAATGGTCCCGTCCTCTCGAGCCTGCCCGCCGCAAGCGGAATGTTGGTGCAGTCGCTACCGCGCGACGACCGGATGTGAGTTTGATCTGGCACGCAAAACCAGATTGTCAAAACCGGCTCGACCCTGAGATCGCTGAACCATAAGGAGTAGTTCGCCCGCGGCCTCCCGACCACACAAGCCTGATGGCGTGCTCGATCACGTCAAGGTCAAGCCGCTGCGCGGCGGCTCTAACGAGCCGACCTTGACGCGATCTCCGCGCGCCATCCGAAACATCCCGCGGTCGGGACGAAGAGCTGGCCTGCAATCGAACAAAGAGCTGAACAACCGCCTTGACACACCTAATCCCCATGTGAGCAATCCAGAATCTCTCCGCAGCGGCAGTCTGGATTGCTTCGTCAAGGGCTCCTCGCAATGACGTGGAGAGAGACTACCGCCTCTCGGGCGCCACTTCCTTGATCCTCGCGCAGTGTGCCGCGACATCCTCCAGGCTGTATTTCAGATGAATCCGCTTCTCCGACGGCGCCTGTTTGCTCGTGCATACGCCCGGGCGCCATTCCTGCGTCGGGCGGATCGGGCGCGGGGCAAAGCCGCCGCCGCAGTTCGGGCAGACGTTCGAGAGCTTTGTCTCCACGCAATCCGCACAGAACGTGCACTCATAGGAGCATATCCGCGCTTCCGTTGCATGAGGCGGCAGGTCGCGATCGCAATATTCGCAGTTCGGTCGAAGCTGGAGGGCCATGGGTGAATCTCCGAAAGCTGGCCGGGATCATTGCAGATCGCGCTTGGGGCGCGAATGGCGTAGTTCCCTCGATTTCAGCCAGGCTTGATTTCCTTGAGCGGCAGCTTTGAGCTTTCCTTCAGCCTGTCGAGCACGATCGAGGAGCGCACATGCGCCACGCTCTGGTGCGGCATCAGCACGTCGTTGACGAGGTTGGAGAGCCCCTTGAGGTCGCGTAGCACGGCCTTGAGCACGTAATCGGCGTCGCCCGTGAGCGAATACGCTTCCTGGATCTCATCGATCCGGTTCACCAGCGTGCGAAAGCGTTTTGAGTTGTCCGGCGAGTGAGTCGCGAGCCCTACCTGGATGAAGGCGATCACGCCAAAGCCGAGCGCCTCGCTGGAGAGGTCGGCGTGGTAGCCCGCAATGACCTTCTCTTCCTCCAGCCGCATTCGCCGCCGCGAGCATTGCGAGGCCGACAGCCCGGCGAGATCAGCAAGTTCCTGATTGGTGAGGCGGCCGTCATCCTGGAGCGCGCCCAGGATCTTGAGGTCAAACGCGTCTACCGAAATCATGCGCCATTTGTCCATTTCATGCACAGATCCTGCATAGAATAGCCAAATGGCGTCCCGTTTGCACGCTCCTTGCGCGTCCAATGAAGGATAGTTCAAGGCAGCAGCAAATTGGGAGAGCACCATGGGTCCGTTTCCGCACGATGCACTGCCGGCCACGATCACAGCCGAAAATCCGATGGGCACCGACGGGTTCGAGTTCGTCGAATATGCGCATCCCCACCCGCAAGAGCTGCATGAGCTGTTCAAGCTGATGGGCTATGCGCCCGTCGCGCGCCACAGGACCAGGAAGATCACGGTCTATCGCCAGGGCGACATCAACTATCTCGTCAACGAGGAGCCCGGCACCCACGGCTACGAGTTCGTTGCCGCGCACGGCCCCTGCGCGCCGTCGATGGCGTTCCGCGTGGTCGATGCGAAGGCGGCCTATGAGCGCGCAATCGCGCTCGGTGCGGAGCCTGGCGACGTCTCATCGGCGCAGAAGACGCTCGACGTGCCCGCGATCAAGGGCATCGGCGGCAGCCTGCTCTATTTCGTCGATCGCTACGGCACCAACGGCTCGGCCTATGATACCGAGTTCGAATGGCTCGGCGCGCGCGATCCACGGCCGGTCGGTGCGGGCCTGTTCTATCTCGATCACCTCACCCATAACGTCCATCGCGGACGCATGGATGTCTGGACCGGCTTCTACGAAAAACTGTTCAATTTCCGCCAGATTCGTTTCTTCGACATTGAGGGCCGCGCGTCGGGCCTGTTCTCGCGGGCGTTGACCAGCCCGGACGGCAAGATCCGGATTCCGATCAACGAGGACGCCGGCGATTCCGGCCAGATCGAGGAATATTTGAAAATCTATCGCGGCGAGGGCATCCAGCATATTGCCTGCGGCTGCCGCGACATCTACCGCACCATCGAAGGCCTGCGCGAAGCTGGCCTGCCGTTCATGCCGGCGCCGCCCGAGACCTATTTCGAACGCATCGATGCGCGGCTGCCGAAGCATGGCGAGGATGTCGTGCGCTTGCAGAAGAACGGCATCCTGATCGACGGCGAAGGCGTCGTCGACGGCGGCCGGACCAAGGTGCTGCTGCAGATCTTCTCGGCCAATGCGATCGGCCCGATCTTCTTCGAGTTCATCCAGCGCAAGGGCGACGACGGCTTTGGCGAGGGCAACTTCAAGGCCCTGTTCGAATCGATCGAGGAGGATCAGATCCGGCGCGGGGTGCTGAAGGTGGATACGGCGGCGTAGCTTGGAGCCTTCAGGCACACTGCCGTAAGGCTGGGCAAAGCGAAGCGTGCCTACCCTTCTATCGGGATCGGCGCTTTGCGCCTTCGCTCACGCTACGAGAGCGTGCTCGTTGCTACGCTAGCTCGACGAGCCCGCCACCACTGCGACCGGTGCTGCACCCTCGCGCCGCCGCTCCACCCCTTCCGGCACCCGTATGGCAATCGTGGCGATCAGGCTGACGACTCCTATGGCGATGACGTACCAGACCCATGACAACTTGTCGCCCGTGGACCCGATGATCCAGGTGAAGACGAGCTGTGCCGTGCCGCCAAAGATGGTCACGCCGAGCGCATAGGCGATCGACAGCCCGCTGGTGCGGACAATCGCCGGGAAGATCAGCGGGATGAGGATGATGCCGGCGCCGCCCGACATCGCATGGAACGCCATCAGCACGGCGACGGTGACCACGTACACGAGCGGCGAGCCCGACGACACCACCAGAAGCAATGCGGGATAGAACAGCAACGTCACGATGATGCGCGGGACCACGGCGATGGTCTTCAGGCTGTATCTGTCCGCGAGCGCACCGCCGAGCAGCGCGAAGATCGTGCCGCTCACGAAGGTGGCGAAGTTGGCCGTCATCGCCCAGTTCTGGCTGTAATGCAGCGTGTTGATGGCGTAGGTCGCGGTATAGAGAAAGAAGTATTGACCGATGGTCGCGCCGGAGATCAGCAAGATGCACAGCACGATCTTGCCCCAGTGGTTCGCCAGGATGTCGGAGAGCACGCCGCCGACGCTGGCATGGGCTTCCTCGGCATCCAAGGTCTCATCGAGATTGCGGCGGATGAAGTAGCCGACCGGCGCAATCAGGATCCTGAGAAGGAAGGGAATGCGCCAACCCCAGCTGTCGTTGGCGCCGGGCGTGATCAGGAATGCCAGGCCAAGGCCGACGAGTGCCGAGAAGAGGCTTCCCAGGTTCTGGCTGGCGAGCTGCCAGCTTCCGAAGAAACCTTTGCGGTGCGAAGGCGCGCTCTCAAGCAGATAGGTGGTCGCCGGCCCCATCTCGCCGCCGGTCGAAAAACCCTGCAGCAGCCGCGCGAAAACCAGCAGGACTGGCGCCAGCAATCCGATCTGTTCGTAGGTCGGCAACAGGCCGATCATGCCAGTGCCCAGCGCCATCAGCCAGATCGTCAGCGTCATCGCCGGCTTGCGGCCGTAGCGATCGGCGTAGGCGCCGATCACGATACCCCCGAGCGGCCGCGCCACGAATCCGACGCCGAAAGTCGCAACCGTCAACAGCAGGCTCGTGTTCGATTCTCCGCCGGAAAGATCGCCTTGGCGAGCCAGACGGCGAAGGCGGCGTAGACGGTGAAGTCGTAGAATTCGAGCGCGTTGCCAAGAATGGCCGCGCCGACGCGCATGGTTTGGGAGGGACGCGGGCGGTCAGTCTGGTTCACGGATTAGCACCTTGTCTCAAATCTATAAACGCGACGTGACGCAAAACGTACCGGCTTGCAACCCCTAAGCCCGTCTTAGCGGCCCGCTTTCCACGCAGCCGTCACCGCGGAAATCTCCGCGCCTTGCGGCTCGCGAACCGCCGACGGCGTGCGCGAAAAGCGCGGCGCGGGCGCGGGCTGTTTCACGCCGTGGCGCTCGATGAAGACTTCACGGGCGACCATGTGCGGATGCTCGGTCGCTTCCGACATGGTCAGCACCGGCGCGAAGCAGATGTCGCTGCCTTCCATGATCTTGCACCAGTCCTCGCGCGTCTTGCTCTTGAACACGGCCTTCAGCTTCTCCTTCAGCGCGGGCCAGGCCTTGGGGTCCATCTGCGCGTCGAAATCGGCATCGGAGAGGCCTGCGTGCTCGCGCAGCAACGCGTAGAACTGCGGCTCGATCGAGCCGATCGAAACGAAATGGCCGCAGGCGCATTCATAGACGCCGTAGAAGTGGGCGCCGCCGTCGAGGAAGTTCCGGTTGCGGCCTTCGGTCCAGCGGCCGAGCGTTTTCATGTCGAAGAAGAACGACATCAGCGATGCCGCGCCGTCGCACATCGCGGCGTCGACCACCTGGCCCTGGCCGGACTTTTGCGCTTCCAGCAGTGCGGCGAGCACGCCGACGACGAGATAGAGCGCGCCGCCGCCGAAATCGCCGACCAGGTTGAGCGGCGGCACCGGCGCTTCCTTCGGTCCGATCGCTGCGAGCGCACCGGTGATCGAGATGTAGTTGATGTCATGGCCGGCGGCATTCGCCAGCGGGCCGTCCTGACCCCATCCGGTCATGCGGCCGTAGACGAGCTTGGGATTGCGCGCGAGCACGACATCGGGGCCGAGGCCGAGCCGCTCCATCACGCCGGGACGAAAACCTTCGACCAGCGCGTCGGCGCTGGCGAGCAAGTCGAGCACCTGAGCAATGGACGCCTTGTCCTTGAGATCGAGCTCGATCACCTTGCGACCGCGGCCCGCCACCGACTTCATGCTCTTCTTCGCGCCGACGCGGTCGAGCGTGACGACATCGGCGCCCATGTCGGCCAACATCATGCAGGCGAACGGGCCCGGTCCGATGCCGGCGAATTCGACGACGCGGAAGCCCGCGAGCGGGCCTGAGCTGCGGACGGATGTGGTCTGGGCGGGTTTATCGAGCACGTGTTGTTTCCTCGGGTCACGGGCGGATGCCGGTGGTTTCGGCAGGCGCGTCGGACGTTCCTCTCTGGGGCGAGTTAATTGGCTGATTAATTTTTCTCGCCTTCACGCCAGCGAGGCAAGCGCTTTTCATGCATGGGCGCATCATAAAAACGGCGCGCATTTCTGCGCGCCGCGGAAGATTTGTGTTGAGGCGCTATCAGCCGGCGGCAGTGACGGCGCGCTGCGCCATCACCTTGATCAGGTTGGCGCGGTACTCTGCAGTGCCGTGAATGTCGGCCAGCAGATTGCTCGCCGAAATGTTCACGCCATTGATTGCTGCCGGCGACCAGTTCGCCTTCAGCGCTGCCTCGATTGCAGGCACCCGCATCACGCCGCTTTGCGAGGCGCCGGTCGCGGCGACGCGGATCTCGCCCGATTTCGTCTGCGCGACGAAGACTGCGGTCAGCGCGAAGCGTGAGGCCGGATGCCGCATCTTGGCGTAGCCCGCCTTCGCCGGAACCGGGAACGACACCGCGGTGATGATCTCGCCGTCTTCAAGCGCCGTCGTGAACAGGCCCTTGAAGAAGTCTTCCGCAGGGATCGACCGCTTGTTGGTCTTTACGGTAGCGCCGAGCGCGAGCAGCGCGGCCGGGTAGTCCGCGGCAGGATCGTTGTTGGCGATCGAGCCGCCGATCGTGCCGCGGTAGCGCACGGCGGGATCGCCAATCAGTGACGCCAGATAGGCGAGCGCGGGGATCGCCTTCTTCGCGGCGTCGCTGGTGGCGACATCGTAATGCGGCGTGGCGGCTTTGATGGTCAGCGTGTCGCCGGCGGCCTCGATACCGGTCAGCTCCTTGATCTTGCCGAGATCGATCACGTCGGAGGGGCTGGCGAGGCGCTGCTTCATCACCGGCAGCAGCGTCTGGCCGCCTGCGAGGAACTTTGCATCGCTGCCCTTCGCGAAGAGAGAGGCTGCCTCATCGACTGAGGAGGCGCGATGATAAGTGGTCTGATACATCTTTGATGCTCCCTCTTAAGCCGCGTGGATCGTGCGCCACACCCGGTCCGGGGTTGCAGGCATTTCCAAATTGTTCTTGCCGATCGCATCCGTGATCGCGTTGATCACGGCCGCAGAGGCGCCGATCGCGCCGGCCTCACCGCAACCCTTGATGCCGAGCGGATTGCCCGGGCACAGCGTCGTGGTGTGGGAGAGATTGAACGAGGGTAGATCGTCGGCGCGCGGCATGGAGTAGTCCATGAACGAGGCCGTGACCGGCTGGCCGTTGGCATCGTAGATGGCGTGCTCGAGCAGTGCTTGTCCGATGCCTTGGGCAAGACCGCCATGGACCTGGCCCTCGACGATCATCGGATTGATCAGCCGGCCGAAATCGTCGGCCGCGACGAAGTTGACGAAGGAGGTCTTGCCCGTGCCGGGATCGACCTCGAGTTCGCAGATGTAAGCGCCGGCCGGGAAGGTGAAGTTGGTCGGGTCGTAGAAGGCGCTTTCCTTCAGGCCCGGCTCCATCCCGTCAGGCAGATTGTGTGCGGTGTAGGCCGCAAGCGCGACCATCGGCAGCGCAATCGCCTTGTCGGTACCGGTCACCTTGAACTCGCCGTTCTCGATGACGATGTCGGCTTCCGACGCTTCGAGCGCATGCGCTGCGATCTTCTTGGCCTTGGATTCCATCTTCTCCATCGCCTTCAGGATCGCGGTGAGACCGACAGCTGCGGAGCGGGAGCCGTAGGTGCCCATGCCGAACTGCACCTTGTCGGTGTCGCCATGGACGATCGAGACCTGGCTGATGGGAACGCCCAGGCGCTCTGCGACGAGTTGGCAGAACGTGGTCTCGTGACCCTGTCCGTGGCTGTGCGAGCCCGTGAGGATCTCGATGGTCCCGACCGGGTTGACGCGCACCTCGGCGGATTCCACAGGCCGACGCCGGCGCCGAGACTGCCAACCGCCTTCGACGGCGCGATACCGCAGGCCTCGATGTAACAGGACACGCCGATGCCGCGCAGCTTGCCGTCGGCCTTCGCCTTTGCCTTGCGGGCGGGGAAGCCGGCATAGTCAATTGCCTTCATCGCGGCGTCGAGCGAGGCATTAAAGTCGCCGGTGTCATAGGCCATGATCACGGGCGTCTGGTGCGGAAACTGGGTGATGAAGTTGGTCCGGCGCAACGCGGCCGGATCGACGTTCAACTGCCGCGCCGCGGTCTCCATCAACCGTTCGATCAGATAGCTTGCTTCGGGACGGCCCGCGCCGCGATAGGCATCGACCGGCGTGGTGTTGGTGTAGACCCCGACCACCTCGGCGTGGATCGCCGGGATGTTGTACTGGCCCGACAGCAGCGTCGCGTAGAGATAGGTCGGCACCGATGACGAGAACAGCGACATGTAGGCGCCGAAATTGGCGTAGGTCTTCACCTTCAGTCCGGTGATCTTGTTGTTGGCATCGAACGCCATCTCGGCATGGGTCACATGGTCGCGGCCATGCGCATCGGTGAGGAAGGCCTCGGTGCGGTCGCCGGTCCACTTTACGGGACGGCCGACCTTCTTCGAGGCCCACAGCGCCACCATCTCTTCGGGATAGATGAAGATCTTTGAACCGAAGCCGCCGCCGACATCGGGGGCGATCACGCGCAGCTTGTGCTCGGGAGCGATGTTGTAGAACGCCGACAGCACGAGGCGGGCGACGTGCGGGTTTTGCGAGGTCGTATAGAGAGTGAAGTGCTCTTCCGCAGCGTCGTAATCGGCGATCGCCGCGCGCGGCTCCATCGCGTTCGGGGCGAGGCGGTTGTTGGTGACGTCGAGCTTGACGACGTTGGCGGCCTTGGCGAAGGCGGCATCCGTCGCACCCTCGTCGCCGATCACCCAGTCATAGACCTGGTTGCCGGGGGCCTCAGGATGAAGCTGCGGCGCGCCGGCCTTGATGGCGGCGTGGATGTCGGCGACGGCCGGCAACTCCCAATAGTCCACGACGACAGCTTCCGCAGCATCACGCGCGAGGTTCTTGCTGTCGGCGATCACGACCGCGACGGCCTGACCGACGAAGCGCACGGTCTCCGGCGCCATAGCCGGCCATGCGCCCATCTTCATCGGGCTGCCGTCCTTGGAGGTGATGGCCCAGCCGCAGATGAGGTTACCGACCTTGTCGTCGACCAGCTCTTGTCCGGTGAGCACTGCGACCACGCCCGGCATCTTCAGCGCGGCGGAAGAATCGATCTTCCTCACCTTGGCGTGCGCGTGCGGGCTGCGGATGAAATGGGCATGGGTCATGCCCAGCAATTTGATGTCGTCGACGTACCGGCCCTTGCCGGTGATGAAACGCTTGTCTTCCTTGCGCACGACGCGCGCGCCGATGCCTTCAACACCCATGTCTGGTCCTCCCGACCGGAATTGTCTTGACTGCGCTTTCCCTCGAAAGCCGCAGCGCTGGTTCTTTTTTCGAGGCGCGCCGCTTTACTCGGCCGCCTGCGAGACCTTCATGCGTCCGGCTGCATCGAGCACGGCTTTGACGATGTTGTGATAGCCGGTGCAGCGGCAGATATTGCCTTCGAGCTCGTGCCGGACGGTAGGCTCGTCGAGCTGGCCGCCATGACGGTTCACGATGTCGATCGCCGACATGATCATGCCCGGGGTGCAATAGCCGCACTGCAGGCCGTGATTGTCCCGGAAGGCGGCCTGCATCGGGTGCAGCTCGTCACCCTTGGCGATGCCTTCGATGGTGGTGACGTTGGCGCCGTCGGCCTGGCCGGCCAGCATGGTGCAGGACTTCACCGCCTTACCGTCCATGTGAACGACGCAGGCGCCGCACTGGCTGGTGTCACAGCCGACGTGGGTTCCGGTGAGGTTGAGGTTTTCGCGCAAGAGTTGGACCAGCAGCGTGCGGTCCTCGACGTCGACGGCGACGGCCTTGCCGTTCACCGTCAGTTTGACTGTAGACACGGAACATACCTCCCGGGATTGGTTTTGATTGTTTCTAATTAGAGACCGCGGCGCCCGGGCTTGGCAACTAGGATTTTGGTCGCCCCGGTCGGCCTTTGGCCGATAGAGCCTCGAATTGCGCCAGCCTGACGAATTTACCGGCCTTTATCCATTCTGCCCTAGTTTTGCGCATCCGGGTCTGGGGCGGGGCGCCCCTTGATTGCGGCTGAAGAGAATAAATGGGGGTTGGGAATGTCCGGGCGTACCGCGTCGCAGTCCAAGCGCAACATATTTCCGACTCTGCGGTTTCGCGCCAAGATCATCCTCGGCTTTGCTGCCGTGCTGGTGATCTCCGCCGGCAGCATGGCCTTCGCCTATTTCGGGTTCGAGCGGGTCTCAACCGGCGTCGGGTCGTACCGAAGCAGCGTCTCGGAGGCCGATCTCGCCCGCAATATCGACCGCGAGCTGCTCGGCTACCGTTCGGCCGTCAAATATTTTGTCGTCACCGGCAAGGAAGATGATGCCAAGGTGGCGCTCGCCGCCGAGGCCAACCTGAGGAGTGCCATCGACCAGGCCGTCAAGAGCGCCAAGACGCCGGCACGGCAGGACAGTCTTGGCAAGCTCGCCAACGAGTTCTCGAATTTCTCCGCGACCTTCGCCAAGGTTCTCCAGGCCAAGCGCGACAGCACGCTGCTGGTGCAGAACCAGCTCTCGCGCCAAGCCAATCTGCTCAAGTACAAGCTCGACGATATCGGCAATAACGCCTCCGATTCCGAGGCGCAGTCGATCGAGTTCGGTACCAAGCAGGTCAACGCCCAATTCCAGACCGCAAGCGCGGCGGCGACCAATTTCGTGCTGACGTCCGACCAGGCGATCGCGACAAGTGCGCTGGCCCGGCTGAAGTTCGTCGAGAACTCGCTCGGCGCGGTCTATTCCATGGACGACAAGATCGTCGCAGGCCTCAAGGACGCCAAGACCATCCTTGTCGCCTATCGGGAAGCGCTTGAGAAGCTGATCGTCAATGCCAAGACGGTCGACGAACTCGTCACCGAGATGAGCGGCTCGGCGGGTGCGATCCTTCGCGGCGCCACTGCCATGAAGGCTGATCTGGTCGCCGAGCAGCAGCGGCTGGATTCGGAATCGGAAGCGACCATCGGCAAGACCGAGCAACTGGTGCTGATGCTCGCCGTCGGCGGCACGCTGCTCGGCGCGGTTCTGGCGTTCCTGCTCGGCACCGGCATCTCGCGGCCGATGATCGCGATGTGCAAGGCGATGCGCGAGCTGGCCGCGGGCAATTTCGATGTCGTGCTGCCGGGTTTGGGGCGCAAGGACGAAATCGGCGAGATGGCCGGCGCGGTTGAGGAGTTCAAGGTTCAGGCGGTCGCCAAGGCCGAGCGCGATGCGGCCGCCAGCGAAGCCCAGAACAAGGAGGCCGGCGCTGCCCGCCGCGCCGAACTGATCCGCTTTGCCGATGATTTCGAGAGCGCCGTCGGCGCCATCGTCTCCAACGTCTCGGCCTCCGCCGTGCAGCTCGAATCCTCGGCCTCCACGCTGACCCGTACCGCCGAGACCACGCAGACCCTGTCGAGCCAGGTCGCCGGTGTCTCCGAACAGGCCTCGAGCAACATGCAGTCGGTCGCCACCGCGACGGAAGAGCTGTCGGCTTCGGTCGAGGAGATCGGCCGTCAGGTCCGCGATTCCAGCCGCATCGCCGAGGCCGCCGTGGTGCAGGCCAAGGAGACCGACGGCCGCATCGGCAAGCTGTCGCACGCCGCCCAGCAGATCGGCGAGGTCGTCAAGCTGATCACGGCGATCGCCGAGCAGACCAATCTTCTGGCGCTGAACGCCACCATCGAAGCAGCCCGCGCGGGCGAAGCCGGCCGCGGCTTCGCGGTGGTCGCGAGCGAAGTCAAGTCCCTGGCGAGTCAGACCGCCAAGGCCACCGACGAGATTTCCTCGCACATCACGGGCATGCAGGGCGCCACCGCCGAGTCGGTCGCCGCGATCAAGGAGATCGGCGCGACCATCGGCAAGATATCGTCGATCTCGACCTCCATCGCGAGCGCCGTCGAGCAGCAAGGCGCCGCGACCCAGGAGATCGCCCGCAGCGTTCAGACCGTTGCCCAGGGCACCCAGACCGCCGCCACCGATATCGGTCAGGTCAACCGCGGCGCCGCCGAAACCGGCTCGGCTTCGGAAGAGGTGCTGAATTCGGCCAAGACGCTGTCGAGCGAAAGCACGCGGCTGCGCGCCGAGCTGGATCGCTTCATGGCGAATATCCGGGCGGCGTAAGGGATCAATCCCTCCCAAACGCCCGCTTCAGCTCCACCTTCGCTTTCTCCAACCGTTCACGCTGCGTCTTTGGCAGCGTCTTGCCGGCGCGGTTGATATAGAACGTCAGCATCGACAGTGCAGAGCGATAGGCGCCGGTCTTGCGGCGCGCGCTATGCTCGGCGGAGCGCTTCAGTGAGGCCGCGATCCGCTTCGGGCTCGTGAGCGTGAACACGCCGCGCCTGAGGTCGAGTGCGTCGCTCTCCTTTGTGACACGCTGCGACCAGCGTTTTGGCGCCGCGCGCTTTGTGCTCTTGCGCGCGGTGCTGCGCCTCGCCCCAGTCTTGTGTGCTGCGGTTTTGCGCGAATGTGTCGTCTTTCTGACATGAGCCATGCGTCAACTCCTTGTGGCTCCAGCGGAAACGGCCGGCATTCGGCGGCGTTCCCAAGGGAACCTGCTCTTGCGGCAGACGTTGTCGCGGGTGGCAGGCGGAATGCCGCACCCCCATGACCCAGCAACGCGATGGAATTGCAGCAGAGCCCGGCGCTGAATGATGGACCTGCAGCCTCGATGGAGGCCGCGACCGATCGCATCATCGAGACCAGCATTCCCGCGCGGCTCGATGCGCTGCCCTGGAGCGGCTTTCACAGCCGCGTGGTGCTGGCACTCGGGATCACCTGGATTCTAGACGGCCTCGAGGTGACGTTGGCCGGCGCGCTCTCAGGTGCGCTGAAGCAGAGCCCGACCCTGCACTTCTCCAACCTCGATCTCGGTGTTGCCAATTCCGCCTACCTCGCCGGCGCGGTGCTCGGCGCGCTCGGCTTCGGCTGGCTCACCGATCGCATCGGACGCAAAAAGCTGTTCTTCATCACGCTCGCGCTCTACCTCTCCGCGACGGCCGCGACCGCGCTGTCGTGGGATATCGCAAGCTACGCGCTGTTCCGCTTCCTGACCGGCGCCGGCATCGGCGGCGAATACACCGCAATCAACTCGACCATTCAGGAATTGGTGCCGGCGCGCTACCGTGGCTGGACTGACTTGGTCATCAACGGCAGTTTCTGGATCGGCGCGGCGATGGGCGCGGTTGCGGCCATCGTGCTGCTTGATCCCGCGGTGATCGGCCCCGATCTCGGCTGGCGTTTTGCCTATCTCATCGGCGCGACCATCGGTCTCGTCGTGCTCTTGATGCGGATGTGGATCCCGGAAAGCCCGCGCTGGCTGATGATCCATGGCCGCCCGGAGCAGGCTCACAAGATCGTCGACGACATCGAGCGTTCGGTGATCGGGTATGATCAAGATGCGGGCGATGGACGCTTCGCCAAGATGCGCCTGAAGATGCGCGATCACACCCCGATCAGCGAAGTCGTGCACACGCTGTTCTTTGTCTATCGCCGGCGCGCGCTGGTCGGCCTCGTGCTGATGGTCGCGCAAGCCTTCTTCTACAACGCGATCTTCTTCACCTTCGCGCTGGTGCTGACAGACTTCTACGGCATCAGCGCCGACCATGTCGGCTGGTATCTGCTGCCATTCGCCGCCGGCAACTTCCTCGGTCCGCTGCTGCTCGGTCGCCTGTTCGATACGCTCGGCCGCCGCGCGATGATCATGTTCACCTATGGCGTCTCGGGCCTGCTGCTCGCGGTGTCGGGTTATCTGTTCTCGATCGGCGCGCTGAGTGCGCAGGGGCAGACCATTGCCTGGATGGTGATCTTCTTCTTTGCCTCGCCTGCGGCGAGCGCCGCCTATCTCACTGTGAGCGAAACCTTCCCGCTCGAAGTTCGCGCGCTGGCGATCGCGGTGTTCTATGCGGTGGGCACCGGCATCGGCGGCGTCGTGGGCCCGGCGCTGTTCGGCGCCCTGATCGACACGGGTTCACGCAACAGCGTGTTCGCCGGTTATTTGCTGGGGGCGGCCCTGATGATCGCGGCCGCGATCGTGGCGTGGCGCTACGCCGTCTCCGGAGAGCGCAAATCGCTCGAACAAATAGCACGGCCGCTCGCCTCCATGGAGTAGACTCATGAAATCGGAACTCGCTGAATTGGATCAGAAGCACGCCATGCTCGACGAAGAAGCGCCCGATGCCGTGCCGGTGCCGCATGCACTCGTCCCGCATCTTGGTGAGACCGCGATCCTGCTCGATATCGACGGAACGCTGCTGGATTTGATGCCGACGCCGCGCGAGGTGTGGGTGCCGCCGGGCTTGTCGGAAACGCTGAACCGGCTGACGGAACGCACCTCAGGTGCACTGGCCATGGTGAGCGGTCGCTCGCTCAACGACATCGATCTGATCTTTGCGCCGGATGTGTTTCGCGCCGTCGCCGGTCACGGTGCGGAGATGCGGCTGTCGGTGGCCAGCGAAGCCGACGACGTTCACGCGCCGCCGATGGACAAGGAACTGAAGCGGCGGCTGGCCGCGATCGCAAAGCTCAGTCCCGGCATTCTGCTCGAGGACAAGGGCTATTCGCTGGCGCTGCATTACCGTCTCGCGCCGCATGCGGAGAAGGCGATCTATGAAGCCGTCTCGCTGATCCGGGCCGATCTGCCCAATGCGCCGATCGAGGTGCTGCCCGGCAAGTTCGTTTGCGAGATCAAGCATTCCGGTTTCACCAAGGCAACCGGCGTGCGCGAGCTGATGAAGCACGAGCCTTTCAAGGGGCGCCGCCCGATCTTCATCGGCGACGACGTCACCGATGAAACCGTGTTCGCGATCATGCCCGAGATGGACGGGCTCTCGTTCTCGGTGGGCCGCCGCGCCGTCGGCGTCAACGGCCACTTCGATGCGCCGAACGATGTGCGTGCGTTCCTCGCGCACCTGCTCGACGATACAAGGTTGGAATAAGGCATCGTCATCGCAGAGCCACATTGTGACGCGTGCAGTTCCATTACGGGTTAACTCAAGCCCCGTAAATTTCACGCCAAGGCTCTCTTTCCAGAATGAAATCCCCGGGTTCCCCAGGAAAACTGGTTCCAGCGCGCGCGCCTGACTTTGGTTTCATTTCGCAGAAATGATGACCGGAACCATATTGATGAACGGCAGTTAAACGGGGTGGAATGAACAGGAGGGGACGACCTGTGAATTTAGTCGTCATTTCGAATCGAGTTGCGCGCGGGAAACCCAACGAGCCCATGACCGGCGGCCTCGCTGCGGCATTGCTTCCGGTCGTGGAGCATTCGGGTGCCATCTGGGTGGGTTCCTCCGGTCGCGTTCGTGACGGCCATCAGAAGGAGCCTTTCGCCGAGATCGAGGCGCTGGGCTCTGGCGCGATTGCGACGCTGGATCTGCCAGCAGCGCATTACGGCGGCTACTACGAAGGTTTCGCCAATTCGGCGCTGTGGCCGGCGCTGCATTCGCGCAGCGATTTGATCCGCGTCTCGCGCGACGACTATGTCAGCTATCGCGAGGTCAACGCGTTCATGGCGCGCGCCTTGATGCGCTTCCGCAAGGCACAGACAGCGTTCTGGGTGCAGGATTATCATTTCCTCGCGCTCGGCGCGGAGCTGCGCGATCTCGGCGTCGATGATCCCATCGGTTTCTTCCTGCACACGCCATGGCCGGTCGCCGCGGTGATGCAGGGCGTGCCCAATCATCGCGAACTGATCGCGGCCATGCTGGCTTACGACCTGCTCGGTTTCCAGACCGAGGAGGATTGTCAGAATTTCCTTGGTTATGCCGGCGGCGAGCTCGGCCTCGACGTCGAGGACGGCGTGGTGCTCTCGCAGCATGGACGGACCCGCTGCGAAGTGTTTCCGATCGGTATCGACGCCGAGAAGTTCGCAGCTTATGCCGCGAAATCGGCCTCGCACCCGGACGTCTCGCGCCTGCGCCGCAGCCTCAATGGTGAGCGGCTTGCGATCGGCGTCGACCGGCTCGACTATTCGAAGGGACTCGTCAACCGCATCAGCGCGTTCGACCGTCTCTGGACCGATCAGCCGCAGTTCGCGCGCAGCATCTCGCTGCTGCAGATCGCCAACCCGTCGCGCGGCGCGATCGAGGCGTATGGCAATCTCCAGAACGAAGTCGCCCGCCTCGTCACCGACGTTAACGGCCGACATGGCGAAGTCGACTGGACGCCGATCCGCTATCTCAACAAGGGTTTCAGCCAGACCGTGCTGGCGGGCCTTTATCGCACCGCGCAGATCGGCGTGGTGACGCCGCTGCATGACGGCATGAACCTTGTCGCCAAGGAATATGTCGCCGCGCAAAACCCGGCCGATCCCGGCGTGCTGGTGCTGTCGAAGTTCGCCGGTGCCGCCAACGAGCTCGAGACAGCGCTGCTGGTCAATCCGCACGACATCGACGGCATGGCCCGCGCCATCGCGGTCGCCGCCGCGATGCCGCTTGCCGAACGCAAGATGCGCTGGGATGCGATGATGAAGACGCTGCGTGGCCACACCATCCAGCAATGGTCGTCCGATTTCGTCGCCGAGCTCGAGAAGTGCCGCACCGAGAAGGTCGCGGCCGCTCCGCTCGCCACGCAGCCGCCGCAGGCGCTGCGCTGGTTGAAGTCCGCGATATCGGGTGTGCGGTTGATCTGACTCGCTGCTCCTTCGCGCCGTTCTTACCGGGAGGGGCGAGCCTCAATAGCAATACGACACGCCGTCCAGAATCGCGCACGACCGCTTGTTCGGCGCGTTCGGATCGTCCATTGGCACCACGCCCTTGCCTTGGCCGACGAACACGCCGGGTCCGATATGCACCGAGCTTTTGTTGCCAATGATCACGCTCTGGTGCGGGGTTGAACTGGAACGGGTCCCGTCCGGCCAGAGGACGGTATCGCCCGAAAGCACCCCGCGCCGCCCATCGTCGCAGGTGACATCAATGCCCTGACGGGGTGCAGGCCTGTGCGCTTGCCGACGCGGTCAAGGCGGCGCCAAGAGCCAAGACAAGGGCCAAAATCAGGCCCAGCGCGGCAATGGCTTTGCAGATGGTCATTGTGTCCCAGCGGGTGTTTGGCGTCATCGCGTGAATCGTCGCGCCAAACCCGCGCCTGGTTCAGCCTTAGACAGGTTCCGGGCGGTTTCGTGATGCGACATATTTTCTTGTAATTACAACACGTTGCGGAAAATTCACGCGTTTTATCTGCGATCCCTTGCAAAATCACCGGCGCCCCTTCAAGAGAGGGCGCTCCGGAGAGATGGCCGAGTGGCTTAAGGCGCACGCTTGGAAAGCGTGTGTGCGGGAAACCGTACCGTGGGTTCGAATCCCACTCTCTCCGCCACTTGCGCGATTTTTGAACGTTGTTTGGATCGCATCAATCTCGGATCATCGCGCTGGTTTATTGACTTAGGGGCCGGCAATCGTCGCCAAGCGCCCGAGCAGGGTCGCCTCGGCCTTGGGAGTCAGACGGTAGCCTTCCGCCAACTCGACGATGTCGCGCCGGCGACCCACGCGTCCCACAATCCCTCACAAACACCTCGGTGTACCTGCGCGTGTTGAAATCATAAGGGTCGGCGACAAGGTCGAAAGCGATCATCAGCTCGTAACAAGGCGAGTCGTCGTAGAAGGTGCCGGTCTCGGGACGGACGATGACATCATGGCTGGCGACGCGCCGCTCGAAGTCCGCCATGCTGGACTTGACCGAATGGCTGGTGGACAAGATCGGGGAGATCGCCGAGGCCGATAGCGCCAGATTTCTCGTCGGAATGCAGACCATCGACTCCAGCCGATGTCCGAGAAGCCGCGCCGGTGAGGGCTGGCGTCTAGCTTTCCACGGATGACACGCCATTTTCCCTCTCCCACGCGCTTCAGCGTGGGGTCGTTCACCCGCACGTGCTCGGCGAGAAAGTCGATGAAGGCGCGCACCCGCGCGGGCAGCGGCGCTGTGTGACCGACATAGACGGCGTGGATGTCCTCGCGGTCGCCGGGATTGTAGTTTTGAAGAACCGGAACAAGATGTCCGGCCTCGATGTCGGGGCCGATGTGGAAGAGGGCGAGACGGGCAAGGCCGACGCCGCCGAGCGCAAGGCGGCGGGCTATCTCGCCGTCGCTGGCGCGCGTGGCCGGCGGCGGCACGGCTTCCTCGGTGCGGTCGCCGCGCTTGAACGGCCAGCCGCGGATCGAGCGCGGAAACGTCCAGCCGATGCCGCGGTGATCGGCGAGATCCGCCGGCGTCTTCGGCGTGCCCGCGCGTGCGAGGTAATCCGGCGCGCCGACGACGACCATGCGGCTGGTGCCGAGTTTGCGCGCGATGAGGCGTGAGGCGCGCAGGGGGCCGGCGCGGATGGCGACATCGGCGCGCTCCTGCATCAGGTCGATCAGCGTGTCGGTCAGCACCAGATCGAGCGTGACGTCGGGATGCTCCGCGAGAAAGCGCGGGATCAGCGGCATCACATGCAGCATGCCGAAGGGAATGTTGCTGTTCACCGTGAGGCGACCGCGCGGCGTGGCGCCGGATGGGGCTTCACGTTCGGCTTCCTCCATCTCGCCGAGGATGCGCACGGCGCGCTGGTAGAAGGCCTGGCCTTCCTCCGTCAGCGTCAGCTTGCGCGTGGTGCGGTTGATGAGCCGCGAGCCGAGCCGCGCCTCCAGCCGCGAGATCAGCTTGCTGACGCCCGATGGCGTCAGGCGCAGTTTTCGTGCGGCCTGGGTGAACCCGCCGAGGTCGATGACGCGGGCGAAAACCTCCATCTCGGCGGAGCGGTTGGTGTCGAAACGGGCCATGTTGAATTCACGTCACAAATGATTGGATTGCGGATATTCTAATGGTTTTGCGCAGGTGCGGCTATCTGCGTGGCTCGTCTTCATCCATCGGAGCCACGCATGCCTCCCGCCGTCCTCGCGCTCACTGCCGGTGCCTTCGGTATCGGTACCACCGAATTCATCATCATGGGCCTGCTGCTCCAGGTCGCCGCCGACATGCATGTCTCCGTGCCGGTCGCGGGCCTGCTCATCTCCGGCTATGCGCTCGGCGTGTTCGTCGGCGCGCCGGTGCTGACGCTCGCGACACGTCGGCTGCCGCGGAAGACCGTACTGCTGGCGCTGATGGCGATCTTTACGCTCGGCAATGCAGCGTGTGCGCTCGCGCCGAACTATGAGCTCCTAATGGCGGCGCGCGTGCTGACCTCGCTCGCGCACGGCACGTTCTTCGGTGTCGGTTCGGTCGTTGCCACGAGTCTGGTTGCCGAGGACAAACGCGCCTCGGCGATATCGACCATGTTCATCGGCCTCACGGTCGCGACCCTGCTCGGCGTGCCCTTCGGCGCCTGGCTCGGCGTGATGCTCGGCTGGCGCGCGGCGTTCTGGGCGGTGACGGTGATCGGTGTGATCGCCTTTGCGGTGGTCGCGGCGCTGGTGCCCGGGCATGTCGGCAACGGCGACAAGCCGATCTCGCTGGCCGAGGAGATCGCCGTGCTCGGACGAGGACAGGTGCTGCTCGGCCTCGCCATGACCGTGTTCGGCTTTGCCGGCCTGTTCGTCGTTTTCACATATATCCAGCCGATCGTGACGCGCTTCACCGGCTTCTCGGAGGCCGCCGTTTCGCCGATCCTGCTGGTGTTCGGAGTCGGGCTTGCGATCGGCAATGTCGCCGGCGGCAAGCTCGCCGATCGTGGTCTCGCCCGCGCGCTGACCGGCACGCTCGCCGCGCTCGCCATCGTGCTGCTTGGTCTCTCCGCCGTGCTATCGGGCAAGATACCCACCATCGCGCTGGTACTGCTGCTCGGCATCGCGGCGTTTGCGACCGTTGCGCCGCTGCAGCTGCGTGTGCTGGAGGCGGCCGGCCCGAGCGGCCGCACGCTTGCCTCGAGCCTCAACATCGCCGCGTTCAATCTCGGCAATGCGCTCGGTGCCTGGGCCGGCGGCGTCACCATCGATCGCGGGTTCGGCCTCTCCGCGCTGCCGCTGGTTGCGGCCGGCATCACCGCGGTCGGACTCGTGCTGGCGCTGTGGAGCCTGCAGCTCGATCGCAGACAGGCCGCCGTCGCGGCGTGCCCGGCGGAATAGGGGAGACGCACATGGAATACCGCAATCTCGGCGCTTCCGGACTCAAGGTGGCCGTTCTCAGCTTCGGCACCGGCACCTTTGGCGGCCAAGGCCCGCTATTCTCGGCCTGGGGCCGCAGCGGCACTGATGAGGCACGCACGCTGGTCGACATCTGCCTCGAGGCCGGCGTCAATCTGTTCGACCGCGCCGACGTCTATTCGAACGGCGCCTCCGAGGAGATTCTCGGCGCCGCGATCAAGGGCCGACGCGGCAAGGTGCTGATCTCGACCAAGATGAGCCTGCCGATGGGCGACGGCCCGCTCGATGCCGGTTCCTCCCGGCATCGCCTGCTCGCCTCGGTGGAATCGGCGCTGCGGCGTCTCGGCACGGACTATATCGATCTGCTCCAACTCCATGCCTTCGACGCCTTCTCCGATCGAGGAGGTGCTGTCCACGCTCGACACGCTCGTGCGCGCCGGCAAGCTGCGCTATGTCGGCGTCTCCAATCTCGCCGGCTGGCAGTTGATGAAGTCGCAGGCGATCGCCGATCGTCACGGCTGGCCGCGCTATGTCGCGCATCAGGTCTATTACTCGCTGCTCGGCCGCGACTATGAGTGGGAGCTGATGCCGCTCGCGCGCGATCAGGGTGTCGGCGCGCTGGTCTGGAGCCCGCTCGGCTGGGGCCGTCTCACCGGCAAGATCCGGCGCGATCAGCCCTTGCCGCAAAACAGTCGTCTGCATGCGACGGCGCAGTTCGGTCCACCCGTGGACGAGCAGCGGCTCTATGCGATCGTCGATGTGCTCGACGCGATTGCCGAAGAGACCGGCCGTACCGTGCCGCAGGTCGCTATCGCCTGGCTGCTGTCGCGTCCAACGGTATCATCCGTGATCATCGGTGCTCGCGACGAGGCGCAGTTGCGCGACAATCTTGGTGCTATCGGCTGGTCGCTGAGCGTGGATCACCTCAAGCGGCTCGACGCGGTCAGCGCGGTGATGGCGCCTTATCCCTACTATCCCTATCGCATCCAAGACGGATTTGCGCGACTGAACCCGCCGCCGGTATGAGCGGCGGCGGCCGCTGACATTTGGTCGCATTGGTGATTGCCGCTAACGCGCCATGCAGAAACGGACCTGTACAGGCCCGTATGCCCTCCGTAACCTTCGCCGCGCAATTTCAGGAGATGCGGCGTGGCGAACAAGACGGCGAAGGCAAAAAAGATTTCGAAGAAAGCAGTGAAAACCTCTGGCAAGAAGAGTCCGGTGCGTAAAGGGACCACCAAGAACGTCGCGTCGCCAGTGCGCAAATCGGCCGCCGCGCGCCGTCCCAAGGGGCCGGCCTGGCAATGGTCGGCAGTGGAGACCGCGGCCGCGATCCGCTCCGGCGTAATCTCTGCGGTAGAAACCGTCGAGGCGCATCTGGAGCGAATGCATGCGGTCAACCCCCGGCTGAACGCGGTCGTCGTCGATCTCGGCGAGGACGCGCTGAAGGTCGCGCATGCGGCCGACGAGCAGCGCGCCAAGGGCGGCGAGCTCGGCCTGCTGCACGGCGTGCCTGTCACCATCAAGGAGAATGTCGACTTCGAAGGCCGGCCCAATTTCAATGGCGTTCCCGCCAACAAGGACCTTGTCGCGCCGTCGGATTCGCCCGTGGTGCGCAACCTGAAGAAGGCCGGCGCGATCGTTCTCGGTCTCACCAATACGCCCGAATTCTCGTTCCGTGGCTTCACTGACAATCCGCTGCACGGACTGACGCTCAATCCCTGGGACCCGAACATCACCTGCGGCGGCTCCTCGGGCGGCGCGGGTTCGGCGGTTGCCGCCGGCATTGGCACTATCGCGCATGGCAACGACATCGGCGGCTCGCTGCGCTGGCCGGCGCATTGCAATGGTGTTGCTACCATCAAGCCGACGCAGGGGCGCATCCCGGCCTTCAACGGAAGTGCCACCGCCGAACGGCCGATGCTGGCGCATTTGATGTCGGCGCAGGGGCCGCTCGCCCGCCACGTCGGTGACGTACGCCTTGCGCTGGAGGTAATGAGCCAGCGCGATCCGCGCGATCCCTGGTGGGTGCCGGCGCCGTTGAGCGGGCCGAAGCCGAAGGGCCCGATCAAGGTCGCGCTGGCCAGGATCCCGGGCGACATGGCGGTCGATTCGGCGGTGAGCGCGGCGCTTCGCCAGGCCGCCGATCATTTGGAGCGCTCAGGCTATCGCGTCAGCGAGGTCGAGGTGCCCGACATCAACGGCGTCTGGCAGACCTGGTGCGACATCATCACCAACGAGACGGTGGTGATGCAGGAGGCCGGCATGCTGAAGGTCACGTCGGAGGACTTCCACAAGGCGTGGGGCGGCATGAAGATCAAGGCCAACGTGCTCGATCTCAAGGCGTGGATGCAGGCGACAGCCGCGCGCAACGGCCATATCCGCGCCTGGCAATTGTTCTTCGAAGAGTATCCGGTGGTGCTGGCGCCGACCACGGTAAAGCCGACGCCGGGACCGCGCGACGACACCGTCAGTGCCGAACGGGTGCAGGAAATCTTCTGGGGTGAGATCCGCTTCATCTCAGCGATCAACGTGCTGGGGCTGCCCGGCGCCGTGGTGCCGGTGGCCGTGCACGACGGCAAGCCGATCGGCGTCCAGCTCATCGCAGGCCGCTATCGCGAGGATCTGGCGCTGGACGCTGCCGCCGCGGTCGAGAAGCGCGCGGGCGTATTGACCCACCGGCTCTGGGAGACGATGGAGTAGGGTGATAAAATCGGCGCGTCCCTTCTCCCGTACGGGAGAAGGGACTGACAACAAATCCGAGAGATGAACCATGCCGGACAATCCTCCGATCATCCTGCATCACTTCGGCGAGTCGCCATTCTCTGAGAAGTCCGACTCATTTCGGTAAGCTGAGAGCAATTGATTAATCCCAATTGATTCAAATTTTAGCCAATTCACCAATAGCCATTAGGGTTACTTCCTCGATCTCTAAGCGAATTATTGTCCGCTTTACCACCCGCCTCTAACAGAGGGACGGCGGACAACGCACATGCCTCATACAGGCCGATAAGTGCGGCCCGCTCCACGCGGAGGTGGCACGATGCGCAACGAGACGATCGCTATTCACGCCGGCTACGAGCCCGAGGCCACCACGCACGCGGTTGCCGTGCCGATCTACCAGACCGCCGCCTACGCCTTCGACAGCGCCGACCACGGCGCGGCCCTTTTCAATCTCGAGGCCGAGGGCTATCGCTATAGCCGCATCGCCAATCCGACCAGCGCAGTGCTGGAGAAGCGCATCGCCCAGCTCGAAGGCGGCGTCGGCGCGCTCGCAGTGGCGACCGGCCAGGCAGCGCTGCATTTCGCCTTCGTCAATGTCGCCGACCACGGCGGCAACATCGTATCTGTGCCGCAGCTATACGGTACCACCCACACGCTGCTCTCGCACATTCTGCCGCGACAGGGCATCACGGGCCGCTTCGCCGAGAGTGACAAGCCCGAGGCGATCGAGAAGCTGATCGACGAGAATACCCGGGCAGTATTCGCCGAGACCATCGGCAATCCCGCCGGCAATGTCTGCGACATCGAGGCGCTGGCCCGGATCGCGCATGCCCACGGCGTGCCGCTGATCGTCGACAACACCGTCGCCACGCCCATCCTGCTCAAGCCGTTCGACTATGGCGCCGACATCGCCGTGCATTCGCTGACCAAGTTTTTGGGTGGCCATGGCACCACGCTCGGCGGCGCCATCGTCGATTCCGGAAATTTCCCCTGGGCCAAGCACGCCGATCGCTTCCCAGGCTACAACAAGCCGGACGCCTCCTATCACGGCCTCGTCTATGCCGAGCGCTTCGGCAAGACCGCCTATATCGAGCGCGCGCGCAGCATCTATCAGCGCACCATGGGTTCGGTATTGTCGCCGTTCAACGCCTTCCTGCTGCTTCAGGGCATTGAGACGGTGGCGCTGCGCATGGAGCGCCATTGCGAGAACGCCCGCAAGGTCGCCGAATTCCTCCGCAACGATCCGCGCGTTGCCTGGGTCAACTATACCGGGTTCCCGGACAGCCCCTATTATCCGCTCGTCCAGAAGTATCTCGACGGCAACGCCTCCTCGCTGTTCACCTTTGGCATCAAGGGCGGCATGGAAGCCGGCAAGACGTTCTATGATGCGCTGAAGCTGATCACCCGGCTCGTCAATATCGGCGACGCCAAGTCGCTGGCCTGCCATCCGGCCTCGACCACGCACCGGCAAATGTCGCCGGAGCAGCAGCGCACAGCCGGTGTACTGCCGGAGACGATCCGCCTCTCGATCGGCATTGAGCATGCCGCTGATATCATCGAGGACATCGACCAGGCGCTGGAAAAGGCCTGTCCGGCCGCGCGTCTTCAGGCGGCGGAGTAGGCAATCGGGCCGATGAGCGTCTTGATCGACAGGGATCAAGGTATCGCAAGCCCGGCGCTGGTGCCGGCCGAAGGCGACCTCGTGCGCAATCATGCCGGCACCGAGCTCAACATCGGGCTGATCAACAACATGCCTGATACGGCGCTGAAGGCGACCGAGCGGCAGTTCATGAAGCTGCTCCAGGCTGCTGCAGGGCCGCGCCGCATCCGCTTCCATTGCTTCTCGCTGCCGTCGGTGAAACGCTCGCCGGAAGCCAAGTGGCACGTCGAGAGCGAATACTCCGATCTCTCTGATCTCAAGCGTCGGAAGTTCGACGGGCTGATCGTGACCGGTGCCGAACCGGTCGCGTCCGAGCTCGATCGGGAGCCGTACTGGCGCGACCTCACCGAGTTGATCGACTGGGCCAGGACCAATACCCGCTCGACGATCTGGTCATGCCTTGCCGCCCATGCGGCGGTGCTGCACCTCGATCGCATCGAACGGCAGCGGCTGCCATCTAAATGTCATGGCGTCTTCGACTGCGAGACTGTGACAGGCGACGCGCTGACGCGCGATGCGCCGGCGCCGCTCAAGGTTTCGCATTCGCGCCTCAACGAAGTCACCGAGGGAGATCTTACGCAGGCCGGCTATCAGGTGCTGACCCGGTCGGCCGAGGCTGGCGTCGACGTCTTCGTCCGCCAGTACGACAGCCGCTTCGTGTTCTTCCAGGGGCACCCGGAATATGACGCGCTGTCGCTACAGCGCGAATATTTGCGCGACGTCGGCCGCTTCCTCGCCCGCGAGCGGGAGGCCTATCCGGCGCTGCCCGTGAGCTATTTTGACGCAGTGACGGAGGAAAGACTCGCACGCTTCGAAAAGCGGGCAAGGCACCAGCGGCACCCGGCACTGACTAATGAATTGCCGGCGCTGACCTTGCGAACCGATATTGCGGCCGGCAGCGCCGCGGCCGCGCTTTTCCGCAATTGGCTGCAGTATATCGGCGCGGAAGCGCCGCTGCCGGCGCGTCAAGCCGGGGCTGTTGGTTCAGCATTAGGATTACCCAAGCGTTAAGCTTGCCTCAGGCCGCGCGCAAATGTTTCAGTAGAGAAATATGCAATCACAGGGAATGCACCCGTGCTGTCGGTCCTCAACGGACGCTTGAGCAATCGGCTGGCCCGGCATTTCCGCGCCACGCCGCACCGCTTGCCGGCGCAGGCGCCGATGGTGAGCTTCACCTTCGATGACGCCCCCGACAGCGCCGCAGGCGAGGGCGCCTCGTTGCTGGAAGCGCATGGCGGGCGCGGCACGTTCTATCTCGCCGGCAGCTTGATCGATCAGCCGGGAGACCACTGGCACGGCCTGTCGAACGATGCGATCGTCCGGCTGCATCGCGGCGGCCACGAGATTGCTTGCCACACGTTCTCGCATTTGCGCGCCGTCGATCTCGACGAGAGCGCGATGGCGCGCGAGATCGAGCGGAACCGCAGTTATTTTCTCGGCATCGACTCCTCGATCCGGCTCGAGAATTTCGCCTATCCGTATGGCCTCGCCTCGGTCTGGCGCAAACCGCAACTCGCCCAAAGCTTCCGCTCCGCGCGAGGCATCCTTCCGGGCGTCAACAGCGATGTGATCGATCTGCAGTTCCTGCGCGCTTCGCCGTTGGTCAATTGCGAGATCGATACGGCGGGCGTAGATCGTTATTTCGACGAGGCGATCACAAGCGGCGGCTGGCTGATCTTCTACGGCCACGATGTCGCCGACGCGCCGAGCCCCTATGGCTGCACGCCGGCCCTGATGCGCCATGCGTTGAAAGCTGCGGAAAAGCGCAACATGCCGATCGTGACGATCGCCGAGGCGCTGCGCAGGATCGGGGCGTAGCTTTTAGCCTGTGCCTGCTTGCGCGGAGAAGATGGACTTGCAACGCCGGCGCCGTCATGCGACTGGCGTTGTGACGAATCTCGCAAAGCCCCGACACGCCCATGTCCGCCCCTTCCACCGCTCCGCTGCCAGCGCCGACCGATGGCCGCGATGCGCTGTCGGTGCTGCATTCGGTGTTCGGCCTGCCCGGGTTCCGGGGCGCGCAAGGCGAAATCATCCGGCACGTTACGAACGGCGGCAATTGCCTGGTGCTGATGCCGACCGGCGGCGGCAAGTCGTTGTGCTATCAATTGCCGTCCCTGTTGCGTGAGGGCTGCGGTATCGTGGTCTCGCCGCTGATCGCGCTGATGCGCGATCAGGTTGCGGGCCTGCTTGAGGCCGGCGTCAACGCCGCCGCGCTGAACTCGTCGCTGACATCGCAGGAGGCCTCCGACATCGAGCGGCGCCTGATCGCGGGCGATCTCGACCTGCTCTATGTCGCGCCGGAACGCCTGCTGACGCCACGCTGCCTGTCGATACTGGCGCAGGCCAAGGTGGCGCTTTTCGCGATCGACGAAGCGCATTGCGTCTCGCAATGGGGGCATGACTTCCGGCCCGAATATGTCGGCCTCTCCATCATCGCCGAACGCTTCCCCGACGTGCCGCGTATCGCGCTGACCGCGACCGCCGACGACCTGACGCGGAAAGAGATCGTCCAGCGGCTCCAGCTGACAGATAGCCCGCAATTCGTCTCGAGCTTCGACCGGCCCAACATCCGCTACGAGATCGTCGACAAGCGCAATGCGGTGTCGCAGCTGAAGGAGTTCATCCGGGAACGTCACGCCGGAGACGCGGGCGTGGTCTATTGCCTGTCCCGTAACCGCGTCGAGGAGGTTGCTGCCGCACTCGCCGAGTCCGGCATTGCGGCGCTGCCCTATCATGCCGGGCTCGACAGCCAGGTGCGTTCGCGCAATCAGGACCGCTTCCTCAACGAGGACGGCATCGTCATCGTCGCGACCATCGCCTTCGGCATGGGCATCGACAAGCCCGACGTGCGCTTCGTCGCCCATCTCGATTTGCCCAAGAGCATCGAGGCCTACTACCAGGAAACCGGGCGTGCGGGGCGCGACGGCAAGCCGTCGGCGGCGTGGATGGCCTACGGCCTCTCCGACATCGTGCAACAGCGCCGCATGATCGACGAGTCCAGTGGCTCCGATGACTTCAAACGCGTGTCGATCGGCAAGCTCGACGCGCTGGTCGGGCTCGCCGAGACTGCGCAGTGCCGGCGCAAGCGACTGCTCGGTTATTTCGGCGAGACCTCGCATGGCGAGACTTGCGGCAATTGCGACAATTGCCTGAGCCCGCCGCAAATGCGCGACGGCAAGGTACTGGCGCAAAAGCTGCTCTCCTGCGCCTACCGCACCGGACAACGTTTCGGCGCGATGCATCTGATCGATGTGTTGATCGGACGCCTGACCGAGAAGGCGACCCAGTTCGGCCACGACAAACTGTCGGTGTTCGGGATCGGACGCGAACTCAATGAGAAGCAGTGGCGCACCGTGCTGCGGCAATTGGTGGCGATGGGGCATTTGCGGAGCGACAGTGAAGCCTTTGGCGCGCTGAAGCTGACGGATTCTGCGCGCGGCGTGCTGCGCGGCGAAACCGAGGTATGGCTGCGCGAGCAAGCGCCCGGCACTCGCGTTCGGTCAAGTCGCGCGAAATCCCGCCGCGGCGACCTCGCGCCGGCGGCCAATGCTCCGCAAGGCGATGTCGATCCCGAATTGCGAGCGCGGTTGCGCGCCTGGCGCTCGGATATCGCGCGCGAGCGCGGCGTGCCGGCCTATGTCGTGCTGCACGACGCCACCATCGACGGCATCGTCCGGGCCTGGCCGACCACGCTGGACGAGTTGCGCAACGTCCCCGGCATCGGCGACAAGAAGCTCGAGCACTACGGCGATGAACTGCTGCAGATCGTGCGGACGCGGTAGCGCGCCTCTTTCTCACCCGTTCCGGAACGCGTACCCGTAGCCATTCAGCGCCGGCGCACCGCCCAGGTGCGCGTAGAGTATCTTCGCGCCCTTCTCGAAATGGCCCTTCCGGGTCAGGTCGATCAGGCCCTGCATCGATTTGCCTTCATAGACGGGGTCGGTGATCATCGCCTCTAACCGTGCGGTGAGGCGGATCGCCTCCTTGGTCTCCTCCGACGGCACGCCATAGGCGGGATAGGCGTAGTCCTCGATCAGCACGACATCGTCTGCCACAATGTCCTTGCCGAGCTCGACGAGCTTTGCCGTGTTCTGCGCAATCTCGAGCACCTGTGCCTTGGTCTGCGCCGGCGTGAACGACCCATCGATGCCGATCACTTTTCGCGCGCGGCCGTCGGCGGCAAAGCCGACCAGCATGCCCGCATGGGTCGAACCGGTCACGGTGCAGACGATGATGTAGTCGAACTTGAAGCCGAGCTCTTGCTCCTGCTTGCGCACTTCCTCGGCGAAACCGACATAGCCGAGCCCGCCAAATTTGTGCACGGAAGCGCCGGCCGGGATCGCATAGGGCTTGCCACCCGCGGCTTTCACCTCCTCGATCGCCTGCTCCCAGCTCTTGCGGATGCCGATGTCGAAGCCGTCGTCGACCAGGCGCACGTCGGCGCCCATGATGCGCGAGAGCATGATATTGCCGACGCGGTCATAGACCGCGTCTTCGTGCGGCACCCAGGCTTCCTGGACCAGGCGGCACTTCATGCCAATCTTGGCGGCGACCGCCGCGACCATGCGGGTGTGGTTCGACTGCACGCCGCCGATCGAGACCAGCGTGTCGGCGTTCGAGGCGATCGCATCGGGGATGATGTATTCGAGCTTGCGCAGCTTGTTGCCGCCATAGGCGAGGCCGGAATTGCAGTCCTCACGCTTGGCGTAGATCTCGACATTGCCGCCGAGGTGCTTCGATAGCCGCTCCAGCTTCTCGATGGGCGTCGGGCCGAAGGTCAGCGGATAACGCGCGAATTTGTCCAGTCTCATTGGATGATCCCGACTACGTTGGTACCTGGGATGGGCTAACATCGCCATGCAGGAAGGTGCTTTCGAATATTGCGCCAATGTTGCACATGATCTTGCAAAAGCGGCCGCGCTGACTGATACCTCTTCCGCAATATCGCCTGTATCTGGAAGTTTCTTCCATGCCCGCACGTCTCGACCGCCTCGATCTCAAGATGTTGAGGTTGCTGCAGAATCATGGCCGGCTTAGCAACGCCGAGCTGGCCGAAACCGTTGGGATCAGCCCTGCCACCTGCCACCGTCGCACCCAGCGCCTGTTTGAGGACGGCTTTATTGCTGCGGTCCGCGCCATGGTGGCGCCGAAGAAGGTAGCCAAGGGCACGCTGGTGATGGTCGGCGTCGTGCTCGACCGGTCGACCCCGGAGAGCTTTGCGACCTTCGAGCAGGCGATTGCGAGGCTGAAATTCGTGCTCGACTGCCATCTCGTCGCCGGCGACTTCGACTACTTCCTCAAAATCCGTGTCGGCGACATGGAGGACTTCAACCGTATCCATGGCGAGCAGCTCATCGCGCTTCCCGGCGTTCGCCAGACCCGCACTTTCTTCGTGATGAAGGAGGTCGTCGACAACGCGCCGCTGGAGTTTTGAGCCGGAGCTATTGATGCGTGATGAGCATCGTGAGAAATTCGTCCGATGCAGCCGCTTCCCTTTCGCCCGCATGATCCTGTCGCCCCGGCCTACCGGCGCGGCTGGGTCGATGAGGCCGTAGCTGCGATCGAAGCCGACCAGTGCCGCACGGCCGACACCCACCTGATCCGGCTGATCGTGCCGGCGCTGGCCGGCATCGACCTCTATCTGAAAGACGAGTCCACGCATCCGACCGGCAGCTTGAAGCACCGGCTGGCGCGGTCGCTGTTCCTCTACGCCCTCTGCAACGGCCATATCCGCGAAGGCACGCCCGTCGTGGAGGCGTCGTCGGGTTCGACCGCGGTGTCGGAGGCGTACTTCGCGCAGATGATCGGTGTGCCCTTCTACGCCGTGATGCCACGCACGACCTCTGCGGAAAAGATCGCCGCGATCGCGCATTATGGCGGCAATTGCCATCTGATCGACGACAGCCACGCGCTCTATGCGGAGGCCGCCGCGCTCGCGACCCGGCTGAGCGGTCACTACATGGACCAGTTCACCTTCGCCGAGCGCGCCACCGACTGGCGCGGCAACAACAACATCGCCGAATCGATCTTCACGCAGTTGAAGGGCGAGCCGCACCCGCTGCCGGACTGGATCGTGATGGGGGCGGGCACCGGCGGCACCTCGGCCACCATCGGCCGCTATCTGCGCTATCGCCAATATCCGACGCGGCTGTGCGTCGCCGACGTCGAGCATTCCGCTTTCTTCGACTGCTTCCGCTCGCAGGACCGCACCCATGTTTGCGAACGGCCCTCGCTGATCGAAGGCGTCGGCCGTCCCCGGTGCGAGCCGTCGTTCGTGCCGGGCGTCGTCGATCGCATGATGAAGATTCCGGATGCGGTCACGATTGCCGCGATGAACGTGCTGTCGCGCCGGCTGCGGCGAGCGGTCGGCGGCTCTACCGGCACCAATTTCCTGGCGCTGTGCCGGCTTGCCTCGGAGATGCGCAAGGCAGGCCGAACGGGATCGCTGGTGACGCTGATCTGCGATTCCGGCGAGCGTTACCGGCAGACCTACTATGAGCCCGCCTGGCTCGCCGCGCGCGGTCTCGATCCGGCGCCGTTCGAGGCGGCCTTGTCGTCGTTCCTCGACACCGCGCAGCCGCTGGCGCTCGCGGTCGACGATATCGTCAATCCGCAGAGCCGGTGACGCCCTGAAGGCTTCATAGCGGTGTCTCTCTGACATTTGCGAAATTGCACGGTCGTCACGGCAACTTCACTTGCCTTGCGCGCGCATGCGGGCGAGCTTTCTATCTTCTCAACGAGGAGATCCCGCCGTGCGCCTTCCCATTCTCGATCCGAAAGAGCTGAGCGACGAACAGAAGCCGCTGTATGCCGACATGCAGGCGGGCATCATTGACCATTTCAAGGGCTTTGTGAACATGCGCGACGACGGCGCGCTGCTCGGCCCCTGGAATCCCTGGATCCGCGAGCCACGCTTCGGCAAGCCCGTGTGGGAGCTGGTTAAGGCGATCGCGGCGAAGCCGCTGCTACCGGCGCCGGTGCGCGAGGTCGCGATCCTCGTCACCGGTTCGCATTTCCGCTCCGGCTACGAGCTCTATGCGCATGTGCTGGTCGCCGAGCAGCGCGGCCTCTCCGACGAGAAGCTTGCGACCATCGTTGCGGGACAGCGGCCGGTCGATCTGACCAAGCAGGAAGCGGTCGCCTACGACATGGCATCTGCCCTGGTCAGCGGCGGCGTGCTGCCTGAGCTGACCTATCGGGCCGCGGTCAAAGAGTTCGGCGAGCACGGCGCGGCCGAGCTGTCCTATCTCGTCGGAATCTACTGCATGGTCTCGGTCACGCTGAATACGTTCGACGTACCAGTGCCGGAGTAGCCGCACCCATCCGCAGCAGAAGCAACCGGTCCCGTGCTATTGCCCGATCTGCTGCGTCTGGACCGGACAAAAGTACGGGTCTATCTTGCTGTGGTCAGAGCGACGCATTCGCCGCTCATGATCGGTACGCGACAAATCTGGATCGAAAGCGATGAACACGTCACGCCGCATCTTGCTTGCCGGACTAGCGGGGCTCGCCGTGGCTCCATCCGCAGCCCCCGTCTTCGCTGGGACCCAAGCGGACCACGGCGCGACGGTGGCCGAAGAGCGCTTTGCCCGCACCATCGCCGCAGCGCATGCGCCCGATATCGCCTGCGCGTACCAGGCCGAGCGTTACGCCGACGCGCATTGGCGCGAGTATCTTGGGGCGGCGCGCGCAGTGCTCGACGCGCGGGCGTAGTCGCGCCCCTATTTCTCCACCGCGCGCCTGACCTGCTCGCCGATCTGCGACAGCACGAGCTGCGCCTGCGGCAGGATCGCGCCCATGGCGTGGAAGTTGTGGACCATGCCGTCATGGCAAACGTGCTCGACCGCGACGCCCGCGGCGAGCAGCTTGCGCGCATAGGCATTGCCCTCGTCGCGCATCGGGTCGAACTCGGCGGTGTGGATGATTGCGGTCGGCAGGCCTGAGAGACGCGTCGCGCGCAGCGGGGAGATGCGGGGATCGGCGGTATCCAGGCCCTCGGGCAGGTAATCGGCGAGATCGGCATCGATGGTGGTGCGGTCGATCAGATGGCCCTCGGCGAAGGCCTCGCGCGAGGGCGAGGTCTCCTCGAAATCCAGCACCGGGCAGATCAGGCATTGCGCGACGATGGAGAGGCCGGCGCTCCGCGCCGCCCCTGGCATACGATCGCAGCCAGCGTCGCACCAGCGGAATCGCCGCCGACCACCAGCCGCTCGGCATCGATGCCGAGCGATGAAGCTTCGCGCGCCACCCATTCGGTGGCCGCGATCGCGTCGTCGACGGCAGCAGGAAATTTGTGCTCGGGCGCGAGGCGGTAGTCGACCGAAACGAGCCGGCAGCCGGTCGCATGCGCCAGTGCCGCCGCGACACGGTCATGCGTCGCAATGCTGCCTGCGACGAGCCCGCCGCCATGAAAGAACACGAAGCCCGGCGCGCGCTCGCCGGCGGACGCCGGCGCATAGAGCCGATAGGGCAGCTCTCCGCCAGGGCCGGGCAACTCGCCGTCGGAGGTCGTCACGTCCTGCGCCTCGGTGCGCGCGAACTGCATCAGCTTCGCCAGCGATTGCCGCCGCGCCTCGACGCTTGGCCGGTTCCGCGCCTGCGGCGCAGCCGCAGCCATCATGGTCAACAAGCGCTTTGCGAGCGGATCGAGCGGCATGGGAAACTCCGGGACGTGCCCGACATTATAGCCGGTTTGGCCGCGCTGTTATCTTACCTCCTGGTAGGGGAGAGTTGGTGCTTCCCCGCAGCAAATCGTTTAGAAATTGGGACAATAGTGCCCGGATATTTTTCGAGGGGGCCGGTCATGGCCGAGATCAGCAAGCCGATCGAATATTCGCCGAGTTGGACCTTCTTCGAAGGCAAATGGCATGACGGCAACGTGCCGATCATGGGGCCGCGCACGCATGCGGCCTGGCTCGGCTCGGTCGTGTTCGACGGTGCGCGCGCATTCGAGGGCGTGGCGCCGGATCTCGACCGCCACGTCGCCCGCGCCAATCAGTCCGCGATCAATTTTGGCTTGAAGCCGGTGGTCGATGCCGGCACCTGGCTCGCGCTCGCAAACGAAGGCATCGCGCGCTTTGCGCCGAATGCCGAGCTCTATGTTCGTCCGATGTACTGGGCGCAGAACGGCGCAGGAGGCGGCGTGCTGTTCGATCCCGAAACCACCAATTGGTGCCTGTGCATCTACGAGGCGCCGATGCCGAAACCGGTCGGCAACGCGATCACGTTGTCGCCGTTCCGCAGGCCCACCGCCGAGTGCGCGCCGGTCGACGCGAAAGCCGCTTGTCTCTATCCGAACAATTCGCGGGCGCTGGCGGAGGCCGCCTCGCGCGGCTTCCAGAACGCGCTGATGCTCGACATGCTCGGCAATGTCGCGGAGTTCGGCAATTCCAACGTGTTCATGGCGAAAGACGGCGTCGTGTTCACGCCGGTGCCGAACGGCACCTTCCTCAACGGCATCACGCGCCAGCGCGTGATCAGCCTGCTTCGCGGCGACGGCGTCACCGTGGTCGAGAAGACGCTGCGCTATGCCGATTTCCTTGGCGCCGACGAGATCTTCTCCACGGGCAATTTCGCCAAGGTCGCGCCCGTGATTCGCATCGATGCGCGCGAATTGAAGCCGGGCCCGATCTACAGCAAAGCGCGCAAGCTCTATTGGGATTTTGCGCACGCCGTGAAGCTGGCGGCGTAGGCGCCTCAGTTTCCCGTCACTGCGAGCGCAGCGAAGCAATCCAGGCTGCCTCTGCGGAGGGATTCTGGATTGCTGGCGCGCCTTACGGGAAAGACTTACTCGTCCTTCTTCGACATCTTTTCGAGGCGTTCCTGCATCTCCTTCATCTGCTGGCGCAGGTCGTCGATGTTGGTGTCCTTGACCGGCTCGGCGCTTGCCTCGGGTTCTGGCTCCGCTGTGCCCGCGGGGCGGCCCGGCGTGGGGACAAACGGCTTGAACATCGAGAAGGTCTGCTGGAACAACTCCATGTTGCGGCGAACCTGTTCTTCCAGGGGCGCAAACGGAGTGCCCGACAGCGAATTGGCGATCTGCTTGCGGAACTTCTCCTGCTCCTGGGTCAGCGTCGCGATGGACTGCTCCAGATATTTCGGCACCACCATCTGCATGCTGTCGCCGTAGAAGCGGATCAACTGGCGCAGGAAGGTGGTTGGCAGCAGGTTCTGGCCGGCCTTGTTCTCCTGCTCGAAGATGATCTGGGCGAGCACGGAGCGGGTGATGTCGTCGCCGGTCTTGGCGTCGTAGACCAGGAAATCTTCGCCTTCCTTGACCATGGCGGCAAGGTCTTCCAGCGTCACGTAAGTGCTCGTTCCGGTGTTGTAGAGCCGGCGGTTCGCGTATTTCTTGATGGTGGTGGGTTGGTCTGATTTCGCCATGGGCTCTCACTTCAAAGACGCTGAGAACGGGAACCTGCAGGGTCAATGCCGCAGGGCGGGAAGAGTACGCAACGCAACAAAATAAGCATTTTCAAAGGGTCCACGCTACCGTTTTGTGCGGCACGGTTAATTGCACAGCAAAAACCTGCTTGCGAAATCGCCAAGAACGCTATTTTGAATGCGCTGCGGCATAAATTCGGTCGCCAGCCAATTGACATGCCGCAACGACGTTAACAGGATGCCGTTCGAGACTGGCGAGCCGTTTCCCAGCCCCGTCTGCCCCCATTCAACCTCAGGAGATGCCCATGTCAGACGATGTCGTCATCGTCAGCGCCGCCCGCACCCCGGTCGGCAGCTTCAACGGAGCCTTCGCGACCCTTCCCGCCCATGACCTCGGCGCGATCGCCATCAAGGCCGCGCTGGAGCGCGGCGGCATCGAGCCCGGCCGGGTCTCCGAAGTCATCATGGGCCAGATCCTGACCGCGGCTCAGGGCCAGAACCCCGCTCGCCAGGCCTCGATCGCCGCTGGCATTCCGGTCGAGAGCCCGGCTTGGGGCGTGAACCAGCTTTGCGGCTCGGGCCTGCGCACGGTTGCGCTCGGCTATCAGGCGCTGCTCAACGGTGATTCGGAAATCGTGGTCGCCGGCGGTCAGGAATCCATGAGCATGGCCCCGCACGCGCAGTACCTGCGCGGCGGCGTCAAGATGGGCGCGGTCGAGTTCGTCGACACCATGATCAAGGACGGCCTGTGGGATGCCTTCAACGGCTATCACATGGGCAACACCGCCGAGAATGTCGCGCGGCAGTGGCAGATCACCCGCACCCAGCAGGACGAGTTCGCGGTCGCCTCGCAGCAGAAGGCGGAGGCCGCGCAGAAGGCCGGCAAGTTCAACGACGAAATCGTCCCCGTCACCATCAAGGGCCGCAAGGGCGATGTCGTCGTCAGCGCCGACGAATATCCGCGCCATGGTGCCACGCTCGACGCGATGGCGAAGCTTCGTCCCGCCTTCGAGAAGGACGGCACGGTCACCGCTGGCTCGGCCTCGGGCATCAATGACGGCGCTGCCGCCGTGGTGCTGATGACGGCCAAGCAGGCCGCCAAGGAAGGCAAGAAGCCGCTCGCGCGCATCGTGTCGTGGGCGCAGGCCGGCGTCGATCCGAAGATCATGGGCTCGGGTCCGATCCCGGCCTCGCGCGCCGCGCTGAAGAAGGCCGGCTGGAGCGTTGGCGATCTCGATCTGATCGAGGCCAACGAGGCCTTCGCGGCGCAGGCTTGCGCCGTCAACAAGGATCTCGGCTGGGACACGTCCAAGGTCAACGTCAACGGCGGCGCGATCGCGATCGGCCATCCGGTCGGCGCCTCCGGTGCGCGCGTGCTGGTGACGCTGCTGCACGAAATGCAGAAGCGTGATTCGAAGAAGGGCCTCGCCACGCTGTGCATCGGCGGCGGCATGGGTATCGCGATGTGTCTGGCGCGCGACTGACACATAGCTGACGCGTGCGCTGCACGCGTCAGTGAGTGCGTTGCACGCGATTAAAAAGGCAGCGGTTGCAAATCAAATATTCTTCGCAACCGCGCAAGCCTCGACTAAATACAAACGCCCGGCTCAACGCCGGGCGTTTTGTTCTTGATGTCCGTCAAACCAGCCGCATAATCCGACCGTTAAAAACGATCACTTAGAAACGTCCGAAGAGTCCAAGGGAAGGAATACGACATGGTACGAGTTGCATTGGTGACGGGTGGTACGCGGGGCATCGGAGCTGCAATCAGCAAGGCGCTGAAGGCCGCCGGCTACAAGGTCGCGGCGAGCTACGCCGGCAATGATGCAGCAGCGGAGAAGTTCAAGGCTGAGACCGGCATCGCCGTCTACAAATGGGACGTCAGCAATTTCGATGCCTGCGCCGAAGGCGTGAAGAAGGTCGAGGCCGAGCTCGGTCCGGTCGATGTGCTCGTCAACAATGCCGGCATCACTCGCGACACTGCTTTCCACAAGATGACGCTCGAGCAGTGGAACGCCGTCATTAACACCAACCTCGGTTCGCTGTTCAACATGACCCGTCAGGTGATCGAGGGCATGCGCGCGCGCAAATTCGGCCGCGTCATCTCGATTTCGTCGATCAACGGCCAGAAGGGCCAGTTCGGCCAGGTCAACTATTCGGCAGCCAAGGCCGGTGACATCGGTTTCACCAAGGCGCTCGCAATCGAGAACGCCAAGGGCGGCATCACCGTCAACGCCATTGCGCCTGGCTACATCAACACCGAGATGGTGCAGGCCGTGCCGAAGGATGTGTTGGAGAAGAACGTGATCCCGCAGATCCCGGTCAACCGGCTCGGCGAGCCCGAAGAGATCGCGCGCGCGGTCGTGTTCCTGGCGGCCGACGAGGCCGGCTTCATCACCGGCTCGACCCTGACCATCAATGGCGGCCAGTATCACGCCTGATATGGCACCAAGCCTGTAGCTTCAGGCGCGACAAGGCGATAGTGAAGACGACCATGCCCGGCCTCGTGCCGGGCATCATCGTCCTCAGAGCCTTTGATTCATGACCGCGCGCACCGCCACGCTGATCGGACTGACCGCGATCCTGATGTGGTCGTTGTTGTCTGTGATGACGGTGGCGACCGGAAGAATTCCGGCGTTCCAGCTCGCTGCGATGACCTTTGCGATCGGAGGTCTCGTCGGCCTGCTCACCTGGGTCGGCCGCCGCGACGCCGCGAAGAGCCTGCGTCAGCCGCCCGTCGTGTGGCTCGTCGGCGTTGGCGGCCTGTTCGGCTATCACGCGCTGTATTTCCTCGCGCTGCGGTTCGCGCCGCCCGCCGAAGCCGGCCTTCTGAATTACATGTGGCCGCTGCTGATCGTGCTGTTCTCGTCGTTCCTGCCGGGCGAGCGGCTCGCCATGCACCACATCATTGGCGCCGTGCTCGGCCTTGTCGGCACCGTGCTGCTGTTTGCCGGCAATATCTCCGGCTTCGCGCCGGGCGCGGTGCCGGGATTGGTCGCGGCCTTTGTCGCCGCCTTCGTCTGGGCGACCTATTCGGTGCTGTCGCGGCGGTTGAAGACGGTGCCGACCGATGCGGTCGCGGGTTTCTGCCTCGCCACGTCAGTGCTCGCCGCGCTGATGCATGGTCTGTTCGAATTCACGGTGTGGCCCGAGACGATGTTGCAGTGGCTCGCCCTGATCGCACTCGGCGTCGGTCCCGTCGGCGCTGCCTTCTATGCGTGGGACATCGGCATGAAGCGCGGCGACATCCGCGTGCTCGGCGCCGCCTCCTACGCGACGCCGCTCTTGTCGACCGGCTTTCTCATCGCCGCCGGTTTTGCCAAAGCCAGCGCCAATATCGCAATTGCCGCAATCCTGATCGCCGGCGGCGGCCTGATCGCTGCAAAGGACATGGTGCTGCGGAAGCGATAAGTGCTCGCCCGCCCTACGGCTCCCAGCCCTGCGGCGCGAGCTCGAATTTTGCGAATTCGAAGGCGGGCGCCACGGTGCAGCCGACCAGCGTCCACTCGCCGGTGGTCTCCGCCATCTGCCACGCAGCCACCGGCACGATGGCCTGCGGTCGCTCGCCGCTCACGAGATCGGCGCCGAGCCGCACCTCATGCTGCGAGCAGCCCTCATGTGCGATGCGCAGCGTCAAAGCGCTGCCGGCATAATAATGCCAGGTCTCGACCGCATCGATGCGATGCCAGTGCGAGCGCTCGCCGCGCGCGAGCAGGAAATAGATGAGGGTCGAGCGCGAGCGGCCATTGGCGTCGGTGGTCTGGTCGCGAAAGGTCTCGCGATAATGTCCGCCCTCGGGGTGCGGGCGGAGCTCAAGGCGCGCGATGATCTCGGCTGCAGTCGGCATCGATCCCCGTCAGGACATGGTCTTGAGGACTTTGGTCTTCAGGACTTGTTCTTGCGCTCGCGCAGCTCGCCGAACACCGCGGCGGCATCCGCGCCCTTCATGTGTAGCCTGGCTGCGACCGACGGTTCATCAGCGCGCAGGAACACGTTTGCTCGCTTCTCATCACCAAGCAGTGAGGGAATGGTCGGTTTGTTCTCCGCCCGCAGCCTCGTTACTTCCGCCGCGCGCGCCTGGAGGGCCGCATTGTCGGGATCCACGGTCAGCGCGAACTTGATGTTGGACGCCGTGTATTCGTGGCCGCAATACAGCTTGAAGTCGTCGGGCAAGGCGCGCAGCTTCAACAGCGAGTCCCACATCATCGGGTAAGTACCCTCGAACACGCGGCCGCAGCCGATCGAGAACAACGTATCGGCGGCGAACAGCGTCTTCTCGGTGTCGAACACGTATGAGATGTGGTCGAGCGTGTGGCCGGGCGTCTCCAGCACGCGTGCCAGCAGGGTGCCGATCTTGACCACGTCGGCATTGGCGACGCGCAGGTCGACATCTGCAATCTTCGTCGTCTTGTCATGCGGCGCGACGACGCGGCAATTGTATTTCTGCTTGAGTTCGGCGACGCCCCCGACATGATCGCCGTGATGATGGGTGATCAGGATATCGGTGAGCTGCCAGCCCTCGCGCTCGAGCGCCGCCAGGATCGGACCGGCCTCCGGCGCGTCGATCGACGCCGTCGCCTTGGTTTCCACATCGTGGATCAGATAACCGAAATTGTCGTTTAAACAGTTGAAAGTACGAATTTCGGCGGCCATGTTATCTCCATCGCGCTCAGCCCCGTCAGACAAATATGGCGTTAGCGTTGCGCAGGCAATGCAATATTCCGCGCGCAGCCGCCGCCTGGTGCATGTTACATTGCCGTCATGACCATCGACGTCGTCGACCTTCGCGAATTCTATTCCCGGCGCCTCGGCATCGTGGCACGGCAGATGATCAATCGCGGCATCCGGGAGCGCTGGCCGAACGCCGACGGTCAGCGCGTGCTCGGCATCGGCTATCCGACGCCCTATCTGGGGCTGTTCCGCGAGGACGCGGAACGCTGCATCGCCTTCATGCCGGCGGCCCAGGGCGTGTTGAAATGGCCCACGGGAAGGCCCGCGCTGGCTGCGCTGATCGATGAGTTCTCGCTGCCGCTTCCCGACGCCGCGGTCGACCGCATCCTGCTGGTCCACGCGCTCGAGATGTCGGACGACCCGGCCGCGCTGCTGCGGGAGGTCTGGCGGGTGCTGTCGCCGTCCGGCCGGGTCATGGCGGTAATCCCGAACAGGCGCGGCGTGTGGACGCGCAGCGACAATACGCCGTTCGGCCATGGCCGTCCCTATTCGCGCTCGCAGATCACGGACCTGTTGCGCCAGACCTGGTTCACGCCGACCGGCTGGGGCGAGGCCTTGTTCATGCCGCCTTATGCAGGCCGCTGGGTGCTGAAATCGGCGCAGATGTGGGAGCGTGCCGGTGCTGCGCTGTCCCTGCCGTTTGCCGGCGTCCACATCGTCGAAGCGACCAAGCAGGTCTATCGCGCGATCCCCGCCAAGCGCGAACGGGCACGGCTGATTCCCTCTTTGAAGCCGGTGCTGGTGCCGTCCTCGACAGTGACGCGGACCTGAAAACAATCGTCCCGGCGAAGCCGGGACGATACAGTCCATGAAGATCGGAAGATCTGGCGCGGCTTACTCGCTGGGGGCGAGATCGTCGCCGGAAGCGGCAGGAGCCGCCTCGCGCTCGGGGCGCGGGCCGTTATGCGGCCGGCGGCGCCGCCGCGGGAAACGCTCGCCAGCGCCGCCATTGCCACCTTCGAAGCTGCCCGGAGTGCCGCTCGTCTGCGGCTGCGCGCCGGTGATGAAGGACGGCAGGCGGTCGACATTGCCCGCGTCGGCGATGAGAGGCTGCGGCTGGTTCGGCGGTTGCGGCTGGTTCTGCTGATATTGCGGCTGCGGACGGTGGTCGCGCTCGCGGTGCTCGCGCGGCGCTGCTGGTCGCGAACATAGGGCTGCTGGTTATTGTCGCGCTGCTGATAGTCGCGATTGTGATCGCGCTGGCCGTCACGCTGATAGGGTGATTGCTGCTGCGGAGGCTGCGGAACGAAGCCCGGCTCCTGGCCGAAATTCGAGAAATTCTCGCCGTCGTCCTCGCCGTCGTCGCTGCTGTTGCTGATGGGCTCGTCGCCGCGCGGCTGCTGGTTCTGGCGGAACTGTTCCTGCGCCGCTGCGATCAGCCGGAAATAATGCTCGGCGTGCTGGTAGTAGTTTTCGGCCGCGACCGGATCGCCGGAGGAACGCGCGTCACGCGCCAGCTGAAGATATTTCTCGGCGATGTGGGAGGCGGTGCCGCGGATCTTGATGTCGGGGCCGTTCGATTCGTAGACCCGGGTCATCGGGTTCTGGCCGCGCCGGTTATTGTTGTTGTTATTATTATTGTTGCGGTTGCGCATCCGCTGCTTGTTCTGACCGTTTCTCATGTCCTGCCTTTAATTCCAGCCCTAGAGGTTGCACGCATTACTGATTGCTAGGAGTGACCTGATGACAGCGGTTCACATGCCTCGCGCGCACCGCGCGAAAGAGCGGATTGAACCCTGCCGATGTTCGTCGACCGTCGCGTTCAACAAAGACGCGTTCCCCACTTGCCAGCATTCATTGCCAGCGAACCCATTCATATCGCTTGCCGAAACAAGCCCTGCTTTGTTGCGTAAGTCTTCAAGCGCAATATCAGGCTTTCGTTCACGTTGCGGTCGGAAAGCAGCGTACCTCAATGGGCCATCGCGCTTAACAGGACCTGCGGCTTGGAACCTTAGATCGGTGAAGCTCTCGCCTGAGAGCCCGGCTTTCGCCCGTAGGTCTACGGGGCCGACACCGATGTGCTGACCGGAAGGTAGTCGTTCCCACGGGATATTCCAAGAGGTTTTTTAGAGCCCAATCCGGCTTTTATCTGGGCATTTTTCGGGCCGGGACCGCCCTCGGAATGCCTGCCAGGTCGACCCTGGGCGGCCTGTCGGTCGACAACGCGGCTGCCGCCATCAAGGTCTGGATGTCGCCCGCCTGGCCCTGTCCGGCCTCGACGATCAGGCTGCCGCCGGGCACGAGCCGTTCGGCCGCCTGCGGAATCAACGCGCGGTAGGCGTCGTAGCCGTCATTGCCGCCGTCGAGCGCCAGATGCGGATCATGCTCGCGCACCTCGATGCTGAGTTTCGGAATTTCTCCGGCAGGAATATAGGGCGGGTTCGACACGATCAGATCGAACGGGCCGTGAAGCGCCGATGCATAGGAGCAGGCGACGAACGCTGCGCGATCGGCAAGGCCGAGGACGGCCGCATTGCCCTTTGCCGTGCCGAGCGCGGTGAGGCTGAGGTCGGTGCCGACGCCGAAAGCATCCGGAATCTCGTGCAGCAGCGCCAGCAGGATCGCGCCTGATCCGGTGCCGATATCACCGATGCGCAGGCCTTGTCCCGGGGTCGTGCGTTCGCGAATGATCTCGAGCGCCAGCTCCACCACCGTCTCGGTGTCCGGCCGCGGCACCAGCGTCGCCTCGGAGAGGCGGAACGGCAGGCCCCAGAACTCGCGCGTGCCCAGAATGCGGGCGACCGGCTCGTGTCCGAGCCTTCGCTGCGCATATGCTTGGAGCCGTGCAGCCTCCTCGGGTGTGAGCTGCCGTGCCGCCTGCGTGATCAGGCCGGTCAGATCGAGCCCCACCGCGGCGCCGACGAGCAGACGGGCATCGAGAGACGGCTCTTCGATGCCGGCCGCTTGCAGCCGCGCCGCGAGCGCGCGCCGCGCACTCTCGATGCTGTGTCCGGAATCGAAACCTGTCGCCAAGGGAACCATCCTGCCTGGCATCGTGGATAGATCGGCGGCATTGCTTGCGTCAACGGAAAGCAGCGCGTTTGATCGCAGCGCGCAGCCGAGGAGGGCATCCATGACGGCCTATGACGACCAGAACGTCTTCGCAAAGATCCTGCGCGGCGAGATTCCCTGTTTCGAGGTGTTCAGGGATGACCGCAGCTTCGCCTTTCTGGACATCATGCCGCGCTCGCCCGGGCATACGCTGGTAATTCCGAGGGCGCCCGCGCGCGGTATTCTCGACATTGCGGATGACGATCTCGCCGCGGTCGCCCGAACCGCCAAGCGGATCGCGATTGCGGCGATGCAGGCGTTCGACGCGGAAGGGATCATCCTGCAGCAGTTCAGCGAGCCGGCCAGCGGGCAGGTGATCTTTCACCTGCACATGCATGTCATGCCGGTCAGGGCTGGCGTCGAGCTGCTGCCGGCGCAGACGCGCAAGGAGGAGATGGCGGTGCTCGCCGATCATGCCAAGCGGATGATCGCGGCACTTGGCAGTTGATCCTGGCGCCTGACTAGACGCCGAGATAGCGCTGCAGCAGCTCTGGCTGGGCCTTGAGCTCCTGCGCCGGCCCCTCGTGGACGATGTGGCCGTTGTTGATGATGTAGATCCGCGTCGCCAGTGCCAGCGTTGCTGCCAGATTCTGCTCGACCAGCACGATGGTCTGGCCGGCGGCCGCAAGCTCGCGACAGGCCTTGACGAGATCGTGGACGATGACGGGCGCCAATCCTTCGAACGGCTCGTCCAGCAGCACGATCTTGGGATCGCGCACCAGCGCCCGCGCAATCGCGAGCATCTGTTGCTCGCCGCCGGAAAGCTCGGTGCCGCGATTGCTGCGCCGCTCCTTCAGTCGCGGGAACATCTCGTAGATGCGACCGAGCGGCCAGCGTTTCGGGGCGGTGATGCCGGCGAGGACGATGTTCTCCTCTACCGACAGGCTGCCGAAGATGCGACGTTCCTCGTGCACGAGCTGCATGCCCGCCTGCGCGATCTTGTGGCTCCTGCGGCCCGCGATATCGGTGCCGTCGAACTTCACGCTGCCGCTGCGCGGCGTCACGACGCCCATCAGGCTTTTCAGCGTGGTGCTCTTGCCGGCACCGTTGCGGCCAAGCAGCGCCACCACCTCGTGACGTTCGACATGCATGGCGACGTCGAACAGGATGTGGGAATCCCCGTAATAGCTGTTCAGGCCGTTGACCTCGATCAGGCTCATGCGGCGATCTCTCCGTGCACGCCGCCGAGATAGGCTTCCTGCACCGCGGCGTTGGTCTTGATTTCCTCAGGCGTGCCGGAGACCAGCACGCGACCCTCCTGCAGCACGGTCACGCGCTCGACCAGCTCGAACAGCGAATCCATGTCGTGGTCGATGATGATCATGGTGCGGCCGCGCGCGATCGATTTGAGCAGCTTGACGGTCTCGACCCGCTCACGCGGGCTCATGCCGGCCAGCGGCTCGTCGAGCAGCAGCAGGCGCGGCGATGTCGCGAGCGCGAGCCCGATCTCCAGCCTGCGTTTCTCGCCATAGGCGAGCTCGGACACGGGCGTGTCGGCGCGGCGGGTCAGGTTCACCAAAGCAAGCGTGTGCTCCACCTGCTCCGTCAAGCCTTTGACGCCGGTGAGTGTGCGAAACAGATCGAGCCGGAATTTTCCGCGCAGCTCGGCGAGAGCTGCGATCGTCAGGTTCTGCCGCACAGTCAGGCCCGTGAACAGCTGGTTGACCTGATAGCTCTTGGTCAGCCCGAGCTGGCAGACTTCAGTGACCTTCAGGCCGGTGATGTCGCGGCCTGCGAACACAATCTGGCCCGAGGTCGGCGGGACCTCGCAGGTCAGCATCTTGAAGAAGGTGGATTTGCCGGCGCCGTTGGGGCCGATGATGCCGCGCAACTCGCCGTGATTGACGCTAAAATCGATATCGCTGTTGGCAACGAGGCCGCCGTAGCGCTTGGTGAGACCGGTGGCTTTCAGGATCGGTCCGGAATAGGCGGGATGCTCGACCTCCCTGGCCTGCATCGGTGCCGGAGCGGGTGGCTGCGTGACATCGGCGTCCGCGGCGTCCGGCTCCGCTTCCGTCCGCTTCCGCTTGCCGAACATGAGGCCGTAGAGATCGACGAGGCCGCCGACGATGCCGCCGCGCAGGAAGCAGACCAGCAGCACGAACACGACGCCGAGCACGAGCTTCCAGGCCGCTCCCAAACCGAGCGCGGACTGGAGGAAATCCTGCAGGAACAGCCACACGGTCGCGCCGACCAGCGGGCCGAACAGCGTCCCCCTTCCGCCAATGGCGGTCTGCATCACGAGTTGGCCGGAGGTGTCGAAGGTGAAGGCGTCCGGCGGCATGAAGGCCTGGAGCACGCCGAGCAGGCCGCCGGCGAAGCCCGCGTAAGCGGCGGCGATCACGAAGGCGGTCAGCTTGTAACCATGGATGTTGTGGCCGACGGCAGTGGCGCGCAGTGGATTGTCCCGGATCGCGCTCAGAATCGCGCCGACCGGTGAGCGCACGATCCTGAGTGCGATGATGACGCCGATGAAATAGCACAGCGCGATGAACTGATAGAGCGACCAGCCATTGGTGAAGTGGATGGTGGTGAAGCCGAGATTGAAACTCGGGGTCGGCACGCCCGGCAGGCCGTTCTCGCCGCCGGTGAAATCGGAGAGCGGATTGAACTCGACGAAGAAGAACACTTCCGCGATCGCCACCGTGATCATCGCGAAGTAGATGCCGGTGCGGCGCAGCGCAATCAGGCCGATCAGATAGCCGGTCGCCGCCGCCGCGATCATGCCGATGACCAGCGCGCCCAGGACGTTGCTGAAGCCGGCCCGGGTCAGGAGGTAAGCGGCGACGAAGCCGCCGGTGCCGTAGAAGGCGGACTGTCCGAACGACAGCAGCCCGGTGAAGCCGAACAGGATATCAAAGCCGAGGCCGAACAGGCCCCACACCAGGATCCGGTTCACCGTGTTCGGCGCAAAGCCGAGATGAGGCAGCACGAAGGGAGCCACGATCAGGCCGATGGCCGTCAGTGTCTCGATCAGGAACGGGCGTTGCTTGAGCATCAGCGGATCACTTATTCGCGGCCCTGAACGCCGAGCAGGCCATGCGGTCGCACCACGAGCACGAGCGTCATCGCCGCAAACAGCATCACATAGGCGTAGCCGGGATTGAACATGGAGGTGATACTGATGATCTCGCCGGCGATCAGGCCGCCGAGGATCGCACCGGGGAACGAGCCGACGCCGCCGATCACCACCACCACGAAGGTCTGGACCAGGATGTCGTCGCCGATACCCGGTGTCAGCGACACCACCGGCGCGTTGACGATGCCGGCAAAGCCGGCGGCCATTGCGCCGATGCCGAACACGATCATGAAGACGCGGTAGACGTTGATCCCGAGCGAATCGACCATTACCGAATCCTCGATGCCGGCGCGCACGATCATGCCGAGCCGGGTGCGGTAGAGGATGATGAACAGCGCGCCGAGCGCGACCGCGACGATGCCGACCACGGCGAGCCGGTAGGTCGGATAGAACATGAAGCCGAGATTGGTGATGCCCTGGAACAGCGCGGGCGGCGGCACCAGCTGCGACTGGCTCGAAAAGATCAGGCGCACGAGTTCGACGAAGCAGATGCCGAGCCCGAAGGTCACCAGCAGCTGATCTTCGTGCGGCCGATGATAGAAATGGCGGATGATGACGCGTTCCATCACGATGCCGAGCAGCATCACGAACAGCGAGCCCGCGATGACGGCGAGGATGAACGATTGCGTGTACTGGTAGGTGACGAAACCGGCATAGCCGCCGATCATGAACATCGCGCCATGCGCGAGGTTGAGCACGCCGAGCGTGCCGTAAATGATGGTCAGGCCGGAGCTGATCAGCGCGAGCAGGGCGCCGAGCGCGAGCCCGTTGAAAAGCTGCGAAACGAGATTGGGCCAACTAATCATGCGACGATCGCTGTTGTGACGCGCGAAGGCTTGCGTCAAAAAAGGTGACGCCGCAGGTCCAGAGGCGGCCCTACGGCGTCACAGGGGTTAGCTCGGGATCAGGTGTAGTCGCCGAGATGGCAGCCGAATGCGTCCGGCTTCTGCATCAGGCCCTCACCCGGAACGATCTCGACGACGTCGTACCAGTCTTCCTTGTTCTTCATGTCCTTCTGCTGCTTGCCCTTGACGATGATCACCGGGCGAACGCACTGGTGATCCTCGGGGCGGTAATGCACGTCGCCGACGAGGGAGGGGATCGTCTCGCCCTTCTCATAGGCCTTGATCACGTCGGGCGGATTGAAGCTGCCGGCTTCCTCGCACATGCGGGCCCAGTGAGCGAAGCTGACATAGGCGTTCTCGGCGCCCCATTCCGGCTTGTAGCCGTACTTCTTCTCGAAGGTCTCGTTGAACATCTTGGCGAGCGGGAACTTGTCTTCGATCGTCCACCAATAATCGGTCGCGGCGTAGACGCCTTGCATCAGGCCGCCGGTCTCGCGCGCGATGAACGGCACCTGGTAGGGGACGACCAGCTTCATCTTGTCGAGCACGCCGAACTGCTTGGCCTGCTGGGTCGAGAGCACCGCGTCATGGCCCCAGTTGACGTTGATCAGGACGTCGGCGCCGGAGTTCGCGACATTGAGCAGATACGAGGAATAATCGGGCGCGCCGAGCGGCGCGACCTGGTTGGTCGCGGTGGTCCAGCCGGCGCTCGCCAGGAAGTCCTGCATCGACTTAGTGACGGTGTGGCCGTAGGTGTAGTCAGGGGTGAGATAGGCGGCTTTCTTGCCCTTACCGAACTCTTTCACCATCACCGGTCCGATCGCGGCAGCCGCGGTCTGGCCGAAGAAATTCTGGCGAAAGCCGTAGCGAACGCAATCCTTGCCGGTCGTGTCGTTCGAGCCGGAAATGCCGCACACGAAGATCACATGCTCGCGCTGTGCGAGCTTGTTGAGCGCGACCGCAACGGCGCTCGATGTGCCGCCGGTGATCATGATCGCCTTGTTCTCGCTGATGAAGCGCTGCTGCGCCTGCACCGCTTCGTTCGGCTTGGCCGCGGAGTCCGCGACGCCGAACTTCAGCTCCTTGCCGAGCACGCCCTTGCTGGTCTTGGGTGAGATCTTCTTGATCAGCTCGTGGCCTTCATTGATGTGCTCGATCGCGAGCTGATAGCCCTTGAGCTCGTCCTCGCCCTGCACCGCGTAGGTGCCGGTGCGCGGCACCGAGATTCCGATGAAGGCGGTGGAACCCGACACGCCTGCCGGATAGGTGCCGATCGCCGGCTTGTCCTCGGCAAAGGCCGGCATCGCCGGCAGCACCGAGCCGCCGATCAGGCCCGCTGTGGTCTGGAGCAGGCCACGGCGCGAAAGGCCGCGGCGGATGAGATCGTCAGTCATGGTCGTTTCCTCCGGACATCGTTCTTGTTTGCAGGCACAACACGACTTGTCCGGCGGCAAGCCGGCCCCATGGGCCTGCCCGCGCCGGGCACGTCACATCCGCGTGTAGCTCTTGGCCATAAGCATTGCTTGTGAACGCCTTCTGTCAATTCCGTCTTTGGTCGAACGACGAAAATTATGTCGTGAAAACATATCGGACCACGATATATATTAGTCTTTGTGAGTACGAGGCTGGCGGGTTCGGCGAGAGAGATGGCGCGGCAGACGACAGTGGCAGGTGCCCGGAAGCGACGATCCTGGCCGCAGGAGGCGGAGCGGCCTGAGGCGGCGTGGCCCGCGGAGGGCAACGACCAGCGCGTAACGCCGCAGTCCGGCGAGGCCTCCCGCACACCCGAGCCCCGCAACCGGCCGCCCGGTGAGCGGCGACCGGCCATCGGTTCCGTCCGGGCCAAGCGCGCGCCGGCGCCCATGAAGAGACTGAGCGTGCGGGCCCAGAACGTCCTGAAGGAGCTCGCGGTCGAGCTCACCGGCGAGCAGCCGCCGAAGGGCGACTGGTCGCCTTCACGCGAGCTGCTGCGCGCGTTGACGGCCGAGCGCCTCGCGACCGCGCGCAATTGCGGTCCGCATACGATGCGGGAGATCGTCGATTGGGCGCAGGGCTGTGGCGTGACCATCAAGCCGGTGCTGCCGCCCGGCGGCTCGCTGTCGCAGATGTGGGCGGAGCTGATCGCCAATGCGTCGGCCGGCGCCCTGACCAGTGCGGAGATCGCCGGTGCGCTGCAGCGATCGATCCGGCGGAAGAGCGTCCGCATTCCGATCGCGCTTCAGGTCATCCTGGTGAAGATCCTGCTGTCCAGCTTCGAATAGGCGGACGGATAGCTGTGCATCCATGATACCGGCCGGTTGGTCCGGCTACGGCAGCTTGCTACTTTAGGCTATGTCTCCCGCGACGCCGGGCGGCGTGGTCGAGGTGGCATGGTTCAGGCGAAGAAGGCGCAGCGGTCCAAGGTGGTAACGTCGGCCAGGCGCACGGGCAGCGCGATGCGTGATTCCGATTACGCAGCACTGGCGCAGTTTCGCTACCAGATCCGGAGCTTTCTGGCATTCAGCGAGACGGCGGCGGCCGAACAGGGTTTGACGTCGACGCAGCACCAGGCGCTGCTCGGCATCAAGGGTTTTGTCCGCCCCGGTCCCGCGACCGTCGGTGATATCGCGCGATTCCTGCTGATCCGGCATCATTCCGCTGTCGAGCTGATCGATCGATTGGCCAAGCTCGGGCTGGTCAGCCGCGGTGCCGATCCGGCGGACGCCAGGCGCGTCCATCTTAAGCTGACGAAGAAGGGCGAGCAGAAGCTCCAGGCGCTCTCGCGGAAGAATCTCGAGGAGCTCCGCCGGGCTGCGAGCCCGGCGCTGAGCCGTCTGTTGAAATCGTTCGGAGAGTCCAGCGAGGTCTGAGCACCGCGCCGCCTCTCACGCTGCCGCGCCTTGTGCGGCGAGCTGTGCGGCCTGGTGCTCGGTGGTCAGCGCATCGGTCAGTTCGCCGAGCGCTTCGCCCGCGATCACCTGCGGCAGCTTATAGAGCGTCAGGTTGATGCGGTGGTCGGTGACGCGCCCTTGCGGGAAATTATAAGTGCGGATGCGCTCGCTGCGGTCGCCGGAGCCGACCTTCTCCTTGCGCTCGGCCGAGCGCGCCGCGTCGACGCGCTGCCGCTCGGCGTCGTAGATGCGCGAGCGCAGGATGTTCATGGCGGAGGCGCGGTTCTTGTGCTGCGAGCGGCTGTCCTGCATCATCACCACGATGCCGGTCGGGATGTGGGTGATGCGGATTGCCGATTCGGTCTTGTTGACGTGCTGGCCGCCCGCGCCTTGCGCGCGCATGGTCTCGATGCGCAGATCATCGTTCTTGATCTCGACGTCGACATCCTCGACCTCGGGCAGCACGGCAACGGTTGCAGCGGATGTGTGAATGCGCCCCTGCGTCTCGGTGTCGGGCACGCGCTGCACGCGGTGCACGCCGGACTCGAATTTCAGCTTGGAGAACGCGCCGCGGCCCTGCACCTCCGCGATGATTTCCTTGTAGCCGCCGACGGTGCCTTCGCTCGCCGAGATCACCTCGACTTTCCAGCCCTGCAAGGCGGCAAACCGCTCGTACATCCGGAACAGATCGCCGGCGAACAGCGAGGCCTCGTCGCCACCGGTGCCGGCGCGGATTTCCAGCACGACGTTACGGTCGTCCATGGCGTCCTTGGGCAGCAGCGCGATGCGGATCTTCTGGACCAGATCCTCGATCTTCGGCGTCAGCTCCTCGCGCTCGGCCTCGGCCATGCTGCGCATCTCGGCATCGGTCGCAGGATCGGCGATCAGCGCCTCGGTGTCGGCAAGTTCCTTGACGGCTGACCGATAGGTCTTCACCGCCTCGATCAACGGGGTGATCTCGGCGAGCTCGCGCGTGACTTGCACGTAGCGCTCGGAAGAGAGCTGTCCCAGCGATTCGGCCTCGAGCGAGGCGTGATGCGCAAGCAGGACGTCAAGTTTGGCTTCGGGGAGTGACGACATCGGTTTGGTCTCAAAGGGCGGAGGGCAGGCGAGGCGGCGAAACGAGCGGCAGGCCCGCTACAACGCCAAGCCTTCGGCCTCGGCAAATTCCGTCAGCTTCTGCCGGATCGAGACGCTGCCGGTCGGTGCATCCAGCAGCGGCCCAAGCATCGTTTCGGCTTTCTTGGCGTCGAGATCGATCACCATCGCCTTGACCGGACCGAGCGCGGTCGCTGACAGCGACAGCGAACGGTAGCCCATCGCGATCAGCGCCAGCGCGCCGATCGGCTTCGACGCCATCTCGCCGCAGAGCGACAGTGACTTCTTCGCGGCGAGAGATTTTTGCGCGATGTCGCGTAGCGCGCGCAGGATCGGCGTCGACATGGTGTCGAAGCGCTCGGAGACCTTGGGATTGCCGCGGTCGACCGCGAACAGGAACTGGAACAGATCGTTCGAGCCCACCGAGATGAAGTCGACCTTCTTCAAGAGCTCGTCGAGCTGGTAGAGCAGCGCCGGCACCTCGACCATTGTGCCGATGTCGATGCGTTCCGGCAGCGTGTGGCCGTGCTGGCGCAGATAAGTCAGCTCGCGCTCGACCAGCGCTTTCGCCGAATCGAACTCGGCGACCTCCGAGATCATCGGGAACATGATGCGCAGGGCGCGGCCGCCGCCGGCGCGCAAGAGCGCGCGGATCTGGCCACGCAACAGGCCGGGACGGTCGAGCCCGAGCCGGATCGCGCGCCACCCGAGCGCGGGATTCTCCTCGATCACGGTCTCCATGTAAGGCAGCGCCTTGTCGCCGCCGATATCGAGGGTGCGGAAGGTGACGGGCTTCTGGCCCGCGGCATCCAGTACGGTGCGATAGAGCGCGAGCTGATCGCTGGTGCGCGGCAGGCTCTGGCCGACCATGAATTGCAGCTCGGTGCGGAACAGCCCGATGCCCGCGCTGCCGGTGTCCTCGATATGCGGCAGGTCGATGGCGAGACCCGCATTGATCATCAGCTCGACGTTCTGGCCGTCCCTGGTGACGCAGGGCCGGTCGCGCAGCGCCAGATATTGCGCCTGGCGACGGGCGCGGAAGCGCACCCGCTCGGCATAGGCGGCCTCGACTTCCTGCGAGGGCCGCACATAGATCGCGCCCGAGGTGCCGTCGACGATGATGGCGTCGCCGGGATCGGCGATGCCGGGCGCGTTCGGCACCTCGCCAACCGCGGGAATGCCGAGCGCGCGCGCCACGATCGAGACGTGGGAGTTGGCGGTGCCTTCCTCCAGCACGATGCCGCGCAGGCGCTTGCGGTCGTAATCGAGCAGCGCCGCCGGTCCCATCGCGCGCGCGATGACGATGGCATTGTCGGGCATCTGCTCACGCGAGGGCGCATGGTCCTGGCCGACCAGCTGCCGCATCAGGCGATAGCCGAGATCCTCGAGATCGTGTAGCCGGTCGCGCAGATAAGGATCGGTCACGCGCAGCATGCGGGCGCGGGTGTCGGACTGGACGCGTTCGACCGCGGCTTCCGCCGTAAGGCCGGTGGCGACCGCCTCGTGCAGCTTGTGCGACCAGCCCTGGTCGTTGGCGAACATGCGGTAGGCTTCGAGCACGTCGCGATGCTCGCCGCCCTCGGCGACGTCGCCGCGCTCAAGCATCCGGTCGAGATCGGAGCGCAGCTTGGCGAGCGCGGTATCGAGCCGCTTGATTTCCTTCGGTAGATCCTCGGCGATGTAGTCCTTGATGACGACGCGCGGCTCGTGCAGCACGACATGACCGAGCGCAATGCCTTCCGAGAGGATCGCGCCGGCCTTTTGCGTCGAATGGCGCGCGGCCGGCTCGGCGCCGGGCTGGGCGAGCGCGGACAATTCGCCCGACGCGATCAGCTCCGCCAGCACCATGGCGGTGGTCTGCAGCGCCTCGAGCTCTTCCTCGACATAGGTGCGCTTGGCGCGGTTCTGCACCACCAGCACGCCGAGCGTATTGCCGGCGCGCAGGATCGGCACGCCGAGAAACGAGTGGTAGATCTCTTCGCCGGTTTCGGGGCGGAACGAGAAGGCCGGATGGCTTTGGGCGTCGTTCAGGTTGAGCGGCGTCGCCTCGCTGGCGACGAGGCCGACCAGACCCTCATGGGCACTCAAGACGGTATGATGCACGGCCTCGCGGTTGAGGCCTTCAGTGGCGTAGAGTTCGAGGGTGTTGTCGATGCGCAGTACATAGACTGAGCAGACCTCGGCCACCATGTTGGCGGCGATCAGCACCACGATCTTGTCCAGCCGCTCCTGGGCCGAGACCTGCTCCGCCATGGTTTCGCGGAGCCGTCTCAACAAGACGCGGGGACCTCCCGACGCGCTCCGCATGAACCGTCAATCTCCTTCGTCTGCCCGACCCGGCGATATTGGCCGGCGGCTGGCCCAAAATTCCAGAAAAACAATCTAATTGTCCGTCCGGCGCAGGCGCAAACCACCGCTTGCACCGAATCAGCAGCCTGAACTGGGATACAGTCTGCGGCAGCCCACCCTGATCGCCGTATAGCCAATTGAGGCTTGTTTTGCCAAGCAAAACGCCTGCCAAACGCGTAGGTGTGTACACCTTCGCGTTTGCTGCAACCGCTAAGAGAAAATTAGTCTAAGCTTGGTCGAGGCCGTAGAGCGTGTGCAGGGTGCGCACCGCAAGCTCGGTATAGGCGGTGTCGATCAAAACCGAGAATTTGATCTCGGAGGTTGTAATGGCCCGGATGTTGATATTCCGTCCGGCGAGGGCCGAAAACGCCTGGGCGGCGACGCCGGCATGGCTGCGCATGCCGCTGCCGATCACCGAGATCTTGGCGACGTCGGTGGCGGTATCCAGCCTTTATAGCCGATCGTGGCCTTGGCGGCGGTGATCGTGTCCTTGGCCCGGGTGTAGTCGGCGGCCGGCACTGTGAAGGTGAGGTCGGTGGTCTTGCCGTCCTCGGACACGTTCTGAACGATCATGTCGACGTTGATATTGGCATCCGCGAGCGGGCCGAAGATCGACGCCGCCACGCCGGGCTTGTCCTCGATCTGGCGCACCGAGATCTGGGCCTCGTCCTTCGAAAAGGCGATACCGGTGACGACGTGGCTTTCCATGATCTCCTCCTCGCTGCAGATCAGCGTGCCGGGCGGCTGGTTGGCATGCGGGTCGATATCCTCGGGCTTGTCGAAGCTCGAGCGGACGAAGATCGGCATGTTGTGGACCATGCCGAGTTCCACAGAGCGTACCTGGAGCACTTTCGCGCCCTGGGACGCCAGTTCCAGCATGTCTTCGAACGCGATCTTGTCGAGCCTCTTGGCCTTTGGCACGATTCGCGGGTCGGTGGTGTAGACGCCGTCGACGTCGGTGTAGATGTCGCAGCGGTCGGCCTTGACGGCGGCGGCAATCGCCACAGCCGAGGTGTCGGAGCCGCCGCGGCCGAGCGTGGTGATGCGGTTGGTCCTGGGATCGATGCCCTGGAAGCCGGCGATCACCGCGACCTCCTTGTGATCCCTGAAACGGGTGATGATCTCGCTGCCGTCGATGTCCTCGATTCGGGCCGAGGCGTGGGCGTCGCTGGTCTTGATCGGAATCTGCCAGCCCTGCCAGGAGCGGGCCTGGATACCCATGCCCTGGAGCACGATCGCCAGCAGGCCCGAGGTCACCTGTTCGCCAGAGGCAACGACGGCGTCGTATTCGCGCGCGTCGTGCATCGGCGAGGCCTCGGTGCACCAGGCCACCAGCTCGTTGGTCTTGCCCGACATCGCCGAGACCACCACGGCCACTTCATGGCCGGCGTCGACCTCACGCTTCACATGGCGTGCGACGTTGCGGATACGTTCGATATTGGCGACCGACGTGCCGCCGAATTTCATCACGAGGCGGCTCATGACGGCGCGTGCATTCCTTCATAAGGATCAGTATGGTGGCCCGCGCTGGACGGGCCTAGCGGACACCGACCGCGCGTATACATAGCGGCGGGGCCGGGGGCAAGCGGGTTCCTGCGGCGGCAGGCTAAGGCTTGGGGGCAGGCCTTTGGGGTAATGGGTTAACCGAGATCATGGCGCGTTATATCGACGAGATTCTTCAGCCCGGCGAGAAGGTGCTGTATTCGACGAATGCGCACTGGATTTTCTATTTTCCGGCCATCCTGGCCTGGATCGTGGCCCTGGCGCTGTTCGTGGCCTCCCGTCAGATCGACATCTACAGCGTGATGGTGCTGTGCCTGTGGGGCTCCGGCCTGGTGGCGCTGGCCGCGCTGTTCTGGACCCTGAAGGGCTGGTTCCATCGCTTCACCACCGAGACCGACGTCACCAATCTCAGGGTTGTGCACAAGACCGGATTCATCAAGCGCCGCACCTTTGAAATGGCGCTGGACAAGGTCGAGAGTGTCGACGTCAACCAGTCGATCCTTGGACGTATTCTCAACTACGGCGATGTGACCATCAACGGCGTCGGTGAAGGTCGCGAGACTATCGCAACCATCGCCTCACCACTGGCCTTCCGTAGTTCGATCACCACGCGGTAGGACCGCGCCTGACCCATGAGCATGCAGCAAGATACTTCCGCAACCGCAAGCCCCGCGCCGGGTTCGACTGTCGACGCCGCCGAGATCGCGAAATTCTCAAAGCTCTCGGCCGAATGGTGGGACCCCAAGGGCAAGATGGCGCCACTGCACCGGATCAATCCGCTGCGGCTCGGCTATATTCGCGACGCCGCTTGCCGCAAGTTCGAGCGCAATGTGCGCAGTCTCAACTGTCTCGGCGGCCTGCGCGTGATCGACATCGGCTGCGGCGCCGGCCTGCTGTGCGAGCCGCTGTCGCGGCTGGGCGCACAGGTCATCGGCGTCGATCCCTCGGCCAGCAACATCGCCGCGGCGAAGCTGCATGCCGACAGGAGCCATCTGTCGATCGACTATCGCTGTACCACGGTGGAGGAGATCGACCCGCGCGAGCGTTTCGACATCGTGCTGGCGATGGAGGTGGTCGAGCACGTCGTGGACGTCGGCCTCTTCCTGAAACGCTGCGCCGCGATGCTGAAGCCCAACGGCCTGATGGTCGTGTCTACCCTCAACCGCAATTGGAAGAGCTTTGCGCTCGCCATCGTCGGCGCCGAATACGTCCTGCGCTGGCTGCCGCGCGGCACCCACGAGTGGAACAAGTTCGTCACCCCCGACGAGCTGACCAAGCATCTCCTCGACAATCGCCTCGTCATCACCGAGCAGACCGGCGTCGTCTACTCACCCTTCGCCGACAAATGGACGCTCTCGTCGGATATGGACGTGAACTACATGGTCGTGGCGGAAGGGATGGTGTGAGGCCACACGGCTTCCAAACATTAGGTGTCGTCCCGGCGACGGCCGTTCGTGGCGCGGACATCGCTCCCATGATTTTCGTGCGGTTGACCTGTTGGACAGCTAACGGCAGGTTGGCCACAATCTTCCTCACCCCATCATCGCCGCCCCATGTTCACCGTCACCAGCCTCTGGATTCCTTCACCGTCATTGCTGCGCTCGGCCAGGTCGCGCGCAACGCGATGCAGCGATCCTTGACGAAGCCGCTGGGGACCTGGGGCGCGACCAATATCCGCTTCCTGTTCGGCTTCCCGTTCTCGCTATTGTTTTTAGGTTGTGTGCTGGTCGCGACCGGCGATCATCTCGGCATGCCGCCGACCGTGTTCTGGCCGTGGCTGCTGCTGGGGGCACTGAGCCAGATCGTCGCCACCGGGCTGATGCTGCTTGCGATGAACGACCGCTCCTTCGTGGTGACGACGGCCTACCTGAAGACCGAGGCGATCCAGACTGCGATCTTCGGCTTCGTCTTCCTCGGCGATCACCTGACATGGCTGAAGGTGCTGGCGATCGTGATCGCGACCGTCGGCGTCGTCATCACCGCGCTGCGGTCGGGCGGCGAGAAGAGTTTTGCCGAGCTGAAGCCGACGATCACCGGCCTGGTTGCGGCCGCGGCCTTCGCACTCTCCGCTGTCGGCTTCCGCGGCGCGATCATCAACGTTCCCGGCGTCTCGTTCGTGACCGCGGCCTCGTTCACGCTGGTGCTCGGCCTGTTCGTGCAGACGCTGATCCTGACGATCTATCTGCTCTGGCGCGCGCCAAAGGTGCTTCAGTCGATCCTGGGGCTGTGGCGGCCGTCGCTGCTCGCGGGCTTCATGGGGGCCTTCGCTTCGCAATTCTGGTTCCTGGCGTTCGCGCTGACGGCCGCCGCCAACGTTCGCACGCTTGCGCTGATCGAGGTGCTGTTCGCGCAAGCCGTGGCGTATTACTCGTTCAAGCAGCCGATCGCGACGCGCGAGATCTTTGGCATCGTGCTGATCGTGGTGGGCGTGGCGCTGCTGGTGGGATTTTGACACGCATCGCGCGTCAATTCCGGTCTTCCGGCAGCGTCGGCAGCGGCGATACGTCGATTCCCTCGTCGATCAGCGATTTTGCCTCGTCCGGCGAGGCCTCGCCGTAGATCGGACGGTGCTCCTTGTCGCCGTAGTGCATCGCGCGGGCTTCGTTTGCAAAACGTTCGCCGACATTGTCGGCGTTTTTGACGATGTGGTCGCGCAGCTCTTTCAGCTTGGCACGCAGCTCGCGCTCCTGCGCCATCATCAGCGAGGTGGATCCAGACTGCGCAGCCTCGGGCGTTGGCGTCGTGGTGGGCTCCGGCGGCGGTGTCGCGGAGCGGCGGCCCTTCTTGCCGACGATGCGCGGCGCCATGATCGCCTTGTCGACCTTGGCCGAGCCGCAGATCGGGCAGGTCACGAGCTTGCGCTTCACCTGCGAATCATAAGCCGACGAGCTCTGGAACCAGCTCTCGAACTCGTGCTTGCGGTCACAATGGAGCGCGTAGCGGATCATACCGATCCCCGCACCAGATGCAGATGATCCGGCCCGGCCTTGGGATCGGAGACGCCGAAGCGGCGGCCGTGTTGGAGCGAGGGGATCGCGCGGCGCGCGGTTTCGACCTTCGCCGGATCGATCCTGGCCATGATGATGCCCGGCTCGACGTCGCCCTCGGCGAGAATCTCGCCCCAGGGATCGATGATCAGCGAATGACCATAGGTTTCGCGCTTGTTCTCGTGGGTGCCTGCCTGGGCTGCTGCGAAGATGAAGCAGCCCGTCTCGATCGCGCGCGACCGCAGCAGGATATGCCAGTGCGCCTCGCCGGTCTTGCGGGTGAAGGCGGAGGGAACGGTGATGAAGCAGGCACCGCTTTCAGCGAGCGCGCGGTAGAGCGCGGGGAAGCGCACATCGTAGCAGATCGTCAGCCCGACGCGGCCCCAGGGCAGGTCGGAGATCACGGCGGTCTCGCCCGGCTGGTAATTGGCGGATTCGCGATAGCTCTCGCCGTCCGGCAGCTCGATATCGAACATGTGGATCTTGTCGTAGCTCGCGAGCAAGTTGCCCTCGGGCCCGATCAGGAAGGAGCGGTTGACCGCCTTCTCCGACGAGAAGCGCAGCGCCAGCGAACCGACATGGATGTGGATCTTCAGCTCGGCCGCGAGCGCGCGATACGCCTTCAGCGAGGCGTCGTCCTCTTCGCTCTGGAGATGCTCGAACAGCGCCTTGCGGTTCAGCTGCATCATGTTGCTGACCTCGGGCGTCTGCACATAGTCGGCGCCGTCCGCCGCAGCCTGCCGGATCAGCCTGGTGGCCTGCGCGAGGCTCGGCTCGGGCATCAGGCCGGTGCGCATCTGGATCATCGCCGCGGTGAAGGTGCGATCCTCGCTCATGATACGGCCTTGACGCTCTCGAGCATGCCGTCAAGCTTGCCTTCGCGGTCGAGTGCGTAGAGATCGTCGCAGCCGCCGATATGGGTTCCGCCGATCCAGATCTGCGGGAAGGTCGAGCCCTCGCCGGCGCGGTCGTACATTTCGTCGCGCCAGGACGGGTTCTTGGCGACGTCGAACTCCGTGAAGCTCGCCTTCTTGCGGGTCAAAAGCGACCGGGCTGCGGAACAATAGCCGCAGCCCGGCCTGGTGTAGATCTCGACAGCAGCGGTCATGGCGTCCAGCGCTCTCATGTCATGAATTTGTTGAATTATATGGGACTTTACCGGCTTTCGACAACCCGGGCAAAGACCAGCACGTCGACCTGGGCCGCCTTGGCGCGAAGAAGCGCGCGTGCGCAGGCATCCAGCGTCGCACCTGAAGTCAGGACATCGTCGACCAGGACGATGCGCCGGCCCTGGACCTCGGCCTGACGGTCCGGCGATACCTGGAATGCGCCCTGCACATTGGTGGCACGCTGAGCCCTGGACAGGCCGATCTGCTGCTCGGTGGCGCGCACCCGGCGCAGCACCTCGCCCCGCACTTCGACCCCGCTCTGTCGCGCGATGATATGCGCCAGCGCGCCGGACTGGTTATAGCGGCGGCGCCAGGCCCGGCGCCAATGCAGGGGCACCGGCACCAGCATGTCGGCGCCGTCAAGCAGTTCGCCGCCCGCGCGCGCCATCCAGCGCCCCATCGCGGGCGCGAGATCCGTGCGGTCCTGATACTTCAGCGCATGCACCAGGGTGCGCGCGACATCGTCATAGCGCACCGCCGCGCGTGCCCGCTGGTAGGCCGGCGGGCTCGCGATCGCCTCCATCGACAGCATGTCGGGACCGGGGTCATAGACAAAGGGAATGCCGAGGCGCGGGCAGTAAGGCCGTTCGATGAACGAGAGCCGCGACCAGCACGCCGCGCAGACCCCCTCGCCATCCACCGGCTCGCGGCAGGACACGCACAGCGTCGGCAGCGCGACGTCGAGCGCGAGCCGCGCCGCGCGCGTCAGCACGTGCCGGCCGGCGGTCCATGCGGCACGCAACGGCATGGAGATGGAACGTATGTGGGCGCCCTCGGCTTTCATATCGGAAGGCTAGCGCCGCACACACCGGATTGCCATAGTCTGCATGATCAGCGTAACCAGCGGCATGGCTCAGAACCCGCAAACCCCGCCCGCCTTGTTCGATCGTGCTTTGCTGCATGCGCGGCAGCAGCGTGCACAGGTGCAGGGCGAGGTGACATTTCTGCTCGATCGCGTCGCCGAGGATATGTCCGACCGGCTGGCTGCGGTGATGCGCGAATTTCGCGCGCCGGCTGATCTCTGGACGCCCGGTGAGGGGCTCGCGGCGCTGCACGCCCGGCTGCCGTCCATCGAACGGATCGCGCTCGATCTGGCGGGCTCGGAGAAGCTGCCCTTCGCTCCCGGAAGCCTCGATCTCGTCGTCTCCGCGCTGGCGCTGCAATTCGTCAACGATCTTCCCGGCGTGCTCGCGCAAATTCGTCGTGCGCTGAAACCCGACGGGCTACTGCTCGCCGCGATGATTGGCGGCGACAGCCTGACAGAGTTGCGCCAGGCGTTTGCTGCGGCTGAAGCTGAACGCGAGGGCGGCGTGTCGCCGCGGGTGGCACCTTTCGCCGATCTGCGCGACATCGGCGCGCTGTTGCAGCGGGCGGGCTTTGCGCTGCCTGTGACCGACGTCGACCGCGTCGTGGTGCGCTATTCCAGCGCGTTCGCGCTGATGCAGGATCTCCGCCGCATGGGCGCGGCCAATGTGCTGATCGAGCGGCGTCGCCTGCCGAGCCGTCGCGCGACGCTGCTGCGCATGGCCGAAATCTATGCCGAGCGCTTTGCCGACACCGACGGTCGCATCCGTGCGACCTTCGATATCATCTGGCTCTCCGGCTGGGCCCCGCATGGGAGCCAGCAGCAGCCGCTGAAGCCGGGATCGGCGAAAGCGAGCCTTGCGGAGGCGGTGAAGAAGGCGGGAGAGAAGTGACGCGTGTCCCGGACGCGCTGCAGCGCTCTTGCGCTGCTACGCAGAGCCGGGACCCAGCCTGCCGCTAGCATGGGCCCCGGCTCTGCAGCGCACCGCTGAAGACGCGCTGCGCTGCGTCCGGGGCAGGCAAGCCTCACATCAGCAAATCAATCAAATGCGGGATCAGTGGAATGTCCGCGGGCGGCATCGGGTAGTCGCGCAGCTTGTTGGCGCGGACCCAGGCGAGTTTCTGGCCTTCGCGGGCTTCGACGATCCCCTCCCAGCGCCGGCAGATATAGAGCGGCATCAACAGATGAAAGGTTTCGTAGCCGTAGCTCGCGAAGGTCAGCGGCGCCAGGCACGGCTCGGCGACGATGATGCCGAGTTCCTCCTGGAGCTCGCGGATCAGGCTCTGCTCCGGCCGCTCGCCGGGCTCCAGCTTGCCGCCGGGAAATTCCCAGAGCCCCGCGAGCGTCTTGCCCTCGGGGCGCTGCGCGATCAGGACGCGCTTGTCGGCGTCGACCAGCGCGCACGCCACCACCAGTGTCAGTTTGAGATCAGCCATCAGCTTCAGCTATGACCTGTAATCGCCGTTGATCGCGACATATTCCTTGGTGAGGTCACAGGTCAGCACGCGGTCGCGGCCCTTGCCGAGGCCGAGCGACACCTTGATCGCGATCTCCGGGGCCTTCATCGCCTCCGACACCTGCGCTTCGTCATAGGACGGATCGCGCGCGCCGCTCTTGGCGACGCGGATGCCGTTGAAGGAGATCGAGAGCTTGTCGCGGTCGGCGGGCTCGCCGGCCTTGCCGACGGCCATGACCACGCGGCCCCAATTGGCGTCCTCGCCGGCGATTGCGGTCTTTACCAGCGGCGAATTGGCGATCGACATCGCGATCTTGCGTGCCGAAGCCTTGGTCTTGGCGCCCTCGACAGTGATCTCGACCAGCTTGCGCGCGCCTTCGCCGTCGCGCGCGACCTGCTCGGAAAGATTGGCGAGGATCTGGTTGAAGGCCTTGGTGAAGGCCTTCAGGCGCGGATCGCTGGCGCGGCTGATCTTTGGCGCGCCGTGTTCGGCGGCAGCGCCCGTCGCAAACGCCAGCAGCGTATCCGAGGTGGAGGTGTCGCCGTCGATCGTCACGGCATTGAAAGTGTCCTCGACGCCGGCCTTGAGCAGCGCCTGCAGCGCGGCGGGCGCGATCGGCGCGTCGGTGAATACGAAGGACAGCATCGTCGCCATATCCGGGGCGATCATGCCGGCGCCCTTGGCCATCCCGTTGATGGTGACCTTGGCCTTGCCGAGCTTCACGGTCGCGGTCGCGACCTTGGGGAAGGTGTCGGTGGTCATGATCGCCTTGGCGGCGGCAAGGTAATCGCCGGCTTCAGCTGTCTCGGCGAGGCGTCCCAGCACGCCGTCGAACTTGGTCGCGTCCAGCGGCTCGCCGATCACGCCGGTCGAGGCCAGGAAGATCTCGCTCTCGCTGCAGCCGACGGCCTTGGCCGCGATCTTCGCGGCCAGCGCCGTGGAGCCGCGGCCGGTCTTGCCGGTGAAGGCGTTGGCATTGCCGGAATTGACGACCAGCGCGCGAGCCTTGCCGCCCTTCAGTTTTGCACGGCACCATTCGACCGGCGCGGACGGGCACTTCGACCTGGTGAAGACGCCGGCGACCGCGGTGCCCTTGTCCAAGATCGCCAGCAACACGTCGGTGCGGTTCTTGTAGCGGATGCCGGCCTCGGCCGTCGCGAGACGGACACCCGCGATCGCGGGCATGTCGGGAACGTTTTTGGGAGCGAGCGGAGAGACGGAGGAGGACATCGCAGGGCGCCTTGGTGAGGTCTGGATATGCAGATGCCCGGCACGAGGCCGGGCATCACAAAAGCGTAGATACTCTTGTTAGATACTCTTGGCGTCAGCGAAGTGACAGCGAATTCTTACTTCTTCGCCGGCGGAGCCATCTTGCTGTCGGATGGCTTCGCATCGGAAGGCTTGGCATCGGAAGACTTCGCATCGGAAGACTTGGCCGCATCAGCCGGCTTGGCGTCGGCCGCCGGCTGGTCCGTCCGCTCGACCTTGGCTTCGGCGCGGAGCTTGGCAACGTAGTCCGCCTGCGCCTTGCGGGTGACGTACTGCTCGATCTGGGGCCTGACCTGGTCGAACTCCGGCGCCTTGCGGTTGCGCTTTTCCTCGACCTTGATGATGTGCCAGCCGAACTGCGACTTCACGGGATCGGAGATCTTGCCCGGCTCGAGCGCGAACGCGACGGCCGAGAATTCGGGCACCATCTGCTCCTTGGTGAAGAAGCCGAGGTCGCCGCCGTCGGCGGAGCCCGGATCCTTGGACTTCTTCTTGGCGAGCTCGGCGAAATCGGCGCCCTTGTCGAGCTCGGCCTTCACCGCCTTCGCCTCGTCCTCGGTCTCGACCAGGATGTGGCGGGCGCGAACTTCCTGCTCGCCGGTGATCTGCTTGGAGGCCTCCTCATAGACCTTCTTCATGGCATCGTCGGTGGTCGCGGCCTTGCCTTCCTGGGCCAGCAGGCTGTCCATCAGCAGGCGGTTGCGGGCGAACGCCATCCGCTTCTTGAATTCCTCGCCGTCGGCGACCTTTTTGTCCTCGGCGGCCTTGGACACGATCTTCATGTCGATCAGGAACGACAGGACGTTCTCGTCCTTGGTCGCGGGATCCATCTGGGCGAGGCTCGGTCCGAGTTCCTCCTCGGCCATGGCGACGTCGCTCTTCTTGATGTCAGCGCCATTGACCTTCGCCAGGACCGGATCGTCGGCGGCCCGGAGCGGGCCAGCGAACGCCAGGGCCAGCGCCAGGGCAAAGCAGCCAGCCAGGGCGGACGCGTGGCGGAAACGCTGGCCGGTGGTTACCGGGAACGAGGTGGTCATGCAAAATCCTTATGTTGAAGCAGGGGGCTGCTTAAGCGGGGCGGACACTCGCCCAATTCAGGGGGGCTTGGCAACGCGAAAAGTCTGTCAAAATGATGAATTAGCCGCAATGCGCCCGCCGTTGACAAGGCCCCGACCGGGCCATATCTCTGCGCGGTCGCGACCATGGCGATGGCGTTTATTTTGCTGCGTTTTTGGCCGTTGAACCCAGGCTAGCCCAATTCCCACCCATATGGCGGATGACCCCGGCAGTCCGGGCTCTGACGCCGACAGGCGTCACGGTGAGTTGATAGGCAGTCGGGTGACAACTTCTTGGCTGCAACGCGGTTAAATCGCGAACACAGGAACTAGGCATGATCGGCGCGCTCGCCCGCAAGTTTTTCGGCTCCGCCAACGACCGGCGGGTGAAGGGATATCAGTCCCGCGTCAACGCGATCAACGCGCTGGAGCCCGAGGTCTCGAAACTCTCCGACGAGGCGCTCAAGGCCCGCACCGCCGAGTTCAAGAAGCAGCTCGCCGAGGGCAAGACGCTGGACGATTTGCTGGTGCCCGCCTTCGCCACCGTGCGCGAGGCTGCCAAGCGCACGCTCGGCCAGCGCCATTTCGACGTCCAGCTGATCGGCGGCATGGTGCTGCACGAGGGCGACATCGCCGAGATGAAGACCGGCGAAGGCAAGACGCTGGTGGCAACGCTCGCGGTCTACCTCAACGCGCTCGCCGGCAAGGGCGTCCACGTCGTCACCGTCAACGATTACCTCGCCCGCCGCGACTCCGCCTGGATGGGCGAGATTTACGGTTTCCTCGGCCTGACCACCGGCGTGATCGTCCATGGCCTCGACGACGCCGAGCGCAAGGCGGCCTATGCCTGCGACATCACCTACGGCACCAACAACGAATACGGCTTCGACTATCTCCGCGACAACATGAAGTACCGGCTCGAGGACATGGTCCAGCGGCCGCATTTCTATGCGATCGTCGACGAAGTCGACTCCATCCTGATCGACGAGGCGCGCACGCCGCTGATCATCTCCGGCCCGCTCGACGACCGTTCCGATTTCTACAACACCATCGACTCGTTCCTGCCCAAGCTCGACAAGAGCGACTACGAGGTCGACGAGAAGCAGCGCACGGTGACGCTCACCGAAGCCGGCATGGAGAAGATCGAAGGGTTGCTGCGCGATGCCGGCCAGCTCAAGGGCGAGTCGCTCTACGACGTCGAGAACGTCTCGGTCGTGCACCACATCAACCAGGCGCTGCGCGCCCACACGCTGTTCACACGCGACAAGGACTACATCGTCCGCGACGACGAGGTCGTGATCATCGACGAATTCACCGGCCGCATGATGCAGGGCCGCCGCTATTCCGAAGGTCTGCACCAGGCGCTGGAAGCCAAGGAGCACGTTCAGGTCCAGCCGGAGAACCAGACGCTCGCCTCGATCACCTTCCAGAACTATTTCCGGATGTACGAAAAGCTCGCCGGCATGACCGGCACGGCGCTGACGGAAGCCGACGAACTGTTCGACATCTACAAGCTCGAGGTCGTGGAGATCCCGACCAACCTGCCGGTCGCCCGTCTGGACGAGGACGACGAGGTCTATCGCACCCAGAACGAGAAATACGCAGCGATCCTGGCCGAGATCGAGCGCGCCAATGCGCGGCTGCAGCCGGTTCTGGTCGGCACGGCCTCGATCGAAAAGTCGGAGGTGATTGCCGAGTACCTCAAGAAGCACGGCTACCGGCAGATCGACTTCGGCAACGAGAACTCGATGCAGAAGCTCTACGCCGCGGCGCGCGCCAACAAGCCCGCAAAGCTGTTCGCGGTGCTGAACGCGCGCTTCCACGAGCAGGAAGCCTACATCGTCGCCGAAGCCGGCGTTCCCGGCGCGATCACCATCGCGACCAACATGGCCGGCCGCGGCACCGACATCAAGCTCGGCGGCTCGCTCGAAATGCGCATCCAGCAGGAGACCGCCGGCATCGAGGACGAGGCCGAGAAGGCCAGGAAGATCGAGCAGATCAAGGCCGACATCGAGCACTTCCGCGACATCGTGCTGAAGGCCGAGGAGACCGTCGAGATCGAGCCGGCGAAGGGCAGCAAGCCCGCCAAGACCGTCAAGAAGCCGGGCGGCCTCTACATCATCGGTTCGGAGCGGCATGAATCCCGTCGCATCGACAACCAGCTGCGCGGCCGTTCCGGTCGTCAGGGCGACCCCGGCCGCTCGAAGTTCTTCCTGTCGCTGGAAGACGATCTGATGCGAATCTTCGGCTCGGATCGTCTCGACAGCATGCTCCAGCGTCTCGGCCTGCAAGAGGGCGAGGCGATCATCCATCCCTGGATCAACAAGGCGCTGGAGAAGGCGCAGCAGAAGGTCGAGGCCCGCAACTTCGACATCCGCAAGAACCTGCTCAAGTTCGACAACGTCCAGAACGATCAGCGCAAGGTGATCTTCGATCAGCGCGTCGAGTTGATGAAGGACGACAGCGTTGCCGAGACCGTCACCGACATGCGCCACGCCTTCATCGACGACCTCGTTGCCAAGCACGTGCCGGAGCATGCCTATGCCGAGCAGTGGGACGTCGCCGGCCTGAACGAAGAGCTGAAGCGCGTTCTCGATCTCGACCTGCCGGTCCAGGACTGGGCCAAGGAAGAGGGCATCGCCGACGAGGAGTTGCTCAAGCGCATCGAGACCCGCGCCGACGAGCACATGGCGGCCAAGGTCGGGCAATGGGGTCCCGACGTGATGCGTTACGTCGAGAAGACCATCCTGCTGCAGACGCTCGACCATCTCTGGCGCGAGCACCTGGTCATGCTCGACCATCTGCGCCAGGTCATTGGCTTGCGCGGCTACGGCCAGCGCGATCCGTTGCAGGAGTACAAGACCGAGGCCTTCAATCTCTTCCAGGAGATGAGCGCGCATCTGCGCGAGGCCGTCACGGCGCAGCTGATGCGGGTCGAGATCGTCCCGCCGGAGCAGGAGGCGCCGATCCTGCCGCAGATGGAAGCGCACAAGCTCAATCCGGATACCGGCGAGGACGAAATGGCGCTCGCCAGCGTCACGCTCGCCCCGCAGGCCACGGATGCAGCGCTGCGCGATCCGAAGAACCCGGCTTCGTGGGGCAAGATCGGCCGCAACGAGGACTGCCCCTGCGGCTCGGGCAAGAAGTACAAGCACTGCCACGGGCGGTACGCTTAGCGAATGGATGTGAGGCGCGACGTCGGCGCCTCACTCTTCTGTCGTCGCCCGGCTTGACCGGGCGATCCAGTAGTGTGCCGAGTATGAACGACAGCTTGGAGGTGGAAGTCCTCTATCCAGCCTGATGACGGCGAAGGATTAGCAAAGCGCAAGGGCGTCATCGCGAGGTGGGGTCTGAAGACAGCGTGGAGCAAAGCCGCGGCCCGATGAACAAACACCGGATAACGAGGCCTACCCGACCGGACGAGCGAGCTACTGATCGCGAAGTCCATAGTCATCAAGGGCCGGGGTGGTAGATCCGGCGGGCGTGCGGCGAAGGCGGTCGATCTTACCTCGGGAGGTCTGCACGGTGTCCCGGCAACGGGACTGAGGTCGCCGCAAGGCGGCCTGACCGCAGTGCAGAAGTCAGCAGAGGGCATAGTAGGCGGCGGCGCGCCGCCGAAGGCCTGAACGGTGGAAGAGGCCAGTAGAGCGGCGATCTCGTGCGAGCCATGCGGCAGAAGAATCAGGTCGAGCTGAACTTGGGCACCGGGGCGGAGGGTGAAGCCCGAAGCGCTGCCGCCCGAGAGCCTGAAGCCTGCACGGCGGAAGCCTGTCTCGAACGCCCGGCGGTCGCGGGACCGTCGATGGAAGACGTTGTCGGGCGTGAGAACCTGAAGGCAGCGTTGGCGCGAGTGAAGCGCAATAAGGGTGCGGCAGGCGTTGACGGGATGACCGTCGGCGAACTGCCGGCCTATCTGAAGGAGCACTGGCTCACGATCCGCGTCCAGTTGCTTGACGGCACCTACAAACCGCAGCCGGTGCGGCGGGCGGAGATACCGAAGGCGTCGGGTGGCCTGCGGCCGCTCGGCATTCCGACGGTGCTCGACCGCTTCATTCAGCAGGCGGTGATGCAGGTGCTGCAGGCGGATTGGGACGGAACATTCTCCGAGACGAGCTTCGGCTTTCGGCCGGGCCGCTCGGCGCATCAGGCGGTGGAACGAGCGCAGGCGTATATTGCGTCCGGGCACACTGTCGTCGTGGACATCGACCTGGAGAAGTTCTTCGACCGGGTCAACCACGACATCCTGATGGGGCTCATTGCCAAACGGGTTGCTGACAAGCGTCTCCTGAAGCTCATCCGCAGCTTCTTGAATGCGGGTGTGCTGGAGGGAGGATTGGTCAGTCCGACGGAAGAGGGCACGCCGCAAGGTGGACCGCTCTCGCCGCTGTTGTCGAACCTGATGCTGGATGTGCTGGACAAGGAGCTGGAGAAGCGCGGCCATCGCTTCGTGCGCTACGCCGACGACTGCAACATCTATGTGCGCAGTCAGAAGGCGGGTGAGCGGGTGCTGGCGGGCATCGAACGTTTCCTCGAAAAGCGCCTCAAGCTGAAGGTCAACAGGGCCAAGAGTGCGGTGGCCAAGCCGAGCATCCGCAAGTTCCTGGGCTTCAGCTTTACCCGCGAGCCGCTGCCACGACGGCGCATTGCGCCGCAGGCGATCGCCCGCTTCAAGGCGAGTTCGGGAGCTGACGCGACGCACGTGTGGCCAAAGCCTTGCGCAGACTGTCAAGGAGCTGTCACGCTATCTGATCGGATGGCGTGGCTACTTTGGCTTCTGCCAGACGCCGTCGGTGATGCGCGCACTTGACGAATGGATCAGGCGGCGGTTGCGCGCCATCGCCTGGAAGCAGTGGAAGCGTGGACCGGCTCGCTTCGCCGAGCTGCGACGCCGCGGCGTCGGCCGGGTTCTGGCGGCAAAGACCGCCGGCAGCCCACGTGGCCCTTGGCGGCTCAGCAACAGCCCCGCGCTCAACATTGCCGTGCCAAAGCTCTCTTCGGTTCGCTCGGTCTGGCTTCCATCGCGGCACAGCGGCCTGCATAATCCATCGAACCGCCGTATACGAGACCCGTACGTACGGTGGTGTGGGGGGAGGTCGCGAGACTCCCCTATCCCGATCCCTGCGGCGTTTCGGCTCAATCACATTCGTCTCTGGGATACTGGATCGCCCGATTAAATCGGGCGATGACAGGTGTGCGTGTGGCGCGGAATTGTCGTCGCGGCGAGAAGCCGCGAAGCTGCGACTCAATTCGAGCTGTCGATCAAGCTCTCCAGCAGCCGCTTGAGCTCGCTGGTCGGCTTGTCGCCGTAGCTCTCCAGGATATGCTCTTCCTGGTCGACCGCGAGCGAGTTGAGTTTTTTGCACAGCACCTTGCCCCGGTCGGAGATGAACATCAGCACCTTGCGGCGGTCGTTCGGGTCCTGCACGCGGTAGACCAGCGTGTCGGAGACCATGCGGTCGATCATCTTGGTCAGCGTCGGATGGTTGAGCAGCACCGCGTCGGCAAGCTCGCCCATCGAATGGCCGTCGCCGTCCGACAGCACTTTCAGGATGCGCCACTGCTCGACGGGAACCCCTTCCTTGCTCAACCGCAGTTCGAGCTGCCGGTTGATCTCCCGGTTGGCTTGCGCAAGCAGGTAGGCGAGGTGTTCGGTGATTGGAGCGTTCATTTTTGCCACGGCTAAGACTTCGTCTTGACCCAAATGAGTGAATGTCTTGCAATCGATGCTGCTTCTATATGCACTTCAATTCTTGAATATTCAATATTTTCAAAATAGGATGATTGCACAACAAAAGGGCGGATGCCGCGGCCGCCTGCTCAATGTGCTTTCAGGTCTGGTACCAGACAGGAGTTGGCGTGCGCGCGACGGTAAACTTCCCGGCTCACGGCGATCCGGCGTTGCCGCCGTCGTTGCTGTTCAGGAATCTGTCGCCCGCGGCGACCGACTTTCACCTGTCGCCGATTGACGCGCATTTCCAGAAGCGCCGCGGCGCGCGCAACAAGCTGCGCATCGGCAACTTCCTCACCTTCACCGGCTCGCCCGGGATCTGGGGCCCGACCTCCACCAACAGCGCGATGCTCGCGGTTGCCGAGATCAACAAGCGCGGCGGTATTCTCGGCCGCGAACTGGAACTGTCGATCTACGATTCCGGCGGCCCGATCGACGAGGTGGTGCAGCGTGCCGAGCAGGCCATCGCCTTCGATGAGGTCGATCTGATCATGGGCTCGCATATCAGCGCCGTTCGCGTTGCGTTGCGCAAGGTCACCGGCAACCGCATCCCCTATATCTACACGCCGGTCTATGAGGGCGGCGAGCGCACACCCGGCGTGATGGCGATCGGCGAGACGCCGCGCTGGCAGAGTCGTCCGTCGATCCACTGGCTCGCAGAGGCCAGGAAAGCGGCGCGATGGTATTTGATCGGCAGCGACTACGTCTGGCCGTGGCAGTCGCATCGCGCGGTGAAGCGCTACATCAAGGAAGCCGGCGGCCAGGTCGTAGGCGAAGAGTTTGTTCCCGTCGGCGAGGACAATCACGAGCCGCATCTGGCGCGCATCCGCGCCGCCAAGCCGGACGTCGTGCTGATCTCGCTGATCGGCACCGACAGCATCACCTTCAACCGCGCCTTCGCCGAAGCGGGCCTTGCCACCTCGACGCTGCGGCTCGCGGGCGCGATGGACGAGACCGTGCTGCTCGGTATCGGCGCCGACAATACTGAGAATTTGTTCTGCGCCTCCGGCTATTTCAATTGCATGGTCTCGCGCGCCAATGACGAGTTCCTCAGCGGTTACCACGGCATGTTCGGCTCCAACGCGCCGCCGGTCGGGTCCGTTGGCCAGTCGAATTACGAGGGGTTGCGCTTCCTGGAGGCCGTCGCCAACCGTGCCGGCTCGCTCGCAATGCATCCGCTGCTCAGGGCGGCGCGTAACACGGTGTACTCGGCGGGCCGCGGCCCCGTGACCCTTCGCGATGGCCGCGCCGAGATGCCGATGTATCTCGCCGAAGCCGACGGACTCGACTTCAAGCTCGTCAAGACGCTCTGAGAACCCGCGTACGGCGGCACAAGCTGATCTGCAAAATAATACTTGAAAAGGAAAATATTTCCGCCTCTAGTATCAACGTGGACACCGATTGGCCCCGCCGTGCAGGCGCGAGCCAAGCGGATGTCCGTACAAAGCCAGGGATCAAGAAGCCTCAAGGAGCGCGCCGTGCCAGTTGTCCTTCCCACGCCAGCCCAACTCCGCAGCGTCGCCGAGCAGTGCGGCCTCGCATTGACCGACGACGACGTGACCTCGTTCCGCGGCCTGATGCAGGGCTCGATCGATGCCTACAACCTCGTCGGCGCCATGCCGGACGAGGTGCCGGAGGTGAAATATCCGCGCACGCCAGGCTACCAGCCGTCGGCGGAAGAGAACCCGCGAAACGCCTGGTATCGCAAGTCGACGGTAAAGGGCGCTGCCAGCGGCAAGCTCAAGGGCAAGACCGTCGCGCTGAAAGACAACATCATGCTGGCCGGCGTGCCCATGATGAACGGCTCGACGACGCTGGAGGGCTATGTCCCCGATTTCGACGCCACCATCGTCACGCGCATGCTCGATGCCGGCGCCGAGATCGCTGGCAAGGTGCATTGCGAATCCTTCTGCATGTCGGGCGGCAGCCATACCAACGCGGTGGGGGCCGTTCACAATCCTCATAAGATGGGCTATTCCGCCGGCGGTTCGTCCTCCGGCAGCGGCGTCGTCGTCGCTCTCGGCGAGGTCGACATGGCGATCGGCGGCGACCAGGGCGGCTCGATCCGCATGCCGTCCTCGTTCTGCGGCACCTACGGCATGAAGCCGACCTGGGGCCTGGTTCCCTACACCGGCATCATGCCGATCGAGATCTTCGTCGATCACACCGGCCCGATGACGGCGACCGTCGCCGACAACGCGCTGCTGCTCGAAGTGCTCGCGGGCGATGACGGCTACGATCCCCGCATCAAGTCGCCCAAGGTCGAGGACTACACCAAGGCGCTCGGCCAGGGCGTCAGGGGCATGAAGATCGGCATCTTGAAGGAGGGCTTTGAGCAGGCGAATGCCGAGGCCGCCGTCAATGAAAGCGTGCGCGAGGCAGCTAAGCGCTTCAAGGATCTCGGCGCCACCGTCGAAACCGTCTCGATCCCGATGCATCTTGCCGGTCCCGCCATCTGGACACCGATCGGTACCGAGGGCATGACCCAGACCATGATGTATGGCGACGGCTACGGCTTGAGCCGGTCCGATCTCTATTCGACTTCGCTGATGGACTTCCATCGGGGCTGGCGCCGGCAGGCGGACTCGCTGTCCGAGACGACAAAGCTGTTTCTGCTGCTGGGCACCTACATCAACAACACTTTTGGCCCACGCTACTACGGCAAGGCTCTGAATATCTCCCGCCGCCTGACCGCTGCCTACGACAAGGCGTTCGACGAATACGACCTCTTGCTGCTGCCGACGACGCCGATGAAAGCGACCAAGCTGCCGGAGCCCACCGCCAGCCGCGAGGATTATGTCGCCCGTGCACTGGAGATGATCACCAACACCGCGCCGTTCGACATCACCCATCATCCCGCGATGTCGCTGCCCTGCGGCATGGTCGACGGGCTGCCGGTGGGCCTGATGCTGGTCGGCCGCATGTTCGAGGAATCCACCATCTACCGCGCCGCGCACGCCTTCGAGCAGATCGGCGACTGGAAGAAGATGTGAGAGAGGCATTGATGCAGACGAACGGAAGACCGGAGCGTTTTCAAACGAAGTGGGTACCGGTTCGCGTCAAGAAAACGCGTCAAAACAAGATTCTATCGCATGGCTAACGCGTTCGTCGCGGCTTTCGAGATCCTGAGCTTCGGCGCGATCATCGTCTTGATCGTGCTTGGGCTCGGGATCATCGCCAGCATGATGGGCATCTTCAACTTCGCGCAGGGCGAGTTCGTCCTGCTCGGGGCCTACATCACCTATCTCGCCTACGCCAAGGGCCTGCCGATCTGGACCGGCATGGTTGCAGCGCCCTTTCTGGTCGGTGCGCTCGGCTTCGTGCTGGAGGCGCTGATCATCCGCCGCTTCTATGCAGCGCCGATCGTGGCCATGCTCGGCACCTACGCGCTCGGACTCATTATCCGCGAATCCGTGCGCGGCCTGATCGGCGGCTTCTATCTCACGGTGCCCGAGCCGATCGGCGGCTCGATCGACATCGGCACCATGCATATCTCGGCGTGGCGCTTCACCATCATCGTCATCACGCTGCTGGTGATGGTCGGCTGCTATCTTCTGTTGTCGCGCACGAGCTTTGGTTTGCGCATGCGCGCGACGCTGGAGAATCCGTCGCTGGCGCGCGCATCCGGCATTTCGACGCCTCTGATGTACGGCGCCACGTTTGCCTTCGGCTCCGCGCTCGCCGGCCTTGCCGGCGCGCTGATCGTGCCGGTGTTCAGCCTCTACGCCGATCTCGGCATCCGATTCCTGATCCAGGGCTTTGTCGCCGTCATGGTCGGGGGCATCGGGTCGTTCATCGGCCCCGTCGCCGGCGCCGGCGTAATCGGCACGCTCAGTGCCGCACTGCCCTGGGTCATGGCGCCCGTGGTCGCCGACGTCCTCGTCTTCGTTCTCGCCATTGCCTTCATCAAATTCCGGCCGCAGGGCCTCATCGCTGGAAGAGGGGTTTAGTCATATGTTCGATCGTCAGCTCTCACGCCGCCGCTTTCTGTCCAATTTCGCTTTCGCCTCCGGCGCGGTCGCGACCGGGGTCGGAAGCTGGGTGATCCCGGCGCCCTGGGCCAATGCGGCCGAAGCCCCGATCAAGGTCGGCATCGCGACCGACCTCACCGGGCCGATCGCCTACGCCGGCAATGCCGACGCCAATGTCGCGAAAATGGTGATCAAAGAGATCAACGCCTCGGGCGGCCTGCTCGGCCGTCCGCTCGAGCTCTATATCGAGGACACCGCGTCGAATGAATCGGTCGCCGTCGGCAACGTGCGCAAGCTGATCCAGCGCGACAAGGTCGACATGGTGCTCGGCGGCATCACCTCGTCGATGCGCAACGCGATCAAGGATCCGATCGTGGCGCGCGGCAAGACGCTCTACATCTATCCGCAGCTCTATGAAGGCAAGGAGTGCACGCCTTATCTGTTCTGCACCGGGCCGACCCCGGCGCAGCAGTGCGACGAATTCATCCCCTGGCTGATCAAGAACGGCGGCAAGAAGTTCGCGCTGCCGAGCGCCAACTATGTCTGGCCGCACACGCTCAACGTCTATGCCCGCAAGGTGATCGAAGCCAATGGCGGCGAAGTCGTGTTCGAGGAATATTATCCGCTCGACCAGGTCGACTTCTCCGCGACCGTCAACCGCATCATCTCCAACAAGGTCGACGTCGTCTTCAACACGGTCATCCCGCCGGGCGTCGGCCCGTTCTTCAAGCAGCTCTATGAAGCCGGCTTCCTCAAGAACGGCGGTCGTCTCGCCTGCGTCTACTATGACGAGAACACGCTCAACATCAATCAGGCCGCCGAGATCGAGGGCCTCGCGAGCTGCCTCGACTACTTCAAGGTGCTGACCAAGGAGAACCCGTTCGACGCAAAGATCCAGGCGGCCTACGAGAAGGATTTTCCGGGCAACTTCCTGTTCGCCGCCGGAAGCGCCGCGACCGGCACCTATCGCGGCCTCAAACTGTGGGAGGCCGCCGTCAAGGAGGCCGGCAAGGTCGACCGCGACTCGGTTGCCGCCGCGCTCGATCACGCCAAGATCGCGGAAGGTCCGGGCGGACCGGCCGAGATGGTGCCGGGCAAGCGCCACTGCAAGATGAAGATGTACACCGCGGTCGCCAAGGCCGGGAACTACGAGATCGTCGGACGTAGCGACGGTCTCGTCGATCCCAAGGAATGCTAAGGTCGGATGCCGAAGTCGATGGGCGCAGTGAAACAGGCGATCCCCGCCGAGATCGGCGGGGAGACGGACGTGGCAATGGCTGAACGCGAAACGGCGGTGCAGGCCGCCGGGGGCGAAAGATGCTGCCGATCGTGGAGGGCGTGGTGCTTGTCGCCGCGCTCGTCGCGCCGTTTGTCCTGCAGGATTACCTCACGGTGTTCGCAACACGCGTGATCATCCTCGCACTGTTCGCGCTGTCGTTCGATCTGGTCTGGGGCTATGCCGGCATCATGAGCTTCGGCCAGGCCCTGTTCTTCGGTTCAGCCGGCTATGGCGTCGCGCTGCTCGCGCGCGATCTGGACATCACCAACATCTTCCTGGTGTTGCCCGCGGGCACGATCATCGGCCTCACCTTCGCACTCCTGCTCGGCGGTTTCCTGCTGCTGGGCCGGCATCCGTCCAGTGTGATCTTCGTCTCGCTCGGCACCTTGACCGGCTCCTACGCCGCCGATCGCCTGGCGCGTGGCTGGTACTATCTCGGCGGCCAGAACGGCATTCCCTCGATTTCATCCATGACGCTCGGTGGCTACGAGTTCTCGGAAGGGCCGGCGTTCTATTACCTCGTGCTCGGCATCCTCGTCGTCGTCTACCTGCTCTGCCGCTTCCTGGTGCGCTCGCAGTTCGGTCTCGCGCTCGCCGGCCTGCGCGAGAACGAGCAGCGCATCGCCTTCTTCGGCTACAAGGCGCAGCACCTGAAGGCGATCGTCTTCGCGATCGGCGGCGCCATCGCGGGGCTCGCCGGCAGCCTTTATGCGTTCCACGAGGGTTTTGTCTGGCCCAATATGGTCGGCGTCGTGGTCTCGACCCAGGTGGTGCTCTACGTGCTGTTCGGTGGCTCGGGCACGCTGATCGGCGCTGTCATCGGCACCGTCATTGTCGAGGGCGTCAGCTTCTGGCTGTCGGACAATTATCGTGACATCTGGCCGATCATTCTGGGATTGTTGCTGCTGCTCGTGATCCTGTTCCGGCCGCTCGGCCTGATCAGTTTTGTGCTCGGCGAACGCGAGCGGGTCGGCAGCTTCGGTGCCAAGATCAAGGAAATCAAGGAGAAGCGCAATGCCGCTCCTTGAAGCTGCCGGCATCTCAAAGATATTCGGCAAGCTCACCGCCCTCGACGGTGCCGCGCTGACCGTCGGCGAGAACGAGTTTCACGGCCTGATCGGTCCGAATGGCTCGGGCAAGAGCACGCTGATGAAGTGCATCGCAGGGGCCGAGGTGCCGACGCAAGGCAAGGTGAGCTTCGTCAATACCGACATCACTGCGTTCACGCCGACCGAGCGGGCGCGCGCCGGGATGAGCCTGAAATTCCAGATCACAAGCGTGCTGCCGTCGCTGACGCTCTACGACAACATCCTGCTCGCGCTGCAGGCGCACTCTACGCTGCTCGACCTCCTGTTCTCGCGCACCAGGAATGCGCTGCATGATCAGGTCATGAGCATGCTGACGCAATTCCGTCTCGCCGACCGCGCTTTCGATGCGGCGGCCGCGCTCTCCCACGGCCAGCAGCAATGGCTGGAGATCGCGATGGCGCTCGCCGGCAAGCCGAAGCTTCTGCTGCTGGACGAGCCGACCGGCGGCATGAGCCTGGAGGAGCGTCGCGTCACCGGCGAATTGCTGCAGCCGATCAAGCAGCATTGCTCGCTCGTCATCGTCGAGCACGACCTCGATTTCATCCGCGACATCTGCGATCGGCTCACCGTGCTCGACCAGGGCAAGGTGCTGGCATCGGGCACCGTGTCCGAGATCCAGGCCAACAAATCCGTTCAGGAGATTTATCTGCGCCGTGCCTGAATTTTTGGACATCAAGCATCTCGACGCCGGCTACGGCCGCAGCCAGGTCCTGTTCGACGTCAACCTCGGCATTCCCTGGCGTGGCGGCGTCGCCGTGCTAGGCCGCAATGGCGCGGGCAAGACCACGCTGATGAAGACCATCATCGGCGAATTGCCGGCGTGGAAGGGCGAGGTCGGCTTTGACGGCCGCGACATCAGCCGCCGCCGGCCTGAGGAGCGCGTCCGCGCCGGCATCGGCTACGTGCCGCAGGAGCATTCGGTGTTCGCGCGTCTCTCGGTGCGCGACAATCTCGCCGTCGGCTCGCTCTTCAACAAGGATGCCGTCGCGGTCGACCGCGTGCTGGCCATCTTCCCGAAACTCGGTCAGCGCCTCGACCAGCCCGCCGGCACGCTTTCCGGCGGCGAGCGCAAGATGCTCGCCATCGGCCGCGCCATGCTCGGCGATCCAAAACTGCTGCTGCTGGACGAGCCGACCGAGGGCGTCTGGATCGGCGTGATCGAGGAGATTACCGAGCGCCTGATCGAGCTCGCCAGGAATATCGCCGTCATTATCGTCGAGCAGCACCTCGACCTCGCGCTGCGCGTTGCCGACTACGCCTACGTGCTCGACCGCGGAAGAGTCGCGCTGCAAGGCGCGGCCGGCGAGGTGAGGGGCAATCCGGAGCTGATGCGGTATCTCGCGCCGTAGGAGCCCTTTGAGGGCCGCTGAAGAACCGGCCGCCTCAGGGTAACGGTGAAGTGTCGTCGAGAAACGGATTGACGATGGTGAGCCCGCCGATGCTGTGGCCATGCTGCATGTCTTCGCTATAGAGCGTCTCGCAACCGGTCTCGATTGCCGCCGCGACGATCAGAGCGTCGTAGAAGGCAAGCGCGTGGTCGCGCGCAAGCCCAAGAGCCGTAGCGTGCGTGTCAGCGGTGAGCGGTGCGACATCCGGGAAACGAAACCGGATCGATTGCACCGCAGCCTCGATGACTGGCCAACCCTGCCTTTGCTTCTTGCGCAGAACATTGGTGAACTCGTTCAGCACCTGCGCACTGATGACGCCGCCGCCGGCAATCGTGGTCAGCGCGCGCTCGCGGCGGATATCGGTCGAGAAAGCATAGACGAGGATGTTGCTGTCGAAGAACGCGCTCACCGCTCGTTCGCCTCGTCGCGGTCGAATTTGTAGCCTTCAGGCAGGGAATCCGGAACTGCTCCGCCTGCTTGAGAAATTCCGCCCGCCTGTCGATCTTCTCGACCGAAATCTGGCCTTTCGAGGCCTCCACGACGGTGAGCTCGTCACCGGGTGAGAGATTCAAGGCTTCGACGAGGGTCTTGGGCAGGCGGACCGCGAGGCTGTTACCCCATTTGGAGACCAGCATGACGTGCCCTATGATATACAATCTTGCTGTATATCATAGGATGGATATCGTCCGAATCCAAGCGGTTTCAGACCTTGGAATGCTGTCGATCCTCCGGGGCGGCCGTAAGCTTGGTCAGAATCGGGGCGGGCGAGAGGGGTCGCGAAAACCCGCTTACTTCACCGCGCCAAACCGGCTGTCGAACGAGTTCGACGATACCACCGGCGCTGCGCCGGCCATCTGCGCGCCGCCAACGGCACCATCGTTCATCGACGGTTTCGACGCGGGCCGCGTTGCGGCGACCTTGGTCTCGGCGGGCTTTGCCGGCTCGGCGGGCTTCGCGGCCACGGCTAGCTTGTCCTTCGAGGCATCGCGGTGGACGAAGTGGCTTACTGCAGCCTTCAGCTTGGAGGCGGTGCTCGGCGCTGCGGGCGCGGGGGCCACCGATGCGGTCGCTTGCGGCGCTGAGGCGGTCGCTGTCGTGTCGGCGGTGCCGAGGCCCATCTTGCGGCCGAGATTGGAGAAGAAGCCGCCGGATTTGTCGGCCGAGGCGACGCGGGTGCTGGTCGCGGGTGCGGCGACCGCAACGACCGGCTCTTCCTGCGGCGCGGCCGCGGCCGCGGCCTCGAGATTCGGCTTCGGCGGATTGACGGTGCCGGGAATCGTGCCCGGCGCCTTCGACATCGCCAGCATCTGCAGCGTATTGCCTTCGGCGCCTTCCGACAGGCCGGTCGAGCCTTCCGGAATCTTCGCGGCAAAGATCTTGTTCATGCCGCCATCGATGCCGGTGTTCAAGCGCGCCACCGGAATGCCCTTGGACACGAGTTTGTTGTACTCGGCCTCGTCCTTCGCCTGCTTCTCGCGCACGGCGCTGGCGATGTCCTCGGGGATCACATAGGCCGGGCACTTCGCGGAAGCGTCGAACACGGGATCGCGCTTGGCGTCGGGCGCCTTCGCAGCGTCGAACACGTACTTCTTCTCGCAGAAGTCGACCTTCGGCTCCTGCCGCGTCACCTCGAAATGATCATAGCCTTCCTTGATCATCTTCCAGAAGGCCATGTTCGGATTGTTGCGGTGCTTGGCCATGTTCACCGGCGTCATCCTGAAAGGATAAGCCTGGAACTGGAACGCCTTCTGGCCGCCGAAGAAGGACTCGCGCCCGAGCGAATAGATCTCCGCGATCTGCTCGTCCGTCATCGCGTAGCAGCCGCGCGACGAGCAATCGCCATGCACCATCAGCTGCGAGCCGGTGCGGCCGAGCGCCTTGTCGAACGCGTTGGGGAAGCCAGTGTTGAACGAGAGGTAATAGGCCGACTGCGGATTCATCTGGCTCGGATTGATCGAGTAGAATCCTTCCGGCGCCTGGCGATCGCCTTCGCGCACCTTCGGACCGAGGTCGCCCGACCAGCGGCAGATCGGATAGGTCTTGAGCAGTGCGAACTGGCCGGAGCGGGTCTGCTTCCAGATCTCGAGTTCGGCCTCCTGCTTGAAGAGGCGGATCAGGATCGGCGATTGCAGATCCATGTCCTTCTCGCCCATCGCGGTGACGAGCTTCGGCGAGACCGGCTGGTTGGCCTTGGCGTTGGTCGCGAGCGAGACCTGGTCGGTGTCGCAGCCTGCCAGCGCAATGCTGGCGGCAAGCGCGACCGAAGCCAAAAGCGCACGAGCAAGCGAACGAGAATTCAAGATGGACCCCACAACGTGCCGGGCAAGGAGCGCGAACCCCGATCTTCGAAGCATGGCCTGACCGGATATCCGGACTTGATTCAGACCAAGCTCCAGCGCTGATGCCCTGAAGCCATTGATTAAAATTCTAACCTCCGCGCCGTTGGGTCGCAACCCGACTGGGGATCACGAGCCCGTTGCCCGACAGGCGTGGTCAACAGGGACTTAAACTGGGCCGGAACTGGGACTGAATTAGGCGCTGCTGCCAAACTGTTACTGAGATCGCCGATTTGGGCAAAAAAAGGGTTAATACGGCGTTACCGGGGCCGTCGGAGGGAGGTCCAGTAGGGTAGGCAAAGCGAAGCGTGCGCCCGCCATTCCCTGCCGCCCGACCAGTTCGTGGGCACGGCGCTTTGCGCCTTTGTCCACCCTACAAGGCTGAAATCGGGCGAATCAGCCCAGTTTCCGGCCGATATCGAGGAATTTCTGCCGGCGCTGCTTGCGGATGGCGTCGCCGTCCAGCCCCCGCAGCTCGTCGAAGGCTTTTGCGATGGCATCGCCGGTGGTGGCGATCATGGCGGCCGGGTCGCGGTGGGCGCCGCCGACCGGCTCCTTCAGAATGCTGTCGATCACCCCGAAGCGCAGCATGTCCTGGGCGGTGATCTTCATGTTGTTGGCGGCTTCCTGCGCCTTGCTGCCGTCGCGCCAGAGGATGGAGGAGGCGGCCTCCGGCGAGATCACGCTGTAGATCGCGTGCTCCAGCATCAGCACCCTGTTGGCGGTGGTGATCGCAATTGCGCCGCCCGACATGCCCTCGCCGGTGATGATGGCGACGTTCGGTACGGTCAGCGCCATGCAGGCATCGGTCGACCGCGCGATCGCCTCGGCCTGGCCGCGCTCCTCGGCGCCGATCCCGGGATAGGCGCCGGCGGAATCGGCGAGCGACAGCACGGGCAGGCCGAACCGTTCGGCCATCTCCATCAGCCGCACGCATTTGCGATAGCCTTCGGGCCGGGCCATGCCAAAATTGTGCTTGATGCGGCTCTCGGTGGAATCGCCCTTTTCCTGGCCCATCACACAGATCGCTTCCCCGCGGAAGCGGCCGAAGCCTGCGACCAGCGCCTCGTCCTCGCCGAATTTGCGGTCGCCGGCGAGCGGGGTGAATTCGGTGATCAGGCCCTTGATGAAGTCGTTGAAATGCGGCCGCTGCGGATGCCGCGCGACCAGCGTCTTCTGCCACGGCGTCAGGTTTTGATAGAGGTCGGCCAGCGCCTGCGCCGCCTTGTCCTCGATCCGTCCGATCTCCTCGGCGATGTCGGTGCCGGAGGCAGCGAGCGTCCTGAGCTCGTCGACCTTGGAGTCGAGCTCGGCGACCGGCTTTTCGAAGTCGAGATAGCTGCGCATCTGGTCTGGCATCAACTCAATATAGGAGGACGGGGCGGAGAGGCGAAGCAGGGTTGGCTTCTCGCAAAGAAGTGTAGCTTCTTCAATGGCTTGACCTGTGCACTCCCGGGAGCGCGCCAAATCACGAATGAGGCCACGGCTCTTTCTGCGGAGATGTAGCCGAAGTCAAGGCGGTTTGCGGTTGTCGTCCCGACCGGATCTCGTGTCCCTGACGCGCTGCAGCGCTTCTATAGCGCTGCTGCGCAGAGCCGGGACCCAGCGAGCATGGCCCCGGCTCTGCGTCGCATCGTTTCACGCTGCGCCGCGTCCGGGGCACGAGACCTCCCTACTTCTCCGCCAGCGGATGCAGGTCGCGCACCAGGCTCTTCAGCCGCTCCTCGACCACATGGGTATAGATCTGGGTGGTCGAGATGTCGGTATGGCCGAGCAGGGTCTGCACGATGCGCAGATCCGCGCCGTTGTGCAGGAGGTGGCTGGCAAAGGCGTGGCGCAGCACGTGCGGGGAGACCAGGCGGGCCTGAAGCCCCGAGGCCATCGCGAGCTCCTTGAGGTCGCGGGCAAAATGCTGCCGCGTCAGATGCCCGCTTTCGCCGAACGAGGGAAACAGCCATTTCGTGGTCGCGACACTGCTCTTGTTCTCACCCTTTTTGTTTTCCTTGGCCGCTTCCGTCGCCGCGAGGTAATCCGCCATCGCCTGCCGCGACGCCGCGTTGAGCGGCACCAGGCGTTCCTTGTCGCCCTTGCCGCGCACCACGATCATGCGGGCGTCGCGCTTGGCGGCCGTGCGCGGCAGCGACACCAACTCGGAGACGCGCAGGCCCGTCGCGTAGAGCACCTCGAGCAGGCAGTAGAGCCGCAAAGCGCGCAGTCGCTGTGACGGCGAGGCGTCCGCCGCCTCGCTCATCTCCTTGGCGCGCGTCAGCATGCGATCGACGTCGGTGATCGACAGCACCTTTGGCAGGCCGCGGCCGCGCCTGGGCCCGGACAGGATCGCCGCGGGATCTTCGGCTCTGATGCGTTCATTGAGGAGAAAGCGGAACAGGTGCCGCATCGCCGACAGCCGCCGTGCGACGCTGGAGGATTTGAAGCCGCGCGCATCGAGGTCGCCTAGATAATCGCGCAGCGTTTGGGTCTCGGCGTCCACAAAGCTGTGGCCGGAGCGGCCGAGAAACTCGGAGAAATCGGTGAGGTCGCGGCGATAGGCGTCGAGCGTGTTGGGCCCGGCGCCTTGTTCCGCCGCGAGCATGTCGAGGAACAGGCCGGTGAGCTTGGCGTCGGAGGGCTTGCTGGCAGAGGATTTGCGCATGCCCCGGAGGCTAGCTCCTATTTCTTGAGAAACCTATCCGGCGGGATCGTCACCGTCATTTCCCGCGGCTTCGGATTGACGAAGTTGGCCAGCGCGAACACCACGCCATAGACGATGCCGGCGATCACGGCGACGACCGTCAGGAAGCGGAACAGACTGGGCATCGGGCAAGGTCTCGGCGAGGGTCTCGAACGGGCAAATTAACCAATGAAATCATCCAACATGTTCGCCGTTTCGTGGCAAGAGTCCTCTGGCGAGGGCCCCGAGGGGGTCGTATAGGTGGCCGGGATGCCGCCTTTGGCGGCAAATCGAGCGAGATCCAGAGCAAGATCCAATGTCCGACGCCGCGTTGCCAGCACAAGCGAGCCCCGAGGCCGACATCCTGTCGGCGCTGGGCGCGCGTTCGATCGTGCTGGTCGGCATGATGGGCGTCGGCAAGTCGACCATCGGCCGCCGCATGGCGGCACGGCTCAAGCTGCCCTTCGTCGATGCCGACACCGAGATCGAGGCGGCGGCCGGCATGACCATACCGGAGATTTTCGAGCGCCATGGCGAGCCGCATTTCCGCGACGGCGAGGCGCGGGTGATCGCCCGCCTGCTCGACGGCGGGCCGATCGTGCTGGCGACCGGCGGCGGCGCCTTCATGCGCGAGGAGACGCGGAACCGCATCGCGGCGAAGGCGATCTCGATCTGGCTCAAGGCCGACCACGACGTGATCATGCGACGCGTCCGCCGCCGCGCCGACAGGCCTCTGCTGCAGACTCCCGATCCCGAGGGCACCGTGACGCGCCTGCTCACCGAGCGCGAGCCGGTCTATGGCAAAGCCGATCTCACCATCGCCTCGCGCGACGTGCCGCACGACAGAATCGTCGACGAGACCATCGAGACGCTGCGCGCCCATCTTTGCGGGGAGAGCGCGTCCCATTCCCCAGCCGACGTCGCGAGTGCCGTTCGATGACCGCGCCCCTGAAGCATTCTGATCCCGTCAATGTCGATGTCGCGCTCGGTGATCGCGCCTACGACATCGTCATCGGCCGCGGCGTGCTGTCTTCGCTCGGCGAGCGGATCGCCGCTTTGCGCCCCGGCGTGCGCACGGCTGTTGTCACCGACCGCACCGTTGCAAAATACTGGCTCGAGCCGACCGAGGCCTCGCTCGCCGCCGCCGGCATTCCGACCTCGCGCGTCGTGGTCGAGGAAGGCGAGATCTCGAAAACCTATGCGGGGTTGGAAAAGGTCAGCGAAGCCCTGATCGCCGCGAAAATCGAGCGCAACGATCTCGTCATCGCGCTCGGCGGCGGCGTGGTCGGCGATCTCGCCGGCTTTGCGGCGGCGATCCTGCGCCGTGGCGTCGATTTCGTGCAGGTGCCGACCTCGCTGCTGGCGCAGGTCGATTCCTCCGTCGGCGGCAAGACCGGCATCAACTCGCCGCAGGGCAAGAATTTGCTGGGCGCCTTCCACCAGCCGGTGCTGGTCATCGCCGACACTGCCGTGCTCGACACGCTCTCGCCGCGGCAGTTCCGCGCCGGCTATGCCGAAGTCGCCAAATACGGCGTGCTCGGCGACGAGGCCTTCTTCGCGTGGCTGGAGAAGAACCACGCGGACATCTTCAAGGGGGCTCGGCGCGCGAGCACGCCATCGCGACCTCCTGCCGTGCCAAGGCGGGTGTCGTCTCCCGCGACGAGCGCGAGACCGGCGAGCGCGCGCTGCTCAATCTCGGCCATACTTTTGGCCATGCGCTGGAAGCCGCGACCGGTTTCTCCGATCGCCTGTTTCACGGCGAAGGCGTTGCGATCGGTATGACCCTGGCAGCGCAGTTTTCCGCAAGGCTCGGCATGATCGGCGAGGCCGACGCGGCCCGCGTCGAGCAGCATCTCATCGAGGCCGGTTTGCCGACCCGCCTGCAGGACATCGCGGGCTTCGCGCAGGAAGGCCTCGCCGACGCCGACGCGTTGATGGCGCTGATGGCCCAGGACAAGAAGGTCAAGCGCGGCAAGCTCACCTTCATCCTGCTGGAGGCTGTGGGGCGTGCCGTCATCGCCAAGGATGTCGAGCCGGCGCCGGTGCGCGATTTCCTCAAAGAAAGCTTGCGCAAAAGGCATGACGCGCGGTTGAACGACGCTAAAGCGTTTTCGAGCGAAGTGGGTACCGGTTCGCGTCGAGGAAACGCGACAGACGAAACCAGAGTGTTGCATGGACTGGCTCGGCTTCACCATCGTCATTATCTGCCTGCTCGTCTCGGGCTTCTTCGCGGCGAGCGAGACCGCGCTGACCGGCGCCTCGCGCGCCAGCATGCTGCGGCTCTCCAAGCAGGGTAATCGCGACGCCGACGTGGTCTCGCAACTGCTCGACATGCGCCAGCGCCTGATCGGCGCGCTGCTGCTCGGCAACAACATCGCCAATATCAGCGCTTCGGCACTGGCGACCTCGATCTTCACCGCCTGGTTCGGCGATGTCGGCGTGCTCTATGCCACCGGCGTGATGACGGCGCTGGTCGTGATCTTCGCGGAAGTGCTGCCCAAGACCATCGCCATCAACGCGCCGGACCGGATGGCGCTCGCGGTCGCGCGCCCGATGCGGCTGACCATGTACGTGCTGGGGCCGCTGCTGCGGGTGGTGGAAGTCATCGTGCGCCTGCTGATGCGCCTGTTCGGCCTTGCCGGCGAGCACCAGGCAATTCTGTCGCCGACCGAGCGCCTGCGCGGCGCGGTCGACCTGTTGCACCACGAGGGCAAGGTCGAAAAGCAGGACCGCGACATGCTCGGCGGCCTGCTCGATTTGCGCGAGCTGCAGGTCTCCGACGTCATGATCCATCGCACCGAGATGATGATGATCAACGCCGATCTGCCGGCCGAGGAACTGGTGCGCGAGGTGCTGGCGACCGAATATACCCGTATCCCGCTCTGGCGCGAGAAGCCCGAAAATATCATCGGCGTGCTCCACGCCAAGGATCTCTTGCGCGCGATCCGCGCCTCCGACGGCGACACTTCGCGCATCGATGTCTCCACCATCGCGCTGCCGCCCTGGTTCGTGCCGGAGATGCGCACCGTCTCCGAGCAGCTCAAGGCGTTCCGGCGGCGAAAAACCCATTTCGCGCTCGTCGTCGACGAGTACGGCGAAGTTGAAGGTCTTGTGACGCTGGAAGACATTCTGGAAGAGATCGTCGGCGACATCTCCGACGAGCACGACGTCGTGGTCGCCGGCGTGCGCGCCCAGCCGGACGGTTCCGTGGTGGTGGACGGCTCGGTGCCGATCCGCGACCTCAACCGCGCCATGGACTGGCGCCTGCCCGATCAAGAGGCGACGACGGTTGCGGGCCTCGTCATCCACGAAGCGCAATCGATCCCCGACCGCGGCCAGAGTTTCACTTTCCACGGCTTCCGCTTCCGCGTCCTCCGCCGCGAACGCAATCGCATCACCGCACTCCGTATTTCACCGGTGCCGCGCGACGCGGAGTTGGAGGACGCCAGGCCAAAGCGGGCCGGCACGTCGTTCTAGACCTCACACTCGGCGTCATCAGCCGCCTTGTGCGCGCTTGCGCACTGGGGCGGGCGATCCGGTACGCCGCAGCGGCTCGGCTCTAGCCACGCTGTCACGGAGTACTGGATGCCCCGCCTTCGCGGGGCGTGACAGCCGTTATCCTTCCCCGGCGCCTGCGCCTGGATTGCCAGCGCATGCACGCTGCCGGAAAGTTCCGCGGCCAGCGCGGCATTTATCATGCGATGGCGGTCGACCCGGCTCTTCCCTTTGAACGCCTGCGACACGATATACACACGAAAGTGCGTCTCGCCGCTCGGCCGATGGCCTGCGTGGCCCTCATGCAAATGTGACTCGTCGACGACTTGCAGGCTTTCCGGCGTGAAAGCTTCCTGCAACTTGTTGCTGATAGTGTCCTTCATAACCATGAGTGCCATTAAATCCTGCGATCGTGCTCCGTCAATTGCATAGACCGCCCAACGGGCGGCCGTTCTTGAGAACGCCGAAGTGAAACTTCGGCTGCGGGTTAGTACCTAATTGCAATGTCAAGACTTGAAGGTTTTCGCATTGCGTAGTCAAAGTCAGCCATGCCGATCGATTCATCAAAGTTCTTCGACTCCATCCGCGTGAAGCCGCGGGGCAAGCAGCCCGAGGTGAAGCCGCGCGATACCGTGGTCGCCTGCGAATGGACCGGGTGCCAGAACAAGGGCGCGCACCGCGCGCCGAAGGGACGCGATAACCAACGCGAGTACTGGCACTTCTGCCTGGACCACGTTCGCGAGTACAATCAGAACTACAATTTCTTCTCCGGCATGAACGCCGATGCGGTCGCGCGCTACCAGAAGGATGCGCTGACCGGCCACCGTCCGACCTGGAAGATGGGCGCCAATGGCGGCGTCAAGAAAGGCGCGGAAGCCGAGATCGACGGCGCCTTCGATCCGTTCAGCATGTTCGCGGAGCTCAACGGCCGCACCGGCTGGCGGAAGGGGCCCGAGGCCGCCCAGCCCAAGGTCGAAACCCGCAAGGTGATGAACGCCGAGCGCAAGGCGCTCCAGGTCATGGGCCTCGGCCCCAGTGCGACGCTCGCCGACGTCAAGTCCAAGTACAAGGCCCTGGTGAAGCAGCACCACCCCGATGCCAATGGCGGCGACCGCTCCACCGAGGATCGCCTGATCGAGATCATCAAGGCGTATAATTATCTGAAGACCGTGGTGCGCGAGGCCTAACCTACAAGCTCGGGAAAGGCGAGTTCGCAAACCAATCCCTCCGGCTTCCACTGCCGGGTGATCCTTCCGCGCAAGGTCCGGATGATACCGTCGACGGCGCCAATTCCGAAACCATGGCGCGTCGGCTCATTGACCCGTGGACCGCCGCTCTCGCACCAGCGAAGCACGAGAGGCTCGGCCTCGCTGCTTTCCCAGCGAACGTCCAGCCGACCCGATGGCGTCGCCAGCGAACCGTATTTGGCGGCGTTGGTGGCCAGCTCGTGCACGGCGACCGCAATCGATTGGGCGAGCGTCGCCGGCAGGCGGATGTCGTCTCCAGCGATGCTGATACGATCGCCGTCCGGGCTTGCGTACGGCCGGAGTTCCTCTTCGACGATGGTCTTCAGACTCGCGCCGGTCCAGCGCGACGCCGAGAACAGCCTCTGCACGTTGGCAAGCGCGCTAAGCCTGCCTTGAAACGCGGCTTGGAATTCTGCCGCGGTCTCGGCCTTCGTCAGCCGCAGCATGGCCTGGGTCACCGCGAGCAGATTGTTCGAGCGATGATCGACCTCGTAGGCGAGGAGCATCATTCGCTGCTCGGCCTGCTTGCGAGCCGTGATGTCGACCAGCATGTTCACCGCGCCAACCAGTCGGCCGTGTTCGTCGCGCAGCGGAGTCGGATATGGCATGAAGCAGATCCGCGACCCGTCCGGCCGTTCGGCCACAGCCTCGACGTCGCGCACCGGCCGGTTCTGCTTGAGCGCGACAGCCATCGGGCATTCATCGTGGGGGAGCGGCGTGCCGTCCGGCAGATAGAGCTTCCACGTCACGCACCACATCTCGCCGATTTTTGGAGTGCGCCCGGCAAAATCGATGCAGGCCTCATTGAAGAAAGTGATGCGGCCCGTTGCATCGGTAGTGTAGATCGCGGCAGGCAGCGCCTGAAGCAAGTCCCGGAACCGCCTCTCGGAATCCACTCCCGCTTCAACCCGGCTTGCCGCATAGCCCGCGGCGATCTCGCCAATCCTGGCCTCGTCCGCTTGTCCAAACAAGTCCAGCATTGCTTTCCTCTGGGGCGAGATCAAGCAATGCGCTGGACGCGCATATGTTCCAGGGCGCGCGTCAGGAACCTGTGGACTCTCCTCAGCCCGGCGATAGAACTTCGTCGGCACGACGACGGAGCTGGGCTCCGCCGCCGCCTCGCCCTTGCCCCTCAGTTGCCGGACGCCTCCGGCGTCGCCCCCACATAGGACGAACTCGGCCGGATCAATCGTCCCGTGCGCTGCTGCTCGCGCGCATGCGCGGTCCAGCCGGCCGAACGTGCCACTGCGAAGACGGGCGTGAAGGCCTGCCTTGGGATTGCCAATGCATCGAGCAGGATCGCGGTGAAGAACTCGACATTGGTCTCCAGCGGCCGCTCCGGATTCTTCTTCCGTAGCGCTGCGCGGATATAGGCCTCGACCTCGCCGGCAAATGGCAGGTCGGTGCCGTCAGAGGCGAGCGCCTCGACTGCAGTCTTGAGCACGTCGGCACGCGGATCGCGCACGCGGTAGACGCGGTGGCCAAAGCCCATCATCCGCTCGCCGCGCGCCAGCGCCGCATCCACCCAGGGCTGGATCCGCTCGCGCGAGCCGATCACATCGAGCATTTCCAGCACCGGTTCCGGCGCTCCTCCGTGCAGCGGGCCGGTGAGCGCGCAATAGCCGGCAGTGACGGCAGCAAACAGATCGGCCTGCGTCGAGGCCACCACGCGCGCCGTGAAGGTCGAGGCGTTCATGCCGTGGTCGCTGGCGGTGACGAGATAGGCATCGAGCGCGCTGACCTCGCGCGCGGGCGGCTCGCGTCCATGCAGCATGCGCAGCGTATCGGCGGCATGACTCACGGTCGGATCGGGCGCGATCGGGTCGAGCCCATTTACGCGGCGGACCAGTGCGCCCGCGATCACCGGAAAAGCGCCGACGATCGTGGCCTCATGCTCCAGCCCGTGCTCGGCGCGCAGGCCCGCGACCGCGGCACGAAATCCATCGACGATGCCCATGCCCTGGGTTGCCGGCAGCAGCTCGGAGAGCCGTGCGAAGGCGCGTTCGCGCGCGACGCCCAGGCTCGACCGGACATTGGCTTCGGTGAGGGTGGTCTTGCTGGCGCCGTTCCAGAGCCGGGCGGTGACGCCCTCAAAGCTCGATTTGGCGGCGAGGCGGCCGACATGCTCGCCGGCGATGATGAGCTCGCCGCGCTCGCCGTCGACATGGCTCAGCACGGTCTCGGCCGCGGGAACGCCGTCCAGTCCGATCTGGCTTTTGGTGAGATGGATGTTCATGGCCCTAATCTCCTTGGCACTGCACCAGGAGAAAATCGGGCCTCTCGACAGATTGATCAATCTTGATTATATCAATCAATATGAGAAATTCGGAAGGCCTGTATCTCTCCGCCCGGGAAGCCGCGGCCGAACTCGCGATCTCGCCGGCCACGCTCTACGCCTATGTCAGCCGCGGCCTGATCCGCTCCGAGCCGACGCCGGATTCGCGCAAGAATCGCTACCGCGCCGAGGATGTCCGCGCCCTGAAGGAGCGCCGGGTGCCGGCGCCGGAGCCGCGCGGCTTGCGCAGCTTCGATGCCGATCTGCCTGTCATGGACACGGAGATCTCGACCATCACCGAGGAGGGCGCGATCTACCGCGGCGTCAACTGCGTCGATCTCGCCGAGAACGACACGCTGGAGCACACCGCAACGTTGCTCTGGGACGTCTCCGACGTCGATCCCTTCGCGCCGGATAATCAGCCTGCGATGTCCGACGAGATGCGTGCGATTGCGGAGGCTGCGCGCCGCGCAGCTCCGATCGATCGCGCCATCGCGGTGCTCGCGCTCGCGAGCAGCGCCGACACCCGCGCGTTCACCCGCGCGCCCGATGGCCGCGCGATGGTCGGCGCGCGCATCGTCCGGCTGCTGGTCGCGACCATGCTCAATGCCGAGACTTCACCCGAGCCGCTGCATCAGCACATCGCGCGCATCTGGGCACCCGACAACAAGCACGCGCCCGATCTGATCCGCCGCGCGCTGGTGCTGCTGGCCGATCACGAGCTGAACGCTTCGACCTTCACCGCGCGCTGCGCGGCCTCGACCGGCCTTAATCTCTACGACGCCGTCATCGCCGGCCTCGCCGCGCTGAAAGGCCCGAAACATGGCGGCGCCGGCGTGCTGGCCTCGCAGCTCGTCAAGGCGCTGGTCGACCGCGACGTCGAGCCGATGGTGCGCGAGCGCGTTGCGCTCGGCGAGCGTTTTCCGGGCTTCGGCCACGGCGTCTACAAGCGCGGCGATCCCCGCGCGCAATCGCTGCTGAACGCCCTGGCGCGCGCCGGCGCGCCGCGCAAATTCACGAAAGAAGTGCCCGAGCGGATCGCGGAAGCAACCGGAGAGTTCGTCAACATCGACTACGTGCTCGCCGTGCTCGTGCACGCGCTGCGCCTGCCGGGAGGCAGCGAGCTCGCGTTGTTCGCCATGGCCCGCAGCGTCGGCTGGATCGCGCATGCGAGCGAGCAATTGCAGTTCGGCAAGCTGATCAGGCCGCGGGCACGGTATGTGGGGCCGGCGCCGGGACGAAGATTGGCGGCCGTCGAGAGGGCCTAGAGACCAGGCATCCCACTGGCCCCAGGGAACCGATTGCAACTTATTCCCGTTCCTCTACAGTTTCGGGATTGTTTCTTTTGATCGCGCCATGTTGCATCGCCGGGAATTGGACTATTGCCCGCCTGCGCCGCGTCCTTCGCCAACCCGGCCAGGATTTGTCGAGCTATTAATCAAATTGAGGCGAAACCCGCTTGAATGCTGGAGCGCGGATTTTTTTGAGGAGCCCATAGCTAAGCTTCGCCTGCCATTCGCTGATGCTTTTATGGTTCATGACCCCCAAGCCATCAAGCGCGTGCTGATGGATAACTCAAGAAACTATCAGAAGGATACGATCCAACGTCGCATTCTCTCGTCTGGACTGTCCGATGGTTTGTTGAGCGTCGAAGGAGAGCGTTGGGAGCTTCAACGACGAATACTCGCGCCCATATTCGCTCGCAGAACCGTCAACTCTTTCACGACGGCGATGTTGTCGGCCGCGAACGGATTGGCCGCAAGATGGACGGGGTTGCAGCCCGGCGCCACGGTAGAGGTCGCTGCAGAGATGACCCTGGTCACTTTGAACGTGCTGGCACTGACGATCTTTTCCGACGGAATCGGCGGCGACTTCGACGAATTTCGAGTGGCGATGAATGCCTATTTCAGCGTGATCGGCCGCATAGGGGTGCTGGATCTGCTCGGCGCACCCAAATTCGTGCCACGCCCGGGCTATCGCCGTTTGCGTCACACGATGGCTTACTTCGAAGCGGTGATCGACACGATCATACACGCGAGACACCAAAGGCTTGCGGCCCTTGCCACACACGACGGGCCAGATGATCTTTTGACGCTGCTGCTACGTTCGCTGGATCCCTCCACGGGACGGCAACTCAGCCCGACAGAGGTTCGCTCGAACATCCTGACTTTTCTTTCGGCGGGACATGAGACGACTGCCAACACACTCGCCTGGTCGATCTTTCTGCTTTCACAGGTACCGGAGTGGCGATCGCGCGTCGTGGACGAAGCAGAACGGGAATTGTCGAATCCGGGGGATGACCTGGCCGACCGGCTGATCGTGACCAAGGCAGTGATCGAAGAAACGCTTCGCCTCTACCCGCCGATCGCCGCACTCAGCCGGGCCGCAGTCGATGCCGATGTGTTGGGTGAAATCTCGGTCAAGCCGCGATCTCTGATCGTGATAGCGCCTTACGTTCTCCATCGACATCGCAAGCTGTGGAGCCACCCGGATGCATTCGAGCCTTCCCGGTTTCTACCGGAGGCCCGCAGCCTAATTCCGCGTTTCGCCTATATACCCTTCGGGGTCGGGCCTCGGACTTGCATCGGTTCGTCTTTTGCCCTGCAGGAGGCTGCAATCGTACTTGCTGTCTTGACCCGCCATTTCGAAATACAGCTGCTCCCGCACGCGGAGGTCTGGCCCCTTCAGCGCATTACGCTGCGTCCTGCAAAGGGCCTGCCGATGCGATTGATTCAGAGGAGAGCGCTTTAGCCAGCTCTTCGAAACGGATTGGCAAATGGCGCCTAGGCCCGCGGCTTCGCCGCAGCCATCCCGCTGCCGTGCCTCCGACGGATGGTCCAGATCGCCAGTCCCACCACGATCGCGACGCCGACGACGCTGAGGATCCAGAGATGCTTGCCCAGATGCCCCTGGTGCGGCACCCCGAAATATTCGTGGAAAGCCGATACCGCCAGCACGCCCGGCAGCACATGGGCCGGCGCCCAGAGCAGGATCGCCGGGATGTTCACCGCATAGAATTTTGCCGGCGTCATGCCGAGCGCACCAGCGGTCACGGGCACGAAGGCGCGGATCGGCGGCACGAAGCGGGCAAAGAACACCGCCCAGGTGCCGAAGCGGTGGAAGAAGGTCTCGCTCTCCTCGATCACGCGCGGATAATTGGTCAGCGGCCAGGTGCTGAGGATCTTGCGCTGCTGCCGGTGCCCGATCCAGTAGGCCGAGCCGTCACCCAGCACGGCGCCCACGGCGGCCGCGAGCAGCACCCATTGCAGTTTCAGGTCGCCGCCCGGAACCAGGGCGCTCAGCGCCAGGATGATGGTCGAGCCCGGGATGACCGAGCCTACCACGGGCACGGCTTCGAGAAGCGCTGCCAGGAACAGGGTCAGATAGGCCAGCCACGTGTGGACTGAGACGAAGGATATCAGGGGGTCAAGAAATGACGTCACGTCGTCTCTGTGGTGGGCTGGAGCATTCGGGTTCAGACCCTTACACAAGTAGTGAGATGCGTTGAAAGTGCCATTGGCTTGGGGACGGCGCCTACCCGGCGCGAAATTTGGGCGAGATTTGCAGGGCAGCCTTCCCAAAATCGCGTTCCTTGCCTATCTAAATGAAAAGACAATGGAACTTTGATTGGCGGGCGGGCTTCTGCAGGCCCGTGGTCTCTGATAGGTTCGCAACCGCACCCAGCCGCAGCCAACGTGCAAATAACTGGTCTCGGGATCGCCCGGGATCTCGGAGGATTGATGACGACCGCCGCCTTGTCCAAAGTTGAGGAAGTTTCCGGTTTGCCCGACATGAAGGTGTCGGTGCGCCAGGTGTTCGGGATCGACAGCGATCTCGAAGTGCCGGCCTATTCCGAGGTCGATCCTCATGTGCCCGAAGTCGATTCCGACTACCGTTTCGACCGTGCCACCACGCTTGCCATTCTCGCCGGCTTTGCCCGCAACCGCCGCGTGATGGTGACCGGCTATCACGGCACCGGTAAATCCACCCATATCGAGCAGGTCGCGGCCCGGCTGAACTGGCCTTGCGTGCGCGTCAATCTCGACAGCCACATCAGCCGTATCGATCTCGTCGGCAAGGACTCGATCGTGGTCCGTGACGGCAAGCAGGTCACCGAATTTCGTGACGGCATCCTGCCCTGGGCGTTGCAGCACAACGTCGCGCTGGTGTTCGACGAATACGACGCCGGCCGCCCCGACGTGATGTTCGTGATCCAGCGCGTGCTGGAAGTCTCGGGACGCCTGACGCTGCTCGACCAGAACAAGGTGATCAAGCCGCATCCGTCATTCCGGCTGTTTGCCACCGCCAACACGGTCGGCCTCGGCGACACCTCGGGCCTCTATCACGGCACCCAGCAGATCAATCAGGGCCAGATGGACCGCTGGTCGATCGTCACGACGCTCAACTATCTCAGCCACGACGAGGAAGTGGAGATCGTGCTGGCGAAGGCCAAGCACTATCGCACCCAGGAAGGCCGCGACATCGTCAACAAGATGGTGCGCCTTGCCGATCTCACCCGTAACGCCTTCGCCAATGGCGATCTCTCGACGGTGATGAGCCCGCGCACGGTGATCACCTGGGCCGAGAACGCCGACATCTTCGGCGATATCGGCTTCGCGTTCCGCGTCACCTTCCTCAACAAATGCGACGAGCTCGAGCGTCCCTTGGTCGCCGAGTTCTACCAGCGCTGCTTCAACGCGGAGCTGCCGGAATCGGCAGTCAACGTGGCGCTCAGCTGATCTCTCGCGGTCATGTCGTCCCGGCCTAGTGCGCAATTGCGCACGTGGGGCCGGGACCCATACCGCGTGATGTCTCGGTTGAACGTCACCGATAGTTTCCTGACACGAGAGCGGCCGGTGGTTATGGGTCCCGGCCTTCGCCGGGACGACAGATAGGGTCAGATGACCACCTCCAACTCCAAATTCCGCAACACCAAGGAAGCCCCGACCGAGCCGTTCAAGCGCTCGGTGGCGTCCTGCCTGAAGGCGATCGCGAAGTCGCCCGAACTCGAGGTGAGCTTCGCGGCCGAGCGCCTGGGCCTTGCGCCCGGCAAGGCGAGGCTGCCGGAGCCGGCGCGAAAGATGACCAAGCGCGATGCGGCGATCGTGCGCGGCCACGCGGATTCGATCGCGCTCAAGATCGCCTGTCACGACGCAAAGCTGCATCGCAAACTGATGCCCGGCAATCCGCAGGCACGCGGCGTGTTCGAGGCGGTCGAGCAGGCCCGCGTCGAGGCGATCGGCGCGCGCCGCATGGCGGGCGTTGCCAAGAACCTCACCGCGATGCTCGACGATCACTTCCATCGTGGCAAGTTCGACGAGATCACCGACCGCGCCGATGCGCCGCTCGCCGACGCGCTGGCGATGCTGGTGCGCGAGCGTCTGACCGGCCTCGCGCCGCCCACGGCCGCCAAGAAGATGGTCGATCTCTGGCGTCCGATCCTCGAAGACAAGATCGGCAGGCGGCTCGACCGGCTTGATAACCTCGTCGAGGACCAGACCAGGTTCGGCGATGCCGTGCATGACCTGCTGACCGCGCTCGAGCTCGGCGACGAGCGCAGCGCCGACAGCGAGGACAATGACGACAACGACGAGAACCAGGACGGCGACAACGACCAGTCCGGCGCGGAAGGATCGCCGGATTCCGACGCCGCGCAGGAGATGAGCGCCGACCAGGCGCTGGCCTCATCCGAAGAGATGAGCGACAGCGCGATGGAAAGCGCGCAGGCCTCGACCTCCGACACGTTCGACGACGGCGAGCTCGGCGACGACGAGACGCCGGGCGAGGCGACGCGTCCGAACGCGCACAGCAAGAACGAGCCGCGCGGGCCGGAATATCACGCCTTCGCGCCCAAATTCGACGAGATCATCGCGGCCGAAGACCTCTGCGATCATGACGAGCTGGAGCGCCTGCGCGCCTATCTCGACAAGCAGCTCGCGCACCTCCAGGGCATCGTCGCCCGTCTCGCCAACCGGCTGCAGCGGCGCCTGATGGCGCAGCAGAACCGCGCCTGGGAGTTCGATCTCGAAGAGGGCATCCTCGATCCCGCGCGGCTGTCGCGCGTGGTGACCGATCCCCATCATCCGCTGTCCTTCATGCACGAGAAGGAGGCGACGTTCCGCGACACCGTGGTGACGCTGCTGCTCGACAATTCCGGCTCGATGCGGGGACGTCCGATCACGGTCGCCGCGACCTGCGCCGACATTCTCGCGCGCACGCTGGAGCGTTGCGGCGTCAAGGTCGAGATCCTCGGTTTCACCACGCGCGCCTGGAAGGGCGGGCAATCGCGTGAGGCGTGGCTTGCCGCCGGCAAGCCGGCCAATCCCGGCCGCCTCAACGATCTCCGCCACATCATCTACAAATCCGCCGACGCCCCCTGGCGCCGTGCGCGAAAGAACCTTGGCCTGATGATGCGCGAGGGTCTGCTGAAGGAGAACATCGACGGCGAGGCGCTGGACTGGGCGCACAAGCGCCTGCTCGGCCGGCCCGAGCAGCGCAAGATCCTGATGATGATCTCGGACGGTGCGCCGGTCGACGATTCCACGCTGTCGGTCAATCCCGGCAACTATCTCGAGCGGCACCTGCGCCACATCATCGAGGAGATCGAGACCCGCTCGCCGGTCGAGCTGATCGCGATCGGCATCGGCCATGACGTGACGCGCTACTACCGCCGCGCGGTGACGATCGTGGATGCCGAAGAGCTCGGCGGCGCCATCACCGAGAAGCTCGCCGAACTCTTCAGCGAGACCAACACCGCGCCCCGCAGCCGGCCAATCGCCCGCGACGCAAACTGCATTCGTGAGCACGCATCAATCCCGCCGCGGCTTTATCGGCCACGCCGCGGCGGGATTTTCCACTCTCTTAATGCCCCGGCTCGCGCAAGCGCAGCCCGCGCCAAAGCCGGCGCTGGCCGAGCACGCCGTCACCGAGCCCGTCAGCATCGAGGTCAACGCGCGGCCGATTCCGGATTTCGAGCCGCGCGACCGCGCGCGCGTGCGCTTCGGCTCGTTGCAATATCGCAGCGGCCTGGTGCTGACCTCGCCACATCGCGGATTTGGCGGCCTGTCCGGCTTCCGCTTCCTCGATGACAAGGGCGGGCGTTTTCTCGCGCTGTCCGATCAAGGCACCTGGTTCACCGGCGCGATCCGCTATTCCGGCAGCAAGATGGTCGGGCTTGGCGACGTCGAGGCCGCACCGATGCTCAACGCCGAGGGACGGCCGATCACGGAGAAGCGGCTCTGGTACGACACCGAGTCGCTCGCGCGCGACGGCTCGCTGGTCTATGTCGGGCTCGAGCGCGTCAACCAGATCATGCGCTTCGACTTCGCCAAGGGCGGCACGCGTGCTCGCGGCGAGGTGCTGCCAACCCCGCCGGCGTTGCGAAAACTGCCCTACAACAAGGGGCTCGAGGCGCTGGTGTTCGTGCCCAGGGACATGAAGGGCCAGCCGCTCGCGGGCACGCTGATCGCGATGTCGGAAGGCGGCTTCGATGCCGACGGCAATCTGATCGGCTTCTTGATCGGCGGTCCCTCACCGGGACAATTCAGCATCAGGCGCACCGACATGCAGTTCATCAGCGACGCCGTGCTGCTGCCCTCAGGTGAGCTGCTGATCCTCGAGCGCAAATTTTCCTGGTTCACCGGCATCAACATCCGCATCCGGTCGCTCCCGCTCAAGACAATATCGCCCGGCGCGGTGGTCGACGGCCCCGTGCTGTTCGAGGCCGATCTCGGCCATGAGATCGACAACATGGAAGGCATCGACGCCCATTTCACGCCGGAGGGCGAGACCGTGCTGACGATGGTGTCGGACGATAATTTTTCGCTGCTCCAGCGCACCCTGCTGTTGCAGTTCACCCTGGTGGATTAGTCTTTCTTCCGTCATTGCGAGCGCAGCGAAGCAATCCAGAATCGTCCCGCGGCGGCAGACTGGATTGCTCACATGGGGATTAGGTGTGTCAAGGCGGTTGTTCAGCTCTTTGTTCGATTGCAGGCCAGCTCTTCGTCCCGACCGCGGGATGTTTCGGATGGCGCGCGGAGATCGCGTCAAGGTCGGCTCGTTAGAGCCGCCGCGCAGCGGCTTGACCTTGACGTGATCGAGCACGCCATCAGGCTTGTGTGGTCGGGAGGCCGCGGGCGAACTCCTCCTTATGGTTCAGCGATCTCAGGGTCGAGCCGGTTTTGACAATCTGGTTTTGCGTGCCAGATCAAACTCACATCCGGTCGTCGCGCGGTAGCGACTGCACCAACATTCCGCTTGCGGCGGGCAGGCTCGAGAGGACGGGACCATTCTTCGTTGCGGCGTTTGAAGCCATGCAATCCATCGGTTCGTCCACCCCGGATCGGCCGAGGCTGATCGTTCCTCGGCTGATTGGTTTTAAGGCTGCGGGAAGCGTTGCATCAGGCGACGGTCTTCATCACGGCTCCCTCGATCACGACGCCGGCGGTCACGTACTTCCACAAGGCCACGAGCAGCTTGCGGGCCAGCGCCACGATCGTGCGCTTGCGGCCGCGCTGGCTGTTGGCCTTGAACCACTGGGTCAGCGCCGATTGAGGCTGGTGGCGTATCCACAACCAGGCGAGCTGGATCATCGTGGTCCTCAGCCGCGGATTGCCGGCCTTCGACACCCCTTGTTCGCGCTCGATGCCGCCGCTCCGCCATGGCGTGGCCGCAAGACCGGCATAGGACGCAACCTGACGGCGGTTGGCGAATTGCCGCCAGAACGCCTCCGTCCAGAGAACGGCCGCGAAGTTCGGGCCCATGCTCTTCAGGGCGAGCAGCATCGTGACGGGATCCGCCTTCTCCCCGGCTGGCTTGCTCACGACCAGCAACGCCTCCTGCTCGCGCTCCACCGCCGCGATCTGGTCGAGCAGCAGTTCGAGACGATCGAGCTCGCGGCTGATCTGGGCCTTCAGATGCGCCGGCAGCATGCGCCCATCTCCGGTCCGCAAGGCTTCGAGCCGTGCCCGTCGATCGCGCCGCAGCGGCACGTAGCCGAATATCCCTTGCGCGAACAGAACGCCCTTGATCCGGTTCACATGCTCGATCCGCTCGGCGATCAATGTCCGCCGCTCGCGGCAAAGCCTGCGGCGGTCCTCCGCTTCCGGAGAGGGCGCCACCACCATCGCGCAGACCCGCGGCTCGCCGCGCTTATAGGCCAGAAGCGCCCGCAACAGCGTCTCGCCATCGAGCCGATCCGTCTTGGCCCGCCTGCGCCGGCGCGGCGTCGCAATCGAGGCCGGATCGACCACGTGGCTCTCGATGCCTTCCTGCTGCAAGGCGCGGTGCAACCAGAACCCGTCCAGCCCCGCCTCCTGGATCGTGATGATCGGATAGCTCTCACCCGTTCGCGCCTGTGCCTTGCGCTTCAGCTCCGCAAACAGCTTCAAGAGTTCCGCAAGATCGCCGGCCTCCACGCTGCGCTTCGACATCTTCTCGCCCTTGCCGGGCGACAGCGAGGTCACCAGCCATGTCGAGCGGCTCAGTTCCAATGACACGAAAATTGCGCCAAACTGCGTGCGGATAGCGGCCAGTCCGTCGGAAGGATGATCGAGCAACATCATTGTCTCCAGGTTGAGTGTTTCAGCAACCTCAGTCTGGCCTCAGACTTGGCTGCTATCCACTCCCCATGGAATCTTCGCTGCGCTCGCAAGGACGACGGCCGGGGGCGCTCGCAATGCATGGCCTCGCCGGCGGCCATGCCGCCCGCGCAACTGGCAATTCGCCGTCGGCCCACTAAACTTCATGCAATCGCTTCCATCCCTCCATTGCCGGATCCCCCGCATGAGTGCCCTGTTTTCCCCGATCAAGCTGCGCGGCCTGACGTTGAAGAACCGTCTGGTGGTGTCGCCGATGTGCCAGTATTCGGCCGAAGACGGCGTTCCCACGGATTGGCATTTCACCCACATCAACAATCTCGCGCTGTCGGGCGCGTCGATGTTCTGCATCGAGGCGACCCATGTCGAGGCGATCGGCCGCATCACGCCGGGCTGTCTCGGGCTCTACAGCGACGCCGCGGAGGCCGCGCTGAAGCAGATCCTCGCCTCAGTCCGCAAGCATTCGACCACCGCGATCGCGATGCAGCTCGCCCATGCGGGCCGGAAAGCGAGTAGCGCGCGGCCCTGGGACGGCGGCCAGCTCATCCCGGTCGATCAAGGCGGCTGGCAGGCCGTAGCGCCGTCGGCGCTGCCGCACAAGGAGGGCGAGGCTGCCCTGCGGCGCTCGATGCCGCGGGGCTGAAGCGGATCCGCGAGGCCTTTGTCGGCAGCGCCAGGCGCGCGGAGCGCATCGGCATCGACGCCATCGAGCTGCACGGCGCGCACGGCTATCTCATGCATCAATTCCTGTCGCCGATCTCGAACAAGCGCACCGACGAATATGGCGGGTCGCTTGAAAACCGCATGCGCTTCCCGCTCGAAATCTACGACGCGGTGCGCGCCGTGTTCCCGCATGACAAGCCTGTCGGCATGCGGGTGTCGTCGACCGACTGGGTCGAGGGCGGCTGGGATCTGGCGCAGACCATCGCATTCGCCAAGGCGCTGAAGGCGCGCGGCGTCGACTGGATCGATGCCTCCTCCGGCGGCGTCTCGCCGCTGCAGAAGATCGCGCTCGGCCCCGGCTATCAGGTGCAGTTCGCCGAGGCCATCAAGCGCGAGACCGGATTGCCGACCATCGCCGTCGGTCTGATCACGGAAGCCAGGCAGGCCGAGGAGATCGTCGCGAGCGGCAAGGCCGACATGGTCGCGCTCGCCCGCGGCATGCTCTACGACCCCGCTGGGGCTGGCACGCCGCAGCCGAGATCGGCGGCGAAGTCGAAGCCCCGCCGCAATATTGGCGCTCGCAGCCCTCGACGCAGAAGGCGCTGTTCGGCAAGACCACCTTCGGCGCGCGGTAGGGGATAAGGCGCGAGGACCGCGCCACATGCCCGTCATTGCGACGATGGGGAGGCGGGCGTGCGCCACACGCTCAGGTCGCGTTTGGCCGCGATCAGGAGCCGCAAAGCCGCATCACCTCACGCATCCGTAACTGCCCCAACCTTCCGCCCGCGGCAAAACAGGCCTAACCTCCGCAGCGCCCAAAGACGCGCGAGGCTTGCCATGCGATTTCGTGTCCGCAAGACTGCCCACGTGCTGGAACGGATCGGCCTTGCAATGGCGGGCGCCGCCTGCGGGCTGTTCGTCGGCGCCCATGTCGGATCGGCGATCCCCTCGCTCACCACGCAGGGCTTTCTGCTGTTGATGATGCTGCTCGGCGCTATCGGCTTCTATCTCGGCATCGATACGCCGCAAATGCCCTTCGACGAGGCCCACAGCCGGATCGACGCCGCGGAACTCCTGAGCTCCGCCGGCACCCTCTGCGCCACGCTCGCCTCGCTCGCCTCAGTCGCCGTCATCGTGCTGCGGCTCGATCCGCACGACGCGGCGACTTGGCTGGTGCTGGTGGCGTGGATCGGTGGCGTCGCGATGCAGATCGTCGCGGGCGCAAAGGCGAGGATGCGGGGGTAAGGGGGTGTTCAACGCTCGCTAGAACACCACGCCTACGCGGGTGCCGCGCTTCCAGGCGATGCGGCAGCGTTTCTTGGTGTTGACGTGCAGCAGTTCGAACCGGTCGGGGATCTTCACCTGGCCGCCGAGATCGACGCAGGCGCCGCCCGGCGAATAGTCGATCAGCGTGCAGACGATGACCGGCGCGCGCGGGTCGGTGATGATCTTGGCCTGGCGGGACACCAGGCCGGCGGGCTTCACGCGGGCATGTCGGCGCGGATGCATTGGCACTCTCCTCCAATACCGCGGACAACGCGGTGGCAGGCTCCAATCGTGCCGATGAGATGATGCGATCACGCTAAGGTCGGCGGGAGAATTTTAATGAAAAGTAGCGGCGATGGGCGAAAGTTGCGGTAGCCGGGTGGGGCTTTCCCTCTCCCCTGTGGGAGAGGTGGCCCGCCACGAAGTGGCGGGACGGGTGAGGGGTATCGCGCGGCATACGAAGCTCTCTCGTCCGTGGAAACAACCCCTCATCCGGCGCTTCGCGCCACCTTCTCCCACAAGGGGAGAAGGGAAGGCCACCACCACTCACCCCGCCACGATTTCCTCCGTCTCGGCGCGAGCCGGCGCCACCGGCATCGGCACCGTCACAAAATCCTTCGGCATGTTCACCGGCCGATAGTCCGGCTCCACCGCCATCCGCTTCAACACGCTCTCATGCACCTGCGCACCTTCGGGGATCAGCCGCGGTTCGCAATCGGGGATGTAGAAGCCCAAAAACACTTTCCGCGCCGGCCATTCCTTGTAGGTCGCGCGCTTCGGAAAGAACTCCAGCACCCGCCAGGCCGCGCTCATCGAATCGTGCAGCGCGCCGCCTTGCCGGTAAAAGCCGGCGGGACATATTGGAACGGCGAGTTCTTGCGCTGGATGCCCCAGGCGAGCTGGTTCACGGTGCGCGGATTGAAGTTCAGCCCGGCCTTGGCCGCCTCCTCGATCATCCAGAGCAGCGGGTATTTCGATTCCGCGCTCTCGGCCTCCGGATAGCCGCCGCCGACGTCGCAATGCACGCCGGCGAACCACACCTGCAGGATGTCCTGCTTCTCCTTCCTGTGGTCGGGCACGAAGCGGTTGCTCCAGTACTCCTGCGACTCCTCGTACGCCTTGAGGCGGAACATGCGGCGCCGCTCGTCGATCGCGATCGCCTGGCGGAAAATCTGAACGCTCGGATTGCGCAGCGTGAAGGCCAGCTCCTCCAGGCTCGGCCAATAGAGCCGGTCGGCGCGCGGCACGATCACGCTCGCGACCGTGTCCCAGACGCCGATGAAATGGATGGTCGGCCAGCGCGACGAGGTGATGCGGGCGAATTGCGCGGCGAGATCGAACTTGTCCTCCGCGATTGGCCCGTCCTCGTCGCTGCCGCTGTCGGTGAGATCCTCAATGTCGTTGCCGCGCCCGCGCCCGGAATATTGCTTGTAGGCGACGAGGCCCGAGCCCGCGAGGTTCGCCTGTTCCGGCGAGATCAGGCCGATTTTGTGGATCAGGCCCGCCAGCACCCGCACCGTGTAGGCGCCGCGCGAGAAGCCGAACAGATAGATGCGATCGCCCGGCGCGTAATGCGCGACCAGGAAGCGATAGGCGTTGAGCACGTTGTCATCGAGCCCGTAGCCGGTGGCGAGCCCGAGCACGAGCTTGATGTTGGCTTTCCAGCGATTCCACGTCGACGGCTCCGTCATCGTGCCGACGCCGGGATCGTAGAACACCATCTGCCGCGGCTCGGTCTTGTCGGTCTTGCGCAGGCAGCGATAGAGCTTCAGGACGTTGGAGATGTTTTCCGAGATCTCGTTGCCGGTGCCGTCGCAGCAGATGACGAGGTTCTTCGGCTCGGTCGTGCGCGCGTGCTCCACAGGTCTGCCCCTCCAGGCGATGCTGCCGGGGCGAGTATAGCGCAAAAGCGCGACGGCGAGGAGACGAGGGTGGCACTTCCCCTCTCCCCTTGTGGGAGAGGGTGGATCAATCGCGCTCCGCGCGGTTGAGACGGGGAGGGGTCTCTCTCCGCGAACACGCCTCTCACATTGTCATGCGCGGAGAAAACCCCTCATCCGGCGCTTCGCGCCACCTTCTCCCACAAGGGGAGAAGGAAGAAAGCGCGTGCCTCATCAGTCTCCCTATTTCTTCTTCCCCTGTCCGATCTCCGGCTGCCACGCGCCGTCCTTGCGGCTCGGCGCCGCCGCGATCACCTTGGTCTTGTCCTTTTTCGGCTTCTTGGTTTCGCGATTGCTGCGTTGCTGTCCCTTGGCCATGGCGTCGGTCTCCTTCGCGGGTTTGAGGTCGTCCAGTTCGTCCGATTGCAGCACGCGTCCGCGCGGCGTGCAGACACGCACGTCCATGAAGCCATCGCGCAGCAGCTTTCGTGCCATCCGGAGCGCGACATTGGCGTCGCTGCGGCCGTGATGGGCGCTGCCGTATTCACCGGTCGCCCAGATCAGATAGGGCACGCGGATCGGCCTGGCCATGGTGATGCCGTCTGTGTTTGCGGTGATGCACGCGAGCCTACGCCTGCACCACACCATTAGCGAGGCCTAAAACGCCGCGCGCGTGCCGCTAGCGTTTTCAAGCGAAGTGGATACCGGTTCGCGTCAAGAAAACGCGTCAAAACAAGAAGCCAGAGCCCCGTTCCGATTTGATCGGAACGAGGCGCTGGTGCCGTGATAGTGCTGGCTATTGCCGCGCCGAGAGCGCATGGTCACAACCAAGCCGGCCTCGGTTGGGGCCGCTTCCGCAGGAAGGCAGGCGTGCATGATCATCCGTTCGCGGCGGGAAACCGTCACGTTCAGGCATCCGTTCCGCATCCACGGCATCGATCGGATGCTGCCTGCCGGCAGCTATCAGGTGATCGCCGACGAAGAGACGATCGAGCGCGAGATGTTCTCGGCCTGCCGCCGTGTCGGCACGTCGATCGTCGTGCCCGTCGACGGCATGGCCGGCTCCATGGAGACGCTGTCGATCCGCGCGCCCGATCTTGCGGATGCGATCGCATCCGACGCGAGCATCGCCCAAGAGCATCGCCCATGACTGACATTCCCGTCGATCTCGACAAGCACCGCGGCATGGCCGCCCAGAAGGCCACCGACCTGCGCCGCGCGCTGGCCGAGGTCGAGAGCAATGTGAGGCAGCTGCGCGAACGCGAGGCCGACCTCGAGAACCGCCTGATGACGGTGCCCGCCGGCTCCTGGGCCGAAGCCGCCGTGAAGGCGCGCTACCTCCTCAACCTCTACGCCGCCAGCCTCCCCACCGAAGACACCCGCCACCGCGCGCTGGTGGCCGCGTTGTTCGACGATTTTGCGAGATTGGGCGGGGATTAGCCGAAGGCAGCGGCGGGCCCAGTGCTGCTTCACCTCCCCCGCAAGCGGGAGAGGGAGCGAACCACCGCCGCAGCACCGCGTTCAGCTCTCAGGAACAACCCGCGTCAAAGGAGCACCCCATGACCCTCACCAGCGGCCGTTTCATCGGCCACGAACAGGACCGCGGCATCGTCCAGTTCTCGATGCAGGACGGCGCGAAGGAGATCGCCTGCGCGATCTCGACCTCCGCGATGGACGATCTCGAACGCGGCCCGAGGGCCCGTCACAACGAGCGCGAAGCCCAGTTCACCCGCCTCCGCGACCGCATCGAGGCGCAAGCCGCGAGCAAATATCGCGCGACCGAGTTCGAGGGCACCCCGCCGGGGATCGTGCTGCGGAGCATTGATTTTCGGGCGTAGGGGGAGGCGACGGTTCGCGCCGCGAGCGTGCGCAAGCTTCGCGCAGTTCCGATCGCATCCGCGGGCCCCGCTGCCGCATCAGCTGTTGACATTAACCACTTGTTAACCATGCGGTCGCCTAATGTGTGGATTGGGGGATCACCATGTCGGCCCATGTGACGCGCCCGAAGCTGATGCCTGTTCCAGCCGCTCCAGCCTTTCATCTGCTTGGCGGGCTGGCGGTTCGCGCCACGGCTGTCCTACGGAGCAATGCAATGTTCGGAAAGGACGACTTAGTGGACAATCTCAGTCGCGATCTCGATCGCGTGCGCGGACGACGCGATGCTCTTGCATCCGAAGCCGCGACCCTGACCGCTCAGATCGCCGAAATCGAAGCCCGCCTTTCGGAGGAGAAGCACCGGCGGGAGCGTGATCGCGTCTTGGGCGAAATCGAAGCGATCAAAACCCGAATCAAGCAGGCCGGGAGCGCGTTTGCACCTGTTGTCGATGGTCTCTGCAAGGCGATCGAGCAGGCTGCGGCCGTTGTGCCCGAGGCTCGCGAGCTCAATAGTTTTCTGGTATCGGTGGCGACCGAAATCGACGGCGTAATCGGTCCCCTCTTGCGCGAACTGGATCAGCGCGCGGACGCGGTGCGAGTCGGCCACGCTGCACTGGACCTCCCGAGTTCGGCCAATGAAGGGGCCATCGTGCCGCCCATCGAACCGCCAAAAGACAACAACGATCGCCTGCTTCGTTTCCCGGCATGGCTGTCGCGCGACAAGGACGCGGAAAAAACGGAAGCAGCGGAGAACCCGCGCAGCACGGCAGCGTGAAGGATTCGGCGCGCTGCGCACCTTAAAGCGGGATGAGTTTTGGTTGAATCGATGCGAGCCCCGGAACTCGGATCGCCTCTCCCGTAGGGAGAGGTCGGATCGCATCGAAAGATGCGATCCGGGTGAGGGGTTACGGTCGTACTGAGCGCGGCGGCCCCTCACCCGGATTGCTGCGCAATCCGACCTCTCCCCGCTGGGAGAGGTGAACCTCGCATAGCCGACCGAACTCGATCTCATCGCGCCCTGGAGCCCGGTCGCAGCGGTCCATATGCTGGTGCTTGCGACCAGCTCAGTTGGCCGCGCGGCGCAGGAAGGCCGGGATCTCGAGAATGGCTTCGTCGGTCGCATTGCGCGCAGCGGAGCGGTCGTAAGGATCGTGCGGCTGGGGAGCCGCGTGGCGCGTATATTCCGGATTCGGCCTTGCCGGTTGCCCCGCCGGGTGGCGGGCCTCCGGGCGGAGCGGCGGGCTCTCGACTTGCGGAAGCGGTGCGCCGCGCTCGATGCGATCGGCGATGCGGCGGCTGTCGTTGCGCAGCCTGCCGGCGAGCTGCGTGAGTGGGCTTTCCGCGGGTTGCGTCTGCTGCGCCGGGTCAAGATTATCGATTCCGGTCGCCACCACTGAGACGCGGACGATACCTTCGAGGCTTTCATCAAACGACGCACCGACGATGATGTTGGCGTCCGGGTCGGCCTCGTCGCGAATGCGGGTCGCAGCTTCGTCGACTTCGAACAGCATGAGATCCCGGCCGCCGGTGATGGAGATGATGAGGCCGCTGGCGCGCTTGATCGAGGGGTTCTCGATCAATGGATTGGAAATGGCGGCCACGGCGGCTGCGAGCACGCGCTTCTCGCCGGATGCCTCGCCCCTTCCCATCATGGCCTTGCCCTTCTCCCGCATCACGGAGAGAACGTCGGCAAAATCGAGATTGATCAGGCCTTCCTTGACGATGAGGTCGCTGATGCAGGCCACGCCCGAATAGAGCACCTGATCGGCAAGGGCGAAGGCATCGGCGAATGTGGTCTTCTCGCTGGCCACCCGGAACAGGTTCTGGTTCGGGATGATCAGCAGGGTGTCGACTGTCTTCAGCAACTCCTCGATGCCGGCTTCGGCAAAGCGCATGCGGCGCTGGCCCTCGAAGTAGAATGGCTTGGTGACCACGCCGATGGTGAGAATGCCGAGCTCGCGTGCAGTCCTGGCGATGATGGGTGCAGCCCCGGTGCCGGTACCGCCGCCCATGCCGGCAGTCACGAACACCATGTGCGCGCCGGTCAGATGATCGCGGATCGTATCGATTGCCTCCTCGGCTGCGGCGCGTCCCAATTCGGGCTGCGAGCCGGCGCCAAGGCCTGCAGTCACATTTGTGCCCAGCTGGATGAGGCGCGTCGCCTTCGACATGGCAAGCGCCTGCGCGTCGGTATTGGCGACGACGAAGTCGACCCCTTGCAGCCCGGCCGTGATCATGTTGTTGACGGCATTGCCGCCGGCGCCGCCGACCCCGAACACGATAATGCGCGCCTTCATCTCGCGAATGTCGGTCATGCCTGTCATTCTTTCCTCGCGGTTGTTCCGGCGGGCCGGGATGGAGAAAGGTTCGCGTGCTACCTGCGAGCCGCGCGGTCTGCGTCCACGATGGCCGCGGCCAGATGTCCCAATCGAAGCGCGGCTTGTCCCGCGATTGCGCCGTCAGCCCGTCGACCGGTCCGCAGCGCCGCCACTTCGTCTTCGAGTCGTGCCGCCCACGCATTGGCTGCCGTCGTCTCGGCAGCCGCCTGCAGCAGCTCGACGGCCAGGCGATCGGCGCGCTCGCGCTCGCGCTCGAAATCTGACCTGTAGCCGGTTGCCACTGCTTCGAGCCGCGCGACCTCCGCCTTGAATGCCTCGGTGGGGGCGGCGATGGAGTCTGCCTGGCGGCCAATTCGTGGGCGGGGCATGTACCGGAGTCCGGAGAAATCAACGCTCACCAGGGTTTTGCCATCATCCGAGTGCGAGCGCGGCAAACGGCGTCGTCTTGCAAGCGAACGAGCCGCCTCGCGAGAGATATTGAAGCGGGCACTGAGATCGGCATACGTCAGCAACGCAACGGACATCGACGCTTCTCCTGGAGCGAACCGGGAAGGCATTTCGGGCTAATGATGGCTGGACGATTAGAGCAGGCTAGGCTGCGTTGGTTAATGGACGGTTAACGCGACCGCGAACGCTGGCGCCGGGCCCGCGCGCCAGACCCGACCCGCGCGAAGCCCAGTTCACCCGCCGCCGCGACCTCATCGAAGCCTGCGCCGGACGCAATATCAGGCGACGGAGTCGAGAGTACGCCGGCAGGGATCGTGCTGCGGGGCATTGATTTTCGGGGGTAGGGGAGGGCCTCGCGGAGCCGAGAACGTCTCATTGTTGCAGCCGTAGCCCGTGCGAGGGCCGCCGCCAAGCATGCGGGCTTGCTTAGACGCGCAGTTTCACCGGCTGCCTCAGTGTTTGATAGAGTGTAGTGACATTCGCGTGGCGAAGTTGAACACATAAAGCAATCGTTGTGCCTCGATAGATGCGGGTGCCCACCTCCGCGAGCACCAGACCGCTACATAGTACGTATCGCCATATCCGCTAATGTCTTGCTTTCCACGATAGGTACCAACCTGAAGTGTACCGCGCTCACGAAGATCGGATCCGATATCGCTCGAACACACAAATCGCGCAGGAAATTCAGGAGGCTTGCCCTCTTCTTTTTGTCCACTTCCGATATCTGTCAAACACGCTCTTTTTCGTCCGTTCCGCGTACCAGCCGCCATCCCATGGTGACGCCTAGATACTCCGATCGAGTGTGCCGAACCGGGGGATCGAATGCTAACGCGACCTTGATTTCACGCGTGCCTTTGGTGGTTTGAAACTCTATAGGGATCGGAACTTCGTAAACCGCGAAGTGGTCAAGCTGCAGTTCGTCTTCAGTAAAGAGTACGACGCGGCCATCGTCGGATGTAGCTGCGTTCTCGGCATTTGCGGCGCCATAGCCACAGACCATGGGCGCGACTTTTTCAGTCAGTCCGCGGGGACGTAACGAAACCGCTCGGGGAATGTCGGCCGATAGTGCGAGAAGAGAACGCAAGAGATTGGCGGTTGCGCCGGGAAAATGTGACAACAAGAGCGCCGATTTATACGCGATGTTGGGGGCAGCAAATGACGTTCCTGATCTCGACCTAAATAGCCGTTCGATGGGCTTATGATGCATCGTCCAAATGCCCGCCGCCTCCTTCTGGTTTCCGTTAACCAACGCTCCCGTCGGGCCGTCCCATACCGCATTCCCTCCAACGTCGACGAGATCAGGCTTGATCATGCCGCGAATACCTGGACCGGTTTTCGTAAATGGTGAGGGTTCGTCTGTTCCGCAGATGGGCCGAACACCGGCCATCTGTTCATCAGCACCGTCTAGCCCGTTGCTCAGGGCAATAGCGCCAATTGAGAGTGCTATCGCGGCGGGAGCGGGATCGATGATCCGGAGAGGCTTGTGACAACAGGTATTGCGGATATGCAGCAACGATTCCGTCTTGATAAGACTTTGTCAAATCGTCGCGGTTTCCTGCCGAAACAATAATTAGGACGTCAAGTTCTCGCGCGAGGCCATCGAGCGTCGCGGCCCAAGGTTCGGGTTTAGCGCCATCGTAAGGTTTCTTTGCATCACCAAGCGATATGTTGAATATTCGGCAGCCATGGTCTGAGTTCAATTGCTTGATTGCTTTCTCCATTAATTCTGGAACGGATTGCTGCTTCGGAAATCGGCCGAGGTCGTCAACTACTCTCGCGCTAGCTATCCGAAATTGAGCATCAAAGTTATTTGCGCCGACTCGTGCGGCAATGTCACCGAATGCTGCAATTGATGCGACCGAGGTGCCGTGTCCTACGGCGTCCGTCACGCTCCAAGCCGGGTCAATGGTGATGGCACCCGCTTCTGTGTTTGCAAGCAAAGGGTGTCCAAAATTTACCCCGCTGTCGATTATTCCGATAACAACAGCGTCCTCTGGAGGGGATTGCCAGGAGTTATGTCCCCGACGTCTATTTCAGTCAAATCTTCCGCGAATAGGTCGGGCTGTGGAGGAGTATCCACAACGGCCACTTCCGGAAGTTCTAGCGCGGTGCGAACGGCCGCCCCGCTACATTCCACGCGAGCTATGAGCATTTGATAGCCCGAGTATGTACTTAGAATAGCGCCGCCAGCAGAAACGGCTGCTCTAAGCCGGAATAGAAATAGATCGGCTTCCGGCTTGCTGGGCGGATAATAGAGCTCAAAGTCTAGCAGGTAAGTTTCTGTTGCTACAAAATGGCTGGGTTCGGAGATGCCAGCGGCTCTCAATGCGGGGCCAATCCGATCTACGGCTGACAAGAGAGTGACCGACTCGATCGCCGCGACTAGGCCAGCGTAAGGAGGGGCCTTTTGGCCTGCAGGAATCTCTCCTTGGTATGCGTCGACCTTGTTACGAAAATCTTGCAGCGATTTATCATTAGCGAAGAGTACCACCGACTTGTCGCCATCGACCGACAGGACCGTCAGACTGAGTTTGCGCCATTCGTCCTCATCGATGTTTCCATCTACGGATACCTTGAGGATTAGTGACGGATCTATTCCCTCGACAACAGGCAGATTATTGTGAGTTGAGACAACCTGTTCTATCTCTTTCTTGATCTGCTGCCCGTGCTGTTTGGCGTCCCTCGTTGGCGCCTGCCCGAAGCCGTGGATTCGGCGCTCAAGAACTCCCTCAAGCCGCCTGAGCGGCAGGTGGTCGTAGGATGCCATCTTCCCCCCGGAATGACTACACGTTCAGTCTAACTTTTCGCCTTATCGAGATCTGCCGTCGCTCTGCGTCAATTGCATTCTCAAAAAGCTGATTTGGCACCGCTGCGTCTCGCGCAAGGATTGAAGCCTTTATTGCACTTACACAGACACGTTCAACCTCGGCGAAGGACATTCCCTCAAGTCCATCCGCGTGGTTCAACACGTCAAACGCGAACGGAAAATTGCGTGTCTTGAGACGCAGCGTCGACTTGATTTGGTTCAACGTTGGCAGATCGAAAAACATGACCTCGTCGAAACGACGCCAAGCCGCGTGATCTATCGAGCTTTCAAGATTGGTTGCGGCAACCAGTAATCCCTTTCCCGCAAATCGGTCGATCATCATCAGGAGGCTATTGACCACTCGGCGAATTTCGTTGTGCTCCGTCGTGTCGGTCCGGGTGCGAGCTAGTGCGTCAAACTCGTCCAAGAAGAGGACACTGGGCGATTGAACTGCGGTTTCAAACACCCTTCTCAGATTGCTCGCTGTGGCACCGAGATAAGTGGTGATTATTTCGTCTAGCCGGGCAACTAGCAAAGGAAGCTTAAGCTCCCTTGCAAGTACCTCGGCACATAACGTCTTCCCACAGCCTGGCGGTCCGCAAAAAAGTAGTTTCGATCGCGGGGATAATCCGTGCCTACGCAGTTCGTCGCCTCGACGAACTTCATTAACGACCTCGGCCAATACCTGATAATTCTCTGTGCTAATGATCAGGTCAGCCGGGCCGCGTTGGGGTTCGACCAATTCGAGTAGCCCACTGGCTGTTAGCTGGGCTCGGGTCGCGGCGCGCAGACGGGATCGTTGCATGCTCGACTTCCCATGCGTCTTTGGCGTCAGTGCCAGTTCCGCCTGATCACTTTCCAATGCTTGCAACGCGTTCGACTCGCGATCAGCTTCTGATGGACGAGTCGCAAAGCTGAAGCCGGAGAATTTCACGTTCATATTGCGCACCACGGATCGTTTTTGTCCGAAGCCGAAACAGCGATCCCCGCAGAGTGCGCTGGCTCAGCAAGGTTGGCAAGCGAGGGTCGAACACAGCCCCCAAGAACAAACGGCCGGATCTTCCGATCCGGCCGCAACGCAAACTCTACTCGGCTAAGCCTATGCCACGCGACGCAACTTAGCCCCCGCCCGATTTCAAGATTCTCTTAGCTGGCCTTCTTGACCGGCGCGTCGCCGAGCTTCTTGTGGATGGCGCGCTTCAGCTCGAGGGCGCGCGGCGACAGCACGTCGGCCTTGGCCTTGAGCAGGAAGGCGTCGAGGCCGCCATTGTGGTCGACGCTCTTCACCGCGTTGGTGGAGACGCGCAGGCGCACGTTGCGCTCCAGGGCTTCGCTGATGAAGGTCACGTTGACCAGGTTCGGCAGGAAGCGGCGCTTGGTCTTGATGTTGGAGTGGCTGACCTTGTGGCCGACGAGGGGGCCCTTGGCCGTCAGTTCGCAGCGGCGAGACATGTCACAAATCCTCAGGTTCGAGCCCCCAACGAGGTGCGGCCGCCATCCGGGGCGCCACGGGGGCAAATTCTCTGTCCTTGCAGGGAGCGGCGGACGTATAGGGGGAAGGGGCGGGTAGTCAAGGATTTGGGCGGGGATCGTGCTCCGCGAAAGGTGTCATCGCCCGCGAAGGCGGGCGATCCAGTATTCCACCGGCGGGGCGGCTGGACCAGAGGGGCCGCGGCGTACTGGATGCCCCGCTTTCGCGGGGCATGACAGCGGAGAGGGCGGGAGAGGTTGGGGCGCCCGCGGCCGACCCCGATCACCAAAACGGCAGTGTTTAAAGCGCCTTACCATCACATAAAGGGCGTATTCACCGCCGAAAGAGTCCGGTGAGTTCCCGGCTTATCGTGCCCGGATCCATTGCTTGCGGCCGTAACAGGCTTAAGTAACACCCACGCGCTTCCCGATTGGATCGTCTCGTGCACACGTCGTCCCTCCTTCTGCCCCGGCCGCGGTCGGCCGGCAGGCTGGCCTTTGTCGCCAGGCTGGCGCTGGCCGCTGTTGGCGCGCTGGTGCTGGCGTGGGCGGCGGAGCCTGCAGCGGCGCAGGGCAAGCTCGAGGCGCAGTATGAGGCGACGCTGTCGGGCATTCCGGTCGGCCGCGGCGCCTGGAACATCGATATCCAGGACGACGTGTTTTCGGCGGCGGCCTCCGGCGGCACCGCCGGCATTCTGAAATCGTTCGCGGGCGGGTCCGGCACCGGCGCCTCGCAGGGGCGCGTGGTCAACGGCGCGCTGGTCGCATCCGCCTACCAGGCCTCCACCACGACGTCGAAGAAGACCGAAGAGATCCACATCAACCTCGACAAGGGCAATGTGAAGGATTTCGGCATCATTCCGGAGCCGCCTGTCGATGCCGACCGCATCGTCGTCACCGACGCACATCGCCGCGGCGTGTTCGATCCGATGACGGCCTCGCTGGTGCGCGTACCCGGCACCGGCGATCCCGTGTCGCCGGAGGCCTGCCACGGCAGCGCGCCCGTGTTCGATGGCCGCATGCGCTATGAGCTCAAGCTCGATTTCAAGCGCATGGAGACGGTGAAGGCCGAGAAGGGCTATCACGGCCCGGTCGTGGTCTGCGCGCTGTATTTCGTGCCTGTAGCCGGCTACATCCCCGACCGCCCCGTGATCAAATACCTCGCCGCGCAGCGCAACATCGAGATCGCGCTGGCGCCGGTGGCGGGCACGCGGATCCTGGTCCCGTTCTGGCTGAAAGTGCCGACGCCCCTGGGGCCGGCAATGCTGGAAGCGACCAGCTTCATCACCACCGCCCAGCCGCCCAAGGTGGCCAAGACGCAGTAAGCGAAGCTGCGACGGCGCCCCTAATTATATCAATAACTTGGCTACTGTGCATGGGGTTGTTTCGGGAAACGAGATGAGCGGCCATCGCGTTCGGGAATCCATTTGACTCCTCCCCGATTCTGATTCGACTCCGCGCCATCCCCAACTTAACGAAATCCGCCATCACATCGCCGCTTGTGCGACGACCCAAAACTCCATCTAGTGCGATGGAAACACGCGTCCCGCGACATATTGCGTGAACGGAACAGGACTCACCGGGGAGTCAGCGATTCGGCCGCGATTCGTTCTGGAGTCGTTCCGAAGCTTAAGGCCACAGGAAAAAGCGTCGCAAAGTGAGACAGTTGCGCGGGATTTGGGGAAGCGCTGTCATCGCCCGGCCTGACCGGGCGATCCAGTACGCCGAGGCGGCTGTGGTCGGGTGGGCAGGCCGCGGTGTACTGGATGCCCCGGTCAAGCCGGGGCATGACAGCGGAGACCTTGGCCGCGTTCGGAGACAGGGCTGAGAGCGCCTCAGCACCCCGCCGCCCCAAACAGCACTGACATTCGCCCCAATCGCCACTACCTAATCATTCAGACATGGCCTTTTCTTCTTCCCCCTTTGCCTCCGAGCGCGCGCTTTCCGATCGCGTGCCTGGCGCCGGCGTCACCGCAGTGCTCGGGCCGACCAATACCGGCAAGACCCATCTCGCCATCGAACGGATGCTCGCGCATTCCTCGGGCATGATCGGCCTGCCGCTGCGGCTGCTCGCGCGCGAGGTCTACAACAAGATCGTCGGCCGCGTCGGCCCTGAGGCCGTCGCGCTGATCACCGGCGAGGAGAAGATCAAGCCGAAGAACCCGCGCTACTGGGTCTCGACGGTCGAGGCCATGCCGCGCGACCTCGACGTCTCCTTCCTCGCCGTCGACGAGATCCAGATCGCCTCCGATCTCGAACGCGGCCACGTATTCACCGACCGCATCCTCAACCGCCGCGGCCGCGACGAGACGCTGCTGCTGGGCGCCGCCACCATGCGCCCGATCATCGAGCGGCTCTTGCCGGGCGTCTCCATGATCACCCGTCCCAGGCTGTCGCAGCTGGAATTCGCCGGCGATCGCAAGATCACGCGCCAGCCGCGCCGCACCGCGATCGTCGCGTTCTCGGCCGACGAGGTCTACGCCATCGCCGAGCTGATCAAGCGCCAGCATGGCGGCGCCGCCGTGGTGCTGGGATCGCTCAGCCCACGCACGCGCAATGCGCAGGTGGAGATGTTCCAGAACGGCGACGTCGACTATCTCGTCGCCACCGACGCCGTCGGCATGGGCCTCAATCTCGACGTCGACCACGTCGCCTTCGCCTCCGACCGCAAGTTCGACGGCTACCAGTTCCGCCGCCTGACGCCGGCGGAGTTCGCGCAGATCGCCGGCCGCGCCGGCCGCGCCACGCGCAACGGCACTTTCGGCACCACCGGCCGCTGCGGCCCATTCGAGCCCGAGCTGGTGAACGCGCTCCAGAACCACATCTTCGATCCCGTGAAGATGCTGCAATGGCGCAACTCGAAGCTGGATTTTTCCTCCCTCGGCGCGCTCCAGGTCGCGCTGAACCTTGGCCCCGGCCATGAGGTGCTGACGCGGGCGCCCATTGCCGAGGACATGCGCGTGCTCGACCACGCCGCCCGCGACGCCGATGTGCGCGACATCGCGCATGGCAAGGACGCCGTGGAGCGTCTGTGGGAGGCCTGCCAGGTCCCGGACTACCGAAAGCTGTCGCCGGCGGCCCATGCCGAGCTCGTCACCACGCTCTACGGCTTCCTGATGCAGAAGGGCTGCATCCCCGATTCCTGGTTCGCCGCCCAGGTCGACCAGGCCGACCGCATCGACGGCGACATCGACACGCTGTCGGCCCGGATCGCGCAGATTCGCACCTGGACCTTCGTCGCCAACCGCCCGGACTGGCTGAAAGACCCCGAACGCTGGCAGGGGATCGCGCGGGAAGTCGAAAATAAATTATCGGATGCGCTCCATGAACGCTTGACTGAGCGTTTCGTTGATCGCCGGACCAGTGTATTGATGCGCCGCCTGCGGGAGAACACGAGCTTGAATACGGAAATCGGCAAGACCGGCGAAGTCATCGTCGAAGGCCATGTCATCGGCCGCCTCGATGGCTTCACCTTTGCACCGGATGCGGCGGAAGCCGGGTCCGATGCGAAAGCCTTGCAGGCTGCCGCGCAAGCGGTGCTCGCCGGCGAGATCAACGCGCGCGCCGAAAAGCTCGGCAACGCGCCGGACGACCAATTCGTGCTGACCTCCGACGGCACCATCCGCTGGACCGGCGATGCGGTAGCGCGGCTGACTGCCGCGGAGGAGGCGCTGCATCCGCGCATCCGCATCATCTCGGACGAGCGTCTGACAGGTAGCCCCCGTGAGAAGGTGCAGGCGCGGCTCGACCTCTGGCTCAAGACGCACATCGAAAAGCTGCTCGGGCCGATGTTCGAGCTGTCGAAGGCCGAAGACGTCACCGGCATTGCCCGCGGCATCGCCTACCAGCTCGTCGAGGCGCTCGGCGTGCTGGAGCGACCCAAGATCGCCAACGAGCTGAAAGATCTCGACCAGTCCTCGCGCGCGACCTTGCGCAAATATGGCGTCCGCTTCGGCGCCTATCACATCTATTTCCCCGGGATCCTGAAGCCCGCCGCGCGTGCGCTGGCCGCGCTGCTGTGGGCGTTGAAGCAGGACAATGTCGATCTCTCGGCGCTGTCGGGCGCGCAGCATCTGGCATCGTCGGGTCGCACCTCGTTCCCGGTCGACAAGCAGTTGCCGCGCGATGCCTATCGCGTGCTCGGCTACAAGCAGGCCGGCGAGCGCGCCGTTCGCGTCGACATCCTGGAGCGCCTCGCCGACCTGATTCGCCCGGCGCTGGCCTGGCGCGAGAACGCGCCCGGCGAAAAGCCCGCCGGCGCATTCGACGGCCGCGGCTTCGTGGTGACGCAGGCGATGACCTCGCTCACCGGCTCCGCCGGCGAGGATTTTGCCTCGGTGCTGCGCGCGCTCGGCTATCGCATGGAGAAGCGTGCACCGCTGCCGCCGAAGCCGGTCGCGCCTGCTGCCGAAACGCCTGCTGCTGAAGCTTCCGCCGAGACGCCCGCGACCGAGGAGGCCGTGGCGCCGGCAGATGGCGCGATCGAAGCCGTCACCGTCGAAGACGCGCCCGGCCTGGAGCAGCGCGACGAGGGAGTGCACGAAGAGCCGGCGCTCGAGGCGTCGCCCGAAGCGCCTGTCACACCCGAAGATGCCCCCGGCATCGCGCCGCCGGCGGAAGACGCTGCCGCGCCTGCGGAGGCTGCCGCTGAAGCCGCTCCCGCCGTGATGGCTGCAACCGAAGCTGCCGCATCGCCCGATGCTGCTGCACCTGAAGCCGCTGCTGCACCCGAGGCTGCGGCGGCGCCAGAGGCTGCAGCGGTGCCCGCCGAGCCTGAGCTCATCGAAGTGTGGCGTCCGGGTGGCCGTCACGAGGATCGCAAGCCGCGCCACGAGCGGCATCGCCATCAGCGCCATAACAACCAGCGTCCGCAGGCTGGTGCTGAAGCTGGCGCCGCGCCGGCGGAAGGCGAAGCCGCGCAAGCGGCCGATGGCGAGAAGCGCGGTGAGCAGCGTCATCGTCACGGCGGACATCGCAGAGATGGGGCGAAGGACTTCCGCAAGCCGCGCGAAGGTGGTGCCGAGGGCGCCTCGCGTCAGGAAGGCCGCGACGACAGGAATCGCAGTTTCCAGGGCAAGGACCGCGACAACAAGGATCGCAACCGCGACAACAAGAAGTTCGGCGGCGATCGTGACAAGGGCCGCGACAATCGTGGCCGCGACCGCGACAAGGGTCGCGACCGCCAAGGTGGTCCGTCGCTGCGTCCCTACGCCTCGAGCGCGAACCCGCGCGAGCGCGATCGCCCGGTCGATCCGAACTCGCCCTTCGCCAAGCTCGCTGCGCTGAAGGAGCAGCTGTCCGGTCGCAAGGAGTGATCCCACGACCGAACGGCAGCGCCTCGACAAATGGCTGTGGCACGCGCGGGTGGTGAAGGCGCGCACCTCTGCGGCTGAGCTCGTCGAGTCCGGCCATGTCCGCATCAACGGCACGCGCGAGAAATCGCCGGGCCACGCGATCAAGCTCGGCGACGTCATCACCGTCGCGCTCGATCGTACCGTGCGCGTGTTGAAGGTGACCGCCTTCAACGAGCGCCGCGGCGATGCGGCCTCGGCCCGCGTGCTCTATGAAGAGCTCAGCGAGCGCAAAGAGTAATTAATTGCGCTTTGAGTTCATTTCTTCGTCGATCAAACGCACAAAGCCGTCATGATCGGGCGTTCGCGACCTTGCAGCGCCGGGCCATCCGCGCTACGCAAGCCGCGACTTTTAAAAGAGCTTTTCGGAGCGTTGGATGACTTACGTCGTCACTGAAAACTGCATCAAGTGCAAGTACACCGACTGCGTCGAGGTCTGCCCGGTCGACTGTTTCTACGAGGGTGACAACATGCTCGTCATCCATCCGGACGAGTGCATCGATTGCGGCGTGTGCGAGCCGGAATGCCCCGCCGACGCCATCAAGCCGGACACGGAACCGGGCTTGGAAAAATGGCTCCAGGTCAACGCCGACTACGCCAAGAGCTGGCCGAACATCACCCAGAAGAAAGAATCGCCCGAAGACGCGAAGGAATTCGACGGGATGGAAGGGAAGTTCGACAAATATTTTTCTCCGAACCCCGGCTCCGGAGACTAAATTCCGGCGCAAACTTAACCCTAATACCTTCGTCAGCGTCGAAAACCAGCCCTTACAACCCCTAAATCATTGATTTTTGCGGGAAATGTGCTATATTGGGCACATTAAGCTGAACCCCCGTCAGCCCAGTTGGCCCCGCCGGGTTCCCGTGAAACCAAATGTCGAACAGGGGCGTGGCAGTTTCCGCGCGCAGGCTGTGTCACAGAAAACGCGTAAAAAGAGTACTTCAGCGAGGGCTTCCCATAAGGAGGCCAAAAAAGTCGCCGCGGCCAGCCGTAGCGCATCCAAGGGTCGGGCCGCTGCCAAGGCGCCGCCGGCTGCAAAGTCCTCGAAGAACAAAAGAAGCGCAATGCCTCACAAGACTGCCAAACCGGCCGCGAAGGCGACCGTTGCCAAGCCTGCTGCCGCCAAGGCTCCTGCTGCCAAGGCTCCTGCTGCCAAGGCTCTCGCTGCTAAGCCTGTTGCTGCCAAGACTTCCGCTGCCAAGCCTGTTGCTCCGAAGGCTGCTGTTGCTGCCGCCCCTGCCAAGGCTCCCGTTGCTGCTGCCAAGCCGGCCGTGAAGGCCGCTGCACCTGCGCCGAAGGTCGAGGAAAAGAAGGTCGTGACCCAGCGTCAGGGCTTCAAGGCCAATGAATTCGTCGTCTATCCCGCTCACGGCGTCGGCCAGATCCTGGCCATCGAGGAGCAGGAGATCGCCGGCGCGAAGCTCGAGCTGTTCGTCATCAACTTCATCAAGGACAAGATGACGCTGCGCGTTCCGACCGCCAAGGTGGCCAATGTCGGCATGCGCAAGCTGTCCGAGCCCGTGCTGGTGAAGAAGGCATTGGAGACCCTCAAGGGCCGCGCCCGCGTCAAGCGCACCATGTGGTCGCGCCGCGCCCAGGAATATGAAGCGAAGATCAATTCGGGCGACATCGTGGCGATCGCGGAAGTCGTGCGCGATCTCTACCGCTCGGAGTCGCAGCCGGAGCAGTCCTACAGCGAACGTCAGCTCTATGAAGCCGCGCTCGATCGTCTCTCCCGCGAGATCGCGGTGGTGCAGCACTCGACCGAGACCGAAGCAGTCAAGGAGATCGAGGCTCAGCTCGCCAAGAGCCCGCGCCGCAACGCCAAGGCGGAAGCGACCGAGGGCGAAGGCGAGGCGGATGCCGAAGGCGATACCGACGGCGACGACACCACGGTTGCCGACGAGGCCGCGTAAGCGTCTCGCGTCGATCGCAAGCAATCAAAAGCCCGGCCGATTGGCTGGGCTTTTTGTTTGGACGCATGATCCAACGGCGGTGGAGCCTCCTACGCCGTCGCGCGCGGCTGTGCCCAGATCGCGATCGGCCGCTCGAGTCCGCGGAGCGCCTGAGGATCCAGGGGGATCAACGGTGCAAATGTTTCGGCTGTGCTGCCGAGCTCAAGCTTGGCGCGACTGACGAGATCGTTGCTTGCCACCAAGGCGCAATCCAGCGTGCGCGTCAGCGCTTCGAGACGGCTTGCGGCATTGACGGTCGCGCCGATCACGGCAAATTCCAGACAGGTGTGCCCGATGTCGCCGAGCACCACCGGCCCGTAATGCAGGCCGAAGCTGACGCGCATCGGTGGTTCAGCGGACGCTGTTCGCCGCGCGTTCCAGCCGTCAGCGGCCGCAATCATGGCCTGGGCGCAGCGCAACGCATTGCTGGCGTCGCGTGCGCCCGCGAACGGCGTGCCGAATGTCGCCATTAATCCATCGCCCAGATATTTGTCCAACGTGCCGTGGTGGCGGAAAACCTCCTGCTCCATCAATCCGTGGAATTCCCGTAACGTCCGCACCACTTCCTCGGGGGTGCGCACATCGGCGAAGGCCGTGAAGCCGACGATGTCCACGAACAGCACCGCGACGTCTTGCGTGCGCACCTGCTTCAACGGCTCGTCGTGCTTCGACAATTCCGTGACGACATTGGGCGAGAAGTAGCGCGCCAGATTGCCTCGTTCTCGTTCCACCGCGGCATGCCGGATCAGCAAATCATTGCTGCGGCTGGCCGCGAGCGCCAGCGTCACGGCCACGATCATAAAGACGACCATTTCCTGGATGCGGATGCCGAGATCCGATCGCAGCAGGCGAGATCAGCGCGAGCAGCCTGTGGTCGCTGCCCACCGCCTCTGCAATGCGGGCGGTCAATGCGGGATCGCGATCAGGTTGCCACCACACCCAGGCAACGCCGATCAACCAGAGCGCTGCGGTCCATGTTCCGACCGCAACCACGGTTCGCCAGGAATAGGCCAGCGTGGCGCCCGCGAGCAGCACGAAGAAGTAGATGAAGTTGCCGAAATGATACTGCATCGCCACCGGCCAGTGCGTCGTAACGAATGGATTCGGGACGACGATGACGAATGTGAGCAGCGCCAGATCGCAGAACAAAAGTGCCAGTTCCGCCCGCGACACGCCGACCCGCCCAACCCTGATTTGGGCCCAGCCGATCAGGGCGAACAAGCCGAGCAACGCCACGTAATAGAGCTGCTCCCATGCCGGGTTGATGGCCAGAAGCAGGCAGGCGATCACGGACAGCGCGATATAGCGCGCCCGCACGGCCAGTCGCAGGCCCTCCTTCTTGCCAGCTTCGAGCGCCGCCTGTGCAAACTGAACGGTTTCGGTATCGCGTTGGCTGCGCGCACGCGACGGCGCGGCAGACGAGTCGAGGTGCTCGACGAGCATTGTCACGGGGCGGTCTCCTCACCTGGACCGTTGCAGCAGAGCGGCGGCCGTCAGCCGCCGCATCGGACAGTCTAGTGATGCATGGCCGCGAGGTCATCAACTCGCGGGAGTGTTTTCCTTGCCGCGCGGCGAACCGCTCACTTCACCGGCCGCTTCTCGAGCTTCCTTGCCAGCGTGCGCCGGTGCATACCCAGCCGTCTCGCGGCCTCCGAGATGTTGAAGTCCGTTTCGATCAACGTCTGGTGGATGCGCTCCCATTCGAGCGTCTTGATCGAGGTCGGCCGCACGTCCAGCGCGACGTCGGCGTTACCTTCGGCCTTGTTGAAGGCGGCTTCGATATCGTCGGTGTTGGAGGGTTTTGCCAGGTAGTGGCAAGCGCCGAGCTTGATTGCCTCGACAGCGGTCGAGATGCTGGCGAAGCCCGTCAGCACCACGATCAGCATCTCCTCGTCGTGGGTATGCAGCAGCTCGACACAGGCGAGGCCGGAGGCGCCGCCGAGCTTGAGGTCGACCACGGCATAGCCGAAGGATCGCTCCTCCAGAACCTTCCGGACGTCTTCGACCGAAGCGGCGAGCACGACCTCGTAACCGCGGCGCTCGAACGAGCGTTTCAGCGTGCGCGCAAAACCATCGTCGTCCTCGACGACGATGAGCGAACGGTCAGGCGTCAAAGCTGCCTCCGATTGCGAGCGTGGCAAGCGGCAGCGTCAGGCGCACGGTGGCGCCGCGCTTCCGGTGGTTCTCGGCGGTCACGCTGCCCCCAGCTTGCGCACCACGTTCACCACCAGGAACAGGCCGAGCCCGCCGCCGGCGCGGCCCTTGCTCGACTGATAGGGCTTTCCGAGCTGCGCCAACATTTCCGGAGCGAAGCCCGGGCCTCGATCGCTGATCGACAGAACGAGATTGTCGCCTTCACGTTCCGCGAGCAGCTCCACCCACTCGCGCGAGACCTCATAGGCATTGTCGAGCACGTTGAAGATCACCTGCTTCAGCGCGATATCCGAGACGATCGCGACGTCCTCGCCAAAGGTATTGACGAAATACAGCGTCCGCGCCGAGCGCGCATTCCGCCACTCCTCGACCAGCGCGGTGACGAACGCCGTGACTGTCGTCGGCGAGGATCCCTCGCCGCGGGCTTCGCCGGCCGATACGAGAATGCCCGTCACGATGGACTTGCAGCGTTGCAGCGACGTTTCCATCTCCGTGAGGTCCTCGGCGAGCTCCTGATCGGCGGCGAGATCAGGCATGCGGCGCCAGTCGCTGAGGATGACCGAGAGCGAGGCGAGCGGCGTGCCGAGCTCGTGCGCCGCGCCGGACGCGAGCAGGCCCATGCGCACGATGTGATCCTGCTCGGCCGCGTGCTGGCGCAGCGCCGCCAGATGCGCATCGCGCTCGCGCAAATTCCTGTTGATGCGGGTGACGAACACGACCAGCAGAACGGCGTTGAGCATGAAGCCCACCAGCATGCCGGTGACGGTAAGCGTGTAGGTCTCGCTCAGCGGATTCGGCGGCAGTTCGAGCGGCCGGTAGGCCATCGTCAGCCACACGAAGCTCGCGCAGCTGAGCGCCACCAGCGACCAGGTCGAGCGGGCATCGAGCAGCACCGCGCCGAGCGTGACCTGGAGCAGGAACAGCGAGGTGAAAGGATTGGTGGCACCGCCGCTGAGGTAGAGCTGCGCGGTCAGCGCCGCGACATCCAGCATCAGCGCGACCAAGAGCTCGTTGTTGGTGATCGCGGCGCGATGGCGCACCCAAACCAGGCTCGAGACATTGAGCAGCACCAGCGCGCCGATTACAGCGCCCATGCGGGTGAGGGGCAGGGGAATGCCGAGCCAGAAATGCACGCCGGCGATGGTCACGATCTGGCCGACCACCGCGGTCCAGCGCAGCTGGATCAGCAGCGCCATGTTCTTGCGGTTGGTCTCGTCGTCGGTGGGGGCAGCGCCGATCAGCTCGCTGCGCGCATCCGCCTGCGACTGCAGCGTGACGGCCAGCTCGCCGTAAGTGTTCCCGTCGTCAGCTCGGTTCGACGATCGTTCCAGCATCTGATCCCGTCCTGCGGGCGGAGGCATCCGACCCGCCGGCCGTTTCGTGGACGAAGCGTTTGCGGCGGAACAGCCCGCCGCGGAATGTGACGAGAAGTCTACCGGCCAGCATGAAGGCCAGGGCAAACCACGTCAGCGCGTAGATCAGGTGGTTATTGGGAAAGCGGACTACGGTCAATCCGCCGATTGGACCGCTGCCGGATTGTGATCCGGCGTCGGCATCGACGAAGAAGGGCGCGACGTTCTGGAGGCCGCGCGCGGCCGCGATCGCGGCGACATCTCGCGAGTACCAGCGGTTGTGCTGGGGCACGTTGTCCCTGAGGAAGCCGCCTTTCGGCTCCGTGATGCGCAACAGACCGGTGATTTCGACCTGGCCCTCCGGATTGCCGCCCTGGCGCGTCGATGGGTCGCGCCGCTCGGATGGTACGAAGCCGCGGTTGATCAGCACAAGCGTGCCGTCGCTGCGCTGGAGCGGCGTCAGCACCCAATAGCCGGGGCCTTCCTCGGTGACGGCCTGAACCAGGGTCTCGCGGTCGTGCAGGAAGCGGCCGGAGACGCTTACGTGCCGGTATTCGTCGCCTGCGGCGGAAACCGCAGGCCAAGCTGCGCGCGCGGGGATCGGCTGGGCCGTGGCATGAACGCGCTGCTCGACGCGGTCGATAAGTGCGAGCTTCCAGGCACGGCGCTCGACCTGCCAGACGCCAAGCGCGATCAGAACAAGGACAGCGGCGAGCGAGAGAATCGTGAGCCATGGGGACGGACGCGTAGCCCCTGCGGGGCTGCGCGGTTCGTTGTCCTCAGGTCCCACGGGATCGCTCACTTCATTCCCGTCATCTCGTGCATCGGCATCATGTTGCTGTTGAGGTGGTTCATCACCCACAGCGAACCGGACAGCGCGATCACCACCATCACGATGGTGAAGATCAGCGCCATCATGCTCCAGCCGTTCTCGGACTTGGGGCTCATGTGCAGGAAATAGATCATGTGCACGACGATCTGGACGACCGCAAAGGCCATGATGACCAATGCTGTGATCTGCTTGCTTGGCAGCGTCCCGCTCATCACCAGCCAGAACGGAATCGCGGTCAGCACCACCGAGAGCACGAAGCCGAGCATGTAGGTCGAGAACGTGCCGTGGGGGTGGCCATCGTCGTGGTGATGATCGTGCGCGTGAGCGGCATGGGTGTCGGTGTTCATCGCAGAACTCCCAGGAGATAGACGAAGGTGAAGACGCCGATCCAGACCACGTCGAGGAAGTGCCAGAACATCGACAGGCACATCAGACGGCGGCGGTTGGCCTCGATCAGGCCGAAGCGCCAGACCTGCACCATCAAGGTCACCAGCCAGATCAGGCCACAGGAGACGTGCAGGCCGTGGGTGCCGACGAGGGTGAAGAAGGAGGACAGGAAGGCGCTGCGCTGCGGCGTGGCGCCTTCATGGATCATGTGGGCGAACTCGGTGAGCTCGATGCTGATGAAGGCGATGCCGAACAGGCCGGTGATCGCAAGCCACATCTGCGTCTGGGCGATCTTGTTCTGCTGCATCGTCAGCATCGCAAAACCGTAGGTGATCGACGACAGCAGCAGCATCGTGGTGTTCACCGCGACCAGGTTGAGGTCGAACAGGTCCTTCGGCGCGGGTCCGGCGGCGTAGTTGGCGCCGAGCACGCCGAAGGCGGCGAACAGCATCGCGAAGATGAGGCAGTCGCTCATCAGGTAGATCCAGAAGCCGAGCGAAGTGCTGTAGCCTTCCGGATGCGGATGTTCGTCGGCGAGGTAGAAGACCGGCTCGCCGGTCTGCGAGGGATTGACAGCGACAGTCATTTACTTGGCTCCGGCGAGCAGCTTGGTGCGCGCATCCTCGGTCCGGATGACGTCGTCAGCCGGAATGTCGAAGTCGCGGTGATAGTTGAAGGTGTGTCCGATCCCGACGGCGAGCATCGCGATGAAGCTCGCGGCCGCCAGCCACCAGATGTACCAGATCAGGCCGAATCCCATCGCGGTGGCGAAGCCGGCGAGAATGACGCCGGTGCCGGTACTGCTGGGCATGTGGATCGGCTTGAACCCGATGAGCGGACGCTGATAACCGCGCTTCTTCATGTCCCACCACGCATCATTGTCGTGAACGACGGGAGTGAAGGCGAAGTTGTAGTCCGGCGGGGGCGAGGAGGTTGCCCATTCCAGCGTGCGCGCATCCCAGGGATCGCCGGTGACGTCCTTGAGCTGCTCGCGCTTGAGGAAGGAGACCGCGAACTGCATCAACATGCTGAGGATGCCAAGGAAGACAAGGCCGGCGCCGATCGCGGCGATGACGAACCAGATCTGGAGCGACGGATCGTCGAACACGCGCAGGCGGCGGGTCACGCCCATCAGACCGAGCACATAGAGCGGCATGAAGGCCATGTAGAAGCCGGTGACCCAGAACCAGAACGACAGCCTGCCCCAGAACGGATCGAGCCTGAAGCCGAACGCCTTCGGGAACCAATAGTTGATGCCGGCAAACGCGCCGAACACCACGCCGCCGATGATCACGTTGTGGAAATGCGCGATCAGGAACAGGCTGTTGTGCAGGACGAAGTCGGCCGGCGGGACTGCAAGCAGAACGCCGGTCATGCCGCCGAGCACGAAGGTCAGCATGAAGGCGATCGTCCACATCATCGGCAGCTCGAAGCGGATGCGGCCGCGATACATCGTGAACAGCCAATTGAACATCTTCGCGCCCGTCGGGATCGAGATGATCATCGTGGTGATGCCGAAGAACGAGTTCACGCTGGCGCCCGACCCCATCGTGAAGAAGTGATGCAGCCAGACCAGGTAGGACAGGATGGTGATGACGACGGTGGCGTACACCATCGAGGTGTAGCCGAACAGCCGTTTGCCGGAGAAGGTCGAGGTCACTTCCGAGAAGATGCCGAAGGCGGGGAGAACCAGGATGTAGACCTCTGGATGGCCCCAGATCCAGATCAGGTTCACGTACATCATCGGGCTGCCGCCGAAATCGTTCGTGAAGAAGTTGGTGCCGACGTAGCGGTCGAGCGAGAGCAGCGCGAGCACGACGGTCAGGACGGGAAAGGAGGCGACGATCAGGACGTTGGTGCAGAGCGCGGTCCAGGTGAATACCGGCATCTTCATCATGGTCATGCCGGGACAGCGCAGCTTGACGATGGTGCAGATCAGGTTGATGCCGGATAAGGTCGTTCCGACGCCGGCGACCTGCAGCGCCCAGATGTAATAGTCGACGCCGACATCAGGACTGTAGCCGATGTTCGACAGCGGCGGATAGGCCAGCCAGCCGGTGCGGGCGAATTCGCCGATGAACAGCGAGGCCATCACCAGCACCGCGCCGCCGACCGTCATCCAGAAGCTGAAATTGTTCAGGAACGGAAACGAGACGTCGCGTGCGCCGATCTGCAGCGGCACGACGTAGTTCATCAGGCCCGTGACCAGCGGCATCGCCACGAAGAAGATCATGATCACGCCATGGGCGGTGAAGACCTGATCGTAGTGATGGGCAGGAAGGAAGCCCTCGGAACCGTTGAACGCGAGCGCCTGCTGGGCGCGCATCATCAGCGCGTCGGCAAAGCCGCGCAGCAGCATCACGATGCCCAGGATCATGTACATGATGCCGATGCGCTTGTGGTCGACGGTGGTGAACCACTCGCGCCACAAATAGCCCCACAGGCGGAAGTAGGTCAGGCCGGCGAACAGCGCGATGCCGCCGAGCGCGACCATCACGAAGGTACCGACCAGGATCGGCTCATGCAGCGGCAGCGAATCGAGGCCGAGGCGGCCGAAAATGAGCTTGAGAAGATCAGGAGACATGCGAGCTCTCGTTAGGGGTCCGACTACAGGAGTCTGGCCTCAGGAGTTTGACTTGGGACGTTGTCCGAGGAAGAAGGACGAGGACTTCAGCGGCGCGAAACTCGGCCGCTTCAAGCCGGCACCCAGGAGCGGCGCGGTGTCGAGTGGCGCCTTGATCGCGGCCGTGGTCGCGCCTTGCGGCGCATCCGGTGTGCAGGTGCCGGCGACGAAGGTCGGCTCAGGTCCGAGCGCGGTGCCGCGACGTGCGTACTTGTCGTAGGCCAGCGGCAGGGTGTTGTTCAGGCCCTCATGGCCGAGGCCGCCCTTGGCATCGATCGCCATCATCTCGCTTTGGCACATCTTGCCGGTCTCGACGCACATGTTGAGGATCAGGCGGTAGAGGTCGACCTCGACGGTGCCGTAGCGGCGCACCGGCTCGTTCTCGCTCGGCTTCTCGAGCTGGAGATATTCGGCGCGGCCGAGCGAGCCGCCGGCTGATTTGGCTTGTGCGATCCAGGCGTCAAAGCCCTTGTCGTCGAGGCCGTGGAAGGCGAAGTGCATGCCGGAGAAGCCGGCGCCGCTGTAATTCGCCGAAAACCCCTTGTAGGTACCGGCGTGGTTGATCACGGCGTGGAGCGACGTCTCCATGCCCGGCATCGCGTAGATCTGTCCGGCGAGTGCGGGGATGTAGAAAGAGTTCATCACCGAGGACGCGGTGATGTGGAAGTTGATCGGGCGGTCGACCGGCGCGGCGAGCTCGTTGACGGTGGCGATGCCGTAATCGGGGTAGATAAAGAGCCACTTCCAGTCGAGCGCGACCACATCGACGTCGAGCGGAGCCTTGGATTGATCCAGTGCGCGTTCCGCATGGATGCGACCAATGTTGCGATAGGGGTCGAGCAGATGCGTGCCCATCCAGGTCAGCGCACCGAGACAGACGATGATCAGCAGCGGCGCCGACCAGATCACCAGCTCGAGCTTGGTCGAGTGGTCCCAATCCGGCTCGTAGCGGGCCGAGCTGTTGGACTGGCGGTAGCGCCAGGCGAACAGCACCGTCAGCGCCATCACGGGGATGACGATCAGGAGCATCAGGACGGTAGAGATGATGACGAGGTCGCGCTGTTGCGCCGCGATATCGCCGGCTGGCGCCAGCACGACGTAGTTGCAGCCACTGAGCGTAACTGCCAGGGGTAGCAGCGCCAGGATCTTGAGACGGGACACGGTCCGGACCTTTGAGAATGAGTTTCCTTTGCGGGGCCAAGGGGTAGCTGCGGCGCAGCAATCCGGACATTGGACAATTTGTCCAATGTTGCACTGCGGAATGGTGGGCCAAACAGGGCCAGATTGCCTGGCGTTCCGCCGGGCGGTGGGCTTTGGTTTTCAGGACGTTAAGGGCGCACGCATGGCGACGGCACAGACCCCGGCAATGGCAGACCTCCACGCGGGCGAGCATGGCCACGATCTGGCCAGTCCCGGCGAGATCGCCATCGGCGTCATCATCGGCCGTACCTCGGAATTCTTCGACTTCTTCGTCTACGCAATCGCCTCGGTGATCGTGTTCCCGCGCCTGGTCTTTCCGTTCACGAGCGAACTGACCGGCACCCTCTATTCCTTCATGATTTTCGCGCTGGCCTTCATCGCCCGGCCGATCGGGACCGTCATTTTCATGACGGTGGACCGGGAATACGGCAAGACGGCCAAGCTGGTCTCGGCACTCTTCCTGCTCGGCACCGCCACCGTGGCGCTCGCGTTCCTGCCTGGCTATCACGACATCGGCGTCGCCGCGATCTGGCTGCTGGCACTCGCGCGTATCGCGCAGGGTCTGGCGTGGGGCGGTGCCTGGGATGGCATGGCCTCGCTGCTGGCGCTGAATGCGCCGGCCTCCAAGCGCGGCTGGTACGCGATGGTGCCGCAGCTTGGCGCGCCGCTCGGGCTGATCGTGGCGAGCGCGCTGTTCGCCTATTTCGCCGGTAATCTCTCGGCCGACGATTTCTTCGATTGGGGCTGGCGCTATCCGTTCTTCGTCGCCTTCGCCATCAACGTCGTGGCGCTGTTCGCGCGCCTGCGCATGGTGACGACCGAGGAATATGCCTCGCTGTTCGAGACCCGCGAACTGCAGCCCTCGCGCATCTCCGACACGGTTGCCCGCGAAGGCCACAACATCATGCTCGGCGCGTTCGCGCCGCTCGCTAGCTTTGCGCTGTTCCACATGGTCACGGTGTTCCCGCTGTCCTGGGTGTTCCTGTTCACCCGGGAAAGCCCCGTGCGCTTTCTGATCATCGAGATCGTCGCCGCCGTGTTCGGCGTCGCCGCGATCGTGGCCTCCGGCGTGATTGCCGACCGGGTCGGCCGCAAGTCGCTGCTGATGGGATCGGCGATCGCGATCGCGATCTACAGCGGCTTCGCGCCGCAACTGCTCGACGCCGGCGCGTTCGGCGAGACCATCTACATGGTGATCGGCTTCATCCTGCTCGGCCTGTCCTTCGGCCAGTCCTCAGGCGCGATCGCCTCCAACTTCCGGCAGGCCTACCGCTACACGGCGTCCGCGCTGACCTCTGATATGGCCTGGCTGTTCGGCGCCGGATTCGCTCCGCTGGTCGCGCTGCTGCTCGCCACCAATCTCGGCGTCATCGCCTCGGGTGCCTACCTGCTCTCCGGCGCGTTCTGGACCCTGCTCGCGCTCTGGCTCGCCGGCCAGCGCGAGGTGGGTGACATGGACGCGGGCAGATCTGTGAACTGACGGGAATAAAATTCGGGCCCGATGATCCTGTTTGCTGCCGCAAACAGGAGATCACATGAACGTCAGCTCGAATTCCATCCTCGCGCGCAGCCCGACTCTCGCCGCTATTGCGATTGCGCTTCTATGCACGCCCGGCGCCGTCGGCGCCACCGGCAATGTCGCGCGGGGGCAGACGCTCTACAAGGGCTGCGCGGACTGTCACTCGATCGCCGAGAACGGCGTCGGCCCGATGCACAAGGGCGTGGTCGGACGCAAGGCGGGCAGCGTTCCAGGCTATGACTATTCGCCCGATCTGAAGAACTCGAATCGTCTGGACCGAAGAGAATCTCGACAAATGGCTGACCGGACCGCAGGCCATGGTCCCGGAAACCAAGATGTTCTTCGACGTGCCGGATGCGCAGGATCGCGCGGACATCATCGCGTTTTTGAAGGACAAGGCGAAGTAGCGACGGCGCCTCAGTCCGTCACGATCTTGACGCGGTCGCGCACCCTCACCTGGGCGTGTGCGTCGAGGCCGTTCAGCACGCGAAATCGTTCGGCCGGGTGATCGACGCCGGTCATGCGGTGGGACAGCGATTCCGCGGTGTCGCCGGGCTGCACGGTGATGACCTTGATGCGCAGCGGACGCGCGGCCTGGATCTCCTCGAGGGTCAGGCGACGAAACGAATTGACGGTCTCGCGCGCATTGCGCTCGCTCTCGGTCGACTTCTGCCGCGCGGCGAAGATGAATCGATAGACGTCGCTGCCGAAGCGCAGCGCATAGACCTTGAACTGCCACTGGTCGCCCTTGGCGGTGGCGGACGCGGCCGGAAAACCGTTGATGGTGATATCCTCGGTGGAGGCCTTCTCGACGCCTTCCATCCAGCCGGAATTGAGGTAGTCGCCGAGCGACTGCTCGGCCGGCACACGCACGACGTCGAAGCGCATCGCCTGCGAGCCGCCCTCGCGTACGCCAATCACGGCCTGCGCGGTGTTGTCGAGCGTGAAATTGTCCGGCGCCTGGAAGGTGAAGCCGAGTTTTGGATGCAGGAAACGCCGGCCGCGGACAAAGCCTTCGCTGGGGTCTTCGCCATAGACGAGGTTGTCGATCGCGGCGAGATAGCTCTCGCGGTCGCGCTCGCCACCTTCAGGGGCGACATATTGGCGAGCAATGGTCTGCGCATTCTGCACGCGCTCGGGCGTGGCCGGATGCGAGGAGGTGAAATCCTGCGCGCGCGGATCCAGCGAGCCCTTGCCGGCCTTCAGTTCGGCATTGCGCTCCATCGCCGAGAGGAAGCGGGCGGCACCGTACGGGTCGAAATGTGCCTTGGCGGAAATGCCGACGCCGATGCCGTCGGCCTCGAATTCCTGATTGCGCGAAAAGCTCGCCATGGTGAGCTTGGTCTTGGCGAGTGCGAGCGCGGTGAGATCTGGATCGGTGCTCATGTCGGTGACGACACGGGTGACGATGGCGGCCTGGCGCGCCTGGTCCTCGCGCATCGCGGCGTGCTTCGACAGCACATGCGCCATCTCGTGGCTGAGCACGGAGGACAATTCGGAGGTGTCACTGGCCAGCGCGAGCAGCCCGCGGGTGACATAGAGTTGGCCGTTCGGCAGCGCGAAAGCGTTCACCGCGCCGGAATTGAGGATAGTGACCTTGTAGCCTTGGTCAGGACGATCGGAGGCGGCAACCAGCCGGTCGACAGTCTTGCTGACCAGTGATTCGAGCCTGGGGTCGTCATAGGCACCGCCATAGCTCGCCAGGATGCGCTCGTGCTCTTTCTCGGTGGCGGGGGTCTGGGCGACTGCCGGCTTCGGTTTGGGTAACGCGACGGTCGGCGGGGCCGCCGTGGTCTGGAACCGGCCCATATCGCCGCAGCCGGCCAGAGCCGTGCCCAGCACGAGGCAAAGCGCGGCCGGCGCAGCCCGAAGGCGGCGTCCTTCGCCCTTTTTGTGCTGTTCTAGCACCCCATTCACGTCGATTAACCCGTGCCTGGCCCTGGTTAGGGCCTTACCCCAATAGGCTCGTTTGCGCCCAGCAACTCGAGCTGTCCCACCCGGAGCACATCGATATGCGGCCCCGTAGTCCCCTCAACCCAGCCTCGGACACGAATACGTCTGTTTTCCAAGGACTTAAGGGCCGTTCCAGCGCTTTCAAACGCCGGCACTATGCGCTTTGAAATAGTCACGGCAAAGCCGCGTGTCCAGTTGCGTCCGAAGTTGAGGTAGGTCACTGCCCCAGCTTGCCGGACCGACAGGACTTTGCCCTCGACCACCACAAAGCGCCCGATCCCGGCCAAAATATCGTCCGGACTTTCCGCGTTTTTTATGGCCGACGGGTCAGCCCAGTTGCCCTTTTTTGGTGTCTCGCCTCGGCCTCTGACGACATCAGCGCGGTGGCGCATTCCTTCTCCGCGATCTCGCCCGAGACGAGGGCGTCGCCCTCGGCGAGCAGCATCGCCTGTACCGAGGCGTCGCTTTCGCCGATGAACAGCAGCGCGCCCTGGCGACCATAGCGGTCGGGTGTGTCGTCCGTGCTGCGCAGCGTGACCTCGCGGCCGGCGAGCAATGCGGTCAGCGCTTGCCTGGTCGACGTGGTGGGCTCGATCCGGTGAGGCGCACTTCGCGGCCGTCATCGAGACGTATGCTGCGCGCATCGACGACTACAGCGACTCGGCCTTCGCCCTGTGTTTCGAATTGGCACGGCGCCGCGAACGCAGTGCGACCTGCGATGAGAACAAATGCGACGGTGAGGTGAAGCCGTTGCGCCATGAGACCCGGTGAGGTTGCGTTGTGCTTCGACCTTAACTCATGAGCGGTGGGTCGCGAAGAGGCCTCCTCACACTCCGTCATTGGGAGCGCAGCGAAGCAATCCGGAATCTTTCCGCGCAGGGACTCTGGATTGTTTCGCTGCGCTCGCGATGATTTGGAAACTTCTCGCCGCATCTCACCATTCCGCTTTGCGGAAAACATGCGCGGCAATCGTGCTCTGGTAGCGCACCTGCGCTTGCTGCGCTCTTGCGCATGCGGCATGATTGCGGCAACAGCGTTTGCCAAGAGCAATAATCAAGCCGCCATTCAGAGCCACGCGATCAAGGGAGGTCTTTTCGATGAAGCATATTTTGTCGGGCATTTTTGCCGCCGCGCTGGCTCTCGGCGCGAGCGCTGCGCAAGCCCAGGACAAGCCACCCCTGAAGATCGGCGGCATCCTCGACATGTCGAGCCTCTATGCCGACATCACCGGCCCCGGCAGCGAGACCGCAGCCAAGATGGCAGTGGAAGATTTCGGCGGCGAGGTGCTGGGGCGCAAGATCCAGGTGATTGCGGCCGATCATCAAAACAAGGCTGACCTGTCCGCCAACCTCGCCCGCGACATGCTCGACAACCAGGGCGTCGAGATGATCTACGACGTCGCGGCGTCCGCGACCGCACTTGCCGCGGGCGAGATCGCGAAGGCGCGCAACAAGATCATCATGTTCAACGGCCCGGGCTCGATCCGTCTCACCAACGAGGCCTGCGGTCCCTACACCATCCATTACGTGTTCGACACCTACGGCCAAGCCAACGTGACCGGCCTTGCCGCCGTGAAGTCGGGCCTCGACACCTGGTTCTTCCTCACCGCCGACTATGCCTTCGGCCAGGACCTGGAGAAGGACACCAGCGCAGTCGTGACGAAGACCGGCGGCAAGGTGCTCGGCAGCGTGCGCCATCCGCTCAACACGTCGGACTTTTCGTCGTTCCTGCTGCAGGCGCAGGCCTCGAAAGCCAAGGTGATCGGGCTCGCGAACGCCGGCGGCGACACCGTCAACGCCATCAAGCAGGCCGCCGAGTTCGGCATCACCAAGGGCGGCCAGAAAGTCTCGCCGCTACTCGCTTTCGTCTCCGACATCGACTCGATCGGCCTCGAGACCGCGCAGGGCCTGCTGCTGGCCGAAGCCTTCTACTGGGACCTCAATGACGACACCCGCGCGTGGTCGAAACGCTTCATGGAGCGCACCAAGCGGATGCCGACCTCGGCGCAAGCCGGCGTCTATTCCTCCGTCATGCACTATCTGAAGGCGGTGAAGGCGGCCGGCACCACGGATTCGGCCGCGGTCATGAAGGTGATGAAGGACACGCCGATCAACGACTTCTTCGCCAAGAACGGCAAGATCCGTGAGGACGGTCGCATGATCCACGACATGTACCTGTTCGAGGTGAAGAAGCCGTCGGAGTCCAAGGGCCGCTGGGACGACTACAAGCTGATCGCCACCGTGCCTGGCAGCGAGGCGTTCCAGTCGCTCGAGCAGTCGCGCTGCCCGTTGGTGAAGAAATAAGCCTCGTCATTGCGAGCGTAGCGAAGCAATCCAGAAATGTTTCCGCAAGGACGGTCTGTGCTTCGTCGCTTCGCTCCTCGCAATGACGAGAAAGACTGAGCAAAACAACGACAAGGGAGACGTCCCATGAACGACATGGTCCTGCAAAAGCTCGAAGGCGGACTGCTCACCATCACGATGAACCGTCCCGAGCGGAAGAACGCGCTCAATCCCGAGATGGTCGCCGGGCTGGTCGAGGCGGCGCGGCGCGCGGCCGACGATCCGGAGGTGCGCGCGGTGCTGTTCAAGGGCGCCGGCGGCTCGTTCTGCGTCGGCGGCGACGTCAAGTCGATGGCGGCCGGCCGCGCGCCGCTGCCGTTTGAGGTGAAAATGGCGAACCTGCGTCGCGGCATGGAAGTCTCGCGCATCCTGCATCAGATGCCGAAACCGGTGGTGGCGCAGCTCGATGGCGCGGCGGCCGGCGCCGGTCTTTCGATGGCGCTGTCGTGCGATCTCCGCATCGCCTCCGAATCCTGCAAGATCACCACGGCGTTCGCCAAGGTCGGTTTCTCCGGCGATTACGGCGGCACCTATTTCCTCACCCAGCTGCTCGGCAGTGCCCGGGCGCGCGAGCTCTATCTGACCTCGCCCGTGCTGACGGCGAAGGAAGCCCATGCGATCGGCATGGTGACCAAGGTCGTGCCCGATGCCGAGATTGATGCTGCCGCGCACGAGCTGGCACTATCGCTGGCGCAGGGACCATCGATCGCGCTCGGCTACATCAAGCGCAACATCAACAATGCCGAGCACCTGCCGCTGGAAGATTGCTTCGACGGCGAGGCGATCCATCACACCCGCTGCAGCGATACCGAGGATCACAAGGAGGCCGCGAAGGCTTTCGTCGAGAAGCGCAAGCCGGCCTTCAGGGGCGCATGACGATGGCGCCCTATATGCGGCTGCGGCAGATTTGTCTGGTCGCGCCGCAGCTCGCGCCTGTGATCTCTGATATCGCCGAGATCATGGGCCTCGCCGTCTGCTACCGCGACGGCAATGTTGCCAAATACGGCCTGGAGAATGCACTGCTCCCGGTCGACACCATCATGCTGGAGGTGGTCGCGCCCTTCAAGGAGGGCACCACGGCTGGTCGCTTCATCGAGAAGACCGGCGGCCGCGGCGGCTACATGGCGATCTTCTGCTGCAACGATCCGGACGAGCGCGGCCGCAACGCCAATGCACTTGGCGTGCGCACCGCCAATGTCATCGACCACGCGCCCTATCACGGCGTGCAGCTCCATCCCCGCGACTGCCGCGCCGCCTTCATCGAATTCAACCACACCGAGGGCAGCGACGACATTCTTGGTGCGTATCCGCCGGCCGGGCCGGACTGGCAGAAGTTCATCCGCAAGGATGTGACGCGGGCGCTCACGGCCGTGGAGATGCAGAGCCCGGACCCACAGGGGCTGGCGCAGCATTGGGGCAAGATCATCGGTGTTGCGGTTGATGACGCTGAACTGAAGCTGCCCAATGCGACGTTCCGATTCGTCAAGGGCGCCAGCGAGATCATGAGCGCGCTCGAGTTTCGGGTGGCCGATGCCGCGCACGTGCTGCAGGCCGCGAGGTCAAAGGGCTCGCGGTTGCGGCGAATGAGTTTCTGCTCGGCGGCGTGACCTTCCGCGTCAGTTGAGCCCTCGTCGCGATCCGTCACCCTGATGAGGTGCTCATCAGCGAAACGCCGCCGCAATCACCGCCCCTTGAAATTCGCCACACGCCGCTCTTCCGTGGCCTTCACGCCCTCCTTGAAATCTTCCGTCGCGCGCAGGCGGGTCTGCTCGGCGAGCTCGTGATTGGTCGCGGCCATGACGCGATCGGCCAATCCGGCGCGCATCGTGGCGCGGGTCGAGAGCAGGCCGAGCGGGGAGCATTCGGCGATCTCGCCGGCGAGCTTCATCGCCTCCGCTTTCACCTGGTCCTGCGGCACCAGCACATTGGCGAGGCCCCATTTGAAGGCCTCTTCGCCGGTGACGCGGCGGCTGGTGTAGAACATCAGCTCGGCGTTGTTCTTGCCGATCAGCTCGGGCAGCGTCGTCGTCAGGCCGAAGCCGGGATGAAAACCCAGCTTGGTGAAATTCGCGGAGAAGCGCGCTCCGGGGCAGGTGACCCGGAAGTCGGCCGACACGGCAAGACCGAGGCCGCCGCCGATGGCTGCGCCCTGCACGGCGGCGACGATCGGTTTTTTGGCCCGGAAGATGCGCACGGCCTGGATGTAGAGATGGTTGATCGGGCCGAGATTATCGGCGGGATCGCCCTTTGCTTTTTTCACAGCTTCTTGCGCTTCCTGCGCCTGCCGCGCGGGATCGCCAAAATTGGCGCCGGCGCAAAACGCTTTGCCTTGCGCTGAGAGAACGGAGGCGCAGATCTCGATGTCGCGATCGAATTCGTCGAGCGCATCCGCGATCTGGTTGATCAGGGAGATGTCGAAAAAGTTGAGCGGCGGCCTGCGGATCTCGATGGTGCCGACGTGGCCAACTTTCTCGACGCCGATATCTTTGTAGGTGCTCATGATGTCCTCGAATGATTTAGCGCAAACCAGGTCCGCGCGACTAGCGCAAACCAAGTCCGCGGGCGATGATGCCGCGCAGCACTTCCGTGGTGCCGCCCTGGATGGTGAGTTTCGGTGCGGTCTTGATCGCGAAATCGAGTTGCCGCTCCAGCGTCTCGCGGTTGGTCGCGGTCTCCTCGACGAAGGCGGCGAGATCGCGCACGCGATGCGGAAGCTGTTGCTCCCAGACCGTACCGATGTCCTTGACGATGGAGGCTTCCACCACCGGCTCCTTGCCGGCCTGCAGCATGCCGGCGACGGAGACCGACATGCGCCGCATGGTGTGGAGCTGCGCGACGAGGCGTCCGATGCCTTCCGCGCTGCGCGTATCAGGATTGGGGCCGACTGCGCGGACCAGCTCGGTCAGCACATAATAGGTTTCGAGGAAGCGCTCGGGGCCTGAACGCTCATAGGCGAGCTCTGAAGTCGCCTGTTTCCAGGCGCCGTCGACCTCGCCGAGCACGTGATCCTCGGGCACGAAGAAGTCGGTGAACACGACCTCGTTGAACTCGTATTGGCCGGTGATCTGGCCGATCGGGTTCACCTGGATGCCCGGTTGCTTCATCTTGACCAGGAATTGCGTCAGGCCGTGACGGCGGTTTTCCTTGGTCGGCGGCGAGGTCCGGAAGATCGCGATCATGTAGTCGGCGATATGCGCCGACGAGGTCCAGATCTTGGTGCCGTTGATGAGATAACCGCCATCGGTCTTGGCCGCACGCGTCTTCGCCGCGAATAGGTCGGAGCCGGAGTTCGGCTCGCTCATGCCGATCGCAAAGCAGATCTCGCCGCGGCAGATGCGCGGCAGGATCTCCATCTTGATGTGTTCTGGCGCGTACTTCAGCAGCACCGGGCCGCTCTGGCGGTCGGCGACGAAGAAGCGCCGCGTCGGGGCGTTGGCGACGCGCATCTCCTCGGTCACCACGTAGCGTTCGAGGAAGGAGCGCTCCTGGCCGCCATATTTCTTCGGCCAGGTCATGCCGAGCCAGCCCTTGGCGCCGACCCGGCGGGAGAATTCCGGCGCGTCGGTGTCCTCGCGGTTGGGCTTGTGCGGATCGAAGGTGCCGGCGGCGATCTCCTCGACGAGGAAGGCGCGCACTTCCTTGCGCAGTTGCTCGCATTTCTCGGGCAGGCGGATCGGATCGAAACGGAGCGCAGCGGTCATGTGTTTCGTTCCCTGTTAGCGCGACGCCACGAGCGGCCACAATTCATCGGCGCCGCGCCTGGCGACGAGTTTGCCGAGCTCGACGGCCCAGTGGCTTTCCGAGCCGAAATCATCGCGCCAGGCCAGCGCCCGCAACGAGTAGCGGTGCAGGATGTGCTCGATGGTGAAGCCGATCGCGCCATGGACCTGGTGCGCGATGCCGCCGCCCTTTTCCGCGGCTTCGGCGCAGCGGATCTTTGCGGAGGCGGCTTCGAGATAGACCTCGTCGTCGAACGACTTTGCGTTTGCGATGGCGTCGGCGGCCGAGGTTGCCGCCGCAAGTGCCGCGGCGGATTCGCCGGCGAGGCGCGCGAGATTGTGCTGCACGGCCTGGAATTTCGAGATCTTCTTCTCGAAGGCGACGCGCTCGTTGGAGTAGCGCACGGAGATGTCGAGCATGGCTTCCAGCGCACCCGCGATCTGAAGGCTGCGCGCGACGCCGCCCATCAGCATCAGATTGGTCTGGTCAAGGCCCTTCGGTGCGGCCTTGATGGTGACAGGCTGCACCTTGTCGAGCGTCACGGTATCGCTTTGGTCGTAGCCGACATTGAGCCCGGATTCGATCCGGCCCTTGCTTGCATCGACCAGCGCGATCGAGACGCCGTCCTTGCCATGCGCGAGCACCGCAAAATGCCTCGCCGCTTTCGCAAACGGCACGCCGCGGCAGCGGCCCGAGAGCGCGCCGTCGGCATCAATCGTGATGCGATCCTTTGGCGAGGCTGGCAGCACCGTCATTTCGCCTTCGGGCGAAGCGATCTTCGCCTGCGCCAGCAGCCAGCCCGCGAGCATCGTCTCGGCGAGGGGAACCGCGACCGCGAAACGGCCGGCGGCGTTCAGCAACGCAAAACCGTCGGCAAGGCTCGCGCCGGAGCCGCCGAGATCGTCTGGCACCCAGGACAAAGGCAAGCCGGCTTCGCTCAGCGCCTGCCACAGCGGCGCCTGCCAGGAATTCTTCTTGTCGTTGTTGATCGTTTGCGGGTCGGCGAGATCGGCGAAGATCTTCTCCGCGGTCTCGACGACGATATTGTCACTCTCCGCCACAGCGTTCCCCGTGTTTTGCCATTGGCGCGTCCTGCCCTGACAGGCCGGCGCGCGGTCTCTTCTTGCGCCCGATGATCTGAAAAAGCCATGGCCCTGACAAGCGCTGATCGCAGGCCCATCTGCAGCGCCAGCATGGGGGCAAGACCCGGTCTGGACTAATTCCGCTTAGCGGAGTTTGCTTGATTTGCAGGGCGCGGCAAACTCGTTAAACAGGGCGCCGGCAACTCGATAAGTGGGAAGGAAATCCGGATGGCAAAAGACACTCTGAATGCAATCGTGACGGGGTCCGCATCCGGACTTGGTGCTGCGACCGCGGAAATTCTGGCACGGAGCGGGGCGCGGCTCGTCATCAACTATTCGTCGAGCCAGAAGGAAGCCGAGGCCACGGCAGAGCTCTGCCGCAAGGCCGGCGCGGCGGACGTGCTGGTCGTACAGGGCGACGTCTCGAAGGATGGCGATTGCCGCAAGATCGTTGCGGCCGCGAGCGGCTGGGGCCAGCTCGACATTCTCGTCAACAATGCCGGCACCACCAAGCACGTCGTCCACGCCGATCTCGAGGGATTGTCGGCTGAAGATTTCCAGCGCCTCTATGGCGTCAACACCATCGGCCCGTTCCAGATGGTGCGCGCGGCACGCAGCTTGCTGGAAGCCGGATCGAAGGCGTCGGGGCGCCCGTCCGCCGTGGTCAACGTATCGTCGGTCGCCGGCATCAGCGGCGTCGGCTCCTCGATCGCCTATGCCGCGAGCAAGGGCGCGCTCAACACCATGACGCTGTCGCTGTCGCGCGCACTCGCGCCGCTGATCCGCGTCAACACGGTGTGCCCCGGCTATATCGACACGCCCTGGTTCACCAAGGGCCGCGGCGAAGCCGGCGCCAAGCAGGTGCGTGACAGCGTGGTGGCGAAGGTGCCGCTCAAGGTCGCCTCATCCGCCGAGGACATCGCGCAGCTCGTCTGCTTCCTGGCGATGCCGGCCTCCAGCAACATGACCGGCGAGGTCGTGCGCATGGATGCGGGGATGCATTTGATTTCCTAACTCGTCATTGCGAGCGAAGCGAAGCAATCCAGATCGTGTCCGCGGAGACAGTCCGGATTGCTTCGTCGCGCCAGCGCAAAATTGCTTCGCAATTTTGTCGCGGGCTCCTCGCAATGACAGAGTATGAGGCGGCAGCGTGGGTCTATCTGACGCTTACGCCGTCATCCCTTGATCACACCGCTCGCCACCAGCCGGTGCCAGATGAACAGCACCACCACGGCACCGATCGTGGCCATGATGAATCCCGCGCCTTGATCCGGACCGTAATGGCCGATGGCCTGGCCGATGAAGGTCGCCAGAAACGCGCCGACGATACCGAGGATGGTGGTGAGAATGAAGCCGCTCGGGTTATTCGGCCCCGGCGCCAGCCAACGCGCGATGAGGCCGGCAACGAAGCCGACGACGATGATCCACAAGATGCCGCCCATGCTCATGTCAGTGCTCCCCTCGGTTTGACTAAATCAGACTCGGTCCGAAATTTCGTTCTCGGTCGGCAGCCGTCCGTCCGGCGTCAGGTGGTCGATCACCTGGGGCAGGTACTGGCTCAAGCCGGAAAGCAGTTCGTCGCGCGACAGGCCGCTCTGGGCGGAGAGGCTCTGGATCTGGTCGGCGCCGAGTGCGTTGGCGAGATCGCCGGGGGCGATCGGTTTGTTCTCACCCTTGCCGACCCAGCTGTTCGCGGTCTCGCCGTGGCCGCCCTGCTGGAGCTGGTTGAGGAGATCGCCGAGGCCGCCGCTGAGCACGCTACCGGCTGCGCCGCCCGCGAGCAGGCCGCCGAGGCCGCCCTTGAGAACATCGCCGAGGCCGCCACCGCCGCCGAGCGCACCGCCAAGGCTGCCGCCCGGGCCCGCATTCGCCGGCGGCGGCATAGGGGTCGGCGTCGTCTGCGGGGCTGCGCCCGGCTGGCCGGCCGTTATATGCTTGAATGCCTTCCAGGCCAGCAGGCCGAGGATCGCCATGGTCATCGGCGACATGCCGCCGCCGGAGGATGATTGTGAGCTCGGAGTGCTCGGACCGCGAGGGCCGTTCTGCATGCCATTGAGGACGTCGAGTAGACCCATGGTTCTCTCCTTTGGCGTTCTCGTCAGCGAGTTCTCGCTGGTGACAAAGCCCCCGAGGCAAAAGCATATGAGGCTCTCATGACGGTTACAAGGCGGATGCGCCGTGATGGGCATGCCGCTCCGCCTCTGCTATCGAATACGGGTCGTTGAGGGAGCAAGATCTGGTGGTTACGGATCGACCGATCGTGGTGGCAGGCGCCGGCGCCATCGGCTGCTTTGTTGGAGGCCAGTTGGCGGCTGCCGACCGTCGGGTCGCACTGTTGGTGCGGCCGCGGGTGAAGACCGAGATCGAGCGGTTCGGCCTGCGTCTGACGGATTTCGACGGCGCTGAGAAGAAGCTGGATGCGGGCCGGCTCGCGCTGTCGGAAGATCCCGCAATCTTCCACAGCGCCGGCATCGTGCTGGTCACGGTGAAGAGCGCCGACACTGCTGAGGCCGCGGACCAGATCGCGCAGCACGCGCCTCACGATGCCGTCGTCGTGTCGTTGCAGAATGGCGTCGGCAATGTCGCCGTGCTGCAGCAGCGGCTCGGTGGCCGGCGCGTGCTCGCGGGCATGGTGCCGTTCAATGTGGTCGCAATGGGGGAAGGGCGTTTCCACCGTTCGACCTCCGGCGACATCACGATCGGCGAAGATGCTGATAACACGGCGGCGTCGCTCTCGGTGCCGGGGCTTAATTTGCGCGGAAGCCGTGACATCGCAGGCGTGCAATGGGGCAAGCTGATCATCAACCTGAACAACGCGCTCAGCGCCCTGTCCGACATGCCGCTCGCCGCGCAATTGGCGAACCGCGACTGGCGAAGATTGTTCGCCGATCAGATGGCGGAAGGTCTGGCCGCGCTAAAGGCCGCCGGCATCACGCCGGCTTCGACAACGCCGATCCCGCCGAACTGGACGCCGACCCTGCTGAGATTGCCCGATATGATCTTCAACGCGATCCTCGGGCGGACGATGAAGATCGATCCCGAGGCGCGCTCCTCGATGTGGCAGGATCTGAAGCAGGGCCGCAGGACCGAGATCGACTATCTCCAGGGCGCGGTCATTGCGCTGGCCGAGCAGAACAACGTCGATGTGCCGCTGATGCGCCGCATTGTTGCGTTGGTGAAGGACGCCGAAATTGCCGGCAAGGGCCCGCCGGGGCTTTCGCCGCGGCAGATCCGCGGTGTGGCCTGAGCGCGAGGAGGAGCGGGATGGAACGCTATTTGATCGTCGGGCTGGTGCTGGCCGCGCTCTGCGGCGCGTCAACGCTGGCCCAGGCCCGGCCGCCGACTGTCATGAACTCGCCCGGCTACGACGCGAGACTGCAGGAGAGCCGCAAGGCATTGAGCAATTCAGCCACGGCAAATGTGCCGACACCTGCGGTGACGCCCAAGCGCACCAAGAAGAAGCATCCGAACTGAGAATTTGGACGCAAATCTCCATCCAACTCGTCATTGCGAGTTGGGACCGGCTTGAGGAGCCGACGCGCGCTGAATGAAACGTTGTTTGGCGACGCAAATGGAATCAATGGGTTAGCTCGACGTTTCTTCCTAGCGCAGCGAAGCAATCCAGAGTCTTTCCGCGGAGGATTCTGGATTGCTTCGCTCCGCTCGCAATGACGGTTGTGACTCAGCCCTTCTTCGCCGGCTTGCTCTGCGTCGGGCTGAACAGCTTCTTCAACTCGCTCAGGCCTTCCGACAGCCGCGGCCATTCGCAGGAGAACGAACCTTTGGTGCAGGGCGCGCCCTTCTGTCGCAACACCTTCGGCCGCTCCACGGGCACGGGCACGCGCTCCACCTCGGTTCTCAGCGCGACCTGCTGAAGCTGCTGCACCTGTTGTTCCTGCTGCTCGCGCTGCTGACGTGCAGTGGCCTCGGCCGCTTCATTGCTACGGCGCTGATTGGCGAGATAGGCGGTGTAGGATTCGTCGATCTTCTTCTGCTCGTCCGTCGTCGGGTTCGGCCCGGCGATGTCGAAGGTGCGGTCCTGGAGGAAGTCGTAATAGGTATAGCCGCCGCCCGCCTTGCGCCGGCCCGCGAACTTGGCGTTGCAGTCTGCGAGCGCTGAGGTCTTTTCGGCCTTGGTCGGGGCTTTTTCCGCAGCGTCGGCGCATTCCTCGAAATCAACAGGTGCGCGCTTCCACCATTGGGCGTGGGCATGCGGCCACGTCAGCAGAAAAAACTCCTGCTGCGGTAACAAGAAGCGGCGCCGCACGACGCGATGCAACTACGTCCGACATTCTACGAGAGCATTCCCTGCAAAACTCAACTCAAACTGAGTCGGGCCCGATTTTTGCTCCATTATCGCCGTCTTGTCACCCGTGGAACTCGGGAATTTCGTGGCTGGGTTGCTGACATTTTTTGCTTGACGTGGCGCAGGAGTCACAGCCGTGCGGCGCAGGATGCGCTTAGAGTTTTATCGGTTCAAGCTGGAAGGGAATTGTTCGTCATGAGAGCGCTGACTTGTTTCGCCGCAATCGCATTGGCGCTGGTTTGCGGCCGCGCGCTCGCCGCGGACGAGGATGCACCGAACCGCAAGCCGGTGAAGGTGGTCGCCGACGCGCGGCTGTCGGTCGGCGGCCAGGGGATGTTACCGCTCTATCTCTCCAGTGACTGGTCGATACCGCTGCCGGCGATCTCGCGCGCCATCATTGTGCTGCACGGACGGCTGCGTAATGCCGACGAATATTATATGTCAGCGCATACCGCGCAGGTCGCGGCAGGGGACGATGGCAAGAGCGCGCTGATGATCGTCCCGCAGTTTTTGGCTGAGATCGACATCGAGGCGCACAAGCTGCCCGCGGAGACGCTGCGCTGGTCATTGGAAGGATGGGAAGGCGGCGATGGCGCGCTTGCTCCGAACCCGGTGTCCTCCTTCGACGCGCTCGACGCGATCCTGGCAAAGCTCTCCGACCGCCGCATCTTCCCGAATCTGAAGCAGGTCGTGGTCGCCGGTCATTCCGGCGGCGGCCAGGTCGCGCAGCGCTATGCCATCGCCGGCAAGGGCGAGGCGATGCTGTCGCGTCAGCACATCGACGTCCGCTACGTCGTCGCCAACCCCTCGTCCTATGCGTATTTCAGCGCGGAGCGGCCGGTGCCCGCCATCGCCGCATCCTGCTCGGGCTACAACAATTGGAAATACGGCATGGACGTGCGTCCGCCTTACCTTGCCGATGCGACGCCGGCCGCGCTTGAGCAGCGCTATGTCGAGCGTGACGTGATCTACCTGCTCGGCACCCTCGACACCAATCCGGAGCATCCTGCGCTGGACAAGAGCTGCATGGCCGAGGCGCAGGGTCCCTATCGCTACGCCCGCGGCCACGCCTATGTGGAAGCGATGGCCAAGCGCGATCACGGCACGCCCAATCATCGCGTGTGGGACGTCGCCGGCGTCGGTCATGACGGCGACAAGATGCTGACCTCGAAATGCGGCCTTGCAGCGCTGTTCGACAGTCCAGGCTGCGGGGCCGAGCGGTGAAGCTGATACCTTGAAGGCAGATACCTTGAAGGCAGATACCTTGAAGGCAGATACCTTGAAGGGTTGGCTCCGGCTGTTACACTTCGTCCTCGCGAGCGCCTCACCGTGAGGCGACGCCAAGAACACGAAGTGGAAACGCCTGATGCTGCTGCCCCTGTCCGATGTGCCGCGCTGGTACGCGCAACGCAAACCCGAAGGCACCATCGCCGTCCAGCATGGGCACGACAGGCTGACCTGGGACCAGCTCGAGCGCGGTGCCAACCGGCGCGCGCGGGCATTTGCGGCGAAGGGTGTCAAGCCCGGTGATTTCGTCGCGATCGGATTGCCCAACGGTAATGCGTTCTTCGAGACCGGCTTTGCGGTGTGGAAATGCGGCGCGACGCCGACCTCGCTGTCATGGCGGCTGCCGCGCGGCGAAGCCGCAGCCGTGCTGGAGATTCTCAAGCCGGCGCTGGTGGTCGGCGGCGAGGCCGACTGGAATGCGCCGAACCGGTTGCCTGCGGATTTCGTGCCGGAAGGATTTTCCGACGCGCAGATCGACCCGCCGGCGGCGCGCTACTGGAAGGCCATGACCAGCGGCGGCTCGACCGGCCGTCCCAAGGTGATCCTCGATCACAATCCCGCGGTCGTCGACACGGTCGCGCCGCCGCCGCTCAACATGCCTTTCGGCGCCTCGCTGCTCAATCCGGGGCCGCTCTACCACAATGCGCCGTTCATCGTGTCGCATTACGCGCTGTTCGGCGGCGGTAAGCTCACCGGCCTCGTCAAGTTCGACGCCGAGGAGACGCTGCGGCAGATCGAGCGCGAGCGCGTGCAATGGGTCAATTTCGTTCCGACCATGATGCATCGAATCTGGGCGCTGCCGGAGAACGTCCGCAATGCTTACGACCTGTCGAGCCTGCAGACCGTCTTCCACATGGCGGCGCCGATGCCGCCCTGGCTCAAGGAGAACTGGATCGCCTGGCTCGGGCCGGAGCGGGTCTGGGAGCTCTATGGCGGCACCGAGCGGCAGGGTGCTTGCATCATCTCCGGCACGGAGTGGCTGACGCACAAGGGCTCGGTCGGCAAGATCGGCGAGACGGCGAAGCTCCGCATCATCGGCGAGGACGGCAACGACGTCGCGCCTGGCGAGACCGGCGAGATCTATTTCCTCAACAATGACGGCAAGGATGCCACCTATCACTATCTCGGCGCCGAACCGAAGCGTCGCGCCGACGGCTGGGAATCGCTTGGCGATATCGGCAGGCTGGATGCCGAGGGCTACCTCTATCTCGGCGACCGCCTCGCTGACATGGTGCTGCGGGGCGGCGCCAACATCTATCCCGCCGAGGTCGAGGCTGCGGTGTCCGAATGTCCCGGCGTGCGCTCCTGCGTGGTGGTGGGCTTGCCGGATCCGGAATTGGGCCAACGCGTGCACGCCATCATCGAGTCGGACGCAAATGTGGACGGTCAGGCGATTGCGGACGGCATGGCGGAGTTCCTGAAAGACAGGCTCAGCCGCTACAAGCATCCCGAGAGTTTCGAGTTCGTCAGCACGCCGCCACGCGATGATTCCGGAAAGGTTCGCCGCACGTTGCTGCGCGACGAGCGCGCGGCGTGGATGAAGGAGGGGCGTGCCTTCCGGATCATGCCAGCGAAGGCGCGGGCGCACGCCGAATAAGGACTGAATTCCATGACGATTACGATCGCCGCAAACAGCGTGCCGAAGCCGCCCGCCGATATCATCGAGGGCTTCAGGAATGCACCGACCTCGATCATATCAGACAATCTCGGCCGGCTGCCGGGTGCGGTCGGGCTCAAACCCTATCATCGCAGCGGCAGGTTGATCGGCGCAGCCTTCACAGTGCGCACCCGGCCCGGCGACAATCTCGCCATCCACCGCGCGCTCGAGCTGGTCGGTCCCGGCGATGTCATCGTGGTCGATGGCGGCGGGGACGAAACCCGGGCGCTGGTCGGCGAGATCATGAAAAACATCGCGCAGTGGCGCAGGGCGGAAGGATACGTGATCGACGGTGCGATCCGCGATGTTGCGGCGTTTGCCGGCGACGACTTTCCCTGCTTCGCCCGCGCGGTGATCCATCGCGGCCCGTACAAGAACGGTCCTGGAGAAATCAACGTGCCCGTCTCGATCGGCGGCAGCGTGATCTCGCCCGGCGACGTCGTGGTGGGCGACGAAGACGGCGTGGTGTCGTTTCCCGCCGCGGGTGCGGCGGCGCTGCTGGAGGCGGTGCGTGTCCAGATCAAGCGCGAGGATGAGACGTTGAAGGCGATCCGCGAGGGCCGGTATCAGGGCTCCTATGGCAAGTCGTGAAGCAAAGCAGGGCAGGGAGAGCGACTTCTGACGCTCGCCCGCCAACGTGCCGCACACCATGCGTGCCTGGCCCCAACGGTGCCTGCGTGCTCGACATTTTCAGTCCACCACAGCCCGAGTACAAGAAGGCGGGGCGGGTTTCGGGACGACGTGAACCGAGCGAAGGGCTTCCGGTCCCGCCCTCGCTTTGATATGAACGGCGCCGGCAACCTGCCGATCGGCGGGTTCCGCGGTCCCGTAGCTCAGCCGGATAGAGCGGCGGTTTCCTAAACCGTAGGTCGGATGTTCGAGTCATCCCGGGATCGCCATTATTTCATTGGCTTAGGGCGTCTCGATCGGGCGGCCTTTGCTTTTGCCTCCTTTTTGGCTCCTTCGCCCTTTTACGGTGGTGACGTGTGACGTGCACCCGATAGAATGGTTTCGGGAACGCGGGGGCGTTGCATGACGGATTTATGGTACTACGCCGAAGGCGGACAGCAGCGTGGCCCGCTATCTCTCACCGAATTAATACCTCTCCTTGCGCGCAATAGCGACCCTCGGAACGTCCTCCTTTGGCGACATGGCTTCGGCGATTGGAAGCCGGTCGTTGAGGTGAGCGAGGTCGCTCGGCAACTCGTTCGACCGCCGCCTTTACGGCCCAACGCTCTGGCCGCTCCGCCCCTCCTACCCGTAATTCGAGAGCCCTCGGTTGGGATCGAGGACGCTGCAGAGTTAAAGAACGTGCAGCCGCCGCTTAAGGGGATCGGCGGCTGGCTGGCATTTGTCGCCTTCGGGCAGGTCGTCGGTATTCTCCGACTGATCGTTTCGGTCGGGCAGTACGTGCAGTCTGTCAGCGACGACGTATGGAAGCGTTTCCCAACGGCGGTCTGGGGCGACATCGTGATGTACATCCTGCTCATCATCCTATGTATCTACACGGCATCATTGTTGTTCAGCCACTCCCGCCGCTTCCCGAAATTCTTCATTGCGCAGTTAGTGTGCGCGATCGTGTTGCCGATCGTCGATCTCTTTTGGATCGCGGGCATTTTCTCGATCTCGCTGAACCGGCCAATGAGTGAATTCATGAAATTGGAGCCGCAGGTCGTCGGCCAAATATTCTCTGGCGTCGTCGGCGCCGCGATCTGGATATCGTACGTGCTGCGCTCCCGACGGGTAGCGAATACATTTATCAAATAAAGAATCTCTCCGCGTATGCGAGGACGTACCGACGTATTGTCCGCCGGGCTGGGCCTCGTGCTGTGCCCCCGCGCGCGGTGCGAAGGCAGCACGCAAATCCAATGAACAGGACCGCAGCCGATTTGCTTAGCTGGTGCGAAAATTGCTAACAGAAGCGGAACGAACAGTCTGGAAGACGTCCTTCCAGCCTGACCTGCTGCCGCAGGTCGCCACCCCTTCCCGTCCTATCCGGAGACGACAATGCCTTTCGACTTGATCTTGCGCGGCGGCCGCGTGGTCGACCCGTCCCAGAAGCTCGATGCTGTGACGGATGTGGCCTTTGCCGGTGGCAAGGTCGCCGCCGTCGGCAGCGGGCTCAAGCCGGATCCGGCGACCGAGGTCCGCGACGTCTCGCAGCTCATCGTGGCGCCGGGCCTGATCGATCTCCACACCCACGTCTATTGGGGCGGCACCTCGCTCGGCATCGATGCCGAGGAATTCTGCCGTGCCTCGGGCGTCACCACCTCGGTCGACACCGGCAGTGCCGGCCCCGGCAATTTCGCCGGCTTCCGCAAGCATGTGATCGAGCCGAGCCAGGTCCGCATCCTCGCATATCTCCACGTCTCCCATGCCGGCATTTTCGGCTTCTCGCACCGGATCATGGTCGGCGAGAGCGAGGAATTGCGGCTGATGAATCCGATCGAGGCGGCCAAGGTCGCGGATGCCAATCGCGACGTCATCGTCGGCATCAAGGTGCGCGTCGGGCTGCACTCCTCGGGCACATCGGGGACCTTGCCGCTCGATATCGCGCTGGAGGTCGCGGACGAGGTCGGCATGCCCCTGATGGCGCATATCGACCATCCGCCGCCGAGCTACGAGGAGGTGCTGGCCCGCCTGCGTCCCGGCGACGTGTTGACCCACGCGTTCCGGCCGTTCCCGAACACGCCGGCCACCGCGCAAGGCACGGTGAAGAAGGCGGTGCTGGATGCGCGCGAGCGCGGCGTGCTGTTCGATATCGGCCACGGCAAGGGCTCGTTCGCCTTCAAGACCGCACGCGCCATGCTCGCCAACGGCTTTATCCGGACACCATCTCATCCGATATCCATCAGCTCTGCATCGACGGCCCGGCCTTCGACCAGGTGACGACCATGTCGAAATTCCTCTGCATGGGCATGTCACTGTCGGACGTCATCGCGGCCTCGACGGAGAACGCCGCAATGGCGCTGCGGCGGCCCGAACTCGGCAGCCTCAAGCCGGGCAGCGTCGGCGATGCCACGCTGATCTCGGTGAAGCAAGGCCAGTTCGACTATGAGGGGACGTGGTTGGCGAGCACCTCATCGGCGATCGCAAGATCGTCTCTGAAGGAGTCGTCATCGGCGGCCGCTGGTGGCATCCGAATTAGGGCTTTGGTACCCTCGCCCGTAGGCACGGCGAGAGGGAGAGCAGCTCAATCGTTCTTGTCCACATTCCAGAACATCGGCGTCGCCGGGCCGTCGATCATGCCAGTGAGCGATTTGCGCCATGCGCTCGGCGCCTGGAACTGGCCGAGCGGGACGTAGATCACCTGATCGTAGGCCTCCTTCTGCACGTCGAAGGCGATCTTCTTCCGCTCTTCCGGTGAGGCGGCGCGGGCAAAGGCGTCGCGCAGCTCCTCGAGCTTGGGATCCTCGGACCAGCCGAACCAGCCGCCCTCCTTGCCCTTGCCGACCATCGCGCCATTGACGAGCGGGTTCATCGAGTCGGCAGCGCCCTGATAGGTGAAGAACATGTTCCAGCCGCCTTCCTTCGGCGGCTTCTGGTTGGCGCGGCGGGTGACCACGGTCTGCCAGTCCATCGCCTGAAGGTCGACCTTGAAGCCGGCCTCGCGCAACAGCTGTGCGACCACGACCGGCTGCGCTTTGAGCAGGATCTGATCGGTCGGCGCCAGGATCACCACGGGCGTGCCGTCATAGCCGGCTTCGACCAACGCCTTCCTGGCGTCCGCCATGCCGTTGCCCTTGATCAGGGTCTCGCCGCCGGCGTCGCTGGCGAGCGGCGTATCGCAGATGAAGAATGCGCCGCAAAGCTTGTAGTATTTGGGATTGCCGATCTGTGCGTCGAGCACGTCCTTCTGGTTCATCGCGAGCAACGCGGCGCGGCGGATCTTCACATTGTCGAACGGCGGATGCAGGAAGTTCATCCGGCCGAACGATTGGAAGCCGAATTTGTTCAGGATGGTCACGTTGACATCCGGATTGGACTCGAGCGCGGGCAGCATGTCGAACGGCGGCGTTTCGACGAAATCGACATCGCCCGATTGCAGCGCGTTGAGCGCGGTCTGGGCGTCCGGCATCGTCAGCCATTCGACCCGGTCGACCTTGACCACCTTGCCGCCCGATGTCCATTCGGCCGGCTCCTTGCGCGGAACATAGTCGGTGTTCTTCTCGTAGACGGCTTTCACGCCGGGCTGGAATTCGGCAGCGACGAATCTGAACGGGCCGGAACCGATCTGCTCCGGAATCTGCTTGCTGATCGGGGTCTCCGCAAGCCGCTTGGGCATCATGAAGGCACAGATCGACGACGGCTTGGCGATCGTCTCCAGCACGAGGCCGTAGGGCTCCTTCAACTTGAGGACGATCGTTTTGGCGTCCGCGGCTTCGATGCCGGCCGTGAAGTCCACCAGCTTGCGCGCCATGCCGTCGACGCTCGTGCCCCAGCGCTTCAGCGAGGCGACACAATCCTCCGCCGTCACTGGCGCGCCGTCATGCCACTTCAGGCCGTCGCGCAGCGTGAAGGTGTAGGTCAGCTTGTCCGCGGATACCGTCCAGTCGGCCATCTGCGGCCGCACCTTGAAGCTGGAATCGATGCCGAGCAGCGTATCGTAGACCATATAGCCATGGTCGCGGGTGATGATCGCCGTCGTGAAGCCGGGATCGGTGACGCGAAGGTCCGATTGCATCACCGCAGTCAGCGTCTTCTTTCCGGTCGCAGCAGACACAACCGACGTCCAGGCCAGGGGAAGTGCCGATGGGGCAACGGCCGCAAGCTGAAGCAGTTTCCGTCGCGAGACGTGAACCATTCGCAATTCTCCCGATGCAAGCGAGACCAGATGGCGGCTGCCGATGACGGGCAGGGTATGGCGGGGAGCCAGAGGTGACAAGCAGGCTTGCTTCCATCGAGCTGAATTCGTTGGCGACCGAGCAAGGGCTGTGCCGCCGAACCCTGCGGTGCAGCAACGCTTCAATCAGCGTTTTGATTGCCGCCCGCGCGATTGGCGTGCGCGGTAGCGACGCCCCTACAGCGACCGCGCAATGAGCAGCTTCATGATCTCGTTGGTGCCGCCATAGATCTTCTGGATGCGGGAATCGATGAAGATACGCGAGATCGGATATTCCTGCATATAGCCGTAACCGCCGAACAGCTGGAGGCACTCGTCGGCGGTCTGGACCTGCTTGTCCGAGCACCAGTATTTCGCCATCGACGCGGTGACGGTGTCGAGATCCCCGGCGACCAGGCGCTCGATGCACCAGTCGACGAAGACGCGCGCGATCATGGCTTCGGTCTTGCGCTCGGCGAGCGTGAAGGCGGTGTTCTGGAAGTCCATCAGCGGCTTGCCGAACGCCTTCCGCTCCTTGGTGTATTCGGTGGTGAGCTTGACGGCACGCTCCATCGAGGCGACGGCGCCGACCGCGAGCGCGAGGCGCTCCTGCGGCAGCTGCTGCATCAGCTGGGCAAAACCCTGGCCCTCTTCCTTGCCGAGCAGGTTTTCCGGGGCGACCTGCACATTGTCGAAGAACAGCTCCGACGTGTCGGAAGCGTGCAGGCCGATCTTGTCGAGGTTGCGCCCGCGCTTGTAGCCGTCCGCGCCCGCGGTCTCGACCACGATCAGCGAAATGCCCTTGGCGCCGGCGTCGCCGGTGCGCGCGACCACGATGACGAGATCGGCGGCCTGGCCGTTGGTGATGAACGTCTTCTGGCCGTTGATGACGTAGGAATTGCCCTGCTTCTTCGCTGTGGTCTTCACCGCCTGGAGGTCCGAGCCGGTGCCGGGCTCGGTCATGGCGATGGCGCCGACCATCTCGCCCGAGGCCATCTTCGGCAGCCAGCGCTTCTTCTGCTCCTCCGAGCCGTAGTTAAGAATGTAGTGGGCGACGATGGCGCTGTGCACGGAGACGTCGGTGGTTAGCTCCGGCACGGTGCTTTCGAGGTCGTCGAGCACGGCTGCGTCATAGGCGAAGGTCGCGCCCAGGCCGCCATATTCCTCCGGGACGCTCGCCAACAGCGCGCCCATTTCGCCCAGCCCGCGCCAGGCGAAGCGATCGACCATCTTCCGCTCGCGCCATTTCTCGGCGTGCGGCGCCAGATCCTTGGCGAGATATTTCCGGAACTGGTCGCGGAAGACATCGAGCTCTTCGGTCATCCAGGAGGAGCGGTAGGGCATGATTACCTCGGTTGATGCGACTTGCCGGCTTGGTAGGCCGGTCGGCGGCGGTAATTATTGTGTTTTCAGGCTGCGCCGGTGACGCTACCAAGGCGGCCGGAAACGTGTCTGTCGGGATGGTTGATTGTGGCTGTCAAAACTCAAGAGCTCAAGCTCGACATCGATCGCATCGGCATGGTCTCGGCGATCCTGATGCAGCCAGCCACCGCGCGCGCCTGCTACGTCCTGGCACACGGCGCGGGCGCCGACATGCGGCATTCCTTCATGGGCAAGATCGCCGAGGGCCTCGCGGACCGCGGCATCGCGACGTTCCGCTTCAATTTTCCCTACATGGAAAACAAGCAGGGCCGTCCCGACCAGCCGGCGGTCGCGCATGCCGCGATCCGTGCGGCGGTCGAGCAGGCAGCACGGCTGTGCCCGGGATTGAAGCTCGTCGCCGGCGGAAAATCGTTCGGCGGGCGCATGACCTCGCAGGCGCAGGCCAAGGCGCCGTTGCCCGGTGTGAAGGGGCTCGCTTTCCTCGGCTTTCCCCTGCATGCTGACAAGAAGCCGTCGACGGAGCGTGCCGAGCATCTCGCCCATGTCGAGATTCCCATGCTGTTCCTGCAAGGCACGCGAGACGGGCTCGCGGATCTCAGTCTTCTCAAGCCCGTCGTCGCGGCGCTCGGGGCGAAGGCGACGCTGCATGAGGTCGAAGGCGGCGATCACTCGTTTGCCGTGCTGAAGAAGTCCAGCCGCAGCAACGATGAGGCGCTCACCGAGGTGCTCGACACGTTCACGGCCTGGATCGGCGAGCTCGCCCGAGACTCAGGCTGAATACAGCCCCTTGTCGCGCGCCTTCTGGATCGCCAGCGCTGCAATGAGATCGAGCGTCGGCGTCGACAGGCCGGCGGTCCGCGCGAAGGCGGCGGGCGCCTTCACCAGCACGTCGATCTCCATGGCGCGGCCGAGCTCGTAATCCTGCAACAGCGACGGTTTGTGATTGGGGGCGGGGCCGCTACGTGTCACGCGCTTGACCTCGGGAATGAAGTGTTGCGCGATATCGTTAGCCTCATTCAACATGCGCGGGATGACCTCGGCGAATGCGGGGTCGTCGCGCACGCCACGCGCGGTCTGTCCGGTCAGCAGGCACAGCACGGAGAGCGACATGTTGGTCAGCAGCTTTGACCAGATCGCTTCGCGGATATCGGCCACCGGCGGCGATTCCAGCCGTGCGTCGTTGAATGCGCCGCGGAGTTTCGTGATGCGCTCGCAATTGCGGTCGTCGCATTCCCCGATCAGGAGCCGGTTGCGGTCCGGCGTCAGGTTCTGCACCACGCCCGGCGCGGTCACCTCATTGGAGGAGAAGACCACCCCACCGACGATCCGCTCCTTCGGGATGCAGGCGCGCAAGCGCCCGCCTGGATCGAGGAAGGAAATGTCCGGCGGTGTCGGGTGTCGCGGCGGCAGGCCGATACCGTACCACCAGGGAATGCCGTTTTGGGCAAACACGATGGCGGTGTCGTCCTCAAGCAGCGGCTTGATGTTGGAGACCAATCCGGTCAGCGCCGTGGCCTTGAGCGTCGAGATCACCACATCCTGCGGGCCGAGTTGAGCCGGATCGCCGGATGCGTTCACCTTGGCCGAGACCTCGGAATCGCCGACGCGCAGCTTCAGGCCGTTGGCGCGCACCGCCTCGAGATGAGCACCGCGCATCACGCATGAGACCTCGTGGCCAGCGCGTGCGAGCCTGACCGCGAGATGGCTTCCGACGGCACCCGAGCCGAAAATGCAGATGCGCATAAATGATGTCCCGTCCCTGATCGCCTGGCCTGGTCTCTTGGCCGCCGCCCGGCGGCAGCATGACACAAGCCGCCATGCGATGGGCGCGACCGCCCCACGCCGGAAAGATATGGATCAGGGTCTACGGCCTCGTCCATAGTGGGCGGCAATCGATATGACCGGAGGATCGCCGATGACCGCCAACCCTGTCCTGTGGACTCTCGACGAGCGTGGGGTTGCGACCGTCACGTTGAACCGCCCGGAGGTCAACAATGCCTATGACGCCGCCTTGATTGCCGGCGTGCTTGAGGCCATGGACGATCTCGGTAAGAAGCCCAATCTTCGCGTTGTCGTGCTCCGGGGCAACGGCAAGCATTTCCAGGCCGGCGCCGACCTCAAATGGATCAATGGCGTACGGCCGCAATCGCCTGAAGCCAACGAGGCGGCGTCGCGCGCGACGTTCGAGGCGGTGCAGCGGCTCAATACGCTGCCGATCCCGACGGTAGCGCTGGTGCAGGGTGGCTGCTTTGGTGGCGGCACCGGCGTGATCGCGGCCTGTGATGTCGTGATCGCCGCCGACAACGCGCTGTTCTCGATCACCGAGGTGCGCTGGGGTCTGACCGCCGCGATCATCATCCCGCAGCTCTGCGACGCCATCGGCGTGCGGCAGGTGCGCCGCTACGCGCTGACAGGCGAGCGTTTCGGCGCCGAGGACGCCCGTCGCATCGGCCTCGTCCACGAGGTCGTCCCGCTCGCCGATCTCGAAGCCGCGGGCGCCAAGGTGGTCGAGCAATTGCTGGCCAACGGACCGGAGGCGATGGCCGAGACCAAGCGCCTCGCGCTGGAGAGCTCGTTCGGCGGGATGTCGGTGGACGATGCCGCATACAAGCGGCTCGTGCAGCTGCATTCGCTCAAGCGCCAGAGCGTAGAGGCAGCGGAAGGGCTGGCCTCGTTCGCCGAGAAGCGGGCGGGGCGTTGGAGCAACCAAGGGTAGATTTTGCTCCGGCGATGTGCAGGATGGCCACCACTATCGAAAGTGTGGGGGCTGAGAGGTCATGCGTCGGAAGTTCATTCTTGCGCTGTCGTTGATCGTCGCAATCTGGCCTGGTCATGCAAGCTCCGATGACAGCGTCGTCTGCAACGACGAGAAGGTTGCCTCCAACATACGCATAAAGGTTTGCACAAGACTGCTCGATCAGGAGAAGAACAAGGAGAGCCGATCCCGACTGCTGGCCCGCCGCGCCGACGCTTATTTTGACAAGGACGACTTCGCACATGCGTTGACCGATTTCGACGAAGCGATTGCAAGTCATCCGGGGAATGCTGACGCCTTTATGCGTCGCGGTTTCCTGCACTGGTACCGTCTCGAAGATGACGCCGCGTTCAAGGATTTCGATGCGGCGCTTCGGCTTGATCCGACGCCATCGCACCTGTTGTCCCGCGGGCGGAGATACGTTTTGCTGCGACAGTTTGATGCTGGGATCGCCGACATGACACGGGCGATCGAGCTCGATTCCCGTTCCAGGGACGCCTATGCGGATCGCGCATGGGCTTACAGCCGGAAAAAGGCATTCGATCTCGCGATCGCGGACTATGACCGGTTGCTCAAGCGTGACCCGAGCGACGGCCGCAGTGCGCTGGCGCGTGAGAATGTGCGCGCGGCGAAGGGCGCAGGTGTGAAATCCATCGATGGATACATCCGCATGTTGGTTGCGCGGCTGCAAATCGAAAAGTCCTACCCGCGGCGGCCCCTCAGCGAAAGGGTCGAGGGGACGGTTGAGCTTGCATTCAGCATCACCCGCTGGGGATTGCTCGCGGCGAGCAGCGTGAAAACCAGCTCGGGCTCGGCCATGCTGGATGAAGCGGCGCTCAATACCCTCAGACAGGCACAACCGTTCCCGCCATTGCCTCCCGGCAGCAGGTCGATCGAGGCCTTCGTGATCTCACTGGTCTATCGAAATCAAGTGGAGCGCTAGGCGCCTTGAGTTCAGTCGCGATCTCAGCAGCCGCGGCAGATGTTGTTGATGCTGCGATAGACGGCGTCGTCGTCCTGCCGCATCTGCCGCACCGATTCGAGCGTCTTACTCTCGGTGGCCGGCGCCGCCGGCTTGCGCTTTGCCGCGAGTTCTTCTTCCTGCCGCTTGTAGCAGGCCTCGCGATCGGTCTTGGCCTGGATGAAGCGGCAGTTCTGCTCCACGGCGGCAGCGGAGCTGCCGAGAGCGCAAGGACGACAAGGGCGGGCAGAGCGGATTTGACGATCATGGAATTCATGCGAGCACTTCTGTCAGGTCCGTCATGTCTAGACAACCGTCTTGTGGCACGCGTGTAGCCCGGATGGAGCGGAAGCGTAATCCGAGGACCGGCGTCCCCGCATTCCGCTGCGCTCCATGCGGGCTACAGCGACGGCGCGAGCGACGTTTTCAGCAGAGTCAGCAGCGCCTGCACTGCGGCCGCATTGCGCCGCCGCTCGGGAATCGCGGCCTTCACCCACAGTTCGGGAATCGGAAAGTCGCGCAGCACGGGCTTGAGCGTGCCGTCACGCAACGCCTCCGCGACAAGATAATGCGACATCAGCGCAATGCCGTTGCCGGCGATCGCGCTTCGCGCCAGCACATGTCCTTCGTTGGACGACAGCAGCGGGCTGACCTGGATGTTGATGCGGCCGCGCGGTCCGTCAAAGATCCATTCAGGGCCGGTCGGCAGGAAGCTGAGGCAGCGATGATCGACGAGGTCGCGCGGATGCTTTGGCGTGCCGTGCTTCTTCAAATAGGCCGGTGAGGCGCAGAGCAGCCGCTTCAGCACGCACAGCGGCTCGTCGACGACGCCACCGAATGAGTGCGGGAAGGCGCCGATGGCAATGTCGAATCCCTCGGTCACCGGATCGACCGGACGATCGATCAGCACGATCTCGAGCTTTAATCGCGGGTTCTGGGTCTGGAAGGCGCTGAAGGCATCGGCGAGCCGCGCCACCGTCAGCGAGGTCGGCGCCTTGATGCGGAGGTGATCGACCAGATCGTGGCCCTTCTCGCCCATGCGCGAGAGCAAATCGGTGGCGTCGGTCACGACGCCGCGGGCGCGATGCACGTAGCGCTGGCCGGCGTCGGTCAGCCGCAATTGCCGGGTCGAGCGGTGAAACAGCGGCGTGCCGATCCGCGCTTCCAACTGCGTGACGCGTTTTGCCACCACCGAAGTCGAGACGCCGAGCTTTCGCGCGGCGGCAGAGAAGCCGGCGGTATCAGCGGTGGCAAGGAAGGCCTGGAGGTTTACGAGAATGTCCATCTCGACCTTTCTCGATTCGCGAAAGCTGATCGCTTATTTTGGTGGATTGTAGCGCAAGCCGCGTTAATTCATAGTCGCCCCCAAGCAAGGATTTTGGGAAGGATGCGCGATGCGGGCCACGACGATCAATGAACCGGCGCGCCAGGTGCCGATCTACGGCGAATACGAGGTCGTCGTGCTCGGCGGCGGCCCGGCCGGCATCGTAGCGGCGGCCTCAGCCGCGCGCGCCGGGCGGAAGACGCTGCTGATCGAGCGCTACGGCTTCCTCGGCGGCATGGGCACGGCTGCCGGCGTCACCAATTTCTGCGGCCTGCATGGCAACGTTTACGGCGAGGCCGTCCGGCTGGTGCGGGGCATGGCGTCCGACCTGCTGGCGCGGATCGATCATCTGAACGGCCTCAACGCGCCGCATCTGATCCTAGGCAAGGTTTTCGCCCAGGCCTACGACACCGCCGCCTACAAGATCGCAGCCGACGAATTGCTGGCGAGCCACAAGGTCCACATCCTCTTCCATGCGCTCGGTGCCGGCGTCGTGATGGGTGAAAACCGCCGCATCGATGCGCTGATGGTCGAGACCAAGGCCGGCCGGCAGGCGGTGCGATCGGAGATCTTCATCGATTGCTCCGGCGACGGCGATCTCGCAGTCTGGGCCGGCGCGCCGTTCGACATCGGCGATGAGCACGGTCATCCGATGTACCCGTCCATGATGCTCCGCCTCAACGGTATCGATCCCGCAAAAGCGGGCGATGCCTGGCGGACCATCCCGCAATTGATGGAAGCGGCCACCGCCGCCGGCACGCACACATTCCCGCGCAAGAGCGCGATCGTGCGGCCGCAAAAATCCGGCATCGAATGGCGCGTGAACTTTACCCAGGTCGCGCGCGAGGACGGCCACGCCATCAATGGTGTCGAGCCGGACGATCTCACCCGCGGCGAGATCGAGGGCCGCAAGCAGGCGCTCGCAGCTTTCGCATTCCTGCGCACCGTGCCCGGGTTTGAAAAATCCTACATTGTCGATCTGCCGCCGCAACTCGGCATCCGCGAGACCCGCCGCATCAAGGGCGGCTACCAGCTCAGCGGCGAGGACGTGCTCGGCTGCGCCTCGTTCGAGGATTCCATCGGCGTCAATGGCTGGCCGATCGAGGCCCATGTTCCCGGCGACGTCGTATTCACCTTTCCGCCGATCCCGGAATCGCGCGGCTATAACGAGCTGCCGTACCGGATGCTGCTGCCCGAAGGCGTCGATAATCTCCTGGTCGCCGGCCGCTGCGCCTCGATGACCCATGAGGGGCAGTCGGCGGCGCGGGTTTCCGGGGCCTGTTTCGTGATGGGGGAGGCGGCCGGTTCCGCAGCCGCCCTGGCGCTGTCCGGAAACCGGATCCCGCGTGACTTACCCGTTGAAAAATTGCAGGAAACGTTGAAACAACAGGGCGCCTTCATCGGGCGGGACCAGCCGGTGCCGGAGGGCCTGTAACGGACTGCAAGAAGAACCATTGGAGGAAGCGGGATGATCGGAATTGCGCGGCTCGCCGCAGCTAGCCTTATGGCGATCATGGCGATGGGCACGGCCCGGGCCGAAGACGCACTGAAGGCCAGGATCGGCGTGCTCCGCCTGTCGTCCTCCGCGCCGGTCTTCATCGCGCAGGACAAGGGCTACTTTCGCGAAGCCGGCCTCGATGTCGAGCTGAAGTTCTTCGACGCGGCGCAGCCGATCGCAGTTGCCACCACCTCGGGCGATGTCGATTTCGGCGTCACGGCCTTTACCGCCGGCCTCTACAATCTCGCCGGCAAGGGCGTGCTGAAGGTGATCGGCGGCATGAGCCGCGAAAAGGCCGGCTATCCCCTGATCGGCTACTTCGCCAGCAACAACGCCTATGCGAGCGGCCTGAAGACGCCGAAGGACCTCGCGGGCAAGCGCATCGCGATGACCCAGGTCGGATCCTCCTTCCATTATTCTCTCGGCCTGCTCGCCGACAAATACGGCTTCAAGCTTTCTGAGGTAAAGATCGTGCCGCTGCAGTCATTGTCGAACGCAGCCGCCGCGCTGAAGGGCGAGACCGTCGATGCGGCGCTGCTGCCGATTTCGACGGCGCGAAAGCTGATGGACGAAGGCGGTGCAAAATTTCTGGGCTGGGTCGGCGACGAGACGCCCTGGCAATTGGGCGCCGTATTCGCCTCGCCGAAGACGCTGACCAACAAGGTGCTGGTGACAAGATTTCTCGAGGTGCTCGCCAAGGCCGATCGCGAATATCACGACGTCATTCTCGCCGCGATGAAGGACGGTGTTGCCCCGATCAACGACAAGACAAAGCCGCTGCTGGAGATCATCGCCAAATACACCAATTTGCCGGTCGAGCAGGTGGTCGGCAACTGCGCCTACATCGATCCGGACGGCAAGCTCGACGTCAAGAACGTCGACAACCAGATCAAATGGCTCCAGGAGCAGGGCTTTGCTGACAAGGGCTTTGATGCCAATACGATCATCGCCAAGGACTTTGTGAAGGCGGATTGAGAGCAGAACGTGGACCTGATCGCCAACCACATTAGTCACCGCTTCGGCGATCTCGCCGTGCTCGACGACATCTCGTTCACGGTGAGCGCCGGCGAAGTGGTGGCGATCGTGGGGCCGTCGGGTTGCGGCAAGAGCACGCTGCTGTCGATCCTCGGCGGGCTGCTGCTGCCGACCTCAGGAGCGCCCGAGTTGCGCGGCGCGCCGCCGGCGGACAGTCTCAACCCGCTCACCTTCGTGTTCCAGGACTTTGCGCTGTTGCCCTGGGCGACGGTGGAGGAGAACGTCGAATTCCCGCTATTGCATGCCCAGCTCTCGGCCGCCCAGCGCCGTGCGCAGGTCGATGATGCCTTGCTGCGCACCGGACTGACCGATTTTCGCAAGACCTATCCGAAGCAGCTCTCCGGCGGCATGCGCCAGCGCGTCGGCATTTCGCGCGCGCTTGCGGTCAGGCCTGCCATTCTGCTGATGGACGAGCCGCTGTCGGCTTTGGATTCACAGACGCGCGAACTGCTGATGGAGGATTTCGTCCGCCTGCTCGCCGATGGCGGCATGGGCGCCGTCTATGTCACGCACAATCTCGAAGAGGCCGCACGCCTTGCCGACCGTATCGTCGTGCTGTCGCGGCGGCCCGGCCGCATCCGCGAGGTCGTGCCGGTGCCGATGACGCGCGCCGAACGCGGCGAAATCGCTGCGCGGGAAAAGCTGCTCGCGCTGCAGAACCAGATCTGGTCGCTGATCCGCAACGAGGCGATCGATGCCGAGCGCGAGGTCCAGCATGCTTGATCGCGCGACGGATCCATCAACGAAGGACGCCGTGACGCGGCGCGTCCGCTTTCGCGGCGCAGGCTTCGTGCCGGCCTCCAGTCGTTTCGGCGGCTGGATCGCGCTCGCGCTGGTCATCGCGATCTGGCAGGTGGCCGGAAGCGCCGGTCTCGTCAATCCGTTGTTCCTGCCGGCGCCGTCGGCCATCGTGCGCGCGATCTACGAACTCGCGATCTCCGGTGCGCTGTGGCAGCATTTGTCCTCTTCGATCCTCCGCATCGGCGTAGGCTGGGCGTTGGGAACGACGGCCGGCATCGCCGTCGGCTTCGCCATCGGCCTGTCGCGGCTTGCGCGCAGCGTCGGCATCACCTTCATCTCGGCGTTGTTCCCGATCCCGAAGATCGCGTTGCTGCCGCTTCTGATCCTCTGGCTCGGCATCGGCGAAGAGCCGAAGATCGCGACCATCGCGCTCGGAGTGTTCTTCTCGACCGCGATCTCGGTCTATAGCGGCGTCGATGCGGTGCCGCGCAACCTCATCCGCATGGCGCAAAGCTTCAACGTTCCCTTTGCGACCATCGTGCGCAAGGTGGGTCTGGCCGGGCGCGCTGCCCGCGATTCTTGCCGGCTTCCGCATCACGGCGTCTGTGGCGCTATTGCTCGTCGTCAGCGCCGAGATGATCGGCGCCCAGTACGGCATCGGCGCCTTCGTGCTTCAGGCCGGCAATCTCATGCAGACCGATCAGCTGCTCGCAGGCGTGGTGATCCTGTCGGTGTTCGGGCTTGTGGTGGGCAAGGTGATCAATTTGCTGGAGATCAAGCTGTTGCACTGGCGGTGAGGCATACTCCGTCATTGCGAGGAGCGAAGCGACGAAGCAATCCAGACTGTCTCCGCAGAAAAGATTCTGGATTGCTTCGCTTTGCTAGGAAGAAACGTCGAGCTAACCCATTGATTCCATTTGCGTCGCCAAACAACGTTTCATTCAGCGCGCGTCGGCTCCTCAAGCCGGTCCCAACTCGCAATGACGGTGTGGCTAGCAGCCCACCTCACGCGTTCCCGCGATCCTCGCGAAACAGATCCAGCTTTTGCTGCACCGGGCGGTCCGAGAAGCTGAACAGCACGGCGTCGTCATCGGCCTCGTGCGTCACCCATTGCCAGCTCGGCACCACGAACAGATCGCGCGGGCCCCACTCGAAAACCGCGTCGCCAATGCGGCTGCGGCCCCGGCCTTCGATCGGGCAGAACACGGTCGCATCGGTCGCGCGGTAGCGTGCCGTCTTGAACCCCTTGGGCAGCAACTGAATGAACGTCCCGATGGTCGGCATCGCGAAATCCCCGGTTTCGGGGTTGCTGAACCTCAGCTTTAGCCCGTGGCAGGCGTCCCACTCCTGGCGCGCGCGTGCCTTCTCCAGCGCCTCGCGCGTGTAGGCATAGGGATAGCTGAAGATCGGCGAGGTCTTCGATGATCGCTTCACATCGACTGGCAGAAGATTGTGGCCGTAGCGCGCAAAGCTGTCGCCGGCAGGCTTTGTGATCTTCTGCTGGTCTTCTTTGGAGCCTTCCGCGAAGGAGCAGTCGAAGAACTGCACCAGCGGAATGTCGAGGCCGTCGAGCCAGAACATCGGCTCATCCGTTTCGTTGGAATGATCGTGCCAGGTCATCGACGGCGTAATGATGAAGTCGCCGGGCTCCATGGCGGTGCGCTCGCCGTCGACGGCGGTGTGGGCGCCCTTGCCTTCGAGCACGAAGCGCAGTGCCGACTGGCTGTGCCGGTGCGCGGGCGCGATGTCGCCGGGCACCACCATCTGCACGCCGGCATAAAGCGATGTCGTGATCCTGGACTGGCCGCGCAGGCCCGGGTTCTCCAGCACCAGCACCCGCCGCTCGGCTTCCTTGGCCGTGATCAGCTTGCCGGCTTCCCTCATGTAGTCGCGGATGACATCGAATTTCCAGAGATGCGGCCGGCAGGCGCTCTTCGGCTCCGGTGTGATCAAATCGCCCATCACCGTCCACAGCGCGGTGAGATTCTCGCCGTCGATCTTCCTGTAGAACGCCTCGCGTTCCGGCGTCTTGGTCACGGCTTCCATGGCGCGGCTCCCATCGTTTGTTAATTGACAGTATACTTACAGTCTGGGTAGCGTCAACTTGACGAACGACATACAATCGTCGTCATTCCGGGCTCTCGCTTCGCGAGCCCCGGAATGACAGACAGGAGGGTTCCGATGAAGCTGCACGGCTATTTCCGCTCCAGTGCCGCCTACCGCGTGCGGATTGCGCTGAATCTCAAGGGTCTCGGGGCCGAGCATTTGCCGCACCATCTTCGCAAGGGCGAACAATGCGCGCCCGCCTATCTCGCCATCAACCCGCAGGGCCTGGTGCCGGCGCTGGAGAACGACGCCGGTGCGGTGCTGACGCAATCGGTGGCGATCATCGAATGGCTCGAGGAAACGTACCCCAGCCCGCCATTGCTGCCGAAGGATGCGTTGCAGCGCGCCAAGGTGCGGGCTTTCGCATTGGCCATCGCCTGCGACACTCATCCGGTTCAGAATCTGAAAGTGCTGGCGCGGTTGCGCGAGCTTGGGCTGCCCGAGGACAAGGTTCAGGACTGGGCGGCGTGGGTCAATCGCGAGGGGCTGTCGGCCTGCGAGACGCTGATCAAGGGCGGACCGGGGCCGTTCTGCTTGGCGACGCGCCGACGCTCGCCGATCTCTGCCTGGTGCCGCAGCTTGCCAATGCACGCCGCTTCGACGTCGACGTCGCGGCATACCCGCGCCTGCTCAAGGCCGAAGCCGCCGCCAAGGCGCTACCCGCCTTCGCCAATGCCGCACCGGAGAAGCAGCCCGATGCCGAGTAAGCCTGCCGCTCCGATCACGATGGACGCGGTCTATGCCGCGCCGGGCTATCTGTTCCGGCGCATGCAGCAGATCGCGGTGTCGATCTTCATGGAGGAGTGCAAGGCGTTCGACCTCACGCCCGTGCAATATGCGGCGCTGATCGCGATCCACACCCATCCCGGCATCGACGCGACGCGGCTGTCGGCGGTGATCGCCTTCGACCGTTCCACGCTCGGCAGCGTGATCGAACGGCTCCAGTCCAAGGACTTTGTCGAGCGCAAGCCGGCGCCGGAGGACAAGCGGATCAAGCTGCTCTATTTGACCAAGCCGGGCGCCGCGATCCTGCGCGAGATCATCCCCGCCGTCGAACGTGCCCAGGCGCGCATGCTGGAACCGCTCAAGCCCGGCGATCGCAAGGCGCTGATGGGGCTGATGGCGCAGCTCGTCGATCTCAACAATGAGGCCTCGCGGGTGCCGTTGAGGGCGGAAGATGCGCTGGAGCATCTGGGGAAGGCGGGGTGAGGGCGGTGTGAATGCCCGGCGATGACAGCGGTGGCTACATCCGCAACAACGCCTGCCGGTCAATCTTCCCCGTCCCCGTCTTCGGGAGCTCGTCGATAAAGATCACCTCGCGCGGATATTTATAGGGCAGCAGCTTGCCTTTGACGTAGTCCTGCAGCCGCCGCGTCGCCTCGCTCTGGTCGGTGGCGCGATTGTTCATCACCACCACGGCCTTCAGCGTCATGCGCCGGTCCGGCAGTTCGGCCGCGAACACGGCGCATTCGCGAATCTCGGGATGGTCGGCGAGGCACAGCTCGACCTCCAGCGGGTAGACCCACTGGCCCGAGATCTTGATGAGATCATCGGCGCGGCCGCGGAAGAAATGAAAACCGTCGCTGTCGCGAACAAAACGGTCGCCGGTGTATATCCACCCCTCATCGCGGATGGTCTCGGCGGATTTGTCCGGCCGGTTCCAGTACAGCGGCGTGTTGGAATCGCCACGCACCCACAAGATGCCTTCCTCGTTGTCGCCGACATCGCGGCCGTCCTTGTCGCGCAGCGCGACCTCGTAGCCGGGAACGCGCAAGCCCGCCGCGCCGAGCTTCTTCTGCTCGGGACGGTTTGAGAGATAGATGTGCAGCACCTCGGTCGAGCCGAGACCTTCGACGATCTCGAGGCCAGTAAGCGTCTTCCAGCCGTTGAAGACGTCGGCCGAGAGCACTTCGGCTGCCGAGAGCGCCATGCGCAGCGACGAGAAGTTCGTCTTGTTCGCGCCTTCGGCCTTGGTCAGCGACGTGTAGAGCGTGGGCAGACCGAAGAAGACCGTCGGCCTGTACTGCTCGATCGCGGCAAAGATCGATGCCGGCTTCGGCTGTCCCGGCAGAAGCAAAGTTGCCGCGCCCGTGGAAAACGGGAAGGTGATGGAGTTGCCGAAGCCATAGGCGAAGAAAATCTTCGGCACGGAGAAGCAGATATCGTCCGGCGCCAGCTTCAGCACGTTCCGTGCAAAGGCGACCTCGCTGTAGGCCATGTCGTGCTGGAGATGCACGATGCCCTTGGGCCGGCCGGTCGAGCCGGAGGAGTACATCCAGAATGCCATCTCGTTGCGATGCGTATCGGCTTCCGCAAGCTCCGTCTGGAATTGCGCAAGCCAGCTTGTCGCCGCGAGCGCGGCAGGGGCGGCGTGCTCTCCGACCGCGCCGTTGACGACAATCAGCGTGCGCAGGTTCGTGTCCTTGCAGGCCTCCGCGTTGAAGCGCCCGCAGAACTCGGCATCCGCTACCGCAACGGCTGCGCCGGAATCGATGAGGTAGAATTGCAGCAGGTCCGGCGGCGTCAGCGCGTTGATCAAGAGTGGCACGAAACCTGCGCGCACGGCGCCGAAGAAGGCGGCGGGATAGGCCGGCGTGTCGTCGAGGAACAGCAGCACGCGGTCGCCGCGCGCGAGGCCGAGCGACGCAAGGCCGTTGCCCCAGCGGCACGCCTCGGCACAGAGCTCGCCATAGGTCCGCGTGCCCGCCGGGCCGGTCAGCGCGAGCTTGTCGCTGCGGCCGTTGGCGAGATTGTCGAACAGCACGCGGCTCGCGTTGTAGATTTGCGGAACGGCAAAGCCGATCTCGCGGGTGCCTGCGCTGTCCGCGGGCACCTGGTCGCGTATCTCGTTGCTCATGCCGTAGTCTCGCGGCCTGCGTCTCCGCCGTTCTTTGCGGCCTCGTAGCGTGCCATGAAGGCCGGCGACATCGCGCGCAGTCGCGAATCGTCGATGCGGCCGGAACGGGTGATGTAGCTATAGGCAAAGTCCAGCAGGCCAAGCTGCATGTGCTGGGCAAAGTGTTCGTACCAGAAGGCCGAGGTGCGCGCGGCATTGACCAGCTTCTGCACCACAGGCTTGCGTGCGGCCTGGTAGCGGTGCAGCGCGGTCGTCAGATGCGCATCCGATTCCAGCGCCTTGACCAGCGCGATGGCGTCCTCGATCGCGAGCCGCGTGCCCGAGCCGATCGAGAAATGCGCCGAGTGCAGGGCATCGCCAATCAGCACCATGTTCTTGAACGACCAGTGCTCGTTCCAGACCCAGGGAAAGTTGCGCCAGACCGATTTGTTGGAGACCAGGCAGTGGCCGCCGAGCGTGTCCGCAAACACCTCCTCGCAGACGCCCTTGGACTGCTCGAGGTCCTTGTAGGCGAAACCGTAGGCCTGCCACGTCGCGTGATCGCACTCGACCAGGAAGGTGCTCATGTTCGGCGAGTAGCGGTAGTGGTGCGCATTGAACGCGCCGCGGTCGGTCTTCACGAAAGTCTGAGACAGGGTGTCGAAGCGCTTTGAGGTGCCGTACCAGACGAATTTGTTGGAGGAGTAGGACAGCGAGGTACCGAAATCGCCCTCGTAGGCGCGGCGCACCAGCGAGTTCAGGCCGTCGGAGGCGACGATCAGATCGTGACCGTTGAGCTGGTCGATCGTTTGGATCTGGGTATCGAAGCGCGCCGTGACGCCGGCATCAAGCGCGAGCTGCTGCAGGAACTGCAGCAGCTCGAGCCGGCCGATCGAGGAGAAGCCGACGCCGTCGATTGCGATGCTGTCGCTACCGTGGTTCAGCGTGATGTTCTCCCAGCTCTCCATATGCGGCGCGATCGCGTCGACCGTCTCGGGGTCGTCGGCGCGCAGGAACTCGAGGGCCTGGTCGGAGAACACGACGCCAAAGCCCCAGGTCGCATCGGCCGGGTTCTGTTCGAACAGGTCGACTTGATCCTCGGGGTGACGTTTCTTCCAGAGATAGGCGAAATAGAGCCCACCGGGCCCCCCGCCAATCACGGCGATCCGCAACTTCTGCCTCCCTAATTGACAGTATACTTACTATCTCAGGGTAGACTAATGGGCTCCGACCTCCCACGCCAGCGGAATTATCGACAAGGCGAGGGGCGCCGCAGCACGGCCGCGGGCACGCGTTTCGCGCATGCCCGGAACCGTCAGTTGCGAATCATAGCCAAACCGCGCCGGGTTGACCACCCGCGCGTCACACGCAGCGCTTCACATAGACCCCGTTCACCAGGACTCTGGTACAGCGGACCACCGGCACCGGCTTGCGGACCACGACGGCCGCGTTCGGTCCGGCGCAACCGGCGCGGTAGACGCCGCGGGCGCATACCACCGCGTTGGCATCAGACGACTCGAAGGTCATGGTCGCCGCGAAGGCGAGTAGTGCGGAAGCGATGAGCAGGACTGCACGCATGTCTTTCTCCCGGTCTCGTCGTGATGGACATCCGATCTCGGCAAAAGGTTAGTCGCAACAGGCACTCCAAAAATTCACGCGCGCCGCTCACCATCGGTGGCGGCGTGAGCTCCGTGCTGCTTATCGTGCGGCGAACGGCGCAAGCACGTCCTTGCAGCCGGGCGAGAGCGACGCCGCATTGCCGGCAATGCATTGCACGATGCGGCCACCACCGGGCTGGACGCCGGCGCAGAGCGTGCGGATGTCGGCGCCGCAGGCGGAGCGGACGATGAACAGCTCTTCACGCGGCCGCAGCGGGCGCAGTACGATCACGCCGGGCGCCGCCGCCGGCGCGGCTCCGGCCGCCGGTGCGGCAGCACTTCCCGGCGTCGCCGTGGCTGTCGCGCCGCCGCCGGTTGCAGCGGCCACGGCCTTCGCGCAAGCCGCCGAGACCTTGGCCTTGTTCTTCTCCAGGCATCCGAGCGCGGGAGCTCCGCCCGGCGGCACGCTGGCGCAAACCTTGGGATAATCGCCGCGGCACGCGCTTTTGACCGCACTAGCTTGTGCACTGCTCGGCGGTTTGGGCGCCGCTGCTTTCGGAGTGGCTTCCGCGGCCGGCTTCGCCGCCGGCTCGGCTGCGGGCGCTGCTTCGGTCTTTGCAGGCCCGGGTTTGGCAGGCTCAGATTTAGCCGGCTCAGATTTGGCGGGGGCTGCTTCGGTCTTCGGCGCTGCAGCCGGCTCGACCGCGCGAACCGCGGTCTGGCATCCCGACGACAGGCTCGACATGTGGCTCTGCAAACATTGATACGCTTCGAGGCCGCCGGGCGTCACGCTCGCGCAGTGTGCCATGAAATCCGAGCGGCATGCGGAGCGGATGGCGCTTTTCTGAGCCTCGGTCGGCGCTTGCGCAAATGCGCTTGTTGCAATTGCGAAGAGTGCTGCGGCGAGCAATGCCTGACGCGTCGATGCATGTTTCAATGGGTTGAACATTTGGATGAATTCCTGCCCTGTCGGTAACGCCGACGCTTTATCAAAAGTGATGCAAACAATCGTCGCGGGGGATGCTGCGCTCGGCATCCTTGGCCGCTTCGGCCACTACCGCAAGTAGATCATACGCGTGGAATTGCGACGTAACTACGTCGTTAGACCTTGACCATGCGCTTGCCGCGGTTCTCGCCGGCGAGCAATCCGATCAGCGCCTTCGGCGTGCTCTGCAATCCGTCCATGATGTCTTCCTGCACCTTCAGTCTGCCGGATTTCACCCAGGCCTGGAGCTCGGCAAGGGCGCGCTGGCTCTCCTTCATGTAGTCCATCACGATGAAGCCCTGCATCACGAGCCGCTTCACCACGATCAGGCCGGGCACGCCGCGCGGGCCGTGTGCCGATGGCGTCCCGTCGTACTGCGAGATCGCACCGCAGCAGGCGATGCGGCCGTAATTGTTCATTTGCGGAATGCAGGCTTCCAGGATGTCGCCGCCGACATTGTCGAAATAGACGTCGATCCCCTTTGGGGCGGCTGCGCGCAGCGCCTTGAACACCGCGCCGTCCTTGTAGTCGACCGCGGCATCGAAGCCGAGCTCGGAGGTCAGCCAGTGGCATTTGTCGGCGCCGCCCGCGATGCCGATCACGCTGCATCCCTTGATCTTGGCGATCTGTCCGACGATCGAGCCGACCGAGCCCGCGGCCGCCGAGACCACGACGGTCTCGCCTTCCCTGGGCTTGCCGACCTCGAGCAGGCCGAAATAGGCCGTGAGGCCGGCGATGCCGAACACGCTGAGCAGATGCGTCAACGGCTCGAGCTTCGGCATTTTCGTCAGATGCTTGGCGGGCACTGCGGCAAACTCCTGCCAGCCGGTGTCACCGAACACGATGTCGCCCGGAGCAAGCTCCGGCGCTTTCGAGCTGATGACCTCGGCAATGGCGCCGCCCGCCATCACGCTGTTGGCTTCGACGGCCGAGCGATATGTCGCGCCGTGCATCCAGGCGCGGTTGGCGGCGTCGAGCGAGATGTAACGCACGCGCAGCAACGCCTCACCGTCCTTGGGCTCCGGCAGCGCGCTCTCGACCATCTTGAAATGCTCGGGACCGAGCTTGCCGTTGGGCTTTTCCACCAAAAGAATTTGGCGATTGACGCTTCCGGTCATGGCGTTCCCTCTCCGATTGCATGACGTTTATTGATGCAGCTGCGGCAAACAAAACGAGCAAGCCGCATTTGTTGTGCGCTGCATGAAGGCTAGATCGCCGCGTTCCGTTTCGCAACGGGAACATCCGGCTCGGGCGACCGCACGCAAAGCGTGTTGCGCCGCTGTCATATCTGCGACATCATGAAGCGGTCGGTGTATTGGGGGTCATTGATGTCGAACAGATTTACGCAATACATTTTGGCGGCGATGGTGCTGGGCATCATCATGGGCTCGGCGATCTACAATTTCCTGCCGGATACGCGTGGAGATTGGGCGTCGTCCATCAACCTGATCGCTGTGATCTTCCTGCGCCTGATCAAGATGATCATCGCGCCGCTGGTGTTCGCGACCCTGGTCGGCGGCATCGCCCATATGGGTTCGGGCGCCAAGCTCGGCCGCATCTTCGCCAAGACCATGGGCTGGTTCGTCAGCGCCTCCTTCGTGTCGCTGATGCTTGGCCTCGTCATGGTCAACCTGCTCCAGCCCGGCGCCAACTTCCCCGGCACGCTGCCGGACAAGGCGCAGTCCACCGGCCTGCCGGTCTCCGCGTTCTCGATCGAGAAATTCCTGACCCATCTGATCCCGACCTCGATCGCGGATGCGATGGCGCAGAACGAGATCCTCCAGATCGTGATCTTCGCGGTGTTCTTCTCGGTGGCGATGGGTGCGCTGCCGGAGCGGTCGAAGCAGATTCTGGCGCTGATCGACGACCTCGGCCACATCATGCTGAAGGTGACGAGCTATGTGATGCTGTTCGCGCCGTTCGCGGTCTGGGCCGCCATCACCGCGACCGTCGCCAAGAACGGCCTGCTGGTGCTCTGGAAGCTGATCGTGTTCATGGGCGGCTTCTATCTCTCGCTGTTCCTGCTCTGGGGTATCCTGGTGATCGTCGGCTTCATCGTGATCGGGCCGCGCTACAGCCATCTGCTCAGGCTGATCCGCGAGCCGCTGATGATCGCGTTCTCCACCGCGAGCTCGGAAGCGGCCTATCCGAAGACGCTGGAGGGACTGAACAAGTTCGGCGCCTCGTCGCGGATCTCGAGTTTCGTGCTGCCGCTCGGCTATTCGTTCAACCTCGACGGCACGATGATGTACTGCACCTTCGCGAGCATCTTCATCGCGCAGAGCTATCACATCGACATGCCGCTCGGCACGCAGCTCGCGATGCTCGCGACCCTGATGATCACCTCGAAGGGCGTCGCCGGCGTGCCGCGCGCCTCCTCGTCGTGATCGCCTCGACGCTGTCGCAGTTCAACATTCCCGAGGCGGGTCTGTTGATGATCATGGGCATCGACACCTTCCTCGACATGGGCCGCAGCGCCACCAACGTGATCGGCAACACGCTGGCGACCTCGGTCGTGGCGAAGTGGGAAGGCGAGCTCGGGCCCGAGCATGCGATGGGACCGAGCGACGCCGTGCCTGATGACATGGTGCCCGGCGAAGTACCCGCGTTGGCCGGCCACTGACGGGAGTGCTTCATGCGCCCTTTGACGGCGATTTCGGGCGGCCTGTTGCTGACAGCATGTCTGCTGGCAACGGGGGCTTCCGCCCAGACCGGCGGCAGCGAAGGGCTCAGCCCGACGTTGCTTGCCATCAAGAACGCGCACACCGTGCGGCTCGGCTACCGCGAAAGCTCGCCGCCGTTCTCCTTCCTCGACCAGGCCAATCGTCCGATCGGCTACAGCCTCGAACTCTGCGAGGCCATCGTCGAGGAGATCGGCGTCGAGGTCGACGATCCCAACCTGAAGATCGATTACGTCAAGGTCACCTCGGATGACCGCATCGACGCGGTGCTCCAGAACAAGATCGATCTGGAATGCGGCTCGACCACGGCCAATTCCGAGCGCGGCAAGCGCGTCGCTTTCTCGCCGCTGATGTTCGTCGCCGGCACCAAGCTGATGGTGCCGAAGGCGTCCAGCGTCCAGTCGCTGGCTGATCTCAAGGGCAAGACCATCGTGGTGACGAAGGGCACCACCAACGAGCAGGCGATCCAGGCGGCCGACAAGAAGTTGTCGCTGGGGCTGAACATCGCCGTCGGCGCCGACCATGAGCAGTCGTACCAGATGCTGGTCGACGGCAAGGCTGACGCGTTCGCGACCGACGACATTCTCCTCTCCGGCCTGATCGTCCGCCACAAGGCGCAGGACAAGTTCCGCGTCACCGGCGACTTCCTGTCCTACGACCCCTACGGCATCATGTTCCGCAAGGGCGAGCCGCAATTATCAGCCGTGGTGGAGCGCACCTTCCGCAAGCTCGGCTCCAACCACGATCTCGTGCCGCTGTATAACAAATGGTTCACCGCGCGAATGCCGACCGGCGAGCGGATGAACGTGCCGATCTCGCTGCAACTGGAAGAAGCCTTCAAGGCGATGGACGATTCCGCGAGCGCGAATAATTAGGGCGGTCTCTCTTCCCCTGCCTTCCAGGGGAGGGTGAATTGAGCCCGCGGCTATTTGCCTGTCCCAAACATCCGGTCCAGCGCCGAGTCGTACGTCGCCTGCACCAGCTCGGGATGGAGCTTCGCCAGCGCTTCCATCATCACGCCGGAGTTGATTTCCAGCACGCGCCAGTCGCCATCCACGCGCACCACGTCAATTGAGGAAAAGGCGATGCTGATCGCTCTTGCGGCATCGGTCGCCAGCTTCACGCAGGTCGCGCGGACCTCGCCGCCCTCCAGCAGCACGGGCTTTGCGCCGGCGTCGAGATTGTGCCGCCAATCCGAGCCACGCTGCTTGCTGTAAACGATGCGGGGAACATCATCGAGCAGGATCACACGGACCTCGTCCTCGATCTCGAGATAGGGCGAGATCACGAGCCCCGTGCTCATCGAAAAGACTTCGACAGCCGCGCGGTCGAGTTCGGTCTCTGTCGTCACCTTGAAAACCGATCGTCCCGACGTCCCCTCGTTGGGCTTCACAACCACGCCTTGCGGATTGTCCTGAAGCAGCCCAAGCATGGCCTCTCGCCAGGCGGCATCAACGACATTGCTGCCCAGCTTCGGGTTGAGGAAGAGGTGATGCGGAATGCAGGGCACGCGTGCAAGCGACAGGGCCTCGGCGGTCGCCGATTTGTCATTGGCGAGGCGATGCGCAATCGCACTGTTGAGGCCGATATCGTAGCCGAACGCGAAGCGGCGCATCTCGCCACGACGCATCGCGATCAGCCAGCCGCCGGAGCGGACATCGACGTCGATGCCATGGCGCGCCCCATAGCTCCTGATCGCCTGGACGAAGATCCGCTCGCCGCTTGCCATGTCCTGATCGTTCCTGTCGCCAAAAGCCGCAAAAACGCGGGAACTGGCGCCAAACCGGGGTGAAAGTCAGAACTATTCTTAATGAAATTCTCGCGAGCGAGATGGAAATTAAGTGCTGCTATTGCGCCCAAAAGGGAAAAGAAATTGTCCTCTGCTCGCTCCGGACAGCAGATCCGTTAATGATGCGGCCATTTCCGCCGCAAATGCCGCTTTGACCGGCATCAATTGCATCCGGAACGAGGTTGATTATTGGTCTCAATGGCGTAGATCACACACGCGAAATCCTCCGCCATGGCAATGGTGTCGGCCCCGTTTTCAGGGGCCGGGCAACGCTTTTGCCCTTAAGCCGCAATTATTCGGAACATCGAAAATCATGAGCGCGTTTTACCGAGAGAAGGTTCTTTCCGTCCAGCACTGGACCGACACGCTGTTCAGCTTCCGCGCCACGCGCGACACCGGCTTCCGCTTCCAGAACGGCCAGTTCGCGATGATCGGCCTCGAGGTCGATGGCCGTCCGCTGCTGCGTGCCTACAGCATGGCCAGCGCCAATCACGAGGAAGAGCTCGAGTTCTTCTCGATCAAGGTGCAGGACGGACCGCTGACCTCGCGCCTCCAGAAGATCAAGGAAGGCGACACCATCCTGGTCGGCCGCAAGGCGACCGGCACGTTGATCACCGACAACCTCATCCCCGGCAAGCGGCTGATGCTGTTCTCGACCGGCACCGGCCTCGCGCCCTTCGCCAGCCTGATCAAGGACCCCGAGGTTTATGACCAGTTCGAGAGCATCGTGCTGGTGCACGGCTGCCGCCAGGTCTCCGAGCTCGCCTATGGCGAGAAGCTGGTCGCGAATTTGCGCGAGGACGAGCTGTTCGGCGAACTGCTCGCGGACAAGCTGATCTACTATCCGACCGTGACCCGCGAGCCGTTCCGCAACCGCGGCCGCATCACCGACCTCATCAGCTCCGGGCAGATCTTCAACGACATCGGCCAGGGCCCGCTCGACATCGCAACCGACCGCGTCATGATGTGCGGCAGCCCGGCAATGCTCGAAGAGCTGAAGCTGATGTTCGAGGGCCGCGACTTCGTCGAGGGTTCCGGCAACAAGCCTGGCCATTTCGTGATCGAGAAGGCGTTCGTCGAGCGTTAAGCGCCGGTCGGCTGCCTTAGCCGCCCCGGTTCTGCAATCATCTTGCCCGGGACGACGGCTCGCCTGGTGGAACCCTAGTGGCTCCACTGGCGGCGCTGCGCGCGCCTGCCGTGCCCGAATCCACCCGCGTCTATTGCACTGCAAAAAGACCAGCCGTCGCGCTGATTGATTTGCCTTGGCCGAATTCGCTAGCCAGAAACAACCGCCACGTCATATCCGTATGACAGGCGCGGGCGTATCGTGCCGCCTCATGGCAAGAGGATCGGATCGTGACCGACGACAACAAAACACAGGGGTCCCCCAAACGCCTGCCGCTGGCGGAAGAGGGGATCATGGAAACCCTGCTGCTTCCATTCTCGCCGCGCTTCATCATCCTGACGATCTGCGCGGTCGTCACCGCATTGCTGATCGGCATCGGCATCGCGGACCGCAAGATCTTCGGCATCCTGCTGATCCCGATCGTGATCTTCGGCGCCCTGACGGCGCTCGGTGTTCGTGATCTCATGCAGAAGGGCCATGCGGTTCTGCGCAATTACCCGATCTCGGCGCATATCCGCTTCCTGCTCGAAGAGATCAGGCCGGAGATGCGGCAGTATTTCTTCGAGAGCGAGAAGGACGGCATGCCGTTCTCGCGCGACATCCGCGCAGTGGTCTATCAGCGCGCCAAGATGCAGCTCGACAAGCGTCCGTTCGGCACTCAGGAGGATGTCTATCGCGAGGGCTATGAGTGGATGCATCACTCGGTGTCGCCGAAGGCGCATGCCGAGGAGAAGTTTCGCGTCACCATCGGCGGGCCAGATTGCCCAAAGCCCTATTCGGCCTCGGTGTTCAACATCTCGGCGATGAGCTTTGGCGCGCTCAGTCCGAACGCGGTGCGCGCGCTCAATGCCGGCGCCAAGAAGGGCGGCTTCGCCCATGATACCGGCGAGGGCGGCTTCAGTCCCTATCACGCCGAGATGGGTGGCGACATCATCTGGGAGATCGGCTCCGGCTATTTCGGCTGCCGTCATCTCGACGGCAGCTTCGATCCCGAGGCGTTCGCGCGGGTTGCGAGCCATGACCAGATCAAGATGGTCGAGCTCAAGATCAGCCAGGGCGCCAAGCCAGGCCATGGCGGCGTGCTGCCGGCAGCGAAGGTCTCGGAGGAGATCTCGAAAATCCGCGGCGTCTCGATGGGTGAGGACTGCATCTCGCCGGCCTCGCATCGCGCCTTCTCCACGCCTGTTGGCATGATGCAGTTCATTGCCGAGATGCGAAAACTCTCCGGCGGAAAGCCGGCCGGCTTCAAGCTCTGCATCGGCCACCCCTGGGAGTTTCTGGCGATCTGCAAGGCGATGCTGGAGACCGGCATCTATCCTGATTTCGTCGTCGTCGACGGTAACGAGGGCGGCACTGGTGCCGCGCCGCTGGAGTTCATGGACCATTTGGGCATGCCGATGCGCGAGGGCGTCAATTTCGTCCATAATGCGCTGATCGGGATCAATGCCCGCGACCGCATCAAGATCGGCGCGTCCGGCAAGATCGCCACCGCCTTCGATATGGCGCGCGCAATGGCGATCGGCGCCGACTGGTGCAATTCGGCGCGCGGCTTCATGTTCTCGCTCGGCTGCATCCAGTCGCTGAGCTGCCACACCGACCGCTGCCCGACCGGCGTCGCGACCCAGGACCCGACGCGTGCGCGCGCGCTCTACGTGCCGCTCAAGATCGACCGCGTGCACAATTATCACCACGCCACGTTGCACTCGCTGGCCGAGCTGATCGCCGCGGCGGGTCTGGAGCATCCCCAGGAGCTACGCCCGGTCCATTTCAGCCAGCGGACCTCGACGACCCATGTGCAGACCTTCGCACAGCTCTATCCGGCGCTGCGCCTGGGCGAGCTGCTCGAAGGGACGGAAGACCCGCGGTTCGGCGAGGCCTGGCGGATGGCGCGCGCGGATACGTTTCAGCCGGCGCTGTGAGGCTCCGCTCCACCGCATGATACCGCCGCAGCCTGCCGCGGCGTAAATTCATCGCGAGTCCGTTGCATCTTAACCTCTGTGTCAGCTTCGGGTGTAAATTGGCTCAATGGACGAGGAACGACGCAACAAGACCAGGCATCGTGTATTGAAGGCCGGGACCATCGAGTTCGGCGGCGGCGCGATCGACTGCACCGTCCGCAATTTCTCCGCTACCGGCGCAGCCCTCGACGTCACCAGCCCGGTCGGTATCCCGGACCAGTTCACCCTGTCCATCAAGGCCGACGGAGCGCATCTCGCCTCCGTGGTGGTGTGGCGCAAGGAAAAGCGGATCGGGGTAAGGTTCGGGTGAGGGTGGCGCACTCGCGCTCACCCCGTCTCGACTTCGCCCAGCCGGCTCGCCAGAATTTTGTCGATCCTCCTGCCATCGAGATCGACCACCTCGATGTGCCAGCCGGCAAAGTCGAAGGCGTCGCCGACATTGGGCAACACCGTGAATTGCTGCAGCACGAGACCGGCCACCGTGTTGTAGCGGTGATGCGGCGGCAGCTCGATGCTCAGCAGTTCGCCGAATTCGTCGACCGGCATCCAGCCTGAGACGAGCAGTGAGCCATCCGCGCGCTCGACGTAAGCCGGCTCCGGCGGCCCTTCCTCGGAATGGAAGGCGCCGACGATCGACTCCAGAATATCGGCTGCCGTTACCACGCCCTCGAACGCGCCGTACTCGTCATAGACGAAACCGACATGAACCGGCGCAGCTCTGAGAATTGCCAGCACATCGCGGGCATCGGCTGAGGCGGGAATGCTTGGCGCTTCGCGGATCAGCGCTCGCAGATCCGGCGTGCGCTCGTTCATGTAAGCGACCAGCAGGTCCTTCGCCTGGAGCACGCCGATCGGCTTGTCGCGATCGCCGTCGGAGACTGGAAAGCGCGAGTGCGGGCTCTTCGCGATCAGCGTCTGGATCGCTTGCTGATTATCGCCCAGATCGATCTCGTCGACCTCCGTGCGTGGTGTCATCACGGCGCCGACCGGGCGGTCGCCGAGCCGCATGACGCCGGCAATCATCTCCTTCTCGCCGGGCTCGAGCACGCCCGCGCTCTCGGCCTCGCTCACAAGATGATGGATCTCGTCCTCCGATACTTTCTCCTCGGCTTTGCCGCCGCGGCCAAGCAGCGTGAGGATCAGCTTGCCGGAGAGATCGAGCAGAAACACGAGCGGCAGCGAGACCCGCGCCAGCACGTGCATCGCGGGCGCGACCTTCACCGCGATGCTTTCGGGGTCGCGCAGCGCCACCTGCTTCGGCACCAGCTCGCCGACGATCAGGGTCGCATAGGTGATGATGGTGACGACGATGCCGACGCCGACGATATCGGCAATGCCCGGGGACAGGCCGAGCTCGACCAGCCATTGCGTCAGCCGCTGCCCGAGCGTCGCGCCGGAGAACGCGCCCGAGAGCACGCCGACCAGGGTGATGCCGATCTGCACCGTGGAGAGGAACTTCCCGGGATCGGCGGCCAGTGTCAGCGCGCGCTCGGCGCCGCGCACGCCTTTGGCGGCCAGCAGCGACAGCCGCGCCGGGCGCGATGAGACCACGGCAAGCTCCGACATGGACAGCAGGCCGTTGATGACGATCAGGATGACGACGAAGATGAGTTCGACAGACAACATTGTGTGCAAGCGAAGGGGAAAATCAGCCTGGCGGACGCCGGACCGAGCCCTCATATAGGAGCGCGACGCGCGTTTTGCCTGGTTCCGACCAACTTGTCGCACCGGCGGGACATCTGTTCCCGCAGCCTCAGAACTCGGCGTGCAGGCGGCCCGAGAAGATCGACACGGGCCCGCGGTCTGCGTTGTAGGCGGGATTGACCACGAGCTGATAGTCGGCGGTCAACGTCACGCCCTTGATCACCGAATAGGCGTAGTAGGCCTCGAGGATGCGTTCGGTGCGATAGTTGAGCTGGCCGTCGCCGATTAGGAGGCCGGTGCCGCCGGCGGCAAGAAAATCGCGATGTGGGGCCGAGAGGCCGTTGATGGCACCGCCGATGCCGACGGTGTCATCCGGCCGTCCCCAGTGGCTGCCCTTGATCGACAAGCCGCCCGACAGGCTACGGTCGATGTCGGTGAAGGACAGGATCTGGTTCTGGCCGTCGTTCCAGCTTGCGCGCGCGAACAATCCGACGTCCTTGACGATCTGCTGCTCGAGATTGACGTAGAAGCCGTATTTGGGCCGGGTTCGCTGATCGGCGAGCGCGATGTCGTTGATGTCGAGCGCGGGATTCGCCGCGGCCAAGTCCACCACCTCGCGATAATTGGCGGTGTTGCCGCTGTTGGCGAAGACGCCGACGCGCAATTTGCCGGGTTGCTCGAAGATCGAATGACGCTCCTCAAACTCGACGACGGTGCCGCCGGTCTTGAAGGTCAGCACATCACTGTTCGGCGCGGATGGCACCTGGAACAGGCCGGCGCGGATTGCCCAATCCTTGCGGTTGAGCTCGACCATGGCGCCGCGGGTGTAGCCGGGCAGATCGGCGGGGAAGTCATAGGCGGCCGACGCCCACATCGCCCAGTTCATAAAATCGGCGCGCGGATCTTTTGCATAGGAGTTGCCGTCGAAGAAATCGCCGACGGCGAAGCGGCCGACGATCAGCGTGACGCGATCGACATCGCGCTTGCCCGCGAGCTGGTTCGGCGCGTCGTCGACGTTTTCCTGTGCGCCGCCAAGACCAAACGTCTGCTTGACATAGTAGCGCTGCGCCCGGATTTTCGGGAATGGCGCGCCGGCCTTCTGCGCTTCGCCATTGGAGAAGCCGGCAAGCCCGAGCGTGCCGTTCAGACCAAATCCCTGCGCCAGCTCGGGGTTGAAATAGAGCTCGCCGCCGTCCCAGAGCCGCGCTCCCAGGAATGCGGTCGTCGTCCAAGTCGCCTGGAACTGGCCGCTGCCGGGAAGGCTGAACGGGCTCGCATAGGGCGAGTGGATCGGTCCATAGCCTTGCGGCAGCACGGTGGTCTGGGCGTGGACGTTCCAGTCGTCGGATTCAGGCAGCTTGGTCTTGCCGCCGACGACCGGCATCCACGGCGTGTCGCCGAACTGGTAGTTCAGGCCGAGCTTGAACAGGTGAATGCGTGGATCGACGTTGACGCTGCCGAGGCCAAAGCCAGTGAGATCGTAAGTCTTGCGAGAGAGGTTGACATAGTCGTATTCGGCCTTCGCGGTCCAATTGTCGCTGACGGCGTATTCGAGACCGAGGCCCGCTGTCCATCCGGTCTGGTAGTGGCCGACCGGAAATAATCCGGTGACGCCGTCGCCGTCATTGACGTTGATATGCGCGTGTCCCCACGCGATGCCACCGGTGACGTAAGGCATGAACCGATCGAAGGCATAACCGATGCGGCCGCGCACGGTGCCGACATAATCAATCGTGGTGTGGAATGGCGCCGGCGAACGTGCGAGTGCCGGACCGTCAGACGGACTCGTGAAGGTCGAATCCGCCTCAATGCCGAGCACGATGCGGTTGGAAAGCTGCCGGTTGTAGCCGAGCTGGTAGCCGCCCGTGAGCCCGGTCGCACTGTGCGGCAGGATGACGCCCTGCTCAGGCATGGGATTGGTGCCGGGTCCGAAACTCGCGTCGCCATAGCCGAAGTGGCCGCCGACATAGAAGCCGGTCCACTCGTAGATTGTTTTCGCGGCGCGCGCCTTCAGCGGGAGGTCGGCGGCAAAGCTCGCGTCCGGCAGCGCCAGCACGCCTGAGGCGAGCGCCGCGGCCGTCCGCAAATGCCTGTAACGGTGACCTTGCAACGTCAAAACTACGCCCCCAGCCGCGACCCTGCCCCAACCGCGCCCGACATCCCTGCCGATTCGCGGTGCTCCTGTCATCAGGGTCTTGGCTGTTCGCGCGATCGGACGAGACGAGCTCGTTTCGATGCGTTTCACCCCAAGGTCACGCCAAGTCCCTGCGCTCGCTGCAAACTTTATTGCTAATAATTCGCAATAGCAACTAGTGCGTGATGTCGCAGACGCTGGTTCGCACCCTTATGTGACGGGGCTGCAACAAATTTCCGGTCGCCAAAAACGGATGACCCCGCCCGGGGGGACAGCCGGGCGGGTGGATGAGGCGCCCGTGTCGGACGCGGGATCCACGTAAGATCGCCCTCAGATATCTGGATCAGTAGCAAGTCCGAATGTTGCCGACGAACTGGCCGTAAGCGTTGTACTGGGCGACCCAGCCGCAGCGGTGATAGCCGTAGGGTTGGCTGCTGGCGACGACCGCCGTGCCGATGATGGTGGCGGTAGCGATGTCCGCGCCGACACCCCAGCCCCAACCGAGCGGCTTGGCCTGAGCAGTCGACGTGGTGGACGCGACACCGGCGGTGACGGTGAGGGCGGCGAGAGCGACGGCAGCAATCCTGGTCTTGATCGACATGAGAAACTCCATGCGGGGCTGAGGCGGTCCGTTGTGGCCCGCGTGCCCAATTGGACGGAGGCTTGCCGAAACTGGTTCGAAGGCGCCTCGGATGGCCTGGAAATGCAGCTCTTTCCAGAATAATTTCAGCTAGATGCGAGCTAACCGAGGGGGCCTTTGGCGAGCCTGTTCACGTCGAAGTTATCGACCTCGGCCAGCAGCTCGCAAAAAGCACGCGCGCCTTCGTCGATGAGCTGCTCGCCCTTCTCGATCACGGCCAATGTCGCATTGCCGACGGCGCCGCCGGGGTTGAGATCCTGCGCCTGCCAGGCAAAGGGCGCGGGCCGTTGCGTCGAGAGCCAGCGATATTGTTTCTCCATCGCGATGCTGCTCGCGGGAAAATCCGCGATCGCATCCACGCGCACCTGATCGGCATAGCGCGCCAGCATGATCGAGGTCTCGACCGCGCCGCCGTGAATGCCGTGACGAACTTCATCAGCCGGGAACAGCTTTTCTGCAGCCGACAGGCGCGACCACGACGTCGTCACCACGAGCAGTTTTTGATGTGCACGCAGATCCTGCGCCACCAGCATCATCGCTGCGCTGTTGCCGCCATGGCTGGTGATGATGACGAGCTTCTTCACGCCGCGTCGCGCGATGTCCTCGCCGATCGTGGTCCAGCGCTTCAGCGCCACCTCCGTCGGCAGCGTTCGCGTGCCCGGATAGTCGATATGCTCGGTGGAAATGCCGATCGGTTCAACCGGCAGGAAGGTCGCCGGAATGGCCGCGGGCAGCATCTCCTGCACGCGTGCAAGATAGGCGTCCGCGATCAGCACGTCGGTATCGAGCGGCAGATGCGGGCCGTGCTGCTCGGTCGCCGCCAGCGGCAGCACCGCGATCCAGCGCGACACGTCCGCAGGGTTCGCATCGGCCCAGCGGATCTCGGTCCAGTTGCGCGGAGGCGCCATCAAGGTTTCTTTGCCCGAATTTGTCACGTAGTTTGGTGCTATGCAGGGGATGCGGGCCTGGCCGGTTCGCGTCCCCGAATGTCTTGCTTTATCGCGTTGGTCTGGCATCGGCCAGACACGATCGACGGAGTCCCATTATGAGCCCTTCCCATCTGCGGCGAGCGTTAACGGCAGGCTTGCTGGCCACGGTCCTGCCGATCCTGCCGGCGCGCGCGGAAACCCTGGACAAGGTCACCTTCGGCACCAACTGGGTGGCCGAGGCCGAGCACGGCGGCTTCTTCCAGGCGGTCGCCGACGGCACCTACAAGAAATATGGGCTCGACGTCACCATTGTTCCGGGCGGGCCCAACGAGAACAACCGGATGCTGCTGATCGCCGGCAAGATCGATTTCTTCATGGCCGCGAACACGCTGATGTCGTTCGACGCGGTCGCCAACAACGTCCCCGTGGTCACCATCGCCGCGGTCTTCCAGAAGGACCCGCAGGTGATGCTGACGCAGCCGGATGCGAAGGTCACCAAGATCGAGGACCTCAAGCCGCTGACGCTGTTCGTCTCCAAGGAGGGCATGACCAGCTACTTCCAGTGGCTGAAGTCCGAATACGGCTTCAGCGAGAAGAACGTCCGGCCCTATAATTTCAATCCGCAGCCCTTCATCGCCAACCCCAAGAGCGCGATGCAGGGCTACGTCACCTCCGAGCCTTTCGCCGTCGAGAAGGCCGCCGGTTTCAAGCCCAACGTCATCCTGCTCGCCGATGCCGGCTTCAACACCTATTCGACGCTGATCGAGACGCGTCGCGACCTGGTCGAGAAGAAGGCGGACCTGGTGCAGCGCTTCGTCGACGCCTCCATGATCGGCTGGTACAATTACATCTACGGCGACAATTCCGCCGGCAACGCCATGATCAAGAAGCTCAATCCGGAAATGAGCGACGAGCTGCTTGCCTATTCCGTCGCCAAGATGAAGGAATACGGCATCGTCGATTCCGGCGACAGCCTGAAGAACGGCATCGGCGCGATGAGCGACGATCGCTACACCTCCTTCTTCAACAAGATGGTGAAGGCCGGCGTCGTGAAGGGCGATCTCGATTTCCGCAAGTCCTACACCCTGCGCTTCGTCAACAAGGGCGTCGGCGTCGAGCTGCGCCCTGCCAAGCCGTAGCGCATGTCGAGATTTGGCCAAGGTGCATCGGCGTCCTTCACCTCTCCCCGATGGGGAGAGGTGGGCAGCAGCGCTCGATGGTAGAGAGCAAAACTCCGCACACGGTCGAGGCCAGCCTGACGGCGCTCGCCGTCAGCCTGCGCGGCGTGACGAAGGCCTATGACAACGGCGTCATGGCGCTCGGTCCCTTCGACCTCGCGGTGCGCAAGGGCGAGTTCATCTCGCTGCTCGGGCCTTCCGGCTGCGGCAAGTCGACGGCGCTGAGGCTGATTGCGGGGCTCAGCGCAGCGTCATCGGCACGGTGCGGATGTCGCGTCATGGAGGTCCGGCGCAAATCGGCCATGGCATCGGCTTCGTGTTCCAGGAGCCGACCCTGATGCCCTGGACCAGTGTGCGCGAAACGTGCGGCTGCCGTTGAAGCTCGGCGGCGTCCCGAAGGCCGAAGGGCGGGCGCGGGCCGATGCGGCGCTGGCGAGCGTCGGGCTCGCCGATTTCGCCGACGCCTTTCCACGCGAATTGTCCGGCGGCATGAAGATGCGGGTGTCGCTCGCGCGCGCGCTCGTCACCGATCCCGACATTCTCCTGATGGATGAGCCGTTCGCGGCGCTCGACGAGATCACGCGCTTCCGCCTCAACAACGATCTGCTCGCGCTGTGGCGCAGCCTTGGCAAGACCGTCATCTTCGTCACCCATTCGGTGTTCAGATCCGTCTATCTGTCCCAGCGCGTCGTGGTCATGACGGCACGTCCCGGTCGCATCCAGGCCGACATCCGCGTCGAAACCGTCGAGCCGCGCGGTGAGGAGTTTCGCACCTCGGCGGCGTATTCGGATTATTGCCGCAAAGTATCGGCCGCGCTGGCGCCCTCCTACTCGGAACAGTCGGTGCTATGAACGCGCAAGCGCCCCTCGTCGCAAGGCCGTCCGGCGCGCAGACCGCGGTGCGCTTCGTGCTGCCCATCATCGTGTTCGCGGCCGGCCTTGCCGCCTGGGAGCTCGTGGTTCGCATCCGGGAGATCCCACCTTATGTGCTGCCGGCGCCATCGGTCATCTTCCTGACGCTGATCAAGGACTGGGCGGTGCTGTCGCAATCGCTCGCCACCACGCTGCTGACGACGCTGGAAGGTTTTGTCGCCGCGAGCATCGGCGGCATCGCCTTGGCGCTGCTGTTCAACCAGTCGAAATGGCTGGAATACTCGCTGTTCCCCTATGCCGTCGTGCTGCAGGTGACGCCGGTGATCGCGATCGCACCGCTGCTCCTGATCTATCTGGAGCAGCAGACCGCGGTCGTCGTCTGCGCTTTTATCGTCGCCTTTTTCCCGGTGTTGTCGAACACCACGCTCGGGCTGAACTCGGTCGACCGCAACCTCGCCGGCCTGTTCCAGCTCTATGGCGCCTCGCCGCCGCAAACCCTGCGCTTCCTGAAGCTGCCCGCGGCGCTGCCCTACATTTTGGGCGGCCTGCGCATCGCCGGCGGCCTGTCGCTGATCGGCGCGGTCGTGGCCGAGATCGCGGCGGGAACGGCGGGCGCCGGCTCCGGCCTCGCCTACAGAATTGCCGAATCCGGCTATCGATTGAACATACCCCGCATGTTCGCAGCGCTGCTTTTGTTGTCGCTGGCCGGGATTGTCATCTATGGGGTGCTGGCGCTAGTTTCCCACCTCGTTTTACGGCGCTGGCATGAGAGCGCGCTTGGAAAGGAAAGCTGATGTCCACCGGTTCGATTTCGTCCGACAAGATCGACCTTCTGATCTATGGGCCGGTGCGGCCGATCCTCGAGAACGGGTTTTCCGATCACTTCGTCGTGCACAAGGCCGAGACGCGAGGCGACCTCGAGCGGCTGACCCCGGCGATCCGCGACAAGATCCGCGGCGTCGCGGTGACCTATCACACCGTCCGTGCCGACAAGGATTCGCTGTCGCAATTGCCGGGGATCGAGATGGTGGCGAGCTTCGGCGTCGGCTACGACCACATCGACGCCAGATACGCCGCCGAGCACAACATCATCGTCACCAACACGCCTGACGTGCTGACCGAGGAGGTCGCCGACGTCGCGATGGGCCTGCTGATCTCCACCGTGCGCGAGTTCATCAAGGCCGACCGCTACGTCCGCTCGGGCCTGTGGCAGACCCAAAACTATCCGCTCAGCGTCGGCTCGCTGCGGGACCGCCAGGTCGGCATCGTCGGCATGGGCCGGATCGGCCAGGCGATCGCGCGTCGGCTCGATGCCTCGCTGGTGCCGGTGGTCTATCACTCGCGCAATCCGTCCAAGGACGTCTCCTACAAGCACTACCCCGACCTGATCGAGATGGCGAAGGCGGTCGACACGTTGATAGTGATCGTGCCGGGCGGCGCCTCGACCGACAAGATAATCAATGCCGAGGTGCTCAAGGCGCTCGGCCCGCGCGGCGTGCTGGTCAACGTCGCGCGCGGCTCCGTCGTCGACGAGCAGGCTTTGGTCCAGGCGCTGAAGTCCGGCACCATCCTCGCTGCCGGCCTCGACGTGTTCGCGGCCGAGCCCAACGTGCCGGAGGAGCTCAAGACCATGCAGAACGTCGTGCTGCTGCCGCATATCGGCTCGGCGTCGGTGGTCACGCGCAACGCCATGGACCAGCTCGTGGTCGACAACCTCAAGTCCTGGTTCGCCGGCAAGCCCCCGCTGACGCCGGTTGCGGAAACGCCGTTCAAGGGGCGCTGATGAGAGTTCTTCGGGTCGTTGCTTTGCTGATCGCGGCCTGCGTCGCCGCGAGCAGCGCTGCGCGTGCGCAGGATGCGACGACCCTGAAGAAAGAGATGCCCGGACAATGGGAGCTCTCGACCACCGAACGCAGCAAGACCTGCGTCATCACGATGAAGGGCGACGCCGCGGCGCAAGGTTTCAAGCTCGAGCTCGAGCCGGCCTGCAAGACTGCGCTGCCTTTCACCAAGGACATCGTCGCCTGGAGCGTCAAGGGGCTCGACATCTTGCGCTTGCAGGATGCGACCGGTGAATCCGTGATCGACTTCACCGAGGTCGAGGCCGGCATCTTCGAAGGCCTGCGGCAGGGCGAGGGCGTCTACATCCTGCAGGACCTCGCCGCCGCCCGCTCGATGGCGAAGTCGATGGACCAGATGATCGGCGACTGGGCCATGGTGCGCGGCAACGGCCAGCCGCTCTGCGGATTGACGCTGACCAACACGGAAGCCGATCAGGACAATTTCCAGGTTTTCCTCAAGCCGAAATGCGATGCGGCGATCGCCCAGTTCAATCCGACCCAGTGGCGGCTCGAGCGCGGCCAGATCATCCTGAAGTCGAAAACGGGCGACGTCTGGCAGTTCGAGGCCGACGACAACGCGCAATGGCGGCGGGTTCCCGATACGGCCGATCCCCTGATCATGCTGCGCCAATAGGCGCGGTTCCGGTTTTCTCCTCGCAATTTTTCCTGCGCCCATGTCGATCCGGCTCCGGCTGGATCGTCATCCCAATAGCGAGCTGATCGCGCGGCCGAACCGGCCGCGTCTCGCCTCAACAGGAGTTTTGCATGCGCTTCATGTACATCGTCACTTCCAGCCGGCCGATGACCGGCCCGACCCCGGCGCTGATGGAGGCCATGCAGAAGATTTCCGAACGGGAAATCAGGGCCGGCCGGATGATCGACAATGGCGGCCTGATGCCGCTTGCGACCGGCGCGCGCGTGCGGATTGTCGACGGCGAGCTCAGCGTCATCGACGGTCCCTTCATCGAGGCCAAGGAAGTGGTCGGCGGCTACGCCATTTTCGAGTTGCGCGACAAGACGGAAGCCCTGGCCATGGCCAAGGAGTTCATGCAGCTGCACCTCGATCACATGCCGGGCTGGGACGGCACCTGCGAGTTGCGGGCCTTCGCCACGCCGGGCGTGGACGGCGCCTGCGAGGTCGACGCCCGGTCCGGGGTAGCTGCGCACGCCTGATGGTCAGCATCGCTCATTCCGGTCGGCGGCGATGACGGCCGCCGACATCGACCAGATCCGTGCCACGATTCACGCCACCTGGCGCGTCGTGCAGCCGCGGCTGCTCGCGACGCTGTCGCGGATGCTGCGCGACGTGCCGCTCGCGGAAGAGCTGACCCAGGACGCGCTGGTTGCGGCCCTCGAAGCCTGGCCTGTCATCGGCGTGCCCGACAATCCCGGCGCCTGGCTCATGACCACTGCGAGGCGCCGCGCCCTCGATGTCCTGCGCCGCGGCAGAATGCTTGCGGACAAGCACGACATGCTGGCGCGTGACATGTTGCAGGAGCAGGAGATCGTGCCGGATTTCGATGCTGCGCTCGACGATGATATCGGCGATGAATTGCTGCGGCTGGTCTTCACCGCCTGTCATCCGATCCTGTCGCGCGAGGCACGCGCGGCGCTGGCGCTGCGCATGATCTGCGGCTTGACCACGTCCGAGATCGCGCGCGCCTATCTCGTGCCGGAAGCAACCATCTCCCAGCGCATCGTCCGCGCCAAGCGAACGTTGTCGGGATCCGGCCTTGCCTACGAGACGCCGGGCGGCGAGGCTCTGTCGGAGCGTCTCGCCTCGGTGCTGGAGGTCGTCTATCTCATCTTCAACGAAGGCTACCTCGCGGCGCGCGGCGAGGAATGGCTGCGGCCGCAGCTCTGCGACGAGGCGCTGCGCATGGGCCGCGTGCTCGCCGGCCTCGCCTCGGACGAGCCCGAGGTCCACGGCCTCGCCGCTCTGATGGATTTGAATGCCGCGCGAGCCCGTGCTCGCATCGACGCGAATGGTGACCCCATCCTGCTGATGGACCAGGATCGCACGCTCTGGGATCGCTCGCAGATCCGTCGCGGCCTGCGCGCACTCGAACGTGCCCGCGAGCTCGGCGGCACGGGAAGGTTTTACGCGCTTCAGGCCGCGATTGCGGCGTGTCATGCCACGGCGGGAACGGCTGCGGACACGGACTGGCGGCGCATCGCGCAGCTTTACGCCGAGCTGGCGCGGCTGGTGCGCTCACCGGTCATCGAGCTCAATCGCGCGGTCGCGGTCGGCATGGCCGATGGACCGCAGGCCGGACTTGACGTGCTTGACGAGATCGCCGGCGCGCCGGCGCTGTCGGCCTATCATCACCTGCCGGCGGTTCGTGGTGATTTCCTGCAAAAGCTCGGACGGCTTGCGGAGGCGCGGCACGCGTTCGAGGCCGCCGCGCATCTTGCGACCAATGGGCGTGAGCGCGCGTTGATGGAGCGCCGCGCCGCGGCGCTCCACGCCCAAGATATCTAGAGATATCTGGATATCTAAACTGGAACGGCTTTAAGCTGAATCAGCCGGCCGCGGGCTCGTTCACCTCTCCCGCTTGCGGGGAGAGGCCGGAATTTGGGAGAGCAAATCCCGGGTGAGGGGGGACTCTCGGCGAGTCCGTCCTTCACCGTCTTTGCGGAGGCGCCCTCACCATGTAAGAACGGGGCGCGGAAGAGGAGAGAGCCCTTACGATCCTCCGCCCGCGGTGCCCGAGTTCACTGGCGCCAGCTCGTCTTCACGGCAACGCCAGCCGTCGGCGGCTTTCACGAAGGCAAACGTCCGCTGGATCCGCAGGCGGCGCGTGACGTTGAAGGCTGCTGCGGAGCGCTCCTTGTTGGTGGCTCCCGATTGCGGACGGCCGGTGCTGGTGTCCCAGCAGGTGCCGGTGCAGGTGGTGGCGACCTTGCTGCAGGCGGTGAAGGGCGCCAGCACGACCATCTCGATCTCACCGGTGACCTGCGCTTCCTGACCGGTCACCTGGCTGTCGAGCGCGTAGACGCGGTTGATGCGGAGGAAGTTGCCGCACGAATTGGCGGCGTGGATGCGCGCGGCGCAGAAATCGACGGCATCGGTGTCGGGCTCCCTGGCCGCGACCTGCCGGCCGAACACCTTCTTCGGATCGCCCCTGGCGGCCGCGATCTCGTCGGTCCTGCGCTTCAGGTAATCGGCGAGGCAATCTTCCGCAGAGCCAAGCTCCTGAGGTGGCACGTTCTCCTTGCCGACCAGATTGCACTTGCGATCGCGCTCTCGCGTCCAGCGACCGTATTCCGCGAAGGCAAAGCGCGCCGCGGTCGGGTCCAGCTTGCCGATCAGGCCGAGCACCTGGCCGTTGAGCTCGGTCTCGGTGAGTGCCAACGACGGGTCTGCGCAGATCAGCGCGCCGGCCGCGGTGTTGGCCGCGAGACAGTCGAAATCCGGATCTCGCACGATCGCGGCGCGTTCCTCCGTCACCTTGAGAAGGCAGGCCTTCACCCGGTCGAAATCGTCGGCGCGGATTTCGGTCTGGCCAACGATGCCGCAACCGAGATTGCGCTGGCGGATCCAGATCGCGTTCTCTTCGATTGCAGGCAGGCGATCGGGCAGGCGGGCGAGCCGCGCCTCGATGGCGGTGTTGAGCTTCTCGGCGCTGGCGGCAAGCTCCGCATCGCCGCAGAACAATTGATTGCCGGGGTCGCGGATCTGCTGGCAGTTGTTCCTGGCGAACAGCGGCAGCCTGTCGGCAACAGAGCGGTCGGATGCGCCGGATTGCGCGAAGCCTGGTGCTGCCGGCCAAGCCAGCAGCGCAAGCACAGTCAGCACGATCAACCGCATTCCAATTGCCCCCAGCATGGCCATGGCCATGCTACCGTCCCGGATCGTGCGGCGAAATGGGTTTGTGGCGGGCAGTTATAGCAAGATCAGCGCGCGTCGGCCTCGGCCGACACCATCGACACCCGCTGGCTCTCGCCCCGCACGGGTTCGCCGACATATTTCAGCACGGCGGATTGGTAGAGCACGTAGAGCGGCTGGTAGTTGCGCGCGTCGTCATCCTCGACCATGGCCATACGCCGGTTGTCCAGCATCAGCCAGTGGCCGTCGAGCTTTGCCGAGGCAACCGCATGGCCTTCGCCATTGCGGGTATCGCGCACCACGATGAGGCGGAGGTCCTCGGCGGCGACTCCGGCAAGCCGCAACGCGGCCAGCTTGGCGATGGCGTAATCCTCGCAATCGCCGGCGCCACGCTGGAAGGTCTCGAGCGGCGAGCTCCAGATGTCTTCGGCACCGTCGTTTTCAGCGCGAATGGCAATGTTGATGGCACGGTTGGTCTCGCCGAGCAGCCCGCGGCCGTCGCGGGCGCGGGCCTCGTCGACGATGGCGAGCAGCTTCAGCGCCGCCGGCGAGGCGCAATTGTCGCGATCGCCGTCGCACAGCGCGAGTTGCACCATATCGTCGTCGAGCTTCTCTTTCAGCGCGAACCATTTCTGGCGCAGGCCACCGGTGGAAATGGCGAAGGCGAACACGCCGAACGGCTCGGCCGATTTGCGCACGAGAACGCCTGCGCCAGGCGACAGCAATGTGCCGGCACGAAGGTCGGCGGCCGATCCGAACAGGATCAATCCGCACAGGACAAGGATAGTGCGCCAGGCGCGCGAGCGAGCAGCGGTCTCCATCTGACATCCCCTTATCCGGCTTCGCCAGGTGCCCCTCGACCTCGACGTGCCGGGCTTGTTGCTTTCGCGGAGATAGTGCGAGACGGGCCGTTCTGTTCTGCTTAACGCGCTTGGGCCGGGCGCCAAAACCATGGGGCAGGCTGAACCGAGCCTGGCCAACTTGCGTCAAACTTTATGATTCGCCGGCTGAGGAGTCTCGCTGCCGCGAAATCGATTAAATTGCAGGCGGAAGTTGCGAGTGCGCCGATTCTGCCCCTATGGCTAACGGCCCGCTATTTCACGGGGTCTGTTAGCTGGATCACAGATTTAACTCTGCATTTACCGCAGGATGCTGCGCGGCACCACGAAGAAAAGATGGCGCAGGTATTTGCTGCCAGATCTGCGCGGCTGATTACTTTTGACGACTGGAAATGTGCGCAATAAGCCGGATTCAACGTCAAAATATTCAAAGAAATACTTGGTCTTATCTATGGATGTCGCCCCAGACATAGTCGTCGGTTGCCAAGTGATGCGAAATCACACAAGCAATAGATGGTTTCGCTAAGGACTTGGTAATGCTATGCAAGCTTAGGCGATCCATACTTACATAGATTTTAACCCTTTTTACGGTGCCCGGTTGAATTACGCTGGCAAGTTTGACGCCGCGCTCTCCTTGGATGGCCAGGGTTCCCGTTCGCCCGCCTCCGATCACGTCGATTCCTTTACCGCCAAGGGGCATGGCCACGTGCCCCAGGGCGCGTTTGTCGTTCCCGATGCCAACCTGATCTTCAACGGTGACTTCAAGCGCGAAGGTGTCGACCTCGTGCTGTCTCATGATGGTCATGAGTTCGTCGTTCACGATTATTTCAAAGGCGACAAGCGCGCGGCGATCGCCTCGCCCGACGGCGCCCATCTCACCGGCGACATCGTCAACGCGCTCACGGGTTACGTCCAGTATGCGCAGGCCGCGCCCGGTGCCGCCGCGGCGCAGGTCATCGGCCACGTCACCAAACTGACCGGCAGCGCGACCGCGATCCGCAACGGCGTCTCGGTCATCCTGAACAACGGCGACAACGTCGAGAAGGGCGACGTGGTCTCGACCGGCTCGGATTCGACGCTTGGTGTTACCTTCATCGACGGCACCGTGTTCGGCCTGTCCTCCAACGCGCGGATGGTGCTGAACGAGATGGTCTACGACCCCAACGGGTCGAACAATTCCTCGCTGCTCAGCCTGGTCGCGGGCACCATCACCTTCGTCGCCGGCGAGACCGCCAAGCACGGCGACATGAAGATCGATACGCCGGTCGCCACCATGGGCATCCGTGGCACGGCGGTGCTGACCGAGATCAGTTTCGTCGTTCCCTCGGGTGGCGGCGATCCGCAGCCGCAGGCGAATTTCCAGGTGCTGGTCGAGCCGAACGGCACCACCGGCTCCTATATCCTGTTCGACAAGCTGACGCTGCTGCCGATCGCGACGGTCAATCAGGCCGGCCAGATGATCCAGATCAGCGGCGGCAACGTCTCGGTCACCAGTGCGCTGCTGTCGCCGGACGTGCAGAAGCTGATCACGGACGTGTTCACGCTGAAGTTCACGGACAACAATACCAACACCAAGCTGACCACGAACTTTACCGACACGATCACGCAGAGCGGCAATCTCGTCTTTGCCAAGACCGATACCGGTGCCACAGCGACCGCGACCTTCACCAACACCGTCAACAATGGTAGCGGCCCTGGGCAAGGCGGGCCGGACAAGGGGAGCGACCGCATTCCCGGCAAGCCATTGGTGGCGAGCCTCGATCAAGCCGGTAATCCGAAGACGGCGTTCTCCCTCGCCGAGCGAGCCGGCCACACGGACGATACCGCGGATCTGGATTCGGTCAGCGGCTTCTTTACCTTCCTCGATCTCAATCTCGGCGATCGGCCGACGGGCCAGATCACATTCACGTCCTTCACCTACCAGAATGCCGGCCAGCAGGATGTCACCGCTGGATTGTCGGACCTTCAAAAGGCCGATATCGCGGCGACCGAGATCGTCATCACGGCCGTTCCGGATTCCGGCAACGCCAATAGCGGCTCGGTGCATTGGACTTACAGCATTCCAGACCACGCCTTCGATTTTCTTGCAGCCGGCGAAACGTTGACGCTGACCTACACGATTCGTGTGGACAACAACTTCACCGTCAACAATGAATTCGCTACCCAAACCTTCACCATTACCGTCACCGGCACCAACGACCAGCCGGTGATCACATCGAGCGTCCCGACCATCACATTTGCCGGCGGCACCAGCGTCCCGGGCGGCCCGCTGACCACCAAGGTGCCGACGTCGGGCACACTGACCTTCACCGATGTCGACCTCACCGACACGCACACCGTGTCGGTATCCAAATTCAGGGCGGTCCTGCCCGGCGGCGCCGTGCCCCAGAGCATCTTCAACTTCTTTGCCAATGATCTCTCGGTCTCGATCGCGTCCGGTCATGACAGCACCGGGTCCGGCACGGGAACGATCAATTGGTCGCTCGGAGACGTCCCCGTCTATCTCGCCGACTTCATCCCGAAGGGCCAGGTGCTGACGCTGACCTACACCGTGACGGTCAAGGATTCGCAAGGCGCGACCTCGGACCAGACCGTTACGGTCACGATTACCGGCACCGACGCTCCTGCCGTGGTGTGGATCGCGACCAATGCGCCGGGAGCCCCTTCGGGCGGCTTCTGGAAGGACGGCGCGAACTGGGAAACCGGCAACACGCCGACGATCAACGACGACGTCATCGTCATCACCGATCAACTGCACGGGTTGACGCCGTCCTATCCGGTGACGATCGACGCAGCCGCGTACGCCAATTCGCTGACGATGAACGACTTCGACACCGCTGCCGGCCATAAGGCCCCGGAGGTGATCAACAAGAGCTCGTTGACGATCGCCGACACACTTACGCTCGGCGCCGATTCAAAGCTCACCAATCTGGCGACAGGGATTATCTCGGTCGGCGGCAAGGCCGAGTTTCTGGGGACGAGCGTCCTCACGAATGCCGGGTGGCTGACGCTTGCGGGCGGTGGCGACTTTGCCAAGAGCGCGTCGATCACCAATTCCGGCACGATCGAGCTCGGAGGCACGCTGAAGACACTCGCCGAGATCCACAATGCCGGCGGCACGTTGAACGTCGCTGCCGGCGCGACGCTGATCGTTGATAGTGCGACGATCGATGGCGGCAGGCTCAATATATACGGTGCGCTGGAGCTTGACGGCACCAGCCTGATCGAGAATGGCACCCTGGGCAATTTCGGTGCGGTCAACGTCAAGGGGACGGCGGAGTTCGCCAACGAAATCGTGATCAACAAGGGTACGGTGAAGGTCGACAGCAGCCAGACCCTGACGCTGTCGGGCACCGAGATATCCGGCGGCGCCGTCAGCGGCGGCGGCACGATCGATGTCACCGGCGACAGCACGATCGACGGCAATGCGACCCTGAGCACCAGCTTCGTCACCGTCGAGAGCGGCAAGACACTGACGCTCGACGGTATGACGGTGTCGGGCACCGCGATCACCGCCAATGGAACGGGTGCCGTCAAGGTCGATGCCGGCAAGACTCTATCGTTCAACGGGGCAAGTCTCACCGGCGGCAAGCTCAATCTGTCAGGTACGCTCAGCTCCTCCGGCACCAGCACGATCACGAACACCGCCATCACCAACAGCTATCTGATCGAGGCGATCGGCGGCGTGCTGGCTCTTGTCGCCACGACTTCGGCCGCCATCACCAATGATGGGACGATTCACGCCAATGTCGGCGAGCTCGACATCAATGGCCAGAACGTCGCCAACAACGACACGTTGGCTGCGATCAACGGCGGTACGCTCAAGCTGATTGCGAACAAGGTGACCAACGCGAGCGGAGCCGCCGTTTCGGTCGATGGCACATCGACGCTCGATCTCGCCGGCGCGACCATCGACGGCGGCACGCTGACCATCGCCGGCACGCTGGAATCCACCGGCACGAGCGCCATCTCCGACGCCGACATCACCAACACCGGCACGATATCGGTCACCGGCGGCATGCTGACGATCGATCCGATCGTGCTCCATACGATCACCAACAGCCACCTGATCCAGGCCGATGGCGGCGAGCTCGACATTACCGGCGAACTGATCGTCAATTCCGCGGATATTAAGGCGATCAACGGCGGCATCCTGAAGCTCACGAATCTGACCGTCACCAACGACGGCGGAACGGTTACGGTCGACGGCACGTCGAAGCTCTATCTGTCCGATATTGTCGCGATCAACGGCGGGCAGCTGCGCAATGCCGGCCATCTCTACGGCGTCTCCGGCTCCAACACGATCTCGGCGGCCGTGGCTAACACCGGCACCATCGAGGTACAGGGCGGCACGCTGAATCTCTCCGGCGGCCTCAGCGGCGCTGGTTCGCTGGTCATCGATGACGGCGCGACGCTGGAGCTCGCGGGCGCTACCGCCCAGACCGTCACGTTCGCCGGGGGCACCGATACGCTTCTGCTCGACAAGGTCGCTGGCCAGAGCTTTACGGGAAGCATCGCCGGTCAGTCCTCGACCGGCGGTACATTCACCGTCACGGGCGCGGCCGACATCACCGCGTCGAGCGGTGACGCACTCGACTTCACGGCGAGCGGCGGGACGCTTGCGAAGCCAGCGGACATCGTGCTGACGCCGACTGGCGCGCTCGAGGGTGCAGCCAACGGTGTTGTCGTCACCCAGAACGGCACCGGCAACATCTCGGTGACGGCGACAAGGACATCACGGGCCTTGCCGACAACGGCATCACGCTGCGCGACAGCGCAACCGGCGCCGGCGATCTCACGGTCAAAAATCTCACCGGCAAGGTGACCGGCGCCGGCGCGAATTCGGTCGGCGTCCTCGTCGAGAATCTGAATGCCGCCAATGGCGGCGACATCTCGATCACTCAGCTCGGTGGTGCAGCCGGCGGTGCATTCGGCATCGATGCGACCACCCAGGGCGGCGGCAACATCATCATCGTGGCCGGCGGCAATATCACGGGGAGCTCGATCTACGGCATCCGCGCGCGCAGCTATGGCAGCGGCAGCGAGACCGTCACGACCGAGGCCGGCAGCGTCGTCACCTCCGGCAGTTCCGGGATCATCGCCGTCAACCGGGCGATCTCGCTTGACGCGTCGAATGGTAGCACCATCACCGTCAGCGCCTACGGGACCATCAATTCAGGCAGCAGCCGGAACCAGAGCGGCAATGCACCGGCAGGCATCCAGGCCGGTTACACGGGCGCTACGACCGGCACAAACGCCAATACCGACGTCAACGGCACGGTTATCGTCAACAATCACGCCAATATCACCGCCGCTGCGGGCTCGGGCATCGACGCCTATAATTACGGAAATGGCGACGTCACGGTGAACGATGGCGCCGGCACTACCGTCGTCGGAGCCCAGATGGGTGTCCGAGCCCTGGCGCTGAGCGGCGGGACCGGCAATGTCAGCATTTCGCTCGGCGCCAACGCGTCGGTGACGGGGGCTGCAAGCTATGGTGTCGAGGCCTACAGTATCGACCAGGGCAATATCAGCGTCACGCTGACCGCTGGCGACACCATCACCTCGGGCAGTTCCGGTATCCTTGCGGTCAACGAGGCCATCGGCGTTGCGGGCGTCGTTCACAGCACGATCCATGTCACGGCCCACGGCACCATCCACTCGGGTTCGACTTCGAACGTGAGCGGCTCGACGCCGGGCGGCATCGTCGCCGGCTACAATCCGGACGGCAACGGCACCTTCTCAAGTGCCGTCCACGGCAACGTCATCGTCGACAGCGATGCCACGATCACCGCGGATGCGGGCTACGGCATCGAGGCGTTCACCTGGGGTATTGGCGACGTCACGGTCACGACCGGCGAGGATTCTGTGATCACCGCCGCAGGCATCGCGATCGGCGCTTTCGATCATGGCGGCGGTGATGTGAGCGTCACCAATGAGGGCTCGGCCACAGGTACGGTTGCTCTGAGCGCCGTAGCGACCGGCGCGGGCAACATCACCATCCTCAATGACGGCGAACTCACCGCTACGGGAACGGCTGGCATCGTCGTCACCCAGAACGATGCAAGTGCAACCGGCTCGACACATATCACCAACACCGGCTCGGTCGTGGGAGCGAGCGGTCATTACGCGATCTATGTCCAGGAGAACACGACCGGCGCTGCGGTGATCGACAATTCCGGCACGATCGGCCCCGATGCCGGCAGCGTAACCTCGACAACCTACGCAATCGCCGAGAGCGGTGGCCACGTCACCATCAACAACACCGGCCACATCAACGGCAACATCTCGGTCGCAAGCGCCACGTTCAACAATGAGGTTCACGGCACCTGGACCGTTTCCGGCACCAGCGTGTTCGGCAATGCGTCGTCGATCGTCAACCACGGCGAAATTGATGTCCGCGGGGCTTCGATTTCCGGGGGCGGGCTGAGCATCGAAAATGACAGCCACATCTATAGCTGGGGCACGGCGTCGATCTCGGGCGCCATCACCAATACCGGCACCATCGAGGTCCATGATGGGGATCTGACGCTGTTCGGCTCGCTGTCCGGCGCGGGCTCGGTGACCGTCGATGCAGGCGCGCTCTTGATGCTCGAGGGCGACGTTACGCAAACGGTCACGCTCGCCGGCGACGGCGCCGAAATCCGGATCGATACGCAGGCTTTTGGCGGTTCGATCGCGGAATTGTCCGCAAACGACAAGATCGACCTGTCCACCATCAAATACGGGCTCGGCACCAGCGCCATCTATGTCGCCAACGCCGATCCCGCGACCGGTGGCGTCCTGACCGTGACTGACGCTGACGGCAAGCACATCAGCCTGACCCTGACCGGTGCCGACTACCGCGACGCGACTTTCTCGGGCAGCGATGACGGCACCGGCCATACGCTGATCACGTTCAAAACCACCGACGATGCGCCGGCGTTTACCGCGGCCGAGGCAACGCAAGGTGCAGATGTCGCAGAGCAGCCCAACCTCACGGGCTCCTCGACCCCGGATCAGTCGACGCCGGCGAGCGGCACGATCCATTTCACCGATGTCGACCTGACCGACCGGCCGACGGCGACGATCACGGGCCAGTCCGTCACCTGGCTCGACGGCACGACGCACCTGACGCTGACCGGCCAGGAAGCCGCGCTCGAGCAGGGCTTGACGCTGCAGCAAACCGGCAACAACAATGGTGCCGTCAGCTGGAGCTATTCGATCGCCGACAACGCGCTGGATTTCCTCGGGCAGGGCCAGACCGCGACAGTGATCTCCACCATCACGGTCGAGGACAGTCACCACAAGACCGACACGGCGCAGGTCACCATCACCATCGCGGGCAAGAACGACGCGCCTGCGATCACGACCGGGACGACCGACAGCGCCAGCGCAACCCTGACCGAGACCAATGCAGGGCTCGGCAAGTCCGGCACGCTGACCGTGTCCGATGCCGACGCCACCGATCACGTCACGGTGGCGCTGGATCACGTCTCCGTCTATCTCGACGGGACCTTGCAGACCGACGGCATCGACGGCGTGTCGAACGCTGACCTGTTGAACTATCTGACGGTGCAGCCGGGGGACATCCTCAACGGCACGGCCAACCACGCCCAGTTTTCGTGGGACTTCAATTCCGGCAGCCAGACCTTCGATTTCCTCGCCGCCGGCCATACGCTCTCGCTGCAATACGCCGTCGTGCCCAACGATGGTCATACGGCCGGCACGAGCGACGTCGTCACCATCAGCATCGCCGGCAGCAACGATGCGCCGACGCTCGACAACGCGACGCTTGCTTCGGTCGCCGGCGACGACAGCAATCCGGCCGGCAGCGCCGTCAGCGATCTGTTCGCAGGCAAGTTCCACGACGTCGACGACGGCGCGAGCTTCCACGCCATCGCGGTCACGTCGGACGCTGCCACGGCCAGCGAGGGTGTCTGGCAGTACGAAGTCGCCGGCAGTCCGTGGGTCGATATCGGATCGGTCAGCGATACGAATGCGCTGGTGCTGGGCACCGACACGCTGATCCGCTTCGTGCCGGCCGACGGCTTCACCGGCACGCCGGATGCGTTGGGCGTCCACGCGCTCGACAATACCTACACCGGCGCTATCACCACCACGACATCGACTGCCGCGATTGACATCACGGACGCCGGCATCGGCCATGGCGGTACCACGCCGGTGTCCGATCAGGCGGCATCGATCGGCATCGACGTCACGGTGCCGCCGGACGTGCTGGCAGCGAACGACGATACGATCAGCAATGCCACGGCGCCTTCAGCCGATGCGGGCTGGGTGCTCGACTCCGAGAACGGCCATTATTATCGGCTGGTGACGACTGTCCTTAGCTGGGACGATGCGAAGGTCCAGGCCGAGACGGACGGCGCCTACCTGGCCACGATTACCGGCCAAGGCGAGCAGAACATCGTCGGCAACCTTGCGGCCGGTACTCGCGCCTGGATCGGTGGAGGAAGTACCGACGACACCGACGGCAGCACGGCGCATTTTTACTGGCTCACCGGTCCGGAAGCTGGACAGGAGGTCGGCTACACGCATTGGCGCCTCGACAGCAATGAGCCCAACGGCGGGTCGTGGTCGACCACGCAATATATCCATATCGAAGGCGTCGATGACACCGTCAACGGCGGCTGGAACGATGCGCCAGGGGACGCAGGGGGCCGCTATCTTGTCGAGGAGTGGGGCGGCCAGCAGGGCCAGGTCGCGTTCCGGGAGAATGTCGGGACCACGCTGACCACGGCTCAACTGCTGGATAACGATACCGATTCCGCCGGCAATCCCATCGCGGTGACGTCGGTGGGCGATCTCGCGGGCCATAGCGCCCATGGCGGCACGGTGACGCTCATTGGCAATAGCATCACCTATACGCCGGCGGCCGACTATCTCGGCACCGACAGCTTCGCCTACACGATCTCCGACGGCGTCAAGACCGCCGCGGCGACCGTGTCTGTCACCGTCGACCAATCGCCGCTCATCGACACCACGCATTTCGTCCACACCCACCATGGCGACAACAGCGACACGGTGACCGGTCTGTCCGTCTCCGGACCGTCGACCGAGAGCTATAGCCTGAGTGTTGTGACCGCCGGCGCGCCCGATGGCAGCGGCGTCTCCCCGTGCCACGACGACGGCGCCTCGCTCGACCAGGTCAACGCAGACATTGCCAAGGTGACCTACACGCCCGGAGATACCCCGCCGGCGAACGACATGATCACCTTCACCGTGACCGATAGTCTCGGCATCAAAGACAGCGTCAACTTCATTTTCAACGAAAGTGGCGAGGGTGCGGTGACACTGACCGGCACCGGCGGCAAGGACGTCATTTTCGCGACGACGACAAACGACACGCTGACCGGCGGCGGCGGCAAGGATCAGTTCGTGTTCGCGCCGGGCTCCAGCGGGGGCGACGCCTCGCATACGATTACCGATTTCATCGAGGGCCTGGACAAGATCGACCTGCGCCAGTTCTCCGGCGTCAACTCCATCGGCAATCTCAGCATCGTGCAACAGCAGGGTACCGGCGACACGCTGGTCAGCTGGCATCAGCAGATCACTCAATCCGAAGGCGCGCCGGTCACGGAGAACGAGTCGCTGCTGCTGAAGAGCGTGATCGCGGCAAACCTCAAGGCCAGCGATTTCATCTTCCATATCACCTGATCTTCGCCCGGGCTTGCCTGCGGCTGCCTCGCATCTTGACCCCGGCAAATAATCCATAATCCTCTGCCGCCGGGGAATAGCCAATCGCGCGCCGAGGCTCCATGATCGGCCCCGAGGGCGTGACGCGCGGCAGGAAGCTCGACTGACATGAAACGTCTCAAAATCCTGCGGCGGTGGTTCGCGCGAAAGTTCGGCTTTGCGCGGCTGTTGTGCCTCGGACTGCTGGTCGTCTTCGCCGGTCTGCGCGTCTGGGATCCGGCACCGGTGCAGGAACTGAGGCTGCGCACCTTCGACCAATTCCAGCGGCTCGATCCGCGCGACAAGAAGGGGTGCGGCCGGTCACCATCGTCGACATTGACGACAGGAGCCTCGCCAGGCTTGGCCAATGGCCGTGGTCGCGGACGCGGATCGCGGACATGATCATCAACCTCACCAACAATGGCGCGGCGGCGATCGGCTTCGACGTGGTGTTCTCGGAAGCAGACCGGCTTAATCCCGATCTGATCGCCAACCAGATGCGCTATCTGGACGACGCCACACGGATGAAGCTGCGCGAGCTGCCGAGCAACGACCAGATTCTGTCGGAAGCCATCCAGCGCTCGCGCGTCGTCCTCGGCGAAACCGGGCAGCCGGAGGTCGGGGCGGAGCTCGACCAGACACTCCCCTTCACCGGCGTTGCGACGGTCGGTGAGGAGAATGCCGAAAAATTCTTGTTCGAATTCCCCGGCCTGCTGCGCAACGTGCCGGTCATCGAGAAGGTCGCTTCCGGGCGTGGCCTGTTCTCGATCCGGGCCGAGCGCGACGGCCTGATCCGCCGGGTGCCGATGATCATGCGCGCCCAGGGCAACATCATGCCCTCGCTCAGCCTCGAGATATTGCGGGTCGTCACGGGGACACCGACACTGCTGGTTCGCACGGACAAGACCGGCATCCGCGCCATCCGCCTCAAGGGCGTCGAGATCCCGACCGACAAGAACGGCCAGCTCTGGGTGCATTACGCCCGCCGCGACCCCTCGATCTACGTCTCGGCGGCGGACGTGCTCGACAACACCGTGCCGCCCGGCAAGATCGCCGGCAAGCTGGTGCTGATCGGCACCTCCGCAGCCGGGCTGAACGATCTCAAGACCACGCCGGTCTCCCCGAACATGCCGGGCGTCGAAATCCACGCCCAGGTGCTCGAAAGCGTACTGAGCGGCGCCGTCATCTCCCAGCCGAATTACGCGCTCGGCGTCGAGCTGTTCGCCGCGCTGATCATCGGCATGCTCGTCATCATCTTCACGCCGAATCTCGGCCCGGTCCGGCTCGTGCTCGCGGGCGCGACCTTCGCCGCCATCCTGATCGGCACGTCCTGGTTCTTCTATTGGCGGTACCGCTACCTCATCGATTTCACCTATCCGCTGCTGTCGACCACCGCGATCTACCTGACCTTCATCTTCGCGAGCTTCGTGCGCGAGCAGCGGCAGCGGAAAGAGATCCGCGGCATCTTCGCGCAATACATGTCGCCCGTTCTGGTCGAGCAGATGGCGCAGTCGCCGGAAAAGGTCGTGCTCGGCGGCGAGGAGCGCGAGCTGACGATCATGTTCTCCGACGTACGCGGCTTCACCACGATCTCGGAGAGCTACAAGCACGATCCGCAAGGGCTCATCGTGCTGATGAACCGCTTCCTGACGCCGCTCACCGACGTGATCATCGAAGAGAAGGGCTACGTCGACAAATACATGGGCGACGCCATCATGGCGTTCTGGAATGCGCCGCTCGACGATGCCGAGCACCAGGTCAACGCCTGCGAGGCCGCGCTTCAGATGCTCGAGAAGATCGAATTGGTCAACAAGGAACGCGAGCAGGAAGCTGCCGATGGTGGCCGCGTCTATATCCCGCTCAATGTGGGCATCGGCCTCAACACCGGCATCGGCGTGGTCGGCAACATGGGGTCGGATCTTAAGAAGAACTATTCGGTGCTCGGCGACAGCGTGAACCTGGCGTCACGGCTGGAAGGCCAGACCAAGGAATACGGTTTTCCGATCATCGTCGGCTCTCGCACGGCGCTCGCCGCCAAGGACAAGTTCGCGATCCTCGAGCTCGACTTCATCATGGTCAAGGGCAAGACCGAGCCGGAGGTGATCTATGCCATCGCCGGCCGCGAGGACATGATGCAGTCCGCCGCGTTCCAGCGCCTGCGCAACATCACCATCGAGATGCTCGGCTGCTACCGCAACCGCGACTGGCAGGGCGCACTCGACGCCATCGAGCGCGGCCGCCGCAGCGAGGATGCCGACACGCTGGATAAGTTGTTCAAGCTCTACGAAGCGCGGATCAACGATTTCAAGATCGATCCGCCGCCGGAAGAGTGGACCGGGGCGTTTGCGCTGCTGACGAAGTAGCCGTTGTCCGTGAGGAGCTAGCCGGCGTCGCCCATACACTCCGTCATCGCGAGCGCAGCGAAGCAATCCAGACTGCCGCTGCGGAAAGACTCTGGATTGCTTCGCTCCGCTCGCAATGACGAGTCTGTTGAGGCGTTTGCGCGCAATAGCTCGCGGCGGTCGTCCAGGCCAAGGCTGAGACGACCGCGTTCATTGAGTGCGCGCCGCCCTCACTCCACCCCGATCGTCGTCAGGTCCTGGAACCAATGCTGCGCCTGCACGAACTGCTTGATCTTTGGCGACAGCGCGTGCGGGTTGGTGTCGTGGACGACCCAGACCAGCGCGGCATCGTCGACGATCAGCGCATGCGCCTGCGCGATCAGGTCGTCCTGCTTGGCGGTATCAAACGTCTGCTTGGCCTGCTTGATCAGCGCGTCGACCTCGGGGTTCTTGTAGCCGCCCCAGTTGACGCCGACCGGCGCGATCTGGTCGGAGGCGAAGAAGCGGACGATCGCGTAGAGCGGGTCTGAGGTGACATAGGCGATATTGTTGGCGGTGATGCCGGCGTTGATCTCGTCGGCCGCGCCCTTCCGCCAATGCGTATAGAGCGTCTCGAGCTCGACCACCTTGAAGTCGATATCGATGCCGATCTCCTTGAAGTTCTGCTGCAGGAATTCGTTCATCGGCAGCGACAGCATCTGGCCGGTGCCGCCCTGCGCGATGATAAACGTCGCCTTAAGCGGTTTTGCCTTGGAGTAGCCGGCTTCCTCGACCAGCTTCTTCGCGGCGGCGAGATCGTACTTGATCTCGAAGCTTGGCTTGCCGAACCAGGGGCTCGAGGGATCGACCTGGCCCTTGGCGGGTTTGGCCAGCCCATTCATCAGGCCGACGACCTCGTCGCGGTTGATCGCGAGGTTCAGCGCCTTGCGCAGGCGGATGTCGGTCCAGGGCGAGCCCGGCAGCACGCTCAGATGATAATTCCAGACATGCGGCGTGACGTTGTCGACGATCTTCATGCCGGCCGCTTTCAGCTGCGGCACGGCGTCCGGCGCCGGCGTCTCGATCAGGTCGACTTGCCCTGCGAGCAGCGCGTTGGTGCGCGTCAGCGCCTCCGGCATCGGCACCAGCACGATCTTGTCGACCTTGGGAATGCGCTTCGCGTTCCAGTAATCCGGATTTTTGCTGAGCTCCGCGAGCTCGCGCGGCACGAGCTTGGTCAGCTTGAACGGGCCGGTGCCGGAGGGCTGGCTCGCGAACTTGTCCCAATCCTTGCCGAGCTTGTCGTATTGCGCCGGGCTCGACACCAGGAACCACAGCATCTGATAGGGGAAGAATGAGTCCACGGTCTTGGTCGTGATCTCCACGGTAAAGTCGTCGATCTTGGCGTAGCTCGCCACCGAAGGCAGCCGCGTCTTCACCTGCGCGCTCTGCCGCTTGTCGAATTGCGGCGCCTTGTCGTTGAGCACCTTGTCGAGATTCCAGATCACCGCATCGGCGTTGAAGTCGCTGCCGTCGTGAAACTTCACGCTCTTGCGCAGAGCGAAGCGCCATTTGGTCTTGTCGGCGTCGTCGACCTTCCATTCGGTGGCGAGGCCCGGGACCAGCTTGCCCGGGCGATCGGCGACGTCCATTTCCCAGGCCACCAGCGGATCGTAGATCGTATAGGCGGTGAACTGATAGGCGCCGGCACCGCGGTCGGGCTGGCCCGTCGTCAACGGAATGTCCGCCATCGAGATGCCGTAGCGCACCACCGTTTCGGCGCGCGCCGGGATTGCAAATGACGCCAGCGCAAGCACGGCGAGACAAGTTGATAGTCGGATACGCATGGCCCAAAGCTCCCAAAGAAAACTCAAGCGAAAGTCAGGGCCAAACCTGCAATCTTGATGCCAGAATAGGCAGCTTGGTGCCTATGCACGCGCGCGATCACAAGGACTTGTCGTCGCAGGGGCTATTTGCAGAATAAGTTTCCCCATTGGCATACGCATTGCATACGTTTGCATCAAAATTAATCATCGAAAGCCGGAAGAGGACTGAGGCAATGCTTATCAAGACAACGACGCGCGCGGCGCTGATTGCAGCGCTGGCCCTGACGACTGCGGCCGCGTGGCCGCGCGCGGCCGGTGCCGAAACGGTGCTGCGCATCGGCATGACGGCTGCCGATATTCCGCGCACGCTCGGTCAGCCCGATCAGGGTTTTGAAGGCAATCGCTTCACCGGCGTCACCATGTATGACGCACTCACCGGCTGGGATCTCTCGTCTGCCGACAAGGCCAGCGTGGTGATCCCAGGGCTTGCCACCGAGTGGAAGGTCGACGACGCCGACAAGACCAAATGGATATTCAAGCTGCGCCCCGGCGTCACCTTCCATGACGGCACGCCGTTCAATGCCGACGCGGTGGTCTGGAACGTCGACAAGGTCCTGAAGCAGGACGCGCCGCAATTCGACGCCAGCCAGGTCGGCGTGACCGCATCGCGCATGCCGACGCTGGCGTCCGCAAGGAAGATCGACGACATGACCGTCGAGCTCACCACCAAAGAGCCCGACAGCTTCCTGCCGATCAACCTCACCAACCTCTTCATAGCGAGCCCGGCGAAGTGGCAGCACTTCTATGACAAGGCGGAAGGCGCCGACGCCAAGGCGAAGTCGCAGTCCGCCTGGACCGCCTTTGCCAGGGACGCCGCGGGCACAGGCCCGTGGAAGATGGCGAGCTTCACCCCGCGCGAGCGGCTCGAGCTGGTCAAGAACGCGGACTATTGGGACAAGGCCCGCGTGCCCAAAATCGACAAGATGGTGCTCCTGCCGATGCCGGAAGCCAATGCGCGCACCGCAGCACTGCTGTCCGGACAGGTCGATTGGGTCGAGGCGCCGGCGCCGGATGCGCTGCCCGAGCTCAAGCAGCGCGGATTCAAGCTCTACGCCAACGAGCAGCCGCATGTCTGGCCTTGGCAGTTCTCGCGCGTCGAAGGCTCGCCCTGGAACGACATCCGCGTCCGCAAGGCCGCCAACCTCTGCGTCGATCGCGAGGGTCTCAAGGACGGCTTGCTTGCAGGGCTGATGGTGCCGGCGACCGGCACCTTCGAGCCCGGCCATCCCTGGCGCGGCAAGCCGACCTTCGAGATCAAGTACGACAAGCCGGCTGCGCAAAAGCTGATGCAGGAGGCAGGCTTTGGTCCGAACAAGAAGCTGACGGTGAAAATCCAGACCTCGGCTTCGGGCTCGGGCCAGATGCAGCCGCTGCCGATGAACGAATATCTCCAGCAGGCACTCGCCGAATGCTATTTCGACGTGCAGCTCGATGTCATCGAGTGGAATACGCTGTTCACCAACTGGCGCCGCGGCGCCAAGGATCCGTCAGCCAACGGCTCGAACGCCACCAACGTCACCTACGCGGCGATGGACCCGTTCTTCGCGCTGGTGCGCTTCCTGCAATCGAGCATGGCCCCTCCCGTCTCGAACAATTGGGGCTATATCAACAATCCCAAGTTCGACGAGTTGGTGAAGAAGGCGCGGCAGACCTTCGATCCCGCCGCGCGTGACGCCGCGCTCGCCGAACTGCACGCGGCCTCCGTCGATGACGCAGCCTTCCTCTACGTCGCCCACGACGTCGGCCCGCGCGCGATGAGCCCGAAAGTCACCGGCGTGATCCAGCCGAAGAGCTGGTTCATCGACTTCTCGCCGATTTCGATGACGCCGTGAGGTGCTAGCAACCAACTCGGTGCACCCTCTCCCCTTGTGGGAGCGGGTGGCTTCGCGAAGCGAAGCCGGGTGAGGGGTCTCTCCGCGAGCTCCCCTCGTTCAACTGAAGCGTCTGTATCCGCGGATCCAACCTCATCCGGCGCTTGCGCGCCACCTTCTCCCACACGGGGAGAAGGGAAGAAAAGAAGCAAAGTGCTCGCCTACATCGTCCGACGTATCGTCTATGTCATCCCGATCGTCATCAGCGTGGCGCTGGTGTGCTTTCTGCTCGTGCACATCACGCCGGGCGATCCGCTGGTCGCGGTGCTGCCGGCCGATGCCTCGCAGGAGCTTGCCGCGCAGCTCCGCGCTGCCTACGGTTTTGACCGGCCGCTGCCGGTGCAGTTCGGCCTGTGGTTGCTGCGCGCGCTGCACGGCGATCTCGGCAATTCAATCGCGACCGGGCGCCCGGTGCTCGCCGAAGTCATGCGCGCGGTCGCCAATACCGTCACGCTGGCGATTGCGGCGGCCATCATCGGCTTCACCATGGGCATCCTGCTCGGCCTGATCGCCGGCTATTTCCGCGAGACCTGGATCGACAAGCTCGCGACCTCCTTTGCGATCGCCGGCGTGTCGGTGCCGCATTACTGGCTCGGCATGGTGCTGGTCATCATCTTCTCGGTGGAGCTGAACTGGCTGCCCGCGGTCGGCGCCGGGCCCGGCGGCTCGGCCGCCTGGGCCTGGGATTGGGAGCATCTCAAATATCTCGTGCTGCCGGCGATCACGACGTCGGTAATCCCGATGGGGATCGTCACGCGCACCGTGCGCGCGCTCACTGGGGATATCCTCTCGCAGGATTTCGTCGAGGCATTGCGCGCCAAAGGCCTGCGCGAAACCGGCGTGTTCCGCCACGTCATCAAGAATGCCGCGCCGACCGCGCTCGCCGTGATGGGGCTGCAACTCGGTTACATGCTCGGCGGCTCGATCCTGATCGAGACCGTGTTCTCCTGGCCGGGCTCGGGCTTCCTGCTCAACTCCGCGATCTTCCAGCGCGACCTGCCGCTGTTGCAGGGCACGATCCTGGTGCTGGCCCTGTTCTTCGTCTTCCTCAATCTGCTGGTCGACATCGCGCAAGCCGCGATCGATCCGCGCATCAAGCGGGGCTAGAGGGATGAGCCTAGCTGTAGCCACGCGAAAGGTGCCCCCTCTCCCGCTTGCGGGGAGGGCTGGGGTGGGGTCTTTCCGCAATCGAGAACCCCCAGAGGACAGAACCCTCACCCGCCGCTTCGCGCCGACCTCTCCCCCAAGCGGGAGAGGTACACTGCGTTCCTGGCGTGCACCGATTGCACCAAAGCCTGCTGGGAGCCCGCCGATGAGCGAGCTGCCATTGTCCGCGACCGCAGATGCCGCGCTTCAGGCCGCGCCCGCGACCAAGGCGCGCGGCTATTGGGCGACCGTCGGCCGGCGCATCCTGCGCGACAAGGTCAGCATGACCTGTGCGCTGGTGCTGGTGCTGATCTTCGTCTCCGCAATCCTTGCATCGTGGCTCGGGCTTGAAGACCCTACAAGGGCTCTATGATCCGCCGCCTGCGCCACATCGGCACAGTCGGCTATCCGCTCGGCACCGACGAACTCGGCCGCGACATGCTGGCGCGGCTGATCTATGGCGGGCGGCTGTCGCTGGTGATCGGCATTTTGCCTGTCGTTCTCGCCTTCTGCATCGGAACTTCGCTCGGCCTCGTCGCCGGCTATGTCGGCGGCAAGCTCAACACCGCGATCATGCGCACGATCGACGTGTTCTACGCCTTCCCCTCCGTGCTGCTGGCGATCGCGATCTCCGGCGCGCTGGGCGCCGGTATCCTCAATTCCATCGTGTCGTTGACGGTCGTGTTCGTGCCGCAGATCACCCGCGTCGCCGAGAGCGTCACCACCGGCGTACGCAACATGGATTTCGTCGAGGCCGCGCGCGCCTCCGGCGCCGGGCCCTTCACCATCATGCGCGTGCACATCCTCGGCAACGTGCTGGGTTCGATCTTCGTCTATGCGACAAGCCTGATCTCGGTCTCCATGATTCTGGCGGCCGGTCTCTCCTTCCTCGGTCTCGGTACAAAACCACCGGAGCCGGAATGGGGCCTGATGCTCAATACGCTTCGCACGGCGATCTACGTCAACCCTGGGTCGCAGCATTGCCGGGCGCGATGATCTTCGCGGTCTCGATCTGCTTCAACCTGCTTTCGGACGGCCTGCGCAGCGCCATGGACATCAGGAACTAGCGATGGCGATAAACACGCAGTTCGCCGCGGCGGTGGCGGTGCCACACCTCTCCCGGAGGGAGAGGCATAGGCCGCCTTTGGCGGCCGTTCTTAAGAACGCCGAAGAGATGCTTCGGCTACGTCGCATCGTCAGATGCGATCCGGGTGAGGGGTTACGCTCTACCGAGTTTGCCGCTCCTCACCCGGCGCTTCGCGCCGACCTCTCCCCGATGGGGAGAGGTGAAGGACGGCGCCCATGACGACAACAGAACCAATCGCCATGCTGGAGCCGATCGAGGACGTCGGCGGCGTCGCGCAGCCGTTGCTCCAGGTCAATGGCCTCACCAAGCATTTTCCGGTGCGTGGCGGGCTGTTCGCCGCGAAGCGCACCGTGCGCGCGGTCGACAATGTCTCCTTCTCGGTGGCGAAGGGCGAGACCGTCGGCATCGTCGGCGAATCCGGCTGCGGCAAGTCGACCACCGCGCGCCTCTTGATGCACCTGATGCCGCGCAATACCGGCGACATCATCTATGACGGCATGACCGTCGGGCAGTCGCTGTCGCTGCGCGAGCTGCGGCGCGGCATGCAGATGGTGTTCCAGGATCCTACGCTTCGCTCAATCCGCGCCTGACCATCGAGGAATCGATCGCCTTTGGCCCGAAAGTTCACGGCATGGCTGACGGCGCGGCACGCGCGCTGGCCCGCGAGCTGCTCGGCAAGGTTGGCCTGGTCCCTGCAAACTTCGGCAACCGCTATCCGCACGAGATCTCCGGCGGCCAGCGCCAGCGCGTCAACATCGCACGTGCGCTCGCGCTCTCGCCGCGGCTGGTGATCCTGGACGAAGCCGTCTCCGCGCTCGACAAATCCGTCGAGGCGCAGGTGCTCAACCTGCTGGCCGACCTCAAGCGCGAGTTCGGCCTGACCTATCTCTTCATCAGCCACGACCTCAACGTCGTCCGCTACATCAGCGATCGCGTGCTGGTGATGTATCTCGGCGAGGTCGTTGAGCTCGGACCGGTCGACCAGGTCTGGGACAGCCCCGTACATCCCTATACGCGTGCCCTGTTGGCGGCAATGCCGTCCTCCGATCCTGATAGCCGCACCGAAAAGCCGCCGATCTCCGGCGATCCGCCCAATCCGATCGATCCGCCCGCGGGCTGCCGCTTCCACACCCGCTGTCCGTTTGCGGAGCCGCTCTGCGCAAATGCTGCACCAAAGCTCACTGCCGTGGATAGAATGGGCCACGAAGCCGCGTGCTACATGGCCATACCGGGTTCAGGCCATAGCCGCGCGCCGGGAGAGGACATCGCATGACGAGACCAACGACCAAAGAAATCCAGGCGACGGCGCACGTCGCCGGTATCCCGGTGAATGAGGAGATCGCGACGCGCATCTCCAATTCCATCGGGCCCGCCTTTGAAGGCTTTGCCGCCATCGCCGGCACGCTGCCGTTCGACCTCGAGCCCGCGCTCTATCCGCTCGCGCAGACGCAGAAGGTGTCGAAATGAGCACCGAACCTGCCTTGATGACGCTCACCGAGGTCGCGCGCGCGATCGCGACGAAGCAGGTGTCCTCGCATGAGGTGATGCGTGCGCTGCTGCACCGTATCGCGCAGTGGCAGCCGCATCTCAACGCCTTCATGTCGATCGAGTCGGAAGCTGCGTTGAAGGCGGCCGATGCCGCCGACGCCGCGCTCGCCAAAGGCGAGGTCCGCGGTCCCTTGCACGGCGTGCCGCTCGCGCACAAGGACATGTACTACGATGCCGGCCACGTCGCGACCTGCGGCTCGCTGATCCGCCGCGATTTCGTGCCGACGGTGACGTCCACGGCCTTGCAGCGGCTGAAGGACGCCGGTCAGGTCCGTCTCGGCACCTTGCATCTGGCCGAGTTCGCCTATGGCCCGACCGGTCACAACGCCCATTATGGCCCGGTGCGCAATCCCTGGAACGTCGCGCATATCACCGGCGGCTCGTCCTCGGGCTCCGGTTCGTCGGTCGCAGCGCGGCTCACCTATGCGGCGCTGGGCTCGGACACCGGCGGCTCGATCCGCATGCCCGCGCATTTCTGCGGCGTCACCGGTCTGAAGACCACCGTCGGCCGCGTCAGCCGGGCCGGTGCGATGCCGCTGTCGCAATCGCTCGACACGGTCGGTCCGCTCGCGCGCACCGCCGAAGACTGCGCGCTGCTGCTGGCGCTGATGGCCGGTCCGGACCCCGAGGATTCCACCACGAGCCACGAGCCGCTGTCGGACTATGTCGCTGCGACCAAGGGCTCGCTGAAGGGCCTCAAGATCGGCGTGCCCGCGTCGTTCTATGTCGACGATCTCGACAGCGAAGTTGCGCGCGTGCTGGAGGAGACCATCGCGGTGCTCAAGCGCGAGGGCGCCGACATCCTCACAATCGAGCTGCCGGACCAGCGGCAATTGTCCGCGGCGAGTCAGCTCGTGCTCGCGGCGGAAGCTGCCGCCTTCCACAAGCGCTGGATGATCGAACGTCCGCAGGATTATGGCTCGCAGGTGCTGATGCGGCTGCAGAACGGCCTCGCCGTTCCCGCCATTACCTATCTCGAGGCGATGCGCTGGCGCGGCCCGGCACTCGCCGCGCACAATGCCGCGGCCGCTGGTGTGGATGCGATCATCGCACCGGCCTCGCCGGTGCCGGCGCCGACCATCGAGGAGAGCGACGTCGGCGGCGGGCCGAACGCTCCGGCGCTGTTGCAGCGGCTGACGCTGTTTACCCGTCCGGTGAATTTTTTGGGCCTGCCGTCACTCACCATTCCCTCCGGATTCACCAGGAGTGGCCTGCCTGTGGGCATGCAGCTGATCGGCCGCTCCTTCGATGAAGCGACCTTGCTGACCATCGGCGCCGCCTTCCAGCGCGTCACCGATTATCACGATCGGGTACCGAAACTGCCGTCATGACAAAGCTCGTCGAGATATCAGGCCTCAACATCCGCTTCACCGGCGAGCGTACGGTCCATGCCGTGAACGATCTCAATCTCTCACTCGGCGACGGCGAGGTGCTGGGCCTGCTCGGCGAATCCGGTTCGGGCAAGAGCGTGACCCTGCGTGCGCTGATGCGGCTGCTGCCGAAGAAGCGCACGCTGATTTCCGGCAAAGTCGACGTCATGGGCCGTGACGTGCTTGCGATGAGCGACGAGGAGCTGTCGTCGTTCCGCGGCCAGACCGTATCGATGATCTTTCAGGAGCCGGCACTGGCGCTCGATCCGGTCTACACCATCGGTGCGCAGATCGCCGAAAGCGTCGTGCGTCACGAGGGCAAGAGTTACGCAGAGGGCGCGCGCGGGCATTGGAGATGCTCGAGGTCGTGCGCATTCCCTCCGCCACGCGCCGGCTCGATGCCTACCCGCACGAAATGTCCGGCGGTATGCGTCAGCGCGCGATGATCGCGCTGGCGCTCGCCTGCCGGCCGAAGATCCTGCTCGCGGACGAGCCGACTACTGCGCTCGATGCCACCGTGCAGATCCAGATCCTGCTGCTGTTGCGCGAACTGCAACGCGAGTTCGGCATGTCGGTCATCTTCGTCACCCACGACATCGGTGTGGCGATCGAGATCTGCGACCGCGTCGCGGTGATGTATGCCGGCCAGATCGTGGAGCAGGGCAGCCTGCGCGACATCGTCCGGAGCCCGATGCACCCCTATGCCAAGGGCCTGCTCGCCTCGACCATCCATGGCGCCAAGCGGGGCGCCCGTCTGGAGACCATTCCCGGCACCCCGCCATCGCTGGCCGAAAAGCCCCGCAACTGCTCGTTCGCGCCCCGCTGCGCGGTGGCGCAGCCGCGCTGCGTCCAGCAATTGCCTGCGAATGTGGAGGTTGCGCCGGGAAGGGCCGCACGGTGCGTGCTGGCGGAGCCGGCGGCCCCGAGGTAGCGAATTCTCTACTGTGCATGGGGTTGTTTTCGCGATTCGTGTCTGAGCAGCCCCTCCGGGAACAGCATTCAGACCCCACTCATGCCGGTTCCATCGGCGCCGCCATCTGTAGCTGGTGCGCGGCGGGGCCGCTTCTAACCGGTTCGATCGATCGGAACCAAGGGCCTGTCCCGCGCGCCTTGGGGAAAGGCGATTGTTTTTGCCCGAAAAAGCCGCAAAGACTGTGGAATACCGGACTTGCGCATCGGCCCGCCCGGGGTAGATGTGGCGAGGCCTGGATTAATTGGGTTGCATTGCACGCGGGGAGAACCCGATATTAATGCGGGGCGCGTACGCCTCGATTTGCTTTTGTAATCAGGGCTTTGGAAATCAGGGGTTTTGCCCCTTACCCGAAAGTGATCAGACTGATGGCAGCCGTTCCCGGCCTCCGCCGTTCAGAGCTCGGTGACGCGCTGCGTGCCTGCCGCACGGCGTTCATCGGCGTCGCCTTCATGAGCTGCATGATCAACCTGCTCTATCTGACCGGGTCGATCTTCATGCTGGAGGTCTATGACCGGGTGCTGCCGAGCCGCAGCATTCCGACCCTCGTCGGACTGATCGTTCTCGCTGGTGGCCTCTACATGGCGCAGGGCGTGCTCGACATGATCCGCAGCCGCATCCTGGGACGAGTCGGAACCGCGCTAGACGAGGCCCTGAACAAGCGCGTGTTCGACACCATCGTGCGCCTGCCGCTGCTGGTCGGCAATCGCAACGAGGGGCTGCAGCCGCTGCGCGATCTCGACAATGTCCGCTCTTTCCTCGGCGGCATGGGCCCGAGCGCGTTTTTCGACCTGCCCTGGCTCCCGCTTTATCTCGCCATCTGTTTCGCCTTCCATGTCATGATCGGCGTGACCGCGCTGGTCGGCGCCATCATCCTGGTCAGCTTGACCCTGGTCACCGAATTCCTGTCCCGCCAGCCGGCGAAGGAAGCGATGGGCCTTGCCGCCCAGCGCAACGACCTCGCCCAGTCCAGCCGCCGCAATGCCGAGGTGCTGGTGTCGATGGGCATGGCCGGCCGGCTGAACGCGCGCTGGAGCGAGGCCAACGAAAAATACCTCGCCGGCAACCAGCGTGCGAGCGACGTCGCGGGCGGCCTCGGCGCGATCGCAAAAGTGCTGCGCATGATGCTGCAATCGGCGGTGCTCGCGGTCGGCGCCTATCTCGTCATTCACCAGGAGGCGACCGCCGGCATCATCATCGCGGGATCGATCCTCTCGGCCCGCGCGCTGGCGCCGGTCGATCTCGCGATCGCGCATTGGAAGTCCTTCGTCGCGGCACGGCAGAGCTGGCACCGCCTCAGCCGCCTCCTGGAACAGATGCCGGCGCAGGCGACGCCGACCCAGTTGCAGGCACCCACCAGCCGCCTCTCGGTCGAGGGCGTGGCGATGGTTGCGCCAGGTGACCAGCGCCTCATCGTCCAGGAGGTCAATTTTGTGCTCGAAGCCGGCAACGGCCTCGGCGTGATCGGGCCGAGCGGCTCCGGCAAATCCTCGCTGATCCGCGCACTGGTCGGCGTCTGGTATCCGGTCCGCGGCAAGGTCCGGCTCGACGGCGCGGCGCTCGATCAATGGTCGTCCGACATGCTCGGCCGCCACATCGGCTATCTGCCGCAGGACGTCGAACTGTTCGGCGGCACGATCGCGCAGAACATCAGCCGTTTTGATCCGGAGGCGACCTCCGACGCCATCATCTCCGCGGCCAAGCAAGCCGGCGTGCACGAGATGATCATCAAGATGCGCGAGGGCTACAATACCCAAGTCGGCGAGCAGGGCACGTCGCTGTCCGCAGGCCAGGCCCAGCGTGTGGCGCTGGCGCGCGCGCTCTATGGCAATCCGTTCCTGATCGTGCTGGACGAGCCGAACTCCAATCTCGACACCGAAGGCGACGAGGCGCTGACCCGCGCGATCCGCAGCGCACGCGAGCGCGGCGCCATCATCATCGTGGTGGCGCACCGGCCGATCGGCGTCGAGGCGGTCGACCAGATCCTGGTCCTTCGCGACGGGCGCATGCAGGCGTTCGGTCCGAAGGAGCAGGTGCTCGCCCAGGTGCTCCAGCCCCGCGTCGCACCGCCGGCGCCAATCAAGATCGTCAGCGAAGGCGGAGTGGCCAAACCATGAGCACGATGACGGTCGCCAGACCAAAACCCACCGCGTCCAGGACGGTGCGGGAGTCGATCCGCTTTCACTTGATCCTCGGGATCTCGATCGTGCTGGTTTTGGCCGTCGGCCTCGGCGGCTGGGGCTCGACGGTGCAGATCTCCGGCGCGCTGATCGCGCCGGGCCAGATCGTGGTCGAATCCAACGTCAAGAAGGTGCAGCATCCGACCGGCGGCGTAGTTGGCGAGGTGCGCGCTCGCGACGGCGACGTGGTCAAGGCCGGTGATATCGTGGTGCGGCTCGACGACACCGTCACCAAGGCCAACCTCGCCATCGTCACCAAGAATCTCGACGCCGCGCTGGCGCGCGCCGCACGGCTTCAGGCCGAGCAGCGCGGTCTCGACAAGATCGAATTCCCGCCATCGCTGCTCGATCGCGGCGACGATCCCGACGTCAAGGCGCTGCTGTCTGCCGAAACCAAGCTGTTCGACGTCCGCGTCAACGGCCGTGCCGGCCAGAAGGCCCAGCTCCGCGAGCGCATCCAGCAGCTCAACGAGGAGATCGAAGGTCTTTCCGCGCAGGAGAAAGCCAAGGACAAGGAGATCTCGTTGGTGCAGCAGGAACTCACGGGCGTGCGCGATCTCTATGACAAGCACCTGGTGCAGATCTCGCGCCTGACCACGCTCGAGCGCGACTCCGCCCGGCTCAACGGCGAGCGCGCGCAGTACATCGCCTCGCGGGCGCAGGCCAAGGGCAAGATCACCGAGACCGAGCTTCAGATCATCCAGGTCGACAAGGACATGGTGAGCGAGGTCTCCAAGGATCTGCGCGAGACCAACGACAAGAGCGGCGAGCTGATCGAGCGCAAGGTCGCGGCCGAAGACCAGCTCCGGCGCGTCGACATCCGCGCGCCGCAGGACGGCATGGTGCTGCAGTCGACCGTGCACACCGTCGGCGGCGTCGTCACCGCCGGCGATGCGCTCATGCTGATCGTGCCGCAGGCCGACGACCTCCAGGTCGAGGCCAAGGTCAATCCGGTCGATATCGACAAGCTCCAGATCGGCCAGAAGACGCTGCTGCGTCTCTCCGCCTTCAATCAGCGCACCACGCCCGAGCTCACCGGCGTCGTCAGCCGCGTCTCGCCCGACGTCACCACGGACCAGCGCACGGGCCAGAGCTATTATACCATCCGCGTCTCGATGTCGGCGGAAGAGGTCGCCAAGCTCGGCGACTCCAAGCTGATTCCCGGCATGCCGGTGGAAGCCTTCGTCCAGACCGGCGATCGCACCATGCTGTCGTACCTCTTGAAGCCGCTGCACGATCAGTTCATGCGGGCGTTCCGCGAGAAGTGACGCGCGAAAGCGCGTCAGGTTCGATCTCGGGCGGCCAAAGGGGCTAAGCGCCGTGCCCACCATTCTTCATGCGGGATTCAAGACGGTGGGCACGCTTCGCTTTGCCCACCCTACGCATCCCTGTTCTTTGCTATAGTTCGACTCAAGCCCCAAATAGCCCGGCGTTCGAACCATGCAGACCCCTCCCTCCATCGCCACAAAATCCTTCTCCGACGCCGGCCTTGCCGTCGCCCGTCTTGAGGAAATCTACGAGCGCAACACAAAATTCCTGCGCGACCGATTCGAAGCCTATGTCTCAGGCGAGGCGATCACGACGCGGGTGCGGGCCTATTATCCCTTCGTCCGCCTCACCACCGCGACGTATGCGCGGTTGGATTCGCGTCTTTCCTATGGCTTCGTCGCGAGACCCGGCGTGCACGAGACCAGCGTGACGCGGCCGGATTTATTCCGGACCTATCTGACCGAGCAGATCGGCCTTCTGATCCAGAACCACGGCGTTCCCGTCGAGATCGGCGAGTCCAATGAGCCGATCCCGATCCACTTCGCCTATCGCCGCGACATCAACATCGAAGCCGCTATCAGCACCAGCGAGAATTCGCCGGTTACGCGCTCGCTGCGCGATGCCTTCGACGTGCCTGATCTCGCCGCCATGGACGATTCGATCGCCGACGGCACGTTTGAGCTGCAGCCGGGTGCGGCCGAGCCGCTGTCGTTGTTCCGCGCTGCCCGCGTCGACTACTCGCTGCGCCGGCTCTATCACTACACCGGCACCGATCCCGAGCATTTCCAGAACTTTGTCATTTTCACCAACTACCAGTTCTATGTCGATGCCTTCGCGCAGCTCTGCCAACAACGCCTCGAATCCGGCGAGGCCGGTCTCGAAGCTTTCGTCGCGCCCGGCAACGTGATCACGCGCAGCGGCGGCGCGACGACCCGAGATGCGCCCGTCCGCACGCCGCAAATGCCCGCGTTCCATCTGGTTACATCAGGCTATCGAGGCATCACCCTGATCAATATCGGCACCGGTCCCTCCAACGCGCGCAATGTCACCGATCACGTCGCGGTGCTGCGGCCGCATGCCTGGCTGATGCTTGGACATTGCGCCGGCTTGCGCAACACCCAGCGACTCGGCGATTACGTGCTGGCGCATGGCTATGTGCGCGAGGACCATGTGCTCGATCGCGAGCTGCCGCTATGGGTGCCGATCCCGGCTCTGGCCGAGATGCAGGTCGCATTGGAGCAGGCGGTCGAGGATGTCACCGGCCTGGAAGGCTTCGAGCTCAAGCGGCTGATGCGCACGGGTACGGTCGCGAGCGTCGACAACCGCAATTGGGAGATCTCCGGGCCCGAGGTTATTCGCCGCATGTCGCAATCGCGCGCTGTCGCGCTCGACATGGAATCGGCCGCGATCGCCGCCAACGGTTACCGCTTCCGCGTGCCCTATGGAACGTTGCTCTGCGTCTCCGACAAGCCGCTCCATGGCGAGATCAAGCTCGCCGGCATGGCCAGCGAATTCTACCGCCGCCGCGTCGGCCAGCATCTCGAGATTGGTCTCAAGGCGCTCGAACGGCTCAAGCAGCAGGAGTCAGAGCGGCTGCATTCGCGCAAGCTGCGCAGCTTTGCCGAAGTCGCGTTTCAGTAGGGCGCTTAATTTTGCTGGAAGGGCAGGAGAGCTGTCTTACGCACGGTTGAGTCTCGTTAGCACTGCGTCAGGGAATATCGAAGCCAACGCAGGGTTATCAATCGGTCCGGGGCCGCTTGGATCGAGACAGGAGACAGAAATGATCGAAACGATGATCAGGTTCGTTACTCTGGGAACGTTTGCGGCACTGCTGGCTTCCCCGGCGTATGCCGCAGGAGGTGGTGGAGGGGGCGGTGGCGGAGCTGGCGGAGGCATGGATCCTTTTGCGAGCACCTATTCAGCTCCAAGCACGGCCCAACCGGCCTATCCGAAGCGCTCGGGAACAAAGGCCACCCAAAAGAACAGGAAGCCCAACAACCAGTCCAGCATCGACGATCCCGCATTCGCGACCGGCTACCGCCTGGCCTATGACACCATCTACCAGCGCAACGACTATGCGAACGCGATTGCGCAATTGAAGTCGCTTGGCCATGACGACCATCCGAACGTCGCCAATCTCATCGGCTACTCCTACCGCAAGCTTGGCGATTACGAGCAGTCGCAGGTCTGGTACGAGCGCGCGCTGAAGGCGGATCCGAACCACGTCCTGACGTGGCAGTATTACGGGCTGTGGCGCAACTCGAGCGCGGCAATCGCGAGCAGGCGCTCTATCATCTGAACCGGATCGCAGCGGTCTGCGGGACGGATTGCGAGGAGTACAAATCGTTGGCCGCGGCACTGGAGAAGCCGACTGGGACTGCGCTCGCCTATTAGGGGGCCACGACGCGCCTTGCGGCTAAGGTGACAAGCCGCCGGATTTTGCATTGTCCCGTTCGGGGGTACGAACGGGACAATGGGATGCCGCTGACGCGCGACAAGATCATCGGCCATGACCTCGAACGGCTGGCTTTTCGCTTCACCATGACGAATGACGGCGACGTCGTGCATTGCCAGATCAGCGATGCCGCGATGGACGAGCTTGCGGGCATGCAGGGTACCGAAAGCAGCGCACGGCAGGCACAGTTCATGTCGCTGCGCGAGACGATTGAGCGGCTGGCCTCAAATCTCTACGACGAGGCGCCGCGATTCAAGGGCTATGTGGTGCGGATTTTTACGCGGCATTTGGGAAGGTGATGCCCCCATCGTCGTCTGGCGAAAGCCAGGACCCATACCGCGAATTCCATCGATGGTGCGAAGTGCTAGTCCCGAACGACCAGCCGTCGCCCAACGCCTCCCTGCGGTTATGGGTCCTGGCTTTCGCCAGGACGACACTGAAATTGAGGCGAGGGCTTTCCCCCTCTTTCGAGAAGCCCAGCAGCTCACCCCTCCAGCTTCTTCAACAACAGCTTCAGCGCCGTCGCCGCGAACACCTGCATGTTGGCAAACCGATCGCTACTGCCCGTCTCCAGCGTTATCACCTCAGCCGCGGGACCCGACACCGCCATGCAGCTATGGCCGGCGGCGTCGCCGTAGCGGTTGCCGGTCGGGCCGGCTGCACCGGACTCGGACAGGCCCCAATCGGAGTTGAAGCGACCGCGCATCTGTTCGGCCAGAAGCTTCGCGTAGGGCTCCGAGGAGGATCGAAAGCCCTTCATTCCTTCGTCCGAAATATCCATCAGAACACGCCTGGCGTGGCGGGTGTAGACCACCGCGCCACCGAGGAAATAGGCGGAGGCGCCGGGCACCGCGAGGAGGCTCGCCGCGATCAGGCCGCCGGTCGAAGATTCCGCAACCGAAATGCTTTGCTTGCGCGCGCTCAGTTTTGCCGCGACCAGTTCCGCAATGCCGATGAGCTCTTTCATCCCGATCACCCCTTGTCCCTTCGCAACTGAGCTCCGCCTTCCTAGCATATGACAGAAGCCTTGGCCGAGTTGCGGGCGGAGGGCAGGCCTGCTTGAATGGCGGACAAGGCGAAGCGGCCAAGCGCCGGCCGCAACAAGGCACGACGAGGAAACGTAGGAAGAGAGACGTCATGGTGTCCCTGATCGCCGGCGGGGTGGATTGCGACGTGCATCCGGCCGTACCGCACCTGACCAGCCTGCTGCCGTACCTGAACGACTATTGGCGCGATCAGGTGACGACGCGCGGCATGGTCGATCTCGTCTCGCAATCCTACCCGAAAAACTCGCCGATCGTGGCGCGGCCCGATTGGCGTCCCGGGAATGGCAAGCCGGGTGAGAGCCTGGAGGATATGCAGCGCCATGTGCTCGATCCCTTCCAGCTCACGCACGCCATCTGCAACCCGCTTTACGGCGTGCAGATGGTGTTTTCGGAAGATTTGCAGGCCGCGTTCTGCCGCGCGTTGAACGAATGGCTCGCGAAGGAATGGCTTGATCGCGATTCCCGGCTGCGCGGCTCGATCGTGATCCCGACGCAAAGCGTCGAGAAGGCAGTCGCCGAGATCGAGCGCTGCGCCCAGGACAGGCGCTTCGTGCAGGTGTTGATGCTGGTGATGGGTGACACGCCGCTCGGCAAGCGCGCGCTGTGGCCGATCTATGAGGCGGCTGAACGACACGAGCTCCCGGTCGGGATTCACGCCGGTTCCGCCTATCACAACCCGCCGACCGCGGTGGGATGGGGGTCCTATCACATCGAGGATTATGTCGGTCAGGCTCAGGCATTTCAGACCCAGCTCACCAGCCTGATCGTCGAGGGCGTGTTTGCCAAATATCCGCGGCTGAAGATGGTCATGCTGGAGTCCGGCGTCTCCTGGATCTCGCCCTTTCTCTGGCGCCTGCACAAGTTCTGGCGCGGGGTGCGGATGGAGACGCCCTGGGTTGATCGCGCGCCGCTGGAAATTGTGCGCAGCAACATCCGCTTCTCGTTACAACCATTTGATGCGCCTCCGGACGAAGCGACATTAATTCGCCTGTTTGAGCATATGCAGTCCGACGAATTGGTCCTATTCTCCACGGACTATCCGCACTGGCAGTTCGATGGCCTGGACGCGCTGCCTCAAGGTCTGTCCCCCGATCTCGTGCGCAAGATCATGATCGACAATCCGCATGCAACCTATCCCCGCCTGACGTGAGCCCGCTGCCAAAGGAGGCAAGGCGATGAATATCCAGTTCCGCGAGAGCACAGAAGCTTCTTCCCCTTTGACGACGAAGACCGCGATAGCGGACTGCGACATCCATCCGGCGCGCGCGACCCGCACCGAGCTGTATCCTTATCTCGCCAAACGCTGGCAGCATCATCTCGAGATCTACGGCGTTCATGCCTATCAGGGCATGATGGAAGGCCCGCCCTATCCGAAGGCGCAGCCCAATGCCTCGCGCCGCGATGCCTATCCGCCGGAGGGCGGCCCGCAGGGCTCATCTCTCTCCTTCATGCAGACGCAGTTGCTCGATCCCAACAATGTGCAGTTAGGCGTGCTCAATCCGCTCAATACCGGGCAGGGCATCCGCAATCACGAGCTCTCCGCCGCGCTGTGCTCAGCCATCAACGACTGGCAGATCGACAAATGGACCAGCAAGGACAAGCGGCTGAAGGCCTCGATCGTCGTCGGCAATGAGGATGGCCTGTCGGCCGCGGCCGAAATCCGCGAGCGCGCCGGCGACAAGAACTTTGTCCAGGTGCTGCTGCTCAGCCGCAATGTCGAGCCGCTCGGCCAGCGCCGCTATTGGCCGATCTATCAGGCCGCGGAAGAGGCGGGTCTTCCGGTTGGCGTGCATGCTTTCGGCTTCGGCGGGAATCCGATTACGCCGTCGGGCTGGCCGTCCTATTACATCGAGGAGATGGTGGGACACTCGCAGTGCCAGCAATCGGCGCTGGCGAGCCTCGTGCTGGAAGGCGTGTTCGAGCGCTTCCCGAAGCTGAAGATGGTGATGATCGAGGCCGGCTTCGGCTGGGCGCCGTCGCTGGCGTGGCGGCTCGACAAGGTGTGGCAGCGGCTGCGCAGCGAAGTGCCGCATGTCAAACGGCCCCCGTCGGAATATATCCGGGAGCAGGTGTGGTGGACCACGCAGCCGATGGAAGATCCGGAGCGGCGCGAGGATCTGTTCGACGTCATCAACTGGATCGGCTGGGACCGGCTGCTGTTCGCGACCGACTATCCGCATTGGGACTATGATGAGCCCTCGCGCGTGCTGCCGGCAGGTGTCAGCGAGGCCAACCGCGAGGCGTTTTATCTCGGCAATGCCAAAAAGCTGTACGGAATAGCTTGATGGCGCGGCATGTGATTGCCGCGGTGGATGAGCTTCCGCCGGGCACGCGAAAATTTCTGGAGATCAATGGCCGGCCGATCGCGGTCTTCAATATCAAGGGCGAGTATTTCGGCCTGATGAACCGCTGCCCGCATCAGGGTGCGGCGCTATGCGAAGGTCCGCTGATCGGGCTGGCGCAGTCCAAGGATCCCGGCGAGATCGAATACACGAAACTCGGTGAGATCATTCGCTGCCCCTGGCACGGCTGGGAGTTCGACATCCGCACCGGCCAGTCTTATTGCGACCCCCGTCGCTTCCGCGTGAAGGCCTATCCGGCCCATGTCGAGCCGGGTCCGAGCGTGGTGAAGGGCCCGTATGTCGCCGAGACTGTCACGGTGAAGGTCGAGAGCGATTACGTGGTGGTGGAATTGTAAAGCCCCTGCTGTCATTCCGGGGCGATGCGAAGCATCGAGCCCGAATCCATTGTGCGACAGGAATGCTGGGAGAAATGGATTCCGGGCTCGCCCTTCGGGCGCCCCGGAATGACAACGCCTAGTGTCCCGCCACTGGCTCGGCCGCCGTATCATATGTCGTCACCGCCTGGCGGCCACCGCGATAGACGATCGATGCGGCGATGATGCCGAGCACGGCCGCGAACATCAGCCAAAGGCCGGGCGACGCCTTGTCGCCAGTGTGCTCGATCAGCAAGGTCGAGGCGAACGGCGTGAAGGTGCCGAACAGGGCTGCGGCGAGCGCGAAGGCGAGCGAGAAGCAGGTGGTGCGGACATGTGCCGGCACGATCTCGACGAGAGCACCGAGCATGGTGCCGCTATACATGCCGAAATAGAACGAGAACATCATCTCGACCGCGAGCAGCTTGCCGAAGGTCGGCGCCGCCACCAGCCAGCTCAGTGCCGGATAGGCGGTGAGCAGCGCCAGGGTGGCGATGGCGAGCAGCACCGGCTTGCGGCCGATCCGGTCGGACAGTGCGCCGCCGACCGGATTCCAGATGAAATTCGTGACGGCGACCAGCAACGTGACCAGCAGCGCATCCTGCGTCGACAGTTTCAGCACGGTCTTGCCGAAGGTCGGCGTGTACACGGTGACGAAGTAGAACGTCGTCGTGGTCAAGACGGCGATCATCATGCCGAGGATGACGATACGCCAGTTGGCGAGCGCGGAGGCGAATACCTCGTTCGCGGTCGGATGCTTCTTCATCGCGAGGAAGGCGGGAGTTTCCTCCAGCGTGCGCCGCAGGAAGAAGATCAGCGGAATGATCATGCAGCCGACGAAGAAGGGAATGCGCCACCCCCAGGCTGCGACCGTGTCGGCCGGCATCACCTCGGAGAGGAGATAGCCGAGGATCGAGGCCACGAAGATCGCGACCTGCTGGCTCGACGACTGGAACGAGGTGTAGAAGCCGCGGTTGCCGGGTGTGGAGATTTCCGCGAGATAGACCGACACGCCGCCGAGTTCGACTCCGGCGGAGAAGCCCTGCAGCAGGCGTCCGACGAGGACGATCACGGGTGCTGCGATGCCGATCGTGGCGTAGCTCGGGCAGAACGCGATCACGACCGTGCCGATGGCCATGATGCCGAGCGTCACGATCAGGCCCTGGCGACGGCCGATGCGGTCGATGTAGGCGCCGAGCACGATCGCGCCGACCGGGCGCATCAGCGCGCCGAGCCAGAATACGCCAAAGGTGTTGAGCAGCGATGCGGTCTCGTTGGTCGAGGGGAAGAACGCCTTGCCGATCGCGGCGGCATAGAAGCCGAACAGGAAGAAGTCGAACTGTTCGAGGAAATTGCCGCTCGTGGCGCGCAGGATCGCGCCGATGCGCGACTTGATTGCGGGCGGATTAGTTGCTGGTCCAGCCATTGACGTTACTCCCTGGAAGGCGTGGCCGGACCGGAATTCATTTTCACGGCAAGGCGACAGATTGTTGCTGTGACAATCTGTCTAACCCCTCTCCCGCGCGACGTTGCGAGTCAACCCATTTCACTGCGGAAGCTGATGATTTTTCACGCTTTATTCTGCGTTGCAGCGATCATCCACTGGCGAAACGCGGCGAGCTTCGGTGCTTCGCGGCGGCCTTCCGGCGAGACCAGATAAAAGCCGGCGTCCGCCGGCAGCGCGATCTTGAAGGGGACCACGAGCCGGCCTTTGGCGATATCGTCGCTGACATAGGAGGTCCGTCCCATCGCGACCCCGATGCCGTCGATCGCGGCCTGGATGGTCATGAAGATCATGTCGAAGGTGATGCCGGGCTGCTTGGCAATGTCGGCCGGCAGGCCCGCCGCCGTCAGCCACAACCGCCAGTCGTCGCTGTTGGCGTTGGAGGTGTGCAGCAGCGGATAACCTCGCAGATCGTCCGGCTGCCGCAGCGGCTTGTCGCCGCGCAGCAGCGAGGGGCTGCACACCGGGAACAGCTCGTCCGCCATCAACCAGTCGGCGCGCAGGCCCGGCCACTGGCCGCGACCATAGCGGATTGCGGCGTCGACATCGTCGCGCTGGAAATCGACGAGGCTGGTCGAGGTAGTGATGCGAACGTCAATGCCGGGATGCGCCTCCTGAAAATCGGTCAGCCGCGGCAGCAGCCACTTTGCGGCCAATGAGGCCAAGGTCGAGACCGTCAGCACCTTGTCGCCGTCCTTGCGCAAGAGCCGGTCGGTGGCAAGGCGGAGGTCGTTAAAGGCGGCGCGGACGCCGGGCAGGTAATCGCGCGCCTCCGGCGTTAGCGCCAGCGCGCGGTTCTGCCGGATGAACAGGCGGATGCCGAGCTCCTCCTCGAGCCGACGGATCTGATGGCTGATCGCGGTCTGCGTCACATTCAGCTCGCCCGCCGCCAGCGTGAAGCTGAGATGGCGCGCGGCGGCCTCAAACGCCCGCAATCCGTTCAGGGAGGGCAATCTGGCAGTCATTTGGCAGCATGATACATGAGGTTATTTCATGCGAATGGGTACAAATTGTCGTTTGTCGAAGCACGTGGACAGGAGGATATTCGCGTCAAATTTAGCTCAAGGAGCTGAAAATGTCCACTTGCACCGACAATTCGATGACAAATCATCATGCACCAGGCCTGATCTCCCAAGTCGGCGAAACCCTCCATGTTTGGCACGAGCGCTACCGGACCCGTCGTGAACTGACCCACTGGACCGACCGCGATCTCCACGACGTCGGCCTGTCCTGGAGCGATATCGCCTCCGAGGCTGAGAAACCCTTCTGGCGGGCCTGATTGGCCGCCAGGCCGGCGCCGCCTGATCACAGGGGCGCCGGCGGTCCTCTTTCTTGAGGCACGTGTCATGAGCACCCTCCGCCTGGAAGACCTGAAGCAATTTTCGGACGTGCTGCGCACCCGGCAGGGCGACGCAATCAACGTGCGCTACGTCGAGCCGCGCGACACCGAGGAGCTTCAGCACTATTTCCGCTCGCTCTCGACCTGCTCCCGCTACAACCGCTTCTTCGGTGCGCTCAGCGAGTTGCCGAAGGGGCTGCTGCACGAGTTCCTTCAGGTCGGCGCGCGCGAACGCTTTACCGTGGTCGCGACCAGGATGGTCGACGGCTTCGAGACCATCGTTGCCGAGTCGCGCTACGCCTTTCATGCCGAGACCTCGACGCTGGAGTTCGGCCTCTCGGTCGACGATCGTTGGCAGGGCCACGGCATTGCGACTGCGCTTCTGAAGAATCTGGAATGCCGCGCCGCCGCGCTTGGCGCCGAGCACATCTTTGGCGACACGCTGCGCTCCAACCAGGCCATGATCTCGCTCGCGCGCAAATCCGGCTTCGCGTTCGTCAATCATCCCGACGATTGGAAGCTGGTGCGTTTCGACAAGGAGATCCCCGTCGCGCCGAAAGAGATTCCTGCGCCAGCTGGCGTCTCGCAGCACTTTCCCGTCAGGCCGATAGCCCCTCAGCCTCGGTCTGACACACTCCGAGCCCGGCCTGGTGAAACCAGAGCCGGGTGTTTTTTTGTCTTCTCCCCACACCGTCATTCCGGGGCGCGCGTAGCGCGAACCCGAATCCATTTTACCGCGCGTTTTGCGGGCCGATGGATTACGGGTTCGATGCTTGCATCGCCCCGGAATGACGGCGCGAAGGGCGCCTTACTTCCCCGTGAACACCGCTTTCCGCTTCTCGATGAAAGCCTGCACCGCCTCCTTGTGATCGGCGGTGGTGGTGAGGCGGATCAGGCGTTCGGCCTCGTGGTCGCGGGCGGTCTCGAAATCGAACAACAGGGCCTCGTCGAGATTGTCCTTCATGTAGCGCAGCGCCAAGCGCGGCCTTCGGCGAGCGATTTGGCCAAGGCGAAGGCTTCGGCTTGAAGTTTGTCATCGGGGACGACTCGGTTGACCAGGCCGATGGCTTCGGCGCGCGCGGCATCGACGCGATCGCCGGTAAACAGCAGCTCGCGCGCCCGCGCGGTCCCAACGAGCCGCGTCAACAGCCAGGCGATGCCGTAATCGCCGGAGAGCGCGATGCGGGCGTAGCCGGTGGCGACGAAGGCCGATTGTGCGGCGATGCGGACATCGCAGGCCATGGCCAGCGCAAGCCCGGCGCCGACGGCGGGGCCGGGAAGAGCGGCGATGGTCGGCTTGCGCACCGACACCAGCGCGCCGGTGAGTAGCCGCTGCCGCTCCTGCAGATCGGCGACGCGGTCTTCAAGTGCCATCTCCAGCTTTTTGGGATCGCGATGCGCGCCCATGCCCTTGACGTTGCCGCCGGCACAGAACGCCTCGCCCGCGCCGGTGATGAGCAGCGCGCCGACATCGGGATTCTCGCCGCAGGTCCGGATCATCGTGCGCAGCGCCGGCGTCAACGTATCCGACAGCGCGTTGCGCGCCTCCGACCGGTTCAGCGTGATGACAGCGACCCGGTCGCGGATGACGCAGAGCAGTTCGTTCGTGCCGGTGTCGATGCTGATTTCGGTGGTCATTGTTGCTCCTTTCTTTCGTCATTGCGAGCGAAGCGAAGATTCCATGGGGGTGGATAGCAGCCAAGTCTGAGGCCAGACTGAGGTTGCTGAAACACTCAACCTGGAGACAATGATGTTGCTCGATCATCCTTCCGACGGACTGGCCGCTATCCGCACGCAGTTTGGCGCAATTTTCGTGTCATTGGAACTGAGCCGCTCGACATGGCTGGTGACCTCGCTGTCGCCCGGCAAGGGCGAGAAGATGTCGAAGCGCAGCGTGGAGGCCGGCGATCTTGCGGAACTCTTGAAGCTGTTTGCGGAGCTGAAGCGCAAGGCACAGGCGCGAACGGGTGAGAGCTATCCGATCATCACGATCCAGGAGGCGGGGCTGGACGGGTTCTGGCTGCACCGCGCCTTGCAGCAGGAAGGCATCGAGAGCCACGTGGTCGATCCGGCCTCGATTGCGACGCCGCGCCGGCGCAGGCGGGCCAAGACGGATCGGCTCGATGGCGAGACGCTGTTGCGGGCGCTTCTGGCCTATAAGCGCGGCGAGCCGCGGGTCTGCGCGATGGTGGTGGCGCCCTCTCCGGAAGCGGAGGACCGCCGCAGGCTTTGCCGCGAGCGGCGGACATTGATCGCCGAGCGGATCGAGCATGTGAACCGGATCAAGGGCGTTCTGTTCGCGCAAGGGATATTCGGCGACGTGCCGCTGCGGCGCGATCGACGGGCACGGCTCGAAGCCTTGCGGACCGGAGATGGGCGCATGCTGCCGGCGCATCTGAAGGCCCAGATCAGCCGCGAGCTCGATCGTCTCGAACTGCTGCTCGACCAGATCGCGGCGGTGGAGCGCGAGCAGGAGGCGTTGCTGGTCGTGAGCAAGCCAGCCGGGGAGAAGGCGGATCCCGTCACGATGCTGCTCGCCCTGAAGAGCATGGGCCCGAACTTCGCGGCCGTTCTCTGGACGGAGGCGTTCTGGCGGCAATTCGCCAACCGCCGTCAGGTTGCGTCCTATGCCGGTCTTGCGGCCACGCCATGGCGGAGCGGCGGCATCGAGCGCGAACAAGGGGTGTCGAAGGCCGGCAATCCGCGGCTGAGGACCACGATGATCCAGCTCGCCTGGTTGTGGATACGCCACCAGCCTCAATCGGCGCTGACCCAGTGGTTCAAGGCCAACAGCCAGCGCGGCCGCAAGCGCACGATCGTGGCGCTGGCCCGCAAGCTGCTCGTGGCCTTGTGGAAGTACGTGACCGCCGGCGTCGTGATCGAGGGAGCCGTGATGAAGACCGTCGCCTGATGCAACGCTTCCCGCAGCCTTAAAACCAATCAGCCGAGGAACGATCAGCCTCGGCCGATCCGGGGTGGACGAACCGATGGATTGCATGGCTTCAAACGCCGCAACGAAGAATGGTCCCGTCCTCTCGAGCCTGCCCGCCGCAAGCGGAATGTTGGTGCAGTCGCTACCGCGCGACGACCGGATGTGAGTTTGATCTGGCACGCAAAACCAGATTGTCAAAACCGGCTCGACCCTGAGATCGCTGAACCATAAGGAGGAGTTCGCCCGCGGCCTCCCGACCACACAAGCCTGATGGCGTGCTCGATCACGTCAAGGTCAAGCCGCTGCGCGGCGGCTCTAACGAGCCGACCTTGACGCGATCTCCGCGCGCCATCCGAAACATCCCGCGGTCGGGACGAAGAGCTGGCCTGCAATCGAACAAAGAGCTGAACAACCGCCTTGACACACCTAATCCCCATGTGAGCAATCCAGACCGTCTCAGCGGAAATAATCTGGATTGCTTCGTCGCTCCGCTCCTCGCAATGACGATTCTTGTGAATTTATTGCCTTCAAAACTTCTCCACCCAGGGCCGCAGCTCCAGCTCCCAGCTCCAGGCGCTGCGCGGCTGCTGCAGCACGTTCCAGTAGCTCTCCGCAATCGCGTCGGGATCGAGCATCGAATCCGGCTTGTCGGGTGCTTCCGTCCGCGCCGCGCTCTTGATGCCGCCATCGATGACGAAATGCGCGACATGGATGCCTTGCGGCGACAATTCGCGCGCCATGCTCTGTGCCAACCCGCGCAGCGCGAACTTGCCCATCGCGAACGGGGCGGATTGCGCATAGCCCTTGACGCTGGCTGACGCGCCGGTGAACAGGATCGCGCCATGCTTGTTTGGCAGCATGCGCCTGGCGGCCTGCTGCGCCACCAGGAAACCACCATAGGCGCTGACCGCGATCGCATTCGCGACATCCGCCGGGACGAGATCGACGAACGGCCCGCGCGCGCGGCCGCTGGCATTGTAGACGACGAGGTCGGGCGTGCCGATCTCGCGCTCGACCAGGCCGAACAGGCGCTCGACCTCCTCCGGCTCGGTGGCGTTGCAGGCATAGGCCTTGGCGCCGGTCTGGCTGCAGAGCGCGCCTAACTTCTCGATCTTTCGCGCGGCAAGCGCAACGCGAATGCCCTGCGCGGACAGCAGCCGTGCCAGCGAGGCGCTCAGGCCTTCGCCGGCGCCGACGATGAGGGCGATCTTGTATTTCGGATGTTCCATGGCGTGATCTCTCGGGGATGGGACGCCGCTGATCTATGCATCCGCTACGCAGACAACCAGCCGGGACACTAGCTAGGTCGATCACAATTCCGCAGAGCGAATTGCTCCTTCACGGCGATCATGCCGCCCTGACAATTTGCGGCTTTATCGCCTCTCTCGATGAGAGCATGATCGACATCATCCCAAGCGGCAAGCGATAAGAATTGCCGTCGGGCGGAAACGAAGAGGACGATCATGCACAAGCCGGCCACAGCGCAGCCAAATGATGTCGCGGTCGCACCATCCGGCCTGCTGGCGCCCGATACCACAGGCATGAACTTCTACCGCGCCGATCAGGCGCTGACGGATCTTTGCGCATCCATCTGCCGGAGACGCTGTTCCGGCACATCGAGCCGCATCTCGACCGGCTCGGCGAGTTGGCCGGCGGCCGTCTCGACGAATGCGCGCGGCTCGCCGACCGTCATACGCCGGTGCTGCACCAGCGCGACAAGTTCGGCCGCGACGTGCAATGGATCGAATATCACCCGGCCTATCGCGAGCTGGAGAACGCCGCGTTCGGTGAGTTCGGCATCCACGCGCTCTCGATCCGCAAGGGCATCATGGGCTGGCCCGACAAATATCCTGTGGTGGCCAAGCATGCCTTCACTTTCTTGTTCAACCAGACCGAATTCGGCATGGGCTGCCCGATCAACGTCACCGACGGTTGCGCAAAGCTGCTGGCGAATTTCGGCAGCGAGGCGTTGAAGGCAAAATATCTGGACGGCCTGACCCAGACCGACATGAGCAAGCTGACGCAAGGCGGCCAGTTCATGACCGAGAAGGAAGGCGGCTCCGACGTCGGCACCTTAACAACGCGCGCGGTGCAGGAGGGCGACCATTGGCGCCTCACCGGCGAGAAATGGTTCTGCTCGAATGCCGATGCGAGAGTGGTGATGTTGCTGGCGCGCCCCGAAGGCGCCGGCCCCGGCACGCGCGGCGTCGGCCTGTTCCTGATGCCGCGCTTCCTCGATGACGGCTCGCAGAACCACTACCGGATCGTGCGTCTCAAGGACAAGCTCGGCACCCGCTCGATGGCCTCGGGCGAGATCAAGCTCGAAGGCGCGATCGCCTATGCCGTCGGCAGGCTCGACCGCGGCTTCGTGCAGATGGCCGAGATGGTGAATTCGTCGCGGCTCTCCAACGGCGTCAAATCGACCGCGCTGATGCGCCGCGCCTATCATGACGCAATGACGGTCGCGAAGAACCGCGTCGTGTTCGGCAGCCGCATCATCGACTTGCCGCTCGGGCGGCGGCAGATGCTGAAGATCATGCTGCCGGTCGAGCAGGCGCTGTCGATGAGCTTTCTCACCGCCGATGCGCTCGACCGGGCCGAGGCCGGCAGTCAGGACGCCGCGGCGCTACTGCGCATCCTGACGCCGACCCTGAAATTCCGCGCCACGCGTGATGCGCGAAAAGTCTGTGGCGATGCGCTCGAGATGCGCGGCGGCATCGGCTATATCGAGGAATTCGCCACGCCGCGCCTACTGCGCGATGCGCATCTCGGCGCGGTCTGGGAGGGCACTGGCAACATCGTCGCCATCGACGCACTCCGCCGCGCCGTTGGCCGCCACGGCGCAGAATCCGCGCTCGCTGCCGATCTGAATGCCCGCCTCGACGACAGCGCCTCGGTGCCGCAGGCCTGGCGCGACAATTTGCGCGGTCTCGTCGATCGCGCCGTCGGCTTCGCGCGCGAGGTCGCGGGCAAGTCCGAGAATGAAGCCGACGCACGCCGCGCCACCAGCCTGCTGTATCACGTCGCAAGCGCGGTCGCGCTGGCCTGGGAAGCGCACCGCATCCACGAGATGCGTGGCGATGCGCGCCGGCTGTTGTTGTCGCGTCTCGTCGTCGATCACCGCGTCGCGCCGAGCGATCCGTTCCGGCTGACGGAAAATGCCACGCAGGCGAAGATTGCCGCGTTTTTGCTCGGCGAGCGCGATGCCGGCATGAGCGAGGTTGGCGAACTGGTTCTGGCAGCGTAGGCTCTCTTCACCTCTCCCTATGGGAGAGGTGAAGACTTGCGTTCAACGAAAATCATAACAACGAGGGAACACCGATGAAGGCCGCTGTCCTCTATGAAGTCAACAAGCCGCTGGTCATCGAGGATGTCAGCCTGCCGAAGCCCGGCCCCCGCGAAGTCCTGATCCGCACGTCGGTCGCCGGGCTCTGCCACTCCGATCTGCACTTCATGGAGGGCCTCTATCCGCATCCCCTGCCCGCGGTGCTCGGCCATGAATCGGCGGGCATCGTCGAGCAGGTTGGCTCCGACGTCACCTATGTGAAGCCGGGCGACCACGTCGTCACCTGCCTTTCGGTGTTCTGCGGCACCTGCGACAACTGCACGACGGGCCGCACCGTGCTCTGCACCGACACGACCGTGAAGATGCTGCCGGGCGCGTCGGACCGGATGCAATGGAACAGGCCGGAGAAGCTGAACCAGTTCCTCAATCTCTCGTCCTTTGCCGAGCAGATGCTGGTGCACGAGAATGCGATCGTCAAAATCCGCAAAGAGATGCCGCTCGATCTCGCCGCGCTGATCGGCTGCGGTGTCATCACGGGCTACGGCGCAGTGGTGAACACGGCGAAGGTGACGGCCGGCGAAACGGTCGCCGTGATCGGCTGCGGCGGTGTCGGCATGGCCGCGATCAATGGTGCGCAGATCGCGGGCGCCGGCCGCATCATCGCCATCGACACCAATCCGGCAAAGCTCCAGCTCGCGACGAAGCTCGGCGCCACCGACATCATCAATCCTGCCGATGGCGACGTCGTGAAGCAGGTGCGCGACCTCACCAATGGCGGCGTGCATCATTCCTTCGAGGTGCTCGGCCGCAAGGAAACCGCGGAGCAGGCCTTCGCCATGCTGGCCTCCGGCGGAACCGCCACCATCGTCGGCATGATCCCGTTCGGCCAAAAGATCGAGCTGCACGGTTTCGACTTCCTGCGCGAGCGCCGCATCCAGGGTTCGTCGATGGGCTCGAACCACTTTCGCGTGGACATGCCGCGTCTGGTCGACTTCTACCTGCGCGGCCGGCTGCACCTGGAGGACTGGATCTCGGCCAAGCTGAAGCTGTCCGAGATCAACGAGGGCTTTGCCAACATGAAAGCCGGCAAGACGCTGCGAAGCGTGATTGTGTTTGATAGCTAAGCGCAGGTGTTATCGCCCGGCTTGTTGTCCGGAAAATCCAGTATTCCAGAAACGCTATTGTCTGAACCGAGAGGCCGCGGTGTACTGGATGCCCCGCCGTCGCGGGGCATGACGGCGGAGAGTGGGACGGCGATGCGGGCCGCTCACCGCGACACGTGCGCAGACACCGCGAGCCACTTGCCGTTCTTCTTCGCCCAGCAATCGGTGTAGCGCCCGGTCGCCTGCTGACCATCCGAAGTGGTGTAGCTGGTTGCTGCGTGAATGATCGCGAAGTCGCCCATGATGCGGATGATGACGTCAAACGCATGCAGATCGCGGATCGCGACCGGCCGCGCGGTCTGCTCCAGGAAGGCGGTGCGGTCGACCAGCGTCTTGTCCGGATTGGAGCAGTAAAACTCCGGCGCCAGGATCTCGTCGAAGCGTTTCACATCGCAATTCTGCACGGAGGCGACATAGTCACGGTTGAGTGCGGTGAGCTGTTCGAGGTCCTGGCTCATGACGTTTCTCCGTCCTCAGTTATCTACTTCGTCATTGCGAGCGCAGCGAAGCGATCCAGAAATGTTTCCGCAGATGCGGATTGGATTGCTTCGTCGCAAGGGCTTCTCGCAATGACGAGGCGGCATCAATCATCAAACATCTTCGGCGGCACGAACCCGCCGAACTCGCGCTCGATCAGCTCGGCCAGTTTCAGCGGCGTGCGGTCTTCAAGCCATGGGCCGACGATCTGGACGCCGACCGGCAGGCCATCCGGCGCGAAGCCGGTCGGGATCGCGGTCGAGGGCAAGCCGGGCAGCGTGGCGATGCCGGGCCAGGCGAGCTGGTCGGGATAGACGTGCTCCTTGCCGTCGATTGTGATGCGGCGGGTCTCCTGGTCCGGCGAATGGTCGTGCGGATAGGCCGGCGTCGGCATAATCGGGCAAATCACAGCGTCGAAAGTCCTGAATAGCTCTCGCCATTGTGCCCGCAGCCGTGTGCGTCCGGCGTTGGCCGCGACCCAGTCACGCTGGCTGAGTGCGATGCCGCGCAGCCGCTCGGCGGCGAGACTGTTGTCGCCCTCGGGGAGCGCGGCTGCTGCCGCCTTGGCGCCGGCATAGATATCGGGCGCAAAACTTGCGGCGAGGAACGACATCAGCATGCGCATATAGAGCCGCGACGAGGCTGCAAAGTCCGGCAGCAGCGGGCTGCTCCGCTCGATCTTGACGCCTGATTTGGCGAGATTGTCGGCGAGCGTGTTGATGGTGCCGCGCACGGCGGGGTCGGTCGGCAGCACCGCATCGCTGTCGATCACCAGCACGCGAAAATCCCTGAACGCGATGTGACGCGCCGCGGGGAGCTCGAGCTTGTAGGCGATGCCGGCTTCGATCGGGTCGGGGCCGGCCATCACGTCCAGCACCAGAGAAAGGTCCGCAGCGCTCCGCGCCATCGGACCGATCACCGACAGATCGCGCTCGAACGGCAGAGGCGGCGCCGGCGGCGCGACATGTCCGCGCATGGCGACGAGGTTGAAGGTCGGCTTGTGCGCATAGACACCGCAATGAAACGCCGGTACGCGCAGCGAGCCGCCGATATCAGAACCGATCGACAGCGGGCCATAACCGGCGGCGAGGGCCGCCGACGAGCCGCCGGACGAGCCGCCCGGCGTACGGCCGAGATCGTAGGGGTTGTTGGTTGTGCCGTAGATGTCGTTGTAGCTCTGCCAGTCGCCGAGCGCGAGCGGGACGTTGGTTTTGCCGACGATGACAGTGCCGGCGTCCTTCACCCGGGTGACCGGCAGCGAGTCTTCCTTGGCAATGAAGTCCTTTTGCGCGGGATTGCCCCAGGTCGTAGGCAGGCCGGCGATATTGTAGGACTCCTTCACCGTCATCGGCAGGCCGAGCAGCGGCTTGCGCTCGCCGCGGGCCAGCGCCGCATCCGCCTCCCGCGCTGCGGCGAGCGCACGATCGAAATCCCGCACGCAGATCGCGTTGACCTTGCCGTCGTGCCGCTCGATGCGGCCGATCGCATCCTGCGTGAGCTCGACAGCGGAGACCTTTTTCGCCGCCAATGCGGCCGACAGCGCGACCGCGCTCTTGTAACTCCATTCCGATTTCGCCACGACATGCTCCTGCGTTTCACTGGATGGATGATGCGCAGTTTAGCAGGATGTCGCAACCGCCGTTTGATCGCGATTGCCATGCGGGTTTCTGTCATCGCCCGGCTTGACCGGTTGAATCCGCCCAGTACTCCGAGACGGTTGTGATGGAATCGAGAAGCCGCGGCGTACTGGATGCCCCGCCTTCGCGGGGCATGACAGCGTGTGTGACGCTGCTACGCCGCCCCGATCAAAATCCCCACCGCCAGCACGATCGCGCCGCCGAGCACGATCTGGAACACGGCCTGGAGGAACGGCGTATCCATGTAGCGCGCGCGGATGAAGGCGATCGCCCACAATTCGAAGAACACGACGACGCCGGCGATGGCGGTCGCGATCCAGAATGCGTTCGGCCATGCGTCCGGCACGAGATAGGGCATGGTGTGGCCGAGCCCGCCGAGCGTCGTCATCGCGCCGCAGGTGATGCCGCGCAGCCAGGGCGAGCCCCGTCCCGTCAGCGAGCCGTCGTCGGACAGCGCCTCCGCAAAACCCATGCTGATGCCGGCGCCGATCGAGGCGGCAAGGCCGACCAGAAACGTCTGCCAGTTCTGGTGCGTAGCGAACGCCGCCGCGAACAGCGGCGCCAGCGTCGAGACCGAGCCGTCCATCAAACCGGCGAGGCCCGGCTGCACATATTGCAGCACGAACATCCGCCGCCGCGTGCGGTCTTCTTCGGCGCGAACGTCCGGCTTGAGGATATCGCCCGTCAGCGCGACCGCGCGATTTTCGTGATGCTTCTCTTCTTCAGCGAGATCGCCGAGCAGGCGGCGCACGCCGACATCGTCGGCTTGCTCGGCGGCGCGTGCGTAGAAGCGCTCGGCCTCGAGCTCCATGGTCTCGACCTCTTTCCGGATCGTATCGAGCGGCAGGTTTTTGGTCAGCCAGATCGGGCGACGGCGCAGAAATCCTTGACGTCCTGGCGGCGGATCGGCGGCAAATGCGGACCGAAACGCTTTTCATAAAGCTGCAGGAGGCGATGGCGATGGCCGCGTTCCTCCTCGGCCATTTCCTCGAAGATCTTGGCCGTATCAGGGTAACGTTCCCGCAGGTCCTCGGCGAAGGACATGTAGATGCGGCTGTCCTCCTCTTCGGAGGAGATTGCGACCGCAAGCACCTCGCGCTCGGTCAGCTCGGAAAAATTCTTCACGGCCTGTCTCTATAGTGGTAGTTTAGAACTATTCTAATCTATAGAGAGGCTGTTCCCCGGGGTCAATTCCGGCGGCTAGCCGCTCGAGCGAGTTCCGGCCTTGGCGAGGAATTCGAGCAGCAGCCGGCTGACCTCGGCAGGCTGCTCCTGCTGCACCCAATGGCCGGCGCCATCGACGAGATGACAGCCGAGCATCATGGTGCAGCCGCGCCTTGCATCGCCTCGAACACGCCGGGGCGCTGATAAGTGCCCCAATCCTGCTTGCCCGAGATGAAGCACGAAGGCACGTCGATGCTGCGACCCGAGAACAACTGCATCTCGTTGTTGAGCATGCCTGACGTGCCATAACGATACCATTGCAGGCCGCCCTGGAATCCGGTGCGGGCATATTCGGCGCTGTAATAGGCGAGGTCGCTGTCCGGCAGCCATCGATTGGCGGCGATCGCGGCCGGCGAGGGCATCTCCTTTGCGACCGTCTCGGCCATGGTCTCACCGAGGTCCATCACGTAATAGGTCGGCAGTTTTGCGAGCTCGCCCGCCGACCACGATTCCAGCGGATAAGGCTTGTTGTCGGTCCAGTCCGCGCTCTTGTGATGATAATAGGCACGCAGGAAATCATGCACGCCTTGCGGCGCGTGCTGCATGTCGGCGTTCGCGGCGCGCGTCGCATAGTACCATTGATAATGGATGCGCGGGCGCGGCCGTGCGGCGAGTTCGCGATGCACGGGATCCTCGACCGCCGGCTTCGCCGGACTATCGACCGTGTCGAAGGGCAACAGCGGCGCTCCGCCGAACGGCGCGCTCATCAACGTCACCGAACGAAACACGTCGGGCCGGATCAGCGCGCACCACGCCGCGACCGGACTGCCGAAATCGTGTCCGGCGAGATCGACCTGTTTGTAGCCGAACGCCGACACCAGGGCGAGCGCATCGCGCGCGAGGTTGAGCAGAGAGAACGGGGTGAGGTCGCCGTCGTAATCCGCTGTCCAGCCGGTGGTGCGGCCATAGCCGCGCTGGTCCGGCGCGATCACGTGATAGCCCGCGGCTGCGAGCGCTGGCATGACCTTACGCCAGGAGAAGGCGAGTTCGGGAAAGCCGTGCAGCAGCAGGATGCAGGGACGGCCCCTGGTCTCGAAGCCCGCCTCCAGTACATGCATGCGCAGACCGTTGATGCCGTCGACATACCGCGAGCGGATGCCGGCGGGGAGGGGATGTCGGGGAGTGCCGTCATTGCTTTCTCCACACAGGCAATATCGTAAGGTGGGCAAAGCGGAGCGTGCCCACGTTAGGAGTGGTGGGCACGGCGCGCGAAGCGCGCCTTTGCCCACCCTTGCACCTCCGCCAGGTCACACCGCCGCGCAAACGAAGCCGCTGCCCTTGCGCTTGATCTTCCCAACCGACGGTGACGGGAAATGCGCGGTGCAGCACAGCGTGTCAGTGTCGCAATAGCGCTCCAGAAAACTGCGGCGAGTGACTGCAGCCGCTGCCTGATCGACATCGAACTTCACCGACATCTCCGGATAGAGCGTCTGGATCGGCGAGTGCATGAGATCGCCACTGAAGACGGCGTCGTCCTTGCCGCGGCCGAAGGTGAATGCGACATGGCCGGGCGTGTGACCCGGCGTCGGCACGATGCGGACGTGATCGCCAATCTGGTGGTCGTTGCCGACCACCTCGTGCCGCTTGGCCTCGACGACCGGCAGCACGCTATCGACGAACGGCGGCACCGGCGCCTTCGCATTCTGTTCGGACCAGTAGTCGAACTCCTGCTTGGCGAACACATAGCGCGCGTTGGGGAAAGTCGGCACCCAGCGGCCGTTCTCCAGCCGCGTGTTCCAGCCGACATGATCGACATGCAGATGCGTGCACATCACGAAATCGATGTCGTCGACGGAGACGCCTGCAGCGGCGAGCCCGCGTTGATAGTTGTCGTCGGTCTTCATGTTCCATGCCGGCCGCTGCGGCCGCGGCTTGTCGTTGCCGATGCAGCTGTCGACCAGAATGGTGTGATGCGGCGTCTTGATGACATAGGACTGGAAACACAGCATCAGCGTGTCCTGGTCGTCGAGCGCCTTGGCTTCGCGCATCCACGCCCGGTTCTCGGCCAGCACTTCCGGTGTGAGACTGGGGATGAGCTCCAGCGCCGGGAAGAAGGGTGCTTCCTGTTCGATGATTCGATGGATGGTGAGATCGCCGACCGAGTATTTCAGGCTCATGAGAACTCCCGCCTTTATGCCGCTGGCGGCGCCGAGATCTTCACCGACGGCCGCTCCAGCATCTTCTGATGGAAAGCGTCGAGCTTGGGATAGGCCTTGCGCCAGCCGCAATCGGCGAAGCGGAAGTCGGCATAGCCGAGCACGCAAACGAGGCCGATCTGCGAGATATCGAACGGACCGTTCAGCACATCGGGCATGTTCTCGAAACGCGCCATGCCGGTCCAGGCCCGGTTCCAGTGATCGTCCGACCACGCCTGCCATTGCAGGCCCTGCGGCCGCACCATCTTCTCGTAGCGGCACAGCAGCATGGAATCGAGCATGCCGTTGATCAGCGAGTGATTGGTCTTGGCCATCCAGCGCCGCGGACCGTAATCCGCGATCAGGCTGCCGCCGGCCATCTCGTTGAGATATTCGACGATGACATAGGAATCCAGGATGACGTCGCCGTCATCAGTGATCAGCACCGGCAGCTTCTTCAGCGGCGTGATGCGCGAATAGTCCTCGTTGGCCGTGCCGGGCGCGACGGTTGCGGGCGTGAATTCGATCTTGTCGATCAGCCCAAGCTCGATCGCGGCGATGCGCACCTTGCGGGCGAAGGGCGAGGCGGCGGAGAAGGAGAGTTTCATGGGGAGTCTCCTGACGATGATCCGGCAGTAATTTCCGTCATTGCGAGCGAAGCGAAGCAATCCAGACTGTCTCCGCGGAAATAATCTGGATTGCTTCGTCGCTTCGCTCCTCGCAATGACGGGGAGAGGACCGAGACGTTACGCCGCAACGATCTCCTGGCGCTGCTCGCCGAGGCCTTCGATGCCGAGCGTGACGACATCGCCGACATTGAGGAAGGTCGGCGGCTTCATGCCGAGGCCGACGCCGGGCGGGGTGCCGGTGGTGATGATGTCGCCCGGCAGCAGCGTCATGAACTGCGAGACGTAGGAGATGCATTTGGCCATCGAGAAGATCATGGTCTTGGTCGAGCCGGTCTGGCGGCGCTGGCCGTTGACGTCGAGCCACATCGACAGGTTCTGCACGTCCTTGATCTCGTCCTTGGTGGCGAGCCAGGGACCGACCGGGCCGAACGTGTCGTGCGACTTGCCCTTGGTCCACTGACCCAGGCGCTCGGTCTGGAAGTTGCGCTCGGAGACGTCGTTGCAGACGCAATAGCCGGCGACGTGGTTCAGCGCATCGGCTTCCGAGACGTATTTTGCCCGGGTGCCGATGATCGCGGCGATCTCGACTTCCCAGTCGAGCTTGGTCGAGCCGCGCGGCTTCTCGACCTTGTCGTTCGGGCCGGAGAGCGAGGTGTTCGCCTTCATGAAGATGATCGGCTCGGTCGGAATGGCGGCGCCGGTCTCCTTGGCGTGGTCGCTGTAGTTGAGGCCGATCGCGACGAATTTCGAGATGCCGGTGACGGGCGCGCCGAACCGCGGCTTGCCGGAGACCGCGGGCAGCGAGGCGGGGTCGATGGCGGCGAGCTTCTTCAGCGACTCCGGCGAATAGGTCTCGCCGGTCAGATCCTTCACATGCGCCGACAGGTCGCGCAACTGGCCGGATTTGTCGATCAGGCCGGGCTTTTCCGCACCCTTTTCGCCGTAACGAACAAGCTTCATTCTCGTTTCTCCCTTGGGATGGACTGATCGGTTAAATAGCTTCATGGAACAGGGCGGCGGGAAATTCAACCGCTCAAAGGGGGCGCATTGCAGCCCCTCCTTGGTGGGGTGGCCGCCCCACGAACCCTACGACTGCAGCGCCACGAACCTGAACGCATCGCCTTCCCGGTGGATGCGCCCGGCCGAGAAATGCCCGCCGATCACGAGCGTCGGCGTATCGGCAAACCGGCCGAACAGCGCGGCCCTTGTCGCGGCCGACTGGGCCTGGTCGGAATCCGCGGTGGAAGACCAGCCGAGATGCGCCATCTGGCAGGGGTGATGGGCGACGTCGCCGGTCAGTAGCCCCCGCTCGCCGTCGGACTCGATCAAAATGCTCATATGGCCCGGGCTGTGGCCGGGCGTCGGGATCATGCTGATCTCCTCGCTGAGCCGGTGGTCGCTCGGGATCAGGTCGGCGCAGCCGGCATCGACGATCGGCTTCACGGAATCGTTAAAGACGGCCTGCTTGTCCGGCTCGGTCGAGTGGTCGCGCCAATGCTCGTATTCGGTGCGGCCGAACACGTAGCGCGCCTTCGGAAACGTCGGCACCCATTTGCCACCGACCAGCTTCGTATTCCAGCCGACATGGTCGACGTGAAGATGCGTGCACAGCACGGTGTCGATACTGTCGGGCGCGAAGCCCGCCGCACTCATCATTTCCAGGAACGGCGTGTTGCGGTTATTCCAGGTCGGGACATTGCGGCCCTGCTTGTCGTTGCCGAGCCCGGTATCGACGACGATACGCTGCGACGGCGTCTCCACCACCAGCGAATGGATCGACATTTTCAGCCGGCCTTCCTCGGTGGCGAAATGCGGGATCAGCCAGGGCAGCTTCCGGATCTCGTCGTTGCTGGCCAGGGGCAGGATGAAGCGGGTCGAGCCGACCGTCTCCAATTCCACGACCCCAGTGATTTTGACTCGGCCTACCTTCCACTGCACGGGCATGCCCCTCATTTTCTTGCTTTCGCGAAAGATGCGGGTTTCCGCAGTCGAACGCAATGGATCATCTGTCGTGATGTTGCGTTATCGCTGGAACCCGGAACAACCCGCGCGACGCGCCAGGGGTGCCCCATGCCAGAGCTTGCGATTTCCGCCGACAAGGTCGCCTTTATCATTCAGAAGGCCCGCGAATTCGACGTCAAGGAAGTGGATGCCGATCCGGATTCGGGCTCGAACCCGACCGATGACGACGCGGTCGATGTCCTGGAGGACAACGGCTCCGATCCGGTCGGCAACGAACTCGGCGGCTTCATGATCGCCTTGAACGAGGACGAGCAGCTCGACCTCGTCGCGCTGACCTGGCTCGGCCGCGGCGACGGCACGATCGACGATTGGAACGATTTGCGCGCCCGTGCCGTGGAGGCACGGTCCGAGTATCGCAGCCCGCGCCGTGAAACGGTGCAATACCTGCTCGGCGAGCCGATGCTGGGCGATCTGCTCGCCGACGGGCTCGACGCATTCGGCATCGACTGGACCGACGAGCAGCTTACCGCGGATTCCTCTGATCCCAGCGAGCGGGACGAGGACGAGATCACCAAACAGCGGTGATGATCCTCCATAACGCACGACCCGCGCTTGGGCGCCGAAGTTCTCGCATCGTCATGGCAGGACTCTCACGCTACCGCAGGCGAGATCACCGCTTTCACAGCGTGCCGGGGAAGGCGCCGCCGTCGAGCAGGATGTTCTGGCCGGTGATGAAGCCGGCCTTGGCACCGCAGAGGAAGGCGCAGGCATAGCCGAACTCGTCCGGCTGGCCGAATCGGCCCGCGGGGTTGAGCTTTGCGCGCTCGGCCAGGATCTGCTCGGGCGTCGTGCCGCGCTTGTCGGCTTCGGCCTTCGCGGTGCCGGTCAGGCGATCGGTCTCGAACGGGCCGGGCAGCAGGCCGTTGATGGTGACGTTGTTGATCACGGTCTTGCGGGACAGGCCGGCGATAAAGCCGGTGAGGCCGGCGCGTGCGCCGTTGGAGAGGCCGAGAATATCGATCGGCGCCTTGACCGCCGCCGAGGTGATGTTGACGATGCGGCCGAACTTCCGCGCCATCATGCCGTCGACCGTCGACTTGATCAGCTCGATCAGGTCAGCATGTTGGCGTCGATCGCCTTGATCCAGTCGTCGCGGGTCCAGTTGCGGAAATCGCCGGGCGGCGGGCCGCCGGCATTGTTGATCAGAATGTCCGGCTCGGGGCAGGCCTTGAGTACAGCTTCCCGCCCCGCAGGCGTCGTGATGTCGCCGACGATCTCGGTGACCTTCACGCTCGGATAGGCCTTCCGAATCTCGTCGGCCGTCTTCTTCAGCGCCTCGGCGCCGCGTGCGGTCAGCGTGACGTCGACGCCGGCTTCTGCCAGCGAGAAGGCGCAAGCGCGCCCCAGACCCTTGCTGGATGCGCAGACGATGGCGCGGCGACCTTGATCCCAAGATCCACTGTTTCACTCCCGTAATGTCAGGCAGGTTTTTGGACGGGCGGCACTCTAGCCAACATCGGTGCCGCTGATAAGGGACGTGTCCGCGTCAAAATGCATGGCGCGCGGCAGCGCGATGCAACGGGCATGATCCGGAAAAGCGCGTAGCGGCTTTCCGAAAAGATCATGCTCAAACAGGTCAGATGCGCCGCTCCTGCTTAAACCGGTCGATCGCGGCGGCTGCCTCCGGCGGCAGCGATTTGAAGCCCATCTGCCCGACCGCCGAGAACAGCGGCCGCAGATGCGACCCGGCGAGGAAGGGCGGCTGCCGGTCGGCCGGCACGATCTGGTCGAACACCAGCACCAGCGTGGTGGCGACGAGGCCGACCCGGATGGCGCCGAGCGCGGCGCCGCCGAGGCGGTCGCCGATGCCGGCCTCGCCGACCGTGTCCTCAAGCACGAAACGGCCGATATATCCGAGCAGCATGCCGACCACCAGAAAGACGCCGAACAACCAGATCCAGTTCTGGAATTGCGGCGCATTCGGATTGCCGGCGATCTGCGGCGCGATCATCGGCATCAGCGAGATCGCGATGGGAGCCGCCAGCAGATAGGCGAGAATGGTCATGGCGCTGCGGAGCAGGCCGGTCCTGAACCCGAAGCCAATCGCGATGGCGAGCGCCGCATAGACCGCGATATCGAAGCTATTCATGAGCGCAACCCTGCCGTGGAACGAATGAACGCTGAACCGGTCGTTCCGGTTTCGGATCGCTAAAATCGTCTGTATCTTTTCGCTCCAGCAACTCAGGGGGCGTCCATTCAGGCTTATTCAAGGTGCGTGAAGAAGCCATCCTCGTGACGGACCTCGGCCTGCATGGTTCGAGACGCCCGCTTTGGCGGGCTCCTCACCACGACGGCCTGATATGTCGCGGCGAAGCGCGACCTCATCCTGAGAGCCCGCCGCAGGCGGGCGTCTCGAAGAATGAGGAGCTACCGCACCTCGCTCCTGATCATATCCGCCGCTTTCTCCCCGATCATGATGCTCGGCGCATTGGTGTTGCCGCCGATCAGCGTCGGCATGATCGAGGCATCGACGACGCGCAAACCGTCCACGCCATGCACCTTCAGCTTCGGATCGACCACGGCCATTGCGTCGGTGCCCATCTTGCAGGTGCCGACCGGGTGATAGACGGTGTCGACGCGATTGCGCAGGATGGCGCGGATGTCGTCGTCGGTTCGCACGTCGGACGTGAACATGTCCTTCTTCTGCAGCGCGCGCATCGCAGGCGTCTCCGTCAGCCGCCGCGTGGTCTTGAAGCCCGCGACCATGGTCTCGAGATCCTCCGCCTCGCCCAGAAAATTCGGATCGATCATCGGCGCCGCCAGCGGATCGGCGCTTTTCAGCCAGACACTGCCGCGGCTCTTCGGCCGCAACAGGCAGACATGGCACGAGAAGCCCGCCTCCTTGTGCTTCTTGCGTCCGTGGTCGTCGAGCATCGCGATGATGAAGTGCAGCTGGATGTCGGGGACGTCGAGGTGGGCCTGCGTCTTTAGAAAACCGCCGCACTCCGCAAAATTGGTGGTCATCAGGCCGCGCCGCTCCTGCGGTATCGCTGGATGGCGCGGAGCAGCGATGGCAATCGTCCGAGTGATGAGTGAACGAAGTGCGGATAGTCGGAGGCGTAGACGAACACGAAATCCGGATGGTCCTGCAGATTGCGCCCGACGCCCGGCACATGATGCGCGACGGCGATGCCATGCGCGGCAAGCGCATCGCCATCGCCGATGCCCGACAGCATCAGCAATTGCGGTGACTGGAAGGCGCCGGCGGCGAGGATCACCTCGCGGCGTGCGCGCAGCTGCTTCGTCTGCTTGCCCTGGACATATTCGATGCCGACCGCGAGCCCTGCTTCGAACAGGATTTTCGTGGCATGGGCCGCCATCTCGACCCGCAGATCTGCGCGCTTGCCGATGTGGGGCTGCAGATAGGCGCGAGCCGCGCTCCAGCGCTCGCCCTTGTGCTGCGTCACCTGGTAGCTGCCGAGTCCTTCGTGATCCCATTCATTGAAGTCCTCGCGGATGCGGAACTGCGCCTCGCGCGCGGCCTGATGGAAGATCTCATGGATCGGATTGTCCGAGCGCAGCCTGTTGACGTGCAGCGGGCCGCCCTTGCCGTGATATTCGCCGTCGAAATCGGCATTGTTCTCCGAGCGCTTGAAATAGGGCAGCACGTCCGCATACGACCAGCCGGCATTGCCGAGCGAGGCCCAGTGGTCGTAATCCCATTTGTGGCCGCGGATATAGACCATGGCGTTGATCGCCGAGGAGCCGCCAAGGCCCTTGCCGCGCGGTTGATAGCCGATACGGCCGTTCAATCCCTTCTGCGGCACGGTGTCGAAGGCCCAGTTGGCCGCCTTGTATGGCAGCGCGAGTCCGAACGGCGTGGTGATCCGCCAATTGTCGTTGCGTCCGCCGGCATCGAGCAGCGCCACCGATGTCGCCGCATCCTCCGACAGCCGCCCCGCCACCGCGCAACCGCCGGAGCCCGCGCCCACGACGACGAAATCGAATGTGTCAGTCATTGCTGTTTCCCCCTTTGTCTTTTCTTTCTTGTCATTCCGGGGCGATGCGAAGCATCGAGCCCGAATCCATCTCACCACCATTGATGCGGACAAATGGATTCCGGCTCGCGCTACGCGCGCCCCGGAATGACTGAGACCTACGACATGAACCGCATCATCTTCTCCAGCCGCGCGATCTTGCCGCCATAGGGCGGATAGAGATCGGTGAGGCGGTTGAACTTTGAGCGATAGAACACCGGCTTCAGCTTGCTGAAAGTGCGAAAACCCCATTCGCCGTGATAGGCGCCAGTGCCGGAAGCGCCGACGCCGCCCATCGGTTGGTTGATTTGCGCGAAATGAAACAGGCAGTCGTTGATGGTGACGCCGCCGGAGACGGTGCGCGCCAGCACCTCGTCGCGCGCGTCGCGATCCCTGCCGAACCAGTACAGCGCCAGCGGCCGGTCGCGGCGGTTGATGAAAGCGATCGCGTCGGTCGGATCGCGAATGCCGAGCACGGGAAGCACCGGCCCAAAGATCTCCTCCTGCATCACGGCCATCTCCTCATTCGCGCCGACGATCAGCGTCGGCGGAAATTTGCGGTGCGCCTTCCAGTTGGGATCGTCGGCCTTGGCTGGCTGCAGGATCTTTGCGCCGCGCTGCGCGGCATCTGCGACCAGCGCTTCGAGCCGCGCATAATGACGGTCGGAGATGATCGAGCTGTAGTCCCTGTTGGCGGGATCGGTGCCGAACATGCGCCGCATCTGTGCGCGCACCTTCTCAGTAAAGGCCTGCAACGCGCTTTCCGGCACCAGCACATAATCCGGCGCGATGCAGGTCTGCCCGGCATTGAGCAGCTTGCCATAAGCGATGCGCTCGGCCGCCTCGTCGAGATCGGCTGACACATCGACGATCGCCGGCGACTTGCCGCCGAGCTCGAGCGTAACAGGCGTGAGATTGCGCCCCGCCGCTTCCGCGACCAGTCGCCCGACCCGGGTCGAGCCGGTGAAGACGAGATGATCGAACGGCAGCGTCGCAAAACCCTTCGCGATCTCGTCCTCGATCCCGGTGACCAGCAGTTCGGTGGCGTCGAATTTTTGCGCAACCGTCTCTTTCAGCAGCGCGGAGAAATGCGGAACGAGCTCGCTCGGCTTGATGAGGACGCGGTTGCCGGCGGCGATGGCGCCGATCGCGGGCGCGAGCGTCAGCTGCAGCGGATAGTTCCAGGGCGCGATGATGCCGACGACGCCGAGTGGCTGCGGGATCAGCCGGTTGCGCGCGGGCAGGAATTGCAGCGCAGTCCCGACGCGCTGCGGCGCCATCCAGCTCTTCAGGTGCTTTGACGCGTGCCGGATCTCGGAGAACACCATCATCGTCTCGGCGATATCAGTCTCGACCGCCGAGCGGTGGCCGAAATCGGCCGAGATCGCCTGCCGGAAGCGCTCTTCATTGTCCGCGACCACGGCGCGCAGCCGCGCCAGCCGGTCGAGCCGCGCGCCGTGAGCGGGCGCTGGCTCGGTCCGCGACCGCGCGACCATGGCCTGGAAGCTGTCCGTCAGCGCGGCCGGCGGAGCGCTCGCAAGGGGGCGGTTCAAGGTGTTGTTCAAGGCGCTCCTCCCCAAAACGGCGTTTCGCCTCTGTTTTGTTGCTGCAAGCTGGCGGTTTGTGGAACTTCTGGCAAGTGCGTGGCAAATCGGCCGGAGTCCGCGCCAGCGGTCTGTCATAAAGTCGAAAAAAACGTCCCCTCGGCCCTTTCCAAAGGCGGTTCGGGTTGATACATAGCCCCTGCACCCGACGGGCTTTGCTCGGGGTTGCCTTCCAAGGAAGCCTTCGGGACGGAGAAGCAAGCCACGCGAACAGCGTCGGCCCTGATCCGCCGTCTCCGGCATTTTCACGAAGGCAAAGCAAGTGTTTAACGCGGGGTGGAGCAGCCCGGTAGCTCGTCAGGCTCATAACCTGAAGGTCATAGGTTCAAATCCTATCCCCGCAACCAAACAAGCCTCTAGGTTAAGAGGCCTAGAACGCCGCCCTCCGGGGCGGCTTTCTTGTTTTGGGGTCTATCTCCGCGACTACAGTGCACTAAATTCCCCTCCATTGAGTGTGTCACCGTAACAGCGCATTCTCGAGCACGGTACGCTCGCTCGGATCCATCCGGAGCAAACGAGGCGTGGAAGGCGGCAGCCCGCCAGAATTGGCGGATCGCTCGCTGTGAGGCAGGGGTGTCCAGCGGCACGTGGAGTTGAATCGTAGCCCCTCCCGTTCGGTCGCGGAGACGGTGATACGCGCGTCCAGCTGGCCGGCGAGGCTCTTGATCACCTTGAAGATATTCGCCGTTCGCAGAAGCGAAATAAAAGACGTTCCAGCAACCTCAGTGTTTTGACCCTAGTCGAATGCCAGATCTTTGAAGCGTCGCCAGGAGTTCCTCGGGACTAAATGGCTTTGACAGAATCGCCAATCGATCATCCTGTGCAAACCGAGTGCGAACGCTCTCGCCAGCGTAGCCGGTCGCAAGGACAATGGGCAGATCAGGCTGGACCGCGCGAATATCCGCGACCAATTCATCGCCGCGCCGATCAGGCAATCCGAGGTCGATAATGGCGCCGGCAAGCCCGTCCTGCTCAGCGCGAAATTTGGCCCATCCCTCTGAGGCGCTGGCAGCTTCGATTGAAACGCATCCGGCGTCAGCGAGAGTATCTGCGACAAACATTTGCAGCAGCAATTCATCCTCAACCACGAGAATGCGAGCCTCTCGCTGCTCCGTCTGACGATCCAGCAATTCCCGAATTCGCGTTGCGAGCTCAGAGTAAGAGAAGGGCTTATTGAGCAATTCGATCTCGGCATCGAGCCTGCCCTCGTGAACCAAAGCACCGGCGGCATAGGCTGTCGTCATTAATATTTGAATGGAGGCGCGCATTGCCCGAGCGCGTTCCGCCAGGACCCGTCCATCCATACCGCCCGGCAGTCCGAGGTCGGTGAACAACAGGCAGATGTCGTTCTCCCGCGCCAGGATGTCCAGCGCCGACGCGCCATCGATGGCTTCGAAAACCCGGTAACCGAGCTCGCGCAGGCTATCAACCGTATAGCGTCGAACGTCCGCCTCGTCTTCGACAACGAGGATCGTCTCGCCTTGTTTGCCCCGCGATGCATCAGCAGCCGCTTTGGGCTCTGCGACAGGGGTCCATGTGGGAGCAGCCGCGTCCAGGACCTTGGGCAGATAAAGTTTGGCCGAGGTGCCGATGCCGGGTTCGCTGTAAAGCCTCACGTGGCCGCCGCTCTGTTTGACGAACCCGTAGACTTGACTCAGCCCCAAGCCGGTCCCACGTCCGCCTGCCTTTGTCGTGAAGAATGGCTCGAAGACCTGCCGAAGCACATCGGGCGTCATGCCTATTCCCGTGTCTGTCACGGTGATGAGAACATGAGATCCCGCAACGACATCGATATCTGCCATTGCGGAGACGGCCTCGAACTCGACATTATCCGTCTCGATCACAAGTTGCCCGCCCGACGGCATCGCATCCCGCGCGTTGACGGCAAGGTTCAAAATCGCCGCTTCGAGTTCGGTCGGATCGATCTCAACGCTCCAAGGGTCTTTGACCAGTCTGGTCCGCACCACTATCTGCTCGCCCAAAGTGTGCTGGAGGAGATCGGACATCCCGGAAACAAGTACGTTGACGTCAAGCACATGGGGTTCGAGGGGCTTTCGCCGCGCAAACGCCAGCAATTTCTCGGTGAGCTTCGCGGCTTGCCAGGCGCCGCGGGTGGCATTTTCGAGTGCTCGCAGCAAGGCGGGCTCGGTGATTGCAAATCGACGTTGAGCACTCTCCAGATTGCCGAGCACGACGGTCAGGAGATTATTGAAATCGTGTGCTATCCCAGCCGTCAGCAGTCCAACCGCTTCCATTTTTGCCGAATGCCTTAGACGTTCTTCGGCTGCCTTGCGGGCCGAGACATCTCGAAGGCTGGCAAGGCGAGCAGGCTGACGGTCCCAAGTCGTTTCGACGATTGAATCTCTGCATCAATCTGGTCGCCGTCCGGCTTATGAATAGCTATTTCGGCCGTGTCTCCGGCGATAAACGGTATTCCGATCGGACGCCCGATCAATGACTCAGCCTGCCGCCCGAAAATCTCCTCGGCAGCTGGGTTGGCAAACAGGACGATGCCCCCTCGTCAATGACGATGATCCCGTCGGCATTCTTCTCGACGAGGAATCTGATCTCGGCTTGATCGATGCCGCTGCGAGACCTGGCATCCGCACTGTTCATGGTATCGACCTTGCCGCGCCTTCACCGATTATTGTGCGATATCATCACCGGTGAACACGTTTGGCGCAGCTTTGAAGGAATCGCCGAAGTGCATGCCGGCGCCGTCGATTGTGAACTTCCGGATTTCCTTGGCATGCTCGCTGCCACGCATCTTCAGCACCATGAGCCCTCGATTCATCGTGTTCTGCTCCTGGATGTAGCGCAGTAAGATGATTGAATCCGTCAACGTGGAGATGTGTTGCTCGCTGACGCTCTCGCCACCGACGAGGGATTTGCTGGTGGCGGTACAAAGTCCGGCAATTTCCCGCTTCTTGATGAAGGAGGTAAGGCTGATCAGAAATTCGCGGAACCCGGTATCCGGGGCGATCCGTTCCAGTGCCGACAGGCTGTCCACCGCGATCCGGTTCGGCTGGAATTCGTCGACCAGACTCTGGATCGTAAGCAGATGATCCGGCAGCCCCTGCGCTTCAGGATAGAGACAGACGATTTTGAGCTTTCCCGCGGCTTCCATTTGAGCGAAATCGGCACCCCAGCCACTCGCGTTGCGGAAGAGCTGGCCCTTGCTCTCCTCATATCCAAACAGGATGGCTTTCTCTCCGGCCGCTACGCCGCCGGCGAGAAAGTTGGTGACGAGCAGGGTCTTGCCGGTACCGGTGGCACCGCTCACGAGCGTCACGCTATCGCGAAAGAAACCGCCTCCGCACATCTTGTCGATCTCAGAATTTCCGCTTGTGACGCGCACCGTGCTTGATTGCTGTTCCAGCCGAAGCGAGGAGAGCGGGACCGCGACCACGCCTTGGTTCGCCAGGAGGGTAAAGGGTGCCTCACCTTCGGCGTGGTGGCTGCCGCGCATCTTGAGGACTTCGATGGTACGGCGACGTTTTTCACGATGAAGGACGTTGCGCAAAATGACAACGTTGTCGGCGACGAATTCCTCCAGGCGATGCCGCGTGATTTCTCCATACTCACTGTTGCGTTCCGCCGTCATGAGCACGGTAAGGCCGGTCTTTTTGAGCGCGCTGCTGATATGAAACAGCTCGCGGCGCAGAATCTTCGGGTCGCCGATAAAATGGTCAAAAAAGTTGAGTAAGCGAATCGAGAACGACACGTTTGGCGTTGACCGTCTTGACTGCGTGCTGAATGCGAGAGAGCAAGCCAACGAGATCGAAATCGCCGATGATCAGTTCATCGCTGGCTGGCGGGCTGGCGTCCACAAATCCCAAGCGGCCGTTCTTGCGCCATTTCGCCAGTTCCCAGCCAAATCCCAGCATATTGGCTTCAATATCCGTGGGCGGCTCCTCGAACGTGACGAGCACGCCATTCTCACCAAACGTCGTAATTCCGTGAGCGAGAAATTGGGTGGCGAACACCGTCTTGCCGCTTCCGGGAGTGCCGCCGACCACGGTGGTCCGGGCGCGAGGCAACCCACCCATGACCAGTTCATCGAAGGCCTGAACGCCGGTCTGCACCCGATCCAGCACGGCGGCAACGTCGACATCCTCTGTGATCATGCTGTCTTCCCTTCAGGGTCGATACCGAGAAAATCAAGAACCCTCGCCACGTCGCTGAGATCGCCAATTATCCGCCGCGGGCGAACAGGGTGTTCAAAGGCGAGGGTCGGCGTAGCGATGATCGCAGCTTGTTCGGCCAGCTCGGGATTCTTGATGACGTCGATAATTTCGACTTCCAGCCCATTGTGTGCCTTCGCGACCTCTTGCAAGCGGCGCAGATTCTGCTCCGCTCGACGAGAGGTCGCTGACGGTCCGGCGATGTAGAGTCGAAGCAAGAGGTTGGTCACGTCGCAATCGCCTTCTTGGCGCTGAAACATCGGGCGCCGCCGATGATGCCACCGCTGACCTCGCACCCCGCGTGCGAACCATGGCGGCGCATCCGAGCGCCCCATGAGTCGTGTCAGCAAACACGGTGCGCCGGTCTCAGGCAAGAGAGAGAGAAATACCAACCCTACTAGTAGAGGCCGTCACCCCGCGGCATTTGGCCCGGGCGTCTCGGCGAGCGTCGCGGCCTCAACGCGTCGTCACTCGTGACCGCCCGCTCGCGCGCCCAGATAATAGCCGCACTACGGCGGTTTACGCCGATTTTGCGGTACAGGGACGCAATATGGTTGCGAACCGTGTTCTGGGAAAGATGGAGCATCTCGCTCATCTCGGAATCGCTTCGTCCTTCGCAAATAAGCCACAGCACTTCGCGTTCGCGACCTGTTAAACTATCAACCTCGGACGATCGCGGGGGCGACCGCGTGCCGTGGCGTAGAGCGCTGAATTTCTCGACGATCATCCGGGTGAGCCAGGAGCTATCGGCCATGATGGCTTCGATCGCGGCGACGAACTGCCACGGCTCTTTTTGATCGCTGGTCTGTTGAACGACACAGACCGGACGCCGCTCGTTGTCGATCATGACGTCGGCGGTCGTAATAAAGCAATCCAGCACCGGGCGCTCGGACCTGCGTATAGGCAACTCAAGATTCTGAAGGCCACCGTTAAGGCGACGACGCAAATTGTCGTCGATCCAGACGATTTGCCCTGAGGCATCTACGAGAATGGCACCATCCGCGAGAGCAGAAGCGATTGGCTTCAACTCTTCATCATCTCGCGCAAAATCCTTCGCCACCTGGTCCATGACTGGCCCCCTGTGTTGATCAATGACAGGCAAGAATTGGAATGTGCGGAGATAACGTTACGAGGCTAAACTGGTTCCGGCCTACTAACTCCTTAGTAGACCGGAACTATTTCGGTCCAAAGGCATGGAGGAGGGCAACTTCCTCGATCGTTCGCCGCCCCCTAGTTTCCGGCCGCCTTGGAGTTACGGTGCACTAGACGTTCGAGTGACCGCGTAACTTTTGTGGCAGGGGGCCGCGCGTCCAGATGACAAAGTTCTTGCGCGGGCGCCAAGGTCGGCTACCGTCGGGTTCTAGTCGCCGGGTCAGGTGACGATTTGATTGATCCTTTTTAGCACTCGAATTCATCGGCGCCGCGACGGCGCGACGCCCACCGGACGAGGCGGGGCCATGATCGTACGGGACCAGGCAGCACTCTTGGCGCCGGTTGAGCGCGACTTGCGGCTCGACCTCTTCCGCGGCATCGGCCTGTGGATGATCTTCCTCGATCACATCCCGCACGACGTCGTGGCCTGGCTGACCTTGCGCAATTACGGCTTCAGCGACGCCGCCGAGTTCTTCGTCTTCATCTCCGGCTATCTGGTCGGCTGGATTTACGGGCCGATCGTCGCCGGCGGCTGGTTCATCGCCGCGCTGAAGCGGCTATGGCGGCGGGCGGCGGAAATGTATGTCGCCCACATCATGCTGTTCCTGCTGTTCACGGCCCAGATCGCCCGCACGATCAGGAGATTCGACAACCCGATGTATGCGGACGAGTTCAACGTTCACAGTTTCCTCGACCATCCGGACATCCTGATCGGCCAGGCGCTCACACTGCGTTACAAGCCAGTCAATCTCGACGTGCTGCCGCTCTACATCACGCTGGTGATCGCCGCGCCCTTCATCGTGTGGTGCCTGGTGCGCCGGCCGAACCTGACGCTCGCGGCGTCCGCGGTGCTCTATGTGCTGTCGCGCTGGTTCGACTGGAATGTCGCGTCCTATCCGCCCGGCACGACCTGGTATTTCAATCCGTTCTGCTGGCAGCTGATGTTCGTCGTCGCCGCATGGTGTGGCATTGGCCAGGTCGAGAAGATCGCCAAATGGGTCTGGTCGAAGCCGGTGATGGGCCTGGCGGCGGCATGGATTGCGTTCGCCCTCCTGATCGTGATGACCTGGCACATTCACGCGCTCGAGGCCCTGATCCCGAAATGGATGATCAAGGCGATCTACCCGATCGACAAGACCGACCTCGACATGCTGCGCTTCACGCATTTCCTGGCGCTCGGGATCTGGGTGACCTATTTCATCCCGCGCCACTGGAAGGCGTTACACCTGAAATGGCTGCGCCCGGTCATCCTGTGCGGCCAGCATTCGCTCCCGATCTTTTGCCTCAGCGTGTTCCTGTCGTTCTCGGCGCATTGGATCCTGATGCAATACACAAGGGGCGTCTGGGAGCAACTCGCCGTCTCCTTCGCCGGATTCGCCATCATGGTCGGGGCGGCGTGGCTGCTCGACCGCGCCGAGCGGGTGCCCAGCCTCTTCGTCAAGGTGACCGATGTCGACGACGAGCCGGAGCCCGCCGCCGAAGGCGCACTGGTAAAGGTCATCGCCGCAGCTCCCGTGAGCCGTTGAGGGCCCATCGCATCGCGCGGGCGACTTTTCAGGAGATATCCATGTCGAGGCTCTCGTTGACGGTTGCCGGCGCCCTTCTGCTCCTCACCTGCAACGCGTCGGCGGGCACAGGCGCCGTCGCCCGAGGCGATGGATGCTGCGCGAAAACTCGTCACCACGCTGAAGATCACGGATCAATATCGCGCGGCTCTCCCGCAGCTCATGCTTAAGCTGAGACCCGTGGTCGCGCAGGACAGGCCGGAGATCGAGCACGATTATGATGCGATGATCGCGCCGGGCTCCGACATCTACGCACCGTTCGCCGCTGCCATGGTCGACCAGATCGCCGCGCTCTACGCCGCCAGCTTCACGGTGGAAGAGCTGCGCCAGATCGAGGCGTTCTATGTCCAGCCGGCTGGCCGGAAGCTTTTGGAGAAATCGGATACGCTGGCGCAAGCGAGTGCGCAGATCGGCCAGGACGCGAACCAGAAGGCCGTCGACGAACTGAAGCAGCGCCTCACCGAGGCGCTGCGCCAGAAGGGGCACAAGCCGTAGCCGCTGCCTCTAGTGAATAGCCGCGTACATGATCTTCTCCTCCGTCGCCTCCAGCGCGGAGAATTCCTCCACCACCTTGCCCTGGCGCGAGACCAGGATCCGGTCGGACAGCGCCATGATCTCGGGCAAATAGGACGAGATGACCACGACCGCCTTGCCCTCGTCGGCGAGCCGGTTGATCAGCTCGTGGATCTCGACGATGGCGCCGACGTCGACGCCGCGGGTCGGCTCGTCGAAGATGATCAAATCTGGCTCCTGCACCAGAGATTTTGCGATCACGACCTTTTGCTGATTTCCGCCGGAGAGCTCGACCACCTTGCCGTCGTCGCCGATGGCACGAACCCCAAGCTTCTCGATCCAGGTCTTGCCGACCGCATCCGCCTCTCGCCGCGACAGCATCATGCGGCCCCGCGGAAACTTCGACAGCAGGCCGAGATAGATGTTGCGCGCGATCGAGGACGTCTCGAAGAAACCCTCGACCTTGCGGTCCTCGGTGACATAGGCGATGCCGGCCTTGACCGCCGGCGCCGGCACCCGGTAGCGCGCCGGCTGATCGTGCAGCAGGATTTCGCCTCCATGGAAGAAGTCACGCTTGAGTACGCCCGCGACGATCTTGAACGTTTCGGTGCGGCCCGCGCCGACGAGGCCGAAAACGCCGGTGATCTGGCCCGCGAATACCGACAGCGAATTGTTCTTCACCATCGGCGCCATCTTCAGGTTCTGCACCGTAAGCACGCGCGCACCGGTCGGCCGCACGCTGCTCTTGCGTGCGCCATAGAGCGTGTTGGAGAGGTCGCGGCCGACCATGGCCTGCACGATCGCCGCGCGGTCGAACTTGGCGGCATCGCCGGTCACGACATGCTTGCCATCGCGCAGCACGGTGATGCGGTCGGCCAGTAGCAGCGCTTCTTCCAGCGCATGCGAGATGAAGACGATCGAGACGCCGCGCTTCTTGAGGTCGCGCACGAGATCGAAGAAGTATTTCTTCTCCTCCGGCGTCAGCGACGCAGTCGGCTCGTCGAAGATGATGACCTTGGCGCGGTGCAGGACCGCGCGCGCGATCTCGACCATCTGCTTCTTGGCCGCGCCAAGGCCGCCGACGGTCGCGGTCGGCGTGACGTCGAAATTAAGTGACTGCAAAAACTGCTGCGCGGCGATGTAGATGCCGCGCAGGCGGTTGTAAAACTTCTCTTGCCCGAGAAAAAGGTTTTGCGCGACCGTCATGGTCGGCACCAGGCTGTTCTCCTGGAACACCATGGCGATGCCGAGATTGCGTGCCTCCAATGGCGTCTTTGGCGCGACATCGGCGCCGTCGACCGTCATGGTCCCCGAGGTCAGCATCACAACGCCCGCCATCACCTTGGTGAGGGTCGACTTGCCCGCGCCGTTCTCGCCGACCAGCGCGTGGATCTCGCCGCGGCGGAGCTCGAAGTCGACCCCATCGATGGCAGGCACGCCGGCGTAGAGCTTCGTCGCCTTGCGCAGCGAGAGTGCGATGTCGCTCATGGACGAAACTCCTCGGCAAGACCGGCAAGGGGCAATCGCAGGACTCGGCCGGGCCCCTTGGCGATCAGGACGAGATCGTCGCCCATCTCGGCGGCCGCGACGACGCCGTGATTGATGCCGTCGACCCTGCTATGCAGCGAATAGAGCGGCTGGCCGTCCGCATCGAGACGGATGACGAGGCCATAGGAACGCGGCGGCGCCCACGGCTTGATCACGCCCATGGTCTTGATGTGCGCGCCTTGCATCGGCTCCTTGAACGAACGCCCGGAACGCAGGCGCGGCGCGACCCAATAGGCCGTTTCAATCTCCGCCATCATGCGACGCCGATAGCCGGGCTCGCGCAACACGAACTCGACGAGCTGTGTCCGCGCGGTAAAGGCAGTGAGCCAGTAGCCGCCGCCAGAGGCCTTCGACAGCCGCGACGGATAGACGGGGAGGTGAGCGAGCACGACCTTTGCCGATGTACCGGGCGAGACGAGAACGAGGCGATGACGCCAGCTCTCGCTGACCAGCATAGCGTTGCCATGAGCGCAGGCGCCGAAGGCATAGCCGAACCCCTGAGCCACTCGTGTCACGGCCTTGCTGCCGAGATCGAGCTTGAACACGCGGCCGGTCCGATTGAGCTCCAGCAGGTCACGTGCCCAATCGTCGATGCCGCATGTCGTCGAGCCGTCGGTTGCAATGAGCGTGTTGTCGTCCGCGAGCGCCAGCGCATTGATGGCGTTGAACGCGGGGTCGGTGAACGTCACGCTCGGCTGCTCGGCCGAGGGGCTTGCGTAGACACGCACCTCGCGTCCCCCGAGTGCGACAGCAAGGCCGCCGCCGGGAAGTGCAGAGAGCGCCGATATCGGCTGCTCGAAACTGCGCACCTCCGATGCCGTGCCGCCTTTCAGGAAGTCAGCCGCTGCCCGTTGGCGATAAAGAGGTTGCTTCCGTCGGTGGCGAGATCTTGCGGTGCGTCGCACGTCAGCAAGGTCTCGGCCGATTCCAGTTTTTGGTTGGGCTTCAATGCGCCGTCGAAAGAGGGCACTGTGATGGTGGCGTCGCCGCGCCCGAGAAAACGGTTGGCGAAGTCTCTGACGGCGCCGATCACGACTGCTTTCCCCACCGCTTGTCATACTGGACGAAGTTCGGATCGGCATTGTCGAGCTTGTAGCGGCCGATCCGGTTGTTGAGGATGCCGCCCAGATAGAGATAGCCGCGATGCTCGCGCATCGAGGTGATCATCGGATGGTTCTCGCCGTGCAGATCCCAGAACGATTCGACGATCTTGCCTTGCTCGTTGAACTTGACCACGCAGCCGGTGTTGATGTTTGGGAATAGCCATTCGTCGACCGGCACGCGCTTGGCCATACGACGGCGGAAGCCCGGCATCTTCCAGGCGAGGTCGAGCGAGGGGCTGCGCATGCCGACCAACGCCAGCCAGTAATTGCCGTCGGAGGCGAGGTTGATGTTGTCGGGGTAGCCCGGCAGATTATCCATCACGACTTCGACCTGGCCCTTCTTTGCGCCCGCGAACCAATAGCGCTTGATCGAGCAGCCAAACGTCTCGGCGAACAGGATCGACTGGCCGTCGCTGGCAACGCAGATGCCGTTGGGGAATTTGAGTCCGCGCAACTCGGTGCGCGTCGTGCCGGTCTTGGTGTCGTAGGAGATGATGCGGCCGTTGCCGCGCGCTTCCAGGCCGTCGATCGGCCACTCGTCCATCTCGTAACGTACGGTTGCTTCCGAGAAGAAAATCAGCCCGTCATCGGTGATATCGAGGTCGTCGGCGAGCCGCAGGCGGCTGTCGTCGTTGACCGAGCGCATGCTGCGGTTGGTCTCGTCGGTCGCCTTTTCCACGGTGCCGTCGGGCTTGATGCGATAGAGCCCCATGCCGCCGATACAGACATAGAGATTGTCCTCGCGGTCGAACGCCATGCCGAGCGGCTGGCCGCCGATATGGGCGAATACCTCCATTTTTTCGTAGTCGGGCGCGAGGAAGCGCATGATGTCGCCGTGGCGTGAGCCGGCATAGAGGTTGTCGTGGCGATCGAGGATGACGTCTTCCGGCGCCTCGATCCGGCCAAGCCCGATCGCCTCGACGTCACGCAGCTTGTCGTTCTGCTCGAACGGCCCGCCTTGCCCGATCTCGGTCGGTGGGGGCGGCGGCAACTCGTGATAGGTGGGCGCGACATAGACCTTGCTGATGATGCGGGTCCGGTTTTTCTGCCAGCGAATGTCGACCATGGCGGCGACGAGCAGGATACCGGCGAGAGCCATGCGATTGACGCCGCCGCGCGCGTTCATGGTTGTGAGACCGTTGGTGATCAGGAGCACGATCAGCACCCCGACCGCAGATTTTGCGACCGAGCCCTTGCCGCCGCCGAGCGTGATGCCGCCAAGCACGGTCGCGGTCAGCACGATCACTTCCAGGCCGACGCCGATGTCGCCGCCGACTGTGCCGAGCCTGGAGGCGAAGAACAGCGCGCCGATGCTGGTCAGCACACCGCTTGCCACGTAGCAGAGCGCGATGGTGCGGCGAACGGGAATGCCGGAGTTATACGCCGAGCGGCGCGAGCCGCCGATCGCGGTGATGTGCCAGCCCGGTCGCAACCGGGTCATGAAGATGTGGCCGAAGATCGCGATGACGATATAGACCAGGGCCACGGTCGGAATGCCGAAGACAGAACCGGCACCGATGAAATCCCAGGATGGGATGTCGGGAAAGGCCGAGGCGATCGCGTTCGAGTAGCGCTGGATCAAGAGATCGTAGGCCGAGCGGTAGATGATGAGCGTGATTAGCGTGGTGATGAAGGCGCGCAGCCGCAGATATCCGACCAGAATGCCGTTGACGGCGCCGAGCAGCGCGCCACAAAGCAACGTGGCGACGACCACAGCAGGGACCGGCCAGCCCGCGACGTCAAGCAGATAGAGTGCGCAGAAATCCGTCAATGCGAAGATCGACCCGACGGAAAGATCGATGCCGCCGACGATGACGACCAGCGCAAGCCCGAGCGCGATGAAGCCGATTTCGCCGGCTTGGCGCGCCGTGTCGGCGAGGCTCGCCGGCGACAGGAAGTTGTCGATGGACCGGCTGAACGCGAACCCGACGATCAGGAGAAGGATGACCGGGATGGCTGTCTCGGTCCATCGTTTGGAGAGAATTTCGCCGAGCAAATGATCCGGCCAGTAGCGGTAACGCAGACTCGTCAGGGTATCGCGCATCAGCATTCCAGCGGTGCATGGACAATGGTGGAGCGAGGTCCCCGAAACAGGCACGGTCTCGGGGACTTCGAGCGTCAGCGTCGAGCTATTTCTTGAGATCGCTGAGATTCCAGCAGGACATCGGGCTGTCGGCGTTCTCCTTGGTGATCCGTATCAGCGTGGTGTATTCCGAGCCCTTGATCGAGCCGGGCTTGGCGCCCGACGACAGCAGCCATTTGATCGTGCCGGCCATCTGCGCAGCCTGCGTCGGCACGTCGTAGCTCATGTCGAGATCGAACGCGCCTGATTTCACCAGTTCGCAGGCGCCCTTGCGCTCGCCGCCGCCTGATGTGGCGAGGAACACCTTTCCGGTGAGACCTGCTTCCTTGACTGCGGCAGCGGTGCCGATGTCCATGCCGTCCCAGAAGCCTACGATGCCACAGAGGTCGGGGTTCTGCTTCAGCACCGTTTGCGTGATCGCTTTGGCCTTGGCGGCATCCCAGTCCGCGGCCTGGCTCGACACCACCTTGATCTCGGGATGCTTGGCAAGAACGTTCTCGACGCCCTTGAGGGTATAGGCGCTCGCGGCCGCCGACAGTGCGCCCTGGATGATCGCGATCTTGTTCGACTTGCCCTCGCAAGCCTTGACCACGCCTTCCGTCTGGCGTTCGCCGATCTCGACCCAGTTGGCGCCGACGAAGGCAGAGCTCCGATAGGCCGAGCCCATATTGATCTGGATGACGTAGATGCCTTCATTCTCGGCGCGCTGCAGAAGTTTTGCGTAGGTCTGCACGTCCGGATTATGCACCACCATCACCGCCGGCTTCTCGGAGATAAGCGAGGTGACGGCCTGCGCGCCGGCATTGGTGTTCCAGTTGGCGTCGCGGATCACGAACTTCACGCCGAACGGCTCGAGCTCCTTCTTCAGGCCGGCGTACCAACCCTCGGTGAGGTCGAAGTTCATCGCCACGGGGACATAAGCCACGGTCTTGCCGGCGAGCGCTTCCTTGAACGGCTTCTGGAATGGCTCGTCCAGGCCCTGCTGGGCGAGAGCCGGTCCGGTCAGCGCCGCGAGAGCCAGCGCGGCGAGTGTTGTCTTCGTCAGGCTGCCAAAGGTCTTCATTGCTTCCTCCTTGGTTGTCATTGTCGTTGCTGTTGATCGTTCAAATGTCGCCCTGCTGGGCCGTTTCTTCGTTGCGCGGATTCAGGAAGGAGTCCGTGATGACGGCGAGCAGCAGGACCACGCCCTTGATGAGATTTTGCCCGGCGTAGGAGATATCCATGATGGTCATCCCGTTGAGCATGGTGCCGATCAACAGCGTGCCGATGATGACGTTCAGCACGCCGCCGCGCCCGCCTGACAGCCCGATGCCGCCCAGCACGACGACCAGAATCACGTCGTAGATCAGCGTCGAGTTGAAGATGCGGGTCGGCATCGAATTGACGGAGGCCGCCAGCACGAGGCCGGCAAAGCAGCCGATCAGGGCTGTGATCACATACTGCAGGACAACGATCGGGCGGGAGGGGATGCCGGTCACGCGCGCAGCGTAAGGGTTATCTCCGATGGCATAAATATAAGCGCCCCAGCGGGTCTGGCGCAGCAGGAATGCGACCACGATGCAGGCAATCGCGAACATCCAGATCGACGTTGGAATGCCGAGAACGGTGCCCTGTCCGAGCCGCTCGAAGCCGTTCATGCCCGGACTCCATTGCACGACGTCGAGCTGGAACAGCGCGGCTTGTCCCAGCCCAGCGAGCAACAGACCCGTTGCCAGCGTCGCAAACAGCGAGGGCACCTCGGCATAGGCGATCAGCCAGCCGTTGACGAGGCCGAACGCGATCGTGAGCAGCACCGCGATCAGCAACGAGAACGGCAGCGAATGGCCGTTCTGCACCATCTGAAGCACGAGCCCAGGCGGCACCGCGAGGGCCGCGATCAGCGAGATGTCGATGCCGCGGCCGATCACGACGATCGCCATGGCGAGGCCGAGGATGCCGAGCACTGCCACGTTCTGGAGCAGCGTCAGCATGTTCTCTGCGGTCAGAAATCCGTTCAGGAAGATCGAGAATACGAGGAACAGCAGCGCGAAGACGGCGAAAACGATCTCCTGCTGATTGAACCGAAAGCGCTTCATCCCCGTATTGCCTTTCTTCGACGTCGGCCTCTGTGGGTCCTTATGACGGTCGGGTCTATGCGGTAGGTCTGTGGGAGCGGCCTCGGGCTCTCCGCCCTCACCCGGTCCCGGTCGTTGGGGCCGATCGAGAAGTGAACCAGCGTATTCAGTCTGGCGTCTTTGTCGACGAGAATGTCTGCCGCGATGTCCGGACCGAAGATGCGATCGATCTCGGTTCGGACGTTCTCCCCACAGCGAGGTCACGAAGCGCAGGCTTGGTAACCGGGAGGGCTTCGAAGCAGTCATGCAAATTGCGGGAAGGGATGAGCGAGTCGTGAGGCCGCCCTTCCAGCGCCCTGATTTCGGCGACGGTTTTGACAGGCTGCGTGAAGCACGTCGTGAGCAACGAGGGTGCTCTCACGGACACCGCCGTCCAGGCGGCACGGCGAGTTGTGCAGCAGCTGATCTGTCCTGATGCAAGCGAACGTTCCTGCCTATCTCATTGACCGATTTTTGTTCTTCATAGGCCAAACGCTCGGACCCGGCTTGCTCCGGAGCGCAAAGCTTTTGCTTGTCCGCGCAAACCGGTCTTGCGTGTAGGCGGCGGCCACCTAAAATCTCGGCGCCGGGCGAGCTTGTGCGATGCACAAAGGGCGTTCATTTTGGCTGCGCGATTTCGGCAATTCCATCGTCGCAAGCGCAGTAGCCGAGGTCGGCAGCTCGATGATCATGTCGACGCCTGCGGCCTCCACCATTTGCGGCCGATGGTAGCGGCGACGTCGGGCTTGTTGAGCACGTCGGCTGCGACGATGTCGACGGGCTGCCGAACATCTGCCCGCCAGGGCTCGGGCCGATTTGACGCAACAGATCGCGCCGACTACGCTTTGCGCAAACTCGAGAATGCATAAGGACGATGGCCGGACCAATGTCCAGGCCGGCCTTCGTGCGCATTGAAAATCACCGGGGGACGGAAATGTCGAGCGATATCACAGCCACCATCTCGAAAGCGCGCGAGCATTCCATCGGCGACCTCCTGCGCCGCTCGGCGGGCCGCGAGCCGGCCAAGCTTGCCGTGAGCTGCGGCAGCGTCAGCTGGAGCTTCGCGGAGATGGATGCGATCTGCAACCGGCTCGGCCGCGGCCTGCTTGATCTTGGCGTGAAGAAGGGCGACCGTCTAGCCGTGCTGTCGCGCAATTCCCATGCGTTCGCTGCGCTGCGTTTCTCGGTGGCGCGTATCGGTGCTGTGCTGGTGCCGATCAACTTCATGCTCAATCCCGATGAGATCAATTTCATCCTGAAAAGCTCTGGCGCAAAGCTGCTCGCGACCGGGCCCGATTTCGTTGAGCCGGCGCGTGCCGCGAGCGCGAAGGATTGCGCTGTCGAAAAGATCATCTGGCTGCCGGGTGAGGATCCCGCCACAGCGCCTGCTGGCATCACCACCTTCGACGATTTGCTTCATGCCGACGCCTCGTACCTCGATGCATCCGTCGACAGCCGCGATCTCGCGCAGATTGTCTACACCAGCGGTACGGAATCGCTGCCCAAGGGTGCGATGCTGAGCCATGAAGCGGTGATGTGGCAGTATGTCAGCTGCATCATCGACGGCGGCATGAGCGTAGACGACAAATTCCTGCACTCCCTGCCGCTCTATCATTGCGCGCAGCTCGACGTGTTCCTGGGGCCGCAAATCTATCTCGGCGCCTCCGGCGTGATCACGGGCAAGCCGACCGCGGACAACATTCTGGCGTTGATCCAGGCGCACAGCATCACCTCGTTCTTTGCGCCGCCGACGATCTGGATCGCCATGCTGCGCTCGCCGAATCTCGACAAGACCGATCTTTCGACGCTGCAGAAGGGCTATTACGGCGCTTCGATCATGCCGGTGGAGGTATTGCTCGAGCTTCAGCGTCGGCTGCCCGCCGTAAAATTCTGGAACTTCTACGGCCAGACCGAGATCGCGCCGCTCGCGACCGTGTTGCGGCCGGAGGATCAGCTGCGCAAGGCCGGCTCGGCCGGCAAGCCCGTGCTCAATGTCGAGACGCGCGTGGTCAACCTCGCAATGGAAGACGTGAAGGTTGGCGAGGTCGGCGAGATCGTTCACCGCTCGCCGCACCTGCTCTCCGGGTATTACAACGACCCCGTGAAGACCGCGGCGGCGTTTACCGGCGGCTGGTTTCACTCCGGCGATCTCGCCACCGTTGACGCCGAAGGCCACATCACCGTGGTCGATCGCGTCAAGGACATGATCAAGACCGGCGGCGAGAATGTCGCCAGCCGCGAGGTCGAGGAGATGGTCTATCGCATTCCTGAAGTCTCCGAGGTCGCCGTGGTGGGCCTGCCCGATCCGCGCTGGATCGAGGCTGTGACTGCGATCGTCGTGGTCAAGACCGGCGAGACGCTGGATGAAGATGCCGTCATCCGGCATTGCGCCGGCCAGATGGCGCATTTCAAGGTGCCGAAGCGCGTGATCTTCGTCGACAGCTTGCCCAAAAATCCGAGCGGCAAGCTGCTCAAGCGCGAGCTCCGCCAGCGCTTCGTCGGGGCTGATACCTTCGACAAGGCGGTCCAGAGGAATTTTGCCACCTGAGGCTGGCCGCCGTCATGAAGCCCTGGCAGGTCGCGCGGACTGCAGCACGGCGGGCACTTCGGCAATATCTTTGCGGAGTTTCCTTGAAGCCTGTTCGCCTCAATACTTCTTCACGTGGGCGCCGAACGCCAGCCACAGCGCCATCGAGGCGAGGCCGAAGCCACCGAGCAGCAGGAAGGTCGGACCGTAGCCGATCCATTGCGCGATCCAGCCGCCGAGCGCTGGGCTGAGGCTTGCGCCAATGCCCTGCACCGTGATGACGGCGCCCTGGCCGAGATTGATGCGGCCGGTGCCGTCGAGCGAGCGCGCGACCATGCCGGGTACGGCGACTGTCTGCAGTCCGGTGCCGATGCCGTCGAGCACCTGCATCGGCACGACGCCCCACCATCCCGTGACGAAGAACGCGAGAACGCCGCGGATCGGCAGGAACATGAATGAGACCAGGATCACCGGCCAGTAGTTGCGTTTCCCCGCGACTTGCATGCCGACCAGGGACGTCACGATCATCACGCCCTGCGCAATGACGACGATGGTCGCGACGAAGCTTGGACCGTTGGCCTGGCCCGCGCTCACCGCAGCAAGGCCATAGAGCGGCACGATGGCGGCGTTGCCGAGATGGAAGATGGCCAATGCCAGCGCCAGCACCAGCAGCGGCTTGTGCTTCCACAGAACGGAGAGACCTGCCGGCGGGTTCTTGCTCTCGTCTTCCTTACTGCCGCGAGCCTGGCGGTCATCGATGGCCTTGGCCGGAATCATCAAGACGCAAGCGACGGCGACGGCCCCAAAGACGGCGGCCAGCACGAACACCGAGACGTAGCCGAATTTGTATCCGAGATATCCCGAGAGCGCCGCGCCGACCATGTTGCCCGCATGGTTGAAGGCCTGATTGCGTCCGTTCAGCGCATTGAAACCCTTTTGCTTGGCGATGCCGAGCGTGATGCCGGTGACCGCCGGGACGATCGCAGCGCTCGCCAGCGATTGCGCCACCTGCGACAACGTTACCGCCCAGAAATTCTGGGAGATGAGGATGATCGCGGAAGCCAGCACCACACAGATACCGGGGATGACGACCCACAGCCGCTTGTTGCGGCTGGAATCGATGAAGCCGCCGATCGGGGTCGTGACCAGCATGCCCGCGACATTGCCGATCGTCAGCGCCGTGCCGATCAGCCCGGTTGCCCAGCCGCGCTCTTGCAGGAACACCCCCACGAACGGCCCGATGCCCGACTGCATGTCGGCCATGAAAAAGTTGACGGCGTAGAGGGGCCAGAGACGGGGTGAGGAAGGGCGCGATGTCATCGAGACGCTGACGTGATGCTGCCGATCGGGAGGGTCCCCGTGCAGGACCGGCCAATCGTGCCGGTGCGGACATAAACGTAACCTGTGCCGCCAGCGTTGGTTCCTCCCCACTTGCGGTCGTTCGATTGCGATGTCACGTAAGGGCCACCCGCTCCCTTTTCAGGATCACGGCCATGCCTCTCTGGACCTGCGAAACCTGCGGCGCTCAATTCCCGGACAGCGGAAAGCCACCTCCATCCTGCCGGATCTGCGAGGACGAACGGCAATTCGTGAACTGGAAGGGCCAAACCTTCCTCACGCCCGAGACATTGGCAGGACGCCACCGCGTCGTCTGGCGAGACGATCTCGGCCTCACCGGCCTGGCGCTCGAGCCGAGCTTTGCCATCGGCCAGCGCGCGCTGCTGGTCCCCGATGGCCGGGGATGCATAATGTGGGATTGCATTCCGCTGGCAACCTCAGAGGCGATCGCGCATGTCAAATCGCTCGGCGGTCTGACAGCAATCTCGATCTCGCATCCGCATTACTATGGCGCGCTCGCTGACTGGAGCGAGGCATTTGGTGGTGTGCCGGTCTATCTGCATGCCGACGACCGCCAATGGGTGACGCGCCCGCATTCGTCGATCGTGCACTGGAGCGGCGATCATCGTCGCATCTCCGATGATTTGCTGCTGCTTCGCACCGGCGGTCATTTCGCAGGCGCCACTATGCTGCACCACGCGCGCGGCGCGGACGGCAAGGGTGCGCTGCTGACCGGCGATGTCGCGCAGGTGACGATGAACCGTCGCTTTCTCAGCTTCATGTACTCCTATCCGAACTACATGCCGCTCAACACCGCCGCGGTACGGCGGATTGCAGCTGCGGTCGAGCCGCTCGCCTTCGACCGCATCTACGGCGCCTGGTGGGGCCGGAACATCGCCTCCGCCGCCAAGGCGGCCTTCGCGGCGTCGGTGGAGCGATACATCGCGGCGATCGCCTGACGGTCGGAATCTCATTGCCTTCTTCAAGTAACTGTACTATTGGTACAGTTATTAAGTGCGACGCAACGATGCGTTTGCTGGTCCGGCGCGTTCGATGCATCGTGGCTGCGGCGGGCGCGTTTTGCGGCCGCGCGAGCGGGAGTTGGACGCATGACCGGGCAGCCCGGCCACAAAATCTTTGAAGCCGGCGAGGTCGCGCTTCAATCCGGTGCGATCTTCCCTGCGCTGAAGCTCGCTTACGAGACCTATGGCACGCTGAGCCCGGCCAAAGACAACGTCATCTTGTATCCGACCTCGTTCAGCGCGCAGCACTTCGACACCGAATGGCTGATCAGGCCCGACGGCGTGCTCGATCCCACCCGCTATTTCATTGTCAGTCCCAACCTGTTCGGCAACGGCCTGTCGTCATCGCCGTCAAACTCCGGCGATGTACCGTTTCCGGAGCTCACCTATCACGACGCCGTCGCCATTCAGCGCCGCCTGCTCAACGAACGCTTCGGCATCACAAGGTTGGCGCTGGTCTATGGCTGGTCGATGGGTGGCATGCAGGCCTATCACTGGGCGGCGCTCCATCCCGACATGGTCGAGCGCGCCGCGGTCGTCTGCGGCAGCGCGCGCTGTGCGCCTTACAATCATGTGTTTCTCGAAGCCGTGAAGGCCGCGCTGAGCGGTGATCCCGCGTTCCGTGATGGGCGCTTCGTCGAAAACCCTACCATCGGCTACCGCGCTATGGGCCGCGTCTATGCCGGCTGCGCGATGTCGCACGGGTTTTATCGTGACGAGCTGTGGCGTGAAGCCGGTTTCACCTCGTTGGAAGATTATCTCGTCCGCACCTGGGACGCGGCGTTTGCCCGGCGCGACGCCAATGATCTGCTGGCGCAGGTCGGCATCTGGCAGCGCGGCGATGTCAGCCGCTGCGTGGCGTTCGACGGCGATTTCGATCGGGCGCTGAGGGCGATCAAGGCGCACATGCTGTTGATGCCGGGCGCGACCGATCGTTATTTCGACGTCCGCGACAACGAGGATGAGCTTGGCAGGCTGGTCAACGCGAAATCAGCCGTGCTGCATCCGATTCCCTCGCTGCACGGCCATCGCGCCGGCAACCCCGTCAACAATCCGCGCGACCAGGCCTTCCTCAAGGCAGAAGTCGCAGCGCTCTCAGCAAATAATGCAGGCATCCGATCATGACTGACGCGACCGTTTCAGAGCCCGGCCATCGCCTGAAGCCGCTGAGCCCCGCCATGCTGCGCGAATTGTCGGCGCGCTCCAACCTGAGAGGCGCGGCGCAGAGCCTCGGTCACTACGGCATGATCGCCATGGTCGGCGCGCTGATCTGGATGATCACCTCGCGCTATGGCGTGCGCTGGGCGCTGCCGCTGATGGCGGCGCAGGGCTATCTCATCGCCTTCCTGTTCATGGCGGTGCACGAGACTGCGCACAAGACCGCGTTCAGGAGTCGTGGCCTCAACCTCGCGGTTGGCTATCTCTCGGCCTTCATCATCGGATTGCCATACGAATATTACTGCCTGTTCCACTGGGACCACCATCGCTACACCCAGGATCCGGAGAAGGACCCGGAACTGATCGTCGGCGTCAAGCCGACCTCCGATACGCAACTCGCGATCGCCTATAGCGGATTGCTCCAGGTTGCCGGCCGTCTCCGGCTGATGCTCGGCCATGCCATCCCGGGCAAGGTGGTCGTGCCCTGGATTCCCGAGAACAAGCGCGGCACCATCGTGGCTGAGGCGCGTGCCTATGTTGCGTTCTACGCGTTGCTGCTCGCATGGTCGCTGTGGTTCTCGTCAGCGCTGCTTCTGTGGGTCTGGATCGTGCCGCTGGTCATCGGGCAATTCTTCCTGCGACCCTATCTCTATGCCGAGCACACCGGTTGCGACCGTACCCGCAGCGCGTTCCAGAACACCCGCACCACCTACACCGGCGTCATCGTCAAATGGGTTGCGTGGAACATGCCCTACCACGTCGAGCACCACGCCTATCCCTCAATCCCGTTTCACGCGCTGCCGAAGCTGAACGGAATCGTCGATGGTGAAATCGTCTATCGCGGACGCGGCTATATCCGAACGACGCGCGAGACCTGGGCCTGGTTTCGCCGGCATCGGAAGAGCGCTTAAGCTCAACGCAAAACTCCGGCCGGAGCGCGACCGGAGCTTTGTCGTGAAAGCACGAAATCAGTAGATCCCGTAGGCGCAGACATTCACCACGCGAACGCGCATGCCGTGGCGGGTCTGGACGGCGCGCTCCTGGTAGCAATTGCTGACGCCGGTGTTGACGTAGAGACCGCCATAACCGAAGCCCCAGCCGGGACCCCAGTGGTGGAAGCCGTGGGCCGACGCGACGGTGGGCGCGAGGGCAGCAGCGCCGAGCGAACCGGCGGCGATCAGACCAAGTGTAAGCTTACGAAACATTTTCATTCTCCAGTATGGCGCGAGGCCGTTGTTGTGTCCCTGCTTCTCGGTCGAGGCGACACGCGGATGCGTTCACGCGGTAAGGCGAGAATCGTGTTTCAGGATTGCTTCGTCGCTTGCGGCGAGATGCGCCGCCGTCAGGCTTTCCGCGCCACGCGATAGCGCGCGGCCATTGCCTGCGTCATCTCAGCCATCTTCCCCCGGAGATCGGTAGGCTCCAACACCTCGACCTCGGGCCCGAGCCGCAGCAATTCGGCTGCGGCATGCCATGATGTCTTTCCGGTCGGCACCCTTGCGATGCGCCAGCCGTCGGCATCAGTCGCTTCTTCGATCTGCGTGCGCGCCTTGACGTAAGGCTGGCGCAACGCATCGAGCAGTTTTACGCCCAATGGTGAGAGCCGCACGAGCGCGATGTTCGGGTGCATCTCGGCCTCGAGCCGCAGCGTCGCGTCCTGCCAATAGGCGGCGAGATCGAAATCGGCGGGACGATCGAAGCGGTCGTCGAGTGCCGTGCAGTCGAGCACGCGCGCGATCCGATAAGTGCGCACGCTGTCCTCGACCTGGCCGGCGAGATACCAGCTGCCGCCCTTCAGCACGAGGCCGAGCGGGGCGACACGGCGCTGCTTCTCGGCGCGCCAGCTCTGATAGCGGATTTTGATGAGTGTCCCGCGTAGCGCCGCGCCGGCAATCGCGCGCAGATGCTTTGGCTCCTCCGCCTCGCCGAACCAGCCCGGCGCATCCAGATGGAAACGCTCCTGCATCCGGCCGGCGTCTTCGCGCAGGTTTGCGGGTAGCGCCGCCATCAGCTTGTTACGGGCGGCGATCATCGCGGCATCCAGCCCCAGCGCCGCGGCCGGGCCCGGCAATCCCGTCAGGAACAGGGCGCCCGCTTCGCTCTGCGAGAGTCCGTTGAGGCGCACGCGATAGCCATCGAGCAGGCGGTAGCCACCCTCCGCACCGCGGTCGGCATAGACCGGGACGCCGGATGCCGCGAGCGCGTCGATGTCGCGATAGATCGTGCGCACCGAAACCTCGCAGGCCTCTGCAAGTTCGGGCGCAGTGACCTGCCCCTTGGCCTGAAGGGTGGTGAGGATCGACAACATCCGGCTCGCGCGCATGATGCTTTAAACCATACCTGACACAGGATGTCAGGCATGGTCGGCTACTGATGCAGCCATCGCAAGCCGGCCCGAGGAGATCCGCCATGACCGATCCGAACCGCATCACGCTGTATTATTCGCCGCAGAGCCGCGCCACCGGCACGCGGGGTGTTGTTGGAGGAACTCGGGGCGCCCTATGACCTTCACGTCCTCAACATGAAGGCCGGCGAGCAGCGGAGGCCTCCCTATCTCGGGATTAATCCGCTGGGCAAGGTTCCGGCGATCCGGCATGGCGAGGCGCTGGTGACCGAGCAGGTCGCCATCTACATTTATCTCGCCGACCTGTTTCCGCAGGCCGGCCTTGCGCCCGCGCTCAACGATCCGCTGCGCGGTCCCTATTTGCGCTGGACCGCTTATTACGGCTCCTCCTTCGAGCCCGCACTGATCGACAAGTTCATGCAGCGCGAGCCTGCGCCGATCACGCAGTCACCCTACGCCGACTACGACACCATGCTGGGTGCGCTCGAGACGCAGTTGTCGAAAGGGCCGTATCTGTTCGGCGAACGGATGACCGCCGCCGATATACTCTGGGGCGTCGCGTTCAGCTGGACCATGATGTTCGGCATCGTGCCGAAGAAGGACGTGTTCGTCCGCTATAGCGAGCGCATCACCGCGCGCCCTGCGTTCCAGCGTGTCAATGCGGCCGATGATCAGATGGCGGCGCAGCATGCCGCGGCGCTAGGCGGATGAACGATCTGGAGTGCAGATGACGAAGCCGATGCATACGACCAATTGCTTCAACACCTTCATCCAGGTAGCGGAAGATTGTCCCGCGCGTACCGGCGAGGAACCGCCGCTTCGCGCGGGAAAGCCGACCGCGGCGGGCCTGCAGTACGCAATGATCGCGAAGGAGCCTTACAGGTACACGTCCGACGACGTGATTTTCGTGACGTCTGCGGCCGGTCGGGAGCTCAATGAAAAAGTGACGAAGAAGGAGCGGAGCCTCGCCCGCGAGGTGTTCTTCTCAAAGGACAGGCCTGCATGCGCGCGTCCGGCCTCGGCAAGCGCTTTGGCTGGGGCGTTCATGCCGATAGTGAGGGCCGCATCGCGATCTACGCCGTCGACAGCAAACGCTACCAGGCATTGGCGCGAGACCCGCAGCTCAAGCAGGTCCGCGCGATGCGGACCAGGCGGGCGTGATCAAAACCGCGGCGGTCGCTTCTCCGCGAATGCCTTGATGCCTTCCTTGATCTCCTCGCCGCGCATACTGTCGCGGTGGCGCTGGTCGGCAGCTTGCTCATTCAGCTCGCCGCGGGCGAATTCGTTGATTGCGCGCTTCATGCCGCGCATCGCGTTCGGAGCATTGCCGGCGAGAATACTGGCGAGCTTGTCGACTTCCTCGTCGAGTGTCTCCACCGGCACCATGGCGGTGAGATAGCCGATCCGCAGCATCTCCGGCGCACTGATCTTCTGCGCCGTGAGAAACAGCTTCTTGGCGTTGTCGATGCCGAGCCGCGTCACGTAGCGTTTGATGCCGCTCCTGTAATAGTGCAGCCCGAGCCGCGCCGCCGGCATGAACATCTCGGCGGTGTCGACACCGATACGGAAATCGCAGGCCAGCGCGAGATCGGTCGAGCCGCCATAGACGCCGCCATTGAGCCGGCAGATCGTCGGCACGCCGAGATCTTCCAGCCGGTTGACGACGACTTCGAAGGCCGAGCCCACACTCTGCTGCTCGTTGGCGCTCGCTGCCCGCTCGGCGACCGAATTGAGGTCATAGCCGGCTGAGAAGGCGCGTCCGGTGCCGGTCAACACCAGCACGCGGATGTCGGTATCGGCCTCGATCCGATCGAACAGTTTGATCAGTTCGCCGAGATCCTCCGCCTGCAGCCGGTTGAGATGCTTCGGCCGGTTCAAGCGAATGGTGGCGCGCGCACCGCCGATTTCGAGCACGGGGCCACTGGCCGCGTCGGCTGTGTCCGACATTGTTGTCTCCATTTATTTGTTTTCGAGCGTGCGGCGCTTCGCTTCGGCGTCGATAGTCTCGGCAAGATCCGGGTGCCGTGCCATCAGCACGCGGAAGTCGACGAGATCGAGCACCAGCAGCCGCGACACTTTCGTGGTCGAGACATTGGCGCCGCGCATGTTGTTGCCGAGCAGTGCCATCTCACCGAAGAAGGCACCTTCGCCGAGTTGGACCTTCTTGCCGGGGAGGTCGACCTCGACCGCGCCGGCCGCGATGAAATACATGCAGTCGCCCTGGGTGCCCTTGCGGATGATCATGGTGCGCGCCGGCAGCTCCATGGTGCGCAGCATGTGGGTGACGTCCGCAATGGCCGCCGGACCCAATGCTGCGAAGAACGGCACCTTGCTGACGGATTCCCAGGTCTTGAGGAAGTTGTCACGCCGCGTTTCCGCCGCGAACCCGGTCGCCAGAATACCGGTCCAGAGGCCGAACACGCCGAGGCCGGAGATCATCACCAGCGCTGCGACCATGCGGCCGAGCGGCGTGACCGGCACGGCATCGCCATAGCCCGTCGTGGTCAGCGTGACCACCGCCCACCACAGCGCGGCAGGGACACTGCCGAACGTCTGTGGCTGCACGTCCCGCTCCAGGAAATATTCGGCGACGGAGGCCAGGAAGACCACCATCAGGAAGATCACGAGCACGCTGATCAGCGGCCCCGATTCCAGCACCAGCACGCGGCGGAGCTGGCGCAGACCGGGAATGCCCGGAACCACCTTCAAGACCCAGAGCACGCTCAGCAGCCAGGCCGTCTTGGGCTCGGCGCCCAGGACCAGTGCGACCGGCACGGCCAGCGCCCCCAGGGCATCGACCAGTCCGGCGGATGAGGACATGTAGAGGCCCAACCGCCCCTGCCTCGCCATGTGACGCAGCCGGACCAGCCATTCGAACACGAAATAGACCAGACAGGCCCACAGCAGGAAATCGACCCAACGGTGGGCCGTTTCATAGGCCGGATCGAGCGTCAGCAGCACCATGCTGACCACGCCGACGGTCACGGCCACATAGGCCGCCCTGGTCATGTTGCGGCCGGCGGTCGCGGCCACGAACTGGGCCAGAGCGGGAAACATCGGCTTGGACATGCGGAACGGCGGCTCGATCTTGGTGCTGGCGGCCCCGCGCCGGGACCCCGGCGCCAAAGTGCCCGCCCGCACCGGAGCCGTCAACGACGGGTCGGGCAGCCGCACCATCCGCCCCGATCAGGGCGCGGATGCCTCGTCCAATGGCTGGGAAGCCTGCCGGCTATTTGAAATGGGGAGGCTCGTCGTAGCCACGCCGGCTGCTCAGGAACAGCAGCATCATGAGGCCGATGCCGACGATCAGGAGAACCCCGCTCCCAGCGCCAGCGCCACATAACCCTCGGTCGGGATCGGATCGCCTCCGACCGACATGGCCGAGTAGGCGAAGTAACCAACCGCAACCAGCATTCCCAGCAAGATGATGAGAAGGAGTAGACGCATGGCTGCGTTCTCCGTTGTGCCGGAAACCAACGGTTGCGGTGGGGAAACGGTTCCATGGCCCCTGCAGGCAGCGATTCGCCAAAAGGAGATGAGTGCCCTGTCCATCCAGGATCGATCGATAGGTCAGGCGCTCTGAGCTGTCTTCACGACCACGACATTGCTTTCTTCGGGCGGGGGAGCGCGGCGGGGGCGGCGATCTTATCGAGCTCGCTGGCATGGCGCTTCAGGTAGTCCCGGCGCATCCCGATCTCGTCGCGGACAAATTCGTAGCCGAGCTTGAACGTATCGAGCCCGTCGGTACTGATCGTGCCGTCGCGCAAGCCGATTATTGCGCCGCGCAAGATGCACTCGAGCTCGTCCTGCAGGCATTCGATCTGATCCAGCGAATGGGCGTGCTCGATGCGTTCGCCAATGTCGAGGATCGCGGTAGAGAGCTCGCTGGCCTTCTCAGGCGCGACGCGGGTGATCTTGGCGTAGATCGCAGCGAAGATCGAGCCAATAACGCTGAGCGCGGCGGCGCCCAGATACATCATGTCGCTGTACTTATCCATGAACGACTTGGTGTCGTCGTTGATGTAATCGGCGGCGCCCTGATGCGCCATCACGTAGGCGTCCTTCTCGACGGAGGCCGGCTCGATATGGGTGGCAAAGCCGTTGTCGAGTCCGAGCGCGGACTTGTTCTCGTAGACGATGCGCGCGATGTCGCCGGCGGTGGTCGGCGACATCTTGGACTGCGCGACCAGCAGCCATTCGAGGCCGATCGTGTCGAGATCATCGTCGGGAATCTCGGGCGAGGCGGACAGCGTGCCTGCTGTCAGCGTCTCGTCGGAAATGCCGGGGAATTTACGCGCCAGCGCCTTGGCTTCGTCGATGGCATTGAGCGTGAAGCCGCCGCGCTTGGCGGTCTGCTCGTAAGCCTTGTCACGCACGGCCTTGGAGGCGTGGACGACAGCAATCACCGCGCTGAAGCCGCTGGTTGGCGCGAACAGCTTGTCCAGCGTCGCACCCTGGGGCGCCATCTGGATCTTCGCGGCGTCGGGACTATCGGCGGGAATGTCGAGGATGCTGCGGACAAAGGCGAGGGACGAATCGTTCTCGGCGAGAATGGCGACCTTCTTCTTCTTGAGCTCGGCGAGTGATTTGATCTTCTTGCTGCCGGGACCGAGCAGGAGCACGAGATCGTGCTCAAGGATCGCGAGCGTGCGCGCCCGCAGCGGCACCTTGGCATCCGTGCGCAGGACGGCAAGATCGGCTTGCCTGCGATCGAACTGCGCGAGCGCCTTGGCGCTGTCGGCACTGTTGACGATCTTGATCCGGAAACGCGAGGCGTTGTTCTTCAGCAGTGTGGCGAGCTTGGTCGCGAACAGTGCTTCGTCGCTGTTGGGAGCGCCGACGGCAAAGGTCAGCGTCTCCGAATTGTGCCACCAGGTGCGCCCGGCCCAGACGGTGGCAAGCGACAGCAGCAGGGTCAGCACCACATACAGCAGCACCTGCTGCTGATTGGTCTTGATGACCTTGGGACGCCGTGGCGGCGGCAGCTCGGTTGACGAGGTTGGGCCTTCAGCACTCATGGCAGGACTCTGGCCCTTAATTCCTGGCATGGCGGGCGGCACGGCCATTGCCGGCGGCACGCTGGAAATTCCTAAGCGTCTGAAAAAAGAACGACAATCCGCTCTACCTGAGCATGATAGCGCTCCAGCGAAAGAATGCAAATTCCGCGCCGAAGGTAACCTTACCCGACCGATCCGCGTCGTTTGGTCAAGCTATCACCGTTTAGCCACAGTCGGCGATTTTCCAGTTCCCCCGGCTGCATTCCGCCGCGGGAGATGTCATAAATCAGCAGTCGCGATGTTCTGACGGGTCCAAGAAGAAGCTGCGCTGAACGCTCCATTTTTTCTTTTCGAGTCAACGAGGGCGTCAGCTTTGTCGTTTCCACCTCTGTCATCGGCGGTTCCGGTCGAAGCGCTCATTGGTTGGATGTTGCTCCTTACCTTCAAGCACATCATCGCCGATTTCGTGCTGCAGACCGCCTGGATGGCGCAAGGCAAGGACCAGAAGCACGGCTGGGCTTTGCCGCTTCTGGTGCATTGCCTGATTCATCTTGCGGTTGCGCTGCCGCTGATCCTGATCGTGGCGCCGAAATTCTGGTTCGTGGCGCTGATCGACTTCGTCATTCATATCACGATCGACCGCGCCAAGGGACTGGTCTCGGCCAATTTCGGCGTCAACCAGGAGCACCCCTGGTTCTGGACCCTGATCGGCGTCGACCAGGCACTGCACCATCTGACCGGTTCCGGCCTCTCCATCTTCATGGCGGCCAACTGACTGCTGGCACTGCCGTTCCGCCCGATTGATTCGCGGCCGACGCGCAAGCACTCCGGGTGACTACCGCCCCGGGTGGTTAACCTTTCATTAGAGAATTGCGCTGCATCTTCCCCACACGAGGGAGAACTGCAATGTTTTCAAGCCGCGACGCTTATGAAAGCGATTTCTGCCCGGTTCGCGACGAGCTCCTTGGCGAGATGTACCGCGCCAGCGAGAGTGGCCTGCCGAGGCTGGTTGAGAGTGTTTCCCCTGACGCGCGCGCCAGGCTGGCGCTGTTCTGCTATCGCCGCAGCCATCTTCATTCGCTGGCCGTCGCGATCGCAGCCAGCTGCAGCGAGCGCGATCTGATCGAGAACGGCGGCCGTGTCGGCTCGACGCTCTATGCGCTGTCGCGCGAGCGCTCGGCCAAAGCGTCCCCGTCGCTGTCGGGTGGCCGCAAGCCGATCACGCTGTCGACCAAGCCGCTCTCGGTGCTCGCACCGCTGGACGACGAGCTCGACGACGAGATCAGCGAAGCCGTCCCGGCTTAAGCGGTCTCGATCACAGGCAGTCCGAACTTCCGCCGTGCCATCGCGCATTCGGCGTCGCCCGGCATGCAGGTGCGGCACACCTCCGGCCGCACCGCATAGATGCCGCACGCGGTCGCCTTGCCGATCTCGCCCTGCAACGCTGAACAGCGATCGCCTTCGCAACGCATGCCGGATTGCCGCTCGTCGACGAGCGTCTGCGGGATCAACGCAAGCTCCTCGTCGCTCTCGATTGAGAAGCGCGGCCAGTTCTGCGAATAGCCGCAGCAGGCGCCGCAGCTCTGGCAACAGCTCGACAGATCGGTCTCTTCCATCAGCGTCATGTGTCCTTGTCAGGTATCCTTGGGCGGGCCCCAGACCAGGCTCTGCCGCCATTTCGCGCGCAGCACGTCGCGCCGCTCCGGATATCTTTCGTCGAGATAGGTCGCATCTACCACGCGGTCGGTGCGGAAGCTGCGAAAGTCGCTGCGCAGCTCGCACCAGGCCGCGAGCAGGCGCACGGCTTCGAGATAGCCGACCGAGATCGGCCAGATCATGCGCTCGCTGGGGCGGCCTTGCTCGTCGCGATAACGCAGCATGATCTTCTTGCCCTCGTGAATCTGGGCGCGCGTGCGTGCCATGTCGAGGCGGTCCGGCTCCCTGTTCCAGCTCGGCCGCGCGCGGCTCGCGGGCTCCAGCACGAATGGACGCAGGCGCTCAGGCACGGTGTCGGCGATCTTCGCCATCAGATCTTCAGCCGCACGCGCCAGCGTGGAATCGGCATGGCCCGCGACCCATTGCGCGCCCAACACTGCCGCCTCGATCTCGTCGGGGGTCAGCATCAAGGGTGGCAGGTCAAAACCCTTCTCGAGAATGTAGCCCATGCCGGCTTCGCCACGGATCGGCACGCGCTGGCCCATCAGCGTTGCGATGTCGCGATAGATCGTTCGCTTCGAGGTCTCGAGCTCGGCCGCAATCGCGTCCGCCGTCAGCGGCTTACGGGTGCGCCTCAGTACCTGGATGATCTGAAACAGCCGGTCGGCACGTCTCATGACAATTCTCTCATCGGGGGCGGATCAGAAAACGGCGCGTGGCTGCTGACAGGATGTTGGCAGCAGGGGAGTTCTATACCGGGTCAACACATCGACTGAAGAGGATTTGTCCATGATCATCCCAACCCACCTCGGTCCGGCCGGACCCCTGTGGCGGAGCCAAGTCTCGTTGCATGCTTGGCTGCAGGCCTGGGCCTTCAGCCGCCTCACATTTGTCGATCTCACCATCGTCGATCTCCGGGTCGCGCTCGTGACCATGCTGACACGCTCGCTGATTCAGGCCGCGGACGCGCTGGTCCGCCATGTGATGGGCCGCGCCTGGCGGGGCGCCCGTTTCGCAGAAGATATCACGGCTGCTGCCACCATGGTGGCAGCAGCCCGGCACTAGGTTCCGTCAACTCTTTCGGTAGGTTCAGGAGAGCTCCAATGATCACGCTTTACGGCTTTGGCACCGGCTTCGGCCTGCCGGAAATCAGCCCTTTCGTCACTAAGACGGAGGTGCAGCTCAAGATAGCCGGACTGCCCTACCGGAAGGAGCGGGCGATGCCGCCGGCTTCCCCGAAGGGTCAGCTGCCCTTCATCGACGACGGCGGCGAGGCGGTGGCCGATTCCAGCTTCATCCGCGCCCATATCGAGCGCCGCTATGGCTTCGACTTCGATGCCGGCCTTTCCTTGCACGAACGCGCCCAGGCCTGGGCGTTCGAGCGCATGATCGAGCACCACGTCTATTGGGCGCTGGTCGGCGCGCGCTGGGTCGATGCTGCCAATTTCGCCAAGGGCCCTGCGCATTTCTTCGACGGGGCGCCCGAGCACAGTCGCGAGAAGCTGCGCGAGGACGCGCAATTCCGCGTCGCCGAGAATTACCTGCTCTCCGGCCTCGGTCGTCACGCCCCCGATGACGATGTCGAGCTCGCGGTCCGCTCGTTGTTTGCACTGTCGGTGCAACTCGGCGACAAATCCTATCTGATGGGCAACAAGCCGAGCGGCGTCGATGCGACCGCGTTCGGCGCGCTCGCCGGGATTCTCACACCGTTCTTCGAATCCCGTCTGCGCGAGCGTGCGGAAGGATTTCCGAACCTCACCGCCTATGTCGACCGGATGATGGACACCTATTATCCGGAGTTCGCCTGGACGCCGCTGCGACAGGCCGCCTGATGCAATGGCGCAACTAGCGTAAAAGAAAAGAGCCGGCCCATCGGACCGGCTCTCATCGTCCTCGAAGCTTCCCGCCGCTTACTTCGCGAGCGAGTATTTGCCGTCCTTGACCGTGAGCAGGATGCGAGAGCGGTCGTCGAGGCCGTAGCGATCCTTCTCGGTGAAGTTGTAGACGCCTTGGCTCGCCGCGATTTCCCGCTCCGAGAGGAGCGCCTGACGGATCGCCTCGCGGAATTCCGGCGTGCCCGGCTTGGCCGTCTTCAGCGCCACCGGAATGACGCGCTTCAGGATCTCGAAGGCGTCGTAAGAGTGCCCTGCGAACTGGCTGCGGCTGTTCGGGCCGTACTTGCCCTCATAGGCCGTGTTGAGCGCCAGGCCCGGCTTCTTGGTGAGGGCGCTGTCAGGCTGATCCTCGGGATCCATCACCGGGCCCGATGCCATCAGCACGCCTTCGGCAGCCTTGCCCGCGATCCGGATGAAATCCATGCTGGCAGCGCCGTGCGTTTGGTAGATCAGGCCCTGATAGCCCCGCTCGCGCAGCTCGGTTTGCGGCAATGCCGCGGCCGTGCCGGAAGCGCCGATCAGGATCGCGTCGGGATTTGCGGCGACGAGCTTCAGCACCTGTCCTGTCACAGACGTGTCGGGACGCGCGAAGCGCTCCTCGTCAGCAATGGTCAGGCCCATCGGCACGCCCTGGGCCTTGAGGTCGTTGAACCAGAGGTCGCCGTAGCTGTCGGAATAGCCGATATAGCCGACCGTCTTCACGTTGTGGGACCTCATGTGCTCGTAAAGCACCTTGCCCATGATCGGAATCGGCTGCGGCATGGCCACCGACCACTTCATGCGTTCCGGCGTGATCGGGAAGGGCGACAGGCCGAAATGCGGAATGCCGGCTTCGTTGGCGACGTTGGAAACCGCAATCGTCGGCGGTGTCACCGCCGATCCCATGATGACGTCGGCCTTGGATTCGGTGACGAAGCGGCGGGCGTTGGTGGTCGCGGTGGTCGGATCGCCACCATCGTCGAGCACGATCACCTTCAGCGGCACGCCGCCGATCTCCTTCGGCACGAATTCCAGCGCGTTGCGCTCGGGAATGCCGAGCGCCGCGCCCGGACCGGTCGTCGTGGTGGTGATGCCGATGGTGATTTCGTTGGTCTGGGCCAGCGCCGGCAGGGCCGGCAGCGCCAGCGCGCCCGCGGCGATGGCGGCTGTCAGGTAAAAGCGTTTCATCTATTCCTCCCTTTTCGTGTTTGTTTGAAAGCAGAAATTCGGGGCTATTTCAGCCCCGTCTTTTGGTGATGCGGCGATTTAGCTCCGGATCTAACTCCCTGTGAATTTCGCTACCATTTCCGGCGGAAACGGTGCCGATTTCAGCTTGTCGGGGTTAACGGGATCGCGGCCGACCAGGACGCGGGTCTCAAAACCTTCGATGGCAAGTGCCTCGCCCTTATAGACATTGTGCTTCACCTCGAAGCTCGAGCGCTTGATGCTCTCGATCTTCGTCTCGATGGTGATCCAGTCGCCATAGGTCGAGGGGATGTAGAACTTGGACCGCGTATCGACCATGGGGATGCCCACTAGGCCGTATTTGCGGACCAGATCCTGCTTGGAGAACCCGGCGACCTCGAACAGGGTCGACGTCGAATCGTCGAACATCGCGAAATAGCGCGGGTAGTAGACGATATTGGCGGGGTCGCAGTCGCCCCACTGGATCTGGACCTCGCGCCGGTTCACGAACATGCGGGGCTCTTACTTCGGCGCCATGCGCAGCGAGCCGTCGAGGCGCACCACCTCGCCGTTGAGATAGGAGTTCTCGACCATGTGCAGCGCGAGCGCGGCGAATTCGTCGGCGTGGCCGAGCCGGCGCGGGAAGGGGATCGCGGCGGCGAGCGAGTCCTGGGCTTCCTGCGGCAGGTTGGCCAGCAACGGCGTCAGGAACAGGCCGGGCGCGATCGTCAGCACGCGAACGCCGAACTGGGCCAGCTCGCGCGCGATCGGCAGCGTCATGCCGACGATGCCGCCCTTGGAAGCCGAATAAGCCGACTGGCCGATCTGGCCGTCATAGGCGGCAACCGAGGCCGTGTTGATGATGACGCCGCGCTCGCCGCTCGCCTGCGGCTCGAGCTTGGACATCTCCGTCGCGGCGAGGCGCAACATGTTGAAAGTGCCGATCAGGTTGACCTTGATCACCTTGTCGAAATCGGCGAGCGCCATCGGACCGTCACGGCCGACGACGCGCTTCGCAACGCCGATGCCGGCGCAGTTGACCAGCACCCGGGCCGGGCCATGAGCCTTGGTCGCCTGCGCGATCGCGGCTTCAGCGGAGGCGGCATCGGAGACGTCGCAGGTCACGGCCACGCCCTTGATTTCGGCGGCAACGGTCTCCGCGAGCTTGGTGTTGAGATCGCACACCGCGACCCTGGCGCCCTGCGCCGCCAGCTTTCGCGCGGTGGCGGCGCCCAGTCCCGATGCGCCGCCGGTCACGATCGCTGCCTGATCCTTTAACAACATGGCGTTCTCCTTCATTGATTTCTTAGCGAACCGATATCACACGGTCGGATGGATTGGCAGCGTAGAGCTCCTCGATCAGCGCTCCGCGATGCTCGAGCACCGCGCGCTGGTTGATCGAGCCCTTGTCGGTAACCTCGCCCTTGTCGATCGACAGTGGCGCGTCCAGCAGGATCGCACGCGTGATCCGCGTCGAGGAGCCGGTGGCCGAGGCAAGAAACTGGTTCAGTCGCTCGCGGAATGCTTCGCGCACCAGCCGGTCCCGGGCGGTCACGGTGAGATCGTCCGCCGGCAGCGTCGGGTTGATCAGCCGGCAACCGTCGAGATCGAGCAGCACCAGCGCGGAGACCTCGTCGCGGTTGATGCCGGCGATGACGACGTCGCGCACCAGCGGCGCGCAGGCGGCGACGAAGCGCGCACGCAGCGGACCGACGCTGACCCAGGTGCCGCTCGCGAGCTTGAAATCCTCGCTGACGCGGCCGTCGAAATCGAAGCCGGCGTTGAGATCATCGGGATCGGCGGGCTTGAGCGCATCGCCCATCTTGTAAAATCCTTCCTCGTCGAAGGATTTTGCGGTGATGTCGGGCTGACGCCAGTAGCCGGGCATCACGTTCGGGCCCTTGGCACGAACCTCCATCTTGCCGTTGTTCGGCACCAGCTTGGCGTCGTTGCCCGACACGGGAAGACCGACATGGCCGGAGCGGCTGGTGCGCGGATTCACCGACATGAAGAACGGCGCGGTCTCGGTTGCGCCTAGGCCGGTCAGCATCGGTACGCGATAGCCTTTTTCCTTCACCGCGAGTTCGTCGAGACTGTTCCAGACGAAGGGCGACAGCGCCGCACCCGAGAAGAACATCGCATGCAGCCGGTCGAAGAACTTTGCGCGTAGCCCCTGGTCGTCGCGTAAGTAAGGCAGCAACGACTCGTAGCCCTTGGGCACGTTGAAATAGACCGTCGGCGAAATCTCCTGGAGATTGCGCACCGTCTCCTCGATGCCACCAGGCATCGGCTTGCCGGCGTCGAGATACATCGAGCCGCCATTGTAGAGCGTCAGCCCGATATTGTGGTTGCCGCCAAAGGTGTGGTTCCAGGGCAGCCAGTCGATGATGACGGGCGGCTCGTCCTTGAGGAAGGCAAGCGTCTCGCGCAGCATCACCTGGTTGGCGCAGATCATGCGCTGGGTGTTGATGACGGCCTTTGGATTGCCAGTCGAGCCCGACGTCAGCAGTAATTTTGCGATCGTGTCGGGACCGATTTTGCCATGCACCGCGTCGAGGTCGCTGCGGACCGGCGTTGCCATGAGGTCGGCGAGCAGCGTGACGTCGCGGCCTGGCACGTGGCCATAGGACGCCGCGATTTCGGTGCCGAGCGAAACATTGGCGGCGAGCGCGTCGGCAAACTTGTCGGCATCCTCGGCGAAAACCAGGCCGGGCGTCAGCAGCTTCATCAGATAAGAGAGCTTGCCGTAATCCTTCGAGACCAGCGAATAGGCCGGCGATACCGGACAGAATGGAATGCCCGCATAGAACGCGCCGAACGCCAGCAGCGCGTGGTCTATCGAATTGCCGGAGAGGATGACGACCGGCCGCTCGGCCGATAGACCGCGCTGGATCAGCGCGGAGGCGATGTGCCGGCTCGCCGTGAGCAGTTCGGCATAGGTGATCTTGCGCCAGCCGCGGCCGCCGTCGCGCTCCGCCATGAACACGCGGTCCGGCGTCGTCGTCGCCCAATGATGCAGGCGGTCGGTGATGCGGACGGGATAATCGCCGAGCGGTTGCTTCGGCCGCAAATAGATCGTGCCATCGACGCGACGCTCGATGTCGACGGCGGGATCGCCGAACGAGATCGGCCGCAGCGGAGAATTGCTCGCGCCGCGCTCTGTGCTGGAAGAGGACGGCTGCGTATTCATGACTTCGGCTTTACCTTGGCGGTCTTGTGCTCGAGGAATTCGCGAATCCTGCGTTTTGCCTCTTTGTCGCTCTGCGCGACGGTGGCCATCAGCGATTCCATCAACAGGCCGGTCTGCGGATTGGCCTCCGCGATCATCGGCAGCGCCTGGAGCACGGCGAAATTCGTCAGCGGTGCGTTGGACGCGATCTTGGTCGCGAGCTCCAGCGCCTTGGTGAGGCCGTTACCTGCTTCGGTGACATATTGCGCAAAGCCATAGGACGCGCCCTCGGTCGCGCTATAAACCCGCCCGGTTAGCATCATGTCCATCATGCGCGCGACGCCGATCAACCGCGGCAGCCGCACCGAGCCGCCGCCGCCGACGAAGATACCGCGCTGCCCCTCAGGCAGCGCAAAATACGCTGTGGGCTCGGCGACGCGAATGTGGGCGGAGCAGGCAAGCTCGAGCCCGCCGCCGATCACCGCGCCCTTCAGGGCCGCGATCACGGGCACACGGCTGTACTGGATGCGATCGAACACCCGGTGCCACATCTGCGAATGCAACAGGCCGCCCGTGGCGTCGTGATCTTGCAGTTCGGACAGGTCGAGGCCGGAGGAGAAATGGTCGCCGATGCCGTGGATAACGACGGCGCCGACGTCCTCGGGCAGGGACGCAAAGCATTCGCCGATTTCTAGGATGATGCCGTCGTTGAGCGCATTGCGCTTGGCCGGCCGGTTCAGACCCACGGTCAGAACCCGGTCCACCCTCTCGATCTGAAGCAGTCCGGAGGCGCCCGCGTTAACGGTCTCGGCGTTTCCCTGTACCATTTGCGTCCTTATCAGAATAGTTATGTTGTATAACGAATTTGGGGGGAGTCAATATGGGATGTGGCGGGATATGGCCTCGGAGTATTGACTCGCATGGCGTCTGATCCGGCGGTCAGGGGGCGGGGGCGTGTTGTGACGCACTGCTGTCGCCATACTCTCCGTCATGGCGAGCGAAGCGAAGTAAATCCAGAGTGTCTCCTCGGCGGGATGCTGGATTGCTTCGCTGCGCTCCCAACGACGAGGCGGCGTTGACTCACACCACCTGATGCACGTCGATCACCACCCGGTCCGCGTGACGCGCGGCTGAGGCGACGAAGATGTGCTCCATCAGCCAGCGATACTTCTCGTGCCCCGTCTCGAACTTCGGGACTGTGCGGAAATAGATCAGCTTGGGGTCGACCGGCTCGCCGCGCTTGAGCTTTTGCAGCAGGTCGACCGGGCCGAAGCGCATGCCCTTGTTCTCGACATAGACGATTGCGCCGTCATCGGTCTCGAAGGCGTATTTGGCTTCGAGATCGATCAGCTCGTTGGGGCGGATGGTCTGGAAGTCCGCGCCGAACGGCAACACCTTGCCCGTGATCGCGCCGTTCACCTCGCCGCCGATGATCGGAATGATGCGGCGGACCCCGATGCCGGTCTCGCCGGCGGTGACGACATCGCCGATTTCAGCGACGATGGTGAAGACGTATTTTGTCTCGAGCGTCGGTGTGGTCATCGCTTCACCCTTCAATGCGCCATCATGCGCGTCGGCAACCAGGTCGCCAGCAACGGGAAAGCGATCAAAATCACCAGACGCACCAGGTCGGTCGCCACGAACGGGATCACGCCCTTGAAGATGGTGGAGAAGGAGACGTCCTTCACCACGCTTTTGATCACAAAGACGTTCATGCCGACCGGCGGATGGATCAGGCCGAGCTCGACGGTCATGACGATGATGACGCCGAACCAGATCGGATCGAAGCCGAGATGCGTGATGACCGGGAAGATGATCGGCACGGTCAGGATGATCATCGCCATGGCATCCATCAGGCAGCCGAGCACGAGATACATCAACATGATCAGAGCCAGCACGCCATAGGGGCCTAAGCCCAGGCCGGTGAGGAACTCCGTCACCTTCTGCGGCGTCTGCGTCACCGTGAGGAAATAGCCGAAGATCAGCGCGCCGATCAGGACCGTGAACACGGCCGCTGCCGTGCGCGTCGCCTGCAGCAGCGAGGCCAGCACTTTCTCACGGTCGAGCCGTCCCGTGACGATGCCGATGATGAAAGCACCGGTGGCGCCGACGCCGCCGGCTTCCGTCGGGGTGAAGCGCGGCAGGAACGGCAGGCCGTAAAGGCCGCCGATCACGAACACGAACAGCAGCACCGGCGCCCAGATGTCCTTCAGGCCGGCGAAGCGTTCGCGCCAGGGCAGCACCTTGCCCTTGGGCAGGAAGTCGGGGCGGAAATAGCCGATCAGGAAGATCGTGATCATGTACATCGTCATCGCCAGCAGGCCCGGGATGATGCCGGCGATGAAGAGTTTTCCGATGTCCTGCTCGGTGATGATGCCGTAGACCGCAAGCACGGTGGAGGGCGGCAGCATCGCACCCAGCGTGCCGCCGGCCGCGATCACGCCGGTCGCAAAGGATTGCGGATACCCGAAGCGGCGCATCTCCGGGTAGGCGACCGCCGAGAACGTCGCGGCGGTCGCGACAGACGAGCCGCAGATCGCGGCAAAGCCGCCGCAGGCGCCGACGGTGGCAATGCCGAGACCGCCGCGCAAGTGCCCGACAAAACCGTTGGCGGCGCGGAACAACTCGCGGCTCATGCCGGAATTGCTCACGAAGGAGCCCATCAGCAGAAACATCGGGATGACGCCAAAGGTGTAGTCGGTGACCGTGCGCATCGAGGTTTGGCCGACCAGCTTCAGCGCCGGCGTTGCGCCGACCAGATAGGAGAAGCCGGAGACGCCGACGAGGCCCATCGCCATGCCGACGGGCACGCGCAACAGCATCAACGCGAACAGGGAAACGAAACCGAGAACGGCAACGGCATCGGTGCTCATGATTACTCCGTCGCCTTCAGCTTGGGGTCGTGCATGTCTTCGGGATGGAAGATCAATCGGTAAGTGCGGATCGCGATCAGCAGCACGGCCGAAACGTCGCCGATCCAGGCGATCGCGAAGAACGGCCATGTCGGCATGTGCATGTCGAAGGTCTGGACGTTGTCCTTGTAGGTGCCGCGGACCTTATCGAACAATGTCCAGGTCTGAACGGTGACCACGAACAGCAGCACCAGCGTCGCGAACACGTCGATCCAGCGCTGATAGCGCGGGCCGACATTGCCCCAGACCAGGTCGACCGTGATGTGCGTGCCGCGGTAGGAGGTCGCGGCGATGCCCCAGAAAATGAGGATGCCAAGCAGCATGCGGCCGATATCGAAACTGTCGGGAATCGAATAGTTCAGCGTGTTGCGCAGCAGCACCGACAGGAAGATGTCGAGCGCGACGATGCCGACGAACGCGGCAGCGATCCATTCGATCGAGTCGATGACCCGATCCATCCAGCGCTTCATGGGTGTGTCCTATCGGATGCCGTCATTGTTTGAGCCGGATCCCGCTGCGCACTCCGCCTCTCCCCCGCGTGCGGGTGAGGAGAACTCTCCGCGAGTCCATCTCTCACTATTCTTGCGGTTGCAGCCCCTCACCCCACCCTCTCCCCGTAAGAACGGGGCGAGGGAGAATAGGAACTCGCCGCGACGACACGTGCTACTCCGCCAGCGCGTTGTATTTCTTCAGCGAGGTCTTCAAATCCGCCAGAGCGGCGTCGGGATCGACGCCGGCCTTCTTGGCGCCCTCACCCCATGTCTTGACCAGCGGCTCGGCCGCCTTCTTCCAGGCGGCGGTCTGCTCGGGCGTCAGCTTGTAGACCTCGTGACCTTCTTCCGCCTTCACCTTGTCGATACCGGCATCCTCGAACTTGCCCCAGTGCTCGCCGACAACGCCTGCCATTTCGGTCGAGCAGTTCTTGTCGATCGCGGCCTTCTGCTTGTCGGACATCGCGTCGTATTTGTCCTTGTTCATCACGAACACGAAGGTCGTGCGTGTAGAGCGGGGCCTCCATATGGTACTTCGTCACCTTGTCGATGCCGAACAGCACCAGCGACCCCCACGGGAACGTCACGCCGTCGGCGACGCCGCGCTCGATGATGTCGCGCACTTCAGGTGCCGACGACTGCACGTTGGTGCCGCCGAGTGCGGTGACGAAGTTCGCCATGGTGGCGTGAGCCGGGCGGATCTTCATGCCCTTCACGTCCTCCGGCATCACGATCTTCTTGGTGCGGGAGTGGAAGGAGGAGGGCGAGTGGACGAAGGCGAGGCAGTATTTGACGTCCTTCATCTCCTTCTCGGCATATTTGCGGTACCAGGCGTCGAGCCCCATCGAGCCGCCCTTGGCATCAGAGATCAGGAACGGTAATTCGCCGGCACCGACGATCGGAAAGCGGCCGGGCTGGTAGCCGGGGTTGACGTAAGTTACGTCGGCAATGCCGTCGCGGGCCATGTCGTAATGGTCGAAGGCCTTGCCCAGCTGCTGGGCCGGAAACACCTTGCCCGTGATGGTGCCGCCGGAATCCTTGTTCACCGCGGCCACCCAGTCTTCCAGAGATTTTTGCAACGGATGCGACGCCGGCACCCAATGCGAGACCTTCAGGTCAAAAGTCTTGTCCTGCGCGAACGCAGGCGTCACGCTTGCTGCCAGCAGCAAAGCCAGACAGGCTTTCCTCATCGGTCGTGTCTCCCTCTTTTCGACGGCGGGCTTCGCTGGCCCGGCCTCATTAATTAACATGTTATCTAACTGGACGGCACGTTCAAGCCGGAACTGCCGTCGCGTCGCTTACGTCAGCCATGTTGCATGGATTTTTCGCCGTCAGCGGCGACGCGCACTCCCTTTTGCCCAACCGTTATATGATATAATTATCGCCCGTGGAGCACCGCGACAAGCGAGCCGCCACGAAAACCTACAGGAACGGGAGGAGCAAGTATTGCGGACAAAAGTCGCAATCATCGGGGCCGGGCCGGCAGGATTGTTGCTTGGGCAACTTCTGCATCAATACGGCATCGACAATCTCATTCTGGAGCGGCAGAGCCCGGACTACGTGCTGGGCCGCATCCGCGCCGGCCTCCTGGAGGAGGGAACGGTCGGGCTGCTCGACCAAATCGGCGCCGGCGCGCGGGCGCATGCGGAAGGCCTAGTGCATGAAGGTATCGAACTCGCCTTCGACGGCCGCCGTCATCGCATCGACATGAAGGGCGCGACCGGCAAGACGGTCATGATCTATGGCCAGACCGAGGTCACGCTCGACCTGATGAATGCGCGGCAAGCCGCCGGCCTCACCACCGTCTACGAAGCCAAGGATGTGCAGCCGCACGATTTCGACGGCGGTCACCCGCGCGTAACCTGGGCCAAGGACGGCGTCACCCACACGCTCGATTGCGACTTCATCGCCGGCTGCGACGGCTTTCATGGCGTCAGTCGCGCCAGCGTGCCGGCCTCGGCGATCGAGGAGTTCGAGCGGGTCTATCCATTCGGCTGGCTCGGCATCTTATCCGAGACGCCGCCGGTCAGCCACGAGCTGATCTATTCCAACCATGCCCGCGGCTTTGCGCTCTGCACCATGCGCTCGATGAAGCGCAGCCGGCATTACCTGCAGTGTTCGCTAGACGACCATGTCGATCAATGGCCGGACGATCGCTTCTGGGACGAATTGAAGCGCCGGCTCGACCAGAAGGCTGCCGACAGTCTCGTCACCGGTCCCTCGATCGAGAAGAGCATCGCACCGTTGCGCAGCTTCGTCGCCGAGCCGATGCGGTTCGGCCGGATGTTCTTGTGCGGCGATGCCGCCCACATCGTGCCGCCGACGGGCGCCAAGGGACTGAATTTGGCCGCGAGCGATGCGCATTATCTCGGGAGCGCCTTCCGCGAGTTCTACGACGAGAAAACGAGCGCCGGCATCGACGCTTATTCCGCCAAGGCGCTTGCGCGCGTCTGGAAGGCGGTGCGCTTCTCCTGGTGGATGACCTCGATGCTGCACAAATTCCCCGACACCGGCACCATCGGCGCGCGCATCCAGGTTGCCGAACTGGATTACGTCACACAATCGCAGGCCGCGATGACGTCGTTGTCGGAGAATTATGTGGGGTTGCCGTTTTAGGCGAACCTGTGGCCTCATACTCCGTCATTGCGAGCGAAGCGAAGCAATCCAGAAACTCTCCGCGGTGACAGTCTGGATTGCTTCGTCGCGAGAGCTCCTCGCAATGACGGGAGCATCCATTTCAAACACTCGCGCAAATCTCGTTTAAAACTTTGTAGGCGGTGAAACTGTCATCTACATCGCGTTCAATGGCGGCAACCGACCAACGGACGCGAGGCACGCATGACCGACACCGCCATCCCCGACGGCTTCGAGCCGTTGTCCCGCAAGAGTCCGCTTACCGAACCCTGGGAGCCGATCTACGCAAAGAAAGCTGAGAGAGCCGTCATGATCGGCCTTCGTCTGGCAAGGCCGCACACCAACGGTCGTGGCCTGATCCACGGCGGCCTCATCGCCGCGCTTGCCGACAACGCCATGGGCTACAGCTGCGCGCAGACGACGAACTGGACGACGTCATTCGTGACGGTCTCGCTCTCGATCGATTTTGTCGGCTCGGCCGCGATCGGCCAGTGGTGTTCGATCGAGAGCGACGTGATCAAGACCGGCAAGACGATCTGCTTCGCGCAGAGCCTGATCAAGGCCGACGGCGTTGTGATCGCGCGTGCCAGCGGGACGTTCCGCGTGGTGCCGAAGCCTACCCAAACCCCCACTCCGTCGTCTCCACCACGAGATCGATGAACGCGCGCACCTTGGCCGAGAGCAGGCGCGAGGTCGGGTAGACGATGTGGATCGGCAGCGCGAGCTGCTCGTATTTCGCCAGCACGATCTTCAGCCGCCCACGCTTCAGGCCCTCGGCGGCCTGATAGGCCAGCACGCGCGTGATGCCGCCGCCGGATTCGGCATATTGCAGGGCGGCGTCGGCGCTGTTGCTGATGAAGCGCGGAGACGGCGTCACCTCGAAATCTTGGCCGTCGCGCAGGAAGCGCCACGCGATCGAAGGGCCGAACAGGATGATCTGGTGCTCCAGCAGGGCTTCCGGCGTCCTCGGCTCGCCGTGGCGCTTCAGGTAGCCGGGCGTGGCCACCACGATCCGCCGCATCTCGCCGACCTGGCGCGCGACCAGCGAGGAATCGGCGAGATGACCGATCCGGACCGCGGCGTCGACGGCATCTTCCACCAGGTTGACGAGATTATCCGAGAGCCTGAGTTCGCCGGTGACATCGGGATAGCGCTTGAGATAGTCGGTCATGACCGGGCTGACATGCAGCCGGCCGAAGCCAACCGGGGCCGACACCACGAGACGTCCGCTCGGGCGGTTGCGCTCCTCCCGCGCGGAGCCGTCGGCCTCCTCGACGTCGGCGAGAATCCGTCGGGCGCGTTCCAGATAACGCGTGCCGACGTCGGTCAATCTCACCTGCCGCGTGGTCCGCTGCAGCAACCGTGCGCCGAGATGATCCTCGAGCGCCGCGATCGTCCGCGTCACCGCCGACGGCGACAGGCGCAGCTTGCGCGCGGCCGGCGCAAAGCCGCGCAGATCGGCGACGGTGACGAAGACATGCATGGCTTCCAGGCGGTCCATGGGCATTATTGCATAGACTGCAACGATGAAGTGTCAACAGGTCCGATTGTTTTGATGGCCGGAGGGGCCATCTTGGCCGCGAGAAGACGCAGAGATGCGCCGGGATTTCAGGAGATGTTCCGATGAGTGCGGCCCATACCTATGCCAGCGACGTCGCCTTCACCCCCGCGGTGAAGGCGATCCAGGCGCGCAAGGGCTCTCGGGAGGCCTATGGCCGCGCCGAGCAGCGCGGCTGGCGCACCGAGGTCGACGAAAACCTCGAGGCCTTCCTCGCCGATGCCAACAGCTTCTATTTCGCCACCGCCTCGGCCGACGGCCAGCCCTATATCCAGCATCGCGGCGGCCCGAAGGGGCTTCTCAAGGTGCTGGACAAGCGGACGCTCGCCTTCGCCGACTATGCCGGTAACCAGCAATATTTGACCCAAGGCAATCTCTCGGAGAATCCCAAGGCCTACATTTTCGTGATGGACTACGCGCATCGCCGCCGGGTGAAGATCTGGGGTGAGGCGCGGGTGGTCGAGGACGACGCTGCGCTGACGGACGCGCTGATGCCGAAGGGCTATCGTGCCAGGCCCGAGCAGGTGATCATGTTCAAGATCGCGGCCTGGGATACCAACTGTCCGCAGCACATTCCGCAGAAGTTCGATGCCGGGGATGTGGCGGCGGCGTTGGCTGCGCGGGACCAGCGGATTGCGGAGCTCGAGGCGCAGGTTGCGGCGCTGAAGGGGCAGGCGGAGGTAGAAGAGAGCTAATCGTCGACGTCGTCCTGCGTGCGGCCGAACAGGTGCACGATCCCCGGCGTTGCGATCGTCACGAACACGAAGCGCGAGAGGTGATGGGCGCCGACGAAGATCGGGTCGATGTGCAGCGTCAGCGCCAGCGCCAGCATCGCGTCCATCGCGCCCGGCGCGTAGGCCACGACGACATCGGAGATTTTCACCTCCGTCTGAGCGCAACGATTCCGACGAAGATGGCGGAGACGGCGACTGCCACCGCGAACGAGCCCAGCGCGGCGTTGATGTGGCCGGCGAGGGTCTTGATCTGCATCCGGGCAAAACGGCTGCCGATCAGCGCGCCGATGCCGACCAGCGCGACGCCGCGCACCCAGTTCGGCAGGCCGCCCTCGACCCAGCCCGCGCCATGCAGGACACTGGAGGCGATCATCGCGCCAAACATCCAGCTCGCCGGAAACTTGATCAGCCGCAGCAGGAGCGATGCCGCCAGCGAGGCGGCGACCAGCTCCAGAAGATCGAGCGGCGAGGCAATCGCCGTCGTCAGCGACGGCGCGACGGAGGGCGCAACACCCGCGATTGCCAGCACCATCGGCAGGGCCGCGGTCAGGATGATCACGCGCATGGTCTGCACCACCGCGATGCCCGGCAGGTCGGCACCACGCTCGACCGCCAAGATCGAGATCTGTGACAGCGCGCCGGGGCTGCCGGCGAGGAAGGCGGAGGTGCGGTCCCAGCCGTGGATGCGCTGGAGGTAATAGCTCGAACCAAAGGTCGAGCAGAACGTCGCGAGCGCCAACAGCCCGATGGTGAGCGGGTAGGCGCTGACCTGCTGGATCAAATGGCGCGAAACCACGGAGCCGAGCGAAATGCCGAGCAGCACCAGCACAGTTTGGGTCAGCAGCGGCGGTACCGAAAGCTGGCGTCCGGCAATCGCGGCGATCCCGACCGCGATCATCGAGCCCGAGATCAACCCGCCCGGAAGGCCCGCGGCCAGGAAGGCCAGACCGCCGGAGGCGCCGATGGCGAGCGTCTCCGCAGTGCTCAAGATCTTGGCACGGCTCGGCCATTCGAACGGCAGGGAGGCGCTGATTTGCTTCACGCCGCCTTATCGCAAATCGGCGAGAGGTGCACAATTGCAGGCTCGTCATGCCGCAATGCGTGCGCCTCTCGCCAAAGGCGAGGGAAGGATTCTGAGGGATTTACTTCTTGTCGGCGGCAGGGGCGGGCGCAGCGCCGGCCTTGGCGGTCTTGATGCAATCGGAGCGGAATTTCTTGCGCTCCTTGCCGTGCAGGCCCTTGGCGTCTGCCTGCTTGGAGCATTCGAGCGATTCGGCCGAATGCTCCTTCGGCGCCTTCTTGTCGGTGGTGGTGGCGGCATCGGTCTTTGCGGCCGGCGCGGCGGTCTGCGCGAAGGCAGTGCCGGTGGCGAACAGGGAGGCGATCGCGACGACGGCGAGACGGGAGGCGAGGGTCATGATGGGCTCTTCTTGCGAGAGTTGCGGAGGAGCGCGAACGTCGGCCCGCCTTGCTGAACGCCACATGAATAACCCTGAACGACGCGATCACTATATTTTAGCGCCAAGCAGCATCACTTCCTTGTCGGACGTCCCCGGCGCGCTAGGATAGCAGTCCTCGTTTTGCTTTCCTGAGGGAGACCAAGGATGACCATTCAAGCCAAATTGTTGTGTGCGATTGCGGTGTCTGGCGTTGCCGCGCTGGTGGCGAGCGCGCCGGCTCAGGCGTTGACCTCGCAAGAGTGCAGCGCGAAATATCAGGCCGCCAAGAAAGACGGCTCACTCGGCACCATGAAGTGGAATGACTTCCGCAAGGCCCAGTGCGGCGCCGATGCAACGCCCGCTGCCGCGCCGACCGCGGCCGCGCCTTCGCCTGCTGCCGAGCCGAAGCAGGCCAAGAAGGAGGCAGCCCCCGCTGCTGCTCCGGCGCCGACCCTGCCGGCCGGCCCTGCGATCTTCCCGAACGCGGTCGATGCAAAGTACGCCAAGGAGAGCGCCGGCAAGGCTCGCCTCCATACCTGCGTCGACCAGTACAACGCCAACAAGGCCACCAACGGCAATGGCGGCATGAAGTGGATCGAGAAGGGCGGCGGCTATTACAGCGAATGCAACAAGAAGCTGAAGGGCGCCGCCTGAGCTTCGATGTGATGCGACGGCCGGAGCAAAGCTCCGGCCATTTTGCTCAGCCCAACAGTTTCTCGGCCGATTTCGTCACGAGTTGCGACCGCTTGCGCGGGCCACGCTCGACGAACAAAAGGCTCTGGCCGAAGATGAAGCAATAGAACAGGAAAGCCTGCGCCTCGGCCTCCTCGGCCTCCAGGCCGGTCGCGCGATAGAGCTCGGCAACGTGCTTGAGCCGCGCCGCATCCACGCTCGCCACCGCCGCAGCGGCGCTCTGGTCGGAGCGGGCCCACTGCCGGATCGCGAGCTCGATCGCCATGCCCTCCGGATTGAGCCGCTCGGAATAGAGCTGGATCACCGCCCTCAGCCGCTCGCGGGGCTGGTGCCCGTCCAGGCTGGTCTGCTCCGCAATGGATGCCGAGCGTCCTTCGCGCCAGTGCACCAGCATGGCCTCGAGCAGCGCGGCGCGGTCGGCGAAGCGGCGGTAGAAGCCGCCCTTGGTAACGCCCAAATTCTTGGCGAGCACCTCGACCCGCACCCCCTCGACACCAGCGCGGGCGAGCTCGGTAAACCCTGCCTCGACCCAGATATCGCCCTTGCCGTCGTTCATGAAGGTTGCCTCACCGGCTTTCGATACGGCACCGTATTGCTAACGCGTCCCGTGTTTGGTACGCTACCGTATCAACAAAGGGCAGGAAAGGGCAGGGAAATGCCATGGCTGCGTTCGAGCCGAAAAATCCTGGCTATCGTGCGGCGGCCGTCGCGATGTTCGAACGGCAGCCGGCGATGCGCACACTTGACATCGTGATCGTCCGTCTCGCGCCGGGTGAGGTCGAACTGGCCATGCTGCATTCGCCCGGATTCACGCAGCAGAATGGCTTTATCCATGGCGGTATCATCACTGCGGGGCTCGATAACGCCTGTGGCGTCGCCGCCTTCACGCTGATGCCGTCCGAAGCCGATATCCTTACGGTCGAGTTCAAGACCACGCTGCTCGCCCCCGCCCGCGGCGAGCGTTTTGTGTTCAAGGCCGAGGTGGTCAAGCCTGGCCGCACCTTGACCTTCTGCGAGGGGAAGGCGGTTGCCGAGCACGAGGGCAAAACCACGCTGATCGCCACCACGAACGGAACGCTGATGGCGATGCTGCCCCGCGTTGCGGCTTCGCACGAACCGCGCGCGCCCCGCGTTTAGCGGCAATTGATAAGCCCTGCGACGCATCCCTTGATGCCTCGTGACTATTGGTCGATGCGACCACGGAAACGGTGGCGCGATGACATCGCCCCCGCGACACTCTATACGAGGCGTAACACTTCCCGGTTCCGAGCCGTAATTGCGGTGATGGGACCGAAACGGGACGAGATATGGCTGGATTCAGGACTAACGGCCTTGGGCCGACGCGCCGCGCGGCGCTGACGCTGATCGGAGCAGGCGCCTTCGCGGCTGGCGGTATGACCTTGGCGCGTGCAGCCAGCGGTGATGACGAAGTGCTCACCGAAGCCAAGGTGCTGCGCGATCCGACGTTCCGTTGCCGGCAATCCCGATGGCAACATCAGCATCATCGAGTGGTCCGACTACAATTGTCCCTATTGCCGCAAACTCGAGCCCGAGTTGCGCCAGGTCATTCAGGACGACGGCAAGGTCAGGCTGGTCTTGAAAGACTGGCCGATCCTCGGACCCGTGTCGGTGACGGCTGCCCGGATCGCGCTTGCCGCGAAATTCCAGGACAAATACCACCAGGCCCATGACGCCATGATGGGCGTCAGCTCGCGCCTGACCGAGTCGCGCATCAACGAGCTGCTCGCGGCCGCCGGCGTCGACATGGATCGCCTCAAGCGCGACCTCACCGCCCACGCCAAGGATATCGACACGATCCTCAAGCGCAACAATGACCAGGCTGAAGCGTTCGGCTTCCGCGGCACGCCGTCCTTCATCGTCGGCAAGTACCGCGTGCCCGGGGTGCTCAGCATGGCCGAGTTCGAGCAGGTCATCGCCGATGCCCGCAAAGCCAAGATGAACTGACGCGCAGCCAGCCGATCGCAGCCAACACAAAGGCGCCGCCGCGGACCCGCGGCGGCGCCTGTTCATGTCTGGTCGATAGAGATTACTTCGACGAAATCCGGACCCAGTCCGCGCGATCCTGCAGCGCATTCCAGTCGGCCTTCGCGACATCCCAGTTCACGATGGTGCGATTGGCAGTCGCGACCTCGCCGTTGGCGACGGACGACGTCTGCATGGAGTCATAGACGTACACGCCGCAGCCGAGCAGCAGCGCGCCCAAAATCATTCCGAAAAAAGTCTGCATGGCGAACCTCCGGTGACGGGCGGATAACGTCGGGCCCGGAGTGATGGTTCCGCGACAGTGCGGCGCGGTTAAGGACACTTCGTTCATCCCCGATTCAGCCATTGCAGCAGCTCCGCGTTGATCTCGCGGGGATAGGTGTGGCTGAGGTCGTCGATTTCGCGGTATGTGACATCGGCGCCGGCGGCCGTGAGTGTCGCTTGCGTCTGCCGTGCAGTCTGCACCGGAAACATCCAGTCGAGCTTGCCGTGGGTGATGAAGATCGGCAGGCGCCGTAGCCGCGTTGCGTCCGCTATCTCCGCCATCAGTGGATGGAAGGTCGCGGACACCGGCGCAAGGTGGGTGAATGGCGAAGCACCGTCGAGACCGCTGACATAGCTGAAGGTGCCGCCGTCGCTCATGCCGGTCAGCAGCAGGCGCGAGGCATCGATGCTCCAGCGGCCGTGCACGGTTTCGAGGATGCGCATGAGATTGGGCGTGTCGGTGTCGTCGCCCATCAGTGCCCAGGTCTGTCCCGTCGCAGTCGGCGCCACCAGGATCGCGCCCATGCTGCGGGCATCACGCAACCAGCTCCACAGAAATCCGCGTCCGTTGCCGTTGCCGCCATGCAGCGCCATCACCAGAGGCCAGCTGCGATCGGGCGTATAGTATTCGGGAACATAGATCGAGAAGCCGCCGCGGCTGCCGGGCTCGTTGTGATCGTGGAAGATGCCGGTGTCCTCGCTGGCACTGACGTCCAGCCGCGCCAGCAGCTCACCGTTCTCGCGATTGGCGCTGTTGAGGAAGAAGTTGCTCACCGGCGGAAATTGCAGCGATAGTGGATACAGCGCCTCCTGTGCGCGCGGCACATGGCGCAGCGCGCGGAACACCGCGACGAGATCGCCGTTGCCGCGCTCGACCTCGCGGATGCCGGCGAAGGCGGCGAGCGCCTCATTGCAGGCGCGATCGAGCCGCTCGCGCAGTCCGGCGAATTGCTCCGGCCACGCGCCGATTGCTGCCTGTGCTGGCCGAAGTGCATCGTCGGGTGCGCCGATGGCGTTCATCACCGCGGCGAAGGCCGGTGGATGCAGATGCCGCTGGAAGAAGCCGAGCGCTTCGAGCGCGTTGAGCAACGGCGGCAGCACGGCCACGATGTCGTCGACCACGGCCTCGGTCATTGCCGATTCCTTTGCTCGGATCAGTGCAGCTTCGGTGCCTTCAGAAGCTTGAAGCGGTCGGTCGACGTCACGGTGACGTCGAAGGTGACGCCTTCATGATGCACGGTGAGCGGCACGTCGACGCCGGCAGGGCCGAGGCTCCACATCTTCTTGTAGAACGCCGTTTGGCTCGTGACCTTGTCGCCGTCCACGGCAAGAATGATGTCGTCGGTCTTGAGCTCGGCGCGGGCCGCGGGACTGTTGGCGGAGATCCCGATCACCACCACGCGGTTGTCGATCTCGGTCGAATAGAGTCCCAGCCACGGACGTGCCGGCTTGTTGACGCGGCCGAACTTGCGGAGGTCGTCGAGGATCGGCTTCAACAGGTCGATCGGCACGATCATGTTGACATGTTCGGCCTTGCCGTCGCGTTCTCGCTCGAGCTGGAGCGAGCCGATGCCGATCAGCTCGCCTCGTTCATTGATCAGTCCGGTGCCACCCCAATTCGGATGGGCGGGATAGGTGAACAATGCCTCGTCGAGCAGATACTCCCAGTAGCCGGCGAATTCCTGCTTGGCGACGATCTGGCTTGCGACCGATCGCGTCCGTCCCCCGGCGCCACCGACCACGACGCGGTCGCCGAGCCGGGTCTCCGCTGACGAGCCGAGCGGCAGCGGCTCGATATCGAGCCGGCCGAGCGCCTGCACCAGGCCGAAGCCGGTAACGGCATCGAAGCCGAGCACATGTCCTTCCACCACGCGCCCGTCGCCGAGGTGAAGCCAGACCGATTCGGCCTCGGTGATGAGATAGCCGATGGTGAGCACCAGCCCGTCGTCGATGACGACGCCGTTGCCGGCGCGCTCGGTGCCGAGCGTTTCGGCGCTGAAGGCGTCCGGCGGGATGATGGCGTGCAGGCCGACGACGGCGGCGAGCGCACGGTCGAGATCGAAGCCGTAGTCGCTCGCACGCGGCTGATTGGCCGGCGGCACTCTCCATTCGGTCAATGCGGGCATGGAGTTCTCCTGGCTGAGAGCATCGCTCCGCCATGGCTGCGGAACGATGCGCGAAGCAAGCATAATTTAGGCCGGAGGAGGCCGTCTTGAAAGACTTGACGGCAACTATTCCAGATCTCGCGCCGCCGATTTCCGAAGATGACAGAAATTGTTCGCCCAAATTCCGCCGGCAGCCCCCCAATCCGGCATCGGTCGCATGGCTGGTGTCCCGCGGGATGCTAGGCGGGGTTCAATGAAGCTGCTAACCATTGCGGCTTCGTTTGACCAAGAGATCACGGACGAAGCAATGGACAATCGCAGCGACATCTGGCGTGGCATCGATACGATCAAGGGACGTTTCATCGATCTCAGCGATAAGATCTGGGGCATGCCCGAAGTCTGCTACACCGAAGCGCGTTCCGCCGCCGAGCACCTCGCTGAGCTGCGTCACCAGGGTTTCCGTATCACCGAGAACGTGGCGGGCATTCCGACCGCTGTGATGGGCGAATGGGGCGAGGGCGGTCCGGTCATCGCCTTCATGGGCGAATATGACGCGCTGCCGGGCCTCAGCCAGGAGGCTGGCGTTGCCGAGCATCGTCCGGTCGAGACCGGCGGCCACGGCCATGGCTGTGGTCACAATCTGCTCGGTTCCGCGGCGCTGCTTGCCGCCACGGCGGTCAAGGACTGGCTCGCCGAGAACAAGGTGCCCGGTCGCGTGCGCTACTACGGCTGCCCGGCGGAAGAGGGCGGCGCGGCCAAGGCCTTCATGGTGCGCTCCGGCGCGTTCGAGGATGCCGACATCGCCATCACCTGGCATCCGCACAGTTTCTGGGAAGTCGCGGTGACGCCCTCGCTCGCCAACACCCGCGCCGACTTCATCTTCACTGGCCGCACCTCGCACGCGGCGGCTTCGCCCCATCTCGGCCGCTCCGCGCTCGACGCGGTGGAGCTGATGAATGTCGGCGTGAACTACATGCGCGAGCACATGCCGAGCGATGCGCGCGTGCACTACGCGCTGCTCGACACCGGCGGCATTGCGCCCAACGTGGTGCAGGCCCATGCCCGCGTGCGCTATTCCATTCGCGCCCGCGATCTCCCCGGCATGAACGAGCTGGTCGGGCGCGTCAGCAAGATCGCGGAAGGGGCGGCCTTGATGACCGAGACCAAGGTCGAGATGAAGATCATCTCCGCGGTCTCCAACATCCTGCCGAACACGCCGCTGGAGCAGGCGCTGCATCGGGTCATGGAAGAGCTCGGGCCGCCGCATTTTGACGACGCCGACAAGGGCTTTGCCAGCCAGATCCGCGCGACGCTGACCGACAAGGACATCGCATCGGTCTATTACGCAATCGGCATGGAGCCGACCGAACGGCCGCTCGCCGACTTCCTGGTGCCGCTCGACGCCAAGCGCAATCCGCTGGTTGGCTCCACGGATGTCGGCGATGTGAGCTGGGTGGTGCCGACCGTGCAGGTTCACGCACCAACGGTTGCGATCGGCACGCCGTTCCACACCTGGCAGGTGGTCGCACAGGGCAAGAGCCCGCATGCCCACAAGGCCATGGTGCAGGCGGCCAAGGCCATGGCCGGCCTTGGTATCAAAGCGTTGACAGAACCGGAACTGATCAAGGCCGCGAAGGCCGATCTCACGAAGCGGACGACCAAGACGCCTTATGTCTGCCCGCTGCCGGACCACGTCGCGCCGCCGCTCGATATGTCCGTGGCGTAGAATTCCGTCTCGATACTTCGTCTGATCTGGAGAACAAATTTTTCGCAGTGCAACTTGGTTTCCGGCGGATTTTGACGCGGGAATGCCAAACCCTTGGGCTGCGGAAGCAAGTTTTGCTCAACAGACAGCCAGAAGACCGTTTGCACACACACGGTCGCAGTTGACGCGCGGCCTATTCAGTGTGCCATCTACCGCCAGCCAAAGCCGGGCGGCCGCCGCGCGGCCGCCTGCATCCATACTGGAACCAGACGGGGACAACCATGCTGGATAAAGAACTACGTTCAATGATCGGTGAGGTGGCCAATGGCCGCATGGATCGACGCGCCTTCATTAAGCGCATGGCCGCGGTCGGCCTGACCGCGCCACTGGCAAACCAAATCCTCGCGCTGGGCGGGGTCGCCATGGCAGAAGGTGCCTCGACCTATAAGCCGACCAAGCGTGGTGGCGGCGGCGCACTGAAGCTGTTGTGGTGGCAGGGGCCGACCCTGCTCAACCCGCATTTTGCCACCGGCACCAAGGACCAGGACGGCTCGCGCCTGTTCTACGAGCCGCTGGCCTGCTGGGACCCCGACGGCAACATGAAGCTGGTACTGGCGGCCGAAATCCCGTCGATCGCAAACGGCGGGCTCGCTGCCGACGGCAAGTCGGTGACCTGGAAGCTGAAACCCGGCATCAAATGGCACGACGGCAAGCCGTTCACCGCTGATGACGTCGTGTTCAACTGGGAATATTCCAGGGATCCCGCAACCTCCGCGCTGACCATCAGCACGTATCGGGATATCACGGTCGAGAAGGTGGACGATCTCACGGTTCGGATTCTCTTCAACAAACCGACGCCGTTCTGGGCCGACGCTTTTGTCGGCGCGCCCAACACCCTCATCCCCAAACATTTGTTCGCCGACTACAAGGGCGCCAAATCCCGCGAGGCTCCGGCGAATCTCGCGCCGGTCGGCACCGGCCCCTACAAGTTCGTCGAGTTCAAGCCGGGCGATCTCGTTCGCGGCGTGCTCAATCCTGACTATCACATGGCGAACCGTCCCTATTTCGATCTGATCGAGATGAAGGGCGGCGGCGATGCCGTCTCTGCCGCGCGCGCGGTGATCCAGACCGGTGAATATGATTTCGGCTGGAACATCCAGGTCGAGGACGACGTGCTCCTGCGCCTGGAGAAGGGCGGCAAGGGAAAGACGGTTTACGCGGTCGGCGGAGACACCGAGTTCATCGCACTGAACTTCACCGACCCGAACACCGAGGTCGACGGCGAACGCTCCTCGATCAAGACCAAGCACCCGCTGTTTTCTGATCCGGCGGTGCGCAAGGCGCTATCGCTGCTGGTCGATCGCGAGTCCGTCAAGAAGGCGATCTACGGCCGCGCCGGCCGCACCACCGCCAACTTCCTCAACGGTCCCGAAAAATTCGTGTCCAAGAACACGACGTGGGAGTTCAGCGTCGAGAAGGCCTCGAAGATCCTGGACGATGCCGGCTGGAAGCCCGGCGCGGACGGCATCCGCGAGAAGGACGGCAAGAAGCTGAAGCTTCTCTACCAGACTTCGATCAACGGGCCCCGCCAAAAGACCCAAGCCATCGTCAAGCAGGCCTGCCAGAAGGCCGGAATCGAAGTCGAGCTGAAGTCGGTCGTGGCGTCCGTGTTCTTTTCCTCAGACGTCGCCAATCCCGATACCTACGCGCATTTTTACGCCGACATGGAGATGTTCCAGATTCCGCTGAGCCAGCCTGACCCGTCGCAGCACATGCGTCGCTATCTTTCGAACCTTGTCGCTACCAAGGAGAACAAGTGGCAGGGCACGAACTTCCCGCGGTGGGTCAACAAGGAGTACGACGCGACCATTGAGGCCGCCGACGGCGAGATGGACCCGGTCAAACGCGCGGCGCTCTACATCAAGGCCAACGACCTCATGTACCAGGACACCGTGTTCATCCCGGTGCAGCATCGCCTGAAGGTGGAAGCTGCCGCCAACAACCTGGTATGCGTTATCAGCGGCTGGGCGAACGAGACCGACAATCTGTTCGACTGGTACCGGGAGGCATGATCGCGCGGGCGTAGGCAGGGTCTTTCCCTATGAGTCAATATGTCCTGCGTCGCCTGGTGATCGCGATTCCGAGCCTGCTCGGCATCTCCCTGGTGCTGTTCGTCGTACTGGCGTTGGCGCCCGGCGATCCTTTCTCGGAACTGGCAACCAACCCGAACGTGCCGCCCGAAGTCGCTCTCGCGCTTCGGGCCAAGTTCGGTCTCGATGACCCCATCTATCTTCGCTATTTGCACTGGCTCAACGCCATGCTGCACGGCGACTGGGGCTTCTCCTTTGTCAGCCGGATGAACGTCGACACCCTCATCCTGCAGCGCCTGCCGGCCACGCTCTACGTGATCGGCTCGGCGCAGATCCTGGCGCTGCTGATTGCGATTCCCGTCGGCGTTTATGCGGCGACAAAGCCCTATTCGCTGTTCGACCAGGTCGCGAATACGCTCGCTTTCGTCGGCTTCTCGCTGCCGACCTTCTTCACCGGGATCCTGTTCATCCTGATCTTCTCGGTCACCCTGGATTGGCTGCCCTTCGTCTACACCACCGACATCAAGGCCACCGGCATCCATTATGTGCTCGAAATGATCCGGCAGGCGATCATGCCGGTGGCGGTGCTCGGGCTTTTCCAGGCGGCGTCGATGACGCGCTTCGTGCGATCGGCGATGCTCGACGTCATCCGGCTCGACTACGTCACCACGGCGCGCGCCAAGGGCCTCGGGCAGGCCAAGGTCATCGTCAAGCATGTGATGCGCAACGCCATGATTCCGGTGGTCACGCTGATCGCGCTGCAGATGCCTGCGGTGTTCGGCGGCGCCATCGTCACGGAGCAGATCTTTCGCATTCCCGGCATCGGCTCGCTGCTGATCTCCTCCATTCTCTCCAATGACACCCCGGTCGTGATGGCCGTGACTTTCGTGTTCGCCTGTCTGGTGGTGCTCTTCAATCTGATCGCGGATGTGCTGTATGGCTGGCTTGACCCTCGCATCTCCCTCCGCTAGGCGGGGCATCTACTCGCCCTGGCGCGAGACCTGGCGGCGCTTCAGCCGCCACAAGCTCGCCGTCGTCAGCGCGTTCCTGCTTCTCATCCTGATTCTTGCCGTAGTGACCGGTCCCTTCATCTGGCGTGTTTCGATCAACGACATCGATATCGTGGCAGGCATGCAGGGGCCGTCGCTAGCTCATCCGTTCGGCACCGACGATCTTGGTCAGGACATTCTGGCGCGCATGATTTATGGCGGCCGCATCTCACTCGCCGTTGGGCTCGCCGCGATGCTGGTGTCGGTGTTCATCGGCACGCTGATCGGCGCGCTCGCCGGCATGTCGCGCGGCGCGCTCGGGCACGGATTGATGTGGCTCACCGACCTCTTTCTGTCGCTGCCGCAGCTGCCGCTGCTTCTGCTGCTGATCTATCTCTTCCGCGACGGGTTGAAACAGGTGTTCGGCCCCGAGGGCGGCATCTTCATCCTGATCGTCCTCGTGATCGGCGGTTTGCGCTGGATGCCGGTGGCGCGCCTCGTGCGTGCGCAGTTCCTGTCGATCCGCGAGAAGGAGTTCGTCGAGGCCGCACGGGCGCTTGGTGCGAGTCCTGTGCGGCAGGTGGTGAAGCACATCCTGCCCAATGCGCTCGGCCCGGTGATCATCGCCGGCACCATTGACGTTGCCGCCGCGATCATCGCGGAATCGACGCTGTCCTTCCTCGGCCTCGGTTTTCCGCCGGATACCCCGACCTGGGGCCGGCTGCTGTACGATGCCAAGGACTTCCTCGACATCGGTCCGCACTGGGCCTTGTTTCCGGGCGGCGCGATCTTCATCGCGGTGGTCGCCATCAACTTCATCGGCGACGGCCTGCGTGATGCGCTCGACGCGCGGCGGGTGATCTGATGGCGCCGCTGCTCGAGATCAAAGGTCTCAAGACCCACTTCTCCACCGACGACGGCATTTTGCAAGCTGTCGATGGCGTCGACATCTCCATCAACAAGGGCGAGACGCTCTGCGTCGTCGGCGAGTCCGGTTGCGGCAAGACCGTCACCGCGATGTCGATCCTGAAGCTGATTGCGATGCCGCCGGGCCGGATCGCGGCCGGCGAGATCATCTTCGAGGGCCGCGATCTGGTGCCGCTGACGAGCAGCCAGCTCGACGAGGTCAGGGCCAAGGAGATCGGCTTCATCTTCCAGGAGCCGATGACCTCGCTCAATCCGGTGCTGACGATCGGCGAGCAGATCGCCGAGAGTCTGCGCCGCCACGAGAACGTCACCAGGAAACAGGCACTCGATCGCACCATCGAAATGCTGAAGCTGGTCCAGATCCCCAACGCCGAAGGCCGCGTGCACAACTATCCGCACCAGTTCTCCGGCGGCATGCGTCAGCGCGTCATGATCGCGATGGCGCTCGCCTGCAAGCCCAAGCTGATCATTGCCGACGAGCCGACCACCGCGCTCGACGTCACCATCCAGGCGCAGATCCTCGACCTGCTCCAGGACATGAAGGAACGTTTCGGCATGGCGGTGATGCTGATCACCCACGCCATGGGTGTCGTCGCCGAGACGGCGCAGCGTGTCGTCGTGATGTATGCCGGCAAGGTGGTGGAGGAGGCCGATGTCGACGCTCTCTTCGCCGATCCGGGCCATCCCTACACGCAGGGCCTGATCCGCTCGATCCCGCGCATCGATCTCGACAGCGCGCATAAGACCCGGCTCGAGGCGATCGGCGGTTCGGTGCCGATCCTGATCAATCCGCCGGTCGGCTGCCGTTTTGCGCCGCGCTGCAAGTTTGCCATGGACGTCTGCACCAAGAAGGAGCCGCTGCTGCGCCAGATCGCGCCCGGCCATCGCATGGCCTGCCATCTGGGAGATGCGCAGTTGGGAGACGCGGCAGGAGCACTGGCATGAGCGAACCCCTGCTCCGCGTCACCGGCCTGAAGAAATATTTTCCCGTGCTCGGCGGCCTGCTGTCGCGCCAGGTCGGCACCGTCTATGCGGTCGACGGCGTGTCGTTCTCGGTCAATCGCGGCGAGACGCTCGGGCTCGTCGGAGAGTCCGGTTGCGGCAAGTCGACCACCGGGCGCTGCGTGCTGCGCCTGATCGAGCCGACCGACGGTGAGGTCGTGTTCGACGGCCAGGACGTCGGCAAGCTCGGCGGCAATGATTTGCGCGCGATGCGGCGGAACATGCAGCTCGTGTTCCAGGATCCGTTCGCCTCGCTCAATCCGCGCATGACGGTCGGCTCCATTCTCGGCGAAGCCCTCATTATTCATAAGCTTGGGTCAACGGCCAAGGAGCGTGAGGAACGCGTCGCAAGCCTGCTCGTGAAGGTCGGCCTCAAGGCCGAGCACATGCGCCGCTATCCGCACGAGTTCTCCGGCGGCCAGCGCCAGCGCATCGTGATCGCGCGTGCGCTCGCGGTCGAGCCGAAGCTGATCGTCTGCGACGAGCCGGTGTCCGCGCTCGACGTCTCGATCCAGGCGCAGGTCATCAACCTCCTGGAAGATCTCCAGGCCGAGTTGAATCTCACCTATCTCTTCGTTGCGCACGACCTCTCGGTCGTCGAGCACATTTCCGACCGCGTCGCGGTGATGTATCTCGGCCGCATCGTCGAATTGGCAAAGGCGAGCGACCTCTATCGCAATCCGCAGCATCCCTACACCAAGGCGCTGCTCTCCGCCGTGCCGGTGCCGGATCCCAGGCTCAAGCGCAACCGCATCCGCCTCAAGGGCGACGTGCCAAGCCCGATGAAGCCGCCGGCAGGCTGTCACTTTCACACCCGTTGCCCGATCGCCCAGCCGCGCTGCGCGGAAAGTGCGCCGGAACTGAAGGAAGGGGCGGGCGGGCATTTCGTGGCGTGCCATCTGGCCTGAGTTGCGCGGTGCAAAGGTCATCGGAGGCCTTGATCCCAAGAGGCCGGCCGGCGTAGGGGGACGCATGAGCCAGGTACAGGATGTAACTCTCGGCGCGCTTGATACGGATCATGTGGCGGATGAGCAAGCGCGCAGGGCGCTGTGGGGATCGGCGCTCGGCTATGCCATGGACGGATTCGACCTCCTCATCCTCGGCTTCATGCTGACGGCGATTTCGAAAGACCTTCATCTCACCCAGCCGCAGGCGGCCTCGCTGGTGACGGGAACGCTGGTCGGCGCGGTCGTTGGCGGCTTCGTCTTCGGCATGCTGTCGGACCGGCTTGGCCGCGTGCGGGTTCTGACCTGGAGCATCGTCCTGTTCGCGGTTTTCACCGGCCTGTGCGCGCTGGCCCAGGGCTATTGGGATCTGCTGACCTACCGGGTCGTCGCCGGTATCGGCCTTGGCGGCGAATTCGGCATCGGTATGGCCCTGGTGGCCGAGGCCTGGCCCGCGAGCAAGCGCGCGCGGGCAACGTCCTATGTCGGGCTTGGCTGGCAGTTCGGCGTGCTGACGGCGGCGCTGCTGACGCCGCTGCTGTTGCCGATCATCGGCTGGCGCGGAATGTTTGCACTCGGCGTGTTTCCGGCGGTGGTCGCTTACGTGATCCGGCGCAAGCTGCATGAGCCGGATGTCTTCATCGCGCACAAGGCGAATGCGGCGAATGCCGGCTCGTCACTTCGCGCGCTCGTGGCCGATGCGGAGACGACCCGGATCGGCATCGGAATGATCATTCTCTGCTCGGTGCAGAATTTCGGCTATTACGGCATCATGATCTGGCTGCCGAACTATCTCTCGACGCGGTTCGGCTATGGCCTGACACAATCGGCGCTCTGGACATCAGTCACCATCGCCGGCATGGCGCTCGGCATCTTCCTGTTCGGTCATGCGGCTGATCGGTTCGGCCGCCGTGCGGCGTTTCTGACCTACATGCTGGGCGCGGCCGTGATGGTGGTGGTCTATTCGCAGCTCACGAGTGCTGGCGCGCTGCTGATCGGCGGAGCCGTGATGGGTTTCTTCGTCAACGGCATGCTCGGTGGCTATGGCGCGCTGATGAGCGAGCTTTATCCGACCGCGGCGCGCGCCACTGCGCAGAACGTTTTCTTCAACATCGGTCGGGCCGTTGCCGGCTTCGGTCCGCTGGTTGTCGGCATCGTCAGTGCGGCTTACGGCTTCCCGACCGCAATCGCCGGCCTTGCATTGCTCTACCTCATCGACGTCGTGGCGTTGCTCGCGCTCATCCCGGAGCGGCGCGGCGTCGATCTGGCCTGACGTCGAATGCGTTCACCGCCCGCGAAGCAGGCGGTAGCGCTTGGCAGCACTCTGGCTCCGGCCAGGGCGTCCGGCCGCGATCCCAGTGATATCAAAGCGCTGCCGGCCGCAAGCCCGGCTCATCCATCCAGCGTGAACCCGACGCGCAGCGTCACTTGATAGTGGCGCACGGCGCCGTTCTCGATATGGCCGCGTGTCTGCACCACCTCGAACCATTTCATTTCGCGCACGGTCTTGGAGGCGCGGCTGATCGCGTTCTTGATCGCGTCCTCGATCGAGGCCTCGGACGATCCGACCAGTTCCAGGATCTTGTAGACATGATCCTTCTCGGCTGCAGGCATGGTGGGCCTCCCTCGGTTGCGCTGCGGCGTCAACCGCCGCGGGTCGTCGATCTGAACGGGCGCGGGGCCTCTCCGGTTCCGTCGCACGCGGAGCGAGTGAGTGACACAGACAGAGATCGTCCGCTCCTGTGGCGAGGCCTGAATCTACTCCAGCGTCGCGCTAAGCATGGATGGCGACCTTACGACCAGACGCGCGGCTGCGCTTTGCAGCTCAGATTGCCGAGCGAGCCTTGAGGGACGTAACGAACGGGGATCGCAATTTGCGGTTCGAGAGTGCTTTGTGACGGTCACCGCCAACGATTTCGTCCGCTACGGATCCAGCTCCGTATCCCAGTAGAGATAGTCCAGCCAGCTGTCATGCAGGTAGTTCGGTGGGAACAGGCGGCCGTTGCGGTGGAGCTGGTGCACGGTCGGGGCGAAGGCGTGCTGGCGCGGAAACATCTTGGCCTGCACCGGCGTGAGATTGCCCTTGCGCAGATTACAGGGCGAGCACGCCGCGACCACGTTCTCCCAGGTGGTCTGGCCGCCTTTGCTGCGCGGGATGATGTGATCGAAGGTGAGGTCCTCGGGCGAGCCACAGTATTGGCAGGCGAAGCGATCGCGCAGGAAGACGTTGAACCGGGTGAAGGCGGGATGCGTGCTCGGCTTGACGAAGGATTTGAGCGAGACCACGCTCGGCAGCTGCATTTGCAGCGTAGGACTGTGAACCGCCTGATCGTAATGCGCGACGATGTTGACACGATCGAGGAACACCGCCTTGATCGCGTCCTGCCACGACCACAAAGACAGTGGGTAGTAACTCAGCGGCCGGAAGTCCGCGTTGAGGACCAGCACCGGCCAACTGCCTTGCGAGACATGTGCGTTCAAGTAACGCTCCCGGCCTCCAATATACGCTGCGAAGCAGCATGTACTGACATACTACATGCAGCGTGACGGGATTGTGAAGCCCGTTGAGCGACTTATTCAGGCACAAGCAATGCGGCGGCGGGATGGCAAATGCTCAAAAACGCCGCGATTTAGGGAGGGGCCGTGCCGCCGGAATGGCGGAATGGACTACTCCCGAATCCGCTCCAGCTTCTGCAAGCATCGCGTCGCAAGCACCACGGCCGGCACCTCCTGGTCCGGAAAGCTCGTCTTCCAGTCGGTGACGCCGACTTCGCCGACATAGATATCGCCCTTCGAATCCAGCGCGATGCCGTGTGGCGCCAGAAACTTTCCGCTCGCAACACCGGGACCCTCCACGCCGCCGAGCCGCGCGATGCGCTTTCCGTGGCGTCCACGATGGACAGCCGCGGGCCGAGATTGGGCACCTTGCGGTTCACGGCCATGCCGGGGCCGAGCTCGCCGATGATGAAGGTCGGGCTCTTGCCCCCGCCGCAACAGCACAGCGCACAAGGGCGGTGCAGATTGTTCCACTGCGTCTCGTACTTGCCCTCGCTGTTGAACACCTGCACGCGATGGTTCTCGCGATCGGCGACATAGACCCAGCCGTCCGCATCGGCGGCGATGTTGTGCACGATGTTGAACTGGCCGGGATCGGTGCCCGGCTCGCCCCAGCTTTTGATGAGCTTGCCGTCGGGCGTGTATTTGTGCACGCGGGCATTGCCATAGCCGTCGGAGACGTAGATCTCGCCGTTTGGCGACAGCGCGGTGTGGGTGCAGCGGTGAAACGGCTCGCCGCTCATGAACGGCGCGGGCTGCGCGGGAATGCCGATCGTCAGCAGCACCTTGCCATCGGCGGTGCATTTGCGCACGGTGTGGTCGCCGTCATCCGTGCAGTAGAGATTGTCGTCGGCATCGATGTGCAGGCCGTGGGCACGGGAGAACAGGCCTTCGCCAAAACTGCGCAGGAAATTGCCATCGCTGTCGAGCACCACCATCGGATGGGCGCCGCGGTTGAAGACGTAGACGCGGTCCTTGCTGTCGACCGCGACGGAGGCGACATCGGTCAGCTGCCAGCCGTCGGGCAGTTTTGCGAAATTTTCGACGACGCGGTAGCGGTGTTCGCCGGCGCCGAGAATGGCTGGCATTGGTCTTTCCTTGCCGTCAATCCGGGGCGTGCCTCAGTATCCCTTCCTCGATCGCCTTGATCTGCAGCGCGAGAAATCTCGAGTTGATCCGGCATTGCGCGAGGCTGCCGGCGATGAACCACAGGCCGGGCTGCCCGGTGCGCGCATACATATTGCGCAGCTCGAAACCATCGCCAAAGCCCCAGATCGGGCCGACGCGGTCGGCGATGCCGTCGCCGAACAGCTTTCGCACGAGGTATTCCTGCGGCTTGTAGCCGGTCGAGAGCACGATGAGATCGGCAGCAATGGTCGTGCCGTCCTTCATCCGCGCGCCTTCGGCCGTGAAGCTGTCGATGTCCTCAAACTGCTTCAGCTCGATCGCGCCTTCGACGATCAGGTTGGAGCAACCGACGTTGAAATAATAACCGCCGCCGCGGGTGAGGTACTTGAATTGCCAGCCGGTGCCGGCCTCGCCGAAATCGAGCTTGAAGCCGACGCGGCGCAAGCCGTCGAGCAGCTCCTTGTCGAGCTCCTTCGACTGCTCCGTCAGCATCACATGGGTCTTTCTCGCAAGCGGCGTCGGCATCGAGGTCGCGATCAGGTCGTTGTCCTCGAGCGTGCCCTCATTGTAGGTCGCATACGCCAGCTGCGCCGACGGCTCGATATTGGTGACCAGCGTCGGCGAACGCTGCACCAGCGTCACCTTGGCGCCACTGGAATGAAGGTCCTGCGCGATGTCGTGACCGCTGTTGCCGGTGCCGATGACGATGGCGCGTTTGCCGTGCCAGTTCTCGCCGTCCTCGTAACGGCTGGAATGCATCAGCGTGCCCTTGAAACGATCGAGGGTGGGAATGTCCGGGATGTTCGCGATGCCGCTGACGCCGGTTGCCATGATCACATGACGCGGATGCATGGTGCGCTTGCTGCCGTCGGCGCGGCGCAGCGTCACCGTCCAGTTTCCCCTGGCCTCGTCATAGGCGCCGCCTTCGAATTCCGTGCCGGTCCAGAAGTTCAGCTCCATCGCGTCGACGTAAGCTTCGAACCAGTTCGCGAGCTTGTCCTTGGGGATATAGGTCGGCCAGCTCGGCGGGAACGGCATGTAGGGCAGGTGATTGACCTGCACCTGATTGTGCAGGGTGAGCGCGTGATAGCGCTTGCGCCAATTGTCGCCGACTCGCGTCTCGCGATCGACGATCAGCGTATCGATCTGCAATTGCTTCAGCCGCGCCGCGATCGCGAGCCCGGCCTGGCCACCGCCGACCACCAGGACGGCGGGATCGCGATCGGAATAGTCGCGCGCCGCGTTGCGCAGGTCGAGCCAGTTCGGCCCGCGGAAATCGCGCGAATAGGCCTGGCCGCGCGGCCCCGAGGTGCCGAGCTGTTCCTCAAAGCCCTTGAGCTCGTCGAGCGCAGTGAGCAGCGTCCACCCTCTCAGACGATCGCCGTCGGCGGCATCGGGCACGAGCCGCAAGATGCCGCTGCCTCGGCCCTGCGCAGTCTCGAAATTGAAGATCGCCTCGATATTGTTTGTGCCGGCACGTGTCACGCAGCGCGGCGCTGCGCGGTTCGGGGCGATCCTGAGATCGCTCGGCGCCGCCGTGGGTGCCAGGCCGGTCAATGCTCGAGCGACGTCATCGCGTCCGGCGATGGTTTGTAGAGTCCAGCTTAGCGCCAGCACATCACGCCAGAAGCATTCGGCGACGAAAAGGCGGTCGAGAGCAGCGCGATCGGATCGAGCAAGCGCACGCTCGAATTCGTCCAGCCAGGCTTGCGCGGAGACGGAAATATCCTTCGTCTTATCCAGCATACGCGACCTCGTGCCGTCTTCGCGGGGTTTCCTCTTAGGCCGGACGCTATACTGGTTCAGTCGACGTCGAAAGCGCTTTACCCGAGCCGCGGGAGCATGTGGCTCTGCTCAGGCGGAATGCGCCGCATGTTGTTGGCGGTGAAATCCCGGCTTGTGTCTGTGCCGGCATTTCATCGATCATGCGGGCGTCGCTTGCAACAGCAATATAGCTTTAAACGTTGTTCGGCGGCCTCACGCCGAAAGCACGCCCTCGCGCTTCTTCACTGCACGGTAATAGCTCCACCACAGATGCGCGGCAGCACCACGGAACGGACGCCAGGGCTCGGCGAGCGGCGCCATCTGCTTTTCCGTCGGCCGCGCCTGAAGACCGAGGCCAATCTTGATGCCCTCCTGCACGGCGAGGTCGCCCGCCGGCCAGGCATCGCCATGCCCGAGGCAAAACAGGAGATAGACGTCGGCCGTCCACGGTCCGATGCCGGGCAGCGAGATCAGCGTGTGATGCGCGGCATCCGCATCTTCCTCGGCGAGCACGTCGAGGTTCAGCCGCTCCGCGATGATCTCGCGCGCGAGATGTTTCAGCGTCTTGATCTTGGCAGCCGACAGGCCGAGCCGCCCCAGCCGGTCGGTGCGGGCACGGCGCACGGCCTCATGATCGAACGGATCGAAGGCGGCGGACAGGCGTCCCCAGATCGCCGCGGCGCTCGCGGTCGAGAGCTGTTGCCCGCAGACGATATGGGCAAGGCCGGCAAACCCCGGCTCGCGCCGCCGCAGCGCCGGCATGCCCGCGATATCGAGCACGTCCTTCAGGCGCGGATCGCGCTGGACCAGCGTATGGACGGCTTCTTCGAGATCGGACTGAGTTTCGAGGTGGATAGTCATGATGGCTCGGCAACTCTCTCCGCGTCGTGGCCGGGCTTGACCCGGCCATCTACGTCTTTTTAACCGCGCATTATTGTTAGCATGACTGGCAGGAATCGCATCGGTTCGCGGTCTTGACACGATCGGCAAGTCGCACCGAAGAACGTGGATGGCCGGGACGAGCCAGGCCATGACGAGATCTTTGCATATGGCGCCACCCGTTTTCCGATTTGCCCCCAGCCCGAACGGCCACTTGCATCTCGGCCACGCCTATTCGGCGCTGCTCAATTTCGATCGCGCGCAGCAAACCGGCGGGCGGCTGTTGCTGCGGATCGAGGATATCGACGCGACGCGCTGCCGGCCGGAGTTCGAGAGTGCCATTTATGAGGACCTCGCCTGGCTGGGGATCACCTGGGAGACGCCAGTGCGGCGGCAGTCGGAGCACCTCGCCGATTATCGCGGCGCCGTGGAAAAGCTCGCCGCGCTCGGCCTCGTCTATCCCGCCTTCGAAAGCCGTGCCGAGATCGCCAGGCTCGTGGCTGCGCGCGAGGCCGATGGACCGTGGCCGCGCGATCCCGACGGTGCACCGCTCTATCCCGGTGACGCGAAATCACTGTCGGCCGGCGAGCGGTCGCGTCTGATCGATACCGGCGCGGCTTACGCGTTGCGGCTCGACATGACGGCCGCCTGCCGGCGCGTTGCCGGCCTGACCTGGAATGAGTTGGGTGAGGGCCCCGATGGCGAGCGCGGCACGGTGGCTGTGCGGCCCGAGGCGTGGGGTGACGTCATTCTGGCCCGCAAGGAGACGCCGACCAGCTACCATCTGTCCGTGGTAGTTGACGACGCGCTCCAGGGTGTCAACGAGATCGTGCGTGGCCAGGACCTGTTTCACGCTACCGCGGTCCACCGCCTGCTCCAGGCTCTGCTCGGCCTGCCTGAGCCCGCCTATCGCCACCACGCCCTAATTCGCGACGCCGACGGACGGAAACTGTCGAAATCCGACCGCTCGACGGGGCTGCGGGAATTGCGCGCGGCAGGCATCTCGCCCGCCGGTGTCCGCATGTCCGTGGGATTAGGCTAAGTTTCTCTGGGGGTTAGCCAAACGCCGCCGTGACTCGGGGGTTCCGCCGTGCCATGCTTAGCCGATAGCCCGGGGTTCGAAGTGGCTACTTCGAAGGGGATTTATGGCGGCGAAAACGCGCACTACGCGGGCGTCCAGGCGACCGCCTCGAAGCGGTCCGGGGCGGCCGGCAAGGTGCGCAAGCGCGGCGTCAAGGCGGCCGCACCGGACATGGTCCAGGCGGCGCTGGCCGCCTTTGCCCACGAGGTCCGCACACCCCTGACCGGCATTCTGGCGATCAGCGATCTGCTCTCGACCTCCGATCTCGGTGAACGGGAACGTCGCTGGGCCGACACGATCAAAGCCGGTGCCGAGCATCTGGCGAATCTTGCCACCCTGTTCGTCGACGCGGCTAAAACCGGCAGGGGAGCCCGGAAGGGCGGAAGCTCGTTGCGGCAGGACCTGTTCGACCTGCGGGCGCTCGCGCGCAGCACCGGCGATTCGCTCGCCGGCCGCGCCGCCGCCAAAGGTCTCCAGGCGGAAGTCCAGATCTCCGAAAAGCTTGCGGGTCTCGTGGTTGGAGATCCCGTCCGCCTCCGGGCCGCGCTCGAGAATCTGATCGACAATGCCGTGAAGTTCACCGACCAGGGCGGCGTGGCGATCTCGGCGACGCCCTGGCGGCCCGCCAAGGGCAGCGGAAGGGCAAGACCAAGGACGACGTGAAAGACAAGCGCAAAGTCGGCGTCGCCTTTGCTGTCTCGGACAGCGGCATCGGCTTGACCATGTCCGAGATCAAGCGGCTGTTCCGCCCGTTCACGCAGGCCAACGTCACCATCGCCTCGCGCTTCGGCGGTGCCGGGCTCGGTTTGTCCTCGGTGAAGCAGCTGGCGCGCGCGATGGGCGGCGACATCACGGTCGCGCCCCGGCGCGGCGGTGGTGCCACCTTCACGTTAACCGTCACGCTCGACGCGGCGGGGCCGGTGAAGTCGCGCAAGCTGGACGGCGACGAGGCGGCTTGTCTGGCGGCGCTGCGCGTGCTCAGCGTCGAAGACAATCCATTTGGCCGTGTCGTGCTCAACACGATTCTGACCGAGCTCGGTCATCATGCCGAGTTCATCGGCCGCGGCGAGGATGCAGTGAACCGGCTCGCGCAGGGCGGCTTCGATGCGGTGCTGATGGACATGGTGTTGCCGGGCATCGACGGCGTCGAGGCGATCCGCCGGATCCGCACGATGCAGGCGCCATTGGCTCAGATCCCGATCATAGGCGTGTCCGGCCGCGGCGAGGACGAGGCGGCGTCGCGCGAGGCCGGTGCCAACGCCTTCCTGGTCAAGCCTGTCTCCCCGCGGGCTTTAGCGACTGCGCTGCTTGAAGCGAGACGCCGTGAGGAAGCCGCGACTTGATGATCGCAGCGTTGAGCTCGCCGCCGAAGACGAAGATCGCGGCGATGAAATACAAAAACACCAGTGCGATGATCACCGAGGCGAGCCCCGCATACATCGTGACGTAATTGTTGGCGAAGCGCGCCAGGTACTGGCCGAACACGACGCCCGAGATCAGCGACGCCACGATGGTGAAGACGATGCCGGGCAGGATCTGCAGGAAGCCGCGCCGTCCCGCCGGCAGCCAAGTATGCAGAATGATCAGCGCCACCACCAGCGCGCTGATGGTGATACCGTAGCGCAACCAGGTCAGGATGCTCTCGTTGGATTCGACGAACAGCGGAATGTGGCGCCGCGCGGCCTCGATGAAGAGCGGGCCGAGCACGATCAGGAATGCCATGGCAAGCGCGGTGACGGCCGCGACCAGCGTGTAGACGATCGATTCCAGTCGCAGCCAGTACCAGCGCCGCATCTCCACCACTGCATAGGCGCGGTTCAGCGCGACGCGAAGTGCCTCGACGCCGTTCGAGGCGAAATAGACCGACAGCACCGCGCCGATCGTCAGCACGCCGGTGCGGGTGGTCGTCAGCACGTCGTGGATCTCACCCGAGAGCGCGTCCGCCACTTGCGTCGGCCACACCTGAAGCATCAGACCAGCCGCCTGGTCGGCGAGTTCCTTGGAGCCGAAGAAGCCGGCCAGCGACGTCAGCACGATCAGGAACGGGAACAGCGCCATCAGCGTCGACAGCGCAATGTGGCTCGCGATCGCCCAGCCGTCATCGGCCAGGAACGTGTAAAAAGCGTCCTCCACGACGATATAGATCGTGCGGATGACCTTCACAGCCTGCCCCGCAACTCTCCCGCTTCGCGCAGGCGGGGAAGGGCGAAGATGGCAGGCCACGCTTGCAAATCGGAAATCATCCAGCCAGCTTCTGACATTATTGGCCTAAAAGCCAGATTGGGAACGCCATGGCGGAGCGCCGCGCACGGTGTTATCACCTCGAAATGGCATCTCTCCTGAGTACTTTCATCCTGCCGGTGGCAGCCGGCGCCGTTGCGATTGTGCTGCTGCTCGGTCTCGTCAACATGATGCGCGGCGGCTCGCCCAACACGTCGCAGAAGTTGATGCGCTTGCGCGTACTGCTTCAGTTCGTGGCGATCGTGGTTGCCATGCTCGCCGTCTGGGCTATGGGGCGCTAACATGGTTGTGCTCAACCGCATCTATACCAAGACCGGTGACGACGGCACGACAGCGCTCGGCTCGGGCGAACGCCGCCCGAAATATGATCTGCGCATCGCAGCCTATGGCACTGTCGACGAGACCAACGCCGCGATCGGCGTTGTTCGTCTGTACACAAAGGACGCGCCCGAGCTCGATGCGATGCTCGGCCGGATCCAGAACGATCTATTCGACCTCGGCGCTGACCTCGCGGTGCCCGAGCGGGAAGGCAAAGCGGAACGCTTGCGGGTGGTGGCAAGCCAGGTCGAGCGCCTCGAGCGCGATATCGACGCGCTCAACGATAAGCTCGCAACCCTCACGTCTTTCGTGCTGCCGGGCGGCACGCCGGCCGCCGCCTACCTCCATGTCGCCCGCACGATTTGCCGTAGGGCGGAACGTGTGATGGTGGAACTGGCGGCCCAGCCCGGAGAGCCAGTCGGTGCAGCTGGCATCCAGTATATGAACCGCCTGTCGGACTTCCTGTTCGTGGCCAGTCGCGCGGCTAACCATGATGGCGCCGGCGATGTCCTCTGGATTCCGGGCCAGAACCGCTGACCCATTGAGCATCGCATTTCTGACGTCTAAAATTTGGCCCTGTCGCGCGTTGACCGGGCCGGATCAGGCCTTTAGGTTCCGCGCCAGTTGATAACCCCCTCCCAAATTGAGTGAAAGAGGATCGATGAAGGTCTTGGTGCCGGTAAAGCGGGTGGTCGATTACAACGTCAAGGTCCGCGTCAAGAGCGATGGATCGGGCGTTGAACTCGCCAACGTCAAAATGTCCATGAACCCGTTCGATGAGATCGCGGTCGAGGAAGCGTTGCGCCTGAAGGAAGCCGGCAAGGCCACCGAAGTCGTGGTGGTCTCCATCGGACCGGCGCAGGCGTCGGAGACGATCCGCACTGGGCTCGCCATGGGCGCTGACCGCGGCATCCTGGTGAAGGCGGAGGGCCCCGTCGAGCCGCTCGCCGTCGCCAAGATCCTGAAGAAGGTCGCGGAGGAAGAGCAGCCCGGCCTGATCATTCTCGGCAAGCAGGCGATCGACGACGACAGCAATCAGACCGGCCAGATGCTGGCCGCGCTGCTCGGCTGGTCGCAAGCGACGTTCGCCTCGAAGCTCGAGGTGGAAGGTTCTGACTTCAAGGTCACCCGCGAAGTCGACGGCGGCCTGCAGACCGTGAAGCTGAAGGGACCGGCGATCGTCACCACCGATCTTCGTCTCAACGAGCCGCGCTATGCGTCGCTGCCCAATATCATGAAGGCCAAGAAGAAGCCGATCGCGGACAAGACCGTCGCCGATTACGGCGTCGACATCACCGCGCGCCTCGAAGTTCTGAAGACGGCTGAGCCCGCGGGCCGCAAGGCCGGCGTTAAGGTCAAGGACGTCGCCGAGCTGGTGTCGAAGCTCAAGAACGAAGCCGGGGTGCTGTGATGACGACGTTGCTGATTGCCGAACACGAACACGAGGTCCTCAAGGACTCCACCAACAAGGCGCTGACCGCCGCTTCCCAACTCGGCGGCGACGTCCATGTGCTGATCGCCGGTGGCGGGCAGGACACCAAGGCTGCGGCTGGCGCGGCTTCCAAGCTCACGGGCGTCGCCAAGGTGCTGGTCGCCGAGGGCGAAGTTTATGCGCACGACCTCGCCGAGCCGCTGGCCGCGCTGATCGTCTCGCTGGCGCCCGCCTATGACGCGATCGTCGCGCCCGCGACCTCGCGCTTCAAGAACGTGATGCCGCGCGTCGCAGCTCTGCTCGACGTCATGCAGGTCTCGGAGATCACCAAGGTGGTCGCGCCCGACACCTATGAGCGTCCGATCTATGCTGGCAATGCCATCCAGACGGTAAAGTCGAAGGATGCCAAGAAGGTCATCACGGTCCGCACCTCGACCTTCGCCGCCGCGGCTGTCGGCGGCAGTGCGCCGGTCGAGAGCGTTCAGGCAGCGGCCGATCCGGGCCTGTCGTCCTTTGTCGGCGAGGAAGTCGCCAAGAGCGACCGTCCCGAGCTGACCTCGGCGAAGATCATCGTCTCCGGTGGCCGTGCCATGCAGAGCCGCGAGAACTTCGCCAAATACATCGAGCCGCTCGCCGACAAGCTCGGTGCCGGTGTCGGTGCCTCGCGCGCAGCGGTCGACGCTGGCTATGCGCCGAACGACTGGCAGGTCGGCCAGACCGGCAAGGTCGTGGCCCCCGAGCTCTATGTCGCGGTGGGCATTTCCGGCGCGATCCAGCATCTGGCGGGGATGAAGGACTCCAAGGTGATCGTCGCGATCAACAAGGACGAGGACGCGCCGATCTTCCAGGTCGCCGACTACGGCCTGGTCGCCGACCTCTACCAGGCGGTTCCGGAGCTGACGGCCGAACTCGGCAAGCTCGGCAAGTAAAACGCGTTAAAAACACCGGCCGGAGGCATAAACTCCGGCCGGTGTTGCTTTTTCGAGGCGTTTTCTTTGGCGTGGGGCACGCCTTCGAAGCGATCCAATCTAGGTTTTGAGCCAGGATTCTGATCTAATCGAGCTTCTGATCAATCAGACCTCCCGGCTCAGGGGATAGGCAGGGCGCGATCTGCGCGCCGTTCCGGTGGATGACATTATGGCGGCAGTAATCAAGAAGGTCGGCGTGATCGGCGCGGGTCAGATGGGCAATGGCATCGCCCATGTCGCGGCCTTGGCCGGCTTCGACGTGGTGCTCAACGACATCTCGGCCGACCGCCTCAAGTCAGGCATGGCGACCATCAACGGCAATCTGGCGCGCCAGGTCTCCAAGAAGGGCGTGACCGAGGACGACAAGGCCAAGGCGATGGCGCGCATCAAGCTCGCCGAGAAGCTCGACGACCTCGCCGACTGCGATCTCGTGATCGAGACCGCGGTCGAGAAGGAAGAGGTCAAGCGCAAGATCTTCCACGACCTCTGCGCGGTGTTGAAGCCGGAGGCGATCGTCGCCTCCGATACGTCCTCGATCTCGATCACGCGGCTCGCCGCAGCCACCGACCGGCCCGAGCGCTTCATCGGCATTCACTTCATGAATCCGGTGCCGCTGATGGAACTGGTGGAGCTGATCCGCGGCATCGCGACCGACGACTCCACCTTCGAGGCGTCCAAGGAATTCGTCGCCAAGCTCGGCAAGCAGGTTGCGGTCTCCGAGGACTTTCCGGCCTTTATCGTCAACCGCATCCTGCTGCCGATGATCAACGAGGCGATCTACACGCTGTACGAAGGTGTCGGCAACGTCGAGGCGATCGACGCGGCGATGAAGCTCGGCGCCCACCATCCGATGGGCCCGCTCGAGCTCGCCGATTTCATCGGTCTCGATACCTGCCTGTCGATCATGCAGGTGCTGCATGAGGGCCTGGCCGACTCCAAGTACCGCCCGTGCCCGCTGCTCGTGAAATACGTCGAGGCCGGCTGGCTCGGCCGCAAGACCCAGCGCGGCTTCTACGACTACCGCGGCGCCAAGCCGGTTCCGACGCGCTGATCCTTCTTGTGACAATTCATGTCGCGTTAACCGATCGCCCCTAGGCTGCCTCCGGTACAAGGGTTTGCGTAATGGACACGATGGCAATGGTCAGCACCATGCTGGCCTCTCAGCAGGGCGCGCTGCAGTCGAATATCTCGGCGACGCTGATGAAGCAGAACGCGGATGCGGAGAAATCCGCCGTCCTGACGCTGCTGGGCGCCGGTCAGCCCTCGCTCGCCAATGTCGGCGCAGGCGTCGGCAGCAACCTCAATATCACCGCTTAAAGCGACGCGGCAGCTGGCCCCAGCGCGGCCCGGATCAGCTTAAGCGCGTCGTCGCTCGCCCATTCGGCCGGTCCCGCGATCGTCGCGATCTCGCAGCCCTGCGGGTCGACCAGCACCGAGGTCGGCATGCCCAGGGCACGGCCTATCGATTTAAGGTCTTGGAAAACCTTGGCTTTTTGATCGGTGAAATAGCCGAGACGGGTCAGGTTGGCGTCTTTCAGGAAGTTCTTCGGCTTCTCGGGGTCGCGCGTGTCGATATTAATCGCGACCACCTCGAAATTAGGACCCGAAAGCTTGGCCTGGAGCTGGTCCAGCGCCGGCATCTCTTTTCGACACGGCACGCACCAGGTCGCCCAGAGGTTGACCAGCAGCGTCTTGCCGCGGAAATCCGACAGCTTCTTTGGCTTGCCGTCGGTATCCTCGAAGGCCAGGTCCGGCAGCTTCAGGGGCGCGCTCGCCATGGTCAGTGCCGCTACCTCGCCATGGGCGAGCGGAGCGATCTTTTGGGCCGTGGCCACCGCAGCCCGGCAGGCCGGATCGCCTGATGGGGCCCGGCTCAAGCCCAGCCAGTACAGCGCGGCGAAGCCGACCAGCCCGCCGACCACCACGGTGGCGATGACGATGGGGATCCGGCGCGTGGCCGAGGGCTTCTGGTCGAGCATATCGTTTGTCATCCGGTCGCAGATATGGCTATCAGGGGCCTCTTAATACGGCTGGCCTCCGCCAGCAAACGTGCGGCAAAGCAAGGCGTGAGCAGGGGATCATGAGCAACAAGATGTGGGGCGGCCGGTTCTCGGAACGTCCCGATGAGATCATGGAAGAGATCAACGTCTCCATCGACGTCGATCGCCACCTCTTTGCCCAGGACATTGCCGCGTCGAAGGCCCACGCCGCGATGCTTGCCAGCCAGGGCATCATCACGGCCTCTGATGCGAAAAATATCGGCAAGGGTCTAGACACGATTTTGTCAGAGATCGGCAAGGGCGCCTTCACGTTCAAGCGCGCGCTCGAGGACATTCACATGAATGTCGAGAGCCGGCTGTCCGAGTTGATCGGTCCTGCCGCCGGCCGCCTGCACACCGCGCGCTCGCGCAACGACCAGGTCGCGACCGACTTCCGGCTCTATGTCCGCGACGTGCTCGATGAGACCGACGCCGCGCTTGCCGCGTTCCAGGCGGCGCTGGTCAATCGCGCGCTCGAACATGCCGCGACCGTGATGCCCGGCTTCACGCATCTCCAGACCGCGCAGCCCGTCACCTTCGGCCATCATCTGCTCGCCTATGTCGAGATGGCCGCGCGTGACCGCGGCCGCTTCCAGGACGCGCGCAAGCGGCTCAATGAATCCCCGCTCGGCGCCGCCGCGCTGGCCGGCACCTCGTTCCCGATCGACCGGCACGCCACCGCGAAGGCGTTGGGCTTCGATCGTCCGATGGCGAACTCGCTCGATGCAGTCTCTGACCGCGACTTCGTGCTGGAAACCTTGTCGGCGGCCTCGATCTGCGCCGTGCACATGTCGCGCTTCGCCGAGGAGATCGTGATCTGGACCTCGCCGCTGGTCGGCATGATCCGGCTCAGCGACAAGTTCACCACCGGTTCCTCGATCATGCCGCAGAAGCGGAATCCTGATGCCGCCGAGCTGGTGCGCGCCAAGACCGGCCGCGTCATCGGTGCGCTCAATGGCCTCCTGATCGTGATGAAGGGCCTGCCGCTCGCCTATCAAAAGGACATGCAGGAGGACAAGCAGGGCGCGATGGAGGGCTTTGCCGCGCTGTCGCTGGCGATCCGCGCCATGACCGGCATGGTCCGCGATCTCGTGCCTGACGAAGCCAGGATGAAGGCGGCTGCGGGCGAGGGCTATGCCACCGCGACCGATCTCGCCGACTGGCTGGTACGAACGCTGAAGATGCCGTTCCGCGAGGCCCATCACGTCACCGGGCGCATCGTGGCCAAGGCCGCCGAGGGCGGCATGGCGCTGCACGAGCTGCCGCTGAGCGAGATGCGGGCGGTCGAGCCCAAGATTACCAAGGACGTGTTCGGCGTGCTCTCGGTCGGATCGTCGGTGAAGAGCCGTACCAGCTTCGGCGGCACCGCGCCAAAGAACGTGGCATCGCAGGCCAAGGCTTGGGCGAAGCGGCTGGAAAAAGAGCGAAAATCGGGCTGAAGGCAAAATTTCGCTTATGTTTCATGGTCATCCGGGTCTCGCCAGAGCGCGCCAATCTCTGTATGGTGCGCCCCGCGTAGTGGGGATTTCGTCGTGACGTCAAAGTTTCGCCCGGCCGGCTCGGGGTGGGCCATCATTGTCTTGAGTCTGAGCGCGCTTGCGCTCGCTGGCTGCGGCCGCAAGGGCCCGCTCGACTTGCCGCCGACCGCCTCCAACGCGTCCACGGCCAACATCGCCGCGCCGACCGATACCGAGACCGAAGCCCAGAAAACGCCGAGCGTGTTCAATCCGACCTATGGCGCGGATGCCCCACCGGCGGCGAACAAGGGCAAGAAGAAACCGTTTATCCTAGACCCGCTCCTGGACGAAAATCCCGGCCGATAGGCTGGGGCAACCGAGCCAACGCCATGAACCATTTCGACTACCGCAACGGCGTGCTGCACGCCGAGGCGGTGAGCCTGTCCGAGCTGGCCGCGACCGTCGGCACGCCGTTCTATTGCTATTCGACCGCGACGCTTGAGCGGCACTATCGCGTCTTCGCCGATGCCTTTGCCGGCGAGAAGGTGCTGATCTGTTACGCCATGAAGGCGAACTCCAACCAGTCGGTGCTGCGCACGCTGGCGAAGCTTGGTGCCGGCGCCGACGTCGTCTCCGGCGGCGAGCTGAAGCGCGCGCTGGCCGCCGGTATCCCCGCCAGCAAGATCCTGTTCTCCGGCGTCGGCAAGACCGAGGCCGAGCTGCGCGCCGCGCTCGCCGCCGACATTCTCTGTCTCAACGTCGAATCCGAGCCCGAACTCGAATTGCTCTCGCGCCTTGCGACCGAGACGGGCAAGACCGCGCGGATCTCCATCCGCGTCAATCCGGATGTCGATGCCGGTACGCACGCAAAAATTTCCACCGGCAAGTCCGAGAACAAGTTCGGCATCCCGCTCGCGCATGCCCGCGAGGTCTACGCGCGGGCCGCGAAGCTGCCGGGTATCGAAGTGACCGGCACCGACGTGCATATCGGCAGCCAGATCACCGATCTCTCCAAGATGGAGACCGCGTTCCGCATCCTGTCCGAATTCGTGCAGACGCTGCGTTCCGACGGCCACAATATCAGCCACGTCGATTTCGGCGGTGGGCTCGGCATTCCCTACTACATGGACCGCGAGGCGCCGCCGGCGCCGGATGCCTATGCCGCGATGGTCAAGCGCGTCAGCCACAATCTCGGCTGCACGCTGATGTTCGAGCCGGGCCGCATGATCGTCGGCAATGCCGGCATCCTCGTCGCCAAGGTGATCTATGTGAAGCACGGCGACGGCAAGAACTTCGTCATCATCGATGCCGCGATGAATGACCTCATCCGGCCGACGCTGTACGAGGCGCATCACGATATCCTGCCGGTGACCCAGCCGGCAAAGGGTGCGGCGACCATCATGGCCGATGTCGTCGGCCCCGTCTGCGAGACCGGCGACTACCTCGCTCTCGACCGTACGCTGCCGACGCCGAAGCCGGGCGATCTCATCGCCATCATGACCGCGGGCGCGTACGGCGCCGTGCAGGCCGGCACCTACAACACGCGGCCGCTGGTGCCGGAAGTGCTGGTGAAGGCCGATCAATACGCGGTCGTGCGTCCGCGCATCGAGATCGAGCAGCTGATCGCGATGGATACGCCGGCGCCCTGGCTGTAAGGACGCCGGCGAGCGTGCGCTCGCCGACGCTACGTGTTTGTCACGGCCCGTATTTCGGAGCCGGCTTCTGGTTGAAATCGTTCTCGTCGGTGAAGCAGCTGAAATTCACTGCGTTGTTGGTGTCGCCGCTGCCGTTGTATCTCGCGACCTTGGGGAAGACGCAGAGCGGCCGGGTCATCTGAACCGCGGGCGGCGTGTCGGCCACGAACTTCGTGGCGACGATCGTCTCCGGCGCGACGCCGGCCTCGACCCATTTGACCAGCGGTGTGAGCGCATCGAACGTGTTGGGACCGGGGCCGCCGGAGCAGTGATACATCCCGGGCACCATGAACAGACGCGCGTAGCTCTGGGTCCGTCGCAGTGCCGGATTTCCGTTGCTATGATCGAAGAAGGCCACCGGTTGCGCCCCTTGCTGGAATCCCGGACCTTCATTCCCCACCAGGGCCAGGAAATAGTTGATACTGCTCTGGGACGGAATCAGCGGGTCGGCCCAGCCGTGGTACATCAGCAGCTTGCCGCCGTGTCCCCTGAATTCGCCGAGATCGGTGCTGGTGGCGTTGAGCACCGCGGCGAGTTGGTCGTCGACCTTGTCGATGTCGCGGTGGAAATCGAAATTGGCAAAATTGGTCGGGCTTGCCGGATAGCCGAAGCTCGGGCCGAACACCCAGTAGAACAAGCCGTCGAAGGCCGGCTCGGGCAGGCGTTCCTGAAATGCCAGGCCGAGGGCGAGGATGTCGTCGGTCTCGTTGCCGCGCTCGGAGCCCGGATTGACGAGCTGTCCGTTCACCGGGTCGATCGCGCCGGCGTAATAGCGCTGCATGGTTGTAACCTGGTCGGAGGTCAGGCAGGCCGGCGGCGCGTTGCCGCCGGTGCAGAGCAGGACCTTCGGATCGAAATGACAGTCGCGCGGATCGGTCAGGAACTGATCGGACTTGGCGCCGCCGTCCTGGCCGACGCATTGCTTGAGCACGGCCTGGTTGATCAGCGTCATCTGGCCGGGCTGAATGAACCGGCCGGGGCTCGCATGCGTGTTCTGCCAGCTATAGAGTCCCGCTATGTGCAAATGGGTGCGGTTGAAGGCGGCGGCACCGGCGAGAATGCCATCATAATCGTTGGGGAAGCGCTGCGCCTCCATCAAAGCGTTCTGGCCGCCGGTGGAGCAACCGGCGAAATAGGCCCGTTGCGATCGGTGGCCGTAAAACGCGCTGACGATCTCCTTGCCCCGCTCGGTCATCAGATGGATCGCGCGGTAGCCGAAATCCTTGATCCGCTCGGGATGCCCGAACAGTCCGGTCGACGGCTCCGTCGGTTCGCCGAACTCGATCGCGAGCGGATTGCCCATGTTGCCGGCCGAGCCGCAGAACAGCGGATTGCATCCCGATGATCCGGTGCCGAGGTCGCTGTTGGTCGCGGCAAAGCCGCCCTGGATGCCAATGGCGAGCTCGTTGTAGGTGATCGTGCCCTGGAAGCCGCCGCCGCCGGTGCCGAGGAACCGGCCATTCCACGTGGTCTCGGGCAGCCAGACCTCGATCTTGATGCTGGAATCCGAACTCGGGATTACGGTTGCGGTGACGCGGCAGAAGGCGGGAAGGCCGGTGATCGGGCTCGACCCAGGCGGGACGAAGGTGCCGGTCGTGTTGTCGTCCGCCGAATTGATCACCGTATGCTGCAGTTGCAAGGATCGAAGATTGGTGCACGCCGTCGCCATGGCGGGCGAAGTACCGAGTGCGACACAGGCAAACAGGGCCGTGGTCGCACCGACAAGTAAGTGTCGATGACGTTTCATTCCGTCCTCCCTGATTTTTTTGCAGTCGTGTAGGGCGGACAGGATAGCCCATAGCGGATGCAACTCAAGGATGAAACGTCTGGTCGCGAAACAGCTCGCGGCTTCGCGCCTCGGTTGTGAGGATCAGGGCGCGACGCGTCTCGACAACTCGGGCTGCGCGGCTACTTCCCCGCCAGTCCGCCGGTCTTGCCGCCGACCACCACACCTGCCTTCTTCTCGATCGGCTTGATTGCCGCGGTGAAATCGGACTCGGCGCCTTCGGCGCTGATCACCGTTTCCCACAGCCGTCCGACGGCGTCCGCGACCTCCATCGACAGGCCGAGCTGCTTCATCTCCTCCAGCGCGAGCCGCACGTCCTTCACCATGAGCCCGGTGGCAAAGCCGAAATCGAAGGTCCGCGGCAGCACCGAGCGCGGAAACTTATCGCGGCTCGCCGTGTTCATGCCTGAGCCTGAATTGATGACGTCGATCATCACGGCGGGATCTAGCCCGGCCTTGACCCCCATCACCACGGCTTCCGACGTCGCCACGATCGCGGTGGCGGAGAGGAAATTGTTGGCGAGCTTCATGGTCTGTGCAGCACCGGGCTTCTCGCCGATGAAGAACACCTTTCCGATCACGTCGAGCGCGGGCTTCAACAGCGCGAACTCCGCTTTCGGCCCCGACACCATCACCGCCAGCGTGCCCTTCTCGGCGCCGCCGACGCCGCCGGACACGGGGCAGTCGATCTGCACGATGTCGCGCTTGGCCAGCAGGCCGTGATCTTCGCAGCCATCGTCGAGCCGACGGTCGAGAGATCGATGAAGCGCTTGGCGCGTTTGCCCTCGATCACGCCGTTCGCGCCCGTTGCGACCTCCAGCGAAGCCTGCAGCGACGGCAGGCTTGCCATCACAGTCTCGACCCGGTCGGCAACATCCTTCGGCGACGTCGCGCCGGTGGCGCCACGCGCGACCAGCTTGTCGACGACCTCCTTGCGGGTGTCGAACACGACGAGCCTGTGGCCGGCCTCAACCAGCCGTCGCGCCATCGGAAAACCCATGTTTCCGAGGCCGATGAATCCGATGTCCATGGTGTTTCCTTGTGCTTGTTATTCGTTGTTGTGGTGAAGATGCGCGTTTCATCCTCGCTGTCGTCCCGGACAAGCGCGCCCAAAGCGCGCTGATCCGGGGTCCATAACCCCGGAGAGAAGTCCTGGCGCGGAGGGTAACTCCGAATCCCATATCCACACCCGCCCGTGGCTATGGTCCCGGATCTGCGCTCCGCTATGGGACAGCGCTACGCGCTGCCCGACGCTCCGCTTGTCCGGGACGACTGCGGAGGTTGGCTTGCTGCTCACGCCTTCCCGTCGATCTCCGCAAACACCTCGCGCGCGATGCGGAAGCTGTCGACGGCGGCCGGCATGCCGCCATAGATCGCGACCTGCATCAGGATCTCGCGGATCTCGTCGCGGCTGACGCCGTTGGTGAGCGCGCCCTTCAGATGCGCGCGGAACTCGTGCTGGCGGTTGAGGATAGCGATCATCGCGATGTTGAGCATGCTGCGGGTCTTGCGCGGCAGCTCCTCGCGCCCCCACACCGTGCCCCAGCAATATTCGTTGAGCATCTCCTGGAACGGACGGTTGAAGCCGTCGACGTTCTTCAGCGCGTTGTCGACATAGGCCTCGCCCAGCACCGCTTTGCGAACTTCCAGGCCCTTGTCGTGCATCTTCTTGTCCATGACGTTTCCTTGTTTTCGTTGGATGGCGCCGCGGAAACTACGGGGTTGAGCCGGAGCAGTCACGTCCTCGTGTTATGCGGGAAAAGGGGGATGTCCCGTACAGGAACGGATGCCTCAGTACTGCCGTTGTGGTACGCTTTGCTCGCCCGGGTAACCTGGAGAGTTGATTGACCGGCGTCACCCCCGACCCGTCAGACCCGATCCGCGATGGCGACGCTCTGTCGCGGTTGAAGCTGGCGCAGGCCCTCGAGCGATCCACTTATGCCATCGCGTGGGAGCGTGCCTGGCCCAGGCTGGCCCGTGTTCTCACCGTCGCCGGCCTGTTCCTGGTCGTGTCCTGGGCCGGACTCTGGCTGGCACTGCCCCTGGTCGCCCGTGCCATCGGTCTTGTCATTTTCGCTGGCCTTGCGGCTGCCGCCCTGTTCCCCCTGATTCGGTTTCGCTGGCCGAGCCGCGAGGAGGCGCTCGCCCGGCTCGACCGCGGTTCGGGCATCCGTCATCGCCCGGCCACGACGCTCACGGACACGCTGACCTCGCAGGATCCTGTCGCGCAGGCACTCTGGCAGGTGCAGCGCGAGCGCACGCTGGCCTCGCTCAAGCGCATCCGCGCCGGTTTGCCGCACCCGCGCCTCGCCATCCACGACCCCTGGGCGCTGCGTGCGCTGGTCATGGTGATGCTGGTCGCGACCTTCTTCGCCGCTGGCGACGAGCGCGGATTGCGGCTGGGCGCCGCCTTCGACTGGAACGGCATGCTGACGCCGACCAATGTCCGCGTCGACGCCTGGGTCACGCCGCCGCTCTACACCGGAAAGCCGCCGGTGATCCTGTCCGCCGCCAACAAGGAAGCCGCAGCGCTTCCGGCCTCCGGCCCGCTCGGTGTTCCCGCCGGCTCGACCCTGATCGTGCGCTCCTCCGGCGGCAGCCTGGATGTCGTAGTGTCCGGCGGCCTCAAGGAGGTCGCGCCGACTGAGGCCACGCCCAAGGGCACCAACGAGAAGCATTTCACCATCACCGCCGACGGCACTGCGCATGTCCGCGCCCCCTCGGGCCAGCCGCAATGGGCTTTTGCGGCGACGCCGGACCGGCCGCCGACGATCGCGCTAGCCAAGGATCCGGAGCGCCAGGCGCGCGGCGCGCTCCAGCTGGTCTACAAGATCGAGGACGATTACGGCGTCACCGGCGCCGAGGCGCATGTCGCTCCGCGTTCCGCCGATGCGGGCAAGGACGGCGGCGGCAAGACCGACAGCAAGACCGATAACAAGGCCGCGGCGCGGCCGCTGTTCCAGCCGCCGCAATTTCCACTGGTGCTGCCGAATGCGCGCACTCGCAACGGCGTCGGCCAGACGGTGAAGGATCTCAGCGAGGACCCCTACGCCGGTGCCGATGTCACGCTGACGCTCACTGCCAAGGACGAGGCCGGCAACGAGGCGAAGAGCGAGCCGTTCAACATGCGCCTGCCCGAGCGGCTGTTCACCAAGCCACTCGCACGCGCGCTGATCGAACAGCGCCGTATCCTTGCGCTCGACGGCAACAGGAATTCCGACGTCTACGCCGCGCTCGACGCGCTGATGATCGCGCCCGAGCTGTTCACCCAGGAGACCGGGCAATATCTCGGCCTCCACAGTGTCGCGCGCCAGCTCGAGGCCGCGCGCACCGATGATTCATTGCGCGAGGTGGTGGCGAGCCTGTGGGCGCTCGCGGTGACCATCGAGGACGGCAACATCTCCGACGTCGAGAAGGCGTTGCGCGCGGCGCAGGACGCGTTGAAGCAGGCGCTGGAGCGCGGCGCCAGCGACGAGGAGATCAAGAAGCTCACGCAGGATCTCAGGGCGGCGCTCGACAATTTCATGCGCCAGCTCGCCGAGCAGTTCCGCAACAACAAGGATGCCCAGCAGCTCGCGCGTCCTCTCGATCCCAACACGAAAATCCTGCGCCAGCAGGACCTCCAGAACATGATCGACCGCATGGAGCGCCTGTCGCGCTCCGGCGACAAGGACGCGGCCAAGCAGTTGCTCGATCAGCTCCAGCAGATGCTGGAGGGCCTTCAAATGGCGCAGCCGGGACAGTCCGGCGAGAGCGACATGGAGCAGGCGCTCAACGAGCTCGGCGATATGATCCGCAAGCAGCAGCAATTGCGCGACAAAACCTACAAGCAGGGCCAGGACTCCCGGCGCGATCGCATGCGCGGCAAGCAGCAGCAGGGCGACCAGTCGATGTCGGACCTGCAGCAGGACCAGCAGGCGCTGCGCGACCGCTTGAAGAAGCTCCAGGACGAAATGGCCAAGCGCGGCCTCTCGCAGAAGGGCCAGAAAGGGCAGCCGGGACAGAAGGGCCAGCAAGGTCAGCAAGGCGACCAGGGCCAGCCCGGCCAGGATGGCGATCAGGATGCCGACCAGGGCGATGATGACGGCGGACTCGATTCCGCCGACAACGCCATGGGCGATGCGGGCTCGAAACTCGGCGACGGCAATGCCGACGGCGCGGTGGATTCCCAGGGCAAGGCACTGGATGCGATGCGCAAGGGTGCGCAGAAGATGGCCGAGGCGATGCAGCAGGGCGACGGCGACGGCCAGGGCGACGGTCCCGGCAATCGCGCCGGCCGCCAGCAGAGCGGTGGCAACCAGACCGACCCGCTCGGTCGTCCGCTGCATGGCCGCGAGTTCGGCGACGATTACACGGTCAAGATCCCCGGCGAGATCGACGTGCAGCGCGTCCGTCGCATCCTCGAAGAACTCCGCCGCCGCCTCGGCGACCCCTCGCGCCCGCAGATCGAGCTCGACTATATCGAGCGGCTGCTGAAGGATTTTTGAGGGATATCACCGCAAACTCACTGTCATCGCCCGACTTGATCGGGCGATCCAGCATTCCAGAGGCTGGCGTTGACGAACTCGCTCTTGCCACATCGGCCGCGGCGTACTGGATGCCCCGGTCAAGCCGGGGCATGACGGCGGAACACATGGGCCGCGCCCGCAGCTATCCCTTCTTCGCCGCCAGCGCGTCCGCCACCGCCGTGCGGATATCCGCGACCGAGAATGGCTTTGTGATCACGTCATGCACCAGCGCATTGAGGTTGGAGGCACGCTCGCGCTGATCGGCAAAGCCGGTCATCAGCAAAATGGTCAGCCGGGGAAAGTCGCGCGCGGCGGAGAGGGCGAGTGCAATGCCGTCCATGACGGGCATCTGGATGTCGGTGAGCAACAGATCGAACGCGCCGTCCTCGCGGGTCAGGATTTCCAACGCCTCGGCGCCGTCCTGTGCCGTGACGATCTCGTGGCCGTCCATGGCGATGGCGCGCGCCACCAGCTGGCGCATCGATCCTCATCGTCGGCGATCAGTACTTTCGGCATGGGACGAACCTTCCCGTGCGGGACTCTACAGGCTGATTACACGCTGCCGCCAGCAATGTCGCGCCGGTTGAAGAAGCGAACGTCGATATTGCGGCCTTCCGGCGGCGGTGAGGCCAGGCGCGAGCGGAAGAACGCACGCTCGCCGGGTTGCAGCACGGTCTGCTCCAGCACCGAATTCCAGGCGTAGATCTCGGCGCCTTGCGCGTCGCGCACGGCAAAGCGCAGGCGCGGAATATCGAGCGGCTTCTTGCCCTGGCCCACGATCACGCCCTCGATCACCAGCACCTGCTTGCCGTCAACGGTCTCGCTCGAGAGCTTGACGTCCTTGAAGGCAAGCCCGCGCAGGTTCACCTCCAAGCCGACCATCTTGTAGAAGGCCGCGGTTTGCGGCAGCAGGCGGACCATGTCGCCGCGCCAGATCACAAGCGCCAGCACCAGCGCGCCCATGGCGGCGCACGCGGTCGGCAGCCCGAAATGGGATTTTCGCCGGGCCATGGCCGGTGCCGGGCGGCTCACCTTTGCCCCGCGGCGACTGAACAGACCGCGGAACCAGGACTGGTGCTGCACGCCCGCGACTTCCTCCTCGGCGCCGCGGGCTGCCGCCGACCACTCGTCCTCCGGCTCGGCAGCGTCCTCGGTCGGCCAGTCGCCGGCAATCGAGGGGCTTTCGACCACCGGGGTTTCGGCGTCGTCGTCCTTGGCGTATGAGTTCCACTGCTCGGCGAGGTCCGACTGGTCCTCGGACTGGTTCGCTGCGGCCAGGGCCGGCACGGCGGCCTCCCCGATGGCATCCGCGGGATGCGCCATCCACGTCTCCTTGCAGCGGGAGCAACGGACCGTCCGCCCATTGGCCCCAAGGCTCGCAAGCTTGATGGCGTAGGATGTCGTACAATGGGGGCAGACAATATGCATATGGACGGCCTCGACGGATGACCTTCGCGCGGAACCAGGCGCCAAGGGTACTTCCAAGGATGGATAGTTTCTAAGATGCTGCCCCGGATGCTACAGAGCGACCGTTAACGAACCGGAAACCATAACGGTCGCACAACCCCTTGATCGCATGCGGCGAAGCCGCGCTGGCGTGCGGCCTGCGTCACCTCTCGAACGGAGCTGAGCTTGGTTCGGTTCGAAAATGTCGGATTACGTTACGGTCTGGGACCGGAGATCCTGCGCGACCTCAATTTCCAGATCCCGGCGCATTCCTTTCAATTCCTCACCGGCCCGTCCGGCGCCGGCAAGACGTCATTGTTGCGCCTGTTGTTCCTGTCGCACCGGCCGACGCGCGGCCTCGTCAATCTGTTCGGCCACGACATCTCCCAGCTCGGCAAGGACGAGATCGCCGATTTGCGCAAGCGCATCGGCATCGTGCTCCAGGATTTTCGCCTGCTCGACCACATGACGACCTACGAGAACGTGGCGCTGCCGTTCCGCGTCATGGGCCGCAGCGAGTCGAGCTATCGGAAAGAAGTCATCGACCTGCTGCGCTGGGTCGGGCTCGGGGAGCGCATGGATGCGCTGCCGCCGATCTTGTCCGGCGGCGAGAAGCAGCGTGCGGCGATCGCGCGCGCCGTGATCTCGCGGCCGCAACTGCTGCTCGCGGACGAGCCGACCGGCAGCGTCGATCCGACGCTCGGGCGGCGATTGCTGCGGCTGTTCATCGAGCTCAACAAGTCCGGCACCGCCGTCATCATCGCAACTCACGACATCGCGCTGATGGACCAGTACGAAGCGCGCCGCTTCGTGCTGCATCAGGGCCGGCTGCACGTCTATGAGTAGGACCGACGAGCGCGGCGTATTGGTCGATCTCGGACAGGAACGTCCGCAGCTTCCGGCCAGGGCGCGCAACATGTCGCCGATCGTGCCGCGCGCCTCGATCCACGGCCGCGCGCTGGTCGCCGTTGTCGCCATCATGACATTCCTCGCCTCGATGACGACAGGCACCGTGCTGCTGGTCAGCGCCTCGGCCGCGGAATGGCAGTCCGATGTCGCGAGCGAGATCACCATCCAGGTCCGCCCGCAATCCGGACGCGATATCGAGCGCGACACCGCAGCCGTCACTGAGGCGATGCGCGCGCAGGCCGGCATCGTCGAGGTCAAGCCGTTCACCAAGGAGGAGAGCGGCAAGCTGCTCGAGCCCTGGCTCGGCACCGGGCTGTCGATGGACGATCTGCCGGTGCCGCGCATGATCATCGCGCGCGTGCAGCCAGGCACGGCGCTCGATCTCGGCGCCTTGCGCGCCCGGGTGACGCAGGTGGCGCCAAGCGCCAGCGTCGACGATCATCGCGCCTGGATCGAACGGATGCGTTCGATGACCAACGCCACCGTGCTCGCCGGCATCGGTATCCTCGCGCTCGTCATCGTCGCAACCATCATCTCGGTTTCGTTCGCGACCCGCGGCGCGATGGCGGCGAACCGCCCGATCGTCGAGGTCCTGCATTTCGTCGGCGCCGGCGACCGCTACATCGCCAATCATTTCCTGCGGCATTTCCTCAGGCTCGGCCTCGAGGGCGGCGTCATCGGCGGCGGTGTTGCCATGCTGCTGTTCGGCTTCTCCGAGTCGATCGCCGGCTGGTTCTCCGGCACCCCGGTCGGCGACCAGTTCGCGGCCCTGCTCGGCACCTTCTCGCTGCGGCCGTCCGGCTATGTGGTGCTCGCGGTGCAGGCCGTCCTGATCGGCGCGATTACCGCCGTCGCCTCGCGCCAGACCCTGTTCGCGACGCTGAATGATGTCGATTGAGGATGTGCACGTTTGTGGTTTCTTCACCTCTCCCCGCAACCGGGGCGGGGGAGCGCATCGCCGACGCGGATAGAGTAGCAGTCCATTGGGTTCAAAGAGCCCGATAAACCGGACTCCACTTCGCCTCAAACCGTCCTAAAATAATCCGGGGAAGGGATCACCGACATCATATGACCTCGCCGACCGACGATCCATCGCCGAAAATGCCGCGCGGCTGGCTACGCGCGACCGTGGTGTCGACGATCGCATTCGTTTTCGTCGGCGCAGCGGCGGGGTTCGTCGTGTTCCTGTCGCAATTACGCGGCGCCGAGATTGCGCCGGACCGCAAGGCTGACGGCATCGTGGTGTTGACCGGTGGTTCCTCTCGGGTCTCGGATGCAATGGCGCTGCTGGCGGCCGGCTACGGCAAAAGGCTCCTGATCTCGGGCGTGCATCCGACCTCGACCGCGAGCGACATCTCGCGGACGCTGCCGGAGAACCAATCCTTCATGGCCTGCTGCGTCGATCTCGACCGCACTGCGCTCTCGACCCGCGGCAACGCGGCGGAGGCGCGGCGCTGGGCCGAGGGGCGCGGCTTCAAATCGCTGATCGTGGTCACCTCGAACTATCACATGCCGCGCGCGCTGGCGGAATTCTCGCATGCCATGCCGGGGACCACGCTGGTCCCGTTCGCCGTGGTCGGCGACAAATGGCGCGAGGAGCCGTGGTGGACCTCGGCCTCGACGCTGCGGCTGCTGCTGTCCGAATATGTCAAGTATGTCGCCGCCGAGCTCAGGATGCGGCTGGAAGATTTCGGGATTGACCTTTCCCCCGAACTGTCGGAGCAGCCAGCGGGCCTGCAATCCAGGCGGCCCGCCACCGCACAGGCCAATTGATCGGATTCTTGATGTTCCTGATTTTCCTGCGCTCGCTGCTGTTCAACGTGCTGTTCTATGCGGTGCTGGTGTGCCTCGCGATCGTGGCGCTGCCGACCTTCGCCTTGCCGCCGCGTGCCATGCTGACGGTCGCGAAATGGTGGGCGAAGGCGACGCTGGTCCTGATGCGCGTGGTCTGCAACATCAGGGTGGAATTCCGCGGCGTTGAGAAGATCCCGCAGGGACCGCTGGTGATCGTGGCGAAGCACCAGTCATTCTGGGAGACCTTCGTGTTGCCGGGCTTCTTCAATCGCCCGATCTTCATCCTCAAGCGCCAGCTCATGCAGATTCCGGTGTTCGGTCAGTTCCTGGTCAAGACCGGGATGATCGCGATCGACCGCAATGCCGGCGTCAAGGCGCTGCTGGACATGACGCGCCGCGCGCGCGAGGCGGTGCGCGCGGGCGGCCAGCTCGTGATCTTTCCGGAAGGCACGCGCCGTGCGCCGGGAGCACCGCCGGACTACAAGACCGGCTTTGCGCAGATCTACTCGTCCTGCGGCGTGCAGTGCCTGCCGATCGCGCTCAACTCCGGCCTGTTCTGGCCGCGCCGCACCTTCATGCGCTATCCCGGAACGCTGGTGGTGGAGTTCCTCGATCCGCTGCCGCCGGGCCTGCCCAAGGGTGAGTTTCTCACGCGCGTGCAGACGGCGATCGAAGACGCGACCGCTCGCATCGTCGAAGCGGGCCGCGAGGAGCAGGAGCAGTTGATCGGCAGCGCGCCGAGCTACGCTCCCTCGGAGAGCTAGCCCGCATTTCTCACAGTGTTGAGGCGCATCGGGGCGCGGATCAGCGAAAGTTCTTTTGCGAGAAGGACTTCGCGGTGATTCAAGGAATGCCCCGATGCCGGCACAGTGTAGCGCAGAACGGTTTGATTTTGGAGAGGTGGAAGGCCGCATCGTGGAAGCGGCTTTTGATGGTGGCCTGGTGACGTCGGATGCGGGCGCGCTGCTGCTGGGCGCGTCTGATCGGGCGATTGATCTGGTGGGGCGCTTTGCCGATTGCTTTCGCGATCATCGCCGGGTGGACTTGATCGAGCACGCAGTCGGAACGTTGGTCGGACAGCGGGTCTTTGGCATCGCACTTGGCTACGAAGACATCAACGGTCACGACGAGTTGCGGCACGACCCGCTGATGGCGGTGCTGGCGGGCAAGCTTGTTGCCAGGCGCGAGGACTGCGCACCGGTGGCCGGCAAGTCGACGCTGAACCGGCTGGAACTGGGCCGGGAGGAACCTTCGCGCTATCACAAGATCGCCTACGACGCGGCGGCGATCGAGGCGTTGCCGGTGACGCTGTTCCTGGAGGCGCACAAGCGACCGCCGCCGCAGATCATCCTCGATCTCGACGCCACCGACGATCCTCTGCACGGGCATCAGGAGGGGCGCTTCTTCCACGGCTATTACGACTGCTACTGCTATCTGCCGCTGTACGTGTTCTGCGGCCGGCATCTGCTGGCGGCCAAGCTGCGGCGCGCCGACATCGATGCCAGCGCAGGCAGTGTCGCGGAGATCGCGCGGATTGTCCGGCAAATCCGCGCCCGCTGGCCGTTCGTGCGCATCGTGCTGCGCGCCGACAGTGGCTTTGCGCGCGAGGCGCTGATGGCGTGGTGTGAGCAAAACCGCGTGGATTATCTGTTCGGGCTCGCCCGCAACACGCGCCTGGTCGCCATGATCGAGGAGGAGCTCGCCGCGGCGAGAGCCACAGCCGAGACGACCGGCCACCCGGCACGCCGCTTCAAGGACTTCCAATGGCGTACGCGCGACACCTGGAGCCAGGAGCGCCGCGTCGTCGCCAAGGCGGAGTGGACGCAAGGCGAGGCCAATCCGCGCTTCGTCGTCACCTCGCTCAAGCGCAGCGCGGCGGGCGTGCGGCAGCTCTATGAGGACATCTACTGCGCCCGCGGCGACATGGAGAACCGCATCAAGGAGTGCCAGCTCGATCTCTACGCCGACCGCACCTCGGCCGCCACCATGCGCGCCAACCAGCTGCGGCTGTGGTTCGCCTCGATGGCCTATGTGCTGATCTGTGCCCTGCGGCGCATCGGCCTTGCCGAAACCACCTTTGCGGACGCCACCTGCGGCACCATCCGCCTCAAGCTCCTCAAGATCGGCGCACTGGTGCGCATCAGCGTCCGCCGCATCAGGATCGCCATGGCCTCGGCCTGCCCAGCCGCTCAGCCGTGGGGACACGCGGCTCGTCGCCTGGCCGAAGCCGCCAAGGCTCGCGCCTCGCCGGCCTGACACGCGACGCTGCGACGCGCTCAATCGGCGGCATCACCAACAGGCCCAACGGAGACATTCAAAACCAAATCGCCGGCTGCGCCTTCAGCGCCACGGCTCCCCGTTGCCTTGCCAAATCCTCCTATCCTCCGTCGCTGAGCAATCGGTCGTGTGAGAAATGCGGGCTAGTCTAGCGGTTCTCTCGATCTTCTGCGGGAGCCGGCGCGTGCAGCGTATGCGCGTCGCCATGCAGCATCGCCGCAAGCTGATGCAATTGAGTGTCGCGAAAGCCTTCGGCCTCGATCGCCTTCACGGTCGCCGTCACGTAGTCGCGGTTGGCGCCGGACTGGCCGTGACCCTGCAGCACATGGCGGTGCTGGTCGGCGAGCGACAGCCGGCCGGCGTACTGCACATGGCCGCGATCAACGACATAGGCGAGCGCCGAGACGCGCTCACGCGCTTCGTTCTCCAGCCACACCGAGCGCATCACCTCGCGATAGACCGACGTCACCTGCTCGCGCGCCCGCAAATAGGCGACCACGTCGGCACGGTTCTTTTCAGCGACGCGGAAGGCGATGCCGCGGCAGGCGCCGCCACGGTCGAGCCCAAGCACCAGGCCGGGCTGTTCCGGCGTGCCGCGATGCACGAAGGAATAGACGCAGAGCGCGCGATGCTCGCCGACCAGCCGCGCCGGGACGCGCTCCTCGAATTCGAAGCCCGGCCGCCACATCAGCGATCCGTATCCGAACACCCAGAGATCGCCCTTGGCGGAGGTGGCGGAGGGGAGGGTGATTTCCGACATTTCGGGCACGGCTACCAGAACCGTGCCCCCAAGCGAAGCGAATTCTCCGCCTTTCGGCCGGGGCCAGCCTCGCTTACATTTGACAAAATCTGGGATCAAAGGGTCGCCGCATGTCCAATATGACTATTGCCGCAGGCCGGCGCTCCCGTTGGGGGCTCTTCATTGCTCCCGTCCTCCTCCTGATTCTCGCGGCCGCCTGGAGCGGCTTCTGGTTCTATGCGGCCTCGCAGGCCGAGGTTGCGGCCGATGCCTGGCGCGCGCAAGAAGCCAAATCCGGCCGCATCTATGATTGCGCCAAGCGCTCGATTGCCGGCTTCCCATTCCGCTTCGAGGTCCGGTGCTCCGGCGCCAGCGTCGCCCTGGTCTCGCAGAATGCGAGCAAGACGCCGTTCACGGCCAAGCTCGACGACATTCTGGTTGTGGCGCAGGTCTACGATCCCAAGCACGTCATCGCCGAGTTTTCCGCGCCGGCAACGCTGACCGATGGCGTCACGCAAAACACCTTCGTGGTGAACTGGAGCAACGGCCGCAGCAGCGTGATCGGCTTGCCGGCTATCCCGGAACGCGCCTCGATCGTGTTCGATGACCCCAGCATCGTGAGGCTCGACGGTTCGGTGCAGGTGCCGCTCGCGCGCGCCAAGCAGATTGAACTGCATGGGCGCATCGCGGATGGATCGCCGGCCGATCATCCTGTTATCGAGACCGTGCTCCAGATCGCGCAGGGCAGCATCCAGGGCGTTCATCCCCTCCTCGCCGAGCCGTTCGAAGCCGACACGCGCGCGAAGATCACCGGGCTTTCCGACCTCACCCCAAAACCCTGGCCGCAGCGCTTCCGCGAAATCCAGGCCGCCGGCGGCCACATCGAGATCGTACAGTCGCGGATCCAGCAGGGCGAGACGATCGCGGTCGCGGCCGGCACGCTGGGCCTCTCGGCCAATGGCCGACTGGATGGCGAATTGCAGATGACGGTAACCGGTCTCGAGCGCGTCATCCCGGCGCTCGGCATCGAGAAGATGCTGGAAGAGGGCGTGCCGCAGGCGACACTCGATCGCGTCGCGCCCGGCGTGAAGTCAAAGGACCTCAACAATCTCTTTGGGGCACTCGACCGTGCCGTCCCCGGCCTCGGCAAGGTCATCAAGCAGAACGCCAACGCCGGCGTTGCCGCCGGCATCAATTCGATCGGCACCGAGAGCACGCTCGAGGGCAAGAAGGCCCGCAGCTTCCCGCTGAAGTTCGTCGACGGCGCCGTGCTGCTTGGCCCGATCCAGGTCGGCCAGATTCCGCCCCTGTACTAGCTGTCGTTGCTCCCGATGGCCACGTCACGGTCGCTTCGCTGAATCGTGAACGTCCGCCGGGAATGCGGAGCCGTAAAGCCCGGTTTCGCTCCATGTCGGCAGCAGGAGAGAATACCATGACGACATCCAGGCTGTGCGTTGGCGCCATCGCCATTTTGACCGCACTCGCGACGCCTGCGTTCGCGCAGTGGCAATCGCACGAGCGTGCCGCCTACGAAGCCCGGTATCCGAACGACCGCAATCTCGCGCGCCCTGCGACGCGCGACACGATGGCTGACGTGCCTTCTGCGAAATCACCGCGCCCCACGGTGATCCGCGCGACCAAGGGTCAATAGCCGCCATTCCCCTTGAGATTTTGCGCGTCGCGGAGTTGGGCCCGGCCATGTCCCGGTCGGGCCCAATGCGCGCTGCATCACGAGCGCGGCAATCGCGCGCGTGCGGATCGGTCGAGCGGCGAGAATATTCCGAACATGATCGTCAGGAAAACGTGATGCAGAAGATGCCCAGGCCTGCGAATAACAGCTCGCCCGTTCGCATCACTCCACACCAGGGAAGCATGCACGCGCCGGGGGCGCAACCAACAGCACCGGCTTCCCAAGTGGAGGGAGGCTTACGTGCGGATCATCAACTGCGGACTGATGCTGGGACTACTCGCTGCCTGTTCGGGACAGGCGCGTGCCGACGACAATGTCACAACCGAAATCCAGGCGCTGAAGACGAAGCTGAAGGAGCTGCAGCAGAAGGTGGATTCGGAGGCGCGCAAGGCGCGCCAGGTCGAAGTGCAGGCCAAAGTCATGCCGGTGCCGGGGACCTACAAGGCGCTGCCGGTCGAAGCATGTGCGGGCGGCAAGGTCTGCTACAAGGGCGTCACGCTGACATTCGGCGGCTGGATCGATCTCACCGGCATCTACCGCTCGCGCAACATCGCCTCCGATACCGGCTCGGTGTTCAATTTCATCCCCTATCAGCAAGCTCACAATTTCTACTTCCCGGAGACGCGCTTCTCCGCGCGCCAGAGCCGGTTCTCGGTGCTGGCCGAAGGCAATGCCGATCTCGATACGCATCTCGCGGGCTACGGCGAAATCGACTTCGAGGGCGCGGCGCAAACGGCGAGCTCGGTGGCCACCAACTCCTTCAATCCGCGGATGCGGCAGCTCAGTATCGAGCTCGACCGGACCGATCTCGGCCTGCACGTCCTCGCCGGCCAATCCTGGTCGCTGAATGCGCCGACCAAGACGGGCATCGATCCTCGCGGCGTCGACGCGCCCGGCGTGATCGACTTCGAATCCGTTCCGGGATTTCTGGCGGCACGGCAACCCGGGCTTCGCGTCTGGAAGGATCTCGGGCCCGAGTTCAAGCTCGCCGCGTCGGTCGAGAATCCGCAGACCGCATTTTTCGGCGGCAATACGCCGACGGTCGGTACGCCCGCGGTCGGTCCGCAGGGCGTGCTCAACCCGAACCTCCAGGTCAATTTGACCGGGCCGGGCGGCAGCTTCTTCAACAACCTCAACAATGTCAGCTTGAACCAGGTGCCTGATTTCACCGTCAAGGCGGCGTGGGATCCGCGGCTCGGGCCTTACAAGCTGCATGTCGAGGCCTGGGCGCTCTATCGCCAGCTGTTCGATCGCTTCAATGGCGCCAACCACAGCTACGACACCGGCAGCTTCGGAGGCCACGTCTTCGCCGAGCTGATTCCGAAGACCCTCGACCTCCAGCTCTACGGCGCGCATGGTGTGCTCGGCCGCTTCACGGCGACGCCGTTCCCCGATGCGGCGGTAGCGCAGGACGGCACGGTGCTGCCGCTGACGATCACCGCGGCCGCGGTCGGCCTGATCTGGCACGCGACGCCGAGCCTCGATGTCTACAGCTACGCCGGTCTGGAAAAGGCCAAGGCCAATTTTGCCAATGCCGGGACCACTCCGTTCGGCTACGGCAATCCCCTCTACAACAACACCGGCTGCTTCACCGAGAACACGCCGGCCGCGAGCTGTAACGGCAACACCCGGGAAGTCCGGCAGATCACCGCCGGCATCTACGACACCCTCTACCAGGGCAATTACGGCACGCTGAAAGCCGGCGTGCAGTATTCCTACACGCAGCGGCTCGCCTTCGCCGGTGTCGGCGGCGCGCCCAAGACCGACGACAACATCGTCATGACGCAGATCCGGTACTATCCGTTCTAGGAAGGGAGCCACGCAGACTGGTAGCCCGGATCGAGCGAAAAGCGAAATCCGGGAATCTTGCCTCAGGCGACCGGGTCCCGGATTACGCTTGCGCTCCATCCGGGCTACTTCAGCTATGGCTTCTTCAGCGCCGCGTGCGGACGGCCGAAATCTGCAGCCGCCGAATCCTGGCCGATCTCGACGATGCCGCGGCGGATCGCGCGGGTGCGGGTGAAGTGATCGAACAGCGCTTCGCCGTCACCGCGGCGGATCGCGCGGGTGAGCTTTGCGAGATCCTCGGTGAAGGTGCCGAGCATCTCCAGCACCGCGTCCTTGTTGGCGAGGAAGACGTCGCGCCACATCGTCGGATCGGAAGCCGCGATGCGGGTGAAGTCGCGGAAACCGCCGGCGGAGAACTTGATGACCTCCGATTCCGTCACCTGTTGCAGCTCGTCGGCGGTGCCGACGATGGTGTAGGCGATCAGATGCGGCAGATGGCTGGTGATCGCGAGCACGAGATCATGATGATCCGGCGTCATCACCTCGACCTTGGCACCCATCGCCGCCCAGAACGCGCGCAGATGCGCGGTGGCGGCGGCGTCGGTGCCTTCCGGCGGCGTCAGAATGCACCAGCGGTTGATGAAGAGCTCGGCGAATCCGGAATCCGGCCCCGAATGCTCGGTGCCCGCGACCGGGTGCGCCGGCACGAAATGAACATTCTTCGGCAGGTGCGGCGCCATGTCCCTGACGATTGCGCCCTTGACCGAGCCGACGTCGGAAATAACGGCGCCCGGCTTGAGAAAGCCTGCAATCTCCTGCGCCACCGGCCCGCAGGCGCCGACGGGAATGCAGAGGATGACGAGATCGGCATCCTTCACCGCTTCCGCATTGGTCGCCACGACCTGGTCGACGATGCCGAGCTCGAGCACCCGCGCACGCGTCTTCTCCGAGCGCGCGGTGGTGACGATCTCGGAAGCCAGGCCCTGAAGCTTGGCAGCACGCGCGATCGAACCGCCGATCAGACCGAAGCCGATCAGCGCGACGCGCTTGAAGTGCGGATCCACGCTCATTTGCCGGCCATGAAGTCGCGCAAGCCGTCGACGACGAGGCGGTTGGCCTCTTCGGTGCCGATAGTCATGCGCAGTTCATGGTGCAGGCCGTAGTTCTTCAGCGCGCGCAGCACGAGGCCACGCTTGGTGAGATAGGCATCGGCCGCGTCCGATGTCTTGCCTTCTTGCGGGAAATGGATCAGCACGAAATTGGCGACGCCCGGCGTCACCTTCAGCCCGAGCCTGGTGATCTCCTCGGTCAGCCAGTTGCGCCAGGTCTCGGTGAACTGCTTCGACATCGCCTGATGCGCGGTGTCCTCGATCGCGGCGACGGCGGCGTACATGGCCGGCGTCGACACGTTGAACGGACCGCGGATGCGGTTGATCGCGTCTATGATGTGCTCGGGGCCGAACATCCAGCCGATACGCAGCGCGGCGAGGCCGTGGATTTTGGAGAAGGTATGCGTCACCACCGTATTCTCGGTGGTCGCAACGAGCTCGATCCCCATCTCGTAGTCGTTGCGCGAGACGTAGTCGCAATAGGCGGCATCCAGCACCAGCAACACGTGCGACGGCAGGCCGGCACGCAGGCGCTTGACCTCGTCGAACGGGATATAGGTGCCGGTCGGGTTGTTGGGATTGGCGAGCCAGACCAGCTTCGTTTTCGGCGTCACCGCCTTGAGGATGGCATCGACGTCGCAGGTCAGGTTCTTCTCCGCCGCGATCACGTTCTTGGCGCCGACCGCCATGGTCGCGATCGGGTAGACCAGGAAGCCGTGTGTGGTCGAGATCGCCTCGTCGCCGTGGCTGAGATAGGTGTGGGCGAGCAGGTTGAGGATTTCGTCCGAGCCGGCACCGCAGATGATGCGGTTCGGATCGAGCCCGAAAGAACGGCCGATCGCCTCGCGCAGCACGCGCGAGGTTCCTTCGGGATAGTCTTCCAGATGATCCGCGACGCGCTTGAAGGCCTCGATCGCCTTGGGCGAGGGTCCGAACGGCGTCTCGTTGGCCGACAGCTTGAACACCTTGCGGCCCGGCTCCGCGACCGGACTCTTGCCAGGCGTGTAGGGCGCAATATCGAGAATGCCGGGATTCGGCACGGGGCGGGACATCTTCAACTCCGGATAGGCCAGATCTGTTCGCGATTTACGATTTCGACCCGGTCGGGGGCACCGTATAGCGCGTTGCGTGGCTGCCGACGAGGGCCGTGGAGCGCACCGAGGCTCCTGCTTCGATCAGGGCAGCCCTGATTTTGTCGATGCTGGTGGCGCTCGTGACCGAGACCAGCAGCGCCGCGCCATCGAAGGCGGTATCGGGCACCGCCACGATCTCGGCAAGCGGCGACAGGGCGCGTGCGACCTCGGCGTTCCACCCCGAGACTCGCACACTGAAGGTCTCGACCTCTGTCACCACAGCGCTGTCGGCGACGCGCGAGATCGCGAACACCGGCAGTGCGGCCGGATGGTCGGCGCGCTCGACGAAGGGCAGTCGCGCGATGATTTTTGGCGCGCCGTCCGCTTCCAGCTCCAGCCACCACGGCGTGCGGCTCGAGGTCGCCGAGACCAGCGCCAGATCGCCCTTGGATTTCGCCACCGCTTCGACCGCGGCCTGCGCGCTGAAATGCGCGACGTAAGGGACTGTGAAGCCGAAATGGAAGCGCACGGAATCGCGCATCGCCGGCTCGCTCACTGAGATGTCGGCATGCACGGAGAACGGCGCCTGGACATAGGTGAAAGTGGAGATGATGACGCGCCAGATGCTCTCGACCGTGTCGAGCGGCAGGATGCCGCGATGGCGTTGCACGATGTCACGCATCATGGAGGCTTCGCGCGCCGGGCGGAACGCCGAGCCGACCTCCTGGGTCTGCTTCACCTGGATCAGGCGGTCGATGATGTCGCCGCGCTGCATCAACAGGCGATGCATGCCCTCGTCGATCGCATCGATCTCCTTGCGCAATTCCTGGAGTGATGGTGGCGCGGGCGGACGTTGGGACATATCTGCGAGGTGCTGTTGCGAGGTGCTGTCGAGAGGCTGCCGTCGAGGTTCTGATTAGGCAGGATAGGCGGCGAAAGCAAAGAGAAATGCAAAGAGAAGTCAGGGTGGTTTCGGCCGGCGGCACGGGGGCAAATTTGGCTGATCCGGACCGCGACTTGACGAAAAGCGCCCAAGCCAGTAGGTTTTTGCCTGTTCCGTGGTCATTTGAGCCGGCCGGCTTGCAGCCACGTTAAAAAACTCGCTAAACAGGCCGGGGACGCTTCCGATCCCGGCCGAACCTATCGTTCAGGCCGGGTTTTTCATGGCCTGATGTCAGTCGCGATCTGAAGTCCGATCGCAAACGAGGTCGATGGTCAGAGATGGTTGGCGTCAAATCGATTCCCAGTCCCGCGATCAGTGCCGACGATCGGTCGCATGAGGTCGATCATCCGAGTTCAGAGGTCGCGCAGTTCGGCGCCGACCAGCCGCTGCGGCTCGATTGCGGCATCGATCTCACCCCGTTCCAGATCGCCTACAAGACCTATGGCGAGCTCAACGCCGATCGCTCAAACGCCGTGCTGATCTGCCATGCGCTGACCGGCGATCAGCACGTCGCCAATGTGCACCCCGTCACCGGCAAGTCCGGCTGGTGGGAGACGCTGGTCGGCCCCGGCCGTCCGCTCGATCCCAGCCGCTACTTCATCATCTGCTCCAACGTGATCGGCGGCTGCATGGGTTCAACTGGCCCGGCTTCGATCAATCCCGCAACCGGCAAGGTGTGGGGCCTGGATTTCCCCGTCATCACCATCCCCGACATGGTGCGCGCGCAGGCGATGCTGATCGACCGGCTTGGCATCGACACGCTGTTCGCCGTCGTCGGCGGCTCGATGGGTGGCATGCAGGTGCTGCAATGGACTGCGGCCTATCCCAAGCGCGTCTACTCGGCGCTGGCGATCGCCTGTTCGACGCGGCACTCGGCGCAGAACATCGCCTTCCACGAGCTCGGTCGTCAGGCCGTAATGGCCGATCCCGACTGGCACAATGGCGCCTACGCCGATCAGGGTATCCATCCGCATCGCGGCCTCGCGGTCGCGCGCATGGCTGCGCACATCACCTATCTCTCGGACGCCGCGCTGCATCGCAAGTTTGGCCGCCGCATGCAGGACCGCGAACTGCCAACCTTCTCGTTCGATGCCGATTTCCAGGTCGAGTCCTATCTCCGCTATCAGGGCTCGTCCTTTGTCGAGCGTTTTGACGCCAACTCCTATCTCTATCTCACGCGCGCGATGGACTATTTCGACATCGCCGGCGACCATGGTGGTGTGCTGGCGAAGGCGTTCGCCGGAATCGAGACGCGCTTCTGCGTGGTCTCGTTCACCAGCGACTGGCTGTTCCCGACTTCGGAATCCCGTGCGCTGGTGCATGCGCTGAACGCGTCGAGCGCACGGGTGTCGTTCGCCGAGATCGAGACCGATCGCGGCCACGATGCCTTCCTGCTCGACGTGCCTGAATTCTTCGACATCTCCCGCGCCTTCCTGCAATCGGCAGGCAAGGCGCGCGGGCTCACCGGCAAGGACGATTAGCGATGTCTGGGCAGGAAGTGCTGCCGCTGGGCGGCTTGGCGACGGATCAGTCCGGCCCGTTTCGCGCCGACCATCTGCTGGTCGCCGAGATGGTCAAGCCGGGCTCGAAAGTCCTCGACGTCGGTTGCGGCGAGGGCGATCTGCTTCAGTTGCTGGAGACCCGCGGCATCGACGGGCGCGGGATCGAACTGTCGCGCGAGGGCGTCAACCGCTGCGTGGCAAAAGGCCTCGCGGTGGTGCAGGGCGACGCCGACACCGACCTCGTCAACTATCCCGACGACGCCTTCGACTACGTGATCCTGTCGCAGACGCTGCAGGCGACGCGGCAGCCCAAGGTCGTGCTGGAGAATCTCCTGCGCATCGGCCGCCGGGCCATCGTGTCGTTCCCTAATTTCGGCTTCTGGCGGATGCGCCTGCAGCTCCTGGTCGGCGGTCACATGCCCCGCACGGAGAATCTGCCGGCGAGCTGGTATGACACCGCCAACATCCATTTCTGCACCATCAAGGATTTCGTCGAGCTCTGTGACCAAATCCACGTCAAGATGGAGCGCGCCGAGGCGCTCGACCTCTACGGCCGGCCGCTGCGGCTGCGGCTGCCGTGGTGGGTGTGGAATCTGTTCGGTGAGCAGGGCGTGTTTTTGCTCACGCGAGGACAGGGAAAGTAGTTTCCCGTCATTGCGAGCGCAGCGAAGCGATCCGGAATTCCTCCGCGGAAAGACTCTGGATTGCTTCGCTGCGCTCGCAATGACGGAGTGCGAAGCAACGCTTTCGCCCTAATGCACCGGCAGCGACCTGGGATCGCGCACCGGCCACCGTCCCGCTTCCACCAGCGTCACGAACCGCTCCACGCTCTCGTTGAACAGTGCGGGCTCTTCGAGGTTGAGGACGTGGCCCGATTTCGGAAACATCGCGAGCCCCGCGGCCGGCAGGCGCTTCTTCAGGAACAGGCTCGCCCCGACGCAGGGATCGTCTTCGTCGCCGCAGATGATCAGCGCGGGGTCGTAACCTTCCTGATCGCATCCGTCATGGTGTAGAGCGACGGCCGCCCGCCCTGGAATCCGCGCATCGTGTTGGCCGAACCCCTGGAATCGTGCCGCGCCAGCGCAGCGTAGAAATCGGCGTGGCCGCGCGGGTCCTTCACCAGGAATGGAATCCGGCTCGGCGCCTCGCGGGTGACTTTTGCGACCTCGGCGGAGCCGAGCGTCTCGAATTGCTCGGCATTGGCGCGGCACTGCTTGCGCCAATTGTCGAGAGTCTCGATCTCCGAGCCTGAGCCGACGCCCGCCAGCGTCATCGACAGCGCGCGCTGCGGCGCGTTCAAGCCGATCTGAAGCGATGAATAGGCGCCCATCGAGAGACCGACGAGATGCGCGCGCTCGATCCCGAGATGATCGAGCACCGCGAGCGCGTCGGTGTAGAAATGTTGGTAGGTGTAGGCCTCGCCTGCCGGCACATCGGATGGCGTGTAGCCGCGCGCGGAGTAGGTGATGCAGCGGTGGCCGCGCGAGAAGTAACGCATCTGCGGCTCCCAATTGGTGTAGTCGGCCGCGAATTCGTGCAGAAAAATTATCGGCGTTCCCTGACCCGCTTCTTCGAAATAGATGCGGACATCGTCCCTGGTCGTGGCGTGGGGCATTAACCGTTTCCCTCTCTTCAAGCCGTGACTTCAGGATCGCAGTTAATGCCCTTGTCCGCAATGAGGCAGCCTCGCGCCAGCACTGACGCAAAATCATCGCAGCTATTCGCGGCCGCGGCGTCTTTTTCTCGCCACATCGGGCGGCTTAACGGCCAGACGGATGTCGGCCTCCGCAGGGGCTGATTGGAAGTGGGGGTGTCAACGAAGGATGAAGAATGTTTGAGTTGTTTGCGTCTCGCCTGTCGCGTTGTGTTGTCGCGCTGGCGATCTTCTTCGCGGCGGTTGCCGCGTTCGTTTCTCCGGCCTCAGCGCGGCCTCATCATCGTCATAGCGCAGAGCGGCACGCTTACGTGCATCACGCCAGACATCATCACTATCGTCACCATGCACGCAGCTCGCGCTTCGAGCGCAGCGCGGCGCAGTTGCAGGCGAGCGGCTTTGCCGACACACAGGCCAGCTACAATCCCAACGCCAATAGCGGCATGGCTAATGGCGGTATGGCTGCAAGCGGGGGCTTCGGCGGCGGGTCGGGTCTCGTGTCAGAGGCGCGCCGCTATCTCGGCGGCAATCCGACGGGGCGCGCCAGCCTGTGGTGTGCGCGGTTCATGAACATGGTGCTGCAACACACCGGCCATCAGGGCACCGGCTCCGACATGGCGAGCTCGTTCGCGCGTTACGGCACTCGCGTCTCCGGTCCGCAGGTCGGCGCCATCGCAGTGATGGGGCGGCGCGGCGGCGGTCATGTCGGCATCATCACCGGCATCGACGCGCGGGGGAATCCGATCATGATCTCCGGCAACAACGGCAACCGCGTCCGCGAAGCGCCGATCTCGCGCGGTCGGATCTATGCGTATGTGATGCCGAATTGAAGCTCGTCATTGCGAGCGAAGCGAAGCAATCCAGAATCCCTCCGCGGTGCACTCTGGATTGCTTCGTCGCTCCGCTCCTCGCAATGACGGAATTTGTTGAGAAAGCGCCGCGTCACACCAGCTTCGGCGCTTCCAGCGCGACCGCATCGCCCACGCCGATCTCGCCGTCCGTCACCACCTCGGCATAGATGCCGCAATCCATGTGGCCGAGATTGCGCGACAGCGTCGGTGGTATCTCGAGATCGCGTACGGCCGTCGCCGGATCGACGTTGACGGCCGGGCAGCGGACGATGCGCTTGACCACTTTCATCCGGGCTTGCCCGATCGCGAGCGTCTCTCCGACCATGTCGAGCTCGGACCAGGCCGGCCAGCCCTTCACGTAGAGATTGGCGCGGAAGCGCAGGGGATTGACGGCGACGCCGCCGAGCATGGTCTCGATGGCCCGGACGCTTTTGAGATTGATGATGGACACGACCTTGCGGGCGACGTCGGAAAAGCTGTGGCCCCGGCCGGACAGCACCTTGGGCGGGCCCTTCAGCTCCGGCTGGAAATTCTCCTTGAAGTAGCCCTCGATGGCGGCGCGCCCCGCCGCAGTCTCGAGATCACCGCTGGCGACGATCTGGCCGTCCTTGCGGATAGTCAGACGGTTGGTCGCATCCTCGAAACGGCTGTCGAGGGACGCCAGCCGCTCGTTGCGGGCCAGCATCAGAAACTGGATTTTCGGCTTCCACTCCGGAGCCTCGGGGTCGAACCCGCTCGGGCCGTTCTCGATGGCGTAGCGGCGGTCGGCGGGGAGGGTCTGGCCGGTTCGCAACGGGACCCGGGCCAGGGATTCCGGCGTCAGGCCCTTGATCGGGTAGCGGTAGAGACCGGTGATTTCGGCAGTCTGGCTGGTTGTCATAGGTCTACTTAGGGGATTCGCTCCGTGCCCGCCAAGCCGGCCGATCAGCGCACGAAATTGTGAACGCGCCTCTTCCGATCCGAGCGCAGGCTTCCCACATCTGGATCAGGCCGGCGCCAGCGTCGGCTGATAACGACCGCTGATGCGTTGAGGAACGTCAACGTATCAAGCGGAAACCCAATGAAGATGCCGTTTGGGGTGCCTTAGAGGGCCCCAGGGGCAGGCCGAGGGAAACAAAAGACCATGAATATCGAGAAGTATACCGAACGCTCCAGGGGCTTCATCCAGTCCGCGCAGTCGCTCGCGATGCGCGAAGGGCATCAGCAGTTTTCGACCCTGCATCTCCTGAAGGTGCTGCTGGACGACAACGAGGGGCTGGCTGCCGGTCTGATCGACCGCGCCGGCGGCAATTCCCGCGCAATTCTGAAGGCGACCGAGGACGCCCTCAACAAGGTGCCGAAGGTCAGTGGCGGCGGTGCCGGCCAGATCTATCTGGCGCCCGAGCTCGCGCGCACTTTCGATGCGGCCGAAAAGGCCGGCGAGAAGGCCGGCGACAGCTTTGTCACGGTCGAGCGGCTCCTGCTCGGTCTCGCACTGGAGAAGACCAGTGAGGCGGGCGCCATCCTCGCCAAGGGCGGCGTCACGCCGCAAAATCTCAATGCCGCGATCGAGGCGCTGCGCAAGGGCCGCACCGCGGACTCCGCGACTGCCGAGAACGCCTATGACGCGCTGAAGAAATATGCCCGCGACCTGACCCAGGCGGCGCGCGACGGCAAGCTCGACCCGGTGATCGGCCGTGACGAGGAGATCCGCCGCACCATCCAGGTGCTGTCGCGCCGGACCAAGAACAATCCCGTCCTGATCGGCGAGCCCGGCGTCGGCAAGACCGCCATCGCCGAGGGCCTCGCGCTGCGCATCGTCAATGGCGACGTGCCCGAGAGCCTCCAGGACAAGAAGCTGCTGTCGCTCGACCTGGGCGCGCTGATTGCAGGTGCAAAATACCGCGGCGAATTCGAGGAGCGGCTGAAGGCCGTGCTCCAGGAAGTCATCGCGAGCGACGGCAATTTCATCCTGTTCATCGACGAGATGCATACGCTGATCGGCGCGGGCAAGGGCGATGGCGCGATGGACGCCTCCAACCTGCTCAAGCCTGCGCTTGCGCGCGGCGAGCTGCACTGCATCGGCGCGACCACGCTCGACGAGTACCGCAAGCATGTCGAGAAGGATGCGGCGCTGGCGCGGCGTTTCCAGCCGATCTTCGTCAGCGAACCTTCGGTCGAGGACACGATCTCGATCCTGCGCGGGCTGAAGGACAAGTACGAGCAGCACCATGGTGTGCGGATCACCGATTCCGCACTCGTGGCCGCGACGACCCTGTCCAACCGCTACATCACCGACCGCTTCCTGCCGGACAAGGCGATCGATCTCGTGGACGAGGCGGCCGCGCGGCTGAAGATGCAGGTCGATTCCAAGCCGGAAGAGCTGGATTCGCTCGACCGCGAGATCATCCGGCTCAAGATCGAGCAGGAGGCGCTCAAGAAGGAGAGCGACCTCGGCTCCAAGTCCCGTCTCGAGACGCTGCAGAGGGAGCTGGCCGAGCTTGAGGAGAAATCTGCGTCGCTGACCGCGCGTTGGAGCGCCGAAAAGAGCAAGCTCTCCGACGCCCAGAAGCTCAAATCCGAGCTGGACGCGCTGCGCGTGGATCTGGCCGACGCGCAGCGGCGCGGCGAGTTTCAGAAGGCCGGCGAGCTGGCCTATGGCCGGATCCCGCAGCTCGAGAAGCAGCTCGCCGAGATCGAGGCGCGTGATGGCTCCGGCGAGATGATGGAGGAGGCTGTTACCGCCAATCACATCGCGCAGGTGGTCTCGCGCTGGACCGGCGTGCCCGTCGACAAGATGCTGGAAGGCGAGAAGGAGAAGCTCCTGAGAATGGAGGAGCAACTCGGACAGCGCGTCGTCGGCCAAGCTGAGGCCGTGCGTGCGGTTGCGACCGCCGTGCGCCGCTCGCGCGCAGGTCTGCAGGATCCGAACCGGCCGACCGGCTCGTTCATGTTCTTGGGCCCCACCGGTGTCGGCAAGACCGAGCTGACCAAGGCGCTCGCGGAGTACCTCTTCAACGACGAGACCGCGATGGTTCGCCTCGACATGTCCGAGTACATGGAAAAGCACTCGGTCTCGCGGCTGATCGGCGCGCCTCCGGGCTATGTCGGCTATGACGAGGGCGGCGCGCTGACCGAAGCGGTGCGGCGCCGGCCTTATCAGGTCGTGCTGTTCGACGAAATCGAGAAAGCGCATCCGGACGTCTTCAATGTCCTGTTGCAGGTGCTCGACGACGGCCGCCTGACAGATGGCCAGGGCCGTACCGTCGATTTCCGCAACACGTTGATCATCATGACCTCGAACCTCGGTTCGGAGTTTTTGGTGAATCAACCCGAGGGCGAAGACACGTCTGCCGTGCGTGAGCAGGTGATGGGAATGGTGCGCGGACATTTCCGCCCCGAGTTCCTGAACCGCGTCGACGAAATCATCCTGTTCCACCGCTTGCAGAGGAGCGAAATGGGCCGGATCGTCGAGATCCAGTTCGCGCGGCTGCAGAAGCTGCTGACCGATCGCAAGATCGTGCTGACGCTCGATGCTTCGGGCCGCGACTGGCTCGCGGCGAAAGGCTGGGATCCCGCCTACGGGGCGCGCCCGTTGAAGCGGGTGGTGCAGCGCTATCTTCAGGATCCGCTCGCCGAGATGATCCTGGCCGGCGACGTCCGGGATGGCGATACGGTCGCGATTTCGTCCGAAGGCAATGTGTTGACCTTCAACGGCAAGGCGTCGCAAACCGCTGAGATCGCCCAGTTCGAAGCGCCTGTATCGAAGCGCAAGCTGAACTGATTGTCGTGCTCACGGCAAAACGAAAACCGCCCCGGAGAGGTCTTGCTTCTCCGGGGCGAATTGTTTTGGTTAGTCCGGTCGGCTTGCTAACTGACGGCGGACGCAGAGCCGGGATCGGCCGGACCTTCCTCGTCATCTTCCTGTTCAAGCTCCGACAGGATATCCACGAGCTCGCGCACGCGGCCCTGCGCCAACGGACGGAGGTCGTTGATCATGGGCTCGTCGTTGGCGAGCCATGCCTGGGCCTCGGCAAGCTCCTCGACTGTCGCGCCGGTTCCGATGATCTGGGCAATCGTGACGTCATCAGCGCTGCTAACGGCCTTGACCACGTCGTCACGCGAGAGGCGCTGCATGAATTGTCCTCCTCTTGGCTGAGGGGCAGGAAACCGCCCCAAAAAACCAAATCGTGGTGACCGTTGGTTGGTTCCGCCCACAGGAAGCGCGGCTCCGCCCGCGTTGGGCGCGGGCGGGATGCGGTCTGCTAGCGGCTTGTGGTCAGGCGCGGCGGGTTCTGTGACATGATCCAGAGTTCGATCGCGGCAAGCACCGCGACTGCGATGCCGACCACGATGTGGATCGTCATCGCCGTCTTGGCTCCTTGGAAGCCAAGCACCCAAGGCGCAATGAGCGTCCACAGGCCGACGATCAGGTTCAGCCACTCTTCCCACACCGCGAAGGCGGCGAGCGCCGCGATGGCTAAAATTGCGATCACGATGCCCGCGATATGCGCGTTCTGGGAAGCCCTTCCGGCGTCGAAGCCGAAGATCCACGGCGAAAGAAACAGGAATGCGCCGAGGACCAAGTTTGCGACATCGCACAATTTTGCGTTGGTCCAGTTCTCCATGGCAATGCTCCGTAAAGCCCTGCCCCTGGCAGCAAAATAACGGGCGTGCTGCCCGCGAGGTTCCAGGCGGTTCCAGGAAATTCAAGCAAGAGAGAAAATTCAAGCAAGAGAATTGAAGCAGGGAATTGAGGAGAGGCAGCGCACGCTTGGCGATTGTGCGGCTGGTCAGACCTACCGGTTGGTAACCTGGAGCGGCCCACCCGTGGCATCGGACATGCGGGCGATGGCGCCGTTGCGGCCGCTCATCATGCCGTCTAGGCGGTCGCGCTCCTTCTCAAAGCCTGACAGCATCGGGCCCTCAAGCGAACGGCCGCGCGGCAGTTTCACGCGCATCGGGTCGACGAAGCGGCCGTTGACCAGGATTTCGTAGTGGACGTGCGGGCCCGTCGACTGGCCCGTCGAGCCGACGAAGCCGATGACCTGGCCCTGCCGCACCTTCTTGCCGGGCTCCATGCCCTTGGCGAAGGCCGACATATGGCCGTAGGCGGTCTCGTAGCCGTTATTGTGCTTGATGCGGACGTATTTGCCGTAACCGCCCTCGAGCTGGGCCTTTTCGATCACGCCGTTGCCCGCGGCGAAAATCGGGGTGCCGTAGGCGGTGGCCCAGTCGACGCCAGTGTGCATCTTCACATAGCCGAGGATCGGGTGGCGGCGGCCGCCGAAGCCGGAGCGCATGATGGCGCTGTTGACGGGCTTGCGGACCAGGAACTTTTTCGCGCTCTTGCCGGTCTCGTCATAGTAGTCGACGACGCCGTCGTCGGGGCTCTGGTAGCGATAATATTTCTTGGTTTCGCCGCCGACCGTGAGCGAGGCGAACAGCACTTCGCTCTTGTCGACCGCCGTCGAGCCCTCGTCTTCACCGGCGTAGAACACGTCGAACGAGTCGCCCGGCTGCACCTTGCGCTGGAAATCGACGTCGTAGGAGTAGATCTTGATCATGTCGTCGATGACCGGCATCGGCACTTTGTTGCGCATCGCGGTCTCGTAGATGCTCTGGTAGAGCCGCACGCCGCTGCCGTCATCTTCATCATCGTCGTCGCTGCTGGCGTTGGCCGCAGCATCGGCGACGGTGTTCATGCTGGAGACGTCGACCGCGACGTATTTGCCGAGATCGGACAACGCCGCGATCGCCTCGACCATGGTGTCGTTGGCGACGACGACGCGATAGGGCTGCAGCCTGGCGCCGGGGCTTGCGGGCGCCATCAGGATGCGAAGTTTCTCGCCTTCCTTCAGGCCGCCGTCCCGGCCGCGGGGGCCGAGCGTCGTGGCGATCGCCTTGATCTCCTCCGGCGTGGCGCCGAGGTCGCGCAGCACGGACGCGACCGAGTCGCCCTTCTTGACCAGATGGACGCGTTCGCCGTTGGGATTGCCGCCGGTGATCTGCTCTTTGGTCTTCGGCAGCAGCGTGACGTTTTCCGGCACCACGCGGGTCTCGAAGCCGGCATAGGGATCGGACGGCGACACTTCGGTGGCGTAGGCCATCTTCATGTCGGACCTGTTGACGTCGGGCCGGTCACGCCGGAGACGTCGGCGGTCGCATTGGCGAGCGAAGCGTAGCGCACCCCGCCATTGCCGCGCCAATTGGCGGCATCGCGCACCCGCATCAGGATGTCGTCGAGCGCCACCACCGCGGAAATCTTGGCCTTCGGCAGCACCGGCGAGAGGTCCTTGGTGACGAAGGAGACCTCGGCGTCGGGCTCGACGGCCTCAGGGTTGTTCGGATCGTCGGTCGCGGTTTTCGGATCGGAGCCGACGTCGGTGAGCATGCGCTGCGCATTGAACGGCGGAATCTTCGCCGACAGGTCGCTCGTCGTCATCGACAGATTGCCGGCGATCCGGATGAAGGGACGCACGCGCATCACGTCGCGGTTGCCGACGCGGGCGACGGTCGAGACGCGCACGATGTTGCGCGAGGCGGTGGAGTCGTTCGGCGGTGGGAGGCGGTCGCTCTTGTGCAGCGTGGCGGCGCGATCGGCAGCTCCGAATGCGCCACGCAGCGCGCCTTCGACCCGCTCCGGCACCTTGGCGAAGGTCATTTCGCCGTCGAGAGATGCGAAAACGGCGCCGCCGATCAGGGCTGCGCCGCAGAGTCCGGTCAGAATTGTGCCGCTGAACCATTGCACCGAGACGCGACGGCGATCGATGACTGCGGCCTCGGAGCCATCGACCGACAGCGGCGGCTCGTGGCCGAGATCGATGATCCCGGTCTCACGCCCATAAGCGCCGCGCGACGTCCTCTGGTTCAACCCAAGTCCCCCAATCAACGACCCGAGCCCCTTCGCCTCGAACCTCTTCCCGGTCGCCCTCTTGCAGGGGGATCGCGGAAAAAGCCGTGCCGCACAGGTGCTCGCGCTCAGTAGGCCCCGATCAGGGCCCGTCCGAAATTACGAACAGCAAGGCAGGTGAAGGTCTCTCGATGTCTTTCGAATGTCCGAAGAAGGCTGCGTCATCGGATCGCCTTCTCTGAACCCCATGAAAATCGCCGGCAGCCCCCACTGGCATCCCGCGATTCAAGCTTGTCTTTTACCAGAACGCCGCGGGATTGTGGCTCTAGTACGGCGTCGAATATGGAAAAACTTTCCTGAACGGCCCGGCGCAGGGGCTTAGGCCGAGGGTCGCCGCAAGCCGCCTCCGGGATTTCCTCCAGGCCCATCCGACGCCCCTCTTCGGAGCCCCTTCGGAGCCCCTTCCAAGCCCCCTGAAGGCCAAACTTTTTTCAGATTTTTTGCCGGGCGGCTTCGCGCCGCCGCCTCCATGGTTCTCTAATCGACTGGAATCGCTCGATTATTTTCGACGATCCGCTGTGCGACGATTTGTTGACGATGGGCGTTGACAATCCCGGGCGGGGGGGCCTATAACCCGACCACTGAGCGCGGCGCCGCCGGGTCACTGACCAAGGCGAGCGAACGCGCCACTGATGCTCCTCACCTTGTTGAGTGACACAACAGCCGACACAAATCGGTTGGAGTCCATTCGTCGTCGGTAGGGGTGTCGGAACCCTTCCACTCTGGAAGGTTGGGGCCTCCTGGTCCCGGGCTGTTTGACAAGTGAAGATGAAGAAAGAGAAACGTGGACGGCGGAGTCCTTGCGGGTCTCGCTTCTGAAAAGCTTCGGCTTTTCTGATCGAGACCGGACGAAAGACTTCGGCGGTACACGTTTCAAAGGTTACACCATCGTTGCCAACGATGTGAATCGTAGGCAGCTCGCAGACTTCGGTCGGCGATGAATGGTGGGACCTCGTCAAACGTTGTGATCAGCCGGTTCAAAGTTCAAGTCCAACTTGAGAGTTTGATCCTGGCTCAGAGCGAACGCTGGCGGCAGGCTTAACACATGCAAGTCGAGCGGGCGTAGCAATACGTCAGCGGCAGACGGGTGAGTAACGCGTGGGAACATACCTTTTGGTTCGGAACAACACAGGGAAACTTGTGCTAATACCGGATAAGCCCTTACGGGGAAAGATTTATCGCCGAAAGATTGGCCCGCGTCTGATTAGCTAGTTGGTAGGGTAATGGCCTACCAAGGCGACGATCAGTAGCTGGTCTGAGAGGATGATCAGCCACATTGGGACTGAGACACGGCCCAAACTCCTACGGGAGGCAGCAGTGGGGAATATTGGACAATGGGGGCAACCCTGATCCAGCCATGCCGCGTGAGTGATGAAGGCCCTAGGGTTGTAAAGCTCTTTTGTGCGGGAAGATAATGACGGTACCGCAAGAATAAGCCCCGGCTAACTTCGTGCCAGCAGCCGCGGTAATACGAAGGGGGCTAGCGTTGCTCGGAATCACTGGGCGTAAAGGGTGCGTAGGCGGGTTTTTAAGTCAGGGGTGAAATCCTGGAGCTCAACTCCAGAACTGCCTTTGATACTGAAGATCTTGAGTCCGGGAGAGGTGAGTGGAACTGCGAGTGTAGAGGTGAAATTCGTAGATATTCGCAAGAACACCAGTGGCGAAGGCGGCTCACTGGCCCGGTACTGACGCTGAGGCACGAAAGCGTGGGGAGCAAACAGGATTAGATACCCTGGTAGTCCACGCCGTAAACGATGAATGCCAGCCGTTAGTGGGTTTACTCACTAGTGGCGCAGCTAACGCTTTAAGCATTCCGCCTGGGGAGTACGGTCGCAAGATTAAAACTCAAAGGAATTGACGGGGGCCCGCACAAGCGGTGGAGCATGTGGTTTAATTCGACGCAACGCGCAGAACCTTACCAGCCCTTGACATGTCCAGGACCGGTCGCAGAGATGTGACCTTCTCTTCGGAGCCTGGAACACAGGTGCTGCATGGCTGTCGTCAGCTCGTGTCGTGAGATGTTGGGTTAAGTCCCGCAACGAGCGCAACCCCCGTCCTTAGTTGCTACCATTTAGTTGAGCACTCTAAGGAGACTGCCGGTGATAAGCCGCGAGGAAGGTGGGGATGAC
>NZ_CM133064.1:6685000-8168916 GCF_051917485.1 Bradyrhizobium sp. RDM12
CCCGGCGTTCCGTCGTAGGGAGCGGCGAACATGCCGAAGCGCTGTCTAATTGCCGGTATCTCGAGGAGCAGCAGCGCGATCAAATGTCCAAGAAACGAGTGTCCGCTCGTGAACGAGGGATGCATAGGCGGACCGAACGGGGGCGCCAGGCCTGGGCATAGCGTCGACGGGCGGACGCGACTGAACTGCTGCTTGTAATAAAAATAAGCGATATTGCCGATGGCGAGCCCGCAGTTGACGAGCTCCATTGTCCACGGACGCCGGGATTCACTCGTATCGATGAAGGCGGTGATGTAGCCGGCAAGGCCATCCGCCTGCTCGATAATTTCGGCCATATAGCGATCGCGATCGTCCTGCATCAGCATTTGCAGTTGTTCGATTTCGCCGAGGATCGAATTGAAGGCAGCGTCCTTCGCCGCGGTCCATGCGGCGGGCGAGGCGCCGGCGCCGGCGTTAGGATTTTCAGGATTTAAAAGGGGATCGGGCTGCCACGCGAGATCGAGGCTCTCCAGCCAGCTCATCGCCAGCAGGTCAGCCCGACCGAATTGCCATTGACCGGGCTGGCCGCCGAATTCCCGCGCCGCCATGATTGACGGTCGAGAGGATCGACGGCCTTCAGCCATTGAGTGAGCTGAAGGTCGTATGGAAGCGCCCAGAACCGCAATGCCGGGTCCCAGTCATCGGTCGTCCATTCGAGGAACGCATCCTGCCCGGTTATGTCGACCTGATACGGATTTACAGTTTCCGGCCACGGATACGGCAGATTCCCAGCGTCATCCGGAGTAAAGTCGAGTGCCCAAGATCGATAGCCCAGGTCCGAGGGGGTCGCGTAAAAACTGCGCCCCGTGCCGGGCCCCGCATCGGCGCCCGCTCCAGCACCTGCGCCCGCTCCAGCACCTGCGCCCGCTCCAGCACCTGCGCCCGCTCCAGCACCTGCGCCCGCTCCAGCGCCTGCGCCCGCTCCGGCGCCTGCACCCGCTCCAGCGCCTGCGCCCGCTCCGGCGCCTGCACCCGCTCCCGCGCCTGCGCCCGCTCCGGCACCTGCGCCCGCTCCTGCTCCAGCTCCCATAATAAGCCTCCCAGGTGCTTGAAATTTGTACTTGGCTATTCCGGCAACCCCGCGGCGCGCAATCCCTTTGCCAACCGATCCAAATCATCTCGTCGGCGCAGCGGATACCAGGATATGAACGCCGAGACTTTAAACGTAGGTTCAATTGCGAGAAGCTGTCGAGCGGCCAATTCGGCTTCCGCTTCGTCGCCCGACAATGCAAGTGCGGATGCAAGTGTTCGTAAGCAGGCAATAAAGCGGGGATTTGCCCTCCGGGACCTGCGAAGCCAGACAATTGCTTCATCGTAGCGCCCAGCGACAAACTCGGCAATGCCCGCCACGATCCAAAAATAGAAGTTCAGTGGGTCGAAGGGATTAAGACGCCATACGTTCTGCAATCGCTCCAGCGCCTCGTCGGGCCGGCCCAGATAGGCGAGCGTCAAAGCGCTCAAGCCCCACGCGAACGCTGCGTTCTGATTGAGCGCCAGGGCTCGATCAAAAAGCTCTAACGCCTCTTCAGGCGATCCGACCATAAAGGACAGGACGTGTCCGGCAACAGCAAGTGCAAACGGGTCGTCAGGATCCAGTTCGATGGCTCGCTGCGAAACAACGAGCGCCCGCGCCCGGTCAGCGTCGAAATCGAGCGACCAGCCTTCGCCGATCAGGAAATTGAGCCACCACGCGAGGTAGGCATGTGCCTGCGCATAGGATGGGTCGAGCACGATCGCCCTTTCGAGAAGCTCGCCAGCTTCGCGATAGCTCTCCTCTGTGAAGGAATATAAACGGGACATCGCCCGGAGCACGCAATGGAATGCGTCCAAACTCTCGGTTGGCCGATCACCGACCCGAGCCATCTCAACTGCACGCACGCGCGGCTCAATCGACGACAATATGCTTGTGGCAATTCGATCCTGAAATTCAAACAGGTCGTTGGTAGACCCCTCGTACCGTTGGGCCCAGATCGAGACATTTCCCAAAATGTCGGTCAACTCTGTGTTGATTCTCAATCGCGTGCCCTGGCGTTGGACGCTGCCGTCCAGCAAGTAACGAACGTCGAGCTCACTGGCGATCTGCCGCAAGTCTTTTCCCCGTCGCGATAACGAAGGGTAGAATTGCGCGCAATGACGTAAAGCGACCGATTTCTGGAGAGGCCGGTAATGATCGAGTCAGTGATCCCCTCACCATAGTAGCTGTCGTCGTCGGTACCGCTGATCGTGCGGAACGGCAGCACCGCGAGCGTCGGCTTGGACGCCCATTGCAGATATGGCTGCGCGATCTGGTGGTCGTTGTCTCCCTCGGTCCATTCGACGGAATAGACATGAACGGTTCGCATGATATTTTTCATCACAGGTGCGCCGAGGTGATGAAATGTCAGTGGCAGTCGATTGACAACATAGTCGCGGACTGCCGCCGTGACCACTATTTGGCCGGGCTGCGCGGCCTGGTGGATACGAGACGCAACGTTGACGCCGTCCCCCTGCAATATTCCATCTTCGTCGATGATATCGTCGACGTTGATGCCAATGCGAAGATGCAGGGCGAATGGATCCTTGTCGCCGACGGCGTGCTCTTGTGCACGCTGAACGTCGGTAGCCCAGCGCACCGCGTTCACAACGCTCGGGAATTCGACCAGCACGGCGTCGCCTGCGATCTCGGCGATCCGTCCACCGTGCCGAGCCATGTGAGGCTCCATGATGTCCGTGCGCAACGCTTTCCAGCGCATCACAGTATCGACGTCCCTCAGACCCATGAGCCGGGAAAAGCCAGCTACATCGGCAAAGGCTATGGCAGCAAGCCGCCTCGTAATCATCGACGGTGCGATGGACGGCGCTGCTGTCGCTTGCTCAGCCTGATTCATGCGCACATTGTCATTTTAAAGGACCAAGTACCCGGACACCTTCCGAGCAGTGACGCGCGATCGCTGAACACTACAACATTTGGTTGACCCGCGCGACTCATCGAGCAGATGGGTGACGTCTCGTTGTCCAGCCACTGTTTTGCAACCTGGAGCGCCAAACCATGAGATGGTCCTCAAACCAGAGTTGACGTCCGTCCTCCTCCCAAAAAGGCCGGCATCACCCCACAGAATGCCAGAACGGGGGGCATCAGGGACATGACAGCCGCCAAGCCGGTCGAACCCGCCATGAAGGAGTTCTATGCCACGCTGAGCAGCGAACAGAAGGCGCGCTTCAACACGCAGCAACTGGTTGCAAGCCCATGAGGGCAGCGTCGCATTCTCTTGTTGCAATTTGCGCTACGGCCGAACGACGTGGAGTAACGCAACCGCCCTGCTTCAATGCTTGACGAAAACGTGCATGTCCGGGCGGCGGCTCTCTATGAGACGTGCGGCGGCACGGAATGCAAACGACAGCCTCGTTCCTCCTCACGCCGCGGAAATCGTCTTCGGTCCGGCGTCATTCGTGTTTGTGATCGGCCGCTCTATCTCATTTGCGCTAACGGCGTTGCATTGCTGGAAGTAAGAAGACAACTCGAGATCGGCCAGGTGATCCCAGTATTCTGCTTCTGCGAGCAGCTTCCATTTGTTCACGCTGTTGTAGGCGGCCTGTTGACGGCACAACGAACCCATCGCACGCAAGCGTTGCACTTTTTCCATTGCGAACCTCCTTCGTGCTGGCTTGTTTACAAGCGCATTTGTGTTGTCGCAGCTTCGCAGATTGGACTGACCAGTGATAGTCCCGTGTTTGACGGTCAATCGATGATAGCGCAATCTTTTCACCGAATAGCGAGGCCGGCGATGCGGGCACTGACGGCAGCAAAAGGCGCTGCGCAGAATGACAGCCCTTTCGGCCTGCGCTCTACGAGGCGCATTCCATTTCAGGACTGAAATTTTAATTGTGAGCAGGCCTTGCTGGATGGTGGTTAGCTGTGACCGGGGCCGGACAAGGTTTGATCCCGAAACTATTTTAGCCTTGGCCCATTGGACTGCAAGACCGCCTTCGGGCGGTCTTTCCTTATCGCCTCAACAAAACGGGCGGGGACCGACCACGCCGGAGCGTTCGGCAATGTCGCAGGCCCTGCCCAGGCCGATCACAACAATGGCCCCGACGATTGCACGCCGGGGCCATTCAAGATCATCAGACAGGGTACATCCGCCGTGCCTGCTGATCGTTGATGCCACTGATTACCGCATCGGATCTTGCACAGACTGTGGCAAGGCTGCGGCATCGGGATGATGATATTCTGCCCCAAAGCCGATGGCTGTCCACCTCGTCATTAGTGGTACTCCAGCCAGTTCGCTGCTCTGCAGCAGTTGGCGCTGAGCAGCGGGTAAAGGCGCGCCTCAACTCGCTGCAACAGGGCGCAAGCCCGTGGGGGCAGCGCCGGCGGCCTACACCATCGTGTTGTGCCGTTCGATGCATGTGCGCAGCACCTCGTCCATCGACCTGCCCCACCAGTCGTTCGAGAAAATCTCGATCTCCGAATAGCCGGCAAAACCCTGCGCCTCGACGGCCGCGCGCGCCGACTTGATGTCGATGACGCCGTCGCCCATCATGCCGCGGTCGTTGAGGATGTCCCTGGTCGGCACCAGCCAGTCGCAGACGTGGAATGCGAGCAGCCGATCCTTGCCGGCGCGCGCGATCTGCCCTATCAGCTCCGGGTCCCACCAGACGTGATAAACGTCGAGCGCGACCCCGAGCATGCCGCCACGGCCGGGATCGAGCCGGTCGCAGATGTCGAGCGCCTGCTTCGTCGTGTTGACGCAGGCGCGGTCGGCCGCGTAAGCCGGATGCAGCGGCTCGATCGCCAGCGGCAGCTTCGCCTGCTTGGCGTAATCGAGCATCTCGGCGAGAGCTTCCTCGACCTGTCCGCGCGCCGCCACAATATCCTTCGACGCTTCGCTGCCTGGCCGAGAATATTGCGGCAGGCCGCCGACGACGAGCACGATGCAGGGCGCACCCAGCGCCTTGGCTTCATCGACGCAGCGGCGGTTGTCGTCACGCACTTCGGTGCGGTGCGAAGCATCGGAAGTGAACATGCCGCCGCGGCAATAGCCTGATAGCTCAAGACCGGCATCACGCACGGCACGCACCGCGCGATCGAGACCGACAGAAGCGACCTGGTCGCGCCAGGGATCGATAGCGCGGATACCATGCTTCGCGCAGGCATCGACGATCTGAACGAGGTCACCCTGCTTGCGGACTGTCGCCGTGTTCAGCGACAGCCAGCGGTGGTTGGACGAGAAATCGCGCATCAGGCTTCCAGTCCGTGCGAGGCCAGCACGGTCTTCATCCGCCGCGTCGCCAGTTCAGGATTGGCGAGCAGCCCGGCTTGATCCGCCAGCCGGAATAGCTCGGCCAGATGCAGCATCGAGCGCGCGCTCTCCTGACCGCCGACCATGGTGAAATGGTCCTGATGGCCATTCAGGTACGCCATGAACACGACGCCGGTTTTGTAGAAGCGCGTCGGCGCCTTGAAGATGTGGCGCGACAGCGGCACCGTCGGGCCCAGTACGTCGTGGAAACCGGTCTCATCGCCGGCAGCGAGCCGCGACAGCGCATACGACGCCGCGGGCGCGATCGCATCGAAGATGCCAAGCAGCGCGTGCGAAAAGCCCTTCTCGTCGCCGGCGATCAGCTCCGCATAATTAAAATCGTCGCCGGTATACATCTTGATGCGCTTGTCGAGGCGCCGGCGCATGTCGATCTCGCGCTGCTTGTCGAGCAGAGAGACCTTGACGCCGTCGACCTTGGCGGCGTTGTCGTTGATGATGGCCACCGCGATGTCCATCGCCTCGTCGAGATCCTTGGTGCCCCAATATCCCGTCAGCGCCGGATCGAACATGTCGCCGAGCCAATGGACGATCACGGGCTGCGCTACCCCGACAACACGCGGTCATAGACCTTGGCATAGTCGTCGGCGTTGCGGCCAAGCTTGGCCAGCGCGCGCGACGCCATCAAGATGATGCGACCGCCGACCTTTTCGACCGCCGAGATCTGCTCCTCATAGGCGCGGATCACGTCCTCGAGGCTCTTGGCGTCTTCGACCGCGAGATGGTCCGTGCCTGCGCCGGAGAACACCAGCGCGTTGCGGCGCTTGGCGGCGCCAACCGAACGCGTGATCAGTTCCAGCGAGGTCGGCCAGTCCAGCCCCATGCCGCGCTGCGCCGTGTCCATGGCCTCGGCCACGCCGAGACCGAGATCCCAGACGTGCTCGCGGAAGGCGATGGTCTTGTCCCAGTCGACGGCTGCGGAGAGCCAGGGGTCGTTGTCCGCGAAGGGATCGACGACGGTATGCACGGCCGAGAAGGCGATGCGGTTCAGCGGTCCCTCGACCTTCGTGGGGAACGTGCGCGAGGCCGCAAGCCGGTAAGTCTCGATCGACCGATCGGCCTTCGGCAGCTTGAGCGACAGTGACGACATCGGCAGGACGGGCTTGTTCATGATTTCGAACCTCTCCCCGTCATTGCGAGGAGCGAAGCGACGAAGCAATCCAGACCGTCGCCGCGGAGGGACACTGGATTGCTTCGCTTTGCTCGCAATGACGGCTTGGTAAACATCGCGACTTATCCGATAAATTTCAGGCCTTGATCGGGGCGACGTCGATCCAGCGCCGCTCCCTCCAGCTCTTCAGCGCGCATTCGGCGAGTTGCACGCCCTTGACGCCCTCGAGCAGCGTGAACTTGTAGGGCGCATCCTCGTAGACGTGACGGATGAACATCTCCCACTGCTCCTTGAAGCCGTTGTCGTAGGTGACGTTGTCGGGCAGCTTCTGCCAGTCGCCGTAGAAATCATGCAACCGCTTCTCGTCGGGATTCCACAGCGGCCGGGGCGTTGCCTGACGCGCCTGGATCATGCAGTCGGTGAGACCCGCGACTGCCGAACCATGCGTGCCGTCGACCTGGAAGGTGACGAGATCGTCGCGATAGACACGCGTGACCCAGGACATGTTGATGTGGGCGATGACGCCGCCCTCGAGCTGAAAGGTCGCGTAAGCGGAATCATCCGCGGTCGCCTTGTACTTCTTGCCCTGCTCGTCAAAGCGCTCGGGAATGTCGGTGTTGCCGATGCAGACCACGCTCTGGACGTTGCCGAACAGATTGTCGAGCACGTAGCGCCAGTGGCAAACCATGTCCAGAATGATGCCGCCGCCGTCCTCGTCGCGGTAGTTCCAGGACGGCCGCTGCGCCTCCTGCCAGCCGCCTTCGAACACCCAATAGCCGAACTCGCCGCGCACCGAAAGGATACGGCCGAAAAATCCGGAGTCGCGCAGGAACGCGATCTTCTTCAGGCCGGGCAGGAACAGCTTGTCCTGCACCGTGCCGTGCTTGACGCCCCTTGAATTGGCGAGCTTGACGACTTCGAGCGCCTCCTCGAAATTCGTCGCGATCGGCTTCTCGCAATAGACGTGCTTGCCGGCATTGATCGCCTGGGTCAGAAGGCCCGGCCGCGCCTGCGTGGTCGCGGCGTCGAAGAACATAGTGTCATTCTTGTCGGCGAGCGCGGCGTCGAGGTCGGTGGTCCAGCGCGTGATGTTGAAGCGTTTTGCGAGTCCCTCGATCTTCTCGGCGCTGCGGCCGACCAGGATCGGGTCGGGCATGATGCGATCGCCGTTCTTCAGGCGAACGCCGCCCTGGTCGCGGATCGCGACGATCGAGCGGATCAGATGCTGGTTGAGCCCCATGCGGCCGGTGACGCCGTTCATGATGAGGCCGAGGCGTTGCGTGGTCATGCCAACTACTCCCAAAGTGATTTTGGCTGTTCGAGCGGGCGAAGTGTCGGCCAGTCCGGATGGACCGACGTCGCAAAGCCCGTTGCTTGAAGCGATCCCGTCAGGAGATCGCCGTTGTGAATGGAAAGCCGGATGCCCTGCCCGGCATCGGCGTAGAGATCGGGATGCGCGGCCGCGAAGGCCTGCGCTTCGGCAGCCGGCGTGTCGCCAAAGCCGTCGACATAGTGATGGCCGTTGCGCTCGGCGTGGGTGACGCCGATGAAAGCGCCGAGCGCGAGATCCTGCTGCACGGCGAGGCCGGCCTGGCAGGTGAGGTCCTCGCCGGTCACGCAGAACCTTTCGCCGCCCGCGCTCCATTTCGCCGCGCGCGTTGCGTTGACGATGGACTTGTAGAGCCCCTTGCAGGACTTTGACGAGATGCCGCGATAGCCGAGCGCGCGCGCCGCGGGGAACGCGTCGTAGGAATCGTCGGCCTCGTCGATGATGAAGCCGCGCGCGGCGAGCGAGCCGAGCGGCGATTGCCGGGTGATGTCGCGCGGCATGGGCTGCTCGACATAGAGCAATCGCGACGCGATCGGCCGCAGCGCCGGCTCGCGATCCAGCCGGTCGATCAGCGCCTGCAGGGCGGCAAGGTCGGCATATTGCTCATTGGCATCGAGCGTCACCTTGCAATCGCGCCCGAGCGTGTCGAGTTCCTTGCCAATGCGCGCCAGCCGCGCCGCATCGGCCGCGGGATCGCCCGACAGTTTCAGCTTGAAGTAATTCGCACCGGCGTTCTCGTGGGCATCGGCAACGCCGCCCTTGCCTTCGACGGTATCGTCGAGGCCAACGGTATGCCTGATCGCAACGCGCGGCAGCGGCTTGCGGCCGGCGAGGAACGTCGTGAGATCCGCGTCCTTCAGGTCGGGCGACAGGCGCGCATCGATGCCGGCGATGTTGGCTGCCATTCCGTCGAAAAATTCGTCCCGGTGGCGCGGAGCAGCGCATCGAGGATCGCCTTGTCGATTTCCGCCGGACCATAGGCCGCGGCAAGCGCCGGAATGTTCTGCTTCGCGCAGGTCGCGACCTGGGCACCGATGCAGGACGCGTGCAGATCGAACGCCGTCTGGAATCCGGCCCGCGCCAGATAAAGCCCGCGCGCGATCTCCAGCGAGCGCCGCAAGCCATCGACCGTCTGCGCCGGCGACAACTCCGGCCTCTTGTCGAACCATTTGGGCACCAGCAGCTCGGCGGCGGCGCCGACCGCAACACCGCCGCCCTCGGCCTCGATCTCGACCCGCACGAACAGCTGCGGCGTCGCGTTGATGGTGACAGCGCCAAAGCGGAACGGCCGCGCGAAATGCACGGGGCGTTCGAAGAAGGCGATGTCTCGCAGCTTCAGGCGCGGCGCCATGATCCTAGTCCAACGACCCCTGCGAGAAGAAATGCTTGCGGATGCGTTGCACGAGCTCGGTGAAAACAGGGTCGGCCATCACGTCGAGCGAGCGCGGGCGCGGCAGCGGCACGTCGTAGATCGCGGCGACCGCGCCGGGGCGCTCGGTCATCACCAGCACGCGGTCGGCGAGGAACACGGCCTCCGGAATCGAATGCGTGATCAGGAGCACCGTCTTCCTGGTCTCGCGCTGGATCCGCATCAGCTCGACATTCATGCGTTCGCGCGTCAGCGCATCGAGCGCGCCGAACGGCTCGTCCATCAGCATGATCCTGGGATCGTGCACCAGCGCGCGGCAGATCGAGGCCCGCTGCTGCATGCCGCCGGAGAGCTGCCAGGGCAGCTTCTTCTCGAACCCTTCGAGCCCGACCAGCTTCAACAGCGCCTTGGCGCGGACGAGATATTCGTCCCGCGGCAGCCGTTTCATATCGATCGGCAGCATCACGTTGGAGAGGATATTGCGCCAGGGCAGCAGCAGCGCGTTCTGGAACACGATGCCGACATTGCCATGCGGCTTCGTCACCTTCTCGCCTTCAACCAACACCTCGCCAGCGGTCGGCGGCAGCAACCCCGAGATCAGCTTGAGCAGCGTGGACTTGCCGCAGCCGCTTGGGCCGACCACGACGAAGAACTCGCCGTCGTTGATGTGGAAGTCGAGCGGCCGCAGCGACGGCACATCGCCGTCGCGCGTCCGGTAAGTCTTCGAGACGCCTGAGAGCTTGATGCCAGGCGTGCCGCCGGCAGCCCGGTCGCTCACCAGTCTCAGATGCGCGGCCGGCTGCACGGTTTCACTGGTTACTGCGGCTTGCTTCACGTGCCACTCTTCGGCAGGTAATCGTTGGTGTAGAAGGCCTTCGGGTTCTCCTTGGCCTTGGCATCGAGCCCGCCATATTCCACCATGAGGTTGACGCTGTCGGTCATGTTCTGGTCGGTGACCTGGAAGGGCCGCTTGCTCTTGGTCTCGGCCGTCCGGTAGAGCGGAATTGTCAGCTCAAAGCCCTGCGTCAGCGTGTCGATCTTGCCGCCCTTGGGGTTGGCATCGAGGATCGACTGCGCTGCAGCCTTCGGCTCCTTCTCGGCGGCTTCCACGGCCTTGGTCGTCGCCGACATGAAGCGGCGGACGAGGTCGGCATTGGCTTTCACGTAGTCGGAGTTGGCGATGATGCCGGAGGAGACCATGTTGATGCCGTAGTCGGCAAATTTGATCGGATAGACGTCCTTGCCGGTGGCATCCTTGATCTTCATCGACTGGTCCATGACATAGCCGAGCAGCAGATCAGCCTGGCCGTTGATGACGGCGTTGAGCTTGGTCTGGCCGTCACCGGCAACGGTGGTGAAGTCGCTTTCCTTCAGGCCGGTCTTCTTCAGGAACAGCGGCCAGATCTGGGTCATGGAATCGGCCGGCGTGATCGCCACCGTCTTGCCCTTGATGTCTTCGGGCTTCTTGATGTTCTTGTCGACGAAGCCCATGACGGACATCGGGCTGGTCTGCAGCAGCACCCCGGTCGCGATCACAGGTGCGCCCTTGATCGCGGCGCGCATCATGGTGGGAACGTCGACATAGCCGAAATCGGCCGTCTTGGCAGCGACGGCCTGCGTGGTCGCAGCCGAACCGCGGCCTTCCTGGATCTCGAGGTCGATGCCCTCGGCCGCGTAAATGCCCTTGGCCTTGCCGTAATAGAACGGCGCGTGCTCGCCATAGACATACCAGTTCAGCATCAGCACGACCTTGTCGGCCGCCTGCGCCGGCGATACTGCAAACGCCATCAGCGCCACAGACGCAGCTCCAATCCACCGCTTCATCGTCACTCTCCCTTGTCGTTATGTTTCGGCCGTTGGTGGCCGTTGCTTCACGTATTGTTTGAGCATGATCTTGTCGGAAAACCGCTGCGCACTTTTCCGGATCGTGCTCCTAAGAGACGAAAATCACGTCTTCGCGCTGGCTGACATGCCAGGGAATGACCAGCTTCTCGATCCGGTCGACGATCCAGAACAGGATGACGCCGAGCAGCGCGAGGATGACGAGGGCCGCGAACATCGTCGGCAGGTCGAAGGTGCCAATCGAGCGCTGCATGACGTAGCCGATGCCGGAATTGGAGCCGACGAACTCACCGACGACGGCGCCGACCACGGCGAGCGTCACCGAGACTTTCAGGCCGGAGAAGATCGCCGGCAGGGCATGCGGCAGGTTCACTGCGCAAAACACCTGGAAGCGGCTGCCCTGCATGGCGCGGGCGAGATCGACCATATCAGGGTCGACCGACTTGAAACCCTGGACGGCGGAGACCACAACCGGGAAGAACCCGAGCAGGAACGCCGAGATCACTTTCGGGACAATGCCGAAGCCGAACCAGACCACGAACAGCGGCGCGATCGCGATCTTCGGCACGGATTGGGAGAACACCAGCAGCGGATAGACGTAGCTCTCCACGGTCTTGGAGCCCGCGATCAGCATCGCGACGGGAATGCCGAACAATGCCGACAGCATGAAGCCGCAGACGGTCGCATAGGTGGTCGGCCAGGACTGCCGCAGCAATTCCGGCCAATCGGTGCGCAGTACCGCGACGACATCGGCGGGTGCTGGGATCTGGTAGGCGGGAATCTTGAACAGCCGGATCGCGAGATCCCAGGCCACGACGATGAAGACCAGAAACAGAAACGGCCGCACCCAGGCCGCATTCAGCATCTTGGACACCGCACTTTGCGGTTTCAGCTCAGCCACGCCTCACTCCCGGCATTCTTTTTCGTTCGGGGAAGAAATTAACCCGTTGGATAAATACTGTCCAGCGGTTTCCGTGTGACGTTTTGTCGGGTTCCGCGCCCACACCCTCGGTGTCATTCCCTGCGAAGGCGGAATCCAGTACGCCGCGGCTTCTCCGTACCCCATCAGCGTCTCTGGAATACTGGATCGCCCGCCTTCGCGGACGATGACAGCGGTGATTGAGGAAATAACGGGCTAAACCGTCTGCGCCACCGCGGTGCGCGACTTCGGCCCCTTGGCGATCTCGAACAACGCGGCGGTCTGCCCCGTCAACGCGGCCAGCACGAGGCCGACCATGTGCGCAAGCCGCTCGTCCTTGGCGTCCTTGGCGAGCAGATCGCGGCCGAAGATCACGCTCAGTGTCGCCGAATTCGAAAGATAGAAGAAGCACAGGCCCGCGATCGAGATGTAGAGCTGCACCGGATCGACGGCGACCTGGAAATCACCGCTCTCAACGCCGCGCCGCACCACGGTACGGATCATCTCGACGAAGGGCGAGTGCATCGACTTGACCTTGGTCGAGCGCTTGAGGTGCTTTGCGCGGACGAGGTTCTCGGTCTGGAGCAGTGACAGGAATTCGGGATTGCGCAGGAAGTAACCCCAGGTGAACTCGATCAGCCGCTTGATCGCCTCCGGCGGATCGAGATGTTCGAGATCGAGCCCCCGCTCCTCGCTGCGGATCTTGTCATAGGCGCCTTCCAGCACCGCGAGATAGAGGTCATCCTTGTTGCCGACGTGGTAGTACAGCATGCGCTTATTGGCGCCGGCCTTGGCCGCGATCCGGTCGACGCGCGCACCGGCGAGCCCGTGAGCGGAAAATTCCTGCTTGGCAGCCTCGAGAATGCGCAGCCGCATCCCTTCCGGATCGCGCTGCCATCTCAGAGTTCGCTTTGCCTTCGCTGTTGTCAAACCGGGTGCTCGCTGGGTGCTTACGGTTTGCGATGTACCACGCCCCCGCCGTCATTGCGAGGAGCGAAGCGACGAAACAATCCAGAGTGTTAACGCGGCGGGATTCTGGATTGCTTCGCTCCGCTCGCAATGACGGAGGAGAGCGTCGCTCACCCCGCTGGCTTCGGCGAACGCTCCAGCAGCACGGTCTGGATGCCGCAGGTGCCGCTCCGCACGGTCATGATCCGCGTGCCCGGCTTGCGGCCGTTGCGCACTTCGGTGACGTCGAGGCCGGCGGCGAGCAGGCGGGCGCGGGTGGCATCGATGTCGGAGACGCGCCAGCTCAGGCCCCAGAGACGGTCGTGCTGCGAGTCCGCGCCCGCCACGGGGCGACGTACCACCTCGACGATGAGATCGCCGCAGCGGAAGAACATCAGCTGCCCCCAGTCGTGGTGCGAGCGGTCGAGCGCCAGATCGAGCCCGAGCCGCGCACCATAGAGTGCGGCGGCGCGATCCGAATCCTCGGTGGTGATCACCACGTGGTCGAGCCCGTCGATCGACGCGATTTCGGTCGCAACCGACTTCGGACGCTCCTCGGCGAGTTCGAGGAAGAACATGCGCACGCCGCGCGTCAGCTCGGTCGCGGCCCGCGTGCGCTTCCAGTGCAGCGCCGCTCCGCTCGCATCATCGCTGCTCTCGACCTCGGCGACGGGATCCGGCTTCAGCGCCACACGGTCCAGCCGCCGGTGCATCTTGCCCATGTCTGCGACACGAAAGCACAGGCTGGCGAGCACGCCCTCCTGGTCGTCGAGCAGCGCACGCATCCGGTCCGCCGTCGCGGTGAAGCCGCTCGGCGCCATCAATTCGATGGTCATGTTCTCGAGGGTGAACAGCACCCGATCGGCGCCCTCGCCGGAATTCTGCCAGGCCGGCGCGCGCCCCAGGAGTGTCTGATAGGCGGCCTTCGCCGCACCGATATCCTTGACCAGAGCGACGATGTGATCGAGGCCGGTGATCATGTTTGTCCCTTTTGATCGACCTGGAACCAGCGGCCGAAAAACGGCATTTGTCCGGGCTTGGCATGGGTCTGACATGGTCGTATTCCGGCGTTACGCCGACCTCAAGCGCTTCGGGCCGATTTTGCGAATAATTTCAGCGTCCCCGAAGCGGAACCGGTGTTACAGTAAGCCCGCCGGCCGGGACCACCAAGCGCATCACGGACAAGCAATGCAGGCTCTTTTCATCGGACAGACCTATATCGACGTCGTCTTCATTACCGACCACATGCCGACCGGCGACGAAAAGCACGTGGCGACCGACTACGCAGTTTCTTTCGGCGGAAACGCGGTCACGGCGGCGTTCTGCTGCGCCAAGCTCGGCATCGTGCCTGATCTGATCGCCACCGCGGCCAATGACTGGCTCGGCCGCATGTTCCAGGACATGTGCGCGAAATACGCGATCTCGCTGCACGGACGGAAGGTGAACCAGTCCTCGCTCTCGTTCATCATGCCGAAGGACGGCAAGCGCGCCATCGTCCGCTGCCGCGACGACGAGCACATCCACCCCTTTCCGATGCTCAATCTCACCGGCTGCCGCGCGCTGCATGTCGACGGCCATCAGCCGGACGCAGCCATCCACTACGCAAAGGTGTGCCGCGAGGCGGGCATTCTGACCTCGCTCGACGGCGGCGGCCTGCGCACCAACACGCATGAGCTGCTCGAATACATCGACGTCGCGATTGTCGCCGAGCGGCTGTGCGAGCAGATGGATCTGACGCCGGAGAAGATGCTCGACTACCTCAAGGGCCGCGGTTGCAAGATCGGCGGCATCACCATGGGTGAGAAGGGCCTGCTCTGGTACAACGAGACCGGCGCGGTCGAGACCATGCCGGCAATGCCGATCCCGCGCGAGCGCGTGATCGATACCAACGGCGCCGGCGACGTCTTCCACGGCGCCTATATCTATTCCTACCTCGCGCACCCCGGCAAAAGCTGGCGCGAGCATTTTGACTTTGCCCGCGCCGCCTCGACTTTCAAGATCCAGCGCCTCGGCAACGAGGCCGGCCTGCCGACCCTTGTGGACATCGCCAAAGTCAGGCACGAGTTCGAAGTCAGGGTCTAAGGATTCTTTGTTTGAGCATGATCTTTTCGGAAAACCGCTTCACACTCTTCCGGATCATGCTCTAGAGGGCCTGTCATGGGGCGCGTCTTCGTCGCCGGCAGCATCAATATGGATGTGGTGGCGACCGCCGATCGCCACCCCAGGGTCGGCGAGACCGTCGCGGGCCGGCAGGTGCTGTATTTTCCGGGCGGCAAGGGCGCGAACCAGGCCGTGGCCGCGTCACGGCTCGGCGCGAAGACCACGCTGATCGGGCGGCTGGGCACGGATTCGTTCGGGTCTGAGCTCAGGACATTTCTCGCGGCTCAGGGCATCGATCCCGGCTCGATCAAGGAGACGCCCGAGACACACACCGGCACTGCGATCATCACGGTCGCAGCCTCCGACAACACCATCGTCGTCATTCCCGGCAGCAATGCGCTCGTCAGCGCTGATGACGTCGCGGATGCGCCGCTGGCGAAGGGCGATGTCGCCGTCAGCCAGTTCGAAATCCCGCTGCCGACCATTGCCGCGTTCTTCCAGCGCGCGAACGCGGCGGGCGCCACTACATTGCTGAATCCTGCCCCGGCGCAGAAGATGTCGCCCGAGCTGCTCGCGCTGGTCGATATCCTGGTGCTGAACGAGACCGAGCTTGGTTTCCTTGCGGGCACCGAGCTCACCGACGACGACGAGACCGCAAAGATCATCGCCGTCGCGCGAAAACTTCAGGCGCGCGCGGACCAGACCATCTGCGTCACGCTCGGCAAGCGCGGCGTGCTCGCGCTCGCTGCCAACGAAGAATTTGCGGTGCAGGGACGCGTGGTGAAGGCGGTCGACACCACTGGCGCCGGTGATTGCTTCGTCGGCGCGCTCGCCTCGCAGCTCGCTGATGGAGCCGCCTTGCGCGCCGCCCTCGCCTTCGCCAACGCCGCCGCCTCGATCAGCGTGCAGCGCATGGGCGCCGGGCCATCGATGCCGACGGCCGCGGAAGTGGCGACGGCGCTCAGCGCTGGCTGACGCCGTTCTTACCTCGCCCCGCTTGCGGGGAGAGGTCGGATTGCATCGAAGATGCAATCCGGGTGAGGGAGTCTCCGCGAATCCAACTGTCACCGTACGCGCGGATAGAGCCTCACCCCAACCTCTCGCCGTAAGAACGGGGAGAGGGAGAGAGCCTCACGCCAGCGCGCTCTTCAGCTCGAAGCTCTCATCCGCCGCCTGTTCCGGTGTGATCGAACGGTCCATCGCCTGCAATCTTCGGCCGAACATGTGATCGCCGGCACGGTTGATGGATTCGATGCCGAGTAGCCTGTCGCCGTGATAGCAGAACGCGGAAAACGTCTTCTTCGCAGGATCGCCGCGCAGTACGACGCGGTCGTAGCCGGTGGTGAGACCTGCGATCTGGAGCTTGTCGTCGCCCTGGTCACTCCAGAACCAGGGATGGCCGTCATAGGGCTTTTTGTCGCCGGTCAGCCGCGCCGCGAGGCAGCGGGCGTGGTCGGTGGCGTTCTGCACCGATTCAAGCCGCAGCGAGCCGCCGAAGCGCGGGCTTGCGAACAGCGCGCAATCGCCGATCGCCGAGATATTGGGATCGGCCGTCGAAAGGTATTCATCGACGATGATGCCGGCAGCAACCGGCAGCCCCGCCTTGGCCGCCAGCTCGATGTTTGGCAGCACGCCGACACCGACCACGACGAGGTCGGCGGGCAGATGCCGGCCGTCGCTCAAGGAGACGCCGGTGATCTTGCCGCTATCCTTATCGCCTTGGGCCTCGATGGAAGTGGCCTGCACGCCGAGGTGAATGCGAATGCCGGCCTCGCGATGCCGTGCTTGAAAGTATTCGGAGACCTCCGCCGTCACCGCGCGCGCCATCACGCGCGGCGCGAGCTCGAGCACGTCGACCTCGAGCCCCTTGATCCGGGCGGTCGCGGCGAATTCGAGGCCGATGAAACCGGCGCCGATCACCACGACCCGCGTCTTTGACGGAATGATCTTTCGCAGCGCCTCGCTCTCGTCGAGGATGCGCAGATATTTCACGTCGGGCAGATTGGCATTGGGCAGGTCGAGCAGCCGGTTGCGCGCGCCGGTGGCGAGCACGAGGTGTCCATAAGGCAGCGTCTCTCCGGATGCGAGCAGCACCTTGCGCCCCGCGCGGTCGATCGACACGGCGCGGCCCGCGATCAAATCGATCGTCTGGTCCTGGTAAAATTTCTCCGGCCGGAACATCAGGCTCTCCGGCCCGGCCGAGCCCTTGATGTAAGCCTTGGACAGCGGCGGCCGCTGATAGGGCAGATGCGCCTCGTCATTGATCAGGCAGACGCGATCCGAAAACCCGCCTGCCGCAGGGATGCCGCGGCCTGGTAGCCACCATGGCCGGCACCGACAATGATCACAGGACCGTCCGTCATTGGACAGCCCGTTTCCGCAAGACACGAGCGTCACCCATGTCGTCTCCTCTCTCGCTCATATTGGCTTGGCTAGCCTAGGAGGAGCCGGCGCTCGTGTCCGTTCCTAAACGAAGGCGCCCCATTTGAGCCGATCATTCCGCGCGACGCAAGGCCCGAACGAGAGGACATGGGCGGCCGGGGATTGTCACCCCTCGCCTTCTGAGATTTAGTTGCGGCAACAAACCTCATGCCGGGGATTTCCAATGCCAGCTCCCGTCTCCCAACCCGATGATCCCGCCCTGCTGCGGATCGACGGCCCGATCGCAACCATCACGCTCAACCGTCCCGCCGCATTCAACTCGATCAACCTGGCGATCGCGCGCAAACTCGAACAGCTCGCCGCCACCGTAGAAGGCGACGACGCCATCAAGGTCGTGGTCCTCGAAGGAGAAGGCCGCGCCTTCTCCGCCGGCGGCGATCTGCAGACGATTGGCGCTGCGGCCGAGGCCAACACGGTGACGCCGGTAGTCGGCGAGCTGCTCAGGCACTATCATTCCTTCATCGAGATCATCCGGCGCATGCCGAAGATCTCACTGTCCAGCGTGCACGGCTCGGCCGCCGGCGCCGGCATGGGCCTCGCCTTCGTCACGGATCTCTGCATCGCCGCCGAGGACGCGAAGTTCACGCCGGCCTATGCCAGGATCGGCGTGTCGCCGGATGGCGGCTCGACGGTCGGGATCGTCGGCACGGTTGGCGCGCGCCGCGCGCTGCAGATCTTCCTGTCCGAGGACAATTTTACTGCGCAGCAGGCCCTTGAGTGGGGCCTCGTCGCGAAGATCGTTCCTGCGACCGAGCTGAAGGCGGCGACGCGGCAGCTTGCCGAGCGGCTGGCGCAGATCGCGCCCGCGGCCATCGCCGGCACCAAATCGCTGGTCTACGCGGCCGCCACCACGCCGGTAAAACAGCAGCTCGATGCCGAGGAGCACAAGATCATCATGGCCATGAATACGGAGGAGTTTCGTGTTGCCGTGAAGAAGTTCACGAGCAAGAGCAAGTAGCCGCGGTGCTCATTTGGGACAGATGTAGCCGGTCCCCGCCGGCGACTTGAAGCAGCCGACTGATTCCGGCAGCACGTGCTGCGGCAGCCACAGCACCACGCTGGGGAAATAGATCGCGAACGCGATGGTGGCAAAGAACACGACATAGATCGGCAGCGCCGCGCGCAACGCTTTCGCAAAGCTGACGCCGACAAATTTCGACGCCATCAGCAGCACCAGGCCGTAAGGCGGCGTGATCAGACCAAAGGCGAGCGTCGCGATCAGCACCACACCCATGTGGACGCCGTTGATGTCGCCGGCTTCCGTCAGCGTGTTGACCAGCGGCATGAAGATGATGATGGTCGGCACCGGCTCGATGAAATCACCGACCACGGTGAACAGCAGCACCATCAACAGCATGATCAGATGTGGGTCGTTGCCCGCGATCGAGGTGATCATGTCGGCGATGTAGCTCGCGCCGCGCAAATAGGCGAGCATCCAGCCGAAGGCATTGGCGGCGCCGATGGTGATCAGCGGCAGCGAGAAGATCAGCCCGGCGAGGCAGAAATCATACGGGATCTTCCTGAGATGCCCGCGGTTGAGCGCGGGGATCACGACCAGGATGATCCAGACCACGGCGACGACGCCTGCTTCCGTCGGCGTGAACCAGCCGGTCAGGATGCCGCCGAGCAGAATCACCGGGATCATCAGCGGCAGCGCCGCATCGCCGGCCGCGAACACGATTTGCCGCAGCGGCGCGCGCGGCTTGCGCAAGCCCGAGGGGCCGAAAAAATAGCAATAGATCATCAGGCCGAAGCCGATCATCAGGCCCGGCACCACGCCCGCCATGAACAGGCCGGCGATCGAGACGTTGCCGACGGCACCGTAGACCACCGCGGTGATGCTCGGCGGCACCAATGCAGCGATGGTCGAGGCTGACGCGATGATCGCGGCGATGAACGCGGGCTCATAACCCTCGCGCTTCATCGGGCCTCCCAGCGCGCGGCTCATCACGGCGACGTCGGCCGTGGTCGAGCCCGACATTTCCGAGAAGAACATGCTGAAAACGACCACGACCTGCGACAGCCCACCCCTGATATGCCCGACCAGCGACACCGAGAGATTGGCTATTCGCACCACCACATTGGCCGAGCTCATGAGCTCGCCGACCAGCAGGAAGAACGGGATCGCCAGCAGCGCCTCGGAGTCCACACCGTCAAAGATCTTCTGGATGATGGCGGCGAGCGAGACATCGGACAGGATCGCACCGATGAACACGCCGGCCATCAGCGAGAACGGCACGGGCACGCCGAGGTAGCCGAACGACAGGAAGCAGATCGACATCAACGCCAGGACGACGGGTGCGCTCACGGCTGCGCCCTCGTTTGCGTTTCGGTCGAGGCAGGCGCAGCACCCTCGTCCGGCGGCTCCGGATGGTCAAAACCGTTGCGCAGACCGTTGACGAGCTGCTCGATCGTGAACAGGCCGACCAGGACGCCGGACAGCGGAATGATCGCGTAGAGCGAGGCAATCGGCGTACCCGATGGCAAGCGGAAGCTGCCGAATCCGCGCAGATAATTCTGGTAGCCGTACCAGATCAGGCAGAAGGCGACGCCGAGCACGATGAGGCGGATGATGATTTCGACGATGATCCTGGGCGCGCCATGCATCGCCTCGGAGATCGCTGTGAGATAGAGGTGATCGTTGCGCCGCGTCGCGACGGCCGTCCCGATGAAGATCGCATAGATGAACAGCGTCGAGGTGACCTCCTGCAGCCATAGCCAGGGATGGCCGATGGTGCGGGTGACGATGTCGGCCGTGACCGACAGCGAGAAGCCGAAGCACAGCACGCCGCAGAGGATCATCAGCGCGAGCTCGAGCCAGTCGAGCCAGCGCCATTTCAGGTAGCGCTGGCGTTGCAATACGAGCTTGTCGGCGATGGCCATTGGCTTCCTCGTCGTCCGAGCCTAGTGCGGAATGATGTCAGATTGAATCGGAGGCTGCGGGTTGGCTGAACCTCTCCCGCTTGCTTGCGGGAGAGGTCGGCGCGGAGCGCCGGGTGAGGGCTCTCTCCTCATTGGGAGTCTCGCCGTGGAGGCACCCTCTCCCCCACCCTCTCGCGCAAGCGGGAGAGGGAGCGCACCGTCTTCCGGCATCACGCTAGTTGATCGATCGGACCAGGTCCTTGACCTTCACCGCGTGCGGGCCGAGCTCCTTGGCGAGCTTGTCGAGATAGGGATCGGCGATCGCAATGAAGCCGGACTTGTCAACATCGGGAACGATCTTGACCCCGATCGATTTCAGCTTGACCTGCGATTGATGCTCGAGCTCGATGGCCTTGGCCGGCTGGGTCTTGTTGACCTCGTCGGCAGCGGCCTGCACCCAGCCCTGCTGCTCCGGAGTGAGGCTGTTCCAGAGCTTGTCGCTGACCCAGACCAGACTGTTGTTGGCCTCGTGCTCGGTCATCGAGAGCACCGGCGCCACTTCGTAGTGCTTGTTCGCGAGATAGACGTTGACACCATTCTCGGCGACATCGACCACACCGGTTTGCAGCGACGTATAGACGCTCCCGAACGGCATGTGCACGATCTGCGCGCCATAGGCCGGGAACATGGTGTCCTCGGTCGGCGTCGCCTGCACCCGCACTTTCAGGCCCTTCATGTCCTCGACTTTCTTGATCTCCCGTTTGGAATACATGTTGCGCAAGCCAAGCGTCGCGAGCGCAATGACGTGTGTGCCCTGAACTGTCTCTGCAATCATTGCCTTGACCGCGCTTGCCACTTCGGGGCTAGCCATCGCCTTGACGAGATGGTCTTCCGAGCGGAACAAATAGTGCATCGACATGACGCCCGCCTGCGGTGAGAGCGTCGCGGCGTTCGCAGACGAGGAAATGCAGAACTCGATATCACCCGCCTTGACGAGTTGCAGCACCTGAGGCTCCTGCCCTAGCTGCGCGCCGGGATACTGGTCGATCAGCATCGTGCCCTTGCTGAGTGCCTTGAGCTTGTCGCTGAAGATGTCACCGAGAATGCCATAGCCAGTGGTCTTGGGCTGGTCGTAGGCGAAGCGATAATGCTTCACCTCCTGCGCCGACGCCCCCGTGACGAAGAGAACAGCGGCAGTCGCCGCCAGCCCGCGCAAGAATCTTGGCATGGATCGCGCAATCATCGTTTCCCCTGTTATGGTTCGCCGCTTTGGCGGTCTGAACTACGCTTCTGGGTGGTCGATCACCCCTTTTCAGTCTTTGGTCCAGTCCTCTGCATAAAGTCGAAGTCGCAGCCCTCGTCGGCCTGCAGGATGGTCTTGTCGAACAGCCAGGCGTAGCCGCGCTTGACCTCGTCCGGCGCGGTGGCCGGCTTCAGGGCGGCGCGCCGGCGCTCCAGCTCGGCGGCATCGACCAGCAGCTCGATGCTGCGCTTGGCCACATCGAGGCTGATCTTGTCGCCGTTCTTCACCAGCGCCAGCGGGCCGCCGACGGCGGATTCCGGCGTGATGTGCAGAACGATGGTGCCGAACGCGGTGCCGCTCATGCGCGCATCCGAAATGCGCACCATGTCCTTGGTACCGTTCCGTGCGAGCTTCTTCGGGATCGGCAGATATCCCGCCTCGGGCATGCCAGGCGCGCCCTTCGGACCGGCATTGCGTAGCACCAGAACGTCGTCGGCGGTGACGTCGAGTTCGGGATCGTCGACCCGCAGGGTCATGTCCTCGACGGATTCGAACACCACCGCGCGCCCGGTGTGCTGCAACAGTTTTGCGCTCGCAGCCGATTGCTTGATGACCGCGCCGCGCGGCGCGAGGTTGCCGTGCAGGACGGCGAGGCCGCCTTCCTTCTTGATCGGGTTATCGCGCGACCGGATCGCGTCCTGGCCGGGCACATCCTCCGCATTCGCGACGACATCGCGCAGCGTTTCGCCCGAGATCGTCTTGGCGTCGAGATCGACGAGATCGCCGAGTTGTGCCAGCAGTTTCGGCACGCCGCCGGCGTGATGAAAATGCTCCATATAGTGCTCGCCGGACGGCTTGAGATCGACCAATACCGGCACCTCGCGGCCGATCTGGTCGAACACTTCGAGATCGAGCCGGTGCGGCGAGCGGTGCGCCATCGCGGTCAAATGGATCAGGCCATTGGTCGAGCCGCCGATCGCCTGCAGCACGACCTGCGCGTTCTTGAAGGAGGCTGGCGTCAACAACTCGCTCGGCTTCGGGCCCTTGGTCCTGGCCATTTCGGCCGCAACCCGGCCGCTGGCCTCGGCCAGACGAAAACGCTCGGCATGCGGCGCCGGAATCGTCGCGCTCATCGGCAGCGACAGGCCCATGGCCTCGATCATGCAGGCCATGGTCGAGGCCGTGCCCATCACCATGCAGGTGCCGACCGACGGGGCAAGGCGGCCGTTGACGGCTTCGATCTCCGCATCGTCCATTTCGCCGGCGCGATACTTGCCCCAGAGACGGCGGCAATCGGTGCAGGCGCCCAGCACCTCGCCCTTGTGATGCCCGACCACCATCGGACCGACCGGAATGACCACGGCCGGCAGGTCGGCGCTGATCGCGGCCATCACCTGCGCCGGCAGCGTCTTGTCGCAACCGCCGATCACGATCACCGAATCCATCGGTTGGGCCCGGATCATCTCCTCGGTGTCCATCGCCATCAGGTTGCGCAGATACATCGAGGTCGGATGCGCAAAGCTCTCGGCGATCGAGATGGTCGGAAACACGAACGGCATCGCGCCCGACAGCATCACGCCGCGCTTGGCGGCCTCGATGATCTGGGGGACGTTGCCGTGGCAGGGATTGTAGTCGCTATAGGTGTTGGTGATGCCGACGATCGGGCGCTCGAGCGCGTCGTCGGAATAGCCCATGGCCTTGATGAACGCCTTGCGCAGGAACAGCGAGAAGCCGGCATCGCCATAGCTCGTCAGACCCTTGCGCAAACCACTCGTCATCATGCCGCTCCTTGCGTTGCCATTGTGGTACAACCTGCCCCCTGATTGTCAATAAGATAGGGCTGGACTGCCGCGCTTTCTGCTCCTGATAGCGCTCACCGATACAAATTATTGACAATCCGGGCTCGCGCTGCTCCACAAGGCGGGACCGGCGAGGCGCCGGAGGCTCAGGGCATGTCCGACATCCGCACCGCAGACGCCATGACTATCCGGCGCGACGATCCCGATGACGTGGTGGCGCGGCTGGAGGAAGACATCATCTTCGGTCGCCTGCGCCGGGCGCGCGCCTGACCGAGGACGCGCTGATGTCGGCTTACGGCACCTCGCGCCACTTCGTGCGCCAGGCGCTGGTGGATGCGGAACGCCGCGGCATCGTCCGCCGCGAGAAGAATGTCGGCGCCACGGTGCGGTTCTATTCCGCGGAGGAGGTCCGGCAGATCTACGAGGTCAGGGAGATGTTGACGCGGCAGGCCGCGCTGATGATCCCCTGCCGGCGCCGCAAGGCCTGATCGACGAGTTGATCGCGCTTCAGTCGCAGTATTGCGCCAAGGCGAATGTGCGCGACCTGCGCGGCATCCACGAGGCCAACGATGCCTTCCACGTCGCGCTGTTCGCCGCCTGCGGCAATCCGTATCTGGTGCGCTCGGTCCAGGACTATATGAGCCTGACGTTGCCGATGCGCGCGAAGAACCTCGCCGATCGCGAGGGCCTCGCACAGTCGCGCCGCCAGCACGAGCTGATGATCGAGCTGCTCAGGGGCCGCGACAGCTGGGCACTGGCGCAGCTGTGTGTGGACCACATGCAGTTCAGCAAGGCGGATTATCTGACAAGGATTGCGGCGGAGAGCTAACGCTGCCGTTCAAGACTACCGCTTATTCCAATCAATGATCCGGCTCGTGTCGCCGTCGAATTCGTTGCTGCAGAACGCGCCGCCCTGATAGTGGTCGCCGATCGGATCCGGCTTCAGCTTGGCCTGCTCGGCCATCGCGTGCGCCACGTGATCCTCGGAGCGGCCGGTGGGGCGGTAGCCGAATTCGTAGGCGCGGTGGTTATCCCACCAGGCGCGCTCGTTCAGCGAGACGCCATAGAACACCTCGAAATGGATGTCGGGATGTTCGAGCCCGATCTGGCAGAGCTGCACCAGGTCTTCCGGCTTCAGCCAGATCGAGATCCGGCGAAGGTCCAGCGGCACGTCACCGAAATTGCCGATGCGGAGGCACGTCACTTTCAGGCCGTGCTTATCAGCATAGAGCGCGCCGAGAGCTTCGCCGAACACCTTGCTGACGCCATAGCGGCCGTCCGGGCGCGCGGTGACGTCGGTGTCGATCCTGCGGTGGCGCGGATAGAATCCAACGGCATGGTTCGAGGACGCGAACACCACGCGCTTGACACCCTTGCGATAGGCGGCCTCAAACAGATTGTAGCCGCCGATGATGTTGGCCTGGAGGATGTCGTCCCAGGGGCCCTCGACCGAATAGCCGCCGAAATGGATGATGCCGTCGACGCCCTCGCAGATCGCCTCGATCTGCGCGAGGTCGGACAGGTCGGCCGCCTTGAACTGCTCGTTCGCCCCGAGATCCCCGGGCGGGCGGATGTCGGAGAGCAGGAGGTCCGGATAGATCGGCGGCAGCAATTTCCGCAGACGCGTTCCGATTCCGCCCGAAGCTCCGGTCATCAAGATGCGCATGTCATTCCTCGTCTTTGGCGACAGATTTGCCGTCACGTGTCTCTAATGATAGCTGGATTGTCCAGAGGGAACGAAACGAGAGAACCGACATGAATGAGGCATCGCCCCACACCCAGGAGCGGTCAGGCTGGCGGCCGGCGAGCTACTATCCCGATCCGGCCATTCAGGCGCTAGATCCCCGCTTCGAAAAATACTGGTTGAAACTGTCGGCCGTGGAGCGGCTGGCGAGCGGCCTCCGCTGGGCCGAGGGCCCGGTCTGGTTCGGCGACGGGCGCTATCTGCTCTGCAGCGACATCCCGAACCAGCGCATCATCAAATGGGAGGAAGAGACCGGCGCGGTGTCGGTATTCCGAAAGCCCTCAATTTCGCGAACGGCAATACGCGCGACCGCCAGGGACGGCTTGTCACCTGCGAGCACGGCGGCCGCCGCGTGACGCGTACCGAATATGACGGCGAGATCACGGTTCTGATGGAGTCGTTCAACGGCAAGCGGCTGAACTCGCCGAACGACGTCGTGGTCAAGTCCGATGGCTCGATCTGGTTCACCGATCCGACCTTCGGCCTGCTCGGCAATTACGAGGGCTACAAGGCGGACTCCGAGATCGACCCGAACGTCTACCGGCTCGATCCTGCGACCCGCAAGGCGACCATCGTCGCCGAGGGCGTGCTGGGCCCGAACGGGCTGTGCTTCTCGCCGGACGAGAAGATCCTGTACGTGGTGGAATCGCGTGGGCAACCGAACCGAAAGATCCTCGCCTATGACATCTCGGTCGACGGCAGCACCCTCTCCAACAAACGCGTCCACATCGACGCCGGTCCGGGCACGCCCGACGGCATGCGCTGCGACATCGACGGCAATCTCTGGTGCGGCTGGGGCATGGGCGATCCCGAGCTCGACGGCGTCGTGGTGTTCGCGCCCGACGGCGTCATGATCGGCCGCATCGCGCTGCCGGAGCGCTGCGCCAATCTCTGCTTCGGCGGCGTCAAGCGCAACCGCCTGTTCATGGCGGCGAGCCAGTCGATCTACGCGCTGTATGTGAACACGCAGGGCGCAGTCGGGGGATAGGTTCTCCGCGCCCTCCTCCGTCGTTGCGAGTCTCGTAGGGTGGGCAAAGCGAAAGCGTGCCCACCATGTCTTGTTCGTCGCGGAATGGTGGGCACGTCGCTATGCGCCTTTGCCCACCCTACGGCGCCTCGCATTGCCGAGACACTTCAGCAAAACAAACGCCGGAGCGGTTGCCCGCGCCGGCGTCATGTTGGTTCAGGCGCTCAAACCTACGCCGCGTTGAAGCCGGCGACGGCCTTCACTTCGAGGAAGTCCTCGAGGCCGTACTTGCCCCACTCGCGGCCGTTGCCCGACTGCTTGTAACCGCCGAACGGCGCGGTGCGGTCGTTGGGCACGCCCTGGAGATTGACATTGCCGGCGCGGATCTGGCGACCGACGCGCTTGGCGTCCTCGACCGAAGCGCCCGTGACGTAGCCAGCGAGGCCATACGGCGTGTCATTGGCGATGTGCACGGCCTCCGCTTCGTCCTTGGCGCCGAGGATGGTCAGCACCGGTCCGAAGATTTCTTCACGGGCGATCGTCATATCGGGCGTGACGTCGGCGAAGATGGTCGGGCGGACATAGAAGCCCTTGTTGACGCCCTCGGGCAGACCGGGGCCGCCGGCGACAAGCGTTGCGCCCTCGTCGATGCCCTTCTTGATCAAGCCCTGGATCTTGTCCCATTGGCCACGATTGACCACGGGGCCGATCGTCGTGCCTTCGGCGCGGGGATCACCGGCCTTGGTCTTCTCGGCGACGGCTTTCGCGATCGCGGCGACTTCCTTCATCTTCGACAGCGGCACGATCATGCGCGAGGGCGCGTTGCAGGACTGGCCGGAGTTGTTGAACATGTGCATCACCCCGCCGGTGACCGCCTTCTGCAGGTCGGCGCCTTCGAGGATGACGTTCGGCGACTTGCCGCCGAGCTCCTGGCTGACGCGCTTCACGGTGGGCGCCGCGCGCTTGGCAACGTCGATGCCGGCGCGGGTCGAGCCGGTGAAGGAGATCATGTCGATGTCGGGGTGCTCGCTCATGGCGGCACCGACCTCGGGGCCGAGGCCGTTGACGAGATTGAACACGCCCTTCGGCACGCCGGCTTCATGAAGGATTTCCGCGAAGATCAGCGCCGAGGTGGGCGTGAACTCCGACGGCTTCAGGATCATGGTGCAACCGGCGGCGAGCGCGGGCGCGACCTTGCAGGCGATCTGGTTGAGCGGCCAGTTCCAGGGCGTGATCATGCCGACCACACCGATCGGCTCGCGCAGCACCATGGCGGTGCCGACCGGCTCCTCGAAATGATAGTTCTTGAGCACGTCGAGCGTGGTCATGAGATGGCCGAGGCCGGCGCCGGCCTGGAGCTTTTCGGCCATCGGCAGCGGCGCGCCCATTTCGTCGGAGACGGCGACCCCGATCTCCTTGAGGCGACCCTTGTAGACCTCGATGACCTTGGTGAGCAGCGCGACGCGCTCGTCGCGGCTGGTCTGGGAGAACGTCGCAAAGGCGCGCTTGGCGGCGGCGACAGCCTTGTCCACGTCGGCCTTGGAGCCCAGCGCAACCTCGTACATCGCCTCTTCCGTCGCCGGATTGACGACCGGCGTGGACTTCTTGACGGCGGGATCGACCCAGGCGCCGTCGATGTAGAATTGCATGCGATTGACCATCGTTAACCTCTTCTTGGGGGCTTGGGGGGCGTTTCGGCAGGCATCCTTGCACGAAAGCCCCGGCAATTGAACCCGCCATATGCGGGGCCAGCGTTGCGGCGGACGCGCGGAATATGGGACTTGGATTAAACCGAGGCAAGCGCACCATGGGTCCCGGCTCAGCGTCGCGACATTTCATGTCGCGCCGCGTCCGGGACACGAGATTAGAACGAGTGCAAACACCTCTCGTGCCCCGGACGCAGCGCAGCACTTCTTCAGTGATGCGCTGCAGATCCGGGGCCCACGCGACCCGGTCACCCCGACTACACCGCCATCTTCCGATGCAGCACCGGTGCGCCGGTGGTGAGGCTTTCCGCCGCATCGATGATCGCGTTGGCGTCGATACCGTAGTGTCGATAAAGGTCCGCGATGCTGCCGGTCTGGCCGAACTGCTCGACGCCGAGCGCCTCGACGCGATGGCCGCGAACGCTGCCGAGCCAGCCGAGCGCGGAAGGATGGCCGTCGATCACCGTCACGATGCCGCAATCGCGCGGCAGTGGCGCCAGCAGTTTTTCGATGTGGCTGAGGTGCTGCACGCCGCGCCGGTCGCGCCGCAATTTTCGCGCGGCGGTCCAGCCCGAGTGCAGGCGGTCCGCCGAGGTAATCGCGAGCAGCCCGATGTCGCGCCGGCTCTCGCCGATGAAGCCGGTCGCCTCGATCGCCTCCGGCGCGACGGCGCCGGTATAGGCGATCACGAGTTCGGCATTCGGACCAGGCTTGCGCAGCCAATAGGCGCCGTCGGTGATGCCCTGCTTCAGCTCCGGCGTCATGATCCGCTGCGCTTGCTCGATCGAGCGCGTCGAGAGCCGCAGGTAGACGGAACCGCCCTCGCCCGGATCGCGCTGCATGTGCTCGAAGCCCCAGCCCATGATCACGGCGAGCTCGTCGACGAAGGCCGGCTCGAACGAGGCGAGCCCGTCCTGCGCCATGCCGATCAGCGGCGTCGCGATCGACTGGTGCGCGCCGCCTTCGGGCGCAAGCGTAATGCCCGACGGCGTCGCCGCCACCATGAAGCGCGCATCCTGGTAGCAGGCGTAATTCAGCGCATCGAGACCGCGCTCGATGAAGGGATCGTAGAGCGTGCCGATCGGCAACAGCCGCGCGCCATTGATCTGGTGCGACAGGCCGAGCGCCGACAGCATGATGAACAGGTTCATCTCGGCGATGCCGAGTTCGAGATGCTGGCCCTTGGGCGAGAAGTCCCAATTGAAGGTGGACGGAATTTTCTCGCTGCGGAATAAATCCGCCTTCTCGCCGCGCGCGAACAGGCCACGCCGGTTCACCCACGGGCCGAGATTGGTCGAGACGGTGACGTCGGGCGACGTCGTGACGATCCGTTGTGCCAGTTCGCTGTCACCGCGCGCAATCTCGTTCAGCACGAGGCCAAAGCCCTGCTGCGTCGACATCTGCGGCGCCGGCTTGAACGCAAGCTGCTGCGGCACCTCGATGACGGGCCCCGTCAGCCGGCGGCCATCCTTGTTGAACGGCACGCCTGCGAGGAACGCATCGAGCTCGGCGGCATCCTGCGCGAGACCCTCATACTTGTCCCATTCGTGGCCGGGCCGGATGTTCTGGCTCTCGCGATATTTCTCCATCTGCGCGACCGTCATCAGGCCGGCGTGGTTGTCCTTGTGGCCCTGGAACGGCAGGCCGACGCCCTTGATGGTGTAGGCGATGAAGCAGACTGGGCGATCATGGTCGATCGATTCGAATGCCTCCAGCATGCTCGCCATGTCGTGGCCGCCGAGATTCGACATCAGCGCGAGCAGATCGTCGTCGCTGCGGCGGTCGATCAGCTTCGTGATCGGCCCCTGATCGCCGATCTCGTCATACAAATGCTTGCGGAAGGCGGCGCCGCCCTGGAAGCACAGCGCCGCGTAGAGCGCGTTCGGGCAATTGTCGATCCAGCGCTTCAGCGCCTCGCCGCCGGGCTCGGCAAAGGCCTCGCGCATCAGGCGGCCGTATTTCACGATGACGACGTCCCAGCCGAAATTGCGGAACATGGTCTCGAACTTTTCCCAGAGACCTTCGCGCACGACGGCATCGAGCGACTGGCGGTTGTAGTCGACCACCCACCAGGTGTTGCGCAGGCCGTGCTTCCAGCCTTCGGCCAGCGCCTCGAAAATGTTGCCCTCGTCCATCTCGGCATCGCCGACCAGCGCAATCATCCGCCCCTCGCGGCGATCGTCCATCCAGCCATGCGCCTTGACGTAGTCCTGCACCAGCGAGGCAAACAGCGTCTGCGCGACACCGAGACCGACCGAGCCTGTCGAGAAGTCGACATCATCGACGTCCTTGGTGCGCGAGGGATAGGACTGCGCGCCCTTGAAGCCGCGGAAGTTCTCGAGCTTCTCGCGGCTCTGCCGGCCGAACAGATATTGGATGGCATGGAACACCGGGCTCGCATGCGGCTTCACCGCGACGCGGTCCTCGGGGCGCAACACGCTGAAATACAGCGCCGACATGATGGTGGCGAGCGAGGCCGAGGAGGCCTGATGTCCCCCGACCTTCAGTCCATCCGTGTTCGACCGGACGTGGTTGGCATGGTGGATAGTCCATGACGACAGCCACAGCGCCTTGCGGGCCAGCGCGGTCAATGTGTCCAAACGGGCGGTATCGACGGGCATGGCAATGCTCCCGGAATCTCCATCGGAAGATAATACGCCTGCGGGCCGCGCCAGATTTCTCAATTTTTCGCGTCATATCCACGAAATTGGGATATCATTCCAATGAATGCACTGAAAACCCAGGTTTTATCCCAATGCCCGAGCTCGACGCCATCGACCGCAAGATCCTCAGCTCTCTCCAGATCGACAGCCGCCTGACGATGCAGGAACTCGCCGACAAGGTCGGATTGTCTGTCTCGCCCTGCCATCGCAGGGTCAAGCTGCTGGAGGAGCGCGGCGTGATCTCGCGCTATATCGCAACCGTGGACCAGAAGGCGCTGGGGCTGCATGTCAGCGTGTTCATCTCGATCAAGCTGGCGCGGCAGAAGGAGGAGGACCTCAATCGATTTGCGCGGGCGATCTCGAAATGGGACGAGGTGCTGGAGTGCTATCTGATGACCGGTAACCGCGACTACCTCCTGCGCGTCGTCGCGGCCGACCTCGCCTCCTATGAGACCTTCCTCAAGACCAAGCTGACCCGGCTCGACGGCATCGCCTCGATCGAGTCGAGCTTTGCGCTCAGCCAGGTCAAATATTCGATCGCGCTGCCGGTGTAAGGCATCACCGCCACGGCTGCACGATGATCTTGGTGTGCGTCTCGGGATTGGCGAGATCGGCGAACGCCTTGGCGACGCCGTCGATGCCCACTTCCGCCGTCACCATCGCCGCGGCATCCACCTGCCCTTCTGCGATCAGGCGCAGCGACGCCGAAAACTCCTCCGGCGTGTAGCCGAGAACGTACTGAACATTGAGCTCCTTCATGATGCCGAGCATGGGCTCACATCTGTCGCTCTCCATGCAGACTCCGACCACGACGATCTTGGCGTCGCGCGGCGCACCTTCGAACACCTGCTGCAGCAGGCCGGGTACACCGACGCATTCGAAGATGACCGCGGGCTTCAGCGCCGGCAGCATGGCCTGGAGCGGCGGCCGCGCCGCCTTCTCCGCCTCCGACATCTGCGCGTGCTCGGCCCAGGTCGCATAGGGCTGCGACGTCAGGGGATCGACGATGATGTCGGCACCGAGCTGAGCTGCGAGGGCACGCCGCGCCGGCGAATAGTCGGCCGCGACGATCGGATGCAGCCCCTTGATCTTCAGAGCTGCGATCACCGCGAGCCCGACCGGCCCGCAACCGATCACGAGCGGCACTTCGCCGCCACTGATATTGGCCTTTGCGACGGCGTGAACGCCGACCGCGAGCGGCTCGGTCAACGCGGCATGTTCCGGCGCAAGGCCATTCGGCACCTCCAGCAGCAACGGCTCGCTGAGCAGCATCGCTTCCGCATAGCCGCCGACAAAGTCGTTGGAATAGCCGATGCCCTTGATGCCCTCCGGCGTCAGGAGTGCGGGCAGCGAGCACACATGCGTGCCGGGCTTGAGCTTGCGCGTCGTGCCGGGGCCGTAGTCGACGATCTCGCAGCAAAACTCGTGGCCGAACACGACATCGCGCGACAGATCCATCGGCGTTCGCCCGGTCTTCTTCGCCATCTCCACCATCCGCGGCGCGTGCTGGCGCGCATGCAGGTCGGAACCGCAGATGCCGCAGGCGAGCGTCTTGACCAGCACCTGGCCGGGGCCCGGCTTCGGCTCGGCCATCCGGTCGACGACAATCTCACCGTTCCTGAAAATCGCAGCGCGCATCCGGCTCCTCCCCGTTTGTTGGAGCCGTTGATAGCACAAAGCGGGACGTTTGGACTTGCGTCAGGGGTTCGGGGAACGCTCTTCCAGCACCAGCAACAGCAGCTGAGCGCGGCGGATGCGTTCGCGATGGGCGATGTAGAGACCGCTGGCGACGATGAAGGCCGCGCCCGTGACGGTCCAGACATCCGGCAGCTCGCCGAACAGGAAGAAGCCCAAAATGCTGACCCATAGCAACTGCGTGTACGAGAACGGCGCCAGCACCGAGGCGTCGCCATAGCGATAGGCGAGCACGACGATCCACTGGCCGACGGTGGAGGCGACGCCGATCACGATGCCGAGTCCGATCGCGGTCCAGCTCGGCGTGACCCAGACGAACGGCACCATCACGCTGAGGATCGCAACACCGGTGAGAGCCGAGTACGCCATCGTTGTGAGGACCGCTTCCCGCCCGCTCATCATGCGCGTCATGATCAGCGCGGCAGCCCAGCAGAACGCCGAGACGATCGGGAAGAAGGCAGCGACGTGGAACGCGCTCGAACCCGGCCGCAGAATGATCATCACGCCGATCAGCCCGATCGCGGTCGCGATCCAGCGGCGCATGCCGACCATCTCGCTGAGGAAGATGATCGAAAGCGCGGTGACGAACAGCGGCGAGACGAAACCGGTGGCAGAGGCTTCCGCGATGGGAAGGAAGCGCAAACCGGTGATGAAGAACAGCGAAGAGCCGAGCAGCGCGACACCGCGCATCAATTGCAGCCCGAGACGCTCGGTCCGCATGGCATGCAGCGGCGAGCCCGGCAGCATCACCGGCGTGAACATCAGCGCGAAGGTGACGAAGCGGATCCAGGTGATCTCGATCGACGGCAGGCTCGTCGAGAGATATTTCGCGGTGACGTCGGAGCAGCCGAGAAACACCGTCGACAGTAGCACCAGCGCGATCCCCTTGAAGGGATGATCGACGCGCGCAGGCGCGCGGCGCGTCTGCTGCTTCTTCTCCGGCACGGGCATGGAAACACTGTCGAGCCTTGCGGCTGCGGCGGGCGGCGGTGTCACGGCTGAAACCTGGGAAAAAGACGATTCGCGAACGGTCGTAAAAAACGACAAATGCACCGCTTTCACAACTTCCGAAAACAGGATGCCGATATGCGCTCACGTCCGCGCGCGTCAATACTCCATTAACAATAGGCTTTTGTGCACTACAACATGGGCAAGCTGCGCGGCTTCGGACCGCGCGGAAACGCCGCATCCAGCGCTGAAATCTCCTCTTTCGTCAGCAAGAGATCGCCGGCAGCCGCATTTTCGCCGGCGTGTTCCGCGGACGACGCCTTCGGAATCGCAAACACCGTATTTGCACGGGTGAGGAAGCTCAGCGCGACCTGGCGCGGTGTCACGCCACGCGCATCCGCGATGCGCGCCAGCACGGCGCCGCCCTTGCTGCGCTCATCGGGAAAATCATCGTGTCCGAACGGCGAATAGGCGACGACCGCGACGCCGTGCTTCTCGCACCAGGGGATGACGGCATGCTCGATCGCACGTTCCTTCAGATGATAGAGCACCTGATTGCAGGCGATCTTGCCTTCGCCGGAAACCTCGAGCATCTCGTCGAGATCGTCGGCGTCGAAATTGGAGACCCCCAGGATCTGATCTTGCCGGTCTCCACCAGTTCCTCGAACGCGGCGGCGGTGTCTTCAAGGTCGTACGAGCCGCGCCAGTGCAGCAGATAGCAATCGAGCCGGTCCGTCTTCAGCCGCTTCAGCGAGCGTTCGCAAGCGGTGATGGTGCCGCGACGGGACGCGTTGCTCGGCAGCACCTTTGACACCAGGAACACTTCATCCCGACGGCCGGCGATCGCATCGGAGATGACGAGTTCGGCATCGCCATACATCTCGGCGGTGTCGATATGGGTCATGCCGAGATCGAGCCCGCGCTGCAGCGCCTCGACCGCGCGTTTGCGATCGCCATGGTCGAGATACCAGGTGCCCTGCCCGATCACGGAGACGTTGGCGCCGGTCTTGCCGAAGGGCTTTGTGTTCATGTTCGTCTCCGATGCCACTTTTTCGCTCTGGCAACTGCCAAGCGGCTCAGGAGTTCAATCCGCTGATGTCCGCAACCAGCACGCTGCCGGTCGCCGACTCCGTGATATAGAGCCGATCCTTCTTCGCACCACCGATGGCGACATTGGTGCAGTTCGGCCCTGCGCACGATTTGATCCGGGCGATCAGTTCACCATTCGGTGCGAATACGAAGACGTGGCCGAGCGAGGCGTGACAGACGAACAGGCGGCCGTTCGCATCCATGGTCATGCCGTCGGGGCCTGATGTGCCGAACAGCCAGCAGAAGCGGCCAACCTTCGACACGCTGCCATCCTTCATGAACGGCAGCCGCCACACCGCATTGTCGCGTGTCATCGCGACGAACAGCACGGTCTCGGTCGGATCAAGCACCAGTCCGTTCGGGCTGATGCCGGTGTCGATCAGACAATCGAGCCGGCCGTCCGGCGCCAGCTTATAGACGCGGCCGCTTGCGTCATGCAGGCCGGTCTGACCCTGGTCGGTGAAATAGATGTCGCCGTTGGAGGCGAGATGCAGATCGTTGCAGCCGCGGAACGATTCCGAATTGCGCGCGGTGAGGAGAGGCTTGATGCGGCCGGCCCTGGCGTCGAGCTCCATAATTCCGTGCATGTAATCGGCCACCAGGATGCGACCGTCAGCGGCGATCTTCAGCCCGTTTGGCCAGCCCTCATACTCGATTACGAGCGACCACGTCCCATCCGGCGCGATGCGGAAGATGCGACCGAAGGGAATGTCGACGATGTAGAGATTGCCATCCCCGTCGAACGACGGCCCCTCGATGAAGCTGTCCGTCGGCACGCCCGGCCGGTTGGCGTCAGCCCAATCCGTCCGCACGCCCTTGCGGCGGAAATTGTCGGGCATGGCGGAAAAGATCTTGGTTTCGATCAGGCGCGGTGGCGTTTCCAGGTACATCATAGCTTTTATGATTGTTGAGGGGCGAGAGCGCGCAAGATAGGGCACAATCGCCGGCGCGTCGATTGGGGAGATGGGCGCGCCCCGACGACGGCAGGAGATATCTCGAGCACTGCATCCACGCCGTCATTGCGAGCGTAGCGAAGCAATCCAGAATCCCTCCGCGGAAAGACCCTGGATTGCTTCGCTGCGCTCGCAATGACGATAGAAAGAGTTGGGCCTACCCGGCCGCGCCCGCGAGCCTGGCTTGCTTCGCCGCCACCTCGGTCGTCGCAATCAGCCGCTTCAGCTCGGGGATGCAGGAGCCGCAATTGGTGCCGGCCTTGAGCTTGGTGCCGATTTCGGCGGCGGTGCGGGCACCGCTCGCGATGGTGTCGCAGATGGTGCCGCGGCCGATGCCGAAGCAGGCGCAGACGATCGGGCCGGTCGCCGCGGCGCCTTCGCTCGACTTGCCCGATAGCAGCATGCGGCGCTGATCGTCGGTGACGTGATCGGCCGCAAACACGCTCTTCACCACCTCCCAGTCGCCGGCATCGTGCGCGGGGCCGACGAACAGACAGGTCTCGATGCGATCGCCCGCAAACGAGGCCGCGCGATAAACGCCGCCGCCGAAATCGCGGTACTCGGCCACGTCCTCGCCGGCGAGGCCGTCGAGCCAGGCCGGCCAACGCGACAGATCGGCATTGTCGGCGAAGAGATAGCCGAAGCCGCCGGCGACGGTCGCGCGGGTCCACAACAAATTCGGCGGCAGATCAAGCTGTTTTCGCGTGAGCGCGAAGCCGCGGAAGACGTATTCATAGGGCGCGATCGCAGCCGGCGTGGCCTTCGACTCCGGCTGGCCCGAGAATGGATCGGTGAACGGCGCGACCAACGCACCGACGCGGCCGTGCGAGGCATTCATTGCGCTCCAGTGGATCGGCGCGAACAACGCACCGCGCTGCTGCCGATCGCTGACGACGGCTTTCAAAATGCACTGCCCGTAATCGGTGGTGATGCGGGCATAGCCATCATGGGCGATGCCGTATTTGTTGGCGTCGTCGGGGTGGATCTCGACGAAGGGCTCGGGCAGATGCGCGCCGAGCCGCTTGCTCAGCCCCGTGCGCGTCATGGTGTGCCACTGGTCGCGGATGCGTCCGGTGTTGAGCCGCAGGGGACGCGACGGTCCCGTCTCGCTGCGCAGTGCCGGCACCTCGGGCGCGACGAAGCGGCCCTTGCCGTCATTGGTGAAGAAGCCGCCTGTCGCGAAGAAGCGCTCGCCCGGCGCTTCACCTTCGCGCGCCGGCCATTGCACGGGCTTCAAGGCGTCAAAGGCTTCGTCGGACAGCGACGCCAGCGCGCCGATGTCGAAATCGCGGCTGCCGTTGTTCTCGAAGGCCGAGAGCGCGGCATGTTCGCGGAAGATCTCGGCGGCGGATTTGTAATTAAAGCTATCGCCGAAGCCGAGGCGTTTTGCGGTCTCGCTGAGGATCCACCAATCGGGGCGCGCCTCACCGGGTGCGGGGAGGAACGAACGCTGGCGCGAGATGCGGCGCTCGGAGTTGGTCACCGTGCCCGACTTCTCGCCCCAGGCCAGCGCCGGCAGCAGCACGTGCGGGCCGGCCTCGACCGTGTCGTTGGACAGCACGTTCTCGGATACCACGAACAGCTCGAGCTTCTTCAGCGCCTCGTGCACGAAATCCGCATCGGGCAGCGACACCGCGGGATTGGTGCCCATCACCCAGAGCGCCTTGACCTCGCCGCGATGGATCGCCTCGAACAGCTGCACCGCCTTCAGCCCTTCATGGGTGGCGATGCGCGGCGCCTTCCAGAACCGCCTGACGCGATCGATGTCGGGCGGCGTGAAGTTCATGTGCGCGGCGAGCTGGTTCGCGAGGCCGCCGACCTCGCGGCCGCCCATCGCGTTGGGCTGGCCGGTCAGCGAGAACGGCGAGGCACCGGGCTTGCCGATGCGCCCCGTCGCGAGATGGCAATTCAGGATCGCATTGACCTTGTCGGTGCCCTGCGCCGACTGGTTGACGCCCTGCGAATAGAGCGTCACGACACGCTCGGTCTCGCGAAACATCCTGAAGAAGGCGGCGACGTCCTGCTCGGAGAGGCCGGTCGCCAGCGCGGCCGCGGTGACGCTGCCGGCGATGTTGCGCGCGCGCGCCAGCGCATCATCAAAGCCGGACGTGTTCTGAGCGATATACTCCCGATCCAGTGCGCCGCTGTCGGCGAGATGGACCAACAGGCCCGAGAAAAGGGCGGTGTCGGTGCCGGGCTTGAGGCCGAGGAACAGATCGACGTCGCTCGCGGTATCGGTGCGGCGCGGATCGATCACGATCATGCGCGCGCCGCGCTCCTGCCGGTTTTTCAGCATGCGCTGGAACAGCACCGGGTGGCACCAGGCCGCATTCGAGCCGACGAAGACGAGCAGATCGGCCTGGTCGAGATCCTCATAGCAGCCCGGCACCGTGTCGGCGCCGAAGGCACGGCGATGACCGGCGACCGAGGACGACATGCAGAGCCGCGAATTGGTGTCGACATTGGCGGTGCCGACGAAGCCCTTCATCAGCTTGTTGGCGACGTAGTAATCCTCGGTGAGGAGCTGGCCCGAAAGATAGAACGCGACCGCATCGGCACCGTCGCGCGCGACGATATGCTGCATGCGATGGGCGACATGATCGAGCGCATCGCTCCAGGCGACGCGCTCCAGCACGCCCTTGCAGCGGATCATCGGATACAGCAGCCGGCTCTCAAGCCCGACGGTCTCGCCGAGCGCAGAGCCTTTCGAGCACAGCCGGCTGAAATTGGCGGGGTGATCGGGATCACCCGCGATCGCGGCGCCACCCGCGGCATCGGGCGTTGCGAGCACGCCGCAGCCGACGCCGCAATAGGGACAAGTCGTCTTGGTAGCGCCGAGGCCAGGGTCGATCGCCGTCATGTCAAGCCGCCTCCTTCACGCCGCCTTGGACGGAAGCCCGAGCGCGCGGCCGAACATCATGTCCGCGCAGATCCCGGCGATCTTCTCGCGGGTGCGGATCAGCTCGAGATACCAGAGTGCATCGGCGGTATCGCCGATCAGCACGGCGCCCGTGAGGCATCCGTCGGCAATAACAAGCTTCTTGTAGGTGCCGCGCCTGCGGTCCGTCAGCACGAGACTCTCGCTGCCCTCGCCGCCGATGAAGTCGCCGGCGGAAAACACGCTGACGCCGGAGACTTTGAGATTGGTCGAGACCACGCTGCCCTGATAGGCGGCGGGGCGGCCGCCGAGATGGCGCGCCAGGACGCGCGCCTGCTCGTAGGCCGGCTCGACCAGACCGTAGCAGGTGCCGCGATGCTCGGCGCACTCTCCGAGCGCGTAGATGTCGGGCGATGCGGTCTGCATCTCGTCATTGACGACGATGCCGCGGTTGACCGCGATGCCTGCCTCCTTGGCCAGCGCGATGTTGGGTCTGATGCCGGCGGCGAAGATCACGGCGTCAGCTTCGATGCGGCTGCCGTCGGCAAGCTCGACGGCTTCGACATGGCCAACGCCGTGGATGCACTTGGTGCTGGCATTGAGCATAATGCGAATGCCCTTGCGTTCGACCAGCGTCCTGAGCAGATCGGCGGCCGGCCCGTCGAGCTGGCGCTCCATCAGCCGGTCCATCAGATGCAGAAGCGTCACGGGCGCGCCGGCCTTGGCAAGGCCGTAGGCCGCTTCAAGGCCGAGCAGGCCGCCGCCGACCACGACGACGCGCTTCTTCGCGGCGGCCAGCGTCAGCAACAGGTCGACATCGCGCGTGTCGCGAAAGGTATGGACACCGGCAAGATCGGCGCCCGGCACGTTGAGCCGCAGCGGCGTTGATCCAGTGGCGAGCACCAGTTTGGAATATTCCATGCTCTCTTCGCCGGCGATCTTGAGCTCGCGGCGGCCGGTGTCGATCTCGGTGACGCGATAGCCGTAGCGCACGGTGACGCCGCGATGGCGCCACCAGTCCGCCGGGCGTAGCTCGATCTCGTGCGAGCCGGTCTCGCCGGCCAGCACGGAGGAGAGCAGCACGCGGTTGTAAGCGAGCCGCGGCTCATCGCCGATAACGGCAACCGCGTAGCGGCCGAGTGCAGTCTTGGCGAGCTCATCGACAAGACGCGCGGCCGCCATACCGTTACCGACGATGACTAGCGGTTCACTCACAAGCTATCTCCTATTCGGCGGCCTGCGATTGTGCGCCGTAGGCCTTGGAAATCATGTAGCCGGACAGCACGCCATAGGCGTCGGTCCAGGCGGTTGCGAGTTCAGGCGTCCAGGCTTCGCCGAGGCCCTTCTCAAGAGTCCACAGCAAGGTCGCGCCGACCACGGGATAGTGCTCGGCCTTGGCGCCGTAGCCGACGTGACGCTTGGCGAGCGCCGAAGCCGCCGGAAGGATCGTCTCCAGATTCGACAGGCCGCCCACGACGGCGGCGAGCATGCCCATCAGCTTCTTGCGCTGCTCGGTCATGTCTTCAGGAAACATCGCGCGCACGGACGGCGCGACCTCGAACAAGCGATCATAGAACAGCTGCGAAGCTGCTTCGGAAATCGGCGCGACCTTGGAAAAGCTTTGCTGCACGAGGGCGATCTGCTGAGGTGTCATGATGGTTTCCCGTCTGTTTCGGTCTGCCTTTGTCCGCGTCATTGCGGAGAAAGTTCATGGATCAAACGTCATCAGAGCGGCCTCTCCCCGCGTACGGGGAGAAGCGAGATTCCTACCAAGCGATTAGACTCGCGCTTCGGCGAGGCTTGGCGCGCCTTCGGCCTGCGGGCTGCGACGCAGGTAGAACCACCAGGTCAGCCCGAGGCAGACGGCATAGAAGGCCAGGAAGATGGCGAGCGCGACCTGCGGGCCGCCGGTCATCGCGATCGACTTGCCGAAGCTGCTCGGGATCAGATAACCGCCGACGGCGCCCACCGCGCCGATAAAGCCGACAGCCGCACCGCTCTCGATGCCCGCGGTCTTCAGCGCCATCGCGCGCGCCGCATCGCCCTTGCCGCGCACCTTGAACAGGTTCTGCTCGCGGAAGATCGAGGGGATCATGCGATAGGTCGAGCCGTTGCCGATGCCCGTCGTCAGGAACAGGATCAGGAACATCGCAAGGAAGCCGGTGAAGTCCTTCTGCCCGACGAAGTACAGCACGCCGATCGTGGCCGCCGCCATCGCGATGAAATTCCAGAAGGTGATGATGGAGCCGCCGACCCTATCGGCGAGCCAGCCGCCGAACGGACGCGACAGCGAGCCGACCAGCGGACCGAGGAACGCGATCGAGATCGTGACCGTGGGAAACTGGGTCTTGATCAGCAGCGGAAACGCGGCGGAATAGCCGATGAACGAGCCGAACGTCCCGATGTAGATGATCGCCATGATCCAGGTGTGCTTGCGCTTGACGATGGCAAGCTGGTTCTTGATCGACGACTTCGCCGAGGTCAGGTTGTTCATGAAGAACACCGCGCCGAACACCGCGATCGCGATCGGCAACACCCACATCAGGCCGGCGTTCTGGAGATAGACGCCGCCGACCGGCGCTGCCTGGAACAGGTTGATAACGGCGAGCGTCATCAGGATCGGCGTCAGCAGCTGCACGCTGGACACGCCGATATTGCCGCCGGCCGCGTTCAGGCCGAGTGCCCAACCCTTCATCCGGTCGGGAAAGAAGAAGGAGATGTTGGTCATGCTGGACGCGAAATTGCCGCCGCCGAGGCCGGCGGTCGACGCGATCAGCAGCATCAGCCAGAACGGCGTTTCGGGCTGACCGACGAAATACGCAAGCGCCAGCGTCGGGATAAACAGCACGGCTGCGCTGAAAATCGTCCAGTTGCGCCCGCCGAACGTGGTGACCGCGAACGTGTAGGGAAAGCGCATCAAGGCGCCGATCAGACCCGGCACGGCCACGAGCTGAAACAGTTCGTCGGTCGAGTAGTGGAAGCCTGCCTGCGGCAGCTTGGTCGCGACGATGCTCCAGATCAGCCAGACGGAGAAGCCGATATGCTCAGCGACGATCGACCAGATCAGGTTACGCCGGGCGACGACTTTGCCGCCCGCATTCCAGAACGCCTCATCTTCGGGGCGCCAGTCGGAAATCCACGTCGGATTGCCTTCCTTCAGTGGAAAAGTCCCTTTCACTAGGAAGCGGGACACCGACTGACGCGGGGCGCAAAGATGCACGCTCGGGGAAGCCCCCGTTCTCGGCGGTGTCACGATTTGAATGATTGCTCGATGACGGCGTCGATGGCGTCGAAACCTCTATTTCAAGCTCCATGCCAAGTCGGCCAATGGTAGAAAAGGAAGTAAATTCAGTTACTTGCGACGATGGTTAAAAAATAATCATGCGTATAATTGCATCAAAAACTTGCGCGCCGCTCATTTCTTGAATGCGGATTCGCCCGCTGATTGTGCGTCGCACAAGACTTGGGCAGGAGCCCGTTTTCGCGCCAGTTCGCCGCGGATAGCGGTCGAACGCGACGGTCTGCAGCAGGGCTATCCGCTTCCAGCACGAGCAAATTAGGCTCGGAATGCTGCCGGCAGTGCCGGATCATCTGGCACATCGATTGCTTTCGTTCTGCCTAGTCAACGATGACTGACAGTGAGCCGGAGCGCGAAGCCACCGAAGGCCACTGGGAAGCCTGTTCGCTGGTCCGCCAAGGCGCGGTCATCGTGACGCTGTCCCTTGCGCACCTCGATGTCCCTCTCCGTTCGCGCCCCATCCCACTGGGCGCGAAAGCTCACTGATCTGACAAGGCGTCGATCCAGCACGGGCGGGGTCGATCATGCACACGAGCAAAGGAGCTGTTGATGTCGTATCTCGCACCCTCGGAATTCGTCACCAAGATGGTGGACGCAGGCGAATCCAAGATCTTCATGTCCACCAGGGATACGGTCATCCGCGCCTACATGGCCGGCGCCATCCTGGCACTCGCCGCCTGGTTCGCCGTCACGATCAACGTCAACACCGGCCAGCCGATCATCGGCGCCCTGCTGTTTCCGGTCGGATTCTCGATGCTCTATCTGTTGGGCTTCGACCTACTGACCGGCGTGTTCGTGCTCGCGCCGCTCGCACTGATCGACAAGCGGCCCGGCGTCACGCTCGGCGGCGTCTTGCGGAACTGGGGCCTCGTCTTCATCGGCAATTTCGCCGGCGCCCTCACGGTGGCCTTCATGATGGCCTTCGTGACGACGTTCGGATTCACCCAGGATCCGGACAAGGTCGGCGCCGCCATCGGCAATATCGGTGAAGGCCGAACCCTCGGCTACGCAGCGCATGGCGCCGCCGGCATGGCGACGCTGTTCATCCGCGGCATGCTCTGCAACTGGATGGTCTCGACCGGCGTCGTTGGCGCCATGATCTCCACGACCGTGCCGGGCAAGGTCATCGCGATGTGGATGCCGATCCTGGTGTTCTTCTACATGGTGTTCGAGCATTCCGTGGTGAACATGTTCCTGTTCCCATCAGGCCTGATGCTCCATGCCAAGTTCTCGATCATGGACTATTTCATCTGGAACGAGATCCCGACCGTGCTGGGTAACCTCGTGGGCGGTCTCGCCTTCACCGGACTGACGCTGTACACGACGCATGTCCTGACGAAGCCGAAGCGCGAACCGGCTGCGAAGGCGCAGACCCGCGCCGCGGCCTGATCGTCAACAAAGGGAGGCTCGCCTGATAAGGTGAGGCTCCCTTTGGATTGGTGGCGAGCATGGGCCGGGGCTTGCGAATTTCGATCGGGCAGCACTCCGACAAGGGGCGCAAGCCGGTCAATCAGGACTTTCACGGCGCGCTCATCCCGGCGGAGCCGCTGTTGAGCCTGAAGGGGATTGCCGTCGTCCTGGCCGACGGTATCTCGAGCAGCGCGGTGAGCCAGGTGGCGAGCGAGTCCGCGGTCAAGAGCTTCCTGACCGACTATTACTGCACGCCGGAGTCCTGGACGGTGAAGACCTCGGCGCGACGCGTGCTGGAAGCCACCAATTCATGGCTCCACGCCGAGACGCGCCGCAGCCAATACGCCTATGATCGCGACAAGGGCTATGTCTGCACCTTCACGGCCATGGTCGTCAAATCGACCACGGCCCATATCTTTCACGTCGGCGATTGCCGGATCTACCGCGTCGCCGGCAAGGCGCTCGAGCAGCTCACCGACGATCACCGCATCATCGTCTCTTCGGAGCAGACCTATCTCGGCCGCGCGCTCGGGATCAACCCGCAGATCGAAATCGACTACCAGGCGCTCCAGATCGGGCAAGGCGACATCTTCCTGCTGGCCACCGACGGCGCCTACGAGTTCGTCGATCATCGCTTCGTCAGCACCGCGCTCGCGACGCACGCGGACGATCTCGATGGAGCGGCGAAGGCCATTGTCGAAGAAGCCTATCGGCGCGGCAGCGGCGACAACATCACCGTCCAGATCCTGCGCATCGAAGAAGTGCCGCCGACCGGCTCATCCGACATTTTTGGCGGCACAGCCGAGCTGCCACTGCCGCCGCTGCCGGAGCCCCGGGCGCTGTTTGACGGCTACCGTATCGTCCGCGAGATTCACGCCAGCAGCCGCAGCCACATCTATCTCGCGGTCGACACCGAGACCGAGGAGATGGTTGCCCTGAAGATCCCCTCGATCGACCTTCGCGACGATCCCGTCTATCTGAAGCGGTTCATAATGGAGGAATGGATCGCGCGCCGGATCGACAGCCCGCACGTCCTCAAACCCGCTCGCGGTCCAAGCGGCGCAACTATCTCTATGTCGCGACCGAATTTATCGAGGGGCAGACCCTGCGGCAGTGGATGCTGGACAATCCGCGCCCCGACCTCGAGACCGCGCGCGGCATCGTGGACCAGATTGCCGCGGGCCTGCGCGCCTTTCATCGCATGGAGATGCTGCATCAGGATCTGCGACCCGACAACGTCCTGATCGACAAGACGGGCACCGCGAAGATCATCGATTTCGGGGCGGTCAAGGTCGCCGGTGTCGTCGAGGCCGCACCGGGCGACGCCGAAATCCTCGGCACGGTGCAGTACACCGCACCCGAATACTTCCTTGGTGAAGGCGGCTCTCCCCGATCGGACATGTTCTCGCTGGCAACCATCTGCTACCAGATGCTGACCGGAAAGCTGCCCTACGGCGCCCAGGTCAGCCGTATCAGGGGACGATCGGACGCGTGGAAGCTCAGATATCGTCCGGCCAGCCATGACGACCGCGCCGTCCCGGTCTGGATCGACGGCGCGCTGCGCAAGGCGCTGCATCCCGACCCCAACAAGCGCCACGAGGATATCTCCGAATTCATCTACGAGCTCAGGATCCCGAACCCGGCCTATCTCAGCACGCGGACCACGCCCCTGATCGAGCGCAATCCGCTCCTGTTCTGGAAACTGACCACGATAATCCTGGCCTGCGCGATCGTTGTCCTGCTCGCCCTGCTGCACGCACGCTAGCAGGGCCGGTCTCGGTCAGGCCGGCTCGGCCGCCTTCACCATGTGATCAACGGAGAACGATGCAGCCAGGCATCGTTGTCGGGTATGGCCCTGCCCTCAAGCCGTCGCCGCGATCTCGGAGACGAAGTCTCGATAGGAGCGCAGGTGACGGCCCAGCAGCGCGGTCAGACGTGCGGCGTCGCCGGCCTCAGGAACCATTCCGTCCGTGAGAAAGCGCTCGCACATCAGCCGCATGTCGTAGGCCATCCAGCCCGGCATGAACTGCCTGAGGTTCTGCTCGAACCTGCCGGCGTCGTCGCCGCCATAGGCGATCGTGCGGCCCAGCACCTCAGACCAGATGGCGGCAATATCCGCGCCGGTCAGCGTGTCGGGACCGACGAGATTGATCCGGTCAAGCGGGAGCGGGCCGGCGGCCTGTTCGCGGCGGATCAGCTCGATGGCTGCGATCTCGCCGATGTCGCGCGCATCGATCATGGCGAGCCCCTTGCTGCCGATCGGCATCGGATAGACACCGTGTCCGAGCACGACGTCCTTGATCGTGAGATCGTTGTTCATGAAGTAGGCCGGGCGCAGGATGGTGGCGTTGAAACCCATCTGCTCGATCATGCGCTCGACACCGAACTTGCCCGCGAAGTGCGGCACGTTCACGTAGAGATCGCTGTGGATCACCGACAGGTAGACGATCCTCTCAATGCCCGCCTCGCGCGCGAGGTTGAACGTAATCAGGGCCTGCGTGAATTCATCTGCCACCACTGCGTTGAGCAGGAATACGGTGGAGACGCCCGACAACGCGCCGCGCAGCGAGTCGACATCGAGCAGGTCGCCCTGCGCGACGGTGACGCCGGCCGGGAAATTGGCCTTCGCGGGATCGCGGACGAGGGCGCGCACATCGGCGCCGCGCTTCACGAGTTGTTCGACAACGTGGCGGCCGACGGTGCCGGTTGCGCCGGTAACGAGGATGGTCATGGGGATCACTCCGGTTGGGGTCAAAAGACACGCCGGAAAATAGCGATCCACATTTGGCCCAATAGACGCTATATCTAGACCTACCGTCCCACTGGTGGAACACATGGACCTCCTTGCCCTCGCTGACTTCAATCTCGTCGCCCGGCACGGAGGGTTCGGACGGGCCGCGCGCGCCGCTGGGCGGCCGAAAGCGACCCTGTCCCGCCGGGTCGCGGAACTGGAAAGCAGCCTCGATTTGCGCTTGTTCGAGCGCGGAGCGCGCGCCCTGAAGCTCACCCAGGAAGGACGGGCCCTTTTCGAGCGAACGGGGGCGTTGCTCACCGAGCTCGACGAGACGGCGGCAGCGATCGCTTCGAGGGGAAAGTCCGCGAGGCAGGTTGCGGATCAGCGCGCCCTTGCTGTTCTCGCAAACTGCGATGGGCAAGCTCGCGGCCGGGTTCGCGCTCAGATATCCGGAGGTCCGCCTCGAGGTCACGACGGAAGATCGGAGCGTCGACATGGTGGAGGAGGGCTATGACCTGGTGATCCGGGTCAATCCCGATCCGGATGAAAATCTTGTCGGACGAATGTTTCTGCGCGATCGGCTGGTGGTCGTGGCGAGCCCGAACCTGAAACGGCCGAGGGGCGATCACTCTGTGCCGGCTGTCATACGCGGAGCGGGCGACCAGCTAACCACCTGGGAAGTGACGGTGCCAAAAGGAAGATCGCGCTTTGCGGTTGATCCGGTGCTTCGCCTGTCATCGCTCGTCATGGTCCGCGATGCGGTCCGGGCGGGCGTCGGCGCCGCACGCCTTCCAGTGTCACTGGTCAGTCACGACCTCGCTGCCGGTACGCTGGTGCATTGGGGCGACATCGACGGACCAGAGATCGCGCTGTGGACGCTCTATCCGTCACGACGGCTCTTGAGCGCGCGCGTATCCGCCTTTCTCGACTTTATGAAGGAGGCCTTTCCCCAGGGCACACCCGACGAGCTTGCCGCCTATATCGGACGGTGAGAAGCGGCGCGCCAAGCCGACCGTCAGGCCGGCTCGGCCGCCTTCGCTCCCAGCGGTTTCGGCGCGATGCCGCCGCCCGGCTTGAGGTGGAATTCGTAGGTCATCAGGTGCCATTGTCCGCTCGCCTTGCTGCCGTCGGGCATCTCAAGGTCGTTGCGCGCCTCGACCTTGGCGACGAGGTCGTCCTTGACTCCGAACACCACGTCGGAATCCAGATATTTGTCGCCGTCCATGAAGACGTGGGTGATCAGCGGCTCGTAGCCCTTGGCATTGACCAGGAAGTGCACATGCGCGGGGCGCATCGGGTGGCGCTTGGTTTGCACGATCATCTCGCCGACCGGCCCGTCCGTCGGGATCGGATAGCTGCACGGCAGAATGGTGCGGAAGAAGAATTTGCCGTCGCTGTCCGTGATGAAGCGCGCCCGCGCCGAGGCTCCGACCTCGTCGTAATTCGCCTTCTGTGAATCGTAGAACCCGTCATCGTCGGCATGCCAGACGTCGACGGGGACATTCGCAAGCGGCTTGCCCTCGAGATCGGTGACGCGGCTCTGCACGAACATCCGGTCCCCGGTGAGATTGTTCGGCGAGATGTCCGTGCCGTGGGCCGTGACCTTGTGCTCGCCGACATAGAACGGGCCGAGCACAGTGGTCTGGGTCGCGCCGTCGCGGTCACGATGGTTGACCGCGTCGACCAGCATGGAAACGCCGAGCACATCGGACAGCAGGATGAATTCCTGGCGGGTGTCGGTGCATTTCTGGCCGGTGCGGGTCAGGAAATCGATCGCGTAATCCCATTCCTCGAAGGTGAGACCGGTCTTGCTCACGTAATCGTGCAGCGACTTCACCAATTCCTGGAGCAGGAATTTCGCGCGCGCATCAGGCGTGTTGTCGAAGCTTTTGACGACGGCTTCGGTGAGTTCGGTCTCGTTAAACTGGGTCATGGTGCTTTTGCCCTGAGTTTTCTCGTTGGCCCGTTAGGATCGTTCGGGCTCCCTGGAGGCGTTCCAGACCGGACCCTACACCAGTCGCCGGTCTCACGTTAAGTGCGACCCGCTTGGAATGAGGCCGTCATTTCGGCTATCAACTTCCCCAGAAACTGCCCGGAGGAACTAATGCTCGCCCCGACCCCCGCCTCGCCCGAATCCGTGGGCATGTCCAAGGCCGCCCTCGACCGCGTCGATGCACATCTGAAGAGCCGCTACATCGATGCCGGCCGTTTCCCGGGCACGCATCTGCTGGTCTACCGCCGGGGCAAGCTCGCGCACAGTTCGGTCCAGGGCTTTGCCGATATCGAGCGCAAGGCGCCGGTCAAGGACGACACCATCTATCGCATCTATTCCATGACCAAGCCGCTCACCAGCGTCGCCTTCATGATGCTGGTCGAGCAAGGCCTGGTCGCGATCGACGAGCCTGTCGCCAAATATATTCCGGAATGGAAGAATCTCGGCGTCTTCGTCGCCGGCACCTCACCCGCCTTCCTGACCCGGCCGCCGTCCCGGTCGATGCTGATCGTCGACCTGCTGCGCCATACGTCGGGGCTCACTTACGGCTTCCAGCAGCGCTCCAACGTCGATGCTGCCTATCGCGCCGAGAAGATCGGCGAGGTCGAGAAATCAGGCACGCTCCAGACCATGATCGAGAGCCTCGCAAAAATCCCGCTGGAGTTTTCGCCGGGCGAGGCCTGGAACTATTCGGTATCGACCGACGTGCTCGGCTATCTCGTCGGCAAGATTTCCGGCATGCCGTTCGAGCAGTTCCTCAAGACGCGGATCCTCGATCCGCTCGGCATGACCGACACCGATTTCCACGTGCCGGCCTCGAAGGCGCATCGCTTCGCCGCCTGCTACAACGCCGATCCCAACGGTGGCTTCACGTTCCATGCCGGCCAGCGCCGCGAGGGCCTGACGCTCCAGGACCATCCGACCAAAAGCTCCTTCCTCTCACCGCCCTCCTTCATTTCCGGCGGCGGCGGCCTGTGCTCGACGGTTGCGGACTATCTCACCTTCTGCCGCGCGCTGCTCAACGGCGGGGAGATCGGCGGTGTGAGGCTGATCGGGCCGAAGACACTGGCACTGATGACGACCAATCACATTCCAGGTGGACGTTTCCTGCCGGAGGTCTCGCGCTCGCTGTTCTCCGAGGCAACCTATAACGGCATCGGCTTCGGCCTCGGCTTCGCCGTCACCATGCGCCCGGCGGAGACACTGATCGCCGGCAGCCCCGGCGAATATAATTGGGGCGGCGCGGCCACGACCTCGTTCTGGATCGATCCCGCCGAGGAGCTGATCACCATCTTCATGACGCAAGTACTGCCATCGAGCGCCTATCCGATCCGGCGCGAGTTGCGCAGCATGGTCTATGCCGCGATTACCGAGAGCAACTCTAGACCGCGAAGTCCTGAATGCGACGGGGCTTTCGCGAACCTTGCGCAGCCCCGCCGCTATTTGCTCAATAGAAATGACCGATCAGATAAATGCCGCCGCCGATAACCAGCACGGCTGGTACGGCCTAGAAAATAAGAACTGGCATTTGTCTCCTCATCAGTTTGACGTGCAGACCTTGACGGTCTTCATGCCGCTTTCCGCCTCGGTGCGCGATTTGTAGATCGTGCCGGACGGGCTGACGACGGTCATGGACGTGTCCGTCGGCTTCTTGTCGACGACGGTGCATTTCTTCGTCTTCACGTCCTGCACGACGTAGAACTCGTCGGCCGCGAACGCCGGGCCGGCGAGCGCCGCGATCATCACGGCTGCAGTTACGATTCTGAGTGTCATGGTTCCTCCTCCAGTTGCCGAAGCCCATTCGCGTCGGCAATCGACAACGGGAAAAAACCGCAATTTGTTCCGAACGGCTGGAACAGCCTCTGCGGTGCCGGGTTGGTGCGGCGCTTAACTCTGCGAGGAGACCAGAATGAAAAAGTTGTTCATGCTTTCGGCCGCCGCTGTTCTGATTTCGACCGGCGCATTCGCGCAATCCACCGTCGTCACCACGACGGGAGCGGGTCACGCGGCGGTGCAGATCGAGCCGGAATATCGGACCAGGATCAAATCCTACGTCACCGAGCACCATCTTCGCCCCGTGACGACGAAGGAGAAGATCGTCGTCGGTAGTACGGTTCCGCACGATGTCGAGCTCGAGTCCGTACCGGCGGACTGGGGCCCCTCGCTCACCAAGTATCGCTACGTCTACTCCGGCGATCGTGTGATGCTGGTCGATCCCGCTACGCGCGCGGTCGTGCAGGAAGTCGATTGATCGAGAGCAAACCAACAGGACGGTCGCCGCACCGGCGGCCGTCCTTCTGGAGATGGGCGGATGACGTCTCACCATCGAGGAGCACGGATTGCGGGCCTCAGCCTCGCCGTCGTTTATGCGGTTTGCTTGCTGCTGACGGCAATCGGCATGACGTGAGCCTTGCGGGCGCGATTGCGCCGCAAAATCCAATCTCGGAACGCCTACGAAAAATCCCATGGCGCGATGCGGATCGTGCCCCTATGGTCCTGAAAACCATAATCTGGCGCCACGGCGCTGGAACCGGGACGTGCGCGTTTGCCAAAGTTCACCCTGCCGGTCCGGCTCGCTCTCCTGGTGACGGGAACGATGTTGCCGTTGATCGTTTTCGCGGTCGGCCTCGCTTATTCCAACTATCGCCAGGACCGCAGCGACGCGACGCGCCGGGTGCTCGAGACCGTGCGTAGCATGCGCCTGGTGCTCGATTCCGAGGTGCAGCGGATGACGGGCGGCCTGCAGGTCCTCGCGCTCAGCGAGTCCCTGCACAATGGCGACTTCGACAGTTTCCGCCGCTCGGCAGTCGGGTTCATCAGCCAATATGGCGAGGACAGCGTCCTGCTGCTGGCCGACAAGTCCGGGCATCAGCTGTTCTCGACACGAACGACCGACACGACGAGCCTGCCGCCGCGTAACAATCGCGATATCGTCGAACGGGTCTTCGCGAGCAAGACGCCGCAATTTTCCGATCTGTTCACCGGCGCGGCCAAGAAGCGCCCGATCGTCACGGTCGAAGTCCCTGTGCTGCGCGACGGCGAGGTGGTCTACGCGCTCTCCTTCAGCCCGCCGATCGATATCTTCCAGCATCTGGTCGAGCGGCAGCGGCCCGACGCGCAATGGACCGTATCGCTGCTCGACAGCAAGGGCGTCGTGTTCGCGCGCGTCCCCAATCCGAACGAGACCTTCGGCAAGCAGGCCTCGGCGTCGCTCCATGAGGCGATGTTCCGCGCACCCGAGGCGGTTCTGTCGAGCGTGTCGCTCGACGGCGTGGCCCTCGCCTCGGCCTATGCGCGATCGCGGCTGACCGGCTGGACCATCGCCGCCGGTGTCACCGAGAGCTCGCTGATCGCGCCGCTCTGGCGCAACATCGCGATCACCGGCCTGATCGGCGGCGTGCTGCTGCTGGTCGGCCTCACCTTTGCAGTCAGGATGGCGACCACGATCGCGCGCGGCGACATGCTGCACAATCTGCTGATCGAGGAGCTCAACCACCGCGTCAAGAACACGCTGGCGCTGATGCAAGCTATCGCAGTGCAGACTTTTCGCAGCGCCAGCCGCGACGAGCGGGCCAAGTTCGAGGGGCGCCTCGGCGCGCTGGCCGAGGCGCACAATCTCCTCAGTCAGGAGAAGTGGGCGGGCTCGGAGCTGCGAGACGTGATCGCACGCGCGCTGCAGCCGTTCCTGCTCGCCAATCCCGATCGCATCAGGATGGCCGGCCCCGCCGTGCCATTGTCGCCGCGGCTTGCCGTCGTGCTGTCGATGATCGTGCATGAAATCGCGACCAACGCCGCGAAATACGGCGCGCTGTCCAGCGAGACGGGCCGGGTGACCCTGGACTGGGAGATATTGGAAGATACGCCGAAGCCACAGCTCCGGCTGATCTGGACCGAGACTGGCGGCCCGCCGGTGACCGCGCCGGTGCAGCGCGGCTTCGGCTCGCGCCTGATCGAGCGCAGCGCGCGCGACCAGCTCGGCGGCGAGGCAACGGTCGACTTCCTGCCGCGCGGCGTGGTCTGCACGGTCATCTGCGCGCTGGACGACAAGCGGTGAACGCCTAACCGATCGTCTGCAGCGCCGGAAACGTCTCCAGCAGCCAGATGCTCACATTGGAGACCGCGCCCGTGAGGAAGCCGATGCCGGTGATGACCATCAACACGCCCATGGCGCGCTCGACATTGACGAGCTGGCCCTTCATGCGCGCGAACAGTTTTGAAAACTGCTCGATCATCAGCGCCGCAACCAGGAAGGGAATGCCGAGTCCGGCGGAATAGACCGCGAGGAGCCCCGCGCCTTTCGTCACGGTCGCCTCGGCCGCGGCAATCGAGAGGATCGCTGCGAGGATCGGGCCGATGCAGGGCGTCCAGCCGAAGGCGAAGGCGAGGCCCATCACATAGGCGCCCCAGAGGCCGACGGGTTTTGGCGCAGTCAGGCGCCCCTCGCGCATCAACAGGCCGATCCGCGTCAGCCCGAGGAAGTGCAGGCCCATGATGATGATGACAATGCCCGCAAGGATCGACAGCTCCGCCGACCAGGCGCGGATCAGTCCGCCGATCAGCGAGGCGCTGGCACCGAGCGCCACGAACACCGTCGAGAATCCGAGCACGAACAGCAGCGCCGCCATCATGACCGCGCGCTTGGAGGCCGACACCGGCTCGCCGCTCTCGACATGCTCGATCGTGGCGCCGGTGAGATAGATCAGATAGGGCGGGACCAGGGGCAGGACGCAAGGCGAGAGGAAGCTGACGAGGCCGGCAATCAGCGCCGCCGTAATCGAAACATGTTGCATGATGCAGTCGGAGCCATCCCGGGCCCTCGGGCAGCGCGCCGGGAATGGGCGCATGGCCGGAGCCAAACCGGCTCTGGTGTAGCCGATGCCGGGGAATGCGCAACAGAGGCGCGATCAAACCAGGGCTCCTCCCGATGCCGTCTGCGATCACAGATGCGGCATCGGGACGCGCACAAATCTCGCCAAAAAGCGAGATTCAGCGGCGCGGCTACTTCACCACGCGGAGCAGCGGACGCCGGGGCTGGTCCTGCGTCTGCTTGGAGGGGGGCAACGGCTCGCCGGCAGCGCTCCGCAACATTTCGTCGCACAGCGCCTTGAGGTCGTCACTGTTAATTCCTTTGAGCTTCATCCTGACGTCGAGGATGACGATCGAGAGCAGCTCAGCCGACTCGCGGCTGTTGCTCTCGTTGAGAACCTTGCGGCACCCCTCGAGCGTCTCGAGCACCGACTGCAATTGTTCGTCTGAATGCGACACGGCGTTCTTTCCGTTAGTTCGGGCGGCGAGACGTGCTTGAAACGATCCCCTTGGCCCCCAAAGCGCGACAAGGATAACATGAAGGGTCCGTGCCCCCGAAGATGATTTCAATGTGTTTCTGCGTCGAAACCGCAGTTCCAGACGGCATCGCCAAGCGGCGCAGGTCGAAACGGTCAAAGCTGAAGTGCTTGAGGCTAAAGCGATTGAAGCTGAAACGATTGAAACTGAAACGCGTGAAACTGAAACGCCTGGGCCCGCGCGATCGATCCATCCCGCGTGCGCGCGCGGCATTTCGCACGTCGCCCTCCGGTCCACATGGACCCCGCAATCCCGCAGCCACTATAAGGCTCGCAACGGAACGCACCTGTACCCCTCTTCCGGGCAACAATTAGCCCGATTCCCAACCCCAAACACACTGAAATACCACTTCGGGTGCAGTAAGTATGGCGTTCAAAAACTCACCGTTCCCCAACCCGTCGTGGTTGTGGTTTACGTAAGATTCTGCCAGTTTAGCGCCCCGAAGGGACTTGTATGCACTCCTTGGCGGAAAGGGGCGTTCCACTGGAGGAACGCCTAAAGACCAACATCAGCGGCCTCTCCGATTGGGATGCGGCCCGCATCTTCCTGGAAGTCGTTCGATGCGGCAGTTTCCGCTCGGCGGCCGAACGCTTGTCTCTGTCGATCAATGCTGTCCGCCGCCGGATCGATGATTTTGAGCGCCAGACCGGCACCACCCTGTTCACACGCGATGTCCACGGCACCCATCTCACCGATGAAGGCGCGCTGGTGGTCTCCGCCGTCGAGCGCATGGAGGCGGCAGCCTTCGACGTGTTGCGCACCAGCGATTCGACCGGCAACGCCCTCACCGGCGAGGTCCGCGTCGCCGTCACCGAGGGACTGGGCACCTTCTGGCTTGCCCCACGGCTGGTGGAATTCCAGCAGGCCTATCCGAATGTCCTGGTCGACCTGCACTGCGCGATGCGCTCGGCCGATGTCTCCCGCCACGAGGCCGATGTCGCGATCCATCTGTCGCGGCCGTCGGCGCTCGACGTCAAGCTGGTGCGGCTCGGCCGCATGCATTTGATGTTCTGGGCCTCCAGGAGTTACGTCGAGAAATATGGCGCGCCGCATTCGGCTGCGGAATTGATCAAGCACCGCCTGGTGCTGCAATTCGCCGACCAGATCGCCGCCAAGGAAACCTTTGAGAGCTTCTTCCCGGGCGTTCCGGAACGTGACCTTCTGGTCATGAAGACGAACGTCTCAAGCGCCAACTACTGGGCTGTCGCGAATGGAGCCGGAATCGGCGTATTCCCGAGCTATGCCATTGCGCTTGGCGGGAAGTTGATTCCACTGGAGGTCGAGCTGAACCGACCGCTGGACATCTGGTTGTCCTACCACCCCGGTAGCGGCCGGATTCCCCGCGTGCGGCACATGATTGATTGGCTGATCGAAGCTTTCAATCCGGCTCGCTTCCCGTGGTTTAAGGAAGAGTTCGTGCATCCGCATGAATTCAAGGACTCGTATATGGGCGAACCCCTGACCCAGCTCTTCGGGGGATTTTCAACCGAAGAACAAAGGTGAAAACCAAAATGAAAGCAGCGGCGAAAAGAATGAAGCAGCGCAGTGCCGGCAAGCCGGACATTGAGCTGGGCAAGCGGATCCGTCTGCGGCGCGTCGAGATGAAGATCTCGCAGGCCGAGCTCGGTGAAAAGCTCGGCGTGAGCTTCCAGCAGGTCCAGAAATACGAGAAGGGCGTCAATCGCGTCGGCGCGGCTCGGCTTCAGCAGATCGCCACCGCCCTCGATGTGCCCGTGACCTTCTTCTATGACGGCGACAACAAGGCCCGGGAAGTCGAAAGCCTCCTGTTCCTGGACTCGGCTTTCAGCCTCCGTCTGCTGCGCGCCTACAGCAAGATCAAGGATCAGACGGTGCAGCGTCAGCTCGTCTCGCTGATGGAATCGATCGCGGCGAACGAAGCCTGATCGACCGACGGCCTGGCCTTCACCGCCAATGTTCAATCCGCCGCGTCGCGGGGGCGCGGCTGGATTGGACGAGGCGGGATTGGCAGGATGAAGCCTGATTGGCAGACCAAAGGCTTGCGCGCCTTGCGCGCGCGGCCTTCGATTTTGGGGCGGCATGACCGCCCCTTTTTTGGCATTCGTCGCAGTTTACGCGAACCCGTCCCAACCTTGTTGCGACCCAATCGAGAGCCTCCGCGCTGGACGCGCGGGGGCCTCGATGCGCTTAATGGGACTGCAACCCTGATGCCCTAGCTTTTCGCCGATCGCTGATCGGCGCATGCAGCACGGCGGCCGGGAATTGCCTCATGGGGAAACCGGACAGATGTCGAAACGCCATGCCGTGATCCTTGCCACGGGCCTCCTCGTCAGCGCCTCTGCGTTCGCGCAGACCGAGACCACGGGCCAGGCCGGGCCCAAGGCCGGTAGCTCGTCCGCCCCCCGTCCGGCGCGGTGCCGGCGGCCGCCAATCCGGCTCACACCGCCGCTCCCAAAGTCGCTCCTGCAGCACCGGTTTCGACCGCCGAAAGCCGCTCGGCCGCAGCGCTCGCGCTGACGCATGAGCCGACTTACGACGAAGGCACCGCCCAGCGCATCAAGGACGCGGCGCTGAGCTATTCCGATCTTGCGGTGCGCGGCGGCTGGCCGACGATCTCTGCGGATGCCAAGTTCGCGCTCAGCGTCCAAGGCGCCAATGACGACCTCCTGCGCAAGCGATTGATTCTCTCGGGCGACCTCGCTCCCGAGAAGGCGAGCGGCGCTTTCGACCAGGACCTCGCGGACGGTGTGAAGCGCTTCCAGGCCCGGCACGGTCTCGCGCCGACGGGCACGATGACGCCGCGCACGCTCGCGGCCATGAACGTCACGGTGCAAAAGCGCATCCGCCAGCTGGAAGCGTCGCTCGAGCGGCTCGAGAACACCAGTTTCAGCTTCGGCCCGCGCTATGTCGTGGTCAATATCCCCGCCGCCTTCGCCGAGGCGGTCGAGAACGACGTCGTGGTGCGGCGCTATCGCGTCATCGTCGGCAAGACCGAAAAACCCTCGCCGACGCTGTCCGCGCAGATCACCGGCGTGGTGCTGAACCCGACCTGGACCGTGCCGTCCTCGATCGCCAAGACGGAGATCTCCGCACATATGCGCAAGGACCCGACCTATCTGTCGCGCATGCACATGGAGGTGCTGGACGGCCACGACAACCCGATCGATCCGCATTCGGTCGACTGGTCGGGCACGCACACGCCGAACTTCACCGTGCGCCAGCAGAACGGCACCTTCAACGCGCTCGGCGCGGTGAAGATCGACATGCCGAACTCCTATTCGGTCTACATGCACGACACCAACCAGCGCAATCTGTTCAGCGACGATTACCGCTTCGATTCCCACGGCTGCTCCCGCGTCGACAATGTGCGCGATCTCGCCGCCTGGCTGCTCAAGGACCAGCCGAAATGGAGCCGCGCCGCGATCGATGCGGAGATCGCAACCGGCCAGCATCAGGAGGTCGCCATGGCCAGGAAGGTGCCGGTGGCCTGGATCTATCTTACGGCGTGGATGACCAAGGACCAGACCATCCAGTTCCGCAACGACGTCTATAATCAGGACGAGCAGTTGCTGGAGGCGACCGCCGAGGAAGTCGCGTTCTTCAGCAATGCCGGCAACCATCCGCTGACCGCACATATGGCGCAGTAGGCATGCAATCGCGGCACGGGCGGATGCAGCCCCCTCGGCCTGCCGCGGTTGACCTGGGCCTCGGCCCGGTCGCACATTGCGCCTCGTCAACGAAAAGCGAGCGCACGATGCCCGATCTCTCCCATGAAACGCCCTACGCCGACGGCAAGATCCTCACGGAGGTCGCCGACGGCGTCGGTGTGATCACCTTCAACAACCCCGAGAAGCGCAACGCGATGTCGCTGGAGATGTGGGAGGGATTTGGCGAAGCGCTGACGGCCTTGCGCGACGACGATGCGGTGCGCGTCGTGATCATGCGCGGCGCCGGCGGCAAGGCGTTCGTCTCCGGCGCCGACATCAGCCAATTCGAGAAGAACCGCCATAATGCGGCGGCCTCCGAGGAATACGGCAAGCGCAGCGCCGCCCAGCGCGCGCTGCTCGCCGATTACCCGAAGCCGACCATTGCCTGCATCCAGGGTTTTTGCCTCGGCGGCGGCATGCAGGTCGCGATGCTCGCCGACATCCGGATCGCCGCGCACGACAGCCAGTTCGGCATTCCTGCAGCGAAGCTCGGCATCGCCTATGGCTTTGACGGCTTGCGGCACCTGGTGTCGCTGGTCGGCCCGTCCTGGGCGCGGCTGCTGATGTACACGGGCATGCGCATCGATTCCACCGAAGCGCTGCGCATCGGCCTCGTCGAACGCGTCATTCCGGACGACCAGCTTTGGGGCGAGACCATGGCGATTGCCGCAACGATCTCGCAGAACGCGCCGCTCGCGATCAAGGCCGCCAAGATCACTATCGCAGAAGTGCTGAAGGATGAAAGCGCACGCGACATGGCTGCGATCAAGGCGATCGGCACGGCCTGCATGGACAGCGCCGATTTTCGCGAAGGCCGGCAGGCGTTCATGGACAAGCGCAAGCCGCAGTTTCAAGGGAAGTGACGTTGGGCCAATAAGCTGAGCGAGCGAAGCTGAACCTTTGTTCACCAAGATTAAATTCCTCTGCGTCCTGCGCTGCGATAGCAACCAATTGATCTGTTGTAGGTTCTCCCGCCACCAACGAGGGAGATCGCGATGAAACTTAGACTTGCTGTTCTTGGTCTGGCTGCCCTGGGCAGCGCCGCGCTGGCGTCGGGACAAGCGCTCGCGGCGATGCCGAACGGCATACCGCAGGCCGATCAGGTCGCAGGCGGTCCGGCCGCGCATGTCGATCAGGTGCGCATGGTCTGCAACGCCTGGGGCCGCTGCTGGTGGCGCCCGAACTATTACGGCGCCTACGGCTATTATGGCGGCCCGCGCCGCTTCTACGGCTACGGCCCGCGTCCGTGGGGCTGGGGCCATCGCCACTGGCACCGCTGGTGAATGACGAAGGGGCCGAGAGGCCCTTTTTCCAGGAAGGCCTCGCACGCGGTCAATCGCCCAAAGCCTCGATCAACCGAAAACGCTCGCACATAAGCATCATGTCTTCGCTGAACCGCCCGAGCCGGCCGAAATAGGTGCGATGGGCGTTGCGCCAATAGGCCAGGCTTCGATCACCCTCGCCCTCATCGTAGGCAAAGGCGGCGTCGACGCCGTTGAAGCGCCGGTAGGTGACCTCGACGGTTTCGATGACGCAGCGCGGTTGTCCGCGTCCATCGCGCACGACCCAGCGCTCACCGGGCGTCGAAACGTTGGGCTCGTCTTCCGTGCTGCAGGTCGCCGTCTTGACGCCCTTGATGACGAGTTCGAGCAGCTCATCGGCAAGCGCCGGACTGTCGCCGAAAGCAAAAGTCCGGAGATCTTGATATCGTTCGGGCACCGGCTTGTTCATGGTCGTCCAAGCCCCTCAGAGACGACGCCTTGCGGCGGCGATCCGCTCCTATAGTGCTGCAAGGACCGCCTTGCCAATATCCGCCGTACCGTTGCTGCCGCCGAACTCCATCGGCTTGAGGCCGCCGGCATAGACCTGATCCACAGCGCGTTCGATCTGCTCGCCGGCTTCCGCCGCGCTCTCGACGCCGTGCTTGTCGGCAAGCCAGTCCAGCATCATCGCCGCGGACAGGATCATGCCGGTGGGATTGGCCTTGCCCTGCCCCATGATGTCGGGCGCGGTGCCATGGCACGGCTGGAACACGGCGTATTTGTCGCCGATGTCGGCCGACGGCGCCATGCCGAGGCCGCCGATCAGGCTCGCCGTGATGTCGGAGACGATGTCGCCGAACATGTTCTCCATCACCATCACGTCGAAATCCCAGGGACGCTTGACCAGCATCGCCGCGCAGGCGTCGACATAGAGGCGATCGGTTTTCACCTCGGGATGCTTCTTCGCGATCTCGTCGAAAATGCCGCGGAAGAACGCAAACGCCTTGAACACGTTGGCCTTGTCGACGCAGGCGAGGCTGCCCTGCTTGCCGCGCGCCTTGCGCCGCTCGGCGAGGCGAAACGAGAAATCGAACAGGCGCTCGGAGGTCTTGCGCGTGATCACCATGGTCTCGCGCGCATCCTCATGGGTGACCACGCCCTTGCCCATCGAGGCGAACAGGCCTTCGGTGGACTCGCGGATCACGACGAGATCGATGCCGCGCTTGTCGGCGCCGACGATCGGGCTCGGCACGCCCGGAATGAGCCGCGCCGGGCGCACGCCTGCATAGAGGTCGAAGATGAAACGGAGTTCGATCTGCGGTGCGATCTCGGTGTTGTCGGGGTAACGCACCGACGGCAGGCCGCAGGCGCCGAGCAGGATCGCGTCGGCTTCCTCGCAGAGCTTGATGGTCGTATCCGGCATCGACTTGCCGGTCGCGAGATAATTGTTGGCGCCGGCTGGAGCATCGGTGAAGCGGAAGCGCAAGTCCGACTTCGTTTCGATCCTGCGCAGCACCTCGAGCGCGGGCCCCATGACTTCCGGACCGATGCCGTCGCCGGCGAGCACGGCGATGTGGAAGGCGTTGTTTGCGGACATTAAGAATTCCTGTGCAAAGGAAGATATGGCTCGTCATTGCGAGGAGCCCGCGACAAAATTGCGAAGCAATTTTGCGCTGGTGCGACGAAGCAATCCAGGCTGTCTCCGCCGATGGATTCCTGGATGCTTCGCGCCGATCGCAATGACGGAGGAGAGAGCAGTTACTACGGCGTCAGCACCGTGCGCCCGACCACTGCGCCCTGCTGCAACTGCACCAGTGCATCGTTGGCCTTGTTGAGCGGCGCCTTCGTCACCGGGATCGGCGCTACGTTCTTGGCGCGGACGAGATCGAGCAGCTCCTGCGTCTCGCGCAGGTTTCCGACATAGCTGCCCTGGATCGTCACCGCCTTGATCGGAATCAGCGGCAAGGCCCAGGTCGCGCCGCCGCCGAACAGGCCGACGATGACGAGCTTGCCGCCCTTGGTCAGGCAGTCGAAACCAAGCTGGGTCGTCGCTGCATTGCCGACGAGGTCGATCACGGCGCGGATCGGCCCGCCCGCCTTCTTTGCCAGTTGCTCCAGCGCATCCGACGCCTTGGGATCGACGGTGGCAAGCGCGCCGGCGTTTTCCGCCGCCTCGCGCTTCCTGGCGTCGATGTCGACCATGATCGCGCCCTTGCCGCCCATCGCCTTCAAGAGCGACAATGCCATCAGGCCGAGACCACCCGCGCCGAACATCACGATCGGCGTATCAAAATGCTGCTCGACCTTCTTCAGTGCGCTGTAGGTGGTGACGCCCGAGCAGGCATAGGGTGCGGCCGACGCGGGATCGAGCCCTTTCAGGTTGAGCAGATAGCGCGGATGCGGCACCAGCATGTGATCGGAATAGCCGCCGTCGCAATAGACACCGAGCGAGCGGGGCGTCAGGCACATGTTCTCGTCACCGGCGAGGCAGGTGGCGCATTTGCCGCAGCCGATCCAGGGATAGACCAGGCCGACGTCGCCAAGCTCGAGGCCGCCCTGGTCGGTCGGCTTCACGTCGGGCCCGAAGGCGAGCACTTCGCCGACGGTCTCGTGGCCCATCGTCAGCGGCAGATTGATGCCGCGGTCTTTCAGCGACAGCGGCTTGCGGCCATGGCCGAGATCGTAGCCGCCTTCCCAGATGTGGAGGTCGCTGTGGCAGACGCCGGCGGCCTTGACCTTGATCAGCACCTGCGCGCCTGACGGCTGCGGCGTGGCCTCGTCGAACTCCTGCAGCGGCGCCTTGAAATCAGCGACCTTGAAACTCTTCATGGCGTCCTCCCGGCATATTTCTTCGTCGCGCCACCATGCCACGGGCGGCGATGTGAGACAAACCCTGAGCCGTATTTGTTCAGGCCAGCGGATGGTGGCAAGCCGCGAACTGGCCGGGCGCGACCGCGCGCAACTCCGGTATCTCCGCGCTGCATCGCTGATCCGCGCGCGGGCAGCGGGTGCGGAAGCGGCAACCGGACGGCGGCGCGATCGGCGATGGCGGCTCCCCGATCGCCACACTTTCGAGGGGACGCACGTCCGGATCGGGTACCGGGATCGCCTGCAACAACAGGTCGGTGTAGGGATGCGCAGGCTTCGCGAACAACTGCTCGGACGGGCCGACCTCGCAGAGCCGGCCGAGATACATCACCGCCACGCGATCGCTCACCGCTTTGACCACGGCAAGATCGTGCGCGATGAACAGCAGCGTCAGGCCGAACCGCGCCTTCATCGCTTCCAGCAGATTGAGGATCTGGGCGCGGATGGAGACGTCGAGCGCGGAGACCGGCTCGTCGCAGACAATGAACTCGGGGTTGAGCACGAGCGATCGCGCTATGCAGATCCGCTGGCATTGGCCGCCGGAAAATTCGTGCGGCAGGCGACCCGTCACGAGATCGGGATCGAGCCCGACCGCGGACAGCACCTCGTGAACGCGCCGCTTGCGCTCGGCGGCATCCCTGACACCGGCGATGATCAACGGCTCGGCGACGATGTCGCCGATGCGACGGCGCGGGTTGAGCGAGGCAATCGGGTCCTGGAAGATCAGCTGCACACGGCGGCGCATCTTGCGTAGGGCCTCGCCTTCCATGGCCGTGAGATCTTCGCCGTCGAACAGCACGCGGCCACTTTGGCGCGACGCAACTGCAGCACCGCGCGACCCAGGGTCGACTTGCCGCAACCGGATCGCCGACCAACCCCAGCGTCTCGCCGCGCGCGACGTGAAGGCTGACACCGGAGACGGCGTGCACGGTCTTGTTACCGAGACCATATTCGACGACGAGATTGTCGACGTTCAGCAGCGGCTCGCTACGCGCGGCGAGTTGCATCATGCGACAATCCCTTCCGCCATCTGGATCGGGTGGAAGCAGGCGTAGAGATGTCCCGGCATCTCGGCGCTCTTCAATTCGGGCTTGGCTTCGTGACAGCGCCCTGTGGCATAGCGGCAGCGCGGCGCGAACGAGCAGCCTTTGAGCGGCCGCGTCGGATCGGGTGGACGGCCGGAGATGGCGGGCAGCGGTGTATGCGGCGCGGTCTCCAGCTTCGGGATCGCCGCCAGCAGCGCCTCGGTGTAGGGCATGTGCATGCGCTTGAACAGTGCCTGCGTCGGCGCGCGTTCCACCACCCTGCCCGCATACATCACCGCGACCTCGTCGGCGCGGCCGGCGACCACGCCGAGATCGTGGGTGATGATGATCATCGCCATGTGGCGGCGACGCTGCTCACGGGCCAGCAGATCGAGAATCTGCGCCTGGATGGTGACGTCGAGCGCCGTGGTCGGCTCGTCCGCAATCAGGAGCTTCGGCTCGCAGGACAGCGCGATCGCAATCGCGATGCGCTGGCGCATGCCGCCGGAGCATTGATGCGGATACTGCGCGAGCCGCTGCTCCGGTGCCGGAATGCCGACGGCAGTCAGCAGCTCGATGCTGCGCTTCCGCGCGGCGGGCGCCTCGAGCTCGATGTGCTCCTGGATCGTCTCCATCAACTGCGTGCCGATCGTGAGCACCGGATTGAGCGAGGTCATGGGATCCTGGAACACCACCGCGAGATCGCGTGCGCGCAGGCGCCGCAGGCTTTCAGGCGCAAGCCGCACCAGGTCCTGGCCATCGAATATCACGCGCCCGGAGAGCTTCGCCTTCTTTGGCAGCAGTTGAAGGATCGCGCGCGAGAGCATCGTCTTGCCGCAGCCGGATTCACCGACGATCCCCAGCGTGCGGCCTGCCTCCAGCGACAGATCGACATGATCGACTGCACGTAAGTTGCCGCGCGGGGTCGGCAGCTCGACCGCGACCTTCTCGATCGTGAGCAGCGGTGGACTCACAGCGCCCCCTGACGCGGGTCGGTCAGCGCCCGCATGGTATCGCCGACGAGGTTGAACGCCAGCACCGTCAGGAACAATCCGGCCGCGGGCAGGAAGGCCAGCCGCGGCGCCACGTCGAGGCTGTCGCGGCCCTCGCCGATCATGCTGCCCCAGCTCGCCATCGGCGGCGGCACGCCGAGCCCGAGAAAGGACAGCGCTCCTTCGACCACGATGGTGACGGCGACGCCGAGCAGGAAGAAGGCGAGCAACGGCAGGATCACGTTCGGCAGCAGCTCGCGCAGCAGGATGCGCGCGTGGCTGGCGCCAAGCGCCTCTGCCGCGATCACGAATTCGCGCCGCGCCAAGGTCAGCGTCGCCGCGCGCGCCACCCGCATGAAGGCGGGAATGCCGAGCACGCCGAGGATGATGATGAGATTGGGAACGGACTGGCCGAGATAGGCGGTCACGGCGAGCGCGAAGATCAATGGTGGGAATGCCAGCAGCACGTCCATGCTGCCGACCACCAGCGTCTCGAACCGGCCGCGGAAATAGCCGGCAAGCAGGCCCAGCGCACCGCCAATACCAAGTCCGATCATCGGCGCGATCAGCCCGACGGTCAGCGATACCCTTGCGCCAAAGATCAACCGGGCGAGCTCGTCGCGGCCGAGGCCGTCGGTGCCGAGCCAGTGCTCGCTCGAAAAGGCGGCGCGGCGCTCCAGCATGTCCATGTCGGTCGGGTTCTGCAGCGGCAGCACCGGCGCGAGGATCGCGAGCGCAAGATGACGGCGAGCCAGAGGCTCGCGATCCAGAACAGCAGGCCGAGCTTGCGTTTGCGCCGGACCGGCGCCGACACCTCGTGCTGCATCGAGAGCTCAAGCGTGGCCATGGCGGATCCTCGGATCGAGCACGGCGTAGAGCATGTCGACGATGAAATTCACGATGACGAAGCCGCAGGCCACCAGCAGCACCACGCCCTGGAGGATGACGAGGTCGCGGGTGTAGATCGCGGCGACCAGCAGCCGACCGATGCCCGGCAGCGCAAAAATCGATTCCACGATCAGCGTGCCGCCGAGCAGACGGCCGATATTGATGCCCGTGACCGTCACCAGGGTCAGCGACGACGGTTTCAGCGCGTGCACGAACAGGATGCGCGAGGGCTTGAGGCCTTTTGCTTTTGCGAGCGCGATGTAGTCCTCCTGCAAGGTCGCGATCATGTCGGAGCGCAGCACCCGCATGATGCCCGGCCATTCCGCCAGTGCCAGCGTCAGCGCCGGCAGCACGAAGAAGCGCAGATTGGCGAGCGGAGCCTCGGTGAACGGCACATAGCCGGTCGCCGGCAGCCAGTGCAGCTCGACCGCGAACAGATAGATCAGCAGGATCGCCAGCAGAAACGACGGCATCGACAACATCGCAAAGGCGCCGCCGGTCATGAAGCGGTCGAACGTGCCGCCGGCGCGCGCGGCGCAGGCGATCGCGAGAGGAACGCCGATCAGAAGGCCGATGAACTCGGCCATCAACATCAGCTCGAGCGAGACCGGAATGCGCTCGGAGACCGCCTGCAGCACGGTTTGCCCGGTGCGGAACGAGCGGCCGAGATCGCCCTGGAGGATATGGCCGAGCCAGCTCAGGTAACGCCACCACAACGGCTGGTCGAGCCCCATGTCATGGCGGAGCGCCGCGAGATTTTCAGGCGTCGCCTGATCGCCGAGGATGACGAAGGCAAGATCGCCCGGCAGCAGCGAGGCGATCAGGAAGGTGAGCAGCGAAACCGCAAGCAATACCGGCAGGATCGCCAGCAGCCGGCGCGCGATGAAGTTCATCATCGTGCGGTCATTCCAGCCAGGTGTTCGAGACGTCAATCACGCTGTTGTAGATCTTTGGGAAGCCTTTCAGCTTTGCGCTCGACAGCGCGTAATAGGTGTTCTGGAAGGTCCAGAACCAGATCGCCTCCTTGTTGATCAGGCGGCTGATCGCGCAATAATCGTCGGTGCGCTGGCCGATATCGGCCGTGACGCGCGAATGGTCGAGCAGCCGGTCGAGCTCCGGATCGGAGAAGCCGGCGAGCGCGAGCGGGCTGCCGGTGTGGAAGTTCGCATACATCTGCGGATCAGGGTCGGCGAGATCGACGATGCGCCACGGCGTCAGCTGAAATTGGCGCGAGAAGGCGCGCGACGGAATCGTCGCCTGATCGACCTGGTCGATCTCCATATTGGCACCGACGCGCTTCCAGAATTGCTGCAGCACCTGGCCGATCACGCGCCCGCGCGGCGTTGCCGTCACCAGCATCTTGAAGTCGACCGGCTTGCCATAATCCTTCAGCAGCGCCTTGGCCTTCTCGACGTCGTAAGGCAGCGCGCCATCGTCCTTGCACTTGACCCATGAACCGTCGCCATAGGGGTTGGTCGCCGGACGGCTCAAGCCGTTGCTGATCGCCTGCGACATCTTGGGGCGATCGATCGACATCACCAGCGCCTGCCGCACCCGGACGTCGTCGAACGGCGCGACCTTGGTGTTGAAGGCATAGACTTGCGCGCCCGAGCCCTTGTAGGTGTGTACGGTCAGCTTGGGGTCCTTCTGCGCCTTCAGGATGTTGTCGGCGTCGTTCTCATCGTCCCAGATGATGTCGACCTCGCCCGATTGCAGCGAGGCGAAGCGCGACTGCGCGTCGGGCAGCGGCTTCAGGACGATGCGGTCGAGGTAAGGATGGCCCTTGTTCCAGTAGTCGGGGTTCTTCTCGAGCACCATGCGATCGCCGGCAGTCCATGATTTCAGGATATAGGGACCGGTGCCAACCGGGTTGCGGTTATAGTCGTCGCCCTTGGTCTTCCATGCTGTCGGCGACTGCACCACGTTGTTGGTGCTCTGGATGCTCATCGTTGCCGGCAGGTTCACGGCGGGGTCGGTGAGATTGTAGACGATTGTGTATTCGTCCGGCGCCAGCACTTCCTTGACGTTGGTGATGTAGAAGGCGCAGCGGCACTTGTTGGCCGGGTCCTTTTGCCGGTCAAAATTCTCCTTGTAGGCCTGCGCGTTGAACGGCGTGCCGTCGTGGAATTTCACGCCTTGGCGCAGCTTGAAGGTCCAGCTCTTGTAGTCGTCGGAGTGCGTCCAGGATTCCGCGAGCTTCGGCGCGGCCTCGCCCTTGTCGTCGAGCGTGGTGAGCGTGTCGAAGATCCCCGCGGCAGCGGTGAAGCCCGAGGAGTCGAAGACGCCGACCTTGAGCGGATCGAAGCCGGGAATGTCCAGCTCCTGGCCGACCGTGATGCTGCCGCCGGCCTTCTGCGCCTGCACGGGAGACGACAGCGGAAGGAGCGCAAATGCCGCGACAAGGAAAATCGGCGCGCGCTTCCGCGCCGTGGCAGCAATGTTCGTCATGGTTCCTCCCGGGATCCTCGTCCGATGTTTCGGATCGCTGATGACTCGGGCGAGATTGGCGACAAATGCTCGCCACGGCAAGAGGAACACACGGGGTTCGATGCCGCATGCGCGCGGCGTGATGCGCTCAGCTCGCCGCTTCTGTTTTGCCAGACGGAATTGGCGCGCCGCCGCTGAGGCCGATTTCGTCGCGCAGCGCATCCGTGTGCTCGCCGAGCCCAGAGATCGTCTTGCCCGGCGCCGTGTCAGCGCCCGTCATCCGGAACGGCAAATTGAGGACCTGGAACGAGCCGCCTCCATCCTCCACCGACGAGAGCGCCTGCCGGTGCGCGAGCTGGGGATCGGCCAGAGCTTCCTTGATGGTGCGATAGGCCGAGGCCGGCACGCCGGCAGCACTTAGAGCCACAAGGCATGCATCGGTCGTGAGCCGCTTCGACCAGGCTTCGACGCCATCCATCATGTCGGCCCAGTTCTCGCGCCGCGGGGCATAGGAGGCGAAGCGCGGATCGGGGATCCATTCGGGCCGGCCGATCACGCCCATCAAGGCCTGGAACGTCTTCTCGCTGGCGACGGTGATCATGACGTAACCGCTGGCGGTCTCGGTCGGCCCGAACATCGGGCGCGGCGGCGGCTTCACCGCGAATTGCGAGCTCTGCAATTCGATCACCGTCAAGGTCAGCATCGATTCCAGCATGGAGACGTCAATGTGCTGGCCGAGCCCGGTCACTGTGCGCTGATAGAGCGCGGATGCAATCGCGCCAAAACCGTAGGTGCCGGTGACGACATCGGCATGGTAGATGCCGCAATAGTCCGGACGATTGCGGCCGGGCTGGTGGGCGAGATGCGCCATGTCGTAGCCCGAGGCGGCATGGATCACCGGCGCGTAGGCCGGCAGCTCGGCCGAGGGACCGGTCTGGCCATAGCCCGAGATCGAGCAATAGATCAGCCCGGGATTGACCGGACGGAGGCTGTCATAGTCGAGCCGCAGCCGGCGCATCACGCCGGGGCGAAAATTCTCGACCAGGATGTCGGCGCTGGCGACCAGCCGGCGGACCGCCTCCCTGCCGTCCTCGGACTTGAGATCGAGCACCACGCTCTTCTTGCCGACATTGAGCTGGCCGAACACGGTGCTGCAGCCTTTGCGCAACGGCGGCCGCGTCCGCATCGTCTCGCCGCCGTCGGTTTCGATCTTGATGACCTCGGCGCCCATGTCGGCCAGCATCCGCGCGCAATGGGGGCCGGCGATCGTGGTCGAAAAATCCAGGACCCGCAGGCCCGCGAAGGCCTTTGTCGTCGTCCCCTCATGCTTGTCTGGTAGCTGCATGCGCGGCCACGTCTCCTTGGCGTCCCTTAGGAACTATCGATGTTCCCTCTTGTTGGTGCGCCGACCCTAGAGGGCGGAGGCTAAGTAGGAAAGTCTTTACCGAACGAGCGCGTCTCGTGGGCAGGCTGAGTTTTCCAGGGGCAACTGGACCCGATCTTGCATAGAAGCAACCGGGATCGGAAGAGGGCAATCGTTCTTGAGGGTCTTGTTCGTTACCACGGAGATGGACGACTTCGTCCGCGTCGGCGGACTTGGTGCCGTTTCCGCTGCCCTCCCTCGAGCGCTCCGTCCCTTCGCCGATATCCGGATCATGCTGCCCGGCTATCGCGACATCATCGAACAACTCACGCATATTCAGGTCGTTGGACGCTGCCCGGCTTTCGCGGAGATGCCGGCCTGCTCGCTCGGCCGGGCTGCCACCAAGGACGGCCTGCCGGTTTATGTGCTGTTGTGCTCGCAACTCTACGACCGTCCAGGCAATCCCTATGGCGACGAGTCCGGGCGCGACTGGCCGGACAACGACATTCGCTTCGCACGCCTTGCCTCGGCGGCCGCTGAGCTTGCCATGGGCAAGCTGGACAAGAATTGGGCAGCAGATCTGGTCCATGCCAATGACTGGCAGGCCTCGCTCGTGCCGGCCTACCTCACCTGGCGCGGCGCCAGACTGCCGTCGATCCTGACCATCCACAATCTCGCCTATCAGGGTCTCTTCCCGAAAGACTCGCTCCGGCGGATCGGCGTCCCCGAAAGCTCATTCCACATCGACGGCGTCGAGTTCTACGACCAGCTCTCCTTCCTCAAGGCTGGCCTTGTCTATGCTTCCCACCTCACGACCGTCAGCGGCACCTATGCGCGCGAGATCACGACGGAGGAATTCGGCTGCGGCCTCGAAGGCCTGCTGCGCGTCCGCTCCGAAGCGTCCGAGCTCACGGGCATCCTCAACGGCATCGACGAGAGCTGGGACCCGCGCTCCTGCGCCCAGCTCGCGCAACAATTCGGCGCCGGCGACTGGGTCGGCAAGAGGGCCAACGCGGACTACGTACGCAAGCAGTTCGGCCTCGCGGTCTCGCGCGGGCCGATGTTCGCGATCGTCGCGCGGCTCGTACACCAGAAGGGTATCGACCTCGTGCTGTCGGCTGCCGACGAGATCATCGATGCCGGCGGGCAGATCGTGGTCACCGGCTCAGGCGAGCCCGCGCTCGAGCAGGCGCTGATCGACGCCCATCGCCGCCGTCCCGACGCCATCGGCGTCACCATCGGCTTCAACGATGCCCAGGCGCGGCGCATTTTTGCCGGCAGCGATTTCACGCTGATGCCCTCGCGCTTCGAGCCGTGCGGGCTCAGCCAGATGTATGCCCAGCGTTTCGGCTCGCTGCCGATCGGTCACCAGACCGGCGGCCTCGCCGAAACCATCACCGACGGCGAGACCGGCTTTTTGTTCTCAAGACCCTCGCACGAGTCTTTGCTGGGCGGCGTCCGCCGCGCCTTCTCCGCCTTCATGGCCCATGACCAGCTCGACACCATGCGCCGCAGCGCGATGGGCCGATCGTTCTCGTGGAGCATCTCGGCCGGAAGCTACAGCGCGCTGTACCGGAAGCTGGCGGCGGTGTGAGGCTGAGCGTTTCCTTACACTCCGTCATTGCGAGCATAGCGAAGCAATCCAGACTGTCTCCGCGGAGGCAGCCTGGATTGCTTCGTCGCAAGGGCTCCTCGCAATGACGGCGAACCTCACCCCTTCCCGTGCACGTCCATCTGTGGCCGGCCGATCCAGGCGCGGTTGAGGCAGCGGGTCATCCAGTCCGGCCGTGGTTCGCCGCGCAGCCGGGCCTGCGCTTCCTGATAGGGGCCGACGTAGCGCAGGCGATCCGGCAATTCCGGATAGATCCGCTTGATCCATCGCAGCGCGCTGTCGGCGGATTTGGCGGCGCGCTCATCGAGCTCAAACCCGAAGCCTGCGCGCAGACGCTCCGGCAGCAGGCTTGCCGTAAGCGCGCGATACCATCGCGGCGGTCGCAGCCACGGACGGGCGCCGCCAAAAATCTGCGCGGCGATCTCACGTGCGGCAGGACTGACAGTCAACGTGTCCGACTGCGTCAATGCTGCGGTGTAGGCCGCGAAACCGGACCAGTCCGCCGGCAAATCATCCGCCGTCAGCCCAAACAGCGCGCCAAAGGTCCGGCTCTCGGTCCAGTAGCGCTCGCGCTCCTCCACCGCGAGCGGCGGCAGGACCAGATCGTGCGCCATCAGCGCGGTCTCGACCAGCGTGGCATGGACCCAGCGCAGCGCCGGAATATCGTTGGCGCAATAGCGCGAGCCCGCCGCGAATGGGCCGACGGTCTCGGGCATCTCGCCGACGATCATGGAATGGCGCCGGTGCAGTTGCCGGGACGACAGCATGGCGCGGTCGAGCGAGCCGAACACCATGGCAAAGACGATGTCGAAGGTACGGTGGAAGCGCCCGATCGGATCGGCAAGGGTCTTGGAATGCTCGGCGATGGCGGCCGCGACCCAGGGATGCGCGAGTTGAAGCAGCAGCGCACGGCCGGCACCGAGAAAGATGACAGCCTCCCGATCGATCCGCCAGGTCACCGTGTCAGGACCGAACACGCCGGGCACCGGTCCCGCCGCATGGGCGCGGACTTGATCGAGAGCCAATTCCAGGTCGTTCCCGGTCACCAATTGCAGAGCCTTTCGACAGCGAACAAAGCCGACGATCCGTAGGGCCTGTGGCGATTCGATGAAGCGAATGGCCGGCTGATCTCGTTCAGCCGGCCATTTCTTTCGCGGCGACGCCGGTGCGCCGGGTCTCCGGCATCACGAACAGGATCAGCAACAGTCCGGTCGCTGCGATGCCCGCCAGTCCGAAAAACGCGGTGGCATTGCCGAACTTGTCGCTGACATAGCCGCCAAGCGCGGTGCTCAAGGACGCACCGAGGCCGGTCGCGGTGCCGACGATGCCCTGCGCCAGATTGAAGTGTCCGCTCCCGAAAGCGACGTCGGCCACGATCAACGGGATCATCACCGCGAACACCGCGGCCGTGAAGCCGTCGAACACCTGCACCAGCACCAGCAGATAGGGATCGCGCACGGTCGCAAACAACACGCCTCGGATCGTCAGCGCGGCGAAACCGATCAGCAGCAACGGGCGCCGAGCCCAAAGCTGCGCCTTGCGGCCGACGGTCGGCGACAGCAGCGCGACGATCGCCTGGGGCACGACGATGCAAAAGGCCACCAGCACCGTCGCCCATTGGCTCGACCGCGCCGTCACAGCACTTGCCATCAACGGCATCATCGAGGCGTTCGCGAGCTGCAACAGCAACACGCTCAGCGCAAAGACGATGAGCGGTTTCTGCCGGATCAGATGCCAGATATTGGTGTCGCCCGGAACCGGCGCCTCACGCGGCATCTCGCCGTGGCAGCGCGCGATGTCGACCTCCTCTTCGCGAATCCGCGACAGCGCGATCAGGGTCGGGATCGCCAGCAGGAAGCTGACCAGGAATACCGAGCGGCTCGAGAGAAGATAGCCGGCGGTGCCCATCACCGCGGCGGCAACGCCGTTGCCGAGCGAGGCAAAGCGGGCGTTGCGGCCGAGCCGTTCGCCGATCTTGAGCGGACCGACCAGGCCCAGGCTGATCGCCGCGATCGCCGGGCCCAGCACGCAACTCGCCGCCGCGTGCAAGGTGGCTGCGGCGACCACGACGGGAAAGATCGGCATCGCCGCATAGGCGAGCGCGCAGCAGCCGATGGTCGCGATCGCAAGCGCCGCAACCAGACGCTCGGATTTCGCGGCGTCGATGATGGCTCCGCCCGGCATCTGGCCGATCAGCGCGACGATGCCGCCGATCGACAGCACGAAGCCGATCTCGACCTGGGTCCATTTCTGCGTGGTCAGATAGACCGCGATGAAGGGGCCGAAGCCGGTCTGCACGTCGGCGAGGAAGAAGATGAACCAGTCGAGGCCGCGCAGGCTCCGGCGCGACGGCGCCGGAATACCCACGATCGATGGCCCGCCGGCGAAATTGTCCTGATCAACGCGACCGTTGCGATCCTGGGCTGCATGGTTCGGCTTCTTCGACGATAAAAGCACCGGCGGCCATCCCTCCCCGCGCCTCACTGAATCGCTTGCAGCGGTTGAAGACTGCCGGACGCGCCGAGCACGACCATCGGGGTGTCTTCCTTATATTCGGGCGCGGCCGCCACCTGCGCCTTGGTCAATTCCAGCGTGATGCTGTCCTTCTTGCTGGTGATCTTGCCGAAACGAAGCGCATTCCAGTCGACCACGATCTTGCGGCTGCCGACGCCGAGAAAGCCGCCGAAATCGATCACGGCGGCGCGGACACGGCCAGTGCGATCGACGATGACATCGACGATATGGCCCATGTCCTCGTCCGCAGCGCTGCGCACGTCCCGTCCGAGCACACCGTGGGCGTCGCTGGCGCCGATGATGGTCACCGACGGCGGTGGCGCCGCATCCTTCGGCGTGACCGGTACCACCGAAGCGGGCGGCTGCGCCGCCGGCGGCGCGTTCGCCTCGGTTGCAGGCTGCTCCTCCGCGGCGCGCGACACGGCAACCGTCAATCCCGCGACGATCGCCACGCTCAGGACCCACCATCCGGCCGTACGCATGACCCCTCCTTGCGGCGCGCTGCTAGCGCGCCAGCACGATCGACACCTGAATCTGGCCGCGCGTGCGCAGCACCTCCAGCGCCACGTCGTGGCCGTGGCGGCTGACGCGCAGATCGACGCTGGATTCGCCCAGCCGCAGATCGTGCAAGACGATCTCGTTCAAAAACGCCGGCAGATGCGGATTGCGCAGGCGGATCTCGCAGCGTGCAACGTCGAACTCGATGCCGAGCGCGGCTTCGAGCAGCGTGAACGGCGTCGCACTCGCCCAGGCCTGCGGGGCGCAGGCGACCGGATAGAGCGTCGGGCCGCGCCGCTTCTCGCGGCGGAAGCCGCAGAACAATTCCGGCAGCCGGCGCAGATCCATATAGGTCGCGGCGTCAAACAGGCCCTTGAACACGTGGGCGACCGAGTGCTTCAGGCCGTAATGGGCGAGCCCGAGCGCGATCAGCGCATTGTCGTGCGGCCAGATCGAGCCGTCGTGATACGACATCGGGTTGTAGCGCACCTCGCCGCGCGCGACGGTGCGGATGCCCCAGCCCGAGAAGAAATGCGGCCGCATTAGATCGGCAGCCACAAGACGGGCGCGATCCTCCCGGATCATGCCGCTGAACAGCACCTGCCCGGCATTCGAGGTGCGCACCTCGCATCGCCGCTTGTTGCCGTCGAGCGCGACGGCGTAGGTGCCGAGCTCCTCGCACCAGAACGCCTCTTCGAAACGCTCGGCGAGCGTCTTGGCCTCCGCCTCGAGCCTCCTCGCGACCTCAGGCTTGCCGAGTTGCAACGCGCATCGCGCGGCCAGTTGTTTTGCGGCGTAGACATAACCCTGGACCTCGGCGAGCGCGATATTGCCCTCCGCGAGCTTGCCGTCGGCATGGAAGATGGCGTCGTAGGAATCCTTCCAGCCCTGGTTGGCGAGCCCCTTTTCGGTGGCGCGCTGGTATTCGACAAAGCCATCCTGGTCGGGGTCGCCGGGACCGTCGATCCAGGCGAGCCCCGCCTCGATCGCTGGCCACAGCTCGACCAGCGTCGTCTCGTCGCCGGTACGCTCGAAATAGCGCCCCGCGAGCAGGACGAACAAAGCGGTCGAATCCACGCTCCCGTAATATTGCGAGAACGGCACCTCGCGCAGCGCCGCCATCTCGCCGCCGCGCATCTCGTGCAGGATCTTTCCGGGTGCGGCGTCAGCGAGCGGATCGACCGCCTTGGCCTGGAAATGCGCGAGCCGCCGCAGCACGCCCTTGGCGATGCGCGGGTCGACCCACAGCATCTGCAGCGCGGTGATCAATCCGTCGCGGCCGAACGTCGTCGAATACCAGGGAATGCCGGCATAGGGATAGCGCCCCTGCGGCGTCTCCGTCATCAGCATGTTGAGGTCGGCCATGGCCTGGCACAGCACCTCGTTGAAAATGTTGTTGGAGGTCTCGATGCTGGCCGCGCCGATCGTCGACTGCCGCATCTCGCGGCGATGCGCCAACAGACCCCTGAAGAAACGCGCCGGCTTCTCCGCGACCGGCCGGTTGCAGGACACGGCCACGAACAGCGATTTGGACTCATGCGGATCCAGCTCGAGCTGCCACGTTGCGGCATTCCCCGAAAGCCTGGTCGGACGCGGATCGAAATGCAGTCCGGTGGTCCGCTCGACATCGTCGAGACCGCGATATTCGAACAGCACGTCGGTCGGCCCGAGCAGCTTGCTCGTGCCGGTGCCGCGACGCGGACGCCGCTCGCCGCGCACCTCGAACAGATCGGCAAAATCGTTGTCGAACAGCAGCGTGAGCTCGAAGCTGGCGCGCTGCTCGCCGTGATTCTGCAGCCCGACGCGCTGATACGCCGTGCCGCGCCACAGGAAGATCGTCCGCACGATATGCAGCAGGTCCTTTTGCAGGACGATGCGGCCCTGACGATAAATGTCGGGATTGGTGAGGTCGACGGTCAGTCCCGAATTGTCGTCGCGCAGGTTCGAGCCGAGCAGCAACGGCTGGAGATCGTCGAGCACGAGCTCCAGCCGCGCGAGATAGCGCGTATCATGGTTGAACAGGCCGTCCGGCCCGCCGGCCGACGCTCCGATGTCGCCGTGACTGTCCAGCACGATAAACGTGTCATCGTGCTTGAGCGAGCGACGGGGTCGCGCGGCGGGCCCCGTCATCGGAATGTAGAACGCCTGCTCCGCGACGGTCTCGACCGTCTGCGATACCGAAACGATCCTGGTTGCGGCTTCGGCTGCCATAAGCGGCTCCCCTGCGGCTTGTTTCTCGAACGCGGCCACGCAAACGCAACTGCTGGGTTTTACGCGGCGAACTTCGCGAGCCGGCTCATTTCCTGCGTCACCAGCTCACGGTACGGGCCGTGGCCCTGCATCAGACGGTCGGGCGCGCCGTCCTCGATGATCTTGCCATGCTTGAGCACGATCACCCGGTCGAAATTGCGCAGCGTCGCGAGACGATGCGCAATCGCGATCACGGTGCGGCCGCGCATCAGGCGCGACAGCGCCTCGCGGATCGCCTCCTCGGATTCGCTGTCGAGCGCGGCGGTCGCCTCGTCGAGCAGCAGGATCGGCGCGTCCTTGACGAAGGCGCGCGCGATCGCGATACGCTGGCGCTGGCCGCCGGACATCTTCACACCACGGTCGCCGACCATGGTGTCGAGACCGTCCGGCAGGCTGTCGATGAAATCGCAGCGCGCCGCGATCGCCGCACGCAGCACCTCGTCGTCAGTCGCGTTGGGGCGGCCGTAACGGATATTCTCGCGGATCGAGCGGTGGAACAGGGAGATGTCCTGCGGCACCACCGAGATCGCTTCGCGCAGGCTCTGCTGCGTCACCATGGAGATGTCCTGGCCGTCAATCGTGACACTGCCCTCGTCGACATCGTAGAAGCGCTGCAGCAGCGTGAACAGGGTTGATTTGCCGCCGCCGGACTGGCCGACCAGGCCGACGCGTTGGCCGGGCTGCAACCGCAGGCTGAACCGCTCGAAGATCTTCTCACTGCCGGGATAGCCGAACGTGACGTTGTTGAACGCGATCGCGGCGCCGCTTTTCGCCAGCGGCTCGGCCTCGGGGTGATCGCGCAACTCGTGCGGCACCAGCAGCGTGGCGATCGCCTCGGTCAGTCGCGCGACATGCTGCGTGACGTCGACCAGCGCCACCGCGAGGTCGCGGGTCGCGCTCAGGATGGAGATGCCGAGGGTACAGACCAGCACGACGTCGCCGGTGGTCGCCTCGCCCTGCTGCCAGAGCGTGACGGCCCAGGCCATCAGAGCAATCGTCAAAATCACGGTCACGGCGGCGTGCAACAACCGCAGCTTCTCCAGATAGCGCAGGCTTCGCCCGCGCGCATTGACTTCCCGGTTCACCGTGGCATCGAACCGCTCATGCTCGTGGCCAATTCCGCAGAAGGCGCGGACCAGCGGCATGTTACTGATGACGTCGATCATCTCGCCGTCGACGGCGGCCGCCTTGTCGGCAAAGTCGTCATGCAACGGCTTGCCGGCCGCGGCCAGATGGAACATCGCGACCACCATGCCGCCGGCGATCACGATCAGGCCGAGCGCCATATAAGGGCTCACGGTTCCAATCAACCCGATCGCCGCAATTGTGGCGATGCACGGCGGCAACACATTCCAGATGAACATGTTCTCGACGGTGAACACCGCATTCGATGTGGCCGTAATACGGCTGGTCAGCATGCCCGGCATCCGGTCCGAGAAGTAACTCGGCGCATGACCGGTCAGATGACGAAATATGTCACGGCGTAAGTCGCCCGTGACCCGGACAAAGGTGAAGCTCGCCGTCCAGCTCGCGATGCGCCACAAGAAATTGTCGGCAGCGATCAAAGACATGAGCAGAATGAATGCCAGCCATACGCTGCCGCCATGGGAAGGTCCCGCCGACAAGCTGTCGACAAGGGATTTGACGCCATATTGCGTGCCCACCGAGCAGGCAACCGCCGCAACCACGGCACCCAGGATCACCAGGTGCGACGCCAGACGACGCCGCAAATAGCGCAGGACAAAGGCAAATGGCCTGCGCGCATATCCAGAAAGATGATCCATTCGCCGACCCCGTTGTGATGCTTCCAATTTTTTTGTCTTAGCCGATTGAACAGCGAGCGCTTCGCCTCGGTTCCCCGGCGAGACCATCACGACATGCGGATACGGACGATGTGAGAAGAGGAGATGGCATCATCGCGGCCACGCTGCAGTGTGTCGAAGAAGTAACGTTCGGGGGAAGGAACTTCGCAAATGCGAGAACGTTCCCTCCACGGCATGCCGATCCCGAACTCGGTAGGGGCATTAATTTCCATGATCACGCAGAGGAGAAGGTGAGATGCGCATCGCGCAGGTAGCTCCGTTGACGGAGGCTGTTCCACCCAAGCTGTATGGCGGCACCGAGCGGGTGGTGCACTGGTTGACGGAGGAGTTGGTTGCCCTTGGTCATGACGTCACCCTGTTCGCCAGCGGCGATTCGCAGACATCGGCAAAGCTGGATGCATTATGGCCGCGGGCGCTGCGCCTCGACGGTTCCGTGCGTGATCCCAACGCGCTGCACATGGTGCTCCTGGAGCGCGTGCGGCAGAAATGTGATGACGAGGAGTTCGACTTCCTCCACTTCCATCTCGACTATTATCCGTGGTCGCTGTTCCACCGGCAGCCGACGCCGTTCCTGACCACGCTGCATGGCCGGCTCGATCTGCCGGAACATCAGCCTGTCTTCAACACCTTCTCCAGGATGCCTGTCGTCTCGATCTCGAACGCACAGCGGCGGCCGGTGCCACAGGCAAATTGGGTGACCACGATCCATCACGGCCTGCCCGAGAATTTGCTGACGCCGAAGCCGGCGAAGCAGGAATATCTCGCCGTGCTCGGCCGCATCGCGCCGGAGAAAGGCGTCGACCGCGCCATCAAGATCGCGATGCACTGCGGCATTCCGCTGAAGATCGCAGCCAAGGTCGATCGCGCCGACCAGGACTATTACGACGAGCTGATCAAGCCGATGATCGTGAACAACCCGCTGGTGGATTTCATCGGCGAGATCAGCGATCACGAAAAGTCGGACTTCTTGAGCGGCGCGCTCGGCCTGCTGCTGCCGATCGACTGGCCGGAACCGTTCGGCCTGGTGATGATCGAGGCCATGGCCTGCGGCACGCCGGTGGTCGCCTTCAACCGCGGTTCGGTCGCGGAGATCATTGATGAAGGCCTCACCGGCTTCATCGTCGAGGACGTCCTCAGCGCCGCCGGCGTTGTCAACCGCCTCGCGCAACTCGACCGCAACGCCATCCGCAAGCAGTTCGAAAAGCGTTTTACCGCGCGGCGGATGGCGCTGGACTATCTCGCGGCGTATCGCAGCCTGACCGAAGCAGAAGCGCCGCGGATCAAGCTGGTGAGCAGCGCCGAGTAGCAGGCACGCTGTCGCCTCAACACGAACTGTCATGCCCCGGCCTGACCGGGGCATCCAGTACGCCGCGGCGATAGTTGATTCATACTACTCCTGCTGCGGAGTACTGGATCGCCCGGTCAAGCCGGACGATGACGATGCGTGTGCGGCAACGACAGCAAGAACCTGTCAGCACCGCCCTACACCACCACCGTCCGCTTCGGTTCGACAATCTCGAACATCCGCGGGAATTCGTCCATCAGGCCCATCAGTTCGGCGAGCCGCATCGGGTTGCCTGACAGCTTGACCTTGCCGGCGGCGATGGCCTCCGGAAAACTCGTCAGCTTCGCGATCACCTCATCCAGCGTCGCGCGCGCCAGCGTGAAGCTGGCATCGGCATTGTCGGCCTGCACGCCTTCCGTATAAGTCAGCGCGCAGTTCTCCAGATTGAGCGCAAACGTCTCGCCGGTATCGGAAAAGCTCCAGTTCAGCACGATGTGCTTGCCGTCCGCCTTCGGGCCATTGAGGCGGACGCCGAGCACGTCCCAGAGCTGCCCGGTGCGCAGCGCTGCCAGCGTCTCGCGCGGCATCGGTGGACGTGGCGCCGTCTTCGGCATGCCGTGACGCAATTCCTGGGCGCCGAACAGATAGGCGTTGCGCCAGGTCGAACTCTCGGCGGCGTAGCCGAGTTGCTCCAGCGTGTCGGCCAGCAATGCGCGCGCGGCCTGATTGTCCGGCTCCGCGAAGACGAGATGGCCGAGCGTCTGCGCCACGAAGCGGAATTCGCCCTTGTCAAAATCCGCGCGCGCCCGCGTCAGGATCGCGTCGGCGCCGCCCATGTACTCGACGTATTTCTTCCCCGATTCCACCGGCGGCAGCGGATCGAGATTGACCGGGTTGGCGTCGTACCAGCCCAGATATTTCTGGTAGATCGCTTTCACATTGTGCCTGATGTGACCGTAATAGCCGCGGCCGTGCCAGGCGCCCTCCAGGCTCTTCGGCAGCTGGATCGTCTCGGCGATCTCGGCCGCGTTCAGCCCGTGGTTCATCAGGCGGATGGTCTGGTCATGTGCGAATTTGTAGAGGTCGCGCTGCTCGCGCATCATGGTGTCGATGCGCTCACGGCCCCACACCGGCCAGTGATGCTGTCCGCACATCGCCTCGGCCTTGCCGCCCCACAGATGCAGCGCCTCGTTGAGGTATTTCGACCAGGCCAGCGCATCGCGCACGTCGGCGCCGCGGAACGGCAGCAGATTGTGAAAATTATGCGTGCAGTTCTCGGCCAGGTTCAGAAGCTTGTAGCGCGGGATGAAGAAATGCATCTCGGCCGGCGCTTCGCTGTTCGGCGCCATCTGGAATTCGAACTCGACGCCATCGATGACGCGCCTGTCACCGGTCGCCATGATCAGATCGGTCGGACGCAGCAGCGCCACCGCGCCCGCCGCCATGGTCTTGCCGAGGCCGCAGTCGACCTGCCCTCGTACCCCCTTGGCCAGGAACGGACCGAACTGGTATTGCGCCCGGCGCAGCATCGCCGGTCCCGCAATGATGTTCTCGGAGACGGCGTGCTCCATGAACAAATTCGGCGCGATGATGAGCACGCGCCCCGTCGCCAGCGCATCCTCCTCCAGCACGCCGCGCGCGCCACCCCAATGGTCGGTATGCGTGTGGGTGAAGATCACGGCCGCGACCGGCCGCTTGCCACGATGCCTGAAGTAGAGATCGAGCGCGGCGCGCGCGCCCTCGATCGACGTCAGGGTGTCCACCACGATGACACCGCTGTCGCCCTCGATCAGCGTCATGTTGGCGATGTCGAGGCCACGCACCTGGTAGATTCCGGGCACGACCTCGAACAGGCCGTGCTGCATGTTGAGCCGCGACTGCCGCCACAGGCTGGGATTGACCGTCGGTGGCGCCTCATCGGTGGACAGAAAGCCGTAGGGTTCGAGGCTCCAGACCGTCCGCCCCTGCGGATTTGTGACCTTCGCGTGCTCGATCGTGCCGAGGAAGCCGCGCGCAGCGTCGTCGAAATCCCGCGTGTCGGAAAACGGCAGCGCATTCAGCATCGCCGTTTGCTGCGCAATCACGGATGGCGTCGCGTCCTTCGGCTCGTTGCTGGAAATCTCGGTCATCTGCATCCTCCCGGCCTGCCGCGCGGCATCTAACCGCATTTTGCGGTCGATTGCCATCTTGGGGAGGGCGATGTCACGAGCGCAGGCGCCTCTTCCCTTCTCCCCTTGTGGGAGAAGGTGGCGCGAAGCGCCGGATGAGGGGTTCTTGCTGCTCGCAAAACTGTTCGTAAGGATAGATACCCCTCACCCGGCTTCGCTTGCGCGAAGCCACCCTCTCCCACAGGGGAGAGGGTGCACCGTCTGCGCGGCTTGCGCCTCAGTGCATCCGAGCACCCGCGGCAGCCACAGCGTCAGATCGGGCCAATAGGTCACGATGACGAGGAAGCCGAGCATGGTCAGCAGCCACGGCATCACCGCGCCCGCCAGATCGGTGATGCGCATTCGCGCGATCATCGATGCGACGTAGAGGTTCAAGCCGACAGGCGGATGGCAGAGGCCGACCTCCATGTTGACGTCCATGACGATGCCGAAATGGACGAGGTCGATGCCGAGCTTCTTGGCGGCCGGCGCCAGGATCGGCGCCATGATCAGGATGATCGAGTTCGGCTCCATGAAATTGCCGGCGAGAAGCAACAGCACGTTGACGACCAGCAGGAAACCGACCCAGCCGAGGTTCTGCGCGGCAATCCAGTCGGCCAGGGTCGCCGGCAGGTTCTCGTTGGAGAGCACGAAGGAGAACAGCACCGCGTTGGTGACGATATAGAGCAGCATCGCGCTGGTGTTGGCGGCGCGCAGCAGCACCCGCGGCACGTCGGCCATCTTGATGGCTTTGTAGACGAATACGGCGATGATGAAGGAATAAACCGCCGCCATGGCGGCCGCTTCGGTGGCGGTGAACAGGCCGCTATAGATGCCGCCGATGATGATGACGACGAGCATCAGGCCCCAGATGCTCTCGCGGAAGGCGTGGAGGGTCTCGCCCCAGGTCGCCTTCTTCATCCGGGGATAGTCGCGCTTGCGTGCGAGCCACCAGGTGACGATGCAGAGCATCGTCGTCAGCAACATGCCGGGCAGCAGACCGGCGACGAACAGCGCGCCGATCGAGGTGTTGGTCGAGACCGCATAGACGATCTTCGGGATCGAGGGCAGCATCAATATGCCGAGCGAGCCGGCGACGGTGATGATGCCGGCGCCGAAGCGCATGGGATAGCCATGGCGGACCATCTCGGGCAGCACGATGGCGCCGATCGCGGCGACGGTCGCCACGCTCGAGCCGCACACCAGCGCGAACATCGCGCAGGCGACGATGCCGGCGAGCCCCAGTCCGCCATGCCAATGGCCGATCAACGAGGTCGCGAAATTGATCATGCGGCGCGCGACGCCGCCATGGGTCAGGAAATTTCCGGCGAGGATGAAGAACGGGATCGCCATGATCTCGAAGCCTTCGATGCCCGTGAAGAGCTTCATCGAGACGGCTTCGATCGGCACTGTCGTCAGCGTGAACAGGAACGTCATCACGGTGAGGCCGAGCGCGATCGAGACCGGAATGCCTGTCAGCATCAGCGCGATCAGCAACGCGAACACAGTCGCCGCGCGCAACCAGTGCGGCAGCACGATGAAGCCGGTCTTCTCGCCAAGGCAGAGCGCGAAGATCAGGATCGGCGCCATGATCAGGATCACGCCGAGCGGCGAGACTTTTCGGGAAGCCGCCCTCGTTGCGGCGCCGGCGGGCTGCGGATGCAGCGCCGGCGAGATGTCGGTTTCCACGCCCTCGACACGGGTCTCGTCATGATGCGGCAACTCGCCGGTCCAGCAATAGAACCAGGAGACCTGGAGGAAGCGGAAGCACATCAACCCGGAGCCGAGCGGGATCGCCAGGTAGACGAACCACATCGGCGCTTCCAGATCGTTGGATTGCTGGCCGGTCTTGAACATCTCGGTGACGAACGAGGCGCCGAAGGCGGCGATCATGCCGGTGAACAGTGCGCCGCAGAGCAGCGAGAACAGGATCACGTGCTTGCGCGAATGCTCGGGCAGGCGGTTGACGAGCAGATCGACGCCGACATGGATGCCGGTGCGCACGCCATAGGCCGCGCCGAACTTCGCCATCCAGATGAACATGTAGATGCAGAGTTCCTGCGCCCAGGACAGATCGAGCTCGGACAGGAAGGTGAACACCGCCATCGACAGCGACGCGAGCCAGGTCATCCCGTGCGCGGCCGCCCATCGCGAGAACACGATCGATTCGCCCGCGCCATAACGGTGCACGACGGCGATGAAGATCAGGCCGGTTGCAGCCGCAATGAGCGTCGCGATCAACCATTCTTCGAGATGATTGAGCCCCTGGTTCAGCACGCGAAGCAAATCAAAGTCCCCCTATCGATGCGAAACGGTCGGGAGTGCATACACTCCCGACCGTTGGTCTTACTTTCCCGGAAAACGCGTCAGTTCATCTTGACGTCGAGTTCCTTGGCGAGGAGATCGAGCACGTCCTGCCCGACCCGGCCTTTAGCCCATTTGTAAGTCGGCTGCATCGCCTCCTGCCAGGACTTGCGATCGGCGTCTGTGAGATAGTGCAGCGTGGTCTTGCCCGTCTTCTTGATCTCGGCCAGCGCGTCCTCGTTCTCCTGGCGCGCGATCGAGTTGGTGTAGTCGGTCGCCTCCGCCATCGCCTTGTCGAGCTGAGCGCGGATATCGGGCGGCAGGCCGGACCAGAATTTTGAATTCACGATCACGGCGTATTGCAGATGGGCGTGATAGGACACGGTGATGTCCTTCTGCACCTCGTAGAATTTCTGCGTCAGATAGTTCGATGCCGTATTCTCGCAGCCGTCGACCACGCCGGTCTGCAAGGCCTGATAGACTTCCGAGAATGCCATGATCTGTGGGATCGAACCCATCAGGCGGAAATACTGGTCCGCGATCTTCGATCCGGAGATGCGGAATTTCAGCCCCTTGAAATCTTCCGGCTTCGTCAGCGGACGATTCGACGACACCATGTGGAAGCCGTTGTCCCAATAGGCGAGACCGGTGATGCCCTTGGCCTCCAGCTTCTGGAACAGCCATTTGCCGACCGTGCCCTTCATCGCGTTGGAATAGGTCTCGTCGTCCTTGAACAGCCAGGGCAGGTCGAGCGCCTCGAATTCCTTGATGCCGAGCGGCGCGAATTTCGCGGTCGATGGTGCGAGCATCTGCACCGAGCCGAGCTGCAGCGCCTCGATCTCCTCCTTGTCCTTGTAGAGCGAGGAGTTCGGATAGACTTCGATCTTGACCTTGCCGTCGGTGTACTTCTCGGCGAGCTCCTTGAACTTGAGCGCGCCCTTCCCCTTCGGGGTGTCGTTGGCGACGACGTGGCTGAACTTGATGATGATCGGGCTCTGGGCCTGGGCAAGCCGAGTCCGAAGACAAGACAGGGGCCAAAGCGAACGCGGCCGCAGCGACCGCAAAGAGCAGTTTGCGCATGAAGAACCTCCCCAACAACCTCGGAAACCGGGTGTTTTTTGTTTTACGGTTTCAGTAGTGGCAGCAATCCGTACCCCGAACAACTAGACCTAAGCCCAATTTGCCGCAGCGAAGCTATCTTGACGGCGGCCGCATGCGCAACCCGGCGCCCGCTCCGGTCCCCGGCGGCGAGCGCTTATGTCGCATCGCCGAAGGGCATTAACCCTTGCGCTGGGCGACCATGAACAGCCGCCGGAACGGGAATAGCGTCTGCCCCGCTTCGTTCTTGGGATAGGCCTTCGCCACTCGCATCCCATAGGCCGCTTCGAACGCGGCCTTCTCGTCGCCCTCGAGCACATCGAGATAGCGCGTCAGCCAGGTGCCCTTGGTCCATTCCTTCACGGGATTGTCGCCTTCGAGAACCTGGAGATATTCGGTCTCCCAGATGTCGATGTTTTGCGACAGCGGCGCGAGCACATCGTGATAGAAGGCCGCCGCCTCCACCGGCGGCGGCGTCACGAGGTGCTCGACCGTTGACCGCCAGGGCCCATTCAGGGCGGTCTCGCCGATCAGCACGTGCGACGGCGCCAGGAAGTTGCGCGGCATTTGCACTGCAAGCATGCCGCCGGGCGCAACCTTCTCCATGACCGACGGGAAGAGAGCCGCATGATTGGGCAGCCAGTGCAGTGCGGCATTGGAATAGACGACGTCATATTGCCTGGCGGGGCGCCAATGACCGAGGTCCTCATGTGACCATTCCACGTCGGGCGCGGCTTTGCGCCCCGCAGCGACCATCTCGGCCGAGCCCTCGACGCCGGTCACCGCCGCGGACGGCCAGCGCTCCCTGATCAGCTTGGTGACATTGCCGGCGCCGGCACCGAGGTCAGCGACCTCGCGCGGACCGAAATCCGGAATCCGCATCAACAGGTCCACCGCGGGCCGAAGCCGGTGGCCGGAAAATTTCAGATATTGCTGCGGATCCCAAACCATAACCTGCGCCTTTTCTTTTTCGTATTTCCTTCGTGGTCGCCCTTGGTTACCACTGCTCGTCCCGGTCGGGCAAATCGCCGCAGCCGGGACGGGGCAGGACACGAACGGCAAACGAACGACAAAAGCAAACAAGAGAGCTGTGACCATGGACCTCGGGTTGAAATCGAAAACCGCTGTCGTCACCGGAGCGAGCATCGGCATCGGCCGCGCCATCGCCAAGGGCCTGGCGGCCGAAGGCGTGCGCGTCGTCGGCGTCGCGCGCCGGACCGACCTGCTCGCCGAGCTCGTGAAGGAAGTCGGCGGAAGCCTGATCACGCCATTCGAGCAGGACGTGATGGCCAAGGACGCGGCGGAGAAGATCGCAGCCTTCGCGCTGAAGGAGCTCGGCCATGTCGACATCCTCATCAACAATGCCGGCGGCAGCCGCCCCCTGCCGGTCGATGCGCCCGACAGTCAATGGGACGAGGCGATCGCGCTGAATTTCACCAGCTACCGCCGCATCGCGCATGCGTTGCTGCCGCAGATGATCGAGCGCAAATGGGGCCGCATCGTCAACATCACCGGCAAGTCCGAGCCCGAAGGGCTCAACGCCGCCTTCGCGGCGAAGGCTGCCGTGCACGCCTGGGCCAAGGGCCTGTCGCGCGAGATCGGCGAGCACGGCATCACCATCAACTGCATCCCGCCCGGCCGCATCATGAGCGAGCAGATCCGCCGCAACTATCCGCCGGATTACCGCGAGCGTTTTGCCGAGGAAGAGATTCCGGTCGGCTACTGGGGCGAGCCGGAAGACCTCGCGGCGCTCGCGGTGTTCTTGGCCTCGCCGGTCGCGCGCTACATCACGGGGACGGTGATCCCGGTGGATGGCGGCTTGAGACGGTATCAGTTCTAAGCCTTGCCATCGCGGCATCCGCATCGTCATTGCGAGCGCAGCGAAGCAATCCAGAGTCTTTCCGCAGGTCGCAGTCTGGATTGCTTCGCTGCGCTCGCAACGACGGAATGCATGTCCCGCATCCCTGCCGCTGTACCGAATTCCAGGATCGCCTGATGTCATCTGCCGCAACCATGTTCGCGCAATCGTTCTTCCACGGCACGCGCGCCGAATTGAAGCCCGGCGATCTCATTGTCGTCGGCCATCAATCCAACTTCACCGACGTCAGACCGCTGTCCTGGGTCTATTTCGCGGCCACGCTGGATGCAGCGATCTGGGGCGCCGAGCTCGCCGCAGGCACGGCACCAGGACGCATTTATGTCGTGGAGCCGACCGGACCGATCATGGACGATCCGAACGTGACGGATAAGAAATTTCCGGGCAATCCGACGCTATCCTATCGCTCCCGCGATCCGCTGCGGGTGATTGCCGAAGTGACGCGGTGGCAAGGCCATGCGCCCGAACGGCTGCAGCAGATGAAAGACAATGTCGCCCGCCTGAAGGGGGACGGCGGCAACATCATCGACTAGAGCGGCGAACTCGAACGCAGATCAGCTGTCCCGGCCTGCGTTCCCAGCGCATCGCGCCGCCATGCACCCGGGCTCACGCCTGTCATCGCGGAGAAAACCCGCGTGAAATGACTCTGGTTGGCAAAGCCGGCCGAAATCGCAACGTCGGCGCGACCGGCAAGACAATTTTTCCAGAACGCACCCGGTGTGTCGTTACGGTCGCTTGGCCCTCCGGTCGAACGCACTCAGCATGGCAAGCGTCACGGCGGTGATGCCGGTCTAGATGGTCGGCTTCGGGCACCGGTGCAAACAGCGGGAATGGTTGCCGGGAAGCGGCGTTCCGCTCTTGTTGGCCGCCGCCCATGCATCCGGCTCATACACGTCGATATTGAGCATCATCAACGGCACGCCGGACCGCCGAATTCGGAGATGGTCGGACCGTCGCCGTTCTTGTAGAGCGCGACCAGCCCGGTCCTGCCGACCTTATCGAGCTCCGCTCGCGCCGGTGGCGCGACCATGCCGACCAACGTAAGAGCGGCGAGCAAGGACTTTGCAAACTGCATGGTCTGACCTCCCTGCGTTTTTTCGCTCACCCAGCCGGGCCGTCGCCATGATGACATCGTGCCGGTGTTTTGCCCGACGTGTCAACTTCGGCGGAGCGCCGAAGGTCGGTCCGGAGCAGAATGAAAAATCCGTTGTCCGGGCCTTCTACTGTGCATGGGGTTGTTTTCGACTTTCTGGTTCGAGCCCCGACAGAAAAAACAAGAAGGCGCGTGCCGCTCCAGCCGCAGATCAAACTGGAAGCGCTCGGAGGCCGTGCCCAACACGGCGCGCAGGCTCATCGCCTGACCTTCGCGCATACAATGCATGCAAGCATATGTCTGTGGAAGCAGCCTCGCGCGTAGTACATGCCACAACGACCATTCGAGCCCCGCTGTCGGAGAACGCGCAAGGCAATGACAATCACGTTACCTGCCGCTGCGCGCGCGCCCGATCGTCCCGTTGCCGATGGCCTGCCGGCCGCGCAGCGCCGCTGGGCGATTGCCGCGATCTTCACCGCGCTGGCGATGGCCTCGCTCGACACCGCGATCGCCAACATCGCGCTGCCCGCCATCGCCACCGATCTGCATGTCAGCCCGGAGCAGTCGGTCTGGGTGGTCAACGTCTACCAGATCGCGCTGGTGGCGACACTGCTGCCACTCGGCGCGCTGGGCGAGATCGTCGGGCACCAGCGCATCTATCTCGGCGGCCTCGTGCTGTTCACCATCGCCTCGCTGTTCTGCGCCGTCGCCTGGTCGCTGGATAGCCTGCTGGTCGCGCGCACGCTGCAAGGCCTGGGTGCGAGCGGCATCATGAGCGTCAACACCGCGCTGGTCCGCTTCGTCTATCCCGGCCGGATGCAGGGCCGCGGCTTCGGCCACAACGCGCTGGTGGTCGCCACCGCCTTCACGTTCGGGCCCTCGATTGCATCTGCGATCCTTGCGGTCGGTCCGTGGCCGTGGCTGTTCGCCGTCAACATCCCGTTCGGCCTCGTCGCAATCGGCATCGGCTTTGCGATGCTGCCGAAGACGCCGCGCGCCGATCATGGCTTTGATTTCATCGGCGCGCTTCTCGCCGCCATCTGCCTCGGCCTGTTCATCACCGGCATCGGCAGCGCCGCGCATAATCTGTCACCGGTCATCGTCGCCATCGAGCTGGTCACGGCGCTCGCGCTGGGATTCATCCTGACGCGCCGCCACGCCGACCATCCCGCGCCGATGCTGCCGATCGACCTGTTCAGCCGGCCGATGTTCGCGCTGTCGGCGGCGACCGCTGTCTGCTCCTTCGCGGTGCAGGGCCTCGCCTTCGTCTCGCTGCCGTTCTATTTCGAGGACGTGCTCGGCCGCTCGCAGGTCGAGACAGGCTTCTTCATGACGCCGTGGCCGCTGGTGGTCGGCATCATGGCGCCGATCGCGGGACGCCTCTCCGATCGCCACCCGGTCGGCCTGTTGGGCGGCATCGGCCTGATCCTGCTCGGCCTCGGCATGGCGCTGCTCGCGCTGCTTCCGGCGAACCCAGGCATTCCCGACATCGTCTGGCGGATCATGATCTGCGGCATGGGCTTCGGCTTCTTCCAGGCGCCGAACATGAAGGCGATCATGGGAAGTGCGCCACCACACCGCGGCGGTAGCGCCTCAGGCATCGTCGCCACCGCGCGTTTGACGGGACAGACGACCGGCGCGGCGCTCGCCGCGGCCTGCTTTGCGCTCGCCGGTCACAACGGCGCCACCGTCGCACTGGCGTTAGGTGCAGGCTTTGCCGCACTCGGCAGCGTGATGAGCTTCTTGCGGCTGGCGGTGAAGTAGGCCGGCCCTATTGCGCCTTCTGGGCGATCGGCCGACTCACGATCGCTGCCGTGTCGAGCGGCTCGCATGTAGTCGTCCGCCTCAGCTTCGGCGGACCGTCCCAGCCCGCGGTGTCGCTCAGGGGCTTATACGAACCGTCCTGCGGCGCCAGAATGATCGGCTCCGATTTCAGGCAGGCATCGGGAAACGCGATGCCGTGTTCGGCGCCCTTCGAGAAATGCCCGACCAGCATCTGCGATCCCTGCATCCGCGCCGCCGGCGAGGCCCGCATCGAACGATCGGGATCGAACGCGCGATAGCACGGCCAGTCGGTATGACCCGGTGCGAACTCATAGGTGATCCTGCAAGCCACGCCGGCCGATCTCTCGAACGGCGCATCCGAAGGCGCCGCGGCATCGCGCTCGAACACCAGGGTCTGCAACGTCAGTGATTCCGTCGTCGCGTCCGGCGAGACGGGCTTGCCGGGATCGATCGCGATTTCACCGCGCGAAAATACCAGCATGGTTCTGGGCTGGGCGTCCCTGGTCTCCAGCACCATCAGGGGTCTTGCGGCCCAGGAGCGATCCAGCTCCACGTCATCGCCGTCCATCGTCAATCGCACGTTGCCGAGAGCCGGATCGTCCTTGGCGAAGTCGATCACGCGGAGACGCACGGTCGCTTTCGATGCCTCCAGGCTGAGGAAGCGCAGATCGTCGACCTTGCGCGTGATCGGCATCATCGGATCGAAGCGATCGTCGATATTGAACCGGACGATCTTCTTCAGCTTGGCCGCGGCGGGTCCCTTGGGCGTGGCCGGCGGCGCGACATCGATCACGAGCAGCGCGCCACCCGGTGAATAGGTATCGCCGAACGCGCGCTGCCAGATCGCCGTCAGCGGCGAACTCGTTCGCTGGTCGACGTCCCGCGCGAATACGATCTGCTGTCCGGGACGAATGACCGGAAAGTTCTGGAATGCGCCGAGCGCTGCGCCGTCGCCGACAGCTTCTCCGGTGAAGTTGATGCATCTGGAGCGGTCGTCATTGCCGGATCGTTCAACCGGCCTGGATGCCGAACGCGAACAGAAGCTGAGATCGTTGTCGACCGTCTTTTGCGGACTGATGGCCGTCGCGTAGATGGGCTCCGGCGCGCCTGGAATTTCCATCGGCAGCGGGGAGGTCGCGAACATGTCGACCTCCACCATGGTCAGCAACGACTGGGCGTCCTTTGAGCACAGATCCCGCTGCGGCAGCGTGTTGGTGAGAAGCCGCGCGGCGTCGGCGCCGACGATGCATGACATGGTGTCCTGCGGATTGTTCCGGCTCATCCAGATCAGATGATCCTTGCCCTTGCTGTCGACCAGCAAATGCGGTGCCGCATCTGGCGGCGCGGCGGCAGCCAGATCGGGACGGTTTCCGACAGCATCGGCTCGCGCTTGAGCAGCGCCTCCGGCAATTTCGCCACGCCCACCGAACGCAGCTCGGCGTCGACGTTGTTCGGATCCTGCGTGGATGCGAATACAGGCAACTTTCCGCAAGTCATGCAGGTGACGGCGACGTCTGATCGCACGTTGTCGAAGGACAGAATGACCTGATCCGGGTCGTTGCGATATTTGGCGGGATCGACAGCCTTGAACGGGTGATCCACGACGCGGCTGGCCTGGAAGCCATGTGAGCGGAACGGATCGGATTCGAACTCGAAATAGGTCGATCGATCCCAGCCGCGAAAGGCGTCATATCCGCCCATGCTGACGCCTGCCAGCACCATCTTCGAATCGGTCTGGCAGCGCGTCGCGTTGCCGGTCCCGCTGCCGTTGCGGATATAGGTACAGAGCCGGAACGCCGCATTTTGCAGGATGCGATCGCAATCGTTCTGGTTATAGCCGTAGGTCGCGAGGCCATGGCGATAGCAGAGATCGTGAAAGACGCAGGCCTGCCGGAAGCGCTGCAGGACGAGGTGACGCCTGCCCTTGTCGTCCCTGCTTCCGTCGAACAAGATGTTGGCCACCGCGGGAAGGCTGCAGTTCAGTCCCTCGCCGCTGCCGCCGATCGTGCTGACGACCTCCGGCCCCGATTCAAACGAGGCGACGGTGGCGGGCATCTCCCCATCGGTGATATCGTCGACATTCTTGTAGAGGGAGTCTGCGACGAACGCCGGCAGATAATTCAAGATCAGAAAGACCGCGACGATCGCCGCGATCGACCAGCCGACCACCTTCCTGGACATGCCGCACTCCGCTAGAGCAATTCTCGTCGCAATATGGTCGATAGGCCCGGAAATTGGCGGGCGTCGCCGCGATCGATGGCGCGCCGGTGTTAGCCTGAGGACGATCGCCTCCAGGTTGTCTCGCTGTCAAGCGAGGGGCTCACAATCGCAGCCCTGAATTTTGGGAGGATGTCAGGCCAGATTTCGCGCGACGGTCTCGCCGTCAGCAACGACCGGAACCGGCATTTGCTCATCCAGCGCGGCGAGGCGCCCGTCGATGGCATCGATGACCTTGCGCGAGAACGGTCCCAGATGCGCATAGGCCGCGATCATCTGTACCGCGATGCGCGCCGAGGAGGTGTCGCGCTTGGCGCAATTCATGAAGGTCTGCCACAGCGGTCCCCGCGCCTCGGGAAGGGCTGTGACCACCTTGTGCACCGTCTCCATCGCCCCGATCCTGGCGCGAATGTCACCCACGGCCAGCTCGGAGCGCTGCCTTGACCGGTCGAGCAGCGTCATCAGGCGATCAACACGCCTTGCATAGGCCGCCGGGCTGTAGATGTGCTCCAGCACCCGCTTGTAATCCGTCAGAATGTCGCGCAACGGGCGCACCGGATCGAAGTTGATCCCCGCGGTGCACTGATCGGCGCCAATGGTCGGCGCGATATCGTGGCCGGCGTGCAGCCGGCCTTCGCGCTCGAGGCGCCGCGTCAGCTGCGTGTTCGGCAACGCATAGAGCAGGCCCACCATGGCGACGGGAATCGCGGCCTCCTCGATGAAATCGATCATCGCGTCCGCCATCGAGACCTTCTCGTTATCGAAGCCGACGATGAAGCCCGCGGTGACCAGCATGCCGGCCGCGTAGATCTTGTGGATGCTCTCGGCGATGTTGCGCCGCGTGTTCTGCTTCTTCCGCATCGCGACCAGGGTCGCAGGATCCGGACTTTCGATGCCGACGAAGATGCCGAAGAAATTGGCCGCCCCCATGAGGTCGAGCAACTCCTGATCGTCGGCGAGGTTGACCGAGGCTTCCGTGGAGAGTTCGAACGGGTAGCCGTGCGCGCGCTGCCATTCGGCGAGCCGGGGCAGGAACTGGCGCAGCGACTTCTTGTTGCCGATGAAGTTGTCATCGACGAAATCGAGATGGCCGCGGTAGCCCATCTGATAGAGTCGCTCGAGCTCGACGAACATCTGATCGGTCGTCTTGGTCCGCGGCACGCGGCCGTAGAGCTCGATAATGTCGCAGAACTCGCAGGTGAACGGACAGCCGCGCGAATACTGCACACCGAGATAGAGGTAGTCCTCGAATTTGAGCAGGTCGAAGCGCGGCACCGGCGTCTTGGTGACGTCGGCCTGGAATTTCGGCGCCGTGAAAGTGCCGGAACGCGCGCCACCCTCCCAGGCCGCGATGAACTCGTCGATCACACTCTCGGCCTCGCCGAGCACCCGAAAATCTGCGCTCGCATACACATGAGGGCTCGACGTCGGATCGGGCCCGCCGACCACCACCGGTTTGCCCGCCGCGCGACATTTGTCGATCAACAGCAGCGTATCGGCCTGCTGCGGCAACATGCCGCCGGTGAAGACCACGTCGGCCCAGGCAAGATCGTCGTCCCCGAAGGCTTGCGTGTTGCAGTCGATGAGCCGCACCGTCCAGCTCTCCGGCAACATCGCCGCAACGGTGATCAGGCCCAGAGGCGCAGCCGGCCGCCGGACACCCATCAGCTTACAGGACTCGCCAAAACTCCAGAACGACTCCGCCGTGAACTGCGGATAGAGCATGAGCACGTTGCAAGGACGCGATACGTTCATGGAACCCCTTTTGCTTCGCCCGAGTGTAGCATGGCGTCGACGCCTTGCACCCCAACAAAACGAACAAACTGTCGCTTGTACAGACGTCGCCCCAGACCACCTCCACTGGCGCACGGGTAACACCGACCGGTCCATAATCTTCCCGCGACGGCCAGAATCTTCATAGGCCCCTCAGACTATTGATTTGAACAGTTCCAGTTTGCCGGACACATTGCGCCCCTGAGTCCATCGGTGGATGGACCAATCAGGGGACTTGCGATGGCAGACCTAACAATAAACGGAAAAACCCTCACGCTCGACGTCGAGCCGGACACTCCGCTGCTCTGGGCGATCCGCGAAAATGCCGGGTTGACCGGCACCAAATATGGCTGTGGCATTGCACAATGCGGCGCCTGCACCGTGCACATGGACGGTGTCGCCACCCGCTCTTGCGGGATCTCGGTCGCCGAGGCCGAGGGCAAAAAGATCACCACGATTGAGGGGCTCGCCTCGGGCGGCACGCTGCACAAGGTGCAGCAGGCCTGGATCGCCAAGGACGTTCCGCAATGCGGCTATTGCCAGAGCGGCATGATCATGGCCGTGGCGGCGCTCCTGAGCGAGAAGCCGAAGCCGACCGACGCCGACATCGACGAGGCCATCACCAATATCTGCCGCTGCGGCACCTTCCAGCAGGTGCGCGAGGCGATCCACACGATCGCAAGCGCCTGAGGAGCCGGCACATGAACAAGCACGTCTCTCCCAAGATGAACCGCCGCGCCTTCGTCATCGGCACCGCCGCCGTCGGCACGGGCCTCGCTATCGGCCTTGACATCCCCTTCGGCGGCCCCGCCGTGGTCCGCGCCGCCGACGGCTCGCCCGAGGTCAACGCCTGGGTCGTGATCAGACCCGATGACACCGTGGTGATCCGCATCGCCCGCTCCGAGATGGGCCAGGGCTCGCTCACCGGCCTCGCCCAGCTCGTCGCCGAGGAGCTCGAATGCGACTGGTCGAAGGTCACGACCGAATATCCGACGCCCGGCCAGAGCGTCGCCCGAAAGCGCGTCTGGGGCGATTTCTCGACCGGTGGCAGCCGCGGCATCCGGAGCTCGCAGGACTATGTCCGCAAGGGCGGCGCCACTGCGCGCATGATGCTGATCCAGGCCGCCGCCGACGAGTGGAAGGTGCCGGTCTCCGAATGCACCGTCGCCAAGGGCGTCATCACGCATATTGCATCGGGCAAGACGACGACCTACGGCAAGGTCGCCGAAGCCGCGGCGAAGCTGAGGCCGCCCGCGGAGGTCAAGCTCAAGGACCCAAAGGACTGGACCATCGCAGGCAAGGGCCTGCTGCGGCTTGACACGGCAGACAAGACCACCGGCACGATGGTCTACGGCATCGACATCAAGCTGCCGGGCATGCTGAACGCCGCGATCAAGGATTGCCCCGTGTTCGGCGGCAAGGTGAAGAGCTTCGACGAAGCCAAGGTCGCCGGCATGAAAGGCGTCAAGAAGGTCGTCAAGGTCGGCGATTCCGCGGTTGCGGTCGTTGCCGACACCTGGTGGCACGCCAAGACCGCGCTGGAAGCGCTGCCGATCGTCTGGGACGAGGGCGACAACGCAAAGGTCTCGAGCGAGACGATTGCGAAGTGGCTGGCCGAGGGTCTCGACGACGCACAGCCGGCCTATGTCGGCAACAAGAATGGTGACGTGAAGGCGGCAATTGCCGGCGCCGCGAAGAAGGTCGAGGCCGTCTACAACTATCCCTACCAGAACCACGCGACGATGGAGCCGATGAACGCCACCGCGCTCTACACCGCGGACAAATGCGAGGTCTGGTGCGGCACGCAAAACGGTGAGGCGGCCTTCGCCGCAGTGCTGGAAGCCTCGGGCCTGCCGGCGGAGAAGTGCGACGTGCACAAGGTGATGCTCGGCGGCGGCTTCGGCCGGCGCGGCATGACGGACTATGTCCGCCAGGCCGTCGCGATCGCCAAGCAGATGCCGGGCACGCCGATCAAGCTGTTGTGGTCGCGCGAAGAGGACATGACGCACGGCAGGTATCATCCGGTCACCCAGTGCAAGATGACCGGCGCGTTCGATGCCGACAACAATCTGGTCGCGCTGCACTACCGCCTCTCCGGGCAGTCGATCCTGTTCTCGCTGCGGCCTGAAGCGCTGCAGAACGGCATGGATCCGGCCGCCTTCCAGGGCGTCGCGCAATCCGGCGAAGCCGCGATCGGCTACTCGGTGCCAAACCTCCTGATCGAGCATTCAATGCGCAACCCGCATGTTCCGCCCGGCTTCTGGCGCGGCGTGAATGTCAATCACAATGCGATCTACATGGAATGCTTCATGGACGAGCTCGCCCATGCCGCAGGCCAGGACCCGCTCGAGTTCCGCCGCAAGCTGATGGGCAAGAATCCCAAGCATCTGGCGGTGCTCAATGCCGTGGCCGAGAAGATCGGCTGGACCACGCCGGCACCGCAGGGCGTCTATCGCGGCATCGCGCAGGTGATGGGCTATGGCAGCTATGTCGCCGGCGCCGCCGAAATCTCGGTGACCGATGGCAGCAAGATCAAGGTGCATCGCATCGTCGCCTCCACCGATCCCGGCTATGTCGTCAATCCGGCGCAGGTGGAGCGGCAGATCGCGGGCTCCTTCGTTTTTGGCCTCTCGGCGCTGTTCTACGGCGGTTGCACCGTCAAGGACGGCCGCATCGAGCAAACCAACTTCGACACCTTCAACTCGATGCGCATCAACGAGATGCCGAAGGTGGAATCGGTGATGGTGCCGAGCGGCGGATTCTGGGGCGGTGTCGGCGAGCCGACCATCGGTGTTGCGGCGCCTGCGGTTCTCAACGCCTACTTCGCGGCGACCGGCAAGCGCATCCGCTCGGTGCCGCTGCGCGACCAGAACATCAGCTTCGCGTAAGAGGCCGCGGCGGTCATAGTGACCGTCGCGGCACTTGCCTGGATGATCCGCATGACCACGCGACCGATGACACGGCGAACTGCCGTGCTCGGCATCACCGCTGCAACCGCGACATTGGCGCGGCCGTCGGTCTTGCGGGCGCAATCGACCAGCCGCGTCGTCGTGGTCGGTGGCGGCTTCGCCGGCGCTGCCTGCGCCCGTGCGCTCAAGCGCGCGCAAGGGGACTTGCAAGTCATCCTAATCGAACCCAATGCGGTCTTCACCTCCTGCCCCTTCAGCAACGAAGTGATCGCGGGCCTGCGCGACATCGAAGCGCAGCAGTTCGACTACGACAATCTGGCTGCTGAGGGCATCACCGTGATCGGCCAGACCGTGGCAACCATCGAGCCGCAGCTGCGCAGCGTCGTGACGGCCGATGGCGTCGCCCTGCCCTATGACCGCCTTGTGCTCTCGCCCGGCATCGACTTCCACTTCGAAGCCCTGCCCGGCTACGACGAGGCCGCATCGGAAAAGATGCCGCACGCCTGGAAAGCCGGCGCGCAGACGCTTTTACTGCGCAGGCAGTTGGAGGCAATGGACGATGGTGGCACGGTCGCCATCGCGATTCCCGCCAATCCCTCGCGCTGTCCGCCGGCTCCTTACGAGCGCGCCAGCTTGATCGCGCATTATTTGAAGACGCGGAAGCCGCGCTCGAAAGTGCTGATCCTCGATGCCAAGGACAATTTCTCGCAGCAGCGGCTGTTCGAGAAGGCATGGAAAGAGCTCTACGGCGACATGATCGAACGTATCGGCCTGTCGCAAGGCGGCCGCGTGACCTCGGTCGATCCCGCGACCAAAACCATCATCACCGAGTTCGGCAACTACGCGCCCGACGTCGCCAACGTCATCCCGCCGCAGCGCGCCGGGCACATTGCCGAGTTCGCGGGCGCAACTGACGCCACCGGCTGGTGCCCGATCGATCCTGTCAGCTTCGAGTCAAAGCTCGTCAAAAACCTCCATGTCATTGGCGACGCCTGCCTCGGCGGCGGCATTCCCAAATCGGCATCGGCCGCGAACGCACAGGGCAAGGCCTGCGCTGCAGCCATCATCAATTTGCTCGCCGGCCGCGCGCCGGAGGCGCCACGGCTGACTGGCGTCTGCTACAACACCGTCGCCCCCGGCTACGGCTTCTCGCTCGCCGGGAATTACCAACCGAACGGCGACATCTTCGCTGAGGTCGAAGGGGGCGCGACGAGTCCGGTCGATGCGCCGCGCGAACTGCGCGCCCGCGAGGCGGCCGAGGCCGAGCGCTGGTTTCAAACCATCATGGCGGATACTTTTGGCTAGATCGACGGTCCACATCGTTGCGCTGATCGCCAGCCTCGCGCTCGTCTCCAACACGAGCGCCGAGAGCCTCGCGCCCTACAAAATTGTCGGCGATGGCATCGCGGAATCGCTCACAGGTCTCCCTGGCGATCCCGCGCGCGGACGCGCGCTGATGCTGGCACGCACGACGGCCTGCATCCTCTGCCATTCCGGCCCGTTCCCGGAAACGCGGTTCCAGGGCGACCTCGCGCCTGATCTCAGCGGCACCGGGAACCGCTGGACAGTGAGCCAGTTGCGGCTTCGGATCGTTGACGCCTCGCGCTTCAACCCGGACACCATCATGCCGTCCTACTATCGTGCAGACGGCCTCGTCCGCGTCGGACGCAATTTCACCGGCAAGCCGATATTGTCGGCTGCGGAGATCGAGGACATCGTGGCCTATCTTGCAACACTTCGGAACTAGGACTGGTCATGCCAACGACGCGACGGCAATTTCTGGGCTTGGCTGGCAGTGTCACGGTCATTCCGATCGTGACACCACGGCCGGTCGAAGCAACGCCGGCGATGCTCAACATTGCCATCCGGAACATCGTCGGCGAAGCGCCAATTCGCACCGGCAAGGTCAAGCTCGACATTCCGCCTCTGGTCGAGAACGGCAACACGGTGCCGATGACGGTCAGCGTCGCGAGCCCGATGACGGCGGACGACTATGTCAAGAGCATCCACGTCTTCAACGAGAAGAACCCGCAGCCGAACATCGGCAACTTTTATCTGAACGCTTCTTCCGGCCGCGCCCAAATCTCGACGCGGATCCGGCTCGCCGATACCCAGAAGGTGGTCGCGATCGCACGTCTCTCCGACGATAGCTTTTGGCAGGTCACCGCCGATGTGGTCGTGACGCTGGCCGCCTGCACCGAGGAGCTGAACTGATGGCCGCCCTCATCAACGTTCCCGCGAAGGCCAAACGCGGCGACATCATCGAGATCCGCACGCTGACCTCGCACATCATGGAAACCGGCTTTCGCCACACCATGGACGGTGCGCTGGTGCCGCGCGACATCATCACGAGCTTCACCTGCCGCTACAATGGCGCCGAGATTTTCCGCGCCGATCTGTTTCCGGCCATCGCCGCCAATCCCTATTTGTCCTTCTGCACGGTCGCCAGGGAGAGCGGCAAGTTCGAGTTCGAATGGATCGGCGACAACGGCTATTCGTCCACCGCATCAGCATCGATCACGGTCGAATGAATTTTTGGCGCGCGATAGTGCTGGCGGCGCTTGTCGTCACGGCCCCCGCCCTGCTCGCCGGCGAAATCCGCCCGATGCGCGCCGCTCCGGCTATTCCTTCATGGGCCCCGATACCCGCGCCATGCAGGATGACGACAGCTCCAATCCGGGCATGCTGTTCGTGCTCGACGGCGAGGCGCTATGGACGAAGAAGGCGGGCAGCGCGGACAAGGCGTGCGCGGACTGCCATGGCGATGCGCGAAGCAGCATGAAGGGCGTCGCGGCCCGCTATCCGCTTTCGACAAGGCGCTCGCGCGCCCGGTCACGCTCGACCAGCGCATCAATCTCTGCCGCACCAATCATCAGCAGGCAACACCACTACCCTACGAGAGCCGCGATATCCTGGCGCTGTCCGCCTTCGTTGCCCACCAATCGCGCGGTGTCGCAATCAGCGCAAGCGATGATCCACAACTCAAACCTTTCGTCGAACGCGGCCGCAATCTCTTTATGCAGCGCGAAGGTCAGCTCAACCTGGCCTGCACGAACTGCCATGACGACAACTTTGAGAAGCGCCTCGCGGGCTCGCCGATCACGCAAGCGCAGCCGACCGGCTATCCTCTCTATCGGCTGGAATGGCAGACTCTTGGATCGCTGGAGCGGCGCCTGCGCAGCTGCATGACCGGCGTCCGCGCTCAGGCCTATGATTACGGCGCGCCCGAGCTGGTCGCCCTCGAGCTCTATCTGATGGCGCGAGCACACGGAATGCCGATGGAAACGCCAGCGGTGCGACCGTAACGCCCAGATTAGGGCTAGGCAGGCGTGGAACGGTCGCTACTATCCCCCCAAATTGAGTCACAGGGAGGAATTAAAGTGGTTGACCACAAAATCTCGCGCCGTACGCTTTTGACCGGCACTGCCGCAGCTGGCGCGCTCAGCCTGACGGGATTGCCAGCGCGCGCCGAGGTGAACTGGAAGAAATATGCCGGGACCAAGCTCGAGGTCATCCTCGCCAAGGGACCGCGCGGCGATAACCTGCAAAAGTACGTCAAGGAATTCACCGAGCTCACCGGTATCCAGGTCGAATCCGAGCAGATTCCCGAGCAGCAGCAGCGCCAGAAGGTCGTGATCGAGCTGACCTCGGGACGACCGAGCTTCGATGTCGTGCATCTCAGCTATCACGTCCAGAAGCGCCAATTCGAGAAGGCGGGCTGGCTCGCCGACATGACGCCCTATTTGAAGGACCCGACGCTGACGGCGCCGGACCTCGTCGAGAGCGATTTCTCGGCGGCTGGCTTGCAATACGCCAGGAACGACAAGGGCCAGATGCTGTCGTTGCCCTGGTCGGTCGACTATTTCATCCTCTATTACAACAAGGAGCTGTTCGAGAAGAAGGGCGTCGCCGTCCCCAAGACCCTCGACGAGATGGCGGCGGCCGCAGAGAAGCTCACTGATGCCAAGGAAGGGATCTTTGGCTTTGTCGGGCGCGGCCTGCGCAATGCCAACATGGCGATGTGGAGCAACTTCTTCCTCAATTATGGCGGCGAATTCCTCGATGCCAAAGGCAACATCCTGACCGATGGTCCGGAAGCCATTGCCGCGACCAAGCTGTACCAGAGGCTGCTGACCAAATCGGCACCTCCCGGCGTCGCCGGCTTCAACTGGATGGAGTCGATGGCGTCCTTCACGCAAGGCCGGTCCGCGATGTGGATCGATGGCGTCGGCTGGGCGCCGCCGCTGGAGGATCCGGCCGCCTCGCGCGTCGTCGGCAAGGTCGGCTACACCGTCGTGCCCGCCGGTCCCAAGGGACAATATTCCTCGACGTATGGCGACGGCATCGGCATTGCCGCGGCGAGCAAGAACAAGGAAGCTGCCTATCTGCTCTGCCAATGGGTGGTCTCGAAGACGCAAGGCGCGCGGCTGCTGCAGGCTGGTGGCGGCGTCCCGTTCCGCAACTCGATCCTTGGCGACGCCGAGGTCCAGAAGGGCGTGAAGATGCCCAAGGAGTGGCTGCAGTCGGTGATTGATTCCGGCAAGATCAGCAAGCTGGGTCTTCCCGTCGTGATCCCCGTCGCCGAATTCCGCGACATCGTCGGCGCGGCGGTCACTGCGACCCTGTCCGGCGCCGATCCCGCAGCCGAACTGAAGAAGGCCAACGATCAGTACCGGCCGATCCTGGAGCGTAGCGAAAAGGCGTGAGTGCGTTGACACAATCGACTCCGGGCGCGGCACGGTCTGATGCCGCGCCGGAGAAGGAATTGCGGCCGCCGTCCTATTGGCCGTTCGTGCTGCCGGCCCTGGTGATCGTGCTCGCCATCATCATTTTCCCGTGGGTCTTCACCATCTGGATGAGCCTGAACGAGTGGAAGGTCGGGTCGTCGACCACCTTCGTCGGGTTCTCCAACTATCTGCGCCTGACCAGCGATCCTCGCTTCATCGAGGCGATCGGACATACGCTGGTCTACACCGTCCTGTCAGTGGTGCTGCCGCTCGTGTTCGGCACATTCGCGGCCGTGGTGTTTCACCAGAAATTCGCCGGCCGCGGCTTCCTGCGCGGCGTCTTCATCATGCCGATGATGGCAACGCCGGTGGCGATTGCGCTGGTCTGGACCATGATGTTCCACCCGCAGCTCGGCGTGCTGAACTATCTGCTGTCCCTGGTCGGGATCCCACCGCAGCTCTGGGTGTTTCACCCGGCAACGGTGATCCCCTCGCTCGTGCTGGTCGAGACCTGGCAATGGACACCGCTGGTGATGCTGATCGTGCTCGGCGGCCTCGCTGCGATCCCGACCGAGCCTTACGAGAGTGCGCAGATCGACGGCGCGAACCTGTGGCAGATGTTCCGCTTCATCACCCTGCCGCTGATCATGCCATTCCTGTTCATCGCCGGCATGATCCGCATGATCGACGCCGTGAAGAGCTTTGACATCATCTTCGCGATCACGCAGGGCGGACCCGGCTCGGCGTCGGAGACGATCAACATCTATCTCTACAGCGTCGCCTTCTCTTATTACGACCTCGGCTACGGCTCGGCGATCGCGGTCGTGTTCTTCCTGCTGATTGTCCTGCTTGCAGCGGTGATGCTCTACGCCCGCCAGCGCATGCTGTGGACCGAGATCGCGAGCGACGCATGACTTCAAGTCAATTCAACATGCGTCAAATCATCGGCAAGATCAGCCTGTGGTTCGCGGTGCTCGTCATCGTGTCGCCGGCGATCCTGTTCTTCCTCTGGATGGTGTCACTCTCGCTGAAATTCGAGGTCGACAACGCCGCCTACCCGCCGGTCTTCATCCCCGAGCATTTCGCCTGGAAGAACTATGCCGACGTGGTCGCCTCCAACCGCTTCGTGACCTATTTTTTCAACAGCCTGATCGTGACCGGGAGCGCGACGGCGCTCGCGCTGATCGTCGGCGTCCCTGCCGGTTACGGCATCGCGCGCATGGCCGCGCATAAATCCGCGATCGTGATCCTGATCGCCCGCATCACGCCCGGCCTGTCCTACCTCATCCCGCTGTTCCTGCTGTTCCAGTGGCTGGGACTGCTCGGCACGCTGGTGCCCCAGATCATCATTCATCTCGTGGTGACGGTACCGATCGTGATCTGGATCATGATCGGCTATTTCGAAACCACGCCGCTGGAGCTGGAGGAAGCCGCGCTGATCGATGGCGCGACGCGCTGGCAGGTGTTCCGCCACGTCGCGCTGCCGATCGCCAAGCCCGGCATCGCGGTCGCCTTCATCCTCGCTGTGATCTTCTCCTGGAACAATTTTGTGTTCGGCATCGTGCTGGCGGGACGCGAGACCCGCACCCTGCCCGTCGCCGTCTACAACATGATCTCGTTCGACCAGCTGAGCTGGGGACCGCTCGCCGCAGCTGCGCTGATCGTCACCCTCCCGGTGTTGCTGCTCACGGTATTCGCCCAGCGACAGATCGTGGCCGGGCTCACAGCGGGTGCCGTGAAGGGCGGATGATCCCTGCTCGTCCCTGTCGAGACGCTTAACTGATCTGGACGACGACCTTTCCCGTCGCTCGCCCCGTCTCGAGATACGCAAGCGCCTCTTTTGCCTGTTCAAACGGAAAGACCTTGTCGATCACCGGCCGGAGATGCCCCGAAGCGAGAAGCTCGCCGAGTTCAGCAAGTTGACTGCCATCGGGATGTACGAACAGGAACGAATACGCCGCGCCTCTTGCCTTGGCACGCCGAAGTATCTTGCGGCTGAGCAACCCGAACAGGAGCACCATGAAGAAATTCATGCCGCGCGCGCGAGCGAACGCAGCATCAGGTGGCCCGACGAGCGAGACGACGGCGCTCCCGGGCTTCAATATCTGAAGGGACTTCTCGATTACGTCGCCCCTGATTGTGCCCAGCACGGCATCGTAGCCGCGCAGCACATCCTCAAATTGCTGCTTCTTGTAGTCGATCACCTCGTCGGCTCCGAGGCCCCGTACCAGATCCAGATTTCCCGTACTCGTCGTCGTCCCCACCTTCGCGCCGAGATATTTCGCGAGCTGGATCGCGAAAGTACCAATGCCGCCCGCACCTGCCGGGATGAACACTTTTTGGCCCGGTTGGAGCCGAGCTCGGACCTTGAGCGCTTGCCATGATGTCAGTCCAACCATCGGGATCGAGGCCGCCTGTACGAAATCCAGATTTTCCGGTTTGAACGCGGCGGCATCCTCGGGGACCGTTGCGAATTCAGCGAGAGCACCCGTGCCGCTCTTGTCGAAGATGCTGGCAAAGACGGCATCGCCCGGCTTGAAGCGGGTGACGCGACTTCCGGCCTCCACAACCACACCGGCGAGATCGCTGCCCAGCGTGGCCGGAAGCTCAAACCGAAGGATGGGCTTGAAGGCGCCTTTCGGAATCATGTTGTCGATGGGGTTCAAACCGGCCGCGTGGACCTGAACGAGGATCTCGTTCGGCTTCGGCACCGGCCGAGGCCTGTCCGAGAACGCGACCTGATCTGGCCTGCCATAACGCTTGAACACCAGTGCTTTCATATTTGCCATGTCCGGTTTTCGGCCCATGTGTGAGCAGGCGGTGCTCGTTCCGGCCGCATGCCGTCAAAAGGCTCGCGCCGTGCGGGGAGACTGTGATGCGGTTGCTGCATCGAGCCGCAGATCCTTTCGAATCCCGGCGTCTACCAGACCGGCTGGCGCAAACCTGCGGAGCAGCCGCAGGCGGTTTGCGAGCTTGCCTGCCGCGTAACGAACTTTCGGGTGCGCCGCGCTCGCCGCTTTCAGAACGGTGTCGGCCACGACGCCAGGGGACTCGGCCGTTGTCATCACCTCGTTCACCCGCTTGCTGACGCCCGCGCGAGCCTCGCGATACTCGTCGAGCTTGGCATCCGGCTCCATGAAGTTCGCATCGAATGGCGTCTTCGTATACGCAGGCTCGATGACCGAGACCCGGATGCCCCGCGTGCGCAGCTCATGGTCGAGCGATTCGAATAGCCTTCCACCGCGTGCTTGGTGGCGGCATAGAGCGCGCCATAAGGCATCGGCAGAAAGCCAAGCACGGAGCCGATGTTGATGATACGACCATTCCCTTGTCGTCGCATGTGAGGCACGACCGCCCGCGTCATCCGCACCAGTCCGAAAAATTCGTGTCGAAAATCGATCGAGCCTGATCCATCGAGCTCTCTTCCGCTCCAGCGGGGCAACACCGAAGCCGGCGTTGTTCACGAGCAGATCGATGCGACCGTCGCGCCGCACCACTTCGCCGACGGCGGCTTGAACGGATTGATCGCTGGTCACATCGAGCGCCAGCATCTCGAACGACCACCTTCCGGCCTGTGCGCCTCGTCTGCTGGTGCCGTAGACCTTGTAGCCGGCTTTCGCGAGCCGCTCCGCTGTGGCCTCGCCGATGCCTGACGAGGCGCCGGTAACAAGCGCGATCCTTGTGTTGGTCGTACTCACGAGCTTCTCCTTGTGACGGTGCCGGCCCCGAACTCATTTAGATTACGATCGTAACTATTGCTGTAGATGACGATCGTCATTATAATTGTCAAGACCGGGACCAAGGATCTGCGAGATGCGCGTTTCGAAGGAACAAGCGGCCAGAAATCGCGAGCGCATTCTCGATGCCGCCTCCCGCCTCATCCGAGAGCGTGGCATCTCCGGCATGGGTGTCGACGCGCTGGCCGACGCTGCCGGGATGACCCATGGCAGCATGTACAGTCAGTTCGGCTCCAAGGAACGGCTTGTCGAAGAAGCGGTGGCTCACGCCATCTTCGCCAAAGGGCAAGAAATACCCGACGGGTTTGCGCTCGGGGACTATTTTTCCGAATACCTCTCAGCGGGACATCGCGACAAACCGGGAAGCGGTTGCCCTTTCGCAGCCCTATCTTGTGAGATGTCGCGCCAAAGCGGCGGCGTGAGAGAACGCTTCACAGCTGGAGTGCGGCGCATGATCGGGTTGCTGAGTGCTCGCATGCCCTCAACGCTAAAGCCGCGGCAACGCGAAGAGAAGGCGCTCGCGACGGCCGCCTCCCTGATCGGGGCGCTCGTGCTCGCCCGGGCCGTGAACGATCCCAAGCTGTCGGACGACATTCTTCGCGCGACCAGAAACCAGTTAGGCGATTGATCGCATTCGGTGGCGCCGCCGATGTTTCTACGTGGAGTTGACGGACGGCCGGCCCGTCAGCAAGGACTCCAAAGGATGTGCCTGAAAAAGCGGCCGGGCGACGTGGCGTCACCCGGCCGCGATAAATGCGGGCTACAGGCTAGGCCGGGGCGGCGTGCAGCTCCGGATGCGCGGCATAATGCTCGGTGGTGCCGAGCTTGCCCGCCGCGAACAGGCCGGCCGCCATCCCGCCAACTGTTGCCGCTGCCGTCATGGTCGAGCCCAGCATGGTGTCGATCTGGAGCTTGGCCCCAGGCGGCGAGATGCGGCGTTAACGCCAGCACGATCGCCGGCGCGTGCTTGACCGGCGTGGTCTGGAACGCCTGCGCGCCAATCAGCATGCCGATATAGAGCAGGATCGGCGAGATCGCGACGACCGGCACCAGCGCGAGCAGCACCGAGATGATGCCGAACCAGGCCAGCACCACCACCATGATGCCGGTCGCAGCCGAATAGCAGATGCGGCCGCCCATCGCCTTCCAGTCGGGATGGCCGATATAGACGGCGTTGATGAAAGGATTGCCGATCAGGCTGACGATGCCGTCGGCGGTCAGCACGCGCGTGGTGGGATATTCGTCGCGGGCCGCTTCCGCGCTCTCCACGTTGTCCATGGGCCTCGACGAGGTCATAGATGCCGAACGGAATGGCGGTGACGAGGATGACGCCGAGATATTCGAAGCCGGAGAAAAGGTAGCCCACCGCAGGGATCGGCACCGAGAAGCCGAAATTGGAGAAGGCAGCTCCCACACATCATCAGCCCGAGCGCGGGCAGGATGCGGCCGAATACGAGACTGTCCGGCATCTTCAATACGAAGCGCAACAGGCCCGTGAGCACCAGCATGTTGACGAGAATATTGGTGCCGAAGCCGAAAAACGCGTTCCAGTCACCCGATGTCCATAGCGTCGGCTTGAACTCGGACTTGTTTAGTTCGGACCTGCCGGCCGTCCCCGTCAATGTGCTCATAATATTACCCCCGTGTGGCCGAAATCTTCATCGCCTCCAGTACTGCGGCTGAGTCAGCTACCCAGCCGAAGATGCCGCCCTGGGCCTTGATCATCTTCAGGCCCATCTCGTGAAACTCGGGGAAGTAGGATGCGCAGCCATCCGAGATGACGACGCAGCGATAGCCGCGGTCATTGGCCTCGCGCACGGTGGTATTGACGCACACTTCGGTGGTGACGCCGCACACCAGAAGATTCTCGATGCCATATTGCTCCAGCACATTGGTGAGTTCGGTGGCGTAGAACGCGCCCTTGCCGGGCTTGTCGATGACGACCTCGCCGTCGAGCGGATAAAGCGCCGGGATGATGTCGTGGCCGGCTTCACCGCGAATGAGAATGCGGCCCATCGGACCGGGATCGCCGATGCGCAAGGACGGTGCGCCGCGCTCGACTTTCGCCGGCGGCGCGTCGGAGAGATCGGGCAGATGGCCCTCTCGGGTGTGGACCACCAGCATGCCGGTGTCGCGCGCAGCCTTGAGCACTGCGCCGATCGGCTTCACAGCGCGCGCGAGCTGACTGACGTCATTGCCGAGCGTTTCACCGAAGCCTCCGGGCTCCATGAAATCGCGCTGCATGTCGATGATGACGAGTGCGGTGCTCGCCCAGTCGAGCTTGATCGGCTCGGGTTCGGCGCTGATGACGCCCAGTGTCGGCTTGGTTGAGTTCAACATGACGCAAGGCCCCCGCGAGAACTCGGTTTGGCGAGAGTTCTGCAAGCACCGTGCCATTGTGTACAATTGCGGTTGAACGCACCGCGTAGAGAAATTCGCTGCGCTATCGGAATGTTATCGAAAGAGATCGTCCCTGCTTATTCGCTGTGCGACGGCTTTGCGACGTGCAATTTGCTCAAAGGGTGAGCGGTCTCTGTCGTCATTCCGGGGCGACGCGTAAGCGTCGAACCCGGAATCCATCGGGCTGCAATATACGAGGCGAAATGGATTCCTGGCTCACGACTTCGTCGCGCCCCGGAATGACGAGCAGAGAGTGTGGCGCTGCCATCGACCCCAAACAGCTGCCGATGTTTTTCCTCATACACGCCTGCGATCCTTCAGCGTCGCCATGTTGCGCAACATGTCGCGAGAAACGCACTTGCCTTTGTCGAACGCGCGTCTTCACCTCCGGGGCTTCTGTACGGCACCTGCCACAAGCCATGACGAGCGGGAGCGCCACGGATGCGGCCAGCGATGTTGACTTCACCGGTCCATGCTCTTGACTGCGACCAGCTGCTTCGCAACCGAAATTCCCTCCCGCAGCGCACACCCTCGCCGAACCAAGAAAAACAAGGACTTTCGAAATGACGCTGATGCAGGTCGAGCTCAACGACAAATACCGGCTCGAATCGAAGCGGATCTTCCTGTCCGGCACCCAGGCCCTGGTCCGCTTGCCCATGCTGCAGCGCGAACGCGACCGGCTCCAGGGGCTCAACACCGGCGGCTTCATCTCCGGCTATCGCGGTTCCCCGCTCGGCATGTACGACCACGCTCTGTGGCGCGCGAAGGCGCACCTCCAGCAGCACGACATTGCCTTCGTCCCCGGCCTGAACGAAGATCTGGCGGCGACCGCCGTCTGGGGCAGCCAGCAGGTCGGCCTGTTTCCCGGCGCCAAGGTCGATGGCGTATTCGGCATCTGGTACGGCAAGGGACCCGGCGTCGACCGCTCCGTCGACGCGCTCAAGCACGCCAATGCCGCCGGCACCTCGCTCAATGGCGGCGTGCTCGCGCTCGCCGGCGACGACCATGGCTGCCAGTCCTCGACCCTGGCGCATCAAAGCGAGCAGGTCTTCGCAGCAGCCCTGATCCCCGTGATCAATCCGGCGACGCTGCAGGACTATCTCGATCTCGGCCTCTACGGTTTTGCGCTGTCACGCTTCTCCGGCTGCTGGGTCGGCTTCAAGGCGATCAGCGAGACGGTGGAAAGTTCGGCCTCCATCTACAGCGATCCTGAACGCGTCCAGATCAAGCTCCCCGATGATTTCGAGGTGCCGCCCGGCGGCCTCAACATCCGCTGGCCCGATCCGCCGCTGGACGCCGAGCGGCGGCTGTTCGGCCCGAAGATGGCCGCCGTGCAGGCCTTTGCCCGCGCCAACCAGCTCGACCGAATCGTGCTCGATTCAAAGCCCGCGCGGCTCGGCATTGTCGCGACCGGAAAGGCCTATCTCGATCTGCGTCAGGCGCTCGCCGACCTGGGGATCACCGACAAGGACGCGCAGGATCTCGGCCTTCGCATCTACAAGGTCGCACTGACCTGGCCGCTGGAGGAAAGCGGCGCCAGGCGTTTCGCCGAAGGCCTTCGGGACGTGCTGGTGGTCGAGGAAAAGCGCGGCTTCATCGAAGACCAGCTGATGCGCATCCTCTACAACATCGATGCGTCCAGGCGACCGACCGTCACGGGCAAGCGCGACGAGAGCGGCGCGCCGCTGCTGCCGAGCGAGGGCGAGCTGACACCGACCATCGTTGCGGGCGCGCTGGTGGCGCGCTTGCGCAAGCTCGGCCATCACAGCCCGGTGCTGGAGCAGCGCCTCGCCCGGCTCGAGGCCTTCGACAATCCCGTCACCGCTACAACGCAGATCAAGCTCGCCCGCACGCCGTTCTTCTGCTCGGGCTGCCCGCACAATTCTTCGACGCGCGTGCCGGAGGGAAGCCGTGCCATGGCCGGCATCGGCTGCCATGGCATGGCCCTGAGCATGCCGACGCGCCGCACCGACCTGATCTCGCATATGGGCGCCGAGGGCGTGAACTGGATCGGTCAGTCGCCCTTCACCACCGAGAAGCACATTTTCCAGAATCTCGGCGATGGCACCTATACACATTCCGGGCTCCTCGCCCTTCGCGCGGCATCGGCCGCCGGCATCAACATTACCTACAAGATTCTCTACAACGACGCCGTCGCCATGACCGGCGGCCAGCCGGCCGAGGGCGCCTTTAACGTCGCGCAGATCGCGCACCAGGTCTGGGCCGAGGGCGTCAAGCGCCTGGCGATCGTCTCGGACGATCCGAGCAAATATCCTGACGGCAACTACTTTCCGCAGGGCGCGACCATCCATCACCGCCGCGAGCTCGATGCCGTGCAGCGCGAGCTGCGTGACATCGCGGGTCTCACGGTCCTGATCTACGACCAGACCTGCGCCGCGGAAAAGCGCCGCCGCCGCAAGCGCGGTCTCTATCCCGATCCCGCCAAGCGCGCCTTCATCAACGAGCTCGTCTGTGAAGGCTGCGGCGATTGCTCGCAGGCCTCCAACTGCGTCTCGGTGCAGCCGCTGGAAACCGAGTTCGGCCGCAAGCGCCAGATCGACCAGTCGAACTGCAACAAGGACTTTTCCTGCGTCGAGGGCTTTTGCCCGAGCTTTGTCACCGTACATGGCGGTTCACTGAAGCGCATGAAGACCTCGTCGGTGGATTCAGGCCAGCTGTTCGCCGATTTGCCGCTGCCGCCAACGCGTGAACTCGAAGGCCCCTACAACATCCTCGTCACCGGCATCGGCGGCACCGGCGTCATCACCATCGGCGCCCTGCTCGGCATGGCCGCCCATGTCGACGGCCGCGGCTGCTCGGCGCTGGACTTCACCGGCCTGTCGCAGAAAAACGGCGCGGTGATGAGCCATGTCCGCATCGCACAGAGGCCGGAGGATATTTCGGCCGTCCGCATCACGACCGGCGGCGCCGACGTCATCCTCGGCTGCGACATGATCGTCTCGGCCGGCCCCACTGCGCTGAGCCGCGCCGAGCGCGGGGTGACCAAGGCCTATATCAATGTGGACCTGCAGCCGACCGCCAGCTTCGTGCAAAACCCCGACATCGATTTCGAGATGGGCACGATGCAGACCGTGCTGCGCGATGCCGTCGGCGACAACAACCTCGACATCATCGACGCGACAGGCGTCGCCGCCGCGCTGATGGGCGACAGCATCGCAACCAACCCCTTCATGCTCGGCTTCGCCTTCCAGAAGGGCGCGATCCCGCTGTCGCTGGAGGCCCTGCTCCGCGCCATCGAGATCAACGGCGCCGCGATCGAGATGAACAAGCTCGCCTTCACCTGGGGCCGCCTCGCGGCTCATGACATGTCGCGGGTGCGCAGCGTGCTTCAGTTCAAGAGCCGGGCATCTGCCCCGACAAAGTCGCTCGACGACATCATCGCGACCCGCGCGGAGTTTCTGACCGGCTATCAGGACAAGGCCTATGCGGGTCGCTATCTCGCGGCCGTCGCCAAGGTGCGCAAGGCGGAGAGCACGGCGACGCCTGCATCCACGGAGCTGACCGAAGCGGTGGCGAAAAACCTGTTCAAGTTGATGTCCTACAAAGACGAGTACGAGGTCGCGCGGCTTTATACCGACGGCAGCTTCGCCAGGAAGGTGTCGGAGATATTCGACGGCGACTTCACGCTAAAATACTACCTCGCCCCGCCGATCTTCGCTCAGCGCGACAAGACGACCGGGCATCTCCAGAAGAAGGAGTTTGGCAGCTGGATGATCCACGCCTTCCGTTTGCTGGCGAAGCTGAAATTCCTGCGCGGAGGCGCGCTCGATCCATTCGGCCGCACCGCGGAGCGGCGGACCGAGCGGAAGCTGATCGAGGATTATCTGGCGATGATTGATCAGCGGACGGCCGGACTGAAGGCGGAGCAAATTCCGCTGCTGGCGAAGCTCGCCCGTATGCCGGAGACGATCCGCGGCTTCGGCCACGTCAAGGAAGCGAACGTCAAGCTGGCTGCGGCCGAGACGGCGCGGTTGAGGCTGAACTGGAGAACAGCCGCTTTGCGGCGGCTGCGGAGTAGCCGTTAGGCGCAAGCCCTCTCCCCGTCATTGCGAGGAGCGAAGCGACGAAGCAATCGAGAGTCCCTCCACGGACACAGTCTGGATTGCTTCGCTGCGCTCGCAATGACGGAGATTGTGTGTCCCGCGGAGACGACAACTACCAAACGAAGGCCTTCGCGGCGCTCGGCGTCGCTGCCGCGCTCCCCTCCGCCAGATGTCTCCCCGCGATATACCCGAACGTCAGCGCCGGCCCGAGCGTGATGCCCGGCCCGGGATAATTGCCATTCATGATTGAGCCCATGTCGTTGCCGCCGGCGTAGAGACCCGCGATTGGCGTACCATCCTCGCGCAGCACGCGCGCCTGGGCGTCCACCTTCATGCCGATGGCGGTGCCGAGATCGGCCGGGTAGATGCGCATCGCGAAAAACGGTGTGCGGAGGATCGGCGCGACGCAAGGGTTGGGCTTGTGGCTGATATTGCCGAGGTGCCGCTGGTAGATGGTGCTGCCACGGCCGAATTCGGGATCGCGCCCCTCCTTCGCATCGGAATTGTAGCTCGCGATCGTCGCTGTGAGCACAGTCGGCTTGATACCGATCTTCGCCGCGAGTTGCGCGATGTCAGGCGCCTCGATCAACTCGCTGCTCGCCACATAGCGTCGGACACTCCGCGTGAACGGCTTGATGCGGCCGAGACCATAGCTCCATAGGAACTGACGATCGCAGATCAGGTAGAACGGCCGATCCGGGTCGCCATTGCCATCGCGCAGCATGGCGAGCACGAACTCGTGGTAGGACAGCGCCTCATTGACGAAACGCCGGCCCGCCGCATTCACTGCGATCACGCCGGGCTTGGCGCGGTCGGTCACCGTATGCGGGAAGACCCCGCGGCTGCCGTCGTCACGGCGGAACAGCGAGGCAGGTACCCAATAGGCCGGGTTCGTCGCCTCCGTGTTGAGCACAGCACTGGCCGTCATCGCGAGCCGAAGCCCGTCGCCTGTACCTGCTGGGCTGGTCGCCGAGACAAATCCGGCGGCAGGCGGGAAAAAACGTTTGCGCAAATTCGCGTCGTGCGAAAAGCCGCCGGTCGCGAGCACCACGCCCCGGCGCGCGGCAATCGAGCGGTCGCGTGAGCCATGGCGAATCACCACGCCGCCGACGCGATCGCCCTGCATCGACAAATTCTCGACATCGGCGCTGAAGAGGATCTCGACCTGCCGCGACAGCAGCGACGCATAGAGCCGCGCAGCAAGCGCATTGCCGAGATGCAATGTCGTGCCGCGGGGCCAGCGCAGCCGCTGCAACGCATACTCCGAGACCAGGCGCGCCGCGCGCAAGGTCGAGCGCAGCGATTTTCCGATCCGGCGCAGATGCGGGACGTCGAGGCGATTGACCATCATCCCGCCGAACAGAGTGAACTCCGGCAATGGCGCGCGCAGCCGCGCGAAATGCGCGCCCAGCCGGGTGCCGTCGAACGCAACTGGCTCCAGCACGCGCCCGCCCGGCGCCGCACCGAGCCGCTCCGGGTAATAGTCCGGATAGGCTTTCACCGGCTGCAGGCGAACTTCCGTGTTGGCTTCGAGCCAGGCGACGGCCTCCGGCCCACGCGCAAGGAACGCTGCGCGCAGGCCCGCATTGGCGGGCTCCGGCACCGCGCTCGACAGATACCGGACGGCATCCGTGATGCTGTCGGAGAGCCCCGCCTCGCTCATCTTGGCATTGGCAGGGATCCAGACCATGCCGCCGGACCACGCGGTCGTGCCACCCACAAAGGCGGTCTTCTCGATCACCAGCACGCGCAGCCCTTCGGCCGCGGCAACCGCAGCAGCCGTCATGCCGCCGGCACCGGCGCCGATGACAATGACGTCGTAGGTCTCGTGCACCGGCATCATGCGGCTGGGGTCCAGAGGCGAGGCATGACACCGTATTACCCCGCCCGTGGCCTCACAGCTAGCGCTGCGGCTTCCGCTCGATCGGATCGATGTCGATCGCCCGCAAGCGCCCGAGCCGCAGCACGTCCATGGCGAGCCGCCGGCCAATCCGGTCGCGATCGAGCACCCGGATCAAATCATCGACGCCGTGGATGTCGACACCGTCCAGCCTGATCACGACGTCGCCGGGCAACAGGCCCGCCTTCGCCGCGGGGCCGTCCTGCTCGATCTGCATCAGGAGCGCGCCCATCTTGTTCTCGACGCCGGCCAGCACTGCGTGCCGCCGCGGGACCGGCGCGGTCTGTCCGGCAACGCCGATGAAGGCGCGGCGGACGTAGCCATGGCGGATGATCTCCGAGAGCACGAACTGCGCGGTGTTGCTGGCGACCGCGAAGCAGATGCCTTGCGCGCCATTGATGATCGCGGTGTTGATGCCGATCACCTCCGCATTCGATGATACCAGCGGTCCGCCGGAATTGCCGGGATTGAGCGCGGCATCGGTCTGGATCACGTCCTCGATGGTACGGCCGCTGACGGAGCGGATCGAGCGTCCGAGCGCCGAGATGACGCCGGCGGTAACGGTCGACTCGAAGCCGAGCGGATTGCCGATCGCGATTACGAGCTGGCCACGCCGCAAGGTCTTGGAGTTGCCGAGTGCGGCATAGGGCAAGTCGCGCACGCCGTTGGCGCGCAACAGCGCCAGATCGGTGTCGGGGTCAACGCCGAGCACCCGGGCATCGCCGACGTGGCCTTCCACATCGCGCAGCCGGATCTCCTTGGAGGCGCCGACCACATGGCTGTTGGTGAGGACGAGCCCGTCCGGCGAGATCGCGATGCCGGAGCCGAGCCCACCGCGCTCGCGGCCATTCGGCACCTTTGGCCCGGTCTCGACCCGGACGACGGCGGGACCGACGCGGTCGGTCACATCGATCACGGCATTGGAATAGGCATCCAGCAAGGCCCGGTCGTCGACCAAGGCAGACGCTGTCGATCGCGATGACGCGGCGTCATCGACGATATCTGAAGTGAAATCCAGCATGGCAAAAGTCCTTGAGGCTCACACAAATGGTGGCCTGTTCCCCGCCGCGCAAGGGACCCGCCTGGGGCGCAAGGCCGGGCTACCCAGCTGGCTAGGGCGCGCGCCGCAGTGTGCCGGACCTCGCCTTGACCGGATCGAGCAGCGACCAGTCGCCGTCCGGGAGCACATACCCGTTGGGGAAAGGCGCGCGCAGCTCGAGCCCGAGCGAGCGCAGCACGCGATCATCACGGTAGTAGCATTGCAGCACGACGCGAACGAGCGTCGCGGCCGCCGCGCCGCCCTGCTTGCGAAACTCCTGCGCCACGGCATCGCGCCTGGCGGCATCGAGCTCTGCGAGCGGCTGGCCGGCAAGTCGCGCCAGATGGTCCAGCGCCGCCGTCACAAATTTGGCGTCGCGGCCGAGCGTCGCAAGGATGTCGGCCTGGACCGCAGGGTCGTCAGCGCCGGGGACCTTGTACTCGTCGCTGGCGGGCACAATCATGCCGGCGACGGTACGGAGGTCGTCGCGTTGGGCACGCGTGAGTTGATTGTCTGCGGACATGGCGGCCTCAATCGAACAGATTGGCGAGACGCTGCTTCATCTGGTCGGCGATGTAGAGCGCGAGGGCCTGGATGGTGGAGGTGGGGTTCACGCCGCCCGAGGTGACGAAGATGCTGCCGTCGACAATGAACAGGTTCTTCACGTCATGCGTGCGGCCCCATTCGTTGACGACGGAGCGTTTCGGGTCGGTGCCCATCCGCGCGGTGCCGAGCAGATGCCAGCCGCCCCAGGGGATCGGCGAATTGATGCAGATGTCGGTTGCACCGGCGGTCTCGAGAACCTCTCGGCCGCGCGCCAGCGCATAGTCCATCATCTTCCGGCTGTTCTCGCTGATCGTGTAGTCGATCCTCGGTGCGGGAATGCCGTGACTGTCCTTCAGCACCGGATCGAGCGTGACCCGGTTGTGCTCCTCCGGCAGGTCCTCGCAGATCGCCGAGAAACCCAGCCGGTGGCCGTTGAGTTTGCGGAAGACGCGGTGATGATCCGCGCCCCAGGGCAGAATGCCCTTCTGCTCGCTGACGACAGCCTCGAACACCGGCCCTGCCCCGCGCACGAACTGAACGCCATACCCGCGCACGAAGCCGCGCGACAGGTCCGTGTCATACCACTCCTTGCTCCACAGGCAGGTCGGCGGCGCGCGGTTGCTGTCGGTCGGCTCCTTCACATAGCCGTAGATCTGCGCATAGGGGTGGAACATCAAATTCTTGCCCACGAGCCCCGACGAATTGGCAAGTCCGTCTGGGAAGCGGTCAGATTTCGAGTTTAGCAGCAGCCGCGGCGTGCCGACGCCGTTGCAGGCGATGATGACGACATGCGCCGGCTGGAACTGCTCGACGCCGTCCTTGTCGTAATAGACCACGCCCGTGGCCATCCCGTTCTCGCCGGTCGTGATCTCGCGCACCCGGCAATGGGTGCGCAGCTCGAGGCCGGCGCGGACCGCCTGCGGCCAATAGGTGATGTCGGTCGAGGATTTTGCACCTTGCGCACAGGCCGGCGTGCAATGGCCGAGATTGATGCAGCGGGCACGGCCCTCATAATCCATCGTTGCGACCGTCGTATCCGACGGCCACCAGTGCCAGCCGAGCTTGTTCATGGCCTTGCCGATGATGGCGCCAGACAATCCAAGCGGCTGTTGCGGCATCGGCGGATGCGTCAGCGGCGACAGGGGATCGCCCGATAGACCGGAGGTGCCCATCATCCGGTCGTTTTCTTCGAAGAACGGGGTCAGCGCGTCGTAATCGATCGGCCAGTCATCGGCGACGCCGTCCAGCGTCTTCACCTTGAAATCGGAGGGATGCAGCCGCGGCCAATGCGCGGTGTACATCACCGTCGAGCCACCGACCGCATTATAGTTGACGACCTTGATCGGCGAATTGTCGTCGTTGATCGGATAGTCCTCGGGCCGGCCGCGGATATTGGGGCTCGACGACCACTCGCCGTAGAACTTGGCCTCCCAGTCGCGGCCCGTGCTGGGATATTCCGCCGGGTTCATCCAGCCGCCCTGCTCCAGGCAGAGAATGTGCATCTTGGTCTCGGCGAGCGACCACGCGGCCGCCGCGCCTGAAGCGCCGGCGCCGATAATCAGGACGTCCACGGGGTCTTTCATCGAAGCACTTTCCTCCCGCCCTCGCCGCTTCAAGGGCGATTCGGCCACGCAATCTTTGTCTACAGCGCCGGACGATATCGGCAGAGTCCCCGGCGAGTAAAGGCTGGCGGGCGAATGTCGGGCTTCGCAGGGCGCAGACCATTGGTATCGCCACGCCCGAATGCTAGGAACGAGATGTCAGAGCCATCGATAGCGAGATTGCATGTCCTTCAGGAATTCATTTGCTGCCGACCGCGCTTTAGCGCTCGTTTTGTTTCTCGCTTTGTCCGGCGTCCTGGGCACCTCCAGCCCGGCCACTGCGCTGACCGCCACTGCGACCGTCCGGGATGCCAACTTCATCCAGCTCGGCGACGTCACCTACCGACTCGACGGCGTCGACGCGCCCGAACTGGACCAGGTCTGCATCGACGACCACGCCGATCCCTGGACCTGCGGAATCGAGGCCCGCGACCAGCTCATCAAGCTGATCGGTGGAAAGCCCGTGCGTTGCGACGATGTCGGTCCCGAGAAGAATTTTGGCAAGCGCCACCGCGCCATCTGCACGGTCGAGGGCGACAAGGTCTCGTTGAACGAGCAGCTGCTCAAACTGGGCTTTGCCATCGCGCGCGAGCCCATCAAGGCCAACGTCAAGGCGGCGGCCGCCGAGGCCAAGACGGCCTCAGCCGGCATCTGGAAGGGCTGCTTTGTTGCACCGCAAGAATTCCGCACCGGCAAGAGGGACGGTGCCCTGCTCGGCGCCGCCTGCCGCGCCGACCGCGACAAGGAGATCTCGCGCGGTGCTGTTTCCGGAGCAGCTGACGGCGCCGCCGGGCTGCGCCATCAAGGGCAAGCTCGCGGTGCGCGCGCGCGTCACCGGCAACATCGGCATCTATCATCTGCGGGGCTGCCCGAGCTACGCGGCGACCACCCGGCCGGACCGCTGGTTCTGCTCGGAGGACGACGCGCAGGCCTCGGGCTTCCGCAAGGCCTACAATTGCCGCCGGCCTAGGTGAACAAAGCGGTTCACGCAGCCGTGAGTGGTAAACCGGGACAGTATTGATCCGGAATTGAACTCCATCGCGAGTTGCGGCACTTATAAACGTGCGCACGCGCCTTGCGCGAGTGCATCCTAGGCAGACGATCCTCACCGGATTGTCTTTGCTCGGGCGTTTCCTCCCTAGACTTGGGCCGCTTGTCACAACAAGCGGCTCTTCCTTTTTGTGCAGCATTAGCTGTGCATCTGCATGATCTGGTCCATCGGCGGCATGTTCGCGTTCAGATGCGACATGATCCAGACGGTTCCGCCTACCACCAGGAATACGACCAGCAGGCCAAAGGCCAGCGCCAGCACGTTGTTGGTATTGTCGGGGCCCGTGGTGATGTGCAGGAAGAACACCAGATGCACGCCCATCTGCGCAATCGCAAGCACGATCAGCGCGACGGGGATGGAAGGCTGCCAGACCAGATCGGTACCGGCGATGAAGAACGAGGTCGCGGTGAGCAGCAGCGCGAGACCCAGGCCGACGACATAGCCGACGATGCGCTCGCCTACGCTGTGTTGTTCTTCTTCGCCCGGGGCGAGATCATGTTCGGCCCGCGCGTGCGTCTGATCGCTCATACGCCACTCCCCAGCAGATAGACAACCGAAAAGACCCCGACCCAGATGATGTCGAGCGCATGCCAGAACAACGCGAAACACATCATCCGGCGCAAGACGTCGGCGCGAAAGCCTTTGGCGAAAACCTGAGCCATCATGGTGAGCAGCCAGAGCACACCAGCCGACACATGCAGGCCGTGACACCCGACCAGCGAGAAGAACGCAGTCAGGAAGGCACTGCGCGACGGGCCATAGCCGCGGGAGACGAGATCGGCGAATTCGTTGAACTCGATGGCCAGGAAGATGAGGCCGAGCACGCAGGTCACGGCCATGCCGAGATAGAACCAGAACCGGTTGCGCACGTCGGCCGCGATGCTGGCCATGCCGCAGGTGAAGCTCGACAGCAGCAGGCAGACGGTCTCGATCGCCACGTTCCGCTGATCAAAGATCTCCGATCCCTTCGGGCCACCGGCAGTCTGGTCGGCCAGCACCGCATAGGCCGCGAAGAAGCAGGAGAACATCACGATGTCGGAGAGCAGGAACACCCAGAAGCCGTACGCCGTGACGATGCGCTTTGGCGCCGGCCCTTCGTGCTCGGCGGCGCGGCCGATATGGTGGGGATCGGCGTGGGCGTTGCCGACGGTTGCCGTCATCGACATCAGATCGCCCCCGCCATGCTAACGAGGTGGCGTCGTTCCTCGCGATTGATGCGGTCGACGCGGGCGACTTCCGCGGCCGGAATGACGTATTCGTCGTGATCGCGCCAGGCGAACACGACAAAGGTTGCGAATGCGCCGATGCCGCCCACAATTACCAACCACCAGATATGCCAGATCAGCGAAAAGCCCATGATGGTGGCGAAGAACGCGCACACAAATCCGGTGGGCGAGTTCCGGGGCATCTCGATGTCCTGATATTCCGGCTCTTCGCTCTCGAGCAATTGCTGCTTGGCATGGGCCTTCAAATCCCAATAGGCATCCTCGCCGCGCACATCCGGGTTGAAAGCGAAATTGAAAACCGGCGGCGGCGACGAGGTCGCCCATTCCAGCGAGCGGCCGTCCCAGGGATCGCCGGTACGGTCGCGCAGCGCCTCACGGTTGCGAATGCTGACCACGAGCTGCATGACCTGGCTGAGGACACCGATCGACAGCAGCGCCATGCCAAACGCCGCGACGATCATCCACGGGCGCCAGGCCGCGACATCATAGTGCTGCAATCGCCGAGTCATGCCGAGCATGCCCACGATGTAGAGCGGCATGAAAGTGACATAGAACCCGAGAAAGGTGAACCAGAACGCGATCTTGCCCCAGCGCTCGTCGAGGCGAAAGCCAAACGCCTTCGGAAACCAGTATTCGAAACCGGCGAAGGCCCCGAACAGCACGCCGCCGATGATGACGTTGTGGAAATGCGCCACCAGGAACATGCTGTTGTGAAGCATAAAGTCGGCCGGCGGAACCGCGACCAGCACGCCGGTCAAACCACCGATGATGAAGGTCACCATGAAGCCGACGGACCACAGCATCGGTGTCGCGAAGCGGATCCGGCCGCCGTACATGGTGAACAGCCAATTGTAGATCTTCACGCCCGTCGGCACCGCGATGACCATGCTGGCGATGCCGAAGATGGCGTTGACATCGGGGCCTGCCCCCATCGTAAAGAAATGATGCAGCCAGACCATGAAGGAGATGATGCAGATCGCCATGGTCGCGAGCACCATCGAGCGGTAGCCGAATAGCGCCTTGCCGGAAAAGGTCGATACCACCTCGGAGTAGATGCCGAACGCGGGCAGCACGAGGATATAGACCTCCGGATGGCCCCAGGCCCAGATCAGATTCATGAACATCATGACGTTGCCGCCCGCTTCGTTGGTAAAGAAGTGGAAGCCGAGATAGCGGTCGAGCAGCAGCATCGCGAGCGTCGCCGTAGAATCGGGAACGCCGCGACGATCAGCAGATTCGAGGCCAGCGTGGTCCAGCAGAACATCGGCATGCGTAGATAGTTCATGCCTTTGGTGCGCAGCTTCAGCACCGTGGTGACGAGGTTGATGCCCGCCACCAGCGTGCCGACGCCGGAGATCTGAAGCGACCAGGCGTAATAGTCGACGCCGACTCCGGGTGAATAGGACAGCTCGGACAGGGGCGGAAACGCGAGCCAGCCGGTGCGCGCAAACTCGCCGATCACGAGCGACAAATTGACCAGCAGCGCGCCTGTCGCGGTCAGCCAGAAGCCGACCGAATTCAGCGTCGGGAAAGCGACGTCGCGCACGCCGAGCTGCAGCGGCACGACGAGGTTCATCAGCCCGATCACGAACGGCATCGCCACGAAGAAGATCATGATGGTGCCGTGCGCTGAAAAATCTGGTTGTAGTGTTCCGGCGGGAGATAGCCCTGCGACTGATAGGCGATCGCCTGCTGAATCCGCATCATGATGGCGTCGCTACCGCCACGCAGCAGCATCACGGACGCCAGCAGGATGTACATGACGCCGATGCGCTTGTGGTCGACGCTGGTGATCCATTCGTCCCAGAGATAGGGCAGATGGCCCTTCACGATGACCCAGATCAGCACGGCAAGGATTCCGACCAGCACGACAGCGCCAGCAATGAGCGGAATCGGTTGGCCGAACGGGATCGCTGACCAGTCGAGCTTACCGAGCATCGTGGCCTCCACTGTGCGGACGGCCGGCGTCGGAGATGAGCTCCGGCCCCGGCCCCGGCGGAATGTGCTGGGTCGAGATCAGATCGAACAGCCGGGGATCGTCGAGGCGGTAGGTCGGCCTGCCCCTCTCAATGCCCTGCTGCATTAGCTTCTTGTAGCTGTCCTCGTTCAGCACAGCACCGGACTTCGCGGTGGTCGCGACCCAATCGGGAAAGGCGAGCGGCGAGATCACATTGACGTCGAACATCATGTCCGGAAAGCCGTCGCCGGAGAAATGCGCCGACAGACCCTGGAGCTTGCCCTCGTTATCGGCGCGCAGGTTCAGCCGCGTCACCATCCCGTTCATGGTGTAGATCATGCTGCCGAGTTGCGGGATGAAGAACACGTTCATCACGCTCGACGATGTCAGCTGGAAGTTCAGTTCGGCACCAGCCGGCACCGTCAGCGTGTTGACCGTGGCGATGCGCTGGTCGGGATAGATGAAGAGCCACTTCCAGTCGAGTGAGACGGCCTGGATCCGCACAGGGCTTCCGGTCCCCGGCACCGGTGCTGCGGGATCGAGCTTATGCGAGCCGATCCAGGCAACGCCCCCGAGCAGGATCACCGTCAGTGCGGGGATCGCCCACACCACCATCTCGACGCGACCGGAATAAACGAACTCGGGTTGGAAGCGCGCCTTCGGATTGGACGCGCGAAACCAAAACGCGAACGCCAGGATCGCGACGATGGTCGGGACCACAATCGCAAGCATGATGAAGACGGAATCGACCAGAATGGTGCTGTTGGCGGCAGCCACCGGCCCTTGTGGATCGAGCAGATTCATCGGCAAGCCACTGGCGATTGGGAAACCCCGAGGGAAGCGTAGCGCGAAAAACCCCCAGCAACAAACGCAGTTGTGTGAAAACGGTTCCACACCACACCTGCACGAGCCCGAGCCGTCCCGCGCCGCGGCATGCAATTCCGTGCGATGTCAATGACATCGGCACGTGTGGCCGGCCTTCTCACCTCTGCACTCCGTTGCTAATTTGAACGAAAATATCGGGATGGAAAGACATGCAGGGCCCTGAGGACGACGCCGGTCTCGCCGGCAAGGTGGCGCTGATCAGCGGCGGCGGGGCCGCTGGTGACGGCATCGGCAACGGCCGCGCCGCAGCAATTCTGTTAGCCCGCGCCGGCGCAAAAGTGCTGGTCGCCGACCGTGATCTGAAGCTCGCCCAACGCACCGTCGAGATGATCACCGCCGAAGGCGGCACCGCCGCGGCACAGGGCGGCGACGTCACCAGCGAAGGCGATTGCAAGGCACTGGTCGAAGCCACGCTCGATCGCTGGGGCCGGCTCGACTTCCTCGACAACAATGTCGGCATCGGCAGCCGCGGCAGCGTGGTCGACGGGGCGCCCGAGCAATATCGCCGCGTCATGCAAGTCAATGTCGAGACCATGTTCCTGCTCTCGAAGCACGCGATCCCTGCCATGATCAAGACCGCCAAGGGCGGTGCCATCGTCAACATTTCCTCGATCTCTGCGCTGCGGCCGCGCGGGCTCACGACCTACACGACCTCGAAGGCCGCGATCATCGGGCTCACGCGGGCGATGGCGGTCGACCACGGCCACGACAATATTCGTGTCAACTGCATCTGCCCCGGGCCGATGTACACGCCAATGGTCTATGCCCGCGGCATGAGCGAGCAAGCGCGCGCCAACCGCGCCGGAGCCTCGCTGCTCGAGACCGAAGGTACCGGCTGGGACGTCGGCCATGCCGTCAAATTTCTGCTCAGCAATTTTGCGCGCTACATCACCGGCCAGGTGCTGGTGGTCGACGGCGGCGTGACGCTGCAAGCTCCTGAACGCGAATCGCAAGAACACTAACGGGAGGAAACAAGGGATGGCCCGCCTGCCCTATCTCGAGGCCGACCAGGTCGCGCCCGAATATCGCGACATGCTCAAGCGCAACACCAATCTGCACAAGCTGCTGGTCAACTCGCCGGAGATGGCGCGCGCCTTCAACGGCATCGGCGGCCATATCCGCTTCAAGAGCAAGCTCGACCCGCGCCTGCGGGAGCTCGCCATCCTTCAGGTCGGCTGGATGGAGAAGTCGGAATACGAGTTCACCCATCATGTGAAGATCGGCAAGGAGTTCGGCGTCACCGACGCGGACATCGCCGGCCTGATGGCCGAGACCGAGGGCAAGCCCTCGAAACTCGAACCGCTCGCCAGGGCGATCCTCAAAGGCGCCCGCGAGATGGTGCGCCATCTCGCCATGTCGGACGCGACCTTCGCCGAGATCAAGGCGCATCTCTCCGACGAGCACATGGTCGATCTCGTGCTCACCATCGCGTTTTATTGCGGCGTCGTGCGCGTGCTCGCGACCATGAAGATTGACAACGAACCCTATTACAAAGAGGTACTCCAGCAGTACCCGATCCCGGGAGTGAACTGACATGCGCTTGAAGGACAAAGTCGCGATCGTCGTCGGCGCCGGCCAGAGCCCCGGCGAAGGAATGGGCAACGGCCGCGCCACCGCGCTGACCTTCGCGCGTGAGGGCGCGAAGGTGCTGTGCGTCGACCATCATCTGGAATCGGCGCAGGAGACCGTCGATCTGGTCGCCGCGAAGCAAGGCATCGCTGCAGCGTTCAAGGCCGACGTAACCAGGTCCGCCGACATCAAGGCGATGGTCGCCGACGCCACATCGCGCTGGGGCCGGATCGACGTGCTGCACAACAATGTCGGCGTCAGCCTGTCCGGCGGCGATGCCGAGCTGCTAGAGATCACCGAGGAGGCGTTCGACCGCGTCGTCGCCATCAATCTGAAGAGCTGCATTCTTGCGGCGAAAGAGGTGATCCCGATCATGCGCGCGCAGAAGAGCGGCGCTATCATCAACATCTCCTCGATGGCCGCGATCACCACATATCCTTACGTCGCCTACAAGGCGACGAAATCGGGATGATCGCTTTTACCGAACAGCTCGCCTACCAGAACGCCGAATATGGCATCCGCGCCAACGTCATCCTGCCCGGCCTGATGAACACGCCGATGGCCGTCGACACCCGCGCCCGCGAATGGCACAAGACCCGCGCCGAGGTGGAAGCCGAACGCGACAACAAGGTGCCGCTGCGCAAGAAGATGGGCACCGGATGGGACGTCGCCAACGCTGCGCTGTTCCTGGCGTCGGATGAGGCAAATTTCATTACGGGCGTGACACTGCCGGTGGATGGCGGGGCGAGTGTGAGACGGGGCTGAGGCGCTCTCTCTCTCCATTCTTACGGGGAGAGGGTTGGGATGAGGGCTGCTTCCGCAGATATGGGACAATTGGACTCGCGGGTCCCCTCACCCGGATCGCATCTGCGATGCGATCCGACCTCGCCGCGCAAGCGGGGAGAGGCGCAGAGAGTTCGCTCACCGCCGCACGAATCTAATGCGTCACCCGCCAGATCGTGCCGCCCGTGTCCTCCGATACAAGCAGCGCGCCATCCTTCGCCACCGCGATGCCGACCGGCCGTCCCCACACCTGTGCGTCGTTCACGACAAAACCCGTGACGAAATCCTCGTACTCCCCGGTCGGCTTGCCGTCTTTCATCCTGATGCGGACCACCTTGTAGCCGGTGCGCTTCGAGCGATTCCAGGAACCGTGCTCGGCGGCGAAGGCGTCGCCCTGGTATTCGGACGGAAACTGCCTGCCCTGATAAAAGGTCATGCCGAGCGAGGCCGAATGCGCCTGCACCAGCACATCAGGGATCGTCACCTTGTCCTTGAGGTCCGGCCGCGCGCCGACGTGACGCGGATCTTCGTTGTCGCCGATATAGAACCACGGCCAGCCGTAGAAGCCGCCCTCCTTCACACTGGTCACATAGTCGGGCACGAGATCGTCGCCGAGGCCATCGCGCTCGTTCGTCGAACACCAGGGCAGCCCGGTCTGCGGCTGGATCGCGAGACCGACACAGTTGCGGATGCCGGTGGCATAAAGCTTGCGGTCCTTGCCTTCAGGGTCGAACAAGAGCACCGCCGCGCGTCCGGCCTCATAGCCCCAGGACGCGCCGACGGCTTGCGTGCGCGACCAGGCCTCGAGCCCGCCGGGCGGGCTCCCCATGCCTTCGGCGACATTGCTGGCGGAGCCGATCGACACCAGCATGCGCTTGCCATCGGGCGTGAACACGATGTCGCGGGTGGAATGTCCCGACCCATGCACCACGTCCGCGATCACGATTTCGGCCTTGCCCGATGCCTTCAGGTCGCCAGCGTGATAGGGAAAGCGGACGACGTTGGCCGCATTGGCGACATAGACCCATTGCGGATTATCGCCGTTCGGGAAGAACGCGATGCCGAAAGGACGGTTGAGCCCGCTGGCAAACACCCCGTTGGTCGCAACCTTGCTGCCGCCCTCCCCAAGGCGCAGCACGCGAATGCGTCCGGGCCCAGTCTCGGCGACGAAAATGTCGCCGTTCGGCGCGACACGCAGCACCCGTGCATCGGACAGACCGTCAGCCAACAGCTCGATCTTGAATCCCTGGGGCACCAACGGCGTGGCGCTGCCGCGCGCCGTCACGCGCGGGGGATTGGAGACCGACCGCGAGGCCCCGGGCTTCGGCAGGTCATCGGGGCGGATCAGCCTGACGGTGCCGGGCCTGTCGGCCCGCCAGCTGCCATAGGCATCCTTGCCCTGCAGCACGGGCTCGGCTTGCGCGCCGGCGCACGCAACCAACAGCCAAGCCGCCACCATCAGGTGCGAAGCACGAATTGTCACGTCGCCTTCCTCCCGCACTTCTTCTGCCAAATCCCACGTCAGCTCATGCCCTTACGATGTGCATTTGGTATGACCTATCGTGCTGGAAAATGGCGCGGATCGGTGCAACAGATTGTAAGGGCACGGCCGCCGGATGCGGTCATCAAAGCTGCGGCATCGACGCCGCAGTTGATGGGGTGATCATGTGGGGATCGATCGTATCGGAATGGGCCAGCCTGCTGCTGCGCTGGCTGCACGTGGTGGCCGCGATCGCATGGATCGGCAGCTCGTTCTATTTCATCGCCCTCGACCTCAGTCTAAAGCCAAAGAGCGACGTGCCGGATGGCGTGCAAGGCGAGGCGTGGCAGGTCCATGGCGGCGGCTTCTACCGGATCATGAAATATCTGGTGGCGCCGACCCAGATGCCGGACGAGCTCACCTGGTTCAAATGGGAGGCCTACACCACCTGGCTGTCCGGCTTCGCGCTGATGGTGGTGGTGTACTATCTCGACGCCGATTTGTTCCTGGTCGACAAGTCGATCCTCGACCTCACGCCGGTCCAGGCCGGGTTGTTCAGCTTCTGTAGCCTCGCGCTGGCCTGGCTGCTTTACGAGGCCGCCTGTCGCACCGGGCTCGCACGGCGCGAGCTCCCCTTGCCATCGGCGGCTATCTGTTCCTGGTCGCACTGACCTACGCCTTCACCCATGTCCTGAGCGGGCGCGGCGCCTTCAACCAGATCGCGGCAATCATCGGCACCATCATGGTCGCCAACGTATTTGCGGTGATCATCCCGAACCAGAAGAAGATCGTCACCAGCCTGATCGCGGGCCAGGCGCCCGACCCGAAACTCGGCAAAACCAGCAAGGAGCGCTCGGTCCACAACAACTATCTGACGCTGCCGGTGGTCGTCCTGATGATCAGCAACCACTATCCCCTGCTCTACGCCACGCGCTTCAACTGGATCATCGTTGCCATCGTGCTGGCGCTCGGGCCGGTAATCCGTCATTTCTTCAACGAGGGTCACGCCGGGCGCAAATCGCCGTGGTGGGTGTGGGCCGTCGCCGCAGCGGGCGTGATCGCGATCCTGTTCCTGTCTGCGGCGGGCCCGCGGGAGGTAAAGACGGGCGCGCTGGCGGCGCAGCCGACACTCGCCAACGTCGAAGAAATCGTGATGTCCCGCTGCAGCATGTGCCATGCGGCCGAACCGGTCTGGGCCGGCATCGCGACCGCGCCGAAGGGCATCATGCTCGACGCCCCCGAGCACATCCATCGCAATATCCGCCTGATCGGGCGCGTGGCGGCATGGTCCAATGCGATGCCGCCAGGTAACATCACCGAAATGACCAGCGAGGAGCGCGCCATCCTCGCCGCTTATATCAGCGAGCAGGATCGCTGACGCCATCGCCTTTCGCGTCGATCAAGGATTTCGCGGAATGAAATTCCGCTTCGCCGCCGATTTGAAAATGACTTGATCGCCCATCCGGCGTAGACAGGACCAGCGGCCGCGGGCCGTCCAAAGTCAGTTTGCAATTGCCGAGGAAATCACAGTGGCCATCAAGAACATCGTCGGTATCGACCACGCCGTGGTCATGGTGCAGGACCTCGACAGGGCCGCCGAGAACTACAGGCAACTCGGTTTCACGCTATCGCCGCGGGGCACCCACAGCGCGCACATGGGCACCGGCAACTACACCATCATGTTCGACCCGGACTATATGGAGCTGCTCGGCGTTCTCGCCGCGACCGAACATAACGCACCAGCGCGGGCCTTCCTCGACAAGCACGGTGAAGGCATCGAGCGCGTCGCTTTCACCGCGATCGATTCCGCGGCCGGCGCGGAAGAGATCCGTGCACGTGGCCTCACGCCGATCGGTCCGACCGATTTCGAGCGACCGGTCACGCTGCCTGATGGCACCATCTCGGCCGCCAAATTCCGCACCTTCATGTGGCCGACGGCAGAAGCCCCCGGCGGCGTGCGCGTCTTCGCCTGCCAGCACAAGACCCGCGAGACCGTGTGGATCCCCGAACTGATGACGCACACCAATGCGGCGAAGCGGATCAGCGAGGTGTTGATCGCGACGCCCGAGCCCGCGAAGGAAGCAGCCCATCTGGCGCGGCTGACCGATCGCGAGCCGAAGGCAGAGGTCGACGGCGCAGTGACGGTGACATCGGGCGGCGACCGCGCCGATTTCATCTATCTGACACTGGACCAGCTCGGCAAACGCTATCCCGGCGTGCCACTCGCCGGCCTCTCCGAGCGTGGCGGCGCAGCGCTGGTGCTCGTCAGCGGCGATCTCGCCGCGACGGAGAAAGCCCTCGGCCCGGCGGGTATCCGCAGCGGAGTCGCGGTCGTCGTGCCCCCAGCGAAGGCCAACGGCACCCTGCTCGCCTTCATTCCTGGCTGATTTGAACCAATTCTTTAACGCGCATTTACCGGACGGCATTAGGATTCCCGGCAATCCACGCCGCCCGGGGTCGGACGCATGTTCAAAGAGGGATCGCCGATCGCCTATGATGCGCCGGCCGAGCTGAAGAAGTGGCCGTCGCTGAAAGGCGAGAGACAGAAGGACCGCGGTCCACCCTATCTCGTCTACGACGGCACGCTCGCCGACTGCGTCCGCCAGCTCATGGGCAAGCCGATCAAGGGCATCTCCCTCTATGACGTCATGACGAGGCCGCAGCCGGCCTTCGAGCAGACCGTGCTGTCACCCGGCGATGCCGCCGAGATCGCAATGCGCAAGGATTTTCCCAAGGCGTAAGCGCCGCGGGCGTTCCGCAATACTGTTTGCAGCGCCGAATTTCCCTGCGGGTCCAGTAGAACCGCGGGAGCAATCTCGCGTTCCTGCGAAGGGAACACCGTATTAACACCGGCCCTAGCGTGGAATCGCAGCTTCGCCGCAATTACGGTTAAAAAGCCCTTGTTACCGGGCGCGCGCCGCTGGTCGTTCCCCACAGTTCGAGGACTTTTACCGAGATGCGATTTCTCGTCGCGGCTTGCGCTGCGTTCCTGATTCTGATGTGCGACATCGGTACGCCGCCGACCAGGCAAGCATCCAGCTTCGACAGCGCAACGCTCAAGGCCGATCGCGCGCCCTCGCTGGTTCCACTTGTCGACCTGTTTCTTGCAAACGTGCAGGCCATTGAGCTCGCCAATGCGCGCGCATCATACGAGCAGACAATCGAACCGCCGCGCGCGGTCGAAACGGCCGTACAAGCTGCGGCGTCACCGGTCGAACAATTTTGCCGTGCTCTCAAGAAAGCGGCCGAAGACAGCGGCATTCCCGTGCCGTTCTTCGCTCGTCTGCTCTGGCAGGAGAGCCGCTTCAGTTCCACTGAGGTTAGCCACGCTGGCGCCCAGGGCGTCGCGCAATTCATGCCCGAGACCGCCGCCGAAGTCGGGCTCGATGATCCCTTTGATCCCATGAAGGCGTTGCCGGCATCTGCAAAATTCCTGCGCAAGCTCCGCGACGATTTCGGCAATCTCGGCCTTGCTGCAGCCGCCTACAATGCAGGCCCCGGCCGTATCCAGAAGTGGCTCGCCAGGGAAAGTGAGCTGCCGCGCGAGACGCGCGACTATGTCCGCATCATCACCGGCACCAAGCTCGAAGACTGGATCGAGCGCTCGGAAGCGCTGGCGATCCGGATCGACCTCCCACGCGAAGCGCCTTGCGAAGGCTTCGGCAGCCTGTCCAAGACGAGGGATGTCGCCTGGGTGCCCGTGAACCTCGCACCTTCGACCGCCACCATCATTCGCAAGGCCGAGCAATGGGCGGCGCAGCTTTCGGTTAACCGCGCCCGCAAACGCCTCGTTGCCCTGCTCCACAAGAACAGCGCAGCCCACGGGACGGCGCGCAGCATGATCGCGGCCCGCGCGAAAGGTGCGAAGGCCCGCGCCATTCGTGTCGCGGCGCGCGAGCGTTCCTCGGGCTAGCTCAGACCGGCTTCTCGTCGTCGGTGACCGGCGACGTCACCACCAGAAAGACGAGATCGGTTAGACCCGAGTTCGAGATCGCGTGCTCGACGCCGGGCGGCAGGAAGATCACGTCGTGCTTGCGCACGACATGATTCTTGCCGGCGATCTCCATCAATCCTTCACCGTCGAGCACGTGATAGACCTGCTCCTGCACCTTGTGGTGATGCCGCGCCACATAGGCCATCGGCTGGTACATCGAGATGCGGTAGTCGATGCGGCGCGAGCCCGCCGTCTCCGGCATCACCAGCGGCTTCGATAACGCACCACCAAAATGGTTAGGGAATTCGCGCCAAGGCACTTCCGCGATGTTGCGGATGAAGGCGCCGTTGCTTTCCTCGGCCATGCAGTGCTCCCTAATTCACCAGCGCGCCGCCGTCGACATAGACGATCGAGCCCGTGGCAAAGCCGTTGTTCATGAAGCTTGCGATCTGCTGGGCGATGTCCTCGGCCATGCCGACGCGGCCGACCGGCAACGCCGCTGCCGTCTTGGCCAGCATCTCCTGCCGTGCCGCTTCCGGCATCGCAGCCCGGATCGGCGTGTCGATCACGCCGGGCGAGATCGCATTGACACGCACCGGCGCAAGCTCGAGCGCGAGCGCGCGGGCCAGCGACTCCAGCGCGCCATTGGCCGCGCTGATAATCGCCGAGTTCGGCCGCGGCCGGACACTGAGGAAACCTGTGACCAGCGTCAGGGAACCGCCGGGCCGGATCCCGGCCTCACGTGCGACGCGCCAGGCGCCCCAGAATTTTGCCTCCATCGTGGCCCGCACGTCCTCCATGGCGACGGTCCTGAACGGCCCGGTGCGAAGCTGCGCGGCCGTCAGCACGACGTGATCGACAGCGCCGGTGCGCTTGAACAGTTCAGAGACACTCTGATCACTGGTGACGTCAGTCGGGATCGCCGTCACCTTCAGCCGCTCAGCGACCGGATCGAGCTTTGCGGCGCTGCGCGAGGCGATGACAACATCCGCGCCCTGTGATTTTGCAAGCTGCGCCGTGGCGAGGCCGATGCCTGAGGAGCCGCCGATTACGACGACCTTCTTGCCTGCGAGCGTCATTCCAATCTCCCGACATTGTTGTTGATTGCTTTTGCGAACCGCGATCAGCCAGGCTGGAAGCGCGTGCCGATGCCGGCCTTGCTCTGGCCGAGGCCCGGCAGCTCCCAGACGCCGGCGCCGGACGGATTGACGTCCGCGGCAATATCGACGTCGATCAGGTAAGGCTTGTTGGCGGCGATGCCCTTGCGGATCGCCTCGCCAAGATCGCCGGCGCGATCGACCCGCACGCCTTCGACGCCGCAGGAGCGGGCCATCGCGGCGAAATCCGGGTTATAGCGTTGCCCCGTCTCCGGGTGCTTGAAGTCGGTCGCAAGCTCGCGCCCGCCGAGATAGCCACGCTGAAGCCCGCGGATCGAGGCATAGGCGTAATTGTTCCAGACCACCCAGACCACGGGCAGATTGTACTCGACAGCCGTACCCAGCACGTTGGCATGCATGAAGAAGGCGCCGTCACCGCAGACCGACACGCAGGGACGATCGGGCGCGGCGAATTTCGCGCCCATCACGCCGGCAACGCCAAAGCCCATCGGGCCAAACCCCATCGAGCCGATCAGCAGATCCGGCCGCTTCGGCTTGCAGAAGCCGAGCAGCCAATTGTGATGCACGCCGATGTCGGAGACGAGGATCGCATCATCCGGCAGCGCCTTGTCGATCTCGGCGGCGGCGCGCTGCGGATTGATCGGCGTGGTGTCGTCGGAGAAGCCGGGCGCGACGAACTTGTCCCACTCCTTGCGATAGCCATCGATCTGCGCCAGCCACTTTTTGCGCGCATCCGATTTCCTGAACAGATTGTCGCGGCGATCGAGCTCGGCATGCACCTGTCGCAGGAAAGTCCGGACGTCGGCCATCAGCCCGAGCGCGACGGGATAGTTGCGGCCGATCTCCTCAGGGTCGATGTCGACATGGATCAGTCTCGTCGGCGGGATCGTGAAGGAATAGCCTGGAATCCAGGAGCTCGAGGTGCGGTCGTCGAAACGCACGCCGAGCGCAAGCAGCACGTCGGCCTGACGCGCCGCGTGATTGGCCTGGTAGTGCCCGGCACGCGCAACAAGCCCGAGTGCCAGCGGGTGATTGACGTCGAGTGCACCGAGGCCGCTTGCGGATGCCGCCACCGGAATCTGTAGCCGCTCGGCGAGCTTGCGCAGCTCCTCCGCCGCGCCGCCATAGCGCACGCCCTGCCCGACCAGCATCACCGGCCGTTCCGCCGAGAGCAGCATGTCAACGGCCTTCTCCACGCCATCAGGATCGGCGCCGCAGCGGCTCGAGATGTTAGCACTCCACTCGGCCGCCTTCGGCGCTTCTTCAGCCGCCGATTCCATGAATACGTCGAAGGGCACGTCGATCACGACCGGCCCCGGCCGTCCCGTGACCATGGTCTTCCAGGCCTGCCGCACCGCGAGCGGCACCATCTCGCCGCGCGTCGGCTGAAACACTTTCTTGCACATCGTGCGCACGGTCGAGGGAAAGTCGGCCTGGTAGTGCCGGTACATCTCCTGGAACGCACCGCGGTTGAACTGGCTGGTCGGCACGTTGCCCGTGATCGCCATGAACGGCACGGAATCGAGGAAGGCGTTCGCCAGCGAGATCGGCAAATTCGCCGAGCCCGGTCCGCAGGACGTGAAGGTCGCGGTCGGCCGGCCGGAAACGCGATAGTAAACGTCGGCCATGAAGCCGGCGACGCTCTCGTGATGCACGGAGATGGTCTTGATCTCTTGGGATCGCTCGTACAGCGCGTCGATGAACTGGATGTTGCCGTGGCCGCACAGCCCGAACACCTGCGGCACCTTCTCCTGGATCAGATAGTCGACAATGACCTGGGCGCCATTGAGCATGTTTTTCGACATCAACCGGTCTCCTCTCGGCCCGTCGCCTTCTTGTGTACCGATGCGGAGAACGCGGCCGGTCATCATGGGGCCGTGGGAGCCTATTTCTCATAATGCTGCACGTCAATTTATATTGTGATAGGCTTTCGCCGTGAGGAAACGCGAAGCTCCGCGCCGACGGCTGCGCTGGTTGCGTGCTAATGTCGCAAGAACGGAGCCATATCGATTCACCAGAGGGAGCCCAGTCCTTGAGATCGCGTACCAAGCCGACCACCGGCGACAAGCCTGCAAGCCCGCGCAAGGCCGCGATTGCCAAACTGGTCCCCGCACCCAAGGCGAATGGCGACGACGAGGCCGAGGAAAAGCAACGCGGCGGCGGTGTTCAATCGCTCGGACGCGCCTTCTCGATCCTCGAAGAGGTGGCGCGCCATCGCGAAGGAATCGGACTTGCGGAACTGAGCAAGCTGGTCGGCCTGCACAACTCCACGACGTTTCATCTGGCCAAGACGCTGGTCTCGCTCGGCTACCTTCGCCAGGAGAAGGATAGCAAACGCTACCGCATCGGCCGGCCGCTGTTCGCGCTCGCGGCATCAGCGCTCGACGAGATCGAGATGGTCAATGTCGCAACGCCCGTGCTGGAGGAACTGTCGCGCCAAACCGGTGAAAGCGGGCATTTTGCCGTGCGGATGGGCGATTCGGTGGTCGTGATCGCCCGCACCAGCGGTCCCGGCGCGTTCCAGCTCACCGATCGCGTCGGCGTGGTGCGGCCCGCCCATTGCACCGCGCTCGGCAAGATTATTCTGGCTTCGCTGCGCCCCGAGCAGCTCAAGCGCTTCATCGATCGCGTCGAACTGAAACCATCGACACCAAAATCCATCAGCGATGTCGGTGCACTGATGCGCGAGATTGCCGAGGTGCAGCGCACCGGCGTTGCTTTCGACGACGGCGAGTTCAATCCGGAAGTACGCTGTGTCGCGGTGCCCGTCACCGATTTCACCGGGCAGGTGATCGGCGCGCTCGGCATTTCCGGCCCGATCTGGCGCCTGTCCAACCAGGCGCTGCACGCCGGCGCGCAGGTCGTGCAGGCCGCCGCCGATCGCCTGTCGGTGGAGTTCGGCGCCAAGGACCGGGCGCACAAGTCGTTCACGCAGAAAGCCTGAGCCGCAACCCAAGCGACGATTTTGCCGGTTGACACCGGCAATGGCGTTCGGGATTATCCTCCAGCATTAGAAAAAGCTATCTCACAATACCGGATATCCGGTTTCGAAGAGAGGCACGCGATGCACCCGGGAGGAGACAGAGATGATCCGCTACCCACGACGGACGTTGCTACAGGCGGGCGCAGCCTTTGCTGGCGCAGCCGCGCTCGGGTTCCCCGCGATCGTCAGGGCGCAGGCCGAGAAGGTCCGGATCGGGCATCTGACCCCGCTCACCGGCTTTCTCGGCGTGATCGGCAGCTACGCTCAACTCGGCGCAAAACTCGCAGCCGAGGAGATCAATGCCTCCGGTGGCATTTTGGGCAAGCCGATCGACCTGCTTTCGGAAGACTCGATCAACCCGGCGACCGCCGCGACCAAGGCGCAGCGCATGCTGGAGCAGGACGGCGCGGTGGTGCTGCTCGGCGAAATCTCATCCGCCTCCTCGCTCACCATCATGCAGGTGGCCGAGCGCAACAAGAAGGTGTTCTTCTCGACCGGCGCGCGCTCGGACGCGCTGCGCGGCAAGAGCTGCAACAGATACTCGTTCCACTGCGACATCCCGAACACCGTCATGGTCAACGCGGTTGGCACCGCGCTATCGCAGAAGGGCATGGTAAAAGGCAAAAAATTCTTCACGCTCACAGCCGACTACATTTTTGGCCATGACCTGCTAAAGGCCGCAAAGACCTTCTTCGGCGCGCACGACGCCAATCTGATCGGCGATGAGCTGATCGCAACCGACGTCACCGACTTCAGCCCGTATCTCCTCAAGGTTCGGCAAGCCAAGCCCGACGTGGTCTGCTGCAACCTCGCCGGCAACCAGGTGACAAATCTCGTCAAGCAATATGCCGAGTTCGGCTTCCCCTACCCGCTGGTCGGATTCAATCTCAACACCGGCGACGCCTGGGCGGCGGGCGCCGGCAATCTCAGCGGCACCTGGCCGACGGTCTGGTATCACACGCTGGCCAATCCGACCTCGCAGGCCTTCGTTGCCGCGTTCAGCAAGAAATACGGCAAGCCGCCGGAGAACCACGCCTGGATCGACTACGTCACGCTGAAGCTGCTGGCGGAAGCGATCAACACCACCAAGTCGACCGACAGCGGCGAACTCATCGCCTATTTCGAGAAGCAGGCGCAGTTCGACATCGGCAAGGCGCGCAAGGCGTACTTCCGCACCTGGGATCACCAGCTGGTGCAGGAAGCCTATCCGTTCACCGTCAAGCCAAAGGACCAGATGAAGGACCAATGGGACATGCTGGTGCTGGGCGATGCGGTGCCGGCTGCGAACGATCCGCTGGAAACGATCTACCCGACCAAGGAGCAGAACCCCTGCGAGATGAAGGCCTGACGCCAGCACCCAGCAGAGCCGACAGGGGTTAGCGGCGCCGGCCTAACCGGCGCCGTTCTTCATCAAAGATGGCGCACGCAACATGCAGTTCGAGTTCTTGCTGGAACAGGTGGTGAATGGCCTCGTGCTCGGAGGCTACTACCTGCTCATCGCGCTCGGACTGTCGCTGATCTTCTCGGTCGGCGGCATCGTCAATCTCGCGCACGGTGCATTCTATGCGCTTGGCGCCTACATCTGCGTCGAGCTGACCAGCCGCCTCGGCTTCGGCCCGTCAGTGGTGATCTCGCCGCTCGCCGTAGCACTGCTCGGCATCCTGTTCGAGCGCTTCATTCTGCGCCGCTTCTATAGCGCCGATCCCATTCTGAGCCTGCTCGTGACATTCGGGCTCGCGATGGTTGCCGAGCAGGCGATCCGCATGATCTGGGGCGCGGCGCCCGTCTCGAGCGAGATCCCGCAGAGCTTTCGCGGCTCGGTCATTGTCGGCGACTTCCTGTTCTCGCGCTATCGCCTGCTGATCCTTGCCGCCGTCGCGGCGATATTGCTCGGCGTCTGGCTGCTGCTGCACAAGACGTCGTTCGGACGCGTGGTCCGCGCCGGCATCCAGCGGCCGGACATGGTCGCGTCGCTCGGCATTCGCCTGCAGCCCTACATGACCGCGATCGTCATGCTCGGCGTCGGTCTCGCCGCGCTCGGCGGCGCCTTCTTCGCCCCTATCACGACCGTGCATCCGGCGATGGGTGCCGAGATCATGACCATCGCTTTCGTCGTGGTCGTGATCGGCGGGCTCGGCAGCTTCTGGGGCGTGGTCATCGCCGCGCTCCTCGTCGGCGTCGTGCGCGGCATCGCCATTCACTTCGAGCCCGCGGCGGGCGAAGCCTCGATCTACATCCTGATGTTCGTGGTGCTGCTGGTGCGCCCGCGCGGCCTGCTCGGCGAACGCATCGAGAAGTTTGAATGAGAAATGCCTCGACCATTGACCGGCTGAGGCCGCTGCTGATCGCAGCGGTGGCGGTGATCGCGCTGCCGTTCCTGCTGCGCGCGCTCGGCCTCTCGCTCAACACCGGCACCTGGATGCTTGGGCTGGCGATCGCGGCGATGGGGCTCAACCTCTGCATCGGCACGACCGGCCTCGTCTCCTTCGGCCACAGCACCTGGTTCGGCATCGGCGCCTACGCCGCAGGCCTGATCCAGCTTCGTTTCTTTCCCGGCGAGATCTGGCTGCCGCTGCTCGGATCGATGGTCGTCGTCGCGATCACCTCGGCCGTGACCGGCCTGCTGATCCTGCGCCGGCGCGGCGTCTACTTCTCGCTGCTGACGCTGGCGCTGGCGGCCCTCGTCTACACCACCGCCTTCCGCTGGACGAGCCTCACGGGCGGCGAGGACGGACTTGGCGGACTGAAGCGCGGTGGCATCGGCCCCGTTAGCTTCGACGGTGCGCTCAGCTATTACGTCGTGGTCGCGGCGATCGGCCTCGTCGTGCTCTACGTGCTGATGCGCCTGGTGCGCTCGCCGTTCGGGCATGTGCTGGCGGCGATCCGCGAAAACCAGTTGCGCGCCAGTTTCCAGGGCTATCCGGTCCAACGCTACAAGCTTGCCGTGTTCGTCATCTCCGCTATCGTCACCGGCCTTGCCGGCGCGCTGATCGCGTTCCTGAATTATCTGGTCTCGGCCGAAGCCGTCTCGGTGCCGTTCGCCGGCGAGCTCTTGGCCATGGTCGTGATCGGCGGCATGCGCAACCTGCTCGGCCCCGCGCTCGGCGCGGTGTTCTTCATCCTGTTCCGCGAGCTGTTCTCGATCTGGACGTCGGACTGGCTGTTCTGGTTCGGTCTCACCTTCGTGGCCTTCGTGATGTATTCGCCCGGCGGCCTCGCCGGCATCGGTTCGCTGATCATGCGTCGCGTCCGTCCGCCCGCGGAAGAGACGGCGGCGATGAGCCGGCGCAAGATCTATGACGGCCTGCCACTGCCGGACTTTTTGCGGCCGGAGGCGCTGAAGGGCACGGTGCTTGAGGTCAGCGGCGTGTCCCGAAAGTTCGGCGGCATTCGCGCGGTGGAGAATGCGAGCCTCAAAGTCGCCGCCGGCGAGATCCACGCGCTGATCGGGCCGAACGGCGCCGGCAAGACCACGCTGTTCAATCTGGTCTCCGGCCTCTACGCACCGGACCAGGGCACGATCCGACTCCAGGGCCGCGACATCGCAGGTGTGCCCGCCAACTTGATCTGCCATCAGGGGCTGGCACGCTCATTCCAGATCACCAATTTGTTTCGGGGGCTCTCGATCTACGAGAACCTGCGCCTGTCGCTGCAGGCGCGGCGGGCGATGCGCTTCAACATCTGGAACGACATCGACGCGTACGAAGACATCCACGCCGAGACGGCCGCGCTGACAAAATTCCTCGGCCTCGAAGGCATAGAGGCGATCGAAGGCGGTGAGCTCTCCTATGGCGGGCAGCGGCTGGTCGATCTCGGCATCGCGCTCGGCTCCAAGCCGCAGGTGCTGCTGCTCGACGAGCCGCTTGCCGGCCTTGCCGCCGCCGAACGCGAGCGCGTCTCCAATCTGGTCACGAACATCGCCGCCAACATTCCCGTGCTGATCGTCGAGCACGACGTCGACCGCGTGCTGGGCTTCTCGCAGGTCGTCACCGTGATGAACCAGGGCGAGGTGCTGATGTCCGACTGCCCCGACGCCGTGCGTGCCGACCTGCGGGTGCAGGAGATCTATACCGGCAAGGGCATTCCCGCCGTCGAGCATCGGCGCAGCGACGAGGCAGGAGGCGTGCACGAGACCGTGCTGCGGCTCGATGGCGTCAACACGTTCTACGGCAAGAGCCACATCCTCAACGATGCCGCGCTCGACGTCCGCGACGGCGAGATCGTCGCGCTGCTCGGCCGCAACGGCGCAGGCAAGTCGACGCTGCTGAAGACCATCGCGGGTCTCGTGCCGGCGGCGTCGGGCAGCATCGCCTATCGCGGCGATGAGATCGCGGCCGTCGCCGCGCCCGACATCGCGCGCCGCGGCATCGGCTATGTGCCGCAAGGCCGCGGCTTGTTCGCCGGCATGACCGTGCGCGAAAACCTCGCGCTCGGGCGTCTCGCCCGCAAGACCGACGGCAGCGACGGCGTGGTCTGGGACGAGGAACAGATCCTGCAATACTTCCCGCGCCTGAAGGAGCGCATGAACATCGCCGCCGACTATCTCTCCGGCGGCGAGCAGCAGATGGTGGCGGTGGCCCGTGCGATGTCGGGCAATGTGCGCCTGCTGCTGCTCGACGAACCGTTCGAGGGGCTCGCGCCGGCGGTGACGCTGGAGCTGTTTCGGGTGTTCGATGCACTCCGCCGCCACATGTCGATCGTGATCGTCGAGCACAATCTCGACCTCGTGCTGGCGCTGGCCGACCGCGTCTTCGCGCTGGAGCGCGGCGCCGTGTTCCACCAGGGACCGGCGGCGCCGCTGCTGAACGATCTCGGCTATCGCAAGCAGATCCTGTGGTTGTGACGGAAGCAGGTGCGCTCCCTCTCCGCTTGCGCAGGGCTGTCCGGGGAATGATTCACTGTGTCGCGGTGCATGCTCGGCAAAACCGAGGCAAATCGGTTTTTTCTGGTTGTCGAGACACAGAAGGCCGAGCATGCGATTTCGTGATAGCATTTTTAGTAGTCTGCTTGAACCGATCAATCGGCGGCAGTTCCAGACGGCTGTGGATCGTCTGGACGGGGATGCCTATGACAAGTCGTTCAAGAGCTGGGATCACCTGGTGACGCTGATCTATGCGCAGTTGAGCGGGAACAACAGCCTGCGCGCCGTGGTGACCGGCTTCAACGCCAATCCCCAGCACCACTATCATCTGGGCACCGGCACGTTGTCGCGCTCGACGCTGTCGGATGCCAATGCCCGCCGCCCGCCCGGCGTTTTTACGCAAACTTTTGCCAGACTGTCGGCGATGGCGAGCCGGCAGTTGCGGAGCGAAGGCCAGGAGATGGTGCGCCTGATCGACGCCAGTCCGATCCCGCTTGGCAAGGTTTGCACTTGGGCGACGTGGAACGGGCGCATCCGTGGCATGAAGCTGCACGTGGTCTACGATCCCAAAGGCGATGTCCCGAAGTGCGTCGAGGTGACAGATGCGAACGTCAATGACATCGAGATCGGTCGCCATGTCCCTATCCAGGCCGGCACAACGTACGTGTTCGACAAGGGATATTGCCGCTTCGACTGGTGGAAGAAGATCAATGACAACAAGGCCTTTTTCGTCACCCGGGCGAAGACGAGCATGCGTCTTCGCAAGATCAAGGGACGCACTAATCGCAAGTGCAAGGGCGACGGCTTCAAGGTCATCGCCGATGACGAGGTGAAGCTCACCAGCAAGGGCGACTCGCGGCTGCCAATACCGCTGCGGCGCATCAAGGTCAGGCGGGAGAACGGCGGCGTGATTACGCTTCTCACCAACGATATGACCCGAACGGCCGTCGAGATCGCCGGCCTCTACAAGTGCCGGTGGCAGATCGAACTCCTATTCCGCTGGATCAAGCAGCATCTCGACATCCGCAAGTTCCTCGGCACCAACGATAATGCGATCCGCCTGCAAGTGCTTGCTGCGATGATTGCCTACCTGCTGCTACGCATCGCTGCGCGGGCCAACTGCATCAAAATGCTTCCCCTCAGGCTGGCCCAACTTGTCGGCCAGTTCCTGTTTACCCGCCGATCCATCGCAACCATCGATAAGCCGCCTCCCATCAACCCCAGCCGTCGACAATCCAGAACATCACCCGACCAGATGGAGCTCTGCTATGCCTGAGTTTCCCCGGACAGCCCTGCCGCTTGCGGGAGAGGGTTGGGGAGAGGGTGCCTCGACAAAGGGACAATCCCCAGAGGATGAAGCCCTCACCCGGCGCTACGCGCCGACCTCTCCCGCGAGCGGGAGAGGTTAAGGAGCCCGCGGCTTTGGCGTGCCCTACTCCGCCTTGATATTCGCGGCCGCCACGACCCCGGCGAGTTCCTTTTTCTCTTCGCGAAAACAACCCCATGCACAGTAGCCGGCGCCAGTCAGCCAAAGGACTTGCGGCGAGATGATTTACGTAATCCCGAAATTACGTTTGACACGTCGGGCAAAACAGGTGCACGATGACATCATCGCGACAATCGCCCGTGTCCACGGCCGCCCGATCATGGGCGCTCGATACTTGGCTGCGCGTAAGCTCCTCATCGACATCCAGAAATCTCAACCGCCGCACAGCAGGCCCGCGATCGGCTTCGCGCGCCGCGAACGCTCGCGCCTGCACCGGCCAAGGACCCACCGCATGACGATACTTCCTAAACCTCCCGAGACGATGCCCATCGCGTCAGCCGCTCGTGCCCCGATCATCGCAAGCCCGAAAGTCAAGCTCCGCCGCCGGCGCATCGTGATCGACCATCCCGACCCCGGCACCGGCGAAAAATTGCTGGCCGAGGCGCTCGGCGCCGTCGACCGCGAGGCGCTGCATGGCCTGTTGAGCCAGCTGGTGAAAGCCAGCGTGGTTGCGCGCAGGCCGGACCAGGGCAATCTCGGTTTCATGGTCTCGATGCTGAAGAGCATCGCGCCGAAGGATCTGCTCGAGGCCATGCTGGCGGCGCAAATGGTGAGCGTTCACGTCGCGTCGATGCGCTGCGCCTGCCGCCTCGCCTGCACCGACGACGCGCCGCAGCAGGAGGGCCTCACGCGCGCACTGACCCGGCTGGCCCGCACCTATGCAGCCCAGATGGAGGCCCTGAACCGCCATCGCAGCAACGGCGCCTGTGCGATCACGGTGCAGAATTTGTCGGTGCAGGATGGCGGCAAGGCCGTGGTCGGCCATTTCACGCAGCATGCGAGCCTGAACGCGGCGCAGCCGGCCCTGGCGGACGCAGCGGCCGTCACCGCGTGAGCCACACCCGCAACACCGGCCCGATGGGGGCGAGCCTCCGTTGCGGCGCGAACACGCGCAGCGGTGGGACCTGCCGCGCGCCGGCGCTGCGCGGCAGGACGCGCTGTCGCATGCATGGGGGAACTGCGGGATCGGGAGCGCCGTTCGGAAACAGCAATGCCGTCAAGCACGGCTTCTTCACCAGCGAGGCCATCGACGAGCGAAAGCTTGTTCGCACCGTGTTGATGGAAGCCGAGGATTTGTTGCGTGAACTGTCGACCCGATGGCGCGGCTGAGGGAAGCGGCGCAACAGGAAGAGGTGTGTTGCCGCAGCGAAGGCTTACCCTCAAACCCGCGCGGCGAGCCGCTTGGCCGGTGCATCTTTGCTGGCTCTCACCGTTCGACCCACCCACTGGCAATCGCGCTTGCCCAAATCGGCATGCCCTTGTTGCGCGCGAGTTCAGCCATGGCCGTGCTGTCGTATGGCACGTACCGGATCGTCGCCGACCAGCCTGCGCGGGCGCGCTCCAGAATGGCGTAGCAGGCGTGGGGCGTGCCGACCTCCACGACATAAGGAACAGGTGCCCGTCCATCGTAGCCGGGCAATCCGACGCTGCCTGGATTGACGATCATCCGCCCGTCCCTCAGGCGGATCACGCGCGGAATGTGCGTGTGCCCGCAGAGAATGAGTTTTGCGTCGACGCCTTCGGCGCCGGCCTCGATCATGTCGATCGGGCTGGCGCGGACGCTGCCGTCGGCGGCGACGCGATCGAGCCAGAAGGCGGCATCATCCCTGGGGGATGCATGACAGAGAAAGACGTCTTCGCGATAGACGAGCGTCGGCGGCATGCTCGCCATCCAGTCGAAGTGCCTGCGCTCCAGCTGTTGAAAATCGCTGCGGGCCGATTTGCCGGTCCGCGAGAGGGCGACGAGGATGTGGTCCTGGTCGCCCTGCACCGAGGGAAAACCGCGTTCGATCAGCAGATCCGCCGTCCGGACCGCCTCGAGCGGGCCGCTGACGTGATCGCCGAGGTTCACAACTTCATTGATGCCGAGGTCGGCGATGTCGGCGAGCACAGCCTCGAGTGCCGCGCAATTTCCGTGGATGTCCGCGATTGCGGCAAATTTCATCGAGCCCTCCCCCTTCGAGACGACCGACGACATTCCTGATGCGGGACGATGCAGACGTGACGCTTCGCTTTAGCTGCATTTGGAGAAGCGCCCGCAAGCTGAGTGTCAAATCGGCGCTATCCTCGAAACTAACACCGCCCGGCGGGCGCAAGCAAGCGGTCGCTATGGCGAGGATCGGAAGCCGACACGAGACGGTGCGCCGCCGCGTCCGGCGGGCCATGCGATAAGCCGCCCACTTCCGCCATTGGCACCCTCCGCCCAATCATGTACCCCACTCAAAACCCCTGCCGGGACGGGACGCTGATGACTGCGGTTGCCAATGATGAAGCGGGACACGGCACCCGCGCGCTGATCTTTGCGCTGGTGGCGCTCGCCTGCGGGCACATGCTGTCGACCTTGCTGCGCACGATCCCGGCGCTCAGCCTCGATCTGATGGCGGCGGATTTCCACGTGCATCCGCAGGCGCTGGCGAGCCTCAGCTCCGTCTATCATTTCGCCTTTGCGGCCTCGCAGATCCCGGTCGGCGCTGCGATGGATCGCTTTGGCGTGCGGCCGGTGTCGCTGAGCCTGCTGGCTGGCACCGTCGTCGGCGCGATCGCGTCGGGCTTTGCGACGGGGCCGGAGAGTTTCGCGTTCGGGCAATTGCTGCTGGGGATCGCGACCTCGGGCATGCTGATGTGCCCGATGACGCTCGCGGCCAAGCAATTGTCCGCAGCGCGGTTCGGGCTGTGGTCGGGCGCAATCCTGTCGATCGGCAATATCGGCATGCTGCTGTCATCGAGCCCGCTCGCCTTCGTGGTCGATCAATGCGGCTGGCGCGCCGGGTTCTGGATCGCAGCAGCCGGCGGAATCGTGGTGGCGCTCGCCGTATTCGCGCTGGTGCCGAACCAGCAAGCCGAGCACAAGGACAATGCCTCGCCGCTCTCGCAGATGATCGAGGTGCTCAGGCTCGGTCTGTCGCGGCCGCTGCGCGGGCTGATCGCGCTGGCGCTGGTATCGCTGGCGACCTCGCTGGTGCTGCGCGGATTGTGGGGCGGACCGTGGCTGATGCAGGTCAAAGGCCTGTCGCGGGTCGAGGCCGGCAACCAGCTCGGCGCCTATACGCTGGCGATGATCGCGGGCCCGCTGCTGATGGGCATGATCGATCGCAAAGTCGGCCGTCGCCGCGAACTGGTCGCCGGTACGCACATGATTGCCGCGCTGCTGGTGGGGCTGATGGCGCTCGGCGCGCCGCATTATGCAGTTGCATGGCTGTTCGGCGTGCCGGTCATGCCGCCGCAGTACGATCTCGTGCTGTTCGTGCTGATCGGGCTTGCGACCTCGGCGCAGCCGCTGCTGTTCGGCATGTGCCGGCAACTGGTCGACGCGCAAACCGCGGGCAAGGCGCTGGCCGCGGTGAACCTCGCCTTCTTCCTCGGCACTGCCCTGATGCAGTCGATCACCGGCGCGGTGGCCGCGTTCGCGGGACTGCCGGCGGTGCTGCTGTTCATGGCGGCTGCGCTCGCCGTGGGCGTGCTGGTCTTTCTGGCTTGCACGCGGAGTGTTTGAGTTCGTAGGATGGGAAGAGCGAAGCGAAACCCATCCTACGCGCTGCATCGGGGGAATTGAGTTCATGCTTGTCGATACCAAAGCCGCCACCGACCGCCTCATGCGCTTTCTCGCGATCGAGGGCGTCACGGGACAGGAGGCGGCGATCGGGCGTGAGCTCACCGCCGCGCTGAAGGAGAGCGGCGTGCCGGCCAAGGCGATCCGGCTCGACGATGCCAACACTCGCATTCCCGTGCCGACCGAGACCGGCAACCTCATCGTCGACCTGCCCGGCCGCGGCGCGCTGCACAACCAGCCGCGCATCATGTTCATGACCCACATGGACACCGTGCCGCTCTGCGCCGGCGCCAAGCCGAAGAAATCCGGCCGCAGAATCGTCAACGAGGCCAGGACTGCGCTCGGCGGCGACAATCGCTGCGGTTGCGGCGTGCTGGTGACGCTGGCGGCCGAGCTCGAAAAGCAGAAGCTCGACCATCCGCCGATCACGCTCTTGTTCTGCGTGCGCGAGGAGAGTGGGCTCTACGGCGCGCGCCACGTCAAGCTGGACGACCTCGGTTCGCCGGTGATGGCCTTCAACTATGACGGCGGCTCCGCGTCCAACGTCGTGATCGGCGCGGTCGGTGCCGATCGCTGGAACGTCGAGATTTTTGGCCGCGCCTCGCACGCCGGCGTCGCGCCGGAGCGCGGCATCTCCTCGACCATGATCATGGCGCTGGCACTGGCCGACGTGAAGGCCGGCGGCTGGTTCGGCAAGGTGGTGAAGGGCAAGGGCGCGAACGCGCGACAGGGCACCAGCAATGTCGGCCCCGTCACCGGCGGCGAGGGCCGACCCGCGGGCGATGCCACCAATGTCGTCACCGATTACGTGCATGTGCGCGGCGAAAGCCGCAGCCATGACGGCAAATTCTTCAAGGAGATCACCAAAGCCTACAAGGCCGCATTCGAGAAGGCGGCCAAGAAGGTGACGAATGCGCAGGGCAAGTCCGGCAAGGTCAAGTTCAAGGCCGAGACCGACTATTACCCGTTTCGCATGAAGGACAGCCAGCCCGTCATCAGGCGCGCGGTCGAGGCGGTATCCGCGGTCGGCGGCACCCCGAACGTCCGCACCGCCAATGGCGGCCTCGACGCCAACTGGATGGTCCGCCACGGCGTTCCCACCGTGACCTTCGGCGCCGGCCAGAACGAGGCGCACACGATCGACGAGTGGATCAATATCGACGAATACGACCGCGCCTGCGCGCTCGCCGTGCAGCTCGCGACGATGCGGTGAGGGATTCGTAGGATGGGTTGAGCCCTTCGCGAAACCCATCTTCTTTGGTTCGTAGGATGGCTTGAGCGCAGCGAAACCCATCGACGTATTCACTGCAATGATGGGTCTCGTGAAGGGCTCAACCGATCCTACGACGAACCAAAGAACGAAAATCGGGAGGCCATATGCCACACATCGCGACGATCGAATCCGCTCTCTACCGCATCCCCCTCCCCGTCACGCTGTCCGACTCCACCCATGGCGAGATCGCGGCGTTCGAGCTGATCACCTGCCGCATCCGCGATGCCGACGGCGCCGAAGGCGTCGGTTACACCTATACTGTCGGGCGCAATGGCGGCGCTGTCGCCGATATCCTGAAGCGCGAGATCCCGCCGCTGGCCGAAGGGCGCGAGGCCGACGACACCGAAGCCGTCTGGCATCACGTCTGGTGGGGCCTGCATTATGGCGGGCGCGGCGGACCTGCGGTGCTCGCGCTGTCCGCGCTCGACATCGCGCTGTGGGATTTGAAGGCACGGCGCGCCAAATTGCCGCTGTACCAGTTGCTCGGCGGCTTCGACGCACGCGTGCCATGTTACGCCGGCGGTATCGATCTCGATCTCCCGGTCGAGGCGCTGCTCAAGCAGACCGACGGCAATCTCGCAAAAGGCTTTCGCGCCATCAAGATGAAGGTCGGCCGGCCCGATCTCAAATCCGACGTCGCGCGCGTCGCCGCGATGCGGCAGCACCTGGGCGACGGCTTTCCGCTGATGGCGGATGCCAACATGAAATGGACGGTCGAGGAGGCGATCCGCGCCGCCCGCGCCTTCGTGCCCTACGACCTCACCTGGCTGGAAGAGCCTATTATCCCCGACGACGTCGCGGGCCACGCGCGCATCATGCAGGCCGGCGTGCCGATCGCCGCCGGTGAAAATCTGCGCTCGCTCTGGGAGTTCAAGAACTATATCGCGGCCGGCGCGGTGTCCTATCCCGAGCCCGACGTCACCAATTGCGGCGGCGTCAGCGCCTTCATGAAGATCGCGCGGCTGGCGGAGGCCTTCAACCTGCCCGTCACCAGCCACGGCGCGCACGACATCACGGTGCACCTGCTCGCCGCCTGCCCGAACCGCTCCTATCTGGAGGCCCATGGCTTCGAGCTCGACCAATACATCGAGCATCCGCTGGTGCTCGAGGACGGCAAGGCGCTGGCGCCCGCGCGCCCGGGCCACGGCATCAGCTTTGACTGGAAGGGGCTGGCGAAGCTGGCGTGACACCCATCGCCTGTCATTCCGGGGCGCGCTACTTGGCGCGAACCCGGAATCCATCGTGCAATAATCTCTGCGGCCCAATGGATTCCGGGCTCGCGACTTCGTCGCGCCCCGGAATGACGAGAGCGGCGTACTTTGCTGCACGCGAGGCATTCCAAGGGGCTTGATGCACCGCGCGGATAATCGGCTAGAGTGTCGGCAGCCGTCACTATTCGAGAGAGCCACGCCTTGACCCCCGAGCTGCACCAGAAACTGACCACGTGGCGCCAGCATCTGCATGCCCACCCCGAACTGTCCCTGCAGGAAAAGGCGACCGCGGCCTTCGTGCAGGAAAAACTCACCGAGCTCGGCATTGCCTTCGAGGCCGGTATCGGCGGGCACGGCGTGGTTGCGACGCTGACGCGCGGGTCGGCGCATGCCCGCGTCGGGTTGCGCGCCGATATGGATGCGCTGCCGATTACCGAGGAAACCGGGCTTGCCTACGCCTCGAAGACGCCCGGCGTGATGCATGCCTGCGGGCACGACGGACACACCGCCTCGCTGCTGGGGGCCGCCGCGCTGCTGGCGGCGGATACCGACTGGAGCGGCACCGTCGACTTCATCTTCCAGCCGGCCGAGGAAGGTTTTGGCGGCTCGCGCGCGATGGTCGCGGCCGGGCTGTTCGAGCGATTCCCGATGCAGCGCGTGTTCGGCTTCCATAACTGGCCGGGCCTCGAGGCCGGCACCATCGCGGTCCATGACGGTGCTGTCATGGCCTCCGGCGGACGCGTCACCATCAGCATCGAGGGCCATGCGGGACACGCGGGCATGCCGCATCTGACCCGCGATCCCGTGATGGCGGCCGGCCATCTGATCGTGGCGCTGCAATCGATCGTGTCGCGCAGCGTCGATCCGCTCGACACCGCCGTGCTCTCGCTGTGCACGATCGAGGGCGGCACCGCGCCCAATCAAATCGCGGGCAAGGTCGTGATCCGCGGCACGCTGCGGCATCATCGCAATGAGGTGAAGGACATCCTCCTGGCGCGGATCCGCGAGATCTGCGCCGGCATCGCCACGAGCTTCGACGTCAAGGTCACGCCTGATATCGTCATGGGCGTCGGCGTGACAATCAACACGCCGGAGGAGGCCGGCTTCGCGCGTGTGGCCGCGGAGAAGGTGCGGGCACAGGTCAGGCGCGATCTCGCGCCGAGCATGGCCGGCGAGGATTTCGCCTTCTATCTCCAGCAGCGCCCCGGCGCGTTCGTCTGGATCGGCAACGGCCCCTTGCGCAACGGCGCCGAGCTGCACGGCCCACGCTACGATTTCAACGACGCGATCCTCCCCGTGGCATCGACATGGATGGCCGAAGTCGCCAAGACGGCGCTGTCGGCGAACTGACGCCGCGAAAGCCGCGCTGGTCGCGATGGCGCGATCCTGGGCGAGCGGGCTCGCGCCGCGCGGCACCACGTCTCCTGTCAGGCTTCGTCGAGCAGCTCGAACAATTGCTCGACCATCTCGAACGGGGCATCGCGCGCATCGCTGTGGTAGACGACGCGATCGCCGTCGCGCTGCAGCGATTTTCCTTTTGATTTCCGCAGCCGTCCCGGCAGGAACGTCGCGGCTACGGCGCTTTGTCCGACGTCGAGGCGGACGATGCCTCGGCGCTTGCACTCCAGCCTCAGCCGCGCGGCCGCAAAGAAGTCGCGCGCGGCTTGCGGCAATGGCCCGAAGCGGCGGGAGGTCTCCTCCTCGAGATCGTCGAGATCGTCCTCGCTGGCGCAGCGCGCGGCGCGGGCATAGAGCTCCAGCCGGACGGGCACGGATTGCACGTAGCTCTCGGGGAGCATGTCCGCGACCGGCAGGTTGAGGTCGGGCACCCACACCACGGACCTGCCGTCATCGACCTTCTCCGAGGCCATTTTCAGAAGATGGCTGTAGAGCACGGGGCCGAAGACCTGGACGTGGCCGGATTGCTGCTCCGAGAACAGATCGCCCGCGCCGCGGAGATCGAGGTCGCGCTCGCTGATGGCAAAACCTGCGCCCGGCCGGCTGAACTCCTCCAGCACGGCGAGCCGCTTTTCGGACTGTCCCGAGGCCGACTCGGTCAGCAAAAATGCGAAAGCGCGGATGCCGCCGCGCCCGATACGTCCGCGCAGCTGGTGCAGCTGCGCCAAGCCGAATTTTTCCGGCCAGCACACCACGATGGTGTTGGCGCGCGGGATATCGAGGCCGCTCTCGACGATGTTGGTCGCGAGCAGGACGTCGGCATTGCCCTCGACGAAGGTCATCATGCGGTCATCGATCTCGTCGGCCGGCAATCTGCCGTGCAGGCAGACGATCTTGAGATCGGGCGCCACCGCCTGCACACGCGCCAGCATCGGCTCCAGATCCTGGATGCGCGGGCAGATCAGGAAGCTTTGCCCGTGACGGCGCTGCTCGCGCAGCAAGGCCGAGGCGATGGCGGCATCCGACAGCGGCGCGATCTTGGTCGCGACCGGAAGCCGGTGCACCGGCGGCGAAGCGATGACACTCAGGTCCCTGAAGCCGGCAAGACCCGCGGCGAGCGTGCGCGGGATCGGCGTGGCGCTCATCCAGAGCGTATGCACATTCCTGGCAAGCCCCGAAAGCTTTGCCTTCTCGGCGGCGCCAAAATGCTGCTCCTCGTCGATGATGACGAGACCGAGGTCATCGAATTTCACGTCCTTCGAGGTGAGCGCCTGCGTGCCGACCACGACCTTCACCCGGCCGCTGCGCAGGCCCTCCCTGGTCTCCCGCGTCTCGGCACCGGAGGTGGCGCGCGAGAGGTTGCCGACCTCGATGTCAAATGGCGCAAACCGCTTGCGGAAGGTCGCAACGTGCTGGCGGGCCAGCACCGTCGTGGGCACCGCGATCGCCACCTGCTTTCCGGACAGCACCACAGCGGCCGCCGCGCGCAGCGCCACCTCGGTTTTGCCGAAGCCGACGTCGCCGCAAATCACCCGGTCCATGGGATGTCCGGACGCGAGATCATCCAGCACGTCGTTGATCGCGTTGGCCTGATCGATCGTCGTGAAATAGGGAAAGCGCGCGACGAATTTTTCGTAGGCCGATCCGGGCGGGACCAGCTTGGCCGCTTTCCGCCGCTTGCGCTGGCTGATGTGCTTGGCGAGCGCCTTGCCGGCGAGCTGGATCTCCTGCTCGGCGGCGGTGCGGCGGGCCCACCATGTGCTGCCATCCGCCTTGTCGAGCGCGAGCTTGCCGCGCTCCGCTGAATAGGGCCACATCTGCGCCAGATCGGACGGCGGCACCAGAACTGCGTCGTCGCCGGCGAAGGACAACCTGACCATCTCGCGCAAGGCGCCGCCGCCGGTGTTCACCGTCTGCAGCCCATCGAGCACGGCAAGGCCGCGTTGAAGATGCAGGACCACCGTGCCCTGTTCCGGCACGTCGGCATGGTCGAACGCCGCGATCCAGCTTCGCGCCATCGGCTGCGGATGATGCGCACGGCTGCCGAGCACGTCACTCGCCGTCAGCACGGCGGCAGGCTTTACCCGGAATGACGAAGCCGGCGTCGAGATCGGCGATCAACGCCACGTCGCCATGACGCGCGCTCCCGGCCTCGTCCCAGTCCGCGACGCGCTCCGCTTTCACGCCGCTCATCCGCTCCATCGCACGCAGATCTTCCTCCTGGGCCGCGACCAGGATCAGGCGCGAGCCGTCGCGCCTGATGTCCTCGACGAAGGCGCGCAGGGCTTTCCTGGCGGATGTCAGCTTGGAGAATTCCGGCGTCGGCTGGAACGGGCGCTGCGCGGCAGCACCTTCATGCCGCGGGTCGCCTGCTTCCACTCGGGGCGTGCCAGATATTCGCGCTCCCTGTCCGCGCGAGCCGCGCCCTCCTCGATCGTGCTCAGCCAGGCATCGGCATGCACCGACACGCCGGCATCCGCGATCCACCTGGCCTTGCCGCAATAGTCGAACAGCGTCGCGCGCTTGGCCCGCGCGCCGGAGATGGCGAGCCGCTCCGACATGGGATCGACGAGAAGCTCCTGGTCTCGAAGATGATCTCGTGCTCTTTCGGATCGAATGCCACGATGCGGCGGATGGCGCGCGCGGAATGCTCGACCCGGAACGGACCCAGCGCGCCTGCGGGAAATATCTCGAAGGTCTGGCCGTGAAACAGCACACCACCCGGATAATCCGGTTCGTCATCGAGATCATAGCCCAGCTCTTCGAGGCGGACGCGAAGCTCGCTCTCGGAGAAATGGCCGCCGACCTTCAAGGCCGTGTTCAGGCGCAACAGGCTCGCCGGCGTCGGCAAGCGCTCCATCACCGCTTCTGCCGTCGAGATGAGAAAGAGCGGCTGTTTGGATTTCGCGAGGCGCCGCAGCACCGAGGCGCGACGGCCGGCAATCTCGCGCGATGGTTCCAGCTGATCGAACGGAAGTGTGTTCAGCCGCGGAAACACCAGCACCTCGCAGGACGGATCGAGCGCGTGAATCACGCTGCCGAGTCGCTCCGCCCTGTTCTCGCTCTCGGCGAGGAACACGAGACCGCTGCGACCGGACTCCTTCCACTGCGCCAGCAGATGCAGCGCCAACATGCCAAGCGGCGACGATGACGCGATCGTGGCGCGCGGCAAGTTCTTGCCTTGCTTCGGTAAAGCCTTGCCTGGCGAGCGTCTGCTTGTCGCGCTGTTCGCCGGGGTGCGCTTCTTTGGCGAACTCTTGACTGACGAGTTCTTCCCGAGCGAACTCTTCTTAAGCGAGCTCTTGTTAGGCGAGCTCTTGGCTGCTGGCCGCAATTTCCTGGAATGACGCACGTTGATCCGTTTCTCGTCGTAGGCAGTCGCTAGTGGCACGCGCAGCCGAGTTCATCCCGATTCGGTCGCGAATGGTCACGCCGAGGGGACGGGGCGTGCGAACGCGCGCCTCCCCTAAAACCTCGCGCGACATGGAAGTCGCCGGCACACGCAAAAGCGCGAGGACAAGCCGGCCTGTCGTCTAGCAGACGCGCCGGCCCATTTCCACTCTTGTGATCACGCGGCGGCTAAATGATGCCGCCCTGTCGAAGCGCCTCGATCGCGGCCTCATCGTAGCCGAGTTCCGCCAGAACGGCATCGGTATGCTCGCCGAGCGTCGGCGGGCGCGACGCGATTTCGCCCGGCGTTTCCGAGAGTCGAATCGCGGCACGGGCAACCGGTGCCCGCTTCGGCAAGCCGGGATAGTCGACGTCCTGCAAAAAGCCGGCGGCGCGGATGTGCGGATGATCAAGCGCCTGCTGCGGGCTCAAAACCGGCCCGGTCGGAATCATCGCCTTGCCGAGGGTATCGACCGCCTCCTGGGTGGTGCGCTCGGCGCACCAGCGCGCCATCCGTTCGCTGATGACGGGGCCGTTGTTGCCGCGGCTGATGTCATCGGCAAAGCGCGGATCGTTCAGCCACTGCTCTTCCTCGCCCATCAGCCTGGCCCAGCGCTTGAACAGCGGATGTCCCGTGACCTGGCACAGCACCCAGCCGTCCCGGGTGCGGTAGATGTCGGCGGGCGCGGCGGTCTGGCCGAGATTGCCGGATGGAACGCGGTTGACGTTGATGACGGCCTGCTCGATCAGCGTCGCGTTGGTGAAAGATAGCGCGGTCGCCAGCAGCGCGCCCTCGACGATCTGACCGCGCCCGGATTTGCCGCGCTCGATCAGTGCCGCGAGCGTCCCGAAGGCGCAATGCAGCGCGGTACCGAAATCGACCCAGTTCACCGCCGCGCGGTAGGGCGGATTGCCCGCGCCGGTCATGTAGACCGAGCCCGACATGACCTGACCTACGCCATCAAAACCGACGCGATCGGACCACGGCCCCGGCCCGCCGAACGCAGTTGCGGTCGTCAGGATGATGTCTGATTTGATCGTCTTCAGCGAGTCGTAGTCGAGCTTCATGGCACGCAAGGTCTGCGGCGGCAGATTGGCGACGACGACGTCAGCGGTCTTGACCAGCCGGCGCATCACCTCCTGGCCCTCGGGCGTCATCGGATCGAGCGTGATGCATTTCTTGTTGCGGTTGACCTGGAGGAACAGCGCGCCCTCGCCGCCTTCGCCGACCGGCGCCACGAAGCGATCCTCGCTGCCATCACGCTTCTCGACGCGAATGACCTCGGCGCCGAACTCGGCCAGCAATGTCGCGCAATACGGCCCCGCGATGTAGCGCCCGAAATCGAGGACGCGCACGCCTTCCAGAACTCCCCATCGACCTCTTCTTTCGCTCGCTGGTTCAGGCAGATTACAGGGAATGCCTGCCACGGCAAGGTGCAGCGCAAACCATGCCTTGTCTCAGGATGGCTGCCAAGATGTGATCATCCAGCCGTTTCGGCTGGCGGAAATTCTGCTCTAGTATAGGCCTGTCGGTCCCTCCAGCCAGAAGCGCACATCCATGCCGCAACAATTCGATCGATCCGCAGAAGATCTCGGCAACGCCATTCATTTCGAGCACGTCAACATCCAGGTCCCGGACCAGCGCCTCGCCACGCTGTTCTACGTCACCGGGCTTGGGTTGACCCGCGACCCCTATCTGATGGTGTCCGACACCAACATGTGGATCAATGCCGGTAGGAGCCAGTTTCATCTGCCGAGCGGCAAGGCGCAGGTGCTGCGCGGCCATACCGGGCTGGTCATCGAGGGCCGCGAGGCGCTGCTGGCGCGATTGGCCTCGGTCGCCAGCAAGCTCCAAGGCACCGCCTTCGCGTATGCCGAGCACAACGATTATGTCGAAGCGACCTGCCCCTGGGGCAACCGCCTGCGCATCCATGAACCCGAAGCGGCGCGCTTCGGGCGCATCACGCTCGGCATCCCCTATGTCGAGTTCGAGGTGCCGGTCGGATCGGCAGAGGCGATCTGCGCTTTCTATCCCGAGATCATGGGCATGCCGGCGAGCTTGCGCAACCGCGGCGGCAAGGTTGCCGCGGTGAAGACCGGCCGCGACCAGCATCTGCTGTTCCGGGAGAACGATCGGCCGCAGCCCGCCTATGACGGCCATCACGTGCAGATGTACATCACCGATTTCTCCGGCCCCTATCGCAAGCTGCTGGCGCGTGACCTGATCTCGCGCGAGGACAACCAGTATCAGTACCGGTTCTGCGACATTGTCGATCTCGACAGCGGCAAGCATCTGTTCACGGTCGAGCACGAGGTGCGCAGCGCGACGCATCCGATGTTCATGCGGCCGATGGTCAATCGCAACCCTGTCGTCAACAACCGCAACTACGCCTACGGCCACGATCAGGCATCGTGGGCGATGGGGCCGGATCAATATGAGGGATAGGACTCCCGCAACATAGCCGCCGACAAAGCGGCTCTGTCTCAACGCGAGCCTCGATCCGTCATACCTGGTCGCCGGTCCTCGCCGGCAGCGCGTCCACGCCGCGCGGCGGTGCGCCCGGCTGTCCTTGCACAGGGGGCGATCTGGGGGCCGTGCGGGCGAGGCCGGCCAGCGCCAGCTTGCGTTTGCGCCGGGCCTGCAATTGCTGATCCGCCAGCACGCCGATCAGAATCACCGTTCCCATCACCGCGAAGTTCAGGGAATTGGGGATGCCCAGGATATTCACGAGGTTCTGCAGCACCTGCAGCAGCGCAGTCCCCAGCACGATGCCGAGAATAGAACCCTCGCCGCCGCGCAGGCTGCAGCCGCCCAGCACTGCAGCAGCGATCGCGTAGAGCTCATAGAAATTGCCGAAGGAGCTCGGAGACACCGAGTTCGTGTAGAACACGAACAACACCGTCGCAACTCCTGCGAGTCCACCACTGATGATATAGGCGGTTGCGATCACGAGATTCGTGTTGATGCCGGAGAAGCGCGCCGCCTCCTCGTTCTTGCCGACGGCATAAAGCCAGCGTCCATAGACCGAGCGGTGCAGCACCACGCCGAGGACGAGCGCAAGGACGATCAGGAGGATGAAGGTGTTCGGGATGCCCGCCACGTGGCCGGAGGCAATGTTGCTCAGTGTCGCTGCCTCGTCGCCGTAGCCGAAGCCGCGTGTCGAATCGGTCGTGTAGTAGCGGGCGGCGCCGCGATAGATCAGCAACCCGCACAGCGTCACGATGAAGGGCTGCATTTTCAGCCGCGTGATCAGGACCCCCTGAATCGCCCCCAGCACCAGTCCGCCCAGCAACACAGCCAGCAGCGCCAAGGGCCAGGGAACCTGGTAGGTCGTCAGAAGATCGACGAAGACGACGCCGAGCAGCGCGAACATCGAGCCGAGCGACAGGTCGATGCCGCCGGTGATGATCACGAGCCCTTCGCCAAGCGCAAACACGCCGAACAGGCCGATCAGATTGGCCAGGTTCAGCAGGTTCACCACCGACAGGAAGGCTGGATTGATCATGCCCGTGATGACGGAAATCACCACGAGCAGCAGGCCGAGGCCAAGTTCTTTCTTGTTCATTGCGCAGCGGCTTCCACGGTTTCCAGCGCCTGGCCTATTGCAAGCCGCAGCACGTTGTATTCGCTGAATTGCGGGCGCTCCAGCACGCCGCTCACTCTTCCCTCATGCATCACCGCGACCCGGTCGGAAACGCCGATGACCTCCTCCATGTCCGAGGAGATCATCACGATCGCGACGCCCTGGTCGGCGAGCTCGCGCATCAGCGCGTAAATCTCGCTCTTGGCACCGACATCGATGCCGCGGGTCGGCTCGTCGAAGAACATGACGCGCGGCTGCATGGAGAGCCATTTGCCCAGCACGACCTTCTGCTGGTTCCCGCCGGAGAGGGTCACGGCCTCCATATCCACGCTCGGCACCTTGATCGAGAGCCGCCTGACCTGCTCCTTCGCGACATTGCGCTCGGACGAGCCGTTGATCAGCCACATCCGCGCATAATTCAGCAGGCTCGCCAGCGTCACGTTCTCGCAGATCGGCAGCTCCAGCACGAGCCCGGTTTTCTTGCGGTCCTCCGGCACCAGATAGATGCCTTGCCTGATCGCGTCCCGGGGCGATGCGACATCGACCGGCGCGTTGTCGATCCTGATCTCGCCACTCAGCACCGGATCGATGCCGAAGGCCGCGCGGGCAAGCGAGGTCCGACCAGCGCCCACCAGCCCTGCCAGTCCGAGAATCTCGCCGTGCCGCACGGAAAGATCGATCTGCCGGTCGGGGAAAGCCGACGTCACGAGGCCGACGATGTCGCAGCCCCCCGGCTGCGGCGGCCGTTTCGGCGGCGTATGCAGCGTTTTCAGGTCGCGGCCGATCATCAGCCGGATCATTGCGGCATGGCTGAGCTGGTCTCGCGCCAGCTCTCCCACCGTGCGCCCGTCGCGCAGCACCACGACGCGGTCGGCGCAGGTCATGATCTCGCCGAGCCGGTGGGAGATATAGATTACTGCGATGCCGTGCGCCTTCAGGTCGGCAATCACCTCCAGCAGCCGCTCGGTCTCCGAAAGCGTCAGGCTCGAGGTCGGCTCGTCCATGATGATCACGCGGGCATCGATCGAGAGCGCCTTGGCGATCTCTACCATCTGACGTTCGGCGATCGACAAATTGTCGACCAGCGTGTCAGGGCTGAAATCGGCGCCCAGCCGCTGCAGCAGCGGCGTCACGCGGGCGCGCATCTCCGCGGTGTCCACCAGCTTCAACGGGCCGCCGATGAGCTTCTCGCGTCCGATGAAGACGTTCGCGGCGACGTCGAGATTCTCGAACAGGTTCAGTTCCTGATGCACGAAGGCGATGCCGGCCTGCGTCGCCTCGCTCACCGTCAATTGGGCATGGTCAGTGCCGCCGATGCGGATCACGCCCGCGCTCGGCTCAGTCACGCCGCCCAGCACGCGCATTAACGTCGACTTGCCGGCGCCGTTCTCGCCGATCAGGCCCAACACCTCGCCGTGGTGCACGCGCAGGCTGACATCGTTGAGGGCCATGACGCCGGGATAGGACTTGCTGATCCCGGCGAGTTCGAACAGGACTTCCGCCATTCACTTCCTCCTGCTCGACACCCGACGGCCATGTTCGCTGGTCATGGTCGCCGGGCGCCGAAAGGCACTCAAAGTCACTTCTTCAGCAGATCCTTCATTTTAGCGGTGAACTCCGCGACGTTGGTCTTGCTGATCACCTGGGTTGGCACGATCAGCTTGCTGTCGGCTGGAATCCAGGACTTGTCGCCGTTCAGAGTCTTGATGATGTTGGTGGCGGAGAGATAGCCGAATTCGAACGGCTGCTGCACCACCGTCGACTCGATCGTGCCGTCGGAAATTCCGCGCAGCGTGCGTTGATCTTCGTCGAAGCCGACGATCTTCACCTTGCCGGCCTTGCCCGCCGCCTTGACCGCATCATAGATCAGCGGTGTCTCGTAGCTCCAAAGGCCGGACAGCAGTGCAATGTCGGGATATTTGACCAGCACGTTCTCCATGTTCGCCTTGGCCTTGGCGGAGTCCACCTGGTCGGTGAACACGTCGACCAGCTCGATCTTGGTGCCGGCGATCGCCTCCTTGATACCCTGCACCCGCTCACGGGCGTTGTCCGCGTCCATCGTGCCGACGAACAGCGCAATCTTGCCGCCGTTCGGCAACGCCTTCTTGAACTCCTCGCCTGCTTGCCGCCCGGCCGCGACGTTGTCGGTGCCGATATAGGCGAGACGCTTGCTCTGCGGCGCATCGCTGTCGGTCGTGATCAAGATGGTCTGGGATGCGACCTTGTTGAGCTCTTCGGTTGCGTGCGGCGCATCGTCGACCGAGATGGAGATGCCGGCGACGCCGCGCACCAGCAGGTCGTCCAGCTCGCGCCGCTGGCCCGCCGCGGTGGCATCGTTGGTGACGATCAACTGGATATCGTATTCCGGGTGCTCTTTCTGAGCCTTCTCGAGCCCACGGCCGGCGATGGTCCAGAAATCGGCCGCGGCATTGGTCACCAGCGCGATGGTCTTCTTCTGCTGGGCCTGTGCCGCACCCGTAGTAAGCGCGAACGCAGCGGCGGTCGCGAGCAACGGCACTAGTAATGTCTTCACTGATCGATTCATGTGGTCCTCCCTTTGGTCACCCCAGATGCGGGGCTTTACAGCGCTTTTGCGCTCTATTTTATTCACGCAGCGAAGAAATGTTGCAGGCAGAACATCAAAATCAAGATGCACTGGCTGCTTCTTCAAGCGGAAATAGTACATGAGGCATGATATTAGTAAATATGGCTCGCTACCACGCACCCCCGCGCTGTGCTTCTCCAAACACACAGCAGCAAAGGCTCTTATTAAATTCATGCCCTGAATTAAATAGGACAGCATGACTGACCAGATTGAGGCGCCGAGACGAATTCCAGGCATCGCCCGTGGCTCGAACCGGGGCCGCCTGGTCGACGTTCTGCGACGCCTAGGACCGCTGCCGCGTGTGGAGCTAGCCCGGAGCACGGGATTGAGCTTCCCGGCGGTCTCCGGCCTGACCTCCCGGCTGATCGCAGAAGAGTTGCTGTGCGAGACCGAGACAGCGGCACCCCCTTGGTCCGACGACCCCGACGAAGAGGATCCCGATGGGCTGAATGGACGCCGCCGTGGCCGCCCGGCCATGCTGCTGACCCTCAACCCGGAGTTCGGCCGCATCATCGCGGTTTCGCTGCGCATGAATCTGATCGAGACATTGATTGCGGATTTCAGCGGCTTCAGCTTGGCACAATCACGACTTGAAATCGCAACCCGGGCTCTCGATGCGGGCGCGTTGTGCGACCTCGTGATCAGGCAAATCAATGCGATGCTGGAGGCGACGGCCACACCGCGCCATCGGCTGTTGGGAATAGGGATTGCCCTTCAGGGTATCGTGGACGCGGACACTGGCCGGCATCTGTGGAGCCCGGTGTTGTCCGTCACCGACATCGATCTGGCGAAGCCGGTCCGCGAGGCATTCGGCACCGAGGTCGTGATGGCGAATGATGCTGTCGCGGTTGCGCTCGCCCTCGCCGCCGCGGAGCCGTCACTGGCGCAGGGCCTCATGGCCACCATCCTGATCGGTCACGGCGTCGGCATGGGCATAGTGGTCGACGGTGAAGCGCGTCTGGGCGCCGGCGCCGGCAGCGAGATCGGCCACACCAAGTTAGGATCGAACGGGCCGCAATGCCGCTGCGGCCAGCGCGGCTGCATCGAAGCCCATCTCGCCGACTATGCGCTCTACCGCGACGCCCGCACCTTTCTCGACTTGCCGCCGGCGGCGTCGCAGCAGCCCTCCGAGGCGCAGATGACCCTCCTGCGCGAGCGGGCACGCAGCGGTGATCCCCGTCTCGAGCACGTATTCCAGCAGGCAGGTCGCGCACTTGCCGAGGCGGTCGCGGCAACGATATCCGTGCTGCGTCCGCACCATGTCGTTCTGGCAGGGCCAGGCCTGCAGGCATTCGACATGATGCGCGCCGCCTATGAGGAGCGGCTCGAGCAAGCGGTATTGCCATGGCTGCTCAAGTCCACGACGATCCATCTGCGTCCAAGCGAGTCCGCGGCCATTGTCGACGGCATGATGCGACGAACACTGCGGGACGTGGACCGAAACCACATGGACGCGACAGAATAGGCAACGGCCCCCTCCGCCGACATGAAGCCGAGCCGGCGAATCCGGGGACGAGTTGCGCGATCCAGAACGCCATCGCGTCCCCCGAGCGTTCCCGCCGAACGTCCGCCAACTTGCGATCATCTCGCGATTCTCGCGGCCCGACTGTATCATCCGCGCATGAGCGAATCCGGCACCGTGGAAAGCGACGCAAGGCGCGTTCGCAAGATCATCCATATCGACATGGATGCCTTCTACGCGTCGGTGGAACAGCGCGACAATCCGCAACTGCGCGGCAAGCCTGTCGCTGTCGGTGGTTCGGCCGAGCGCGGCGTTGTCGCCGCGGCGAGCTATGAGGCGCGCAAATTCGGCGTTCGGTCCGCGATGCCGTCGGTGACCGCGAAGCGGCAATGTCCCGACTTGATCTTCGTGAAGCCGCGCTTCGAGGTCTACAAGGCGATCAGCCGCCAGATCCGCGAGATTTTTGCCGAGCACACGGAGATCATCGAGCCCTTGTCCCTCGACGAGGCCTATCTCGACGTGACGGAGAACCTGCAAGGCATCCCGCTCGCGCGCGACATCGCGCTACGGATCCGCGAAAAGATCAAGGCCGAGACCGGCCTCAACGCGTCGGCGGGCATTTCCTACAACAAGTTCCTGGCCAAGCTCGCCTCCGATCACCGCAAGCCCAACGGCCAGTTCGTGATCTCCCCCGAGATGGGACCCGCCTTCGTGGAGATGCTGCCCGTCGGCAAGTTTCACGGGATCGGGCCGGCAACAGGCGCGAAGATGAATGCACTCGGCCTGTTCACCGGTCTCGACATCCGCAACCAGACGCTCGAGTTCATGAATGCGAACTTCGGCAAGTCGGGTGCCTATTACTACTGGATCTCGCGCGGCGTCGACGAACGGCCGGTCCGGGCCAACCGGATCCGCAAATCCATCGGTGCGGAAACCACGTTCTCGACCGACCTTGCCGAACTCGACGCGCTGATCGCCGAGCTTCGCCCCCTCGTCGACAAGGTCTGGCGCCATTGCGAGACGACCGGCAGCCGGGGCCGCACCGTCACCTTGAAGATCAAGTTTGCCGACTTCGAGATCATCACACGCAGCCGGTCGCTGCTCGCGCCGGTCGCAGGCCGGGACGAATTGGAGCGCCTCGCCTGCGGGCTGCTCGAAGTCGAGATGCCGCTGCCCAAACGCGTCCGGCTCCTGGGTGTATCGCTCTCTTCCCTTCAGCCCGGAGACGATGCGGAGCCGCAGCTGACCTTCGGAATCTGAGACAGAGCCGCCGGCGCGATGCGGCAAGCAAGACCCTCCAGTCATTTTCTCGCCGGCCGGGATCAGGCCGCAATCTCTTCCGCCCCGCTTCCGCCCGCATCGCGCTTTGCATTGATCAAATTGAGAAGGCGTGCGGCCGCGCGGGCGTCGCTGAGAGCGCGGTGGTGGTCTTTCAGTTCGATATTGTAGGCACGGGTGAGCTTGCCAAGCCCGTAAGACTTGTGACCGGGGTAATGCCGGCGCATGCCCGAGCAGGTGCAGAGCTTCGGAAAGCGGAAGCGGCGTTCGAGGCGGCCATATTCCGCGGCGATGAAGCCATAATCGAAGTTGACGTTGTGGGCGACGAAAACGCCGTCGCCCATGAACTGCATGAAACTGTCCGCGATGTCCACGAACAAGGGCGCGCTCCGCACCATCTCGTTGGTGATGCCGGTCAACGCGACGATCTTGGCCGGAATCGACCGCTGCGGATTGAGCAGTGAATGCCACTCCGCCACGATCTGATGATTGCGGATCTTGACGGCCCCGATCTCGGTGATGCGATCCCCGCCGGTCCAGCCGCCCGTGGTCTCGGTGTCGACGACGACATAGTCCTGGTCCGGATCGAAACGAAAATGGGCGCGGCCGATCTCCGCGGCAATGCCGACGTTGCCGAGCTGGCGAAGCCGCGTCAGCTGGTTGCGCCTGATGACGTCGCCCTCGGCCTTCACTTCCATGAACGAGACGATGCCGTCCGCCACGAGCATGAGATCGGGGAAACCGTCGCGCATCGCCCGATAGTCCTCGCACATCAGGCGAAGGATCATGGCGAGGCCGGCAGCACTCGCGCCAGCAAGGAGAGCGCGAAGCGCATCCATATCGATATGGTCCCAGGCGAACACACCGTTCGGTTTTCCCCATTTCGTCGCGACGATCCGCAGGATCCGGGGAGCACGGATTTCGACGCGACGGCCTCCAGCTTCATGTCGATCTCAGGAGCGAACAATCGCGCAAAGGTTCTGTCCTTCAGGCAATGCGGCATCCAATCAAAGCCGCTGTGCAGCTGTCCGGATCGAACAGCTCGTCCCAGAACAGCAATCCGAACAGGCAGCGCCAAAGCGTATTTTCAGCGTAGAAGACCTCAAGGCCCTGCCGGCGCAACACGCCCGCGATCCCGGCCTCAGGACTGCCGCGCCAATTGTCGTCAACCAGGAGCGTCCGGCCCGCCCGCAGCAGCTCGGTGCATAGTCCCGTCCGGCGCCGATCGAACTTCCGGGCATAGAAATCGCTCGCGAAGACGAATTCGTCATCACTGGCGGGATCGTCGATCATCCGACGCAGCAGTTCCTCGGCGGCATCCTTGTCGCCCTCCGCGTAGAGCAGACGGGCGAACCGCTCGTGACATTCGGCCGAGCAGCCGGCGCGGTAGAGCTGGATCGCCAGCTCGGCCTCCCCCTTCTTCTCAAAGTGCAGACCCGCCCTGTGTGCCGCGCGGCTCCGCAGATCGACAGCGTAGTCCGTTGGGCAGGCAGGACCGCCGAGAATGCCGGCGACGGAATTGCGATACATCTCGTCGGATTTGGTCTCGATGCGGCGCAGCAGGCGGGCGTAGTGAAAGCAGGCCCACGCCTCATCCGCGTCGGCAAACCGGGCGCTGAAATCCGCCTGGTCGTTCGTCCGCAAGATGCCGAGGTCGCGCAGCGCGAAATTCTTGAGGTTGTCCTCCGTCTTGCCGAAATAGAGATAAAGCAGAAACTCCAGCGGCTCGGTGTCACCGAGCGCGATGAAGGCCTCACCCCGCAGTGCTGGAATGCCGTGGCGAACGACAGATTGGCGAGACAATACTCCGTCAGCTTGCGCTTGGGCCATGAGGTCCTGATATCGCTCATGCCGGCGGCCTTTGCGCCATCGAACAGCACCGGCTTTGCGAGGCTCGCCACGAACGCAGCGTAATCCTGTTCGATAAGACCCCGGACATACCCGGCGGCAGCAAGCTCCCCCAGCGCGCCGAAAAGGTCGCCGATCTCCGTGTACTTGAACGTGGAGGGATTGAAGACCGTGCCGTTCCGGTTGACCATCCGGATGAACAGGCACTGGGCGTCTCTTGATAGCGACGAGAAGCGAGCGATGAACGCGTGATGTCCCTTCGTCAGCACCGGACCGTAGGTCTCGCAAACGAAGCTCAGCATCTCCGTGAAATGGTCGTGATAGTAATAAACCGGCAGGACAGGCAGCGTCATCCGTGCTTCGCCCTCGGCGCGGCGTCGTGGGATCCTGCTCTGGAATTCGCGCGGGTGGCGGCAACACCACCCGCCCCTGGGTGATGGACGGCCATGTTCGACTTCTGTTCTTTTCGTCCGCCAGTGTCAAGAGCGCCTCGGCTCTCCTGAGCCGCAAGGAACCAACCGCCTCCGAAGGAGGTTCGGAGTTGATGAACGCGCAAATCAACATTTTTGAGAAGCCGATCGAACGGATCAAGAAGACCTGCGACCTGATGGGTCTTGGTGCGGATTTCGAGCAAAGACTGCCGGAACTGGAGACTTACCTGGAAAGCCTCGTCGCGGATGGCGAGACCAGTGAGGACCGGCTAACCGTCAACGGCCTGGCTTTTCTCAAGGGCGACACGAGATAGCCCGTCAGGAAATCTCATCCGGAAGCTTCCATTCGGGCTTTGTCTCACATGGTTCGACCTTGAGCTGAGCTCTGTATTGTCTTGCCGCGTCCAGGAGAGCCTTCCTGACGTCATCATCGGCCGTCTGGGCCGCGAGAGCCTCGGCTCGATCGGCTTCGTGCTCCAGAGATTCCCGATTCACGGCTCGACCCGCTTGACGTGGTAGCCGTCCGGAAGGATCTGGCCGCCCTCCTCGTCAGCCACCGGAACGTCGGTGACGAGCCCTTCTATGAGCGCAGCCTCCCACACTTCCTTTTCGGTTGGAAATGCACTCCCGATTTGTCTGTCGCGTTCGAACAATGCGTACATCGGAACTCCACATGCAGCATTCCTTTCGTCATTTCGCCATCCTGACCGAGCGACCATTCGTTCCGGGGTTCTCCCCGGGGTTTCCTTTCTCCGACTAACCGGCGCCATTAACTGACGTTCCAAGGAGGATCCCAAGCTCCCCGCCCGTCTTTCGGAACGAGGGGTAATGGACACCGTTGATCGTCCAGTCATGGCGAGAAGAACGGCTGAGAGATGACCAGGATACGAAAAATCAGGTTTCACCGTTTCGGTGACAACGAGGTGCTTCGGCTCGACGAGGTGGAGCAGTCGGGGCCGGACGCTCGCCAAATTCTGGTGGCTGTCCGCGCGGCAAGCGTGAACCCGGTCGACTTCAAAATCCGCTCCGGCAAATATCCCTCCGTGAAAGATGACCGGCTGCCTTATACCCCCGGCCGCGACGTCTCCGGCATCGTTCTGCAATGTGGGGCCCAGGTCGATCGCGTGCGTGTCGGCGATGAGGTGATCGGCATGGTCCCGGTCTGGGGCGGAGGCTATGCCGAGCAGGTCGTCCTCGAGGAGCGCGCCGTCGCCGTCAAACCCGCTGGCGTCGATCATATCCATGCGGCTGCAATACCGCTGGCCGGACAGACAGCGCATCAGGGCCTGTTTCGATACGGGCAGTTGCGAGCCGGAGAATCCGTCCTGATTCACGGCGGGTCCGGCGGCGTCGGCCATTTTGCCGTTCAATTTGCCAAAGCAAGCGGGGCGCGTGTCCTGACCACGGTGTCGACAGAACATGTCGCTTTTGCCCGCTCGCTCGGGGCAGATGTCGTGATCGACTACAAGACTCAACGCTTTGAAGAAGCTGCTTCCAACGTCGACCTGGTTTTCGACTTGATCGATGGAGAGACGCGCGAGCGGTCCTGGGCCGTGCTGAAGCAAGGCGGACGGCTGATCTCCACCCTGACGGCACCGTCACAGGACAAGGCGCACGCCGCGGGCGTGAAGGCGATGCGATATACGGTCGAGCCCGATGGAGACGAACTGTCCGGGATCGGCGCGCTGATCGCCGCCCGAAAAGTCCGCCCGCACGTCGAGAAGCGCTTTCCGCTCGAGCAAGCGATGGCGGCGCTTGCATCGGTCGAGCGCGGGCACTCGGCGGGAAAGGTCGTGCTTGCGGTGTCCTGAGTTGAGTTGAAATTCCACATGGCACGCGTTCATATCGGCACGTCGGGCTGGCACTACGCATCTTGGCGGGGCCATTCTTTCCCAAAGATCTTCCGATCAAGCAGCAGCTTTGCTATTACGCCAGCCAGTTCGATACGACCGAGCTCAATGGCGTGTTTTATCGGACACCGACGCCGGAGGCCGTAAAAAGGCTGGCGCGAGCAGACCGGCAAGGATTTTGTCTTTGCGTGGAAGGCTTCAAAGTTCATCACGCACTGGAAGCGATTGTCGGATCGGTCGGTCAACAGTATCGAGCTGCTTGAAGAGCGCCGTTCGCTGTTGGGACAGAAAGCCGGCCCCATCCTCTTCCAGCTTCCACCGCAATTCGAGGCCGATGCAGATCGGCTCGCCTCCTTTCTTGAACTTCTATCGCGCAAACGACGTTACAGCTTCGAGTTCCGGCATCCCAGCTGGTATCATCCAGGCATTCTGAAAATATTGCGGAGAGCAAACATCTCGCTTTGTCTTTCCGATCATCACGACGCCCCGGCGCCCTGGAAGCGAACCGCCGATTTCGTCTACATTCGAGGCCACGGACCGAGCGGCCGCTATCACGGCCGTTACCCCCCGGCGGTTCTGGAAGAATGGACCAGACGCATCAGATCCTGGAAGCGGCAGGGATGTGACGTCTACGTCTATTTCGACAACGACCAGAAAAGCGCGGCGCCGGCCGATGCCAAGCGGCTGAAGGAACTGCTTTAGGCATTTCCGGCTGACATTCGACGCATCACGGACCGCCGGCCACGGACCCTGCGATGACCATGACGAGCTCCGACAACTCGATCTTGCCGTTGACGACCAACTCGTCCGAACCTTCCACGCTGAGAGTCTGAGGGCTGTTTGCGGCCTGACGCTTCAGCTCACCGATGATTGCTTGCTTGAGCTTCTCTTCAAGCATCGTTTGCTCCTTTAGCCGCCATCGCGGTCAGACTGCGGCGGCTTCGGCTTTCACCCGGACCGGGATCGATTTCGCCGCCGGCGTCTTGGCTTTTTCCTCGTGGTGCCACAGAGGCAGCAGCGGGTTGCATTCCGGAAAGTAGCCGGCGATGCAGCCTTCCGGGATGTCGTAGGCAACGACCCGCAAGCCGCTCACCTGACGATCCACGCCGTCGTCAACCGCCGTCGCCAGCGTCACGGTCAGTCCTTCTTTCAATCCCCACCGCTCGATGTCATTGCGATGCATCAGCACCACAAGCCGCGAGCCGTAGATGCCGCGGAAGCGGTCGTCATAACTATAAATGGTCGTGTTGAACTGGCCGTTGCTCCGCAGCGTGATCAGCTGCACCACGTCGCGAGCTTCCGGCGGCCTATCGATGTCGGTCACGAGCGAGGTCGGCACGATGAAATTGGCTTTCCCCGTTTTGGTTTTCCATGATCGTTGCCGGGCGGCGATCGGGCGATGAAAGCCGCCCGGCTTCCACATGCGCTCATTGAAGTCGTGGAAAATGTCCGGATAAGTGGATGCGATGGCGTCGCGGATCCCGGCGTAATCCGCAACCCATGCGTCCCAGGGAATGCTCGTTCGGCCGGACACCGTGGCCTTGGCGAGCTCCGCGACGATTCTTGGCTCGGACAGAAGGTCGGGACTTGCGGGCCGGGCCTGTCCCCGTGAGCCATGCATGCAGCCGGTGGAATCCTCGACGGCGACCGCTTGCGGGCCGGTTTCTTGCAGGTCGATCTCGGTCCGCCCCAGACACGGCAGGATGTAGGATATCTCGCCATGGACGAGCGCCGACCGGTTCAGCTTGGTCAGGATCTGCACCGTGAGCCGAAGTTTGCGCCACGCCGGGACCACCAGGCGATGCTCCGGTACGGAGCGTACCAAATTGCCGCCGAGCTGGATCACCGCCCGAACCGATCCGTCGATGATTCCCTTGCAGGCCTCCACCGTGGTGAGACCCTTCTTCTGCGGCACGTCGATGCCGAACAGCGCCTTGATCTTGTCAGCGGGCACCATCGCCGGCTTCTCGGTAATGCCCACCGTACGCTGTCCCTGGACGTTGGAATGGCCGCGCACCGGACAGATGCCGGCACCCGGGCGGCCGACATTGCCGCGCATCAGCGCGAGATTGACCATGGTTTGCACGGTCTCCACGCCTTTGCGATGCTGCGTCAGCCCCATTCCATAGATGAACATCACCGAACTTTTCTGCGCGTAGACATGAGCGGCTGCCTCGAGCGCACCCCGCGTCAAGCCGGATCTGTCCTCGATGTCGGACCAACTGCACGCCTTGACGGCGGTCGACCAGTCGTCCCAGCCATGACAATGCTCCTTGATGAAGTCCCAATCGATGACTGAGCCACCGGCAGGTCCGGCCTCTTCCAGCTGCAGCAACGCCTTGGCGATGCCCATCATCGCGGCGGTATCGCCACCACTCCTGACCTGATGATATTGCGAGCTGATCGGCGTCGCTGCGCCGCTCAGCATTTCGCCCGGCGATTGCGGGTTGGCGAACTCGACCAGCCCCCGCTCTCGCAAGGGATTGAAGGTGATGATCGGGACGTCCCGCTTCACCGCCTCTTGAAGCTGGTGCAGCATGCGCGGGCTCGAGGTGCCGACATTCTGCCCGAAGAAGAAAATGCAATCGGTCTTGGCGAAGTCATCCAGCGTGCAGGTTCCAACGGGAACGCCAAGGCTCTCGGGAAGCGCCACCGATGAGGTCTCATGACACATGTTGGAACTGTCGGGCAGGTTGTTGGTGCCATAGGCCCTGGCCAAAAGCCCATACATGAAGGACGTCTCGAGCGAGGCCCGTCCGGAGGTGTAGAACACGGCGCTGTCCGGCGTGAGCTCGCGCAACTCCCGGCCGATCCCCGCAAAAGCCTCCTCCCAGCTCACGGGCACATATTTGTCGCTTGCAGCGTCGAAGCGCATCGGGTGCGTCAATCGCCCCGCCGCCTCGAGCTGATGATCGTCCCACGAGTCCAGCTCGCTCACGGGATGATGATCGAAGAACTCGGGCGTCACCCGCTTGTGGGTGATTTCCCAGGTCGTTGCCTTCGCACCGTTCTCGCAGAACTCGAAGACGCGCGGATCGGCGGGCTTCGCCCAGGCGCAACTCACGCAGGCAAAGCCGTCGGGCTTGTTCTGCTTCAGAAGAATGCGCGAACCACTGAAAGGAGCATGAGAGCGTGCGAGGCTTCTGGCAAGCGACCTGACCGATCCCCATCCGCCCGCGGGCGCATCATATCGCTCGACTTTCAAATTGGGGCTGAGTTTGCGTGACCTTGCCATTGATCGATTCCCAAAAACGGCCCTGCCTTGGGAAAAACCGGCCGACATCTTTCGTTCCAACGGCGTCGACAAGGGGCCAACAGCCGATCCGCCGACGCTCGTCATCCAGGAACCATCGGGATAGCTCGGGCGTCACCACTTCACAGGAGGCTCATTTGCATCCCGCGCCGCTCGATCAGGACCATGCCGCCCTCCCCTGCCGTGGTGAATGCAGGCCGCCTCAATCATCGCCATGAGGCGTCCTCACGCCTCCTGGCGGAGGAGACGCCGGTCGCCCTGATCTACAATGGAATGACACTGGCGGTCCTCATGACGACGCCGGCGGACCTCACCGACCTGGCCGTCGGTTTCGGCCTGACCGAAGGCATCATCAACAATCCTGCCGAGATTCGCGATCTGGAGATCATCTGCCATCCGGAAGGCACCGAGTTGCGGGCATGGCTGACGACCGGGCGCGGGCGCGAACTCATGGAGCGGCGGCGGCAACTCGTGGGGCCAACGGGGTGCGGTCTTTGCGGGATTGAAAGCCTGCAGTCCGCGACGAGGGTGCTGCCGCCCGTGCCGCGTGGCCTGTCGCTTCGCCCGCCCCAGATCGCAACGGCGGTGCAAGCGATGGTCGACGCGCAGGAGCTCAATCGCAGGACGCGAGCCACCCACGCCGCCGGCCTCTATCTCCCGCAAGAGCGAACAATTTTGGTGAGAGAGGACGTCGGTCGCCATAATGCGCTCGACAAGCTGGCTGGCGCACTGGCCGTGCGCGGCATGTCCGGATGCGACGGTGCCCTCGTTCTGACCAGCCGCGTTTCGGTCGAGCTCGTTCAGAAGGCTGCCATGATGGGTACGGCAGTTCTGATCGCAGTCTCCGCGCCTACCGCTCTCGCCGTGCGAACGGCCAAGGCCTGCGGCATGACGATTATCGGAATTGCGCGTGGGAATGAGTATGACGTCTTCAGTCATCCCGATCGCGTCCTGCCAGCCTAGGACGTCCCGATCCGCCACCGGTCGAGAACGCACTCGGTCGTCGTGACCTCGATCTGCAAGCTGAAGCGCTGGCTGTAGACACCAAGCAACGCATCGTGACTTTGGTCCGAGGAGCTGCAGAGCGCATCCGTGACGAGTATGACGCGGTAGCCATAGTCCACGGCAGCCAGCACCGTCGCCAGGACGCACACGTCCGTCTCGCCGCCGGAAACGATCAGCGTGTCAATGTTGCGCTCAACGAGATATGCGCGCAGGCGCCCGTTTCCGAAGGCATTGTAGCCGTGGCGATCGACGATGACAGCCGGCGGCACGAACTTTGCCAACGACGGCGCGAGGTCGAGTAGCGCGGGCGCGAGTTTCTCCCGGGTGACGTTTTCCCATTTCTCGTAATAGGCTCGCCAAACGCCGCACGCATCGTGCTTGGTACGCGGCGGGATGAAGCGGGTGAAGACGGTGCGCGGTGGATCGTGCTCGACGACACGAACGATCCGGGGCAACACGCGCTCGAGCCAGGGCGTCGCCCACGGAGCGCCCGGTTCAAACAGCCGCTGCATGTCGATGCAAAGATGCACGGCATTCGCACCGGGAGATGCAATCAACTCACCCACGATTATCCGATGATCTTGTCCAGCGTGATGGGAAAATCCCGTACGCGCTTCCCGGTCGCGTTGAAGATCGCATTGGCAACGGCGGCCGCGGTTCCGACGATTCCGATTTCGCCGAGCCCCTTCACACCCAGTGGGCTGACCTTCTCATCCTGCTCGTCCACGAAGATGACGTCGATGTCGGCGATATCGGCATGCGCCGGAACATGATATTCCGCCAAATTATGGTTCATGATCTTGCCCGAGCGGTGGTCGGTCATGGCCTCCTCGTGAAGCGCCATGCCGATGCCCATCACCACGCCACCCAGAATCTGGCTGCGAGCCGTTTTGGGGTTGATGATCCTGCCCGCTGCCGTGGCACAGACGATCTTGGGAATTCGAACGATCCCCAAATCTCTGTCCACTCTCACTTCGGCAAACACCGCGGAATGGGTATAGCTGACATACTTGCGCATCTGGAGCAACTTTGGAGCGGCCTTCCCGCTCCCCTTGATCTCGTCGAGATCCGACGCATGCATCACCTCAAGCAGGGATAATCCGCGGTCCGGATCGGTCCGAAGGGCGATGCGGCCGCCAAGAAACACGACCTGATCGAACGAGGCTGCTGCCAGCGGGGAATTGGCCATATTCCTGGCATGCTTGAAAAGTGCCTGCTTTATCGTCTCGCATGCCGCAAGAACCGCCGACCCGTTGGATGCGGCGGTCCATGACCCTCCTTCCACGGGAGAGGCTGGCAGCGAGGAATCTCCGATCATGGGCGTGACATCCTCGATTGATAGGCCGAGTGCGTCGGCCCCGATCTGAGGGAGAATAGTCCAGGTGCCGGTCCCGATGTCAGAGGCGGCGGTCGACACCTGAAGTCGTCCATCCGCCGTCAACTTCGCCTCGGCCGATGCCTTCATGAGGGACGCTTCCCACATCCCGGTCGCCATGCCTAACCCGACCAGTTCGTGACCATCGCGGACCGTGCCGGGCTCGGCCGAGCGGCGCTGCCATCCAATGCTTGCCGCTCCTGCCGGTAGCAGGCATCAAGCGCTTTCGAGGTGAATTGCTTGCCCGTGTTCTCGTCGAGCGTCGCGAAATTGCGCTTGCGAAACTCCAGCGGATCGGTCCCCGCCTCATGAGCGAGCTCGTCGACGGCACATTCAAAGGCAGTCACGCCGACCGCCGCTCCCGGCGCCCGCATGTCGCACGGCGTCGCCGTGTTCAGCTTGGCGAGGCCATAGCTGAGCTTGACGTTGTCGCAATGGTACAGCATGCCCGACCAGTTCACGAGGTTCTCCTGGTAGTCCTCGTATTGCGAGGTGGCGGCAACGGCGTCGTGAATGATCGAGGTCAGGCGCCCTTGGTTGTCCGCGCCCAGGGAGATGGCGTGGCGGGTCTCGGGCCTGTAGCCGATGTAGAACATCTGCGAGCGGGTGAGAACGACCCTCACGGACCGTTTGAGCTCGAGGCTCGCCATGACGGCAAAGAACAATTGTTGTTGCGGCCGCAGCCCAGACCCGAAGGCGCCGCCGACATAGTGATTGATGACCCGCACGTTCTTGCTTTTAAGTCCGAAAACGGACGTGACATAGCCCTGACTGTTCTGCGAACCCTGCGTTTTCTCGTAGATCGTGAGCTTGTCCTTGCCTTCGTAGACGCAAGTCGTCGCAAACAGCTCCATCGGATTGTGGTGCTCTGCGCGAAACCTGTAGTCCGCGGCAATGCGATGGGGGCGCGCTCGAAAGCATCCTCCGGCTTGCCACGTGGCTCTGGCGGCGGCGGGATGCCTGATCTCTTTTCCGGGGGCTCGTAAGCCTCGGATCGCTTGACCTCCAGCTCGGTGCAATGCTGCTCGACCTCGTAGGCGGCTGTCACCAGCGAGGCGGCGTCCCGGGCTGCCTCAAAGTCTCGGCCACGACGAGAGCAACAGGCTGGCCATCGAAGAGGATGCGGTCGGAATGCAGGGGCCGAAATGGATGACCCGGCGGCGCGACCTCATCCCTCCAATTGCGGTCGAGCCACGCACCGCTTCCACGATTTTCGTGCGTGAAGATTTTGACCACGCCCGGCACGGACGAGGCGCGCCCGGTCTCGAGACTCACGATGCGGCCGGCGGCGATAGTCGCCGCAACGATGACGCCATGGAGCAGATCCTGCGCCTCATGTTCCGCGGCATAGCGGGCCGCGCCGGTGACCTTGAGCCGTCCGTCCACCCGGTTGGTCGGGTTGCCGATGTGGTGAATGTTTGCCGTTTCCACGATGCGCCCTCAGCGAATGACTTTGTCCGACTGGTTCTGAGGCGTGCCTGCGGCAGCCTGCATCAGCGCACGAACGATGGTGCGTCGCGCCAGCTCGATCTTGAAATCGTTCTGGCCTCGCCCCTTCGCATCGCGCATCAGGCGTTCGGCAAAAGCACGAAACCTGGTCTCGTCCGGCCTCTCGCCCTTGAGCAGGTCTTCAGCAACCTTGTCGCGCCAGGGCTTGTGCGCCAGACCGCCGAGCGCGACGCGCGCATCCTCACAATCCCATCGCGGATCTCGATTGCTGCGGCCACGGAGACGAGCGCGAACGCGTAGGACAGACGATCGCGGACCTTCAGATAGGTGTGGTTGCGGCCGAAATCAGACGGCGGCAGGATCACCGCAGTAATCAGTTCATCGGCCCGCATCGTGTTGTCCCGCTGTGGATCGTCCGCAGGCAGCCGATGAAATTCCGCGAACGGGATCGTGCGAACGCCTTGCGGGCCCTCGACCTCGACCTCTGCGTCCAGGGCGGCCAAGGCGACGCACATGTCGGAGGGGTGAACCGCGATGCAGCTATCGCTGGCGCCCAGCACCGCATGGATGCGATTGACACCGCCGATGGCCGAGCAGCCGGACCCGGGTTCTCGCTTGTTGCACGCGGTCGACGTGTCGTAGAAGTAGTAGCATCGCGTTCTCTGCAGGAGATTTCCGCCCGTCGTGGCGGCGTTTCTCAACTGTGGCGAAGCCCCGGCGAGAATGGCGCTGGCAAGCAAGGAATATCGCTTCGCAATCCGTGCGTCCCAGGCAAGAGCGGTGTTGGTGACCAGGGCACCGATCCTGAGGCCGCCGCCCGCTCTTTCCGCGATGTCCTTGAGCGGCAGCCGATTGATGTCGACCACCCGGCGAGGCTTCATGACGTCGTATTTCATGAGATCGACGAGGTTGGTACCGCCGGCGAGGGCCCGTGTGCCGGGGACGAAAGCGCCGCCACGGCTTCGGCGACCGAGTTTGCCCTGACATAGTCGAACCGGTTCATTCAGCAGCCTCCCGGCCGGCATTTTGCCGATCCATAACCGTCTCGATCGCATCGGCGATATTGGTATAGGCTCCGCAACGGCAGAGATTGCCGCTCATCAGCTCTCGGATGTCTTCGCGCGTATGGGCACGCCCCTCATGCAACAACGCAACACCCGAGCAGAGCTGGCCGGGCGTGCAGTAACCGCACTGAAACGCGTCGTGCTCGATGAATGCCGCTTGCAAGGGGTGAAGCTCTCCTCCTTCCGCCAGGCCTTCCACGGTGGTAACCGCGGCCCCATCGCGGGACACGGCCAGCGCCAGGCAGGAGTTGATCCGCTCGCCGTCCACCAGCACCGTACACGCGCCACACTGCCCTTGATCGCAGCCCTTCTTTGACCCGGTGAGGTGCAGGCGTTCGCGAAGAACATCCAGCAAAGTCTCCCACGGTGCCACCGGGATATCGTGGCGGACGCCGTTAACGGTCAAGGCGATGTCGATTTTGGGAGCGTCGATCTGGGTCACGAGGGCTCTCGCTTCGGTCTCAGCTCTTAAACCATCACCCGGAGAACAGTTCCTGCTTAAGGTCAGAGGCCGGCTCCAATGGAACCTGAGCATTGGTCGCCGCAACGATTGCTGCGGCAAGCCCGCCGGACAAAACTACTTAGGACAGCACTATTTGGGATAAGGCTGCTTGAGACCCTTGCCTGGATTCTCCGAACGCCCTGTCCGCGCGAGATCCACCGCCGCTCCAAGGGCACGCGCCACATTCAGGACCTCTTCCTGAAAACCCCGGTCCTCGTCGAACTCCGCGTGCGATGTGGCATAGGGTTTCATGTACCCGACGTAACCGTCCCTCTCGGCCCAGCCGCCCGCAGAAATCAGCTCCATGTCCGTCAGCCAGTCTGACAGCGAACGACGTACGGTCTCGGCGCCGATGCTGTCGCCATGCGCGACGATGCCGAAATGGCGTCCCTTCAGATGGCGGGGATAGGGCCACCCCTTCAATTCCAGCTCCTTGGCTTCAACCGCGGTCTTGCCGTGGGTTGAGGTCGGATCCGGATTGCCACCATCGGCGCAGACGAGGCGGTCAATCATCGCCTTGAGGACAGTCGGGGCGTGATACCAATTGACCGGCGCGATGATCATGATGCCATGCGCCGCGACCCAGAGCGGATAGATTTCGTTCATCCAGTCGTCCGTCTGCCCGAGAGAGTAGTTGGGGTAGCAACTGCAGGGCCAATGACAGAGCGCCATGGAAGTCGAGACGCAGGATTTGCAAGGGTGGATCTGCCTGCCGTATTCCGAAGTCAGGCGTGACAGGTCGAGGATATCGACATCGAAACCCATTTGGTAAAAGCAAGGCTCGGCAAGCTTCACCATGCGCCAGCTCTTCGACATTTCACCCGGACAGGTATGTTCGCTGCGAGACGAGCCGTTGACGATGAGAATTCGGGCTCTTTGAGCCGGATCATCATGACGGCGACGTGCGTCATCGATTGCCTCTTTGGCGTTGATCCAGTCAATTGCCAGATCATAGTCCGGATCTGCGTAGTCCGGACCGGCCTTCCGCGTATGCGGTGACTTGCGCGAATTTGAATAACCGTCCCATGCGGCGTCGAGAAGTGCAGCAATTTCGGCCTGAAGGTGATCGAAGGCGGGATCGGCGAGACGGGAGCGGAATCGCTTCTCGAATGTCTGCCGGTCGAGTTTGGTGGGCGGCATTCCTTGCGGACGTCGATCGCCAAGACAATCTCCCGAAAACACCTTCAATGAGAGGAGATATACTCCGGTTCCGGTACGACGGCGGTGTGTTGGTCCGCTTCAACCCGGCAGGATGGTCCGGTTGGGCTGGTCAGTGGTGCCAGCAGCCTCGTCTTCGGCGCCGAGTTCGGCTTTCGCGGCGCGCCAGAACTCCTCATCTCGCCCCTCGGGCTTTCCCGCCTTTTCCCAAAGCTGATAGGCATCATTTCGGATCTGCTCTTCCAGTGCCATCATCATCTCCATTGACCGCTGAAACAACACTCGGGCCGTTAGCGGGCTCCGTTACGCTGGAACGGATCAGGGCGCCGTTCATTGCATGCATCGGACACGGAGCGTCGTCGTGGGAAAACTGTTTCTCGCCATCATGCTGGTCGGCCTCGCCATTCTCATCGGCGCCGCTGCGTACATCATCACGCTGTAGACTGCTTCTGCGGTTCCTGACCGGTTGCGGCCGCCGCAGAAAGCGAAAGCCCTCCACGGCAAGCTTTCGGCAGAACGCAGGAACCATACGACCGTTCCTAAATTGAAACCCGAGACCGGAGCATTTCATGGGCCGTGGCCCAATCGGGGGGAGCGCCACTCCGTGATACGACTGCTCGCGACCATGCTGGCTGTCATCCTCGTCGGCGGCACCGCCACAGTTCCGGCACGGGCCATGACGCCGCTTCAGCTGGGCGAGGTTGGCGTCGCCCCTCCTGCAGGTGCCGGCTTGCCCGCCTCACTCGTTCTGTATGGCGAAAACGGAGCGCCACGACCGCTACGGTTCTGGCTCGACAACAAGCCGACCGTCTGGCTGCTGGCGGATTACACGTGCGAGACGCTTTGCGGCCCGATGATCTCGATCGTCTCGGATGTGCTTGCTCGCAGCGGCCTGCATCCAGGCACCGACTTTCGCGTGGTCGTGGTCGGGCTCGACCCCAAGGATACGGCTGCCGACGCCGCCGCCATGAAACGGGCACAGATCGGCTCGGACGCAGTTCTTTCAGCGACGGACTTTGTACGAGGTGACGCCGCCACGATCGGGGCTCTGGCACAGGCGCTGGGATTTCGCTCCATCTACGATGCCGAGCACGACCAGTACGCACATCCGGCGGCGGCGTTCGTCATCACGCCGTCCGGCGGTCTCTCCAGCGCGCTTTCCGGCCTGGCGGTCGAGCCAACGACCATACGGCTCGCGCTGATTGCGGCGGGCGAAGGCAAGACCGGCGGCTGGACCGACCATATCCGGCTGCTCTGCTACGGTTATGATCCGGCCCGCGGAACCTATACGCTCGCGATCGGCCGCCTGCTGGCAACCGCTGCGGCTGTGACGATTGCCCTCCTTGTGCTGCTCATCGGGATCCTGTTTCGGCATGAGCGTCTGGCGCGGACCATGCGCGCGCCGAATTCTTTTGCTCCGCGATCTCGAACGTCCACCACAAACTGATCCCGATGAAAGCGAGGGCGGGGATCAACAGAAGCCCAACGGTCAAAGGTTCAATGTGCGGTATCGCCGGCAGTGTGAGAATAGCGGCTTCCAGCCACCGCATGATCAGCGTCAATCCGCACAGGCCCTGCAGCCAGGCTGGATCGCTTCTCACGCGCGCGCTGAGCAGGGCAAGGAACGGAAAGACGAATTGACCGAGTGCCAGGATCCTGAGGGCGACCTGCCAGCCGCCGGACGAACGCTTCAGATACCAGGTGACCTCGTCAGGAAGATTAGCCGCCCAGATGACGATGTACTGCATGGCATGCAAATAGGCCCATAGCAGGATCGTCGACAGCAGCAATGCACTATACCCGCGGGTGGCTCCGATACGACGTGCCGACAACAGCGCGGCGCCGATGCCGAAGCTAACTCCAGCCAACAGGGTGAAGCACAGAAAGACGAGCCCGTAGATCGAGGAGTGAAACTCCGGTTCGAGCGACTCCATCCAGTCGACGCCGGCCAATGAGACCAGCAAGGCATAGACGATCAGCCCTGCGGATGCCGAACGGATCATGCGCTGAGGTTCGCCCCACGTACTCCGCTGCCAGAGCGCGATGAGTGCGAAAACGACGAAGTAGGCCATGGACCGCGACGCAAAGAACCACGGTGCGAGATAGACGGCCTTGAATGCCGGCAATGAGCTCGCGTCCGAGACGGCGGGATAGAGCTCCTTCATTCCGATCAGGACCGGCGCGAACAGCAATGCGGCCACGGGCAGCACCGCCGTTCCCGCAACAAGGATCGCATGCAGGGCGCGCGTCCAGGCGCGTTGCACCAGATAGGTCGTCATCAGCACGCCCAGGGCGCCGATCGGGACCGCGCCGAGGCCGATCCAGGCCACGAGATAGCTCGCGAGCGTCGCGCGGCGGTCAATCACCGCGCCTGCAAGCAGAATCAGCGCGGAGATGGCAAGCACAACGATCTTGGCCTGACGCCTCATCGAGCTTCCGACAATTTTGCACGCTGCTCTGGAGGCACGTCATCGATCGAAGCGTGCCGGCTCAACTGGAGTGCGCGGATATAGGCCACGATGGCCCATCGATCGCGTGGAGGTACCCGTGCGGCGTAGGAATACATCGCACCGTAGCCATTGCTGATGACGTCGAAGAAATGCTGGTCGTCCGCGGTTCGCAAGCGCTCGTCATGATAACTGGTCGGCCGCGGCATGCCGCGCTGGACGATGATGCCGTTGCCATCGCCGGCGGCCCCATGACAGGGCGAACAGAAGATACCGAACCGGTCCCGCCCACGATCGAGCAACGCCGCCGTTACCGGCGGCTTGTTCACGGCAGCCAGATCCCGCGCGGGATCGTCTCTCGCAACGGCTCCCGGCGGCGGCTCGCGCAATGCCCCGCCTCGAAAAGCCGGTGCATAGGCATATGCGCCGTACTTCGGCTGCGCATCCATGTTCTGCTCGCAGCCAGCAAGTGCGATCGCGGAGATCGCGAGGATGGCAGGCATCCGCCTCATAGTGCCGTGAACTCCACCGATTTGGCTCCGGCCTGCCTGAGAAAGCTGCCGGTTTCCGTCTCGTCGAACCTGCCGTCGTCATCGGCGATGCAGAGAAAAAAGCGGTCCTTGCTGGCAAAATGAAACCGCCTGGCATCAAACAGCGGATGATTCAGCCGCGGCAGACCGTTCTGCCACAGCATCGCCGCGATCATCGACAGTGCGGAGAACAGGATCGTCAATTCGAACATCACGACGGCAAACGCCGACAAGGCGTATAGCGGCCGCCCACCGACGTTGATCGGGAAGTCGTAGTTGACATAGCACTGCATCAGCAGCGCGACGCTCGCGCCGGTGACGCCGCCAGCCAGCCCGACCCAGGAGATGTTGGGCTTCGGCAGCCTCAGGATCTGGGCTAGCCCCTCGACCGGAAACGGCGTGAAAGCGTCGAGCCGGCGATACCCAGCCGCGCGTGCTTGCCTTGCCGCCGCCTTGAGCGCCTCGGGGCTGTCGAACTCCGCCAGCAGGCCGTAGCTCCTCTCAGCCATGCTTCGCCTCCTGCTCCTCGTGCAGAAGTTCCTCGGTTTCGAAAATCGAGATCAGTGGAATGACCCGAATGGCAATCAGAAACGGGACGAGGAACAGGCCGATGGTCCCGAAATAGGTCGACCAGTCCCAGAATGTTGGCGTGAAGCTGCTCCACGACGACACCAGGAAGTCGCGATAGAGACTCGTGACCAGGATCATATAGCGCTCCAGCCACATACCCACCGCAACGGAGATCGAGATCAGCATCAGCGACCAGCCGGTTCGCCGCGCGCTGCGCCACCACAAAGCCTGCAGCGGAATGAAGTTGAAGAAGATTGCGCCCCAATAGGTCCAGGCATAGGCGCCGGTCAGCCGATCGGACAGGGTCTGCAGCTCGTGCGCGTCGCCCGAATACAAAGCGTCGAAAACCTCGAAGATGTAGCCGTACGCGGTCATCAGGCCGGTCGCGAGCAGCACCACGCCGAGGAGGTCGAGATGCTCGTCGGTGACGAGATTGTTCAGTCCGAACCAGGAGCGCAGCGAGATCGCGATGATCGAGACCACCGCAAAGCCGGAGAACGCGGCGCCCAACACGAAATAAGGCGGGAAGATCGTGGAATGCCAGCCGGGAATCTGTCCGGCCGCGAACAGCAATGAAACCTCGCTGTGGACAGAGACGACCAGCGGAACGGCCAGTCCCGCCGTCAGCCGATAGGCCTGCGACCAGCGCAGCCAGTGCGCCGCCGAGCCGCGCCAGCCGAGCGACGTAATCCCGAAGAAGATCTGCCAGCTGCGTGTCTTCGCGCGGTCGCGCGCGGCGGCGAGATCAGGAATGAGGCCCGTGTACCAGAAGGCAAGTGAAACCGTGAGATAGGTGAGGACCGCCCAGATGTCCCATTCCAGCGGACTTCGGAACTGCGGCCAAACGCCCATCGTGGCGGGATACGGAAACATCCAGTACAGGTACCAGGGCCGCCCGAGATGCAGCACGGGATAGATCCCCGCGCACACCACCGCAAACAGCGTCATGGTCTCGGCGAACCGGTTGAGCGAATTGCGCCATTCGCTTTGGGTCAGGAGCAAGAGCGCCGATATCAGCGTGCCGGCATGCCCAATGCCGAGCCACCAGACATAATTGTGGATCGCAAAGGCCCAATTGACGGGGATGTTAATGCCCCAGATGCCGACCCCGCGCGTAAACAGCGCGATCACCGAGATCACGAACATCAGCAGCAGCAGCGAAGCAAGGAACATGGCAATCAGCCAGCGCCGCCCGGTCGGAAAATGCAGGGGAATGCCGGTGAGCTGGTCGGAAACTCCGCCGATGCTTTGATCGGCAGGAAGGACATCGGCTGCGCGGTCGGTCATCCCTGCCCTCCGCCATTGTCGCGCCAGCGGGCGAGATAGGTCGTGCGCGGCCGCGTTCCGAGCTCCTCAAGCAGCGTGTAATGACGGCCATCGCGCCGCAGACGCGACACTTCGGAATTGGGATCATTGATGTCGCCGAAGACGATGGCCTTGGTTGGGCACGCGGCCTGGCATGCGGTCACCACCTCGCCGTCGCGCAGTGCGCGGTTTTCCTTGTCGGCGGTGGCGTGCGCGGCCTCGATCCGTTGCGTGCAATAGGTGCACTTCTCCATCACGCCGCGCGAGCGGACGGTGACATCCGGGTTCTGCGCAGCGTGCTCAGGCGCTTCCGGCGGGGTGCGATAGTCGTAGAAGTTGAAACGGCGCACCTTGTAAGGGCAATAGCTGGAGCAGGTCCGCGTGCCGATGCAGCGGTTATAGACCATCTGGTTGACGCCCTCGGGACTGTGCGTCGTTGCATGGACGGGACAACCCATCTCGCAAGGCGCCTGCTCGCAATGCATGCAGGGGACGGGTTGGAAGAAACTGCGCGGCGTCTCCGCCTCGCCGGAATAATAGCGCGCGATACGGAGCCAGTGCATCTCGCGGCCGACCGTCACTTGGTCCTTGCCGACGACTGGAACGTTGTTCTCCGCCGTGCACGCAGCGACGCAGGCATTGCAGCCGATGCAGGAATCGAGGTCGATCACCATGCCCCACGCGTTCTTCGAGGATGGCCAGGGCGGATAAAAGCTCTCTTGCGGTTTCGGCTGCGGCAGTGCCGGCTGGTCCGCGCTGACCTCGCGCACGAAATCGAATCCTTCCATGCGGTGGTGCAACTGGGTCACCGCCAGAGTTTCGCTGCCACCTAGCTTACGGAGACGCCCTTTGGCGAGCCAGGGGCGATCGGCTGGTTGAACGCCGTAGGCGTCGTAGCCAAGGCTATCGCCAACACGTCCCGTCCGCCTGCGGCCGTATCCGAGATACAGCGCGATGGTGTTGTCGGCCTGTCCGGGCATGATCCAGGCGGGCCCCACGACTTTGCGCTCGTCGATCTCGACTTCGACGTGGTCGCCGTTTGCGATATCCATGCGCTTCGCAAAAGCCGGGCTGACGCTCACCACATTGCCCCAGGTCAAGGTCGTCAGTGGCTTTGGCAATTCCTGCAGCCAGCCGACATTAGCGAAGCGGCCATCCCGGACGGTTGGATCCAGCCGAAATACGACATCGAGGCCCTCGGTTGCGATATCGACCGGCGTGCCGCCGCTCATTTTGGGTGCCGCATCGACGAAGGGCGCCGCCCCTGCGATGAAACCGTCGTGGAGCGCCGCCCGCCAGCGAACGTCGAAATCGTCCCCGAATGCCGATTGCCAGGTCGCGCGAACCGCCGCATCAGGCGCCGGATCGATCTCGCCAAGCAGCATCGCCATGACTTGATGGACGTTGCGGACGTCATAAAGGGCGTGATCGTCGGTTGCAGGATTGACGCGGTACCATCGACCGCCCGGGCATCGCTCCAGCTCTCCAGCGGATGCGCCACCGCAAGCTGCCATTCGCAGAGCTCGCCGGTTTCGTCGCGTTGCAGGCCGATATGCAGCGTCGAGGAAACCTGCTTGAGCGCGTCCGCGAAGCCGAGCACGCCGGGCGCCGCATAGGCCGGATTGCAATCGAGAATGATCAGCGACTGAACCGTACCGGCGCGTATATCGCGCACGAGCTCAGCGAGCGTTCCTGCGCTGGCCGGACCTACGATCGGCCGCGTCGCTTTGAGAGCGGCACTCTTCAGGACGTCGTTGATCCGCGCGACCCAGACCGCCGTAGCCGGGTCCCCGCACGCGCTCGACGTCACAAGGGTCCGTTCCGCGGCGGCACGACAGGCTTTTGCGGCGCCGTCGATCCAGCTTTGTTCGGTTGATGTCAGATCCCTGGCTTTGGCTCCGCCGACGCCAAACACGCTGGCGAGTGCCTCGGCAAGCCCGGCCATCCGAGAGGCGTCCGCGATCAGGCGTTCGCCCGCAACCACTCCCGTGGCCGACGGCACGCTTTCGGCGGCATAAAGGGTGATGCCGGGCCGATCCGCAGCCCGACGTCGCGATGCCGCCCAGCCCCGCGCGTTGCGCACCTGATCCGGTCCCGGTCCCAACACATCATCATCGAAGCTGACGACAACGTCACAGGCGTCCAGCACATAATGCAGATCGAGCGCCTGACCATAGGCAGCGGTCGTGAGGGCTGCACGCGCGGTCGTACCCGCGGGCGCGTCAAGATGGATCCGCATTTTTGGGAACTGGCTGCGGAGCGCATCGAGCTGTCGCAACAGGGTCGGCGAACTGGTCGGCCCGAGCAGCATCCGCAACCGCTCGCCCTGATCGCTACCCCATGCCGTCCGGAGGAGGGCAATAGCTGCAGCCACCTCTTTCCAGGTGACGGGCTCGCCATGCCGAGCCGGATTCTGCGCACGATCGGGATCATAGAGCCCAAGCACGGCAGCTTGCATGAACGCATCGCTGCGCCCCTTCGTGACAGGATGCTCCGGATTGCCGTCGAGCTTTGTCGGCCGGCCGGAATGCGTGGTGGCAATGACCGGCTGCGCGTAGCCGTCCAGCAGCACCGCGGTCGCATAAGAACGCGGCTCACCGATCGCCTCCCGTTCGGGCTGGCTTACATAAGGCAGCGCCGTGACGAACGGACTCTTTTCGCATCCGGTCAGTCCCGCGAGCGCGAACGAAGCGCCCATGAGCTTGAGAAACTGACGCCGTGCGGTCGGCGCGAATACGGCAACGGCCGGATATTCCGCATCGACCCAGGCCTCGAAGGCGGGATCACCGGACAACTCTTCCAGGCTGGACCACTGCCGCGGTGCGGTCGGCATGATGCGTTGGGACGGGCGCGTCATCGGTGACACATAGCAATGGGTGAGTTTGCCAAAGCGGATGCCTTCATGCGCCGCAATCGCCTCGCCTACGGTCCGGGCATCTGGCGCCGGCTTCCAGGCCATGTCGGTGATGTGATCCTGCTGACGCAGATGGGGCGTGGGATCGCGGTGACAGTCGAGGCAGAACTCCATGGTGAAGGCCTTGGCCCGATAGGTCAGCGCCATCTCGTCGATGCGGCCGTGGCAACTTTCGCAACCGACGCCCTTGGCGATATGGACGTCGTGACGAAAGAATACGTAATCGGGAAGTTTGGCGACCCGCGTCCATTGGATCGGCTGGTGGTCGGCGAGGCTCCGTCGCACCGGCTCCAGCATCGATGCATTGGTCCAGATCTGGGAATGGCAGGTCATGCAGGTTTCCGTCGGCGGTAGTCCGGCCCGTCGCGAGGTCTCGACGCCGCTATGGCAATAGCGACAGTCGATCCCGAGTTCGCCGGCGTGATGCCGGTGGCTGAAGGGAACCGGCTGCGGCGGCCGAAACGCGGTCGAGGTCACGTAGCTCGATCGCGCAAAGCCGCCGATCCCAACCGTTCCGCCCGCCAGGATAGAAAGCGCCGCAAGCAAGGACAATCGCAGCCAGGTGTCGGCGGCAGGAGAGAATATCTGGGCCATCCCGGCTGACCGATCGTGAGTGTTTTGTCGTGAGTGCTTTGCGACGAACAATCCAGCCGCCCGGGATTCGTTCCTGTTCTGGAACCCCTTTGCTGCTCCGGAATTGTCCGGACGCGCTTGGGAGATCCGGGCCATGAAGGGCACCGCAGGGTTCGACTATGAGCGGGCTGACATCAACCCGGTCGGCATCGGCTGGATTGCGCTGGGGCTTGGATCGTTCGTGATCGCCACGCCGCTGTTGATGCCGGTCATCTTTCCGCAGGCCATGAGCCACCGCACGCCGTCCGCTCCGCCTGCGCTGAGTGCCGACGCCCCACAGCTGGAGATAACGCCACAACGGGATCTGCAACACCTGCGCCGAGGCAATGATGAACTGGCGCAAAGCTACGGCTGGACCGACCGCGGCCACGGCGTCGTTCGCATTCCGATCGCGCGGGCGATGGAGCTGTTGGTGCAGCGGGGTCTACCGGCATGGCCATCGCCGTGACGTCAAACTCTTGATCTAGCCGGACAGTTCAATGTGGCGTCAATGGATTCCCCTTTGGCATCCCGGCATATCGCCCCATGGTGGCGACGTTGATCTTCTCTTTATCGGTCTGCTGGTCGTCAGTTCGCTCGTGCTCGGCCTGTTGTTTTTTTTGCTGGTTCTGTTCTGCGTCCGTTATCGCGCGTCCAACCCGATCGACCGCGGCCCCGAAACCAGCAAGAGCTGGCACTGGGAGGTGAGCTGGACGGCGGCTTCGCTGATCTGCTTTCTCGCCCTGTTCGTCTGGGGCGCGAGCATCTACTTCCAGATCTTCCGAACCCCGCTGGATGAACTGTCGGTGTTCGTCGTCGCCAAGCAGTGGATGTGGAAGGTCCAGCACGCCGGCGGCCAATCCGAGATCAATGCGTTGCATATTCCCGTCAACCGGCCGGTCCGGCTGGTGATGGCCTCGCAGGATGTCATTCACAGCTTCTTCATTCCGGCGCTACGGCTGAAGCACGATGTCGTGCCGGGGCGCTATCAGGATCTGGAGATCACGGCGCAAGTGCCCGGGCATTATCACCTGTTCTGCGCCGAATATTGCGGCACCGAGCATTCCGGCATGACCGGTGAGATCGTGGCAATGGAGGCCGCCGACTATGCCACCTGGCTAGGGAGTCAGACGCCATCGAGCCCCCTCGCACAAGAGGGCGGCGTCCTGTTCCGCGAGCTCGGCTGCAGCGGCTGTCACGGCACGGGCAGCAAGGTCAGGGCGCCGCTACTCGAGGGGGTCTACGGAAACCCGGTGCCGCTTGCCGACGGCAGCGTCGTCACTGCGGATGACAAATATATCCGCGACTCCATCCTGCTGCCCCGCAGCCAGATCGCCGCAGGTTACGACCCGCTGATGCCATCGTTCGAGGGCAAGATCGACGAGGAGCAGTTGCTGAGACTGATCGCCTACATCAAGTCGCTGGGTGGACACGGATCATGACCGACGTCAATTATCTGAACGCCGAATACAGCCTGCGATCGTGGTTTTTCACCACCGACCACAAGCGCATCGCCATCCTGTATTTCGCAAGCCTGATCCTGTTCTTCTTCATTGGCGGCGCCGCGGCAACCGCGATCCGGATCGAGCTGGCGACGCCGCAAGCCGATCTCGTCAGCTCCGACATGTACAATCGACTATTCACCATGCACGGCATCATCATGGTGTGGTTCTTCCTGATCCCTTCGATCCCCAACACGCTCGGCAACTTCATCGTGCCGCTGATGATCGGCGCGCGCGACCTGGCCTTTCCGCGGCTCAATCTGCTGAGCTGGTATCTGTTCATGCTGGGAGGTGCCGTGACGCTGTTTGCGGTTTTGGCAGGCGGGATCGACACTGGCTGGACGTTCTACACGCCCTTCTCGACGCTCTACTCCAACAGCTATGTCGCCGTCGCCGTCACCGGTGTCTTCCTCTCCGGCTTCTCTTCGATCCTGACCGGGCTGAACTTCATCGTCACGATCCATCGCCTGCGCGCACCCGGCCTCACCTGGTATCGATTGCCGCTGTTCATCTGGTCGCTTTACGCCACGTCGATCATTCTCGTCCTCGCCACACCCGTTCTGGCGATGACGCTGGTGCTGATCGCCATCGAGCGGCTGCTCGGCGTCGGCATCTTCGATCCCGCGATCGGTGGCGATCCGCTGCTGTTCCAGCACCTGTTCTGGTTCTACTCCCATCCGGCCGTCTACATCATGATCTTGCCCGGGATGGGCGTGATCAACGAATTGATCTCCTGCTTCTCGCGCAAGGCGGTGTTCGGCTACAAATTCGTGGCCTGGGCGAGCCTCGCCATCGCCGCGGTCGGGTTTTTGGTCTGGGGGCACCACATGTTTGTCAGCGGGCAATCATTGCTGGCAAGCCTCGTTTTCTCGTTCATGAGCTTCGTTGTCGCGGTCCCGTCCGCCATCAAGGTGTTCAATTGGACTGCGACACTGCACAAGGGTTCGATCCATTTCGACGCGCCGATGCTGTATGCGTTGGGCTTCATCGGACTATTCACGACCGGCGGCCTCACCGGCCTGTTTCTGGCCTGCCTCGCCTACGACGTCCATGCCACCGACACCTATTTCGTCGTGGCCCATTTTCACTACATCATGGTCGGCGGCATGGTGACCGCTTATTTCGGCGGACTGCATTACTGGTGGCCGAAGATCACCGGCAGGCTCTATTCCGAATACTGGGCACGCACCGCGGCCGTTCTGATCTTCTTCGGCTTCAACCTGACGTTCTTTCCGCAGTTCGTGCTCGGAGCCGAGGGCATGCCGCGCCGCTATCACGTCTATCCGCCCGAATTCCAGGTCTGGAATGTCCTCTCGTCGGGAGGGGCTACGATTCTCGCCGTCGCCTATTTATTGCCGCTGTTCTATCTCGGCTATTCACTATTTTTCGGCGCCCGCGCGCCGGCCAATCCCTGGAACGCGCCGGGGCTGGAATGGCAAACGCCGTCGCCGCCGCCCGAGCATAATTTCGACCACCAACCGGTCGTCACGCGGCCGCCATATCAGTACTCGCCCGATTTCAAAGCCGAGCCGCAAAATGCCTGAAACCAGGGCCTTCGCACCACAATTCGTCTCCGGTCAGCATCGCGACGAAGCGGCCGAGCTCGGCATGTGGGTGTTCATTGCCACCGAGGTGCTGCTGTTCGGCGCGCTCATTCTCGGCTATTTCGTCTATCGGCATCTCAACCCCGCCGGCTTCGCCGCCGCGAGCGGCCGGACCGATCTCGTCATCGGGACTGCGAATACCGCAATCTTGCTGACGTCCAGCTTTGCCGTCGCCTGGGCCGTCGAGGCCTTCTCGGCAGAGACGCGAAAATTCTGCGCGACACTACTCGCCTGCGCCATCGGACTCGGAATTGCGTTTCTCGTCCTCAAGGGCTTCGAGTACAGGAGCGAGTATCGCGAGCATCTCGTTCCAGGCATCGATTTCAAGTTTGATAGTGTTCACGCCGACGGCGCTCGGTTGTTCTTCCTGTTCTATTTCGTCGCGACCGGGCTTCATGCGCTTCATATGATGATTGGCATCGGCGTGCTGGGGGTCATGGCGCTACTCATCAATCGGACACCGTCGACCCGGCATCGGACCGCCTTGCACAGCGCCGCAATCTACTGGCACTTCGTCGATGTCGTCTGGATCTTCCTGTTTGCCTTGATCTACCTGCCGGGGCGAGCAGCATGACGAAGTGGCGCCCTCCTCTTCATCTCGTCGGAGCATGGCTCGCACTCCTTGCGCTGCTTGCGCTGACCGTGAGCCTCGCCCATCTGCCGCTTGGCGCTTTCAACGCGGTCATTGCCATGTCGATCGGTGCTGTCAAAGCGGCGATTGTCGCAGCGATCTTCATGGAGCTTCGTCACCGCAACGCCACAACTCTCACCTTTGCCGGCGCCGGCTTGTTTTGGCTTGGTATCCTGCTCTGGCTCGGGATGATGGATTTCCTGACGCGCACCTGACGGTCAATTGATCCGCGCAGTCTGGGCCGTGCGCTCGTTCTTGACCTGAGTTTCACTGACAGCTGGCGCCTTGCCGAAATGATCGCGAACATAGGTCGCGACCGCGGCGATCTGGGCATCGTTTAGCTGCCACCCAAAGGCTGGCATTGCCGGCGCCGTGGGTTCGCGATCTGTCGCGGCCGTCTGCGCGCCCTGGAGGAGGACTCGAATGACACTCGTCGGATCGGCCGCTTTGACGGTAGCGGCCTCCGCAAGATCTCGGGAACATATTGGGGACCCCATGACCGTCATGGCGATGGCAGGCCGCGCAGAGATCCTGGTAAATGGCACCGCCGGCCGCAAGCACGCCTTGATCGGCAACGGGTGAACCTTCTGCTGGCGTTCCCGAGACGTCTTTCAGATACGTGGCCATTGCCTTGATATCGCTGTCGGTCAATTTTGAAGTCGAGAGCTCGATCACCTCGCCCATTAGTCCAGCGGCCGCGGCGTAAGCGTTGTGGCCGGATTTGAGGTAGGTCGCAATTTCATCGGCCGACCAGTCGCGCAGGGCGCCCTGTCCGCTGGTGATGTCGGGTGCGGTCCAGCCTTGCAGCGTATAGCCCCGAAGAAATTCAGACGTTTTGTCGCCGCCAAGAAACGTCTTCGGCGTGTGGCACGCCCCACAATGTGCGGGTCCCTGCACGAGATAGGCTCCGCGATTCCATTCTGCCGGCTTGGAAGCATCGGGGCGGAACTCGCCGGGCGTAAAATAGAGCGCATCCCAAGCGATCATCGCGGTTCGCAGATTCAGCGGGAACGGCAGGCGGTTCACCACGACCGCGTTATTCGCTGGCTCGATTGTGTTGAGATAGGCGCGAATGTCGCTGACGTCTTGGCGTGACATCCGGCTGTAATAGGGAAACGGCATCGCCGGATAAAGCCGTGCACCGTTGCGGCTGCGGCCCTGCCGTACCGCCGCATCGAACTGCTCATCGGTCCAGCTGCCGATTCCGGTTTGTTGATCCGGTGTAATGTTGGGGGCGGCAAGATATCCGAACGGTGTTTCGATGGCACGACCGCCGGCGAACGGATGGTCATTGCCAGGCAACGTGTGGCAGCTGCCGCAATCGGCGGCGGCGACGAGGTAGCGGCCCCGCTCGACGGCCGCAAAATCCTGCAGGCCGGCGGCACGACAGACGTTCATTACGACGCCAAGCACGCCAAGCACCACCGCGATGGTTTGCATCCTAACCATCGATCAACCGGCCCGGGTTCTTGAGATATTTGTTCCGGATAGAATCTGCGGCCCAGTAAGCCAGCGCCGCGACCGTGCCAGTCGGATTGTAACCGGGGTTCTGCGGAAAGGCGCTGGCGCCGGTCACGAACAGGTTCGGGACATCCCAACTCTGCAGATAGCGATTGAGCGCACTGGTCGACGGATCGGTGCCCATGATGGCGCCGCCACACAGATGCGTGGTCTGATATTTTGTAATGTCATAAGGTGCCTTGCGGTATTCCTTGACGACCTGTCTCGCCCCCATGGCCTGGAAGATTTCGGCGAACTTGTCGGTGAGGAATTTGTTCTGCTTGATCTCGTTGTCATGGAAATCCATTGTGATGCGCACGAGGGGCCGACCGAAGCGGTCCTTGTAGGACGCATCGAGATCCAGGTAGACGTCGCGATAGCTGTACATGCTGCCGTGGACGCCGGTGCCGGGCTTCAACGCACTCTGGTAGTTGTCCTTGACCGCCTTCTTCCATTGCGCGCCCCAGCGCGGGGTTCCGGGCGGCACAGGGGCAGTCTCGATCGGCCGGCCGTTGGTCTGAACCTGTCCCATGTAACCGCCACCGACAAATCCATGCGGACCATGATCGAAATTGTCGCCGTTGAACTCGTCGATGCACATTCCGATCGCGCCGGACGCGATGAACGGATTGAAGACGAATTTGGCGGGATCGAAAAAGCTCACGACATCGGAGATCGTCTGGTGCGTGAAATTGCGACCGACGACGCCGGAATTCGCATTGGGATCATAGGGCTTGCCGATCCCCGACAACAGCAGAAGCTGAACATTGAAGATCGTATAGGCCGACAGGATGACGAGTTCGGCGGGTTGCTCCCACTCATTGCCGTCCGTATCGACGAAGGTGACGCCAGTCGCACGCTTGCCCGATGCGTCGAGATTGATCCGCGTCACCTCGCTGTTGTCACAGGCCGAGAAGTTCGGCTTGCGCAGCAGCGCAGGCAGGATCGTGGTTTGCGGCGTCGCCTTGGAGTAGTTGCCGCACCCAAACCATTCGCAGAAGCCGCAATAGGTGCAGGGTCCGAGGCGAACGCCTAGCGGATTCCGGTAGGCGCGCGACATGTTTCCGGATGGTTGGGGAAACGGCTTGTAGCCGAGGTCGCGCGCGGCTTTTGCAAACAAAGTGGCCCCGAACGGCTGCTCCTGCGGAGGATTTGGATAGGCGCGAGAACGCGGCCCCTCGAACGGATTGCCGCCGTCGAGAATCTGCCCCTTGACGTTGCCCGCTTGCCCCGACGTACCGCAGAGATATTCGAACCGATCGTAATGCGGCTCGAGATCGTCGTAGGTGACACCCCAATCCTGGATGGTCATGTCGCCCGGAAGGAAGCCCGCGCCGTAGCGCTCGGTCAGGTGCGTGCGCGCGACGAAATCCGAGGGGAGGAAGCGCCAGGTCTCGGCATTCCAGTGCACCCCACCGCCCCCAACGCCATTTGGAGGCATGAATGCGCCCCAGGAGCGGATCGGCAGCGCCGTCTGGTTCATCTTGTTGCGAAACGCAAACGTCGTCTGCTCCGGGCGGAGGAACAGCTCGTGCCGAATCCGATAGCGCAGCTCGTCGGCGGCATAGCCCGGCGGATGATCCGTGGCCGTGCTGCGCCACGGCCCGCGCTCGATCGCCGTCACGGCGAGACCGGCCTCGGCGAGTTCATACGCCATGATGGATCCGGTCCATCCCAGCCCGATGATCACGACGTCCGTGGCCGGCAGTTTTCGCGGCATGGCGACACTCAGGATTTGTGCGGCGTCCAGTCTGCACGCCCGGGGATGCTGACTGGCGGATGAGGATAGCGTTCGTTGTGACGGCCAACCCAATCGCGGTAATCATAACGGATGCCGGGAAACCCGATCATCTTCCACCCGACCATGTCGCGATTGCCGCCGTGAATGGGATCGGAGAAGAACCCCTCGGGGATATCCTTCAACAGGGCATCGAAGAAGCCCTGCGCGTCGACGCCGTCGAACTTGATCTCTCCCGCTTCGAGCTTCTTCAGCGTGTCGTCCTGCTGGTCGGCCGAGAGCTGGTCGAAGGCTTGCCCCAGGGACACCTTGCAGTACTGGTCGAGCCCGGCAAGGCCCTTCCGATAGAGCTCTGCCGGCGTGACCTCCGATTGCGGTCCCTGCTCTTTCGTACCCTTGAGGTACGGTCCAAGCCGATACAGTCCCGCGGCCGAGCCGTAGGGTCCCTTCAATTGCCGATCGATGAATACGGCACAACCGGCGTCCTTGCCGCCTGGCGTATCGGAATCTGGCGGAATAATGCGATCGGCCAAGGCTTCGATGACCCGCACCTCGTCTGCCGTGAAGAACTGCCAAGGGCCTGGCCGCGCATCTTGCGGAGCCGAGGAGGGAAAGGGCGACCACGGCATATGATCACGAACGACGGAAGCACGAGTCAGCGATGTCGAGCCCGCAAACCAGAAAGCGGCCGAGATCAGCAATGAACGACGATTGACCATGACAGCGCCCGATGACGCCTGTGAACGCAAACGGAAGCGGGTTGGTTCCTGGAAATGGACCAATCCTGCCACGGTCGCTCGGCCGCTGGGCGTCCGGCGACGAGACGCCTGACACCCGGATTAGGCTTTTAGCTGCTCCGGATTTGTCGGCTTTTCCTCGGCATCCACGACCGCTTCGACCAAAGCGGCTTTGCTCGAATCCAGCGCAGCTCGAATAGCCGGCTGGATCTCGTCTGGCGTCACGCAGCGGAACGCATCGGCACCACAGGCTTTCGCAAAGCTCACGAAATCAATCGGTGCCAGCCCGCAGCCGAACTCCGGATTCCCGATCTCGCGCTGCTCGAACATGACCTCGGCGAGACTGTTATTCTTGAGCAGGATAATCTTGACCGGAAGACCTTGCGCGACTGCCGTCGAGAGTTCGGCCATTAGCATGGCAAAGCCGCCATCGCCGACGACAGCCACCGACTGCCGCTTCGGCCATGCCAGTTGTGCCGCAATTGCGAATGGCAGGCCTGGCGCCATGCTGGCCAGCATGCCGGTGCCCGTCACGCGCTGGTTTTCGCGAAGGCGAAGACAACGCGCCGCAAAATGGGCGCTGGCGCCGCAGTCGAGTGAGATGACGGCATCGTCCGCCAAGAGGTCACTCAATGCGCGCACCACCATCTGCGGACGCAGAGGCACGCGCCGGTCTGCCTCAATCTTCTCGAGCATGCCGTTCCAGTCGGACATGCGCTGCTGCGCCTCGATCAGGAACGACCGGTCACCGTTGCGCCGCAACAACGGCAACATGGCTCCGAGGCTGGCCTTGACGTCCGCCACGAGCCCGACCTCCACCGGATAGCGCAGGCCGATGCGGTCGGCCTTGAGATCGATCTGGATCCCGCGCGCCTGTCCCGGACGCGAGTAGTATTCCTCCCACGGCATGGTCGACCCGAGGATCAGCACGGTATCGCAATTCTTCATTGCCCAGGATGACGGTGCTGTGCCCGAGCCAGTTTGCCTTGTTCGAAACCGCCCACGTGAAGGGGTTCCCTTCTCCGTCGAACGAGGGCCCGGACACTCCGCACGTTCAGATGCTGATGAGCGCGATACCGAGATCGCTGCGCTTCTTGCGACGAAGGTGCAGCGCGGTCTCGATGATCGTCACCTCCAGCGTCGGCTGAACTGTTCCCGACAGGAAATGACCGCCGCGGAGTGTGCCGTCCTTCAGGCCGAGGACTGCATGCACATGCAGACTGGCCTTGCCGTCATCACCTTGCGCCACGTCACCGAGCAGGCTTAGAACCTCGCATTGTTCTTTTACTTCGATCGGCTTGTACGCTTTCGCGGCGAAATCAAACCAGCCGACCTTGGCTGCCGAGAATGCACCAATTGCCGATACCGAAGCGCCCGCGATCCGCTCGCGATCTGCGAATTTCGTGATGGATTCAAATGCCTCCTCGCCTTGATCGAGGATCAGGACGAAAGTCCGTTCTGCACCGTCATTGATCGACTTCGATTTCATCGGACAATCCCGTGACTTGGTATGGTCGCCGCGGTGTGACGACTCTCGCCCTTCTTTCTGGTCGCAGGCGGGACCTTCACGAGTCCCTCACCGCTGAAGCGGGACGGCCGTTTGCAAGTTCAGATGGCTCATCCGGTGTGGCCGGGGTCAACGTCCTTGGGCGTTTTCTTCGCTCGTTGCGGTGTCATTTTGGCGGGACTTTCCCTGCCCGGCACGCCACGGGGTCCGAGCTGCTCGCGCTGGATGTCCTCTTCGGAGAGTTCTGGCTCGCGGCCATTGATTGGATCTTTATCCACGCACCCGCTCCTCAGGTTCGAATTGTGTTCCTATCGATCGCGAATGGTCTCGTCAGGCGCCATCTTCCGCCGCCTCGACGTGTCATGGTCATTCACACGCAATCTGCCAGGCATTGGGGCTGGGCGCATCACAAGGAGACAACTCATTTTCGTGGAACGCTCGGTCGGCATGATCGTTCCTCGTAACCCGTGAGAGGCGCCAGCGACAAGAAATAACGAGGGCCACGGAGTTGCGAAGACCGAGCCGGATCATATGCCTCCGCAGGAGCTGCGAAGGAACCCCGACGCGGATAAAGGAGAGACCAATGAAGTCGATTATCGCTTGCGCCGCCTTTCTGCTGTGCGGGGTCGCCTTCGCCCAAAATACCGGTCCCGCGCCTCAAACCGGCATGGAGAAGCCAGCCATGACCAACGGCGCGAAGCAAGACGGCAAGATGGACACCACGGGCATGAGCGCCGCCAAGGCGAATGTGAAGCGGGACCGCGACGGCGCACCGGGCCAGCCCGGCGTGAAGAAGTGAGATCCGGAAGAGGCGAAGCACGGCGGTACCGCTCCGCGCACGCGTTCGATCAGCGGGCCGACGCTGCCGCTATCGCCGTTCGATCAGCTGCGCAATCTCCCAGACATGACCTGAAGGGTCGGCAAAGGACGCGGTTCGCCGCCCCCACGGGCGGTCGACCGGTCCGTTGAGGAGATCCACGCCAGTCTCGCAAAGGGCCGAACACGCCTTGTCGACGTCAGCGACCCTGATCGTCAACAATGCGCGCGTCCCTGCTGAGGGCTGCGCGACAGGCAACGGCTCAACCAGCGGAGGCGCCTGAGACACGTCGAGAAGATTGATCAGGAGCCCGCCAAATCTAAGCACGGATGAGACTGCATCTTCCCAGACGATTTCAGGTGCGAAGACCCTTGCGTAGAAGGCTCTCGACGACACAATGTCGTCGACGAACAAGGTAATGACCTCAACCTCGTTCGGCAGACCAATGCTCATGTCGCTGCTCCCTCCGGTTGCGACGCCGGCTTGCGTCACGAGACAAGCCGCAGGCTACAACATCTCACGAAGTGACGACATGGCGCAATTGCACCGAGGCACAAGAGTGCGTATGTGCATGGCGACAGACAGGTCCGATTGCGCATGGCTTGACAACATCGCGAGCGATCCGATCTTGAGTGGAGATCAGGGAGCTCACTCATGAAAATCCTCAACATCCTTACCCGGCGCTGCCTGCCGCTCGAAGAACTTGATTCGGCTGTCTCGTCTTACGAAACGCTGATCGGCCAGAAAGCGCGCCTTCGCTTTGATTATCCCGAGTACGACCTGAGACTGGCGCAGGTCGCATCGATCCTGCTCATCGCCGGCACCGAGCAGAGCCTGAAGCGGTTCACCGCGACCCACATGACGTTCATGGTGGAGGACATCGAGGCTTTTGCCGCGCATCTTCCGACGGTCGGCGCAACGATCCTGGAAGCGCCGAAGCCGGTCCCGACCGGCCGCAACATGCTGGTGCGGCATCCGGACCAGACGCTGGTTGAATATGTCGAGCATAACGACAAGCATCCAGCCGATGTGCTGTCATCGGCCTCTCGCTGATCCGGCTGCGGATATTTCTTGCCGCGGCGGCCCTCAAACCACTCTGCCCGCGATTGGCGCAATTGGAATGCGTAGCGATCGGCGACATAGCGCAGAATTCGCTGCGGGGAATCGAAGAGGCGACGGCCGTTGGCGACGTCGGCATCCACTGGCACCGATTGGCTCTCGTCGATGACCAGAACCGGAGGCGATTAATGCTGCTCGCCCGGGATCTCGACAAGCGCCGTCGAGGGTGGTCGCACCGGAGTCGCTGAATGCTTTCGTCGATCTCGTGGTGCCGGAGCTGCAATCCCGTGGCGTCTACAAGACGGCTTACCGTGACGGTACACTTCGCGAAAAGCTGTTCCCCGGGGCGCGGTCCGCGGTTGCACGGCACGCACCCCCGCGGCGAATTTTCGGAGTTTGCCTCCTGTTGGTGCGCTCAGATCCGACGCGGCCGAATAGAAGGGCGAAGCTCACGCCAGCGTGCGATGCGCACGGAACGCGGCGGCCAACGCGCTCAGTGCGGCGCGCGACCGTCGATCGCTCAACGATGAATGAAGCACGACCTCCGAAGGCGGCAGCTTGGGAAGCCCAAGCTTCTCCCCGATGTCGAAGGTGCCGGCCGGTGCAATCCGATACGATAGCGGCGCAATGGCAAGTCCCGCCACGACAGCCGCGTGGACCGCCGAGGAGCCGCCGCCCAAAAATACCTCGGTCCATTTGATACCGGCCGCATCCAGCGCCTGTGTGGCGATGTTGCGGACGCCGCAGGTCGGCGCGAGTGCGGCGAGGCGCAAGGGCTCGCCCTCCCTGTGATCGAACCCTTGCGCCGCAAACCAGCCGAAGCGCTCATGCGCCAGCGTCTCGCCATCGCGACGATCGTCCTCGCGCTGGACGATGGCCGCATCGAGTCGTCCCTGGTCGAACAAGTCCAAGAGATTGCGCGAATTGTCGAGTTGGACCTCGATCGTCAAATTCGGATCGTGCGCGTGAAGCCGTGACAGCAAGGCGGGGACCTCCGGGCCCGCAACATGGGCGGCAATGCCAAGGCCGAAGTGACGCGGAGGCGCGCTGAGCCCGGCGATCGCGCGCTCGTGCGCCGCGATGAGCTCCCGTGCGCCCTGCAGAAACGCCGTCCCCTGCGCCGACAGCCGCACCGATCGCGGCGTGCGTTCGAGCAATCGATGCCCGACGCGATCTTCCAACCGCTTCAGCTTGACGCTGATCGCGCCTTGCGTGGTCCCCAGCGCCTTGGCAGCCCTCGTAAAGCTGTGGAGGTCCGCCACCATCACAAAGGCTCTGACGGCATCGACATCGAGCGAGAGCATTCCAGTCATCCGGCTTTGTTGTCTCTGAAATCTATATTGATCGGATTTTGTTGTGGTCAAGGGCGCCCTATGTTCGCTCGGCCTGACGCAGGCCTGGGCGCACGGGAAACCATTCTTTCCCGGAGCGAGCGACGTCGCGCGTCCGCGCCGGCAATCAGCACGATTTTTGGAGATCACGGCCTTGACGTTCTCACCATCACGACGAAACACAATCGCACTGGCCGCGGCGTGCCTCGCGTCCCTCATGTTCGGTCTGGAGATCTCGAGCGTGCCGGCCATCCTGCCCACGCTGGAGGTGGTGCTGCACGCCAACTTCCAGCAGCTGCAATGGATCATGAATGCCTATACTATCGCGGTCACGGCGGTGCTGATGGCGACGGGGACACTGGCGGATCGTTATGGTCGAAAGCGCGTGTTCGTCGTCAGCATCGCCGTGTTCGGCCTGGCTTCGCTGATCTGCGGCCTGGCAGAGGACGCGCTCCTGCTCATCGTAAGTCGCTTCCTTCAGGGCATGAGCGGCGGCGCGATGTTGATCTGCCAGGTCGCGGTCCTCTCCCATCAATTCCGAGAAGGACCCGAGCGCGCACGCGGCTTCGCCGCCTGGGGGATCATCTTTGGCATCGGCCTTGGCTTCGGCCCTATCATCGGCGCAGCAATCGTCGCGGTCTCCGGCTGGCAATGGGTGTTCCTGATCCACGCATTCATCGCGGTCGTCACGATCGCGCTTGCCGCGACGGGCGTACGGGAATCGCGCGATCCCGAGGCCAAGCACCTCGATATCACGGGCATCGCGACACTCTCGATATCAGTATTCTGCGTCGCCTTCTACATCACGCAAGGTTCCGACTTCGGCTTCGGCAGCCTGACCGGCCTTGCAATCGTGGCGACGGCCGGTTTGAGTTTTATCGCCTTCTTGCTGGCCGAGCTGCATAGCGCCCGTCCGATGTTCGACTTCTCCGTTTTCCGGATCAGGGCCTTTTCGGGCGCACTCATCGGATCGGCCGGCATGAACTTCAGCTTCTGGCCGTTCATGATCTACCTGCCGATCTTCTTCCGCAGCGCCCTTGGATACGACAACGTCGCGGCAGGCCTTGCATTACTCACCTACACGCTTCCCACGCTCGTGATCCCGCCATTCGGCGAACGGATATTGCTGAGGTTCGGCGGCGGGATCGCCGTCCCGTCCGGCCTGTTCGTCATCGGTCTCGGTTTCATGCTGATGTGGGCCGGCAGCGGCGTCGCGCATATCACATGGCTGACGCTGGCGCCCGGATGTCTGGTTGCAGGCGCGGGCCTCGCCCTCACCAACACGCCGGTGACGAACGTCACGACGGGTGCAGTGTCGAGCACGCGCGCCGGCATGGCATCGGGCATCGATATGAGCGCTCGCATGATTTCGCTGGCGATCAACATCGCCTTGATGGGATTCATCCTGATCGCGGGCATTTCCTCCTCGCTGCGTGGCGCGTTGCCGGGTGGGCTCGATGCCGATCGCCTGCAGGATCTCGCGCAACAGATCGCAAGCGGCGCCGCTCGCATCTCGGACTTTCCCGAGCTCGGCTTGCTGCCGGCAGCGGAGGCCGCCCTGCAAGGCGCGCTGATCCACGGCTTCAGGCTGGTGATGCTCTACGGCGGATTGTCCGTCTGGATCATGGCGCTGGCGAGTTCTGTGGTTTTTGGCGAGAGCTACATCACACGGAAGCGCCGCGCCCAGAACAGAGATGAGCCAAGTTGTCTTCCTCGCTCATCGGCCTGATTGGATGGGTTCGGCAATGCCTTGCAGCAACACCTTCTGGTCGAGGTAAGGCTTGCCGCCCGGGAATGCTGCACCCACCCTCCACGCGGCTCGATGACAGGCAGATCGGCCTGCGCATTCATGCGTGAGACATGGTCGGCAGATCACTCCAGGCCGCACGATGGGAAACGTACGGCACCATGCCCCGAGCTGGCGCGATTATCCCGAACATGCAGAGCTACGACGTGTTCTATAAGAAGCTGATCAACGCCGTCCCGCTCAAGAACGTCACCTCGCGTTTCGCGATGGAGAAGATCAAGTCGATCACCGCACTGCCGATCCCGCTGGTGGTGCCGGACCAAGAAGCGGGGCGGAGGCGAGCCTGCCCCACGCCGAGCGGCTGGGTAACGACAGCACGGTACCAGCACGCACGCATTGCATCGGTTGTCCGACTTGTTCGCCGCATTACGCGGTCCTCCGACGAGGTCGCTGCAGCCCCGCTCGAATGGCGCCCGGGGGCTGTATGCTGGCTATATAAGCGAACTCAGTAGCTTAGGTGCTGGCTGGGGCGGGAGGGATCGAACCTCCGAATGGCGGAATCAAAATCCGCTGCCTTACCGCTTGGCTACGCCCCATCAGACGACGAAGGGAACGGCGGAAGAACTGGCACCCGCAGATTCCTCTGGTCGCAGCCGGTCTATAGGGAGCGGCGCAGCATTTCAACCGCCTGGAGGGGCAAAATACCCCGGAGCGAGGGCCGGCCCGGCCACACTCTTATACGCCCGATCCCTGCCCGGCCCCGGCCCTCCCGCCCATTGAGACCTCCGGCGTTTCATGGGAATACGGCGCCAAACCTGTCTTCGGGAGTGAGCCATGACCTACCGCGCACCGATCTCTGACATGCTGCTGTCGCTCAACCATGGCGCCGGCCTCAAGGCCGCCGTGGAGGCCGGCCATTACGGCGATTTCGACGGCGACATCGTGTCCGCCGTGCTGGAGGAAGCCGGTAAATTCGCATCCGCCGTGCTGGCGCCGCTCAACAAGGTCGGCGACGAGCACGGCATCAAGCTCGACGCCGGCAAGGTCACGACCGCGCCGGGCTGGCCGGATGCCTACAAGCGTTGGATCGACGGCGGCTGGAATGCAGTGTCCGGACCGGAAGGTTTCGGCGGTCAGGGCCTGCCGACCGCGATCAACGCCGCCTGCACCGAGATCTGGAGCGCGTCGAACGTTGCCTTCGGCCTCTGCCCGCTGCTCACGGCCTCCGCGATCGAGGCGCTCGATGCGCATGGCAGCGACGAACTCAAGACGATCTATCTCGAGAAGCTGGTCACCGGCGAATGGACCGGCACCATGCAACTGACCGAGGCGCAGGCCGGCTCAGATGTCGGCGCGCTGCGCACCCGCGCAGAAAAGCAGGCCGACGGCACCTATCGCATCAAGGGCACGAAGATCTTCATCACCTATGGCGAGCACGACATGACCGACAACATCGTGCATTTCGTGCTGGCCCGACTGCCGGACGCGCCTGCCGGCACCAAGGGCATCTCGCTGTTCCTGGTGCCGAAATTCATGGTCAATGCCGACGGCTCGCTCGGTGCGCGCAACGATATCTTTGCGAGCGGCGTCGAACATAAGCTCGGCATGCATGCCTCGCCGACCTGCACCATGACGATGGGTGATCACGGCGGCGCAATTGGTTTCCTGATCGGCGAAGAGAACCAGGGCATGCGCTGCATGTTCACGATGATGAACCAGGCCCGCCTCGGCGTCGGCCTCGAAGGCGTCGGCGTCGCCGATCGCGCCTATCAGCAGGCACTCGCCTATGCACAGGAGCGCAAGCAGGGCCGCGCCGTCGGAAAGAAGGGCGACGGGTCGGATGCGATCTTCGTGCATCCCGACGTCAAGCGCATGCTGATGCGGATGCGGGCGCAGACGGCGGCCGCGCGCACCATCTGCTATGCGACTGCGGTCGCGATCGACGTCTCGACGCGCGCCAAGGATCCGAAGGTACGCGCCGACGCGGCCGCACGCGCCGCGCTGCTGACTCCGATGGCAAAAGGCTATTCCACCGATATCGGCAACGAGGTCGCCTATCTTGGCGTGCAGGTGCATGGCGGCATGGGCTTCATCGAGGAGACCGGCGCCGCACAGCATTATCGCGATGCCCGCATCACCGCGATCTATGAAGGCACCAACGGCATCCAGGCGATCGACCTCGTCACGCGCAAGCTCGCGGCCAATGGCGGGGCGTCGGTGTGGGCACTGCTCGACGAGCTTTCCGCCACGGTCGAGCAGGTCGAAGCCTCGAACGATCCCGCCTTCGGCACCACCGGCGTGAAACTGCGCGAGGCGCTGGAAGCGCTGACGCGAACGAGCAAGTGGCTCCTGGAGCGCGTCACATCTGCGCCGAACGAGGCGCTCGCCGGCGCGACGCCGTATTTGCAGCAGTTTGGCTCGACGCTCGGCGGCTGCATGCTGGCCTCCGAAGCGCTCGCCGCCAAGGCCGGCGGCAACACGGATGCCGCGCGCTACGTCTCGCTCGCCCGCTTCTTCGCCGAGAACATCGCCGTGCAGGCTGGCGCGATCGAGCGCACCGTGACGGAAAGCGCGGAGTCGGTCGCGGCGGCGGATGCGGTGCTGTTGGGGTAACGTGAGGCGTGCGTAGCCCATACGGAGCGAAGCGCAATCCAGGCTATGACGTTGCGACCTTCGCCCGCCTCCCCGGCCGCCACAGCACGATGCAAGCCGCGACGACATCGAGCACCACGCACATCGCGAACGCGATGGTGTAGTCACCGCTCGCGCTGCGCACGAGGCCGACGATGCCCGGGCCGAAGGCGCTGACGATGCCGCTGATCGACGTCCCTAACCCCATCGCGGCTGCGAAAGCAGTGCTGCCGATCTCGCGCTGGATGATCAAGGGAGGGAACGTGATCATGTTGCCGATCGAGAAGCCATAGACGGCGCAGCACATGAGCAGCACGGCCGGGCTCTGGCTTTGCAGGAGAACGAGCAGCGCCGCCGCCTGGCTCATCATCGACGCCGCGCATGCAAGTCGCGGCTCGAGCCGGTCGACAAACACGCCGAGCGACAGCCGCCCGACTACGGCCATGGCCGCCATGACGGTGACCGCGAGGCCTGCACTGGCGCGGCCGATCAGCGGCTCGAGAAACGTCACCTGGTGGATGATGAATCCCATCTGCGCCAACAGCGCGATCGCGATCGGCAGCACCATGGTCCAGAATGACGCGTTGGCGAGCAGCTCCTTTCGCGGATGACGCGCGGCATTGCCTCCCGGGACACCTGCCGCTGCATTCGACAAAGCGTCGGCCGGCCAACTGGTGAATACGACGACCACCGGCAGCACCAGCACCACCATCACGATCGTGGCCGCAAGCATGGCCGAGCGGAAACCAATGCTGCTGCTCAGCGCCAATAAGGCCGGAACGAGGATGATGCCGCCGAAGGTGGCACCGTTGAAGGCGAGGCTGAGCGCGAGCCCGCGGCGCTGCGCGAACCACGCATTCAGCACGGTCGCGATCACCACCGAGCCCATGCCGGTCCAGCCGACCGACATCAGCGCATAGGCAAGATAGAGCTGCCAGGGCGTCTGCATCAGTCCCAGCAGCGCCGTCGATGCGCCAAGCGCCGTCAACCCGCTCAGAATCAGCGCCCGCAACCCGATGCGGGCAAGCAGATCGTCGGTGAAGATGACGAGGACGGAGGTCAGCAGGAACGAGAAGGTGCTGGCCGCGGACACCAGCGTACCGGGCCAGCCATGGGCGCGCTGAAGCTCGGCGAGATAGACACCCTGGCCATACAGGCCAAAGCCGAACATGAAGAAGGCCATCAGGAAGCAGGCCAGCACCACGCGCCAGCCGCGGTAGTGAAGAGAGGATCTGTCAACGCCCGTTGCGGCAGTCATCGATCAAGTATCGGCCTTATGGAACGAGACGGCTGATCGTGACGCACAACCACCGGTTTTTCAATTGAAACATTGTAGCCGTTTGTTGCAACGCGCAAACGCCGCAGCACCTGTGACGGAGCTTTCGCGCCGCGGTTCCCGGGCGGCGCCGCCATCGGACGGGTGTCATGCAACCGCTTGCGAGTATCGCCGCCGAAATGGTTGAGCCGCAGGATTGGCACGCCTGCCGGATCATGTAGGCTGAGCCTCGCGAGAGTCGCCGATGGCAGGCGCCGCGGCGGCAGCAGGGAGTTGTCATGCCGAACGGCAATATCGTCGTCACCGAAGAGCGTGGAACGCGCGTGATCACGCTGCGCCGGCCTGGCAAGAAGAACGCGATCACCCAGGACATGTATCGCGAAATGAGCCGCGCGATCGACACCGCGCAGAACAATCCCGACATCCGCTGCATGATCATCACCGGCGGCTCCGGCGTATTCACAGCCGGCGACGACATCGACGATTTCATGAAGGCCGACGCGTCGCGTCCCGAGACGCTGTCGGATGGTGCCAAATTCCTGTATTCGCTGGCCCTCAACCTCAAGCCGATCATCGCAGCCGTGGACGGCGCCTCGATCGGCATGGGCACGGTGATGCTGTTTCATTGCGACTACGTGCTCGCCTCCAACGCCGCGACGTTTTCGGCGCCTTACATCAATCTCGGGCTCGTGCCGGTCGGCGCCGCCAGCCTGCTGATGCCGAGCACCATGGGTTACCAGCGCGCCTTCGCCATGCTGGTGATGGGACGCAGTTTCACCGCCGCGGAGGCTCATACCGCCGGCTTCGTCAACACCGTGGTGTCGCCGGGACATACCGAGGTCGAGGCCCGCAAGGTGGCGCGCGAGATCTGCCGCCTGCCGGCGGAGGCCGTCGCAATCTCGCGCAAATTGCTGCGCGCAGCCCCGGAAGAGCTCAGCCGCCGCATCGACCAGGAAGGCCATTTGTTCAGCGAACGGTTGAAATCGGACGAGGCAACGGCCGCATTCAATGCGTTTGCGAACAGGAAGAAGAGGTAGGCAAGAGAACTTTCGTGAAATCTTCGCGCGGAATGACTAATCTGGTTCCATGCGATATCTTCTCCGCCTGACCAGCTTCGCCCTCGCGCTCGCCGCCCTTCCCGCAGCGGCCCAGACCGCGGCGCCCGTCGAGTTGCGCATTCTCGCGATCAACGATTTCCACGGCAATCTCCGTCCGCCGCCGGGCGGCATCCGCATCAATGACCCCGAGGACAACAGCAAGAAAGTGATGGTCGCCGCCGGCGGCGCCGAGTACTTGGCGACGCTGGTCAAGCAATTGCGCGAGGGGCACAAGAACACCATGTTCGTCGCGGCCGGCGACCTGATCGGGGCGAGCCCGTTCCTGTCGGCGATGTTTCACGACGAGCCGTCGGTCGAGGCGCTCTCGATGATGGGGCTTGCGATCACCTCGGTCGGCAATCACGAATTCGACGAGGGCACGACCGAGTTGCTCAGGATGCAGAACGGCGGCTGCCATCCGGAAGATGGATGTCAGGGACCAGGTCCCTTCACCGGCGCGAAATTCCACTATCTCGCGGCGTCCACCATCGAGGCCGCGACCGGCAAGAGCGTGTTGCCGCCTTACGAGATCAGGGAATTCGAGGGCATCCCGGTCGCCTTCATCGGACTGACCTTGAAGGACACCGCCGGCATCGTCTCTCCGTCAGGCATTGCCGGGCTCGAATTCTGCGACGAGGCCGAGACGGTGAACGCACTGGTGCCGCAACTGAAGGCGCGGGGCGTCGAGGCCATCGTGGTGCTGATCCACCAGGGCGGCGAGCCAAGCGGCGATTACAACGAATGCGCGGCGATCACGGGGCCGATCGTCGATATCGTCAAGAAGTTCGACCGCGCGGTCGACGTCGTGGTCAGCGGCCACACCCATCGTGCCTACGTTTGCCAAATCGACGGCCGGCTGGTGACCAGCGGCGACAAATACGGCACGCTCGTCACCGCGATCGACCTCAAGCTCGATCCGGCAACACGCGACGTCGTCAGCGCCAGGGCCGAAAACGTCATCGTCGCCAACGCTTCACTCGCCAAAGATCCCGAGCAGACAGCGCTGATCGACGCCTATGACAAGCTCTCGGCGCCGATTGCCAACCGGCCGGCAGGGTCAGTGACGCAGACGCTGTCGCGCGTGCCGAACGAGGCCGGCGAAAGCGCACTCGGCGACGTCATCGCCGATGCACAGCTTGCCGCAACCAGAGACGCCAAGGATGGCAGCGCTGTCATCGCGTTGACCAATCCCGGCGGCATCCGCACCGACATCATCCCGAAAGAGAACGGCGCGGTGTCCTACGGCGAACTGTTCGCGAGCCAGCCGTTCCGCAACCGCCTCGTCACCATGACGCTGTCGGGCAGCCAGCTCAAGGACATGCTGGAGCAGCAATGGCTCGATCCGAAGCGGCCGCGGATTCTTCCAGGTGTCGATCGGGTTCAGTTACAGCTGGGACGCATCAAAGCCGTTCGGCGAGCGCGTGATGGCCGACAAGATGACGCTCAATGGCAAGCCGATTGAGCCGGATACGGGCTATCGCGTGACCGTCAACGACTACCTCGCCGTCGGCGGCGATGGATTCACGGTCGCAAAACTGGGCGCATCGCCACAATATGGCGGCTATGACGCCGATGCTCTGTTTGCCTTCTTTAAAGCGCATGGTCCGATCGGCCCGCTGCCGCCCACCCGCATCCTGCGGGTGAATTGATCGGGATCAAACCCGGGCGGAACGGGACGCCCTTTGCCATTCGCGGTGGAACGCATAGATTGGGTTTCGCATTGCGTTTTGGCGCCGGATGCGCCAAGCGACGCTGAGAGTTCGTTCGCAGTGAGGCCGACTTGATGAGCACGCTTCTCCTTTCCCACAAGGCCTGCCTCGACCACGTCACGCCGCCGGGACACCCTGAAAGACCGGACCGCTTGCGCGCGGTAGAGGAAGCGCTGTCGGTCGAGCGCTTCCAGTTCCTGGCACGCGACCTGGCGCCCGAGGGCGATCTCGACCTCGTCACACTGTGCCACAACGAGGATTACGTCACCGAGCTGCGCCACATCGCGCCGACCAGCGGTCAGGTCTATATCGACGGCGACACCTCGATGTCCCCCGGCACGTGGGAAGCGGTGATGCGCGGCGTCGGCGGCGCCGTGGCTGCGACTGAAGCGGTGATGAACGGCGAGCATCGCAACGCCTTCGTCGCGGTGCGCCCGCCCGGCCATCACGCCGAGATCGGCAAGCCGATGGGCTTCTGCTTCTTCGACAATGCCGCAATCGCCGCGCGCCATGCGCAGCGCAAATACGGCATCAAGCGCGCGGCCATCGTCGATTTCGACGTGCATCACGGCAACGGCACCCAAGACATCTTCTGGTCGGACCCGACGGTGATGTACTGTTCGACGCATCAAATGCCGCTGTTTCCGGGCACCGGCGCCAAGGGCGAGCGCGGCGATCACGACACCATCGTCAACGCACCGCTCGCCTCGGAAGACGGCGGGCCCGAATTCCGCAGTGCGTTCGAGAATTTGATCCTGCCGCAACTCGAAAAATTCAACCCGGAGTTGCTCGTCATCTCAGCGGGGTTCGACGCGCATTACCGCGATCCGCTGGCCTCGTTGAATTTGCATGCGGAGGACTACAGCTGGGTCACGCGCAAGCTAATGGACCTTGCCGACAAGTCCGCTGGCGGGCGCGTGGTTTCTGTGCTCGAAGGCGGCTACGACCTGCAAGGACTGAAAGAATCTGTTACGGCGCATGTCGGCGCCCTGATGGGCGCTTAGACAGACCCGCCACATTAAGCCCGCAAAACGCTGCTGTTTTACACGAGAAGCGAATCGGGCAATCGGAAACGGATATGGCCGAAAATACCCAAGTCGACGTCTCCCGGCTCACCTTCGAGCGTGCGATCGAGGAACTCGAAACGATCGTGAAGCGGCTCGAGGACGGCAAGGTGCCGCTCGAGGAATCCGTCACGATTTACGAGCGCGGCGAAGCCCTGAAGCGCCGCTGCGAGGAGTTGTTGCGCCAGGCCGAGGCGCGCGTCGACAAGATCACCACCGATGCCAGCGGCCAGGCCACCGGCACCGCCCCGCTCGACGTGCAATAAAGGGCCCCTTCCCAAAGCTGCCCGTTTCGAGCATCGGCCGCCTGCGTTTTTTCGAGATCGCACGCCGCTATCTCTACTCTCGCCGCTGGGTGGCTGGACACCTTAATTGAAGAACTTTCTCGCGGGCGCCGTCTTTTCCGGCGAATCCCGCTGGATACCGGGTTCTTTGGCCCCGAATCCTGCCCGGGAACCGGGCAGGATTGGAACCTCCTCTCCAGCGCCGCGGTTAACCAAACTGGCCCGCCGGTTGCACATGCATATCCGTAGTCGGTCGGGCGGGTTGGCTTTGGCCCAAGCTTTGGTGTAAAGCTGCGCGGAGTGTGGCTTTTTGTTAGCTTTGACGTGGGGACCGAGTGCCGACGACAAACGCTTCAAATTGCTAAGGAAATTGGCTGGGACGGACGAAGCCGATCTACGTGACAGGGATCACAGAGACTGAACCGGAGCGCACTTAAGCTCACCTAAGCTTGAATACGGGGCATTGCCCCGTGCCGGTGGCTCTGACGGTTTAAGGACTCGCGCTGCGCCGATATTGTGCAAACCCATCGCGCACCGGAATGATGTTCCGGCGCTGACAAATTGGAAATCGCCGTGAACGCATACAGTAAAACGCCGCTTCTCGACACCATCCGGACGCCGGAAGACCTGCGCAAGCTCAAGGTCGAGCAGGTTCGTCAGGTCGCCGACGAGTTGCGTCAGGAGACCATCGATGCCGTCTCAGTGACCGGCGGTCACTTCGGTGCGGGCCTCGGCGTGGTCGAGCTCACCACTGCGATCCACTACGTCTTCGACACGCCGCGCGATCGGCTGATCTGGGACGTCGGCCATCAGGCCTATCCGCACAAGATCCTCACCGGACGCCGCGATCGCATCCGCACGCTGCGCACCGGCGGCGGCCTGTCCGGCTTCACCAAGCGCAGCGAGAGCGATTACGATCCGTTCGGTGCCGCGCATTCCTCGACCTCGATTTCCGCGGGCCTCGGCATGGCCGTCGCGCGCGACCTCGCCGGCGGCAAGAACAACGTTATTGCTGTGATTGGTGACGGCGCGATGTCGGCGGGCATGGCCTACGAAGCCATGAACAACGCCGGCGCCATGAACTCGCGCCTGATCGTCATCCTCAACGACAACGACATGTCGATTGCGCCGCCGGTCGGCGCCATGAGCGCCTATCTGTCGCGCCTCTATTCCGGCAAGACCTATCGCACGCTGCGCGATGCGGCCAAGCAGATCAACAAGCGCCTGCCCAAGATCCTCGCCAATCGCGCCAACCGCGTCGAAGAATATTCCCGCGGCTTCATGATGGACGGCGGCACGCTGTTCGAGGAGCTCGGCTTCTATTACGTCGGCCCGATCGACGGCCATAACCTCGACCATCTCCTTCCCGTGCTGAAGAACGTGCGCGACATGGAGACCGGCCCGATCCTGGTCCACGTCGTCACACAGAAGGGCAAAGGTTACGGCCCGGCGGAAGCTTCCGCCGACAAGTACCACGCCGTCGTCAAGTTCGACGTCGCGACCGGCACCCAGGCGAAAGCCAAGCCGAACGCGCCGGCCTATCAGAACGTTTTCGGCCAGAGCCTCGTCAAGGAAGCCCAGAAGGACGACAAGATCGTCGCCATCACCGCGGCGATGCCGTCCGGCACCGGTGTCGACATATTTAACAAGGCGTTCCCCGACCGCACCTTCGACGTCGGCATCGCCGAGCAGCACGCGGTGACGTTTGCCGCCGGTCTTGCGACCGAAGGCTACAAACCGTTCTGCGCGATCTACTCGACCTTCCTGCAGCGCGGTTACGATCAGATCGTCCATGACGTCGCGATCCAGAGCCTGCCCGTACGCTTCGCCATCGACCGCGCAGGCCTTGTCGGCGCCGACGGCGCGACGCATGCCGGCTCGTTCGATAACGCCTATCTCGGCTGTCTGCCGAATATGGTCATCATGGCGGCGGCAGACGAAGCCGAGCTGGTGCACATGGTGGCGACCCAGGTTGCCATCAACGATCGTCCGAGTTCGCTGCGTTATCCGCGCGGCGAAGGCCGCGGTATCGAGATGCCGGATGTCGGCGTTCCCCTCGATATCGGCAAGGGCCGCATGATCCGCCAGGGCAGCAAGATCGCCCTGCTCTCCTTCGGCACGCGTCTGGCCGAGTGCGAGAAGGCCGCCGACGAGCTCGCCGCCCATGGCCTCTCGACCTCCATTGCCGACGCGCGCTTCATGAAGCCGCTCGACACTGAGCTGGTGCTCAAGCTCGCCCGTGACCACGACGTTCTGATCACGGTGGAAGAAGGTTCCATCGGCGGCTTCGGCTCGCATGTCGCGCAGTTCCTGACCGATCAGGGCGTGCTCGACACCGGCATGGTCAAGTTCCGCACGATGGTCCTGCCCGACGTGTTCCTGGACCACGACACGCCGAACGCGATGTACGCCCGCGCCGGTCTCGACGCCAAGGGCATCGTCGCCAAGGTGTTCGAGGCGCTCGGCAAGGACGTCAAGACCGAGACGGTCAAGCTCGCCTAAGGGCGAGCTTCGGCCTGACGCGAAGCAGCGCGACCTTCATGAAAATCTATCTGGCAGGTCCCGACGTGTTCCTGCCGGATGCGATTGCGATCGGCCGGCAGAAGGCCGCGATTTGCGCTGTCCACGGCCTCACCGGCCTCTATCCTCTCGACAACGCCATCGACCTCACCACACCTGACGCGTCGCGGCAGATCTTCTGCGGCAACGAGGCCATGATGGATGCGGCCGACGCCATCATCGCGAACATGACGCCGTTCCGCGGCGCCGGCGCCGATCCCGGCACCGTCTACGAGCTCGGCTTCATGGCCGGGCGCCGCAAGTTTTGCATGGCCTATTCCAACGATGGCACCACCTATGCCGACCGTCTCGGCCGCTTCATGCACGTCTCCTCCGAGGACGGGCGGCTGGTCGACGCACAGGGGTTGACCGTCGAAGATTTTGGCCTCGTCGACAATCTCATGATGATCCATGCGCTGGAACTGCACGGCTGTCCGCTGGTGACGCCGACGAGGCAACCAGTCAATGTCTGGCACGATCTCGCCGCGTTCGAGACTTGCGTCCGGATGGCAGCCGCGCGATTGATCGCACCATAAGCGCTTCACTTCGCCTCCGGAGAGATCATGTCCCCTGCCCGCAAGCGCGCGGATGTTCTGCTGGTCGAGCGCGGCTTGTTCGAGAGCCGGGCCCGGGCGCGTGCGGCGATCGAGGCCGGCCTCGTCAGGGCTGACGACAAGCAGGTCGCAAAGCCCTCGGAGACGATCGCCGAGAACGCGGTGATCGAGGCCGAGCCTGCGCACCCCTACGTTTCGCGCGGCGGCGTCAAGCTCGCGGGCGCACTGGAGCGCTACCCGATCGACATCGAGGACCATGTCTGCCTCGACGTCGGCGCCTCCACCGGCGGCTTCACCGAGGTGCTGCTGGCCAACGGGGCGAGCCTGGTGTTCGCCATCGATGTCGGCACCAGCCAGCTGCACGCCTCGCTGCGCGATCATCCCAAGATCGTGTCGATCGAGGAGACCGATATCCGCAGCTATGAGGGCAAGCGGCTGCCGGCGCGGCCCGATATCGTCGTCATCGACGTCAGCTTTATCTCGCTCAAGGCGGTGCTGCCCGTCGCGCTGTCGCTCGCGGCTGCGCCGATGAGCCTGCTCGCCCTGATCAAGCCGCAGTTCGAGGCGGATCGGAAGCACAACAAGAAGGGCATCATCCGTGATGCCGCGGTGCATCAGACTATCTGCGAGGACATCGCGGCCTTTGCCGCGTCGCTCGGCTGCACCGACATCGAGGTGTTTCCCTCCTCGATTGCGGGCGGGGATGGCAACATCGAATTCTTCCTGGGCGCGCGCCGTGGTTGAACGCGTCACGATCGATCATGTCGGCCATCGCGGCGATGGCGTCTCGCTGACGACCGGCGATGCGGTCTACGTGCCCTACACGCTTGGCGGCGAGAGTGTCGAGGTCGACCATGTCGCGGGCCATCCCGACCGCCGCAAACTGCTCGCCGTCGACGTCGCAAGCCCCGAGCGCGTTGAGCCGTTCTGCCCGCATTTCGGCATCTGCGGCGGCTGCGCGATCCAGCATTGGGCGGCCGAGCCCTATCGTGCCTGGAAGCGCGACATCGTGGTCGAGACGCTGGCGCAGGCCGGCATCGATTGCGAGGTGGCGCCGCTGGTCGATGCCCATGGCGCCGGCCGCCGGCGCGTGACGCTTCACGGAAGGTTCGGCACACATGACGTGCTGAAGGTCGGCTTCTCGGCCGCAAGCTCGCACGACGTGATCCCGATCCATCGCTGTCCGATCCTCGATCCCGCGCTCGATGGCGCGCTCGATGCCGCCTGGGCATTGGCCGAGCCGTTGACGTCCAAAATGGCAGTGACGAAGCCGCTGGACATCCAGGTCACCGCGACCGCCAGCGGTCTCGATGTCGACGTGCGCGGCTCCGGTCCGCTGCCGACGCCGCTGGTCACGGCGCTGTCGCGCGTTGCCGAGCAGCATCGCCTGGCGCGGCTGACGCGGCATGGGGAGCTGGTGCTGCAACGCCTGCCGCCAACGATAAAGATGGGCCGTACTGAAGTGACGTTGCCGCCGGGCTCGTTCCTGCAGGCCACGGTGGCGGGGGAAGAGACGCTTGCTGCACTCGTTGCCGAGCGCGTTGGCAAGGCAAGGGAGGTTCTCGATCTCTTCTGCGGCGTCGGCCCGTTCGCTCTCAGGCTCGCCGAAAAGGCGCGTGTCACGGCTTACGACAATGACGCCGGCGCGATCGCCGCGCTCGCGAAGGCCGCGCGCACGCCGGGACTCAAGCCGATCAAGGCCGAGCCGCGCGACCTGTTCCGCCGTCCGCTGGTGCCGCCGGAGCTGCGCGATTTTGATGCGGTGATGTTCGATCCTCCGCGTCAGGGCGCGCAAGCGCAGGCGCTGAAGCTTGCTGCGAGCAAGGTGCCTGTCGTGATCGCAGTGTCCTGCAACGCCGCGACGTTTGCCCGCGACGCACGGCTGCTGATCGACGGTGGTTACAGGATCGAGACCGTCGTGCCGGTCGACCAGTTCCGACACACGCCGCATGTCGAACTGGTGGCGCGATTCAGCCGGTGACGCTATACCGGCAACTCTTCCTCAATTCGTTCCAGGCTGCTATGCTGACGGCTCGAATTGCGGCTGCCATCGCAGCAGGTAGGACTGCAGCGAGCGCACCGCGATCGCCAGCAGGATCCCGACGAACATCATGACGAAGATGGCGACCATCATCTCGCTGGCATTGGCCCGCGCCTCCGCTTCGATGATCAGCTTGCCGAGCCCTCGCTCGGCGCCGATGAATTCGCCGACGATGACGCCGATCAGCGCAAAAGACACGGCCGGCAGCAGCGAGGCGAACACCCAGGCGAGTGCGGAAGGGATCACGACCGTGCGCAGCACGGTGAATTCGCTGGCGCCCAGCAGACGGGCGGCGGCGATCTGATCGCGATCGACCGCCCGCGTCCCTTCAAAGGTGTTGAAGAACACCACGAAGAAAACGACGAGCCAGGCCGTCGCGATCTTGGAGAGATCGCCGAGGCCGAAGATGAGGATGACCAGCGGCACCAGCGCGATGCGCGGGATCGAGTTGAGCGCCACGATGTAGGGTCCGAACACGCGGGCAAGGAAGTCCGACCGGCCGAGGATCAGGCCGGCCGCGATTCCGCTCGCTGACCCGAACAGAAAGCCCCACCAGGTGTTCTTCAGCGTGACGAGCGTGGCGAACCACAGATTGTTGTCGTTGCCCTTGATGCAGGCGGCAAAGCCGCCGCGATCGGTAAAGCAACCAAGCCGCAGGAAGCTTTGCCAGATCAGCGATGGCTTGGCGACGAAATAGGGATCGAGGATCTTCGGTACGTAAGCCTTTGGCAGCAGCGCCTTGCTCCATTCAAAGCCCCACTGCCAGATCACGAGAACGGCTGCAAGTATAGCCAGCTGCCAGAACAGAATCACAATACGGCTGTTAGACATGGTCAGTCGGCCCTGATGCGGCGAAATTCCTCGCCGAGGGAATGCCAGATGTGAGAATAGAGGCGACCGAATTCGGCGGTCTCGCGCACGCCCACGGGATCGCGCGGGCGCGGGATGGCGACGTCGAAGTCTTCCTTCAGTCGCCCGGGCCGCGCCGAAAGCAGGATGATGCGGCTCGCCAGCGTCAATGCCTCGCCGAGATCGTGGGTCACGAAAAGCACGGTCTGCCGCTCGCGCTCCCATATCTCCAGCAGCGTCTTGTGCATCTCCAGCTTGGTGTGGGTGTCGAGCGCGCCGAACGGTTCGTCCATCAGCAGGATCTCGGGCTCCAGGATCAGCGTGCGCATCAAGGCGACGCGCTGGCGCATTCCGCCGGACAACATGCGCGGAAAGCTCCGCGAGAACCCCGAGAGCCCGGCCTTCTGGACCGCCGAAGCGACGCGTCCGGCGCGCTCGGTCTTTGGCAGCCCGGCGATCTCGAGCCCATAGCCGATGTTCTGCTCCACGGTTCGCCAGGGGAACAGCGTGTCACGCTGGAAGACATAGCCGACGCTGGGGTTGACCTTGCCAGTCTCGACCGTGTCCTCATCGATCAGGATCCGGCCGGCCGAACGCGGCAATAGCCCCGCGACCATGTTGAGGATAGTGCTCTTACCGCAGCCGGATGGACCGAGCAGCGCGACAAATTCGCCCTGCTTGACCTCGAAGGACACATCATCGACCGCCACGAACTCACGGCCGGACGCGTTGAATCGTTTCACGAGACCCTGCACCGCAATACGGGTGCGCGCCGCCGCTATTTCGTCCTCGTCTCGCGCGAGCGCAAGGTCCGGGCCTGGCGCGGCGATCATTTGTATTTCGCCCTGGCTGCCTGAAGGAAGCTCATGTCGACGACATCCTCGTATTTGGTTTCGGGAATGTCGGTGCCCTTGCGATACCACGGCTTGGCGCCGCGTTCGAACGAAGGCTTGTCGATGACACCGTCATATGCCCACGTCGACTTGTCGAAGCCGAGCTCGGCGCCGACCGCATCGGGGTCGATGCCGGAGAAATATTTTGGCGTGATCAGCGCTTGCACGTCCGCGAGCGGCGTCGCCTTCACGAACGCCATCGCGCGATAGATCGCGTTCACATAGGCCTGCACCATCGCCTTGTCCTGCTCGATCGTGTCCTGAAGCGTGTAGATCACGAGCACGGGCAGCGCCCCGCCGAAATCCTTGTCGAACACGCCGGGCTTGGAGGTGTCGTAAATCGTCTTGCCAAAGCCCTTCTTCTCGACCTCGACGATCCAGCTCGGCGGCGCCATGATGGCGTCGAATTGCTTGGTCTGGAGCGAGGGGAACATCGTGTTGGGCCCACCGCCGGCGACCCAGTTCACCTTGCCGCCCAGCCCGCGCGCTTCGAACACATAAGTGCCGAACACCCAGGTGCCAGATCCGATGGCGGTGGCGGCAACGATCGGCTTGGCGTCATCCGCCCGCTTGTACTCCGCAAGCTTCTCGACCGAATTGATGCCGCTGTCGTGAAGGTCTTGCCGGACCATGATATTGGCGTAGGAGCACACCATCTCGGTGGCGAGCAGGATCTTGCACGGCTTGCCGCGCGCGCTGAGCTGGAGCGGATGGCTGGCGTCACCATGCGCGAACAGGGCCTGCCCCGCCGCCAGCGTCTGGCGGCCAAACGTGCCCGCATTGCCGGTGACGAGCTTCGGATCGAGCCCTTCGTCCTTAAAGTACCCCTTCAGCTCCGCGATCATGCCGATGGCGTAGACCGGCGACACCGGTCCGAACGCAAGCGAGACCTGCTTACCCTCCGCCTGCAACCGTCTCGGCAGCAGCGATGCGCCGGCTAGTGCGGAGCCCGCGATCAGCGCCTGACGCCTAGTAATGCTCATGTGCTCCTCCTCCCTTGTTTTTGTTCGATCGCGCCGATCGTTCAGGACGGCGCGATCTTGATCGTCCCTGCTTGCCGCAGCGTTTCGATCTCGTTCGCGGAAATTCCGATCTCCCTCAGGATCTCGCCGCTATGTTCACCGATTTGTGGTGGATCGTAGCGGTTGGTCAGGCGCCGGCCGTCCATGGAAATCGGCAATAGCGGCGTCTTTGCCGTTCGGCCGTCGGGCAGCCGAATGTCGGTCAGGCCGCCCGACTGGTTGAGATGCGGATCATCGAAGAGATCGCCGGGCTTGTTCACCGGTGCGTAGGGCAAATCAAGCAGTTCGAGGCGCGCGGCGAGATCGGCCTTGTCCCATTGCTTGAAAATCTTCGCGATCTCGGGGATCAGCCAACCGCGCTGATCGACACGGTCGTTGCTCGTCGCAAAGCGCGGATCAATGAGCCAGGCTTCACGATCAAAGGAGCGGCAGAACGCCGCCCATTGTTCTTCGCCGACAATAGTGACGAACAGCTTCGAGCCGTCCCGGGTGTCGAAGAGATCGTAAACCGGCCACGGGCTGTCCTTGATCGAATAGGGGATCGAGGGCTGACCGCTGACCACCTCGCACATCATGGCCTGCGCCATCAGGAAGACGTTGTTCTCGTAGAGCGCACTCTGGATATAGCGACCTCGGCCGGTCCGTTGCCGCTCGGCGAGAGCGGCCTGGATCGCGATCACACCGAACATGCCGCCCATGACATCGTTGACCGAGGCGCCGGCGCGCATCGGCCGGTCGGGCAAACCGGTCATGTAGGCGAGGCCACCCATCATCTGCACGACCTCGTCGAGCGCGAGGCGGTTCTCGTAAGGGCCAGGCAAATAGCCCTTGAGCGAGCAATAGATCAGGCGCGGCGCGAAGGCGGCGACGGTGTCGTAATCGAGACCGGTCCGCTTCAACAAGCCCGGTCTGAAATTCTCGATCAGAACGTCGCTGTTCTGGATCAGCCTGCGTGCGATGTCCCGGCCTTCCGCGGTCGACGTATCCAGCGCGATGCTGCGCTTGTTGCGGCTGTAGGTGGCGAAGAAGCCGGCGGCGGGTCCCTTGAAATACCGGGTGCGGTCCCTTTTGGCGGCTCGACCTTGATCACGTCGGCGCCGAGATCAGCGAGGATCAAGCCGCAGCTCGGCCCCATCACCATCTGGCTGAACTCGATGATACGGATGCCGGCGAGCGGACGAAGCTCCGACGCGGTCTCGCGCGCAGCCGCCGTCATGCCGCCCTCCGCAGAACCTTGGGGATGCCGGCCTCGTGCAGATGCCCCGTTAGGTGCTTTGCCGGGATATGGCGGGTGAGGATCTCGCGTGTCTGCATCAGGCGGTCGAGGTCGATGCCAGTGGAAAGTCCCATGCGTTCCAGCATGAACACCAGATCCTCTGTGACGATGTTGCCGCGCGCACCGGGGGCAAAGGGGCAGCCGCCCAGCCCGGACACCGCGGCGTCGAAACGGCGGATGCCGGCTTCGAGGCCGGCGACTGCATTGGCAAGGCCGGCGCCGAGCGTGTCATGCAGATGCAGCCGCAGCGTCATTTGCGCCCCGACTTCGCGCCTGACAGCTCCGACGATCTGCCCGATCAGCTTAGGGTCGCATAGCCGACAGTGTCGGCAAGCCCGATTTCGTCGGCACGGGCCTCCGCAAAGGCGCGCGCCACCCGGCACACGGCCGCTTCACTGACCTCGCCTTCCAGCGAGCAGCCGAACGAGGTCGAGATCGCACCCATCAGTTGCGGCCTCTGGCCCACCGGCCGGGCATCGATCGCCGCACGGACTGATCGAAATCCTTCGATCTGCTCATCGACCGAGCGGCGCACGTTGGCCCGGTTGTGCGTCTCGCTCGCCGAGACGACGAAATAGATGGCGTTGACGCCGGCGCTAATGGCGCGCTCGGCGCCCTTCGGGTTCGGCGCCAGCGCGCCGATGACCGCCGATTTATGTGTGAGCGCATGCGCCATCACGTCGTCGACATCGGCGAATTGCGGCACGACTTTTGGCGGCACGAAGGATCCGGCATCGATCTCGCCCAAGCCGGCGGCGGCGATCGTGTCGATCAGCGCGCATTTGGCTTCGGTGGGAAAGAAGATGTCGAGATTCTGAAGACCATCGCGGGCAGCGGTCTCGCAAATGTAGATATCTGGCGCGTACGCCATCGGGACTCTCCCTGCTCGATTGTATATTATTGCGTAAAAGAACAATCGATGAGACACTCTGTCAAGCTCTAAACTTTGCGTGCACTGCAATGACGGTATCCGACAGTTCCCGACAACGCACCGCCAGAAACAGTGGTTCTGAGCGTGCCGAACACCTCGCCGGCCTGATCATGTCGCTCGCCCGACGCGAAGGCATGAAGGCCGGCGATCGCTTGGTCGAACAAAGGCTTGCGGACGCGCTCGATCTTCACGCGCGCCGATCCGGCTCGGCCTCAAGGCTCTCGAGACGGCGGGATTGGCGTATGGCGAGCCACATCGCGGCTTCGTGCTGGCGAAAAGCCCGACCAGCGGCGCGGCCAAACCGGCGCTCGCGGCGATTCGGCACAGCGAGCAGATCTATGCGACCATCGCAGGCGACGTGTTCGCGAGCCGGCTGCCGACTGACGTCACCGAAGCGGAGCTGATGCGCCGCTATGATCTAAGCCGGGCTGAGCTGCAGCGGTTGCTCGACCGCATTGCGGCCGAGGGATGGATCGCTCGTCTGCCCGGCTATGGCTGGCGCTTCGCGGAGACCCTCTCCAGCCCCGAAGCACAGGCCAAGGCGATGGCGTTTCGTGCGGTAATCGAGCCGGCGGCGATCGCGCAGCCCGACTTCATGCTGCCGCAGGAGGTGATCGCTCGCTTGCGTGAGCGCCAGCGTCGCATCCTGGAAGGCGAACTTGAGAAGATGACGATCGGCGAGATCTATCACTCTGGCTGCGAGTTCCATGAAGGGATTGTCCGCGGCGCCGGTAATCCGTTCTTCGTTGAAGCGCTCAAGCGCGTGAACTCGATCAGGCGCCTATTCGCCTATCGCAGCTTCGCCGACCGCGAGGGCATGCGGCGGCACGTGCGCGACCATTTGCGCCTGCTCGAAGCTCTGGAAACGCGGCGCTACGGCGAGGCGTCGGAACTGATGGCCAAGCACCTGCAGCGCCCGCTGGTGGCGGGCCTATCGTGACGTCCGTTCCGCGGTGATCTCTCAGCGTCGAAGGCCGCTTAGCGCCGGCGATTCGCCGGGCAGCATGTCCGACCTGATGTCGCTATCCATGCGGCCCGAATCTCGTTGGGTGAAACCCGCCCCGAACGACAGGCTGAGGTTGGATGTCGGCTTGAATTCGATACCTCCGAATGCGCCATAGCCGGGCGCAGCGCCGGAGGTCAGCGGCGCAACCGAACTGCCGATGCCGTTGCCATATTTCAACGTGTCGAAGCCGGCAAAGAACGTCACGGGCATGCCGCCCGCGCTCTTCATGTTGTAGCCGAACTGCGTGCTGTCGTAGGACAGGGCGCTAAAATTGGCCAGTGGTCCAGTCTGGTTAAGACCGCTCCAATTCAGGTTGCCGCGCTGGCTGCCGACAAAGAAGCCGTTCGCAAAACTGGTGCGCCCGCTGGCATCGAAGCTCGGAAAATTGCCATAGGTATCGGAGCTCTGGCCGGCACTGCCGCCAAACCCGAAAGCTCCGCCCGGTATCCAATAACTCAGCGGCGCGGCTTGCGCATGAACCGGTGCTCCACCGAGGCAAAGCACGGCGAAGAGAGCTGCGAAACCACAAGAACCTGCAAGGCCGGACATTCAGGCTTCCGTCGAAAAAGGGGCCCCCAAATTATAACCTCGGGATCGCGCGAATGCCAGCGGAGGGGCGCTGCATATCGCGTGATCCAGTTCCAGGACGACGTTGTCTTGATGCGTTGAACCTCCCCCGCGCCGGATTGACCCACATAGAGGACGCGTGAGCCTAGGTCGCAGCGCAGTCCCGCAGCGCGCAATTGCGCAGACCCTTGAAAATGCCCAACCTTTTTATGGAGACTGTCATGGAGGTCAATTCCGACAGGTTGAATGCCTTTATGGGCAAGATAGTCACCGAGTTCGGCGCGGCGATGAATGCATCGCTGGTCCTGCTCGGGGACAAGCTCGGTCTCTACCGGACCCTCGCCGCCAAGGGGCCGATGAACTCGACCGAGCTCGCGAGCGCCACCGGAACGGCGGAGCGCTATGTCCGCGAATGGCTGTCGAGCCAGGCGGCATCCGGCTACATCGAATACGATGCCGCATCTCGAAAGTTCTCGATGCTGCCCGAGCAAGCGATGGCGCTCGCCGATGAGGACAGTCCGGTCTTTCTCGGTGCGTTCGGTAACGTCATTGCTTCAGCCTTTCTCGATGAGCCAAAGGTCTCGGATGCATTCAAGTCCGGTAAAGGCGTCGGCTGGAACCGGCGCAGCGAGTGCCTGTTCTGCGGCACCGCCCGCTTCTTCCGCACCGGCTACATGCATCATCTGGTGCAAGAGTGGTTGCCCGCGCTCGACGGTGTCGTGGACAAGCTGAAGCGTGGCGCCAAGGTCGCTGATGTCGGCTGCGGCCACGGCGTCTCGACGCGGCTGATGGCGCAAGCCTTTCCAAACTCACGCTTCTACGGCTTCGACTATCATGAGGGCTCGATCGAGGCCGCGCGCAAGGCGGCAGTCGAAGCCGGGCTCGGCGATCGGGTCAGCTTCGCGGTTCACTCGGCCAAGACCTATCCGGCTGAAGGGTACGATCTCGTCTGCTTCTTCGATTGCCTGCACGACATGGGCGATCCCGTCGGCGCCATAAGCCACGTGCGCCAAACCATGGCGAAGGACGGCACCTGCATGCTGGTCGAGCCGTTCGCGGGCGACCGCCTCGAGGACAATCTCAACCCGGTCGGGCGGGTCTACTATGCGGCTTCGACAATGATCTGCACGCCGGCCTCGCTCGATCAGGAGGTGGGCCTCGCGCTCGGCGCGCAAGCCGGCGAGGCAAGGCTACGCAAGGTCGCCAGCGAAGGCGGCCTGTCGCGCTTCCGCCGCGCCGCCGAAACACCCTTCAACCTGATCCTGGAGGCACGGATCTGATCTTCACCGGGCGCCGGGCGCATGAACGCGGCATACGGCCATGCCGATGCCGCAGCCTCGGCCGGCGCCGTCATCCTTGCCTGCCTCGAATCGCAACGTAAGCTGGCGATCGAGCAAGCCGGCGCGTATCCGCCTGACGGGAAGGATGACCATGAAATATTCTGGCCTGACGTTCGCCGCGCACCAGAAATTCGGTGAGCGCGGCATCATGGATATCATCAGCCTGATCGGCTATTGCGATCTGGTCTCGATGACGCTGATCACGATACAGGCGGAAGCGCCGAATGACAGAGTGCCACCGCTCGCGCCGAAATAGAAGCAGTACGCGCCGTCCATGACGCAAGATCCCTTGCTCACGCGCCTGACATCCGCCTTTGCCGAGGTGCCGGGCATCGAGGCCATTGTGCTCGGCGGCTCGCGTGCGCGGGGCAGCGCGCATACGACGTCCGACTACGATATCGGCCTCTATTTCACGGCGGCCGCTCCGCTGGATACGGAACGGCTGCTGGCGGCTGCGAGGGCGCTCGCCGAAAACCCGGCGGCCGCTTCAGTGACGCCGATCGGAGAATGGGGACCGTGGATCGTCGGCGGCGCGTGGCTGTCGGTTGAGGGATACAAGGTTGATCTGCTCTATCGTAACGCCGATGCCGTCGAAGCTGTGATGGAAACCTGCCGCGCCGGGACCGTCACCATGGACTACCAGCCCGGCCATCCGCACGGCTTCTGCTCGGCGATCTGGATGGGCGAGATCGCCTATTGCCAGCCAATGCACGATCCGCGAGCCCTGATCGCGCGGCTTAAATCTATTGCGCGGCCCTATCCGCGATCCCTGCGCGATGCTTTGATCCGGCGATTTCAATGGGAGGTGCTGTTTGGCATCGAACATGCCGAGCTTGCTATCGCGCGCGACGAGCGGACTCACATTGCCGGATGCATATACCGATCGCTCGCCTGCGTCGCACAGGTCCTGTTCGCGCTGAACGAGCGCTATCTCATCAATGAAAAGGGCGCGCTGCTGGAGGCAGCGCACTTGCCGCTGACGATTCCGCATTTGGCCGGACAGGCAAAGGAGGTCTGGCGGCTGATTGGCGACGGCGCCCTCGCGCCCGCCTGCAATGTTGTGCGGGAAATCGACCGGCAGTTGCAAGTGCTGACACAGTCTGGTGCGAAGCAGCCGTAAGCGGCTACGCCGTCACGTCGACCGAGGACGATGAATCCGCCGGCGGATATTTCGTCACCGGCACCATGAAGGACTTCGTGCCGACCTGGTAGATGATCTTGCCGTTCTGACCGTCATCGGTCGCGATCTGGGATTGCCCGAACATGATGACGTTCTTGTAGACGATGCCGGTGCCCTGGCGGGTGATGCCGTCGGTGGTGACGCTGACCTGGGCTTCGTTGCCGTTGACGGACAGCACGCGAAAGCTCGCGCTCTTGCCGTTGTCACTGGAATAGCCGCCCCAGCTTCCCATGAGACGGCTGTCGGAGGCCGGCGGCGCCTGTTTCGCCAGCGTCGCGGTCTGCTTGCCGGCGCCGCCCGCGGAAAACAATAGCACGAGGTTCTTGCCGTCCTTGGTGCCGACCGTCACCGAACCGAAGGTGATGAGCGAGCCGCTGATTTGGGCAAAACCACGGTCGGTGTGCCCATTGTGGGTGTACTCGACCTGTGCCCGGCTGCCGCGGATGTTCACGACCTTGAAGCCGACGGGCTGGTTATTGCCTGCCCAATTGCCCTTCCATTCACCGAGCAGAGCGCTCTGATGATACATCCGCTCGTTGGCGGGCGAAATCTGGCTGGTGCTTTGCGCGATGATGGCCATGGACTTGCTCGGTGAACGGTCCCGACGAACTCGCGTGCTTTCGATGACAGGCAGGCGACGTCAGAAACATTCAGAAACACCTCGAATAGGCCACGCCTTAGTTAATGAACGGTTAATCCAACCGTCGCACGCGGCGAGACAATTGGCCTCACTGCAGTGGGACTTTAGCGGCCCCAGCGGTCCGACCAGATTTTCTCGCCGATCAGGCAGTTCACACGCGGCTCCTTGTCCTTGTCCGCAACGTGCACAACCGGATGCTCGGGTGTGCGGTCGGCAACTTCCATCAGCAGCTTGGTGCGGATCGCTTCCTTGAATTTTTCGCGATCCTTGATCGAGATCACGAAGGAGCCGGGACCGCCGATGACGCAATCCTCGTAGTAATAATCGAGGTTGTCGATATCCATGGTCGAATAGGATGGCTCCTTTACCATGATCGGCAGGCCGTTGATGATGATGCCTTTCTCGAGCGCAGCATCGCGCGCCAAGGTGACCGGGCCGCCATTGTTGTTGGGGCCGTCGCCTGAGATGTCAATGACGCGGCGAATTCCATGATAGGGATCCTCGTCGAACAGCGGCATCGCAAATCCGATCGCGCCGGAGATCGAGGTGCGTGAGGCGCGCCGGATCGGCGTCTTCATGATCTCGGCTGCGACCGCGTCCGCCGACTCGGGTCCGTCGATGAGGCGCCACGGGATGATGATCTTCTGATCGGAGGATGCAGCCCATTCGAAATAGGTCACCGCGATCCTGCCATTGGGGCCGGCCTTCAGCGCCTGCAAAAATTCCTTGGACTGGATCGCCTGCGCGTAACCCTCGCGCTGGATCGCGAGCTCGTCCATGTCCATGGAGTAGGAGACGTCCACCGCAAGGATCAGCTCGACATCGACCGATTGCGCATCGCCGTCGGCCGCCTGCCGCTGATGTCTTGACGGTTCAAATTTCGGCGGTTCAAGTTTAGGACTTGGTGCCGCGATGCCCGCGACGTCCCCCCGGCAAGCACGCCGGCCACCAGCACAGCCCCGATCGAGAACAGCAACCGCATCGCAGTCTCCCGTCGTATGACGCGATGGTGACATGCAAACGCCTTACCGCAAAGTGCGAAGATCGCTTGTGCTTCACAATTGGGTTAGGGATTTGCGAGTTTGGGGTCTTCGTGCACTGCGCGAAATCGCCGCCATGTCGCCACGCTTGCGCCGCCGCGCGTTCGCGCCATGGGACGGAGCACCCCGCCTACTTGTTCCCTGTGATTTCCATGCTAGGCTGACCATACAGATGGGGATGGAGTCCCCCGATAACCGCCCGGCGGTCGAATGACCGTAGTGGGCTGATGACTCCTGCTTGAGGTGAGGCAATGATTGAGCCTCTGCCTGAGGCGGGAGCATGGACAAACCCGCCGCTGGCGGGTTTTTTTGTTGCCTGAAACGAAGGCGAGGGACGTGACGACGACCACACCGAATACTGGGCGCACCAGGCTACCCGGGGAATCTGGGTGCTCGGCTTCGTCTCGATGCTGATGGACATCTCCTCGGAGATGATCCACGCGCTGCTGCCGGTCTATCTCGTCACCGTGCTCGGCGCCTCCACGCTCACCGTCGGATTCATCGAGGGCATCGCGGAGGCGACCGCTTCGATCACGAAAATCTTCTCCGAGCGCTGTCGGACTGGCTCGGCCGGCGCAAGCTGCTCGCCGCCTTCGGCTATGGCCTGGCCGCCCTGACCAAGCCGCTATTCCCTCTTGCGCCCAGCGTCGGCTGGCTGGTCGCGGCGCGCTTCATCGACCGCGTTGGCAAGGGCATCCGCGGCGCACCCCGCGATGCGCTGATCGCCGATATCTCGCCGGCCGGCCTTCGCGGCGCGAGCTTCGGCCTACGACAATCGCTCGATACCGTGGGGGCCTTCGTCGGACCGCTCGCCGCGATCGGTCTGATGTGGTGGACGGCGGATCATTTTGCCGCGGTGTTCTGGGTGGCCGTTGTGCCGGCGTTTTTGTCCTTCGGACTGATCGCGTTCGCCGTGAACGAGCCGGAGCCGGATCCGAGCAGGGCACCCGCGAGGAACCCGCTCAACACCGCAGCCATGCGGCAGCTTGGGCCCGTGTACTGGCGCGTCGTCGCGGTCGGCGTTGTCTTCACGCTCGCCCGCTTCAGCGAGGCCTTCCTGATCTTGCGTGCGCAGAACATCGGCCTCAATGCGATGTGGGTGCCCGCGGTGCTGGTGCTCATGAACATCACCTACGCGCTGTCGGCCTATCCGGCCGGTGTGCTGTCGGACCGGATCAACCGGACCGCCCTGCTCGCGCTCGGCCTCGTTTTTCTCGCCGGCGCCGACCTCGCACTCGCACTGCTGCCGAGTCTCGGCGGCCTCGCACTTGGCGTCGTGCTCTGGGGTCTTCACATGGGACTGACGCAAGGCTTGCTCTCGGCCCTCGTCGCCGATACTGCACCATCAGCGCTGCGCGGCACCGCCTTCGGCTATTTCAACCTGTTCACGGGGCTTGCCTTGCTGGCCGCGAGCGTGATCGCCGGCGCGCTGTGGGACGCCTATGGTTCGGCGGGCACATTCCTCGCGGGGCTTGGCTTCGCGCTGGCCGCGCTCGTAGGACTGCTTGCGGTCGGCAACGGCTTGACGGCGGAGAACAAGGAATGACGGGGAGCTGTTCATCGTGCTGAGTGGAGTGATCGCCATCGTGGTCGGCAGCGTGCTGGGCGGCTGCGCCCGCTATTTCGTCTCCGGCGCGATCGCGCGGCGGCTGGGCGAGACTTTTCCATGGGGCACCATGACGATCAACGTCACTGGCGCCTTCCTGATCGGCATCTTCGGTGCGCTGGCGACCCATCCCGGCTCGGTGTTCGCCGCGCCCAATCCGTGGCTGTTTGCGGTGACGGGGTTCCTCGGCTGCTACACCACGGTGTCCTCGTTCAGCCTGCAAACGCTGACACTCGCCCGCAACGGTGAGCCGGTGCACGCATTCGGCAATGTCCTGTTTTCGGTCGGACTGTGCCTCGCAGCTGTGAGCTGCGGCTTCCTCCTTGCGGACAGTCTGGGAGGCTAGAGGCAGATGAATTCCTCCTCCGCCGACCGCCGGCGCACGGCGATGCTCTATGCCTGGGTCTCTGCCGGCAGCATCGTCGGCGGGTTGACGCGCTACCTGGCCGGACTGGCCCTCGACACCGGCCCCGGCTTTCCGTTCGCGACGCTGTTCATCAACGCGACGGGCTCGCTCGTCATCGGCTTCTACGCGACGCTGACCGCCCCCGACGGCCGCATGCTAGCGCGACCGGAGCACCGGCAGTTCGTCATGACCGGCTTCTGCGGCGGCTACACCACCTTCTCGACTTTCAGCCTGGAGACTTTCCGCCTGTTTCACGGCGGCATGACATACACGGCGCTCGCCTATGTCGCGGCGTCCGTGGCCTGCTGGCTGGTTTCGGTATGGGCAGGGCACATGATGGCAAGCCGTTACAACCGCTTGACCAGGAGTTGACCATGCAAATCCCCAATCAGGCTGTTTCACTCCGCATTTTTATCGGCGAGAGCGACCATTTCGACGGCAAGCCGCTCTATGAAGCGATCGTGATGACGGCGCGCGAGCGCCACCTTGCGGGTGCCACCGTGCTGCGCGGCCCGATGGGCTTCGGCAAGTCGAGCCGGCTGCACACCTCGAAAATCCTGCGGCTCTCGGAAGACCTGCCGCTGTTGATCGAGATCGTCGACAGCGAGGACAATATCAACGCATTCCTGCCCATCCTGGATGGCATGATGTCGAGCGGGCTGATCACCTTGGAGAAGGTGCAGGTCCTGCAATATGGTGAGAAGGCCGCGAGCTGATCGCCGGCAGGAACCCAAGCCCGCCGTTTACGGGAGGCGGAATGAACGACACTGTCACCACGCCGAAAACCAGGACCAGGACCAAGGTCGAGCGGCCGAAGCTGCACAAGGTGATCCTGATCAACGATGACTACACGCCGCGTGAGTTCGTCACGAGGATCCTGAAGGCCGAGTTCCGCATGACCGAGGATCAGGCCTACAAGGTCATGATCACCGCGCACAAGCTGGGCGCCTGCGTCGTTGCCGTCTTCACCAAGGACGTCGCGGAGACCAAGGCGACGCGTGCCACCGACGCCGCCCGCACCAAAGGCTATCCGCTGCTGTTCACGACGGAGCCGGAGGAATAGCGTATCTCTTCGGCCAGTCCATATACGCGCTGTGCCTTGGAAAATCCTGCGATTGGAAATTCACCAAGCTCGCGCCAGTCGTGGCCGCAGACATTGGCAAAAGCTTCCGAGGCGACGAGGGTCCGTCCGGTCCGGCCCGCGATCTTCTCCATTCTTGCTGCGAGATTGACGGCGGGGCCGATGCAGGTGAAGTCGAGCCGGTTGCCGCCGCCGATATTGCCGTAGAGGATGTTGCCGACATGGAGTGCGACGCCGAACCGGAAGCGCTCGATGACGTCGCCGACCGGAAAAGCGAGCGCCTCGACGCTGGCGCGGGATCGCGTGCGGCTTCCAGCACGCGCGTGCAGACATGCGCGGCATCGCCGACATATTCGTCAATCGGGAACACCGCGAGCAGGCCATCGCCCATGAACTTCAAGACCTCGCCGCCGTGGCCGCGGATCGCCGTGACCTGACAATCAAAATATTGGTTGAGGATCTCGACCACGGTCTCGGCCGGCAGCCGGTCCGACAGCGCGGTGAAGCCGCGCAGATCCGACAGCCAGATCGCAGCCCGAATGGTGTCGTTGTGACCGCGGCGGATCTGGCCGCCGAGGATGCGTGCGCCGGCGCGATTGCCGACATAGGTGTCGAGCAGCATCTCCGCGGTGCGGCGCAGGCTGACGATCTCGCTGACGCGGGCGAGCGGCGCCATGATCATCCGGATCACCGCGATGTCGTCATCGCTGAAGCCGCCGGGTTGGCGCGTGACCCAGCTCGTGGCGTGGGTCGAGCCGTCGAGAAACGGCATCGGCACCGCGATATAATCGGTCACACCTTCGGCGCGCATGTCGTTGATGACCGGAAACCGCGCGCTCTCGGGATCGTCGATCCGGCCCCTGACCTCCACCCCGTGCTCGAACACGATGCGGAGCGGGCTCTGCGCGAATTCGGGTGAGTCCAGGATATCAAAATCGACGGTGCCCATTTCGACCTTCTGGCCCTGCCGCCAGATGAAGTTACGGCCGAAGATTTCGGGATGCAGCGTGCGAATGAAGATGCCGAACCGCCACAGCGGCAGGCCGGCGTCGACGAGACGTTCGCAGACTGCGGCGATCATGTCGGCCGAAGTCCCCGAAGACCTCGCGCCGTCGATCAACCAGTTCAGGACACGTTGAAGCCCGGCGCTTTCCATGGCCGCATTTGCTGACGAAGATGTGGAATCGTCAAGCTGCGCGGTGGGCTTCATGGGGACCTGACGCTAGCTAACGCCCCACCTGCCCGCGGTCGCGCAAAAGTGGTCGGCCAGCACGCAGGCCATCATGGCTTCGCCGACAGGGACGGCGCGGATGCCGACGCAGGGGTCGTGGCGGCCCTTGGTGAAAATCTCGGTATCGGCCCCCTTGCGATCGACCGTCAACCGCGGCTGCAGGATCGACGAGGTCGGCTTCACCGCGAAGCGCACCACGATCGGCTGTCCCGTCGAGATGCCGCCCAGAACGCCGCCGGCGTGATTGGACAGGAAGCGCGTGCCGTCATTGCCGGTGCGCATCTCATCGGCGTTCCCTTCGCCGGTGAGCTCGGCGGCGCCAAAGCCGGCGCCGATTTCCACGCCCTTCACCGCGTTGATGGTCATCATCGCGCCCGCCAGATCGGAATCGAGCTTGGCATAGATCGGTGCGCCAAGTCCTGCCGGCACGCCTTCGGCGACGACTTCAAGCACCGCGCCGATCGAAGAACCGCTCTTGCGGATGCCGTCGAGATAGGTCTCGAAGAACGCGGCCTTGTCCTTGTCCGGACAGAAGAACGGATTTTTGGCGATCTCGTCCCAGTCCCACTTGTCGCGGTCGATCTTGTGCGGCCCGATCTGCACCAGCGCGCCACGCACCTTGACGCCGGGCAGCACTTTTCGCGCGATCGCACCGGCGGCGACGCGCATCGCGGTCTCGCGCGCCGAGGAGCGGCCGCCGCCGCGATAGTCGCGCAGGCCGTACTTCGCTTCATAGGTGAAGTCGGCATGACCGGGGCGAAACTTGTCCTTGATCTCCGAATAGTCTTTCGAGCGCTGATCGGTGTTTTCGATCAGGAGGCCAATCGGCGTGCCGGTCGTCACCTGCACGCCGGTCTCCGGATGAGCCATCACGCCGGACAGGATCTTGACCTGGTCCGGCTCCTGGCGCTGGGTGGTGAAGCGCGACTGGCCCGGCTTGCGGCGATCAAGATCCTGCTGGATGTCTGCCTCGGTAAGCGGGATCATCGGCGGGCAGCCGTCGACCACGCACCCGATCGCCACCCCATGGCTCTCGCCAAAGGTGGTGACGCGAAACATGTGGCCGAAGGTGTTGAAGGACATTGCTCGCTCGCTGGCTGGGGTCCGGCGTGTGGTAACGCGCGGGGGGCGGGGGTCAAACCCGACTGCCCCGGCAGGACCTCAAGCCTTAACTATACTTGTCCAGCCGGCCCTCGCGGAACACGTAGACGGCGCCCTGCTCGATGTAGAGCTCGGCGGCGCTGGCCGGCGTCTCCAGGCCGAGCGAGACCATCAGGGCCCGGCAGGTGCCGCCATGGGCAACCGCGACGGTGTCGGTCCGGAGTTCGTCGTACCAGGCGCGCACGCGGACCTGCACATCGGCGTAGGTCTCCCCGCCCGAAGGCCCCACCGTCCATTTATCGGCGAGGCGCCTGGCATAGATGTCGGGATCTTTCGCCTCGCTCTCGGCCAGCGTCAGCCCCTCCCAGACGCCGTAGCCGATCTCGCGCAGGCGATCGTCCAGCGCATAATCCGCGACCGGCAATGCAAGCTTGTCGCGTGCGAGCTCCATGGTCTGGCGCGCACGACCGAGCGGGCTCGACACATAGGGCAGCGCCGCCTTGTCGCGGCCGTCACGCTTCAGGAGATCGGCCAGGATGAGACCTGCCTGCACCGCCTGGCTGCGGCCGCGCGCGTTCAGCGGAATATCCCTGGTGCCCTGGAGCCGGCCGAGCGCATTCCACTCGGTTTCGCCGTGGCGAAGATAGTAGATCGTGGGCGCGGGCATTGCGGGCGGTGGTCAGTCCTTCGGCGCGTCGGGTCGCATCATACCCAGTACGTTGTAGCCGGAATCGACATGGTGGACTTCGCCGGTAACGCCGCGTGACATGTCCGACAGGAAATACACCGCACTGTCGCCGACCTCCTCGATGGTCACGTTGCGCCGCAGTGGTGCGTTGACTTCGTTATACTTCAGGAGCAGGCGGGAATCCGAGATGCCGGCGAAGGCAAGCGTCTTGATCGGACCGGCCGAAATCGCATTGACGCGGATCGCCTTCTCTCCGAGGTCGGCTGCAAGATATCGCACACTGGCTTCGAGTGCGGCCTTCGCCACACCCATCACGTTGTAGCGCGGCATCCACTTCTCGGCGCCGTAATAGCTGAGCGTGAGTATCGAGCCGCCGTCGATCATCAGCTTCTCGGCGCGCTGCGCGAGCGCGGTGAGCGAGTAGCAGGAGATCAGCATCGACTTGGAGAAATTTTCCGGCGTGGTGTCGACATAGCGGCCGTCGAGCTGTTCGCCATAGGCGATCGCGTGCACGACGAAGTCGATCTTGCCCCATTTCTCCTTGAGCGCATCGAACGCCGCATCGATGGTCGCGGCGTCGGTGACATCGCAATGGCCGAGCACGAGCGCGCCGAGTTCGGCAGCCAGCGGCTCGACGCGCTTCTTCAGCGCATCGCCCTGATAGGTGAAGGCGAGTTCGGCGCCGGCCGCCTGGCATGCCTTGGCGATCCCCCAGGCGATCGAGCGGTTGTTGGCAACGCCGAGGATCACTCCGCGCTTGCCTTGCATCAGTCCTTGCATCAGACCTGAATTCTGCGCCATCTGCTAACGTCCTGTAGCTCTCGTTAGGGTCTGGAGGTACACCAGCCCTCCCCTGCGGTACAGTCCTAATACACGGCGTTAACGCTGTTTCCAGCGCCGGAATAGCCGTTCCGTTCGGGTGTTATGATCGTTGAGGCGCTCGCGCCTGATGTGAAGGACGTCTAGACGCCTATGAGTGCGTTTCGCCAGAGCGTGGAAGCCATGATCCCGGCGTTGCGCCGCTACGCCCGCGCACTCACGCGCGATGCGGACGCAGCCGACGATCTGGTGCAGGATACGCTCGTGCGTGCGTTGCGCTCGGAGCGATTGTTTCTCGGAGGCGACGTCAGGAGCTGGCTCTACACGATCCTGACCAACCTCAACAAGAACCGGCGGCGCTCGCTGGCAAGGCGGCCGCAATTCATGCAGCTGACGGAGAACAACCCGGATGCCAGCGGGACCGAGGCCGAAGGACGCGACATCGAACGCGCACTCTCGACATTGGTCGAGGAGCAACGCTCGGTGCTGCTGCTGGTGATGCTGGAGGGCATGAGCTACCGCGAGGTCGCCGACATCCAGGGCGTGCCGATCGGCACTGTCATGTCCCGCCTGGCACGCGCCCGCGCGCACGTTAAGGCATCGCTGGAGGGCGCGCGCCCGGCGCTCAAGCGGGTGAAATGATGGCAGGATTGATGCATCGCGCATGCCCCGTCCGCTGCACTGAGAGAGAAGCGGCGCAGTTGAACCGCGTCAGATATTTTGGGCCGCAGAGCCAGAGACGACAGATATGAACGACCGCAATATTCCCGTAACCGAAGACGAGTTGCACGCCTTTGTCGATGGCGAGCTGCCGACCGAGCGCCGTGCCGACGTCGAGGCCTGGCTGGCCGCCCATCCCGAGGATGCCGAGCGGGTGCAGTCCTGGCGCGCCATGGCCGAGATGCTGCACGCCCGGTACGACAGCGTCGCCCTGGAGCCGGTGCCGGCCCGGCTGGAGCTCGAGCGGCTGGAACGCCGTCCGCGGCAATGGCTCTACGGCGCCGTTGCGGCCACACTGGTTGCCTTCATTGCCGGCGGCGCCGCCGGCTGGGTGGCACATGGCGCCGCCAACGCACCCTCGACCTTTCAGAGCTTTACGGCGGATGCGCTCGATGCCCACCGCCTCTATGTCGTCGAGGTCCGTCATCCCGTCGAGGTCGGCGGCAACGAGCGCGACCACCTCCAGGCCTGGCTGACCCGGCGCTGCGGCTGGACCGTGTTCGCCCCCAATCTGGAGGCGAACGGGCTGAAGCTGGTCGGTGGCCGGTTATTGCCGGGGCCGAACGGGCCGGCCTCCTTCCTGATGTATGAGGGTGCCTCGGGCGAGCGCTACACGATCTACACCGCCAAGACCGAAACCGGCGCAACGCAGATGCGTTACGCCAAGGCGGACAAGGATGGAGCGCTGTTCTGGGCCGAGCGCGGCGTCGGCTACGTCGTCAGCGGCGGCGGCGCCGACCGCGATCGTCTGACCAAGGTGGCGCAGGCGGTCTACGACCAGGCCGAGAAAACCGGTAGCTAAACAACCGCGCCGTGCCTCGATTCCGTCATTGAAAATCTGGAATGAAGACATGTGTGCGTCTCATTATCGCACCGGGTGCTCACGCGAATATGAGCAGCGTTCGATCCGCCGATCGACGCGGGCGGCCTCGATTGGGGTTTTTGGTACCGCGCTGGTCCCCTCTCGAGGCCGCACCTTTTATCGGCTGCCTTGCTGGACAGTCGACGCCTCGACCATGCGAGCCAAGAATCGCTACCACGCCTCGGCCGTATGATGCGCATCATCTGCTGTAAGATGCCCTAGACCTTAGGAAAACCCCTTTGGTTGGATCTCGCCCTAACCAAGCCCGCTACGTGGATTGTAGGGGTGTTGGTCCCGCCACTTCTCCATCAATGCTTCAAGCTCGGCGTCGTTCCCGTCCGGTAGCGTAATCCTGACCGTGACGAAGAGGTCCCCGGTTCCGCCAGATTTCGGCAAGCCCTTACCTTTGAGGCGGAAGGTCCGGCCGCTGGAGGTGTTTTTCGGGACCGACAGTTCCACGGCATTGCCGAGCGTGGGCACGCGCACCTTGCCGCCGAGCACGGCCTCGTAGAGCGTGACCGGCAAGTCGATTCTGAGATCGGCACCCTCGATCTTGAAGAACGGATGCGGCGCGATGTTGATCGTGATCAGGAGATCGCCGGGCGGATGGCCCTGGGCGGTCTCGCCCTGGCCTCGCAGCCGGATCTGCTGACCCTCGATGACACCGGCCGGAATCTTGACGTTGAGTTCCTTGCCATTCGGCAGCCGGACGCGCTTCTCGCCACCCTTGACCGATTCTTCCAGCGAGACGGACATGGCGACGTTCACGTCCAGATCGAGCCGGATCCCGCCGGTGTCGAATTCGAACTGGGCACCACCGCCGGCCCCAGGGCGAGCGCCGCGCGTCCCACCACCGAACATGCTGTTGAGGATGTCCTCAAACGCGCCCGAACCCTGGCCGGGGCCTGCCCCGCCGGCCCGGAAATTATAGCTCTCGAATCCGCCGGGACCCGCGCGGCCGCGCGGCCGCCGCCGCCCGGAAAGCCCTGGAAGCGCGGCTTACCCTCGGCATCGATCTCGCCGCGGTCGAACTGCTTGCGCTTGTCCTCGTCGCCGATGATCTCGTTGGCCGAATTGATCTCGGAGAAGCGCTCGGCGGCCTTGGGATCATCCTTGTTGCTGTCGGGATGATGCTTCTTGGCCAGCTTGCGATAGGCGCTCTTGATCGCGGCAGCGGTAGCGCTCCGCGGCACCCCCAAGACCTCATAGGGGTCGCGCATCCGTTACGTCTCCTCTTGGGAATTCAATATGTCGAAAGGGGCTGCCCGCCCCCACCTGAGCTTCATGTGGGGAGCGAGTGGCATTTTTGCAACTAGTCCGTCGAGCCGATCCTAAGCTTGGAGCACGATCTTATCGGAAAATTGGCCTCCATTTTTCCGGATCATGCTCAGCTCCGCCACGGCTTTAGCGTATGAATCTCCCAACGGCCACGGCTGCTTTGGCAACCGGCGCCCTGGAGCCAGCTTTCGGTCGTCCCGTTGACATAGCTCGCCAGGAAATCGCGGCACTTGCGGCCGTCCTCGGCAGCGTAGGATTGCGCAATCGGCGTCACCGAGCCGCGCGCGCCGGTTTCGGGATTCTCCCAGTGCTGGCTGGCATCCTTGTCGCCCATGCTCAGCACGTCGGAGGCGGCGTTGCGCGCGAAGGCGAGATCGGTTTCGGTCGGCGGGGCGTTTTTCGCCGGCCGCGCGATCGAACCGGTGAGGTCGTTGTCGTCGGCCTTGGCGTAGGCGCTGGTCTCGGTGCGGGGCAGACTGCAGCCGCCCGCACCGAGCCCGATCAAAATCATCATCATGGCAAGCCCCGACGGCCGCATCGCCGATAGGCCAACGCGTCCCCATGCCCTATATAGGGCCGTAGCAGACAACAGCGCGCTTCGGGCCGCGGGACGCAATTCGGACTCCAGACATGACCGACACGACCTCGATGAAACACCAGACACCCTTAACATCCGGTGATTTCACCGCCGCCGACGAGCCCTTTGCGCTGTTCGAGGCCTGGCTGAACGAGGCGATCAAGAGCGAGCCGAATGATCCGAACGCCATGGCGCTCGCAACCGTCGATCCCGACGGCCTGCCCGACGTGCGCATGGTGCTGATGAAGGGCTTCGATACCGAAGGTTTTGTCTTCTACAGTCATATCGCCAGCCAAAAGGGCCGCGAACTCGCCGCAAATCCTAAGGCGGCTTTACTTTTTCACTGGAAGTCGCTGCGCCGTCAGGTCCGCATCCGCGGCAACGTGTCGCCGGTGACCGATGCCGAGGCCGACGCCTATTTCGCGACGCGACCGAAACAGGCGCAGATCGGCGCCTGGGCCAGCAAGCAGTCGGAGGAGTTGGAGAGCCGCTTCGCCTTCGAGCAGGCCATCGCCAACGTCGCCACCAAACATGTCATCGGCGAAGTGCCGCGGCCACCGGGTTGGAGCGGCTGGCGCATTACGCCGGTGCGCATCGAGTTCTGGCACGATCGCCCATTCCGTCTGCACGACCGCATCGAGTTTCGCCGTGACGCGGCCGGCCAGAAGTGGTCCAAGACGCGGATGTATCCTTGAGCCTTGTCTCGAATCTTGTCTCGAATCTCGTCTCGAATCTTGGGCCGACCTGAAAGATGTCCATGCCGCATTCGTCCAATGCGCCGCGCCGCACGCTGCTTCTGACCGGAGCGAGCCGTGGTATCGGCCACGCCACCGTGATCCGCTTCTCCTCGGCGGGATGGCGTGTGATCACCTGCTCGCGGCATCCTTCCCCGAAGATTGCCCTTGGGATGCCGGCCCCGAGGATCACATCCAGGTCGACCTCGGCAATCCCCAGGACACCGCGCGCGCGATCACCGATATCCGTAACCGCCTCGAAGGCGGCATGCTGCATGCGCTGGTCAACAACGCCGCAATCTCGCCGAAGGGAGCCGGCGGCAGTCGGCTGGGCTCGGTCGACACCGACCTCGACACCTGGACGCACGTGTTCAACGTCAACTTCTTCGCGCCGATCATGATCGCGCGCGGGCTGCTCGAGGAGTTGAAGGCGGCCAAGGGCTCGGTCGTGAACGTCACCTCGATCGCGGGCTCGCGCGTGCATCCCTTCGCGGGCGCGGCGTACGCAACCTCCAAGGCTGCACTCGCGTCCCTGACGCGCGAGATGGCCTCGGATTTCGGTCGCGTCGGCGTGCGCGTCAACGCGATCGCGCCGGGCGAGATCGACACCTCGATCCTGTCGCCGGGCACCGAGAAGATCGTCGAACAGCAGATTCCGATGCATCGCCTCGGCACGCCGGACGAGGTCGCCAAGATCATCTACGTGCTGTGCACGGACACCAGTTCTTACGTCAACGGCGCCGAGATCCACATCAACGGCGGTCAACACGTTTAGGCCAGGTGACGCATGGGCCGGTTTGCGAGCACGGCGTCAACTTACGAGCACTTGCGGCCGCCCTACCCGGGCGCGTTCTTTCGCAGCGTCGCGCAGCAGCTCGGCCTCTCCGAACGATGCGCCTTGATCGATCTGGGCACCGGCCCCGGGGCTCCTCGCGCTCGGCTTCGCCCCCTATGTCGGCCGTATCGTCGGCGTCGACCCTGAAGCCGCGATGCTCGCGCGACGGGCGGCGAAGCGCGCGTGGCAGGAGCTCACACTGATCGCAGGCAAGGCCGAGACGCTCGCCTCCGAGATCGGCGGGTTCGACATCGTCACGATCGGCCGCGCGCTACATTGGATGGATCGCGACGCGACGCTCGCGCGGCTCGATGGACTGGTTGCGCGCGACGGCGCGATCCTGCTCTGCGCCTCCTTCTCGGCCATCGACGGCCGCAACCCATGGCTTGATGGCTACAACGAGATCCGCCGCCGCTGGTCCTCAGCGCAACTCTGGGAGGAGGCCGGCCGGGGCACGCGGACCCATCGCGACCTTGCCGCGTTCTTCCGCGGCAGCGCCTTTGCGCCCACCGAGCTCGTCACGGTCGAGACCAGCCACACGGTCAGCATGCAGGACCTGGCGCAACGCACCCTCACCTACTCGTCGTCCTCACCGGAAAGCCTAGCCGACAACGTCGAGGCGATGTTGCACGACGTCGAGAGCCATCTGGCATCGTTCAGCCGCGACGGCTTGATCGCCGAGACCATCGTCTCGACGGCGCAAATCGTGAAGCGCTAGATGATTGGCCGCGAAAGGCGGGAAGCAAGGCGATCCAGATAACGCCGCCGCAAGACTGGATCGCCCGCCCTTCCTTCCACTCCTCAATCCAGGCGAATCCGACGCGACCGTTCGCGCAGCCGCGGAGCGGCGGCTGCGTTGAATGCAGTCGAGCAATCGTCATCGTTCTCGCCATCGAGCAGCGGAGCACCACAGTGCCGGCACATGCGCGCCGACAACGACGGCGCCTTGCCGCTCGCCACGGCCTGACGATAGCTCGTCAGGTCGATGACGTTGCGGGGCGTCGTTATGTGTTTTTCAACCATGGCTGTTCCTCGCGGCTAACCCGCTGGTTATGGCAGACAAGTTTCGCGCAAACGTTCAGCCCACTGCTCAAATTTTACCGGAGGAATTGGGGCACAGCACGCGCATCACCGCGTAGCCGCAATGACGCTCTATTCTGCGACACCATCAGCCTCGTCTCTGCGACGGGCGTAAGGTCTCGGTCACTATTTTCGGAGCGCAGGCCAGCTCAGAGCCACTTCTTCCATTTGAAGATCCAGTACGGGACGATCGCGGCGCACACCATCAACACGAGCGCAAAGGGATAACCGTGCGTCCATTCGAGCTCCGGCATCGACTTGAAGTTCATGCCGTAGATCGAGGCGATCAGCGTCGGCGGCATCAGGACAACTGCCATGACCGAAAATAGTTTGATGATGTTGTTCTGCTCGAGATTGACGACACCGAGCATGGCGTCGAGCACGAAGGTGATCTTGCTGGAAAGATAGGAGGCGTGGTCGGTCAAGGATGCGACGTCGCGCTGCATGGTCTTGAGCTGCTCACGCATGTCCTTTGACCATTTCACGCCCTCCACCACCGCGGACAGAAACGTGACGACGCGGCCGATCGACACCAGGCTCTCGCGAACCTTCGAGGTCAAATCGCCCTTGCGGCCGATCGAGATCAGGATCTGGGAATATTGCTTCGCGTGGCCGTGCCGCTCGCTCTCGGGCTCGAAGATGTCGTGCGAGACCTGGTCGATCTCGGCGCCGCAGCGTTCCAGAATATCGGCGCAGCGGTCGATCACGGCGTCCAGGAGTTCCATCAGCACCATCTCGCCGGTGATCCCCGGGGTGCAGGTCCGCGCCAGCTTGGCCTCGACCAGGGCGAACGGCTTGGGCTGGTCGTAGCGCACCGTGACCAGGCGATGGTCGCCGAGGATGAAGGTCACCGCGGTGGTCCGGGGCATGTCAGTGTCGGAGTGGCACATCAGCGTCGCGGTCATGTAGCGGGCGCTGTTCTCGATATAGAGGCGGCTGGAAATCTCGATCTCCTGCATGTCCTCCCGGGTCGGGATGGCGATCCCCAAGAGCCGTTCCACGGCCTTGTCCTCGGCCGCGGTCGGGTTGACCAGGTCGACCCACACGGCGTGGTCCGGCACGGCGGCGAGATCGTCGACAATGGCCTTCTTCAGGGAGGAGTCGGTCGGAACGAACACAGAAAACATGAACAACTCCAGCGAAGGCCTGCGACAGATTGACAGCGCTTAGCGCGATTCTGACAAGTTCACGATGACAAGCACATTAACGGAGCGTTTGCATTTGTGGCGACGACACGGCTCAACTGTGGCGCGGAATCGACAGGTTGGCATTTTCCGCCCAAAAACCGGCCGAAGCCCGTAAAACTTGCGGCAAAAAAGCCACAGGTTGGCTCTCGCAGCGCGGGAAAAGCCCCTAAGCGCTGGAATTGTGGCAGATTTCAACCATAATGAAATCAACGGAGTCGAAGGCCTTGGGCGCTACGCACAGGACCTGCGCGGTGTTGTTTTGATTGGAACCGAACCATGTCGTCGCTGAAAGTTATGTTGGGAATTTTGGCTGCCGGTTTCATGCTGTCGGGCTGCATGCAGGCCACGCATTACGAAGCCACCAACACCCAGAATTTCAAGCCGAAAGACAAGGAACTCCTTGCCAAGATCCGGTACGAGAATACGCCGGTAGCAGAGCCGTTCCGTCGCGCCATCGTCGACTATCACCGCAAGGAGGCGCCGGGCTCGATCGTCGTCGATTCCGACAACCATTACCTCTATTATGTGATGGATGGCGGCAAGGCAATCCGCTACGGCATCACCGTCGGCGAAGAGGCCATGGCTTGGTCCGGCATTGCCAAGGTCGGCAGCATGACAGAATGGCCGGCCTGGCATCCGACCCCGGCGAGATCTCGCGTCTTGGCGTGCCCACCTTCGTCGCTCCGGGCCCGGACAATCCGATGGGTTCGCGCGCGCTGTATCTGTATTCGGGCGGCAAGGACACGCTGTTCCGCATCCACGGTACCAACCAGCCTGAATATATCGGCGCCTCGATCTCCTCGGGCTGCATCCGCCTGACCAACGAGGATGCGATCGATCTTTACGGCCGCGTCAAGCTCGGCACCATCGTGGTTGTGCTCGAGCCCAAGCACGGTGATTCCCCTACAACTCGCGGCTTGCACTGCAGGGTGGCGGCAACAGCAACTCGCAATACTGACCGCTTTCGGACAAAGCTTAAAAGGCGCCGATCTCACCGGCGCTTTTTTGTCGCCGGCTTGCTCTTGCCGGAGTCGGGCTCGGGCTTGTCCGCCGGCGCGGCAGGCTTCGCGCTCTCCCGATCGTCAGCCCCACCATTTGCTCCATCCTTGGCGCCCTCCGACTTGGCCGCAACCTCGCGTGGCGGCGCCTCCTCGGGGCGCTCGGCCGGCAGCAGGGGCGCGACCTGGGGCAAGGGATCCCAGACGTTCCACTGGCAAATCCGGTAGTCGTTGCGTCGCTGCGCCAGATCAAGGTGAATGTGGTCTTCGTGGTACCAGTCCGAGCCTGGACCGAGCACCGTGGAAAAGCGCGAGCAGACCGAATGCAGCACGCGCTCGCGCACGTCGCGTGACAGCGTGCGGTCGGTCAGGCCGATCGACTGGCCGTTGGCAAGCTTGAGCGAGCGCACGTCGAGCGCGTTGGCCTTGCCGTGCTCGGACAGCATCGCGCCGACGACGCGGTTGCGGCCGCGGCACTCAAAACTGTCGAAATTGTCGAGATCAGTAATGGTCGAGCCGAGGCTCGCGGCCAGCGGCACCATGTCGGTGCGGACCCAATCGGCAATCGCTGATGCCATGGTGCAGCGGAGGATTGCCGCCGGCTTGACTGCGACCTTGCGCTTGTCCGGCAGTACGATCGCTTCCAGCCGCACCAGATCCTCGCCTCCGCAGGCGCCGGGGCCATGGATATCGGGAATGGAGGGCGCGACCGCGATCTCCTCGGTCAGCGCCATACGGCAGGCCGAGGGCTGCTTCTCGGGCGGCGGCGCGGCCTCGCCCGGCTTGCCCGGTTTATCCGCAGAAGGCTTGCCGTCGGCCTCAGGCGCGGCCTTGTCCGTTGCTTGGGGGGCCTCCTCGGGGCGTGGCATTGGTAGCGGTATCTTGGCGGAGTGAGCGCTCCGGTGCGGCCGTGGCGTACCAAGACCAAAGATATCGAGTGGCGCAGCATAGTTTCGCGCCGCCGCCCGATCCGCGAGCACAAGCGTCAGCCCGAGCGCGGCGGTAACCATTGCCGCGCGGGCGGACATATTGCCGCGACAAGACCATTTGCGGCGAAAGTCCGGCAGGCTAAAACTCATGACAATTCTTTGGCCCTGCGCTGAGAGCGAAAACGCACCCAGCGACTTCTCGGAGGAACGTCTGAATGCTCGGCTTGATGCAAGATTGGCCCCTGCTCTGCCACCGGATCATCGAACACGCTGCCAGGATTCATGGCAAGCAGGAGGTCGTGACGCGATCGGTCGAGGGACCGATTCACCGCACTACCTACGCCGAAATCCACCAGCGCGCGCTCAAAGTCTCGCAGATGCTGGAGCGCGACGGCATCAAGCTCGGCGACCGCGTTGCCACGATCGCCTGGAACACCTGGCGCCATCTTGAAGTCTGGTACGGCATCATGGGCATCGGCGCCATCTGCCACACCATCAATCCCCGCCTTTTCCCCGAGCAGATCGCCTGGATCATCAACCATGCGCAGGATCGCATCGTGATGGTCGATCTCACCTTTGTGCCGGTCGTCGAGAAGCTCGCCGACAAGCTCCCAAGCGTCGAGCGCTACGTGATCCTCACCGACAAGGTGCATATGCCCGAGACCACGTTGAAGAACGTCGTCGCCTACGAGGACTGGATCGCCGAGGCCGACAGCAAATTCAAATGGAAGGACTTTGACGAGAACACGGCGGCCGCAATGTGTTACACGTCGGGCACGACCGGCGATCCGAAGGGCGTGCTGTATTCGCATCGCTCCAACGTGCTGCACGCGCTGATGGCCAACAATGTCGACGCGCTCGGCACCAGCGCCTCGGAGACGATGCTGCCGGTGGTTCCGCTGTTCCATGCCAACAGCTGGGGCATCGCCTTCTCCGCACCCTCGCAGGGCACCAAGCTGGTGATGCCTGGCCCCAAGCTCGACGGCGCCTCGGTCTACGAGCTGCTCTCCACCGAGAGGGTGACGCACACCGCCGGCGTGCCGACGGTGTGGCTGATGCTGCTCCAGCACATGACCGCCAATAACCTGAAGCTGCCGCACCTGAAGATGGTGATCTGCGGCGGGTCGGCGATGCCACGCTCGATGATCAAGGCCTTCCTCGACATGGGCTCAAACGTCCGTCACGCCTGGGGCATGACCGAGATGAGCCCGATCGGCAGCGTCTCGGCGCTGAAGCCACCGTTCCAGAACGCGACCGGCGATGCGCGGCTCGACGTGCTGCAGATGCAGGGCTATGCGCCCTTCGCGGTCGAAATGAAGATCACCGACGATGCCGGCAAGGAACTGCCCTGGGACGGCAAGACCTTTGGCCGCCTCAAAGTCTCCGGCCCCGCAGTGGCCAAGGCCTACTTCCGTCTCGATACCAACATCCTCGACGAGGATGGCTTCTTCGACACCGGCGACGTCGCGACAATCGACGAGGGCGGTTACATGCGGATCACCGACCGTTCCAAAGACGTGATCAAGTCCGGCGGCGAGTGGATCTCCTCGATCGACCTCGAGAATCTCGCGGTCGGCCACCCGGCCGTGGCAGAGGCCGCCGTGATCGGCGTCTTCCACCCCAAATGGGACGAGCGGCCGCTGCTGATCGTGCAGCTCAAGCAAGGCCAGCAGGCCACGCGCGACGACATCCTGAAATACATGGACGGCAAGATCGCCAAATGGTGGATGCCCGACGACGTCGCCTTCGTCGAGGGCATCCCGCATACCGCGACCGGCAAGATCCTGAAGACCGCGCTGCGCGACCAGTTCAAGGACTATCGCTTTCCGAACGCCGCGGCCTAAAGCCCACGGACAGCGCCACGTCGGGTTCGGCCCCTGATCATCAGGGGCCTCTTTCCTTCCGGTCACGCGACCAAAGACGAATTGGAGCCGCCCCGGCGGCTTCCTAACGTCGCGCCGAACTTCAAGCCAACAAAGGGAACGCTCAAGATGAAATTGTTTGCGCTACGAATGCTGCCGTGGCTGCTGGCCGCGTCGATTGCGGCCACCACCGGCACAAAGGCGGCCGATAACAAGGTCGTGATCGGGGATATCGATGATATGTCGGGTCTCTATGCCGACGTCATCGGCCCCGGCGGCGTCGAGGCGGCCAAGATGGCGATCGAGGATTTCGGCGGCAGCGTCCTCGGCAACAAAATCGAGTTCATGGTCTCGGACCATCAAAACAAGCCTGACCTCGGTGCGCAGAAATTCCGCGAATGGGCCGACCGCGATGGCGTCACCATGATCCTCGGCGGCTCGAACACCGGCGTCAGCCTGGCAATGAACAACGTTGCCAAGGAGAAGAAAGTCCCCTTCATCGCGATCGGCGCCGCTGGTGCATCGCTGACCGGCAAGGACTGCACACCCTACACCGTGCACTACGTCTACGACACCACGGCGCTGGGCAACGGTACCGCCAAGACCATGGTGAAGCAGGGCGGCAAGACCTGGTTCTTCCTGACGGCAGACTATGCCTTCGGCACGCAGTTGCAGGAATCCGCCTCGAAGGTCGTCGAGGCCAATGGCGGCAAGGTGGTCGGCGCGGTGCGCGTGCCGCTCTCGACCTCCGACTTCTCCAGCTATCTGCTTCAGGCCCAAAACTCGGGTGCGCAAGTCTTGGGCCTCGCCAATGCCGGCAACGATTTTACCAACTCGATCAAGTCCGCCGACGAATTCGGCATCGCCAAGACGATGAAGCCGGCCGCGTTGCTCGCCTTCATCAGCGACATCCACAGCCTCGGGCTGAAGACCGCGCAAGGCCTCTATCTAACCACCGGTTGGTACTGGGATCTCAACGACAAGACCCGTGCCTTCGCCAAACGTTACTATGAGAAGACCAAGCGCGAGCCTACCATGAACCAGGCGGGCTACTATTCGGCCACCTTGACTTACCTCAACGCAGTCAAGGCAGCCGGTACGACCGACGCCGACAAGGTGATGGCCGAGCTCAAGAAGATGAAGATCGACGACATGTTCACCAGCAACGGCAAGATCCGCGCCGACGGGCTGATGGAGCATGAGATGTACATCATGCAAGTGAAGAAGCCCGACGAATCCAAGCAGCCCTGGGACTACTACAAGCTGGTGCTGACCATGTCAGGCGAAGAGGCATTCGGAAAGTTGTCGGACTCGGCCTGCCCGCTGGTCACCCACTGAAGCCTGGTCAGGTTCAAGGGCGACATGAGAGGCGCGCCTGTTGACGCGCCTCTCCCTGCCCCTCAAGGCTGGTCGGGAAATCCACCTCTAAGGGACCACGCCAGCGCGTGTCGTGATTGCCCCTTGCTCCCTCATCTCCCGCGGCTTCACCATGGCCCCTCGCGCGAACCGCCATACATACTGTGTGGTTCGCCGTCGGCCGTTGGTTCGGCCGCGACTGCCCCGGATTGTCACCGGTTCAGAACCGGGCATAAACCGCTTCACAGCCTTGCGGAAAATGCGCTAGGTCAGCTTGCTCCCGTCGCCCGTGCCCTCGCCCGGCGACTCACATCGGTGATGGAACAGCATGGCCCGCAGGTTTTCCGCTCCCTATCAGTCGGAGCCCGTGTCCAGCCTCGCGAGCTGGGCGCGCAATCTGGCGGTCTTCGCGGTGGTGGCCGTGGTGGTATCGATCATCATCGTCCGTTTCGACTTCCTGGAGATGAAGCCGGCGCTGGCCACCTTCTTCGGCGGCCTCGCGATTGCCGCGCTTTCCATCCTGTTCGGCCTCGCCGGCTTTGCCGCGATCTGGCAGAACGGCTCGCGCGGCATGGCGCGCATCCTGCTCGCTTTCCTGATCGACGGGGCGATCCTCGCCTATCCCGCCTATCAAGCTCTGCTGTACCGCAAGCTGCCGCCGATCCACGACATCACCACCGACCCGATCGATCCGCCGCGCTTCGACGCGCTATCGCGCCTGCGCACCGGCGACGGCACCAACACCGCTGTCTATGCCGGTCTCTATTCGGCCGAGCAGCAGCGCCGGTTCTATCCCGACATCGAGCCGATCGAGCTCGAGATCCCCGTTGACCGCGCCTATGCGATCGCACGCCAGCTCGTCATCAAGCGCAAATGGACCGTCATCGACGAACGCGAGCCGCAGCCGCCGCGCCGCATGGGCCGGATCGAGGCGGTGGCACGCACGCCGATCATGGGCTTTCGCGAGGACATCTCGATCAGGGTCGTCCCTGATGGCGACGATTCACGCGTCGATATCCGCTCCGCCTCGCGTTATTTCGAGAGGGATCTCGGCAGCAATGCCGCGCGCGTGACGAAATTCATCGACGACCTCAACACCGCAGCCGACGCCGATGCGCTGAAGCCGGCGAAGAAGACGCCGGTCGTGCCACCGAAGGCGCCCGCGAAGACGGTGAAGAAATAGCGAATGACGAGTGGCGAATCTTGCCTACTCGCCATTCGCTAGTGGCTATTCGCCCTTAGGCCAACCGATACGTGCCGCCGATCACGGGATCACCGTCCGTCACGACAACGCCGCGCGCGACGAGGTCCTCCAGATGCGCCAGCACGGAATAGCCGGCGGCCGTCGTCAGCCGCGGATCAATGCCGATATAGATCGCGCGCACCACAGTCGGGATATCCGTCTCGCCCTTGGCGAGGCGGTGCAGGATCGAAGCCTCGCGCGCCTTGCGGTGGCGGATCAGGAAACGCACGAAGCGCTGCCCCTCGGGATCTCCGGACCGTGGCCGGAGAAATACAGATCCTCCTCGCGCGCCGCGAGCCGGTCGAGCGATTCCATGTAGTCGATCATCGAGCCGTCGGGCGGCGCCACGATCGAGGTCGACCAGCCCATGACGTGATCGCCGACAAAGTTGAACTTTCGCTCGGGCCAGGCCAAGGCGAGATGGTTGGCAGTATGGCCGGGCGTCGCCACGGCCTGGAGCCGCCAGCCAGCGCCTTCGACGACGTCACCATGGGCGATCCTGACATCGGGGACGAAGTCGCGATCGGAGCCGGATTCGGGATTGTGCTTCTCGCTCTCGAAGCGCGGGCGCGAGGCGCGGTGCGGGCCCTCGGCATAAACCGGCGCGCCGGTCGCCTGCTTGATGCGCGGTGTATTGGGCGAGTGGTCGCGGTGCGTATGGGTGACGAAGATATGGCTCACCGTCTCGCCGCGCACGGCGTCGAGCAGCGCGGCCGCATGCGCCTCATCGTCGGGACCGGGATCGATGATCGCAACGTTGCCGGTGCCTACGATGTAGCTGACGGTACCGGTAAAGGTGAACGGGCTGGGATTATTGCAGAGCACCCGCCGCACGCCGGGGCGGACTTGCTCGACGACGCCTGCCTTGAGCGGAAAGTTGCGGTTGAACGGGACGTCGTCGTTGTCGGACATGGGACTTCCTGTACGTACCGCCACACTCTGCCGTCATACCCCGCGAAGGCGGGGTATCCGGTACGCCGTGGCGTCCGAGGTGAAGGCGAGGTCTCTGGGATACTGGATCGTCCGCATTCGCGGACGATGCCAGCGGGAGCAAAAGGCCAACACCGAACGCCGCGGCGTCTAGAAAAACGCCTGAATGCCGGTGATCGCGCGGCCCAGGATCAGGGCGTGGACGTCGTGGGTGCCCTCGTAGGTGTTGACCGTCTCGAGGTTATGGACGTGGCGCATCACGTGGTATTCGGCCGAGATACCGTTGCCGCCGTGCATGTCGCGGGCGACGCGGGCGATGTCGAGGGCCTTGCCGCAATTGTTGCGCTTCATGATCGAGATCATCTCGGGCGCGAACTTGCCCTCGTCCATCAGGCGGCCGACGCGCAACGATCCTTGGAGGCCGAGCGCGATTTCGGTTTCCATGTCGGCGAGTTTCTTCTGCACCAGCTGGGTCGCGGCGAGCGGCTTGCCGAACTGCTTGCGGTCGAGCGTGTACTGGCGGGCGCGATGCATACAGTCCTCCGCGGCGCCGAGCGCGCCCCAGGAGATGCCGTAGCGGGCGCGGTTGAGGCAGCCGAACGGACCCTTCAGGCCGGAGACGTTGGGCAGCAGCGCGCTTTCCGGCACCACCACCCCATCCATCACGACCTCGCCGGTGATGGAAGCACGCAAGCTGAGCTTGCTTCCGATTTTCGGCGCAGAGAGACCCTTCATGCCCTTTTCCAGCACGAAGCCACGGATCTGGTTGTCGTGCTCGGCCGACTTGGCCCAGATCACGAACACGTCGGCGATCGGCGCGTTCGAGATCCACATCTTGCTGCCGGTCAGGCGATAGCCGTCGGAGACCTTCTCGGCGCGGGTCTTCATGCCGGCCGGGTCGGAGCCGGCATCGGGCTCGGTCAGGCCGAAGCAGCCGACCCACTCGCCGCTGGCGAGCTTCGGCAGGTACTTCTTGCGCTGGTTCTCGTCGCCATAGGCGTAGATCGGGTACATCACCAGGGAGGACTGCACCGAATTCATCGAACGATAGCCGGAATCGACCCGCTCGATCTCGCGCGCGACGAGGCCATAAGCCACGTAGCTCGCGTTGGCGCAGCCATATTCCTCGGGCAGCGTGATGCCGATCAGGCCGAGCTCGCCCATCTCGTTGAAGATCTCGCGATCGGTCGTCTCTTCGAGATAGGCCTTGGTGACGCGCGGCAGCAGCTTGTCCTGGGCGTAGGCGCGCGCGGTGTCGCGCACCATGCGCTCGTCTTCGGTCAGCTGCTCATCGAGCAGGAACGGATCGTCCCACTGGAAGGAAGCCGCAGCCGGCTTGTCCTTGGTCTGAGGGCGCACGCTCATGAAACGTCCTTTCGGTCTGGTTCCGTCGTAAAATTGCCGGACAAACTAGTGCGCCGCGGCAACAAGTGCAATTGCGTTGCAGAAGTATGGGTCTGCGTGAATCCCGGGGGTGCGTGTCGCGCCTGCCGGAATGACAGCGCTAGCTTTCAAGCTGCTCGTTGGCGACGATCTCGATGCCGAAGCCCGAGAGGCCCTTGTAGTCATGCACCGACGAGGTGAGATGACGGATCGAGGTGACGCCGAGATCGCGCAAGATCTGGGCTCCGACGCCGACTTCGCGCCACTGGCGGTTGCGGTCTGCCTCCGTCGCCGTCTCATCCGGCAACGCTGCCACGGGAACGCCGGCCGCGCCATCGCGCAGATAGACCAGCACGCCGCGACCGGATTTCTTGAACTGCTCGAGCACCGCCGCCATGCGCTTATGGCCGGTGAAGATGTCCTTGACTATGTTCGGCTTGTGGAAGCGCGTCAGCACGTTCTTGCCGTCACCGACGCCATTGTAGACGAAAGCGACGTGGGCGATGGAATCGAACGGCGAGCGGTAGGCATAGCCCTGGAGCGGCCCGATCGGGCTTTCGGTGGTGAAGGTCGAGACCCGTTCGATCAGCTTTTCGCGCGCCTGGCGATAGGCGATCATGTCGGCAATGGTGACGTGCTTGAGCTTATGCTTGGCGGCGAACCGGGCGACCTGTTCGCCCTTCATGACGCTGCCGTCGTCGTTCATCAATTCGCTGATGACGCCGACCGGCGGCAAGCCCGAGAGCTTGCAGAGATCGACCGCGGCCTCGGTATGGCCGGAGCGCAGCAGCACGCCGCCGTCCTTGGCGATCAGGGGGAAGATGTGGCCCGGACGGGCGAAGTCGTTGGCGCCGGCATTGGGATTGGACAGCGCACGGCAGCAGGAGGCGCGCTCCTCGGCCGAGATGCCGGTGCCGCCGTCGGGCTTGTAGTCGATCGAGACCGTGAAGGCAGTGGTGTGGGCGGAATCGTTGTGGGCGACCATCGGATCGAGCCGCAGCCGCCGCGCGTCCTCGGCGGTAATCGGCGCGCAGACGATGCCTGAGGTGTGGCGGATGATGAAGGCCATCTTTTCCGCCGTGCAGAACGAGGCGGCGACGATCAAATCGCCCTCGCCCTCGCGATCGTCGTCGTCGGTGACGACGACGAGCTCGCCCCGGGCAAAGGCCTGCAAAACTTCCTGAACGGTGTCGGGCATTTCCCAATCTCTATCGGTTATGGGCCGGAGGCTTAGCGGACGCCTTAGCCGGACGCCTTAGCCGGACTTGGGCCCAAGCGCTAGTGTCCTGGATGCAACCGGATATACCCGGAGGCCGCTCCCAGGCAGGCTTTCAGGCTTGCACCGAAGCTACCAGCGATATAGGCGCGCCCGAGCCGGACGGAAGACGGCCGCACCGCCTCAGGGCAGCACTTCGCGCCGCTCGCCAAGCCGAGCATCGAGCTCGGCGCGCTTCTCGGCCAACAGGCCGGCTTGGGCGGCTTCGATCACCGTAAACAATTCATGGGCGTCGCTGAGCCGGGTCACGGTGACATAGCTGGCGCCGGCTGCGTAGAGCTCACCGACATCGGACAGGAGATCGGCGGTGGCGACGATCAAGGCGTTGGGGTTGAGGGTACGGACGTGGCGGACCAGCTTCTCGTTGCTGGCGCCCTTCAGCAGCGCGTCCGGCACGCTGAGGATGATCATCTCGGACTTGCCGATCCCGGCATGGAGTAGCGTGTCGGCGCTGCTGATGTCGCCATAGATCACATGCAGGCCGCGCGATAGCAGGGTCTGGTACACATTGGGGTTGAAGTCGATTACCGTGATCTGCTCCAGCAGCACCGGCGCCTGCCGTTCGATCTCGGCCAGCAGCGCGCTCGCCGCACGGAAAAAGCCGAGGATGACGATGCGGCGCGCTTCGCCGTGGCCGCCTTCGTGCTCCTCCTCGGCGTGGCCGTTGCCATGGTCGAGGTCGCGCAAGCCGATCCGCTTGAGCGGGCCGATCGCCCAGCGGGTGATCTCGTCGCTGCGGGTCATGACGAAGGTCGAGAGCACGGCCAGCACCACGAAGGCGAAGGAGGCCGCATTCGCCGTTTCGGCTGCGATGTGGTTGTCGCTGACGCCGGTCTGGATCACCACCAGCGAGAACTCGGAGATCTGCGCCAGATTGATCGCGGGCAGCAGGCTCGCGCGCAGGCCCTGCTTCATCAAATAGAGCGGCGCGAAGGTGGTGACGAGGCGGCTCACCACCGTGAACGCGGCGATCATGAGCGCGAGCCCGATCACGGAGAGGCCGGGCACGGGAATGGTCATGCCCAGCGCCACGAAGAACAGCGTGATGAAGAAGTCGCGCAGCGTCGTGACCTTGGCCGTGACGTCGAGCGCGTAAGGAAAGGTCGAGAGCGAGACGCCGGCGATCAGCGCGCCCATCTCGCGCGAGAGCGAGAGCTGCTCGGCGGTCTCGGCGACGAGAAAACACCACGCCAGCGCGCCGAGCAGGATCAGCTCGGGGCGGCGGGCGATCTGGTGGAACAGGCGCGGCAGCACATAACGGCTGACCAGCAGTGCGGCGGCGACCAGCACCGCCACGCGGCCGATGGACAGCAGGATGACGCTGACTTCCAGATTGGCGAGGCTCGGCTGCACCGCCAGGAACAGGATGGCGAAGATGTCCTGGAGCACGAGGACGCCGAGGGTGATGCGGCCGGGCAAGGTGTCGAGCTCGCGCTTCTCGTAGAGCACCTTGACGATGATGACGGTTGAGGAGAGCGCACAGGCGATGCAGAGATAGAGCGCGTCGAAATGGCCGCCGCCGAGCGACAGGCCGATGCCGACGAAGAACAGTACCCCGAGCGCGCAGCCGCCGAGCAGTTGGCCGCCGGCTGCGAACAGGATCACCTTGCCCGCCCGCACGATCTTCTTCAGGTCGATCTCCAGACCGATCATGAACAGCATGAAGATCAGGCCGAGCTCGGAGATGACGCTGATCGAGTCCTGCGACTTGACCCAGCCGGCGCCGAATGGACCTATGCAGAAGCCGGCGATAAGATAGGCCAGGATCAGCGGTTGCCGGGAAAAATGGGCGAGCAGGCCTAGCATCCAGGCAAACAGGATACAGAGAGTGATGTCGCGAATGAGCTCGTGCATGCCAGATCGGTCCGTTTCGTCGCACCCTAGAGACCGAGTGCAGCGCGGCAAGCGAGCAATTCGTCACATGCAGGCGGGCCTCGCCGCTGCAATGCTGCTATGCCCCCTCCCCTTCGCCGGCCCGGCGGTCGCGCAGCCCAAAGTGAACGTCGAACACACCTTCGCCGATTCGCTCACGGCGCTGCCGAAGGAGGAACTCACGGTCTCCGGCGGCTTCTACGTGCCGGCCTATTCCAGCGTGGCGATGAGCCAGGGCAAACTGCGGGTCGATTTTTCGGTGACGCTGAGCGTCCACAACGCCTCCGAGACGCAACCACTCGTGGTCCGGCGCATCGCTTATTTCGACACCGCAGGCAAACAGGTCGAGAGCTATCTGAAGGCACCGGTCGCCGTGAAGCCGCTCGCCACCGTCTCGATCTTCATTCCGACCGACGATGTGCGCGGCGGGACCGGGGCGAATTTCATCATCGACTGGGCCGCCACGGGCGAGATCACCGAACCAGTTGTCGAGGCCTTGATGGTTGGCGGCGTCGCCAATGCGCATTACGCTTTCATCAGCCAGGGCCGCCCGACCAGGCCGGCCGGCAAGAAGTAAAGCCCGCATCGAGGGCGTCTACGGCCGCGGCTTCAAGCGAGCTGCAGATCGAAAACCCGAAAACAACCCCATGCACAGTAGCCGGATCTGCAAAATCAGTAACTCGTTGGTCCGCGCGACGCAGATGCTGATTTTACGAATTTTGTTTGACGCGTCGGGCAAAACACTGGCATGATGACATCATCGAAATCGCGGCGCCCGGTCGCCACCAGGCAGGCCGCTCAATAAGAATTCAATAAAAATAACGAGGAACGCCCCCATGACGTCCAGCTTCGATTTCGCGCCCCTGTTTCCCGCAGGGCTGCCGGCCCCCTCCGCGCGCTGGACGGGCCTCGCCAAATACAGCTTTGTCGGCGGCAACAACGATTCCGAGCAGTTGCCGCTCGACGAGCTGATCGAGGCGGCCAATCAGGCCCTGCAACGCGAGGGCCGGTCGCTCGCCACTTACGGACTGGCGCACGGCCCGCAGGGTTACTTGCCCTTGCGCGAATTCCTGGTGACAAAACTGAAGCGCGATGCCGGTATCAGCTGTACGGTCGACGATCTCATGATCGTCTCCGGCTCGCTCCAGGCACTCGACCTCGTCAACAACACGCTGCTGGCGCGCGGCGACACCGTGATCGTCGAGCAGGAGACGTATCAGGGATCGCTGCAGCGGCTGACGCGTCTCGGCGTCAACACGATCGGCATTCCGCTCGACGACGACGGCATGCGCATGGACGCGCTGGCCTCGGCACTGGCCGACCTGAAGGATCGCGGCGTCAGGCCAAAATACATCTACACCATTCCGACCGTGCAGAATCCGACCGGCAGCATCATGCCGGAGACGCGCCGCGTCGAGTTGCTGCGGTTGTCGGCCGAATATGGCGTGCCTGTCTTCGAGGACGATTGCTATGCTGACCTGGTCTGGTCGGGGCAACGGCCGCCCGCGATCCACGCCCTGAGCAAAAATGGCGGCGTGATCCATATCGGCTCGTTCTCGAAATCGATCGCGCCGGCCTTGCGCGTCGGCTTCATTGTGGCGTCCTGGGATGTGATGTCACGGATGCTGGCGCTGAAGACCGATGCCGGCTCCGGCGCGCTGGAGCAGATGGTGCTCGCCACCTATTGCCGGCCGCATTTTTCGACCCATGTGCCGGCGCTGACGAAAGCGCTGCGCACCAAGCTCGACACGCTGATGGAAGCGCTGAACGAACAGTTCGGGACAGCCGCCGAATTCGAAGAGCCCAAGGGCGGCATCTTCCTCTGGGTGAAGCTGCCCGACCAGGTCGATACGCTCAAACTCTATCAGGCTGCGCTTGCCGCCGGAGTCTCGATCAATCCGGGGCCGGAATGGTCGACCAACAAGAGCCACTCAGGCTCACGCCTGCGGCTGTGCTTCGCGAGCCCTTCGCATCAGCAGATCCGCGACGGCGTCGCCGTGCTTGCCGAAGTCTGCCGCGAGGAGTTCGGCGTACCGGCCCGCAGCGCCAATGTGGAGAAGCGAGCCTGAAAGATTCGCTCAGGCCACCGGGCAAGACCGGCGCGACGACGCCTCCACAACCGCGCTGCGCGCCAACGATCGTTCTGATCTGAATATCCATTCAGAAATCTCTTCACGTTGCTCCGGAACGTTTCGCACGTATGCGCCGTTCTCAATTGCATTACATTGGAGGAGGACATCATGAAGAAGATTGGTTATGTCGTTGCCGCTCTGGGTGCGCTCGTAGTTGCGGCGCCGACGCTGGCAAGTGCGGAGACCGTGATCGTCAAGCACGGTCATCACGGCCCTTACGGCTCCCGCGCCGAATTCCGCGAGCATCGCGACTATGGCTGGCATCGTGGCTGGCACCATCACGACCGTGTCGTCGTGGTCAAGCGCGGTCACCGCCACTGGGACTAATGCGCAACGCAATATGGAAATGGCCCCTCGCGGGGCCATTTCTTTGCGTTCCTTTTTCCTTCTCCCCTTGTGGGAGAAGGTGGCGCGAAGCGCCGGATGAGGGGTATCTCTCGGCGAATTGAAACTGATGTGCACGCGGATAGAGACCCCTCACCCGTCTCGCCGCTCCGCGGCGAGCCACCCTCTCACACAGGGGGCCCACAAGGGGAGAGGGTAACGTTGCACGTGTGTCGACATTTAATCCCACGCCGGTGCAAAGCCTGGATTCACGCAGCGTCTGTCCTTCGGGAGCGCTGCGATCTTCTTGCGGTCGGCATCATCCAACTTGATCTTCAGCGCGTCGAGATTGGCCTGCTGGCTCTCGCGGCGTGACGCCTTCGGGATCGCGGCGACGCCGTCCTGATCGAGCAGCCATTTCAGCGCCACTTGCGCCGCGCTCGCGTTGTGTTTCGCACCGATTTCGGCGAGCACCGGATCGGATGCAACGCGTCCCTGCGCGAGCGGGCAATAAGCGACAAGCGGGATCGACCTGGCGTTGAGATAGGCCAGCACCTTGGATTGGTCCAGCATCGCGTGATATTCAATCTGGTTGCAGGCGATCGGCGCCCTGACGTCCTCGACCGCGAGTTTGAGCAGCGCCGTGTTGAAGTTGGCAACACCAATCGCCCGCGTGCGCCCCTCCTCCTTGAGCTTCATCAGGGTCTCGAACACAGCGCCCCAGTTCGCCGATTTCGACGGCCAGTGCACGAGATAGAGATCGACGTGGTCGAGGCCCAGTTTCTTCAGGCTGGCATCGAAGGCGCGGCGGATCGCGTCCGGTGCCAGGTTCTCATGCCAGACCTTTGTCGTGACGTGCAGCTCGCCACGCGGCACTGAGGTCGCTGCCAGCGCGGCGCCGATGGCCTCCTCGTTGGCATACATTTCGGCAGTGTCGATGTGGCGATAGCCGATCGACAGCGCGCTCTCGACCGCGGCCCGGCAGGCATCGCCCTGCATGCGGAAGGTGCCGAGGCCGAGCTTGGGCATGCTGATGCCCTGTGTTTTCAGATTGTCCATTGAACAGGCTCCTGAGTATTTCAGCCCGCCGGATCCGCGCGGCGATGCCACGCGAGCAGGCTCTTCGGTGAAAGAGGTGGCGGGAGCGCATACTATAGCGCAGCAGGCGCGCGGCGGCCAATCAGTAGTGAGCGGCCAGACCAGACTATCGCTTCCAGTTGCAGATGCCGCCGGAACGACATGGCCACGTCTGGATACGCGTGTCCATCGCCTGCGCGTTCAGCGGATTACCGTGCCGATGCGCGAGCTTCGTGCGGGCTGCGCCGCGCGGCTGCGCGCTCTTCGCGCGCGCCACCTTCGGCTCGGAGATGTGCACGCGTTCGGCCGCAACCTTCTTAGGCACGTCGACCGGCTCGGCACGGGCCTGCGCCTCGCCCTTCGCCTCGAGCGCGACCGGAGCGAATCGCGTCTCGGGCCCGAGCCGCTTCGGCGACAGCACGGCCTTGGAGAGATCGAGACCGAGATATTCGTCAGGCTTGTAGTCTTCAGCGCGTGCAATGCCGCCCCATACGAGCACGAGGGCAACCACAGCAGCAAAAGGAACGCTTTTCAGGACCACGGACGCCTCCTGAAATTGATAATCAAAGGGGTAATCTACCTCCATTTAGGAGGCGTCGCGTGCAATTCCAGCGGTCAATTGCCGCCGTGGTTAAGAACTTGGCGGTGTCACGCGACCTTTCGCGTCGCACCCGTACCATCCAGGAACCCCATAACCGGCTGCGGGTGATTTGTTCCGCCTCCGTCACGATGCGACGACGAGTTCCTTGTAGGTGGGAATGCCGTGGATGAGGCCTGCAGCCATGCCGCAACCCCAGGCGCCGGCATCCATCCGTGTGCCCGGAACGCGGCGAGGTGCTGCGTACCATACGGGGCCGGGCGGCAAGGAGTTGACGTTGCCTAGTGCCCTCGCGCCGGCGCGCTGAGATCGATCGGACGCAGCACGGCCGCGGTCGGGATCATCAGCACCGCGATGATCGCGAGCGTCCAGAACACGTCGATATAAGCGAGGAAGTCGACCTGCTGCTGCAAGGTACGGCCGACCCAGGCGACCGCCTGTGACGCCGCATCGCTCGCATTCGAGCCTTGCGCCTGGAAAAAGCGTGTCATCGCGTCGATCGTCTGCTGGTATCCAAGATCGGATGGTGCGGCGTGCTCGATCAGTCGGCTTTGATGGAATTGCTGGCGCTGCGCCAGGATCGTCTGCGCCAGTGCGACCCCCATGGAGCCGCCGATATTGCGGGCGACATTAATCAGCGCCGACGCCTGATTGGTCTTGTCCGGCGGCACGCCGTCATAGGACGCGGTTGTCACCGGAAGGAACAGGAAAGGAAGGCCCATCGCGAGGAAGATGCGCGACAGCGCCGCGTAGCCATAGGTGATGTCGCCATTGATTCCGGTAAGGTGCCACATCGATAACGCGACAATGGCTGCGCCCATCATGATGAGATATTTCGGCTGCACTGCGCTGACGAGGCGGCCGACCACTGGCATCAGTATCAAGGTCGCGATGCCTCCGGGCGACAGCGCGAGACCGGCCAGCATCGCGGTGTAGTTCAAGTCGGTCTGCAGCAGTTGCGGCAGTATCTGCGTCGTCGAAATCAGCACGGCACCGGTGCCGAGCATGACCAGGAAGCAGGCCGCGAATTGACGCCGACCGAGCAAGCGGAGATCGATGATGGGCTCTTCGCGCGTCAACTCCCACGGGATCAGTGCCAGCAGCGAGGCGGCCGATAGCACTGCGAAAGTCGTGATCAAGTTCGAGCCGAACCAGTCGTTGCGCTGGCCTTCATCGAGCACGTACTCAAGCGAGCCGAGCCCGATCGCGACCAGCGCGAAGCCGATATAGTCGACCCGCAGGCCGTTTCTCAGCAGCTTTTCCTCTCCTCCTCCGCCCCCGACGGCTCCTTGACCAGCGTGCCGACCAGGAACAGCGAGAGCAGTCCCATCGGCACGTTGATCAGGAAGACCCAATGCCAGGAATAAGTGTCGGTGATCCAGCCGCCGAGCGTCGGGCCGATCACCGGCGCGACGACCACCGCGACGCCATAGATGGCGAAAGCCTGGCCGCGCTTTTCCGGTGGAAAGGAATCAGCAAGAATCGCTTGCTCACTGGTTGCCATGCCGCCGCCGCCGAGACCTTGCAGAATACGGAAGAGCACCAGCGAGTGCAGATTCCAGGCAGACCCGCACAGCAGCGAGGCGACCGTGAAGGTCGCCACGCAGATCATGTAGAAGCGCTTGCGGCCGATCACGGTCGACAGCCAGCCAGAGATCGACAGCACGATGGCGTTGGCGACCAGATAGCTGGTGATGACATAGGTGCTCTCGTCGATGCCGACCGCGAGCCCGCCTGCGATGTGGCGCAGGGCAACATTGGCGATGGTGGTGTCGAGCACCTCCATGAAGGTCGCGATCGAGACCACGAAGGCGATCAGGTAAGGATTATGGCCGCCGGCCGCCGAGCGTTCCGGCGACCAGCCGCCGGCAGATGCGCCGTCTTGCGTGACGTCCGTCATCGCACCCTGATCCAGGGCACGACCGACATGCCGGGACCAACAGGCAGATCGGCCGGCCAATTGTCGACCACGATTTTCACCGGCACGCGCTGCACCACCTTGACGTAGTTGCCTGTCGCATTCTCCGCCGGCAGCAGGCTGAAGGCGGTGCCGGAGCCCGGCTGCACGGAGGCGACATGGCCGGTCAGCTTCCGCCCGGGATAGGCATCGATGCGGATCTCCACCGGCTGGCCCGGTCGCATGTCGGCGAGCTGGGTCTCCTTGTAGTTGGCGACGATCCAGACATCATCGGGCACGAACATCATCAGGCTCTGCCCCGCGGTCACGAACGTACCCTTGGCGCCGGAGAGCTTGACGACGCGGCCGGACTGCGCGGCGACGACACTGGTGTATTGCAGGTTCAACTTGGCTTGATCGAGCTGAGCCTGGGACTGCTGGAGCTGGGCTTTGGCGCCTTCGAGCTGGGCCTGGAGCGTCTTGATGCCGAGTTGCGCGGCTGTCACCGCAGTCTTGGCGCGCTCGGTGTTGGCTTGCTGGGCCTGAAGATCGGAGCGGGTCTGCTGCTGGCGCTGCACGGTGCCGGCGCCCTTCTCGACCAGATCCTGGGCGCGCGCAAATTCCTCCTGCGAGAATTGAAGCTGGGCCTGCGCCTGATCGAGCTGGGCCTGGGCTTGCTTGATCTGCTCCTGCTGGGAATCGATCTGCGCCTCGACATTGGCGATGTTGGCCTTGGAGACTTCGACCTGCGCCGCAGCCTGATCGACCGCGATACGATAGTCCCGCTCGTCGATCTTGGCGAGCAGATCGCCGGCGTTGACATGCTGGTTGTCCGTAACCGGGATATCAGTCACGTAGCCGCCGACCTTCGAGGCCACCGAAAAGCTGCGCGCGGCGACAAAGGCGTCGTCGGTCGATTCGTAGTGCCTGACCTCCAACCAATAAAGCAGACCGCCGATGAGCGCTGCGATCAGCACGACGGCGCCAACGGTCGCGAGCAGCCAGTGCTCGCGGAGCCGCTCGCGCACCGACGGCGTCGTGTCCGGCTTTCCGGACTGATCCCTGGTCTGATGCTTGGGATCCGGCGAATTCTTTGGAGCTTCCAGCTTCTGCGGTTGCTCCGCGGACGGCCCACGCGCCCGGGTTTGAGCATCCACTGCGACACCTCGATCCGAAACGATGGTTGCAGCGAACGGCTTTGCCATGCGCGCACACCGGGGCCTAACCGCAGCCTTAAGGCATGGTTCCGGGTTGCGGGAGCACCGCTGTCATTCGTGAACGCATTGCACAAAAAGAAGCGCGGCACCATCTGTACCGCGCTTATAAAATTGCCTGCGCATGTGTTCAGTGGGTCTTGGTCTCCTGCCATTTCTCCAGGTCCGGCTTTTTCTTGCCGGGCCACTGCTCCTTCTCCGGATTACCCTTCCAAGGCTTGTCTGTCTGGGCGTGCGATCCCCAGTCATTCTGCTGCCGGGGATCGTCGCTGGGCTTTTCCTTGCTCATCGGATCTCCCTCCGGTGACGTGGCTACGCGAACGGAACGCCATAATAGGCATTGATGTCGCGCACGGCAGCATCATCGCCCCAGTTCCAATCGCTGCGCTCGCCATATTTCGGCGCGCCTTCGAGCGACTTCGCGGTAATTCCGGTGACATAGCCGCCGAGTTCGGTGTCGTATTTCAGCGACTGCCAGGGCAAGGGATAGTGATCGTTGCCGAGGCCCAGAAATCCACCAAAGCCGAGCACAGCGTACGACACCTTGCCGCTGACCTTGTCTATCATGACGCGTTCGATTGAACCGATCCGGTTGCGATCCGCTCCGTAAACCGACGTTCCCTCGACCTTGTCGCTGCCGATCAGCCGGCCCATCTCGCTGCGATCCAGTTCGCCTTGATTCAACATTTGGATTCTCCACTCAGCCAATACGTGGACCAACCTGCGTGAAGGGGTGATCGTTCCAGAGGGTGCCCGGGTCCACACAGGAACTTCGCCGGGAACGCGCTGTTCAAGGGAGCGCCCGGCAAGCGCTGGAAAGATCCTGCCCGGAACGAATAAGGTGAACCATGAGCGACTTCCGTGACATTCAACATGGCGTCAATGACCCCGTCGACGGCCTCGACGTGAAGCGCCAGATCAACACCAACCAGACGCCGCATGAGCGGGCCCAGCGCCATGCCGACGTGCGCGCCGAGCCGTCAGCCTCGCCATCCGAGCCGTTCCTGCCGGAACGGCTGCGGCGCAAGCCGACCGACCCGATCAATCCCCGCACCGGCCGCAATCCGACGGATTAGGAACATCGGCGCAGGGGCCGTGTTGGTCGTCGCAAAGATCCGCGCGGCAAAGGCCACGCGGCCAATCAGAGGGACTGGACCATGAAACGTACCGTCATCGCCATTGCCTGCGTACTGCTCGCAGGCCCTGCTCTCGCGCAGTCGGTGGGTGAGAAGACCGGCGTCAACTCTGCGTTGGGCGTCGCACCGACCACGGCCGATTTCGTCAAGGAAGTCGCCATCAGCGACATGTTCGAGATCGAGTCGAGCAAGCTCGCCGAGCAGAAGGGCAATGCGCAGGAGAAGAGCTTCGCGCAGCAGATGGTCACCGACCACACCAAAACCAGCAGCGAGCTGAAGGCTCTGGTCGGCGACGGCAAGGTGCAGGCGACCGTGCCGACTACACTCGACAGCTCGCACCAGAGCAAGCTGGACAAGCTCAAGAGTGCCTCCGGCAAGGACTTCAGCTCGGATTTCGACTCCGACCAGGTCAGCGCGCATAAGGATGCGGTCTCGTTGTTCGAGCGCTACGCCAAGAGCGGTGACAATTCTTCACTGAAGGACTGGGCCGGCAAGACGTTGCCGACGTTGCGCCATCACCTCGATATGGCACAGGAGCTCGGCAAGGCGCCGAGCGTCGGGCAGTCGAAGTAAGACTTTCCCGAGTAAGACTTCGGAGGACGTCGGCTCGGCCGGCATCCTCCGATAGCAACGATGCTGCGCTCCGCTGGTTGTGACTGCAAACTCGCGGAGGCCCTCATGGCACATCAAGACAAGGCTTCGATAACCCGCCGGCACGTCGTCCACGCGGCGAGTGCGACGCTCGCTGCGGCTTCGCTGGCATCCTCGACAGCGAAAGGAAGCACAGACATGGCCGAGCACGACCTGATCGATCCCGTCACCCGCTATCCGAAACCGCCGTTCAAGAAGCAGTCGCAGCCATGGCCCGGCCTCGCCGGCAAGATGGAGCCGCGCCCCGACCATGGCGAGGCCAGCTACAAGGGGTCCGGGCGACTCGCCGGCCGCAAGGCGTTGATCACCGGCGGCGACTCCGGCATGGGCCGCGCGGCTGCGATTGCGTATGCGCGCGAGGGCGCCGACGTCGCCATCAACTATCTTCCGGCGGAGGAGCCCGACGCACAGGAGGTGATCGCGCTGATCAAGCAGGAAGGACGCACCGCCCTAGCGATCCCCGGCGACCTCAAGGACGAAGCCTTCTGCAAGAAGCTGGTCGAACAGGCCGTGCAGGGCCTCGGCGGGCTCGACATCATCGTCAACAACGCGGCACGACAGCAGACGCGGGCCTCCATCCTCGACGTCTCGTCAGACGATTTTGACGCCACGATGAAGACCAACATCTACGCGCCGTTCTGGATCATCAAGGCGGCGCTGCCGCATCTCAAGCCCGGATCCTGCATCGTCGGCACCACATCCGAGCAGGCTTACGATCCCTCGCCCGATCTCTACGATTATGCGCAGACCAAGGCAGCGACCATGAATTACGTGAAGTCTCTGGCAAAGCAGCTCGCCTCCAAGGGCATTCGCGTTAACGGCGTTGCGCCGGGGCCGATCTGGACACCGCTCCAGGTTTCGGGCGGCGCCACCATGGAGAAGCTCGAAAAGTTTGGCGGCATGACGCCACTCGGCCGCCCCGGTCAGCCCGCCGAACTCGCCTCGATCTACGTGCAGCTCGCAGCCGCCGATGCGAGTTATGCGACCGGCCAGGTCTATGGCTCCGCCGGCGGATCCGGACAGCCGTAGCGCCTCGGCTCGGGAACCATCGTCCGCGTGCGGCTTTACAAAACTGTCATGGAGAACTTTTCGCCAACCTCTGGGATCAATGGCGCTCGCAACAGTCAAACCCTCACGGATCGATACCGCGATCGCAAATGAGATCGCAGGTCACACCAACCCGGAGATCGAGGAGACTGCCGAAGCGCTGACCTGGGGCGCGGATGAACGTGTGCTGGTCGCCCTCGCTGCTGCGGGTTGGCTCTGGACCAGGCATCGCCCTGCCGAAGAGCGCAGTGCGGCCAACCACTTTCTCGCGGTGTCGTTGGTGACGGCGATACTGCCCCACATCCTCAAATCCGCGTTCGATCAGGTCAGGCCGGACCGGCTCACGCTACGAGGCCATGGCCGCGGCATCCCATTCTCGGGCCAGGCGCGCGATGCCTTTCCGTCCGGACATGCCGTGCATATGGGCGCGCTGGCATCCGCGGCCGGCCTGCTGCCGCCCGCCTGGCGACGTCTCGTGCGCTCCATCGCCGTGGGGCTTTCGATTACACGCGTCGCTCTGCTTGCGCATTGGGCCAGCGATGTGGTCGCAGGCTTCACCCTGGGCGTCGTGATCGAGCGGATGATGAGGCCTTGGACGCTCACGAATCGCAGCAGGACGCCCCCGCATCGGCGGACACGATCATGACCGAGTACGTGCTCCGCTTCATCGCCGGCGGCGTGATCGTCTCCGCCTTCGCGATCATCGGCGATATGTTGCGGCCCAAAAGCTTTGGCGGCCTCCTCGGTGCTGCGCCATCGGTGGCACTGGCGACGCTGGGCATCGCAGTCGTCCAACATGGCCCGCAATATGCTGCAGCGGAAAGCTGGACCATGATTTATGGCGCGGCAGCCCTCGCCTGCTACAGCCTCGCCGTCTGCCATCTCCTGATGAGGTTTCGACTCGCGGCGCTACCTGCCACCATCATCGCTTCCGTCGTATGGCTTGCGGTTGCCTTTGCCCTGCTCGCGGGTGTCGGAGGGGCTGCCTGATGCTGGTCAAACTATCAGCGTCGGCTCTGAAGCAAACGCGCTGGTACGAGTACGGCATTCGCTTCCTGCTCGGCGGGCTGGCGACGGTTTTCGCGGGCGTCGTGAGCGCACGCTGTGGCATCGCCGTCGGCGGCCTCTTCCTCGCGCTTCCTGCCATCTTCTGCGCCAGCGCGACGCTGATCGAAAGCCATGAGCGCCGGGCCAAAGAGAAGGCGGGCCTCTCGGGGCGGAGACGCGGGCAGCAGGCCGCAGCTCTCGATGCTGCGGGTGCCGGCCTTGGGAGCATCGGTCTCGCGGCGTTCGCCGCGACCTTCTACCTCTTGGCTACGGTCAACGTGATCTGGGCGTTCGCGGCCGCCATCCCGGTCTGGGCTACCGTCTCAGTGTCGGCGTGGTGGTTGAGGCGGAAGCTTCGCATCACCGCTCACACCACGCGAGCTGACCCCGAGGCGATCAGCGAGAAGCCGTAGCCTCTTCCGTAGCATCAGGAAGCCGTACATCTCGGCCGCCGGTTCAGACCGTCTTCGCATCGTCGGTCCTTGGGGTTGCAGGCCCGGGCTGTTGGCCCAGCGCTCGACTTGCTCAATGACCTTCTGATGGCTCGGCCGCACCGGCTTTGGTGCTTCAGGCTCCTCGGAAAGCTTGCGGGGCAACCTGACCTTGTCCGTCATGGCGCACCTCCTTCGCCTTTAGAATGCGCCTGCAGGGAAAACGTTTCAATGATCTAAGTTATTGATTTGCCTGATTATCTGTCCCGATGGACACACCCCGATGAGGCCCGAAGGGGGCGCCGAGGTTGATTTCGAGCCTCTTACAAGCAAAACGACCCCGGCACGGGGGATGCCAGGGCCGTCCTTGGAGATAACTTCCGGCTCACCGGGGGCATGATAACCGGAAGCAATCAGTCGACTCATCGCGCGGGGATTCGTTCCTCGCCAAATTAGCCGCTCGGCGCAGCGCCAGAATCGTCCGGCGTCATGCCGGAGCCCGGCGTCTTGCTGTTGTCGTTGAGCTTGGGATCGCGCGTCGCCTCGCGCGACGGCGAGTCCTTCTGGTCCGTCTTTTGCGCAGTTTGCGCCCGCTGCTTGTCGCGCGGCTGGTCCTCCGCGCGCTTGTCCTTGACAATGCCCTGGTCGGAATGTGCCATGATGTCCTCTCTTCCGATGCTTGGAAACGCCTACGCACCGGTGCGTCGAATGTTCCGAACGTGCGAAGGCGTGCGACGCTAGCTGTGCGCCGCATGCACCGCTACGGATGCGTTCGCCTGATGCACCTGCCGGACCGTCGTCACTGTCGCGAAAGCGACCGAAACGCCAAAGGCGAGAATGAGGAGAAAAGTGCCAGACGCGGAGCCATCGCAAAACCTCCTTCTGGAATTGGAAATCAACGCGATCGATTATTCCGAGATGATGGCGAACTGGTGCCGGCCATTCCGTCAGCGGTCTCACGGGGACTCACGAAAAACGCGAGCGGTCAGGCACTCTGGCTTTGCAGGATGCTGACCTTAACGGGCGGGACTTCGCCATCGAGCCAGTCCTGTTCTTCCGCCAAGGCGGTCCAGGCATCCGCCATGCGCGAATAGCGATTATAGGCGGGTTGCCCTTCCGAGCGCTCGGCCAATTGCAGGCAGTTCTCGGCGTTGTCCCTGAAGATGTCAGACTGTTTCATGGGTAAGACGTGGGCATGGAACCCCCGCCCTGCAACCGCCCTTACTTGATCGTAACCTCCGCCGGAACTTCGCACGTTCCAAGTCATTGGATCTTCATGCGGATATTTGTCGCGATCGTCCTGGCCTTCATCGGCGGCGCAGCTCTTGCGGACAGCACCGGCGAGCAGGTGCGCGGCGCTCGCGCGCCTGACGCGACGGACGTCATCAGCGGCCTTTACGCCTTCAGCCGCTTCCAGCAGGGCCTGCTGGAGAGCACCGATCTGAACGGCAATGCGGAGGTCAAGAACCTTGCCGCCTTGCGCGCCGAAGAGGCAGCCAAGCGCGACAAGGCGCTGAAGGAGATTCAGGACGCAATCGGCGCCGCGCCGCGCGTGAGCAAGACGAATTCAGCCGGCATCAGCCTCGCTAAGCCCGATGATACGGATGGGCCGGCCTATGTCCGAAGCTTCTATGCGGCGCAGATTGCCGAATACGAATCCGCGATCACCTTGCTCGAGCGCTATCTGAGGACGCCTGACAACGCCGCGCTCGCCGCCTTCGCCCATGAGCACCTGCCGGTGCTGCGCACGCAGTTGAAGGACGCCGAGCGCACCATGGCCGACAAGTAGCAGCCCTACTTGTCCTGCGGATGATGCTGCTGGTCCATCGGCCTGACGGTACGGTCGCTGTCGGGCATCTTGTCCCGGCCGGCATCTCCATTAGCATCTTTCCCGCCCGAGGTCGAAGTGCCGCTGCCGCTGGGGTTTGACTTGGCGGCGGTCCCCGTGGTCTGCGAGCCCGCATGCGGGGTGGCGGAGCTTGCGGCGGGATCGCCGGTCGCGGCTCCGCGCCCGCTCGGCGCCCCAGCCTGCGCCAGCGCCGAGCCGGTGGCGAATAATGCGGCGATGAACACGGTTAATCCGGCCTTCATATGCGCTCTCCCTGTGTTTACGGGCTAACTTCGGGGTGTGCCGCGTGTTCCCTAAGCTATGGCCGGGAGTTCCTGAATTTGGAACGCCACTTTGGAGCAGAATTTTGGGTAGCCGGATGGAACTCTCGTCAGCCTTCGCCGTTAGCTCGGTCGGGCTGAGCACGGCATGTTCCAATCCTCGCGTCGCAACCTTGGCGCTTGATTTCGAATTAGGCTGACGCTCTATTTTGAAAGTCGCGTCACGCCTCAGATCTGGCCGACGCCTGCGGGGGAATCAGTATGAGCGACCTCGATCCCGGAACAGCATCACGCTCCGGTCGTCGCGTCCCAAAACCAAAACCCAACGGTATGTCGGATCCGGATTCCCGGCCGGAATTGCTGCTCGCGCTCCACGCCATGCGCAGCGGCGATTTTTCGGTGCGGATGAGCGGCGACTATCTCGGCATCGACGGCAAGATCGCGGACACCTTTAACGAAATCATCGCCGCCAACCAGCGGATGGCACAGCAGCTCGAGCTGGTCGGCCAGGTGGTGGGACGCGAAGGCAAGACCCGCCAGCGCGTGAAGTTCGGCCTCGCCTCGGGCTCCTGGGCCGACATGGAAGGCTCCGTCAACACGCTGATCGACGACCTGCTGTGGCCGACGCGCGAGGTGACCCGCGCGGTCGCAGCCGTGGCGCAGGGCGACCTGCTGCAGACGGTCAAGCTCGACGTCGAGGGCCGCCCGCTGCGCGGCGAATTCCTGCAATCGGCGACCATCGTCAACACGATGATCAAGCAGCTCGGCGTATTCACCTCCGAGGTGACGCGCGTCGCGCGCGAGGTCGGTACCGAAGGCAAGCTCGGCGGCCAGGCCCAGGTGCCTGAGGTGACCGGCGTCTGGAAGGACCTGACCGAGAGCGTCAACTCGATGGCGAATAACCTGACCAACCAGGTTCGCAACATCGCCGAGGTGACGATCGCGGTGGCCAACGGCGACTTGTCCAAGAAGATCACCGTCGACGTCCGCGGCGAGATCCTGCAGCTCAAGGAAGCCATCAACACGATGGTGGACCAGCTCCGCTCCTTCGCCTCCGAAGTGACGCGCGTCGCGCGCGAGGTCGGCACCGACGGCAAGCTCGGCGGCCAGGCCATCGTTCCCGGTGTCGCCGGCACCTGGAAGGATTTGACTGACTCCGTGAACGCGATGTGCGGCAACCTCACCGCACAGGTCCGCAACATCGCCAACGTAACCACCGCCGTGGCGCGCGGCGACTTGTCCCGCAAGATCACAGTGGACGTGCGCGGCGAAATCCTGGAGCTGAAGGACACCATCAACACCATGGTGGACCAGCTGAACTCGTTCGCCTCCGAAGTGACGCGCGTGGCGCGCGAAGTCGGCACCGAAGGCAAGCTCGGCGGCCAGGCGCAGGTGCCCGGCGTCGCCGGCACCTGGAAGGATCTCACCGACAACGTCAACTTCATGGCGTCGAACCTGACGGCGCAGGTCCGCAACATCGCCGACGTCGCCACTGCAATCGCAGGCGGCGACTTGTCGAAGAAGATTACGGTGAACGTCTCGGGCGAGATCCTTCAGCTGAAGGAAACGCTCAACACCATGGTGGACCAGCTCAATGCCTTCGCCGGCGAAGTCACCCGCGTCGCCCGCGAGGTCGGCACCGAAGGCCGGCTCGGCGGCCAGGCCAACGTGCTCGGCGTCGCCGGCACCTGGAAGGACCTCACGGAAAGCGTCAACTCGATGGCGTCGAACCTGACCGCGCAGGTTCGCAACATCGCCGAGGTGACGACGGCGGTCGCCGGCGGCGACTTGTCCAAGAAAATTACCGTGGACGTCCGCGGCGAAATCCTTGAGCTGAAGGACACCATCAACACCATGGTGGACCAGCTCAATGCCTTCGCCGGCGAAGTCACCCGTGTCGCGCGCGAGGTCGGCACCGAAGGCAAGCTCGGCGGCCAGGCCCAGGTGCGCGGCGTCGCCGGCACCTGGAAGGATTTGACGGACAGCGTCAACTCGATGGCCTCGAACCTGACCGGTCAGGTCCGCAATATCGCCGAGGTCGCGACCGCGGTGGCCAAGGGCGACCTGTCCAAAAAGATCACGGTGAACGTCTCGGGCGAAATCCTTCAGCTGAAGGAAACGCTCAACACCATGGTCGACCAGCTCAACGCCTTCGCCGGCGAAGTCACCCGCGTCGCGCGCGAGGTCGGCACCGAGGGCAAGCTTGGTGGCCAGGCCCAGGTGACGGGCGTCGCCGGCACCTGGAAGGATCTCACCGACAACGTGAACTCGATGGCGGGCAACCTGACGGCCCAGGTCCGCAACATCGCCGAGGTCGCAACCGCCATCGCCGGCGGCGACCTGTCACGCAAGATTACGGTGGACGTCCGTGGCGAGATCCTTCAGCTCAAGGACACGCTGAACACGATGGTCGACCAGCTCAACCGCTTCGCGGGTGAGGTGACGCGCGTCGCGCGCGAAGTCGGCACCGAAGGACGGCTCGGCGGTCAGGCCAACGTGCCGGGCGTCGCCGGCACCTGGAAGGATTTGACCGACTCCGTGAACTCGATGGCGGGCAATCTCACGGCCCAGGTCCGCAACATCGCCGAAGTGACCACCGCAGTGGCGCGCGGCGACTTGTCACGCAAGATCACCGTGGACGTGAAAGGCGAAATCCTCGAGCTCAAAAACACCATCAACACCATGGTGGACCAGCTCAACGGTTTCGCCGGCGAAGTGACGCGCGTCGCGCGCGAGGTCGGCACCGAAGGCAAGCTCGGCGGCCAGGCCGAAGTGCCCGGTGTTGCCGGCACCTGGAAGGACCTCACCGACAACGTTAACTTCATGGCCTCGAACCTGACGGCCCAGGTCCGCAACATCGCCGAGGTCGCAACCGCGATCGCCGGCGGCGATTTGTCGAAGAAGATCACGGTGGACGTGCGCGGCGAAATCCTGCTGCTGAAGGACACCCTGAACACGATGGTCGAGCAGCTCCGTTCCTTCGCGGCCGAAGTAACGCGCGTGGCGCGCGAGGTCGGCACCGAAGGCCGGCTCGGTGGTCAGGCCGTCGTGCCCGGCGTCGGCGGCACCTGGAAGGACCTCACCGACAACGTCAACCTGCTCGCCGCGAACCTCACCACGCAGGTCCGCAACATCGCCGAAGTCACCACCGCCGTGGCGCGCGGCGATTTGTCCCGCAAAATCACCGTGGACGTGAAAGGCGAAATCCTCGAGCTCAAGAACACCATCAATACGATGGTCGACCAGCTCAACGCGTTTGCCGGCGAAGTCACTCGCGTTGCGCGCGAAGTCGGCACCGAAGGCGAGCTCGGCGGTCAGGCGCAGGTGCCCGGTGTGGCCGGCACCTGGAAGGACCTGACCGACACCGTCAACTTCATGGCGGCGAACCTGACCGAGCAGGTCCGCGGCATCGTCAAGGTGGTGACCGCGGTCGCCAACGGCGACCTCAAGCAGAACCTCACCGTGAAATCGAAGGGCGAGGTCGCAGCACTTGCCGATACCATCAACAACATGACCGAGACGCTCGCGACCTTCGCCGACCAGGTGACGTCGGTGGCGCGCGAGGTCGGCGTCGAGGGACGGCTGGGTGGTCAGGCCGACGTGCCCGGTGCGGCCGGCACCTGGAAGGACCTCACCGGCAACGTCAACCTGCTCGCGGCCAACCTCACCTCGCAGGTGCGCGCGATCGCCGAAGTGGCGACCGCCGTGACCAAGGGCGATTTGACCCGGTCGATCCAGGTCGATGCCCGCGGCGAAGTGGCCGAACTCAAAGACAACATCAACACGATGATCACGAATCTCCGTCTGACGACGGACGTGAACACAGAGCAGGACTGGCTGAAGACCAACCTCGCCAAATTCACCAACATGCTGCAGGGCCAGCGCGATCTCACGACCGTCGGCCGGCTGTTGCTGACGGAGCTGTCGCCGCTGGTCAACGCGCATACCGGCGTGATCTACCAGGTCGAGAACGAGGATAATCCGCAACTCCTGCTGCTCGCCTCCTATGCCGGCGACGGCGTTTATCCTTATCAGCGCGTGCTTCCGTTCGGCGATGGACTGATCGGCCAGTGTGCGATTGACCGGCGCCCGCGCGTGGTCTCCGACATTCCCGCCGACGTAGTGCCGATCAATTCGGCGCTGCTCCGTGTCGCGCCGAAGAACCTCGTGGTGTTGCCGGTGCTGTTCGAGGGCCAGGTCAAGGCGGTGATCGAGCTCGCCTCGCTCACCTCGTTCACGACCTCGCAGATGACGTTCCTGGAGCAGCTCACCGACTCCATCGGCATCGTGCTCAACTCGATCGAAGCGACGATGCAGACCGAAGGGCTGCTGAAGCAGTCGCAGCAGCTCGCCGGCGAGCTGCAGACCCAACAGCGTGAATTGCAGCAGACCAACGACCAACTCGAGCAGAAGGCGCAGCAGCTCGCGGAACGCAACGTGGAGGTCGAGCGCAAGAACCAGGAAATCGAGCAGGCCCGCCGCGCGCTCGAGGAAAAGGCGACCGAGCTCGCGCTGACCTCGAAGTACAAGTCCGAATTCCTGGCCAACATGAGCCACGAGCTGCGCACGCCGCTGAACTCGATCCTGATTCTCGGACAGCAGCTCACCGACAACCCGGACGGCAATCTCTCCGCCAAGCAGGTCGAATTCGCCCGCACCATCCATGGCGCCGGCACCGACCTCCTGAACCTCATCAGCGACATTCTCGATCTCTCCAAGATCGAGTCCGGCACAGTGACGGTGGATGCCGAGGAAATCCTCACCGCCAACCTGCTCGAGACGGTCGGGCGACCGTTCCGGCACGAGGCGGAGAACCGCAATCTGTCGTTCAAGATCGACGTCGATCCGAACCTCGCACGCAGCATCGTCACCGACTCCAAGCGCCTGCAACAAGTGCTGAAGAACCTGCTCTCCAACGCCTTCAAGTTCACCGGCGAGGGCGAAGTGCGATTGAAGGTCGCCGGCGCGCTCGGGGGTTGGGGCACGGATCATCCTGTGCTGAACTCCGCACCAGCCGTAATCGCCTTCGAGGTCTCCGATACCGGTATCGGGATTCCCCTGGAGAAGCAGAAGCTGATTTTCGAGGCATTCCAGCAGGCGGACGCCGGCACCAGCCGCAAATACGGCGGCACCGGCCTCGGCCTCGCCATCAGCCGCGAACTCGCGAGCCTGCTCGGCGGAGAAATCCACCTGCGCAGCGCCCCGGGCAAGGGCTCGACCTTCACGCTGTATCTGCCGCTGAAATATTCCGGTCCGACGCTGGCACCGCGCGCAGCACCAGCGCCGCAACCATACAACCAGCCGCCGGCACTCCAGGCCGCCGCACCGGAGCAGCAACGCGTCATCGAGCAACTGCCCGACGACCGCCTCAATCTCGAGCCTGGCGACAGCATCCTTTTGATCGTCGAGGACGACCCGCATTATGCGCGCATCCTGATCGACCTCGCGCGTGACAAGGGTTTCAAGGTTCTGGTTGCCGCACGCGGCGCAGAGGCGCTCGAACTCGCAAAACAGTATCAGCCGAGGGCCGTCTCACTCGATGTGTTCCTGCCCGACATGCTCGGCTGGACTGTGCTGAGTCAGCTCAAGCACAACCCGCTGACGCGCCACATCCCCGTGCAGATCATCACGCTCGACGAGGACCGCCAGCATGCGCTGGCCCGCGGCGCCTTCTCCTTCGTCAACAAGCCGACGACGACTGAAGGGGTCGCCGCCGCGCTGGCGCAGATCAAGGAATATGCGCGGCCGCGGCGCAAGCGGCTCCTGATCGTCGAGGACAACGAGGCCGAGCAGCTGTCGATTCGCGAGCTGCTGCATCACGACGACATCGAGATCGTGACCACCGACACCGGCGCCGGCGCGCTCTCGACGCTGCGCGAGGCGCCCTGCGACTGCGTCGTGCTCGACCTCCGGCTGCCCGATATGAGCGGCTTCGAGGTGCTGGATCAGATCCGTCGCGACGATACGCTGTCGAACATTCCGGTGGTGGTGTTCACCGGCCGGGAGCTCTCCGCGGAAGAAGATGCGGAGCTCCACACCATGGCGCGCAGCATCGTGGTCAAGGGCGTGGAATCGCCCGAACGCCTGCTCGACGAGACCGCGCTGTTCCTGCATCGCGTGATCACGGAGCTGCCGGTCGAGAAGCAGCGGATGCTGGAGAAGCTCAACAGTTCCGATGAGGATTTGATCGGCAAGACCGCGCTGCTCGTCGACGACGATGCCCGCAACATCTTCGCGCTGTCGAGCGTACTGGAACGGCGTGGCATGAAGGTGCTGACGGCAACCACTGGCCGCGAGGCGGTGACGCTGGTCGAATCCAACCCGGAAATCGCCATCGTGCTGATGGACATCATGATGCCGCAGATGGACGGGTATCAGACCATCGGCGTGATCCGGGAAAATCCGGCGTTCCTGCGCCTCCCGATCATCGCACTGACGGCGAAGGCGATGAAGGGCGATCGCGAAAAATGCCTGGAGGCCGGCGCGTCCGACTACCTCGCCAAACCCGTCAACACCGATCAATTGCTGCTTGCGATCCGCATGTGGCTGCACCGCTGAGTTGGATCCGAGAATGGACCACGAAAAGGTCAATATCCTCCTCGTCGACGACCAGCCGGCCAAGCTGCTCGCCTATGAGGTGATCCTGAAGGAACTCGGCGAGAATCTCGTGATCGCCTCGTCGGGCCGCGAGGCGCTGGAGGTGCTGCTCAAGACCGAGATCGCGGTGATCCTGGTCGACGTGTGCATGCCCGAGCTCGACGGCTTCGAGCTCGCGGCAATGATCCGCGAGCATCCGCGCTTCCAGAAGACCGCGATGATCTTCATCTCGGCCATTCAAGTCAGCGACATCGACCGGTTGCGCGGCTACGAGATGGGCGCCGTCGACTACGTGCCGGTGCCTGTCGTTCCGGAGGTGCTGCGCGCCAAGGTCAAGGTGTTTGCTGAACTCTATCGCAAGACGCGCGAGCTCGAGCGGCTGAACCAGGATCTCGAGGATCGCGTCCGCGCCCGCACCGCCGAGCTCGAGAACTCCACCGCAAAATTGCGCGAGAGCGAAGAGCGACGCAGCATGGCAATCGCCGCCGGCAAGATGGGATCCTGGGACTGGGACTGGGTCACCGGCGACTGGATGTGGGACGAGGGGCAATATCGCATCTTTGGCGTGAGCCACGAGAATTTCGAGGTCAACCCGGCCAACGTTCAGGCACTGCTCCATCCCGACGACGTCGATCAGCTGCCCAAGGCCGTCGCCGAATTCAACACAGGCACGCGCGCCTACGAGACGGAGTTCCGTATCGTGCGCCCCGATGGCGATGTGCGCTGGTGCGTCGGCACGGCGGCCGCAACTGTGGATCCAACCGGTCGCGTCGTACGGGTGAGCGGCGTCACCGTCGATATCACCGAACGCAAGCGCGCCGAGGAGCGGCAGAACCTGCTGGCGCGCGAAGTCGATCACCGCGCCAAGAACGCACTGGCGCTGGCACAGTCGATCGTGCGCCTCACCCGCGCCGACGGGGTCAAGGCTTACGTTAATGCGGTGGAGGGCGCATCAATGCGCTCGCGCGCGTGCACACCATCCTGTCGCTATCGAGCTGGCAGGGCGCCGAGCTCTCGAAGCTCATCGAGGAAGAGCTTGCGCCCTATTCGCTCGGCGGACAGATCAAGCTCGCGGGTCCCGCGGTGCAGCTGCTGCCGGCGACAGCCCAGACACTGGCGCTCGCGCTGCACGAGCTCTTCACCAACTCCGCCAAATATGGCGCGCTCTCGACCCGGTCGGGGCGGCTTGCGATCGGCTGGCAAGCCGAGAACGATCTCCTCACCCTGACGTGGGACGAGACCGGAGGGCCGCTGGTCAGGACGCCGAAGTCGCGTGGCTTCGGCACAAGAAGCCTGCTGGCCAGTGTCAATCCCAGCTCGGCGGACAGGCGCAGTTCGATTGGCGTCCAGAGGGGCTGTTGTGCCGTCTCGATGTGCCGTTGACGCGCAAGAGCGCGGCAACGTCGGCGGTGCAGGAGAAGTTTGAGGCCAGCACCTCTCCCGAACTTCAGCGCGCGTCGGGTTAGCGCGACGCGGCGACCTTCAACCGCAACATCGGCCGCGGTTCATCGGCGATACGCCCTTCGAGCCAGGCTTCCGTTTGCGCGAGATCGCGCAACGCCGTCGCGTAGCGGCGGGCGGCGCTGCGCTCCGCACCGCGCGGCAGCTTGCGTGCCTTGCGCAACATGTCGGCCGCCGCGTTACGATAGGCCAACGAGCGATAGAGAAAGACTACCTTGCCCATATCGAATGTTCCCGTGTTGATGCCGTTCATCCTCGCAAGGTCGGCATGAACGCCCGATGAAGCGGGGGATGACAAATCCTTCATCCGGACGGAACCCTCGATTGTGGCCGGCGTTTGCATGGCAGATCGATCGGCAGTTCCATGCGCGCAAAAAAGTCGCCAAATAGGTCGCCAAATAGGTCGTCCAGTCTGATCTCTCCCACCGGCATCATCAAACTGATGACGCATGCGATGATGGGCGCTGCACTCGGTCTGGCGTTCACGCTCGCACTTATTCTGGCCAATCCTGCGGTCGCAGAATTGGTGAACCACGGCGGCCGTGCGGCAGCCTTCGTCTTTGTCGGCACGATGGCGACGACGTTTGCGATCGGTGCCGCCCTGACGGGAGTCGTGTTCATCCTGAACGAAGACAAGGAATCTTGAAGCGCGTGAAGCGCAATCCGACGTATTGCTCGGAACTCCCGCGGCGAATAGCGGTTGGCTGCCTGCGTCAATTCAACTCAGGGAGTTCCCTCACATGAAGACGACCAAGCTCGCCCTCGCCGTGATGTTGGCAACCGGCCTCGCCGCCGCGCCGTTTGCGGCGGAGGCGAAATCTCACAAGAAGCACCACTCCTCGACCTCGCAAGCTGCGCCCACGTCGCAGACCACGACGGGCGCGAACATGAAGACGACAGCCCCCGACGCCTCCGGCCAAGGCGGTGCCGGCCCTGGCAGCGACCACGGCGGGAGCATGACCAAGCCTCAGAACGGGATGAGCAAGTAGGCGCAAGCTCATCGCATAAAAAAAGCCCCGCTACGACGCGGGGCTTTTCGTTGCGTGGGGGACCGCTCCTAAGAGAAGATTACGCACCGACGCCTCGACACCGGCTATATCAAGCCTCAAGGCGCTGATTTTACGTCGAATTTCATTGATTCTGCCGTCCACGTCTTGTTAGAACAAAATGAGAACATATAGTCAAGCCACGAATTCAGAATGGAGAGCGCACATGCAGGTTCAGCATAAATACGACGCCAAAGCTTTTCTCATGGAGCAGATGACCCGGGCGCAGGGGCTGCGGCTGAAGCGGCTGAGTGAAGAGGCCTACCAGCCCGCGCAATACGATCGCGGTCTGTCCTCTGCCGAAGCCGCGCGCCGCATTCAGGTGCTGGAGGCGGAGATTGAACTCGCGAACTCGTTCTGAGGCTCGCGGCCGGCGCCTTTGAACGTTGCGTCAGCACTCCTGTTTCTCTTCCGAGGCCAACGGAGAGAGTGAATGGCACGCAAGGCAAAAAAACGCCGCTACTCACGCAGCGCCGGCAGTGATGTCGAACGAGAGATGCGGCGCTACAAGAAGGGGACTGCGAAGAGCGGACGGGGCGGTCGCGGAGGTCGCGTGAAGAGCCGCAAGCAGGCGATCGCGATCGGCCTCTCGGAAGCGCGCAAGAAGGGCAAGAAGGTCCCGAAGAAGGCTTCGAAGCGAAAGACGTCCAAAAAGACGACAAAGAAAAAGAAGAAGACGACGAAGAAGAGCTCGAAGCGCAAATCCGCCAAGCGGTGACGCTGACCGGCGTCAGATCATCGTGCCGGGCATGAAGCAGCGGATCGAAACGCCAAACGCTGTCTTGACCGGCCAGACCATGGTGCGCCCGGCGCGGTTCGGCTCGGTGATCACGGCTTCGTCGGGGACCTCGATCCATTCCCCGTCAAGACGGACTCTGTAGTGCCCATTGTGCGAGTCCCAGTCAGGATCCGCCACGGCAACGCCGTCGGCGTCCGAACAGCACGGACCGAGATGGCTGCGCAGGCTGTCGAACCACGGCTTTAACGGCGAGTCGGCGAAGCGGCCGTCATCGCGCCCCAGGGCGCTTCCGGTCGACAGCAAAAGAGGCGCTGCGAGCAGCGCAAGCTTCAGCGAGAGCTTCAATCGATCCATGTCGGCACCGATCAAATGCGAACCACCGGCCGGTTCCACAAAGCGGCCGGACGTCCGAAGTTCCACTCCAGCAATTTGCCTCGGCGGCTTCATTGCCGCCAAGGCACACGACGCGATGGCAAAGTCTGACGAGCGAACGCGGCTTTTTCGGACGAAACCGTCATCATTGCTGCCGTTAACGAGAATGTTATCGGCGGCCTGTGGGTATCTCGAAAGCTGCGCGCGAAAAAGGCGGCCCGCAGGCCGCCTTTTGAATTTGCCGCCGAGGCCAAGAGTCGCGATCAGGCGAGCGGCACCGCGATGAACCGGGTCGCCTCTGCAGTCTTCACCTGCAGCAGCACGCTCTTCTTTCCGGACGATTTGGCCTGCGCCAACTCGGAGCGGACATCGCCGACATTGGCGACAGCCTTGCCGCCGACATTGAGGATGACGTCGCCGGTTTGGATGCCGCGCTGCGCAGCCGGACCCTGCGGGTCAACCTCGGTGACCACGACGCCCTTCTGGCCTGCGCCCTGGACGTCGCCGGCCGGCGCCAGGCTGAGGCCGAGGCGCGGCGTGCCGGGGGCCTGCTGCATCTTGCCCTCGTCAGTGTTGCCGCTTCCTTGGGCCTGCCGTTCGTTCGGCAATTCACCGAGCGCCAGCGTCACCGTCTTGGTGTCGCCCTTGTGGAGGATGTCGAGCTTCACGGACGTGCCCGGCGCCAGCGTGGCGATGGTGCGGGCGAGATCGCGGAATCCTTGATCGCGGTGCCGTTGACCGCGGTGATGACATCGCCCGCCTCGATGCCGGCCTTCGCCGCCGGGCTGCCTTCCTGCGGGTTGTCGACGATTGCGCCGCGCGCCGCCTTCAGGCCGAGACTGTCGGCAATCTCCGCCGTCACCGGCTGCACCTGCACGCCGAGCCAGCCGCGGGTGACCGCGCCCTTGTCCTTGAGCTGCGCGATCACGAGCTTCGCGGTCGAGGACGGAATATCGAAGCCGATACCGACCGAGCCGCCCGAGGGCGAGAAGATTGCGGTGTTCACGCCGATCACGTTGCCGTTCATGTCGAACGCCGGACCGCCGGAATTGCCCTTGTTGATGGGCGCATCGATCTGGATGAAATCGTCATAGGGACCGTTGCCGATGTCGCGGCCGCTGGCCGAAACGATGCCGGCCGTCACGGTGCCGCCGAGGCCGAAGGGATTGCCGACCGCGACCACCCAGTCGCCGATCCGCGGCTTCTGGTCGGAGAATTTCACGAACGGGAAGTCCTTCTTGCCGTCGACCTTGATCAGCGCGAGGTCGGTCTTCGGATCGGTGCCGACGACCTTCGCGGTGTAGATCGTGCCGTCGTCCGTCGTCACCTGCACCGACTCTGCATGGTCGACGACATGGTTGTTGGTCACGGCGTAGCCGTCGGCCGAGATGAAGAAGCCGGAGCCCTCGCCCGTAATCACCTGGTGGTGTTGGCGCGGCATGCCGTTCATGCCCGGGAAGCCGAACTGCCGCGAGAACTGGTCGAACGGAGAATCCCCGTCCGAATCCATCCGGTTCTGTTGCAGCATCGCGCTCTTGTCGTTGTCCTGGTCGATCTTCACCCGCACCGAGATGACGGCGGGCTTGACCTTGCTGACGAGATCGCCGAAGCCCGGCGGCGTCGCGGCGCTGTCAGCCGCGTGCGCAGGCGAGATGAGAGTTCACGCCGAAATGCGTCGAAGCGGGAGAAGCAGCCAGCAAGGCCACGCCGAGCGCGGCCACGGTGCCGAGCAGTGCAAGCCGGCGCGGCTTCAGAATTTTTCGGGCCTTGGCGGTGTCGGAATTGACGCGATCAATCATGTCGAATTCTCCATGTTGGGTAAGTCGCCTTGCACCCAACATGGACATCGTCACCTTACGACGTCCCGTCCACGCGATTAAATCTAGGCAAAGTAACTGCGGCCGTCCGTCGCAAGCCAAATTCTCGACACGGACGTCCCCCTGCGTAACGAGCCCGCGAGCAGTTTTCTGAGGAGTTACGGTTATAGCGCTCTAGGCCGCGGCGGGATGCTCCCATGCCGCGACGGCCTCATCTTCGCGTTGCGCATTGCACGCATCGAAATGCGCCTTCAACGCAGTCTCGGCGAGATATTCGAAATGCTCGGCCTGACCGAGCAGCTGCCAATTCTGGAGCGGCCGATAGGCTGCCTGCTGGCGACAGAGGGACGCCAGCGCGCGGTAGCGACGTACGTTCTCCATGAGACCCTCCCTCGCATTCACCCGGGCTTATTAACCCTGATTTGCGTCAGGTCGATGGCGGCTATGCAAAACGTTCTTGCGCGCACAGCCGGCTTAATCTGGGTTAACTTTCAGGAAGCCTGCAGCCGCACATTGGTTCCTGTCGAGGGACTCTGGAACCGCGATGGATGATCAGCCCGATCTCTTCGCTTCCGCGGCACCGCGAATGGCCGCGATGTTGGCGCCATAATCGGCATTGCGCCCGCCGCGGAACACTGCGGAACCCGCCACGAGCGTATCCGCGCCGGCCGCGGCAACCGCGGCGGCATTGTCCCGCGTGACGCCACCATCGACCTCGAGACGGATCGGCCGCTCGCCGATCATGCTTCGAATGCGCCTGATCTTCTCGAGCTGGGATTCGAGGAAGGACTGGCCACCGAAGCCAGGGTTGACCGTCATCACCAGCACGAGATCGAGACGATCCAGCACATATTCGATCGCGCTTTCGGGGGTCGCCGGACACAGGCTGACGCCGGCCTTCTTGCCGAGTGCGCGGATCGCCTGGAGCGAACGGTCCAGATGCGGGCCCGCCTCGGCATGGACGGTGATGACATCGGCCTCCGCCTTCGCGAACGCCTCCAGATAGGGATCGACAGGCGCGATCATCAGATGCACATCAAAGACCTTCTTCGTTACCGGCCGGATCGCCCTGATGACATCTGCGCCAAAGCTGATATTCGGCACGAAGTGCCCGTCCATCACGTCGCAATGGATCCAGTCGGCGCCGGCCGCATCGATCGCTGCGATCTCCTCGCCGAGGCGCGCGAAATCCGCCGCTAGGATCGAGGGAGCGATCATGATCTCCCTGGTCATGTCTTTGCACTCCGCACATCGGCACCGCCGCTGAAGACACGGCTCGCCAGGACGTCGATCGGATCGATGGTCTCGAGAGCGGCAACGTCGAGCATGCGATCGAGATCCGACACCAGGCGATCAGCCTGCCGCAGACGAATGCGATCGACCGCGTTGCGGATCGAGCGGGCGTTGGAGAAGAACGGCTGGGTTCGGCGCAACGCGATGTAGCTCTCGAAGGCTTCGCGCGCAGCCGCCGAGAGGCGGTAGCCGCGCTCCTTCAGCATCAGCTCGGCGATGACCAGCAGCTCGGCTTCCGCATAATCCGGGAAGTCGATGTGGTGAGCAATACGCGAGCGGAAGCCGGGATTGGAGGCGAAGAAGCTGGTCATGCGCTCGCCATAGCCGGCGAGGATCACCACGAGGTCTTCGCGCTGGTTCTCCATCACCTGGAGCAGGATCTCGATCGCTTCCTGGCCGTAGTCGCGTTCGTTGTCGGGCCGGTGCAGGTAATAGGCCTCGTCGATGAAGAGCACGCCGCCCATCGCCTTCTTCAGGATCTCCTTCGTCTTCGGGGCGGTGTGGCCGATATATTGCCCGACAAGATCGTCGCGCGTCACCGAGATCACCTGCCCGCGCCGCACGAAGCCGAGCCCGTGCAGGATCTTTGCCATGCGCAACGCCACTGTGGTCTTGCCGGTGCCGGGATTGCCGGTGAACGACATGTGCAGCGTCGGCGGCGCTGATGCGAGGCCGGCACGCTGGCGGATGCGCTCGATCAGCAGCAGCGAGGCGATCTGGCGCACGCGGTTCTTGACCGGCTTCAGGCCGATCAGCTCCTGCTCGAGCTGTTGCAGCGTCTCGGTGATTCCGGCCGCTTCGGCCTCCTTGCGGAGATCGAAATTGGTTTCACCGCCTTCGGCGGCCGTTGCATGGGGAACGTCAAGCATGGGCACCTCGAAGAAAAGAGCTTCGCCGCGAGGGGAGCGGCGAAGCAGTGGTCCGCCAAGGATACGAAGCAGGGAGTGCTCCGCGCGGAGAGGAATGGCTATTGCTAAGCGTGGGCAGCGGCCTTGCGTATGGTGCTGTACCGGATCGCGCGGCCGCCAACCTCCTGCCGCACCAGCTCGAACTCGGCTTCTTGCGGTGGACGGTTGACGAGAAAGGATATGCGCACCGACTCCCAGCCGTGGCTGGCGTCAAAGCCGCTGATGCGGATGTAACGGTCGCCATACACCCGCCGACACTCCGCGAGCTCCATCATCACGCCGGCAGCGTCCTGAAGATCGAACATCGGTAGACCCCACATCTCCCAATAGGTGTTGCGGGGATGCGGGTCGTCGGTGAACTCGATGTTCACCGCCCAGCCATTGGCGAGGCAGTACTGCACCTGCTTGGTGATCTGATCGTCGGTAAGATCGGGCAGGAACGAGAAGCAGCCCTGGGTGAGTTTCATGTTGCGTCTCCCTAGACAGTTTCGAGCGCGGTTGGCACGAAATCCGGCGTGTCGGTGGATTGATAGTTGAAGGTGACGTCCTTCCAGACCTCGAGCGCGGCCTTCAGCGGCGTGCAAGTCTCGGCCGCCCGGGCCAGGATCTCCGGGCCTTCATGGACGTAGTCGCGGCCCTCGTTGCGGGCGAGGATCATCGCTTCCAGCGCCACGCGGTTGGCGATCGCGCCGGCCGCAATGCCCATGGGATGGCCGATGGTGCCGCCGCCGAATTGGAGCACGACGTCCTCGCCGAGCAGATCGAGCAGTTGGTGCATCTGGCCGGCATGGATGCCGCCGGAGGCAACCGGCATCATCTTGTTGAGGCTCGCCCAGGACTGGTCGAAGAACAGGCCATGCTCCAGCTTGGTCGGGTTAAAATCCTCGCGGCAGACGTCGTAATAGCCGCGCGTGGTGTTGGGATCGCCCTCGAGCTTGCCGACCACCGTGCCGGCATGGATGTGGTCGACGCCGGCCAACCGCATCCATTTGGCGATGACACGGAACGACACGCCGTGGCTCTTCTGCCGCGTATAGGTCGAGTGACCGGCGCGGTGCAGATGCAGGATCATGTCGTTGCGGCGCGCCCATTTCGACATCGACTGGATCGCGGTGTAGCCGATCACGAGATCGATCATGACGATGCACGACCCGAGCTCCTTCGCGAACTCCGCGCGCTCGTACATGTCCTCCATCGTGCCCGCGGTGACGTTGAGATACGTGCCCTTGACCTCGCCGGAGGCTGCCTGTGCGCGGTTCACCGCCTCCATGCAATAGAGGAAGCGGTCGCGCCAGTGCATGAACGGCTGCGAGTTGATGTTCTCGTCGTCCTTGGTGAAATCGAGCCCGCCCTTCAGCGCCTCGTAGACGACGCGGCCGTAGTTGCGGCCCGAAAGTCCCAGTTTCGGTTTGACCGTTGCGCCCAGCAACGGCCGGCCGAACTTGTCGAGCCGCTCGCGCTCGACCACGATGCCGGTCGCCGGGCCTTGGAATGTCTTCACATACGCGACCGGGAAGCGCATGTCTTCCAGGCGCAGCGCCTTGAGCGGCTTGAAGCCGAACACGTTGCCGATGATCGACGCCGACAGGTTGGCGATCGAACCCGGCTCGAACAGGTCGAGGTCATAAGCGATGTAGGCGAAGTACGAGCCAGGGCGTGCCCGGCACCGGATCGACGCGATAGCACTTGGCGCGATACTTCTCGGCAGCGGTCAGCCGATCGGTCCACACCACCGTCCAGGTCGCGGTGGAGGATTCGCCGGCCACGGCCGCCGACGCCTCAATCGGGTCGACGCCCTCTTGCGGCGTGACGCGGAACAGTGCGATGACGTCGGTGTCCTTCGGCACATAGTCGGGCTCCCAATAGCCCATGCGCGCGTATTCCATCGTGCCCGATCGATAGCGCTCCTTGCCGCGGACGGTGCCTGCATGTGCATTCATGGCTCTCTCCTGCTCTTCTCTCGGAATGATTAGGCTGCAACCGGCTCGCTGGCGCCGATGCCGGGATCGAGCTCGCCAGTGCGGTAACGCCGCGCCATCTCGCCCAAGGGAACGACCTTGATCCTGCTCGCATGGCCGGCGGTGCCGAACTGCTCGAAACGATCGCGGCAGAGCTCCCGCATGGCATCCATCGCGGGTTTCAGGAATTTGCGCGGATCGAACTCGCTGCGGCTCTGCGCGGCGACTTTGCGGAACACGGCAGTCATGGCGAGCCGGCAATCCGTATCGATATTGACTTTGCGCACGCCGCTCTTGATCCCGCGGACGATCTCCTCCACCGGCACCCCCAGGTCTGCGGCATCTCGCCGCCGAACTGGTTGAACATGTCCTGAAGCGGCTGCGGCACCGATGACGAACCGTGCATCACGAGGTGTGTGTTCGGCAGCCGGCGATGGATCTCCTCGACCACCCGCATCGCCAAAATGTCACCATCCGGCTTGCGGCTGAACTTATAGGCGCCATGCGAAGTGCCCATTGCGATAGCGAGCGCATCGACCTTGGTGGCACGAACGAAGTCGACGGCCTGGTCGGGATCGGTCAGCAACTGGTCGTGGCTGACCTTGCCCTCGACGCCGTGCCCATCCTCCTGCTCACCACCACCATGCTCGAGCGAACCGAGCACACCGAGCTCGCCTTCGACGGAGGCGCCGACCCAATGCGCGAGATCGACGACGCGACGGGTAATCGCGACGTTATAGCCGTAGTCGGCCGCCGTCTTCGCGTCCGCCTCGAGCGAACCGTCCATCATCACCGAGGTGAAGCCATGTGCGATGGCGCTGGCACAGGTGGCCTCGTCGTTGCCGTGGTCCTGGTGCATGCACAGCGGAATGTCAGGATAGGTCCGCTCCAGCGCGTCGATCATGTGCGAGAGCATGAGATCACCGGCATAGCTGCGGGCACCGCGAGAGGCCTGGATGATGACGGGTGCATCGACTTCAGCCGCCGCCTGCATGATCGCAATGCCCTGCTCCATATTGTTGATGTTGAACGCCGGCACCGCGTACCCGTGACTGGCGGCGTGATCGAGCAACTGGCGAAGGGTGATACGGGCCACGACAAGTCCTCCTGTTATCACTTGCGAGCGCGGGCGATCGCCCGCCGGGCGGCTTCCGCCACGCTTTGCGGCGTGATGCCGAATTCGCGGTAGAGCACCGGTGCCGGCGCCGACGCGCCAAAGCCGCGCATGCCGACGAACTCACCGTCAGCACCGATCCAGCGATGCCAATCGCCGGCGACTGCCGCCTCGATGCCGACGCGCGGCGCCGTGCCGAGAACCGCGGCGCGATAGTCGTCCGGTTGCTCCTCGAACAGGACGAAGCACGGCGCCGACACGACGGCAGCGCGGACATGCTCGGTCGCGAGCAGGCGCGCAGCTTCCAGCGCGATCGAAACTTCCGAGCCGGTCGCCATCAGCGTCACGTCGCGTCCGCCATCGGGCGAGACAATCACATAGGCGCCGCGTGCGACCCGGTTCCTGCCGCGCACATCACTGCGGAAGGTCGGCAACGCCTGGCGCGACAGGCACAGCACGGACGGACGATCCTCCGATTTGAGCGCGCAGTCCCAGGTTTCCAGCGTCTCCACCGCATCGGCGGGACGGAACACCAGAAGATTCGGAATCACGCGCAGCGCGGCGAGATGCTCGACCGGCTGATGCGTCGGACCATCCTCGCCGAGGCCGATGGAGTCGTGGGTCATCACATGGATGACGCGCAGCCGCATCAGGGCCGCAAGGCGGACCGCCGGCCGGCTATAGTCGGAGAAGGCGAGGAACGTGCCGCCATACGGAATGAAGCCGCCATGCAGTGCGAGTCCATTCATCGCAGCCGCCATGCCGTGCTCGCGGATGCCGTAGTGGATGTAATCGCCGGCGAACGCGTCATGTCGGACCGGCGCCTGCACTTTGACATGCGTCAGGTTCGAATGTGTCAGATCCGCAGAGCCGCCAACAAGTCCGGGGATCGTTCCCGCGATGGCATCGAGCACCTGTTGCGAGGCCTGCCGGGTCGCAAGCTTTGGATGCTCGGTGGCAAAGCACTCGCGCAATTTCGCCGAGGCCTGGGCATAGGCGTTCGGCAGGGCAACCGGCTTGCCCTCGATGAACAAGTCGCGCTGCTCGGGCGTCGCGCATTCGTAACGGTCGAGCCAGGCGAGACGATCGACCTGCCCGCGCTGCCCGATCATCCGCCACGCCTTCATGATCGTGACAGGCACCACGAACGGCTGATAGTCCCACCCAAGCGTCCGCCGCGCTGCCGCCGTCTGCTCGGTGCCGAGCGGCGCGCCATGCGCCTTCTCGGTACCTTGGCGGTCCGGCGCGCCATAACCAATGATGGTGCGGCAGGCGATCAGCGACGGCTTTGCGCTCTCACGTTCCTCTGCGATCGCCTGAGCAACGGCCTCGGGATCGTGCCCGTCGACGCGGCGCGCCGACCAGCCGGATGCGGCGAAGCGCGCCAACTGGTCATCCGAGGTCGCGAGTGACGTCGGTCCGTCGATCGAGATGCCGTTGTCGTCGAACAGCACGATCAGGCGGCCAAGCTGGAGGTGACCTGCGAGCGAGATCGCCTCCTGGCTGATCCCTTCCATGAGGCAGCCGTCGCCGGCGATCACATAGGTGAAGTGATCGACAAGGCCGTCGCCGTGCCGTGCATTGGCCATGCGCTCTGCGAGCGCCATACCCACGGCTGTCGCGATGCCCTGCCCCAGCGGCCCGGTCGTGGTCTCGACGCCCGGCGTGTGGCCATATTCAGGATGCCCCGGCGTCTTCGAGCCCCATTGCCGGAACGCCTTGATGTCGTCGAGGCTGACATCGCCACCGGTCAGATGCAGCAGCGCATAGAGCAGCATCGAGCCGTGCCCGGCCGAGAGCACGAATCGGTCGCGGTCCGGCCAATTGGGATGGGCCGAGTCGAACTTCAGAAAGCGCGAGAACAGCACGGTCGCAACATCGGCCATGCCCATCGGCAGGCCGGGATGACCCGACTGCGAGGTCTCGATGGCGTCGACCGCGAGGAAGCGGACCGCATTGGCGAGATCGGAGTGCGCGACCGCGGTGAGATCGGCGTCGGCGTGGACGGAGATGTTCATCGGGTTCTCCCCTGGTTCACTTCAGGTTTCGCTTGCGCTCGATGAGTTGCATGATCAGCGGCGTCAGGATCAGCTGCATCGCCAGGTCCAACTTCGCCCCCGGACACACGATCGAATTCGCGCGCGACATAAAGCTGTGCGGCAACATCGAGAGCAGATAGGGAAAGTCGATGCCGCGCGGATTCTTGAAGCGGATCACGACCATCGATTCGTCCGGCGTCGGGATCCAGCGGGCGATGAACGGATTGGACGTGTCCACCGTCGGCACGCGCTGGAAGTTGATGTCGGTGTCGGTGAATTGCGGACAGATGTAGTGGATGTAATCCGGCATCCGCCGCAGGATGGTGTCGGTGACGGCCTCGGTCGAATAGCCGCGCGCGCTGCGATCACGGTGCAGCTTCTGGATCCATTCGAGATTGATGACGGGCACGACGCCAATCTTGAGGTCGGCATAGCGCGCGACATTGACCTTGTCGGTGACGACGGCGCCGTGGAGGCCCTCGTAGAACAGAAGGTCTGAATTCTCCGGCAGCCGTTGCCACTCGGTGAATGCGCCGGGCGCGACGCCGTGCAGCGCGGATTCGTCGGCATCGTGGACGTAGTGCCGCGTCACCGCGGTGCCGGTCTCGCCATAGTCGCGGAACGCGCGCTCCAGCTCCTCGAATAGATTGGTCTCTGGGCTGAAATGGCTGAAGTGCTTGTTGCCGCGATCCGCCTCCTGGGCCATCTGCGTGCGCATCTCGGCGCGGTCGTAGCGATGGAAGGCGTCACCCTCGATATAGGCGGCGTTGACCTTCTCGCGGAAGAAGATCTGTTCAAACGTCTTCTTGACCGACGTCGTACCCGCGCCGGAGGAGCCGGTGATGGAGATGATCGGATGCTTCCTGGACATGGGTCACCTCGCTCACAACCGGAAGAAGCCACGCCGTGCGAACAGCGGCGCAGAGACGCTGGCAACGAGCAGCGGATCGCAGTGCAGTTCGGCGACGCGCCGCACCTCGTTACTCGACCCCATGACCAGCGGCACGCGCTGGTGCAGGCTGCCCGCTGCAAGGTCGAGGATGCGCTCGCGCCCGGTCGAGGCGGAGCCGCCGGCCTGTTCGATAATCATTGCCATCGGATGGGCTTCGTAGGTGAGCCGCAGGCGGCCATCGCCACAGCCGGCGCGTGCATCGGAGGGATAGAGGAAAACGCCACCACGGGTGAGGATGCGATAGGCCTCCGCGACCAGCGAGCCGATCCAGCGCATATTGAAGTTATGGTTGGCGGGCCCATCGATGCCAGCGAGGCATTCGTCGATGAAGGCTCGCACCGGCGGGTCCCAATGCCGGCGATTCGATGCATTGATCGCGAACTCGTTGCACGCCTCGGATATCTGGACGGCGCCGCGCGCAAGGCGAAAGCAACCGGACCTGCGGTCAAGCGTGAAGATGTCGACGCCGTCGCCGAGCGTCAGCACGAGCGAAGTTGCGGGCCATAGGTGACGAAGCCCGCCGCCAGTTGCGCCGAGCCGCGCTGATGGAAGGCGTGCGCGAGATCGTCCGGCGCGGGCAGGATCGAGAAGATCGTGCCGACGGTCATGTTGAGATCGATGTTGGAAGAGCCGTCGAGCGGATCGATCGCGACGCAGATCTTGGCTTCGCGGTCGCCGATCTGCGGCTCGCGCATCTCCTCCGACGCCAATGCCGCGAGCGGCAGCTTGCCGAGGCAGCGGCGCAGGATCGAATCCGCCCGGACATCGAGATCGCGCTGGAGATCGCCGTCGCTGTTACGGCCCGTGGTCAGGCCCGAGGCGTCCGCGAGATCGCCGGTGCTGATGAGGTCGGCGATCTCGATCGCGGCCGCTGCGACGGCGTCGACTGCGCCGGCCACCGCGAGCGCGTGCGGCGCCGTCTCGGAATACCGTTGAAGGTGGTCGTCCAACCTGAGTTGCCCGGTCATCTGCGTCCATCCCTTGTGGGCGCCGCGTCCAGTTCCTCCCCTTTGGAGGTCGGCGCGGTCAGTCCCAACACGATGAGATTGACAGGGCCGGTTTAATAAGGAAAATTTCTAATCATAATGAGCGCCAAAGAATTTTCTTATAATGGCCCCGGCCATGCGGCAGCCCAGCTCCGGCATCTGACCATCCGGCAGTTGCGCTCGCTTGCGGCGCTTTCGGCCAAGGGCAGCGTCACCGCGGCGTCGACCCAACTCGGGCTCACCCAGCCGGCCGTAACCCAGCAGCTGCGGCAGCTTCAGGATCTCGCGGGCCTGCCGCTGGTGCAGCGGACCGGCGACGGCATGCTGCTGACGGAGGCAGGCCGCGAAGTACTGGCACTCGCCGAGCGCGTCGAAGCCGCGATCACGGACTGCCAGGGCGCGCTTGATCTGCTTGCGGGCAGGACCGGCGGCACGGTGCATCTCGGCGCGGTCTCGACCGCGAAATATTTCGTGCCGCACGCGATCGCGGCGTTCTCCAGGCGCTCACCGAAGATCGAGATCAAGCTGACCATCGGCAACCGCGAGGAAATCCGCGAGGCCATGCACGGGTACGAGCTCGATTTCGCGGTGATGGGTCGGCCACCCGCCGACGTCAGCGTCGACGTACGCCAGCTCGGGCGCAATCCGCACATCATCGTCGCGCGCAAGGGACATTGGCTGGAGAAGGATTCAGGCCTCAGCCTGACCGATCTCGTGCATGAGACCTTCCTCACCCGTGAGCCGGGATCGGGCACACGCACGCTGATGGAGGGGATGTTCCAGAAATCCGATCTCGAACCGATCATCGGCATGGAGATGAGCAGCAACGAGACCATCAAGCAGGCGGTGATCGCCGGACTCGGCATCGCCTTCATCTCGGCGCATACGGTGGCGCATGAGCTCGCCGAAGGCCGACTGATCGTGCTCGATGTCGCGGGCCTGCCGATTGTCCGGCAATGGTACGTGATCCGCCGCAGCGACAAGGTGCTGTTGCCGCCGGCGCAGGCGATGTTCGATTTCTTGGGATCGGAAGGCGCGAATTATCTGCCCGAGCTGCCCGATTTCGGCAACCGATAGCGCTGCCCGCGCTTACCCCATCAGCTTCATTGCGACCGTCGCCGCCAGAATGACGATGATCTGGAGGAGGCGCTCTGTCGTGAAGATGCGGTTGAAGGTCGTCATCGCTCGCCCCGGCGGTCGTAGAGATCGGGGCCAGTCGCTAGCACACGCGGACAGTCGGGTAACTCCGTAGTCGTCCCGGGTCCTGCCCGCGACGCCGGTTGGTTGATGTAGGCGGCGAGCGGCGTGGCGCAATCGCCGCGCGCAGCGAAATAGGCTTCCAGCTCCGACAGCGCGCGGGCCTCCCACTCGCTGGCCTGCTCCAGCAGCGACCAGCGCTGGGCCGGCCGAAACGCCGCGGTCTGGCGATAGAGCGATGCGATGCCGCGGTAACGGCGCACATTCTCGAAAATGGCGTGTCCGTTGATTTGGCCGTTCATGTCGAAAACTCCCTCGTATTCCCAGGGCAAAATTGCGGCCAAATCTTTTTCGAAAAGTTAGCGGCGCGATCCGGCTGCGCGGATGGTTGCCGGACTGTTGCCTGAGCGCAACGCGCGATCCGTGCAGCACCCGATTATTGCGAATTCCTTGCGGGGCTCTTGCCCGATGATTTCAACCCGCCATTGCTGTTGATTGTCATGCTCGCGCGGCAGAGATCGGCAAGGCCGATCAGAAGCACGGCCAGGAGACAGAACAGGTTGATGGAATCCGCGTTCGCGCTGGATAGCGACGTGAATTCGAAGAAGGGCGGGATGAACGCCCACCACACCAGCGGTACAGTGAGCAATGCGGCGAACGCCGCCGCCGGCGCGCCCGCGACAATGCCGAGCACGAACAGGCTGGGCAGGAAGACTGCGAAATGCAGCTTTGCGCCGAGCGCGACGCAGACGCCTTGAAGCGCAGCCGACGCTGCGACGACGATAAATCCGAGCAGAAACGCCTGCCACGACCATGGCCGTACTCGCGGTACGCCATACAGTCCCGCACGCCTCATAGGGCCTCCCCTGCCGCCGTTCACCAGGCCGCTTGCGACCAAAGTACTACAGCTGCAGGGAATTCGCGAAGCGGAAATTGCACCCTCCTTGCCGCCCGATCCAAGGCTGGTAAACGGCCACGGCACACAACCGTACCGCTACTCGGTTGCCGCGTAGATCAGGCTGGCAACGGGCAGCGCAAGGCCAATGGCCGAGGCCAGCATCCAGCCGCCTTGCGCGAACGCCCAGGTGCCGAGCGCGGAGCCGGCCGCACCGGCCGCGAAGAACGTCGCCATATAGAGCCCGTTGAGACGGCTGCGGTTCTCGTGCCCGAGCACGAAAATGGCCCGGAAGCCCACTATGACATTGCCCTGCACGCCGAAATCGATCGCGATCGCGGCCGCGACGAGGCAGCCGAGATTGAGCATCGATCCGGCCGCACCGACATGCGTCACCAGGAAGCCCAGGGCGACAAACAACATCGCGGCGATCGTGGCGGTGCGGCTATGGCCGCGATCGGCGAGCCGCCCTGCGATCGGCGCCGCGAACACGCCGGAGACGCCGGCGAGCGCGAACAGGGCGATGCCGCGCTGGGTGAAGCCGAATTGGCTCGCGAGTTGGAGCGGCACCACCGTCCAGAACAGGGTGAAGGCGCCGAACAGGCCGGCCTGGTAGAGCGCACGGCGCCGCAACAGCGGCGTGGCACGCACCAGATGCGGCATCGACAGCAGCAGCGCGCCATAATGCATCCGTGCCACCGGCTTGCGTTTCGGCAGCGTGAGACACAGCACGATCGCGAGTGCGATCATCAAGGCAGCCGAACAGAAGAACACCGCATGCCACGACAGCGCCGCCGTGACGAAGCTCGACACCGGCCGCGCCAGCATGATGCCGAGCATCAATCCGGTCGAGACGTTGCCGACCACACGGCCGCGAATGGCTTCCGGCGCGAGATGGGCGGCATAGGGAATGATGATCTGCACCGCCACCGAGCCAAGGCCGATGAACAGCGCGGCGATCAGGAACGGCACCGCATGGGTCGCAAACGCAGCCGCGAGCAGCGACGCCGCGCCGAGGGTGATCACGGTGCAGATCAGCATGCGGTTCTCGACGAGATCGCCGAGCGGCACGATGAAGAGCAAGCCCGTGCCGTAACCGATCTGCGTCATGGTCACGATCAGGCCGGCGGCGGCATGCGAGAGGCCAAGCGCGGCGCTGATCGGGGCGATCAGCGGCTGGGCATAGTAGATGTTCGCGGCGACCATGCCACAGGCCGCGGCAAGCACGAAGGTCAGGCGTTGCGACACGGCATCCGGCTCGGGTGCGGCGTCGATCGTGGCATTCATCGTCATTCCAAACTCTCCGACACGTCAAAGTCTCCACATCACATATGGGAAACGATCATTTCCTAATTTGGCGAATATTCAGGCGAGCAGCTTCATCGCGATTCCGGCCAGCCGCTCGCCGTCGAGCGGCAGCCGCGCCTTGCCGACGACGCGCAGGCCCTGCGTCATGCAGATCATCAGCCGCGCGGTGTCGTCGGCCTCGACATGGTCGGGAATCGAGCCGTCGGCCTGCCCCTCGCGAATGAGGCCGGCGATGAAATTCTCGTTGCTCTTGAGCTGCGCGGTGACGCGCGCCCGCATCGCCGGATCGACCGCCGACAGCTCGACCGCACTGCCGACCACGATGCAGCCGCGGCGCCCCTCGCTGCCCTGGGAGTGCTCGACATAGGACAACAGCACGTTGCGCAATTTTTCGCGGCCGTTCGCACCCCGCGCCGCCGCGCTGCCGGTCTGCTCACGGCGCACCGAAACATAGCGCTCGAAGGCAGCGACGAACACGGCATGCTTGTCGCGAAACGCCTTGTAGACGCTCCCCGTAGCAAGCCGCATCGCCGCGGTCAGTTCTCCGATCGAGGTGGCATGATAGCCGCGCTCGCAAAACACCCGGATCGCGCCGTCGAGAGCCGTATCCATGTCGAACTCCCGGGGACGGCCCGGTGGCTGGGGAAAGTGTCTAGGCTGACGGGCGGCTTTTTGCATCGCGGAGTGATAGGGAATGATTGTTTCCTAATCAAGACACCTGGTTGCGATTGAAGGATTGGGAAAACGGGCAGGCGTGGCGATATTGACGTGGTCAGTCCCGTCATCCTGAGGCGCGAGGCTTGCGATGCGCACGTATCGCAAGCCGAGCCTCGAAGGATGAGCGGCCGAGATGCAGACGGGCCATCGCCCTTCGAGACGCGCCGAGGAGGCGAGCACCTCAGGGTGACGGTGATCGAGCGGCATAGCGGAGAATGCCGGCGGGCGCCCAAGCACTCCGGGAACTTTAGTTGCCAATCTGCAACGGTTCCCGACAATCTAAGACCGGACAAAATGAACACCCAATGCAGCCACGAACCCTGCTCACAAGGCCGTGAGACAAGTCAGGGGAACGACGATGCGTGCACAACGCGTTTGGAACGTTAATGGAGCCGCCAGCATCGGGCAGCTTCAGTCCAGATTGGATGATTTGAACAAGCGCCTGAATCAGCTTGAAAGCCAACATCCAGAGAGCTGGAAGCTCGAGGAGCTGAAATCGAGCGCGCTCAGCCTGTCGCGGGAGATCGACGATATCCGCTGCGCCGAGGCGACCGCAGCCTTGCGGGAATTGCTTCGGAAGTAGCCGCGCCTCGACGATCAGGCGCCGCGCGGGAACCAACGCACAGCCCCGCCATTGCCATGCAGAGCATGGAGCAGAATCATGACCAGGCACCTGACGCGAGCCCATCTCGCGCGCGGCGTGGCCGGCGCGGTTTCCACGCTGGTCCTGTGCGCGACGGCGGCATTCACCATCGCGCGCCACTTCGCGCTGTGAGGACATACGAATGACATCCGATCCCGAGGAGTCGGTGAGGCTGCAAGGCTTTGGCGAGATGACGTTGCGCACGGCGATCGCGACGGTGATGCTGCTTGCACCACGCGAGCGCGCAGAGGCTGCGATCTTCCGCGTTCGTGACGGCGTGCGTCTGGCCTCAAGCGAGATCACCGAACTCGCGTCAGAGTGGGGCATCACGCCCGCGACTGAAATCAGGTCGCCAAGACTCGCCCCAGATCAGCACTGGCCCGAGATCGTTCGCGGCATGGTACGAGAGGCCCCGCTGCCATCGCTGCTGGTGGCGTTTTTGCTGGGCGTGCTAGTGACGCGCAGATAGTGCGCGAACTCGCCAGGCTGCGCTCACGTAAATTGCATTGTGGTGTGCCGCGAAACCTGACGAAACCCTTGTTGCTCGCGAAATCGCGACCGTTCCGCTCGGAACGCTTGGCGGCAGCGGGGATTGGTCCCCTGTCAACCAAGACATGGAGACAACCATGACACGTATGAAACTGCTGAGTGCCGCCGCATTGGTGGCCACCATTTTGCCAGTCGCGAGTGCAACTCCTAGCCTCGCCGCGGGACGCGGTCCGGGGTGGTGCACCCCACCGGCCGGACAGGCTGTCGGCGCCGCCGGCCCGGCCATGAGCGGCGGCCAGTTGATGGCTGGAGTTGGCCAGTGCCGTAGTATCGGCGGTTGGCATCACGCAAACTACGGCTATTGGGGGCCCGGTTACGGATATAACGAGCCTGGCTGGGGCGCACCGGCTTACGCTCCGTACGAGTACTGATAGCCTGATATCGCAAGATCACAGCGGCGCGGTCCATCTGGGCCGCGCCGTTTGCGTTGGATTGAACACCGAGTTCGCAGCCAACCTAGACAGGCGGATGTCGGAGCAGCGCCGTTCCCGAACGCACCGATGATCTAACCAGCGACCAATCTTTGGCTCCGCACCCGATTCGGCCGCGAGGATCGAAATATTTCGATCAGCGTTGCCTTACCAGCGGCGCGGTTGCGGCGATGTTCCCACCGCGCGCGAGCTTTTTGTCTTTACGGGCCTCAGTATGTCGCTTGTGAACCTGCTCGTCTCGGTACTCGTCGCGCTCGGTCCGGTTGCAGTGCACGATGATGGCCGATACGCGAATTCCCCATTGAAATCATGGTTCGAAAGCCTGCACAGCAAGGACGGCATTCAATGTTGCGCGGATGCCGATGGCATGGCGCTCGCGGACGTCGATTGGGACACCAAGGACGGGCACTACCGCGTGCGCATTGACGGACAGTGGGTGATCGTTCCGAGTGATCGAGTGGTCACCGACGCCAATCGCACCGGCCGGACGATTGTGTGGCCACAGTACCTCAACGGCAATCCAGTTGTCCGCTGCTTCATGCCTGGAAGCATGACCTAAAGGGAATAGGTTGCGCATCCCGCAATGCAACCGCGCGCATCTCGCGGTCGCGAACGGCTGATGGTTTCAAAGAAGCCGGCACCCGCCACAACTTTGCTTGTCAAACCAGTATCTCCCGAGTCACAGTTCGATTGCACCGCGCAGCATCTCGGCCGGTTAAAAGCAAAGAATATTTTGGGGCGGAACGGATGAATAGATTTTCGATCGGATACGCCGCGCTACTTGGGTTGGCCTGCGCATCGCCAACGCTCTCCTACGCACAGCAGGAGGTGAAGCAAGACTCGATTGGCCCAGTAGGTCAGGCGAACGTCACACCCGTCACCCAGGCTCTGCTCAATGGAGCGGACAAGAGCGCAACCAACTTCCTTCTGACCAACGGCAATTACGCCCAGACGCGGTTTCATCCTGCGAAGCAGATCAACCGCAACAACGTGAAGAATCTTCACGTTGCCTGGATCTTCCAAACGGACGTGAAGGAATCGCTCGAGACCTCGCCCATCGTGGTGGATGGCGTCATGTTCGTGACGACATCCTACAGCCACGTCTACGCGCTCGATGCCAAAACCGGGCGCGAGCTCTGGCACTACAATCACAAGATGGGACCCATCACGACCTATTGCTGCGGTCCCAACAATCGCGGTGTCCAGGTTCTCAATGACACGGTCTACTTGGCCACGCTGGATTCGAAGCTCGTGGCCCTGAACGCCAAGACCGGCGACGTCGTCTGGAAGACCGACATTGCCGATCCCGAGCTCGGCTACAGCGAGACGATGGCTCCGACCGTCGTGAAGGACAAGGTTCTGATCGGCACCAATGGCGGTGAATACGGCATTCGCGGCTTCGTCCGGGCCTACGATGCCAAGACCGGCAAGCAGCTGTGGAATTTCGACACTGTTCCGGAGAAGTCGGTTGGCGTCTGGGCAACCAAGGACGCCACCGGCCGCGATATGCATCGCGACATCGCGGCCGAGAAGGATGCCCTCGCCAAGAACGGCGATCCCTACGCAAAGCTTGGCGGCGGCGTCTGGCAAAATCCCGCCGTCGATCTCGAGACCAACCGGATCTACTTCGTTGTCGGCAACCCCTCGCCCGACCTCGACGGCGCTAGCCGGCCCGGCGACAACCTCTACACGGACTCGCTGGTGTCGCTCGATCTCGATACCGGGAAGTATGCGTGTCACTTCCAGTACATCGCACATGACGTGTGGGATCTCGACGCAGTCAGCCCGCCGGTGCTCGTGAACGTGACGGACAAGAACGGCAAGACCATTCCCGGCGTGATCCATGCCGGCAAGACCGGGCACATCTACGTGCACGATCGTAAGGATTGTAGCCTGATCCGCTTCTCCGAAGCGATGGTGCCGCAGGAGAACATGTGGGTGCTGCCGACCAAGGAGGGCGCACGCATGCTGCCGGGCGCGAATGGCGGTGTCGAGTGGTCGCCGATCGCGACCGACCCGGGCCAGGGGCTCGCCTACGCGATCAACCTGCATCAGCCTATGCACTACCGCGTTGAAAGCTCGCCATATCCGAACGGAAAGCTGTGGCTGGGCGGCGCATTCACGGCCATCCCGGAAGAGAAGCAGTCCGGCAACATCACGGCAGTGAACTACAACACGGGCAAGATCAAATGGCAGGTGAAGACACCGGAGCCGATGATCGGGGGCATTCTCGCCACGGCTGGCGGCCTCGTGTTCAGCGGCGAAGGCAACGGCAAGTTCGCGGCCTATGATTCGTCTACCGGCAAGGAATTGTGGAGCTTTCGCGCCGGTGCCGGGGTCAATGCGCCGCCGTCCAGCTACATGGTGGGCGGCAGTCAGTACATCGTGGTCGGCGCCGGGGGCAACACCCAGGTCAACTTCAAACGCGGCAACAACATCATCGCCTTCTCGCTCGACTGATTGCGCGGGCGCGATATCGTCATGAATCTCGGGAAGCGGGGCCGCTCGGGGCCCCGCTTGCACGTTGAGCCTCGATGGATCAGTGAATGAAGTGCTTGCTGAACTGGACGATCTCGGGCGCGATCATTCTGGGACTTGGCATTTGCGTTGCACCGACGATCGCGGTCGCTCAAGTCAGGAACGGGGCCAGCGCGCAGCCTGCCCTCTCTCCGGCGATTGCCGACAAGATCGAAGTCTGCGCCGGCTGCCATGGCGCCGATGGCAAGCCCGTCGACAAAACCATTCCCATCATCTGGGGACAGCTTCAAGGCTACATCTACATCCAGCTCCGCGATTTCAAGCGGGGCGACCGCAAGAACGAGACGATGCAGCCGATCGCGTCCTCGCTCGAAAAGGATGAGATGATGGCGATTGCCGAATTCTTTTCGCAGAAGCCGTGGCCCGATCTTGGCCAGCCGAGGGCCCCGAAGAACGTCGCGCAGAAAGCGATCGAAGCCGAGCATTCGGTTGGCTGCACCGGCTGCCATCTGGAAGCGTTTCAGGGCACCGGCATCACACCGCGGCTCGCCGGGCAGACCCGCGAGTATCTGGTCAAGACAATCACGGACTTCCGCACCCGGGAGCGGGGCAACAATCCTGGAATGTCCGACCTGATGATCGCCACGCCAGAGGATGGGCTCGCATCACTCGCCGAGTATCTCGCCGGCCTATGACGCGTACGCAGGTCTCAATGTGTCGGCGTCAGGCGTTCGCGCAGCGACGTCAATGTCGTGAGGTCGGCGGCACGTTTGCCGCTATTGTCCCGCAGCGACGGATCCGCGCCTCGCGCGAGCAACAGAGCGGCGATCGCTCCGCGGCCTCCCTCCGCTGCGATCATCAGGGCCGTGCGGCCACGCGCGTCCCGGTCGTCGATATGGGCGCCGGCATCCAGCAAATACGTCGCGACCTTGGCCATGTCGGCATCCCCGACCTTCTCGTCCGCACCGGCGGCCCACATCAGAACGGTGAGCTCATTGGCGTAGCAGGCATTGACGTCGATGTTGCGGGATAGCAACCGCTTCACAACATCAAGATGACCGGCGGCGGCAGCATAGACTATCGGTGGTTTGCCGGTGTCATCCGGCAGGCGCTCGTCGGCGCCCTGCCCGATCAGCGCCTCGACGATCGCGTCGTTGCCGGCATAGGCGGCCGCCGCGACCGGAGATATCCCGCTGCGGCCTGTAAGCTTGACGCTGGCGCCATGCTCGATGAGACGAGAGACAACCGCGGCGTGACCGCGCTCGGCCGCAAAATACAGAGCCGTCGCGCCGGAGAGATTGCGTGCATCGATCGGAGCACCGCGCGAAAGCAACAGATCGACCATCTCGATGTGACCGAACCGCGCAGCATGACTTAAGGGCCTTGCCCCGAGCCGGTCACGCGCGTCGACAGAAGCGCCCGAATCCAGCAGCGCCGTCGCTACGCCGGTGCAATTCGCGTCCGCAGCCGAAAACAACAACAGCGACACCTCAGTCGCGGAAATCTGCCGATTGATAGCTTGAAGTTGACGGCCCAACTCCGCGCAGCGCTCGGGTTCTCCGGAGAACGCTGGTGACGAGACGCACAACACGAGGGCTACGGCCCAGCAGAATACTCCGAGACAACGGTACATTGCCTGACCCCCGCGGCTTTTCTCAAGAGTGACATGCGCGGCGCCTGATGCCAAGCTGTGAACCGCCGCGCACGAGAGGCTGACTTGTTCGGCCTGCCCCGCATTAGAACGCGTAGGTGTTTCTCCGGCTCATGCGGCGCAGCAAATTGCCCGGCCTGTTCGATCGCGTCGTCGCAGTCCGCACCATCATCATCTAGGGCGATCGGACGCCCTCGTCCTGATTGACAAGCTTGCGCGACGTAGTCTCTAATTGACGGAGGCTCACGCGCATGTTGCGGCGCGAAGCAGTGGCACGCGCCTGAAAAGAGGCGAAAGCCGTTCGACAAGGAAGAAGGGCGCTGTGTCAAGCGATAGCCCTCGGCCCAACTACGAAGAGGCGCCGCAACGCGCACGGTCCGCAGTGCTTCGTGTTGATCACATTTTCAAGCGATTTGGCGGAACTCAGGCCCTCAACGATGTCAGCATGGCCGTCGGACGTGGCGAAGTCGTCGCCCTGCTCGGCGAGAACGGCGCCGGCAAATCGACGCTGATCAAGATCCTTGCGGGCGTCCATGCGGTGGACGCCGGGACCATCTTCTACGAAGAGAACGACGTGACGTCGGCGATCCGGCGCATGCCGATCTCTTTCATCCATCAAGATCTCGGATTGATCGACTGGATGACTGTGGCAGAAAACATCTGCTTGACGCTTGGCTATCCGCGCCGCTTCGGCCTGATCGAGTGGTCTCGCGCGCGAAAGCGCGCCGAACTGGCGCTCGCAAAGCTCGGCGTCGACATTGATCCGGATCTGCGTATTCGAAACCTGACCCGGACGGAGAAATCTTTGGTGGCCATCGCACGCGCGCTCGCCACGGACGCCGAGATACTCGTACTCGACGAGCCGACCGCGAGCCTTCCGGCCGACGAGGTCATGCGCCTGTTTGGCGCGCTCCGTCGCCTGCGCGAGCATAACGTCGGCATGATCTACGTTTCGCACCGGCTCGACGAAGTGTTCGAAATCGCCGACCGGATGGTGGTGTTGCGCGACGGCCGCGTCGCCGGCGAGCGCGTGGTCGCCCACACCTCGCCGGACGAGACGATCCTCCTCATCGTGGGGCGGGAGCCTTCGCAGGTGTTTCGGCGTCCCGGCGAGCGCGAAGGCGCGGCCCAGCTCGAACTCGAGGCTGCCATGATCGGTCCCGTCGGCCCGATCGATTGTCGCATTCACGCGGGTGAAATCGTCGGGCTCGTCGGGCTGCGCGGCGCGGGGCAGGAACAGGTTAGCCGCGCGTTGTTCGGCGTCGAAGCCATCACAAGCGGCCGGATACGGATCGACGGCGTTGCGATCGAACTCGATTCTCCACGCCGCGCCATGGATCGCGGAGTGAACCTCGTCTGCGCCGACCGCGTCGGGGAATCGATCCTCGCCGGACTGTCGGTACGCGAGAACTTTTTCCTCAATCCGCAAGCGGCAGGGCGCAGCTCGTTGGCCTGGCTTTCTCCCGCGAAGGAACGAGCCGCGTCGAAGCGGCTTGGCGATACCGTGGGTCTTCGCCCCAACGATCCAGACCTTGCGATCGAGCTGCTCTCCGGGGAAACCAGCAAAAAGGTGGCAGTCGGACGCTGGCTGAACCTGAAATCGAAGATTTACGTGTTCGAGGACCCGACGGCGGGCGTGGACGTCGGCTCGAAGGCGGAGATCTACAAGCTATTCGACGTCGCGCTCAAGGAAGGCGCGGCCATCCTGATCGTGTCGACCGATTTCGAGGAAGTGTCGAAGGTCTGCCATCGCGCGCTGGTGTTCAGCCATGGTCAAGTTGTGCGCGAACTTCACTCGGAGGATCTTTCCATCAGCAATTTGCTCTCCGCCGCATCCGCCAGCGTTGCGAGGGATGGTGTCACTGCGGCAGGTGCAATTCACTGAGCGAGAGCAAGAATGCAGTCGATCAAGTCCAATGCGCTGGAGCCGACGCGATCAGAACTCGCCTCGCTATCCACCAGGCAGACGATCCTGCGGATGCTGCCGGTCTACGGCTTGCCGCTGCTGACCCTGCTACTCATCGTGTTCTTTTCGATCGTTCTGCCGGATACGTTTCCGACCTGGCTGAACGCCCGCTCCATCCTCGCCGACAAGTCGATCGTCGCGCTGCTCGCACTCGCCGCAACGCTGCCGATGATGGCGGGTCGTATCGATCTCACGGTGGGCTTCGGGATCGTGATGTGGCACATCCTGGCCATAAGCTTTCAGGTGAAATACGGCATCTCCTGGCCGATCGCGATTCTGCTCGTGGTGGCCTGCGCGGGTTTCGTCGGTCTCGTGAACGGCCTGCTGGTCGAAGTGGCGCAGGTTGACGCCTTCGTGACGACCCTCGGCACCGGCACGATCCTCTATGCTCTCGCGCTGTGGCACACCGATGGCCGCCAGATCATTGGCACGCTGCCCCCGGATTTCCTCGCCATCAACGCAGCTTCGCTGCTCGGAATACCCATTCCTGCATTTTACGTACTTGGGGTGGCGTTGCTGTTATGGATCGTCAGCGAGCGCTTGCCGATCGGCCGGTTCATCTACGCAATCGGCGCCAACGAGAAGGCGGCTGCGCTGAACGGCATCCCGGTGCGCGCCTATGTGATCGGCGTGTTCGTCGCCTCCGGCGTCATCACGGGCCTTGCGGGTTGCGTGCTCGGCGCCAAGCTCAGGATCGGCCAGGCCAATGTCGGCCTCGATTTCCTGCTGCCGGCGCTGGTCGGTGCCTTTCTCGGCTCCACCACGATCAAGCCCGGCCGGGTGAACGTCTGGGGCAGCCTGTTCGGCATCCTCATCCTTGCGGTCGGTATTTCAGGCATCCAGCTCCTGGGTGGCGCCTTCTTCGTCGAGCCGCTCTTCAACGGCACAACGCTGGTCGTCGCGATCGCGCTCGCCGCCTTCGCGCAGCGCCGCCGCGCCGTCGTCAAGCCACCGCCGCGCGATCCACAGCTCGCGCCGTCGCCATCCGAATCCACCAACGCAGCCGGGGTCACCTGAGACCTTTGCTTAAACGCCGGCAAAGCCGGCCGGGCGACCTTCAAGAAGGCGCCCGTCAATCCTGGGAGAGAAGCAATGCTAACGATCAAAGTGATCAACGGGGCGCTTCTGGGTTCAGCAGGCGTTCTGTTCGTGGGGATGACCTTGGCGTGGGCCGATGACGATGCCGCCTATATCGAGAAGGCGAAGGCCTTTCTTGAGAAGGTTGCGGCGCCCGTGACCAAATGGGACGGACCGACAACGGGTCCGAAGGCGCAGGGCAAGAGGCTGATTGCGATTGTCTCTACCGATCAGCGTAACGGCGGCGCCCAGGGCGCGGGCGACGGTGCTGCGGAAGCCGCCAAGGCGTTGGGCTGGGACGTGCGCCAGCTTGACGGCCAGGGCACCGTGTCCGGGCATGCAACCGCTTTGACGCAGGCGATCGCAATGAAGCCAAACGGCATCCTGAATGTCGGCATCGACAGCAAGGAGCAGCAGCCTTTGCTGGAACAGGCGGCCGCCGCCGGCATCAAGATCGTCGGCTGGCACGCAGGTCCGACCGCGGGACCGGTCGAAGGTATCTCCGCCGTGTTCACCAACGTGACCACCGATCCGATCGAAGTCTCGACCGCCGCCGGATATGAGGCCGTGGTCAAATCGAACGGCCATGCCGGCGTGGTGCTGTTCACGGATTCGATTTATGCCATCGCGACCGCGAAGACCAACGCCGAGCGCGCGGCTGTCGAAGGCTGCAAGGGTTGTAAGGTGCTCGAAGTCGCCGACACGCCGATCGCCGATCTTTCGAACCGGATGGGTCAGCTCACGACTTCGCTGCTTTCCAAATATGGCAAGCGGTGGACCTATTCGATCGCCGTCAACGACCTCTACTACGACTTCTCGGCTCCCTCGCTGCAGGCGGCAGGGGTGGATCCGGCCAGCGGCTCCCCGCAGCAGATCTCGGCCGGCGACGGATCGGTTCCTGCGTTCAAGCGCATCCGCGACAGGCAGTATCAGACCGCGACCGTGGCGGAGCCGCTCAACCTGCAGGGCTGGATCATGATCGACGAGATGAACCGCGCCTTCGCCGGCGAGAAGCCGAGCGGCTTCGTGCCCCACGTCCACCTGTTCACCGCCGACAACATCGACAAGGATGGCGGCAAGGACAACAAGTTCGATCCCGGGAATAACTATCGGGACGAGTACAAGAAGATCTGGGGCGTGAAGTAAGCGCACACCAGACGAAGCGACCGCCGGGTAACTTGCGGCCGCCCGGGCTCAGGCCGGCCGGCCGCCGCTTCCGGTGAAACTTTCAGTTCAGAGGCAACCCGATGAGCAATGATCTTCCCAAACCCGACCACGCCACCTCGAACCTCAAGCTGGTCGGCTACAGCGACCAAGGCGGACGATGCGACGGGGTCCAGATCATGGTCCACAAGGGCTTCGCCTATGTCGGCCATATCTTCTCCAAGGGTTTTACAGTCATAGACGTGCGCGATCCCAAGAATCAAAGACCGTCAAATATGTCTCAGCGCCGCACAACACGTGGACGCTCCATTTGCAGGCGGCGGACGACAAGCTTCTTGTCATTCATAACAAGGACATGTTCGCGCAGGCTGAACTCGCCGACGAGAAGAACTACTACAAAGGTTCAGTCAGTGACCACGCGAGCGGAAAGCCAGAGAAGCGCGACTGGTCTGCGGGCATGGCGGTCTATGATATTTCGACGCCGGGCGCACCCCGGCAGATTGGCTTCATGCCGGTTGAAGGCACTGGATTGCATCGCCTCTATTGGACCGGAGGGCGCTGGGCCTATGGATCGGCCTTACTGGACGGCTTTTCCGACTACATCATGGTCGTGATCGACCTCGCCGATCCAGCCAAGCCGCAGCTCGTGGGGAAGTACTGGCTGCCCGGCATGAACATTGCGGCCGGCGAAGCCCCGAACTGGCCGACGCAGAACGGCCGTTTTGGCCTGCACCATCCGATCGTCCGGGATGACGTGGCCTATTGTAGTTGGCGCGATGCTTGCCTCGCCGTCGTCGATGTAAAGGACAAGTCGAGTCCAAAACTCATCACCCACAAAATGTGGGCCCCGCCGTTCGGCGGCGGCACGCACAATGCCCTCCCGCTGCCGGATCGCAATCTGCTGGTTGTTGTCGATGAGACGGTGCTCGACAATCAGGAGGACGGGTTCAAGCCGATTTGGATCTTCGACAACCAGATCAAGTCCAACCCGATCAGCATCTCGACTTTCCCGGCACCGTCGGACAAGGACTATCTCAAGGTAGGAGGCCATTTCGGGCCGCACAACGTCCACGAAAATCGGCCGGAGTCGTTCTATAGCGAGGACGTCATCTTCGCGACCTATCAAAACGCGGGGCTGCGCATATACGACATCAGGAATCAGTTTCGTCCGACGGAGATCGGCGCCTTCGTGCCGCCGCCGCCGGCAAAATGGATGGACCCCCGCCCCAACCGTCCGATCGTACTCCACTCCGCCGACGTGTTCGTTGACAAGAACGCCCTGTGCTACGTCACAGACTTCAGCGCGGGCCTCTATATCGTGCAATACAAGGGGTGAAGCCCCGAATGCGCCGCGGCTATTTCGTGGGGCGTTCCCGCTTGCCTGACGATGACCATTTTGAGGAAGATCTCGCCCGCCCCGTCGAAGCTTGGGCTGAAGCACAACCGGCCCCACCTCCTCTCCAATATACGGCGCCCGACGAGGGCCTCCTCGTCGGATCGAATATCGCGGACTCCAGATTGAAGCCTTCGCGCTTACAGCCCTCCGGGGCGCGTAGGTCCTGGCCCACCCTGATCCGGGCTGCTTCGGCAGGAAAAACTCCTCAGCCCATGTTCATGCCATGTTTTGAGCTGATGTTCGAAATGCGGTGCAGGGAGCGAGCTACCGAAACAAAACGCGTCGGAGGAAACCGTCATGACAGCGAAGCTGGCAAGTGCCGTTTGTGTTCTCTCGCTCGTATTCTTTGGCTCGGCAGCCACGGTGCATAACGCATCGGCACAGGTCCAGTCCGTCCCTGCGCCACCGCTCCCCGGTCCGCCATCGCCGGAGCAAGTGCAGCCGTGGGGCGTGCCGCCCCCGCCGCCCGGCATCGGACCCGTCACGTTGTTCGCGGATATCCATGATCAGCCGCAGGGAAAGTTTCTTGAAGGCGGCGCCTTCGACAAGGCAGGCAATTTCTGGTTTGTTGCGATTGGCAGTGGTTGGGTGTCCTACCTCACTCCCGACGCCAAGCTGATCCCCGTGTTCAACTGCAACCCGAAAGGAGACCTCGGTCCCGCATGCGAGCCGCAGGGCACGCGTTGGCATGACGGCAAGCTTTACGTCACGACGCGCCACCTTGGCGTCCTGGTCTATGAACCGGAGACGAAGAAACTAAGCTCGCTCGTTTCGACTTTCCATAACGAACTCTTCAAGGGCCCAAATGATCTCGACTTCGACGCCGAAGGCAACCTGTATTTCACCGATCCATGGGGAACAGGACCCGGCCCCGATGCTGCGGATCGGACCGGTGCAGTCTATCAATATTCGAAGGACGGGATTCTCCGACGCATCATCACCACCGGTAGTTTTCCCAACGGCATAGCCGTTTCACCTGACGACGGCACGCTGGCTATTGCCGATTATGCAAGCAACCGGATGCTGTATTATTCGTTCCTTCGAGGGCCGAATCCCGCCTGCGCCGACTGCGCGAACGATCCGTCGCACACGACGTTCTTCTTTGCCACGGCGGGAAGCTACAATCCCGGCAATGGTGGCCCTGACGGCATCCACTATGACGTACATGGGAATCTCTGGGCTGCGTGTGGCATCGGCGGAGTCATCGAGTATGATCCGCGGGGCTTCATCATCGGTTATGTGCCCCTGCCTAATGGTGATTCGTCGGCCACGAACTTTGCCTTCGGAGGTGAGGACAACCAGTACATCTATATGGAGGGGGCCGTCAGCGGAACCATCTACAAGTTCAAGGCGCCCTATCCCGGACTGATCGGGCCGGACGGCGGCGTGCGGTTAGCGGCTCAACCCTGACCTCGTCGTGAGGCCTACGGCATTGTCCGCTACATCAGCGCGCATACACCACATGAGGGAATACCCGGCTCCGGCCGCATGATCTCCGAAGTTGCAACGCGCGCGCAGGCGCAGACCGACCGTTTCGCCGGCACCGGCGCCTGCAGCGAGGGCGCGGCTTAACCGCCAAATCTCTTGACCAGCTTTGAGCCCTTGGCCGTGCCGATCTGCTGGCCGGTCAAATCGCTGCCCGCGCTCAATCCAGGCACCATGAGGTTCTTGACACGCTGCGCCGCCTGCTTCTCGTTGGAATAGTCGATCTCGATGTGATCGAGCTCCATCAGATGCCCAAGCTCGTGTGCCCAGGCGCGTCCATTGGCGTGGTCATTGCCATACCACTGCACGAAGCTCGCCGGCTCAGGAACGCCGTTCGGGAACGAGCCCCCGCCAGCGTTCAGATTTGGAATAGAATTGACGAGGTAGATGTGGACGGCATTGCCGGGGTCATGCCTGGACGCCAGAACACCCAGCACGACCTCATCGCTGCTGCGCCGGCTCTTAGCCATGTCGAGCGACCTTTCGATGACGCAATCGCTGATCACGAACGCGATCTTGGCCTTCGCCCAGATCGTATTGACGACATCAAGCGCCTTCTTCGCCGTGTCGCAACCCCATTGCGCAGGCTCGAGAACGCCTCTATCGGCAAACGGCGTGATGTAAAGTTTCAGCGGAACGGACATGCGCGAGGCTGCCAAGCAAATTTGAGTTCATAGTCGCGGCGAAGTTCGGCACGTGGCGAGAGCACCGGCATAGCGGGCAGCGGCGGCGGGCCGGTTGGCGCGCTGCGGCGACCGCTTCCTTGGGTGGTCCTGGCACGAGCGGCACATTGTCACCGCGATGCGTACCGTACACATACGGCTCCTGCCTGTTGCCGGTGGCTTTCATCACGTCTTTGCGAACGAAGCCGAAGACCCTGCCCAGATCCATGCCCGGAGTATGCTGCAACTCCTTTTCCGATCCGTGCACGATCTCGGTGATCGGCCAATCAAGCCGGCGAAGAGCTCTCGACCAAATCGATCGATCCGCAGCTCCAACACCGGATTTCACATCCGCTTGATGCGCCGCCAGCGGAACTTTGATCCCGGCCAAGCCTAGCCCGATTTGTGCGCTTCAACGGCGCCACGGAAGAAGATCGAAAAGCAAGACATATCAACACATTACATTAGAATTTAAACCCCGATCAGCGGCAATCATGCCGAACGCGCCCGACCCGACAATTGTCCCAGGCCTTTGAACGCGTTCACTGAAAAACGCGACCCATAGGAATGGATCGGGCTCGAGACTGCTCCTGTACGGAGACAAGCGGCCGCCGCGAGCTTATTTTAGGAGCATTCTGCGCGGCCCATCTTCGTTAAAGCTCCCCTCTCTCTCGGCTGATGCTGGAAGTTGCGCCATGAGCTTTTATACGCAAATCAGGTTATTCGCCCTTCTCCTCGGGCGCCTTGCTGGTCCTGACTGCTGAGCCGGCTTCCGCGACGAAGCGCGTGGCCTTGGTGGTCGGCAATTCCACCTACCAAAACGCTCCCCTGCTTCCGAACCCGGTCAACGACGCCGCCGCCATCGCAGCGACCTTGAAAGCCGCAGGGTTTGACGTAGTCGACTCGAGGCTCAATCTCGCCGCGACGGACATGAAGCGAGCCCTGAGGGATTTCGCTGATCAAACACGCGACGCCGACATTGCTCTCGTCTACTACGCAGGCCACGGGATCGAGATCGATGGCACAAACTATCTGATCCCGACCGACGCCAGGCTTGAACGCGATACGGACATTTACGACGAGGCGTTCTCGCTCGACCGTGTGCTGCTGGCGGTCGAGCCTGCGAGGCAGCTTCGGGTCGTGATCGTCGATGCGTGCCGCAACAATCCTTTTGCCGACACCATGAAGCGAACGGTCGCCTCACGATCGATCAGTCGCGGGCTCGCCAGGGTCGAGCCCACCGTGTCCAATACGCTGATCGCCTTCGCAGCAAAGGCCGGCTTGACGGCGCTCGACGGCAACAGCAAGAACAGCCCATACGCAACGGCTCTGGTTAAATACATTGCAAAGCCGGGCCTCGACCTGCGCAGGGTCTTTGGCTTCGTCCGCGACGATGTCCTGCAAGCTACAGGAAACCGCCAGGAGCCCTACGTCTACGGCTCCTTGGGAGGCGAGGACGTTGCTCTGGTGCCGGCTGCCAAAGAGGAACCGACGCCTGCGGCGGCTAATCCCCAGACCGACGTCCGCCGTGACTACGAACTGGCGTTGCAACTCAACAACAAGGCCGCCCTGGGTGTATTCCTGAGCCAGCATCCGGACGGGTATTACGCCAGCCTGGCAAAGCTTCAGCTCAAGCAGATCGAAGCGGAGGACGCACGGATTGCGGCGGCCGAGAAAGCGCGGCAGGCCGAGCAGCAGCGTGTTAAGCTGGCTTCCGAAGGCGCCCAGCGCACCGACCAGGAAAAGGCGGCCGAAGACCTGAAGGCAGCGGAGGACGCCCGCGCTGCCGCCGAAACGACAAAGCAGGCGGCGCAGCAGCAAGTGGCTGATGCCGAGCGGAAGCGGGCCGCCTCCGAGGCATCGATCATCGCCGCACTCACCCCGAGCTCCACGACTGAAAATTCCCTCGCGGTTGGTTCGCCTCCGGCGGCTAACTCCATCCAGAACGACACGAACGCAAAAATCGCTGCGCTGAGCGAGGGTCCGCAGCAAGCCAATCCCGCCAAGGGCGATATCCCTCAAGCCGATCTTGCCAAATTGGTACAGAGCGAATTGAGCCGCGTGGGATGCTTCACGGGAGCCGTCAATGGCGAATGGAATGCGAATTCGCAGCGCTCGCTGGCGCTGTTTAATCGCCAGGCGGGGACCAAGTTCAACTCCAAGCTTGCGAGTCTCGATGCGCTTGACGCAATCAAGCTCAGGCCGTCGCGGGTCTGTCCTGTGATCTGCGGCCACGGCTACCGAGCCGAGGGCGACCAGTGCAGCAAGATCACTTGCGCCGAGGGCTCGTTCCTCAATGACGACAATGAATGCGAGAAACGGGGCGGCAAGAAGCCCGTTGCAAACCGCAGCACGGGCGAGCGCCCGACCCGCGCGGATCGGCCGGCCCGCGAAAGGCTCGCTCCGGCTGCGCAGGCTGCCGCGCCACGGCAGCAGACGACCGCCAAGGGAAGCAGTGGCCAGATCTATTGCGACCGGCTTCTGTGTCGGCAGGTCAATCGTGGCTGCCACCTCGAATATCGCGGCGGCAGCGATCGCGCCGGCGATGCTGGAAACGTCGAGGTCTGCAACTAGCGCACCGAAGAAGAGGTGTCCGAAGCGGAGCGATCCGAGTGACAACGTGCGAACTGGAGCAGAAGGATATCGGCACCTTTCCGGGTGTGACACTCTTCACCAAACGGCAGGCGCCCGGCATGAGGCCGACGGCGGTCTATCTCCCGCCGAAGCACCTCACGACCGCCACCAAGTTCGACGTCGTGCTCTGGCTGCATGGATTCTACGTCAGGGATCATGAGTACCTGTTCCGCAATGATCCCGCGCGCTTGCGCGAACAGGTCCGGGATTCCGGCAGGGACGTCGTGCTGATCGCGCCATTCCTGGGTTATGAATATGCCGTCGCCGGCAGCTTTGCCGGAAACTACAACGTCAAGGATCTGGCCTCCGCCAAATGGGGCGAACGCTACCTCGACGAAATACTCGGGGCTCTTGCCAAGTGGCTGGCTCTTGCTTTCGGAACCGGCCGGCTTTGGGACCAAGCCTGGCTCGGAATCCGTACTCCAGCTCCAGATTGGCAAGCTCATCATCGCCTGCCATTCTGGCGGGGGGAACGGCATGCGCAATCTGGTCGGAAGCCTCGGAAAGTATCAGCCGAACCTGTCGGCCTGCTGGGGATTCGACTGCCTTTATGGCGCGATGGCACAGCCCGATGACGCGACGTTCTGGTACCAATGGTTGTCTGGACAGAGCACCTGCGCATTGGAAATCATCTACGGTCCGTCAACGCTTTCGCAATCGGTGAAGCTGGATTTGATCGGACGTGGACTGGCAACGCTCGACGGCGATCGTGCTCCCTCACCGCGCCCTGCCCTCAAGAACCTCAATGTGAGCGTGGGTCACTATGACGCATTTCCCGCTTTCGGGCAGATGGTCAGGGTCAATGATCTGGATCCAGCTTACGTGGACCGCTTCATGATTCCGCAGGTCGCCGATCAATCGCCCCTGGGCCACAAGCCCGCCTCGCATCACGGTGAATTCCTCAAACAAGCAATTTCAAACGTTCGCGACGCTTTCCCTTTTCCGAAAGACATTCATTACATGATCGCCCGGGGCGGTTTCTACGGCCGCTTGAGCAAGCTGTAGATTTGCAGGAACGGCTGCCGCCGGTCACGGAGTAGCCGGCTAGGCGGCCACCTGCTAGCTTCCGCCGTGGTGACGCGAGGAGACCTTCGCAGATGACGGGCAGCCCCTTCGACCCGAACACCGCACCGAGAGCCGGCAACACGGGCCAGGACCGCGCCGCGATGCGGGCGGATATGAACAAGGTCGCGCTGAAACTGCACGAAGCCGGCATTCAGCTTTACGGCTTCTACAAGATCCACGACCTTGTGCCGTACTGGAATCCGCTTGGCTTCGACTTCATGTGCGACAACTGGCGGCAATTGCTCGACGCCGCCGGCAAGGCGCCGCGGCTGGGCTCTGACCAGATCGACATGCCGGGTTATGACCCGTGGCTAAAGGCCGGGGTCAAGAGCGTCGGCTTCACGCAGACCGGCAAAGCTCCGCACGTGCATCTCGACATTGCGATCGACCGGCCCGGGCTGTGCCGGATCTACCTTCTGGAGAGAGACGATGAGCGGCGTCTCGACGCGCTGCGACGGGCCCGGGTCGTTACCGCGAGAGACACCGAGGTGTTCAGGAAGATCTACCAGCGGGTGAAAGGTCTCGGCGTCGATCTCGACGAGCACATCGGTTCGCACCTGGAGGCAGGACGGCTCGTGCTCGACGGCATCAATTTCGTCGCCAAGGATCACAACCGGCTTCTCGATGTGCTGACGAATCTGAAATATCCCGCCGGCAACAGCGTCTTTTTCCGCGGAGAACGATCCGGCCGCGGTCATTTCGTCGGCAATGCCTCGTTCCTGGCAACCGAGGGCATCGGCTTTCGGCAAATCTGGCAGACATTTCCGGAAGAAAGACCGGTCGCGACGACCGACCCGCGAACCGGGCCGGCGATGGATCCCAAGGCTTCGGCCCGGTTCGGCGATTCAAAGAACCTGCCCGATCTCACCTCGGTGCACTGTGCCGTCTCGAAGCGGATCTGCAACTTTCACATCGACGAGATGGGCTTTGTGGTCAGGGACAGCAAAGGTACCGTCATCGTCGACCCGGACGCGCTGCGGCATATTTTTGTCGAACTGCTCTGGAAAACCGACTTGCAGGGCAAGCTGCCCTTCTGGGCGCTCGACAACGTGAATTTCATGATCCCGAGTTCACCAACCGATTTCTCTCGCGTCGGAGTCAGCGTCGACGTCGCGAAGTTCGGGCGTGTCAGTATCGCGCTCAACGGCAGCTGCTCGGTTGACGGCAAGATGGAAACATCCGGCACGCTTACCATCGGGTTCAAGTTCTGAGCCAGTCGACGGCCCCAGTTTACTTGATGGAATAGGATTTGACGTCCAGCGACCAATTGTTCGACACCAGTCTTCCGCTGGCGCTGTCCGGCACACGCAACTCGCTGGTCCAGGCCGCCAGGTAGCTCAACGCGTCGGCCTGGCTCTGCAGCTTGCGCGGGAGATCCGGCAAATCGATCAATTGCACACGCCGCTCACTGAGGATCGCAACCATGATGGCCGAGCCGGTCGGCGGCGCGACGACATACTCGAAGCCACGTTGCCGCGCTGCTGGCGTCGGTACGACGAACTGGACGCCGGGCTTGACCAGATTGATGTCGCGTTCGTCTGACTGCTCCACCAACTCGGGAGTCGGAAAGATCTGGGACATCCGTCCTTCCGCATCCACATCGACCAGGATGAGATAGACCTTTTTTCTGGAAGTTACGCCGAACGATACCTTGCCGCCGACCTCGACGGTCGGACCAGGCAGGATCTCGAGGGACACGTTCGCGGAATTGCTCGGCACCGCACCGGCCTGTCCGCGCGTGATCTGGATTCGCCAAAGCGATGGTGTGATCGCCGGGCTTGCATGCGGGGATTCCGGGGGCAGCGCCGCTGAGAGCGCCGGCCCGCCCGTCAGCAGGAGCAGCAACGTAAAGTGTATTCGCTTGCGGCGGGTCGGCTCCGATCGCGACATGGCTCCCCCGGTCAACCTGTCAGGGAGCACTGAAGAACCCGATCGAGGCGATCCGCGCGTCCGCTGGCAGGTAACGCTCGAGACTCTTGACCAATTGCCCCGATGCACGACGCCGATTGAGCAGGATCAGGACGGTCTCAAGCTCGGACATTCGCTGCTGCGAGGTCACCGCGACAATCTGCTCGGCACCAAAAGGCTCGCCGACCCTGAGCGGCAGCCGCAAGCTCGGCGATTTGGCCAACGGCGCATCCGTACCCACGGGATACAACATCTGGATGGTTCCATCCCCTGACACATTGAACAGCAACAGCGCCCTCGCCCCGACGTCAGACAGTTCAACTTCGATGGTCTGGCCGGCGCGCTGCTGCCGATCGTCGGGCCAAATACGCATCGTCTGGGGCGAAAGAGTCGCCATTCGCTTGAGCTCGCGGATGGCCGCGGTGCGATCCACGACCGTCGGCAAATTGGCCACGTCCATCCCGTAGGCGATCACATCGCCCCAGGCGATCACGTCGCGAGAGACGGGGTCCCAGATCAGGTCGGGATTATCCGTCGGCTGAACCGTTTGTACGGTGACATCCTTGGCGCTCACGCCCGTGAAATAGTTGATCTTGCCGTCGAGCGCCGCCAAGCGGATCGGCATTGAAAGACGGAGTGGCGCCGGTGCGGTGCCGGCGAGCGCGGTGCCGGTCGCCGCGGCAACGGTCGGAGCTGCATTGCCGGGAGCTGCATTGGGCGCGGCGGCAAGTGTTGGCACCGTCGGAGCCTTGGTCGGGGCAATCGGTGCTGGGGGCGCCTTCGCATCGGCGGGAGCCGTAGCCTGAGCGGCGGTGGCGGTTCTCGCGGCCGGCCCCTGAATGAGCACCACACCGCGCGTCAGTTCGAAGGCGACGTCCGTCTCCGGCGTCTGCGCAGATGACGATATCGTCACGATGTTCTGGCGCTGGTCTGAAAGCTGATAAACGACCTGGCGGACGCTAGCGAAGAGCTCCTTGAGTGTCACCTTGCCATCGTGATTGATGTCCGCGCTGCCCTCCATGGCCCGCGCCACTGCGTAGCTGAGAGCCCCGCGCAGGCCATCGATCCCGGGGATTCGCACTTCGGGGGCCTTGGTATTGCGGTCAACGGCAGCCAGGAACGCGGTGTGATCGAGATCGAGCTCGGACTTCGGATCGTTGCTGTCCGACACCGGTTTCAATTCATCGACCAGCAGCGTGTAGCGCGGCACCTGGCGAAAACTCATCTCCTCGGCCCGCGGATCGATATCGCGCACCATTCCGCCGCCGTGGCAGGTGTCCGCAACGAAAATCACCTTCGCACCGCGCAGTTCGAACTGCCGGATGAAGTGGTTGAACTCGCTTCCCAGAATACGTTCGACCGATCCAGTCGCCGTGGTTTCGAAGCCTGGCAGCAGGAATACGTTCTCCATGCCGTCCGGCTCCGAGCCCTTGATGCGCTCCGGCTCCTGCGTCCCATGGCCAGCGATCGACAGAAAGACGAGATCGTTGGTCTTTGTCCGCTCCACCATCGCACTGATTTCGCGCAGCACGCTCGACCTGTCGACTTGGGCATTCGTCAGCTCGACGACGTCGCCAACCCCCATCGTCTTCAGGCTGGACACGATATCGGCGGCGTCGGCGACCGCTCCCTTCAGCTTGCGGACGTGTTGATAATCATCAATGCCGATCACGAGCGCACGCACGGCGCCGCCATCCGGATTGCTGATCGAAAGCGCTTCCGCCGCCCGGGCATGCTGCAGCGGCAGGCCGATCATCGCGGCGAGCGCGATGGCGGCGCACAAGCGGCCGAACCTGTGGTCAAATCCTCTGGGGCTTCGCATCCTGATCCACCTCAACCTCGTACAGACCGCCCCGGAACCAGACTGTCGGATCGAGGCGGTGGCCCGCCGTCCGGGTGTTCGAAACGCCAGCCGGTAATAGTTCATAGTCATCTGTAGCGCCGAGGACAGCGGGGGTTCAGCGCTTCCTGGTCGCTTGCTTGTTGGTTGCGGCTTTGGCAGCCGTCGATTTGCGCCCCGTCGGCGCATCGTCCTCCTGATAGGCATCCGCCGAAACCGTCGTCTGGTCATCCGCGAAGGCACGGAAGCGGACCGGATTGTAGCCACGTGCTAGCAGGCTCGCCAACGGATAGACGTTCCGGCAGACGCGTCCGTTGCATCCACCGGTCGAGGATTCCATCACCTCCGCCTTGCGATCAGGCGTGAACCGCAGGAATAACATCACATGGGAGCCCGGCTTGTTGAGCGCATCGCCGGGCTTGAGGTCCCAGGGATTCGACACGGGCGTCGCGATCGCCGGGATGGCCGCGGTCGTGTAGTGGACCGAGAGTCCCCACGCGGCGCTGACGAACGCCGAACAGTCAACGCCCGCCACGTCCGGCCGCGGCGCGTTGCGGGTGCAAACGTTGCCGGCCAGCGTCCCGCTCTCGATCCGCTGCCGAAAGTTTGCGAGTGAACCGTGGCAGCCCCAGCAATAGGGTACGCCGCGCACCTCCTGGTTCACCTTGCCCTGAAGGTACCACGGCCGGCGAACGCGGTTGAAGCCGCTGCACTGGCTATCCGGATCGTTGCCGTAGTTCGCCTGCGTCAATTTCCACTGCACGCCTTCGAATGCGAACGCGGTCTCGATCGCCTGCTGACGATTGGACGGCCGGACCGCGGCAGCCGCGTTGAACTTGACGTCGTTGTCGGGGCGGCCGCGGGGCCGGGGCCGGCTTCGCTGAGGTCCGCGACGGCCGCACGTCGATGACCGACACGTTGCCCAGCGGTTTGAAGCCAACGCCGACCACTTCGACACCCTCCGGCTTGGTCCGCAGGAAATAGACATCGCCATCACCCGAGACGGTGACGAACCGCCTGGTCAGCGGGGTGTTCTCGAGTGGCAGTTCGTAGATTCCCTCGAGACGACCGTTTGCGGCATAGCGTGCGACGAAGGTCGAGGCGTTCTTCCCCGACGGCGGGATGTCCTCGGCCAGCACATAGAACCGGTCGCTGTTGTCAATCTCGAGAAATTCGACCGTGCCGAGCTGGTCCCGCACGCGCAGACCGAGCGCGCCAATGCTCTCGTTCGTGACCATAGTCTGGATCTCGATCCGTACGCTCGAATTGCCCTTGTCCGGGATGACGTCGGCGATCACCGAGCCCTTGCTGCGGGACGCGATGTATTGCCGATCGGGCTGCCGTCCCTGCCTGATAACGGCCGCGCGCGTGTTCTGGTCGAGCAGGTCGGTTGCGCTGCCTGGCGGCTGCGACCCCATCTGGGCGAACGCGGAGACGGCGACCTGATCGTCTACGCCGCGGCTTGAGACCTCCTCGAGCTGGATCTCGTCGCCGAGACCCCGCGTGGACTGCCCCGCCGCTGCCTTCAACGTGCGCACGCCGCCGTCCCAAACCATGATGTCGTCGTTGTGAACGACGAGGTCGGTCGGCTGGACATCCTTCGGCATCTTCAGGACGTCGGGGGCGGAGTTCGGTTGCTTGGGATCGAACTGGAGAATGCGGCCGTTGACCTGGTCGAGCACGAACAGGTTGCCCTGCCCGTCGGCGCTGAGCGCCTGGGGGCCCCCCAGTTCCACGTCCTCGCTGGCGGGAACGATGCCTACCATCGAGGGCGCCGAACCGCCGGCGAAGCTGCGCACGATAGCGTCCTCGGCGTGCGCCGCGGTGGCGAAAATGCCGGCACCGGCGATGACGACCCAAGTCCAGCAAAATCGACGAAACATATTCGCCTCAATGTACCCCGAACCGATCGTCGCGCCGGACCGACTAATCCGAGATGCCGTTAATGCCGCGCGTCAATTAGTGGCGAGCAATCTCGATCCCGTTCAATTCTATCACTGGACGGTGATAGTCCGAATTCTTCAGCTTGCGGTGCGAATTCATGACAAGGAATAGATTTGAACAGGTCAACGAAATCCAGCCCGACGCCATCACGCTGGTCCTGAAACGCGACAATGACGGCGCCACTGGATCGGTCGTGATGCCGGCCGCTGCGAGCGGCGGGCGGCTGTCAAATGACCAGGTCAGCGCCCCCTTGCCGGCCCAGGACGCCTTTCGCGGCGCGATCCGGCTCGCCAATGACGTGAAGCTCGCGGTCGTGGTGTGGGATCCGGACGCCGTCTGGAAGTCCGAATGGGGCGAGCTTTACCAGGCCGTCGACTGATCCATTGCCGGGCGGAACCAGCACATGTTGCTACGCCATATGGAGACTAGCATGGTGAATGAACCGCGGCTTCAGCCTTCGTTCCGGGCACTGGCCCTGATGGCCGCGTTGTTGGTGGCAACCGCCTGGCCGGCACGGGCCAACGACTCGGCTGCCGAATTGTCGATTGGCGGGCTGCAGTTCGTTCGCACCAACGATGTGGCGATGGAGAGCGAGGATCTGCGTGTCGCGCTCGACAAGGTCAGCGTTCGCTATCAGTTCGCCAACATCACCGACAGGCCGGTCACGCTGACTGTGGCCTTTCCGCTGCCTGACATCGACCTCTCGGAAGCCGACAATATTGCCCTGCCGTCGAACGACCCGGTGAACTTCGTCGACTTCGAGACCAGGGTCGACGGCAGCCCGGCGCCGCTGACCATCGATCAGCGCGCCATGATTGGCGACAAGGATGTCAGCGCTCAGCTCCGCCAGTTCAAGCTGCCGCTGCTGCCGATCGGCAGCCGGGAGATCCGGGTGGCCGACCTGCCCGCTACAATCCGGACGAGGCTGGTGGACGACGGGCTCTTGATTCCTGCCGGCATGAGCGACAACGGTCGGCAGCAATATGCACCCGGCTGGGTCACCAGGACCTCCGCCGTACGTCAGCAGGTGTTCCCGCCCGCGCGCACCGTTGTCGTTGAACATCAGTACCGGCCGAGCGTCGGCTCCAGCCCAGACACTATCCTGCGCGCAGGCCTGCGCCGCAACAGCGCGCTTGGTCCGGAGGTCGCACGTTATCGGAAGGAATATTGTATCACGGATGCCTTCCTCGCCGAGCTTGATAAGCGCGCAGGCGGCGGCCAGGACAACAGCGCGAAGCTGGGGGAGCGGCGCATATCATACGTGCTCAAGACCGGCGCGAATTGGGCAGGTCCGATCCGATCGTTCAAGCTGACCATCGACGCCGGCGGCAGCGACCGCCTGGTCAGCTTCTGTCAAGGTCGGCTCAAGGCATCGCCTGCAGGGGGCGCGCCTGAATATACGGCAAGCGACTTCAAACCGGATACCGACCTGAAGATCCTGATGATCGGAAAATTCTAAACCGCGATGAATTGGGATGAACTGTCATCGCGGACTTTAGCTCATTGATTGAGCATGATCCCAGCGGAAAATTGCTTCAACCTGTTCGGGATCATGCTCCGAGCGCGCTGATCAGTTCGTGAGCAACACGTAGCGTGCCGCCGCAGTGATCGTCACATGGTTGCGCTGGGCATCGCTCAACGCCTGCAGGAAGAATGTATCAGCGGCCGTCGGCCGCGGCTGGCGCAACGAGTCAAGAACCTGCGGCGTGGCCACAGCCAATAGCAGTTGCGGACCACTCGCGCGCGGTGTCGGGAGCGTGAACGAAAGCGAGTCAATACCCGGCTTCAAAAGGTAGGACAGGCTCTGCACCTCGCCGCGGTCCGAAACCATGAGCAGCTCCACTACGCGGTTCGCGAAGTTCTCGATGGTGCCATTGAGGGTTTCGCCGCCCTTTAGCTCCGTCGCCGACAAGGTGATGCGCGGCACTCGCGTCTGATCGCTCCCGAGCTGGCTCAGGAACTTGAGGGCAGGGCACTGCGCCTCGGTTACCTGCCTGACACCAACCGACGCCTCAAATCCCTGCTCCCGCCGGAACGCTTTGTCGAACGTATCGAACGGAGCCGTCGAAGCACCGAAGCCTTCGATCACCGCGGCGGTTTGACTAACCGCAACCGGCAAGATGAAGAAGCAGTCGCCGCCGGAATATTGGGCCACGTATTTGCGGATGCGATCGGCTCGAGCGGGGCCATCGCTGGACTGAGTGGGTGTCCCCGTCGGCGATGGCGACAGCTTCGCCGGCTCCTGACGTTCGGGCTTTGGCGGAGGTTCAGCCTTTGTCGGCGACACCGTTCCCGAAAGCTTCGGAGGCGGCGGCAAATTCGGTACGGAGGGCGCCGGCTGGACCAGCTCGAACAAAGCATACCCGCCGCCGCCAAGCACGAGCAGCACCGCTACGACGCTCACACCGAGCCAGGGGGGGCGCCTTGGAGCGGTCGATGGCACTGTGTCCGGTCGCACCTGCGCGGCACTTTCGGGCCGCGCCAACGGATCGAAGCCGGACAACGGCGCGGTGGATGTGCGAGCCAAACCGGTCGGCGTCCAGCTGACGACATCCGCCATGGCCGGACGCAACGCCGGATCGGGCTGCAGCATCCGCTCCAGCAAGGGCCTGATGCGCATGTCTACCGCACCGAGATCGGGCACGCGCCGGCGCTTCTCCACCAGCTGAAACTGGCTCCCGCCCATGTCGAGCTTTTGTCCGGTCAGCGCATGAAACAGCACGAGGCCGAAGCTGTAGACGTCGGATTTGGCCGTGACCTCGTTGCCATACAGCCCGACCTGCTCCGGCGATGCGTAATTGTCCTTGCCGGCAAAGCCGGAGCCGATGATGGTCTTGTCACCCATCTGGGTCGATCGCGCGATGCCGAAATCGATGATCTTGGCGCGCCTCACGTCATCGAGCGGGACGATGATGTTGTCCGGAGAGACGTCGCGATGGATGATGCCGTGCTCGTGGGCGGCATCCAGCCCGGACCCGACGCGCTGCATCAGCTTCACGAGCGCCTCGAAGGTCAACGGGCCTTCGTCGAGCATGTTCGACAGCGAGCGGCCATTCACGAACTCCATCGCGAGATATGGCCGCTGCAGCACAGGCTCTACCGTGAACAGGAAATAGCGGACGATCGCATCGTGCGGAAGATTGTGGAGTGCCGCCGCCTCGCGCCGGAACAGCGCGAGCGCCGCCTCGTTTTCGACCATGTCGGGCAACAGCATTTTCACAGCAACCGGCGATCCGGTCTGGATCTCACGGCACTTGTAGACCTCGCCCATCCCGCCCGTGCCGATCACCGCTTCGATCTCGTAGATGCCGTTGAGCCGGGTGCCGGGCGGCACACTGCGGTAGTTCGACCGGAACGGATCGTTGGAGTTCATGCTTGCGGCTCCCGATCCAGCGGCGTTTTCGTTGGCTCCGACGATCGCGGCGTCAGCAACCGCACCACTACGACCGTCACGTTGTCGAGCCCTCCCCGGTCCAGAGCCAAAGCAAGCATGTCATCGCAAGCCGCCTGCGCGCGCTGCGTGGCTGCATGCTGCAGGATCTCCTCGTCCTGCACATGCCTGGTCAGGCCGTCGCTGCAGATCACAAAGACATCTTCCGGCTCGGCCGGACCTGTCACGACCTCGAACTCCGGATCGTCGGCGACGCCGACGGCCCGGGTGATCGCATTGCTCGGCCAGTCCTTGACGTCCTCGCGCGACACCGCACCGCCGGCAATCAGTTCCTCCAGCTCGCTGTGATCATGGGACACCTGGCTGATGCCGCCGCGGTTGATCAGGTACACCCGGCTGTCGCCTGCCCATATGCAGGCATAATAGCCGTCGCGCACGAGCAGAACCGCCGCCGTGGTGCCGACGGTTGCGCCCTGCCGTTCCCGGCTGAGCGTCAGTATCTGCTGGTTCGCGTGGAACAGCCGCTCCTCGCACTCCGACAGAAAGTCGGCGGCGGAATCCGTCACACCTATTGCATCAAGCGACTGCACCACGATGCGGCTCGCGAGATCGCCGGCCTCGTGGCCCCCCATGCCGTCTGCGACCGCCCACATGCCGACATCGGTCCGGACCAGGCAGGAATCTTCGTTGCGCGTCCGTACCCGTCCAGCATGGGTGACGCTGCCAACATCGAACAGGGATGCGACTTGCACCATCGCGCGTCACCCGGTCCCGGATGCTGTACGGCCGAGATCGCCGGTCAGCAGTGTGGAATAGTGAAACGGATCCGGCAATCCGCGGCAAGCCAGCGCCATCGACGGAAAGCCTTCCCCACCGGCGGTCCACCAGAAACTGGCAGCGGCATGGATCTGCGGATTTGCGGCAGAAAGCGCAGTGAACGACTGGGCGAACGCGCCGACGTCCGAAAGCAATCCCACCTCCGTTGCGCTCAATGCGATCACGTCCGATCCCATGGAGAGCGATGCCTGTAGTCGCGGCAGCACGAGACGATCCAGCGAATCCGATATCTGCTCGAACGTTGCGGCGCCATCCAGGGTCGAGAGCAGGAAAGCCTCCGCCTGGGCGAACCATTCATCCTGCGGATCGATGCCCGGCGGCGGCAACAAGGCGTTTTCGTCGCTCACCGCATGCAGCGTCAACGGATAGTATCGTCCCACCCCATCGAGCGAAGGCATGATCGCCCCTGTCACCGCGGTGCCGCAGATCGCAGCGCCGAGCCAGAAGCGCCACACCGGCGCAGTGAGGAAGGCCTGCTGCCAGCCCGCGCCAAGCTGATGGCGACTTGCAGAGAGCCCGGCCTGCACCCACGGCTCCCAAGCTTCCAGGAAGCTGCGCGGCGTTGCGATCGCGATGAAATCGCGTTTGGCGCCGATCTTGCCGAATAGCCCGCAACGCATGGTCATATTCCGGTCGGGCAACGAAACTCGCGGAGCACGGACAGGTTCAGGGGATTGCGCAACGATCCGGTCGAAATCTGATAGTTGAGCTCCCGCCCGGCAACGATGAAAGTCGCACTGGCGCTTTCCGCCTTCACGGCCAAAGAGCCCGCCTCCAGCATCCGGAACAACGACCAGGGGCCGATGCGCTCGAGAATGGATGGCGCTCCGGTATCGTTGCTCACCGAAATGGCGGTCCGCGGCGATGGGCCCGGCCAGAGCACGGTGGTCGGTGGGTTGCTTTGCGGTTGCGGTGGCGGCGGCGGAGGTTGGGCGCCGCCGAACATCGGCGCCGCGGTGGGCGGGCCTGGCGTGATCGGACTCGCGATTGTCGTACCGCCGATCTCCGTCTTCACTGTCACGCCGGGCCCGGATGCGCCCGGCGGCCGGATCGCGAACGATACTGCCGGCACGCTGCCGCCGGTCTGGAAGAAAGCATCACGAATATAGGCCGCATTCTGGAACTGCTTCAGCGTGTCGGGTGAGAACGATCGTCCAACGGGACTTTCCTTTCGCCAGGACCAGTCCGATTTCGAGGTGTCGGCGTAGGGCGCGAGGTACTGGGTGAAAAACTTGTCCATGACGCCGTTCGGACTGAACACCTTTGCGAAGTCGGCGAGCGGGACCTCCTGATTGCTACCGCGGACGAACGGGTAGCGATTGGTCACCGTCTGCTGGCAGACCGGCGTGACCTGATCGCGCAATGTCTGCAGAATCTGTCCGGCGGTCGAGGCTGCGATATTGCCTTCGAACTCCGCAGCCGCCGCGCGCAGCATGTCGGAGAACGGCGGCGGCATGCGCGAGGCATTGTTGCGCAGGGCTGCGACCTGGGTCTGAAGCGAAGCGGTCGCCTGCGCGGTCAATTGTGGATTCTCGATCATCAGCGTCAGGTTCTGCGCGATATCGTTCAGGTTGGCGATGGTCGAGTCGATCGGTCGGCGCGTGCTGTCGCCTTCCAGCACCGCATGATAGGGCTTGAACTGCGCTTCGATCGTCGCCCCGGGCGATCCATCCTGGGCGTTGGTGAAAAGAGCCGGTGCCGGCGCGGCCGCAGCGGGCGCCGCTGCGTTCGCCGGCTTCGGGCGCTCCTTGGTCACCATCGTCTCGTCGCGCACCGATTCCAGGATTTGCCGCATCGGTGAGGTCGGCGCAGAAAGCGCCCTCAGCACCTCGTATTTCGGCTTATCGGCGAGCAGTTTCTTCAGACGCAAGCTGCCCAGCGCGGTTCGCCACGTCGTGACAAACTCGTTGGAATAAATGTTCAAGAGGTCGCCGGCGAGGTTGTCGTACTGTTGGTCGATGGCCGATTGCTGGCCGGCATCGCCCAGCACCCAGCGCTCCTTCTTCATGCGCTCCGACAATCCCGGCAGTTTCGCGACGAAGTTTTGCTGGAAACCGTTATACGTAAAGAACTGGGGCACCCGCACGGCGTCCAGAGGCTGCCCCGTCGTGGTTTCGAACACGACGGCCATATCAGGACCACCGCGGCGCGCCGAGATCCAGTCGCCTGCGGTCGACGACCGCGCCTCGGATTTCAGGAACTCGTAGGCGCGCTGCGACACGCTGAGACGCGCGAGCGAGTTCTGCGCCTGCTTAACCAGCCGGCCGTCAAGCTCGACAAGCGGCGGCTGCTCGGTCTCGAGGTCGAACGTCGCGGTGAGATTCTCGTCGAGCAGGCGCCGTCCCTCCGCGTTGGTTGCGCCGGGATAGAGGTTGTCCTGCCAGTCGCGCTGCATCCAGGAGCGGATCAGCTCGCGGTCCGGCGACTGCAGGCCGCCGAGCATCAGGTAGACCTTGAGCGCCTCGTAGACGAACGCTGGCTCGTTGATGCGGGCATTGAGCTGCTCCTCCAGGCGAAACAGCAGGCGCGGCCGGAACATGCGTTCGAGCGCGGCGTGATAGGCGGCCTTGGAGGGCGACAGCAGACGTTCATGCTGGCTGAGCCCGTAGCGGGCCGACAGGGGCACCGCCTCGTTGCGCAATCCGTAGCCTGCGGGAGCGTTGCGCAGCCGATAGAGCAGCGGCAACACCTTGTCCAGATCGTGGTCGTCGATCAGCGTCTGCTTGATGAGCGGTGCCCCGGCGGCTGCGTATTCGTTATCCACCTGCAGGCTCTGCTCGATCAGGTCGGAATTGCGCTTGTAGCTCGTCAGCCACGCCGCGATCAGCCCGATCGAGACAAGGCCGACCAAGGACAGCGCAGCGGTCTTGATGATCAGCGCGCGGCGGACCGCAGCACGATCGGTCGAGACCCAGTCAGCCTCACCGATGATGACTTTGGAAATGAGATCGGCAAGGAAGTAGCTCTTGCCCGTTCCTGAATAGGATCCGGAACCGACCTCCTCGGCGCCGAACGTGCGCGCAAGCGACCCGATCAACTGGTCGATCGGCGTCCCCTGCTGGGTACCCGAGGTGAAGTAGAACCCGCGCAGGTTCGCATTGACGTGATAGCGCGTCGGCTCGAATATCTGGTTGAGGAAATCGTGGATCTGGGGCTTGAGGCGCGCCATCTGGGCGGGGAAGCCAAACAACTGGACGCGGTGTTGCGGCGTCGGCTCGTCCTGCAGACGATCGAGCGTCTCCTCGCTCAGGCGCTCCAGCAGACGGTCAAACTCGACCGGAATCTGCCCCACCAGATTCTGCGTCTTGTCAGCAGTCTGGAACGTGGCGCCCCAGACCTGACGGCGACCGGCCTCGCCGAGATAGGCGAAATATTCAGTGAAGCCTGCAACCAGATCGGTCTTGGTAAAGAGGGCATAGACCGGGAAGCTGACCTTGAGCCTCTGATGCAACTCGAGGAGGCGCATCCTGACGGCTTCAGCGTGAAGCGCGAGTTCCTGCTTCGGCAGCGTCAGCACATCCTCGATACTGATGGCGACGAGAACGCCGTTGATCGGCTGGCGTGACCTGCTCTTTTTCAGGATGTCGAGAAAAGCCAGCCAGCTTTCCTTGTCAGCCTTGCTGTTGGAGTCCTGAGTGGTGTAGCGGCCGGCGGTGTCGATCAGCACAGCCTCTTCGGTAAACCACCAATCGCAGTAGCGGGTACCGCCAACGCCCGCGATCGCCGCCGGCGTTGCCCCGCGCGCGAGCGGAAACTTGAGCCCGGAATTAACCAGCGCTGTGGTCTTGCCGGCGCCGGGTGGCCCGATGATGACGTACCAGGGCAGATCGTAGAGGTATCCCGACTTGTTTCCGCTTGCGGTCTTCAGCGTCGCGAGTGCATCCTTCATGCGCTCCTTGAGCACCGGTTCGTCGCTGACAGGCTGATCGGACGCGCTGATCCCGTCAGCGATCTTCTCGGCGTTTTTGCGTCGCTTGAAGTAGCTGAAACCGCCGATGCCAGCCATCGCCGTGGCGAGCAGTAGAATTGCGATCTGGCGGATAATGTGGTTCTCGAGCGGGTGCCAGTCGCCAAATGCGATGAAGGGACCGGCGAAATAAATCACGCAGCCAAGCGAACTGAGCCCAACTCCGTAAAGAATGATGCGGATAATATCCTTGGCGAGCATTGACTGGTACCTGTCGCAAACAACGTGCGCTGTGCTGGAAGCTATTCGCTGCGTTCAATAAAGATTTCGACGCGCCGGTTCTTGGCGCGTCCCTCAGGCGTCGTATTGGGAGCGATCGGCGCGTCCGCGCCCTTGCCCTCGACGTCGACACGCGAACCATCGGTCAAGCCGGGCTTCAGCGCCGCGGCGACCGCCTTGGCGCGCTCAACCGACAATTCGAAGTTCGACGGAAAGCGCACGGTGCGGATCGGCGAACTGTCGGTATGGCCGACGACCCGGATTCGTCCCGGCTCCTTGTCCAGGGTTGCAGCGACCCGGACCGCAATCGGCTTGAAGCCGTCGAGGATGGTGGCCTGGCCCGACGAGAACAGTGCGAGGTCACAGACCCTGATCACGATGAAGCTCGCGGTCTGGTCCGCGGTCATGGCGCAGGCGGTGTTCTCCTTGGCGAGCGCATTGCGGATGCGCTGCAACTGGGTGATGCGGTCCGGCGGTGGTGGCGGAGGCGGTGGCGGCGGCGGCGCGATGACCTTGCGTTTGAGCTCGATCGGGTCAGTGGGATGCAGGGCGAGCGCCACCTGGGCGGCATTCTCTGACCGGCCGGCCAGCACTGTGCGCAAGACGAAATAAGAGCCCGTCAATAGCGCGGCGACCACGGCCGCTACCAGCCAAACCGGAACACGGAGGCGCTGCCGGCGCGCCGCCAGCGCCTGCCCCCGCCAGTTCGGCGACAGGTCGCTCATCGTCTTGGGACGGACCCGGCGCAGCGTTTCATACAGGTTGCGCTGGATCACCTGGAGGTTGGCAAGCCCACCCGTCGATGTGCGGTGAATGCCCTGGAAGCCGAGCGCGAGGCAGGCATGCTGCAATTCGAGCACCGGATAATTGACCAGCGGATCAACCTTCAAATGGTCGAGGATCTCGAAGAAGCGGACACCGCCCACCCGCTCGCCGAAGAAGCGGCTCAACATCGAGTATTGCGTCCAGACGTGGCGCTCCTCGGTCGGGATATGCTGCACGATATCGTCGGCGGTGGCGCACAGGATATATTTCGCCGTATTGGCCTGGTGCTCGGAGATGCCCGCCGAACGGATGTCCTTCTCGAAGAATTTTATGGCGTCGGCCACTTGTTCCATGAGACTTGCGAATGATGCGCGCATGAGCGCCACCCGCAAGCGGCCGAGCAGTTGCAGCAAGGGCCCTGCGGCGCGCATCACCGGATTGGCGTTCGGCGCGACCAGATCGTCGACGCGCAGAGGCGGTCCGGGCGGCAGCATCGCTTGCTGCGCGGAGGGCTGCGCCGGGCTCGATATCCATTCCTCCGACGGATGGCTGGTTGGTGCTGCGGCGTAGCTCGGGCCCTGCGGAACGGGGGAAAACGATGACGACGGCGCGGCGCCAGGAGACGGCACAGGCGACGGCGAATAGGCAGGGCGTGCTGCAGGCCCCTCGCCCGCCGGCGGCTGGGCAACAGGCGCCGGCGGCAACTTCCCGCCGGGATTGGGACGGATGATCGTCCGCTCGCCCCGACCGAAAGGATTGACCGGCTTGTCCCTGTCACTCATGGCCTATCTTCCAAGATCGCCCAAAGGTACAGCTCGAGCTCCGGCCAGTCGCCGGAGAAGTGCATCCCGATCGAGGCCGCCGTGCTGAACTCGGGCCACAACGGCGACTTGCGATCGAGATAGAAATAGACGTGATCGGTGATGGCCCGGATGTGCGGCGGCGGCGTCGGCAAGTGCACCAACGTCAACCCCGGAAGGTTGGCGTGCACGATCTCGTTCATCTTGGTGTTCGGGCCGACCTTGAACAGATGCGGGAAATCGTTCTGGATTTCCACGAGCGGCCGCCGTGCCGCGACTTCGAGTACCAGGGTTGCATTCCGGAACAGTGCACGATCGCGGATCGGCGACACGAATGCATTCTGTGCGCGCTCGATGATCTCGAGGCGAATCGCGCGCCGTCCGAGCCGCGCGCTCAGGAAGTCCTGGATATCGCTTATCAGGGAGGTGAAGATGCTTTCGAGGTCATCATGATTGTACGCCCGATAGTTGCGTGCACGGCGCTCCGGCGTGGCGAACGTCGCAAGCTCACCGGCGAACCTCAGCAACTCCTCGTACAGCCGTTCGGGATGGACACTTCCGGAGCGCTGCAAGTGGGTCAGCACGGGAATGGTGCGGTTGAGGACCTGCAGCACCAGATAGTCCACGCTCTGCAACCCGCCACCGGACGATGGATCGACCGCGTAGCGTGCGAGCTCATCGAGCTTGGTCTCGACCCAGCCGATAATGCGATTGAGCCAGCCGTCGATGACCGGATGTGCGGCGCAGACCAGCATCGGCGGGACGAACTTGTCGTCAAACAGGATGTTCTTGTCGCGCACCTCCAGAATGCGCGCGATGCCGAGGCCCATGTATCCTGGCTTGCTGGTCTTTCGCAATTCGAACGACAACCGCGGAGAGGCGATGTCGATCTCTTCCTCGATGCGCAGCGCGGAGGTCGAGTCGATGAAAGTCTCCGAACTACGAACATAGCGGCTGGCGCTGTCGGTCCGATCCTCGTCCACTTCGCGGGTGTTCGGTGCAGCGATGGGCATCGTCAGCCAGACGATCTGGCCGGCGGCCGAATCCGGCACCTCGATCGCGTCCGGGATCGGGCTGTCCGCTGGAATGTCGAATGGCGTGCCATCCGGCATGAGGCCGCTGGCGTTGCGCACCGCGAATTTGCTCTGTTCAGTGAGATCCGTATCGATCTCGAGTTGTGCAAATCCCCAAGGGTATGGTGTCGTGTAGCGAACGCGCTTTTCCAGCAAGTGCTCGACATAGCGATCATTCTGCTGCAAATGGTGCGGCCGCAGAAACAAACCTTCCGACCAGAAAACCTTGCTGTACCAAGACATTCCTATATCCACTTAGCAATGTCGGCGACCGCACGGCCGCCGCTAGTTCACTTTGCACCGCCCTTGTCGGAGCGGTCGTAATACTCGGAGAAATGCAGCATAAAGGTATCGATCGGCGCGCTCTTGTCGCGGCCGAGATGCGCCTTCCAGCGCGTCATGAATTCGTCCCACAATTTGCTCTTGTTCGAGCCAAGCCAGGATTTGGCGCCGCGCTGAAGCTCAATCTCGCGCGCCATGAGGGTTGGATCGATGCCGGCGATGAGCTCGTGAACGGCATGCTGCATCGCCATGTAGGTCTTCAACTGATGTGATTTGAGGTCGCTGAAACCCTGCGCAAAGGCACGTTGCGAGTCGAGATAGCTCCGCGTCTTCGGCCCGAACAGAATCCGCATCGCGTCTTCCGAGGTCGGCGAGAATTTCAGCGGGTTGTTCTCAATCGCCTGAACGGTGGTCTGGCTGGTGCTGCGCGTCAGCTGCTTGGCCTGAGTTCGCGCCTGCAGCAGCACCATCAGATTGTCGACGGTCATGCGCAAGATGATACCGAGCTGTTCGGCGAGCTCGGCATCGGTCTTGCTGGCAAAGAAATTGTCGGGCAATCCGGCGCCGCGGGCCACCAGCCGCGCGAAGTCGGCACCGCCGGCCGGCGGCAGGGCGGGCGCCGGCGCGTCGTCCATCACCTGCGCCGGGCGCGGCGTCTCGGCATATGGCGGTGGCGGCGGCTGGACGGGCGCCGCTTCAGCATCGGCCCACACCGAGGGCCGGCGCGGGGTGGGCATTGCCGGCGGCGGTTCGATTGGGGCTTTCGGTGCGGCGACCGGGCCGCCGGCCCAGCTCATGTCGTCCTGCGCGGAAGGGTGGTACGGGGACGCCGGCGGCGGACGCCGGAAGGGATCCACACGCGGCGACGGGACGCTCGCTGCCCAATCCGGAAACTCCGGATTGACAGGCCGCGCTGCCTCGCGCGGCTTCTTCAACTGCTGCGGATCGATGGCCGGCGGTACGTCGCGATCGGCCGCCCACAATTCCCGATAATCGGCATGTTCCTGGACGAGAGGTGGGTGCTGCTGCGCCTCGCCATCCAGCGGATGCGCGCCCGCCTCATCCTCCAGTGAAACCCTGATGATGTAGTGGCCAATGGTGAGCCGGTCGCCGTCACGCAGCCGATGCGGTGCCCGAATTCGCTGGTCGGCTCCATTGAGAAATGTGCCGTTGGTTGAGACGTCATGCAGCCAATAGCCGCCCTCGCGAAAATGCACCTCGCAATGCTTTCCGGAGATCATCCGCGCCGGATCCGGCAACGTCCAGTCAAGGTGACGGTCACGGCCAATATCGACCGAGCGCCTGCCGGTGACCGTAAATGATACAGGGCCACCGTCCGGAAGGTTCGGTTCGTTCTCGATGTTGAAGCGGAGCACCATTCCTTCGTCTCGCTAACGCGGAGGGCGCGGTTCGCCGCGTGCCAACTGAATACCATCCTCCAGGCATGCCGTCATTATCCGGTCGCGGGACTCGCGGGGCAGCCGGCAAAGGGCGATCAACAGGGCCGCGCGCACCGCGCGGGCGGCTTGATCGGGCTTGGCTTCGACCGGCGCAAATTCCGCCGGGACCACGCTTCCGCCAGACCATCCGGCCGCCAGCGCCAGCCATGTCGCCGGCTGTTCGGGATCGTTGGCATTGCCGACGGCCAACGCCTTGTTCCGGGACTGCTCGTCGGGCTGCCTGACCCAGGTCTCCACGTAATTCAGCGACCTGCCGTCGTTGGCATCGAAATGGTCGAACATCCGTCGTAACGAGCGGCATCCCCAGGCAACGGCGACGCGCCGGGGCAGCAGATAAGCGCAGAAGGAGACGGCGCCGTGCCAGTTGCGCGCATCGGTCGCGTCCTGGAGAAAATCGAGTGAAGGCTTGTCGGCTTCGGCCCTGCCGACGTCATGGCGCGCCATCGGAAAGGCCTGAAAGAGATCCTGCACTGTACCGAACCGAACCTGGCTCATGGCAATCAGCCGACAAGGGTTGGCAGGCCGTGGGCCCCCAACGGTCCCCGGCTGTTAGCGCCATGGCGCCCTGCGCCGTCATGGCGATGGTCGGCGCATTGATGACGATGCCAGCAGGCGTCAGGATGATCTGGCTGGGGCCTACCTGCAGCGTGATGTTGACGTTGGCCATGAGCGTGATGGTCAGGCCTGCAGTGACCGACTGATCCATCGCCATAGTGATATGCTGACCGCCCAACTCGATATCGAGCTTGTCGTTGCCGTTGACGAGGGTGGTCTTGCGGGTGTCGCCGCCGACGGCGGCTTCGCCGATGGTCCGCGTCTCGGTGCCGCGGACCGTCACGTCATGGTCTTTCTCGGCATGCACCGTGATCTTCTCGGAGCCCTTCTTGTCCTCGAAGTTCCACTCGTTGTAGCCGCCGCCCCCTTGGTCGAATCGGATTTTAATCCCGCCATCGTCTTCTTGGACGGCAGGTCATAGGGCAGCTTGTACTCGTCGTTATAGACGGTGCCGATGACGAGGGGCCGGTCCGGGTCCCCTTCCAGAAATTCGACGACCACTTCCTGTCCGACGCGCGGAATGATCTGACCGCCCCATTTCTTGCCGGACCAGACCTGGGCAACGCGCAAGCGGGATGATCGCTTTTTCTTCCGGTCCCAGAAAAACCGTACATAGATTTCGCCGAGGTTTTCGACGTCGATCTCCTCGCTCGAATTGTCGTCCTTGGTCACCACCTTGGCGGTCTGGACGCCGTTGATCCTTGGCTTCGGCGTCAGCATCGGCGCCCGGAACGGACGGTCGCTCGGCAGGAATTCGTAGCTGCCGAAATAGACGTGCTGGCCGGCGTCGCTGGGCCCACCCGTGCGGTAAGATTCGAGCGAGAACGAATGGGTGGCTCGTACAACCAGGTATTCGACGTTCTGCGAGTCCTTGGGATGCTTCTCGAGCTTGGTCAGTCCACCGGGGAACAGGTTGACTGCGTCACCGTTGCCGCGGCGCCGCCGGTCCATGGCTTGCTCGGACTGAAGCTGGATCTTGGCGTAGCGCTCGCCGTCGGACTTTTCCTTGAACTTGCCCGGATAGTCATAAAATTCCATCTCCGAGCGGGTGTAATGCTCGTTGCCCTTGGCGTCGCTGATCATCTGCGCGTTGGGCTTCTGGTAGTTGTAGTCGTTGAGCTCGACCTTGCCGGTCCGGAATCGGCGCTCCGAGACCCATTCGTAGATGTGTTGCTCGCCTCGCCGGTCGGCGCCCGTCAGCGGGATGTAGGGGATCGAGGCAAGTCCGTCGATCGGACTGTGCGACGATTTTGAGTCCGCCAGTACCAGCGTGTGCTTGCCGCCCTCATGCTTGAAGAAGTAATAGATGCCGTGCTGTTCCATCAGTCGGCAAACAAAATTCAGATCGGTCTCGCGGTACTGAACGCAATATTCGAGCTTCGGGCAGGAACCTTCCTCGGTCAGCTTCGACTCGTAATCGGTGAAGCCGCGATCGTTGAAGACCTCTTTGATGATGTCGGGCGCCTTCTTGTCCTGGAATATCCGGCAATCGGTGGTTCGCGACAGCAGCCATAACCAGGGCCGAAGAACGATTCTGTAGCTGAAATAATCGTTCCTCTCCAAGCCATTGCGCTTCGGTGAGAATGCCGCTGAACTCGCGCTCCTTCTCATGAAGCTTTACCTTAAGCGTGCACCGCTGACCCATTGCGCGGTCGAAGTCGAGATCGGCGTCCTCACTGAGACATTCGATACGGTACTCAAAGAGTTCGCTGAGACCTTCCGAAGCCTCGTATCCGACGAAAACCAGAACGTCCTTGCCGAGAGGCGTCTTGAGTTCGCAGAGGCGGGTATCTTGGGTAAGCTGGCCCATGTGGGCATTAAACTCCCTCGTCCGCCGTGTGATCGGCTCCGAAGAGCAGATCAGGCGTCATGCAAGAACCACAGACGTCCTAGCCGCCGCTGCTAGCAGGCCCGGAAGTCCGCCCGGGGCGGCCTCCTCACGCGCCAAAGCAGCGGTCAAAAGAACCACCCCGGACTTCAAGTAGTCGCCTCCAAGAGCTTGCCGGTTCACGCGAAACTGTCATGATCAGCGGGAATGAACCGGGACCGCCAAGCATCTGACCCATAAGACAATCGGATCATAGTCCCCGCGCTCCCGTGTCTCGGGCTTCGCGGGGCCCAGCAGATGGACGACCATGCTCGACGTCGCGTCCTTGACCCAGCCGGTAACCGCAGACGATCCCTGCGGGCCGGATCTCGACGCGAGTGGCGACATTCAGTACCTCAACTTCTTCGCAGGTGCGGAATCGCTGCTGCCGATGTCGTATTTCGAGGTGGTCAACGCCAATGGAGAGCGCGGGCGCTTCGATCCTAAGGCCATCGACTTCGCCGGCCAGTTTGCGGCCGCACGACCTCTTCTGGCGCGCACCCGCGATCTGCGTTTGAACATGCTGCTGGCCAAGTTCTCCATCCTCAACCGGGACCTTGAAGGCTTTCTCAATTGCCTGAAGGCGACGACCATATTGCTGAGAGGAGCAGTGGGAAGCGGTACATCCGAGGGCCGAAGACGGCGACTACGCTCTTCGCGCTGTCACGATCGAAGGGATCGATGTGTTTCCGACCGTGATCAATCCCCTGCAATTCCTTCCGCTGATCGAAAATCGAAGGCAAGGCACCCTCAACTACCGTGCCTATCAGGTTGCCAAGGGAGAAATTCCCGCCGGTGACGCCATTGACGGTCCCGATCTAGCAACCATCGAGCGCATCATTGACGACACCGATCTCGACACCCTGAAGGCGGCGAGTGCACGTTGTTCTGCAGTCGCCGCCGAAATTGCAGGCATCAAGACGATCTGGCACGAAAAGTCGGACATGGGGCAATCCATCAGCCTCGACAGGGTCTCCGGCGTAGTTAATGGCATGGCCGCCTGGCTTGCGAGTCTCGTCGCGGAGCGTGACCCGACCGCCGTTGTGACTGCGCGGTCAGCAGACGCTGAACCATCCGACACGCAAAATCCCCTTGAGGCGGCCGGTGCGCTGACGTCATCGGCGCAGGCCAGTGCGGCGCTTGCTGCCGCCGCGGACTATTTCGCCCGAATGGAACCGTCCAACCCCGCCCTGTTGCTGGTGCGTCAGGCGCAGGAGATGGTTGGTAAATCATTCATCGAAGTGATGCGGATGCTGGTGCCCGCCCACGTAGAGAGCGCGGCGATCAATATCGGGCGAGACAAGTTCTTCAACCTGCCGATCGAACGGATGGCGGAGCTCGCCACCTCATCCCCGTCCGGGATCGAGCGCGAAGTTCAAGACACTGTTTTTTCTGCAGAAAATAGAGCACAGGCGTTAGGCCTACTGACCAAAGTGGCCGCGTTTTTCCGGACCGCAGAACCGTCCAGCCCGATTCCTTTTTGGTCGACCGCGCGCGCGATCTGGCACAGCGAGACTTTCTTACCCTGCTGAATGACGTCCTGCCCGAGGGCGCGCTCAAGACAATCGACAAATCGTATTGAACCCGCTTTTCGCTCGACGTCACTAATAGGACATAGGGAGTTTTTGCCGAGCGCAAGCTGAGCTGCTTTTGTAACCTGCGTTGCGGCAAACCGGTTTCTGAATCATTTTGCAGAGAGGGGAACCATGGCTACGGACAGCGGTCAAAAATTCATCCGCCGTAACCGCGCACCGCGCGTTCACATCACCTACGAGGATCCCTACGACGCCGAGCGGCTGATCGAGTTGCCATTCGTGATGGGCGTCCTCTCTGACCTTTCCGGCAATAGCCCCGGCGTCGAGAAAGCCAAAGTCGAGGAGCGAAAGTTCCTCGAGTTCGACATGGACAATTTCGACAACCGGATGGCGGCGATCCAGCCCGGGGTGACGGCCCGCGTGGCCAACCGCCTGGGCGAAGCGGCTGACGAGAAGATTTCCGTTAGCCTGCGCTTCAACAAGATGGCCGACTTCTCACCTGTCGCGGTCGCCCGGCAAGTCCCGGCCACGGCCAAGCTGCTGGAGGCCCGCGAACAGCTCGCCAACCTGCTCCGCTACATGGACGGCAAGGTGGCTGCCGAGGATCAGCTGAAGAAGCTCCTTGGCGATCCGCAGCTGATGGCCGCGCTGAAAGAACGCGCAGCGAGCCAGCCGACCGAACCCGACGCGGAAAAATAGAAATCAAGAGAAGGACTGGGGACCATGGCAAAAGAAGCTGGTCAAAAGGCGACCGTCACTCAAGTCGGGACCGTCGAGGCCGACGAGTTTGCAAACCTGCTCAAGCAGAGCTTTAAGCCCCGCACCGAACGCGCGGCGACCGAAGTCGAGAATGCGGTATCCACGCTCGTTCAGGAGGCGTTGAAGGACGCGAGCGTCGTCAAGTCGGATGTCCTCGACACCATCGAGGAGATGATTGCGCGGATCGACCAGAAGCTCACCGCGCAGATGAACGAGATCCTTCATGCGCCGGAGTTCCAGGCGATCGAAAGCGCCTGGCGCGGCCTGCATTACCTCGTCTTCAATTCCGAGACAGACGCCACTCTCAAGATCTGCGTATTGAATGTCTCCAAGACCGAGCTCTATCGCAACCTGCGGCTCTATCCGGACGCCCGCTGGGACCAGAGCCCGCTGTTCAAGCAGGTCTACGAGTACGAATTCGGCCAGTTAGGTGGAGAGCCGTTCGGCTGTCTGATCGGCGACTACTATTTCAGCCATCTGCCAACCGACGTGCAGTTGATGCGTGACCTCAGCAAGATCGCCGGCGCCGCGCACGCCCCCTTCTTCGCCGGAGCCGAGCCCACGCTGATGGGTATGGATTCATGGACCGAGCTGTCCAATCCTCGCGACATCGGCAAGGTGTTCGACACGCCGGAATACGCGGCCTGGAAAGGTCTCCGCGACCAAGACGACTCGCGCTATGTCGGCCTTTGCATGCCGCGAGTGCTGGGTCGCCTCCCCTACGGCGCCAAATCGGAGCCGGTGGAAGAATTCGCCTTCGAGGAAGAAACCGACGGGCATACCGGCGACAAGTACGGCTGGATCAACGCCTCCTACGCGATGGCTGTCAACATCAACCGCGCCTTCAAGGAGTTCGGCTGGTGTACCCGGATCCGCGGTGTTCAGTCCGGCGGCGAGGTCATCAACCTGCCGACGCACACCTTCCCGACCGACGATGGCGGCGTGGACCTGAAATGCCCGACCGAGATCGCGATCAGCGATCGTCGCGAGCACGAACTCGCCAAGGCAGGCCTGATCCCGCTGATCCATCGCAAGAACACCGACAAGGCGGCTTTCATCGGTGCGCAGTCGCTCTACAAGCCGAAGAAGTACTTCGGCGAGAAAGGCGTGGATGCAACCGCGTCTGACAACCTGTCGTCACGTCTGCCCTACATGTTCGCAGTGTCCCGCTTTGCGCACTATCTGAAGTGCATGGTTCGCGACAAGATCGGATCCATGAAAGAGAAGGATGAGCTGACGGTCTGGCTGCAAACCTGGATCAACGAGTACGTTGATGCCAACCCAGCCCTGTCGTCAGAAGCTCAGAAAGCGCGCAAGCCGCTGGCCGCAGCGAAGGTGGAGGTCATCGCAAACGAGGAGAACCCGGGATACTACAACGCACGCTTCTTTCTCCGTCCACACTTCCAACTCGAAGCGATGGACGTCGGCCTCAGTCTCGTCTCACGCCTACCAGGCCCGAGCTCCTGACGTCACGTCATCGCAACTGTCAATTGCAGATTTTTGAGAGGACTAAGCTATGGCTGTCGATATTTTCTTGAAACTCGATCCCATCAAGGGCGAGTCGCTGGACGACAAGCACAAGGAGGAGATTGATGTGTTGAGCTGGTCGTTCGGCGAAAGCCAGACCGGTACATTCCACAGCGGATCCGGAGGCGGTGCCGGCAAGGTCAGCGTCCAGGACCTCCATTTCACCCATTTCGTGGACAAGGCCACCCCCGATTTGTTCAAGGTCTGCGCGAATGGGAAGCACATCGATACGGCGATCCTCACGGTCCGCAAGGCCGGCGAGAACCCGCTTGAGTATCTCAAGATCGAGATGAAGCACGTTCTGGTCTCCAGCGTGTCGACAGGCGGATCGCACGGCGAGGATCGCCTCACCGAAAACGTGAGTCTGAACTTCGCCAAGGTCAAGATGACCTACAAGAGCCAGACGGACAAGGGTGCCGCCGGCGCCTCGCCGACCTTCGGTTGGGACGTTCCTGCCAACAAGGAATGGGCTTGAGCTTCGGCCCCTCGCCTGGCGCCGGTTGCCGATAGCAGACACCGGCGCCATGCGGCGCGATCCCGGATTGCATCTTCGAATGGCCGGGGTTAGGGCCGGATTCCTGGCCGCGATACGTCAAGTCGGACGCCAATTGCCGCCCTTCGAAGCGGCATACGCGCCGACCGACATGGGGACCGGAATGACGCTTGCGCCGAAAAAGGATCGGCTCTCTCCGCCGCTGATGCTCGCCTTTCGCGCGGCGCATGAAGCGCGTGATGCGCGCAAGCAGCTCGATCTGCGCGATCAGTCTGGTGATCGGATTATCGCGGCCCGGCGTAGCACGGGACGCCATCCGATCTCGGAGGCACTCCTCCGGCGCGAGGTCTCCCATGACCTCGAGACACTCCTCAATACGATCGCTCTCGAGTCGACGCTGGATATGAGCGGCCGGGATTGCGTGCGCACGTCGATTCTGAACTATGGCTTTCCCGACATCGCCAATCGTTCGATCGATGAGGTCACGGACGACGAGCTCAGCGACTCGCTGCGCGCCACACTGCTCACCTATGAACCAAGGCTCGATCGCAAGACAATCCGGGTCCGCCGCGACGGCTCGATCAGATCCGAGCAGCTCAAGCTACGCTTCATCGTCGACGCCGATCTGAAAGCCGAACCGCTCAACGTTCCCGTGGAATTCGTCGCCGAGGTCGAGCTCGACAGCGGCGATATCCAGATCAATCGACTTTAGCATGAATCGCGAATTCCTGGACTTCTACAATCGCGAATTGTCCCTGCTGTACGAGCAGGCAGGAGATTTCGCCGAGGAGTATCCCGGCATCGCGGAACGCCTCGGCGGCCTGATCAGGGACCGCTCGGATCCGATGATCACCGGGCTACTGGAAGGCGCCGCCTTTCTCGCCGCCCGTGTCCAGTTGAAGCTCAAGCACGAGTTTCCGGAATTCACCTCAAATCTGCTCGAACAGCTGGTTCCGAACTATCTTGCGCCTACCCCGGCGGCCATGCTGGTCGCAGTACGACCGCCCTATGCCGATCCGGCGCTGCGCGACGGCAAAAAGATCGCGCGCGGCACCTATTTAGACGCCACCTACCGCGAGAGAGAGCGCAGCCTCGCCTGCCGATTTCGACTTTGCCGCGACATCACGCTCTGGCCATTCGACGTCACCGGCGCCGAATACTTCTCGACGGCGGGCGCGCTGCAGGCACTCGGAATCCCGGTCGGCGGCGACGTGATCGCCGGACTCAGGCTGTCGTTGACCCACCGCACCGCGGCCCGGCTTGACGAGGAACTGCCGGATGCAGAGGCTCGGACCAAGCCGGAAACGTGGTTTGCGGGCTGCCGCATGAGCGAGCTCCCAATCTACCTCGTCGGTGCGGAATCAGACGGCATCGCCCTCTACGAACAGCTGATATCGAATTGCAAGGGCGTCTACTTCCGACATCTCGACGAGTTCGGCGATCCGGTGGTGACGCGCGCACCGCACGACTGCGTGCAGCAGATCGGTTTCGGCGAAACCGAGTCGCTGTTTCCGCATGACAACCGCGTCTTTCGCGGCTCGGAGCTGCTCCGGGAATATTTCATGTTTCCGCGCAAGTTCCTTGGCGTCCACCTGACCGGACTCCGCAGCGTGATGCCGCGGCTGCGCAGCAAATCGATCGACATCGTATTCGCTTTCGATGAACACAATTCGCGGCTCGCCGCCGCGGTGCGTCCCGATATCTTCAGGCTCTACACCGCGCCGGCGATCAACCTGTTCGAGAAGACGAGCGATCGAATCCCCGTCAAGTCGAATACCCACGAATATCACGTGGTGCCGGATCGCAGTCGCTATCTCGAATACGAGCCGCACCAGATTCTCGAAGTCTACGCGCATTTCCCGGCGGAGAAGGACAAGCGGCTGGTTCGCCCGCTGTATTCGGCCGCCGTCGACCCGACCAGCGCTTCGGTCCAGGGGCTTTACTTCACCGTCCGCCGCCTGCCCCGGCGCCGCACGGTGGAAGAGAAGACGTACGGCTCATCTTCCGACTACACCGGGACGGACATGTTCCTGTCGCTGCTCGAGCCCGGCGAATTGAACGGGCAGGACTCTGCCGCCGAGCTCAGCGTCCGGGCGCTGTGCTCGAATCGGCACCTCACTGAGCACCTGCCGGTCGGCGCGAGCGGCGCCGACTTCCGCCTGCTGGACGACACGTCCCTCGACCTGGTGTGCGTTGCTGGTCCAACCCGGCCGCGCGAGCCGGTGGTGGCCCAGTTGCGCAGTCGCAGCGAAATCGCGAACAGCGGGATCGTCAGCTGGCGGCTGATCAACATGCTGAGCCTGAACTATCTCGGCCTCGTCGAGCGCAATGGCGGCAAGAACGCGGAGCGCTGCGCGAGATGCTCTCCCTGTTTGCCGACCAGTACGACGACGCCACCGAACGCAAGATCCGGGGCGTGCGCAGCATCGAAAGCCGGCCCATCGTGCGACGGATGCGCGAGCGCACCGGCAGCGGTGCCGCGCGCGGCCTGGAGATCACCATCACGCTCGACGAGAAGGCGTTCGAGGGGAGCGGCGTATTCCTGCTCGGAGCTGTGCTGGAGCGCTTCTTCGCCGACTATTCAGGCTTCAACACCTTCACCCAAACGGTCGTCTCGACGCCGGAGCGTGGCGAGATCATGCGGTGGCCACCGCGCATGGGCACGCGGAGACCGCTGTGAAGCTGGTCGACCAGATGAAGGCCGAACCCTGGCGGTTCGATTTCTTCAACACCCTGCGTCAGCTTGAGCGAGCCAATCCCGATCGACCTCGGATCGGTGACAGCGCTGCGCGCCGCGAGGAGTACGTCGATCTCGGCCAGGTGCCTTACCTCGAGTTCCCCGCCTCCAATCTTGCGGCGGTCGACGACCAGAATGGCCGGCTCAGGATACTCGTCAAGTTTCTCGGCCTCCTGGGTCCGCAGGGTGCGCTGCCACTTGCCACGACCGATGAGAGTCCGAGCTGGTGGCTGATGCGGGACGACGCCTTCCCGCGCTTCCTTGACCTGCTCAACGGGCGCTTCCTGCAGCTCTTCTTTCGCGCCTGGGCCGACGCCCGGCCGATCGCGCAGCACGACCGCCCCCGGGAGGATCGCTTCATCGCCTATGTCGGCTCCTTCGCCGGCCTCGGCTCCGACGTTTTCGCCAATCGGGACACCGTACCCGACATGGCGAAGCTCAGCTTCGCCGGACTGGTCGCCCCCAGGGCGAAGTGTGCGTCACGGCTGACGCGGTTCTTGCAGGGACTGTTCGACGTCAAGGTCGAGATCGACGAGTTTGTCGGCACCTGGCTTGCGTTCGACCCAAATCACTGCAGCCGGCTCGGCGAGGCGCATGCCAGCCTCGGTCGCGACGCGCTTCTCGGCTCACGCGTGTTCAGCGTCGAGGACAAGATCAGGGTTCGGGTCTTCGTCAAGACTTTTGTCCAGTACGAGCAGTTCCTGCCGACCGAAGCGCGCAATCTGTCGGAGCCGCTGGCGGACGCCGTTTTCTTCTACATCGGCGACGAACTGGAGTGGGAGGTCGAGCTCGCGATTCCGGCAGGAGAGGTCGTCCCCGTCAGACTAGGGCAGAGCGGACGGCTTGGATGGACCACCTGGGTCTCCCCCAACTGGACCTCCACTGAAGAATATCGCCGCGACGCCCGCTTTCAACTCGGGGAGCGCCTGCGAGCCCGGCGGAACGCCGCAGCGGATGCCTCGGCGATTTGAACCTATCGACCGCGCGGATCGTCCCAATTGTATGGGATCTGCGCCAATTTCCGTTAGGTGCCAAACATCGGCGGAGCAATTGAGCAGGAGGCGCCGCCGTGACCGACATCAGCATTGAAGCCGTAACGGGCAAGCTGAACCGCGCCGGCTACGACGCCTTCATCCAGGCTCTTCGCCATGCCAAGAGCGCCGGCAACCGCAACGTCGAGCTTGCGCACTGGCTGTTTCATATGCTGCAGCAGGAGCGCACGGACCTCAGCCTCTCGGTGGACCGTTACAAGCTCGACCGGGCGCGGTTGCTGTCGGACCTTGCCGGCGCCATCAACGGCTGTCGCAAGAACGAAACAGACATGCCGGGTGTCGCCAATCCGGTCATCGATCTCCTCGATCGCGGCTGGCACTACGCCACGCTCTTTTTCGGTGAAACCCAGATCCGCACCGGCCACCTGCTGGTGGCTGGGCTGAAATCGAACGACATCCGTCGCGCACTGAACAACCTCTCCCAGGAATTCGCCAAGGTCAACGTCGAAGCGTTGACCGCCGAACGTCGCGCCATCTGGGCCGGCTCCGACGAGGAGACCATGCGACCCATGGACGGCTCGGGTCTTGTGGGCGCTGGCACGGATGGCGCGGATCAGGCGAGTCCGAAAGGCACGACACCGCTCGACCGGTTCTCGCAGGATCTCACAGCCAAGGCCAAATCGGGCGAGATGGACCCGATCCTGGGCCGGGACGAAGAGATCCGCCAGTTGATCGACGTTCTGATGCGACGACGGCAAAACAATCCGATTCTCACCGGCGAAGCCGGCGTCGGCAAGACGGCGGTAGTCGAAGGATCTGCGCAACGCATCGCCGCCGGCGACGTACCGCCGCCGCTGCGCAATGTCCGGCTCTGCGTCCTCGACATCGGCCTGATGCAGGCAGGCGCCTCGATGAAGGGCGAGTTCGAGCAGCGCCTGCGCGCGGTGATCGACGAGGTGCAGAGCTCGCCCACCCCGATCATCCTGTTCATCGACGAAGCCCATACCTTGATTGGCGCCGGTGGCGCAGCCGGCACCGGCGATGCGGCCAACCTCCTGAAACCTCCACTCGCCCGTGGTACGCTGCGCACGATCGCCGCCACCACCTGGGCGGAGTATCGCCAGTACATCGAGAAGGACCCGGCGCTCACGCGACGCTTCCAGCCGATCCAGATCGACGAACCGGATGTCGAGACCTGTTGCGTGATGCTGCGTGGCCTTCTTGGCCCGATGGAAAAGCACCACGGCGTTCGCATTTCCGATGCCGCAATCACCGCAGCCGTCAACCTCTCGCACCGCTACATTCCCTCCCGACAGCTGCCGGACAAGGCCGTCAGCCTGCTCGATACCGCCTCGGCCCGTGTGGCGATCAGCCAGAGCGCAACGCCGGCCCTGATCGAGGACACGCGTGTCGCGATCACGGCTCGCGAGGCTGAAAAATCCGCCCTGGTCAGCGATCGCGATCTGGGCATCGAGGACGGCGAGCGCGGCGCCGCGATCGACACCGATATCGCCGCGTTGAAAGAGAAGCTAACAGCGCTCGAGGCCGACTGGGCCAAGGAGCAGGAGCTCGTCAAGGACATCCGCAGCATTCGCGACATCCTGTCCGAGCCCAAGGAAAATCAAGATCCAGACGCAAAACGCGCGGAGCTGCGTGGCAAGTTCGAGACGCTGGAGGGGATCAATCCGGAAAAGCGGATGGTCTATGCCCATGTGGACCAGCAGTCGGTGGCGTCAGTCGTGTCCGACTGGACCGGCATCCCGGTTGGTCGGATGATGCGGGACGAGATCGAAACCGTGCTGAAGCTGCCGGAGATCCTCAACCGCCGCGTCATCGGCCAGGCCCACGGGCTGACGATGATCGCCAAGCGTATCGAGACCAGCCGTGCCAAGCTGGACAACCCGTCGAAGCCGATCGGCGTTTTCATGCTGGCCGGACCATCCGGCGTCGGAAAGACCGAGACCGCGTTGGCGCTTGCCGAGACGCTTTACGGCGGCGAGCAGAACATGATCACGATCAACATGTCGGAGTTCCAGGAGGCGCACACCGTCTCGACCCTGAAGGGAGCACCTCCCGGTTACGTCGGCTACGGAGAGGGCGGCCGCCTCACCGAGGCGGTCCGGCGCAAGCCATACAGCGTCATCCTGCTCGACGAGGTGGAGAAGGCCCATCCCGACGTCCATGAGATCTTCTTCCAGGTGTTCGACAAGGGAGTCATGGAGGACGGAAATGGACGGCGGATCGACTTCAAGAACACCTTGATCATCCTGACCACCAATGTGGGTACCGAACTGATCATGGGGCTGTCCCGCGATCCAAAATATCGCAACGAACCGGAAGAGCTCGCGAAGATGCTCAGGCCGGAATTGCTGAAGGTATTTCCGGCCGCATTGCTCGGGCGTATCGTCTCGATCCCCTATTTCCCGCTCTCGGACGAGATATTGGGCGGCATCGTCCGGCTGCAGCTCGACCGGATCGCCCGTCGGCTACACGATAATCACAAGGCTGCCTTCAGCTACGACGACGCCGTTGTGGCGCACATCGTGTCAAGCTGCAATGATCCGGATTCCGGCGGGCGCATGATCGACAACATCATTACCAACACATTGCTGCCGGAGCTGTCGCGCGAGTTCCTTAGACGATCCCTTGCCAAGGAGGAGATCAAGCAGACACGCGTCTCAATCGCGGACGACAAGTTCGCCTATTCGTGGAACTGAGCACGATGAATGTTCACACTGAGCATCGCCATTCAACGACCGGCCCCACTCCGTACGACGAGGTCTACTACCCCGGCCACGTCTACGGGCTCACCCACCCCAACCATCTCGCAACAATTGCCACCGTCTACGGCATGCAACCTGCTCCGGTCGAGCGCTGCCGAGTCCTGGAACTCGGCTGCGGCGTCGGCGGCAATCCTTTGCCCATGGCCTTTCAATATCCGGACAGCGAGTTCGTCGGCGTCGACCTGAGCGGCGTGACGATCGAGCGCGGCCAGAACAATATCGCGGCGCTGGGCTTGAGCAACATCAAGCTCCTCCATTGCGACATCATGAGTGTCGATCCGAGCTTCGGAGAGTTCGACTACATCATCGCGCACGGCGTCTACTCATGGGTGCCACCGCACGTGCGCGAGAAGATGATGACGATCTTCAAGCAGAACCTGACGCCGCGCGGAATCTGCTACGTCAGCTACAATGCGCACCCGTTCTCGCATCTCCGCGACATGGTCCGCAACATGATGCGATATCATACCCGCCGCCTCACCGGCATGAAGGAGAAGGTCGGACAGGCTCGCGCGATCCTGAAGTTCCTGAGCGAGGGCTCGAAGGCCAATACGGTTCACGGCACGATCATGCGGGATCAGTACAACCGGGTTCTCAACTCTCCGGACGAATTGTTGTTTCACGACGACCTCGACGATGGCGCGGCCGCCTTCCTGTTGCACGAAGTCGCGGAGGATGCCGCTCGTCACGGCCTGCAGTATGTCGGCGATTCCGATTTTTCGCGCCGCTATCTCGCCGGCTATTCCGAGGAGGTCCGTGCCACGCTGCAGCGCTTTCCCGAGAGCGAGTTCATGGCGCGCGACCAGTACCAGGACTTCATCGATGGCAACGGCTTCCGGCGCACTTTGCTTTGCCACGACAATGTGTCGCTCGACCGGCAGATCGACGCGGATTTCGTCAGGCGATACCACCTCCTGAGCACGGCCAGCCCGCTCGACCCCAAGGCCTGTGTGACAGATGTTTCTGCAATGGAATTTGAGAACCAGGACGGCAGCAGGATCACGGTGACCAATCCGCTCCTGAAGGCCGCTCATCTGTGCCTCGGCCGGGCCTGGCCGCGCGCCTTGTCATTCGACGAGTTGCTGCGCGGTGCGCGCGCGCTGCTGGATGGCCGTCACGCCGGGGATGACGAACGGGTCCTGACGGATGCGATGTACATCCTGGCCTGCAGCGGCGAGGTCTCCTTCCTGGTATCGCCGCCGTTCTTGCTGAAGGAAATTACCGACCGACCGCAGGCAAGCTTGCTGGCCCGCAAACAGTCACAGACAAGTCCGCACGTCACCAACCTGCTCCACCAAACAGTGCAGTTGGAGGACGATCGAACCCGGCATTTCCTGCAATTGCTCGACGGCCTTCGCACGATCGACCAGATCACGGCCGATATGACCGAAGCATTCGGCCCGACCATCCGGATCGAACAAAAGGACAAGGACGGAAACGCGGCAGAGCCGCTGTTGCTTTCAACCCGAGAGAGCGTTGAACGCTCGCTTGCGATGATCGGCAAGCTGGGCTTGTTGGTCGCCTGAAGCGATAGATCTCAATTCGAAGCGAGGGCGCGAGACCACAGCCGTGGGCTGCGCGCACTCACGTGTATCCCGTCTCGTGTCTACTGATCGTGCGACGTTCGGCGATGTTTCCGGGTCGGCGGCTTGCGGCCGCTGGCGGTCGCCACAACGGTGATGGGCCTAAGAAAAGGCCGGGAAGGGTGAGTTGGAGAAGGACGCCGGCAACTTCATTGAACATTTGAACCCGTCCCAGTTCGGATGCGACTAATTCACGCCGAGGAGCGAGGCTGGCGAAGCGGAACCACCTCCACCGTCAGTTCACCGCCTCCGCGAGATTTTTGGCGGCCTCGAGTGCTCGGGAACGGTGAGCATCAACAGGACGCCCGACCTGCCCGGCGCGAAGAGAGGCTTGCTCTGAATCGAAGGCAGATGCGCACCTATGAAGACGATTTGGACATTATAGTGAGGTTCTTCCATGAGCGATGACCTGCTGACCGCCGGCGTTGAACTCAAAGGTTACGTCACCACGCTGCTCGGAAATCTCGAAAAGGATGTCGATGGCCAATTCGACAAATGGTGCGCGCCCATCACAGGTTACCTCAGTCACCTTGTCGCATGTTACGAGGGAGCACAGAATGATCAGGTAGCCACGCTGCGTGAACAGGAGGACGAACGGCAGCGAGCACTTCAGCGCGCTCTGTTTGTCCTAAATTTTCTCGCGATCGGCGCGACGGCCTGGCTTGGTGTCGCCCTGGAGAAGGTGGTGGGGCCGCGGTTGTTCTTTGAGTACGAGCAAACTGCGCTCACTCTTCCAACCAACTGGCTCCGAAAGATACCCAAGGAGTTCGATGGCGCCCTTTTTGGGAATTTGGGAAAAGACATCACCAATGCGCTGGTCGGTGTATTGAACGAAAAGCTCGCTCAACCCGCGGAGGTCGCCGCCATCGACGGAACGGCGGTCGCGAAATCTCCGGACATGAAACGCTTCGGATACAACCTCACTCTGGAAATAAAGAAGCAGAAGGATGCGGTGAAGGCAGTTATCGATCTGACAATCGAGAGTATTAATGGATCTGCGACCTTCAGCTCGTCAATTTCAAAGACGCTCAAGACATCAAATCCCCATCTTGAGCGCATGTCGTATCCAAATATCATTCGCGCCGGTCACAAGTTCATCAATTCAATTTTCGAAGAACAAAGAAAGAAATGGGCCGCTTCATATTTCTTCTACGGATACAACCCTCCTCCCAATACGAATTGGGCTCGTGTCCAATCACAGCTGGAGAAAATGCTATGGGCGATCTGGGTTGCCCAGCAGAATTTTGCCCCAGCGCGTGCAATCCCGAAGGGTGGTACATTCGGCCAGGCCTTTGCTGATCTGTATTACCTGAAAGGAGCCCAGGGAAATTTGTTGGGCACAACGGGAGGCATCGCGTCCGAGATCAAGGACAGCCCAATCACGCTTCGGCTGTTCGAGCGGTGCAACGCTCCGGTCCAGGACATTTTACTGAACGGGCCGCCAGCTACCTATGCGACCTGTACTGCACAGGCAGACAAGCTTCGGATCTGGGCCAATACAGTCGATACGAATGAGATCTGAAGCATGCTGAAAGGCGTTAAGCGCGATCTAGGTGCTGTGGACAAGATATTCTCACAATAGGGCCCAACGGTCACCGGCGGCGGGACCTCGCCAGGTTCGCCAACTGACTTCGTTTGCGACCGAACCTTATCACTTGCCGACTGGCTATGACGTTAACGTCCATCTTTGAGCTCAGTGAATGTGCTCCCTGTCTTTCATTGACCACCGCAAGTTCTGGCGATGTTACACGCGAGCTTCAGAGTCATTCCGATTCCGTTCATTCGATGGGAGCGCGCCGGGTATGCCAATTCGTCACTGACTGGAAGGCATACCCAGCGCGGGCAAGCACATCCTCGGACAGATGCCGGCCGACCAGCTGCATGCTGAGCGGCAGGCCGTCTGACGCCATGCCGTTCGGCAACGTGATGGTAGGGCTGCCTGAGAAGTCGAACACGGCGGTGAAACGGAGGATGCTGAGCAGAACGTTCGGATCAGCGCCATACTCGCCCATCTTGGTCAGCGTCGGGGTCGGCACGGGCATCGTGGGAATTAGCAGCAGATCGACGTCATTGAACAATGCAGCGAGGCTGCCGCTGAATTTCAGGCGCTCGTGATGAATCTGCGCAATTTCGACGCCACTCATCGACCTCCCTGCTCGATCAGCTGAGCCAGATCGGGGCCGTATTCCAGCTTCCGCAACGGATAGGTCTCATGATGCGCCTCTGCCGTCTCGATCGAGCACATTGGGATCCACATGCTGACGAGCTTCTGGTAGTCCGGGAATTTGACCTCGCGGATATCGGCTCCGAGCGCCGAAAGGGTGTCTTCGGCTTCCAGCAACGCCGCAACAACCTGCGTGTCGACCCCGTTCTGGGTATAGCTACGGTCCACGCCAATCCGTAATCCCCGTACTCCTTCACCGATCCGGGACAGATAGTTCGGCACCGGCGCCTGCAGGGCCGTGGGATCATTGATATCGGCGCCCGCGATGACGCCGAGCATGGCGGCTGCATCGGCCGCGCTCCGGCACATTGGCCCGACATGATCGAGCGAGTCGGCCAGCGGAAAGATGCCGTGACGACCACGCGTCCCCAGGTCGGCTTGACCCCGGTCAGCCCGCATGTCGCCGACGGAAACCGGATCGAGCCGCCGGTGTCGCTGCCGATCGCGCCGAAGCAGAGCCCAGCCGAGGTCGCCACGCCCGATCCGCTGGAGGAAGAACCGACCCAATAGTCGAGCCCCCAAGGATTGAGCGGCGCCTGGTCGTTCGGGTGATGGCTGGTATAGGCGCCCTCGGTCATCTTCAGCTTGCCGAGCGTGACGGCGCCAGCAAGCTCGAGGCGATCGACGATCGTCGCATTGAAGGACGGAACGAACTTGGCGTGGATCGTGGTGCCGCCCGCCGAAGGCGCGAAGGTGGTGTAGCAGAGATCCTTCAGGCCAATCGGCACGCCGTGCAGCGGGCCGCGCCAGATGCCTTTCGCAAGCTCTGCATCGCAGCGCTTCGCCTGCGCCATCGCGCGCTCGGCGAGCACAAGCGCATAGCCGTGGAATTTGCCGTCGAGCTTGGCAATCCGGCTCAGCATAGCATCTATCACCTTCGAGGGCACGAGCTCGCCCCGGCGGAACAGCTCGGAGAGCTCGGTGATCGACTTGTAATGAATTGGATCTGCTGACATCTGACGGCCCTGTGTGTTGTCGAAAACGGCCTCGCCACCGGCGCCACAGACGGCCCGGTGTCGTAACGGCGCGGCGCCGGATGCGTCTAGAACTGCACTCCGCGCGTGAGCGCACCATCGACCACGAGGTTGGTCCCAGTGATGAAGCTTGCAGCCTTGCTGGCGAGGAACACCGCGCCGTTCGCCATCTCCTGCGGCGTGCCCATGCGGCCGGTCGGATTCAGCGCCAGCGCAGTCTTGTACAGTTCGGGATTGCCGTCCTTGATCATGTTCCAGACACCACCCTCGAAATAGGTGTTGCCCGGCGAGACAGAATTGGCCCGGATGCCTTTGCCAGCGAGCTGAAAGGCAAGGCCTTGGGTATAATGGATGATCGCGGCCTTGAACGTGCCGTAGGGACCGCTGGCGAAGTCCACCTCGCGCCCCGACACGCTAGAAATGGTGACGATCGCAGCGGCTTTGCTCTTCTCGAGATACGGCATCGCGGCGTTGACCAGCCGTACCGTACCCATCATGTCGGTGGAGAACTCCTTCTCCCAGCTCTCCTCGTCCTGTCCGATCGAAAGCGCGCTTACGTTGGCGACCACAATGTCGATACCGCCGAGCTTCGAGGCCATGCTCTCCACCCAGGTTTTGAGCGCCGGGCCGTTAGAAACATCGACCGCATCGCCGAATGCTGCGACGCCTTTCGCCCTGATTGCGGTGACCGCACTGTCGACGTCCGCCCTGTTGCGCGCGCAAATGCCGACATCGGCGCCCTCCGCCGCGAACGTGTCGGCAATCGCCCTGCCGATACCCTTTGTGCTGCCGGTGACGAGTACCTTTGCTCCCTTGAGTCCCAGGTCCATGTTCACTCCCTCCATTATGCTCGACTGAAATTTCTTCCGCACAGTTCCTCAGAGCAGGAGCTGCGCGCGGACATTGTCCTCATTGACCTCGCTGCCTGCGAGCGATTGCATGATCTTGCCCTTCTCCATGATGTAGCAGCGCTCGGCGATCGCGAGGATGGTATCCAGGTTCTGCTCGACAAAGATGATGGTGGTGCCGAGCTCGTCGCGAAACGATTTCAGTGCTTCGCAGATGTGCTGGACAATCGAGGGCTGGATCCCTTCGGACGGCTCGTCCAAAATCATCAGCGACGGATTGCCGATCAGCGCCCGGCCAATGGCCAGCTGCTGCTGCTCGCCGCCGGACATGGTGCCCGCGGCTTGCCGGCGGCGCTCCTTCAGGCGCGGAAAATACTGGTAAACGAGCTCCGGAAGCTTCTTGCCCCTAGTCCCACCGATGAGCTCGCCGACCTGCAGATTCTCCTCGACAGTCATCTGCGGAAAGACATCGCGGCCCTGGGGGATGTAGCCGAAGCCTGCCCGCGCGCGCGCATCAGCCTCAAGGTGAGTGATGTCACGGTCCATGAACGAGATTGTGCCGCGCCAGCTCTGCAGCAATCCGATCAGGCACCTCATCAGCGTCGATTTGCCTACGCCGTTGCGGCCGATCACGCCGACAATCTCACCGCGCGCGACCGACATGGTGACACCCTGCAGGATCGGTGTTGCCCCGTAACCGGCCCATAGTTCCGTGACGTCGAGGATCCGGTCAGTGGACATATTTTCAGTGGACATGGGTCTTGCCCAGATAGATTTCCGCGACCTTCTCGTCTGCAAGGATCGTCTCGAGGCTACCGCGCGCAAATATCTTGCCGAGATGCAGAACCGTAACTCGCTGCGCGACCTGGCGGACGAATGCCATGTCATGCTCCACGACCAGCACCGTCATGCCCTTCGCATTGAACGACTTGATCAGCTCGCCCGTCTTGAACGTCTCTTCCGGCGACATGCCGGCGGTCGGCTCGTCCAGCAACAACAGTTGCGGCTTCAACGCCAGCGCCATTCCGATCTCGAGCCATTGCTGCTGGCCGTGCGAAAGCGCTCCAGCCAGCTTGTCGCCATCTGGCGCGAGGTTGAGCAGCGTCAGGAGGCGGTCCTCTTCGGCAGCGCGCTCCGTGCCGGTCAATCGCGCCTGTAACGCGGTCTGGATGTTCTGCCGGACTGGCAGCTCCTTGAACACACTCGGGGCCTGCATCTTGATGCTCATGCCTCGCTCCACGCGCGCATAGGGACGCTCGGCAGTGATGTCGATAGTGTCGAAGAAGATGCTGCCCAGGGTTGGCGGATAGAGACCAACAATCAGCTTGAACAGCGTGCTCTTTCCGGCGCCGTTAGGCCCGATCAGGCAGTGGACCTCACCGACATTCACGGTGAGGTCGACGTCGGACACGGCGGTCAACCCACCGAAGCGTTTCGATACCCCTTTGACTTCAACCAGGGCCATGATCAGGACTCTTTCGACTGCAGGCGAGCATTCTCCGCAAGGCCCGCGCCGGGATCCCGCGGCCCTCGCCCACCCCACCAACCGGCAGCAAGCTTGCCGATACCGAGCACAAAGCCTTGCGGCGCCAGCATCACCGTGGCGAGCAACAACGCGCCCATCAGCACCAGTGCTGCCTGCTGGCTATAGACCGTGATGGTCTGAAACCCGAACAGCAGCAGGAACGATCCCACCAGAGTTGCGGTCAGATCGCTCCGCCCGGAGAAGGCGACCCAGACGATCGGCATCGCGGCCGCTGGCAAGCCGATGCTCGACGGCGTGATGAACTGGCCCCACGACGTGTAGAGGGCACCACTCAGCCCCGCGAGGCCGCTGCCGATCACGAAAGTCAGAAGTTGATATTTCCTGACGTCATAACCGAGCATTTCGGCGCGCTGCGGGTTTTCGCGCGTCGCGACGATGACGTTGCCGATGCCCGAGTTCACCAGCATGCGCAACGCCAGATAGACGATGACGATCAACGCGATCATGACGTAGTAGAGCGCAGATCCTTCGATATAGAAATCGCCGACGGCAAGAGGGTCCATGCCCTTCATCCCGTTGAATCCGTTCAGCCGCGCCGGCCCAATATGCCATTCCGGGCCCGCGGTCTGACCAAGGAAGAAGGCGAGCACAAGCGTCGCGGATAAGGTCACGATGCCGAAGAAGATGCCGTTGATACCGCCCCAGATCATGAAGTAGCCGAGGATGCCTGCTGCCAGCATCGAGATCGCCACAGACAAGACGAGCGCAGCAATCGTCGCCGTTCCGCCGCCCATGTTGATCGCGAGCACGCCGTAGCCGTAGCCGGCAATGCCGAAGAACAGGGTCTGCCCGAACGACAGCATGCCGCCATAGCCCCACATCAGGCAGAGGCCCAGCGCCATGAAGATCCAGATCAGGAAGTAGGCAAAATTGCCGACGTCGTAGGAATCGGCGAACAGCGGATAAGTCAGCGAGCCCGCAAGCACAGCGAGGAAGCAGGACCAGAAGATCTTGCCACGTCCGAGCGTCTGTGGGCCTTCCAGCAGCTTGAACATCAGCATTTCCTCTTAGCGCCCGCGGCGAACCAGAACGCTGGAGAGCCCTTCGGGCAATACCCGAATGATCAGGATGACGGCCACCAGCATGCCGATTTGACCGATGATCTGGCCGTAACTCGCATTCAGCGCCATTCGGATCATTGCGAGAAACACCGCGGCGGGCGCCGTTCCGAGCAGCACGTTCGCACCCCCGATCACGACCGTGACGAAGCTCTCGACCACGAAGGTCGCCCCCATCGTCGGGATCAGCGTCATGGTCGGCGCATAGAGCGCACCGCAAAGTCCGGCGAGGCCCGTGCCAATTCCGAAGCTGATCGCGTAGATGCGGCCGGTGCGCGCGCCGAGCGCCTTGGCCATCGCCGCGTTCTGCATCGTCGCGCGCGCAATCACGCCGAAGCGCGTCTTCATGAAAATGACGTAGAGGCCAACCAGCACTGCTACCGCGCAGCCGAACAGCACCAGACGATAGGTGGAAAATGTGTAGCCGCCGATTGCGAAGCTTCCTCGGGCGTACCGATGCCTCGTACGGCAGAGCCGATGATCAGGAGCATGGATTGCGTCACGATCAGGCTCAGCCCCCAGGTGGCGAGCAGCGAATCGAGCGGTCGTTTGTAGAAGCGCCGCACGATCAGGAATTCGACCGCGACACCAATGAGCCCTGCCGTCAGCGCCGCCAGGATCTGTGCGATCGGAAGGGGTACCCCCAGGTTGACGAGACCCACGGTGACGTAGGCGCCGCACATGATGAACTCGCCGTGCGCCATGTTGATGACGCCCATCATGCCGAACACGATGGCAAGCCCCGCGGCCGAGAGGATGAGAAACGCGAAGACGTCGGCGAACTGATAGAATAACGAGAAAAGTTCAGCCGACATTCCGGTCCCTTTTCAAAATCCGCCTGTTCGCCGCGCCGCATCGTTGCGGCGCCGGCCTCGCTTGACGTCGCGATGCATATCACGAGCAAGATCCGTGCCCGCAGCGCCTCACGACTTGTTCGGAAGATGACTCGGCGTGTACTGATCCTTGTCGTTCTTCTTGGTGAGATCGCAACCGATCTCTCCGAGCCAGTACGGCTGGATCGTTCCGTAGTCCTTCTCTACCGTCACCTCGTGCTTGGGCCCAACTGAAATCAGGCGCATGCGGTGCGACGTATGCTGGCTCTTCGGATCGATACAGACCTTGCCTTCGGGCGCATCGATGCAGGCATCGCCCGTTGCGATCACCTTCCGCATGTCTTCGAGCTTGGTCGACTTCGCCTTCTCGACCAGGGCCTTATACATGTAGAGTGCATTGTAGGCGTTGTAGCCCATATCGTTGATGTAGAGCTCGTCCGGGAATTTGGCGTGCCAGCGCTTCTTGAACGCGTTGGCCTCCGGCGTATCGATTTCCTCGAACCAATTGGCAGTCGCGTGCATGTTGTTGAGTGCCGGTGGTTTGAACCGCTTGTGCTCGAAGCCGAGCATCACCTTGATCGACGACCCCATCGGCAGATTGAGGTTGGCCGCAGCCGCCTGCTCGAAGAAGGAGTCCTGGGCAGCGCCGACATTGATCGTCAGGAGCCAATCCGGCTTCGCCTTCTGGATGTTCTGGATCGTTTGCGCGAATTGCGATACCCCGAGCGGAATAAACTCTTCGCCCACGACCTCTCCGCCCAGATCCTTCATAATCTTGCGGTTCCACTCCGCCGAGATCTGACCGAAATTGTAGTCGGCGGCAATAACGTAGACTTTCTTGCCGAATTTCTCGACCATCCAGGGAATCAGCGTCGAAAATTGCTGCTCCGGTACTGCCCCCATGCTGATCATGCTGGCGTCGCAGACGCCGCCTTCGTACTGATTGGTGTAGATATACGGCGTCGAAGTGCGATCAACGATCGGGCGTAGCGCCTCGCGCGAGGCTGAGGTAATGCCGCCGATCAGGACGTCGACCTTGTCGCGGTTGAGCAGACGACGCCCGAATTCCTGGTAGCGAGCGTTGTCACCTTGCGGATCGAGATGGATCAGTTCGATCTGCCGGCCCAGAATGCCGCCGTTCTTGTTGATTTCCTCGACCGCAAGCTGGGAGCCATGCAGCTTCGGCATTCCCATGAACGCGAGGTCGCCCGAGACGTCCTCGAGCAGGCCGACCTTCAGCGGCTCGGCCGCCTGGGCTGTCGCCAGCGCCGATGTTCCGAGCAAAGCGCCGAGCAGAGCGATGCCGATTTTACTTCTCGAGTTCATCGTAAACTCCCCTGTCCTTGAAGATGATTGAATGTCATGGCTTGAGGTAATTTTTTAGGATCGAGGCGCCCATCGTGTATTTTGGGTCGACCATGTTGCCGAGCCGCATGCGGCCGGCCTGGCTGAGCAGCATGTAGGCGTCGATCTCGTCGAATCCGTAATCGGCGGCCATCCACCGCACGAGCTCGCGATAGGCGATGCGCGCTGCATCCTCGAGGGGGCGGGCGCTGCCAATCGTCATGATGAAGTCACGTGTCTCGAGCCGGGGCCACGCAAAGCTCCAGTTCCTGATCAGGTCGATCTGCAGCGTGACGGTCGCGCGTTGTTCGAGAGCGACACCGGACAGTTCGCCGTCGCCCTGTGTCGCATGGCAGTCGCCAACATAGAGCATCCCTCCATCGGTGTGCACGGGGAAATAGATGACGGCGCCGGGTGCAACATCCGGCAAATCCATGTTGCCGCCGTGATTATCCGGCTGCAGCGACGAGATCGCCTCGATCTCGGGCGAGACCCCGATAGTGCCGATGAACGGCTCGTAAGGCAGCGTGATCTTGTCGTTCCAGCGCACGCCATCCCTGTCGACGTGCAGCTTCTTGACGCGTTCGGGCAGCGGCGGATTGAGCAACGCCGTCGAGGCGGTTCCGACCAGCCCGCCGAATTCCGGAATGATGCAGGTCGTGCCTGCCGGCTGCTCGCCCCGCGTCTCGACATCGCGGATATAGACCGCAAGGCAATCGCCCTTCTTGGCGCCGTTGACCGCGATCGGTCCGCATTGCGGGTTGAGGTAAGGGAAATTCAGTTTGGCGGTCGGGCTATCACTCTCGCTGGTGAGCACGCCGCCAAAGGCGTCTTCCGTCTCTACGAGGACCACCCCGCCTGGGTCGATCGATAAGGTCGGCTTCGCATAAGGACCGTAGACGTAGTGGAAGGCGCCCTGCTGCTCGATCGTCAAGCTATGGGTTGCGCCAGTTGCACCCTTTGCGACCGCACGCTTGGCCATGATGGAATTCTTCAACCAGTCTTCGGCGGGCATGCGAATGACTCCTCAACTCAGATCGCGGGATGACGCTTGTGCCAATCGGTCACGCGCTGGAAGGCGTCACCGGCGCGAACGAGGCTGGCTTCGTCGAAGTGACGGCCGACGAACTGAAAGCCGACCGGACCGCCATTCGGCGCGAAGCCGCCCGGCAGCGTCACCGTTGGGCTTCCCGTCATGTCGAACGGGCATGTGAAGCGGAGCAACCCGGCGATCAGCGATGCGTCCTCGCCCAACGATGCCATCTTGGCGAGGGTGGGCGCCGCGAAGACCTGGGCCGGCACCGCGATGAGATCAACCGCCTCGAACAGCAGGCGGACCGCGCCGCGGAACGCTTCGCGGCGCAGCACGATCTTCTGATAGTCCATGCCCGATTGTTGCCGGCCAAGATCGAGCAGACCTGCGAGCGCCGGCCCATACTCGTCCTTGCGCGACGGATAGGTCGCCTCATGCGCGACCGCCACCTCAATGCCGCACAACGGGAACCAGTCGTCGATCACAGCCTTCGGATCGGGGAACGTGATCTCCTTGATCTTCGCACCCAGATCGGCCGCCACGTGGAGGCCTTCACCAAGCACCTTGGCTGCGGCGTCGTCGGTGCCTTCGCTGGTCCAGCGCCGGTCGACTCCGATCGTCACGCCGCGCAAGCTACCGGACAGACCTGCGAGATAGTCGGGGACGGGCAGCGGAACCGACGTGGTGTCCTTCGGGTCCTGGCCCGCGATGGCGCCGAGGATCGCGCCGCAATCGACCGCGCTGCGCGCCATCGGGCCAATATGATCCAGCGTCGCCGCAAGTTCAAACGCGCCGTAGCGGCTGACCCGGCCCCAGGTCGGCTTGAGGCCGGTGATGCCGTTGGCAGCCGAGGGAAAGCGGATCGATCCGCCCGTGTCGGTGCCGAGCGATCCAAAGCAGAGACCCGCCGCAGTGGCAACGCCAGAGCCGCTCGAGGATGCGCCAGGCCAAAGATCTGCGCTCCACGGGTTTTTCGGCGGATCGATCTTCGGATGATGGTCGGCGTATGCACCCTCTGTCTGCTGCAACTTGCCGAGGATGATTGCGCCGGCATCCTTGAGCCGCGCAACGACGGTCGCGTCCTCGTTCGGACGGAAGTCTCGATGGATCGTCATGCCATGGGCCGCCGGCGCACCCTTGGCCCAACAAAGGTCTTTTACCGCAATCGGGACCCCATGCAGCGGCCCTCTGATTTTTCCGGATGCGATCTCCTTCTCGGCGGCGACCGCTTCCGCGAGCGCGGACTCCGCCATCACGTACGCGTAGCTCTTGAGCTTGCCGTCGAGCTGCTCGATCCGTCCAAGTATCGTCTTTGTCACCTCGAGCGGCGACAGCTCCTTCGCATGGATCTTCTGTCCGACCTCGACCAGCCCGAGATAATTGAGATCCGTTGTCGCCATCGTTCATCCCCGCGTCCAATGTGACGCAGGCGCGGGCTGACCTGCCGCGGCGCATACGCCATCGCTTTGACGACGCGGATGCATCGCCAATTTTCCTGGCGGCAAAACGAAAAAAACCACCCGTCCCTCCCGCATGAGGTGACGAATGGCTCAAATGCCGCGGCTATGATCTATCGCAAAGGGCCCGACATCGAACGATGCACTTGGTGCGGAGAGCTGGACGTCATCGGCCAGATCGGCGCACGCGAAGTTCGACAGAAGCCCTGTGGACGAAAATTCTAAGGACCTGCCCACCGCGTTGTCAACGACGCTGTCTGCCTAAATTTAGCGAAAGTGCTGCGCAGCAAATCGGCAAATGTATTGCGCTCACATCATTGATGATGATTTCATCCATGCGTTGTGCCGCGAAAGCCATCGATGACAAAGCCGTCCATTCCCGCTGGTATCGTCTGTTCGCAGTCCGGGCCCTATCAGGCCATGGGTCGCGAGATCCTCAAATGCGCCCTGATGGCGGTCGAGGAGATCAACAGCGCCGCCGAGTTCGACTTCTCGATCACCGCGCATGTCCGCGATCCCCGCGGAATCATTGCGGAATATCATACGGTCTGCGACGATCTCATCCGCAATGTCGGGGTCGAACACATTATTGGGTGTTATACTTCGGCCTCCCGAAAGCAGGTCCTGCCGATCGTGGAGCGCACCGATCGCCTGCTTTGGTATCCCGCGCGCTACGAGGGATTCGAATGCTCCGACAACGTCATCTATGTCGGCGCGTCACCCAATCACAACGTGCTGCCCCTCGTCCGCTACGTGCTCGATAATCTGTCGCGTGAATTCTTCTGCGTCGGTTCCAATTATGTCTGGACCTGGGAGACCAACCGCGTCACCCGCGAACTCGTGAGCTCGGCGGGCGGCCACATCCTGGCCGAAAGGCTGCTCGAGCTCGGCGAAGACGCCGTCGGACATATCGTCGACGAGATCGTGCGCAAAAAACCTCCAATCGTGTTCAACACGTTGGTCGGAAGCTCGAGCTATCATTTCATCCGCGCTTTCCACGCCGCGACCGAAGCCGCAGGGCTCGACATCCCGATGCTGAGCTGCAGCCTGTGCGAGCCGGAACTTGCGATCGTCGGGCCGGCATCGACGGGCTGTATTACATCATCGGCCTATTTCGAGAGCATTCGCCTGCCCGAGAACCGCGCATTCGTCGCGCGCTGGAAGGCGCGCAACGGCCATGACAGCAGCCCCTCCGTCGACGGACAATCCGCCTATGTCGCGGTGTATCTGTTGGCGCGGGCGCTGCAACGCGCGGGCTCGTCGAACATCGGCGAGGTCCGGCGCGCCGCGGCCGGCCATCGCTACAATTCGCCGCAAGGGCCGGTCTGGATCGACGGCAGCAACAACCATTGCGTCCTTACACCGCGGCTAGCCGTGTCCAATTCGCGCGGACAATTTGATATCTTCTGGGAAGCTGATGCTCCTGTTAAACCTGATCCCTACCTGACGCAGCTCGATGTCGCCGTCGGTCCGTCGCGAGAGACCGCAACGGGCGGGACATCGCCGAATGCGCCGCATTTGCGGGTTGTGAAATGAGCAAACCGTCTTCATTTTCCCTGCGCGGGCGCAAGGCGCTCGTCGTCATCAAGGACGAACGCGATACCTCGATTGTCAAGCGCCAATTCGAACGCCTCGGGGTCGACAGCATCGCGTGGACGCCTTCCGAAGCGATCGACTTCGTGCCGGACGTGGCATTGATCGACGACGAATTCCTGCCGCTGGGGCGGCCGACGCAGCATGTCTTTCACCGACGATGCCCGGTGATCGCCCTGATCGGCACGGAGACACCGAGTCGGTTGAAGTTGGTACTCGAACTCGATCCGGCATCGTTTCTGGTCAAGCCGCTGCGCTCGGCCGGTATCTACGCGGCCCTCGTGATGGCATTCGAGCGCAGCGAGCGCACGAGCGAATTGACGCAGCAGGTTGTGAAGCTGGAACAGCGCCTGAGATCGCGCCGCATCGTGCTTGCGGCAGTGCTTCAGGTCATGCACTCCCGTTCACTCGCGGAGCCCGCCGCATTTGCGCTGATCCGTCGATCCGCAATGGAGCAGCGCAAGACGATCGAGGAGCTCTCTGCCGAGATTACAGCACGGGGCTCGTTGCCGAGAGCAACGGGCTAAAGCCGGGCCAGAATGCCAGCCGCTCTCGCGCACCAAGCGATTATTCGTAGCGTTGTTTGTCAAGCAACAGCGCGCGCGGTCGCATTCGCGACAGCGCCGTCAAGGAATCCGGTCAACCGCTGGCGGATGATCTGCTCGGCTTGCGCCATGATGCGGTCGATCAGCTCCTTCACCGTCGGGATATCGTGGATCAACCCTACCACCATGCCGCAGCTCCAGGCGCCGGCGTCCATCTCGCCGTCGACCATCACCTTGGGGTAGACGCCCGCCACCTGTTCATGGATGTCCTCGATCTTTAGGCTCGCCCCTTTTCGCGCTCGACTTCGAGCAGGTGATCGACGCCCTTGTTCTTCAGCACGCGCTCAGTGTTGCGCAGCGCCCGCATCACCAGCACCGTGTCGAGCTCGGTGGCTTGGACCAGCGCCTGCTTCACGTTGGCATGGACAGGAGCTTCCTTGGTTGCGATGAAGCGGGTGCCCATGTTCATGCCGGCGGCGCCCATTGAAAGCGCGGCGACGAGGCTGCGCGCGTCCGCCATGCCACCCGAGGCCACGAACGGAATCTTCAGTTCATCCGCCGCGCGCGGCAGCAGAATCATGTTCGGGATATCGTCCTCGCCGGGATGGCCGCCGCATTCGAAGCCATCGACGCTGACGGCGTCGCAACCGATCCTCTCGGCCTTAAGCGAATGCCGCACCGAGGTGCATTTGTGGATTACCTTGATGCCGGCGGCCTTCAGCGCCGGCATGTACGCTTCCGGGCTGCGGCCGGCGGTCTCCACCGCCTTGACGCCACCTTCCTTGATGGCAGCGATGTATTCCGGATAGGGCGGCGCAGTGAAGCTCGGCAGGAAGGTCAGGTTCACACCGAACGGCTTGTCGGTCATGCCGCGGCACCGCGCGATTTCTTTCGCCAGCAACTCCGGCGTCCGCTGGGTCAGGCCGGTGATGATGCCAAGACCGCCGGCGTTCGACACCGCGGCTGCCAATTCGGCGAAGCCGACGTAATGCATGCCGCCCTGGATGATCGGGTGTTGGATGCCGAACAGTTCAGTGATTGCTGTCTTCACGTGCGCTTCTCCGCTTTCCGATCAGTTGACGATTTCGAACAGGCCGGCGGCGCCCATGCCGCCGCCGATGCACATGGTTACAACGCCGTATTTCGCCTTGCGCCGCCGCCCCTCGATCAGGATGTGGCCCGCAAGCCGGCTGCCCGTCATGCCGTAGGGGTGGCCGATCGCGATCGAGCCGCCATTGACGTTCAGCTTGTCCGGATCGATGCCGAGCTTGTCGCGGCAGTAGATCACCTGGACGGCATAGGCTTCGTTCAACTCCCAGAGATCGATGTCATCGATCGTCAGGTCGTGCCGCTTGAGAAGGCGCGGGATCGCCGCGACCGGGCCGACGCCCATTTCGTCCGGCTCGACACCGGCGGCAACGAAGCCGCGGAAGATGCCGAGCGGCTTCAGACCTTTCTTGGCTGCGACTTTATCGCTCATGATCACGCAGGCCGAGGCTCCGTCGGAGAGTTGGCTGGCATTGCCAGCTGTGATGGTCTTGCCCTCGAACACCGGCTTGATCTTTGCAAGTCCTTCCGCCGTGGTCTCGGGGCGCGGGCCTTCATCCTTCGACAGCGTCACCTGCTGATAGGTGATCTCCTTGGTGTCCTTGTTGACGACGGCCATCCTGGTCGTGATCGGGACGACCTCGTCGTTGAACCGGCCGGCCTGCACCGCGGCTCCGATGCGACGCTGGCATTCGAGACTGTATTCGTCCTGCCGGTCGCGGCCGATCTTGTAACGCTCAGCGACGATCTCGGCGGTGTCGAGCATCGACATGTACATGTCCGGCTTCATCGCCATCAGCTCGTCGTCGACCGCGTGGAAACGGTTCATGTGGTCGTTCTGCACCAGGCTGATCGATTCGATGCCGCCTCCAATCGCGATCTCGACGCCATCCAGCATGATCGAGCGTGCCGCGACCGCTATCGCCTGCAGGCCGGAGGCGCACTGCCGGTCAATCGTGGTGCCGGCGACGGTGACCGGCAGGCCGGCACGAATGGCGCCCTTGCGTGCGACGTTCATCACCATGGTGCCCTGTTGCATCGCGCAGCCCATCACCACGTCCTCGACCTCGCCCGGCTCAATGCCCGCGCGCCTGACCGCCTCGGCCATCACATGACCGGCCATGGTCGGCCCCTCGGTGTTGTTCAGGGCACCGCGATAGGCCTTGCCGACGCCGGTGCGGGCGGTGGAAACGATAACTGCCTCTGTCGTCATGCTTGCCTCTTTTGCTACGCAGCCGCGTCGAGCTGCACATAACGCAGCAAGTGGTGCGCGGGATCGCCGAACTGGATGTTGATGGAGGAGATTCGCTTGAAGTAATGACCGATGTTCAATTCGTCGGTCATACCCATGCCGCCGTGGAGCTGCACCGCCTGATCGGCGATGAACTTGCCGGCATACCCGATCTTCGACTTGGCGCCGGAGGCGAGGCGCGAAATACCGCTCTCGCCGGCGCCCAGGCTGAGATTGAGATGCTGCATCAAGGAAAGCGCCTCCTGATGGGCGATGAACATGTCGACCATCCGGTGCTGCAGCACCTGGAAGCTGCCGATGCTGACGCCGAACTGCTTTCGGGCCTTGGAGTATTCCAGCGTCGCGGAGTTCAGTTCGGCCATCGCGCCGACCGCCTCGGCGCAGAGCGCGCCGATCGCCCTGTCACGGCAGGCCTCCAGCAGGGCGACGCCCTCGCCCTCGCTGCCGAGCAACTCGCCGCGAACATCGCGGAAGGTAATTTCTGCAGCGCGGCGGCCATCGAGGGTCTTGAAGCTGCGCAGATCCAGATTGGCCGCCCGGGCGTCGACGACGAACAGGCTGACGCCGGCGCGATCGTCGCGCTTGCCCTTGGTGCGGGCGGAGACGATAAGATAGTCCGCCCAGGGCGCCGCAATGACAGCAGTCTTCTCTCCAGTGAGTATGTAATCGCTGCCGTCACGCCGCGCCGCGGTCGCGACATTGGCGAGGTCGAAGCGCGAAGCTTTTTCGGTCCAGGCCAGCGCCCAGATCTTCTGTCCGGCGATGATATCGGGAATCGAGGCCTGTTTCTGCTCTTTGGAGCCCACATGCTCGATCAAGCCGCCGGCCAGCACGACCGTTTCGACGTAGGGCTCCACGACAAGGTGACGCCCGAACTCCTGGGCAACGATCATGGTGGACAGCGGACCGCCACCTACTCCGCCGCTCTCCTCGGAGAACGGCGCGGCGAGCAGGCCGAGCTCCGCAAAGGCACCCCACTGCCTCCGGCTCCAGCCATCTTCGCTGGCGACGATCTTGCTGCGCGCCTCGAAGCTGTATTGGTCGCGTAGCATGCGCTGTACGCTGGACCGCAACAGTTCCTGCTCTTCCGTGAACTCGATATCCATCCGATCCTCTCGTTGCGCTGTTGCTAGAGACCGAGCACCGCTTTGGCGATGATGTTGCGCTGGATTTCGTTCGATCCGCCGTAGATGCTGAGCTTGCGCGCATTCAGGTACTTTTCCGACGCGGTGTGGCCGTAATCGGGACCCGGCATGAACTGGTTTGCGCTCAAGGTTTGCTCGCGAAGCGCCAGTCCGTAATTGGCGATGGCGCGATGGGTCAGCTCGGTAATGCCCTGGAAGATCTCGGTGCCGCGGATCTTGAACAGCGAAGCCGCAGGACCCGGATCGATGCCGCGCGCCATCTGGGCAATGACCCGCAGCTCGGTGGCCTCGAGCGCAAGCACGTCGAGCTCGATCCGCCCGATCTCCTTCCAAAACTCGAGGTGCGCCGGGTCATCCGCGGGGATCTCCGCCTTCACGATCTTCTTCAACCGATTGAGGTAGCGTGTCGAGCGGCCAATCCCGGCCATGCTGGTGCGCTCGTTGCCCAGCAGGAATTTGGCGTAGGTCCAGCCCTTGTTTTCCTCGCCGATCAGGTTCTCGACCGGGACCCGGACATCCTCGAGAAAGACGTCGTTGACCTCGTGCGATCCATCGATCGTGATGATCGGACGCACGGTGACGCCGGGCGATTTCATGTCGATCAGGAGGAACGAGATGCCGGCCTGAGGCTTGGCCGAAGGATCGGTACGTACCAGGCAGAAGATCCAGTCGGCGTGCTGGGCCAACGTCGTCCAGGTCTTGTGGCCGTTGACGATGTAGTGGTCGCCCTCGCGCACGGCCTTGGTGCGGACGGTGGCGAGGTCCGAGCCCGATCCCGGCTCGGAATAGCCCTGGCACCACCAATCTTCACCCGAAAGGATCCGCGGCAAGAACTTCTGTTTTTGCGCGTCGTTGCCGAAGGTGTAGATGACGGGACCGACCATGGTGACACTGAACGCCAACGGCGGCAGCGTGCCGGCCCGGCTTGTCTCCTGCTCGAAGATGAAACGTCGGGTGATCGACCAGCCGGGGCCGCCATATTCCTTAGGCCAGAGCGGCGCGATCCAGCCCTTCTTGTAGAGAATGCGGTGCCAGAGCAACGATTGCTCTTTGGTCAGGTCGGTCTCCGGATTGGGGACCCGCATTTCCTGCGGATAGTTCTCGGCGATGAAAGCGCGCACCTCATCACGGAAGGACGCGTCTTCGGGAGACAGTGCCAGTTCCATCGTACGCTTCCTACCACTTCTCACCGAAGGGGCGGATTTCCATCTCAAAGGTCCAGGCACTTTTCGGCTGCTGATAGAGCTGCCAATAGGATGCGGCGACAGAGGCCGGTGGCATCAGCAGATCCGGATCGTCGAGCGCATTGGGGCCGAGCGCCTCCAGGCGACGCTGCCGAACCCACTCGGTGTCGACACCCGAATCGATGATGAGATGGGCGACGTGGATATTCTTTGGGCCCAACTCGCGCGCCATCGCCTGCGCCACAGCGCGCAGTCCGAATTTGGCGCTGGCAAAGGCTGCATAGCCACTGCCGCCGCGCAAGGAGGCGGTCGCGCCGGTGAAGAAAATATTGCCTTGACCGCGCGGCAGCATCAGCCGTGCTGCCTCGCGCCCGGCGAGGAAGCCGGAGTAACAGGCCATCTCCCAGACTTTGCGGAACACGCGCTCGGTCGTGTCGAGGATCGGGAAGTTGACGTTGGCGCCAATGTTGAAGACACAAACATCCAAGGGCGCGTGCTTGTCGGCGTCATTCAGGAAGGAGACGATCTCCTCCTCTTTACGAGCGTCGAGTGAACGTGCGTGGATCTCGCCGCCGGCGGCCTCGATCTCCTTGACCAGCGGCGCCAGCTTGTCGCCGTTGCGGCGACCGGCGAAGACGGTAAAGCCTTCGGAAGCAAACTTCTTGGCGATCTCGCCGCCGATGAAATCGCCCGCGCCGATCACGGCGGCGGTTGCATTTCTGTTTTTCAAGGGTCTTCTCCCGGTTGGGTTAGGCTCGCTGCGTGCGAAGCTGTTCTGTCGGTCCTGAAAGGTGGAAGGCGGTTCTTGAGCAAGTCCAGGACGTTTGGATTTCGTCAGCGCGGTGACCGAGGATACCATGGTCGGAGGCACGGTCCTCGACCGGCGTGGTTCGCTCCTCAGCGTCCGCAAGCTGGCGGGCCGTCGATCGATCGATGCAGCCCGGCAAACCGAAAACAGTCTCCTCGATGCAGAGCGCCTGCGACAGTTTCGCCACGACCAACCGCCTCCCATCTGAACATCGGCGCTTTTCAGCCTTGCGCCTGGCGACGAAGATGCGTTCTTTTTTAGAACTCGTCAATCGCTATTTTGTCGGGACCGCCGGATCCTGAAGTGGCAACTTTGTTGCCCCATTAGCAGTCTGCTGAAGAACCCCTCGCCACGGAGGAGGCTTGATGATTCACTTATCATCTCGATTCGGCGGAGGCGATCATGCGCGGCAGGTTTACGGATCAGGGCGGCCTGTTTTCGTACATCGCGCCGGATAAGCGTGTGCCAGCGAACCACCCGCTGCGGAAGGTCCGGGAACTTGTCCGGGATGTTTTGAGTGATTTGAACCGCAGCCTTGGGAGGCTCTACGCCAGCGAGGGACGTCCTTCGATCCCTCCGGAGCAATTGCTGAGTGCGCTGCTGCTGCAGGTGTTCTACGGCATCCGCTCGGAACGTCAGTTGATGGAGCAACTGGACTACAATCTTTTGTATCGGTGGTTTGTGGGACTGTCGCCGGACGATCCGGTCTGGGACCCGACCACCTTCACCAAGAACCGGGAGCGGCTGCAGAACGGCGATGTATTCACGAAGTTCATGACCAGGCTTCTCAACCATCCACAGGTCAAGCCGCTGCTGTCGGACGAGCACTTCTCGGTGGATGGAACGCTGATCGAAGCCTGGGCTTCACAGAAGAGCTTTCGTCCCAAGGACGGCAGCGGCGACGATGATGACGGCGCGAACTTCCATGGCCAGAAGCGCAAGAACGACACCCACGCGAGCACCAGTGACCCCGACAGCCGGCTTTATCGCAAGGCGGCCGGACGGGAGGCCAAGCTTTGCTATATGGGCCACGCCACCATGGAGAACCGGCATGGGCTGGCGGTGGCCGGCAGGGTCACGCATGCCAATGGCACCGCCGAACGCCGGGCTTCGGAGACCATGCTGAAGGCGAGACGCAAAGCCGCAGGCCGCCGCATCACGGCCGGTGAGGACAAGGCGTACGATACCGCCGATCATGTCGCCAATCTTCGCGCCATCGGCGTGACGCCGCATGTGACACAGAACCAGGCCGTCACCAAAACCGGCAAGACCCGCAACAGCGCCATCGACGAACGAACCACGCGGCATCCAGGGTACGGCATGTCGCAATCGCGCCGGGCGATGGTCGAGTGCATTTTCGGATGGGGCAAGCAACACGGCACCATGCGCAAGACCAAACATCGCGGCATCGCTCGCGTCGCCGCCGACTTCCTGCTCAATCTGATCGCCTACAACCTGATCCGCATTCCAAAACTGCTTGCCCCTTAGCCACCCAGCGTCAGGGTGCCCCCAACACCAGGCTAGAAATCACATCCAACTCCGCCACGCCGCCCCAACAACGACCGGACAGAATAAGAAAACTCTCCATTTCAAGGTTTTTCAGCAAACTGTTAGAGGGGCTGCGCAGGATTCCGTTTTTCAACGCGGCTTTCAGCCGACACGCATATCATATCAAATAGGAACTTACGGGAGAGGCGGGTATAGAGAGAGTCGTGGAGTCGCGATGCTCGTCGACGCCATCGGCGCCGCCGTTGCGCGGCGGTTTGCGCGCGGCGGCTATACTGTTTGCATCTGCAGAGGCGATGCGGTCAAACCCCAAGCGCTTGTGGAGGCTTACCAGCGTGCGGTTGCGGCGAATGTTCCGGCAGCACCGATTATACCGATGCCTGCCAAGGCATGTCGCCGTTCGCGGCTTGCGCACAGCGCTTCAGCTTGCACCGCCACGCGGAACGTGCCCGCGGCGACCACGTCGTCGAGCGCGCGACTATCGAACCCAGCTCGCACAGCACCTCGCGCGAATGTTCGCCGACGCGACGGGCCGGTCCGCCGATCGCACGTCGGTAACTAGCCGGTCCTGGAAACGGACTGCCGGGTCTGTTCGACGATCGATTCTTCGACGTCCCGGAGTTGATCCTTGCCGAAAAACATCTCCTTGCCGACGAAGAATGTCGGCGAACCGAAGGCACCGCGAGCGACGGCGTCATTGGTCAGGTCGATCAACTTTTTCTTGACGTCATCCTGCTGAGCGCGCGCAACCAGCCTGTCGATGTCGATCCCCGAGGAAGCAAATGCGCTCCGGAACACTTCGGGATCGTCCATCTTCTTGGGCTCTTCCCACATATGATGATAGGCGGCGCGGAAATAGGGTTCGAACACGCCCTCGAACTGGGCGGCGACGGCGCCGCGCATCAGCATCAAGGTGTTGATCGGAAAGAAGGAGTTCTGGCGAAATTTCGTGATGTTGTGGCGCCGGATGAACCGCCGGGTCTCGAGTGCCTGGTATTCCGGCTTGTTCTTGATCCCGCGGAGCGAGTCGAACGGGGACATGTTGCCCGTCGCCTTGTAGATCCCGCCGAGCAGGACCGGGACATACTCGAATTTCACGCCGGTCCGCCGCTCGATCCCAGGGATGGCGACCTCCGCCAGATAGGCGTTCGGGCTGCCGAAATCGAACTGAAATTCAACCTTGAGGATCATGACCGCTTTCTCCCGCAGAGCGTATTGGATAGTCAGGGACCGGCGATCCAATCGCGTAGCTTGCCTGGTCTCATCCTTATAGTTCTAAAATTGAACTGTCAAATTTGGCGGACTTAACGCTGATTTTGCTGCTCCATCAGGTATTGTTTGGAATTCAGTACCTATCTAGAATGCAAAGGAAACGCGACGGCCTCAGCGACGATTCGAGGCGGGTCATGCCGGGACGACTGGAGAGTACGGGATGAAGTGGAAGGAACTCGAGGAAGAGCCGTGTTCGATGGCGCGAACCATCGGCGTGATCGGCGACCGATGGACCCTCCTGATCCTGCGCGAATGCTTTCTGCGCACGCGCCGCTTCGAAGGATTTCAGTCGGCGCTCGGAATTACCCGCCATCTGCTTGCTGAACGGCTGAAGAAGCTGGTTCGGCTGGGCATCCTGCGCCGCATTCCTTACCAGGAAGCGCCCAAGCGGCACGAATATATCCTGACTCAGAAGGGCCTCGATCTTTATCCGATCATGATGGCGCTGGTGCATTGGGGCGACACTCACATGGTCGACGAGCGCGGCCGGCCGTTGCTGCACCAGCACCGCAAATGCGGAAAGGACTTCGACCCGGTCATGGTGTGCTCTGAATGCGGCGAACCGCTCCTGGCCAAAGAGGTTCATACCCATCCAGGCCCAGGCGCTCAAAGCCCGTTGACGACAGCGGCACCTGACAAGCCGAAAGCAAAGGCGCGCCGCAGCGCCGCTTGAGCCGGCCACGGACGTCACGCACCGAACGCATCCTCAGATCTGAATCACAGCTGCGTCAGGCTCGTTGCAGTGGAGACGGTCCACTTGATCAGCCCGGTGTTTGAGCACGGCACGTTGATTGACATAGGCCTTGTCGGTGATTTCTCCCGCGGCCAATGAGGGTGGATCCTTCAACAGGGTGAATGAGCAGATTTTTTCGCTGCTTCCAACAGCCTCATTGTATTCCCGCAAACGATGCCTCAGGAATTCGATCACCCGCGGGTCGCAGGTCAAATCAGTAGCCGGCGCGTTCGAAATCCGCGCCGCCTCGGTCGGGTTCAGCCAGCACAGCAGCGCACAGGCGTCGCGGTTTTCTCCCGCAACGACAATGTCCAGCAGGACGCCGCGCGTTGCGGCCAGAATGGCGGCACGCATGGTTCCGATCGCAACCCAGGTGCCGTTCGCAAGCTTGAAGTTCTCGGAAATTCTGCCCGTGAAACGCAGACCGAGCTCCGGCTTCTCGGGATCGATAAACGACACGGTGTCACCGATGCGATAGAACCCCTCCTCGTCGAAGGCCTTCTCGGTGAGATCGGCCCTGCCGAGGTAACCCGGGGTGACGTTGGGCCCCTTCACCCTGGCCTCATACGTGTCGGAAACAGGGATCAGTTTCAGCTGCACGCCCGGCGCCGGAAGACCAATCTCGCCCGGCCGATCCGTTGCCCAATGCGTCGTGCTGATTGTCGGTGCCGTTTCGGTCGTCCCATAGCCCGACATGACCGGAATCTGCCGGCCCGTGATCGATGATATCAGCCGATAAAGTCTTTCGAGGGTGCCTTGCGAAATTGCAGCCCCCGCGTAGCTCAATCGGTCCAGCCGTTTGAAAATGCTCGCGCCGAGGGCGACGTCCTTCTCAATGGCATCACACAACAGGTTATAGCCGGCGGGAACGTTGAACATCGCCGTCGGCGATATCTCCTTGAGGTTCGCCACCGATTTGTGAAAGAGCTGAGGCAGCGGCCTGCCGTCATCGATGTAGAGCGTCCCGCCGTTCTTAAGAATGCCGTGAAGAATGACGTTGCTGCCCATCGTATGATGCCACGGCAGCCACTCGACCTGGACCGGCGCCTCCGGAGGCGACACGAGCAGGCTCCCCATTTGCAGGGAGCTCGCCATCATGCGATGCGTATTCAGCACGCCCTTTGGCAGGCCGGTCGAACCGGACGTGAAGAGAATTTTCGCAACAGCGTCGGTGGTGACCGCACGCGATGCTTGCGTAAATCCTTCCCACTCCGTTCGATCCGTCAGGACGCGGAAAGGCGTCGTGTCCGGCGCGCCATCGACGCTGATCCAGGCGGAGTCTCCCAACTCGGGAACGGAGCGAGCCGCGGAAAAGTCGCGTCCACTCTGAACGAAAACGAACTTCGGACGCAGCACCTGCGCGATGTCCTGGAGGCGCGCAAGGCCGCCGCGCATCAATGTGTAGTTCGGCGATATTGGCGCCAGAATGACGCCGATCGACATCGCTGCAAAGGAGATCACCGCGTTCTCGATGGAGTTGCCCGACAGCACGGCCAGCCTGTCGGCCGGCTTTGCGCCCATATCGATCAGGCTCTGGCCGACCGCCTGGATCTGCGACCATACTTCGCCATAGGTGATCTCGTCCCATTCCCCTTCGGCATTGCGTTGCGCGAGGAATATTCTGTCCGGAGCCGCGCTTGCCCAGCGCGGCAGAAAATCGGTGACGCGCCAGTCGCATGGCCCCAGTTCGAGCGGGGACCTCAATACAAGCGTGCCGTCCGTCCGGCGCTCGACGGAGAGTTCTCTTGGCGCAAACGTCAATGGCTTCGTCGACATCGAAAACAATCTCCTGAATTGCCGCGGATGGATCGAACGGGCGGGCTGCGCCAGGAGTCACTCGGACCTGGCGTCCAGGACTTCTCCGAATGGTTGCCACGTCGTGCCGGTCCAGCGCTGCAGCCGCATCTGCGTCCAGATCATGTTCTCGGTCTCGCTGGTGTTGACCTTGATCCCGGGCAGCACAGTCGGAACGACGACGTCTTTCAGGTTCTTCGCCTGAGCCAGAATATTCTTCCGCGACAGATTTTCACCGCATTGCCTCAGGATCTGCTCGAGCAGGACGCCTTGCTGATAACCGGTCAGATAGCTGCCGTTGGTGATATCGGCGCCCGACAGATACTTGTCGAAAAAGGCCCGGTAGGCCTGCATGCCCGGGTCGTCTTTCCATGTGTCGTCCAGGATATCCTTGTTGGTCGTCCCGACCATCACGCCGACCGATTTGTCGAGGCCGGCCGGTACGAGCGTGCCTCCGACCGATCCGGACGGGAAATTGATGATCACGGTCGCCTTCCAGCCGATCACCGAAGCTTGCCGGATGGCCTGGGCCGCGAACTTCGGCGTCCCGGCGATCACCAGGGCCTCGGCACCCGAGCTCTTCAGATTGGTAATCTGCGAATCAATCGTCGGTTCGGTGATCTCGTAGGAAGCACTGACGACCTTGCGGTCGAAATCCTTGCCGAGAAACGCCTTGAAGGCACCGACGTAATCTTTGCCGAGATCGTCGTTCTGATAGAGGATGGCATACTTGGCGTTCGGCAGCGTTCTCGTCAGGTATTTGGCGTAGATTCTTCCTTCGGTGTCGTAGCTGACAAGACCCGTGGTGATCAGCGGGTAATTGCCGACATCCGTGAACTTGGACGAGCCGCTGACGACGGCGACACTCGGTACGCCCTTGGCCTTCAGGTATTTTGCAGTGGCCGAGATGCCGGGCGTGCCGAGCTGGCCGAACATGAACGACACTTCGTCGCTTTCAACCAGCTTGCGGACGTGCTCCACCGCCTTGGGAGGACTGTATCCGTCGTCATAGGCGATGTAGTTGATCTTGCGTCCATTGACGCCGCCGCGGTCATTCAAGGCCTGAATGTAGGCCATGAGTCCCTTGCCCACGAGACCGATCGATGATGCCGGTCCGCTGAAGGGAAAAACCCCGCCGATCTTGATCTCGGTGGCAGAGATTCCCGGCTCGTCGGCGGCGAATGCGGGGCCGCTTAGGAATAGAGCCAGAGCCGCGACGATCTTCCATCTCACCAACATTGCTCGTCCTCCCAAACATGCACCCGTTCTCGGGTGTGCGGCTTTGTTTTGTTGCGCCGGCGGCGGCTCGCCGCGCGCCCTTGCGAAGAGGCATCGCGCTGAACGGGTCCAGCCGTAATCCGGCACGTCTCGGCCGTTGCGTTCGGCCATTCTCTTTACAGACTACAGTTCTATTTTTGAACTCGTCAAGCGAATAGATCGTCATCGGCCGGTCCGTGCGCGACCGGGCCTGTCTAAACAAGGCCAGAAACCAGCTCCTATGGTCACGGTTGGTTCGTTGCACCCTCCAGCCAGTGCCCCTATAGTCACTTCTGTTTTTGAACTTAATTGAGGAGGACCGCGATGCGAAAAGCAGGGATACACAATTTTCCGGCCATCGATCGTGTCGTTTACGGCAAGGCTGCATCTGACGCCTTGAACGATGAAGCGCTGCGACTGGATGCCAAGCGCGTATTCCTGATCGTCAGCCGCACCTTGAACACCAAGACCGACGAGATCGAAAAGATCCGGCGCGCGCTCGGCGGCAGATACGTTGCGACCTTCGATGGAATTGCAGAGCACACTACCCGCAAGCAAGCTGCCGAGGTTGCCCGCCAAACCAACGACGCAGGAGCCGACCTGGTCGTCGCTGTCGGCGGAGGCTCGGCGATCGACCTCGCCAAGATCGTCATCATGGCGATGGAACATGAGATCCGCGACGAAGCGGGTTTCGATCCGTTCCCGATGGACCTTGGGGTCGCCGTCTCTCCGTTCCGTTCGCCAAAGGTCCGACTGATCGCGGTGCCATCGACGTTGAATGGCGGCGAATACAATGCAGCCGCGCTCGTCACCGATGAACGCAACAGGCTAAAGCAGATTTTCTTTCATCCCCGGATGATGCCGGTAGCGATCATTCTCGACCCTGCTCTCACCGTTCATACGCCTTCCAAGCTCTGGATGGGATCGGGAACCCGCTCGATGGATCACGGCATCGAAGCCTTGTGCTCCCCGCCGGCACCCCGCTGGCCGACGAGGTCGTCCTGGCCGGCATCCGCACCCTGCGCGAGGGAATGCTGCGAAGCTTGCAGCAACCTGATGATCTGGAGGCGCGCCGACTGTCTCAATACGGCGCCTGGCTCGCCGCGTTTGGCCTGCAGGCGCGGGTCCCGATGGGAGCCAGTCACGGCATTGGCCATGTGCTCGGAGGGACCTTCGGCGTTCCGCACTACTATTGCACACCGGTCATCATGCCGAGCCTGCTTCGTTACAACAAGCCGTTCACCGAGGGTGCGCAACAGCGCCTGGCGACGGCCCTTGGCGAGCCGGGTATGGAAGCCGCCGCCGCCTTCGCACAGTTCACCAACAGACTTGGATTGCCTGGCCGTCTTGCCGACGTCGGGATCGGCGAAGACAAGTTTGATCAGATCAGCAAGATCGCGATCAATCATCGGTTCGTCCAGGCCAATCCGCGGCCTTTCAAAAGCGAAGCCGACATCATCGATCTGTTGCGAATGGCCGCCTAGCCGAATTCGCAGAGGAAAATCCAGCCACGACAATCAGCTCCGTTTGCAAAAGCGTGGCTCGCCGACGTGCTGGCACGCCTGCCGGATCATCCCGCCGAGCCTCTCTGCGATGATCTGTTGGACGCGGGTTTGGATGTCTACATCCTGCTCCGAAAGGAGAGAGCCGATGCCGAGTTCCAATTACCGCTTGTTCGAACAGGCCATGCGCGGACGTAAGCCGATCTTCTGTGTGTACGAGGGTTATCCTCGCGAACTCTGTCCCATCGTCCTCGGCCATTCGCAACGCCAGGAGAAGGTGCTCACCTATCAGTTTGGCGGCCAAAGCAAGTCGGGTCTGCCGCACGAAGGTGAATGGCGCTGTCTATGGCTTGCAAAGGTCAGCGCTGCTCAACTCCGTGACGGGCCTTGGCGAACTGGCTCCAGCCATACCCAGCCACAAGGCTGCGTCGAGATCGTCGACCTCGATGTAAACCCCGATAGTCCGTATCGCCCGAAGCGTACCCTTCTCTAACGCGGTCCTCTCCGCACCGAGACGGCACCCGGTCAGAGTCCGGGCCCGTGGTCCTCGCTGGAGGCTTACTTCGCTTCGCGATACCGCAGCGACTTGGCTGATGCAGCCAGGCGTGGACATGTGGGAAGCCGCCGGCTGGCTCGGGAATGACGTTTGAGCAATGGGAGGCCAATTATGGCCATCATCACCCGGACTTACAGGGAGAGGCAGCGGAAGCGTTTGGGCGGCTCAAGGTCGGCCCGAATCTGCCTTGCCTGCTCTTCGACGTCCTTGGCGTACGCCTCGAGATCGACGGGCATGGCTGATGTGCCTCGAATCATTGCGCATTTCATTGCGCCCAAAAAACATCGAAACTATAAGTACTTGAAATAATGGTCGGAGTGGCAGGATTCGAACCTGCGACCCCTGCGTCCCGAACGCAGTGCTCTACCGGGCTGAGCCACACTCCGACAAGAAGGCGGCTTATAGCGTCGGGTTTGACGCACCGCAAGCGGCCGAGCTGAGGAATTTTGTCCCTGTGAGAACGGGTGTTGAAACGTCGATTTTACCGGCTGGCGAGGCCGGCGCGGAAGCTGCCGCCCGGACTTTGGCCGCCGGCGGGCTGGTCGCGTTTCCGACCGAGACGGTCTACGGGCTCGGGGCGGATGCGGCGAATGCGACCGCGATCGCCCATCTCTACGCCGCCAAGGGGCGGCCGGCCTTCAATCCGCTGATCGCCCATGTCGCCGACCTCGCGGCGGCACGGCGAATCGGGAGGTTCGATGGCCGCGCCCTGAAGCTCGCCGAGGCGTTCTGGCCGGGGCCGCTGACACTGGTGGTGCCGAAGACGGATGATTGCCCGGTCGCCGATCTCGCCACGGCCGGCCTCGACACCGTCGCGATCCGCATTCCCGCCCATCCGGTGGCCGAAGCCATTTTGCGCGCATTTGGCGGGGCCGTGGTGGCGCCGTCGGCAAATATCTCCGGCCACGTCTCGCCGACGCTGGCCGCCCATGTCGAGAGTGACCTTGCGGGGCGGATCGATCTCATCGTGGACGGCGGACGGGTCGCGGTGGGCGTGGAATCGACCATTGTCGGCTGCTTCGAGGCAGCGATGCTGCTGCGCCCCGGAGGGCTCTCGCGCGAGCGCATCGAGGCCGTGCTGGGCATGCCCTTGGCGCGGCCGCCGGCGGAGGCCGGGAACGACGACGGCCAGCCGCTGGCGCCGGGCATGATGGCCTCGCATTACGCGCCGCGCGCCAGCGTGCGGCTCGATGCGCGCGAGGTGGCGCCGGGCGAAGCGCTGCTGGCATTCGGGCCCAATCGCCTGCCCGGCCAGGAGGCCGCCGCCGCTGTCATGAATTTGTCGCCCGCCGGCGATCTCGATGAAGCCGCCGCCAATCTGTTCGGTTATCTTCGCGCCCTCGATGCGAAGGTCCCGCGGGCGATTGCCGTGATGACGATCCCCGAGGAAGGGCTTGGCGAAGCGATCAACGACCGACTGCGGCGAGCGGCCGTTGCGCGATAAGGGTGCGCGAGTGGAAGTAGAGACGAGACAATGAACATCAACAAACCCACCACACCGCTTGCGCCCGAGCTGATCGACCAATTCCGCAACATCGTCGGCGACAAGCACGCGATCACCGATGCGGCCGACATCGAGGCCTACGTCACCGAGGAGCGCAACCTGTTCCACGGTCGTTCGCCGCTGGTGCTGCGGCCAGGCTCGACAGCTGAAGTGTCCGCGATCTGCAAGCTCGCCTCCGAACGCAGAATCGCGCTGGTGCCGCAGGGCGGCAACACCGGGCTCGTCGGCGGACAGACGCCGCACAATGGCGAGGTCGTGGTGTCGCTGCGCCGGCTCGACAAGATCCGCGAAGTCGACACCGCCTCCAACACCATGACCTGCGAGGCAGGCGTGGTGCTGCAGATCGCGCAGCAGAAGGCATCCGACGTCGACCGGTTGTTTCCGCTGTCGCTCGGCGCCGAGGAAGCTGCACCATCGGCGGCAATCTCTCGACCAATGCCGGCGGCACCGCCGCGCTCGCCTATGGCGTGGCGCGCGAGATGGCGCTGGGGCTCGAAGTGGTGCTCGCCGACGGGCGCGTGCTCAACGTGCTGTCGAAGCTGAAGAAGGACAACACCGGCTACAATCTTCATAACCTCTTCATCGGCGCGGAAGGCACGCTCGGCATCATCACGGCGGCGACGTTAAAACTGTTTCCGAAGCCTCGGGCGGTCGAGACGGCCTATGTCGGGCTGAAGTCGCCGGCGGCGGCGCTGAAGCTGCTGGCGATCGCGCAGAGCGAAGCCGCCAATGCTTTGACGAGCTTTGAGTTGCTCTCGGAGATGGCGGTGGATTTCTCGGTCCGCCACGGCATCGACGTGCGCGATCCGCTTGCGAAGAAACATTCCTGGTACGTGCTGATGGAATTGTCCTCTCCAAGCGACGACGCCCGCACGCCGCTGGAGACGATCCTTGCCCAGGCCATGGAGGATGAAATCGTCGACGATGCCGTGATCGCGGCGAACCTCACCCAGCGCAGCAACTTCTGGAAATTGCGAGAAGAAATGTCGGCGGCGCAGAAGCCCGAGGGGGGCTCGATCAAGCACGATATTTCCGTTCCCGTAGCTGCCGTGCCCGCTTTCATCGAGGAGGCGAACGCCGCCGTGGTGAAGCTGATCCCCGGCGCGCGGCCGGTGCCGTTCGGCCATCTCGGCGACGGCAACCTGCACTACAATGTCAGCCAGCCGGTCGGCGCCAACACCCCGGATTATCTGGCACGCTGGCACGAGATGAACGCGGTTGTGTTCGAGATCGTGCTGCGGATGGGCGGCTCGATCTCGGCCGAGCACGGCATCGGCGTGCTCAAGCGCGACGAGCTGCCCGAGGTGAAGGACAAGACCGCGATCGAGCTGATGCGCGCGATCAAGGCGATGCTCGATCCGCATGGCATCATGAATCCGGGGAAGGTGCTGTGAGCGCTCTTGCGATCGACGCGATCAGAGATGCCGATGTCGAGCCGGTCGTCGCGCTGTGGCAGCGCTGCGGCCTGACGCGGCCCTGGAACGATCCGCATGCCGATATCGCGCTGGCGCGACGGCGAGACAACTCGACGGTGCTGATCGGCCGCGATAGTGGCGCGATCGTCGCGACCGTCATGGTCGGCCATGACGGTCATCGCGGCTGGATCTATTACGTCGCGATCGACCCCGATGGCCGCAAGCGCGGTCATGGCCGCGTCATCATGGCAGCCGCCGAGGACTGGCTGCGGCAGGCCGGAATTGCCAAGCTCCAGCTCCTGGTCCGGCGCGGCAACGAGCAAGCCAACGCCTTCTACCAATCGCTCGGCTTCGAGGAATCGACGTCGGTGATGTTCCAGAAGTGGCTCGACGGCCGCGAGACCACGCCAAGCAACTGGAGATCGAAGCATGACCATTTCCGACCGCGTCCGCATCAAGGACGTCCGCGTGCTCTCTGACGACTGGACGCCCCTGAAGAACACCACGTTCGACTACCGGCGCGCCAACGGCGAGTGGCAGACGCAGCACCGGGAAACCTATGAGCGCGACAATGCCGCCGCCGTGCTGCCCTACAATCGCGCGCGGCGCAGCGTGATCCTGGTGCGCCAGTTCCGCCTGCCGGCGTTTATCCGCGGCTACGACGATCTCCTGATCGAAGCGGCCGCCGGCGTGCTGGACGACGCCTCGCCCGAGGCGCGCATCCGCGCCGAAGCCGAGGAGGAAACCGGCTACCGCCTGCACGACGTCCACAAGGTGTTCGAGGCCTTCATGAGCCCCGGCGCCGTGACCGAAAAACTGCATTTCTTCGTCGCCGAGTACGAGCCGGAGATGCGCGTCAGCGCCGGCGGCGGCCTCGCGCATGAGGGCGAGGACATCGAGGTGCTGGAGCTCGGCATCGACGAGGCGCTGGCGATGATCGCCGACGGCAGGATCATCGACGCCAAGGCGATCATGCTGCTGCAATACGCGGCGCTGCATATTTTCAGGTAGCCCCGCCGGGGCGGCAATTCTGGCCTGCACAGCCGTGGCGCCTGTTGAGCAAACCGCCGAGTATCTCTAGTCTGGCCCTCAACAAGAACCAGGAGACGCGCCCATGTCTGCCCCGCGCGACGACGAATTCGGCTTTGCGCCCGACTATGATTCCCCCGTCCCCTATATGCAGCGCACGCGCGACTATTACGCCGCGATCGGCTACACCACGCCGTATCGCTGGGCGCACTACACCGAGGCGCCGTTCCAGAAGCTGAAGAAGCCGCTGGCGCAATCGCGGGTCACCATCATCACGACCGCGGCGCCTTACGATCCGACCAAGGGCGACCAGGGGCCGGGCGCGGCGTATAATGGCAGCGCAAAGTTTTATCAGGTCTATGACGGCGACACCTCAAAGCAGCACGATTTGCGCATCTCGCACATCGGCTACGACCGCAAGCACACCACCGCTACGGACAACGGCACCTGGTTTCCGCTGCGGCAGCTTTTGAAGGCCAGCGCCGCCGGCCGGATCGGCGAAGTCGCGCCGCGTTTCTTCGGCGCGCCGACCAATCGCAGCCATCGCGTCACGCTGGACACCGATGCGCCGCAGATTCTGGCGCGCTGCATTGCCGACAAGGTCGACGTCGCCGTGCTGGTGCCGAACTGCCCGGTTTGCCACCAGACCACCGCGCTGGTGGCGCGACAGCTCGAGGCAGGCGGCATTCCGACCGTGATCATGGGCTGCGCCAAGGACATCATCGAGCACGCCGCCGTGCCGCGATTCCTGTTCAGTGACTTCCCGCTCGGCAATTCCGCCGGCAAGCCCCACGACATTGCTTCGCAAGAGCAGACGCTGGAGCTGGCGCTGAAACTGCTGGAGACCGCGAGCGGCCCGCAGACCACGATGCAGTCGCCGCTGCGCTGGAGCGAGGATGCCTCCTGGAAGCTCGACTACAACAACGTCGCGCGATTGAGCCCCGAAGAGCTGGCACGCCGCCGCGCCGAATTCGACAAGCAGAAGGAGATCGCGCGCGGCAATCGCGCCGCCTGACGTCCTCCGATGAAATAAAACAGCAAGGGAAGAGAGACGTGACGCGACCGTTCGAGGGCGTGAAGATCCTGGACTTCACGCAAGTGCTGGCCGGCCCTTATGCGAGCTACCAGCTCGCGCTGCTGGGTGCCGACGTCGTCAAGGTCGAGCGGCGCGAGGGCGAGGACATGCGCCGCACGCCACTGTCGCGCGAATGGGCCGAGCGCGGGCTGGCACCGGCGTTTCAGGCCATCAACGGCAACAAGCGCAGCCTGACGCTGGACCTGCAAAAGCCCGACGCGATCGCGATCGTGAAGAAGCTCGCCGCCACCATCGATGTCGTCATGGAGAACTTCCGACCGGGCGTGATGGACAAGCTCGGCATCGGCTATGAGACGCTGTCCGCGATCAATCCGAAGCTGATCTATTGCGCGGTATCGGGTTTCGGCCAGACCGGTCCGGATCGCTTGCGGCCCGGCTATGACGGCAAGATGCAGGCGCTCTCGGGCATCATGGCGATCACGGGGCATCCGGAAACGGGGCCGACGCGCGCCGGCTTTGCGGTGTGCGACGTGCTGTCGGGTGCGACGGCGGCGTTCGGCGTGTCGAGCGCGCTCTACCAGCGCGACCGAACCGGCGAGGGACAGTTCGTCGATGTGTCCATGCTGGAGGCGACGATGGCGTTTCTCTCCGGGCAGATCGCGGATTGGTCGGTCGCCGGCCATCGCCAGCAACTGTCGGGCAACCAGGCGGTGAGCCGCAAGACCACCGCAAATCTGTTCAAGGCAGGCGACGGTTACATTCTGCTCGCCGTCAACAACGAAAAACAATACCGTGCACTGATGGTCGCGCTCGGCCGCGAGGACACGCTGAGCGATCCGCGCTTCGCCGACTGGTTTTCGCGCAATGAGAACGAGCCCGCGCTGCGTGCCATCATCGAGGAGGCGCTCGCCGCAAAGCCCGCGCGCGAATGGGAGACCTTACTGGAAGACGCGGGCGCGCCCTGCGCCAGCATCTGGAAGATCGAGGAGGTCATCGACCATCCGCAGATCAAAGCGCGTGGCGCGATCCAGGAGCTCGATACGCGCTATGGCCGCCTGCGCTTTGCCGGCAGCGGATTCAAGCTCGCGCATGGCGGCGGCAGACTGGACCGGATGGCGCCAGAACTGGGCGCGGATACGGATTCTGGTGCTGGCCGAGCTGGGATCTGATGCGGCGGAGATCGCGGCGCTACGGGCAAGGGAGATTGTTTAAGACTCCGCTGCCGTAGCGCGGGCCAGTGAAGCGTGCCCACCATCGCATAAAGGACACATGGTGGGCACGGCGCGTTGCGCCTTCGCACCTTGCGGCAGCGGTGATCAGAACAGCGATCCCTGCCCGTCATCGGATGACGCGCCCGCAACTTTCCGCACCACCTTCTTGGGCTTCGCAGCCTCGGCTTCTGCCTCCATCTGCTCCGCGCTGATCGGCAAGAGCAGCTGTTCGTCGTCGTTGGCGACGCTGTTGACGCGGGTGGAGACCGGGCGCCAGACGAATTCGCCGCGGCGGGAGGCCGTCATCAGCGGCAGGATCGCACCGAGTTCGTCGCTGCCGCAATCGAGCCAGCGTTCGAAATCGCGCGGGCTTATGGTGACGGGCACGCGGTCATGCAGCGCGGCCAGATCCTCTCCAGCAGCCGCCGTGACGATCGCCACCGTGTCGATCTCCTCGCCGTTCGGCCCGATCCAGGTTTCGAACACCGCGGCAAAACCGAGCGGCGCACCGTCGGCGTGATGGATGAAGAACGGCTGCTTGCGGCCGTCAACCGCCTTCCATTCATAATAGCCGTCAGCCGGGATCAGGCCGCGGCGCCGGCGAATCGCGTTCTTGAAGGCGGGCTTCTCCAGCACCGTCTCCGAACGGGCGTTGAGCAACAACGTAAACCCGCGAGGATCCTTGACCCAGCCCGGCAGCAGGCCCCATCGCATCAGGCGGAAATGGCGCGCGCCATTCTCGACCAGGACGACGGGAATCGGTTGCGTGGGCGCGACATTGTACCGGGGCGGGAAATTCGGCTGCTCGATATAGCCGAACAGTTGCCGTAAAGCCGCGGGGGCCGAAGTTATGACGAAGCGTCCACACATCTTAGGGCGTCCATATAGGGTCCGTTCAGGTCCTTTTAACCCCGAACGTTAACACTGCGGCCAATGAGCTCAACGGCCTCCCAACCCGCGACGCGCGCACAGACGGGCCCCGAGGCCGCGGCCTGGGCCGAGCGGCTGCGCGTGGCCAACATCAACCCGCGAACCGGGCTTGCAACAGACTATCTCAACCATTTCAATGAAGCCGTGATGCTGCTCGAGATGGTCCCGGACATGCCGGAATGCGCGGAAGATTTTTTGACCTGGACACCGCTGTCCTATGCCGAGCATTTCACCGCCTCGAATTTCAGGGCGCGGGATCTTGCGATCGAAGCCTATGAGAAGGCCGAGCCGTCCGTGCGCGCCCAGTTCGACCACATCACCGACACCATGACCTCGATTCTATCGGCGGTCGGCTCAGCCATGCGCGACGTCGAGAAGGACACGACCCGCGTCCGGCTCGCCGAGCAGGCCACCCTCTGGGTCAAGCCGCTGATCGCCGCCTGCGGCGGCATCATCAATGGCGGGGCGGAGGCGGACGTCGACACCATCATGGCGAATTAAACCAGGTAGCCAAAGAGATGGCGTCCCTCGCCCAGCCCACCCACCCCCAGATCGCGGTCAGTGCCGCGATTTTCCGCGAGGGCAAAGTGCTGCTGACCCGCCGCGCCCGCTCGCCGGCCAAGGGGCTCTATTCGCTGCCAGGCGGCCGGGTCGAATTCGGCGAATCGCTGCACCAGGCACTGTGCCGCGAGGTTGACGAGGAAACCGGGCTCGATATCGAGATCGTCAGCCTCGCCGGATGGCGCGAGGTGCTGCCGGCCGCACCTGGCGCCGGCCATTACCTGATCATGTCCTTTGCGGCCCGCTGGGTGGCCAGGGAGCCTGCCCTGAACGACGAACTCGACGATTACCGCTGGATCGCCCCGAACGCGCTGGGAAGCCTCGGGGACCTCAAGCTGACCGGGGGCCTGGAGGAGATCATCCAGGCCGCACACCGGCTGATTGGTCCCTGACCGCCCCGCCTTGCGTCATCAGCCCTGAGGGGGCATACAGCCCGCCGATGTCGACGCGATTTCTGGCCATTTTTGTCCTGATTCTCGCCTGCGCTTCCGCGCCCGCCCGGGCCCAGGACGTGGCGGCGCCGTTCGACGCCGATTTGCAGCGGCTGGCCGAGATTCTCGGCGGCCTGCACTATCTGCGCGGCATCTGCGGCACCAACGAGGGCAACAAATGGCGCAGCGAGATGCAGGCGCTGATCGATGCCGAAACCCCTCCGGTGAGCGCCGCACCCGCATGATCGCGGCCTTCAACCGTGGCTATAACGGATTTCAACAGACGTATCGGAGCTGCACACCGGCCGCGACGGTGGCGATCCGCCGCTACATCGAGGAGGGCTCGAAGATCTCGCGCGACCTCACGGCACGCTACGCGAACTGAGTTCGCGGGAACTCTGTCATCGACTTTGTTCACAGCCATTAACCGTTCTTAAAGATGTGGCCTAGCGGTCGTTAACGCGCGTGCTACACCTCTTGCACAGCGCATCGCCGTGGATCGCGCCCCAGCCCTGATTGAGATTCATGAGCCAGCCGATTTCCTACGCCCCCGCCCGCGCGCCGCTGCCCGACCACGAGCAGAAACAGGCCGCACTGAGCTATCTCAACGAGGCCTGGGCCGAAGCGCGCCATGATGGCGTCGACGGCGACTGCCTGGCACAGGCGAGCCTGTTTGCGGCGCTCGCCGAGCTCGTCGGCACCTATGGCGAGGACGCAGTGGCGAAATTCGTCGAGGGCTTTCCCGCCCGCATCCGTCACGGCGAATTTTCGGTCTGCCTCGCAAGGCAATAAAGACCGCCAGGAACGCCCTGTCGGACGAGCGCGCCCTCCGTCACGGCTCGATCTTGAGCGTCGCTTTCATGTTGGGATGGTAGCGGCAGTAATAATCGACCGTTCCTGCCTTCTTCACAACTGACGTCGCCGAGGTCTTCGGCGGCAGCGTGACGTCGAATTCACCGTTCTTCGCGGTGGCCGTGTGGGCAAAGACGTCCTTGTTGATCCATACGATGGTGTCGCCGACCCTCGCCGACACCTCAGCCGGTGAGATCACGAGATTCTCCATCGTGATCTCTGTCGTCGCGGCGTGCGCCGGGACGACCATCGCCGCGAAGACAAGCGCTACAGCGATCGAACACAGCCGCCCCGTCATCGTCATATGCTCCCTATTTCAGTTCGGCCGCGACGTGCTCGGCGTGCTGCTGATGGCCCTGAAAGATCTTCAGACCAGTCTGCAACAGGCTCTTCAGCTCGGCATTGCTCGCGGACGGAATGAGTTGGGTCTCCAGCGCGCCGTTGACCGTCTTGTGATAGGCGACCTCATTCGCGACATAGGCCTTGTCGAACGCAGCGCCGTCGAGCTTGTCGAGCTGGGCCAGCTTGTCGCTCGCCTGCTTCGACAGCGCCTTGCTGGTGTCGTTATCCTCCGGCGTGACGTTCAGCTTCTTGACCAGCGCGAGCGCCTGCTTGTTGACCGCCTCGTGGTCGCGCAGCATGTCCTCGGCAAACGCCTTGACGTCCTTGTTCCTGGCTTTTTTCTGCGCCTGCTTGGCCGCGTCGATGTCGATCACGCCTGCGGTGTAGGCGATGTGGGCGATCTGCGGATCCGTGAGTTTGTCGGCCGCATGCGCGCCTTGCAGCAGCATGGGGCTTGACAACAGAATGGCTGCGGCCATCGCCGCGCTCCAACGAACGAACATGGTTTGACACTCCTGTGCTGCCGGACCATTTTTCCGGCGTTGCTTCACAGGAGTTGGATGGAAGTTTCGCGCAAACGTTCCCGAAAGATTTCAGCCGCCGATTCCGAGGCGCTTCAGCACCGACACCGTCAGGCGCTCGCAGCGCCAGCCCGCAAACGGGAACGCGTCCATCATCACCGGGCCGATCTCCTTCTCCACATTCTCGCGCAACATGGTGCGGGCACGATGCAGCCGCGTCTTCACCGTTTCGGGCTTCACGCCGAGCAGATCGGCGGTCTCTTCGATGTTCATGCCCTCCATGACGCGCGCGACGAAGACCATGCGGAAGACATCCGGCAACTGGTCGATGGCGCGCTCGACGACGCGCTGGATTTCACGTTGGGCCATGGTCCTTTCCGGATCGCCCGCGGGAGAAGCGGGAAATTTGATAATCTGCGCCTCGAGCGCGGCTTCGGGCACCGAACCGAGCTCGACATGCGGCTTGGCGCTGCGCGCCCGGCCAAGCGCTTCGTTGATGGCGATTCGGGACAGCCAGGTCGACAGCCCGGACTCGCCCCTGAAGTCATCGAGATGAGTGAAGGCGCGGAAATAGGTCTCCTGCACCACGTCCTCGGCTTCGCTGTCGTTGCGCAGGATGCCGCGCGCGAGGCGGTAAAGCCTGCGGTTGTTGGCCTGCATGATCGCGCGGAGCGCGGCCTCGTCATGGCCTCGCGCGCGCTCGATCAGCTCGGCTTCCGATGATCTGGCGTCCGCAAACAGGCTGGCTGCAGTCCGTTGCATGGCGGTCACCTGCTCGATATCGTTGGTTCAGACATTGGATGCAGGCTGGCAGAAAAGGTTCCCGATTTTCCAGGGCAAAATTCGCCGCCTAGTCCGTCTCGATCGGCAGCGCCGGGTCCCTTGCCCACTCGCCCATGGAGGCGTCGTAGAGCGTCAGCTTGTCATAGCCGAGCTGCGTCAGCAGAAACAGGTCGATGGTCGCCGAGATGCCGCCGCCGCAATACAGAATCACGTTCTTGTCGCGCGTGACACCCCGGGCTGCGAATTTCACCGCGGCATCCGCGAGCGATGTCAGGGTGTTGTCAGTATTTATGAGCGTTGCAGCCGAGACGTTGACACTACCGGGCACGCGGCCGGGCCGGCCGTAGCGGCTTGGCTCGAGACCGCGATGAAATTGCGGTCCGAGCGCATTGACTGTGACGGTCGAGGGGTCGCCGATGCGTGCCTTCACAAAGTTTCTGTCGACGAAAAAGCCGGCGCGCGGCGCGGCCTTGAAGGTCGTCGCCGGATAGCCTTTCGGCGCGCCTGTTACGACAGGCCGCCCCTCTTTCTCCCATTTGTCGAAGCCGCCGTCGAGCACCTGTGCGTCGACGCCGAGCGAGCGCAGCATCCACCAGAACCGCGTCGACCACATCATGGTGCCGATGCTGTAGAGCACGATGGTTTTGCTTGCATCCGCACCATGCCGACCGAAGGCGGCCTCGAGCTGGGCCACACCAGGCATCATGAAAAATTGCTGCGCGGCGGTGTCGGAGAACTCGCCCTGCAGATCCAGAAAATCGGCGCCCGGGATGTGGCCGGCCGCGAACGTCTTGTCACCGGCGACGGCACGGTACGGCACGTCGCTGCCGGGTGGGACAGGCTCGTTGTAGGTCGTGCAGTCGTAGAGGCGGAGGTTGGGGTCGCCGAGAACGGCCGCGAGTTGCTCGGTGGTGATGAGGTCGGCGGGCTGGGACATCGGACTGCACTCCCGTTCGAGAGGAAGTGTAGCTCCCTCGCCTCGTCATTGCGAGCGAAGCGAAGCAATCCAGGCTGCCACCACCAAAGATTCTGGATTGCTTCGCTTCGCTCGCAATGACGGGGATGGCGCGTCCGTTCCTCGACAGCAGAGCTACTGCTTCAATGTCTCCAGGAACCGCACCGGCTCGCCCTGCGACGGCGTCACGATTTCGCCCTGCCACATCACGCGGCGTCCGCGGATGAAGGTGCCCACGGGCCAGCCCGTGACGCGGACGCCATCATACGGTGTCCAGCCGGCCTTCGATGCCACCCACTTGTTGGTGATGGTCTCGCTACGCTTCAGATCGACGATCGTGAAGTCGGCATCGTAACCGGCGGCGATACGGCCTTTGCAGGCCATATTGTAGAGGCGCGCCGGGCCGGCGCTGGTGAGATCGACGAACCTTGCGAGCGACAGCCGGCCGGCGTTGACGTGATCGAGCATCAGCGGCACCAGCGTCTGGACGCCGGTCATACCGGAGGGCGACGCAGGATAGGTCTTCTGCTTTTCTTCCAGCGTATGCGGCGCATGGTCGGAGCCGAGCACGTCGATGATGCCCTGCTCGATGCCGCGCCAGATCCCGGCGCGGTGATCGGCGCCACGCACCGGCGGGTTCATCTGCGCCAGCGTCCCGAGCCGCTCGTAGCAGTCGGGGGCCACCAGCGTGAGATGATGCGGCGTCGCCTCGCAGGAGGCGACATCCTTGTGGTCACGCAGAAATTCGATCTCTTCCTTGGTCGAGATATGCAGCACGTGGATGCGCTTGCCGGTCTCGTGCGCAAGCTTGACGAGGCGCTGCGTCGCCATCAGCGCCGCGGTCTCGTCGCGCCAGACCGGATGCGAGCGCGGATCGCCCTCGATGCGGAGCGACTTGCGATCGTTGAGACGATACTCGTCCTCGGCGTGGAACGCCGCGCGACGGCGGATCACCTGAAAGATGCGGCGCAGACTCTCGTCGTCCTCCACCAGCAGCGCGCCGGTCGAGGAGCCGATGAACACTTTTACGCCGGCACAGCCGAGCGCGCGCTCGAGCACAGGCAGATCCTGCACGTTCTCGCGTGTGCCGCCGATGAAGAAGGCGAAATCGCAATGCATGCGGTGGTGTGCGCGCTTCACCTTGTCGGCGAAGGTCGCCTCCGTCACCGTCAGCGGCGAGGTGTTCGGCATCTCGAACACGGCAGTGACGCCGCCCATCACGGCGCTGCGCGATCCCGTCTCGAGGTCTTCCTTCTGCTCCAGACCGGGCTCGCGAAAATGTACCTGCGTGTCCGTCACGCCGGGCAGGATGTGCAGGCCCTTGCAGTCGATCACCTCGGCGGTGGAGCCTTGCGACAGTGGGCCCAACTCGGCGATCCGACCATTGGTGATGCCGATATCGCGAACAGTCTCGCCGTCCTGGTTGACGACGGTGCCGCCTTTGAGGATCACATCGAAACGCTGGGTCATGGCTGGAGGCCTCTGTCATCCCCAAGCGCGGGGCTCGAGGTCTTGTCGTTTATGCCTTGCGGGCTTACGTTCCGGAGCAACATGTCGCAAGAGATTTTCGCATGAAATCAGCGTTTCTTCCCGACCGGGGCGTGATCAAGGTCGCGGGCGAGGATGCACGCAACTTCCTCAATGGCCTCATCACCACAGATGTCGACAAGCTCAAGCCGGGCCTGGGGCGATTCGGCGCGCTGCTGACACCGCAGGGCAAGATCATCGTGGATTTCCTGATCACGGAAGCGCCCGCCGGCCACGGCGGCGGGTTCCTGATCGACTGCCCGAAACCGCTGGCCGAGGGCCTCGCCACCAAGCTGATACCCTACAAGCTTCGTGCCAGGGTGACGGTGGACAACCTCTCCGACGATCTCGGCGTGCTCGCGGCCTGGGACGGCCAGCCGGCGTCTCAGCCCGATCTCGCTTTTGCGGACCCACGCAATGAGCATCTCGGCACTCGCATCCTGATCCCTAAGGATCTCAAGCAGAAACTCTCCGACCTGATCGGCGCCGAACTGGTCGATGCCGCCGACTACGAGGCGCATCGCATCGCACTCGGCGTGCCGCGCGGCGGGCTCGATTTCATGTACAGCGATGCGTTCCCGCACGAGACCAATATGGACCGCCTCGCCGGTGTCGATTTCGACAAGGGCTGCTATGTCGGCCAGGAGGTCGTCTCGCGCATGCAGCATCGCGGCACCGCGCGGACCCGCAGCGTGAAGGTACTGCTCGAGGGGCACCTCGCCCGAGGCCGGCGTCAGTGTCATGGCCGGCGACAAGTCCGTCGGCACCATGGGCTCGTCGGCGCAAGGCAAGGGCATTGCGCTGGTGCGCATCGACCGCGTTGCGGATGCGCTCGATGCCGGCCAGCCGTTGACCGCGGGCGGCCTCGCGCTGAAACTGGCAGAACCTGAAATCGTCCGCATTCCCGCAAAGCAGCCCATTGCATGAGCCGTGCTCCCCGCCTGCATCCCGACGGAAAGACCCGCTGCCCGTGGCCCGGCGAAGATCCGCTCTATGTCGCCTATCACGACACTGAGTGGGGCGTGCCCGAGTATGACGACCGCGCGCTCTATGAGAAGCTGATCCTCGACGGTTTTCAGGCCGGCCTCTCCTGGATCACGATTTTGCGCAAGCGCGACAATTTCCGCAAAGCGTTCGACGATTTCCAGCCGGAGAAGATCGCGCGGTACAACGAGAGGAAGGTGCACGCGTTGATGAACGACGTCGGCATCGTGCGCAACCGCGCCAAGATCGATGGCGCGATCCTCAGCGCAAAATCCTATCTCGACATCATGGAGAAGGGTCCCGGCTTTTCGAAGCTGTTGTGGGATTTCATGGACGGTCGGCCCAAGGTCAACAATTTCAAGACCACGGCAAGCGTGCCGGCCTCGACGCCTTTGTCGGTGCAGATCTCCAAGGATCTGTCCTCGCGCGGCTTCAAATTCGTCGGGCCGACCATCGTCTATGCCTTCATGGAGGCGACCGGCATGGTCAACGACCATCTCGTCGACTGTCACTGTCACGCGATCTGCAGCAAGATGCAGCGCAAGCCGCGCCTCAAGGCCAAATGACGGCCAGGAAGACCGCGCGCGCAGCGGGTCCCGCGCCTGGCAGCGCATGCTCTCGGGCCGCCGGCTCGATCTGCTCGATCCCTCGCCGCTGGATGTCGAGATCGCCGACATTGCGCATGGGCTCGCGCGCGTCGCCCGCTGGAATGGGCAGACCATCGGCGCGCACATCTTCTCGGTCGCGCAGCACACACTGCTGGTGGAGGCCGTGCTACGGCACGAAATGCCGCGCGTGGATGAGCGCATGCGGCTCGCCGCGCTGCTGCACGACGCACCCGAATACGTGATCGGCGACATGATCTCGCCGTTCAAGGCGGTGCTCGATGGCCATTACAAGGCGGTGGAGAAGCGCCTGCTCGGTGCCATCCACATCCGCTTCGGCCTGCCGCCAGTGCTCCCCGACGAGACCACGCTGGCCATCAAGGCCGCCGATCGCGGCGCGGCCTATCTGGAGGCGACCGAGCTCGCCGGCTTCAGCGAGAGCGAGGCGAAGCGCCTGTTCGGGAGGGATCCCGGCCTCTCCGACAGCGTCCGGCGCGACTATCTGACGCCCTGGACCGCGGCTCGGGCCGAGAAGCAGTTTCTGGAGCGGTTTGGCGCCGTGTTTGCGTAAGTGCAGTAGGGTAGGCAAAGGCGCGCTTGCGCCGTGCCCACCAACTTTTCGCAATTGCGACGAAAGTGGTGGGCGCGCTTCGCTTGCCCACCCCACAGACGCTCGCTATAGTCGCCCGGCGAAAGGTCCTCTCATGATCCACGTCTGTTCCCTCGCCGCACTTCCCGAAACCGTCCGCCGCACCGGGGCCAGCCATGTGCTGACGGTGATGGCCAATGTGGAGCAAGTGGCGCGGCCGGTGTCGGTGCTGCCGGCCAACCATCTCAAGGTGTCGATGGACGACATCACCGAGGAGATGGACGGTTTCGTCGCGCCCTCCGAGGCCCATATCGACCAGGTGCTCAATTTCGTGCGCGGCTGGGATCGCGGCGCGCCGCTGGTCGTGCATTGCTATGCCGGCATCAGCCGCTCCACGGCGAGCGCGTTTGCCGCCGTCTGCGCGCTCAATCCGGATCGCGACGAAATCGAGATAGCGAAGAATATCCGCGCGGCCTCCCCGATCGCCTCGCCGAACCGGCGCATTGTCAGCCTGGCCGACCGTGCGCTGGGGCGCAACGGCCGCATGCTGCGCGCGCTCGACGAGATGGGTCCGGGCGAGATGACGGTCGAGGGCCGCCCCTTCGTGATCGAGCTCGAATGACATCAGCGATCGTCACCGGATGAGCGACAAGCTGCTGACGCCCATCGAGATCGGCCTGACCGCCGCGATCGTCGCGATCGAGGATCACGAGCCGCTGGTGCTGACCGCGCGCGGTGGCGACGGCTTGACCGGACTGCCGTTCGGTCCGTTCGATGCGCCGAGCCATCGCACCTTCGAGATCGGCCTGCGGGCCTGGGTCGAGGAACAGGCGGGCTTGCGGCTCGGCTATGTCGAGCAGCTCTACACCTTTGGCGATCGCGGCCGTCACGCCGAGGCGGGCGATACCGGCGCGCACATGGTGTCGATCGGATATCTCGCGCTGACGCGCACCGCCGAGGGCGCAACGAATGCCGCAAGCTTCGAGCCCTGGTATCGCTTTTTCCCCTGGGAAGACTGGCGCGAGGCGCCGCCCGCGATCATCGCCCGTGACATCATCCCGGCGCTGACCGCATGGGCGGAGGAGGAGACGCCGGAGACCACGCGCGCGCTGCCGCGGAGGGATCGCGTGCGGTTCTATTTCGGGCTCGAGGGCGCGGCCTGGGACGAGGAGCGCGTGCTCGATCGCTATGAACTCCTGTACGAGGCCGGCCTCGTCGAGGAGGCGCGGCGCGACAGCCGGCCTGCGGCATTGGCGCGCCGGACGCTGCCTGCGCTCGGCACCTCCATGCGGTTCGACCACCGCCGAATCCTCGCCACGGAATCGCACGGCTGCGCGCAAAGTTGAAGTATCGCCCTGTGGTATTTGAACTTTTGCCCGCCGAGTTCACACTCACAGAGTTGCAGTACACGGTGGAGGCGATCTCCGGCCGCCGTCTGCACAAGCAGAATTTCCGCCGTCTGGTCGAAACCGAAGCGCTGGTCGAACCGACCGGCGTGATGTCGACACAGACGGGCGGACGGCCGGCGGCACTCTACCGCTTCCGCCGCGACGTACTCCAGGAGCGGCCGGCACCCGGCTTGCGCGTGCGCTCCCGGCGCTAGACCAAGATTTGTGATCGGCCCCTGCCCGCCGATTGCCTGGAGGCCTTAATGTTCGACGCCCCGTTCGACGACCTTGCAATTCTCATTGCGATCGTCGCCTTCCTGATCGCAATCAGGGCCACCAGCCAAGCGACCGAGCTGCGCCGGCGGCTGAACTCGCTCGAAGCGATGCTGTACGCGCAACGGCAGCCGCAGCCAGCACCGTTGATGCCCACGCCTGCGTCTGAAGCGCCCACGACGATTGCCATGGAGCCACCGCCGCTTGCGCCCGCAACCGAGCTGGCGCCGCCGCCGATTCCCCAACAAGTTTCACCGCCTCCGCTCCAGCCGAGCACCGACAATGTCGCGCCGCCTCCCTGGCCGCCGCAGAACCCGGCTTCGAAGAACGGCTCGGCACGCGCTGGGTGGTGTGGATCGGCGGACTTGCGCTCGCGCTCGGCGGCTTCTTCATGGTGCGCTATTCAATCGAGGCCGGCCTGGTCGGCCCCGGCGTGCGCGTATTCCTCGGCGGGGTGTTCGCGCTTGCCTTGCTGGGCGCCGGCGAATGGACGCGGCGCAAGGAGAGCATCTCCACGATCGCGGCGCTGCCGATCGCCAACATCCCCGCGATCCTGACCGCGGCCGGAACCGCGGTCGCGTTCGCAACCGTGTATGCGGCCTACGCGCTCTATGACTTCCTGGTGCCCGCCACGGCCTTCGTGCTGCTCGGCCTCGTTGCGCTCGGCACCCTTGCGGCTGCGCTGCTGCACGGGCCGGCGCTCGCGGGCCTCGGCGTGGTCGGCGCCTTCGCGACGCCGGTGCTCGTCTCCAGCGGCAAGCCGGACTATTGGGCGCTGTACATCTATCTCGCCATCGTCACCGCCGCGAGCTTTGGCCTCGCCCGTATCAGGCTGTGGCGTTGGCTCGCGGTCACCACCATTGTCTTCGCCGTGCTCTGGATCTTCCCGGGGCTCGATGCCGGCGATTTGCAGGTCGCGCCGCATGCCTTGCACGTGATCGCCGGCTTCGTGCTGGCCGCGCTGCTCGTCGTCTGCGGTTTCATGTTCGGCCCGGCCATCGAGGACGGGCAGATCGAGCCGGTCTCGTCGAGCGCCCTCGGCGCCTATCTGTTCGGCGCGATGCTGATCGTGCTGTCGAGCGCACATGCCGATCTTGCGCTGAGCGGCTTTACGGTTCTCGTCGCGGCGACGCTATTCGTGGCCTGGCGTGCGCCGGCGGCCACAGGCGCGCTGGGTGCTGCTGCTGCGACCGTGTTCATCGTGTTCGCCGAATGGGCCGTGCGCGCCAATCCCGACATGCTGGTGCTGCCGGGTGGCCCCATGCCTGGCATCACGCCGACCCCGATCGAGAGCGCAGTGACACTGCACCTCCTGGTGGCCACGCTCTTCGCCGCCGGATTCGGCATTGCGGGCTTCTTTGCGCAAGGGCGTTCGAATTCGGCGATCATTCCCGTGGTATGGTCGGCGGCAGGCGTCGCCACGCCGATCGCGATCCTGGTCGCGCTTTATGCCCGCATCGCCCATCTCGACCGCTCGATCCCGTTCGCAATCCTCGCGGTGTTGCTCGCGGCTGCCTTCGGCGCTGCGACAGAAACGCTGACCCGCCGCGAAGCCCGGCCGGGCCTTGCGACCTCGACGGCGCTGTTTGCGACCGGCACGCTCGGCGCGCTGGCGCTGGCGCTGACCTTCGCGCTGGACAAGGGCTGGCTCACCATCGCGCTGGCGCTGATGTCGCTCGGCACCGCCTGGATCGCGACGCAGCGGCCGATCCCGTTCTTGCGCTGGCTCGCCGCCATCTTCGCCAGCATCGTCACCGCGCGCATTCTTTACGACCCCCGCATCGTCGGCGATGCCGTCGGCACCAAGCCGATTCTGAACTGGTTGCTGTGGGGCTATGGCCTGCCGGCCGCCTCGTTCTGGGCGGCAAGCATGTTCCTGCGACGACGTAGTGACGACGCGCCGCTGCGCATGGTGGAAGCGGCCGCGATCCTGTTCACCGCGCTTCTCGCCTTCATGGAGGTTCGCCATCTCGCAACCGGCGGCGACATGACCGCAGCGCCGTCACTGCTCGAAGCAGGCCTCCAGGTCTGCGTGTCATTGGCCATGGCGATCGGGCTGGAGCGATTGCGGCGGCGCAGCCACAGCATCGTGCACAATGTCGGCGCGGTCGTGCTCACGGCAATCGCCGGTTTCGTCAGCGTGTTCGGCTTGCTATTCCTGGAGAACCCGCTGCTGTGGCGCATCGATGTCGGCGGCGCCGTGTTCAACCTGCTGCTGCTCTGCTATGCGCTTCCGGCGGTGCTGATGCTGCTGCTCGCCTATGCGGTGGTCGATGCACGCGGCAAGGTCTATGCGAACACCATCGCGGGCACAGCCCTCGTGTTTGCGTTGTCGTACCTGACGCTGGAGATCCGCCGCTTCTATCACGGCCCGTTCCTCACCAGCGGCGAGACCACGGGGGCGGAGCAATACACCTATTCCATCGGCTGGCTTGCCTTCGGCGTCGTGCTGCTCGGCATCGGCCTAACAGTTAACTCCGAGCGGGCGCGGCTGGCATCGGCCGCGGTCATCGCCCTGACGATCTTGAAGGCCTTCGTGATCGACATGTCGACGCTGACGGGCGTCTACCGGGCGCTGTCGTTCATGTGCCTCGGCATCGTGCTGGTCGCAATCGGCTGGCTGTATCAGCGACTCCTGTTCCGGCGGCAGATCGCGCCGCCGGTCCAACAGGCAAGCAGTTGAGGATCAGGCGGCGCGGACCGATTCCAGGAACTGCGCGACCTCGACCTTGAGGCGCGTACTGTCGGTCGCGAGCGATTTCGCCGCCGACAGCACCTGCGTCGAGGCCGAGCCGGTCTCGATCGCACCGCGCTGCACGTCGGTGATGTTCATCGAGACTTCCTGCGTGCCCAGCGAGGCCTGCTGCACGTTGCGCGAAATCTCCTGCGTGGCGGCGCCCTGCTCCTCGACGGCGGCGGCGATCGCGGAGGACACTTCCGACAGCCGCTCGATGGTACCTCCGATCTCCTGGATCGCGCTGACCGATTCCTGCGTCGCCGACTGGATGCCTGCGACCTGCGCGCCGATCTCACCGGTCGCCTTGGCGGTCTGCTCCGCCAGCGCCTTGACCTCGGAGGCGACGACGGCAAGCCGCGGCCGGCTTCGCCGGCACGCGCCGCTTCGATGGTGGCGTTCAGCGCCAGCAGATTGGTCTGGCCCGCGATGTTGTTGATGAGCTCGACGACATCGCCGATGCGGGATGCCGCCTGCGACAGCTCGTTGACCCGCGCATTGGTGCGCGCGGCCTGGTCGACGGCTTCCGCCGCCATGCGCGCCGAATCCTGCACGCGACGGCTGATTTCGGTGACGGAGGACGACAGCTCTTCGGACGCCGAGGCGACCGACTGCACGTTGGTCGAGGCCTCCTCGGAGGCCGCTGCGACGGCCGTCGAGAGCTCCTGGCCGCGCCGCGCAGTGTTGGTCAAGGTCGTCGCGGACGCCTCGAGCTCGATCGAGGCAGAAGAGACGGTGCCGACGACTTCGCCGATCATGGCTTCGAACTTGCGGGTGATGCCATCGACGCGGCGGCCGCGCTCGATCTTGGCCTCGGCATCGCGCGCGGCCGCCTCGTCGGCGGCCTTCTTGGCGATCAGCGCTTCCTTGAAGATCTGGAGCGCATCCGCCATCGAGCCGATCTCGGTCTTCTCGCCGCGGTGCGGCACCTCGGCCGAGAGGTCGCCCTCGCCGAGCGACTGCATCGGCTTGATGATGGAGGCGATGCCGCGCGAAACGTCGCGGACCAGATAATAGGCAGCGCCGATCGCGATCGCGACGGAGGCGATGATGATGCCGACTAGTACGCGGAAGATCGTGGCGTAGCTGTCGGCCGCCTGCTTGGTCTCCAATTCGGCGCCGCGGTTGTTGAGCTCGATGTCCTTCGTCAACAGCGGATCGGCGGCCTGGGCCATCTTCGCGACCCTGGTCTGCAGCAGCTCGTTGGCTTCAGTCGGGAACTTGCCGAGGCTCTTGCGCGATAGCGCCATCACGTCCTGTACACCGTTCAGATACTCGCCCCAAGCCGTCGTCCATTGTCCGTAGATGGAGCGCTCTTCGGCGGAGGTCATGAGCGCCTCGTAGGTCTTGCGGGTCTGCTCGATGCGTTCGCGCAGCGAGGCGAGACGCTTTTTCGGCCGCTTCCTTGCCCTCGGCGGTGTCCTGCATCAGGTGCAGACGAAGCGCGACGCGCAGCTCGTTGACATCGGCACGGATCGAACCCAGCGCACGGACGCTCGGCAACCAGCCTTGCGCGATCTCGACGGTGTGGGAGTTGATGTTCTGCATGGTGCCGATCGCCACGACGCCGACGCCGGCGAGCGAGAGCACGAGGACCGACAACACGGTCAGAAGCTTGAAGACGATCGACAACTTCGACATCACGATAAATCCCGATCATACGTAAACGCGCAAATCGCCGGCGCCGCGACCGTCGCGGCGGACGGGGCGGTGGTCATTCCAACGATGCTGGCTGGTTCTTATCCGGTAAGATTGCGCCCATAGTTGCAAACAGGCGTTAACAAGAACCTAGGGAACTACTGATTTGCCGATTCTCGATACTTGAGCTGACTGCAACCAATTATTGCAGCCGCACGGATGTCCCGTCGCGCCACACCACGAGCAATACAGCAACGGTACGCCACGGCCTACGCTGTCATGCCGCCCGCACCGAATCCAGGAAGCGCGCGACTTCGCTCTTCAGCCGGTTGCTCTCCTGCGACAGCGATTGCGCCGCCGAATGAACCTGAGCCGACGCGGCCCCGGTCTCGCCCGCACCGCGCTGGACCTCCCCGATATTGGCCGACACGTCAGAGGTACCCTGCGCGGCGTGCTGAATGTTTCGAGATCTCCTGCGTGGCGGCGCCCTGCTCCTCGACGGCGGCGGCAATGGTCGAGGAGATCTCCGACATCCGCGCGATTGTGTCGCCGATCTCCTTGATCGCGCTGACGGAGTCCACCGTCGCGGCCTGGATCGCGCCGATGTGCTGGCCGATCTCGCCGGTTGCTTTCGCGGTCTGCTCGGCCAGCGCCTTCACCTCGCTCGCCACCACGGCAAACCCGCGGCCCGCCTCGCCGGCGCGCGCCGCCTCGATCGTGGCGTTGAGAGCCAGCAGATTGGTCTGGCCGGCAATGGTGTTGATGAGATCAACGACATCGCCAATGCGCCCCGCAGCCTTGGTCAACTCGCCGACCCGCGCATTGGTGCGCTGAGCCTGCTCGACCGCGACGTCAGCGACGCGCGCCGATTCTGCACCTGACGGCTGATCTCGGAAATCGACGACGTCATCTCCTCGCTCGCCGACGACACCGACTGCACATTCGCGGACGCTTCCTCCGAGGCCGATGCGACGGAGGTGGCGAGCCCGTTGGAACGCTCCGCGGCGCGCGTCAGCGTGTTGGAGGAGGCTTCGAGCTCGGTTGCCGCCGATGAGACGGTCTCGATGATCTCGCCGACTGCGCCTTCGAAATCATCGGCGAGCCGCTTCATGTCCATCTTGCGCTGCGCTCGCCGTTGTGTGTCGGCTTCCGCCTGCTCGGCGCGCAGCCGCTCGGCTTCCGCCATGTTGGTTCGGAACACCTCGACCGCACCGGCCATCTCGCCGATCTCGTCCTGGCGGCCGACGCCGGGAACGGAAATCGAGAGCTCGCCGCGCGCCAGTCGCGTCATCGCATCTACCATGCCGGACAGCGCCTTCGAAATCGAGCGTCCAAGCAAGAAGCCGACCGCGGCGAGCACCGCGACGGTGATGAGAAACGCGATCATCATCCAGAACCGAACGGCATCGCGGGTCGCCGCTTCGGCAGCGTCGGCCTGCTTGTACATGGCATCGACGGCGGCCCGCACCTCCTGCATCCCCGGCTCGAGCTCGCGGAAGGTCTTCATCATGCTGGCATCCAGGGCCGCACTCTGCTGCGCGCCTTCGGCCCATGCCGCGAACTCGGACAAGTATTTCTGGAGCTTGGCCGTGACGTCGTTCATCACTTCCGTGGGAACTGCGACGACCTCGATTGCGTTGGAGAATTCAAGGGCCGCCTTCTTCACCTCGGCAATGTATTTTGGGTCATGCCGCAGCATGAAGTCCTTCTCATGCCGGCGCATCATCAGCATCCAGCTCGTCGACCTGGGATCGTCGATCTCCTTCAGCTTCGTCTCGATGTCATGCACCGCGGCGCGCAGCGAGCCGGACTGGCCGAGCGTCTCGTTCAATCCGAGCCTGGTTTCGGCAGCGACCAGCGCGTTGAAGTCCGCAGTGTAGCGCCTGAAGCCCTCCTGGGCCTGCTTCGTCTTGTCGGACAGGGCGCCCATACCGCCCGCCGACATCAACCGCTGGACCTCGTCGAAATCGCGGTTGATCGGGCCGATCAGCTCGCTATGCGCCTTGGCATAGCTCTCGTTGCGGCGCTGCTGAAAATTCTTCTCGTTGCGGCGGGCCTCCAGCATCTCGATCGAAAGTTGCTTGCTGAGCTCGGCGATCGCGCGAGCGCGGTTGGCAATTTCACGGGAGGTGTCCTGGGAGAGGCTGCCGATCTCATAGATCGCACCGAAGGCGACGAGACCAACGAGACCAAAGAGCCCGATCGCCATCACCTTGTGGGTCAGGCGGATGGAAAGGCCGCTCATGAATGTGCTCCAAAGCGCTATGACGCAATACAGATGAGCGACTCAACGCCCGGAATATTGCGGGGATCATGCCTGCATCGCTTTTCCGGAAGGTTAACCCTGCATCTCATTCGTCGCGGCGCCGCAACATGCACGCGCGCAACCGCCGCGCAATTGCGCAGCGGTTGCAGGCTGATGTGCGTTGGCCGGGCGGACTGAATTTGCAGACGTCGTTCGTTAAGGCCTGCACGCAACCGTTAACGCCCGCCCTGCGGTTCGCAGTACATCGCCTCGCCCACAAGGCTGATCCGGCACACCGGCTCCTTGTTGTCGTCGAGCAATTCCATGCTCCACTTTGCATTCGGCTTCAGATTTCGCGAGATGCTGCCGAGCAGATTGGCGCAGACCTCGGTCATCACTTTCCAGGCGGCGTCGCGATCCTCGAACTCGTACGGCTGATCGGCGGCCCCGGAATAGCGCCCGGTGCTGATGCGGAAGAAATACAGCGACATCGTTGAACCCTTTGTGCAGGGCCGCGCTCCGGCCGTGACGCAAGGCTGGGGCGCCAGTCGCTACCAAGGCATGAAAACCGCGGGCCGTATGACTACGGCGCGGCGGCTTCGTATGCGAAGCATTCGTCAAAAGTGGGTGAATTGCGCTCGCAGTTTCGCGCTGCAGGCCAATCGGCTGAAGCTCACTCGGTCGATCGGCGCAGTTCCAGCGGACCTTCGTTGTTCGAATCCGACCTGGGTTCGGACTTCACCGGCTCGATCCGGCTGCTCTCGACCCGCGGAGTCTCGACGCGCGCGGCGACCTCGGTGCTCGATGTGTTGACCGAACCGGTCTGCGCCGGTGCACGCAGCGAGCGCGGCCGCGCAACGGCGCGCGCCATCAGCATCTGGTTACCGCCCTGATGGTGGAAGTCGCAATAGGCAAAGCCCATGCCCGAAACCGAGCCGCGGAAGCTGCGGTCATCGGTCTTTTCGAGGTTGAAACAAGGCTCGAACGGAATGCCCTTGATCGAGGCGCAAACGTTCTGGCCGCGGATCTGGAGCGTGTTGCCGGGCAGGCGGAGATGCTTGACCGGGCCTGAGCCCGAGAACTGCACCGCACCGGCGGCGCCGAGATCGTCGAGAATACGGCCTGCACCGCGGGTGCCGTCGAAACAGGTGAAGGCGAACACTTTGCCGGCGACGAAGCGGCGTGCCTCGTCGGCGTTCATACTCCCGGCCAAGGCGATGGCCGGCGCAAACGTCACGACTGCCGTGACAGCCCCCAACACAATACGCGCAAGCATGCTCAACTCCGAACTAACCCCCGCAGCGGGCGATGCCTTATCTCTTTACCCGCTGCTTACCATACTAACCATGGCGACATTGAAGCAGCTTGGTTGGTAAAGTCTGAACGCCGTTAGACAATTTTTACCACGATGCGCCCGCGGATCTGGCCGGCGAGGATCTTCGCGCCCCATTCCGGAACTTCGGCAAGCGGGATTTCCGTAGTGATTTCAGTCAGTTTCGATCGATCCAGATCGGAGGCGAGGCGCTGCCAGGCCGCGTTTCGGGGGACGATCGGGCACATCACGGAATCGATGCCGAGAAGGCACACCCCGCGCAAAATGAAGGGTGCGACAGAAGACGGCAGGTCCATGCCGGCGGCGAGACCGCAGGCGGCGATGGCGCCGCCGTAGCTGGTCATCGACAGAAGATCTGCAAGCGTGGTCGAGCCGACGCTGTCGACGCCGCCCGCCCAGCGCTCCTTGGCCAGGGGCTTTGGCGGCGCCGACAATTCATTGCGGTCGATCACCTCGGCGGCGCCGAGGCTCTTCAGGTAATCGGCCTCCGCGGCGCGGCCGGTCGAGGCGATGACGTGGTAGCCGAGCTTGGAGAGCACGGCGATGGCAACCGAGCCGACGCCGCCGGCAGCGCCCGTCACCACGACAGGGCCGCTCTTCGGCGACAGGCCATGCCTTTCCAGCGCCAGCGCCGAGAGCATCGCGGTGAAGCCGGCGGTGCCGATCGCCATGGCATCGCGGGCAGAGAGGCCCTGCGGCAGGGCGACCAGCCAGTCGCCGTTCACCCGCGCCTTCTCGGCATAGGCACCGAGATGGGTCTCGCCCATGCCCCAGCCGGTGCAGACGACCTTGTCGCCGGCTTTCCATTGCGGATGCGATGAGGCTTCGACTGTGCCGGCGAAATCGATGCCGGCGATCATCGGGAAGCGGCGCACCACCGGCGCCTTGCCCGTCAGCGCGAGGCCGTCCTTGTAGTTCAGCGTCGACCATTCCACGCGGACGGTGACGTCACCCTCCATCAGTTCGGCTTCGTCGAACTGCGCGAGCGTGGCGGTGGTGCCCTTGTCCGCCTTGTCGATCCGGATCGCCTTGAATGTGGCCACGACTGCACTCCCTGACTTGTTTCAGGGATTGTTTAGCCGATCAGGCAGGCTGCGCAACCGTTCGCTGGACCGGTTTCTCCACGATCGGAAGATTGATCAGCGCCGAGAGCACGCCGAACAGGATCGAGAGCCACCAGATCGGCGTATAGGAGCCGAAGCGCTCGAACACGATGCCGCCGAGCCAGACGCCGAGGAAGCCGCCGACCTGATGGCTGACGAAGGCAAAACCATAGAGCGTGGCGAGCCAGCGCGTGCCGAACATCAGCGCCACCAGTGCCGAGGTCGGCGGCACCGTCGACAACCAGGTCAGGCCGGACACCGCGCCGAATGCGATCGCCGAGAACGGCGTGATCGGGAACGAGATGAAGGCGAGGGTTGCGAGTGCACGGGTGAAATAGATCGTCGAGAGGATGTACCGCTTCGGCAGCGAGTTCTGGAGATAGCCGACGCTGAGCGAGCCCATGATGTTGAACAGGCCGATCGCCGCGATCACCCAGCCGCCGGTTTGCGTCGAGATACCGCGGTCGACCAGGAACGCCGGCAGATGCACGGTAATGAAGGCGAGTTGGAAGCCACAGGTGAAGAAGCCGAGCACCAGCAGCACGTAGGAGCGATGGCCAAAGGCTTCCGCGAGTGCCCTGGTGATGGTTTGCTCATCGGCAGACGCCGCATTGGCCGCACCTGCGACCGGCGGCGTCGAGATCGCCAGCGACAGCGGGATGATCAGCAGCATCAGGAAGCCGAACACGGTGAGCGCCTGCTGCCAGCCGAAATTGTCGATCAGCGCGACACCAATAGGCGCGAACAGGAACTGACCGAGCGAACCCGCCGCAGTGCCGGCGCCGAGCGCAAGGCCCCGCTTCTCGGCCGGCAGCAGCTTCGTGAAGGCCGACAGCACCAGGTTGAACGAGCAGCCGGCGAGACCGAAGCCGACCATCACGCCCGCGCCGATGTTGAGCGACATCGGCGTCGAGGAATAGCGCATGAGCAGAAGGCCGCCGGCATAGAGCAGCGCGCCAATGCACATCACGCGGAACAGGCCGAAGCGATCGGCAATTGCGCCTGCGAACGGCTGGCCCAATCCCCACAGCAAATTCTGGAGGGCGATGGCGAGGCCGAACACGTCGCGCCCCCAGGCGAATTCATGGCTCATCGGCTGCACGAAGAAACCGAGAGCCGAGCGCGGACCGAAGCCGAGCATGCCGATCGCACAGCCGCAAAGGATGATTACGGCCGGGGTGCGCCAGTTGGAGGAGCGTGGGGTCGAACCGAGTTCGCCCGCTTGTGTCGACATGGTCTTCCTCCCCGGCCATTGGCGGATTTGCAAATGGGCAGCCGCTAACAGGCGTTTAATGCAAGTGCATGGAAATCCCAAGCCAAAATGATTGCGTTCCGCGAGGGGCCAGTTCGGGAGCATTGCGTTCGGTCGCGGCCGCACCGGGCCCGACGAGACCGGACTTGACGAGAATGTGTGCGGCGAGACCTAGCGGTTCCCCGATCAGCGTGCTATAAGATTTGCTCAGATTGAGGATATCGAAGCTCGACGAAGTCCACCGGCCCATTCGGCCGGATTTCTCGGGCTCTCAATATACTCTAAAAGAGCATAAATGACATATGCACGGAGGCTTCAATGCCGATCACTGGAATTTACGGATCCGACGATTTCGCCAATCGGACGCAGGGCCAGACCCCCTCCGTCCGGCCCGCGCCGGCGCGAGCCGGCCCCGCGCTGCCGCGGCCCTCGCTGGAATGGACGAGGGAGATCGAACGCGCCACTGCGCCGATCTACGAGCGCGTCAAGCACGTGATTCCAGCGATCGAATGGCCGCTGATGGCGCCGACGATTCACGCGATCAATGAACTGAAGCGCGCGCGCAACGCGGTGATCCTCGCCCACAACTACCAGACGCCGGAGATATTTCACGGCGTCGCCGACATCGGCGGCGATTCGCTCCAGCTTGCCGTCGAGGCCACCAAGGTGAAGGCCGCTGTCATCGTCCAATGCGGCGTGCACTTCATGGCGGAGACATCCAAGCTGCTCAATCCGGACAAGACCGTGCTGATCCCGGACTCCCGCGCCGGCTGCTCGCTCGCCGCCAGCATCACCGGCGCCGACGTGCGGCTGCTCCGCGAGAAATTTCCCGGCGTGCCTGTCGTTGCCTACGTCAACACGTCAGCCGAAGTGAAAGCCGAGGTCGATATCTGCTGCACCTCGTCGAACGCGGTGCAGGTGGTGGAGAGCCTCAACGCGCCAAGCGTGATCTTCCTGCCCGACCGTTACCTCGCGACCTATGTCGCCTCGAAGACCGACGTGAAGATCATCGCCTGGAAGGGCGCGTGTGAAGTGCATGAACGCTTCACCGGCGAGGAACTGCGCGCCTTCCGCGACGCCGATCCCTCCGTGCAGATCATCGCCCATCCCGAATGCCCGCCTGACGTGCTGGCGGAGGCCGACTTCACCGGTTCGACCGCGCACATGATCAATTGGGTGCGCGCAAGGCGCCCGAAGCGGCTGGTGATGATCACGGAATGCTCGATGGCCGACAATGTCCGCGCGGAGTTGCCCGACGTGGAAATGCTGCGCCCCTGCAATCTCTGTCCGCACATGAAGCGCATCACGCTGTCCAACATCCTGGAGAGCCTGCTGACGCTGGGCGAGGAAGTCACCATCGATCCGGCACTTGCGGAACGCGCACGGCGCTCGGTCGAGCGGATGATCAATCTGAAGAACTAGCAGCGTAGGCCGCAACAACTCGCAGTCGGGGTAATGGATCCCGGCCCCCCCGCGCGCAATTGCGCGCTAGGCCGGGACGACGAACGAGGAGAGAACGATGACAAACAACATCCATAACCTCACCCGCTCCACCGACGACGTGGTCATCGTCGGCGGGGTCTTGCCGGGCTGTTTTGCGCGCTCAAACTCGCGCCGCGGCCGGTGACACTGATCTCGGCGGCGCCGCTTGGAAAGGGCGCATCGTCCGCTTGGGCGCAAGGCGGCATCGCCGCCGCCGTGGCCGAAGGCGACAGCCCAGAAGCGCATGCCGCGGATACCATCGCGGTCGGTGGCGGCATCGTCGATGAAGCGGTCGCGCTCGGCATCGCGCGCGAGGCCGCGCCGCGGATTCATGATCTGCTCGCCTATGGCGTGCCGTTCGATCGCGATCTCGAAGGCCGGCTTGCCGTCGGACGCGAAGCTGCGCATTCGGCGCGGCGAATCGTTCACGTGCGCGGCGACGGCGCAGGCGCAGCGATCATTGCGGCGCTGAGCGAGGCCGTGCGCCGGACGCCGTCGATCCGCCTGATCGAAGGTTTTGTCGCCGAAAGACTGCTCACCGAGGACGGCGCCGTCACCGGTTTTCAGTTGCGCGAGGCGGGCAATTTCGCAGCGATGCCCATGATGATCGCCTCGCGCACGATCGTGCTGGCGACCGGCGGCATCGGCCATCTCTATGCCGTCACCACCAATCCGGCCGAGGCCAACGGATCGGGCCTTGCGATTGCCGCGCGCGCGGGCGCTGACATCGCAGATCCTGAGTTCGTGCAGTTCCATCCGACCGCCATCATGGTCGGCCGCGATCCCGCGCCGCTTGCGACCGAGGCGCTTCGCGGTGAAGGCGCGACGCTGATCAACGGCCATGGCAAGCGCTTTATGACGGCACTCCATCCGCTCGCCGAGCTCGCGCCGCGCGACATCGTGGCCCGCGGCGTATTCGCCGAGATCGCAGGTGGGCGCGGCGCCTTCCTCGATGCGCGAGAAGCACTGGGCGCGCGCTTCGCCGACAAATTCCCGACCGTGCATGCAAGCTGCATCGCCGCCGGCATCGATCCGGCGACGCAAGCCATCCCGATCGCGCCGGCCGTGCACTATCACATGGGCGGCATTGCGGTGGACGCACGCGGCCGCAGCTCGATCGACGGGCTCTGGGCCGGCGGCGAGGTGTCGTGCACCGGTGCGCATGGCGCCAACCGGCTCGCCTCGAATTCGCTGCTGGAAGCCGTGGTCTATGCCGCACGCGTTGCCGACGACATCGCCGGCCACGCAATCCCTTCACCTGCCTGCCCCCCGAGACGCTGGTGATGCCGCGCGGCGGTGCGCCGGATCAGGCTAACGTGAAGCAGTTGCGCACGATGATGAGCACGCATGTCGGCGTGATCCGCGAGCGCGACGGGCTTGCGGATGCCGTGCGCAATTTTGCTGCGCTCGAGCACATGGCCACGAGCATCACTGTCCGCAACATGGCGACAACGGCCCTGCTCGTTGCCGCCGCAGCCTGGAGCCGCCACGAGAGCCGCGGCGCGCATTTCCGCTCCGATCATCCCGCGGAGGTGCCCACGCTGGCGCAGAGAACGATGACCACGCTCGCTGCGGCGCGCGAGATCGCAGACGGCCTCGAGCATTCATCGCCGCGCATCGCGCAACCCATGATCGCCTGACGGAGTTTTTCATGATCACCCCGGCCTCCCTGCTCTATCCCGACGCCTTCCTCTCTCCGCTCGCCATCGACGAGGCCGTGCAGCGCGCACTCGACGAGGACCTTGGCCGCGCCGGCGACGTCACCTCGCTCGCGACCATCCCGGAAGCGACCAAAGCGCAGGCAATCCTCGTCGCGCGGCAATCCGGCGTCATCGCCGGTCTGCCGCTCGCGCTGGCGACGCTGCAAAAGCTCTCGCCCGACCTCGAGGTGCGCGCGCATGTCCGCGACGCCGCGCGCGTCGCCCGCGGGCAGCACGTGCTGACGATCTCCGGCCAGGCCCGCGCCATTCTCACGGCAGAGCGCACCGCGCTGAATTTCGTCGGCCGGTTGTCGGGCGTCGCCACACTGACGGCCGACTACGTCGCGCGCACCGAAGGCACCAAGATGCGCATCTGCTGCACGCGAAAGACCACGCCGGGATTGCGCGCACTGGAGAAGTACGCGGTGCGCTGCGGCGGCGGCTTCAACCACCGCTTCGGCCTCGACGATGCGATCCTGATCAAGGACAACCACATCGCGGTCGCCGGCGGTATTCGTCCTGTGCTGGAGCGCGCCCGCGCGCATGCCGGCCATCTCGTCAAGATCGAGATCGAGGTGGATACTCTCGCTCAGCTCCGCGAGGTGCTCGACACCGGACTTGCCGAGGCGGTGCTGCTCGACAACATGGATTTTGCAACGCTGCGTGAGGCCGTTCGGATGACGGAAGGCCGCCTGAAGCTCGAAGCCTCCGGCGGCGTCACGCTGGACTCGATTGCCGCGATCGGGGCCACAGGGATCGACTACGCCTCATCCGGCGCGCTGACCCATTCGGCGCCGAACTTCGACTGCGCGCTGGATATCGAGGCATGAGGTAGTCTACCGCCGCACGACTTCACCCATCTCGGCGGAGCTCTTGGCTTCCAGTACGAGCTCGGCCGGAGTGCGGCGGTCTGCGCCGGCGTGCCCCAGCTCGGCTCCTCGCTGCCGTCGCCCCAGTTGCGCGGCCGGTAGAAGGTGTGCACGCCGAATTTGTACATCTTCTTCATCTCGGCGACCCAGGACGGGCGCACCCAATAGGCGTGGTAGTGCGTCGACTTGCCGACCTCGGGCAGCCATATCTGACCGTCGAGCATCGCCTTGGAAATCTTCCTGGCGCGCTCCCACATCTCGGGCTCGCGGATCACGTCGGGATTGTTGTCGCAGGCAAAGGTGAACTGGCAGGCGAAGTGCCGGTACTTGTTCTGATAGACCACGCCGCACACGGTGTCCGGATATTTGCCGGAGAACACGCGGTTCATCACGACTTGTGCGACCGCAATCTGGCCGCGCACGGCCTCGCCGCGGATTCGAAATAGACGGCTTCAGCGAGGCACTTTTCAGACTTCGCGCGTGACTTCTCGTCCAGCGCCAGCCGCTCGGCCGGCGATTTGGCGCGCTGGTTGTCCGCGTTGACTTCGCCCTTCGGCGCGACGCTCTCGCCGCGCTCGATCGCATTTCCGACGTCCTCGTTCGGTGGTGATAGCGAGGCCAGCTTCATGTCGGGGTCGGGCATCACGATCAGCGGCTCGGCACCGGGCTGCCAACTCTCGATGCTCTCGAGACTGCCGCCGAGCGAGGAGCTGCCGAAAAACAGGTTCGAGGTTTTTACGCTGAAAAAATCGCGCGGCGGGGCAGCCACCGTCGCTTGCTTGAGCGGCTGCGCCGCAAAGGACAGCGCATTGTCATCGGCCTTCGGCGGATTGGCATATTGCGGCAGGGGCGGCGCGCGCATCGCCTCCTGGAGCTCTGGATCGAGCGCTGCCGCGGACTCGGGCGACATCGCCTGCGGCTGCGCGACCGGCAACTGAACCGGCAATTGGACGGTCTTGGCGCCGAATACAGAGCTGTTCGAGGTCGCCGGATCTTGCTGCGCAGGGGCCGGAGGCGGCGCCTCGGCGGGCGCAGGCGTCACGGTAGCAAGGCGGTCGCCCTTCAGCGCGCGATCGACCTTGGGGAAGTCGGAGGCCTGGTAACGCGTCGGCGCCTGGAGGGCCGGGTTGCGCGAAATGGAACCGGTGACGTCGCGGCCATCGAGGCTCGCGAGGCGGACCATCGTGCTCTCAGGCACCGACGTTCCGATCGGACGCGAGAAATTGTAAGTGGCGAGCTGAATGGAGGCGGCTGCAGAGAACACCTGCTTCTGCCAACGCTCGGCCACGCCGGGCTGACGCGCCAGCAACGAGCCTATGTCCTGATAGCCGGTCCCTCTCGGCATCAATGCGAAGATGCAGAGACCGATTCGAAGGATGCGAACCGCGCACCCTTCGGATGGTTACGCAACACTGACATCGATACGCTCACGCTACGCTTACACCAGACAGATCGAGCCGCAGTACATCCGTCCAATTCGATCTTTATCGTGAGTATCTAATTTAGGTTGCCGGGGCGTTAATCGGCGTTGCGCAGCCGACACACTCAAGCAATCTCAGGTTTTCTCGCGGAGCGATTTGCGTGGGTGGTAAATGTGGGCCCACTCGAAGTGGTAAACGTCCGGTCAACGCGAATGGTGAAGGAACTCTTGCGTGCGCGTATCATTACGGGACGTGTGATGAGTTCCCGGCGCTGCGCGATGTGCTCACGCGCAACGTGCCTCAAGCTCGTCATTGCGAGGAGCTCTTGCGACGAAGCAATCCAAACTGCTGCCGCGGAAAGATTCTGAATTGCTTCGCTGCGCTCGCAATGACGATGTGGAAGCAGTCGAGCCTCAAAATGAAAGAGGCGGGGCTTAGCCCCGTCTCTTCACATTCAACATTTCAACTCTTCGCCTTACGCTTGGCTCGCAACCACCTTGCCGAGCGCAGCCTGCGCGGCAGCAAGCCGCGCGATCGGGACGCGGTAGGGCGAGCAGGAGACGTAGTCGAGGCCGACATTGTGGCAGAAGGCGACGGAAGCGGGATCGCCGCCGTGCTCGCCACAGATGCCCATCTTGAGTGAGGGGCGCGTCTTGCGGCCGCGCGTGACGCCGATCTTGACCAGTTCGCCGACTCCTTCCTGGTCGAGCGAGATGAAGGGATCGATCGAGAGGATGCCCTTCGACACGTACGGACCGAGGAAGCTTGCGGCGTCGTCGCGGCTGATGCCGTAGGTGGTCTGCGTCAGGTCGTTGGTGCCGAACGAGAAGAAATCGGCGCTCTCCGCGATCTCACCCGCAAGCAGGCAGGCGCGCGGCAGCTCGATCATGGTGCCGACCTGATAGGTGAGCTTGGTGTTGGCGTCGCGCATCACGGCTTTCGCAGTGGAGTCAATGCGGGCTTTGACGAGATCGAGCTCGGCCTTGGTCGCGATCAGCGGTACCATCACCTCGAGGCCGACGGCCTTGCCGGTACGCTTCTCGGCTTCGACCGCCGCTTCGAAGATCGCGCGTGCCTGCATCTCGGCGATCTCGGGATAGGCGATCGCGATGCGGCAGCCGCGGAAGCCGAGCATCGGATTGAATTCCGAAAGCTCGCGCGCGCGGTCAGCCAGACGCCGCGGGTCGGTATTCATGGCGCGCGCCACTTCCTCGACCTCGGCATGGGTGTGAGGCAGGAATTCGTGCAGCGGCGGATCGAGCAGACGGATCGTGACGGGCAGGCCCTTCATGATCTCGAACAGCTCGACGAAGTCGGCGCGCTGCATCGGTAGCAGTTTTGCAAGCGCTGCGCGGCGCGACTGTTCGTCCTCGGAGAGAATCATCTCGCGCACGGTACGGATGCGCGTTTCCTCGAAGAACATGTGCTCGGTGCGGCAGAGGCCGATGCCCTCGGCCCCGAACTTGATCGCAGTGCGGGCGTCCTCCGGCGTATCGCCATTGACGCGGACGCCGATCTTGCGGACCTGGTCGGCCCATTTCATTAGGGTGCCGAACTCGCCGGAGAGCTCCGGCTCGATCATCGGCATGCGGCCGGCCAGCACCTGGCCGAGCGAGCCGTCGATGGTGATGACGTCGCCGGCCTTGAAGGTGCGCGAACCGATGCTCATGGTGCCGCGGCCGTAATCGACGCGGATGGTGCCGCAGCCGGAGACACAGGGCTTGCCCATGCCGCGCGCGACCACGGCGGCGTGCGAGGTCATGCCGCCACGAGTCGTTAAGATGCCTTCGGCGGCGTGCATGCCGTGGATGTCTTCGGGGCTGGTCTCGATGCGGACCAGGATGACCTTGCGTCCGTCGCCCTGGAGCTTGGCGGCTTCGTCCGACGAGAACACGATCTCGCCGGAGGCCGCACCGGGCGACGCCGGCAGGCCGGTCGCGATCACGTCGCGCTTGGCGTTGGGATCGATGGTCGGATGCAGGAGTTGGTCGAGCGAGGCGGGATCGATCCGCATCACCGCTTCCTTCTTGGTGATCAGGCCTTCGTTGGCGAGTTCGACCGCGATGCGCAGCGCCGCCTTGGCGGTGCGCTTGCCGCCGCGGGTCTGCAGCATCCACAGCTTGCCCTGCTCGACCGTGAACTCCATGTCCTGCATGTCGCGGTAGTGCTTTTCGAGCAGCGTATAGATCCGCGTCAGCTCCTTGAAGGCCTCCGGCATCGCCGCTTCCATCGACGCCTTGTCGGAGCCCGATTCCTTGCGGGCCTCTTCGGTGATGTCTTGCGGCGTGCGGATGCCCGCCACCACGTCCTCGCCCTGCGCGTTGATCAGGAACTCGCCGTACAGCTTGCTCTCGCCGGTCGAGGGGTTGCGGGTGAACGCAACGCCGGTCGCCGACGTCTCGCCCATGTTTCCGAACACCATGGCCTGCACGTTGACCGCGGTGCCCCAGGATTCCGGAATGTCGTGCAGCTTGCGGTAAGTCACTGCACGCGCATTCATCCAGGATGAAAACACCGCGCCGACCGCGCCCCAGAGCTGATCGTGCGGATCCTGCGGGAAATCTTTGCCGGTTTCGCGCGCGACCGCGTCCTTGTACTTGCCGACCAGATCGACCCAGTCATCGGCCGTGAGGTCGGTGTCGAGCGTATAACCCTGGCTGTCCTTGAACGTGTCGAGGATTTCCTCGAAATGATGATGCTCGAAGCCGAGCACCACGTCGGAATACATGGTGATGAAGCGGCGATAGCTGTCATAGGCGAAACGACGATCGCCGGAGAGCTCCGACAGCGCTTCCACGGTCTCGTCGTTGAGACCGAGATTGAGCACGGTGTCCATCATGCCCGGCATCGAGGCGCGCGCGCCGGAGCGCACGGAGACGAGCAGCGGATTTTTGGTGTCGCCGAACACCTTGCCGGTCAACTTGCCGACATAGTCGAGCGCCTTCTCAACCTGCGACTGCAATTCCTTCGGATAGGATTTGTCGTGAGCGTAAAAATAGGTGCAGACCGAGGTCGGGATGGTGAAGCCCGGAGGCACCGGCAGGCCGAGATTGGCCATCTCGGCGAGGTTGGCGCCCTTGCCGCCGAGCAGGTCGCGCATCTCGGAGCGGCCTTCGGCCTTGCCGTCGCCAAACGTGTAGACCCATTTGCCGGCCTTGGCGGCAGCCGGTGCGGCCTTGGCGGACGCCGACGCCTTCACAGCGACCTTGGCGGCGACCTTCGGCGCAACCGTCTTAGTCGCAGCCTTCGCCGCCGGCTTGGCTGCGGCCTTCAGGGGCCTTGGCGACCGGCTTCGGGGCGATCTTCGACAGCGCCTTTCGGGCTGCCGGCGCAGCCTTCGCCTTGGCGGAAGGCTTTGATTTCGCTGGGAGTTTCTTAGGCTTCGAGGCGGCTTTGGCCATAGCTTGCACACAACCTGCGAGAGGAATGGGAAATCGCGCGCCTTACACCACTTTGGGCAGGCCCGCGCAAGTCGAAGAGTTCCGGATAATGAAGGCCTAGAGATGGAGCCACCTCAACAATCCGAGCCCGATCGCACCATTGATGATGAGAAAGATCGCGACGATCAGGTTGAGAAGGCGCGGCATGATGAGGATGAGCACACCCGCGATCAGCGACAGGATCGGCGAGATGTGAGCGATGGTGAGATGCATGAAAAGTCTTCCTGTGGCGTGAGGCGAATCGCGGACGGATCATACCGGACCGGGTTCCGCGGGTAGAGACGCATGAAGCCGCCGCGAGTTCCCCGTTTCGCGAAAACTGCCCGAAATTGCCGCGTATGCGGCAGGCCTTTTTCCGGAACATCACGCGCGCCGCAGCATTGGCAACCGGTCGCGCCACTGGCGCCAGCCGAAATCACTTCGAAGGAGTTGCCCATGCGGAACAGGATTCTCGCCCTCGCAGCGCTTGGCATCGCGCTCGGCTCGCCGATCGCGGCGTCTGCGCAATCCAGTGTCACGGTTGGGCGCGCGCCCGTCGTCGTCGACAGCGGCCCAACCATTGCGGTCGAACAGCGGCCGGCTTTCCGCGACTATGTCGTAGAACAACGTGTGCCGGCCTTCAGCATTCCGGATCGTGTGGTGGTCGGTGCCACCTTACCCGAAACCGGCATCACCTATTATGACGTGCCGCAACGTTTCGGCGCGACGACCTACCGCTACACCGTCGTGAACGGCGAGACGGTGCTGGTCGAGCCGCGCTCGCGTCGCATCGTGGAGGTGATGGAATAGCGCAATTCAACTCGATGTCCGGCGCGTCACATCAATCAGGCTGACGCGAACAGTGAATCGGACATCAGGCCCCGCCCGGTCTTCCCCCGCCGGGCGGGGCATTTTTACGGCTTCGTCATTCCGGAGCGCGCGAAGCGCGAGCCCGGAATCCATCGTGCCGCGCGTAATGCAGAGAAATGGATTCGGGCTCGCGCCAAGTGGCGCGCCCCGGAATGACAGTGGTGTTTGTCGCGCGGCTGCGTCTCAATTCTGGATCTTCGAGAAATCCGCCACCGTACGCGTCGCGCTGCGGATCTCGTTGAGCAGCTTCAGGCGGTTCTCGCGCACCTTCGCGTTCTCGTCGTTGACGCGAACTTTCTCGAAGAACGCATCGACCGGAGGACGCAGCTTGGCCATTGCGCTCATGGCGGCAGCAAAGTCTTCCTTCGCGACCGCAACGCCCGCTTCGACCTTCACCTCGCCGATCGCCTTGGCCAGCGCCTTCTCCTCGTCGAGGCTGTAGAGCGTAGCATCCGGGGCGCTCTCGAACGTGCGCTTGTCCTTCTTTTCCTCGATGCCAAGGATGTTGCTGGCGCGCTTGATGCCGGCGAGCAAGTTCTTGCCGTCATCCGTCTCGAGGAACTTGCCGAGCGCCTCGACACGGCGGACGATCATCAGCAAATCGTCCTGGCCGCCGAGCGCGAATACGGCATCGACAAGATCGTGACGCGCGCCCTGCTCGCGGAGTTGGACCTTCAGGCGATCGGCGAAGAAGACAAGCAGATCGCTCGGGAGCTTCTGCGCATCCGCAGGCTTCACCGACAAGCCGCCGAGTGCGGACGCAGCTACCTTCATCAGCGACAACCGAAGCGCGTTCTCGGCAACGAGCCTGATCACGCCCAATGCCGCGCGACGCAGCGCATACGGATCCTTCGATCCCGTCGGCTTCTCATCGATAGCCCAGAAGCCAACCAGCGTGTCGATCTTATCGGCGAGCGCCACCGCAACGCTGATCGGATCAGTCGGCACGCGATCGGCGGGCCCTTGCGGCTTGTAATGCTCCTCGCAGGCGGCTGCGACGGAAGCGCCCTCGCCCTGTGCCAGCGCGTAGTACCTGCCCATCAGGCCCTGCACCTCAGGAAATTCACCGACGACTTCTGTCAGCAAATCGGCCTTCGCCAGATGCGCAGCACGCGTCGCCTTCGCGACATCGGCGCCAACCAGCGGCGCAATCTCGGCAGCGAGGCGTTCGATGCGCTTCATGCGCGCAGCCTGGGTGCCCAACTTCTCGTGGAACACGATCTGCTCGAACTTCGGCAGCCGATCCTCGAGCCTGGTCTTGAGATCGGTCTCGTAGAAGAACTTCGCATCGGACAGGCGCGGGCGGATCACGCGCTCGTTGCCGGCGACGATGGTCTTGCCGCCGTCGGTCGCCTCGATGTTGGCGGTGAGGACGAACTTGTTGGTCAGCTTCCCGGTCTTGGGATCCCTAACCACAAAGCACTTCTGGTTGTTGCGGATGGTGGCGCGGATCACCTCGTCGGGAATCGCGAGATACTCTTTTTCGAACGATCCCATCATGACGACGGGCCATTCCACGAGGCCCGAGACCTCGTCCAGCAGCACCTGATCCTCGACCAGCTCAAAGCCTTGCGCGAAGGTCAGCTCCTTGGCATCGGCGAAGATGATGTCCTTGCGCGCCTGTGGATCGAGAATGACTTTTGCAGCCTTCAGCTTGGCTTCATAATCCTCGAAGCGGCGCACCGATATCGCCGCCGGCGCCATGAAGCGATGGCCGTAGGTGGTCTGCCCGGCCTCGATACCGTCGACCGAGAACTTCACGACATCAGGCTCTTCCGTCTCGAGCCCGAAGGTCGCGGTGATCGCGTGCAGCGGACGCACCCAGCTCAGCGAGCCCGGTTTTCCGGAGCGCGCGCCCCAGCGCATCGATTTCGGCCAGGGAAAGGTGCGGATGATGACGGGCAGGATTTCCGCGAGCACGTCGATTGCGTCGCGCCCGGCCTTCTCGATCAGCGCGATGTAGAAATCGCCCTTCGGGTCGCGCTGGATCTTGGCCTCATCGAGCGACTTCAAACCTGTCGCTTTCAAAAAGCCCTGCACGGCCGCATCGGGCCCGCCGACTTTCGGCCCACGGCGTTCGGTCTTCAGGTCAGGCTGCCGCGCGGGGATGCCGTGCACGGTGAGCGCGAGACGGCGCGGCGTCGCGAACGCCTTTGCGCCCTCATAGACGAGGCCTTCGGCGACGAGCTTGTCGGTGACCAGGCGGCGCAGATCGTCGGCCGCCTTGGCCTGCATGCGCGCGGGGATTTCTTCCGAGAACAGTTCAAGCAAAAGATCGGGCATCAGGCCGCTCCGCCCGCTTCGGTGTGGATCCAGGCCTCGCCGCAGGCCTTGGCCAGCTCGCGCACGCGAAGAATGTAGCTCTGCCGCTCGGTCACGGAGATCACGCCGCGCGCGTCGAGCAGGTTGAAGACATGGCTCGCCTTGATGCATTGGTCATAGGCCGGCAGCGCCATCAGATGCGCCTCGCGCTTGCCGCTCAGAGTTCCTTCCAGCCTCCGTCGAGATATTTCCGGCAGGCCGTTTCCGCCATCTTGAACTGCTCGAACAGCATCGCGGTGTCGGCGACTTCAAAATTGTGCGTCGAGTATTCCCGTTCGGCCTGCAGGAAGACGTCGCCATAGGTAACCTTGGCATCGCCCTCGCGGCCGTTGAAGTTGAGGTCGTAGACGCGGTCGACGCCCTGCACATACATCGCGAGGCGCTCGAGTCCGTAGGTGAGCTCGCCCGCGACCGGCGCGCATTCAAAGCCCGCGACCTGCTGGAAATAAGTGAACTGGCTGACTTCCATTCCGTCGCACCAGCACTCCCAGCCGAGGCCCCAGGCGCCCAGCGTCGGGCTCTCCCAATCGTCCTCGACGAAGCGGATGTCGTGCAAAGCGGAATCGATGCCGATCGCGGCGAGCGACTTCAGGTACAGTTCCTGAAGATTCGGCGGTGATGGCTTCATGATCACCTGGAATTGGTAGTAGTGCTGCATCCGGTTCGGATTCTCGCCGTAGCGGCCGTCCTTGGGCCGGCGCGAGGGCTGCACGTAAGCCGCGTTCCAGGGCTTTGGCCCGAGCGCGCGCAAAGTCGTCGCCGGATGGAAGGTACCCGCGCCCATCTCCATGTCGTAGGGCTGCAGAATCACGCAGCCCTGCTCGGCCCAGAACCGCTGGAGCGCGAGGATGAAGCCCTGGAACGAGCGTTCCGGGCGCATATGGGCGGGCAATGAGGCGTCCATCGTCAGATCAGGCTCTCGCGGGGTTTTGAATCGCGCGGGACCGTATCGACGGCGGGGGTGGAATCAAGGCAAAGGGGGCGGATTCGGGCTTAACGACTGCCGTAGCTGGGCAAAGCGAAGCGTGCCCACCGCCAACGTGCCCACACCCCGCGGCGCCGGTTGTGGAGCGGCTAACCTGGCCGGTAGGCTCCGGTCAGGGGATCACGCTTCAGCGTCTGGATATTCCCCATATGGGCGGCCTCGGCGATGCGCGACAGACGCATCTCCTCCAGCTCCTGATTGATCCGGACGGCGGTCTTGTAGGCCCAGCGGACCACGGCAAGCCCGCCCAGGACGCCAGCGAAAGCGACGAACGGCGGCATCGGTCGTTCCTTGTTCACAATGCTCAGCCCCCGCGTGCATTCTTGCGCAGACCGGGCTGCGCCGCATTGGCTCGGCGCGGACCAAATGGCGCGGGAGAGTTCAGGCTAGAACCCGAATTTCGCCCAGATCGCACGGGCCTCAACCGCGGAGATCAGATCATCCGGCAGCCCGGCCATTGATTCCATGGCTGAAAGCTGGCCCGCGCCGGGCGATTTCCGCCCCAACAGACCCGACAGCAGGCCGCTCGGCTGCGCGATCACAGGGGTGAGAACCTTCTCGCCATAGCGGGCACGAAGAGTTGAGCGGAGATCGCCGATGCCGTCGGCCAGGCCCAGCGCGATCGAACTCTCGCCGGCCCAGTATTCGCCGGTGAACAGGGTGTCGTCGGCGCCCTTGAGCCGCGCGCCGCGGCTCCCCTTCACCAGCGCGATGAAGATCTGGTGGATCTCGCGCTGGAGCGCCTTCAGCTTCGCCACGTCATCCGGGTTTTCGGGCAGGAACGGATCGAGCATCGCCTTGTGGGCGCCGGCCGTGTAGAGCCGCCGCTCGATGCCGAGCCGCTTGATCGCCTCCTGGAAGCCGAAGCTGCCACCGACCACGCCGATCGAGCCGAGGATCGAGGACGGATCGCAAAGATCTCGTCGCCGGCGCAGGCGATCATGTAGCCGCCGGAAGCCGCGACGTCCTCGACGAACACTAAAACCTTCAGCTTCTTCTCCGCCGCAAGCTGCTTGATGCGCAGATAGATCTGACGCGACTGTACCGGCGAGCCGCCGGGCGAATTGATCACCAGCGCCACCGCCTTGGCGTTGCGGACCGAAAAGGCCCGCTCAAGTACCCGCGCGAGGCCCGCCAGCGTCATGCCCGGGCGCAGCGGCGTCACCGCGCCGATGACGCCGGACAGCCGCACCACCGGCACCACCGCCGTGCCCGGGCGAAAGCGCGCCGGCAGATATTGCATCAGCTTGTCGGCCAGGCCGGAATTTTCGCGATCGTTCAATTGTTCGGCCATGCCCTTACCTCTGGTTAACCATTTCTTATCACGCGACTGTCATTGAAGGTGCCTGGAACGTGTTTTGCAGTTTGCCCGTTGGGAAGCTGCAATACAGCAGCGGAGGAAGCGACATGAAGATCTATCTGCTGTTGATGCTGATCGGCGCGCTTTTCGCGGCAATTCGCGTGACATCCCCGCAAGAACAGCAGTCGGAATCGCTTCCCCAGTAAGCCATCACGGCTTCGCAAGCGGCAAGACCGCCCTCCCTCCAGAATATTCCTGACCTCTTTTTTAGGCACGCCTGACTCATCATTGAGCATGAGGCCCGGCAGCAATCGTGTCGGGGCCCGGCCACCTTTGACCGCGCGCACCAATACGCGGATCGCAGGCCGCGTCTCTTCGCCATGAACCGGCAAGATCGAGAAGCTGCCGAAGCCGCGTGACAACGCTGCCAAGACGTCCGCGATCCCATCAGCGCGCCAGATCAGGGTCAGCACACCATGCGATCGAAGGATGCGCCGCGCTGCATGTATCCACGCGTGCAGCGTCTGCTCGGTCGCGACATGCGCGGTGTGCCGCGCCTGGTCCGGCGAGCCGCGGTGCCTCATGGAATCGTTGAAGGGCGGGTTCATCAACACGCAGTCGGCGCTGTCGGGCATGAGCCCGTGTGCCGCAAAAGCCTGCGCATCCGCCGTGACGTCGAGCACAATCACCTCCGCAGCAATCGCATTCGCGACCGCATTGGCGCGCGCGAGCCCGGCCAGTTCCGGATCGATTTCGACGAGACAAAGTTCGATCCCGGCGAGGCGCCGGGCCAGCGCCAGCCCGGCCGTGCCGACGCCGGCGCCGAGATCGACCACACGGTCGCCAGCGCGGGCCTCGGCCGCCGCTGCAAGCAGAATCGCGTCGTGCCCGGCGCGATGGCCGGATCGCTTCTGCCTCAACAGCAGCTGCCCGCCGAGAAAGGCGTCCTCGGTGAGATCTGTGACGACGTCAATCATTGCCGCGCAGTTCGTGGCTGAGCCCGGCCTCGGTCAGGAGTTGCCGGGCTTCGATGGCGTCGTCCTCATGGACCAGAATCCGCCGCGGCAGGACGCCGAGCGAGCCCTCGATGATGCTCATGTTCTGGTCCAGCACCAGATGATGGATGTTGGCGCCGTCGAGCAGCGCGCCGATCGCCGACACCAGCACGATATCGTTGGTCCGAACCAGTTCACGCAAACGAGCCTCCTGCCTGAAAGGGGTGAGCGGCGAATGTCAATGGTTCCACAGGCCTTGCCGCATCCCCGTCCAGTTTCTATGGTCTTTCCATCAGAATAGCCCCTCCGGGGCAAATATTGGAGACCGGCGTGGCCGTCATCGTACCTTTCGAAACTCCCGGCGCGTCGATCGAAGAGCTGGTTGCCCTTGTCGCCTCTGATATGGAGCGCGTCAACGCCACGATCCTGTCGCGGACCGGCTCGGAGGTGACCATGATCCCGGAGGTCGCCAACCATCTGATCTCCTCCGGCGGCAAGCGCCTGCGGCCGATGCTGACGCTCGCGATGGCCAATCTTGCCGGCTACACCGGCGACGGCCATATCAAGCTGGCTGCTTCCGTCGAGTTCATGCACACCGCGACACTCCTCCACGACGACGTCGTCGACGAGAGCGAGATGCGTCGCGGCAAGCTCTCCGCGCGCATGCTCTGGGGCAATGAGGCCAGTGTGCTGGTCGGCGACTTCCTGCTGGGCCAGGCTTTCCGAATGATGGTCGAGGTCGGCTCGCTCCGCGCGCTCGACATCCTCTCTGCGGCCGCCGCCACCATCGCCGAGGGCGAGGTGATGCAGCTTGCCGCCGCCAAGAACACCGCAACCACCGAGGACGAATATCTCGCCGTGATCCGCGGCAAGACCGCCGAGTTGTTCGCGGCCGCCTGCGAGGTCGGTCCCGTGATCGCCAACCGCCCGAAGGCCGAGCAGACCGCCTGCCGTTCGGTCGGCATGAATCTCGGCATCGCCTTCCAGCTCGTCGATGACGTGCTCGACTATGGCGGCAAGAGTGCAAAACTCGGCAAGAACACCGGCGACGACTTTCGCGAGGGCAAGATCACACTCCCCGTCGTGCTGGCCTTCCGCCGCGGCAACGACACCGAGCGCGCGTTCTGGATCAAGGCGCTCGAGCGCGGCGAGATCGGCGACAGCGATCTCGATCACGCCATCGGCTTGATGAACAAGCACCGCGCGCTCGAGGACACGCTGAGCCGCGCCCAGCACTACGGCGCCATGGCGGTCGATGCGCTGGCGCTGTTTCCGTCCTCGCCGATGAAGAGCGCGCTCGAGCAGGTGGTGGCGTTCTGCCTGGCACGGTCGCATTAAGCGCGACGGTCGCTCCTCTTCCGATTTCGTCATTGCGAGTGCCGCGAAGCAATCCAGCCTGCCTCCTCGGCAGAACTCTGGATTGCTTCGCTGCACTCGCAATGACGGAGTATGGCGCACGGCAATCGCTCGCCAACTTGCACTTCAAATCGCAGCGACGGCTCACCAGCTACAGTTTCGCAAATCTCCTCGACTCCTCCCACTCGCACCTGCTGTAGTGACCTGCATTTTGCAAGTAACTTGCCTAGCTTCCCGCCATGCAGCCAAAGTCCCCTTCGATCCTGGAATGCCCGGTCGGCCGCGCCGTGGAGACGGTCGGCGAGTGGTGGAGCATCCTGATCCTGCGGGATGCGTTTCAGGGTTCGACGCGGTTTGACGAGTTCGAGCGCAATCTCGGCATCGCGCCGAATATCCTGTCGCGGCGTCTCGCCCATCTCACCAAGACCGGCATGTTCGTCCGCCGCCGCTATCATGAGCGGCCGCCGCGTTACGAATATGTGCTGACGGACAAGGCGCGGGATTTCTTCCCCGTGATCGCCACACTGCTCGCCTGGGGCAACAAGCATCTCGCGCCGAAGGGAGAATCAATCCTGCTGGCGAACCGGGACGATCGCCGGCCGCTCGATCCGGTCGTGGTCGATGCCGCCGACATGCAACCGATCACGCTCGCCAATGCGGTGGTGATCGCAGGCCCCGGCGCGAGCCGACTGATGCGGCGGCGGCTCACTTCGCTCAAAGCCATGAACCCGGCGGTCGCGCGGGCTGGAGACTGACATGCGTCGTATCGTCGTGACGGGAATGGGCGCGGTGTCGCCGCTCGGCTGTGGTGTCGAATTGTCCTGGCGCCGGCTGCTTGCCGGTCAAAGCGGGTTGCGCCCGCTGCCCCAATGGTCGCAAGCGCTGCCCGCGCGCATTGGAGGTCTCGTGCCCGACAAGGCCGACGATGCCGATGGCGGTTTCGATCCGGCGGAGGCGGCCGCGCCAAAAGATCAGCGCAAAATGGACCGCTTCATCCTGCTTGCGCTGCTCGCCACTGCAGAGGCAGTCGCGCAGGCCAAATGGGCGCCGCGGGATGCAACGTCGCTGGAGCGCACCGCGACCATCATCGGCACCGGCGTCGGCGGCTTCCCTGCGATGGCGGAGGCGGTGCGCATCACCGAGCAGCGCGGCCCGCGCCGGTTGTCACCATTCACGATCCCCTCATTCCTTGCCAATCTCGCGGCCGGGCACGTCTCGATCAAATACGGCTACAAGGGCGCGCTCGGCACGCCGGTCACAGCATGTGCCGCGGGCGTACAGGCGATCGGCGATGCCGCGCGCATGATCCGGGCCGGCGAAGCCGACGTCGCGATCTGCGGCGGCGCCGAGGCCTGCATCGATATCGTCAGTCTCGGCGGCTTTGCAGCGGCGCGCGCGCTGTCCAGCTCCTTCAACGGCGAGCCCGCGCGCGCCTCGCGCCCGTTCGATCGCAACCGCGACGGTTTTGTCATGGGCGAAGGCGCCGGCATTCTGGTGATCGAGGAGCTGGAACACGCGCTCGCGCGCGGCGCCAGCCCGATCGCCGAAATGATCGGATATGGCACCACCGCTGATGCCTACCACATGACGTCGGGGCCGCCCGATGGCGACGGCGCCCGCCGCGCCATGGAGATCGCGCTACGGCAGGCGAACCTTGCGCCCGCCGATCTGCAGCACTTGAACGCGCATGCGACGTCGACGCCGGCCGGCGACGAAGGCGAACTCGGCGCGATCGCTGCGCTGTTCGGCCGCAACAACGCCATCGCGGTCAGCGCGACCAAATCCGCCACCGGCCATCTGCTCGGCGCCGCCGGCGGTCTGGAGGCAATTTTCACCGTGCTCGCCTTGCGCGACCAGATCGCGCCACCGACGCTCAATTTCGAAACCCCCGACGCAAACGCCGATGGTATCGACATTGTCGCAGGGCGCGCGCGGCCAATGCCGATGCTCAACGCCATCTCCAACGGCTTTGGCTTCGGCGGTGTGAATGCCAGTGCGATCTTCCGCCGCATGGACTAGGAGCGTGTCCCGGTAATGGACTTGGGATCAAGCGAAGCGAGTTGTGAGCGTTTTTGGGGAGACAAGTTTCTCCTCAGCGTGCGGCTGCGAGTTTTGCGAGGTTGTGAGCGATGCAGATCATGGCCCATTCGGCTTTGACCTTGTCGATGCTGCGCAGGAGGAACTGGCGGAAGCCTCTAGCCTGCTTGATCTGGCCGAAGACGGGCTCGACGATCTGTTTTCGCAATCGATACCGGCTTCGATGGCCTGCGCGCTTGAGCTTTGTGCTCATTCTGGCGACGAGCGTGCCGGATTTGAGCTTCCTGTTTGTCGTGGCCGCCTTGGTGCCGTGCTTTTGCCGTCCGGTGGCGACGTAGCCCTCGATCCGGCGTCGGATGAGCGTGCGAAGATTGGCTTGCGAGCAATAGCCCGCATCGGCCGATGCTTCATCCGGGTTCTTCCCGAGATTGGCTTTTATGGCATCGAGCAATGGCGCAAGCTGCGCCTGATCGCTCGGCGAGTTGGTCAGCGCATGCGCCACGATGATCTGATGGGCGCCATCGACGGCGGCCTGTGCGTTGTAGCCCTGGATGAAGCCGTTTTTGGTCGGCATCACGCGGCTGTCGGGATCGGTGAAGTTGCGTTGCGCCTTGTCGCTCGGCTCTGCCGTGACGGGCTTGGACTTGCGTCCCGGCCGGCCCTTGCCGCCATCACCGGAGCCGTCATCGTCCGCCTTCGAGGCGGGCTTTGGCTTCAGCTTCCAGCGCGGCCTTGGCGGTACGGATTTTCTCGAGCCGCTTCTCTTTATTGGCCATCCACTCAGGCATCTCGTCGCCACGCTTCGAGGCGCCGAACTGACGATCCTCAGCCTTGTCGGCCTGGGCGGCCTGAGCCAGCCAGTGCTGGACCTCCGCCGCAAGCCTCGGCTCCGCCTCTTTCATCCGGCCATAGCTCATCGCCTTGTTGATCCCGGCATTGGCCTTGATCTTGGTGCCCTCGAGCGCCACATGGCCAAGCTTCACGAGCCCCGCTTCGCGGCACAGCGCAAGAACCTGCCGGAACAAGCCCGAGAGGGCCGCCAAATGCCGCTTGCGGAACTCGCTGATCGTGCGGAAGTCCGGATGCTGCATCCCCGTTACTGCCGCAAAATCCAGCCGCTCCTCGCAGCCCCGCCCGATCCTGCGCGACGAGTAAATCCCCTGGCTGTACGCATAAAGCAGCAGCGCCACCATCATGCCAGGATGATAGGGCGGAAAGCCGCGCTCCTCGTCATAGACATCCATGATCCGCGACAGGTCCAAGCCAGTGCGAACCGTGTCGCGAACAAAGTGGGCCACGTGCCCGGAAGGCACCAAATCCTGGATCGACGGCGGCAACAGCCAAACCTGATCAACGTCCCAAGGTCGAAATGTCTTGCTCATCCGTCGTTTGAATCACGACGCGCCTTCCTCGTCGAGAAAATCCGATTACTCAGACACGCTCCTAGACGCGAGGGCTTGCAATCGCGGCACACTGGGCTACGAAAATGGTATGATTGAAACGAATTTCTGGCTGTTTCTCGCCGCCGCCCTCGTCATTGCCGCCATTCCCGGCCCCGGGATCTTCTATGTCGCGGCGCGAACTTTGTCGGAAGGGCGCGCCAGCGGCTTTGCCTCGACCACGGGCACGGCGCTCGGCGGGCTGGTACATGTGGTCGCCGGCAGCCTCGGCATCTCCGCGATCATTCTGGCCAGCGCCGAGCTTTTTGCCGTCGTGAAATTCATCGGCGCGTTCTATCTGGTCTGGCTCGGCATCAAGACTTTTCGCAATGCCGGCCGAGCGCTGTCGCTGGAAAGCGAGCCTGTCGGGGACAAGCGCGCGTTCCGCGATGGCGTGCTGGTCGAGGCGTTGAACCCGAAGACCGCGGCGTTCTTCCTCGCCTTCATTCCGCAGTTCCTCGATCCCGCGGGAGCGAGCCCCACGGTGCAATTCATCGTGCTCGGCGCCATCTCGGTGACACTGAACACGCTCGCCGATGTCGTCGTGGTGCTGATGGCGTCCGCGACACGTACGCAGCTGATCGGACGGCCCCGTCTCATGCGTCGCCTTACCCAAGGCTCCGGCCTCTTCATTGCCGGCCTCGGCCTGTCACTCGCACTGGCGCGCCGGCCGGTGCAGGGCTAGCTCGTGTCACTCCCGACAGGCATTCGTTGAAAAAGAAGGGGGCCGAAGCCCCTTTCTCGGATGTCACCACTGATACCAGTGGTGCCAATGATGCCAGCGGTGCCAGCGCCAGTCGTCGCCCCAATGATGGTGCCAGTCGTAACCACCCCAATAATGCGGGTGATAGGAGCCGCCGCCATAATGGCGACGCCAGCAATGGCCCCATTCGTTGCAGACATAGCCCGCGGGAACGACGCCCGATGCACCGGGCACGTCGATCGGTTGGGCCGATGCCGCTCCGGTGGACAAGGCGACACCACCGAGAGCGGCGAGGCCGATAAACGCAGAAACGAGTTTCATGATTTTCACCTCCTAACATTCGTCGGAGGCGATGAACGACGAGTGCGTTCGGTGGCTTACGAAGGTTTACGCCGATGAACAAGCTGTCCGATCTGTCATGACTTGCCGATATGTAACGCGCGCAATTCGAACGAGACATCGCCGAGAGCTCACCCATTGATGTTGCGATGGAGGGTTCGATGAAGATGATGTCCTGGTCGCGTTACCACCTCCTGCCAAATTCGTTGTCGCGCGCCGCACGTCGCCGTCGCGCTGCCAAGCCGCTCAATATCCGGCAAGCCGGCCGCTCGGCGCACCAGCCGACGCCCAAACTTGGCCCGGCGCCGAAGCCAGCACGACCGCCCGATTGCTTGTCGAATGGCCATCAGCAGGCTACTCCAGCCGTGCCTTCGTCTTGTCCGGCATTCGAGGTATCACGGCCGATGCTCGCTCCGCAAAATCGCCATTACGAGTCCCACGGCCTACGGCTGCATTATGCCGATTGGGGCAACGAGGACGCGCCTCCACTCATCCTGGTCCATGGCGGCCGCGATCATTGCCGGAGCTGGGACGCCATCGCCCGCTCGCTGCAACCTCATTTTCATGTGATTGCGCCCGATTTGCGTGGCCACGGCGATTCCGACTGGACCAAGGGCGGCAGCTACGCGCTGACGGAGTATGTCTACGATCTTGCCCAGCTTGTCCGTCGCATCGCAGCGCCTCATGTGACCCTCATCGGCCATTCGATGGGCGGCATGGTGAGCCTGATCTTTTCAGGCTCATTCCCCGAGCAAGTCACCAAGCTCGTCGTTCTCGACGGCGTGACGATGCTCCCCGATTCACCCAAGCCGCCGACGCATGAGCGCATCGGGAAATGGGTCGGACAACTCGACAGGCTGCACGACCGCACCCCGCGCCGCTACGCGACGCTTGAGGACGCGGCCGCGCAGATGGTGCTTCACAACAAGCGGCTTTCCCGCGACCTCGCGCTGCACCTTGCGACGCACGGGGCACGGCGAAACGAGGATGGCACCTATAGCTGGAAGTTCGATCCCTACCAGCGCGCCTCCGCACCGCACCGGCTCTGGCCGGACGATCACGTAGCTCTGTGGTCGCGCATCGCCTGCCCCACCCTGTTGCTGAATGCCGGCGAAAGCTTTCTTGCCGGCGCCAGGGCGGCGGGACTGGAGCGCTACTTCCCGCAGGCGCGCGTCGAGACTATTGCCGGGGCCGGACACTGGTTACAACACGACAAGCCGGAGAAGGTGCTGAGTGAGATCCGGCAATTTCTTGGGCTCGGCGAGGACCGCGCGGGTTAGCACCGCTATATCCCCGTCATTGCGAGCGCAGCGAAACAATCCAGACTGCGGCCGCGGAAAGATTCTGGATTGCTTCGCTGCGCTCGCAATGACGACAGATTTAGCTCAACGTTCCCGCATGCACCCACCAGCCGGGATGGTCGCGTCGGATATTCCCGGCAGCGGCATGTGCCTCGGCCGGCGCGCCATAGATCGCAAAGCACGTCGCGCCGGAGCCGGACATGCGAGCGAGCTTGACGCCGGCGGAGTCACGCAGCGCTTCCAGAACATCGCCGATCACGGGCTTTATGCGCAGCGCAGGGGCTTCGAGATCATTGGCGACGGTTTCGAGAACCTCGACCCAATCGGCAATCGACCCACCCTGCTCCGGCCAGGCCGGGGCGTCGAGCACGGAGGTTGCGCCGACCAACAATTCGCCGTTGCGCAGGCCCAACTCTTGGAACACGTCCTTGGTCGCAACCGGCACGCGCGGGTTGACCATCACGCAGGGCATGCTTGGCAACGCCAGCGGCAGCAATTGCTCGCCGACACCGGTCATGTCGCAGGCGCGCGAGAACAGGCACACCGGCACGTCGGCGCCGGTCGCGAGCGCGACCTCTTGCAGGCGAGGATCATCGAGCGGCAGATCGTTGAGGCGCGCGAGCAAACGCAGCGCCGCCGCCGCATCGGCCGAACCGCCGCCGATCCCGGCTGCGACCGGCAAGACCTTGTCGAGCGCGAATGCGCCGAGCTTCAAATTCGGCACCGCTTCGGCCAGCAGTTTGGCGGCCTTGAACACGAGATTGTCTGATGTCTCGCCGCACGCCGCGGCAAGCGGCCCCGTGGTCGCAAGCCTGAGCTCGCCACCCGGCTCCAGCGTGAGCCGGTCGGCACAATCGGCAAACGCAACCACGCTTTCGAGATCATGATAGCCGTCAGCACGACGGCCGACCACGCGAAGGCTCAGATTGACCTTCGCGCGTCCTTCTTCGACCAACGCCGGCATCGGCGATACGCCCCCAGTGAGTTTCAACCGCCCTTGCCGTCGTCTTTCTTCTTGTCCGCCTGCGCGGCCGAAGAGTTCGAATTGTCATCCGTCATGCCGTTGGCGATCTTGGCCTCGATCTTCGGCAGATCATCCGGCTCGGGCTTGAGATCGCGGGCATGCGCCCACTGGAATTTTGCCTCCAGCGTGCGGCCGACGCGCCAATAGGCGTCGCCGAGATGGTCGTTGATGGTGGGATCCTCGGGCTTGAGGTCGATCGCGCGCTCGAGGTTCTTCACCGCCTCTTCGTAGTTGCCGATGCGGTAGTAGGCCCAGCCGAGGGAATCGACGATGTAGCCGTCGTCGGGCCGCTGCTCGACGGCACGCTTGATCATCTTCATGCCTTCGTCGAGGTTCACGCCCTGGTCGATCCAGGAATAGCCGAGATAGTTGAGGACATGCGGCTGGTCGGGCTGGAGCGCGAGCGCCTTCTTCATGTCGGCTTCGGCCTTGCCCCACTCTTTGGTGCGCTCCTCGCAAATGCCGCGGTAGTAGTACCAGACGCTGTTGGCCTTGTCGTTGCCGGCCGGCAGCACGTCGATGCCCCGCGAATAGGTCGCGCTGCAGTCGCCGAACTTCTTGCGGCCGCGCTCGATATTGCCGAGCGCCATGATGGCTTCGAGATCCTTGGAGTCTTCGGCGGTCACGCCCTTGAGGATCTTGATCGCATCATCGGTGCGGTCGGCCGAATCCAGATCGATGGCGAGCTGGATCTGCGCGTTGCGCTTCAAGGGCGAGCTCGACGGGACCCGCTCATAGATCTTGATCGCCATCTGCGGCCGCTTCACCGATTCATAGAGGTCGGCGAGCGAGAGCAAGGCCAACGGATGGCTGGGCTGCAGATACAGCGCGAGCTGGAGATACACCAGCGCGAGATCTTCGCCGCCGCGGCGGGTCAGCGTGGCGCCGATGCCGTAGAGCGCCTCGGCAGCACCAGCCTGCGCGGAATCGACCAGCGGCGGCAGCTTCTTGCCGGCCTTGGTCTCGCGCAGGCCTTCCAAGATCAACGGATGGCGGGCGAGCTTCTTGTCGAAGGCTTCATAGATCGCGGTCGCCGAAGCCGCGTCCTTGTTGCGCGACAGCCAGCGCGCATAGGCCTCGCTGACGCGCAGCATGGAATCGTCGAGCTTGTAAGCGCGCTCGAAGCGGGCGCCCGCGTCCTTCTCCTTGCCGGCGTTCTCGAGGATCATGCCGGCGTGCAGATCCTTGAACAGCGGATACCATTCCGGGCCCGCCAGCTTGTCGATGGTCGCCACGGCGCCCTTGGTATCGCCCGCACCATAAGCGGCCCAGGCGGACAGCAGGGTAGCGACGAGATCGGTGATCGGCCCGCGAACCGACTGGTTGATGTTGCTCTGCGCGCTCGGATACTTCTTCAGCTTCAAATCATGCACCCCGACCACAAGGCGCGCGACGCGATTGGTCTTGTCGATGGCGAGGATGCGCTCGGCAAGCTTCACCGCTTCGTCGATGTCGCCATCGCCGACCGAGGAGATGAAGGCGCGGTCAAGCAGCTCGTTGTTCTTGGGGTCGGTCCGCAGCGCGGAGCGATAGAAGGCGGCGGCCGAGGTCGCGTCGCGCTCGACACTGGCGTGACGGGCAGCGAGATAGCTGCCGGCGGTGGTGAGCGACTTCAGATCGTTTCGGCTCGGAAACTGCGCCGCCGTGTCGGCCGGATGATCCGGCGTTTGCGCCAGCACCCCGCCAGGGACCGCCACGATCGCAGAGCCTGCAAGGGCGATGGCAGCAGCAGTCCAGCGGTTGAAACGATTTGAAAACATCAGGGCTCGCCTTGAGTTGGTAGTGCCTGGGTTCGAAGCAAATGGCCGTCTCGCACGCGAACGCGACCGGCGACACGGGACCCGGAACCGTCGGGGCCGGACAATGCCGCTTTTGGCGCTTCACCGCAAGGATTCGGGCCGGGCGATCCCCTCCGCACGCCCCAAATCGACCTAGTGCCGATCAAGAGCGCCCCAAGACGCCGCCACTATGGCCTTATCGTGGCCGCGGGCACCCCTGTGGCTCCCGTTCTCACGCGAACGTGCGCTACATCACCCTTTGGACCTCTTTGGTCGCCCCGCGCGCCCTTACATCGCCTCGTAGTTCGGACCGCCGCCGCCCTCCGGAGGAACCCAGGTAATGTTTCCGTTCGGGTCCTTCACGTCGCAGGTTTTGCAGTGGACGCAATTCTGGGCGTTGATCTGGTAGCGCGGGCCCGCGCCCTCCTCGATCCACTCATAGACGCCGGCCGGGCAATAGCGATTCGAGGGACCGGCGAAGACATCATGCTCGGAGGTCTTCTGCAGGTTCATGTCGGCCACCAGGAGGTGAACCGGCTGATCCTCCTCGTGATTGGTATTGGACAGGAACACCGAGGACAGCTTGTCGAAGGAGATCTTGCCGTCCGGCTTCGGATAGTTCCTCGGCGCGTGTTGCTTGGCCGGATCGAGCGTCGCGCGATCGGGCTTGGCATGCGACTGGGTGCCGAACAGCGAGGTGCCGAACAGCGTGTTGAACCACATGTCGAAGCCGCCGAGGGCGACACCGAGCACGGTGCCGAACTTCGACCACAGCGGCTTGACGTTGCGGACCAGGAACAGATCCTTGCCGATCGACGAGGACCGCCACGCGTTCTCGTAGTCGATGATCTCGTCGTTGGCACGATCGGCCGCGAGCGCCGCTGCAACATGCTCGGCAGCTAACATGCCGGTGCCCATCGCATTGTGCACGCCCTTGATGCGCGGCACGTTGACGAATCCGGCGGCGCAGCCGACCAGCGCGCCGCCGGGGAAAGTCAGCTTCGGCACCGACTGGTAGCCGCCTTCGGTGATCGCACGCGCGCCATAGGCGAGGCGCTTGGCCCCTTCGAACGTGCCGCGGATGGACGGATGAGTCTTGAAGCGCTGGAACTCGTCGAACGGCGACAGATACGGATCGTCGTAGTTCAGATGCACGACGAAGCCGACCGCGACGAGATTGTCGTCGTAATGATAGAGGAACGAGCCACCGCCGGTCTTCAGGTCGAGCGGCCAGCCGAACGAATGCTGGATCATGCCCTTCTGGTGCTTGGCGGGATCGATCTGCCAGACTTCCTTGAGGCCGATGCCGAACTTCGCCGGCTCGCTGTTGGAATCGAGCGCGAACTTGGCGATCAACTGCTTGGTCAGGCTGCCGCGCGCGCCCTCGGCGAACAGCGTGTACTTGCCGAGCAACTCCATGCCGCGGGTGAAGGAGTCCTTCGGCTTGCCGTCGCGGCCGATGCCCATGTCACCGGTGGCAATGCCCTTCACCGCGCCCTGCTCGTCATAGAGCACTTCGGCGGCGGCAAAGCCCGGATAGATCTCGATGCCGAGCGCTTCGGCCTTGCGTGCCAGCCAGCGGCAGACATTGCCGAGCGAGCCGATATAGCAGTGATGGTTGTCCATCAGCGGCGGCATCATGAAATTCGGCAGCTTGATCGCGCCACCGGCGGTCATCCAGTAGAAGCGGTCGTCCTTGACCTGCGTCTTCAGCGGGCAATCGGAATCCTCGCGCCAGTCCGGGATCAGCTTGTCGAGCCCGGCCGGATCAATCACGGCGCCGGAGAGAATGTGCGCACCGACCTCGGAGCCCTTCTCCACCACCACGACGTTGAGATCGGCATTGATCTGCTTCAGTCGGATCGCCGCAGCCAGGCCCGAAGGGCCGGCGCCGACGATGACGACGTCGAATTCCATGGATTCGCGCGGGGGAAGTTCTTCGCTGCTCATCTGATCTCAGCCCTTGAGACGGTTCCTCGTCATTTGCGCTCCCTTGTTTCCGATTTTTCCGGGTAGGACAACCACGGAAATGCGTTCCGCTGGGATGCAAGGCGCCGTAAGATGAACTAATAGTCTGACTTTCCAAATGATCCCCGAGCCCGCACCCACCGTCCGAGAGCTTCTCGCCTTCTATCTGGAGGCCGGCGTCGATTGCGCGCTCGCCGAGGAACCGGTCGACCGCCTGGCGGAATTAGACGCCCCGTCGCCGGCCCCGCGCGCGGCGCCGGTCGAGGCACCGCGGCCTGTTGCCGCGCCTGCCGCGATGCGCGGCGAGGCCGCACCGGCGCCCGACGTCGCCATTGCCTCGGCCCGCGAGGCAGCGCGCACCGCGCCGACACTCGAGGCCTTGCGCGAGCTCATGCAAAACTTCGAGGGCTGCGCGCTCAAGCACACTGCGACGCGGCTGGTGTTCGCCGACGGCAATCCGCAGGCGCGCATCATGTTCGTCGGCGAGGCGCCGGGCCGCGACGAGGATATCGAGGGACTGCCCTTTGTGGGACGCAGCGGCAAGCTGCTCGACCTCATGATCGGCGCGATCGGGCTCAACCGCACCACGGCCTACATCACCAACGTCATTCCCTGGCGGCCGCCCGGCAACCGCACGCCGACGCCGCAGGAGACGCAAATCTGCCTGCCCTTCATCCAGCGTCATATCGAGCTGGTGAACCCCGATGTGCTGGTGACGCTCGGCAATCCCTCGACGCAGACGCTGCTGTCGACGCGAGAAGGCATCATGCGGACGCGCGGACGCTGGTTCGACTACGACACGGGCCAGCGCACCATCCGCACGCTGCCGACCTTCCACCCGGCCTATCTCTTGCGCTCGCCGTCCTACAAGCGGCTGGCCTGGCAGGATCTGCGCGCGATCGCAAAGGTGCTGGCAGGCGCGTGACGGACAATGACGACGGAGAGAGCACGCGCGCGCTCGCCTCACGTTCCCTTCGGCCGCACGATAGCCCAGCCGATCCGTAGAAGCTGCTGGCGGCCGGTCACCAGCCATTCGAAGGCGCGCGGCACTTCCGGTACGATGCTGGGAAAGCGCGCGAGGATTTCGGGCGGCGGGGTACCGGCGGTATCTGAGGCGCGCCAGACCACGACGCCGCCGATTTCGCTGAACTTTGCCTGTGACATCCAGGGCGTACGCGCCGGCGCGGCGTCGATGAACAGATGCGGCCGGCCGGAGTGCAGCGCAATCAAGCTCGCAAGCGCGGTTTCACCTGCGACCGCGCGCAGGCGATGGTTGGTGCGGCGGGCAAAGCTGTCGCCGAAGAAATTCGAGATATCCCGCGCCGGGATCGATGTCGCGATCTCGCCGGTGCCGCTCCAGGGCAGGAGCAGCACAGCCAGCACGACGCCGGCGGCGGGCGCCGCGATGGCCGCTGTCCACACCGTGCGCAGCATCCGGGCGCGGCGCATCGCAATGAGATCGCCGGCCACGACGACCATGGCGAGGCCCGACATAACCAGCACCACGCCGGCACCGCCGACGACGCCATCGAGCCCGAACAGGCCGGAGATCAGGACGCCACCGAGCGCCGGCGCCAGCACGAAAAAAGACGAAGTTGCGCGCCAGCGGCTCGACCGGCGGTCGGTAGATGATCGGCGCCTCCTCGCTCTTGCCGGCGAACAGGGTGTGTTGAGGAAGCTCAGCACCGGGACCGCCACGGCACCGACTCCGAGCCCGCCGAGCAGCCAGGCGGCGTGGAGCGTGCGGGCGCCGAGGTCGGCAATTTGCGGGAGGGCCGGCAGCGCAAGGGCTTCGGCGCGCATCAGCCAGACGGCATAGGGCAGCGCCAGCACAGCGACGACGACGAACGCGAACAGCGGATCGAGCGCGCGCAGCGTACGTCGGCCAGCGGCGGTCGAGAGCGCAAAGACGACGAGCAGTGCGAGCAGGAAGATCGCGGCCGGCGTGGTCAGGAGCAGCAGGCCGGCCTCGATCGACCAGGCGAACCAGGCATTCCCGCGGCGCTGGCCGATGATCTGCCAGGAGTGCAGCAGCAACAGCGCCCAGAGCGGCCGCGCGAGCACAAGGGGGCCGAACTCGAGCGCGGACGAGGAGAAAGCCAGCACGGTCATGGTTAGAAGAACGGCGAGCACGGCCTGCTGAGTCCCGACCACGGCGCGCGCCAGATGATAGAGCGCAATGAAGGTCGCGACCTCGCAGAGCTCGGCCAGGACGTAGACGCCGAACATGTGGCCGCCGGCTGCGCGATAGGCAATATCGGCGAGCCAGACCGACAGCGGCGGGCCGAGATCTGTGCCGACCTGGTATTCCCTGCCGAAAGCCAGCAGGGTCGCGAGGTTGCCGGGCGGACTGCGATAGAACAACAGCGCCACCAGCAGCCACATCGCGGCCTGCAACAGCACGGCGATCCAGACGATCAGCCGCGGCCGGGCGCGAATGAGCTCGATGACCAGGGAGGTAAACCGCATGCAACGCCCGCAAGATGCAGCCAACCCGTCCAGCCGGCCCTATTCGCTCACGCCTGTTTTGATAAAGGGCGCCACGCGTCGTGGCAACGACAGTCTACGCTAGAGACCTGTTGAAGCATCGATTTCAACGGTGGTCTGCACCTGCATCTCGACCTCGGTGACCTCGAACAGATCCCGCACCGGCTCGACGGTCCAGGGCATGTGCTTGGCGCGGGCGGCCGCGACCGGGGCGAAGAAACTGCGATGGTGGATTGTGGGGCCGAGGCGATCGAGCGCGTCGAGATGCTCAGGCACGCCATAGCCCTTGTGCTGCTCGAAACCGTAGCCCGGGCAGTCCTGCGCCAGCGCGCACATCAGCCGGTCGCGCGTCACCTTCGCGACGATGGAGGCGGCCGCGATCGACAGCACGATGCCGTCGCCGCCGATCACGGCCTCGCACTCGCATGCGGTATCGAGCCGGTCGCGGCCGTCGACGAAGACGTGCTTCGGCGTCTCGGGCAACGCAATCACCGCGCGCTTCAACGCCCAGAGCGAGGCGCGCAGGATGTTGTCGCGGTCGATGCGGGAGCGTGAGGCGACCGCGACCGAGACCTGGGCGGTGGCACAGATCTTATCAAAAGCTTCTCGCGCTCCTCCGCGCTCAGCCGCTTGGAATCGTCGATGCCGCGCGGGATGCGGTCGGGGTCGAGGATCACGGCAGCCGCCACGACTGGCCCTGCCAGTGGCCCACGGCCGGCTTCGTCGCAGCCTGCGATCGGCCAGACGCCGCGCTTGATCAGCGCGCGCTCGCGGCGGAAGCTTGCCTTCGCGGGCGTGGCATTCCTGGCCACATCCTTCCTCGCATCTTTGGTGGACTTATCCCGAATCATGCCGGGGATCCTGCGCAAGCCGACCCGCTCGCGCAACCGGGAACCCCGCGCAATTCCCGCTATTCAGCGGACTGCCTACTCCGCCAGATGCACCCGCCGGTCGTCGCCGACCTCGATGCCGGGCGCGACCACGACATCCCAGGCATGGCTGTCGGGATCGGCAAAATAGCCGGAATAGCCGCCATAATCGGCACACACCTCGTTCGCTCCGCGCCTCAGAACAGGCTGAGCTGCTCGCCGTTCTGGTTCGGCCTGGCAAAATGATCCGTGGTCAGCTTGGCGCGCCGCTTGTTCAACCCGAGCCGGTCGCAGGCGATCTCGAAGCGGCGGCCGATGGTCCAGGCCATCGGTCCCGTACCCTTCATGCGCTCGCCCCATTTGGCATCGTAGTCGCGGCCGCCGCGCATGTCGCGGATCAGCGTGAAGACGTGGCGGTAGCGGTCCGGATAGTTCGCCATCAGCCATTCGCGGAAGAGACCGCGCACCTCCAGCGGCAGCCGCAGCAGCACGTAGGAGGCTTCCTTGACGCCGGCATGCGCTGCGGCATCGAGGATGCGCTCAATCTCGGAATCGTTCAGCGCGGGTATCACGGGCGCCACCATCACCGTGGTCGGAATGCCGGCGTCCGAGAGCTGCTTCAGCGCCTCAAGCCGCTTCGGCGGGGTCGAGGCCCGCGGCTCCATCGTGCGCGCGAGTTTTGGGTCGAGCGACGTCACCGATATCGCGACCTTGGCGAGGTTGCGCTTGGCCATGCGCGCGAGAATGTCGATGTCGCGGACGACCAACGCGGATTTGGTGACGATGCCGACGGGATGGCCGGTGCGCTCCAGCACCTCCAGAATGCCGCGCATGATTTTGCGCTCGCGCTCGATCGGCTGATAAGGATCGGTGTTGGTGCCGATCGCGATCATCCGCGGCTCATAGCCTGAGGCCGCAAGCTCCTTCTCGAGCAGCGCCGGCGCCTCGGGCTTCGCGAACAGCTTTGACTCGAAGTCGAGCCCCGGCGACAGGCCGAGATAGGCGTGCGTCGGCCGCGCGAAGCAATAGACGCAGCCGTGCTCGCAACCGCGATAGGGATTGATCGAGCGGTCGAAGCCGATGTCGGGGGAATCGTTGCGGGTGATCACCTTGCGCGAGGTGTCCACACCCACCGTGGTCTTGAATGGCGGTAGCTCTTCCAGGCTCTGCCAGCCATCGTCGAAGGCGACGCGCGCCTCGGCCTCGTAGCGGCTGCTGGCGTTGGATTGTGCACCCCGCCCTCGCCTGCGCGCGCGGTCGATGGCGACGCCAAGCTCGGGGAAATCAGAAGGCGCACCCGCCGGCTCGGAGGGCGCCGTGACCGGCGGGTGCTTGAGAGCAGAAGACGAAGCTGGACTCATGAAGCCAAGATAGCACGCCGGAGGAACAAATCAAGAACAGAAATGAAAACGCGAAAACAACCCCATGCACAGTAGGCTGCCCAAACTTCGCGCACCGACCTTTGACGTCACGCAACTCCCCGTGACCTCGATCCCGTTTGATGCGGCTGAAGGATCAATCTAGCCGGAACCCGGTTGGTGACGATCCCGGGTGAAGGTCGGCAGCAACATGACAAATCAACGACAATCGGCCGCTGCGCGCAGCGACCTCGATCTTCTCGATCGCTACTGGCGCGCGGCGAACTACCTCTCGGTCGGGCAGATCTATCTTCTCGACAATCCGCTGCTTCGCGAGCCGTTGCGGCCCGAGCACATCAAGCCGCGCCTGCTCGGCCATTGGGGCACGACGCCGGGGCTGAACTTCATCTACGCCCACCTCAACCGCATCATCCGCGCGCAGGACCTCGACATGATCTATGTCTGCGGTCCCGGTCATGGCGGCCCGGGCATGGTCGCCAACACCTATCTGGAAGGCAGCTACAGCGAGATCTATCCCAACATCCCGCGCGATGCGGACGGATTGCGAAAACTTTTCAGGCAGTTCTCCTTTCCCGGCGGCATTCCGAGCCACGCGGCGCCGGAAACGCCGGGCTCGATCCACGAAGGCGGCGAGCTCGGCTATGCGCTGGTGCACGCCTATGGCGCGGCATTCGACAATCCCGATCTCATCGTCGCCTGCGTCGTCGGCGACGGCGAGGCCGAGACCGGCCCGCTCGCGGCGTCCTGGCACTCCAATAAGTTCCTCAATCCCGCCCATGACGGCGCGGTGCTGCCGATCCTGCATCTCAACGGCTACAAGATCGCCAATCCGACTGTGCTCGGCCGGATGCCGGATAGCGAGATCGGCGATCTCTTCCGCGGACTCGGCCACGAGCCGCTATTTGTCGAGGGCGACGATCCCGGATTGATGCACCGGGCCATGGCCGACGCGCTCGATGTCGCGCTCGCCAGCATCCGCTCGATCCAGCAGCACGCCCGCGACGGGCGCACAAGCGTCGAACGGCCCCGCTGGCCGATGATCGTGCTGCGCAGTCCGAAGGGATGGACCGGCCCGAAGCAGGTCGATGGCAAGAAGGTCGAAGGTTTTTGGCGCGCGCATCAGGTTCCGGTTGCAAGCTGCCGCGAGAATCCGGCGCATTTGAAGATTCTCGAGGACTGGATGCGCAGCTACGAGCCGGAAAAGCTGTTCGACGCCAATGGCGCGCTCATTCCCGAGCTTCAGGCGCTGGCGCCCGAGGGTAACAGGCGCATGGGCGCCAATCCGCATGCCAATGGCGGGCTGCTCAACAAGGAGCTGAAGCTGCCGGACTTCCGCAGTTTTGCCGTCGACGTGCCACAGCCCGGCGGCGTCACGGGAGAAGCGACGCGGGAACTTGGCAAATTCCTTCGCGATGTCATCCGGCTCAACGCGCAAGGGCGCAACTTCCGCCTCATGGGTCCGGACGAGACCGCGTCAAACCGTCTCGACGCCGTATTCGACGCCACCGAACGGGTCTGGATGGAGCCGATCGAACCTTATGACGTGCATCTCGCGCAGGATGGCCGCGTGATGGAGGTGCTGAGCGAGCATCTCTGCCAGGGCTGGCTCGAGGGCTATCTGCTCACCGGCCGCCACGGCTTCTTCTCCTGCTACGAGGCCTTCATCCACATCGTGGATTCCATGTTCAACCAACACGCCAAATGGCTGAAGGTGACACGACACCTGGCCTGGCGGCGTCCGATCGCCTCGCTCAATTATCTGCTGACCTCGCATGTCTGGCGGCAGGACCATAACGGCTTCAGCCATCAGGATCCCGGCTTCGTCGACCTCGTCGCCAACAAGAAGGCCGACATCGTCCGCATCTATTTCCCACCCGACGCCAACACGCTGCTGTGGATCACCGACCACTGCCTGCGCACTTACAATCGCATCAACGTGATCGTCGCCGGCAAGCAGCCGGCGCCGCAATGGCTGTCGGTGCAGGAAGCCGCCACGCATTGCGATGCCGGCATCGGCATCTGGACCTGGGCCGGCAACGAGGACGCGGACGGCGAGCCCGATGTGGTGATGGCCTGCGCCGGCGACGTCCCGACGCTGGAAACACTCGCCGCTGTCGGTCTCCTGCGCAAGGCGCTGCCGGACCTCAAGATCCGCGTCGTCAACGTCGTCGACCTCATGACGCTGCAACCGAACGAGCAGCATCCCCATGGCCTGAGCGATCGCGACTTCGATAGCCTGTTCACGCGCAACAAGCCTGTCATCTTCGCCTATCACGGCTATCCTTATCTGATCCACCGGCTGACCTACAACCGCACCAACCATGACGGCCTCCATGTGCGCGGCTTTGCCGAGGAAGGCACCACGACGACGCCGTTCGACATGGTCGTGCTCAACGGGCTCGACCGCTATCACCTCGCGATCGAGGCGATCGAACGCGTGCCGGGGCTTGCCACAAAGGCCGCGCAGGTGAAGCAGCAGTTTCGCGACAAGCTGATCGAGCATACGCGATACGTGCGCGAACACGGCGAGGACATGCCGGAAATCCAACAATGGGTCTGGCAAAACAGTGCCGGCGGCAACACACCGGCTGAAGCCGGTGATTGAAGGCAGCCATGTCCGACACTGTCCTCGTCCTCAACGCGGGCTCGTCGAGCATCAAGTTCGGCCTGTTCGAGATCTCGGGCAGCGAACCCGCCATGCTCTGCAAGGGTCTGCTCGACGAGCACGAGGCCAAGCCCCGGCTGGTGGCAACGAGCCCATCCGGCGAGACGCTGTTCGAGAGGCAGAGGAAACGTCGGACGCGGATGGCGGCCATCTGTTCGCCGATGTGCTCGGCTTCATCGAGGACCACTTTGGCCAAGGCCGCTTGCGCGCCGTGGGGCACCGGATCGTCCATGGCGGTCCCGACTATGCCGGCCCGATCGCGCTGACGGACGATGTCTGTGCGGAGCTGGAAGCACTCACACCGCTGGCGCCGCTGCATCAGCCCCGTTGCCTGGCGCCGGTCCGCGCCGTCACGGTGCTCCGTCCCGCACTGACGCAGATCGCCTGCTTCGACACCGCCTTCCATCACGGCGTGACGCCGCCCGCGAGCCGCTTCGCCATTCCGAGACGCTACGAGGCGCAGGGCCTCCGGCGCTACGGCTTTCACGGTCTCTCATTCGAATATGTCGCGGGCCGGCTCGCCGACATCGCGCCGGAGCTTGCAGCCGGGCGCACGGTCATCGCCCATCTCGGCAATGGCGCGAGCCTCTGCGCATTGCGCGACGGCGGCAGCATCGACACCACGATGGGGCTGACGCCGCTCGACGGCCTCGTGATGGGCACGCGCTGCGGCACCATCGATCCCGGCGTGCTGCTCTACCTGTTGCAGCACGAAGCGATGACCGTCGAGGATTTGCAGCACTTGCTCTATCACGAGTCCGGCCTGCTCGGCGTTTCCGGCATCTCCGCGGATATGCGCAAGCTGCTTGCGAGCCGCGAGGCTTCGGCGCGCGAGGCGGTCGATCTCTTCGCCTTCCGTGCGGCACAGGAGATCGCGGTGATGGCGAACACGCTGGGCGGACTGGACGGCCTCGTTTTCACCGGCGGCATCGGCGAACATGCCAAGCAAATCCGCAGCGCCATTGGCGAGCGGCTCGCCTGGCTCGGCGTGCGCATCGATGCCGCCGCGAATGATGCCGCGCGCGAGCGCATCAATGCCGGCGACAGCACCGTCGAAGTGTTCGTCATCCCGACCGACGAGGAACTGACGATCGCACGGCATTGCGCCGCGGTGCTGCAAGCGATGACCGGATAAAATGCGGTCGACCTTCCCTTCTCCCCTTGTGGGAGAAGGTGGCGCGACGCGCCGGATGAGGGGTTTTCACCGCGCTCGCATGTGCAAATGAGTATGCGGAGACGACCCCTCACCCAAGTGAGTCTGTATCGACCTGCGGTGATGCCCACTCCCACAAGGGGCGAGGGCACAGTCATGCGCAGCTCGCTCGCGGCGCGTTGTTGCGGTCCGCGCTTGTTCGACCAAACCTCACCCTGAATTCAATGAATCCCGGCAAAAATCTGGAAGCATCCGATCGCGACCTCGATCACGATCAGCACCACCACCGCGATCTCGAGGCGCAGCGAGCGCTGGGTGTCGATGATGTCGGTCAGCGCATCGGCCGTCTCCGCGACGACCGTGAGCTTGCGCTCGAGCGTGTCGAGACGCTCCTTCAGCTCGTACTCGTCTTCGAGACGCGCATAGAGCCGGTCGAGCTGCGGCTTTTCCCAGAGCGCGTCCGGTTTTTCGGCGACCGCAACGCGGCCGGCGACGCGCTGCTGGACGAGCAACGCGTTGCCGATGAGCTGCAGGATGCCCTTGCGCCGCCGCGACGTACGGCCTTTCTCGGCGAGCTCGCGGGCAAAAGGCTCGATGACGTCGAAGACCGCAGCGACGCGGCGCTCGTCGCGCGCCAGCGACGTGCTCTTGGCGAGTGCGTCCGCGATCAGCAGCAGCCGCTCGTCGGAAAACTTCGAGAGGCAGATCGGCCCGCCGGGCTGGATCGCCTCGGCGTTTTCGTCGTGACAGAGCTGCGCCTGCGCGGTCTCCTCCTCATAGGGGCTGAGCTCGCCGGTCACGCGCGACTTGAGACCGTCGATGAGGACCTTCTCCTCCGAGGGCAACAGCCCGATCAGCACCACGACGCCGTAGCGAAAGATCACGGCGAGGCCGCCATGGACCCGGAAGGCGGCCGGGGTCGAGGACACCAGCGTGCCGATATCGAGCCCCGACGGATTGATGCGTTCGCCCAGCATCACGGCGCGGATCCGCAAGGTCGGCGCGGCGTCCGGCTTTGGCGAAATCGGCATCGCGCCCATGGGAAGTTGATCGGCGTTCATTGGGCACATCTCGCTTTGCGCAACCGCGGCTGCACGTTTTCCCGTCCGCAAGCGGAACGGCGCTGTCACCTAACGATATCGGCGGAGAAAGACCCCGTTTGAAGCTCACGAAACCGAAAATCGCCCGAAACATTCGGCAATTTGGCCCCCTGCGCGCGACATATTCGGCCGGTCCCGACGCGCACCGGTTTACCATCGCACGCCGAGCGGCTTTCCGAAAAGTTGCACTCGGCAGCGCAGCATGTTTATGACAACATCATAACGCGTTGCGCTTCTCCCGAATTGCGGACATCGAAGTCTCAATCATGCTGAGCGTCATCATTCCGACCGAAGGCGTCGAGCAGACCGCGGTCGCAACTCTGGCCGCGCTGGTCCCCGGTGCCGCGGCAGGCATCATCAAGGAAGTTCTGCTGGTCGACGGCACCGGCAACGGCGTCATCGAGCGCGTCGCCGACGTCGCCGGCTGCCGCTTTGTCGGCTGCGAGGATCCTCCCAAGGCGCAGCGCTGGCGGCCGGCGCGCTTCAGGCCCGTTCGCCCTGGCTGATGTTCCTCCCTGCCGGCGCCGTGCTCGACACCGGCTGGATCGAGGAGACCACCCAGTTCATCCAGGCCGTCGCGGCCAGCGGACGGGATCGTGCGGCCGTGTTCCGCTACGCCCGTTCGCCTTACGCCGATACCGGCTTCCGCGACGTCATGTGGTCCGTCGCGCGCAAGCTGATCGGCCCGCTCGGCGACCAGGGGCTTTTGATCGCGCGCGATCATTACGACCGGATCGGCGGCTATCCGCCCCAGGCCCGCCGGTCCGAGGCGCGCCTGCTCAGGCGGCTCGGGCGCTCCTCCCGGACCTTGTTGCGCAGCCGGATCGTCATGGTCGCGTGAGGCCGCCCATATACTTGCCACAGTCAAATAATTATTTGACAATGGCAAGAATTGAGGTGACCCATGCCAATCGACGGTACCGAGGATCAGATCGCAGCGGTTCGCGCCTTCAACCGCTTCTATACCCGCAAGCTCGGCGTGCTCGACCAGCACCTGGGAAATAGCCCGTTTTCGCTCAGCGAGGCCCGCGTGCTCTATGAGCTCGCGCATCGCGACGACCTTGCGGCAAAGGAGATCGGAAACGAACTCGGACTCGATCCCGGTTATCTCAGCCGCATCGTCCAAAGCTTCGACGAGAAGGGACTGATCACACGACGGCCGCTGCCGGCAGACCGCAGGCAGTACCAGCTCAGCCTCACAGCCAAGGGCCGCCAGACGTTCGCCAAGCTGAGCCTGAGCTCGCAAAACGAAGTCGCCGCAATGCTGGCTCGGCTTTCGCCCAGCGATGCAAGGCGACTGACGCAGGCCATGGCGACCATTGAGACCTTGCTGGAGCAACGTCGAAGCCAGCCCGCTTCCGTCGTGCTGCGCAGCCACCGCGTCGGCGACATGGGCTGGGTCATCTCCAGGCAAGCGGCTGCTTATGCCGCGGACTACAACTGGGACATCAGCTACGAGGCGCTGGTCGCCGAGATCTGCGCTCAGTTCATCAAGAATTACGACGCCGCGCGCGAGCATTGCTGGATCGCGGAAGTCGATGGCGAGCCGGTCGGCTCGATCTTCCTGGTCAAGGCCACGGACGAGATCGCCAAGCTCCGCCTGTTGCAGGTGGAGAAGAAGGCCCGTGGGCTCGGTGTCGGTCGCGCGCTGGTCGAGCAATGCGTCCAGGGCGCGCGCGAGCGCGGCTACAGCCGGATGACGCTGTGGACGCAGAGCATTCTGGTCGCCGCACGCGGCATCTATCAGAGCGCAGGATTCAAGCTGGTCGCGACCGAGCCGCATCGCAGCTTCGGGCAGAATCTGGTCGGCGAGACCTGGGAACGGGATCTCTGATCATTTCGCAGCGAGCGACATGCGCATGAATGTGCCCTCGCGCCTTATCGGAGAGGGCAGCAACCGTGGCGAATACAGGCTCCGCTTGGGTGCGGGGTTTCTCTCTCCGGGTCTGGGATCGTAGGGTGGGCAAAGGCGCGCGAGCGCCGTGCCCACCAATCCAGCATTGCGACAGAAGTGGTGGGCACGCTTCGCTTTGCCCACCCTACAAGACTGTCCGCGCTCACACCGTCGCGCCCTGCGCCTTCGGCCTGCGCAGATGCTCGTCCAGCCGCGGCATGATCTCGACGAAATTGCAGGGACGCGTGCGGTAGTCGAGTTGAGCGGCGAGGATGCCGTCCCAGCCGTCCCGGCAGGCGCCGGGCGAACCTGGCAGGCAGAAAATGTAGGTCGCACCTGTTACGCCCGCGGTGGCGCGGCTCTGGATCGTCGACGTCCCGATCTTGGCGTGGCTCAGCATGTGGAAGGCGATCGAGAAACCGTCCATGCGTTTCTCGAACAGCGGCTCGATCGCCTCCGGCGTGACATCGCGCCCGGTAAAACCTGTGCCGCCGGTGGTGATGACGACGTCGACGCCGGAATCTGCGACCCAGCGCCGGATCACGGCGCGGATGGCCTCGACATCATCGGTAACGATCTCTCGCGCGGCGAGATGATGGCCGGCCGCCGTGAGACGATCGGTCAACGTCTGGCCGGACTTGTCATCGGCGAGCGCACGCGTGTCGGAGACGGTGAGCACTGCAATGTTGAGCGGGATGAATTGTCTGGTTTCGTCGATCGAGGCCATTGCTGTTTCCTCTCGTTCCCGGACGCGCTGCAGCGTGAAACGCTGCTGCGCAGAGCCGGGACCCATTTGGAGGTTTGAGTGACCGGCAATGTGGGCCCCGGCTCTGCAGCGCACCGCTGAAAACGCGCCGCGCCGCGTCCGGGGCACGACTACGGCCCGCCGCCGCCGAACGTGTTACAGGCCTGCAGCGTGCCCTGCTGATAGCCGGTCATGAACCACTGCTTGCGCTGCGCGGCCGAGCCGTGGGTGAAGGAATCAGGCACGACGCGCCCGGTGGCCTGACGCTGCAGCGTATCGTCGCCGATCGCGCTCGCCGTGGTCAGGGCGGCGTCGATGTCGCCGGGTTCGAGGAAGTTCGGACGCTTCTTCGCCTCACGATTGACCCAGACACCGGACAGACAGTCGGCCTGCAATTCGACCTTCACCTGGAGCGCATTGGCCTCGGCCTTGCTGCTGGCCTGCTGCTGCAATCGCGTCACTTTCGGGATGATGCCGAGCAGGTTCTGGATGTGATGGCCGGCCTCGTGCGCGATGATGTAGGCGGTGGTGAAATTGCACGCCGACTTGCCGGAGCAGCCGTGGAACCGCGTCTCGACCTCGCGGAAGAACCCGGTGTCGAGGAAGATGGTGCGATCCGGCGGGCAGTAGAACGGACCCATCGCCGACTCCGCCCGGCCGCAGCGGCCGCCATTGGTGGCGTTGCGGAACAGCACGACCTTCGGGCCGGTGTAGGATTGCCCGCTGGCCTGGAAGATCTCGCTCCAGCGATCGTCGATCTCGCCGAGGATGCCGGAGATCATGCTGCCCATCTCGTCGGTCGGCGCGCCACGCTTGGCCTGGGAAGACGGACGGTCGCTCTGGTAGCTCGGCGCCTGGCCGCCGCCGGTAAGAATCTCGGCGCCGCCGATCAGGATGCGCGGATCAATGCCGAAGGCATAGCCGACCAGGCCGAGCACGATGATGGTGCCGATGCCGAGGCCGCCACCACCCATCGGCAGGCCGAACCCGCCGCCGCCTCCACCGCCGCCAAATCCTCCACCACCATCGTCGCGACGATCCTCGACGTCGTCGCTGCGGCGGAAATCATCGTAGCGCATGGCGGGCTTCCCTCAGGTCGGCGATTGCATGGCGTGGGTAGCGGAAACGCGAAAACCTCAACGCGCCACAGACGTAGAATTTCCATTGCGTTAATCAATATCCCGCTCGGCAATTATTGCCTAGTGCGGCAGCGTGCGACGCCAGCAATTTTTTCCGAGGGCCAAGCATTTTTTTCCGAGAGAAATTTGGAGTCTTTGGCAGCTTCAGCCACTCCCGCAACGCGAAGAAACGCGAAACACACTGCAAAACACGGCAAATGCGCGCATCCGCCCGCGCGCGACACGCGATCGCCGGCCTGCTCACGAAAGCTGCGGGTTAAGTCGATTTTTACTTTGCCGCTTCATTGTAACGGTCAGTCGGTTGTTTGGTCCCGCGTCGCCGACAGCGTCGCCTGAGTCAGAGTTCTTGAGTCATGGTAGTGTCGCGTCGCGGGGCGTCTGCAAGGGCGCCCCGCACAAATTTTGAGTCCGCTTCGCACAGCATCGTCCTCGGTGATTGCGTCGCCGAGATGTCGAAGCTTCAGGCTGGTTCGGTCGATCTGGTGTTTGCCGATCCGCCCTACAATCTCCAGCTCAAGGGCGATCTCAAGCGCCCCGACGAATCCCATGTCGATGCCGTCAACGACGACTGGGACAAGTTCGATTCATTCTCCGCCTACGACGATTTCACCCGCGCCTGGCTGTTGGCCGCGCGCCGCGCGATGAAGCCGTCGGCGACGATCTGGGTGATCGGCTCCTACCACAACATCTTCCGCGTCGGCGCGATCATGCAGGACCTCGGCTTCTGGCTCCTGAACGACATCGTCTGGCGCAAGACCAACCCGATGCCGAACTTCCGCGGCCGCCGTTTCACCAATGCGCACGAGACCATGATCTGGGCCGCGCGCGACGAGAAGGCCAAGGGCTACACCTTCAATTACGAAGCACTGAAGGCGGCCAACGAAGACGTGCAGGCACGTTCCGACTGGCTGATCCCGCTCTGCACCGGCGAGGAGCGCCTCAAGGGCGCCGACGGCAAGAAAGTGCATCCGACGCAGAAGCCGGAAGGCCTGCTCGCGCGCGTGCTGCTGTCGTCGTCGAAGCCCGGCGACCTCGTGATCGATCCCTTCAACGGCACCGGCACGACCGGCGCCGTCGCCAAGCGCCTCGGCCGTTCCTATATCGGGTTCGAGCGCGACAAGACCTACGCCAAGGCGGCTCAGGCGCGCATCGCGGCGGTCGAGCCGCTGCCGGAAGAGAGCCTCGCCCCGTTCATGACCGCGCGCGAAGCGCCGCGCGTGGCGTTCTCCGAGCTGATCGAGCGCGGCATGATCATTCCCGGCACAAAGCTGTTCGACGCCAAGAAGAAGCTTGGCGCGCTGGTCCGTGCCGACGGCGCCATCATGTTCGGCGACAAGGTCGGCTCGATCCACCGCATGGGCGCGGTGGCGCAGGGCGCGCAGGCCTGCAACGGCTGGACCTTCTGGCACGTCGAGACCAAGAAAGGCCTCAAGCTGATCGACGAGCTCCGCGCCGAGATCCGCGCCGGCATGGCGGCGGAATAGCCGAGGCCCGTGCTCTCGTAGAGTGGGCAAAGGCGCGAAGCGCCGTGCCCACCATCTCTCCTACAAACTGATGGAATTGGTGGGCACGCTTCGCTTTGCCCACCTACGGCACTGGCGGGCGTGGGTACGAAAGCGAACGGCCTTTGTTACGCCGGCCGGTCTGCGCCCGGCGCAGACACCATCTGTCAATCTCATCCCTTGTGCGACCAGCTTCACTTCAGGCATGACAAAGGCCGCCGCGCGGCAATGAGGCTGCCTCAGCTCTCGGCCACCGACACTTGCACCAACTTGGGAGACGCCCGATGCTCAAATTCTATTTCAACGGATCGCCGAACCCGACCAAGGTCGCGCTCTTCCTCGAAGAGGCTGGCCTGGCCTACGAGCCCGTGAAGATCGACACCCGCAAGGGCGAGCAGTTCACGCCGGACTATCAGAAGATCAACCCGAACGCCAAGGTGCCGGCGATCGACGACAACGGCACGGTCGTGTTCGACTCGAACGCCATCCTGCTCTATCTCGCCGAGAAGACCGGAAAGTTCCTGCCCGCGAACCGCGCCGAATTGCTGTCCTGGCTGATGTTCGTGGCCACCGGCGTCGGACCGTATTCGGGTCAGGCCGTGCACTTCAAGCATTTTGCGCCGAAGGACCAGAACCACGACTACGCCCACAACCGCTACCAGTACGAGACCGATCGCCATTACAAGATTCTCGACGGTCACCTCAAAGGCCGCAGCTATATGGTCGGCGACAGCTATTCGATCGTCGACATGGCGCTGTGGGGCTGGGCGCGGATGGTGCCGTTCAAGCTCGGCGATGACGCCTTCGCGCGCTACCCGAACGTGAAGCGGCTGATCGACGAGATCTCGGCGCGGCCAGCAGCCGCCCGCGCGATCGCGCTGAAGGACAGGTTCACCTTCAAGGCCGAGATGGACGACGAGGCCCGCCGCAACATGTTCGGGCACATGACGACGAAAGTGGCCTGATCACACCTTGCCACGATGAAAGGCCACGCACATGGGCGTGGCCTTTTGCTTTCAGGCGTTTGTCAGCCCGTCGCCTGCTGCAATCAGCTCGCGGCCCTCACACCCGTTTGCGGAAACGGACCCAACGCCTTCTCGGTCAGGACCGAGTCACAGTACTCGCGGATCTCCTTGATCTTGCCGCCCTCGAGCCGAAACACCAGACAATAGTCGTTGTCGTAGCGCACGCCCTCGGGCGTGACATTGTCGCCCTTGGCCTCCACCACGACGAGGTCGCCATCGGCGATGAAGCGCTCGGCGAGTGTGCGCGTCCGGTCGCGCAGGCGGGTGCGCACATAGCCGTGCAGGTCGTTGAGGATCGCCTCCTTGCCCGAGAAGGTGCGCGACCAGGAATACTGGCCGGTGACGATCCATTTGGCGTCGTCGGCGAGGCTTGCGGCGAATAGCGCGCGGTCGCGCACCGCCGGATCGGGGTTGGCGGCGGCGGCGAAAATATCCTGCATCAGTTTCTTGTTGGCGCTTGCGCTCATGGCGGCATCTCCGTTTGGTGACAACGGGGAGAACATCGCCGCCCCAGCGTAATTCTTCAAATCGATAGTGAATATGATATCTATTCACGCTATGAATTTGAATTCGCTCGACCTCAATCTACTGACCGCACTCGACGCGCTGCTGCGCGATGCCAATGTCAGCCGCGCCGCGATGCGCATCGGCCTGTCGCAGCCGGCCACCAGCCACGCGCTGCAACGCCTGCGCGACATCTTCGGCGATCCCCTGCTGGTGCGCACCGGCGCGCGGATGGAGCTGACCCCGCGGGCGCAAGCGCTGCGCGCGCCGCTGGCGCAGGCGCTCGACCAGGTGCGCGGACTGTTCGTGCCGGAGGAATTCGACGCGGCGCGCAGCGAGCGGCCATTCCGCGTGATGATGCCGGACCTCGCCGTCGAGCTTCTGATGCCGCCGCTGATGGCGAAGGTGACGCGCCTTGCGCCCAACGTTCGCATCGACGTCGTGCCGTGGCGGGGCCCGGCGATCTTCCACGCCGAGTTCGCCCGTACCATCGATCTCGTGATCTCGATCGGCAACGCGTTCAAGGGCTTTCACCGCCAGCTGCTCTACACCGACAGCGATGCCCTGGCGGTGCGGCGCGGCCATCCCATGGCTGCGAAGCTGAAGCGGCGCGAGACCTTCCTCGCCGCGCGCCATGTCGGCGTCATCATCCGCGGCAACAGCGAGGATCTGATCGACACCTGGCTCCGCACCAAGGGCATCGAGCGGCACATCTCGCTGGTGGTGTCAGGCTATCTCGAGGCGCTGCACGTGGCCGCTCGCACCGACCTTGTCGCCTTCGTGCCGCGCCGGCTGATCGCGGCCCTGTCAAAACAGCTCGCGCTCGTCACGGTGACGCCGCCGCTCGACCCCGGGATCGACGAGCAGTTCATGTTCCATCCGACGCGGGCGCAGATGGATCCGGGATCGATCTGGCTGCGGCGGCTGATGCTGGAGACGGGACGGGAGTTGGAGCAAGCCAAACGCTAGCTGCCGCAGGGTGGGCAAAGCGAAGCGTGCCCACCACTTCCTTCATCACGTGGAAAGATGGTGGGCACGGCGCTTTGCGCCTTTGCCCACCCTACCAGACTCTCACGCCTTCTGTGCGTCCATCACCTTGCGCACGGCCGGGCGGTCCGACATGCGCTTGAAGTGATCGGCGATCTTTGGCGTGGCATTGATGTCGACGCTGTCGCCTTGAAGCCAGTGCGAGATCGTGTGGAGGTAGGGATCGCAGATCGTGAACTGGTCGCCCATCACCCAGGGGCCTTTGAACATCTTCTGTTCGATCAGGGAGAAGCAGGCTCCCATGGTCTTCGGGACCATCTCCTTCATGTCGGCGAACGAGCTCTCCTGCGTCGCCCAGCGCGCGCCGCGCATCTTGTGGGCGTGGTTGATGTGCACGGTCGAGCAGAGATAGGAGTTGAACGACTGCACCTGGGCGAAGTCGAAGGGATCGTCGAGCGGCGCGAGTTTCGCCTTGGGGAAGGTCTGCGCGATGTAGGCCAGCATCGCAGGCGTCTCGGTGAGGACGCCACGATCGGTCACCAGCGCCGGCACGCGGCCCTTCGGGTTGATCGCGAGATAGTCCGGGCTGTTCTGCTGGTTGTCCTTGAAGCTCAGCCGTTCAGCCGTGTAGTCCGCACCGGCCTCCTCCAGGGTCATGTAGGTGGCGAGTGCGCAGGTGCCGGTGGCGTAGTAGAGCTTGAGCATGTCGGACCTCATGGGAAAACTGGAAATTAGCGGCTGCGGGCCGCCAGGTCCATAGCACGGCATCCTCGGTGCTTTTGCTGTTCGCAGTTGCCCACCGCGGCCCGCCTATGCCAAGACGCTCGCAACTGGAGGGGCTTGGTCATGACGGTACTCGTCGCCGGGGGCGGCATCGGCGGGCTGACGCTTGCGCTCAGCCTGCACGGAATCGGGGTTCCCGTGAAAGTGTTCGAGAGCGTCGCGGAATTGAAGCCGCTCGGCGTCGGCATCAACGTGCTGCCGCATGCCGTGCGCGAGCTGATCGAGCTCGGGCTGATGGACAAGCTCGATGCCAGCGGCGTGCGCACCCGCGAGCTCGCCTATTTCTCCAAGCACGGCAAGCCGATCTGGAGCGAACCGCGCGGGCTGGAAGCCGGCTACAAATGGCCGCAGTTCTCGATCCATCGCGGCACGCTGCAGCAGCTCCTGCTCGACACCGCGATCGCGCGGCTCGGCCGCGACAACATCATGACCAGCCACCATCTGGCCGGCTGGACCGAAACGGCCGACGGCGTCCGCGCCGAGTTCATCGACCGAGCTACCGGCAAACCGGCCGGGACTTACGAAGGCGCCATCATGATCGCCGCCGACGGGATCCATTCCGCCGCGCGAGAAAAGCTCTATCCGCATGAGGGCCCGCCGCTCTGGAACGGCCGCATCCTCTGGCGCGGCGTGACGCCCTCAAAGGCCTTCTTGACCGGCCGCACCATGATCATGGCCGGCCACGAGATCCTGAAATTCGTCTGCTATCCGATCTCGAAAGAACCTGACGCCGCGGGTAACCATCTGATCAACTGGGTCGCCGAGCGCCACATGCCACCGACCTACCAGTGGCGGCGCGAGGATTATAACCGCACCGCCCGGCTGGAAGAGTTTTTGCCATGGTTCGAAAGCTGGCAGTTCGACTGGCTCGACGTGCCCGGCCTGATCAAAAACTGCCCGCACGCCTACGAATATCCACTGGTGGACCGCGATCCGGTGTCGCAATGGACTTTCGGCAAGGTCACGCTGATGGGCGACGCCGCGCATCCGATGTATCCGATCGGCTCGAACGGCGCCTCGCAGGCGATTCTCGATGCCCGCACCATCACCCGCGAGATTTTGGCCCATGGCCCGACGCAAGCCGCGCTGCTCGCCTATGAAGCCGAGCGGCGGCCTGCGACGACCGACCTTGTGCTGCTCAACCGCAAGAACGGCCCCGAGCAGGTGATGCAGCTCGTCGAGGAACGCGCGCCGGATGGCTTTGAGGTCGTCACCGACGTGCTGTCGCAAAAGGAGCTGGAAGACATCGCCGCGAACTACAAGCGCGTTGCGGGCTTCCAGGTCGAGGCGCTGAACGCGAAGCCGCCGATCGTGAGTGGGAATGCGCGCGCGAGGGCGTGAGCGCCCAAGAAACGAGATGCGCGTTAATGCGCCCTCGCCCCTTGCGGGAGAGGGCAGCTCCGCTGGTAGACACGAACTCGCTTGGGTGAGGGGTATGTCTCCGCGAGTCCAACTGGCTCTGAATTCGCGGAGAGATACCCCTCATCCGGCGCTACGCGCCACCTTCTCCCGCAAGGGGAGAAGGGAAGTGGAGTGCGCGGCTCGGCTATTTGCCCACCACTCTCGCCGCCTCCAGCAACCGTTCGCTCGCGCTGGCCGTCGCCAGCACGGTGCCGTCCTCACTCATGAGCTTGGCCTCGACGAACGCAATGGTCTTGCCGAGTTGCGTCACCCTGGCCTCGCCGATGATCGGACCCGGCCTTGCGGGGCTGAGGAAATTCACGGTCATGCTGATGGTGGTTGTGTAGAGCCGGCCCTCGCTCATCACCAGCACAGCCGGGCCCATGGTGTCGTCGAGCATGGCAGAGAGCAGGCCGCCCTGAATGAAGCCGGCAGGATTGCAGAACTCGGGCTTGCCCTCGAAGCCGAGCTTGATCCAGCCGTCCGCGGGACGGGCATCGAGCAGGCGCCATCCCAACAGCTCGGCGCAGGGCGGTTTCTTGAAATCGTCGAGCGCGGTCTTGACCATGCGAACCTCCGTGACCGTCAAGACCTAGCATAGACCTGCTGACACCCACATGGCAGCAGGCGCGCCGCCTGGGCCTCAGTCCAGCGCGCGTGCGATCACTTTGCGCATGACGTTGGGCAGCGCCTCGCCGGCCAGGGTTGCGATCGGCACCCAGCGCATGCCTTCGGGCGCGCGCGTGCGAGGCTCTGCCCTCGCGGTGTAGACCACGAGCTCCAGCGGGAAATGCGTGAAGACGTGGGTGACCACGCCGAGCTTGCGCTGCCATCGTGACAGCCCTTTTAATTCCGGGGCCTGCTGTTTTGCCGCCGCGTCCTCTTGTCCGGCGCGCCAGTCGGAACCCGGCACCTCGGTCATGCCGCCGAGCAATCCCTTTTCAGGTCGGCTGCGGACGAGCAGTTCGTCACCGCGCGTGACGACGAAAGCGGCACCACGCCGCAGCGTTCCGCTCTTCTTCGGCGCCTTGCGCGGAAACGTCTCCTGCGTACCCAGCGCACGCGCCGTGCAATCCTCATTCAACGGGCACAGCGAGCAGGCCGGCCTTTTCGGCGTGCAGATCGTGGCGCCGAGATCCATCAGCGCCTGGGCGCTGTCCCCGGCGCGCGAGTTGGCCAGCAGCGTCGCTGCCAGTTGCTGGATCAGCGGCTTGGCCTGCGGCAGCTCCTCCTCGACCGCAAACAGGCGCGACACCACCCGCTCGATATTGCCGTCGACGGGCATGGTGTGGCGATCGAACGCGATCGCCGCAATCGCCGCCGCCGTGTAGGGCCCGATGCCCGGAAGAGTTCGCAACCCCTCCTCGGTGTCTGGAAAGACACCGCCATGTTCGCGCGTGACCGCCACCGCACAGGCATAGAGATTGCGTGCACGCGAATAGTAGCCGAGCCCGGCCCACATCCGCAGCACGTCATCCTGCGAGGCATTCCCCAACGCCGTGACATCCTGCCAGCGCGCAACGAACTTCTCGAAATAGGGCCCGACCGCCTTCACCGTGGTCTGCTGAAGCATGATCTCCGACAACCAGACGCGGTAGGGATCCGACGTCTCGCCGGGCGCGGCGCGCCAAGGCAGACTGCGGCGGTGGCGGTCGTACCAGGCGAGCAGCGCGACCGGGCGCGACACGGTCTCGGACTTACTGGATTCCGATTTCGCCTTCAGGGCAGATTTGGGGCTCATGTCCTTACTGTAACGACAATACACTGCCCTCTCCACGTCATGCCCGTGCTCGTCGCGGGCATCCACGTCTTTCTTCGCTGCGAGGAATCTGCGGCTCGCCCGCCGAAGTGCTATAAGGCCCCATGTCCAAATTCCCTCCCAGACCCGGCCCCATCAGCGCCAAGCCGCTCGGGATCCTGCTCAACGACGTCTTTGCCGAGGCCTATGCCAAGCAGGGTTTTGCGGCGCGCGAGCTGGTGACGCGGTGGGAGCAGATTGCCGGGCCTGAGATCGCCGCCCATGCCGAGCCGCTCAAGATGCAATGGCCGCGGCCGGTCGAGGGCCAGCCGCAGGAACCGGCGACGCTGGTGTTGCGGGTCGAGGGTCCGATGGCGCTGGAGATCCAACACTCGGCCGACGTGATCCTGGAGCGGGTGAACCGCTTCTTCGGCTGGAGCGCGGTCGGCAAGCTCGCCTTCCGCCAGGCCCCCCTGTCGCGCCCACGGCGCCCGGTGCGGCCCGGCCCGCCGGACCCCAAGGCCATCGCCAAGGTGGCGGAGAGCCTGGGAGATATCGAAGATGAGGAATTGAAGACGGCGCTGGCGCGGCTCGGGGCCGCCATCAAGCGAAATTGAGCCTCATTTCGCGGCCAATCTGGACCCGCCCCTGTCGTCCGCCATTGCCTCAAACCACGTTTCAAGCTAGCGACAGGCCGCCCGGGAACCTTCATATGCCTCGGGGCGAGACCACGCCAATCCGGGAGCCGACCTTGATCATCACCCGCCGCGCCTTCACCATGATGCTGTCGCTGACCGGGCTTGCCGCGTTCGCCGGACTTTCCCCGCTGCGGTTGATTTCTGAAGCAATGGCGCAGAGCGCTGCCGATGTCGCCAAGCCGGTCTCGCTGCCTGACATGGCCTTGGGCTCGAAGGATGCCCCCGTCACGATCACCGAATACGCCTCGATGACCTGCCCGCATTGCGCGGCCTTCAACGAGCAGGTGTTCCCCAAGATCAAGTCGGAGTACATCGACACCGGCAAGGTCCGTTACATTTTCCGCGAGTTCCCGCTCGACATCAAAGCCGCTGCCGGCTCGATGCTGTCGCGCTGCATCGCCAATGGCGACGCGCCGAAATACTTCGCGGTCACCGACATGCTGTTCCGCCAGCAGAATGATTGGGTGACGAAGAACACCACGGAGACGCTGACGCGGATCGGCAAGCAGGCCGGTCTCACCCAGCAGCAGGTGGAAGCCTGCCTGAAGGACCAGGCGCTGCTCGACAAGATCGCCGCCGACCAGAAATATGCCAGCGACGTTCTGAAGGTCGATTCGACGCCGACGTTCTTCATCAAGGGCGAGAAGATCAAGGGCGAGGCCTCGTTCGAGGAATTCTCCAAGAAGATCAATCCGCTGCTGAAGAGCTGATTCGCTCGTCAAGATCCTGATTCGCATCTCGAAAGCCGTATCTTTCCCGGCAGAAATCCCTTGGGAAAAGCAGCTTTCGCAGGTTGCCCTCCCGGCGCACCGCGGCCATTGTCCGCGGCATGAGGCGCCCCGCGCGACTCGCCCAGACAGCGACATTGCCTTCCATGCTATTGTCCGGGCAGGGGGATTCGCGCCTGCCAACAGAGATGCGTGCTTATGAAAATCACCCGCCTGCGCCTACACGGCTTCAAGTCCTTCGTTGAGCCCACGGACTTCGTCATCGAGCCTGGCCTGACCGGCGTGGTCGGACCGAATGGCTGCGGCAAGTCGAATCTCGTCGAGGCGCTGCGCTGGGCGATGGGCGAGACCTCGTACAAGTCGCTGCGCGCCGCCGACATGGACGCGGTGATCTTCGCCGGTTCCGGCAACCGTCCCGCGCGCAACCACGCCGAAGTGACGATGACGATCGACAATGCCGATCGCACCGCGCCGGCGGCGATGAACGACAGCCAGCTACTCGAAATCTCCCGCCGCATCGAACGCGAAGCCGGCTCGGTCTATCGGATCAACGGCCGCGACGTCCGAGCCCGCGACGTGCAGATCCTGTTTGCGGATGCCGCCACCGGCGCGCGCTCGCCCGCCCTCGTCCACCAGGGCAAGATCGGCGAGATCATCCAGGCCAAGCCCGAGCAGCGCCGCCGCGTGCTGGAAGACGCCGCTGGCGTTGCCGGCCTGCACGCCCGCCGCCACGAGGCCGAGCTGCGGCTGAAAGCGGCCGAGACGAACCTCACCCGCGTCGAGGACGTGATCGGCCAGCTCGCCGGCCAGATGGAAGGCCTGAAGAAGCAGGCCCGCCAGGCCGTGCGTTATCGCGAAGTCGCGGCCAAGGTCCGCAAGGCCGAAGCCACGCTGTTCCATCTGCGCTGGATCGGCGCTCACGCCGACGTCAACGAATCCGGCCATACCCATAACCTCGCCGTGCGCGAGATGGCCGAACGCACCCAGCACCAGGCCGAAGCCGCCCGCATCCAGGCGATCCGTGCCGCCGAAATGCCGGCGCTGCGCGATGCCGAAGCCCGCGCCGCGGCGGGCCTTCAGCGCCTGACCAATGCCCGCGAGCTGCTTGACCGCGAGGAAGAGCGCGCCAAGGAGCGCGTCGCCGAGCTCGAGCGCCGCCTCGCCCAGTTCGAAGGCGACATCTCGCGCGCCCAGCAGCAGACCATGGATGCCGACGTCGCGCTGCAGCGGCTCGACACCGAAGATGCCGAGCTGAAGGAAGAGATCAAATCACGCGTCGAGAAGCGCTCCGGTGTCGACGAGCGCGTCGGCGAAGCCGAGGCGGTGCTGACCGAGACCGAGCAGCAGTTCGCCGAGCTCACCACCGCGCTCGCCGACCTCACCGCCAAGCGCAACCAGCTCGAGGCGAACGTCCGCACCCACCGCGACAAGCTCGCCCGTCTCGACCAGGAGATCGCGAACGTCGCGGCCGAAGAGCAGAAGCTCGCCGCCGAGACCGGTGGCTTCGGCGATCTCGACGAGCTGACCGCAACGGTCGAAACCGCCGAGCAGACGCTGGCCGCTTCGGAAGCCGCGGCACAGGCGAGCGAAGCCGCACATGTCGCCGCGCGCCAGACGCTGGAATCCTCGCGCTCGCCGCTCAATGAGGCCGACAAGCGCGTGCAGCGGCTCGATACCGAGGCACGCACGATCTCAAAAATCCTCAACGGCGAGACCAAGAATCTGTGGCCGCCGATCATCGACGGCATCACCGTCGACAAGGGCTTCGAAAAAGCCATCGGTGCAGCCCTCGGCGACGATCTCGATGCGCCCGTTGATCCGTCAGCGCCGATGCGCTGGACCAATGCCGGCGTCACCGAGGGCGATCCGGAATTGCCCGAAGGCGTCACCCCGCTCGCCAACCATGTTCAGGCGCCGGCCGAGCTGACGCGCCGCCTGGCTCAGATTGGCGTGGTGCCGCGCGAGCGCGGCGCCGAGCTGGTCTCGCAGCTCAAGACCGGCCAGCGACTGGTCTCGCCCGAAGGCGACGTCTGGCGCTGGGACGGCTTTGTCGCCGCCGCTCACGCCCCGACCGGCGCCGCACGGCGCCTCGCCGAGCGCGCCCGCCTCGTCGACATCGAGAACGAGCTGGAGCAGGCCCGCATCGACGCGCAGATCAAGCGCCAGGCGCTGGAGAATGCCGAGTCCGAATTGCAGATGGCGGCCAGCACCGAAGGTGCCAGCCGCGAGGCCTGGCGTGCCGCGCAGCGCGAGCTGAACGTCGCGCGCGAGCGCCACGCCGCCGCCGAGCGCGAGATCAGCCGCCACGCCGCGCGCAAGGCGACGCTGTCGGAAGCGCACAGCCGTCTCGCCGCCGACCGCGCGGAGGCCGAAGCCGCGTACGAATACGCCGAGGCCGGCATCAGCGAGCTGCCGTCCAGCGAGGACACCGAGACCCGTCTCGCCGCCGTCCGCAGCGACATCGAAGGCCATCGCCGCATCGCCGCCCAGGTCCGCGCCGAGGCGCAGGCGCTGGCGCGCGAAGCCGAGCTGGCCGACCGACGCGTCCAGGCGATCCTCGCCGAACGGACCGAATGGCAGAACCGCAAGGAGAGCGCGGCCTCCCATATCGACACCATTCAGGCTCGTATTGCCGAGCTCACGATCGAGCGCAGCGATCTCGAAAACGCGCCCGCCGTCTTCGCCGAGAAGCGCAGCGCCCTGATCACCGAGATCGAATATGCGGAGAACGACCGCCGCATGGCCGCCGACGCGCTCGCCGCCGCGGAAACCGCGATGGCCGAGACCGATCGCGTTGCCAAGCTGACACTCGAGGCGCTCTCCAGCTCGCGCGAGGCCACCGCCCGCGCCGAGGAGCGCATGGAGAGCGCGCGGCGCCGGCTCGAGGACATCGAGCGGGAGATCCGCGACATGCTCGAAGTCGAGCCGCAGGCCGTCGCCGGCCTCGCCGAGCTCGAGCCCGGCGCCGAGCTGCCGCCGCTGCACGACATCGAGGAAGATCTCGAAAAGATGCGCCGCGACCGCGAGCGCCTGGGCGCGGTCAATTTGCGCGCCGAGGAAGAGCTGCGCGAGGTCGAGACCCAGCACACCGGTCTCGTCACCGAGCGCGACGACCTGGTCGAAGCCATCAAGCGGCTGCGGCAGGGTATCCAGAGCCTCAACAAGGAAGCGCGCGAGCGCCTCCTGACCTCGTTCGAGGTCGTCAACAACCACTTCAAGCGCCTGTTCGTCGAGCTGTTCGGCGGCGGCGAAGCCGCACTGCACCTGATCGAGAGCGACGATCCGCTGGAAGCCGGTCTCGAAATCATCGCAAAACCGCCGGGCAAGAAGCCGCAGACGCTGTCGCTGCTCTCGGGTGGCGAGCAGGCGTTGACCGCGATGGCGCTGATCTTCGCGGTGTTCTTGACGAACCCCTCGCCGATCTGCGTGCTGGACGAAGTCGACGCGCCGCTCGACGACCACAACGTTGAACGGTACTGCAACCTGCTGCACGAGATGACCGGCTCGACCGACACGCGTTTCATCATCATCACGCACAACCCGATCACGATGGCGCGGATGAACCGTCTGTTCGGCGTCACCATGGCCGAGCGCGGCGTCTCCCAGCTCGTCTCGGTGAACCTGCAAGAGGCCGTGGACATTCTCGACCAGAACGTGGCGTGATATCTCTGCCATCATCCCGGGCTCGCGGAGCGAGAACCCGGAATGACGGTAGGCAATTATGATTTCCCCAACCCTTCCCGCCGAACTCAAAGCCGCGCTCGACGCGAAGCTGCAGGGCTTCTCCCGGACCGAGGCTGCCCAGCGCTCGCAGAAGATCTCGACCACCTATCGCGCCGGCGGCGGCTCCGGCTCGATCAAGTCCGAGGCCGATGCGCTCGCCTATGCGCTCGCGCGCATGCCGGCGACTTACGCTGCCGTCGCAGCAAGCCTGAGCGCGCTCACCGAGATCGCGCCGGACCTTGTTCCTCAATCATTGCTCGACGTCGGCGCAGGCCCGGGCACCGCGAGCTGGGCCGCCGCGGAGGCGTTTTCGTCGTTGCAGGATTTTACGCTGCTCGACGCCAACGCCACGCTGAGCCGGCTCGCGCTCGAGCTCGCGCGCGACAGCTCGCGGCTCTCTGATTGCCGCTATCTGCCGGGCGATGCGGCCACCAACCTCGCCGAGGTCTCGCTGGCCGATCTCGTCGTCGCGAGCTATGTCATCGGCGAGCTCGGCGAGAGCGATCAGCACAGGCTCGCCGAGACGATGTGGGCCAAAGCGCGCCACGCGCTGGTCGTGATCGAGCCCGGCACGCCTGCCGGCTATGCCCGCATCCTCGCACTGCGCCGGCAACTGATTGCGGCAGGTGCCTTCGTCGCCGCGCCCTGCCCGCATGAAAAGCCCTGCCCGCTCATCGCGCCCGACTGGTGCCATTTCAACCAGCGCCTACCGCGCTCGCAAGCGCACCGCCAGATCAAGGGCGCCGAGGTGCCGTTCGAGGACGAACGCTTCATCTACGTCGCCCTGACCCGGTCGCCGCCTGCGGCCCGCGCCGCGCGCGTGCTGGCGCCGCCGGATGTCGGCAAGGCCGAGATCACGGCCAAGCTCTGCACCGGCGACGGTGTCGCCATCACCAAGGTGCCGCGGCGCGACAAGGCCGCCTATGCGGGCGCCCGCCGCTGGTGCTGGGGTGATGCCGTTCTGTCCGAAAGTTAAGCCCGTTCGGCGCTTTTGCCTTGAACGCGGATGGGCTCCAATCCGACCAAGTCTTACCTTTCCTCCGCGCGGGGCTCTTCCCCGACCCGATTTTGGTTTACGCTGCCCACCCCAATTCCCTTCAGGAGTTTTCCATGTCGACCGGCTGGATCGTTCTCGGCGTCATCGTCGTCCTCGTGCTGTTCGCCTTCAGCGCCTACAACCGGCTGGTGGCGCTCGGCCAGCGCGTCGGCCAGGCCTTTGCCGATGTCGACGTGCAGCTCAAGCAGCGCCACGATCTGGTCCCGAATCTGGTCGAGACGGTGAAGGGTTATGCCTCGCATGAGCGCGGCACGCTCGACGACGTCATCAAGGCGCGCAATTCGGCGATGTCGGCGCAGGGGCCCGCGCAGGTGTCCGCCGCCGAGAACCAGCTCTCCGGCGCGCTCGGCCGGCTGATCGCGCTCTCCGAGGCGTATCCCGACCTCAAGGCCAACACCAATTTCCAGCAGCTCGCCAGCGAGCTCTCCGATCTCGAGAACAAGATCGCGGCGAGCCGCCGCTTCTTCAACAACGCGGTCCAGGAATACAACACCGGCATCCAGCAGATGCCCGCCGCTCTGTTCGCCGGCATGTTCGGCTTCACCAAGAAGGACTTCTTCGATCTCGGCGCGAGCCGTACCGAGGTCGAGGCTGCGCCTCAGGTGAAATTCTGATCTGAGCCAATAGGCCGGCAGGGCAACGCGTCATGGCCGCGTATGGTCTCTACACGCACATCGCCTCGAACAAATTTCGTTCGATGCTGCTGCTCGCCGGCCTGTTCGCGCTGGTCTATGTGCTGGTCTACGCCGGCGCGCTGGTCGCCGAGGTCGTCATCAACGGCAACGAGACCGTCGCCTATTACCTGAGCCGCGCCTTCACCGATTTGCTCAAAGCCGCACCCTTCGCGACGGTCGCGGCAATCGCCTGGATCATCATCGCCTATTTCTTCCACCAGTCGATGATCGACGCGGTGACCGGCGGCCACGATGTCACCCGTCAGGAAGAACCGCGGCTCTACAATCTGCTCGAAAATCTCTGCATCTCGCGCGGCATCACCATGCCGAAGCTGAAAATCATGGACTCTCCGGCGCTAAACGCGTTCGCGACCGGCCTCAACCCGCGGCAATATGCCGTTACTGTCACGACGGGTCTGCTGAAGGCGCTGAACGACCGGGAGATCGAGGCGGTGCTCGGCCACGAGCTCACCCACATCAAGAACGGCGACGTACAGCTGATGGTGGTCGCTGTCATCATCGCCGGCGTGGTCGGCTTCTTCGGCGAATTGTTCTTCCGGCTGTTCACGAATTTGAGCTGGAGCTCCGGCGGCTCGTGGTCGTCGGGCTCCTCCTCGTCATCGCGGTCGTCCTCGTCCTCGAGTGACAGCAAGAGCTCGGGCGGCGGCGCAATCGTCGTTATCATCATCGCGGTCGTGCTGATCGTGGTCGCCTGGCTGGTGTCGCAAGTGGTCAAGCTCGCGCTGTCGCGCTCGCGCGAATATCTGGCGGACGCCGGATCGGTCGAACTCACCAAAAATCCCGATGCCATGATCTCGGCGTTGCGCAAGATCGAGAACCGCGGCGAGCTGCCGGGCGCGACCTCGGCCGTGATGGAGCTGTGCGTCGACAATCCGCGCGAGGGCTTTGCCGATCTGTTCGCGACCCACCCTTCGGTGCAGTCCCGGGTCGATGCGCTGGTCAAGTTTGCCGGCGGTCACGATCCCGGTCCGCTGCCGGACCCCACTGATGAAACGAAACAGCCCGAAGCACAGGACGCCCCGCCGCCGCTGCCGCAAGGACCATGGAACGATGCAAGCAACCCGGCCAGTCCGCCGCCTGTGCCGGCTCCCAGCCCCTCCGGAACCGCGGCCGGCAACCCGATCGGGAATCCCATGGGCCCGTGGGGCCGCCACTAAACGCAGCCCGCGGCGAGTTTCACGGCGATCTGGAAAAACCTAGGGAATTGGCGCAACCGCTGCCTGTGGAATTGAATTCTCCCTTGTTTCTGCCATGTTCGCGCCCAACAGCAGACTTGGGACATCCTTGGGACATCGATTTGGGGCCCGGCCGATTGCGACCTCGCGATCGGGGGCGCGCGTTAGGGGACAGCAATGGCAAAGCCGGCAGTGGTTGTGGTGGGCGCGGACAAGGGCGGGGTTGGCAAGACCACGGTGTCGCGCACCTTGCTCGATTATTTTTCCGCCAACAACGTGCCGACCCGCGCCTTCGACACGGAATCCCCGCGCGGCACGCTGAAGCGCTTCCACCCCGACATCACCGAGATCGTCGACATGACGACGACGGCCGATCAGATGAAGATCTTCGATACGCTCAATGCGACCAGCCCATCGGTCACCGTGATCGACGTTCGCGCCGGCCTGCTCTCGCCGGCCCTGGCCTCGCTGCGCGACATCGGTTTCCTCGACGCCGCCAAGGCCGGCCAGATCACCTTCGCGGTGTTCCACATCCTGGGACCCTCGATCGCCTCGCTGGACGAAATTGCCGAGACGGCCGGTTTCATGACCGGCGCCAAGTATTTCCTGGTGAAGAACTTCATTAACGACACCCAGTTCTTCCAATGGGACCAGGCGACCTACAATTCCTACTTCCACCGCATCAAGGATGCGACCGAGCTGACCATCCCCAAGCTCAACGAAATGGCCTATGAGCAGGTCGAGGTCTCCTCTGTTCCGTTCCTGAAATTCGTCGCCAACAAGGGCATCAACGACGAGGCCGCGAACTATTCGTTCGTGCTGCGCGGTTATGTCCGGCACTGGCTGGCGAACGTCTGGAGCGAGTTCGACCGCATCCGCCTCACCGACATCGTCGGCTCCAAGCCGGGCGGCCGCAGCAGCGAAAAATAGTTGCAGAGTATGGGTGGATACGGCTGGATTGGGCGGTGAGTTCGCTCAGATAATAGCCCGTGATGCCCGCAACGCCCCTCTACATCATCTGCTCGCCCCGCCCGCAGGTCGGCAAGACCTTGCTGGCGCGGCTGCTCGCCGAACTCCTGCTGCTCAAGAACGGCAATGTCGCGGCCTTCGACGTCAATCTGAAGGAGCCGTCGCTGCTGGATTACCTGCCGAAGGTCACCGAAACCGCCGACGTGATCGACACCTACGGCAAGATGCAGCTGATGGACCGCGTCATCGTCGATGACGGGCTCGCCAAGGTCATCGACCTCGGCTTCCACGCCTTCGACGAATTCTTCAAGATGACCGACGAGATCGGCCTGCTCAAGGAAGCGGCGCGCCGGCACGTCACGCCGATGATCCTGTTCGTCGCCGACACCGACCGCGTCTCCGCACGCGCCCATGAGATGCTGCGCCAGCAGATCCCGCGGATGAACCTGATCACCGTCGACAACGAGTTCATCATCCGCGGCGAGCTGCCGCCCGCAATGGCCGGCGGCCGGCTGTTCCGCCTGCCGGCGCTGCCCGGCTTCCTCAAGACCTATATCGACCGGCTGAACTTCTCCTTCACCGGCTATCTGCGTCAGGAAAAGGACTCCTCGACCGAGCTGCACCAGTGGATCCGGCGGAATTACCTCGCCTTCCGCGAGCTCGAGCTCAGCCTGATCCTGCAACGGTCCTGAAGATTTTATCCGGGTAATATTGACGCTAAACGCCCTTGCTGCTACGCAGACTGCGCAACAGCGTCAGCAAGGCCCCTCCCCGTGAGCATCGACCGGAAAGCAGCCATCGCCGCCTACAAGGAGCGGAAGACCATCGCAGGCATCTACGTGGTCCATTGCGCGGCCTCGGGCGAGGCCTGGGTCGGCCAAGCGCCGAACCTCGAGACCATCCAGAACCGCACCTGGTTCACCCTGCGCCAGGGCAGCCACCCCTGCCGCAGCCTCCAGGCCGCCTGGAACGCGCATGGCGAGGCCGGCCTGACGTTCCGCGAATGCGAGCGTCTGGAGGATGAGGCGAGCGGCTATGTCAGGAGCGCGCTGCTAAGGAGCGCGTGGCGCACTGGCGGACCGAGTTGAAGGCGGAGGCGATCTGACGATCGCAGCGATCGCTCAGTGCCCCTCGAACGTCATCAGCGTGCGCACCGGAACGTCCATGGCGCGGAGCTTGGCGGCGCCGCCGAGCTCGGGCAGGTCGATGATGAAGCAGGCCGCGACGACATTGGCGCCGATCTGCCGCAGCAGCTTCACTGCGCCTTCCGCGGTGCCGCCGGTGGCGATGAGATCGTCGACCAGAATGACGCGCTCGCCGGGCGAAATGGCGTCAACATGCATCTCCATCTCGTCGATGCCATATTCGAGGGAGTAAGCGATGCGCACGGTGGTGTGCGGCAGCTTGCCCTTTTTGCGGATCGGCACGAACCCGGCCGAGAGCTGATGCGCCACGGCGCCGCCGATGATGAAGCCGCGCGCCTCCATGCCGGCGACCTTGTCGATCTTGTTGCCGGCCCAGGGATTGACCAGCTCGTCGACCGCGCGGCGGAAGGCGCGCGCGTCCGCCAGCAAGGTCGTGATGTCACGGAATATGATCCCCGGCTTGGGATAGTCAGGGATGGCGCGGACGCTCGCCTTCAGATCGTGATCAATGGTCATTGGTGCCTCTCAATTGACCGGCGCATCCAGCCGGAATGCATTCTCGACGATACGCAACCCAACCTCGTTGCCGAGCGACATCAGCGATTCCGGGTGGAATTGCACGCCGGCGACCGGCAGGGTCTTGTGCTCGAGCACCATGGCGACGCCGTCCTCGGTGCTGGCGGTGACGGACAAAACCTCCGGCATGCTGTCGCGCTCGACGAAGAGCGAATGGTAGCGGCCGATCACGATCTCGTTCGGCAGATTGCGCATCAGGCGCCCGCCGCGCACCTGCACACGCGAGGGCCGGCCGTGCGCGGGATGGGTGAGCTGGCCGAGTTCGCCGCCGAAATATTCGCCGATCGCCTGGACGCCGAGGCAGACGCCGAACACCGGCAGCTGGTTCTCCAGCGCCGCGTCGATGGTCGTCTTGATCCCGAAATCTTCCGGCCGGCCCGGGCCCGGCGACAACACCAGCAAATCCCACCTCTTCTGCTTGAGCATGTCGAGCGCATGCACATAGCGGACCACGGTGACGCTGGCGCCGACCTGACGGAAATAATCGGCAAGCATGTGCACAAAACTGTCATCATGGTCGATCAGCAGCACGCGCTTGCCCGAACCGGTGGCATCCGGGGCAAACGCCGACAGCGGCTTCGGCGGGTCGCCGCGCAATGCCTGGAACAAGGCTGCGGCTTTGACCTGACATTCGCGATCTTCCGCGGCGGGATCGGAGTCGAACAGACAGGTGGCGCCGACGCGGACCTCGGCGAGACCATCCTTCATGCGGATGGTGCGGATGGTGAGACCGGTGTTGATGCTGCCGTCGAAGTTCACCGCGCCGATCGCGCCGGCATACCAACGCCGTGGCGACCGCTCGTGATCCTCGACGAACTGCATCGCCCACAGCTTTGGTGCACCGGTCACGGTGACGGCCCAGGCATGGGTGAGAAAGGCGTCGAGCGCATCGAAACCGGGACGCAGCATGCCTTCGACGTGATCGACGGTGTGAAAGAGTTTTGAATAGGTCTCGATCTGCCGGCGCGCCAGCACCTTGATGGTGCCGGGGACACAGACGCGCGCCTTGTCGTTACGATCGACGTCGGTGCACATGTTGAGCTCGAACTCATCCTTCTCCGAGTTCAGGAGCTGGCGGATCTGCTCGGCATCGCCGATCGCATCGGTGCCGCGCGCGATCGTGCCTGAGATCGGGCAGGTCTCGACGCGGCGCCCGTCCGAGCGTACGAACATTTCCGGCGAAGCGGAGACGAGGAATTCGCCCTCGCCGAGATTCATCAGCGCGCCGTAGGGCGACGGGTTGATGACGCAGAGGCGCTGGAACACCTCGGCCGGCGAACGGTCGCAAGGCTCGGCGAAGAGCTGGCCCGGCACGGCCTCGAACAGATCGCCGCGGGCAAAGGCCGCGCGCGCGGTCTCGACGGTGGCCTGATATTCGCCGGGCGCGTGATCGGCAAAGCCCTGGCGCCCCGTCTTCAAATATGGGCTCTCGGCCGTCTCGCGCGACAGGCCTTCGGTCGATTTGCCCTTCCACCCGAAATCGTAGCTGAGCACGACGCCTCGCCCCGTAGCGCGGTCATAGGCGAGCAGGCGGTCGGGAACGTAAAGCACGATGTCGCGCTGGTCATTCTCGCGCGGCCGCTTCTGCACGAGGTCCTCGATCTGGAACACGAGGTCGTAGGCGAAGGCGCCGAACAGCCCGAGCAGCCCGTCGTCATTGGCGGAGAAGGCAGCGACGAGATCGCGTACCAGCGACATCACGCTGGCGCGGCGCGTGCGCTGGTCTTCCTCGATCGGCGCATCGCCGCGGATGATGTGCCCGGCAAGGCACGAAGCGGTTTTCTCGGAGACCACCACGCAGGGCTCGTGCAGGACGTCAGCGAGGAACGCGATCAGCACCTCGCCACGTGCGTTCAGCGCTTCCAGCTTGAAATTGACGCCCGTGGTTTCGAGTTTGAGCGGCGGATCGGAGAAGCCGAGGTCGAAGCTCTCGTAGCGGCCCGGCACGGTCGTGCCCGAGGACAGCACCACGCCGCGGCGGCGGTCGAGCAGGCTGACGAGATCGTCGAGCCGGTTGGCGCCGCCGCTAAACTGTTCGGCCACGCGCGTGATCGCGACACCGCCGCGGGTGACGTAGTCGCTTCTGGCCGGGAGGGCAAAGACAGTCCTGTTCATGGTGTCCTCTTACGAAACTTGCCGAGGGAACGCCACACAGGACAAACGATCAGGCCGCCGCGCTGTGCTGGCGACCTTCGACGATTTTGGGAAAAGAAATCGCACCGGCCACCTCTTAGGAGGTGCGCCACCAACGACGGGATGGGCGGGCAGCGGTGCTCATGGGCAGGATACTCACCATGGCGCAGGGACGGCGTCAAGGGTGGCTAGGCGGCCGTAGCCCGGATGGAGCGCAGCGCAATCCGGGGTTCAGTCCCACGATAGACGGCCCCGGATTACGCTGCGCTCCATCCGGGCTACAGGTGATCAGCCCAGATGCTTCCTGAAAAACTCCGTTGCCCTGCCCCAGGCGAGTTCGGCGGCTTCGCGGTCGTGCACGGCCTGGCGCTGCTCGTTGACGAAGGCGTGCTCGGCGTCATAGCGGAACAGCTCCAGCGACTTGCCAGCGGCCTTCATCGCCTTCTCGAAGCCGTTGACCAGATCCGGCGTGCACCAATCGTCCTTGTTGGCGAAATGGGCTTGAAGCGGGATCTTGACGTCGGCGGGCTTGGCCGCCTGCTCCGGCGGGATGCCGTAGAACACGACACCGGCGGCAAGCTCGGGCACGTGCACCGCGCCGATGATGGTGACGGCGCCGCCGAGGCAGAAGCCTGTTAGCCCGACCTTGGCGCCGTTGCGTGACAGATATTGCGTGGCGCCGCGCACGGTCTGGGTGGTGGCGTCCATGAAGTCGAGCGAGTTCATCTCTTTGCCGGCCGCATCCGTGTCATGATACGGCACCACCTTGCCCTTGTAGAGATCGGGCGCCAGCGCATCGAAGCCGGCGAGCGCAAACCGGTCGCACAAACCCTTGATCTGGTCCGACAGGCCCCACCATTCCTGGACCACGACCACGCCCGGCGCGTTGCCGCGTGCGGCGTTTGCAAGATAGCCTGAGGCGTCCTTGCCATCCGGACGCTTGAAGGTGATGACAGTTCCCATGGTAGTCCTCCGATGGGTTTCTGGGGAGCGGTTGGCGGTATTTTGGCTGCTGCGCGCACGATAGGCAATCGCTCCGAACAACACACGCGCGTGTGCAACAAAAAAGCCCCTTGCGGGGGCTTCTTCAATTTCGCCTCGCGCGCGCGGCTCAGTGCGAGTCGGCCCAGACCTTCTTCTTGGTGAAGTACATCAGCAACGCGAAGATGATCAGGAACACGAACACCTGGAGGCCGAGGTGCTTGCGCGCTTCCATGTGCGGTTCGGCGGTCCACATCAGGAACGTGGTGACGTCCTTGGCGTACTGCGCAACCGTCGCCGGCGAGCCATCGTCATAGGTCACCTGGCCGTCGCTGAGCGGCTTCGGCATCTTGATCGCATGGCCCGGGAAGTACTTGTTGTAGTAGGAGCCTTCCGGGATGGTCACGCCTTCCGGCGCCTTGTCCTCGAAGCCCTGGAGCACGGCCGCGACATAGTCCGGGCCCTGCTCCTGATACTGGCTGAAGAAGTCGACGAGGAACATAGGGAAGCCGCGACCATACGAACGCGCCTTGGTGATCAGCGACAAATCGGGCGGCGCTGCGCCGCCGTTCGCCGCACGAGCCGCCTGCTCGTTGGGGAACGGCGAGGGGAAGTAATCAGCCGGCCGGCCCGGGCGCTCGAACATCTCGCCCTGGTCGTTCGGACCGTCCTTGACCTTGTAGTCGGAAGCAAACGCTGCGACCTGCGCCGCCGAATAGCCGGGGCCGCCGGGATCGCCGAGATTGCGGAAGGCAATGAAGGACAGAGCGTGACAGTTGGAGCAGACTTCCTTGTAGACCTTTAGGCCGCGCTGGAGCGCACCGCGGTCATACTTGCCGAAAGGGCCCGCGAACGACCAGCTGTTGCCCGGCGGCTTGGTGCCGCCTTCCTCGGCGCGAGCTTTACCGGCCGATCCCGCGAACAACGCGCCTGCCAGGGCAAGCACAATCGCAGTCGAGACCATCGGCGTCGACCTGCTGCCGGTCTTGGCAAGCACTGCGTCCGAGATCGAGTTCGGCACCGGCCGCGGGGTCTCGATGCGCGCGAGCAGCGGCAGCACGATCAGGAAGTAGGCGAAGTAGCAGACCGTCAGGACCCGGCCGGCGATCACGTAAATGCCTTCCGGCGGCTGCGCGCCGAGGTAGCCGAGCAGGATACAGACCGCGACGAAGATCCAGAAGAACTGCTTGGCCAGCGGACGGTACTTCGACGACCTGGTCTTGGCGGCATCGAGCCAGGGCAGGAAGCACAGGATGATGATCGCCGAGAACATCCCGATCACACCCGCGAGCTTGTTCGGGATCGAGCGCAGGATCGCGTAGAACGGCAGGTAATACCATTCCGGCACGATGTGCGGCGGCGTCACGCCCGGGTTCGCCGGAATGTAGTTGTCGGCGTCGCCGAGGTAATTCGGCATGTAGAAGATGAACCAGGCGTAGAGCAGCAGGAAGCAGGCGACGCCGAAGCCGTCCTTGATGGTCGCATGCGGCGTGAACGGCACCGTGTCCTTTTCCGTCTTCGGCTCGACGCCGTCAGGATTGTTCTGGCCGGCCACGTGCAGCGCCCAGACGTGGAGCACGACGACGCCCGCGATCAGGAAGGGCAGCAGGTAGTGCAGCGAGAAGAAGCGGTTCAGCGTCGGGTTGCCGACCGAATAGCCGCCCCACAGCAGCGTCACGATGCTCTCGCCGACATAGGGAATGGCGGAGAACAGGTTGGTGATGACGGTGGCGCCCCAGAAGCTCATCTGGCCCCACGGCAGCACGTAGCCCATGAAGCCCGTCGCCATCATCAGGAGGTAGATGATGACGCCGAGGATCCACAGCACCTCGCGCGGCTCCTTGTAGGAGCCGTAATAGAGCCCGCGCAGCATGTGGACGTAGACCGCAAAGAAGAACATCGACGCGCCGGAGGCGTGCATGTTGCGCAACAGCCAGCCGTAATTGACGTCACGGACCAGAAGCTCGACCGACTTGAAGGCGAGATCGGCATGCGGCGTGTAGTGCATCGCCAGGATCACGCCGGTCAGGATCTGCATCCCGAGCATGAAGGAGAGGATGGCGCCGAAGGTCCACCAGTAGTTCAGATTACGCGGGGTGGGATAGATGACGAAGGAGGAATGGACGAGACCCAGGATCGGCAGACGCCGCTCGATCCATTGCAGGGCCGGATTGCTCGGCTGGTAGTCGGATGGTCCGCTCATGATGCGATCCTGAGGAAATAATACGACGAGACGGTTCGAGGCTTCGGACGCGGGTCCGAAGCTCAGCCGATCTGGATTTTGGTGTCGGAAACGAACTGATACGGCGGCACTGCCAGGTTCGCGGGCGCGGGCCCCTGGCGGATGCGGCCGGACGAATCGTACTGCGAACCATGGCAGGGGCAGAAGAACCCGTCGTAATTGCCTTCATGGGCGATCGGGATGCAGCCGAGATGGGTGCAGATGCCGATCACGACCAGCCACTGGTCATGGCCGGATTTGACCCGGGCTTCGTCGGACTGCGGATCGGGCAGGCTCGCTACCGGAACGGCGCGCGCCTCGTCGATCTGCTTCTTGGTGCGGTGGCTGATGTAGATCGGCTTGCCGCGCCAGAACACCTTGATGTCCTGCCCCTCGGCGACCGGGCTCAGATCGACCTCGATCGGCGCACCGGCGGCGATGGTCGAGGCGTCCGGATTCATTTGGGAGATAAAGGGCCAGAGCGCGGCTGCGCCCCCTACTGCTGCAGCTGCCCCCGTGGCCACGAATAAGAAATCACGGCGTGTCGGATGGTCCGCCGAAGACGCTGTCGTCACGATTCCAACCCTTTCTTCTTATGCTGCCAACGGAACCGTTCCGGGAGCCCCCAAGGTCCCCGGAACAGTCTGCCGGCGCCCGCGGCCCCCCGCGGCGGCAGAACTTGGCTAGTCTCCACCAAAACAAGGCGAAAACAGCAGTCCAGAATCGTTCTATTGGCACCCTTGCAAGGCGAGCGCAAGCCCGCTAACCGCGCGGGAGCGTGCAATGCACGAATTCCGCGGCCGGCGATGTTTTATTGAGACATTCCCGGCCCACAGCTGACCGATCACCGCCCATGCAGATCGCACTTTTCCAACCCGACATCCCGCAGAACACGGGCACGATTCTCCGCCTGTGCGCCTGTCTGGGCATCGCCGCCCACATCATCGAGCCGGCCGGCTTCCCGGTCTCCGACCGGCATTTCCGCCGGGCGGGAATGGACTACCTCGACCATGTCAGCATCGTCAGGCACGATTCCTGGGCGACGTTCGAGGAGTGGCGGGCCGGCCAAGGTACCCGCCTGCTGCTGTTCACCACCAAAGCCGCGACCGACTACCGCGATTTCCGTTACCAGACGTCGGACATCCTGCTATTCGGGCGCGAGAGCGCCGGCGTCACCGATGCGGTGGTCGATGCCGCGGATGCGCGGCTGGTGATCCCGATTACGCCCGGGCTGCGGTCGCTCAACGTCGCCATGAGCGCGGCGATGGCCGCAGGCGAAGCGTTGCGGCAGGTCCGGAACCCGCTCGGTTGATATGACGAGGAGAGAGCAGTGAGTTACGCGGTCAAGGAAATCTTCCTGACCCTGCAAGGCGAAGGCGCCCATGCCGGGCGCGTATCCGTGTTCTGCCGTTTTGCCGGCTGCAACCTCTGGAGCGGCCGCGAGGCCGACCGCAGCGAGGCCATATGTCAGTTCTGCGACACGGATTTCGTCGGCACCGACGGCACGCTCGGCGGCCGCTACGCCACGGCCGTGGAACTCGCCGACACCGTCGCCGCGCAATGGACCGGATCGGCCTCCAACCGCTACGTGGTGCTGACCGGCGGCGAGCCCCTGCTCCAGGTCGATGACGCGCTGGTCGAGGCGCTCCATGCCCGCGGCTTCGAGATCGGCGTCGAGACCAACGGCACGGTCGTGCCGCCGGAGGGACTCGACTGGATCTGCGTCAGCCCCAAGGGCGGCAGCGAGCTGGTGCTGCGCCAGGGGCACGAACTGAAGCTGGTCTATCCGCAGGCCCTGGCCGCACCCGAAACTTTCGAAAGCCTCGCCTTCGAGCGCTTCTCGCTGCAGCCGATGGACGGACCCGAGGTCGCAGAGAACACCGCGCGCGCGATCGACTATTGCCTGCGCCATCCGCAGTGGCGGCTCAGCGTACAGACGCATAAATCGCTCGGCATCAGATAGGACGGGTTGACGGACAGATGTGGGAATTGACGAAATCGTTCCGCTTCGAGGCGGCGCATACGCTGTCGGGAACGACCTTTGGTGCGGCGAGCGAAGAGATCCACGGCCACTCCTTCCGCGCCGAGGTGACGGTGCGCGGCACGCCGGACCCTGCGACCGGCATGGTGGTCGACCTCGGCCTGCTCGAGCGCGCCATCGAGGAGGTGCGCCTGACGCTCGACCACAAGTTCCTCAACAAGATCGAGGCACTGGGCACGCCGACGCTGGAAAACCTGTCGCGCTTCGTCTGGGAGCGGCTCGCGCATATCGGCAAGCTCACCCGTGTCAGCATCCATCGCGACAGTTGCAACGAGAGCTGCGCCTATTACGGTCCGCAAGCATGAGATCTCGTGGGGCGGGCAAAGCGCAGCGTGCCCGCCATTCAAGACGACAGTGAAAGCTGGTGGGCTGCGCATGGCGCCTTTGCCCACCCCTACGGCAGGTTCGTTCGGGAATAGAATATGGACGCAGCGACGATCGAAGACCGCAAGGCCCGCGCCCGCAGCTGGTTCGAGCATCTGCGCGACGACGTCTGCGCGAGCTTCGAGCGGCTCGAGGACGAGGCGCCGCAAAACCTCTATCCCGGCGAGGCCGGCCGCTTCGCGCGCACGCCCTGGCAGCGCACCGATCACAGCGGGGCCGCCGGCGGCGGCGGCGTCATGTCGATGATGTCGGGCCGCCTGTTCGAGAAGGTCGGCGTGCATTGCTCGACCGTGCACGGCGAGTTCGCGCCCGAGTTTCGCGCGCAGATCCCGGGCGCGGCTGAGGACCCTCGCTTCTGGGCCTCCGGCATCTCGCTGATCGCGCACATGCGCAACCCGCACGTACCGGCGGTGCACATGAACACGCGCTTCGTCGTCACCACCAAGGCGTGGTTCGGCGGCGGCGCCGATCTCACGCCGGTGCTCGATCGCCGGCGCACGCAGGAGGACGCGGACGCCCTCGCCTTCCACGCCGCGATGAAGGAAGCCTGCACAGGGCCGAACGGCGTTGCCGACTACGACAAGTACAAAAAGTGGTGCGACGAATATTTTTATCTGCCGCACCGGAAAGAGGCGCGCGGCATCGGCGGGATCTTCTACGACTGGCACGACAGCGGCGACTGGGAGGCCGACCTCGCCTTCACGCAAGATGTCGGCCGCACCTTCCTGAAGATCTATCCCGACATCGTGCGGCGCAATTTCGCAACAAGCTGGACCGCTGACGATCGCGAGGAGCAGCTGATCCGCCGCGGACGCTATGTCGAGTTCAACCTGCTCTACGACCGCGGCACCATCTTCGGCCTCAAGACCGGCGGCAATGTGGATTCGATCCTCTCGTCGCTGCCGCCGGAGGTGAAATGGCCATGACGACGATCAAGCCCGCGATCAGCCCGCTTCCCCGCGCCATGCTGATCGATATGGACGACACCATCCTGTCGGCCTATGGCCGGCCCGAGATCGCCTGGAACACGATCGCGGAAGAATTCGCCGAGGAGCTCGCGCCACTGCCGCCGCGAGAGGTCGCCGCGGCCGTGCTCGCCTATGCCAGGCAGTTCTGGTCGACCGCGGAGGCTGCGTGGCGGATGAAGCTCGGCGAGGCGCGACGGCTCACGGTGCGCGGCGGCTTCGCCACGCTCGAAGCCCGCGGCCACCGCGCCCTCTCCGACGATCTCGCCGCGCGCCTTGCCGACCGCTTCACCACCTATCGCGAGGAAGCGATCTTCGTTTTCCCGGGCGCGCATGATGCGATCGATGCGTTGAAGGCGCGCGGCGTCAAGCTCGCGCTGGTCACCAACGGCGCCGCCGACATGCAGCGCGCCAAGGTCGAGCGCTTCGAGCTGACCCATCGTTTCGATCACATCCAGATCGAGGGCGAGCACGGTTTCGGCAAGCCCGAGGAGCGCGCCTATCTGCACGCGATGGAGGCGCTCGGCGTCACCGCCGAGGACACCTGGATGATCGGCGACAATCTGGAATGGGAAGTCGTGACGCCGCAGCGGCTCGGCATCTATGCGATCTGGATCGACGTGCACGGCGACGGCCTGCCCGCAGGCTCGACGGTCAAGCCCGACCGCATCATCCGCTCGCTGACTGAGCTCGTGCCGGGATGAAATCTCCAAAACAACCCCATGCACAGTAGGCGTCGCTCGCGAATTCGACGGCCAGCCGCAAAACACGTCGGGACTGCTGATTTTACGAAATCATTTGACGCGTCGGGCAAAACAGGCGCATGATGCCATCATCGCCGCGCCTGGGACGGAACAATCCTGAAGCGAATATCGAGCGATCTCCCACGCGAACTCTGCCATCGACGTTTCGCAGTCTACGCAAGCCGGCGCAATTCACGGGTCACGCAGCCCGTGATCGGCGTGTCATCACGGCTTGCCGGCGTACGCTCCCGTCGATCAACCCGAAAGGATCATCCATGGAACTGAAAACCGGCGACGTCGTGATGCTGAAATCAGGCGGCCAGCCGCTGACCGTCGCAGAGGTGAAAGGCGACGACATCGTCTGCCTCTGGATGGGCTCGGAGGGCGATCTGTTCCGCGAGACGCTGCCGCTGGCGACGCTCGAGCGCCTGGAAATCGACGACGAGGACGACGAAGACGAGGAAGAAGACGACGAGGACGACGACTAGGCGCACCTAGCATCGCATCGTCGTTAGATCGGAGCGCTTCGCTCCGCCCCCGATGTCCGCTTCTCTGCCAACAACGGTGCGATAGCGGACATCGCTGGATGTCGCAGGAAGGGCGCGAGCAGAATCTCTGCAGGTCTTATGCGGCGTCTGTCGCGCTACGCATTTGTCCCTGATGACGCATCTGCCTGAGAATGGCGTGCGATACGAGGACGAGCACGGCGAGGAGCGCTCCCCCGAAGCGGCCCCCTGGAGAGACCGTCCCACACTGCTGCCGGGACTTCCCGCAAGGAGCGCGGTTTGCAGCAAGCCCCAGCCGCCGGCAAATCCCAATAGTCCATACGTGAGGCCACGCTCCCGCAAACTTGCGCAGGCGAACAGGTCCGGCAACAGCAAGGCTAAAGCGATTCCCACAATGGGCAGGTCGTAGTCATAAGCGTAAGGACTGATCATGACGGATGCAAGAACGGCCACCCCCAGCGCGAACCGGGGCGACGGTCCTTTCACGACGCTGAGCGTGAGTATCCCCATGGCGAAGCAAGCCGTCAGCGCCTGCCCCCAGGCGGCAGCGGTGCTCGATCCTCCGATGGGATAGAGCAGAGCGTACGTCGAAATCATCCGGAACAACGGATACCGGCCTTCTTCAAGAAAGGAAGCAGCTTCCTTCACGCCCTCCAACCAGGCGCCCCAAATTGGTGGGCCAAAAAGCATCGTACAGACAAGTGCACTTAGAATGAACGTCACACCGGCTGCAGCGACCAGCGTCCATCGCCTGGTCAAGAGCATGTAAACTCCGGCAGCAATGGCCAGATGGGGCTTGATGATCATCGCCCCGAGCGCGATTCCGGCAACAAGCGGCCGTCTCTCGATATTGATGCAAACAAGCCCCATCAATGTGCCGGTTAGAAAGCCGTTCTGTCCGCTGCCGATCGTTACAACGATGGCCGGAAAGGTAACGATCAGCGCGAGCGCGAAATTTTTTGCCGCGAGCACCCGCAGGGTCGCCAGATAGGCTCCCAACGTCAGAGTCGTGAACATGAAATAAGCCGCCCAATCAGGCAGGAGAGCGAGCGGCGCCAGAAGCAGATCAAATTGTGGCGGGTAAGTCCATGGCATAAAGCTGGTCGCGCCGGCAGCCAGTTTGGCCTGCATCGCGGCAAACGATTGAAACCGATAGGTCAGATCGACTTCGCCCAGCCACACCTTTTGCGCGACAATGTAGAACGCAGAAAAATCGGTGCCCTGGTCCACTTCCCAAAATCCGTGTTCAAAGAAACGGAAGGTTTTGGAAAGGACAATTGCAGCAAATCCGGCGACTATGATGCGCACATAGGCCGCTTGCCTTTGCGGGGCAAAGGTTTGAATCCGCTCCAACGTTGTGGCGAGCATTCGGCACGACCTCCGACGATCACTCCCGTTCAATTTTCCCGATCCAGGCTGCCGTCTGAATCTCAGCGGCGGTGACGAGAATACCGAATCTATCGAACAGCATCAGGAGCGCATCTACGCTCGGCACAGCTGGAGCGACCTCTGGGATGTGGCCTCGCCCAACTATCCAGTTCAATGCTTTACGGGTAATTAACATATCTGAGATGCGGAGCCCTACGTGTAGCTCCAGTGGGTCCTCGATCGAACCACCTCATTCCCTGGTCGCGAGGTGATCAACAGACCGCAAAGGGAGGCGCACCGAGAATTCATCAGCGATAAAAAATCAAAAATCGTGCTTCAGGTTGGGGTGCACGCTGGCGTTGTGAATCTATTAACAGTTGTGATGCCATTTCCATTCCCGCAAGGCAAGGAGGGGCAAATGGAGCTGGCTTCTGATGCGATGTCGTCAAACACCAAGCGCAGGAACTTGACGCGAGACGAGATTGTCTGTCTCCGGCTGTTCCAGCTGAATTGGGCTCTCATCGCCGTCGCCTTGGTCAGCTTCTGTTTCAGCCTTTTGCTTACCGACTTCCGCATCGCGTGCGGCAGCTATCTCATCATGCTCGGTGTGGCTGCTCTCTACGGCATCGTCGGACATCTCAATGAGAGGTCCGGGTCCAGAGATCCGCGGATCTACGCCACCTTCACGATGCTGGCGCAGATCATCTTCGTGATCGTGCTGATCACGTCGCTTGGTTACGTCGCGGCTGCGGCAAACCTGCCCATGCAGGAGGCCAATCTACTCGCGCTCGATCGCAAACTGGGACTTGATTTTCGTGCCTATCTCAATCTCGTAAACGACTGGGTTTCACTTCACTGGCCGTTCATGCGAGCCTATAATTCCATTCATCGACAGCTCATCGTCCTAATTCTGATCTTGCCGCTGTTTGGCCACCATCGACGCGCGGCAGAGTTCGCCCTGGCCTTTGCAATCGCGCTAATCGTAACGACCATCATTTCCACGCTGGCCCCTGCAACCGGCGTCTATCACGCTCTCGGGATCGCACCGGCCGAGCATCCTAACATCGATCCGGTCGTCTACTACGATACCTTGAAAGAGCTTCCGCTTGTGCGCGACGGAACGACGAGACTGCTCGATGCCCTTTCCCTGGGGCCGCTTCTGACGTTCCCGAGCTTCCACGCAATCTCCGCGGCCCTCTACATCTGGGCCATATGGCCATTCCGCTGGCTTCGCATCGCTGGATTGTTATTGAACGTCGTCATGCTCGCGGCGACCCCGATTTGGGGAGGACATTTCTTTGTTGATGTCGGCACCGGGCTGTTCGTAGCCGTGGCCGTGATCTACGCAGTGCATCTGATTGGAAAACAGCTCGCGGGTGACCCGCAGCCCTTGCGAGAGGATCTGGTAGGGGCAGTTCCTCTGAACTCACCGGTTTGAACGCAAGGAGCGCCTCCCCCGCCAAAATTGCAAGGAATGCGTCCGGTGATGCCACTGTTCAGCTGGATCAGATCGGCTATTGCGGTGACAATGCTGGACTGCACCCCGGCCTGCCAATGTGGGTGGATCCAGATGTGTTTGCCGAGATGGTCGTAGAGCGGCAGTCCGGCATATTGGTGCAGCGCCAACACCGGACATTAGCAACGCAACGCCGCCGAGCGTTGAAACGATCGCTGGCGGCGCTGAATCTCTTCCCGGAAGGAACTAACAAAATCCCGGATGTGCATAGGTCGCGACGGGCGCTGCAAAGGTTCACACAGATGCGACGGTTGGCAACCCGAAAGCTGAGCCTGCCTGAGACCTCCTCATTCCTCCCTTGTTTCGGAATGAAGCGCGGCTTTTTCCCCTATCATTTTTCGATCAGCCCTGAGATCCGTCCTGGGCAAGCTGCTCGCTGATTTGATATGCGATGCGCTGGTAGCGCACGATCCTCAGTTCGATGTCGTCGCATTTTCTGCACATAGGCCACCCGTGCTTCAGGCAGGCGGCAGCCAACCGGGCCGCCTGAATCTAACAAAGATACGGTCAGGAATTTGGTTCTCCCGCGCCATAGAACGCCATAGGCCCGCAGTCAGATCAGCTTGGCCGGACGGTACGGGCGGCAGCCAGAACCGCACCAAGGCGCTTGCGTGATTTGGGATGTCTAAGGTCGCCAACCGGAGCGGCCTTAATCCGCGCCTAGAGTGGTGCGCGCAAGCCCGGTGACGAAAGCCATTCGTTGGTTTCCGCGGCGACACCAAGCTGACGAAGCTTCTGCAAAAGCGCGTCGCGTTTCGGTCCGGGTGCGAGAAGGGCCATCGCCGCTTGAATACGCTTCTGTTCAACAGCAAGGCGTTCGTGCAGTGTTGGGGATTCGTTGATAAGCCAGGTCATAGTCACTCCTTCCAAGCGTTGGGCGGGAGCATTACCGGACTCTCAGTCACCGATATGAGCCATAAGGCAGCGCGGTGATGGCGGCACTAGGCGCCTATTGCGTTGCGATGTCCATTCAATTCGTTCGCTCTGCGAATGTCTCCCAGCGGCGCTCAGCTGTGTGGCCCGACATGGAGCTCCAAGAACAATGGTCGGGGGGCAAAACAAATACAAGTTGCTCTCCCGGAACCATCATTCATCATGGTTGTTGTCATGTCGGCCCCCGAAAGTGGCGGGACCGAAGATCAAAAAGTCAGCAGCCCAAAATGATCAGATTACTCTCGGCGATGGCGATGTTCTCGCTCCTCGGAGCTTTGGTTGTCGCTCTACCGGGTTTTACCCCACGGTGCAATCGAGTGAGGTCGTCGCGATGGCGAAGGGTGACCGGCTTGAAGTCCGGGCCGCAGCTTCGCATTGCTCAACACAGATCTGGCCCGATTTCTCAGCTCCTTGTTTGCAAGGCAGGAGCTCGGGAGGCAAAATCGTGGAAGCTCGTCTTGTGACAGCCCGCCGATAGGCCGGAGTCCTCTCATCCCTTCATCGAAGAGGACGCGGTGAGGGAATCCGGGAACGCTTCTTGTTCTCGTGTCAAGGACGAAGCGGACCGTGCCGTGCCGCTGAGTGGCCTTGCAAATCGTCTGCGGCGTTCGCGAAACATTTGCGGACCAATCCATCCGCTCCCCTTCGAATGAGTGAGGCCATCCATGTCAGCAGATCCAGGTTCGTTGCCGAATGTGCTTGTCGTCGAGGATGAGATGGTCCTGCGCATGCGCGCGGTCGACATCGTGGAGGATGCCGGCTTTCATCCTGTCGAGGCCGTCAACGCCGACGAGGCAATATCGATTCTCGAGTCCCGCTCGGACATCTCGCTGCTATTCACAGACATCCAGATGCCCGGAAGCATCGACGGCCTGAAACTCGCGCACGCGGTGCACGAGCGCTGGCCTTCGATCAAGATCATACTGGTTTCGGGTCAAGTGAAGCCATCTGACGCGGAAAGGCCGGAGAACAGCCGCTTCTTCGGCAAACCACTCGGCGTCGCGGAAATGATTGCCGAATTGCAGAACATGGTTGGCGCGGGTGCACTCAGGATCGTTCCGGGGCCTACCGCCTGGGCGGCGGATCATGCGCTTCACGGCCCAGCGACGGCTGATTCGGCGTCCCGAACCGCGCAGGATGCCGTCCTTTCCGCGGAGAACGACAGCCTCCGCCTGCTACTCGAACAGGCCGGAATTGACGCGCAGGCGCTCCTTGTCCAGGCCGGGATCGATGCTGAGCAGCGACAGGCCGCAGACAAATTGCAGAAGCTGATCCTCGGTGAGCTCCATCATCGGGTCAAAAATACTCTGGCGATGGTCAGTGCTATTGCGTCCCAGAGTTTCCGCGCAGCGCCCAGTATCGAGCACGGACAAAAGGCAATGGAAGGCAGGCTTGCTGCGTTGGGACGAGCCCACGACCTGCTGATGCAGGTCAGTTGGGCGGATGCCAGCCTTACTCACACGCTGAGCAGCGCGACGGAGCCCTACGACGGTCAGGGCGACAGACGCTTTCATTTCAACGGGCCGGATATCAGGATCACCTCCGCAGCGGTCATCGCGCTTGCAATGACCTTCAACGAGCTGTGCACCAACACCACGAAATTCGGCGCGTTGTCAGTCCCCGCAGGCCGCGTCGAAATTGCATGGACCATAGACGAGCTGAAGCAGCGACTCCGCTTGGTCTGGACGGAAAGAGGAGGTCCAGCGGTCGAGCCCCTTCGAGGCGAAGCTTCGGCACCCGAATGATGGAGTCGCTCGGCCAGCAACTGACCGGTCGGGTGCAACTCGCCTACCAACCGGGTGGATTCATCTATTCTTTGGATGTGCCGCTTAGCTCAATCGCGGTGCCGCCGGAAGCACTCCTCCTGCGCTAGCGGCAACAAAACACGATCTTGTCCGAACGGGAACCTGATTAGCATCACGGCATTACGGTGCCAGGGCTGCACCGTAATTCCGGCCCTCTACATCTGGGCCACACGGCCATTCCGCTGGCTTCGCATCGCTGGACTCCGGTGGTGCCGCTGTTCAGCTCAGCCGTAATCCAGAGACGGGCTTATTGCAGACTTGGCGATCAAGAAGTCTCCTGTGGTGCCGCTCAAGATGTGAAGAAGAGATAGTTCAGCCAACTATTGGCCCTTATCACGGCCATCCTGATCACGCCCGCAATTTGGACTCTGCCACTGAATACGGCGGCGCTCCCTTGTGTTCCTGCAGGCAATCGCAGCTCGTCTGCGTCGTCGAGCTTGATGCGCACGGTAAAGCGTGCGTTGTGCGGGGCATCGATGCCGGGAAACAGGCCCGTGGCCACTAATTGGCCCTCGGCCGCGAGATCGATGGTGGTAAGCACCTTGCCCGGAAACACCCGGCCCGGATACATCGGAAAGACAACCTCGGCATAGGCGCCGGGTCTGATCGCGAGATACGGCCCCTGCATGAACGTCGCGACGACGACGCCGCGGTTGCTGTCATCACGGTCGCAGACGAACGGCATCACGGCCGCAGCGGCGCTGACGACGGCGCCGGGCAGGAGCTGCAGATTCGTCACGTAGCCGTCGCAGGGGGCGCGGACGGTGGCCTCGTTGAGATTGTACTTGGCCTGGTCGAGCTGCTGACGCGCCTGGGCCACAGTGGTGTTCTCGTCGCCGATGTTCGATTCGTAGGCGAGCCGCGCCTTGGTCTCGACCGCCTTCGCGCCCGTCACTGCCTGTTGGGCAGCCTCGACGTTGCGCTGGTACTTGTCGAGCGCGGCCTGTGCGACGTCGCCCTTTGAAAAGAGTTGATTCTGACGGTCGAAATCGGCCTGCGCCAGGTTGAACTGCGCTTCCGCCCGTTCGACAGCGGCGGAAGCCTGCTGCAGGGCCGCCTTCAGTTGCGGGACCGACTGGTTGGCGGCCGCGAGCGCGGCCTCGAGGCGATCAACCTCAAACTGGAACGGCCGGGGATCGATGGTGAACAGGACGTCGCCCTTCTTCAAGGGCGTATTGGGCTCGGCCACCACGCTTTGGACGCGGCCCGGGATGGTGATATGCGGCGTGATCTGGACGACTCGCTGGAACACCCGGGCATCGGTCGACGACGGGTGATAGTTGTTCATCGACAGGATGACATAGAAGGCGAACAGCGGGCCGACGGCGGCCAGCACGGTGGCGACCGGCAATGTCAGGCGGACGAGCTTGAGCTTGGCGAAGACGAGCCAGACGAGCGCGGCATATCCTCCGAAGATCGCGGCCATCATGATTTGGCGCCTCCGCCGCCTGTGCCGGCGATCCTGTCTTCCAGCTTGGCAATCTGCGCGGTCAGCGCCGCGATCTCGGCTTCGACCGTGCCGGCGGGGGCGGCTCCGGAGCGAGGCGTTCTGGCGGCTTTCAGCTTGCGGTAGAGATAGAGGATGAAGACCGAGCTTGCGATGGCCCAGAGCATGTCACAATCCCACGTGCCGCTGCGGCAGTCGCTCTTGAAGTATCACGAGCCGCTGCCGTGCCTCCTGCAACTCGGCGATCAGCGCCGCGTCGCCCGCCGCCGGACCGCCGGCCACTGGCCTGTCCGTCCTGAGATAGGCCCAAACCAGCGCCAGCGGCCACAGCACCAGCGTAAGCAGGCCCATCCAGCCGCAGATGTTGATCGCATCCGCTTGAGGATGGTTGCGCGCACGTGCGATCGCGCCGGGAAGCCCGCCGAGGCGATAGAGCGCGTAGGCCGCCACGATTGGCATAACGCAGAGGACGATCAGCGTCAACCAATGCAGGAATGGCCCGAACGCCTGAAGCTTGAACTCCATTCCATCTCTCCGCTCGCGCCGTCAGGCGACCAACTCGAAGTCCGGCAGCTTGAACGTCTTGTCGTTCAAGGCTGCCGTCGGTCCGTAGCAGCGCATCGCCGGCAGCGGCCGCTTGCCCGCTGTCGGAATCCAGTTGGACTCGAGGCCATCCGGCGCCTTTGGGCCGGTGTAGATGGTGACGCCGCCATCAGCGTTCCTCTTCATCTTGTCGAGATCGTAGGACGACAGCGTGGTGCGGTTGGAGTTGCTGTAGATAAAGGAGCACGTCGCGCGATCATAGACGGTCAGGGCCCAGAATTGCTTGACCGGCATGTCCTTCGGCACGTCGATCTTGTAGGTCCTGCCGGCCTCCAGCAGCTTTCCGTCCTTGTCGGCCAAGGCCATGAAATATTGCGTGCCGGGATTGTCGGTCAGCACCTTCGGCATATAGGTGCACCAGAAATATTCGGCGGCGCGTTCGGTGAGGTCGATGCGATCGTCGTAGGTGAAGGTGAACGTCCTGTTGTCGTCGGCCTGCAGCAGCGATGCGTAATGTCGATCCGGCCAATAGAGCTTGTCAGCCGGAAAATTGTCGTACCACCATTGCAGGTAATACCAGGCGTCGATCGCGGCTTGCCGCATCGCGCGTTTTGCCGTCCCGTCCGGCGCGAAAGGCTTGCCCTTCTCGATGCCGAGCGACTTGATCATGCCCATCATGACCTTGTCGTGCTCCCTCACCGGCTCGACGCTCAGGATGGCATGCATGTCTTCGAAATGCCGCTCGTCGTAGAACGGTAGCGTCGGATAGCGCTCGTTCGCCGGATCGACGAATTTCTGCTGGGGCGGATTGGCGGCCTCGGAGAGATAATACATCCGCAAGCGCTTCGAATATTGGTAGGCGTCGGCCGTGGTCTTACCCGGCGCGGGAATCGAGCGGAACGCGAAGGCGACGCGATAGTTCGGCGACGGCACATGAATGTAGCCGTCCGGGACCATGCCTTTGAAGTCAGGCGCCGTGAACAGCATCTTGCCGCCTTGGCCCTTGTCGAGACCGGTGGGGCCGACGTCGGCGATGGTGAACTGCCAGGCATCGACCACCTGGCGTAGAGGCTGCCGTCGGGTCCGGCGACCGGAAGTTCAAGGACGACCGGTCCCTTGCGCAGGTCCGTAAAGGCGGTGATGTAGGGCGTGGTGCTGTTCGCGGTGATTGCCTCCAGCTTCGGCGTGGCGGTCGCCGAATAGGCGATGATATCGTTGTCCTTCATGCCGAGATCGGCGAACGCGGCACGGCGGAAGGAATAGATTGCCATCGCGGGCATGTTCCACAGCACCGCCTCGAAAGCGCGTTGATGCTTGATCTGATAGTCGAAATCTTTGATCGAGCAGGTTGCGCCCTGCGGCGGCTGCCCGCCGAGCGGCTCCCGCCCGTCCTGAGCGAACGAGGCGGTCGGCCCAAGCAAGGAAGCCGCGTAAGCGGAAGCAAGCGCGCCCGCCGCCGTCGGAACGAAAAATTCCCGTCGGTTCATCGAAACCTCCTGCCTGCACTATTTCACCTTCCGCAACTGCGGCAGCTGGTAAGTGCCGTTCAGGATCTCCTCGCTGGGCTGGTAGAGGCGCAGGATCACGTAGAAACTGCCCTTGGGTGACGGCAACCAGTTCACCGCGTCATCGCCCTGCGGCGGATCGGCCTGGATCGGAATCGTGATCGAACCATCGGCGGCGTGCTTCAATCCCTTGGTGTCCGTTCCGACCTTGTAGCGGCCAATGGAATTGGGGACCAGCATCTTGTCCGCGTCATCGTACATCGTCAGGGACCAAAAGGCATCGACCGGCGGATCGCGATCGAGTTTCACGACGTAACGGTTTGCGCCGTTCAAGGCATTGCCGTCGGCATCGGTCGAGCGAATAGGATACATGGCTTCGCGTTCGCCGTTACCGCCGAGATAATCTCCGGCGACCACCGCCCGCGGCGGATAGTTGAAACCAAAGTTGTCGAGTCCGTTCGCCCAGGTCCATCCGTTGCGATTGACGCTGGTGCTCGGGAGCGACGAGACGACGACCGACGGTGCATCAGCAAGTCCACGCAGCAAGCCCTTGCGTGCCTGCTCCGACAGCTTGGATGGATCGAAGCCGTCCTTGGTCAGGCCGATTCGAGCGAATTGGCCGAACAGCGCCGCATCCACTGGTTTGACCTTGTTGTCCTTCAGCGCGAAAAGAGATGCTTGAAGAAACCCAATTCGTCACCCGAGATCGAGGGCAGCGGCGGCAGGCTTGCTTCTTTGTCTTTGGCGGTAAAGCCCCCGAGCGGTTCGAGCTTGAACTCCTTCTGCAACGCCAGGACTGGCCCCTCCGGCTCGCCCTGCGCGATCCTCAGGCGCCCCCAAAGCCAAACCTTGTCGGTGGTCACATCAAGGCGCTTGACGTCTGCCGGGAGTTCACCCTGCCATCCCGGCGGAACGATGGCGTAGCGGCCTGCCTTGGTGCCGGTGGTGCGGCGACCGATATAGTGCTCCAGCTCCTGCCACATGTTGAAGACGTTGACGACGTAGTAGCGGTCGTGCGTGTCGGGGACCGAGAGGATATAAGGCCGATCGAGCTTCACCACCGCGCTCATGTAGAACGTATCGTTGTTGGCCGTCGGCATGTCCTTGGCCTCGGGCGTCGCGAGCTGGGACGCCCAGCCGATCTGGTTCAGCGGCGCGCGGTAGCTGGTCGGGGGCTTCGGGCTCGGCACGTCGATGTACTGCCTGGCTATGCGCTCCATGCGCACAAGCGGATAGCCCCAGGCATACGCCGATATGCCGAGCTGATATCCATCCGCTTCCAACCCCTTGGCGACGACGTCGAGCGTTGTGGGAGTTGTCAGGAGCCTGTCGGGAAACGCTTCTTCGGCCTTGAGGGATGGTGCCAGGAAGATCGCGGCAACGGCGATGAAGCAGGGAGTCGAAACCGGGCCGTCATCGGATGTCTCCTGACATTTTGGCATCCCTGCGCCGGATCGTCGTGGTCGGGGATGAATGGGTAGCTGAACATGAAGTCTGGAAATTGGATCAGGACACCCGCCGCGGGCCAGACCTCGGCGGGCGTTCTGAGTCGAAAACGATGGTGCTCAAGTCGAGTCCGCTCGCGCGGCGAGCTTGGGGCGGAAACCTCCGCCCCAAGCGATACGATCATTTGCCGCTCGGTTCGGCACTGATCATCTGCTGGATCATCTGATCGACCGAGAGTGAGGATCCCCTCTGTGTCGGCGGATACTCCTTCAACGTCTGCAAGTGCGCGCTTAGCCGGGCGAGGATGGTATTGAACGTCCAGGATTTGTGCTGAGGCAACTGGCCTAGCGTCCGCGGAAACTGGTCGTAGCTTTCGAACGGATCCTGGTGGAGGTTATAGAGGCGAACGATCTCCATCTTCTGCTTTGTGCCGTAATAGCCGTCACGCTCGGAGAAATGCGCCTTCCATTGCTTGACGCGCAGCGCATCGATCGAGGACTCGTTCCAGTAGATGTACTCGTCGCGGGGGGACTCCTTGGCCTTGCCCGTCCAGTAGTCGAGGCTGTTGAGACCGTCGAGATGGACCTTTTTCTCGGTGTCGGTCCCGAGCTTGTCGCCCGCCATCAGCCGCTTCTTCAGGTCCTCGTAATCGACACCCGCCGCGACGCTCAGCGTCGCAAAAACGTCCATCAGCGTCTGAATGCCGTTGATCTCCGTTTTCGCGGGAATCTGGCCCGGCCAGCGGACAAAGAACGGGACGCGCGGCCCGCCCTCCCACGTAGTCATCTTCTCGGAGCGGAAGGGTGTCGTGCCGCCATACGGATAGGTGCTGTGCTCCGGCCCGTTGTCGGTGGTGTAGACGACGATGGTGTTATCCGCGATGCCCAAGCTGTCGAGCTTGTCCAGCACGGTCCCGATATCTTCGTCATGCTGGATCATGCCGGCCCCGTGCGGATCGTCGTAGCTCGTGTACTCGCGTGCCTTCTCCTTGTATTTCTCCGGCACGAAGGAAAAGACGTGCATCCGCGACGGGTTCAGCCACACGAAGAATGGCTTGTTAGCCGCGACCGCCTTCTCCATGAAACCGAAGGCCTTCTCGTTGAAATCCGTATCGAGCGTCTCAAATTGTTTTTCGCTCGGGAGACCGGTGTCCTCGATCTTCTGCTTGCCGACCTCACCGAAACGTTCATCGGGAATGCTCTTATCATACGTGTCGGTGGCGACGCTGTGTATGATGCCGCGCGGCTTGAACTTGGCCTCGAACCGAGCGCTCCTGGGATAGTCGTTGTCGAGCGGCTCCTGGAGCACGTTGAGATGGTAGAGGAAACCATAGAACTCGTCGAATCCATGGACCGTCGGCAGATGTTCGTTTCGGTCGCCGACATGGTTCTTGCCGAACTGGCCCGTGGCGTAGCCTTGCTGCTTCAGCACTTCGGCGAGAGACGGCACGTCCGCCTGCATTCCCTGCTTGTCGCCCACCATGCCGACTGTCGTCAGGCCGGAGCGGATCGGATACATGCCGGTGATGAATGACGCGCGGCCCGGCGTGCAACTCGGCTGGCCGTACATCTCGGTGAAGAGCGCGCCCTCGTTCGCAATCCGATCGATGTGAGGCGTCCGGTAGCCCATCACGCCACGGTTGTACGCGCTGAGATTCCAATAGCCGATGTCGTCCGGCATGATGACGAGAATATTTGGCTTGCGGCCGGTCGCCGGTGCTGCGGCACGTTGCTGTGGTGCAGTAGGGGGCTGCTGGGCCTGTGCGATCGACGCACCGGTGCCTAATGTTGACGCCGCTGCAAGTATCGTGCTGCCCAGCAGGATCTTGCGACGGTCCAATCCAGCGTTGTCACCCGTGATGTTGTTGCGGTCGCTCTCGTCGTTCATGTCTTACTCCCTTTCTAACGACACATCGAAACCCGACATGACTCGTCGACGTATCTACGGCCTCGGCATGACGCGCGGCCGGGCGATAGCGCCGGCAGTAGTTCGGCGCGCACAGATGCGAGCCGCCCTTGATGACCTTGCGGGGAATTTTGATCTGCGGCTGACGAGGATCGAAGCTGCTCTCCTCGCGCCCGCCGCGCGGATTTTCCGGAATGCAACAAGCCTTCGGCGCGTCCGCCTCGTGCTGCGAAAACCAGTCGGTCGTCCATTCCCAGACATTGCCGATCATGTCGTGGACGCCGTAGCCGTTCGGCGGAAACGCGGTCACCGGCGAGGTGCGCGAAAAGCCGTCCTCGTTGAGATTGTGCCGCGGGAACTCGCCCTGCCAGGTGTTGGCCATGTGCTTACCGCCCGGGGTGAACTCATCCCCCAGGCGTACTCGGCGCCGTCCAGCCCGCCGCGCGCCGCGAACTCCCATTTGGCCTCGCTCGGCAGATCCTTGCCGGCCCATTCCGCGTAGGCGAGCGCATCGTTGAATGCGACATGCACAACCGGGTGATCGTCGAGGCCATCGATGTCGCTGTCGGGACCGTAAGGATGCCGCCAGTTTGCGCCCTTCTTGAAGCTCCACCATTGGCTCCAATTGCGCAGGTCGACGGCGTGGGACGGCGGGGTGAACACCAGCGAGCCGGCATAAAGCATGTGCGGAAGCGCGCCCGGGTAGTCTTTTGGATCGGGCGGAATCTCGGCGAAGGTAACGTGGCCGGTCGCTTGGACAAATTCCTTGAACTGCCGGTTGGTGACCGGCGTGCGGTCGATCAGGAAATCGTCCACCGCGACGCGGTGCACCGGCGCCTCTTCGCGATAGTGCCTGTCGGAGCCCATGCGGAAAGTGCCGCCGGGGATCCGGACCATGTCATCTGTCCGATCGGAGTTCCCCGGCCGACGCTGGATTGAACGTCACAGTTCGACATCGTGCCTTTGCTGGAACCTGCAGGGGACGCTGCAGCTTAGGCGTGTCAGATGGCTTCGTGTATCTCGATGCAATTCCACCTCACGGGAGAGGCAATATGAATCGCTCGGCAGTCAGGATGGTGGCGTTAACGTTGGGCCTCACGATTTCCGCTGTGATCGCACCGAAGACGTACGCTCAAGATGCGGTGGCGAGCGACCAGGCCGATGAGAACATCGCTTACGCGATCGGTATGGACGCGGTGTTTTACGGCTTGGCGCCCGTGCTGATGCAACTTGGTCTTCGAAGCCAGACTGATGCCGACAAACCTTATGACAATGGGCAGGCGCCCGTGAATCAGATGGGGCACGCCCGGCGCCTGTACGGCGCAAAGGGCGGCACGTTCGCCATCGTCGGCCCCGGTTGGAAGGGAACGTTGCCGCCCGAAATGGTGCAGATCAATTCGCCGACACGGCAGGTCTACGTCATTGGAAGAACCGGAGTGGATAGACGATCGCTGACCACGACTTCCCGGGAATTGTTGAGAATCATAGCGGTATCATCACCGTCGACAACGACGGCACCGTCTACGGCAACGGCATGTACGACGGCCGCTTCAACACAGACCTAAAGTCCGATCGCAATGGCATCATCCGCCCCTATGCGCTGAGTCTCTTCCACCCCGCACCACGACGGGTTCTGATGATCGGTCTCTCCTCCGGTTCATGGGCCCAGGTCATTGCCAACAATCCCGACGTGGAATCGCTCACTGTCGTCGAAATCAAGCGCGGATATCTTGAGTTGATCGCAAAGCACGACAACGTGAGGTCGATCTTGAACAATCCCAAGATCAGAATTGTTGAGGATGACGGACGCCGTTGGCTCCGCAATCATCCCGACGCGCATTTCGACGTGGTGGTCTCCAACACGACGTGGCATTTCCGTGCCAACGCCACAAATCTGCTTTCGTCGGAATTCCTGGGCCTTGTGCAGCAACACCTGGAGCCCGGTGGAATTGTCTTCTACAGCACCACCGATTCGCGGCGCGCGCAGCGCACCGGCTGCATCGCATTTCCCTACGGGGCCCGGTTCTTGAACCACATGGTGCTGTCGCAGACCCCGATTGTCTGGGATCATGCTCGCTGGCGACGAACGCTGGAAACTTACAGCATTGACGGCAAACCCGAGTTTGCTTCCGATGACACTGACCGCGCTCGGCTCGACGCACTGATGGCCGACTTCGGTCAAGATGGCCCCACGATTGAACCATGTCCTCAGCTTCTGAAGGCTACCACCGGCCAAACGCTCGTTACCGACGACAATATGGGCACGGAGTGGCGCTACTTTCTCGGCTTGAAGTGACTTAGCCGTCGGTGTTAGGAGCCGCCAGATCGAGACCTCTGGTGCCCTGGCATCGGCAACATTGGCAACAACATCGGCCAACGTGCTTTTATCAGAGCTACCGTATTGATACTGTGCGGCCGCAGGTTCAGTCATTTGAGCCACCGATCTTGGTGCTCGTTGTCATGACGAATGGAATTCTATTGTGAAGGTTTTCGGATGCCGGCCCCATGAAGGTGACGCCGCGGGCACGGAGCCGGCATCCGAAAACCTTCACAATAGCCGACATTGCAACCGCTCCGCCCTTGTTCTGCGAAGGGCCCCATGAGCTGCCTTGAAAGCGACGACCTGAATTGCCTCCTTGTCCTCGGGTTGCAGACCGAGGACCGAGGATTGAACTACTGCGCCTCGGCGATCTCAGGTCCAGGTGACAGCATCTGCGCGTTGGTTGCCGAAGGCCGGTTCGACCGGGATGCCGGGTCCGGCGACCGGAATGCGGCGTCGGGCGGCGCCTCCCGGGATGGCCGACGGGCGGCGGTTGCCGGAAGCACGATCACTTTCGCTCCGACTTTCACGCGGTCATAGAGGTCCACGACGTCCTCATTGGTCAGCCGGATACAGCCGGACGAAACCCGCCTCCCGATCGTATCGGGCTTGTTGGTGCCGTGAATTCTATATTCGGTCTCGCCCAGATACATCGCCCGGGCGCCGAGCGGGTTGCCGGGACCGCCTGCCATGAACCGCGGCAGATAAGGCTGACGCACAAGCATCTCTGCAGGCGGACGCCAATCCGGCCATTCTGTCTTGCGAGCGACAGTCTGTTCACCGGACCATGTGAAACCTTCGCGGCCGACGCCGATGCCGTAGCGCAGTGCCTGGGTGTCGTTCAGAACGAGATAAAGGAATGTGTTCTTGGTATCGATGATCACGGTGCCCGGCGTCTGGTGGCTGGCGTAGTCGACCACCTGCCGGACAAACGCTCCGGGAACGTCAGCGGCTTTTGGTGTTTCGACCGAAGGCACCGGGACAGACATGGCAGCCGGAGCCGGAGCCGGCGCCGATGCATGAGCTGGCGTTGACACGTAAACCGGAGTTGACGACGCCAGGGCCTGGTGCGCGGGGGACTTTCGCGTCGGTTGCACGCTCGCCGGGCGAGACAGCAAACCGTACCCCAGTGCGGCGACGGACACAGCGCCGATTGCAACTCTCCCGACCATTGGGAGCGCGAGCGTCTCTGCCTTTCCACGTTTGGCCCGCTTACGCATATCTTTTCCCCCAGATCACTGCCTGGAAGACGTACCCAGCAAATTTTAACAAACTTCCAAGCGATGCCGCTCAGACTGGAATGGTTAAGCGCCGTTAACGCCAACCCTTGTTCGATCGAACAAAACTTGACAGTCCCGGTCCGAATGCAAGGGCGGCCAGCCGACCCGGTGTCGCGGATTTCGGCTGCGCCAAGACCGCCAGCGGACTTGCAACGACGACCGCCGTCAGGCCTTTCGACGTCTGGATCGTCAGCGCAGCCACCGACACGCCAGCGATCACATCCACGAAGTAATGCCCCCCGACCAGCGGAGTGGCGACGAGCATTCCCGCATTCAGCATCAGCAAGGCGGGACGCAGCCACCAGATGCTCCATAGGCTCCAGATGGTGAGAAGCGCCGTGGCGGCGTGCAAGCTCGGGAAGGTGAGGATGCCGCCGAGCTTGAGGAGGTTGAGAGCTCGCAACGTGCCATCGCGCAGCATCGGTATGTCGTGCGCCTGTCCTCCATATCCGTTCGCGTTGAACAGCTCGGTGTCGAAGGGCAGTCCGAACTCGAAATAGGTGCCGATCGCCGGAAGCAGGGAGGAAACGACGATCACCACGCACAAAGTCAATGTCGACGCCATCACGAACTGCTGCAGACGGATGAATTGCCCCGTCAGCCCCAGTACGACCGGAACGCCAAAGGCCGGCACGATGATCATTGCGTAAAAGAACTTGGCGTAGACCAGCAATTCCGGACGGGCCATCGCAAAATGGAAATATGCAGGCCAATCCAGGCCGAGCAATCGGTCAAGCTCGGCAAATCTCGCGTCCTGCAGCGGCATCGCGGCGCCCAGGCCGATATACGACAGCGGGCCCGCGCAGATCGCGACAAAACCCATCTGCGCAAATGCGAGCATGGTGAACGCCGGCCGCTCGCCCCAGCCCCGCCGCATGAGCCACAACCCGGCAACCGCCAGAGCCGGCGCTGTGACGGCCTCCGTCGTCATCAAACCGTCCAGCGTGAAGGTTGTCACGGCGAGCCCGACGCAGAGCGCCAGCGCCCATCCAGCCACAAGACTCCAGTTGACCAATTGCAGCCTGGTCGCAATGCGTCGTTCCGTGCGACCGACCAAGCGCCGCTCCTCCTCGACAGCACAATTTGCTGTCGCAAAAGGCGGCGCACCGAACATTCCCATTCCCATTCCATCGCACGTGCAGTTTCGAACAGTACTCCCGGAAGTTTAGCTCTCGCGCGGTCCGGTTGCATCTCATGACGGGTGCTATCGTTATTGTTGGTGAAAACTTCGTTTCCAAATGTTGCTGGCAGCGTTCCAATGAATTGGTTTGGCCGAATTGAATGCACCATCACCGTAGTTCCGCCCGGCGATACCGACCCGCCTGCCGCCATTGAGGTCAAACGTATAGAGGTCCGTGTGGTGGCATGGCCAATCCTCCGCACGTCGAGCCCGTCCATCCCGCTTCAGTCTGCGAACGATGTCGCCGTCAGGATCGAGCGCGCAAACGTCCGGTACGGACTTGAACTCGAGTTGCTTCTGTCGTCTTGCTTCGCGAAGCAGGGCTCCTGCCTCGAATACCGAAGCCGCCGCGGAGTTCTTGTTGTCGAGAATCGGAATACCCATACTGCGCAACCGGAGGAAGCTGGAGGAGGACCGGCATGTCAGCCGTGGATCGTGAGGCGCATTGGCAAAATGTCTACATCACGAAAGGCGAGAAGGAAGTCAGCTGGTTTCAGGAAAAGCCCTCAAAATCGCTTGAGTTGATCGCACGTTGCGGTGCGGATCCGGAGACTGCCATCATCGACATCGGTGGCGGCGCGTCCCGTCTTGTAGACGAATTGCTGAACGCGGGATATCGCAAGCTGACCGTCCTGGATTTGTCGGAGGCTGCACTCTCTGCATCGCGAGAGCGGATTGGTCCCCGATCGGAAGAGGTCACCTGGATCGCAGCGGACGTGACGACCTGGCAGCCTTCCGAGCAGTACGACATCTGGCATGATCGGGCCGCGTTTCACTTTTTGACAGGAGCGCAAGAAAGGCAAGAGTACGTCGCGCGGCTCAAGTCGGCCCTTCGCGGTGGCGGAAAAGTCATCATCGGCACATTTGCGCTGAATGGCCCCGAACGGTGCAGCGGACTTCCGGTGCAGCGCTATGACGGTGACAGTCTGGCCGCCGTGCTCGGTCCCGATTTCCGCCTAGATTCGCACAGCTTGGAGGAGCATCGGACGCCCTCGGGGGCCTTGCAGATGTTCCAGTTCAGTAGCTTCTGGTTCAGTCCTCAGGGAGGGGATCGCGCTTGCAGCTCGAATCGACCCTGACATGCCCCCATTGCGGCTACAGCAGCCTGGAACTAATGCCCCGGGATGCCTGCCAGTTCTTCTACGACTGCAACGCCTGCGGGATCCGATTGAAGCCGAAGGCCGGCGACTGCTGCGTGTTCTGCAGCTACGGGTCGGTCCCGTGTCCGCCGGTCCAATCCGGAGATGCGGACGGCGGGGCGTGCTGCGGTTGAAGTCCGGCAGGTTGGGCTGGCGAACATGTGAACCCGGCGGGCTTCCATAGTTCCGCCGTCCGTGGGATGGTCGCGGCATGCGGCGACTGCTCAAAATCGCGTTCGCGGTCTTTGTGACCCTCGGCTTGGTGTTGGCGCCCTTGACGGCGCCGGCAGCTGCCGCGCAAGTTCGCGCGGACGGCATGAGCGACATGTCGATGTCGACCGACATGCCCTGCTGCCCCGACCAGCAAAAGAGCACGGACTGTCAGGACTGCCCGCTCGTGGCAATGTGCATTCTGAAGACGGCGCAGGCTGGACCGTCCATGGCCGCCGCCCTCCCGCTGCGGTACGCGATCCGTACCGCTCATCTCGTCACGGACGACGTGCCCGGTGACGACCTCGACCGTCCACCGCCCGAGCAGCCCCCTCGAACCCTGGCCTGAACGGCGCTTGACGCCGATTGTGTCCGTGCGCTCGCGCGTGCGGATGACGCACGCCGCCTCGGCGGCGGATTCCAGGACATCGAGGACACCGAAAAAATGAAGCCTTTCACCTTCGCGCGCGCCGTTCGGGCGGCGCTGATCGCTGCCGCTGTCGCCGGCACAAGCACAGCCGCATTGGCCGACATCAAGGATTACAAGTTCGAGCTCGTCGACCAGTCGGTCCAGACCGGGCCTGACAAGGTCATCACCGTCAGGCTCGTGAACACGAAAACCGGCAGGCCGATACCGGATGCCGTGATCTTCGCCAGCCGTTTGGACATGGCTCCGGATGGCATGCAGGAAATGGCGACCAAGCTCACGGCCATGCCGGGGACCGAGCCGGGCACCTACCGCTTCAAGGCGACCTTGAGCATGGCGGGACGCTGGCAGCTCTCTCTGGGCGCCAAGGTTCAGGGCGAGACCGGCACCGTCGAAAACAAGCTCGTCATCACGGCGCAGAAATGACCCGCGCCCCCGCTGCAAGCCTGGCCGCCGCGTTGATCGCGGCGGCTGGCATCGCATTCGTCGCCGGCCCGCAGCGGCCGGCGGCGCGAGCGGTCGTGATCGGCCCCGCCGCGGCAGAGCAGAGCGGCGCCGCCCCGATTTACTACAGGGATCCGGACGGCAAGCCGTCGTACTCGCTTCTGCCGAAAAAGACTCCCGACGGCCGGGACTATCGCCCCGTGCCCGCTGGCGCCGACATCAACTTCGAGGGCGAGCAGACGGCAGCCGCGCCGCCGGAGGCAACCGCCGGCGGCGAGCGGAAGATCAAATATTACCGGAATCCCATGGGCCTGCCGGACACCTCCCCGACACCGAAGAAGGATTCGATGGGGATGAACTACATCCCGGTCTATGAGGGCGACGACAGCGACGACGGATCCGTCAAGCTGTCGCCCGGCAAGATCCAGCGGACCGGCGTCAAGTCGGAGCCCGCAGCGAGGCGGGTGATCCGGACCATCGTGAGAGCGCCGGGAACCATCGCGCTGGACGAGCGGCGAATCTCGGTGATCGCCATGCGCTCGGAGAGCTTCATCCTCAAGGTCGCAGACGTCACGACGGGTTCGCATGTGGTCAAGGGCCAACCTCTGATGGAGGTCTACAGCCCGTCGGTTTCCTCGGCGGCGGCCGAGTACCTCACCACCCTCACCTCGAAGACGACCAGCGGCGATGTTCAGTATGGACGCGGCTCCCGGCAGCGCCTGATGAACCTGGACGTGCCGGATGCTGCGATTGCGGCCATCGAGAAGAGCCGAACTGTGCCGACCTCGATTGAGTGGACTTCGCCGCGCGACGGCATCGTGCTGGAGCGTAATGCCATCGAGGGCATGCGCGTGCAGCCGGGCGGCGTCCTGTTTCGGATCGCCGACCACTCCGTCGTCTGGGCTCTGATCGACGTCGCCGAACGCGATCTGGGCCTGATCTCCACGGGACAGCCAGTCACGGTGAAGGCACGGAGCTTTCCCGGACGTGATTTCAGCGGAAAAGTTCAGGTCATCTACCCGGAGATCAACAAGGAGACGCGAACGGCGCGCGTCCGTGTCGAGTTGCAGAATCCGGATCTGATCCTGCTGCACGACATGTACGTCGACGCCGAGATCGACACCGGCAGCGGTGAGGCCGTTCTCAGCGTGCCCGAGAGCGCCGTGATGGACACGGGCAGCCGGCAGGCCGTTTTCGTCGACAAGGGGCAGGGTCGGCTGGAGCCGCGCGAGGTCAAGCTCGGCAATCGCGGCGGCGGCTTCGTGGAGATCAGGCAGGGCCTGGCGGAGGGCGACGCCGTGGTGGTCTCGGCGAACTTTCTGATCGATGCCGAAAGCAACCTGAAGGCCGCACTGAAGGGCTTCGCGGAGGGAGCGCAGCAATGATCGCCCGTCTCATCGGCTGGTCCGCCCGCAACCTGCTGCTGGTGCTGTTCGGGACCGGCTTCGCCGCCGCTGCGGGGCTCTATGCGCTTCTGCATCTGCCGCTCGATGCGATCCCGGATCTCTCGGACACCCAGGTCATCGTCTACACCGAGTACCCCGGCCAGGCACCGCAGGTGATCGAGGACCAGGTCACCTATCCGCTGACGACGGCCATGCTGACCGTGCCGAAATCGAAAGTTGTCCGCGGCTTTTCGTTCTTCGGCGTCTCTTTCGTCTACGTCATCTTCGAGGACGGCACCGACATCTACTGGGCGCGCTCGCGCGTGCTGGAATTCCTCAACGGCGCGAGCGCACGCCTGCCGGCCGGCGTGACACCCACGATCGGTCCCGACGCGACCGGCGTCGGCTGGGTCTACCAGTACGCCGTGATGTCCAAGGAACTGAACCTCGCCGACACGCGCACGATCCAGGACTGGAATCTGAAGTTCGCCCTCGCCAAGGCCGAGGGCGTCGCGGAAGTCGCCAGCGTCGGCGGCTTCGTCAAGCAGTACAACGTGATCCTCGATCCGCAGCGGATGCGCGACCGGGGCATCACCATGCAGAAGATGCGCGATGCCATCCGCGCCAGCAATGCCGATGTGGGCGGCCGGACGGTCGAATTGTCCGAGTTCGAGTACGTCATCCGCGGCAAGGGCTACATCAAATCGATCAACGACCTCGGCGACATCGTGCTGAAGACGAACAACGGCACGCCCGTGCTGCTGCGCGACGTCGCACGGGTCGAACTCGGCCCCGACGAACGGCGAGGCATCACAGAGCTGAACGGCGAGGGCGAGGTCGCCGGCGGCATCGTGCTGCAGCGCTTCGGTCTCAACGCGCTGGAGGTCATCCAGAACGTCAAGAAGCGCTTCCAGGAGATCGCCTCGAGCCTGCCGAAATCCGTCGAAATCGTGCCGGTTTACGACCGCTCCAACCTGATCTATGCGGCCATCGACACCCTCAAGCACACGCTGTTCGAGGAAAGCGTGGTGGTCGCGCTGGTCTGCATCGTATTCCTGCTGCACGTCCGTAGCGCGCTGGTCGCCATCCTGATGCTGCCGGTCGGCGTCTTGATGGCGTTCGGCGCCATGAAGCTGCTGGGCCTCGGCTCCAATATCATGAGCCTCGGAGGGATCGCGATCGCGATCGGCGCCATGGTGGACGCGGCCATCGTCATGATCGAGAACGCGCACAAGCATCTCGAACGCGCCGAACCGGGCAAATCCCGGATCGACGTCCTAATTGCTGCAGCTTCAGAGGTGGGGCCGGCGCTGTTCTTCAGCCTGCTGATCATCACGGTCTCGTTCATGCCGATCTTCACGCTGGAATCGCAGGAGGGCCGGCTGTTCAGCCCGCTGGCGTTCACCAAGACGTTCTCGATGGCGGCCGCCGCGCTGCTGTCGGTGACGCTGGTGCCGGCCCTGATGGTGATCTTCGTGCGCGGGCGGATCGTTCCGGAGCACAGGAACCCGATCAACCGGTTCCTGATCTGGATCTACCGCCCGGTGATCAAGGGCGTGATGCGGGCAAAGATTCTGGTGATCGTGCTCGCGCTGGCGGCCCTCGCGGTGAGCATCTGGCCCGCCCGACAGCTCGGCACGGAGTTCATGCCGAACCTCAACGAAGGCACGCTGCTCTACATGCCGACAACGCTGCCGGGCATCTCCGTGACGAAGGCGGGCGAACTGATGCAGGTCCAGGACCGGATCATCCGGTCGTTTCCGGAAGTCGCCTCGGTCTACGGCAAGGCGGGGCGCGCCGCGACCGCCACCGACCCGGCCCCGTCCGAGATGTTCGAGACAATCGTCAACCTCAAACCGAAGGAGGAGTGGCGGCCCGGCATGACCATCGACGGTCTGATCGCCGAGATGGACAAGGCGCTGCAGTTTCCGGGCGTTTCGAATGCCTGGACCATGCCGATCAAGGCGCGCATCGACATGCTGTCGACGGGCATCCGGACTCCGATCGGCGTCAAGGTCATCGGCACCGATCTGGTCGAGATCGACAGGCTCGCCAAGGAGATCGAGCAGGTCCTCAAGGCGGTGCCGGGCACCTCCTCTGCGTATGCCGAGCGCGGCATCGGCGGCTACTATCTGGAAATCACGCCGGACCGGACTGCGATGGCTCGCTACGGCATCATGATTCAAGACGTGCAGGATACGATCGCGACGGCGCTCGGCGGACAGACGGTGACCACGACGGTCGAAGGCCGGCAGCGCTTCACCGTCAACATGCGCTATCCGCGCGATCTGCGTGACAACCCACAGGCCATCGCCAACGACGTGCTGGTGCCGATGCCCGCCGGCGGCGCGGTGCCGCTCGGCGAGGTCGCGAAAGTCGCGCCGGCACGCGGGCCGACCTCGATCCGGACCGAGAACGGCCAGCTCGCGACCTACATCTACGTCGACATTCGCGACCGCGACCTCGGCGGCTACGTCGCCGACGCGAAAACTGCCGTGCAGGCCAGCATTCACTTCCCGCCCGGTTACTACGTCATGTGGAGCGGCCAGTACGAATACCTGGAGCGGGCCACCGCGCGGCTGAAGATCGTCATTCCCGTGACTCTGCTCATCATCTTCCTGCTGCTGTACCTGAACTTCCGATCTATGACCGAGACGATGATCGTCATGCTCTCGCTCCCGTTCGCGCTCGTCGGTGGGCTGTGGCTGATGTGGTGGCTGGGCTTCAACCTCTCGGTGGCCGTGGCGGTCGGCTTTATCGCGCTCGCGGGCGTCGCCGCCGAAACCGGCGTCGTCATGCTGATCTATCTCAACCAGGCGCTGGCGGAAATCAGGTTCGAGTGCGACATGGAAGGCCGGGCGCTTACCCGCGGCGACCTTTACGACGCCGTCATGGAAGGCGCGGTGGAGCGCGTCCGTCCCAAGATGATGACGGTGGTCGCGATCATGGCGGGGCTGCTGCCGATCATGTGGAGCACCGGGACCGGCTCGGAGATCATGCAGCGCATCGCGGTGCCGATGATCGGCGGGATGATCTCCTCCACGCTGCTGACGCTGATCGTGATCCCGGCGATCTTCGGGCTAGTGAAGGGCTTCGGATTGCCGCACGGCGACCATCGGCCTCCGTCGCAGCTACGCAAGCGGATCAAACGTCTCGAACCTGTTGCGGAGCCAGCTCAATGAGGTTCCGGCGATCATGCCGGCCGGCATGATGGGAGACCGCGCCGCGCGTGCTGCTGCCGCGCATCACAACTGGCCCGGCAAGACGCCATCGTAGGAAAGAAGCTGCCGAGCGGGGCTCGGCAGCCTCCTTTTTCTTGTCAGGGCACGAGGCATGGATGTCAGCGACCGGTGGGATCGTTGCTCCTGCCGGGACGAAGTGTCTGGGGGCCGCCCTGGCCGCTGCCGGCGGACCCACTGGATCCGGCCCCGGCACTGCTACCGCCAGCGCCGCCGCCCATGCCGCTCGTGCCGCCAGCCGATCCCACGGACCCGGCTCCCCCCACGCCAGCGCCACCTGCTCCAGCGCCGGCACCTGCGCCCGCTCCTCCAGCGCCACCCGCCCCTCCACCTGCACCGCCGCCCGCCTGCGCGTGGGCGAAACCGATCGAGGCACCGGCAAGCAAGGCGCACACGGCCACCGAGAAAATTGTCTTTCGCATTTTGCAACTCCGTTTGAGGTTGAGCGTGCCGGTCAACCGAAGTTGCATGTTGGCGTTCCTAAAAGCTGACGATAAGCTTCCCGAAATTCGTCAGGAACGATGTCGCGCAACGACGGATTGGTGCTTGCCGAGGGGGCAACAACTCGTTAGCCAAAGTCAGCGATCGGCGACCGCCGTTCGGCTGACATGCTGGAGGATCTCATGCGAATCGCCGCGCTGGTTGTCTTGATGGTGGCGGGACTTGCTCCCGCAGCGCACGCTGAGGCTGACTACCCCTGGTGCGTCTTTGGCGAGCAGCTCGGCGCTTCCGGCGAGTGCATGTATTCGACGCGAGAACAGTGCCTGGCCTCGGCATTTGGGCGGTGGAACACCTATTGCGATGTAAACCCGCGCGTGAGGTTCAAGCAGCAGTCGGCTCCGCCGCGGAGGCGCGGAACGGCGCAATAGCTGAGATCGCCGGATCTCGGCCAAACACGACGTCGCATCGGGACCGGCGGGTCATACGCCGACAACCAGCCCTGCGAGGTCGACGAGCGAGCTTTGCCAAATCGCACGATCGCTCGCCCCAAGGCGCGTCCTTGATGCCGGGGATGTGACCAGCCGTGAAGCCGACACCGGTTGGGGCTCTGCCGCCGAGCCTTAACTAAGGAGCCGGGGACAGCTGGAGAAGAAGGCGATGCGTTCCATTTTGGCTTTGAGCGTTTTGATCGCTCTGTGCGGTGTTGCGAACGCGGCGCCGGCGCACCACGCCCACCGGCACGCTGTGGTTCGCTCAATCAGGGCACGTTCGCACCAGGCTCCGCCTCGAGCTTTGCGTACGCGCCCCCTCGGCCGCCCGCCGAGATCCCGGTCCACCTCCTCCTGTGACCAACCAGAAGCGTATTACGGCGCTTGTCAGGGTTATGCCCCTGGCGAAAAGGAACACTTTCTCCACAGCCTGTTCAGCCCATAAATGACGCTCGAGCGACGCCGTCTGGCTTCGACCGTCAATCCAGCGGCACGTTCAGACTGGTACCTTTGGTGATAATGCCACCACGGTTGCCGATCTCGATCGAGCCATAGCGTTGCCTGAAGCAATCGGGCAGCGGCCGGTCCTTTTCCATGCTGAGCCAAAGGCGCAGCAAATGACGTTTTTGGCTCGCATTGGGCCAATCACGAAATCCGGTCCGGTCATGCAGCAAAGCATGGTTGTAGACGAACTGCATGTCGCCCGGCTGAAGCCGCATGCCGAAATGCAGTGCGGAGTCATTTGCGAGCGCGTCAAAGAAATCGAGCGCCTCGACGTGAGCCGGCGTCAGTCTCGGCGCATCGGCAAAACGCTGCGCACTGTCGATATACTGGCGCTGATAGAACCCGGTCAGGAATCCCGCGTGCCAATTCAGCACCGGGATTTCAAGATACGGCTTTTCATTCTCCGGCACCTCGCCGCGCCGGTCCGTCGCGATGGGATCAAACAGGAGCGCGGCAAGATCAGGGCGTCTGTCGAACATTTCGTTGTAGATGGTCGTCGTACTGACGAGGAGGGAAGCGCCGCCCTCCATGGCTTCGCGAATGCATAGCAATCCAACCACGTCGCAGGAATCCGTGTGGAAGGTTTGCCGTTCCGACGTTTGATAAATCCGGGTGTTCGGATCGCTGGCATCGGCGCCGGTGTCGCGGACGTGACCGAGAATGTGCCCCGCCGCATTCTGGGACCGCGCCGATCCCAAATGCGCGCCCACCCCGCAAAAGATCGTGGCGGCGAACTTCTGGCTGTAATTTGCCACCGGGAGGCCGCGGATCACTTCAAAGCCAAGGCCAGAAAGCAGCCTCGTCTTGAGCCCTTCCAGATGCGCGCCGAAGCGGGGAAGCGGAAAGCTGTCCCTGGTGATCCCGGCGATCTCTTTGCCCCGGCTAAGATAGGATTCAGCCGCGTTCTCAAGCTCCGTGATCTCGCTGGCCGCAAGCGATATCAGCCATCGATCGGGATTGGCCTTCATCTCAGCGCCCAGCCAGGCCGACGGGATGTCGATCCTGCCTGGAGGGCGATTGATCCCGCTGCGCGCTGAGACCACGTTCATGTTGATGGCTCCAGAGGATGGGTCGTTAGACAGGGCGTCAGACCGTCAACGATATTGTGCCGAGCAATTGTTTGCAACTTGGCGGAGCCGGATGCTCGGAGCTGAGCACGCTCTTTTGGTCGGAGTTGCTCCTCGAATGGTTCATCAGCGAGCGTTGCTACGCGACGAGTTGCCTCGCCGCCGCCGAGATCATGACCAACCCGCCGGTGATCACGGCGACATCGAGGATCGCGGTGTGGATGTGCACCGGCATCCGCTCGACGAAGGCCTTTGCCAGGAACGCGCCGGGGATGGCGATGCCGCCGATCAGAAGCGCGAAGGCGAGCACCTGCGCGGTCACGACGCCGGCGAGGCCGAACACCGAAATCTTGATCAGACCGGTGCCGAGCGAGATCATCGCATCGGTCGCGATCACGGCGGCGCCTTCGAGGCCCGCGGTCATCAAGAGCGAGAGCAGGATCACGCCGGAGCCCGACGTGCCACCGACCAGCGCGCCGTAGCCGACCGATCCCGCGGCGAGACCGGTGTCGCCGATCTTGACCTGGCGGCGGCGGAGCGCGCGCCGCAGCGGCACGCTCAGGATCAGCATGGCGCCGATCACGAGCGCAGCTCCGACATTGGTGAGGCGCGAGTAGCCGTAGGCGCCGAGCGCGGTCGTCAGCGCCGCGCAGGCCAGCACGATCAGCGCGCGGCGGCGGTCGGCATAGCGGAGATAGGCGACCGCACGGCTGGAATTGGTGAAGAGCGCGGAGATCGCGATGATCGGCACCACCGGCTCGGCGCCGACCAGCGGCACCAACACCAGCGGCATCAGCGCGCCGGTGCCGTAACCGGCGAGACCACCGATGACCGAGGCAAACAGCGCCATCAACGCGACCAGCAGCAGCTGCAACATCGAGATGTCGGCGAAGCCTGAGACGATGGTCACGTTCTCTCGTCGCGGCTGATGCGTGCCGCAGCTTGATCGGCGATGAAAGCGAGTGCGGTTTCCTCTAGTGGAAAATCCGCCGCAAGCCAAGCGTCCTCGGCCAATGTCAACACATGTCCGAGCGCGGGCCCTTCCGCCATGCCGCGCGCGATGAAGTCGGCGGCGCGCAGCGGGAATTTCGGCGCTGTCCAGCGCTGTGGCAGCTCCGCGAGATCGCGCCAACGCGGCGACGTCACGTCGCCGCCCGCCCTCGCCCAGCCCAGCAACACACGGTCGTGATAACGCTCGGGCCCCAGCCGATAGAGGAGCCGGCGCGCAGTGGCCTCGTTCTTGGTGGCGAAGCGCCACCAGCGATGCCCCATCGAGTCCAGCGCTTTGGCCTCGGCATTGGAGAGCCTCAAACGCGCGGCGACACGCTTGGCGTCTTCGGTGACGGCCACCGTCAGCGCAGCGAGACGGCGCGTTACGCTCGCCGGCAGGCCAAGTTCGCGCTCAATCGCGATCATCGCCGACAGCGGACCGGTGTAGGCGACACCGCCGATCAGCGCCTGCAGCAATCCGGCATCGGCCATCGCAAGCGTGGCTGCGGATGCGCCACCCGCCACCAGCAATTTCAGCATCTCCATGCGCACGCGCTCGGCCGACAGGGCCGCAAGGCCCGCGCGCCCGCGGATGCAGGCGAGATAGCCGTCGCGGTCGGGCTCGCCGGCGCCGAACGCGGCATGGATGCGGAAGAAGCGCAGGATGCGCAAATAGTCTTCGGCGATGCGCTGGTCGGGGTCGCCGATGAAGCGCACGCGCCGCGCCCTGGCATCCGCGATGCCGCCGACATAGTCGTGGACGACGCCGTTGGCGTCGACCGACAGACCATTCATGGTGAAGTCGCGCCGCTCGGCGTCCTTCACCCAGTCGCGGCCAAAGGCGACCTTGGCCTTGCGGCCGAAAGTTTCGGTATCCTCGCGCAGCGTCGTGACTTCGTAAGGCACGCTGTCGATGACCAGCGTGACGGTGCCGTGGTCGATGCCGGTCGGCACGCTCTTGATACCGGCAGCCTTCGCGCGCCGCACCACCTCCTCGGGGCGCGCCGTGGTCGCGATGTCCATATCGCCCGGCGGCAGGCCGAGCAGCGCGTTGCGGACGGTGCCGCCGACCACGCGCGCCTCCTCGCCATCCGCATTGAGCAATTGCAAGACGCGCGCGGTCCCGCCCGAGGTCAGCCAGGGCGCATCGGCAAGAATCGGTTCAACAATCGGCTCGACAATCGGCTCCGCGCTCATCGTCCGGTCCCTATTTTTCCGTGCCCGGCACGAGCTTGCCGTTCACGACATGGGCGGGAACGTAGGTCGAGTTCGGTGCGGCGCCGGAGAAATGCGCCAGCCCGATCAACCCCGCGATGACAAGCACCAGCGCCACCAGGATGAGGCGCGCGACGACGGTGATCGGCCACGACGATTGCACGAACAGGCCCGATCGCGTGGCGGCCAGGAACAGCGCATAGACGGCAAAGGGAATGAGGAAGATTCCGATCTCGGTCAGAACCGGCCGGATCATGACGAGTAGATCCGCTCATACAGCACACGCAGCATCCCGGCCGTCGCACCCCAGATGTAGCGCTCTGCAAACGGCATCGCATAGTAAAACCGCTCCAGCCCGCGGAATTCCTTGCTGTGCACCTGGTGGTTCGCCGGATTCATCAGGAAGGACAGCGGCACCTCGAATGCGTCATCAACCTCGGAATGGTTAATCGTGAGCTGAAAGCCCGGCCGCACCCTGGCGACCGTCGGCAGGATGCGGAAGCCGAACGCGGTGCCATAGAGATCGAGATAGCCGATCGGGTCGACGAAATCGCGCGGCAGCCCGACCTCCTCCTCGGCCTCGCGCAACGCGGCGTCCAGCGGCGAGGAATCGGTCGCGTCGATCTTGCCGCCGGGAAAGGCGATCTGGCCGGCGTGGTCGTTGAGATGCGCCGAGCGCTGCGTCAGCAGGATGGTCGGCTCGGGATGGTCGACCACCGCAATCAGGACCGCTGCGGGACGCACCGGCTGCTCGCGCGCGACGATCTCGAGCATCTTGTCGGTGCCGGGATCGCCGGAGGCCGGAATGATGTTCGGATCAAACAGGCCCGGCGGAACGTCGAAGCCGAGCTTCGCCCTGGAGCGGGCGAAGAAATCCGCCGCACTGATCGCGACGGGCTCGCTCTTCTCGCTTTTGGAGACAGGCTTGTTCAAAGCGCGGCCCTCACCTGCTCCGCGTCCGCCATGGCGAAGAATTCGCGGGCCGACTCGACGCCGAACATCAATTGGCCATCGACCATCCGCTCCTCGCCCATGTCAACCAGATCGTAATAGAGCGCGCGGGTGACCTTGGCCCAGAGATCGGCGCGGACATGCAGGTAGGGCGTCAACCCGCCGTCCTTCGCCTGCTCGAAGCGCAGCCGGTGCGCGGCATCGCAGGTGATCCAGTCGTCGACATTGGTGCGGAAGCTCAGCACGGGATGGTTGTCCTCGCTTCTCTTTTGCATCTCGACCGCCATGAACGGCGCGTCGTCGACGCGGATACCGACCTTCTCCACAGGCGTGACGAGGAAATGCTTGTCGCCCTCGCGCTTCAGGATAGTCGAGAACAGGCGGACCAGCGCGTGACGCCCGATTGGCGTGCCCATGTAGAACCAAGTACCATCGGACGCGATTCGGATGTCGAGATCGCCGCAAAACGACGGATTCCACAGATGCACCGGAGGCAGGCCCTTTTTGGCACCTTCGGCATTGGCAGCAGTTTTGGCAGCGGCAGTCAGCCCCTCAAGACCGCGATCGGCGCTCTGCCCTTGGTTCGCCATGGTTTGCCCTGACTTTGTCATTTCGCGTATGTCATTTGGCACGATTGGTGCAGGTCTGATTTGTAAATCTACGTTGTAGATCGGTGCGCGGTTCCATCCCGCATTAGTCCGGTGTGGAGGTCGCCACTTCGTGATGCCCTACATAACCCTAAGCCGATAAGGTGGGGATAGGTTAATTCAACGAATACATGGCCTTCCTGCAAGTCTAGCATGGGGCCCGAGATGACGTGACGACAGACTATTTGACGACGCAAGATAGCCGCGTGGCAGGCTTAAGGAGCTAACGGATGGCGGAAAGTGTCGAGAAGCTCGAAGACGGCATCGTCCGTTCGGCCGAGCAGGTGTCGAGCCAGGTGCGCGCGGCGAAAGAAGCGATCGCATCGGTGATCTTCGGCCAGGATCGCGTGATCGAGAACACGCTGGTCACCATCCTCTCCGGCGGCCACGCGCTCTTGATCGGCGTGCCCGGCCTCGCCAAGACCAAGCTGGTCGAGACGCTCGGCGTCACGCTCGGTCTCGATGCCAAGCGCATCCAGTTCACGCCTGACCTGATGCCGTCGGATATTCTCGGCGCCGAAGTGCTCGACGAGAGTACCGCCGGCAAGCGCTCGTTCCGCTTCATCTCCGGCCCGGTCTTCGCCCAGCTGCTGATGGCCGACGAGATCAACCGCGCCAGCCCGCGCACGCAATCGGCGCTGCTGCAGGCGATGCAGGAGCAGCACATCACCGTGGCCGGCGCGCGCCACGATCTGCCAAAACCGTTCCACGTGCTCGCGACGCAGAACCCGCTGGAGCAGGAAGGCACTTACCCGCTGCCCGAGGCGCAGCTCGACCGCTTCCTGATGGAGATCGACGTCGATTATCCCGATCGCGATGCCGAACGTCGCATCCTGTTCGAGACCACCGGCGCCGAAGACACGCTGGCCAAGGCCTCGATGACCGTCGATGCGCTGATCACCGCGCAGCGACTGGTGCGCCGCCTGCCGGTCGGCGATTCCGTGGTCGAAGCGATCCTGTCGCTGGTGCGCTCGGCCCGTCCGGGCGAGCAGAGCGGCGAGGCCGGCAAGTTCATCGCCTGGGGCCCCGGCCCGCGCGCCAGCCAATCGCTGATGCTCGCCGTGCGCGCCCGCGCGCTGATCGACGGACGTCTCGCGCCATCGGTCGACGACGTGCTCGACCTCGCCGAGCCGATCCTGAAGCACCGCATGGCTCTGACGTTCCAGGCGCGCGCCGAGGGACGTACGATTCCGGACGTGATCCGGCAATTGAAGACACGGATCGGTTGATGGCCGCAGAGACCGGGCACACAGCAAAGGAGGTCATCGCGATCCGACGTGCCGATGGCGAAAGCCGTACGCTCGCCGCTTCGCTGCCGCGCCTGGTGCTCGAAGGCCGCCGCATCGCCGCCAACGTCATCCACGGCCTGCACGGCCGGCGCCGCGCCGGCTCCGGTGAAAATTTCTGGCAGTACCGCCGCTTCGTCTCCGGCGAGCCGGCGCAGCGGGTCGACTGGCGCCGCTCGGCGCGTGACGACCATCTCTATGTCCGCGAGCTCGAATGGGAGGCCTCGCACACGGTCTGGATCTGGCCTGATCGTTCGCAGTCGATGGCGTTCGCCTCGAAGACCGCGCGCGAGTCCAAGCTCGAGCGCACGCTGATCGTTGCGTTCGCGCTGGCCGAGCTGCTGGTCGCGGGCGGCGAGCGCGTCGGCATCCCCGGATTGATGGCGCCGACCGCAAGCCGCAGCGTCATCGACAAGATGGCTCAGGCGATGCTGCATGACGATGCCGACCGGCTCAGCCTGCCGCCGTCCTTCGTTCCTGCCGCGCTGGCCGAAACCATCGTGCTGTCGGATTTCTGGTCGCCGATCGCGGAGATCAGGACCACGCTCGCAGGGCTCTCCGGCTCCGGCGCGCATGGCACGCTGGTGCAGGTGGTCGACCCCGCCGAGGAGAGTTTTCCCTATTCGGGCCGCGTCGAATTCGTCGAACCGGAAGGCTTTGGCGTGATCACCGCCGGCCGCGCCGAGAGCTGGGCGGAAGATTACACCGCGCGGCTGGCGCTGCATCGCGACCAGATCCGCGCCGAGACCAACAAGCTCGACTGGCTGTTCACGACGCACGCGACCGACCGCTCGGCCGCCGAACTCTTGCTGTTCCTCCATGCCGGCCTGCAGGTGAGCAAGTCGGGTGCCCGTACCACTGCGATCAAGGCGGGGCCGGCCGCATGATGGGACTGCCGCTCGCCTTCACCGAACCGCTGCTCCTGATCGGTCTTGTCAGCCTGCCGGTGCTGTGGTGGCTGCTGCGCGTGATGCCGCCGCGGCCGCGCCGCATCGAGTTTCCGCCGACACGCCTGTTGTTCGACATCGCACCCCGAGAAGAGACGCCCGCGCGGACGCCGTGGTGGCTGACCGCGCTGCGCCTCCTCGCTGCGGCGCTCGTCATTTTCGCCGCCGCCGGCCCGATCTGGAATCCGCAAACGGGCCTTGCCTCCAGCAAGGCGCCGCTGATGATCATGCTCGACGACGGCTGGAGCGCTGCCTCGAACTGGGACACGCGGATCCGGGCCGCCGACGAGCTGATCGCCAATGCCGACAATGATCGCCGCGCGATCGCGCTTGTGCCGCTGTCGGAGCCGAACCGCGACATCACGCTGATGCCGGCGGGCGCCGCGCGCGTTGCGCTGCGGCAGATCGCGCCAAAGCCCTATTCGGTCGAGCGCGTTGAAACCCTCACCGCGATCGATCGTTTCCTGAAAGCGACCGGCGACTGCGAGATCGCCTGGTTGTCTGACGGCGTCGACACCGGCCGCGGCGAAGAGTTCGTGCAAGCGCTCGGCAGGACCTTAGGGGATCGCAGCTTGACGGTGTTCGAAGGCGGCACCTCCTCCCCGCTGGCACTGGTCGCGGCGGAAAACGCGGCTGCGAAGATGACGGTGAAGGTGCTGCGCACCGACAGCGGCATTGCTGCCGGCACCGTGCGGGCGCTGGACCAGAAAGCCTCGCCGATCGGCGAGGCGCACTTTACCTTCGGCCCGCAGGACAAGGAGGTCGAGGCGGCGTTCGACCTGCCGGTCGAGCTGCGCAACGACATCTCGCGCCTCGAGATCTCCGGCGAGCGTTCGGCCGGCGCGGTGCAGCTACTCGACAAGCGCTGGCGCCGGCGCGCCATCGGCATCGTCTCGGGCGCGAGCAGCGAGACCGCGCAGCCGCTGCTGGCGCCGAGCTTCTACCTGACGCGCGCGCTGGCGCCGTTCGCCGACGTGCGGCTCGCCGACAAGGGATCGCCGCAGCAGGGCATCACCCAGTTCCTCGACCAGAAGCTGCCGATGATCATCCTCGCCGATGTCGGCACGGTTGCGCCCGAATTGCGCGAGCGTCTCAACGCCTGGATCGACCAGGGCGGCGTGCTGGTGCGGTTCGCAGGCCCCGGCTGGCGCAGGCCGAAGACGATCTCGTTCCGGTCAAGCTGCGCAAGGGCGGCCGCACGCTCGGCGGCAGCCTGACCTGGGAGAAGCCGCAGCATCTCGCATCCTTCGCCGCCGACGGTCCGTTTGCCGGGGTTGTCGTGCCCAAGGATGTCACCGTGAGCCGGCAGGTGTTGGCCGAGCCGGACGCGGTGCTCGCGACCAAGAGCTGGGCGTCGCTCGAAGACGGCACGCCGCTGGTGACCGGCGAGCATCGCGGCAAGGGCATCGTCAGCCTGTTCCACGTCAGCGCCGACATGCGCTGGTCGGATCTGCCGATGTCCGGCACCTTCGTCGAAATGCTGCGACGGGTGGTCGACATGTCCGGCTACACCGCCAAGCCCGGCGCCGGCGTTGCCGGTGAAGCCAGCACCGAAACGCTGGCGCCATTGCATCTGCTCGACGGCTTCGGCGCGTTCGGACCGCCGCCGGCCACCGCCAAACCGCTGACGGCTGATTATCGCGACCGCGCCACGCCGGATCATCCGCCCGGCTTCTACGGTCCGGCAGAAGGACCGCTCGCCGTGAACACGCTCGCAGCCGCCGACCGCATCGCAGCCCTCAATACCGCGGGCCTGCGCGCCCGGCACGCCACCTACACCAACGCCGAGCCGCGCGATCTGCGCGGCTGGCTGCTGTCGACGTCGCTGGCGCTGTTTCTGGTGGACGCCATCATCGTGGCGCTGCTCGGCGGCGGCCTCGCCGCAGTGCTGCGCCGGCGCGCCGCGCCTGCCATGATCCTGCTTGGCTTCGTGCTCGCAGGCATCGCCGTGCTTGCGCCGACGCCATCGCGCGCCGACAGTGCGTCCGACGAGTTCGCGATGAAGTCGACCTCGCAGACCCGCCTCGCCTACGTCGTCACCGGCAATGCCGACGTCGATTCCATCGTCAAGGCCGGCTTGTCGGGCCTGACGCTGTTCCTGGCGCAGCGCACCGCACTCGAGGCCGGGGACCCCGTCGGCATCGATCCCGCGCGCGACGAGCTCGCGTTCTTCCCGCTGATCTACTGGCCGATCGTGCCGGGCGCACCGAAGCCGCCGCAGGACGCCATCAACAAGATCGACGCCTATATGAAGCAGGGCGGCACCGTGATCTTCGACACCCGCGACGCGGTCGAAGCGCCGCCCGGCGAGAACGGCGCCTCGCAAACACCGGGCATGCAGGCCTTGCGCGAGATCCTGTCCTCGCTCGACGTGCCCGAACTCGAGCCGGTGCCGCGCGAGCACGTGCTGACCAAGACCTTCTATCTCTTGCGCGACTTCCCCGGCCGCTTCAACTCGGGCCAGACCTGGGTTGAAGCGCTGCCGCGCGAGGACGACGACGAGAGCGCGCAGCGGCCCGCGCGCGGCGGCGACGGCGTTTCGCCGATCATCATCACCTCCAACGACCTCGCGGGCGCCTGGGCGCTTCGTCCCGACGGCCAGCCGATGCTGCCGCTCACGCCCGGCGAGCCGCGCCAGCGCGAATTCGCCTACCGCGCCGGCGTCAACATCGTGATGTACACGCTGACCGGCAACTACAAGGCCGACCAGGTGCACGCGCCGGCGCTGATCGAGCGACTCGGGCAATAGGATCAATATGAATTACGGCATCGCGTTCACGCCGCTGGTTCCCGCGATCGTCCTGTGGATCGCGCTCGCTGCCATCGTGGTCATCGCGATCGTGCTGCTGGTTGCGCGGGCGCGCGGCGCTGCGGTGCGCGTGGCGGCGCTGGCGCTGTTTTTGCTGGCGCTCGCCAATCCCTCCTTCACGCGCGAGGACCGCGATCCCCTCACCTCGGTCGCCGCCGTCGTGGTCGACAAGAGCCCGAGCCAGAATTTCGGCAAGCGCAACCAGGAAGCCGCGAAGGCGCAGGAGGCGCTGGTCGACAGCCTGAAGAAGATCAAGGGACTCGAGGTACGCGTCGTCGATGCCGGACAGGCCGACGGGGAGACCAACGGCACGAAGCTGTTCGGCGCGCTGGCCTCCGCATTGTCGGACGTGCCGGTCGACCGTGTCGCCGGCGCATTCCTGATTACCGACGGCCGCGTTCACGATATCCCCGCGAACGCCGCCGCGCTCGGCTTCCAGGCGCCGGTGCAGGCTCTGATCACGGGACAGAAGGACGAGCGCGATCGCCGCATCGCGATCACGGCGGCGCCGCGCTTCGGCATCGTCGGCCAGAATCAGACCATCAGCTACAAGCTCGACGACCAGGGCGTCACCGGTGAGCGCGCCAAGGTCACGGTCCGCCGCGACGGCGAGGTCATCAACGAGCGCACGCTCTCGAGTGGACAGAGCGCCAGCGTCGACGTCGAGATCAAGCATGCCGGTCCGAACATCGTCGAGATCGAGGCCTCGCCGCTCGAGCGCGAGCTGACGCCGGTGAACAATCGCGCCGTCGTCGCCATCGACGGCGTGCGCGACAAGCTGCGCGTGCTGCTGGTGTCCGGCGAGCCGCATTCCGGCGAACGCACCTGGCGCAATTTGTTGAAGTCCGACGCCAGCGTCGACCTCGTGCATTTCACGATTCTAAGGCCGCCGGAGAAGCAGGACGGCACGCCGATCAACGAGTTGTCGCTGATCGCGTTTCCGACCCGCGAGCTGTTCCAGCAGCACATCAACGAATTCCAGCTGATCATCTTCGATCGCTACGCCCGCCAAGGCGTGCTGCCGATCGCCTATTTCGACAACATCGCGCGCTATGTGCGCGGCGGCGGCGCCGTGCTGGTGTCGGCCGGCCCCGACTATGCCTCGACCACCAGCATCTGGCGCACGCCGCTCGATACGGTGCTGCCGGCAGAACCCGTCGGCGTCACCGAGAAGCCGTTCTATGCGCATCTCTCCGATATCGGCAAACGTCATCCCGTCACGCGCGGGCTGGAGGGCTCGGGGTTCGAGCCGCCGCACTGGAGCCGGTTCTTCCGCACCGTCGAGACCCGTAACTCGGTCAACCCGCCGGTGATGACGGGTGCGGACGGCAAGCCGCTGCTGTTCCTGTCGCGCTTCGGCGAGGGCCGCGTCGCGCTGCTGCTGTCCGACCACATCTGGCTGTGGGCGCGCGGCTATGAGGGCGGCGGCCCGCATCTCGATCTGCTCAGGCGGATGTCGCACTGGCTGATGAAGCAGCCCGACCTCGACGAAGAAGCGCTGCGTCTTCAGGTCCAGGGCAAGAATCTCGTCGTGGTGCGCCAGACCATGGGCGACAGCGTCCAGCCGGTGACCGTGACATCGCCCTCCGGCGTTGCGCATGATCTGACGCTCAGCCCCGGCGATCCCGGCGAATGGCGCGCGAGCCTTCCCGCCAGCGAGCTCGGGCTGTGGCAGGCGACCGACGGCACGCTGAAGGCGCTGATCAATGTCGGCCCGACCAATCCGAAGGAATTTTCGGAAGTCACCTCCACCACCGAGACCTTGAAGCCGCTGACCCAGGCGACCGGCGGCAGCGCCGTGCGGATCGCGGACGGCGGAAGCGTCGAGTTGCCGCGCATCGTCCCGGTGCGCTCGACCAGCGTGTTTGCCGGCGACGGCTGGATGGGCGTGCGGATGCGCGACGCCAGCGTCGTCAAGGGCGTCGGCGTGCTGCCGATCTTCGCCGGCCTGATCGGCCTGCTGCTGCTGCTCGGCGCTTTCGCCGCGACCTGGGTCCGCGAAGGACGCTAGTTGCAGGAACGACACATCGCGCGATCACACCGCGCGATGTGGTGCTCCTCAGTTGACATCCATGAACCGATCGGGCGATGTTACAATGTAACATCGCGGCGCCCGGTCGGCGCCTCGCGCTGCGGGGTGGCGTTTCCAGATGAAGTGGTTCCGGTCGAAGATCAGGCACGGCGCCCGGCTCGCGTTGTTCGCGATGCTGGTGCAGTTCGCGCTGACCTTCGGTCATGGCCACTGGTTCGCGCAGGCTGCGCCCCTCGCCCAGTCTCAGCTGAACGACAGCGCCAAGAGCGTCGCGTCGACCGACCGCGCGGCGATCCAGAAGCAGTCGCCGACAAATCCCGATCGCGAACGGCCGGGCGAGGACAATTGCGCGATCTGCGCATTGGTCGCGATGGCCGGCACGGTGACGTTCGCGACGCCGCCCCTGCTGTTGCTGCCGCAGGCAGTCGAGTTGCTCTACCGCGCCACCGACGCCGAATTCATCCACCTGGAATCGGCCACCACCGCGTTCCAGCCGCGCGCTCCTCCCGTCTCCTGATCCCCATCGATTGAGCTGCCTTCGGCATCGGCCGTACGCATAAGCCGATCCCGCAAGGCTATCGAAATTGATCCGTCGCGTGTCGACGGCGCGCATCGTTCGCAAACCCTCCAAAAATGAGCGGCGGTGCGCGATCGGAAAATCAGGACAATGGTGTCTTCAAAAACAATATTGGCGGGCTCGAGCCTCGCCGCACTCACGCTGTTCCACGCCGGCGGCAACGCCATGGCGCAGACGACGGCTCCCGCCACGACGCTTCCCAGCGTCGAAGTCGATGCGCCCAAGCAGAGCCAGGCGCCGCGCCGCCCCAAGGTTCGCGTCGCCGTCGCCAAGCGGCGCGCGGCGCCGCAGGCGCGGCCGCAGACCGAGGCGCCCGCCGCCGTCGAGGGCCCGAGCGAGCGGTTCGACGCGGCGCGCCAAAGCCTGCTTCCGCCGGGCGGCGCTACAGCCCATACGCTCAATCACCAGGCCATCGAGGCGCTGCCCCAGGGCGCCAACGCCTCACTCGACAAGGTGCTGCTGCAATTCCCCGGCGTCACGCAGGATTCGGCCGCGAGCGGCGATCTGCACGTCCGCAACGAGCACGCCAATCTTCAGTACCGCATCAACGGCATCATGCTCCCCGACGGCGTCGGCGCGTTCGGGCAAATTCTCGACACCGGCATCGTCGGCAGCCTCAGCCTGCTCACCGGCGCGCTGCCGGCGCAGTACGGACTGCGAACGGCGGGCGTACTCGACATCACGACCAAGGCGGACGCCTTCAACAATTCCGGCGTCGTCGGCGTCTATGGCGGCAGCCACGGCACCATCTCGACCAACGTGGAATATGGCGGGACCGCCGGGCAGACCCAGTATTTCATGTCGGGACGCTTTCTCCAGAACAATCTCGGCATCGAGAACCCGACCCCGTCCGTCAATGCGATCCACGACCGCACCAACCAGGAGAAGGGATTTCTCTATCTCTCGACGGTGCTCGATCCGACAAGCCGCCTCACCTTCATGAGCGGCGTATCGAACGGCACGTACCAGATTCCCAACAATCCAGGCCAGACGCCAAGCTTCACGGCTTTCGGTATATCGGACTTCAACTCGACGCAGCTCAACGAGCATCAGAACGAGTTCAATCAATTCAACGTCGTCACCTACCAGAAATCGGTCAACGACATCGATTTCCAGGTCTCGTACTTCAACCGGTATAGTCAGTTGCACTTCTACCCCGACCCGATCGGCGATCTGGTCTTCAACGGCGTGGCGTCGAACGTGTACCGTCAGAGCTTCGTCAATGGCATCCAGGAGGATACGGCCTGGCGCGTCGGCTATTCCCATACGCTGCGGTTTGGATTCTCCGTCAGCGCCGAGCGCTCCCTGGTCACCAACATCTCCACGGTTCTGCCGCTCGTCGATCCGACCGATCCACGGCAGGCACTATCGATGCGCCGTTCTCCATCTTCGATTCCAGCGCCAAGACCGGTTGGCTGGTTGGCAGCTATGTCCAGGACGAGTGGAGAATCAACAATCAATTGACCCTGAATGCGGGTTTGCGTTTCGACCAGATGTACCAATATGTCGATGCGAACCAGCTCAGCCCGCGGATCAGCCTGACCTGGAAGCCCTTCGATGGGACCACGTTCCACGCCGGCTATGGGCGCAATTTCACGCCACCTCAGCAGGTGATCGCGGCCCCGACCAACCTCGCTTTGGTGCAGGGCACCTCACAGCAACCCGCCGTATCGACCAACGATCCGGTGCTGCCGGAACGTTCTCACGTGTTCGATGTCGGCGTCGTCCAGAAGATCTACCCCATCCCCGGCCTCGAAGTCGGCGTCGACGGCTACTACAAGAAGGCGCGCGACCTGCTCGACGACGGCCAGTTCGGTGCGGCGTATGTGCTGAGTGGCTTCAACTACGAACGCGGCGAGAACGTCGGCGTCGAGGTCAAGGCGAACTATACCAACGGCAATTTCAGAGCCTATGCCAACCTCGCCTGGGCGAAGCAAATTGCGACCAATGTCGTGTCGAACCAATATCTGTTCGATCCCGATGAACTGGCCTACATCGCCAGCCACTATATCTATACGGATCACGCCCAGATGCTGACGGGGTCGGCCGGCGCCTCCTATCTCTGGGAGGGCACGCGCTACAGCGTGTCGATGATTTATGGCAGCGGCCTGCGCGCGGGCTTTGCCAACACCGATCATCTGCCCGGCTACACACAGGTCAATTTCGGCCTGTCGCACGATTTCAACATCGTCGCGCCGAACAAGCCGACGACAGTGCGCTTCGACGTGGTCAATGCGTTCGACACGATCTACCAGATCCGCGACGGCTCCGGCATCGGCGTGTTCGCCCCGCAATACGGACCGCGGCGCGGCTTCTATTTCGGCGTCTCGCAGCGATTTTAGCCGCTCGGCTTGCGTGCGTCGGGGCCTGCGCGGCGCCGACGCACGCATCGGCGATGCAGGGGATTGGTCTCCGCATCGGGCCGCCCGTACAGATGCACCCCGAAATGCGGCAGCGCTTCCAGGAGATCGATGGTCCGATCAATCCCGTTCTGGCGTTCCGCGGGCAGAGCTTATAGTCGGGGGCCGGTCAGGAGCCCTGCATATAGCGAACGGGGTTTTCAGGATCCGCTTTGAAGATGCCGGCAACCTCCGCGAAGAGGGTCGATACAGCATCGTGCTTGAGAGCATCGAACCGCTCGAAACTGAAGTTGTTGCCTCCCATCCGTAGTTCACCGAGCTCTCCCGCATAACGGGAGACGATCGGCGCACTTTGCCTGGTCACCGCCACGTACACGCTGATGTAGTTCTTCTGAAGCGCAACACCGATCACCGGCCAATCCGTGCTTTTTCCCGATTTGACGGCGTAGCGAAACTTGCCATAGCCGATCATCTTCATGCGCATTCCAGCCTCTCCCGCGGGCGTTCCTCGATGGAAATAGCGCTTGAGGGTCGGCGCAGCCGAGACGACCAGCTTGTGCAACTCTGTCAGATCTCGCCTGCGCTCCGGATCGAAATCGAGGTAGGCCTGCAATGTGTCGGCAGTCACCCGGAACATGTGAGCCTACCCGCGCGCCTTGCTCCAGTCGGGAGCGACTTTGCCCGAGACGCCTTCGAAGGCGCCGTCGACGAGGTCGAACACCAGGATGCGAGCGGCATCGACCGGGCCCGGCATGGTCACGCGCCCCTTAGGGACAAGCTTGAAGCCGACGCGGCTGTAATAGGGCTCGTCGCCGACCAGCAGCACGAGGCGATGGCCTTTGTCCCTGGCGTCCTTCAACGCCCGCTCCATCAGCATACGGCCGATGCCGCGGCTGCGAAACGGCGGCTCCACGGTGAGCGGCCCGAGCAGCAGCGCCGGCGTCTCACCGATCATGATCGGCAATTGCCTGACGGAGCCGACCAGCAGCGTTCCGATGCGGGCGGTGAAGGAGACGTCGAGCAGATGGTCGACGTGCTCGCGGATGCGGTAGGCGCTGAGCACGAAACGGCCGGGGCCGAAGGTGCGCTCGTGCAGCCGCTCGATCGCCTGGGCGTCGCCCGGGGCTTCGGGACGGATGGTGATTGAGAGATCGTTCATGTCATTTCGCGGAGTAGCATCTGGACGTTCGGCAGTCCATGGGAGCGCCCGACTTCAGCTCTTTTTCGGCACCGGCTGGGACAAATAGGCCAGCATCTTCATCTCCCGCCGCCCCCGGGTCACGGTGTCGAGCACGAGGCCCGACGAGACCGACAGCATCGCCACGATCGTCAATCCCATCGACAGCACCGCAGTCGGCAGGCGCGGCACGAGGCCGGTTTCGATGAATGTGAAGACAATCGGGATCGCAAGGATGATCGCGGCCAGCGCCAGCAGGATCCCGATCACGGTGAAGAAGCGCAGCGGGCGCTCCGAGCGGTACAGCTTCAGCATGGTGCCGAGAATGCGAAAGCCGTCGCGCCAGGTATTGAGCTTCGAGAACGAGCCTTCCGGCCGCGCGTAATAGGGCGTCTCGACCTCGGCGACCGGCAGCGACAGCTCCAGCGCGTAGACCGCGAGCTCGGTCTCGATCTCGAAGCCATCTGACAGCACCGGGAACGATTTGACGAAGCGCCGCGAGAACACGCGGTAGCCGGACAGGATGTCCTTAAAGGCGTGGCCGAAGGTCGAGGACAGAAAGCCGGTCAGCATGCGATTGCCGGTGCGATGACCGAGACGGTAGGCGGCCTGCGACTGGTCGATGCGCAAGCCCACCACCATGTCGAGATGCTCTTCGAGCAGCTTGTCGATCATGCGGCGGGCGCTCGGCGCGTCGTAGGTGGCATCGCCATCGACCAGCACGTAGATGTCGGCCTCGACATCGGCGAACATGCGGCGCACGACGTGGCCCTTGCCCTGCCGCCGCTCGCTGCGCACGATCGCGCCGGCCTCGCGCGCGGCGGCAGCGGTGCGGTCGCGCGAATTGTTGTCATAGACATAGATCTCCGCCTCGGGCAGCGCCTTGCGGAAGTCGGCGACGACCGTTGCGACCGCCGCCTCCTCATTGTAGCAGGGCACCAGCACGGCGATGCGCGGTTGAGCTGATGTCATCGCGGCAGAGCTCCCAGACTGGCCGGCTCACGCCGGACCGGTGCAGCCTCGCGCATCTCGGCCGGCCGAAGCAACCAGGCAAACGACAGCGTCCACAGCGACAGCATCGCGATCGGCACGACGTAGTATGGCGTGAAGATCGGATGGCTCAGGAAGAAGCCGAGATTGACGACGAGGTTGCCGGCAACGATGAAGGCAGCCTGCCGCACATGCTCCTCGCCGGACCACAACAGCGAGAGCATCGCGCCGATCGCAAGCACGATCAGCACGATCTGCATGTCGCGCAGATACTGGCCAAGTACGGCGAAGTCCAAACCCGGCGCAACCAAATCGGCGCTGCCATAGGTCGTTCCCAGCGCACTGCCGGCATTGACGGCCTGGGCGGCCAGCGTCGGCGCCATGCCGACGAGCACGCCGGCACCAAAGGCGAGGCCCTGCATGAAAGTTGAAAGCGAGCGGGTCCACAGAAAGGGAACGCCGAGGAAGAGAAAATAGCCGGCCGCGAGCAAGACATTCGGCAGTCTCAAATTGACGGATGCACCGAGCAGGAGACCGATCAGCGCGATCAGCAGGACGCTGCGCTTCTCCCTGGCCAGCCACAACGCCGTCAGGAAGCCCGCGACCGCGCAGAGCGCCATGGTCGGCGCAACCGAATAGCTCGCTTTCGCCGGATTGATCATGAGATAGAGGGCAAGCGCGCCGAACACCCCGGCGCCCAGGACCGACGGCAGCGTCCGCGCCATGGCAATGCCTGACAGCGCAAGGCCGCACACCATCAGGCTCGCGGCAATGTAGAGCGGCACGACCTGATGGCCTTCCGGAAACAGCGCCAGCAGAAAGCCGGTGCCCGGTGGATATTGCAGCACGATCTTGCCGCCCGGCATTGGATTGTGGCAGGGCCAGCGGATCGGGGCCTGCCATTCGCCGAAAGCAATTTCCTTCAACTTGCCTTCGAAATAACGGTCATCGTCCCTGACCGCGTCGGTGTCGAGCCCGCCGGCGCCGAAGCGCTGGAACAGATGCGCCTGCCGGAGATAGCAGATGTCGTCATACACCCCGCGTACCTCGCTCCAGCGCGACATCGTCGCAATGTTGCTGGCGAGGATCGCAAGGCAGATCAGGCCGAAGGCGAGTTTTGCGGCTTTCATCAGGTTTCCGTGGCGCCCGTTCGGACTGGTACTAGCATAGCCCGCCCTCAGCGCCACGTCGCAGTCAGGGGCTTGCCGTGCAGCACTTCCGCAATCCGCAGCCGCGTGCCGGGGGTCGTCTCCTCCGGCAGCGCGGCGGTGTCGAAGAAGCCGCATTCGATGATCTCGCGGTTGGGCGCCGGCAGCCGGTCCTGCCGGAAATGCCTGACCACGTAGACCGCGACATGGTCGCGGCGGGAGACGTGGCTGTTGAGGAAGATGCCGTGCAGCACGGCTTCTCCGGTGAGATCGATATCGCCCTCCTCCTTGAGCTCGCGGCGCATCGCCTGTTCCATGGTCTCGCCATGATCGACGCCGCCGCCCGGCAGAAACCAACCCGAGACGTAGCTGTGCTTGACCAGAAAGACCTTGTTGTCGGCATCGAGCACGACGGCGCGGACGCCGAGCGTCATGCCGCGGACCAGCAGGAAACCGGCGTGGAAGACACGCTGCCGCAGCGGCTCGAATATCCGTCGGATCTTGTCCAGGCGCTCCCCCATCAGGCTCTCCTGAAGCGCCCTTTCAAGCGTCCCTTGCACGTTGCCGGCGACCTTGCCATTACAGCAAGCGAATAGCGAGGCAATCGCGCGTCATGGCACCTTTCACGCTCGCCCATCTGTCCGACCCGCATCTGCCGCCGCTGCCGAAGCCGCGGCTGAGCGAGCTCGCCGGCAAGCGCGCGCTCGGCTACATCAACTGGACACGCAACCGTCATAAATACCACCGCCGCGAGGTGCTCGACGCGCTGGTCGCCGATATCAAGGCGCAGGCGCCCGACCACATCGCGGTCACAGGCGATCTTGTCAATCTGGCGATGGAGGCGGAGTTCGCGCCGGCGCGCGCCTGGCTCGACGGGGTCGGGCCGCCCGATCGCGTCACCACGATTCCCGGCAATCACGACGCCTATGTCCGCGCCACGCGCCATCGCTTCGGCGAGACATTCGCACCCTATCTTGCGAGCGACGACGGCAGCGCCGGCTTTCCCGGCGTGCGTCGGCGCGGGCCGCTCGCGCTGATAAGCCTCTCCACCGCCGTGCCGACGCCGCCCTTGATGGCGACGGGCACGCTCGGGCGCGATCAGCTCGACGCGCTCGCGCAGGTGCTCGAGCAACTCGCGGCCGAGGACGTCTTCCGCGTGCTGCTGGTGCATCATCCGCTGAAGTCCGATGCGCGCCAGAAGCGGCTGACGGATTCCGCCGCGCTGCTGGCGCTGCTCAAGCACCACGGCGTCGAGCTGATCCTGCACGGGCACGACCACATCCATTCGACGATGTGGTTCGAAGGTCGGAACGGCAAAATTCCCGCGATCGGCGTGCCATCGGCCTCGGCGCTCGCGCACGGGCGACATCCGGCGGCGGCCTACAATCTGTTCGCGATCGAGAGGACAATGCCGGCTGGCGCTGTGAGCAGATCGTGCGAAGTATCGATCATGGCCTGCAGCTGCGAGAGATCAAGCGCGCCCGGGTGGTTTAGTTTCTTCGTCATTGCGAGCGAAGCGAAGCAATCCAGAAGCTTCCGGCAGTGACAGCCTGGATTGCTTCGTCGCTTCGCTCCTCGCAATGACGAAATCTCACCAGCTCCGCAACGCCGCGAGCACGGCGACGCCGAACAGCGCGGCGGCACCGAGGATGAAGCCGAACACGAACGGCCACACGCGCGAGCGGCGGGGCGGCTCGGCGCCCTCGGGCTTCGGCTCGGGCAACACCACCATCGCCCGCTCGCGCTCGATCATGCGGCGGGCGACATAGTCGGTCACGGCGTCCACGATCACCGCCGTGTCGTGGGATTCGGCGAGCACGATGCGACCGAAGCGGGTGTCCTGGACGAATCGGTAGAGCCGCTTGTCGCGCCCCATCATGATGTGGGCGACGACGTCGATCCAGAGACGCGGCGTATCGCCCTGGCTGATGCCGCGGTCGAACAAATCGATGTTGTCGGGCACCTGGGCGAACAGCGGGTCGAGCGTGTCGTTGAGGATCTCGAGCCGCGCCACCTCGGCATCCCTGAGGTCGACGACGACGCCGGTCCGGTCGGCGGCCTCGATCCGCGCGCGCAACAGCGCATCGCGCAGCCGCACCGGGCGCGGCTGGCTGGGATGGGTCCCGCTGGTCTCGGGCTCTGACATTGTCGGCCTGGTCCTCGACTTTCCTCCATTAACCTATCAGCAACCTAAGCGTCCGCAAAGGGCCTATCATTCCAGATACTTACGGCGCCCACAGGCGGTCGATGTGTGCCAAAAACAGACGATCCCACCCGGCTTGCGCCGGATGGGACCCTCCGTCCTTGGACGTCTTCTTGGATTTGTCAGGCAGCCGTCAGGCCGAGACCCGCGACGGCTCTTCCACGATCGAGAAACGGACGCCGGCCTTGTGGCGGTTCTCTTCCGAAACCGAGCGCCAGGCGTCTTCGGCTTCCTTGCGGGTCTTGAACGGACCCTGCACCTGGGCCGAGCCTTCGACCAGCTTGTGGAAGTTCATCGAGCCGAACTCGCCGCCGATCACCCAGAAATTGCTGCCTTTGGTCATTGTCAGTCTCCTGTTGCGTGGCGTTAGCCGAACTGGTTCATCGTGTTGTGGGCGCCGCCCGCCTTCAGGGCAGCTTCACCTGCGAAGTATTCCTTGTGGTCGTCGCCGATGTCGGAGCCGGCCATGTTCTGGTGCTTGGCGCAGGCGATGCCCTGACGGATCTCCTGGCGCTGCACGTTCTTGACGTAGCCGAGCATGCCCTGCTCGCCGAAATACTCGCGTGCGAGGTTGTCGGTGGACAGCGCGGCCGTGTGATAGGTCGGCAGCGTGATCAGGTGGTGGAAGATGCCGGCGCGCTTGGCCGAATCCGCCTGGAAGGTGCGGATGCGCTCGTCGGCCTCAATCGCCAGCGGCGTATCGTCGTATTCCGGCTTCATCAGCTCGGCACGGTTGTACTTGCTGACATCCTTGCCGGCTTCCTTCATCGCGTCGTAGACCTGCCAACGGAAGTTGAGGGTCCAGTTGAACGACGGCGAGTTGTTGTAGGCGAGCTTCGCGTTCGGAACGACCTTGCGGATGCGGTCGACCATCTTGGCGATCTGCTCGATATGCGGCTTCTCGGTCTCGATCCAGAGCAGGTCGGCGCCGTTCTGCAGCGAGGTGATGCTGTCGAGCACGCAGCGGTCTTCGCCCGTGCCGGGGCGGAACTGGTAGAGATTCGAGGGCAGCCGCTTCGGACGCAGCATCTTGCCGTTGCGGTTAATGATGACGTCGCCGTTGCGGGCGTTCTCAGCGGTGATTTCCTCGCAATCGAGGAAGCTGTTGTACTGGTCGCCGAGGTCACCCGGCTTGTGGCTGACGGCGATCTGCTGCGTCAGGCCTGCGCCGAGCAGGTCGGTGCGGGTGACGATGACGCCGTCTTCGACGCCGAGTTCGAGGAAGGCGTGGCGGCAGGCGCGGATCTTCGCGATGAACACCTCGTGCGGCACGGTGACCTTGCCGTCCTGGTGACCGCACTGCTTCTCGTCGGAAACCTGGTTCTCGATCTGGAGCGCGCAGGCGCCCGCTTCGATCATCTTCTTGGCAAGCAGATACGTTGCCTCGGCGTTACCGAAGCCGGCGTCGATGTCGGCGATAACGGGCACGACGTGGGTCTGGAAGTTGTCGATCTTCGCGATCAACTCCTTCTCGCGGGTCTTGTCGCCTTCCTTGCGCGCCTTGTCGAGGCTACGGAAGATATCGTTGAGTTCACGGGAATCCGCCTGACGCAGGAAGGTGTAGAGCTCCTCGATCAGCGCCGGCACCGAGGTCTTCTCGTGCATCGACTGGTCGGGCAGCGGTCGAATTCGGAGCGCAGCGCCGCGATCATCCAGCCGGACAGGTACAGGTATTTGCGATCCGTCTTGCCCCCGAAGTGCTTCTTGACCGAGATGAGCTTCTGCTGGGCAATGAAGCCGTGCCAGCAACCCAGCGACTGGGTGTACTTGGTCGGATCGGCGTCATAGGCCGCCATGTCGCTGCGCATCAGCGCCGCGGTGTAGCGGGCGATGTCCAGACCGGTCTTGAAGCGGTTCTGGATGCGCATGCGCGCGACGGCCTCGGCCGACACCCCGTTCCAGGTCGGCTGATTCTTGAGGAGCGCCTGGGCCGCCTCAACCTCGTTCTGATACGAGGCTGGGGCCTGAAGGTTGGTGATGCCACGGGGCTGGTAGTTCATGTGCTGCTCTCTCTTCTCGACATTTGTGACAATGCAATGCGAAACGCGCGTCATGAGCTAAACGCGAGAAAGCGAAGTTCGTATAGAGGCCTTGTATCTGAATGGTGATGTCATGTAACATCGGAACATGTGTGAGATGTTATTTTGTCAATCTTGTAAATACAGGTCAGCAAGACTGCCCTTAGCCCCTGGAGATGTGAGAAATGCCCGCCGCATCCGCTGTTTTCTCCCTGTCTCCGTTCTCACCGGGCGAGGGTTGGGGTGAGGGGCTCTCTCCGCGAGCTCATCTCTCAGCTTCCCCGCGGAAGCCCCCCTCGCTCGCCACGCTTCTCGTGTCGGCCTCTCCCCGCATGCGGGGAAAGAGGAGCGCCGCTAATGCCCGCGCAGTCCGGGAAAAAGTTATTCGTCGGTCCACGCTTCCGGCGGATCCGGCAGCAATTAGGGCTGTCGCAGACGCAGATCGCCGAGGGGCTCGGGATCTCGCCGAGCTATGTCAATCTCATCGAGCGGAACCAGCGCCCGGTGACCGCGCAGATCCTGCTGCGGCTGGCCGAAACCTACGACCTTGATCTGCGCGATCTCGCCACCGCCGACGAGGACCGCTTCTTCGCCGAACTCAACGAGGTCTTCTCCGATCCGTTGTTCCGCCAGATCGAAGTGCCCAAGCAGGAGCTGCGCGACCTCGCCGAACTCTGTCCCGGCGTCACCCATGCGCTGCAACGGCTCTACGCGGCCTATACCGAGGCGCGCCAGGGCGAGACGCTGGCGGCAGCGCAAATGGCCGACCGCGACGTCGGCACGCGCTACGAGGCCAATCCGGTCGAGCGCGTGCGCGAGCTGATCGAGGCCAACCGCAATTATTTCCCGGAGCTCGAGCAGGCGGCCGAAAATCTGCGGGACGAATTGAACGTGCCGGCCGAAGAGCTTTATGCCGCGCTCGCCGCGCGCCTGCGCGAAAAGCATTCGATCCAGACCCGCATCATGCCGGTCGACGTGATGCGCGAGACGCTCCGCCGTTTCGACCGCCACCGCCGGCAGCTCCTGATCTCGGAGCTGGTCGACCCTCCAGGTCGCGCCTTCCAGCTCGCCTTCCAGCTGGGCCTCGCCGAATGCACGCAAGCCCTCGAGGCCATCATCGGCCGCGCCGGACCGCTCGACGACGCGCCGCGCCGGTTGTTCCGCATCACGCTCGCCAACTACTTCGCAGCGGCCGTGATGATGCCCTACCCAGCCTTCCTGGCGGCGGCCGAAGCGCTCAATTACGACATCCACGTGCTGGCGCAGCGCTTCAATTCCGGGTTCGAGCAGGTCTGCCATCGTCTCACCACGCTGCAGCGGCCGAACGCACGCGGCATTCCGTTCTTCCTGCTGCGCGTCGACAATGCCGGCAACGTGTCGAAGCGCTTTTCGTCGGGTACGTTCCCGTTCTCGAAATTCGGCGGCACCTGCCCGCTGTGGAACGTGCACTCGACCTTCGACACGCCCGATCGTCTGCTGAAGCAGGTGATCGAGCTCTCCGACGGCACGCGGTATTTCTCGATCGCGCAGATGGTGCGCCGGCCCGTCGCGCCGCACCCGCTGCCGCAACCGCGCTTCGCCATCGGCCTCGGCTGCGAGATCCGCCACGCCGCGCGCCTGACTTACGCCGCCGGCATCGACCTGGAGAAGACGGAAGGCACGCCGATCGGCGTCAACTGCCGGCTCTGCGAGCGCGAAAACTGCGCCCAGCGCGCCGAACCGCCGATCACGCGCACGCTGATCCTGGACGAAACGACGCGACGGGTGAGCTCGTTCGCGTTCTCGAATGCACGGGAGTTGTGAGGGGCGTCCGTTTGACGGAAACCGCACGCCACACCCAATGCTATCATGCTCCGCGAAAGCGGGGCATCCAGTACGCCGCGGCCCATCGGTTCAATCACGGCCGACTCGGAGTGCTGGATCGCCCGGCTCAAGCCGGGCGATGACAGCTCAATACGAGGCGACAGCCTGACGTCTACGCCAGCGTATGCACGATCACCGGTCCCGCCGCGGCACTCGCATGTCCTGCCAGCAACGACCCCAAATCCTTCTCGATCCAGGCGATGGCGCGCTTGTTCGCTTCCTCGGCCTGCTCGAACTTGTCGAAGATGGAGATCGCGGTCACCGTGTCATCGCCGGCATAAACGACGTAATAGGCCCTGAAGCCGTCGACGTCGCTAATGATCGGAACGGCACCGTCCTTGATGCGGCGCGCCAGCTCTTCGGCGCTTCCGCTCTTCGCCTTGGCCTGACGGATGGCGGCATACATGGCATCCTCCCTTCGGCTTCTGATCCGGGCTTGACGCCCGAGCGGCATGGTACGCCCAAGCGCGCGGCCGATCCACCGCTTGGTTAATCCCGACCTAATCCGCCTTCGCGATCTGCAACCAAGGATTAAGCACGCCTCAACATCGCTGCCTTACTGTCGCCCCACTCACTTTTCGCAAACAAGGGCAGCCTATCCTGCCGCGTGAAGTGACATCAGGGGGTTCATCATGCGCATTGCGTTGCTGCTGACCGCGACCATTGCCGGCGCGCTGTTCGCCAATCCGTCCACCGCCGGCTCGCTCGACGCCGCGTCCGCCGATGCCGCCAAGGCGCTGCCGCCCGGCTTCCAGAGCTACCGCGGCTACATGTTCGACGTGTCGGAGAATTCCGAGCGCAAGGACGTCGACAAGCTCACCGAGAACCTCAAGCAGCAGATCGACGTCGTCGAAGGCGCCGGATTCTCGCCGCGCGTGCTGCGCTTCTTCCGGACCGTCCCGATCATCGCGAGCGAGTTGGCCTGCCTCGATGAAGGCGCCGCAACCGCCTGCTACGGCCGGGTCACGCCGGATATCCAGCGCACCACCCCGCGCACCCTGACGGTGTGGGACCACGACAAGCAGCGCTGGACCAACCCGAACGCCGTCGACCTCGCGGTCGATTCCGGGCTCGGCGTCATCATGGTCCGGCCGGACATGATGCGTTACGAGAAAGAGGCCGTGCTGCTCCACGAGATGCTGCATGCCTATCACGCGCGGCTGTTGCCGGACGGCTACGCCAACAAGGGCGTGATCAGCTATTACGCCTATGCCAAGTCCAAGGATTTCCTGCCCAAGGAATCCTATGCGCTGAAGAACCACATGGAGTTCTTTGCGGTCACCGCCAGCATCTTCCTGGCCGGCAAGAGCGAATTCCACGATCCCAAGACCCGCGAGGCGCTCAAGGAGAAGATGCCGGATTATTACAAATATCTGGTCGGCGTGTTCGGCTTCGACCCCGATCCGGCAGCAAGCTCAAGCGGACCGGTCGCCTCGCTGAAATAACGCCGACACGGCGCACCTCGCGCCAAGCCAATGCCAAAAGCCGCGCGAGATGCGCGGCTTTTTTGTTTTGATAACCGGAAGCTGCGGATGACGCCCGGGCGGGAATTGCCAAGGCGGGGCCTGATCTGCATAGTCCCGCCGCATCGAGTGGGACTGTTTCGAAGAGGATAGAAGACATGGCGGACGCCGACCTGGATGTCGTGATCCGGCAACTGGCCAGACAGCTGCAGACGGGCCTGATGACCCGCGCCAAGCAGCGGCGGGATCGCTTCAGCGGCCTTGCGGCCAAGGCCAAGGGCAAGGAGACCGGCGCCCGCTTCAAGATGATGGCCAAAGCCACCATGGAGCAGGCCAGCGCCGCTGCAAAGCGCCTCCAGATGTCTGCCGACAACGTCGCCGACAGCTACGCGCGCGCCATGCGGCTGGCCGCCAGCACGCCTGTCGAGGCGAAGGCCGAGAAGCCGGCCAAGGACAAGCCGGCGAAGAAGGCCGCGAAGGCCAAGAAGGCCAAAGCCAGGAAGGCGAAGTAGCCGGCTTTCCTTCTCCCCTTGTGGGAGAAGGTGGCGCGAAGCGCCGGATGAGGGGTTGCTTCCACGAATTCAATGCAAGAGATTTGCACGCGGTGAGATACCCCTCATCCGTCTCGCCGCCACGCGGCGAGCCACCCGCTCCCACAAGGGGAGAGGGGAAAAAGCACGGGAATTTCACCGCCGCGGCGTCGACACCCGGGTCGGCTCGGCGCGGGCAAGCTCGTCGAGTCTCTCGCGCGCGGCGTCGCGTGTGCGGCCGTTCTTGCCGGACGGCAACGCAACGGCGGCCTCGAAATCTGCACGAGCATCGTCAGCCTGGCCGCGGGCGAGGAACGCAAGGCCACGGTCGAGGCGGGACTGCGGGTCCGTCGGGTCGAGGCGGACCGCCGTGCTGTAGCTCAAAATCGCGCGGTCAAGATCACCCTTGGCAGCGAGCGCGAGGCCGCGCTCGCGATAGGGCACCGCCGGCCTGGGATCGAGCGCGATCGCCTCGTCATAGTCGGCAATCGCGAGGCTCAGCTCGCCATTCTGACGGTACGCCTGTGCGCGATCGCGATAGAGCGAGGCGCGGTTGGGATTGAGATGGATGGCCTCGTTGAAATCGGCGATCGCCCGGCCGTTGTCGCCGTGGCGCAGCGCGATCCGTCCGCGCCCCTCATAGGCGAAGGCGATCAGGGAGCCGCGAAACGGCGAGAAGCCGATCACGGCCGAGCAGATGTCGGGCTCGTCCTCGTCGCCGCAATTCACGACCGTATGCGTGGACAGGCCAATGGCCACGCCCAGGACGATCAACAATGGCACGGCAGCTCTGGTCATCTTCGACGGCGACCGGCGACGGGCCGGCCACGCATCCCCTTTCGAAGGAACACTCTCCGTGAGGTGTTAACACCGGCGAGGCCGGCCCTGTGTGCGCCAGGTCACAACGCCAGCCAAAATCCGGCGGATTCCGCATCAGCCCCAAGGGCCGCGCGGGGATGAGCGGCCCCAGGGCCTCGCGGCGGATAATTCTCGTTGGCGCCGACCGACGGCGTCGCTCGCGTGCCGAGTTCGGCCGCGAGCTGCTGGAGCGCCGCGATGCGGTTCTGCGTCGAGGGATGGGTGGCGAAGAGGTTGTCCATGCCATGGCCCGACAGCGGGTTGATGATGAACATATGTGCGGTCGCGGGATTTCGTTCGGCGTCATAGTTCGGCACCTGATGCGCGGCGCCCTCGATCTTCACCAGCGCCGAGGCCAGCCACATCGGCTGTCCCGCGATCCGCGCGCCGAGATTGTCGGCGGCGTATTCGCGAGTGCGGCTGATCGCCATCTGCACCAGCATGGCTCCGAGCGGCGCCAGGATCATCATCAGGATCGAGCCGACGACGCCGGGGCCGTTGTTGTCGCGGTTGCCGCCGAAGAACATGCCGAACTGCGCCAGCATCGAGATCGCGCCCGCGATGGTCGCGGTGATGGTCATCAGCAGCGTGTCGTGATGCTTGATGTGCGCGAGCTCGTGCGCGATCACGCCGGCAAGCTCCTCGCGGCTGAGCTGGTTCATCAGGCCAGTGGTGACGGCGACGGCGGCGTTCTCGGGATTGCGGCCGGTCGCGAACGCGTTGGGCTGTGCTTCGTCCATCACGAACACGCGCGGCATCGGCAGGCCCGCGCGGCTCGCAAGCTCGGCGACGAGCCCGACCAGCTCCGGCGCGCTTTGACGGTCGACCTGATGGGCACCGTACATCGACAGCACCGCGCGGTCGGAGTTCCAGTAGGTGAAGAGATTGGTCGCCGCCGCAATCACGAGCGCGATCATGGCGCCTGAGGCGCCGCCGATCAGATAGCCCACGCCCATGAACAGGGCGGTGAGGCCTGCGAGAAGCATTGCGGTACGAAAATAGTTCATGGCCGTCTCCAAGCCGGCCATGGCCGCTGGGGCACTGCTGACCGGCAAGGGTGAAGTAGGGATGACCCGGGCCCGGATGCAAGGTTTCAGGGTGCGTCGCGGAGCCGCGGCACTTGACCCGGCCCGGAACAGCCGGGCACGATCGAAGCCATGCAATTCGAGATTCTCGGCGACATCACCGAGGTCGAAACCTTCGCCAGCGCTTCGGGCATCCGCGAGATCGCACGGCTGCGGCGGATTTATGGGCGGGGACGTTGCCGCAAGCGCAAGGGCATCGCACGGGTGCGATTATCCGATGGCTCTACCCACCTTGCTGAGATACATTGGTATGAGGCTGCCGGCATCGGCCGCAAGGAATTCAAGATCAAGAGCCTGCTCTGACCAACATGACGAAATCGCGAAATAAGCAACTGGTGATCTGCGTTGACAATGAGGGCTACGAGGCGTCCCTCGAAAAGCGCAAGATTTACGTGGCGCTGCGCGATCCGGCAGCCGATAAACTCGACATGCTGCGGATCGTCGATGAGTCCGGCGAGGACTACCTCTATCCGAAGACATTCTTCCGCGAGATCGCCCTTCCCCTCGCTGTGAAGCGCGCCGTATTGGCGGCCTAGCAGCCCTCCGACAGCACCAGAGATATAGATGCCGATGAACTGCTTTGGTTCTCGCCTTGCGGTCGCAACGATCGCGATCGCGCTCTCGCTTCCCGCCTCCGCCCAATTTCTGCCACCACCCGCCAAGCCCGCAGCCCCCAGGGCGACCACGCCCTCGCCGCGCGCGGCCTCGTGCCACAATGGGCAGAACTTCGATCGCTTCCTCGCCGACGTGAAACAGCAGGCGGTTGCGGCGGGCGTGTCGCAGCGAACGATATCGGAGGCTTCGCCCTACCTCGTCTACGACCAGGGCATCGTCAATCGCGACCGCGGCCAGCGCGTTTTCGGCCAGCTCTTCACCGAATTTGCCGGCCGCATGGCCGCGCCCTATCGCATGCAGAACGGCCAGCAGCACATCAAGAAGCACGCGGCGGCGTTCGCGCGCGCCGAAAAGGAGTACGGCGTTCCGCCGGCGGTGATCGCCGCGTTCTGGGGCCTGGAGAGCGACTTCGGCGTCAACATGGGCAATCTGCCGACGCTGAAATCGCTGGTGTCGCTCGCCTATGATTGCCGCCGTTCGGAAATGTTCGTGAACGAGACCATCGCCGCGCTGAAGGTGATCGACCGCGGCGATCTCACGCCCGACGAGATGATCGGCTCCTGGGCGGGCGAACTCGGCCAGACCCAGTTCCTGCCGACGCATTACGTCAACTATGCCGTCGACTATGACGGCGACGGCCGGCGCGACCTCCTGCGCAGCGAGGACGACGTGATCGGCTCGACCGCGAACTACATCGCCAACGGCTTGAAGTGGCGGCGCGGCGAGCCGTGGCTGGAAGAGATCAAGGTGCCGCAGAACCTGCCATGGGATCAGACCGATCTCAGCGTGCAGCTGCCGCGCTCGAAATGGGCGCAGTTCGGCGTCACCTATCTCGACGGCCGTCCGCTGCCGAACGACAATCTCGCGGCGTCCGTGCTGCTGCCAATGGGACGCTTTGGGCCGGCCTTCATGGCGTATGCGAATTTCGCGGCCTACACCGAATGGAATAACTCGCTGATCTATTCGACCACCGCGGGCTATCTCGCTTCGCGCATTGCGGGCGCGGCCCCGATGCGCAAGCCGGCCGGGCAGGTCGCACAGCTGCCGTTCAACGAGCTCAAGCAATTGCAGCAGCTTCTGGTCCAAGCCGGCTTCAACGTCGGCAAGGTCGACGGCGTGCTGGGCCAGCAGAGCCGCGCCGCCGTGAAGGCGATGCAGATCAAATACGGCCTGCCCGCCGATTCCTGGCCGACCGCGGAGCTTCTGGCCCGCATGCGCGGCAGCACGGCACAGGCGCAGCCCCAGGCGACGATCCGGTAGAATTTTCGCACCGCACAAGCCGCTTCGGCGATTGTATTATTCCATGAGACTCCCATGTGAGTGGCTCAGGTTTTCTCCTGATATCTCCCACCATTGAAGCGAGCATCACATGTCCTTCCACGACGCCGTCGTCCCCGCCTATCTGCAAATGCTGAACAGCCTCATCGGCCTGCTCACCAAGGCCGAGGCGCATTGCGCGGCCAAAAAGATCGACCCGAGCGTGCTGCTCGGCTCGCGCCTGTTCCCGGACATGCTGCCGCTATCGAAGCAGATCCAGCTCGCCAGCGATTTCGCCGCCAAGGGATGCGCCAGGCTGACCCATAGCGAGGTGCCGTCGATGCCCGACACGGAAAAGACGTTCGAGGAGCTGAAACAGCGGCTCGCCAAGACGATCGACTACGTGAAATCGTACAAGCCGGAGCAGTTCGAAGGTGCCGACACCAGGGACGTGACCTTCCCGGCGGGCCCGGACCGGACCATGACGCTCAAGGGCCAGCAGTTCTTCAGCGCCGTCTCGCTGCCGAACTTCTATTTCCACGCCACCACGGCGCACGGCATCATGCGTCACAACGGCGTCGAGATCGGCAAGCGCGATTTCCTCGGCGCAAGCTGACTTTGTCAGTTCGCACGCCGGGCAGTGAATTCGCGCTGCGGCAGCCGAAAATGCACATCAATTATGCTGCGCGGGCCCTGCCGCGCAGCATGCCTGCACTTTCCGTATGGCTCATCCCTTGCGCCTGATATCGCAATGCACAAGTGTTCCGGACCTCATAACCGCTGGAAGCACCCCAATGAGCCGTCCGACCAAATTGTTTGAGACCTACAAGCTCGGCCCGATCACGCTGGCGAACCGTTTCGTGATGGCACCGCTGACGCGCAACCGCGCCGCGCCCGGAACCTTCGTCCCCTCTCCGCTCGCCGCCGACTATTACAGCCAGCGTGCCTCTGCGGGCCTGCTGATCACGGAAGCGAGCCAGGTCTCGCAGCAAGGCCAGGGCTACCAGGACACTCCCGGCATCTATTCGAAGGATCAGGTCGCGGGCTGGCGCAGGGTCACCGACAAGGTGCATGAGCGCGGCGGCAAGATCTTCATCCAGCTTTGGCATGTCGGCCGGATCTCGCATGTCGACCTCCAGGCTAACGGCGCGGCCCCGGTGGCGCCGAGCGCGATCCGCGCCAAGGGCAAGACTTTTGTGAACGGCACCTTCGCCGACGTCTCCGAGCCCCGCGCGCTCGAGCTCTCCGAAATTCCAGGCATCATCGACGACTTCAAGCGCGCCGCGAAGAACGCGCTGGAGGCCGGATTTGACGGGGTCGAGATCCACGGCGCCAACGGCTATCTGCTCGACCAGTTCGCCAAGGACGGTGCCAACAAGCGCACCGACGCCTATGGCGGCTCGATCGAGAACCGTGCGAAACTGATGCTGGAAGTCTCCAAGGCCGTCGTGGCCGAGGCCGGCGCCGACCGCACCGGCATCCGCATCTCGCCAGTGACGCCCGCCAACGACATTGCCGATTCCAACCCGCAGGCGTTGTTCGATCACATCACCGACGGCCTCAGCGCGCTGAAGCTCGTCTACCTCCATGTCGTCGAAGGCGCCACCGGCGGCCCGCGCGACTTCGCGCCGTTCGACTATGCGAGCCTGCGCAAGCGCTTCTCGGGCGCCTACATCGCGAACAACGGCTACGATTTGGATCTCGCGACCAAGGTGCTCGACGCGAACGCGGCCGATTTGATCGCCTTCGGCAAGCCTTTCATCTCCAATCCCGACCTGGTCGAGCGGCTGAAGAAGGGTGCGGCGTTGAACGATTGGGACAAGAACACGTTCTACGGCGGCGGCGCCAAGGGCTACACGGACTACCCGACGCTCGCCACCGAGCCGGCGGAGTAGTCTCCTCCCCGCTGCCCACTTCCGGAAGAAATGAAGAAGGGAAAAAGGTCGGGATCGCTCCCGGCCTTTCGTTTTGGCAAGAGCAAGCGAGCGTCCACGCTTGCCGTAGCGTCCGTCACGAGACTGGCGGCGTGACCGCCCTGTATTGCTGCCTCGTCGCATCCTTGCTCTAATGCGGCGATGGATGACACTGAGACACTCGTTCGCCGCGCGACTGAAGCGTTCAATTCGGGCAAGCCGGATGAGGCGCAACGTCTGTGCGAACAAGGCCTCGCACGCGTGCCCGGCGATCCGATGCTGCATCATCTGCTGGCCGCGGTGTTGTTCTCCAGGAATGCCATCGCCCCAGCTCATGCGCATATCGACGTGAGCCTGGCCAAGCGCCCCGGCAATGCCGCAGCCCGGCTGCTTGCCGCCCGCATTGCACGCAGCGAAGGCAGCTTCGACGTCGCGCTCGCACATCGATTCCGCAATCGCTATCAGCCCGCAACGCGAATTCTTCGTCGAGAAGGCGAGAACGCTCGATCAGGCTGGCATGAGGGCTCAAGCGCGCAGATCCTGGCGAGCGATCCTGAAGGTCATTCCCGGCCACCAGGAAGCCGCAGCACGACTCGGTCGGCTAGCGTGGGAGGATGGCGATCCCGCCACCGCCGCAAGTCTGCTGGCGCAAGCGGCAGCACCGGGCGCGCCCGCTTCGGTGTGGTTCGATCTTGGCGTCGCGCGACAGGATTTGCGTGACCACGCCGGCGCCGCAAGCGCCTACCAGAAGGCGTTCGAACTCAGGCCCGATCATGCCGAGGCCGCACTCAATCTCGGCATCGCCTTGCAGGAGAGTGGAGACGTCGACGCCGCCATGCGCGCCTTTGCGCAAGCCTACCGCCTGCGCCCGCAGCTCATCGGCTCCATTGCGATGGCGTTGACCTCGGCGTCGCACGGCCGGCTCTGGCTGGACGAGGATGGATTGCGTCGCGCTTTAGCGAGTTAGCCGCCCACGCTTCGCGCGAAACTGCTTGCGGTAGACGTTGGGCGCAGCCAGCACTTCGGCAACGACCTTCGCATAAGCTTGCTGGTGGGCGTCATCAAAGCCCTCGAACACGAGCTCGGGCGCCTCACGCGGCACCGCAAAACACTGCGCGACCGGCGTGCCCTTTTCGAGGACGCCCGAAAAATCGGGCCGGGTCCATACGGCCGGAAAATTGATGCCGCCGTCATGAAACCGGTCGGCATCGACCAAACCCGACACGAGCCGGAATGGCAGATCATCGCGGTTGACGGGATGCGTCGCGAACAGCGACCAGCCGGGTTCGAGCTCGATGGTCCAGAAGCTGTTGAACTTGATCGCGGACCGTCCGTTCGCGAACGGCGCAGCAGCGAATTGCGCTGCGGGGTGAAAGCTCAGAGGCGCACGTGGATGTCCCGACGTCGCCGGCTCGGGAATGTCCCAATCCACGTGAATCGTCCAGCCTCAATCCTGATGTCGCACGGCAAGGGAATCATGATCCCATAAGCCATCGCATCGACAAACGGCGGACATTGCTTGACGGTGCGGATGTCCCGGCCGTGGATCTCCGAATGCGCCTTCGCGGGCATCGCGCGCAACCAGTCGGGCAAGGCCGTGCGTGCGGGATAGGGCCGCGCCAGACGGTCGGCCAGATTGGGATCGCAACGGAACATCATGCGCATGGCGAAGTCTCGCTTCCGGATCTCGGCTCGCCAATTCAGATCAAGGCCGCCGATAAGGCAATAGGCCAACAAGACAAAAGGCCGGGATCACTCCCGGCCTCCTGCTTCTGGGTGGCCGGGACGAACCCGGCCATCATGACGTCCGCGAATTACTTCGCTTCAGCACGCTTCGGCGGAGAGGCCGGCCACGACTTGATCAGCGTGTCGTAATCGACGGTTTCGCCCTTCGGCTTTTCGTTCGCCAGCTTGCGCTGGGGCGCGATGTTGCCGTCCTTGGCCGACTTCGCGAACCAGTACTCAGCCGTCTCCTTCTTGTTGAGCTTCGGTCCGCAAGCGCCTTGCACGCCGGATTTCTCCAGACGCTCCATCACCGAGTCCTGGGCAGCAGCAAGCGAGTCCATCGCAGCCTGCGGCGTCTTCGCACCGGACGACGCATCGCCGATGTTCTGCCACCACAATTGCGCAAGCTTCGGGTAGTCAGGCACGTTGTTGCCGGTCGGGGTCCACTGCACGCGCGCGGGCGAGCGGTAGAACTCGATCAGGCCGCCGAGCTTCGGCGCACGTTCGGTGAACGACTTGTCCCAGATGTCGGATTCACGGATGAAGGTGAGACCGACATGGCTCTTCTTCGCGCTCACCGTCTTGGAGACGATGAACTGGAGATAGAGCCAGGCTGCCTTGCGGCGATCGACCGGGGTCGACTTCAGAAGCGTTGCCGAACCCACGTCCTGATAACCGAGCTTCATGCCTTCCTTCCAGTAGGAGCCGTGCGGCGACGGAGCCATGCGCCATTTCGGCGTACCGTCCGCATTCATCACCGGCAGACCGGGTTTCACCATGTCGGCGGTGAAAGCGGTGTACCAGAAGATCTGCTGGGCGATATTGCCTTGCGACGGCACCGGACCGGATTCGGAGAAGGTCATGCCTTGCGCCTGCGGCGGGGCATACTTCTTCATCCAGTCGAGATACTTGACGATCGAATAGACCGCCGCCGGGCCGTTGACGTCGCCGCCACGTTCCACTGACGAGCCGACCGGCCGGCAGCCCTCCATGCGGATGCCCCATTCGTCGACCGGCAGGCCGTTCGGTAGACCCTTGTCGCCGTTACCGGCCATCGACAACCAGGCGTCGGTGAAACGCCAGCCGAGCGAAGGGTCCTTCTTGCCGTAATCCATGTGCCCATAAACACGGACGCCGTTGATTTCCTTCACATCGTTGGTGAAGAACTCGGCGATGTCTTCATAGGCCGACCAGTTCACGGGAACGCCGAGATCGTAGCCATATTTGGCCTTGAACTTGGCCTTGTAGTCCGGGTTGGTGAACCAGTCGTAGCGGAACCAATAGAGGTTCGCGAACTGCTGGTCGGGCAGCTGATAGAGGTGACCGTTCGGCGCCGTCGTGAACGACTTGCCGATGAAGTCGTTGATGTCGAGCATCGGATCGGTGACGTCCTTGGCGTCCTTGGCCATCCAGTCCGTCAGATCGACGGCTTGGCCGTAGCGGAAGTGCGTTCCGATGAAGTCGGAGTCGTTGATCCAGCCGTCATAGACATTCTTGCCGGACTGCATCTGGGTCTGGATCTTCTCGACGACGTCACCTTCCTGGATGATGTCGTGCTTGACCTTGATGCCGGTGATTTCCTCGAACGCCTTGGCGAGCGTGCGGGATTCGTACTCGTGGGTCGTCAGCGTCTCGGAGACGACGTTGATCTCCATGCCCTTGAAGGGTTCAGCGGCCTTGATGAACCACTGCATTTCCTTCATCTGGTCGTCTTTCGACAGGGTCGACGGCTGGAATTCGCTGTCGATCCACTTCTTGGCAGCGGCTTCGTCCGCGCGCGCCGGCGCGGCAATCGTCATCGAAGCCGCGATCAGCGCCACCGCGCTGGTCATGGTCAGAAGACTGTCCTTGGTCGTCAAGTGTCGCATCTAATTTCCTCCGGTTGCAGCGACAAACTAAATCCAGGCCCGGGTAGACCCCGGATCTGCTCTTTCTCGCCTGCCTCAGACGGTGCGAAAAATCACCGCGCCTGAAACAAGCGAAATCACGGTTGCGAGCCACAGGCTCGATATCTCAATTCCCTCTCCTCCGACCGGAATCGTCGCGATCGGATCGGTGCCGACGAGGCCAATCCACAACAGGTGGATGACGGCGGCCATGATCAGCGAAATGAACAGGCGGTCGCCGCGCGTGGTCGGGATGCGCAGGATCCCGACGCGCTCGGCCTCGGGATAGGCAGCAGCGAGCCAGGTCATGACGGCCAGCGTGCACGCGAGCGCCGCAAAGAAGATTGCGGTCGGCAGCGTCCAGGCCATCCATGCAATGGAGTCCATGAAAACCTCCTACACCCGGCCGAGCGCGAAGCCGCGCGCGATGTAGTTGCGGACGAACCAGATCACGAGTGCTCCCGGAATGATGGTGAGCACGCCGGCAGCCGCCAGCAAGCCCCAGTCCATGCCGGCCGCCGACACCGTGCGCGTCATCACGGCGGCGATCGGCTTGGCGTTGACCGAGGTCAGCGTACGCGCGAGCAAGAGCTCGACCCAGGAGAACATGAAGCAAAAGAACGCCGCGACACCGATGCCGCTCGCGATCAGCGGCACGAGGATCCTGATGAAGAAGCGCGGGAAGGAATAGCCATCGAGGAAGGCGGTCTCGTCGATCTCGCGCGGCACGCCGGAGACGAAGCCCTCGAGGATCCACACCGCCAGCGGCACGTTGAAGATGCAATGCGCGAGCGCCACCGCCCAGGGCGTATCGAACAGGCCGATCGCCGAATAGAGGTTGAAGAACGGCAGCGCATAGACCGCCGCCGGCGCCATCCGGTTCGACAGCAGCCAGAAGAACAGATGCTTGTCGCCGAGGAAACGGTAGCGCGAGAACGCGTAGGCCGCCGGCAGCGCCACCGAGATCGAGATAATGGTATTGATAACGACGTATTCCAGCGAATTGACATAGCCGGAATACCAGCTCTCGTCGGTGAAGATACGCCTGTAGTGCTGAAGCGTCGGGGCGTGCGGCCACAGCGTCATCGTCGAGATGATCTCGCCGTTGGTCTTGAAGCTCATGTTGACGAGCCAGTAGATCGGCAACAGCAGGAAGATCAGGAACAGCCCCATGATGAAACGGCGGCCGGGGATCGAGTGCATCACGCGGCTCCTTCCTGGGGTTTCCGTTCGTTGCCGGCATTTGTCATGACGGTGTAGAAGATCCAGCAGACGATCAGGATGATCAGATTGTAGACCAGCGAGAGCGCGGCAGCCTTGCCGAGGTCGAACTGGCCGAGCGCGATCTTGACGAGTTCGATCGAGACGAAAGTGGTCGAGTTACCGGGCCCGCCGCCGGTGACGACGAACGGCTCGGTGTAGATCATGAAGCTGTCCATGAAGCGCAGCAGCACCGCGATCAGCAGCACGCGGTTCATCTTCGGCAACTGGATCGCCTTGAACACGGCCCAGCGCGAGGCGCCGTCGATCTGGGCGGCCTGGTAATAGGCCTCCGGGATCGACTTCAGGCCGGCATAGCAGAGCAGCGCGACGAGGCTGGTCCAGTGCCAGACGTCCATCACGATGACCGTGACCCAGGCGTCGATGTCGTTGGACACGTAATTATAGTCGATGCCGATGGCATTCAGCACGTAGCCGAGCAAGCCGATGTCGGGACGGCCAAAGATCTGCCAGATCGTGCCGACGACGTTCCACGGAATCAGCAGCGGCAGCGCGAGGGTCACGAGGCAGGCCGCGACCGTCCACCCCTGGCGCGGCATCGACAGCGCCACCACGATACCGAGCGGCACCTCGATAGCGAGGATGACCAGCGAGAAGAACAGATTGCGGCCGAGCGAAGCCAGGAAGCGACCGCCGAGATCGGTCGAGGGATCGAGCAATTCCTTGAACCAGCCGACGCCGTTCCAGAAGAACTGGTTGTTGCCGAAGGTGTCCTGCATCGAATAATTCACCACCGTCATCAACGGCAGCACCGCCGAGAAGGCGACGACCAGGAAGACCGGCAGCACCAGGAACCAGGCTTTTTGGTTGACGGTCTTGTCCATCAGGCGGCTCCTTCCACCAGAAGGCTGTCGGCATAGACGTGGATGTGCGCCGGATCGAGTTTCAGCCCGGCCGTGCCGTCGGAGCTGGTGAAGCCCGCAGGCGCCCGCGCCGCGAGCTTGGCGTCGCCGAGACGCGCGCGCGCAAAGCGGATGCGGCCGAGATCGTCGATGCGCTCGATCTTCGCGGTGAGCAGGCCGGGTGTCGGCGCGACGACGTCGACGAATTCCGGACGCACGCCGATCTCGATCTTGGCGTTTGCCGGCAGATTGTCGTAAGCGCGGTTGAGCGCGATGACGTGGCCGCCGACCTTGGCCTCGCGTCCTTCACTTCGGCCGGCAGGATGTTCATGCCGGGCGAGCCGATGAAATAACCGACAAAGGTGTGGGCCGGCTTGTCGAACAGCTCGGCCGGCGTGCCACTCTGCACCACGCGCCCGTCATGCATGACCACGACGGTGTCGGCAAAGGTCAGCGCTTCGGTCTGGTCGTGGGTAACGTAGATCATCGTGAGGTCGAGCTCGCGATGCAGCGCCTTCAGCTTGGAGCGGAGCTGCCATTTCAACTCGGGATCGATCACCGTCAGCGGCTCGTCGAACAGCACGGCGGCGACGTCGGAGCGGACAAGGCCGCGGCCAAGCGAAATCTTCTGCTTGGCGTCGGCGGTGAGCCGCGTCGCCTTGCGGTTCAGATAGGGCTCGAGGTCGAGCAGGCGGCCGATCTCGGCGACGCGCTTGTCGATCTCGGCCTTCGGCACGCCGCGGTTCTTCAGCGGAAACGCCAGGTTCTGCCCCACCGTCATGGTGTCGTAGATCACCGGAAACTGGAACACCTGGGCGATGTTGCGCTTCTGGGTTGACAGGGGTGTGATGTCCCGGCCGTCGAACAGGATTTTCCCCCTCGACGGCGTGATGATGCCGGAGATGACGTTGAGCAGCGTGGTCTTGCCGCAGCCGGACGGGCCGAGCAGCGCATAAGCGCCACCCTGCCGCCAGGTCATGGTCACCGGCTTCAGCGCAAAGCTTTCCTGCGGCGCATCATTGCCGCCGTAGGAATGAGCGAGATCGACGAGGTCAATGCGAGCCATGGCGCACCTCCCTCACGAGCTCGGCGCAGCGACCAGACGGTCGGCCGCGTCGAACACGAAGACATCGTTGGGATCGAGCACGGCATCGATGGTCTGGCCGGGCTCGAACTCGTGCACGCCGTGCAGCACCGCAACCCAGTTCGATCCGTCACGGGTCAAATGCACGAAACTCTCCGAACCGGTGATCTCGGTCACCGTCACCGTGGCATGGAAGGCATGGCGGTCAGTCTCGCCATTGGCGAGTGCAAGCTGGTGCGCGCGAAAACCGACACGATAGGCACCGTCGGCGAGAGAGGAATAAAGACCAGACGCCGGCGCGGCGATGCCTCCCGCATATTGTACGGAACCGTTCTTCTTCTCGATGCCAACGAGATTGAGCGGCGGATCGGAAAACACCTGCGCGACGCGTAGCGTCTGCGGACGGCGGTAGACCCCGGGCGTTTCGCCGATCTGGAGCGCCCGGCCCTCCCACATGCAGACCGTGTTGCCGCCGAGCAGCAAGGCCTCGGTCGGTTCGGTGGTGGCATAGACGAAGATCGCGCCGGAGGCCTCGAAGATGCGCGGCAGCTCGGTGCGCAGCTCCTCGCGCAGCTTGTAGTCGAGATTGGCGAGCGGCTCGTCGAGCAGCACGAGATCGGCGCCCTTGACCAGCGCGCGGGCCATGGCGGTGCGCTGCTGCTGGCCGCCGGAGAGCTGGAGCGGCGTTCGCTCCAGGAACGGTTCGAGCCGGAGCAGCCGGGCGGCTTCCGCCACGCGCGTCTCGATCTCCTGGCGCGGCTTGCCCTGCACGCGCAAGGGCGAGGCAATGTTTTCATAGACCGTGAGCGAGGGGTAATTGATGAACTGCTGATAGACCATCGCGACCGAACGCTGGCGCACGTCGACGCCCGTGACGTCCTTGCCGTTGACCAGCAATTTGCCCGTGCTCGGCTTGTCGAGGCCGGCGAGCAGCCGCATGATCGACGTCTTGCCGGACAGCGTCGGCCCGAGCAGCACGTTGAGCGTGCCACTCTCCAGCGTCAGCGAGACGTCGCGGATGTGCTCGATGCCATCGACGGTCCGGGTCACGTGATCGAGTGTCACGCTCATGAGCGTCCTCCTGCTTCCAGCAGAGGACTTTGCGATACAATGTGGGTCCTGATCCAGTCGTCCAGGGCGGCAATTTCGTCGGCAGATAGCCGCAGTCCGAGCTTGGAGCGGCGCCAGACGATATCCTCGGCGGTCACCGCCCATTCGTTGGTCATCAGGTAGCGAACCTCACGTTCGCTCAGAGTTGCGCCAAAGGCCTGGCCGAGATCCGCGGCCGATCTGGCGTCGCCGAGCAATTTGATGGCGCGGGTGCCATAAGCGCGCGCGAGACGTCGCGCATGCTCATGGCTCAGGAAGGGATAGCCGCGCTGGAGCTCGCCGATCAGGCCCTCGACGGCCGACACATCCATGTCGCCGCCCGGCAGCGGCCATTTGCCGGTCCAGCCTTCGCGCGCTTTCGCACTGCGAAGATAGGGCGCGAGCCGTTCCAGCGCCTCTTCGGCGAGGCGGCGATAGGTCGTGATCTTGCCGCCGTAGATCGACAGCAGCGGCGAACCGCCGGGCGTGTCGAGCTCGAACACGTAATCGCGGGTCGCCGCCTTGGCCTCGCTGGCGCCGTCGTCATAAAGCGGCCGTACGCCGGAATAGGTCCAGACCACGTCCTCTGATGTCACCGGCTTGGCGAGATACTCGCTGGCAGCAGCACAGAGATATTGGATCTCTTCCGCTGTCGCCTTCACCTTGGAGGGATCGCCGTCATAGTCGCGGTCGGTGGTGCCGATCAGCGTAAAATCGTCCTGATAGGGAATGACGAAGATGATCCGGCCGTCGGCGTTCTGGAACATGTAGGCGCGGTCGTGGTCATAGAGCTTCTTCACCACGATGTGCGAGCCCTGCACCAGGCGCACCTTTGCTTTCGCGTCGACGCCGGCGCCGCGGCCGAGCACGTCCTCGACCCAGGGGCCGCCGGCATTGACCAGCGCGCGGGCCTGAACCTGCGAGCGCGCGCCGGTCAGCGTGTCGACCATGCCGACGGTCCAGACGCCGTCGGACTGCTTGATATCCGTCGCACGGGTGCGGGTGCAGATCTCGGCGCCCTTGTCGGCGGCGTCGCGCGCATTGAGCACGACGAGGCGGGCATCATCGACGAAGCAGTCGGAATATTCGAACGCGCGACTATAGCGATTCGGGATCAGCGGGCGGCCGACCTCGTCGCGCCGGAGATCGACCGAGCGGGTCGCCGGCAGCAGATGACGACCGCCGATGTGATCATAGAGAAACAGGCCAAGGCGCAGCAGCCAGGCCGGGCGCAGGCCCGCGTGGTGCGGCAGGACGAAACGCAAGGGACGGATGATGTGGGGCGCGATGCCCCAGAGAATCTCGCGCTCGATCAGCGCTTCACGGACCAGCCGGAACTCGTAATATTCGAGATAGCGCAGGCCGCCATGGACCAGCTTGGTCGACCAGGACGACGTCCCGCTGGCCAGATCGCTCATTTCGCACAGGAAAACAGTGTTTCCCCGGCCCACGGCATCGCGCGCGATGCCGCAACCGTTAACACCGCCTCCGATGATGGCGAGGTCGAAAATTCGCTCCAACAGACGCTTCCCCCGGCGACCACTCGTTCCGTCGAGTGGCTACTTTCGTTTTTGATTAGATCATACCGAAAAACGAAAGCAAGATGAAAGAGGGGCCAAGCGAAGCGAAAGTGGAACTTTTTCCTCGCCAGAATGGGGAAGAGATCGGCAGGCTAACAGGGGGGATTTCAGCGCGATCGGCGTGATTGGACGGCATGCCGACAGGACCGCCCCAACTCACGCACCAGCAACCTTGAATGTAGAAACATATCTACATATACTTTGCCTGCATATGACGCCGCCCGCAGCGAGGAGGGCTGACAATGGTGACCACTCTCACCAGCCGAGAATTCAATCAGGACACCAGCGGCGCGAAAAAAGCTGCATCGCAAGGACCAGTCTTCATTACGGATCGCGGCCGCCCGGCCCATGTGCTGCTGACGATCGAAGATTATTTGCGTCTCAGCGGCGGACACATGAGCCTTGCCGAAGCTCTGGCGCAAGCAAGCGCGGACTTTGAATTCGACCCGCCTCGCGTGTCCGGCGGGGTCTTCAAGCCCGCCGATCTCGATTGATGTTTCTGCTGGACACCAATGTCATTTCCGAACTCAGACGACCGGAAAAAGCCGATCGCAATGTCGTCGCTTGGGCCAATGCAGTTCCGGCGACGAATTTCTTCATGTCCGTCATCTCGATTCTCGAGATTGAACTTGGCGCGCGTCTGATCGAGCGCAAGGACGCTGCGCAAGGTGCCATCTTGCAAACGTGGATCAACACTCAAATTCTGGTTCGCTTCGAAGGGCGGATCCTGGTGATCGATACGGCCGTAGCGCAGCGCTGTGCCCAACTTCAGGTTCCCAATCCGCGGGCTGAACGCGACGCTCTCATCGCAGCAACCGCGCTTGTTCACGGCCTGACGGTCGTGACGCGCAATGTGGGGATTTCGAACCTACGGGCGTTGCGCTGCTCAACCCGTGGGACGGCGCATAGCGTCCTATCGCAGCCGCACCACAGGTGCCGCTTCAGGCGCGGCGTCCTGCGCTTCGGCCTGAGCATCATCGATATCCGCCGCTCCTTTCGGCATCGCCGCCACCACCTCGATGCCCTTGCTGTGGCAGAGGGTGGAGAGGCGATCCGGCAGTTCCTGGTCGGTGACGAAGGTCTGGATTTGGCTGATATGGGCGATGCGGACCGGCGCGCTGCGGCGAAGCTTTGTGGAATCAGCCACCAGCATGACGCTGCGGGCGTTGGCGATGATGGCTTGCGCCACCTGCACCTCGCGATAGTCGAAGTCGAGCAGCGCGCCCTCCTCGTCGATCGCGGACGCGCCGATGATGGCGTAGTCGACCTTGAACTGGCCGATCAGCTGCGTTGCGGTCGAGCCGACCACCGCGCCGTCGGCCCGCCGCACCGTGCCGCCGGCGACCACCACCTCGATGCGGGGATGGCGGTAGAGCAGCATGGCGACGTTGAGGTTGTTGGTGATGACGAGCAGGTCCTCGTGCGAGGTCAGCGCGCTCGCGACCTCCTCCGTGGTGGTGCCGATGTTGATGAAGAGCGAGCAACCGTTCGGGATCAGCGAGGCGGCGGCCGCGCCGATCGCCTTCTTCTCGTCGGCGGCAACGAAGCGGCGCGCCTCGTAAGCGAGATTCTCGACGCCCGAGGCGATGATTGCGCCGCCGTGGACACGGGTCAGCGAACGGCGCTCGCAGAGGTCGTTGAGGTCCTTGCGGATGGTCTGCGCCGAGACTTCGAACCGGCGTGCCAGCTCCTCGACCATGACGCGGCCGGAGGCGCGGGCGATATTGAGGATTTCGGCTTGGCGATGGGTCAATCCGGTCACGGCAATGGCCTCAAATCAGAACGATGCATGGTGCGGCGGTTCGCGCGCGCGGTCAATGCGCGCGCCGATCACGGTTAATGGATGAAGTCCTCACCACGCCATTGCAGCTGCGAGCCGCCCGAGCAACTCGGGATCGTCAAAGGCGCTCGCGGAGGCAACCGCGCCGGCGCCAACAAGGTCAGCGTCGCTGAGGCTGGTCCGGATGCCGATGGTGGGAATGCCGGCCGCGGTCGCCGACTGCACGCCGGAGCGGGAATCCTCGAAGGCGATCGAGGCAGCCGCGCTGGCGCCGACGAAGCGCAGCCCCTCCTGATAGGGCAGCGGATGCGGCTTGCCGTGCGGCAGCTCGTCGCCGATCACCAGCGCCTTGAACCGCTGCCTAATGCCAAGGCCCGACAACAGCAGCTCGGCATTGAGACGCGGCGCGTTGGTGACGGCCACCATCGGGATGCCGGCGGCATCCGCGCGGTCGAGCAGCCCCATCAGGCCCGGCAGTGGCTCGATCTGCCCTGCGACCAGCGTGCGGAACACTTCTTCCTTTTCACCGAGGATCGCTGCGCGCCGCTCCAAGGTTTCATCGGGCAGAAAACGCTCACCGATCGACACGTTGGCGAAGCCTTGCAACTCCTTTGAGAAACGCGCGTGGTCGAAAACATGACCGCGAGGACCGAGCACCTGGTTGAACGCCTTCAGGTGCAGCGGGTCGGTGTTGGCAAGCGTACCGTCGATATCGAACAGCAATGCCCTGCCGAGAGTCTCGATCATGTCCGTACCTTCCCGAATGCGCGCCGCATCAATGCCGAACACGTATCAATAGAGCCTCGCGCGCGCAATGACGCATGCGCATGACCATCGCGCGCCACTCGACAAAGCCGCGTGCGGCTGCAACACTCCACGCAAGATCAAAAAGGAGGAAACGATGACGATCAATCGACGCGATCTGGCTCTCTCGACTCTCGCTGTCTCCGCGCTTGCGCTCTCGACACCGGCGCTCGCTGCTTCGGCGGACGAAGAAGCCGTAGCGAAGCAGGTCGAGGCCTTCCGCCTCGCCCAGATCGCGGCCGACCCCAAGGCGCTCGCCGCGCTATGTTGGGACGATCTGAGCTACAGCCATTCCAGCGGCAAAGTCGAGGACAAGGCGACCTTCATCACCAACGCCACCGACGGCAAATCGAAATTCCTGTCGATTGCCTATCAGGACCCGACCATCAAGGTCGTCGGCCCCGCCGCGATCGTGCGCTTCCACTGGGTCGCGGAACAGGAAATGGCGGCCGATGGGAAAAAAGTGCCGACCAACCTTCACATCCTGATGAACTGGCTGAAGCAGGGTGACGAGTGGAAGCTCTTGTCGCGCGCTGCGACGAAGTTGTGACCAACGCGGTCATTCCGGGACGCGCCGAAGGGCGCGGGCCGGAATCCATCGATCGACTTGTGCTCAGGCGAAATGGATTCCGGGCTCGCGCTTTGCCCGACCCGGAATGACGAGGCTACGCCGCTTCCTTCACATCGCCGTTGACCAACTTGCGCGCAGCGCGCTCGGCTTCGCGCGCGTTGCGGAAGAGCTGGCCTTCGAGGCGATTGAACTGGTGGGACGAGGCGAAGAAGCAGTAGCCTCCGGCGCCGCGAACGACGATGCCCGCGGTCTGAGAATTAACTTCGATGATGTAGCTGTCCGGCATGGCCCGTGGATTCCTCAGTGCGGGCAAATAACGACGATTTTGTCCAAAGGTTCCAAGGGCAAATCGGCCGTTTCCACCCAGATCGACGCGCTCTTGAGTACGCCGGGACCTCATCCGTTTTATGACTGGTTGTTGGCAAAGCCGCGGCACGCTCGCCCGCCTGCGCCACGTTTCACGGTGCTGCAAGTTTTGTGATGGGACAAGGCGCCGCGCGAAATTATGTCGCGATCGACGACGCGTCTCGCTGGATCGCTTGCGGATGACCGTTATCGTCGATCGAAACATAGGTGAAATTGCCGTCGGTGACGAGGATCGGCTGCAGCTCGCGCCGCCGGAGCGCCCAGGCTTCGAGATGGACGGTGAGCGAGGTGCGGCCGACGCGCACGAGGTTGGCGTAGACCGAGACGAGATCGCCGACATAGACAGCTTTTCGAAAATTCATGGCCTCGATCGCGACCGTCACGGTGCGCGACTTCGCGAGCTTCGACGCAAACACGCCACCGCCGACATCCATCTGGCTGAGCAGCCAGCCACCGAAGATGTCGCCATTGGCATTGGTGTCGGCGGGCATCGCCAGCGTGCGGATGCAGAGATCGCCGCTCGGCTCGGTAGTCCCCTGTTCGCTCATGCTTCTCTCGCGTGACATCTGCTCACTTGAAATTGTCCCAGCCAGGATCGGGTGCGAAGCGTTCGCCGAATCGTTCGGCCAGCGCGCGCATGGTGGATACGACATTCTCCACGCCGCGTGCACGCGCATAGTTCAGTGGCCCGCCGCGGAACGGCGCGTAGCCGGTGCCGAAGATCATGGCGCCGTCGACCGCATCGGCATCGTCGACGATGCCTTCACGCAGGCACGCAACGCAGACGTTCGACATTGGCAGCACCAAGCGGTCGATCATCTGGTCGGTCACGCGCGGACCGGTCTCGGGCAATGGCGTCTTCTCTGCCTTGCCGTCCTTCCAGGTATAAAAGCCCTTGCCGGTCTTGCGGCCGAACTCACCCTTGGCGACCTTGTCGCGCAGCCAGGCCGGCGTCGGCGGCAGGAGATCGCCGAACCTGGTGCGCAGCATGTCGCCGACATCGAGACAGATGTCGAGGCCGACCTGGTCGGCCAGCTCGATCGGCCCCATCGGCATGCCGAACTGTTCTGCGGCAGCATCGATCAGGCGCTGGTCGATCTTCTCGTCCAGCATCACCATGGCTTCCAGCATGTAGGGCGTCAGCGCGCGGTTGACGAGGAAGCCCGGCGAGCTCTTCACCGAGAGCGGCAGGCGGTCGATCGTGCCGACGAAGGCGAGCGCTTCCTTCAGCACTTGCGCGTCATTGCCGTCATGGCTGACGACTTCGACGAGCTGCAGCCGCGACACCGGATTGAAGAAGTGCAGGCCGACGAGCCGCTCCGGCCGGGCCAGCGTCGTGCGGAGGTCTTGAAGCGGAATGCTCGACGTGTTGGTGGCGAGAATCGCGCCCGGCTTCATCTTCGGCTCGAGGCCGGCATAGACCTTCTGCTTGAGCTCGAGCTTTTCCGGCACCGCCTCGATGATGAGATCGGCATTGCGAACGCCCTCCCCATCCATATCGGGGATCAGGCGATCGAGGGCATCGCGCACCTCGGTCGGCTTGCGGATGATCTTGCCGTAGAGATCGGCAGCGCGCTTGACCGCAGCCGCAATCGGCTCGGCTTTCATGTCGGCGAGCGAGACGCGGAGCCCCTGCCCTGCACACCAGGCCGCGATATCGCCGCCCATGGCGCCGGCGCCGATGACGTGGACGTGCTTGACCGCGTTGCCGGAGCCGGTGGCCTTCTTCATCTGCTCGCGCAGGAAGAAGACGCGGATCAGATTCTGCGCGGTCGGCGTCACCATCAGTTTGGCGAAGGACGCTTGCTCGGCCTTCAGCATCGCGGACTTGCTGCCGCCATGGGTTTCCCAGAGATCAATCAGCGCATAGGGCGCTGGATAGTGCTCGCGGGGCGCGGCCTTTGCCGCCTCGAACGCATGCGCCTGGCGAGCAGCCCGCGCACGGGACCGATATTGGCCGCGCGGGTGAGCAGGCCAGGCCTGGCTCGCTTCAGGCGGCCGAACAGCACGTCCTTGACGGCATTGCGGACGTGGCGCTCCTGCGTCACGGTGTCGACGAGGCCGAGCGATTTGGCGCGACGTGCATCGATGGTGCGGCCGGTCAGCATCAGCGCCATCGACTGGGTCGGATTGACCAGCGCGGTGAAGCGCGCGGTGCCGCCGAGACCGGGATGCAGGCCGAGCATCACCTCCGGGAAGCCGAAGCGCGCGCCTTCGATGGCGATTCGCGATTGGCAGGCCAGCGCGACCTCGAGCCCACCGCCGAGGCAGAAGCCGTGGATGACCGCGACCGTCGGCAGCTTGAGCGCTTCCAGATGATCGACCACCGCATGCGCGGCGCGGATGCGGGTTTCCACCATCGCGGGATCGGTAGCGCCACGGAATTCGTTGACGTCAGCGCCCGCGATGAAGCCGGACCGTTTTGCGGAGCGGATCACGAGGCCCGCGGGCCGTTCGGTCTCGATCGCCGCGAGCACGGCATCGAACTCCTCCATCACGTCGGCCGATAGCGTGTTGGCGCTGGCGTCGGCGCGATCGAACAGCAGCCAGGCGACGCCGTCGGCATCGCGCGTCAGCTTGAAGTTGTTGTACGGACTGGCAACCGCGGGCTGAGGCCCGAGCGAGAGCACGCGGTCGCCGAGCGCGGTCATGATCTTGGAATCCATGGTCACATCGCCTCGATCAGCATGGCGCCGCCGAGTCCGCCGCCGATGCACTCAGTGGCCACACCACGTCGCGTGCCCAGCCGCTTCATCGCGTTGACGAGATGCAGCACGATACGGTTGCCGGAGGTGCCGACGGGATGACCGAGCGAAATCGCGCCGCCATCGACGTTGAGTTTTTCACGGTCGATCTCGCCGGCGGCACCGTCGAGGCCAAGAATCTCGCGGCAGAAGGTGTCGTCGTTCCAGGCGGCGAGGCAGCCGAGCACCTGCGTTGCAAAGGCTTCGTTCAGCTCCCAGGTCTCGACGTCCTGGAGTGTGAGGTTGTTGCGCTGGAGCAGCGGCGTGGCCGACATCACCGGACCAAGACCCATGACAGCAGGATCCAGCGCAGCCCAGTTGCTGTCGACGATCGCAGCCTTCGGCCTCAGTCCGTGCTTTGCGACGGCCGCATCGGAGGCGAGGATCACCCAGGAGGCGCCGTCGGTGATCTGCGAGGAATTGCCGGCCGTGACCTGTCCCCAGGGACGTTCGAATACCGGCCTGAGTTTTGCCAGCGTCTCGGTCGTGGAGTCCGGTCGCACGCCGTCATCATGATCGAAGAATTTTCCGTCGCGGGAGAAGGCGGTCTCGACCTCGCCCTTCAGAAAGCCCTCGGCCTGTGCGTGCGCAAGGCGTCGATGGCTCTCGGCCGCATAGGCATCCGACTGGGCGCGGGTGATGCCGAAGAGATGGCCGACGACTTCGGCGGTCTGCCCCATGTTCAGGTCGGTGATGGGATCGGTCAGCCCACGTTCCAGCCCGATGATCGGCTTGAGATAGCGTGGACGCAGCTTGAACGCTGCGGCGAGCTTCGCGGCCACGCCCTTGGCACTGGCAAGACCGGCGAACCAGCGCACACCGGAATTCGGCCAGACCAGCGGCGCGTGACTGAGCGCCTCGGTGCCGCCGGCCAGGATCATGTCGGCATGGCCTTCGCGGATGTAGCGGTAGGCGGTGTCGATCGACTGCATGCCGGAGCCGCAATTGATCTGCACAGTGAAGGCGACCATGTCCTCACCCATGCCGAGCCGGAGCGCTGCGACGCGGGCCGGGTTCATCTCGTCGGCGATCACGTTGACGCAGCCGAGGATGACCTGATCGAAGTCGGTTGGCGAGAACGGCTGGCGTGCCAGCAGCGGCCGACCGCATTGCACGGCAAGATCGACCGGCGTGAACGGGCCCGGCCCCGAGCGCGCCTTCAGAAACGGCGTCCGGCTGCCGTCGACGATGAATACCGGTCGTGCCATCAGCTCGCCGCCCTCTGTTCACCGAGTTCCTGGAAGAACTGATGCACGTCACCGGTTTTCTTGTAAATCGGCGACAGCGCCTCCGGCGCAAAATCGTCGACCTCGATGACTTTTGTGACGGCTTCATGAGCAGCCGCGAGCTGCTCGCCTTCGGCCTGCGTGATCACGCCCCTGGCGACGGCGTCCTTGGCGTCGCGGATATGCGCAGCGCGCATGCGCTTGGCGATGGCATCGCTGCTCGTGACCAGCTTGAACGCGCGCTCCAGCCGAGCAAAGCCGCTGTCGTCGTCGACATGGGCGAGATCCGGCGTGAGACGCTCCCGCGCGGCCGACGGCTCCAGCACGAGGCTCGCGCATTGGTGCACGACGCGGTCGGACGGGCCGAGCACGCGGGCACCGAAGGGCTGGACGATGAGCTTGAGAATCACCGCAACGAAGCGGTTCGGCAGGTTGGCGAGGATCTCGGCGAACCGGTTCTCGATCGTCCGGAAGCCCGTCGCCATGCACCATTCCAGCGCGGCAAAGTCTTCCTTCTGCCGGCCCTCGTCCTGCCAGCGCTTGAGCGCGGCCGAGAGCAGGTACAGCTCGGAGAGGATATCGCCGAAGCGCGCCGACAGCATCTCCTTGCGCTTGAGCGCGCCGCCGAGCGTCAGCAGCGCCATATCGGCGCAGAGCGCGAACGCCGCGGAGTAGCGCGAAAGCTGGCGATAGAACGGCGTGGCGTCGCCTGCATCAGGCGCAAGCGCAAAGGCGCCAAAGGTCCAGCTTCGGCCGAAGGCGCGGAACAGCGTCTGAAAGCTATGCCCGACATGCTTCCAGAACGCCTTGTCGAAGGCGCCGAGACCGCGTTCGCGATCGGGGTCGGCGAGCGCATTCATCTCGTCGAGCAGATAGGGATGGGCGCGGATTGCGCCCTGCCCGAACACGATGAGATTGCGGGTGAGGATGTTGGCGCCCTCGACCGTGATGCCCACGGGCACGGCGCGGTGGAGATTGCCGAGATAGTTTTGCGGACCGTCGATCACGGCCTTGCCGCCGTGGATGTCCATGGCGTCGTCGACTGCGGTGCGCATCCGCTCGGTCGCATGCAGCTTCATGATGCCGGAGATCACGGCGGGATGAACGCCGGCGTTGAGCGCGGCGCAGGTCAGCCGCCGCGCCGCATCGAGCTGATAGGCGGTGGCGACGATGCGCGCCAGCGGCTCCTCGACGCCTTCAAACTTCGAAATGGAGATGCCAAACTGCTCGCGGATGCGGGCATAGGCGCCGGTGGTGCGCGCCGCGTAGGCCGCGCCCGCAGCGGAGAGCGACGGCAGCGAGATGCCGCGGCCGGCGGCGAGTGCCGTCATCAGCATCTTCCAGCCCTGCCCCAGCCGCTCCTGGCCGCCGATGACATACTCGAGCGGGATGAAGACGTCGCGGCCCCGGTTCGGGCCATTCTGGAACACCTGCATCGATGGCAGATGGCGATGGCCGATCTCGACGCCAGGCAGATTGGTCGGGATCAGCGCGACGGTGATGCCGAGTTCTTCCTGATCGCCGACGAGATGGTCGGGATCGTAGGCCTTGAAGGCGAGACCCAGCAGCGTCGCGACGGGACCAAGCGTGATGTAGCGCTTGTGCCAGTTCAGCCTGAGGCCCGTGACCTCGCAGCCCTCGAAGTTGCCCTTGCAGATGATGCCGGTGTCGACCATCGAGGCGGCATCGGATCCAGCCTCCGGGCTGGTGAGACCGAAGCAGGGAATGTCGCGGCCGTCGGCCAAGCGCGGCAGCCAGCGCTCCTGCTGCTCTTTAGTGCCGAAGCGCATCAGCAACTCGCCAGGGCCGAGCGAGTTCGGCACCATCACGGTGACGGCGGCGGCGATCGAGCGGGTCGAAATCTTGCGAACCACTTCCGAGTGGGCATAGGGCGAGAAGCCGAGGCCACCAAACTCCTTCGGGATGATCATGCCGAAGAATTTCTCGCGCTTGATGAAGGCCCACGCCTCCTGAGGCAGGTCACGCCATTCCCAAAGATCTTCCACTCGTCGAGCATGGCGCAGAGTTCGTCGACCGGACCGTTGAGGAAAGCCCGCTCCTCGTTCGTCAGCGTTGCCTGCGGAATCCTCAGCAGCTTGGACCAGTCGGGATTGCCGGTGAAGAGATCGGCGTCCCACCAGACGTCACCGGCCTCCAGCGCTTCGCGCTCGGTGTCGGACATCGCCGGCAGCACGCCGCGCGCCCAGGAGAAGATCGGCTTTGTCAGCGTGTCGCGGCGGAAGCTCATGGCGGACCTCTTGCGTCGGCGTGGGTATCGGCATTTTAGCGGAAAGTGGCCGGCGGAAGTGAACACTTCGCCTGCAAAATGATGCGAATTGACGCGGCCGGGCGGCCGCCCCGGGGACCATAACGGCGGGGGTGTCGGGGCGGTTCCGGGGTCGCAGGCTTCGTCCGCCCCTCACCGTCATTCCGGGGCACGCGACGCGTGAACCCGCAAATCCATGTATCCGCGGGCGCATGGATTCGGGCTCGCGCCTGACGGCGCGCCCCGGAATGACGTGTGGAGAGAGCGGGGTTAGATCAATCCGGCCGGACCATCTCGAACATGTTTTCCGGCTTGATCTCGAAATAGTCGCCGCGGCGGCCGGCGCGCACAATGGGGCGGGCGGCGGCGGTCTGGTAGACGCCGTCCTTGATCATGGCCTTGTCGATGTGGACGGCGACGACCTCGCCCAGCGTCAGCCAGGCGTCGGCCTCCTTGCCGTCGGCACCCTTGAGGCGGACGATGTCGGACACCTTGCACTCGAAGGCGACCGGGCTCTCAGCCACGCGCGGCACGTTGACGAGCTTGCCCGGCTCGGCGGCGAGACCGGCGATCTCGAACTCGTCGACCTCAGGCGCAACATGCGCGGCCGTCGCGTTCATGTGCTTCGCGAGATCCATCGTCGCGAGATTCCAGACGAACTCGCCGGTCTGCTGGATGTTCTCGACCGAGTCCTTCCAGTTGGTGGAGGAGAAGCCGATGATCGGCGGCACGTAGCAGAAGGCGTTGAAAAGCTGTAGGGCGCCAGATTGACGTGGCCCTTGCTGTCGCGCGAGGAGATCCAGCCGATCGGCCGGGGCGCGATGATGGCGTTGAAGGGATCATGCTTGAGGCCGTGGCCCTTGGCGGGCTCGTAGAAGTACAGGTCTTTGTCGGTCACGCGCTGCTTCTCCTGATCGTCGTTGCGAGCGCAGCGAAGCAATCCGGAATCCCTTCGCAGGACGCAGACTGGATCGCTTCGCTGCGCTCGCAACGACGGAGATTATTGATCCGTCCTTGCCCGTCATCGTCTCGCGAGGGCCGCAGATCTACTTATAGGAGAGATTCCAGGGCCCGTCAGTGGCGCGGCGACAGACCCGCGATGACGAAATCGATCATCTGATCGATGCTCGGGCCCGGCTTGGTGGCGCACTGGGCTATCATCTGGGGGTGGAAGAACCGCATCATGGCGGTGCAGGCACACAGCGAGGCCAGTTGCAGGTCAGGCGCGTCGAACTCACCGGTGGCGGCGCCCTGGGCGATCATCTGGCCGATGACCCTGGCAATGCACTCCATATGGGTGACGCAGACGTCCCAGTCCTCCTGCATGGCGATCTCGACCATCTCATGCAGCTTGGAATCCCCGACATAGCGCTCGGTGTTCATGCGGTTGATGGTGGTGAGCAGTTCGCGGAAGCGTTCGGGCACCGGACCGGGCCTCGCCACGATCCGCTGCGCCTCCAACTCGACCTCACCCATCAAGCTCCGCGCCACCGCCTGGTGAATCGCCTTCTTCGATTCGAAGAAGCGATAGACGTTGGCAGGGCTCATCCGGAGCTCTTTGGCAATGTCCCCGACCGTGGTCTTCTGGTAGCCGATGACGCGGAACAAACGCTCAGCCACCTCGAGAATACGATCCCGGGTGTCGCCTTCGATATGTTCCGCAACCAGTGTCATGTGTCAGGACTCGTCCGTCAGTAGTCTTCTCATTTATTCAGCCGCTTCAGCAAGCGGAATTGCGTCTTGGTCATCGCTCCCATGCTGCGGCGCGGCAGGCTGCTCGGGGGTACCTGCCTCGTCGAGGCTCTTGCGGAACCACAGGGCGTAGAGGCCCGGCAGATACAGCAGCGTCAGGAAGGTCGCGACGAACAGGCCGCCCATGATCGTAATCGCCATCGGGCCCCAGAAGGCCGAGCGCGACAGCGGGATCATGGCGAGGATGGCGGCGAGCGCCGTCAGCACCACCGGGCGGGCGCGGCGGACGGTTGCTTCCACGATCGCCTCCCGCCGGGTCAGCCCGTGCGAGACATCGGTCTCGATCTGGTCGACCAGGATCACCGCGTTGCGCATGATCATGCCGGCAAGCGCGATCAGGCCGAGCAGCGCCACGAAGCCGAACGGCGCGTTGGCGACGTTGAGCCCCAACGAGGCGCCGACGATGCCGAGTGGTGCGGTCAAAAACACCAGGATCAGGCGCGAGAAGCTCTGCAGCTGGATCATCAACAGCGTCAGCATCACCATGACCATCAGCGGGAAGAGGATGAAGATCGAGGCATTGCCCTTGGCGGACTCCTCGAACGCCCCGCCCGGCTCGATCCGGTAGGCCGGCTCGAGCTGGTCCTTGATGGCTTCCAGTTTCGGCGCGATCTGCCCGGTGACGTCGGGCGCCTGCACGCCGTCAACGACGTCGGAGCGCACGGTGATCGCCATGTCGCGGTTGCGCCGCCACAGGATCGGCTCCTCGTGAGCATATTCGATCTTGGCGATCTGCTGCAGCGGTACGGCGACGCCATTGCGCGAGGTGATGGTGAGATCGCCGACACGGCCGAGGTCGAGACGCTCGGACGGGATCGCTCGCGCAACCACGCCGACCTTCTCAATGCCGTCACGCACGGTCGTCACCTGCGCGCCGGAGATCAGCATGGACAGCGCCTGCGAGACGTCCTGCGGGGTCAGGCCCATGGCGCGGGCGCGATCCTGGTCGACCACGAGCTTGAGATAAGGCGACTGCTCGTTCCAGTCGAGCTGGACGTCCTTGACGTTCTTGTTCTCGCGCATGACGTCGCGGACCTGGTAGGCGATCTCGCGCACCTTGTTGGCGTCGGGACCGATTACGCGGAACTGGACGGGGAAACCGACCGGCGGACCGAAGTTGAAGCGGTCGACGCGCACGCGCGCTTCCGTCAGCATGCCGTCGGCGACCGCACCCTCGATCTTGTCCTTGACCCGCTCGCGCGCCTCGACGCCCTTGGCGACGATGACGATCTCGGCAAAGGCCTCGTTCGGCAGCTGCGGGTTGAGACCGAGCCAGAAGCGCGGCGAGCCCTGGCCGACATAGGACGTATAGGTCTCGATATCCTTGTCGTCCTTGAGCAGCGTCTCGGCCTTCTTGACCGCCTTCTCGGTGACGTTGAAGGCGGTGCCCTCGGGCAGGCGAAGCTGCAGGAACAGTTCAGGCCGCTCCGACAGCGGGAAGAACTGCTGCTGGACGTGGCCGAATCCGACGATAGACGCGATGAAGACACCGACGGTCGCGACCACCACGGTGATGCGGTGATTGACGCACCATTGCACGATGGCACGCAGGCCGCGGTACATGCGGGTCTCGTAGACCGCGTGCGGATCGTGATTGTGATGCACCTTGATGTTGGGCAGCAGCATGACGCCGATATAGGGCGTGAAGATCACCGCCACGAACCACGATGCGACCAGCGCGATCGCCACGATCCAGAAGATGCTGCCGGCATATTCGCCGACCGCGGAATTGGCAAAGCCGATCGGGAGGAAGCCAGCGGCCGTGACCAGCGTTCCCGTGAGCATCGGAAACGCAGTGGATTCCCAGGCAAAGGATGCTGCGCGCATGCGGTCCCAGCCCTGCTCCATCTTCACCACCATCATCTCGACCGCGATAATGGCGTCGTCGACGAGCAGGCCGAGCGCGATGATCAGCGCACCGAGCGTGATGCGATGCAGGTCGAGCGACATCGTGTTCATGACGATGAAGACGATGCCGAGCACCAGCGGCACCGACAGCGCGACCACGACGCCGGTGCGCCAGCCGAGCGCGAGAAACGACACGAACAGCACGATCACCAGCGCCTCCATGAAGGAGTGCACGAATTCGCTGACGGCGTGCTCGACCACCTTGGGCTGATCGGCGATGAGCTTGACGTCGACACCCTGCGGCACGGCCTTCATGAATTCGTCGGTTGCCTTCTCGACCTCCTTGCCGAGCTCGAGGATGTTGGCGCCCTTGGCGGTGACGACGCCGATGCCGATCGCCGGCTTGCCTTCCTGGCGCACGATGAAGCTCGGCGGATCGACATAGCCGTGGGTGACGGTGGCGATATCGCCCAAGCGGAAGACGCGGCCGTCGCTCTCGACCGAGGTCTCGGCCACGGCCTTGGCGCCGTCGAGCGCGCCGGTGACGCGCAGCGGCACGCGCTGCGACGAGGTTTCGACCGTGCCGGCTGGCGTCACGTTGTTCTGCTTGGCGAGCGAGTCGAACAACGCCTGCGGCGTGATGCCGAGCGTCGCGAGCTTCGCATGCGAGAATTCGACAAAGATGCGCTCGTCCTGGTTGCCGTAGACGTCGACCTTGGTCACGCCCGGCACCTTCAGGAGGCGCTGGCGGAATCCTTCGGAGATCTTCTTGAGCTTGGCATAATCGGCGCCGTCGCCGGTCATCATGTAGAGGATGGAATCGACGTCAGAGAACTCGTCATTCACGACGGGGCCCAGGATGCCCGAGGGCAGCTGGCCCTGCACGTCGACCAGCTTCTTGCGCAGCAGATAGAAGAGATAGGGCACGTCCTTCGGCGGCGTGGAGTCGCGGAAGGTGACCTGAAGCGCGGTGAAGCCGGGCTTGGAATAGGTCTGCACCTTCTCGAAATAAGGCAGCTCCTGGATCTTCTTCTCGATGGGGTCGGCGACCTGCGCCTGCATCTCCTGTGCGGTCGCGCCCGGCCACATCACGGAGACGTTGACCACCTTCACCGTGAAGAACGGATCCTCGGCGCGGCCGAGCTTCTGATAGGAGAAGAAGCCCGCGACGCCGAGCACCAGCATCAAGAACAGGACCAGGGTCGGATGGCTGACGGCCCAGGCCGAAAGGTTGAAGCGCTTCATCGCACTCTCCGGAAAAAACGATCCAATTGCCAAAAACGACAGCCGCTCTGTTCAAGGCGTCGTCGCGAGGCAGCGAAGCAATCCAGGGGGCTGGGCAGGTTCTGGATCGCTTCGTCGCTTCAGCCTTTGCGTAGGGGCACAGGGCGAAACTCACCTCACACGACGTAACTCGCAAACTCTAGAAAGACAGTGACGACACGACCCGCACCTTCTGGCCGGGATCGAGCTTCTGCACGCCGAGCGTGACGATCTTGGCGCCCTCGTCGACACCGTTGGTGATGATGACGTCGTTGCTGTCGTAGGACTTCACCGCGACAGGCTTCAGCGTGACCGCGCCGTTGTCGTCGACGACGAAGAAGGACGGCTTGCCGCCCTCGTTGAAGAGCGCGGACAGCGGCAGCCGCGCGACGCGCTCGGTGGCGGCGTCCGACAGCGTCAGCGTCGCGGTCATGCCGAGCGAAACCTTGTCGTCGGCCTCAGGCAGCGAGAATTTTGCGAGATAGGTGCGCGTCGCGGAATCCGCGGTGGGCGCGATCTCGCGCAGCTTGGCCGTGTACCTCTTGTCCGGCTCCGACCAAAGAGTGACGCTGGCGGCGCCCGACTTGGCACGTCCGACCAGCGTCTCAGGAATCGCGACGACCGCCTCCTTTTCGGCAAAGCGGGCGACACGGATCGAGGTCTGGCCTGCGGCAACCACCTGGCCGGGCTCGATCAGCGTTGCGGTGACGACGCCATGGGCGTCGGCGTTGAGCGTCGCGTAGGAAAGGGAATTCTTGGTCAACTCGACCGAGCGGACGGCGCGGTCCAGACGCGCGCGGGCCTCATCAGCGGCGGCGCGGCTCGAATCCATCGCCGCATCCGTGGTCCAGCCCTTAGCCTTCAGATCCTTGGCGCGCTGCTCGGCGGCGGCAGCCTGGGCCAGCACGCCGGTGGCAGCGGTCTGCTCGGCGACGGCTTGCTCGGCCTGGAGCTTCAGGTCGACCTCATCGAGAGTGGCGAGCGGCTGGCCGATCTCGACGGTCTGGCCGACTTCCACCAGGCGTTTTGCGACTTTGCCGGCGACGCGGAAGCCGAGGTCGCTCTCGATCCGGGGCTTGATGGTGCCGACGAAGCTGCGCTCCGGGGTCTCGGCATCATAATGGGCGGTTGCGACCAGGACGGGCCGCGGCGGCTCGGCCTTTTGCGCCACGGTATCGTTGCATCCGGCCAGCGCGGCGGCCATCAGGACCAGCGACACACCCGCCAAGAGCTTGGAATAGCTGGACAAAACGGACCGAACGAACATCGGAGGACACTCCTGCATCTCTGATGAGAGGAATGTCGACTAATCACTGATGAAAGTCAATAATCGTCAGTCATCAGGAATATGTGATCGGGGTGATAACCCTTCCCGTCGCCTTGGCAAAAGCCAGGGCTCGTTCCCCTGAATTCGGTTGCTAGAAGAATACGTCTCCCCGCGTGCCCCAAGAGGAGCCGCAGGGCATGGGCCCTGCTTTCGCCAGGGCGACGTAGATTCACCGCCCCTGTTCGGCGAACTCGTGCTTGGTCTCGTGGCCGCCGACGAAGACCAAAATGCCGGCGAGCAGCGGCAGCACCGCGAGCACCAGCAGGCCGGTCGAGGTCTGGCCGGTGGCTTCCTTGACCCAGCCGATCAGATACGGGCCGCCGAAGCCCGCAAGATTGCCGATCGAGTTGATCAGAGCGATAGCGCCCGCGGCCGCAGTGCCCGACAGCCATGAGGTCGGCAAGGTCCAGAACACGCCGAAGACGCAGAACACGCCGACGGCGGCGAAGGTCAGCGCCACCATCGTCATGGTGGGATCGCTGATGTAGCTGGAGATGGCGAGCGCGACCGCGATCAGGATCATGGGCGCACCGACATGCATCACGCGCTCGCGCGTGGCGTCCGAATGTCGTGCCCACAGGATCATCGCGACCGTCCCGAACAGGTACGGGATCGCGGTGACGAAGCCGGTCTGGGCGTTGGTGAGGCCGAACGCCTTGACGATCTGCGGCAGCCAGAACTGCATGCCATAGAGCGCGCCAACGAAGCCGAAATAGATAAAGCTCAGCGTGATCACCTTCGGCGACGACAGCGCTTCACCGAGCGTCATATGCTTGGCCGCCTGCTTGACCGCGATCTCGGAATCGAGCCGCGCCTTCAGCCAGGCCTTCTGCTCGGCCGAGAGCCAGTCCGCCTTCTCCGGCCTGTCGGTGAGATAGAACCAGGTGACGATGCCGAGCAGCATCGAGGGGATGCCCTCGAGAATAAACAGCCACTGCCAGCCCTTCAGACCCATCGCGCCGTCGAGCCCGAGCAGCAGGCCGGAGATCGGCGCGCCGATCACGGTCGAGACCGGCACGGCGATCGCGAAGGCCGCGAGGAAGCGGCCGCGATATTCGGCCGGGTACCAATAGGTGAGATAGAGGATGATGCCGGGGAAGAAGCCGGCTTCCGCAACGCCGAGCAGGAAGCGCAGGACGTAGAAGCTGGTCACGCCGTTCACCAGCGCCATCAGCGCCGAGATGATGCCCCAGGTCACCATGATGCGGACAATCCAGCGGCTGGCCCCGAACTTCTCCAGCGCCAGATTGCTCGGCACCTCGAAGATGAAATAGCCGATGAAGAAGATGCCGGCGCCCCAGGAGAAGATCAGCGGCGTGAACTTCAACTCGGCGTTCATGGTCAGCGCGGCGAAGCCGAGATTGACGCGATCGAGATAGGAGAAGAAATAGGCCAGCACCAGGAACGGGATCAGGCGCCAGGAAATGGCGCGGATGGTCGAAGTCTCGATTTCGCTCCTGGTGGCGCCGGCGGAACCGGCGTAGCTCGTGGTCTGGCTCATGGCTTCCCCCGGGGTTGTTGCTTTTATGGGCTAGAACGCCGTTTTCAGCATCGCGGGCAAAGAGTCAATGGAAGCCATGCACCGAGCGCAGCCGATCAACACCATTGCGCCGCGATGGAGATCGCTGCCGCGGCTGACACGGAGCCAGCTTGCGGCCATCGCGATGGCGATTGCGATCGTGGTCGAGTTTTTGCGGCTGGTGCATATGCCGTGGCTCGATGCGTTCCGGCTCACCGCCGCCGGCGCGTTGCTGTTGGGGGCGGATCTTCTCGCCGGGAATTTGGTGGCATATGCGGTCGGGATCGCATTCGGCGTTTGGATCGACCGGCTCGCTGCGAATCGCGGTCTGGTAGGGTGGGCAAAGGCGCCTTAGCGCCGTGCCCACCATGTCCTTCACGTAACGTCGATGTGGGCACGCTTCGCTTTGCCCACCCCGCGAGACCGACGGTTTGGCGCACGCCTTCACTCCGCCAGTTGAAACCGCTCAAAGCGATCGAGCTCCTCCTCGATCTTCTGCTTCAGCTCCTTGCGCCCGGCCGTCTTCCTGCCCGCACCGACCCAGGTCCATTTCTGCATCAGCAGCTTCTTCGCCTGCCGATCGGTCTTGAGATCGAGCGCGGCGACGATTTCGTCGCCGACCAGCACCGGCAGCGCGAAATAGCCAAGCTTGCGCTTCGCTTTCGGCACATAGGCCTCGAACAGATGGTTGTAGCCGAAGATAAGATTGGTGCGCTTGCGCTGGATGATCAGCGGATCGAACGGCGACAGGATGTGGACGAGATCCGGCGACACGTCATGCGGCTCCAGCGCGGACGGCTGCGCCCAATGCTCCTGCTTGCCGGCGCCCTCGACCGCGACAGGCATGAGCTCGCCGCGGCGGACGCGCGCGGCGATCAGGCTTGCCACCGCCTTCTTGCTCGGCGCATCGAGATGGCAGATCGAATCCAGGCTGACGACGCCTTGCGACCGCAACGCGCGGTCGAGCAGATGGGCCGTGATCTCCTTCGCCGAGGCCGGCTTCGGCAGCTTGTCCCAGCCGAAATGCCGCGTCATCAGGTCATAGGTCTTGAGCATGCCCTGGCGCTCACTGACGGTCGCAACGCCCGTGTAGAACGCGAGCTGCAAGGCCCGCTTGGACGGTTTGCGGCTCTGCCAGAGGTGCTCCTTCTCGGTGAGCACGTCGTCCTCGATGTCGCGGATCGTCAGCGGGCCGGCGCGCAGCAGCCGCATCACCTTGCGCGTATCGGCCGGCGTGACCGAGGCATACCATCTGTGCCCCTCGCGCTTGTGCTCCCGCATCGCCGGCAGGAAGAAGCGAAAATCGTTCGACGGCACATAGGACAGCGCATGGGTCCAGTATTCAAACACGCTTTTGTCCATGCTCTGGGCATGCCGCAGATCGGCGCGGCTGTAGGACGGGATGCGGCTGAACAGAATGTGGTGATGGCAGCGCTCGATCACGTTGATGGTATCGATCTGCACATAACCGAGATGAGAGACCGCATCAGCCACGGCCTGGGCGCCCTCCCCGAACGGCACGCGCGTGTCGAGCCGCTGGGCCCGCAGCCAGATCTGCCGGGCCTGTGTCGTTGGGAGCGGGAGGGATTTTGGCGCGCGGGACATTGCGAGAGGCAATGTAACGAGATTCGCGCCAGGAGAAAGAAGCAGACCGTCGAGGAAAAAGCCGCGCTGCCATCTGCGAACGCGACAAAGGCCGCGGCGGTGAGCAAGGTCTCTGGCGAGAACGTTTCGCGGAGAAGACAATTTTCCTGCTGCGATGCAAAGCGAACCGGCCTCAGCGGCCGTCCTTCGGCGCCCTGGGCCGGTCACCGAGGCTGCCGGTGGCGATATCAGGCTCGCAGGAGGCCCTGCCGCGGCCCTCGGCCTGGCAGCGATAGACGCTGCCGGTGAGGCGATCGACCAGCCACATGTTCTCGTCGGTCGGAGCTTCGAGGCCAACATAGCGGGAGGTCACCCCGTGATCAGCGTCGAGAGCAGGATCGCCACGGCAATCATCGCCGCGCCGATATAGATCGGCATGGCGTTCAGAGACACAGTCCGATCCGGCGGGCCGCTGCGATAGAATTGATAGTCACTTGGCCTCGGCACGGGATGGAACTCGGTTCTCTCGCTTGCGATGTCTGATCAAGGGTGTCTGCTAGGCGCGCATCTGGCCGATTTCTTGTTCGGGAGCAGGCCATGGGGCGACGGCTTTGCGACGAGCGGGCAGCTTTCCAAAGCAAAAGCGACCCGGATCCGGCCTGCGCCGAAATGGGCTGGAGGTCCTTGCCCACCAACGTGACGAGGATCACATCCGCGCCCTTGAACCTTCCCTATGCTCGCAGCATCAAATCGCCAACAGGCCTCGCAGCGAGGATACGACAATGACCCATTTCAATAAGTTTTTTGGACTGAAGGCGATCACGCTCACGGCCGCGCTGTCGTTGACGGCAGGCCTGGCTTTCGCCGGTGACACCAACGTCTCCACCAACCAGATCCTGGATGCGTTGAAGCCCAAGCCGATCACACGCGGCCTCTCCGCCGGTTCTCAGGCCGATCCGACGGCGCAAGCCAAGGAAGCAAACTTCCTCAACACGGTGCGCAACCGGCAGACCCGTTCGCTCTCGATGGGCGAGCGCGATCAGATCGCTGAGCTCGCATCGACCAAGCCGAACATCGATCTGGAGATCCAGTTCGACTACAACTCGGCCGACATCGCCAGGACCTCGGTGCCGTCGGTGCAGGCGCTCGGCAAGGCGCTGTCCGATCCGTCGCTGAAGGGCTCGACCTTCGTCGTCGCCGGCCATACCGACGCGATCGGCACCGAAGAGTACAATCAGGGCCTCTCGGAGCGCCGCGCCGACACCATCAAGAAGTATCTGGTGCAGAACTACGGCCTCAACGGCAGCGATCTCGTCACCGTCGGCTATGGCAAGACCAGGCTGAAGGACACCGCCAACGGCGCCGACTCGATCAATCGTCGCGTTCAGGTTGTGAACATGGAGACCAAGACCGCATCGAAGTGATTCCGAGAAGCAGTTGCAAGCAACCGACAAACCGCCTACCGCAAAAACGGCAGGCGGTTTTCTGCGGTCAGATCCAGCTCTGGAACAGCATCAGCCGGTTGAACGTCTGCATCGATGTACCGATGAAGGCGGCTGATATCGGCAGCATCACCGCAAAGCCGATCGCGGCGATTCCGACGTAGGCCCACAACAGCCAGTGCGGCAGGCCGCCTCTGCGCAGGACATAGACCAGCGCGAGCGAGGCTGCGGTTGCAGCCGGTAGATAATAATAGATGAAGCCAAGCGTGCGCGGCAGCAGCGCCCAGGCGAGCCAGAGGCCGAAATAGAACGCCGCGATCAGGAACGCATCCCAGCGACGCGTGACCATGAAATCGCGCACCACCAGCGCGAGCGCAAGCAGCGCCGGCCAAGCGACCAGCGGATTGCCGAGGAAAACGACCGCCGCGACGTTGTCGTCCGAAGTCTTGTCGAACAGGAACCAGACGGGCCGCGCCAGCAACGGCCAGGACGGCCACGAGCTCATATAAGTGTGGCCGGCGATCGCGGTGGTGGTGTTATCGGCAAAGATGCGGCGCTGTGCTTCGATCAGATCGGGCAACGACATCCCGTAGAGCGGAACAAAAGCAGCGAGATAAGTCACGGCCGGCAACAGCGCGAAGCAGAGCGCAGCGTGATGTGCCCGGAGCCCTGGCCATAGATCGGGACGATACCAGTCGCTTGGCTTGGCGTCGGCAAACAATGTGTGCCAGCCCTGCATCAGGCGGATCACCGCAACAATGATGATGCAGACGCCAAGCGGAAACAGGCCGCTCCACTTGCAGGCGGCGGCGAGACCGAACAATGCACCCGCGAGTGCGAACAGCGATTGCGGCCGCTCCCGTCGAAAGCCGTGCATGAAGGCGGCGATGGCGAGCAGACCGAAGCCGAGTGCGAAGATGTCGAGCATCGCGATGCGCGCCTGCACATAGAGCATCTGGTTGAACGCCGCGATCAGCGCCGCTGCGACCGCGGGCCCTTGCGATCCGAACAGCGCGAGACCGCAGAGATAGATCGCGACGATCGCGAGCGCACCGAACAGCGTTGCCGGATAGCGCCAGCCCAGCGCATTGTCGCCGAATGCCGCGATCGAACCCGCGATCAGCTCCTTCGCCAGCGGCGGATGCATCGGATTGAGCATCGGCTCTGACGTTCCGAAGCCCAACATCTGCCGTGCAGCCGGCACATAATGCACCTCGTCGAACACGAATTTATCCGGCGTCACCAGCCCGATCAGCAGCGCGAAATGCGCGGCTAGGAAGATCGCGACAGCGATCACTGCGCTTCGCGACAAGTTCGGAACCGCGTGTGCTTCAAGCGACTGCTGTGGGGCTATTTTGCGTGGCAAATCTGCGTCACCGCGAACAAAAAATAACTCAGCCGATCCATTGAACGCATTCTGCCGCAACTGTCACTAAGCTAACGCTCGTCTCGCGCGGCTTGTGAACAATTCTACCACAACATGGGCGGGCGCGATCAGGGACTTCGATCGGGTACAACATGAATTTTCGTTTTCTGTTTTTCCCTGCGCTGCTGTCAGCCACACTGTGCACCGTCGCTTGCGCGCAGGCCCAAACGCGCGTCGGTGAAGCCGTCCTGGTTCAGAACGAAGTGGTGCGCGTCGCCGCGACCACCTCGCCGATCAGCGTCGGCGACAGCATGATGCGCGACGAGACTGTGCGCACCGGCACCGACAGCGCGGCCCGCTTCGTCATGGCCGACAGCACCAATCTGTCGCTCGGACCGGGCGCCACGCTGAAGCTCGACCGCACCGTCTTCAACGACGAGCACAGCTATCGCGACGTCGCGATCCGCATGGCCACCGGCGCCTTTCGCTTCGTCACCGGACATTCGGAGAAGACCGCCTACAAGATCACGACTCCGCTCGCGACCATCGGCGTTCGCGGCACCACGCTCGACATCCTGTCGCAGCGCGGCCGCTCGGTCGTCGTGCTTCAGGAGGGCGCGGCCAGCGTCTGCACGTTGAACTTCCAGTGCATCCAGCTCACCCAGCCTGGCGATACCGCGGTCATCACCTCGACCGGGGGGAAGATCTCCATCACCAAGACCAACACGCCTCCCTGGACGTTCGCCGCCAATTGCGCCGCAAATGCGGGGCTGTGCTCCGTCAACCAATATGCCGACGCCTCGACGACCATCCTCCTGCCGCCTATGACGACGGCGTGCTGTGCGGGCGCTGACGATGGCGCAACTCGGCCTCAAAAGGCTTGTCCTGGCCGGCGCATTGGCTGCGGGCGCGGCGCTTGCACTATTTGCTTTCGACACCCGTCCGGCCTCAGCCGCGAGTACCTGCGAGTTCGAATGCGGCGAGCCGAACCCCTATCCGTCACCAAGCACCTACCCGTCGCCAAGCCCCTCTCCTTCGCCAAGCCCGTCGCCGTCGCCAAGCCCGTCCCCGTCGCCGAGCCCGACGCCGACCGGCTCCGACTCCAGCGGAAACTCAATTGGCGGCCTCGCCAACCAGCGCTTCAACCAGATGATCACCAACCGCGTGCTCGGTACCGTGCTGCTCGGCGTCAACGAGCAGGTCAATTGCAGCGACTGCATCAGCGCGTTCGGCTCGGCCGGCTCGTTCTCGGCCGGCATTCACGGCCGCAAGGAGCTGACGCCCAACCTGTCGCTGCTCGCAGGCCTCGCCTACACGCAATACAGCGAGGGCGGCTATAACATCACGAGTGCACCGATCGGCGCCTTTGCGCTGCGCTATGACTTCACCGATTGGGGCTCGTCGCGTCCATTCTTCGACGTCGGCACGATCCTGACGCCGTGGGAGAGGGCGCGCTACACCCACAGCTACAACACCAGCCTCGGCCCGGTGAGCGTGACCGGTTCGACCAACGCCGCGAACTACGCGGTCTATGGCCGCGCCGGCTGGATGGGCCGGTTGTCGCCGCGCGACGAGATCGCGGCCTCAGTCGAAATTTGGCAGCTCTGGCAGCGCGTATCGGGCTATTCGGACGGCGCGGTCGCGTTCAATCCGTTCGACGTTAGCCTTGCGACCGGCACCGATCGCACCAGCCTGGTCAAGATCGGTGGCCAGTGGACCCATCTGTTCGCCGGCAACATCGAGACCAACATCAACGGCGGCTGGGTGCAGTCGTTTGCCAGCCATAGCGGCATCGTCGCCACCGTGACCGGCGACGGCATGGTGTTGCCGACGATGGGCAATCAGGGCTGGTTCGAATATGGCGGCCGCCTCGGCTTCCGCATGCAGAAGGGCTGGATCGTGGACCTCTTCGCCAATGGCACGCTGGGCCCGCAGCCGGTCGGCAACACCATCCATGGCGGCGTGGGGCTGAGGATTAATTACTAGCGGCGAGCACGGTCTCGTAGGGTGGGCAAAGCGAAAGCGTGCCCACCACTGCTCTCTCAATCGCAGACAGACGGTGGGCACGGCGCTTACGCGCCTTTGCCCACCCTACGGCACCTGTGTTGACGTCACGCCGCCGACTTGCCTTCGAACGCCCGACGCAAGACATCCACATCCAGCTTCACCATTTTCATCATGGCCTGCATCGCGCGTGCGGCGGCTGCCTTGTCGGGGCTCGACAGGAATTCGAACATCACCTTCGGCACGACCTGCCAGGACACGCCGTAACGGTCATAGATCCAGCCGCATTGCTGCTCCTTGCCGCCGTTGGCCAGGAAGGCGTTCCAGACGCTATCGACCTGGGCCTGGTCGTCGCAATGGATCATCAGCGACAGCGCGTGGGTATAATCAACCTTCATGCCGCCGTTGAGCGCGACCAGCGGCTGGCCGGCCACCGTGAACTCGACGACGAGCACCGAGCCTTCCTTGCCGGACGGGTTGTCCGAAACGTTGCGCTGGACATGCGTGATCGCCGAATTCGGCACCAGCGAGACGTAGAACTTCGCGGCTTCCTCGGCGTCGCCGTTGAACCACATGCAGGGCACGAGCTTGGACATCAGAATGCTCCTCTCCAGGTTTCGATCAGGCGTTCGCCATCGCGGGCTTCGGGGGAACGGCTGCCATATCCAGCCAGTTCACACCCCACATATGACCGTCCGGATCCTCAAAGCTGCGGCCGTACATGAAGCTGTATTCGTCCTTCGGGCTGGGATCGGCCACTCCGCCCGCGGCCTCGGCCTTGCCGACGATATCGTCGACCTCGTTCCGGCTATCGGCGGACAGGCAGAACAGCGCCTGGTTTGAGGTCTTTGCATCCGCGATCGGCTTCGGCGTGAACTGACGAAATTTGTCATGGGTCGTCAGCATCGCGTAGATGGTCTCGGAAAAGATCATGCAGCTCGCCGTATCGTCACTGAATTGCGGGTTCCTGGTCGCGCCGATCGCCTCATAAAAGGCCGTCGCGCGCTTGAGGTCGGTCACCGGCAGATTGAGGAAAATCATTCTGGCCATCGAAAGCTCCTTGGGCGGGGTTCTTCCCAAGGACGGAGGGCTGGACCGCCATCCGACACGGCTTCCGAAATATTTTCCCGCCCGCCGGGTGCGGGGTTCTGTCGCACCGAGCCCCCGCGCACTTTTCGGCCTTACTTCTTCTGGTTCGGATCCCGATGGATCGGATCGATCCAGAGCACGGTCTCGGGCTTCTCGACCGGCTCGATATCCAGATTGATCGCGACCGCCTCGCCGTCGCTGCGCACCAGTACGCATTCCAGCACCTCGTCCGGGCTGGCGTTGATCTCCTGGTGCGGCACGTAGGGCGGCACGAAAATGAAATCGCCGGGGCCGGCCTCGGCGGTGAACTGCAGGCTCTCGCCCCAGCGCATCCGCGCCTTGCCCTTCACCACATAGATCACGCTTTCGAGATGGCCGTGATGATGCGCGCCGGTCTTCGCATCCGGCTTGATGCTGACCGTGCCCGCCCACAATTTCTGCGCGCCCACGCGCGCGAAATTGATCGCGGCCGCCCGGTCCATGCCCGCGGTCGACGGAACGTTGGTATCGAGCTGGTTGCCGGGAATGACGCGCACGCCGTCATGCTTCCAGCGGTCATCGTGATGATCGTGGTCATGGTGGGAATGCGAATGGTCATGGCCGGTCATGTGACTTGCTTTCTGTTGGTTCCGTGCGCGCAAAACTAACCAAAGCCGCGGCGTCAAGCCATACCAAAATCGGAACTCTCAAAGCCGCCGAGCGTTGCCATTCTGAGCAATCTCGAAGGAGAGTTTCATGGGTAGCACGAGCGACAAGATCAAGGGCACCGCCAACGAGACCATCGGCAAGGCCAAGCAGGGCATCGGTGAAGCCACGGGTTCGGAACGCCTGCAGGGCGAAGGCGCGGTCCAGGAGGTGAAGGGCAAGGGCCAGAAGGCCATGGGCGACGCCAAGGACGCCGCGAAGGGCGCGGTCGATCGCGCCGCTGCGGGCGCAAGGCGCGCGACCGAATAACGCGCGTCAGACTGAAAACGAAAAGACCGGCCGAGAGGCCGGTCTTTTGCTTGTGCGGTCACTTCACCGCGAGCAATTCCACATCGAACATCAGTGTCGCGTTCGGCGGGATCACGCCGCCGGCGCCGCGCGCGCCGTAACCGAGCTGCGGCGGGATGATCAGAGTACGCTTGCCGCCGACCCTCATTGTGGCAACGCCCTCATCCCAGCCGCCGATGACGCGGCCCTTGCCGATGGGGAATTCGAACGGCTCGTTGCGATCGACGGACGAGTCGAATTTCTTGCCCTTCTGGCCGTTCTCATAGAGCCAGCCGGTGTAGTGCATCACGCAAATCTGGCCAGGCTTCGGCGAAGCGCCGGTGCCGACGACGCTGTCGATAGTCTGCAAGCCTGAAGCTGTGGTCATGGGTTTTCCTGCGGTCTGGGCCGACGCGGCGGTGGAGACGAATGTCGACACGTTGGCGATCACAGTGATCGCGAGAGCCGACACGATGGCGAGGAGCATGCGCTGGAAACGCTGCATAAGACACCTTCCGTTTGAGGCGGGAGGTGTCTAGCGCAACGAGCATGCGGTTTCCACCCCTCAGACCTCGATATTTTCCAGCCGCACCGGCAGCTTGCGGATGCGCTGGCCGGTGGCGTGATAGATCGCGTTACAGATCGCTGCATTGGTGCCGACATTGGCGAGCTCGCCAAGCCCTTTCGCGCCGGCCGGATTGATGTGATCGTCCTGCTCGGACAGCAGGATCACCTCGACCCCGGGCACATCCGCATTCACGGGGACGAGATAGTCGGCGAAATTGTCGTTGACGTAGCGCGCGGTACGCTCGTCGATCTCCGTGGCCTCCAGCAGCGCCGAGGACATGCCCCAGATCAGACCGCCCATCAGCTGGCTGCGCGCCGTCCGCGGATTCATGATGCGGCCGGCTGCGAACGCACCGACCAGCCGGGGCGCGCGGATCTCGTGTGTGAAGCGGTTGATCCTGACCTCGACGAACTCCGCGCCGAAAGCGTAGGCGATCTTGTCCTTCATGGCGGCACCGCCGACGAGGCGCGCGTGGCCGCTATGCATGGCCTTGAAAGAATCCAGCGGCGCGCCATCCGGCTTCCACTCGCCATATTCTTCGACCACGCTGGCACCGAGCGCGTCGAATGCCTTCTCCAGATCAAGCGGTCGGTCACTCTTCGCTGCCTGCGTCGTGGGCGTCTGGCCGATGCCGACCGTTTCCTTAGCCCTGTCCGTGAAACTCTCGTTCGGCATCACCGCCTTGAACAATCTTTGGCGGACCTGGTCACACACCATCATCACGGCCGAGCAGGTGCTCGCCGTCGAGTTCGAGCCGCCCGCTACCGGCGCCGGCGGCAGATCGCTGTCGCCGACAAAGACGGAGACCTTCTCCAAGGGCACGCCGAGCCGCTCCGCGGCAGTCTGGGCGATGATGGTGTAGGCGCCGGTGCCGATCTCGTGGCCGGCGATCTCGACCCGGGTGCGGCCGTCGCGCTGGAGGCGCACGCGCGCCGCCGACGGCGCCATCTGCGTCGGATAGCAGGCGGCGGCGCAGCCATAGCCGATCAGCCAGTCGCCATCGGACATCGATTTGGGCGCCGCTGAGCGCTGCGACCAGCCGAAGGCTTTGGCGGCCTCGTCGAAGCAGGCCATCAGCGATCGCGAGGTATAGGGCTTGCCGCCGATCGGCTCGTTGGTGGTGTCGTTGACGCGGCGGAGCTCGACCGGATCCATGTTGAGCTTGACCGCGAGTTCGTCCATCGCGCTCTCGAGCGCGAACAGATACGGCACCTCCGGCGGCGATCGCATGAATCCGGGCGTGTTGCGGTCGGCGCGCACGATCGACACGAGGCTGTCGACATTGGGGCAGGCATAGAGCCGCGTCGTGGTCTTGGTGCCACCGACGCAATAGGGGTCCGCGCGCGAGGATATTTCTGCACCCTCGTGCCTGAGCGCAACCAGCTTGCCGTCGCGGCTGGCGCCAAGCTTGATCTCGTGGCGAGTCTCGGCGCGATAGGTTGCGATGGTAAAACCCTGGTCACGGGTCGGGACCAGCTTGACCGGCCGGTTCAGCCGCCTGGCAATGGCGGCGATGATCGCGGTGCGCGGCGTCATCGAGCCGCGCGAGCCAAAGCCGCCGCCGACATACGGATTGACCACTCTCACCTTGTCGGCGTCGAGGCCGAGCTGCTCGGCCACGCCGTTCTTGAGGCCGTAGACGTATTGGCTCGGCTCATAGATGACGAGGTTGTCGCCCATCCAGGCGCAGCTGGTCGAAAATAGCTCCATCGGATTGTGATGCTGTGTCGACGTTTCGTAGCCAGCGGTGATCTTCACCTCGGCCCCCTCGAACGTCTTGGCGAAATCGCCGACCTGCGGATCTTCCTTGAATTGCGCGTTCTGGCCTTTCGCGGCGGCTTTCGTGGTCCCCGGCGAGTCGAAGCTCGCAGTTGGAGTGGCCGCTGAGTAGCTCACCTTGACGCGATTGGCGGCCTCGCGCGCAGCCTCGTAGCTCTCTGCAACGACCACGGCGATGATCTCGCCGTCATGCGCAACGTCGGCCGATTTCAACGGCTGAATTGTGGTCCCGGCATAGCCGCCATTGCTGAAGAGCTTTGACTCCTTCAGCTTCGGCGCATTCTCGTGCGTGACAATGTCGATCACGCCACGGACACGCCTGGCGTCGCCGAGATGAAAGCTATCGATGCGGCCCCTGGCAATCGCGCTGGTGACCAGGAACGCATAGGCCGGATTGTCGAGCGGCATATCGGATCCGTAGGTCGCCCGCCCCGTGACTTTTGCCGTTGCATCATAGCGCGGCACGGGCTGGCCCATATTCGCTTTGGGCTCGGGAGCAGCAGCGGTCATGGTCAGATCTCCATCGTTACGGCCTGCTGGAGCGCGTGCGCCACCACGCGCTTGCCGAGCGCGATCTTGAAGCTGTTGTGCTGACGGCCCCTGGCGTCGGCGAATGCGGCCTCCGCGGCGCGCTGCGCCAGACCGTCATCGAACTTCTGGCCCTTGAGCAGCGCCTCCGTCTCGCGCGCGCGCCATGGCACCGTGGCGACACCACCCAACGCGATACGCGCATCCCTTATCGTGCCGTCCTGTACATCGAGCGCGACGGCCGCCGACGAAAGCGCGAATTCATAGGACTGTCGGTCGCGGGCCTTCAGGTAGACGGAGCGCGGCCAGCGGCCGGGAATGACAAAGGCGGAAATCAGCTCGCCCGGTTGGAGCGTGGTCTCGATCTCGGGTGTATTGCCGGGGGCCTTGTGCAGCTCCGCAAAAGGCATGCTGCGGGTGCCGGAGCTGCCGGTGACCTCGACCGTGGCATCCAGCGCGATCAGTGCCTGGGCGAAATCACCGGGATAGGTCGCGATGCACCGCTCGGAGGTGCCAAGCACGGCATGCATGCGATTGACGCCATCCATCGCGGCACAACCGGAGCCCGGATTGCGCTTGTTGCAATTCTCGTAGGAAACGTCACGGAAATAGCTGCAACGCGTCCGCTGCATCACATTGCCGCCGAGCGTCGCCATATTGCGCAGCTGCGCGCTGGCGGCGAGCTTCAGGAATCCGCGACGACCGGATAGTTGCGGTGGATGCCGTCATGCGCGGCGACATCGGACATTTTTGCGAGCGCACCGAGCCGCAGGTTCTCACTTCCGAGCTCGACCGTCGACCAGCCCTGTGCGAGCGGGTTGATGTCGACGATCGCGGCGGGCCGCATCACGTCGAGCTTCATCAAATCGATCAGCGTGGTGCCGCCGGCGAGTGGCTGTGCCGTGGCCTGGGTCAGGGGATTGTTGGCTGCCGCGCCGGCGCTCAGCGCCCGCACGGCCATGCCCGGGTCTGTTGCCCTCTGATATGAAAACGGTCGCATGCGCCTAGCCTTTCATGATTTCCGGCGCGGCCTGCTTCACGGCGGCAACAATGTTGGGATAGGCAGCGCAGCGACAGATGTTGCCGCTCATGTATTCGCGGATGTCGGCATCGGAACCGGCATGCCCCTCCTTCACGCAGGCAATCGCCGACATGATCTGGCCGGGCGTGCAATAGCCGCACTGAAAGGCATCGTTGTCGACGAAGGCCTGCTGCATCGGATGCAGGCGGTCGTTGGTCGCGAGTCCTTCGATGGTCGTGATCTCCTGCCCTTCGGCCGCGAGCGCAAGCGTCAGGCACGACACGACGCGCCGATCGCCGATCAGCACCGTGCAGGCGCCGCACTGGCCGTGATCGCAGCCCTTCTTGCTGCCGGTCAGCTTGAGATGCTCGCGCAGGGCATCCAGCACCGTGGTGCGTGCGTCGAGGCTGAGGCGCTTGTCCTGGCCATTCACCCGCAGCGTGACATCGACGGGAAGCGCCGGATCCTGCGCCACGGGCGCTCGTGCATCCTGCGCGGCCGCGCGCGCTACCAGCGGAACAAGCGCGCTGCCGGCAGCACCCGCCATGAAAGCGCGCCGGTCAGATCCGGATGGTCCGGAACCTGAATGATCGGACATGGGCGACCTCCGCCGCATCGAAAGGAAGGCAGCGCACGCCTGCACCGCTCATCGCCCCTTAACTTGGAGGAATGAGCTCAGTTCCGAATAAGAAAAGGGCGGCCCAGCCTGCGCCGCGCCGCCCTTCGTCAACTTTTCCTGATCCTGTGCGCGGAACCTCGCGAAGGCTCAATAGCCCAACGCGCAGCCGTCCTTGCGCGGATCAGAACCGCCGGTGAGCGTGCCCTTGTCCCAATCGATCCAGATCGCCTGGGCGCCGCCGAGCGGGCCGACCACGCTGGTGGTCTTGTGGCCGAGCTTCTTGAGGCCTTCGACGATATCAGGCGGCACGCTGTCCTCGAGCTGATACTGGCCCTCATAGTGCAGGCCGCGCGGCATATCGATGGCCTCCTGCACGTCGCAACCATAATCGAGGATGTTGGTCACCACATGGGTCTGGCCGACCGGCTGATACTGACCGCCCATCACCGCGAACGGCATCACCGAGCGGCCGCCCTTGGTGAGCAGGCTCGGCATGATCGTGTGCAGCGGACGCTTGCCGCCGGCGATGCAGTTGGGGTGGCCGGGCTGGATGCGGAAACCGCCGGCGCGGTTCTGGAACAGCACGCCGGTCTTGTCCGAGACGATCGCCGAGCCGAAGGAATGCGCGATCGAGTTGATGAACGAGCAGACGTTGCGGTCCTTGTCCACGACCGTGATGTAAATGGTCGAGGGATTCATCGGCGGTGCGACGTTCGGCAGGTCGAGCATGCCGTCCATGCGGATCTTCGCGATGTGCTCGTCGCAGAACTCCTTGGCAAGGATCTTCGACACTTCGACCTGCATATGGTCGGGATCGGCGACATGCAGCTCGCGATGCATATAGGCGATGCGCGCAGCTTCCGCCTCGAGGTGGAAGCGCTCGATGCTGAGCGGTGCATACTTGGTCAGATCGAACCGCGACAGGATGTTCAGCATCAGCAGCGCGGTGAGGCCTGGGCCGTTCGGCGGGCACTGCCAGACGTCGTAGCCCTTGTACGTGGTGCCGATCGGTGTCGTTGTCTCGGTGGTGTGCGCGGCGAAATCGTCGAGCGTATGCAGGCCGCCGATCGAGCGCAGAGTCTCGACCATGTCCTCCGCGATCGGGCCCTTGTAGAAGGCGTCGCGGCCGTCCTTGGCGATCGCTCGCAGCGTCTTGCCGAGCTCGGCCTGACGGATGACGTCCCCGGCGATCGGCGGCTTGCCGCCCGGCAACAGGTAACGCACGGTGTTGGTGCCACCCTTTAGCTTTTCGAACTGGTTTTTCCAGTCGAACGCGATGCGAGGTGCTACGACATAGCCCTCCTCCGCCGCCTTGATCGCGGGCTGCAGCAGACGGTCGAAACCGAACTTGCCATGGTCGCGCAGCACGGTCGCAAACGCATCGATCACGCCGGGGATCGAGACCGCATGCGCCGAGGTCAGCGGCACGAAATTGATCTTGCGCTCGAGATACCAGTCGGCGTCGGCGGCCTTCGGCGCGCGGCCGGAGCCATTGTAGGCGATGATCTTGCCCTCGCCGCGCGGCTGGATCAGGGCAAAGCAGTCGCCGCCGATGCCGGTCGATTGCGGCTCGATCACGCCGAGCAATGCCGAGCCCGCCACCGCCGCGTCCACTGCCGTGCCGCCCTCGCGCAGCACCTCGATCGCGGCCAGCGAGGCCTGCGGATGCGACGTCGCCACCATCGCATTGGTGGCGTGGACCGTAGACCTGCCGGGGAAATGGAAGTTTCTCATCGAATTCTTGCTCTCTTGGACGTGTAGACCAACTCTCTGGGCGCGGCGCGCCATCTCGGAAAATCCGGGCCTTCATGACACATTCAGGCCGGGCTGGGCAATGCTGGCATACCAGGGAAATGGCTGCCATTCCCTCGGAATAGAGCTATCGGTTGCGGGTTTTCTGGGCGGCGGGCGCCTGCTAAACGGGCGCATGATTTACAAGGTCTGCGCCTTCTACCAATTCGCCGCCCTGCCCGATTACCGCGAGCTGCGCGAGCCGCTGCGCGCGCTCTGTGCCAGCCTGTCCCTGAAGGGCAGCGTGCTGCTGGCGCAGGAGGGCATCAACGGCACGATCGCGGGCGCACCTGCGGCGATCGATGCCTTCGCGCACGAGCTCGCGCACGGGGCGATGTTCGGTGGGCGGCTGAACAATCTCGAACTGAAATGCTCGACCGCGGAAGCGATGCCGTTCGGCCGGCTCAAGGTGCGGCTGAAGAGGGAGATCGTCACGCTTGGCGATGCGGCCGCCGATCCGACCCGGCAGGTCGGCACCTATGTCGAGGCCGCCGAATGGAACGCGCTGATCGCCTCGCCCGACACGCTGGTGCTCGACACCCGCAACGCCTTCGAGGTGGCGATGGGCACGTTCGAGGGCGCGGTCGACCCTGACATCAAGAGCTTTGGCCAGTTCAAGGATTTCGCCGCCGAGAAGCTCGATCCTTCAAAGCACCGGCGGATCGCGATGTTCTGCACCGGCGGCATCCGTTGCGAGAAGGCGAGCGCGCATCTGCTGGCGCGCGGCTTTGCCGAAGTTTACCACCTCAAGGGCGGCATTCTGAAGTATCTGGAACAGGTGCCGGAGGCGCAGAGCCGCTGGCGCGGCGAATGTTTTGTGTTCGACGAGCGCGTGGCGCTTGGTCACGGATTGCGCGAACGGGGCCTGCGCGAACGAGAATCGGGGCACGCAAGTGACGAATGAGATCAAGACGCTCGCCGAGCGCATCGACACGCTGGAGATGCGTCTCGCCTATCAGGACGACACCATCGAGACGCTGAACCAGACCATCACCGCACAATGGAAGCAGATCGACGTGCTGACGCGACAGCTCGCGCAGCTCAACGAACGATTGCAGGAGGCCGAGGCAAGTGCGCCGGGGCCCGCCAACGAGCCTCCGCCGCATTATTGAGCCCTTTTATTGACCAGAGGCTTTCAGCAGATTCATGACCTCGCCTGACATCATCAGGCGATCGCGGCCGGCGTCCTTGGCGGCGTAGAGCGCACGGTCGGCGGCCTCCACCAACGATCCCGTACCCGCAGTGCGCTCCAGGGCCGGCCGGCAGGCCGCACCACCGACCGATACGGTGACGCATGGCGCGATCGGATTGGAAGCATGAACCAGACCCGCATCGTGGACGGCGCCGCGGATCCGCTCGCCGATCCGAGCACAGCCGGCGGCATCGGTATTCGGCAGCAGCATGGCGAATTCCTCGCCGCCGTAGCGGGCCGCGAGATCGCCGACCCGCTGCATCTCGGCCGCGATGATCTTTGCAACCACGCGCAAGCAGGCGTCGCCGGCGGGATGGCCATATTCGTCGTTGTAGGACTTGAAGTGATCGACGTCGATCATCAGCAAGCCAAGGCTGGAGCGGTCGCGATAGGCGCGCGCCCATTCCTCCTTGAGCCGCTCGTCGAAACGGCGGCGGTTGGCAAGCCCGGTGAGGCTGTCCTCGATCGCGAGCGTCTCGAGCCGGGTCTCCAGCTTCTTCTGCTCGGTGATGTCGCGCGAGATCGCGACCACGCCGTCGACATTGCCGTTATCCTTGCGCGTCACGCGCATGGTCGATTCCAGCCAGACCTCGGACTTCTGCCGGTGCACGTTGCGGTAGGTGAGCCGCGCTTCGTCCGTGTCGCCGCGCTTCATGGCGTCGACGATGGCCTGCACATGCGGCCGGTCCTCCGGATGGATTCCAGCGAGCGCGTCGGTGCCGATCAGCTGATTGGGGCGCCAGCCAACCACGCGGTTGGACGACGGCGAGACATAGCGCAGCCGCTCGTCGAGCCCGATGCGGGTGACCATGTCGCTGGAGCCTTCCGCCAGCAGGCGGAAATGCGCCTCCTTCTCGATCAGGGCCGCGGCCATGCGCTGGCCGCGCTGCAACTGCCGCACCAGCAGCGCGCCGATCACCGCGATCAGCATCACCAGCGCGACCACGTAGAGCATGCGGGAGATCGCAGCAGCCCGCCACGGCATCAGCAGTTCGTCCTTGTCGACGGTGGCGAGCAGCACTAGCGGATAGCGGGCGCTGCGCTTGAAGAAGCTGACGCGCTCGGCGCTGTCCAGCGGCGACTTGAAATGGTGGGCGCCGCTCGGCTGTTGCAGGTTGGCATCGCGGAACAGCGCCGTGTCGGCGACGCTGCGGCCGACGAACTTCTCGTTGCTCGGGTTGCGCGCGATGATCCTGCCGTCGCCGTACATCAGCGTTACGGAGCTGTTGCGGCCGATCTCGAACTGCTCGTAGAAATGCGACAGGTATCCGGAGCCGATGGCCGCGAGCACCACGCCGCCGAAGCTGCCGTCCGGCTTGTTGAAGCGACGCGACAGGGTGACGACCCATTCGCCGTCGAGGAGGCTCTTCACGGGGCGGCCGATATAGGCCTCGCGCTTGGGCGAGAGCTGGTGGTGGCGGAAGAACGTGTCGTCGCTGAGCGTCGAGGCGATCGTGCCGGGCGAGGTCAACCAGTTGCCCTGGTCGTCGATGATGGCGAGGCTGTGGACGCGCTCCATCGCCTTCTTGCGGGCCTCCAGCAGGTTGCGCAGCTTCGCGATCGTGGCGGGATCGGCGCCATCCATCTCAAGCCGGCTGACGACGCCGACGACGCCGGAATCGAGCAGATCAAGGCTGTCCTCGGCATGCTGCGTCAACGAGCGGGCGACGTTCGCCATCTCGGTTTCGGCGCCCTTGAGCACCGCGTCCCGCGCGGCCCATTCACGCCAGCCGCTGACGCCGAGGATTGCAACGCAGGTAAGCACGACGAATGCCGCCGCGCGCAACGGCAGGCGGCTCCATCCGGCTCTCTGTGGGGCGACGTTCATGCGGAAGAAATCTCCAATAGCTGGAAACTCTGCCGCTTCTCTTATTGAACCCTGAAGCGCTTGCCGGAATTCGCATTCATCTACGGGTTTTCCCGTACTCCTACGGATCGGGGCTTCCGCAGATCACTAACAAGGCCTTATCGAGCCTATCGGAAACCGGCGGCCCTAGCTGAAGATCGACTTAACCTTGTCCCAGAGCGAGGGATTGTCGGCATCCGCATCGGCCTTCGACGGCGTCGGCTGCGTGACGCTCACGGGATCGGAGGCGGGGAAGGTATCTTCCAGCCCGGTATCGAGCTTGGCGTGGCGGTCGGCCGCGAGCGCCTCGTGCGGATTGTCGGCGTGCTTGTCATGCGGCGCGGGATTGAATGTTTGAGCCATGGAATTCCTCCTCCATTGCCGGGTCAACGCGGCGCAATTGCGCTGGTTCCCCTGTTCCGCTCGGGCCTCGCCCGGTGTATCAGGAACCCCAACTCTGCGTCAGGAACGTTCGTGCCCCAGTCTGCGACAAAGCCCTTCATCGACGTGCTCTCCGGCCAGCGGCAAGCCGTCCCGCCCATGTGGATGATGCGGCAGGCCGGCCGCTATCTGCCGGAGTACCGCGAGGTGCGCGCCAAGGCGGGCGGCTTCCTCGATCTCTGCTTCAATCCGGAGCTGGCGGCCGAAGTCACGCTGCAACCGATCCGCCGGTTCGGCTTCGATGCCGCGATCATCTTCTCCGACATTCTGGTGATCCCCTACGCGCTCGGCCGCTCGGTGCGCTTCGAGATTGGCGAAGGCCCGCGGCTCGAGCCGCTGGATGATCCGGCGAAGGTCGGAACGCTCGCCACGCAGGCCGATTTCGGCAAGCTCGAGCCGGTGTTCGAGGCGCTCAGGATCGTGCGCGGGGCGCTCGAGGCAGAGATCGCGCTGATCGGCTTCTGCGGCGCCCTTGGACGGTCGCGACCTATATGGTCGCGGGGCGCGGCACGCCCGACCAGGCGCCGGCGCGGATGATGGCCTACCGGCATCCGGACGCCTTTGCGAAAATCATCGACGTGCTGGTCGAGAACTCGATCCACTATCTGCTGGCGCAACTCGAAGCCGGCGCCAACGCCCTGCAGATTTTCGACACCTGGGCCGGCGTGCTGCCGCCTGCCGAGTTCGTGCGCTGGTCGGTCGAGCCGACGCGTCGCATCGTCGAAGGCGTGCGCGCAAAAGTGCCGGATGCCAGGATCATCGGCTTCCCCGCGGGGCCGGCGCGCAATTGCCCGGCTATGTCGAGGCGACCGGCGTCAACGCGGTCAGCATCGACTGGACTGCCGAACCCGCCTTCATCCGCGAGCGGGTGCAGAGCCGCGTCGCCGTGCAGGGCAATCTCGATCCGCTGGTGCTGATCACGGGCGGCACAGCGCTCGACTGCGCGGTCGACAATGTGATGGCGAATTTTGCGCAAGGCCGCTTCATCTTCAATCTCGGCCACGGCATCCAGCCGGAGACGCCGATCGCCCATGTCGAGCAGATGCTGAAGCGGGTGCGCCGGTGAAAAAATTCCGCCCTCTCGGAGGGCGGAAACAAGACCCTTTAAAACAACCCCATGCACAGTACAAATCCTTGACGAATTCTGCCTGGCGCAACCACAGGCCTTGCGGCTGCGAGGTTTGACACGTCGGGCAAAACAGGCGCACGATGGCATCATCCCGCCTACCTCCCCGGCATCCGGTACCAGATCGCATGACCAAAGCGCGCGCCGTGCCGATGCCGAGCAACAGCGTGCTCGCGCCGCTCTACGCAGGCGCGGACCTTTTGGATGCGTTTGCAATTCAACTGCCGGCCGGGGCCAGCGATGAGGTAGAGGTGCTGGCACGCGCCGCGCTCGAGCGACAGGCGTGGTGGATTCGTGCGCTCACGCGTATCCGCGATGTGGTGATGGCGACAGTCGCCGTCAAATCGTCGCGCGCCGTCGGTCTTGCCGCAGCGGCGCGTGGGCCGGTTATCGGCTTCTTCCCGGTGCTGTCAAAGAGCGCGACGGAGCTGGTACTGGGCGCGGATGACCGGCATCTCGATTTCCGCGTCAGCATCCAACTTCGCGCCGATGCAGCAAATGGGCGCGAGCTGGTCGCGGGGACCGTCGTGCATTGCCACAACCGACTTGGGCGTATCTATCTCAGCACGATAGCACCGTTTCATCGCGTGATTGTGCCGGCCAGTTTAGAACAAGCGGCAAGAGCAATAATATCCCAGTCGAACAGCCCACGCGCTCCAAATTGGCGAATAACCTGAACACCGCCAAGGCGCTCGGCCTCACCGTTCCGCCTTCCCTCCTGGCGACCGCCGACGAGGTGATTGGGTGAGCGCTCCCTTCCGCTTCCGACCCAACCTGGAAGTCGGCCCTAGCTGAGCGGCCCGCTGATGTGCTTTGATGCGCAGCACTGAAATTGCGACCATGGGGCATTTCCTTGACCTTCGAGCGCGTAGACCGGCGCCTGGCAGCGGTCCTGGCGGCTGATGTTGCCGGATATAGCCGTCTTATGGGGGCCGACGAGGAAGGCACGCTGGCACGGCTGAAGGCGATCAGAAGGGGTCTTGTCGATCCCACCATCGCCACGCATCGTGGCCGCATCGTCAAGACGACCGGCGACGGCATGCTCGTGGAGTTCGCCAGCGCCGTGGATGCAGCGCGAAGCGCGGTCGAGATCCAGCGCAATATGGCGGCGAAAAACGCCGATGTTTCAGAGGGCGTCCGGATCGAGTTCCGCATCGGCATCCATGTCGGTGACATCATTGTCGATGAGAACGACATTTTCGGCGATGGCGTCAACATCGCCGCTCGACTCGAGGGGGATTGCCGAGCCCGGAGGCGTTTGCGTCTCCGACGACGCCCATCGGCAAATTCGCGGCAAGGTCGATATCGTTTTCGACGATATGGGACCGCAGGCCTTGAAGAACATCGCTGAACCGATGCGCGCGTGGCGTTGCAGGATTGATGAGAACGCACCTTCGGCGGAGCCGGCAAAGCCGCTCGTCGAGATTGCCCAGCCTCCGACCACCGGCAAGCCGTCCATCGCCGTGCTGCCTTTCACCTGTCTTTCCGACGAGCGCGAGTTCAAGTTTCTGACGGAGGCGATGACCGAGGATCTGATCACGATGCTGGCACGGATTCCCGGCTTTATCGTCATAGCCCGGCAATCCGCCTTTGCTTACCAGGGCCGCTCGGTGGACAGCCGCCAGATCGGGCGCGAGCTTGCTGTTCGCTACATCGTCGAGGACAGTTTGAGGCCCGTCGGCCGGCAACTTCGTGTCGGCACGCAGTTGATCGAGGCGGCCACCGGCGCACAGCTATGGGCCGACCGGTTCGACGGTCAAGCCAAAGACGTCCTTGAACTGCAGGATCAAATCGCCCGCGCGATCGCCAGCCGGATCGAGCCGGAGCTGGTTCGTGCCGAAGTCGCCTTGATCAGGCGTCGCCGCGACGCCAACCCGAACGCCTGGTCCTGCTTCCGCGAAGGAGCCGGGATGATCAGCCTCAAAGGCTGGAGCGAAGAAACCCTGAGCCAGGCGACCGCGCTGTTGCGTCAAGCGGCCGTTGTGGATCCCGGCTTTGCGCTCGCGCGGGCTCAGCTCGCGCTTTTTTGTCGTTGGGCGCGCGGCTTGGCCTGGCCGGGGACGCAGCAGCGGCCGTCACGGAAGCGCGCACAGAAGCCGAACGGGCGGTGACAATCGAGCACGATGCTTCCGAGGTCCTCGGCTATGCCGGGTGCGCGCTGGCCGAACTGGGCGATTTGGACAGAGGCACCGAGCTGCTGGAGCGGGCGATCGAGAACGATCCCAGCAATGCACAAGCATGGGTCGCGCTCGGAACTGCGCAATGTTTTGCCGAAAAGATGGATGTCACGGGACTCGAGAAACTGCAGCACGGGATGCGGCTCAGCCCGCGGGATCATCGGCTGGGCTTCTGGGGTACATTCTACGCACTGGCTCTGGCGAGGCAACGTCGGATGACAGAGGCCCACGAGGAAGTCCGGGCAGCCTGTCGCCGCGATCCACAGTTCTATGTCGCTCGTGTCGTCCTGGCGGTCATTGCGGCAGGACTCAGCAAGAAGGAAGAAGCGGTTGCGGCGCTAAACGAAGCACGACGCTTGCGCCCACGGCTGTCGCTCGACGAGATCGAGTTTCTGGTGGGACGTCGCGCAGCGCTTCTCGCTCCTCTCTGGAGTGAGATTTCCAGATCCTCGGAGTAACCGCCACTATTCCGGTGCAAGCATCGCATGCTTAAACCTGTCTCTTGACCTGTCCTTTCCCCATATGCGGGTCAGCTTGCTGGAGACCGGGCGGTTCATCACGGTTTTCCCGTCCTCTGCACTGAAATTTCTCACCAGGGGGCAGCACTCAAGGTCTTGCCCGTTGAACTGCCGGCGGCACGTCGACCGAGCGGGATGGTCACCGTCAGGGATCGCGCCGTCAGCCCGGTTGTGCAGCTTGTCCTGGACAGCGCCCGTAAGCTCGCAAGGCCAATAGCGAAATGAAAGCGACAAACCGGATGTCTGATTGTGTGAAGGTTTTCGGATGCCGGCCCCATGACGGTGTTGCCGCGCACACGAGGGCCGGCGTCCGAAAGCCTCCAAGGGAGGAAACCGCGGGTGAGGCATGTGGGTGGCGCGGCGTGGGCTATGGGGATTTGCGTGCCGCGGATGATGTGTTTGATTGGAATTGAGCCGGTTCGGCGAGCTGGCCGAGGGCGGAGCAGCTCATGAATGAGGGGCCTGCCGCGTTGAACGGGGTGGATTGGCGGACGATTTGCGGCGGCTGGCGGATATCTGGGCGCGCTCTGCCATGGCCGGTCGAGAGGCAGCGCGCGCGATAAGCCGTTTTGCGGGATTGTGACGCGGTCATGAGGTGTCGATCCTGATGCGGTTCGTTGGAGCTGTTGGCCGATGTCGTGGCGTAGCACCGCGCTCGAAGACCTCGATGACGACCATGCGACCGCCGCAGCAGGGCAGCTCGGCTTGGTTTGATCGGCGGCGGCAGTGATGGGCTGACCTTCAGAATTTGCAGCGGCGAGCAGCTCACGCGCGCGAGCGATGTTATCGGCGCGGGTGCCACTGGCGAGCAGGCCGTAGTGACGGATGCGGTGGAAGCCTTGCGGCAGGACGTGGATGAGGAAGCGGCGGATGAACTCGCTGCTTGAGAGTGTCATGAGCTTCTGGCGGTCGCGACCCTCGGCGCGATAGTCCTTCCATCGGAAGGTGACGCCGGTGCGGTCGCAGGCGATCAGCCGGCTGTTTGCGATGGCGACGCGGTGGGTATAGCGCGATAGATAGGCCAGCACAGCCTGTGGCCCGCCGAACGGGCGCTTGGCATAGACCACCCATTCGGCTCGGCGCAGCGGCGCCAGATAGGCTGCGAACGCCTGCGGGTCGGCGAGAGCAGCATGGTTGCCGAAGAATTGGAGGCGGCCGGCGTTGTGGGCGGCGATCAGCTTCTCCAGCAACAACCGGCGGAACAGGCGCGAGAGCACGCGCACGGGGAGGAAGAAGCCCACCCGGCACGCCACCCAACGCTCGCCGTCGAGCGAGATGCCGCCGCCCGGCACGATCATGTGGACGTGCGGGTGATGGGTCATGGCCGAGCCCCAGGTATGGAGAACCGAGGTGACGCCGATGCGGGCGCCGAGGTGTTTTGGGTCGGCCGCGATCGTGGTCAAGGTCTCGGCCGAGGCTTTGAACAGCAGGTCGTAGATGGCGGCCTTGTTGTGATAGGCGATGTCGGCGATCGACGCCGGGAGCGTGAACACCACGTGATAGTACGGCACCGGCAACAGCTCCGCCTCGCGGTCGGTGAGCCAGTCCTTCGCGGCGGCGCCCTGGCACTTTGGGCAATGGCGGTTGCGACAGGAGTTGTAGGCGATGGTGGTATAGGCGCAGTCCGCACAGCGCGCGACATGGCCGCCGAGAGCGGCCGTGCGGCAGCGCTCGATTGCTGACATCACCTTCAATTGCTGGAGGCCGACATGACCGGCATGGGCTTTGCGCCATGCCGGGCCATGGTCGCGGAAGATATCCGCAACCTCCAAGGCCGGGCGCGACATGCGCGCCAGGTCAGCCGGGCGGCCGGTCCTCCTTCAGTTTGATCGCGATGTGCTCCAGCGGGCTCATGACCTCGCTGATCGTCTTGGTGGCGACGCGGGTATAGAGCGCCGTGGTGTCGAGCTTGGCGTGACCGAGCAGCACCTGGATCACGCGGACGTCGATGTTCTGCTCCAAGAGGTGGGTGGCGAAGCTGTGCCTCAGGGTATGCAGCGACACGCGCTTGTGGATCTCGGCCATTTGGGCGGCGGCATGACAGGCGCGATTGAGCTGCCGTGTCGTCATCGGCTGGGCCGGATCGCGGCCTGGAAATAGCCAACCCCGGGGCCGCGCCGCCCGCCACCAGGTGCGCAGCAGATCGAGCAGCAGTGGTGAGAGCATGACGTTACGGTCCTTGCCGCCTTTGCCCTGCTCGACGCGAATGATCATTTGCTTGCTGTCGATGTCGGCGACCTTGAGCGAGATGACCTCGGTGGCGCGCAGGCCGGCGCCGTAGGCCACGCTCAGCGCCGCCTTGTATTTGAGCCCGGGTGCGGCATCGAGCAGCCGCGCCACTTCCTCGGGGCTCAGCACCACCGGCAGCTTGCGAGGCTCGTGAATGACATGCGTATGCTCAACGATCTCGTGGCGCCTCAGCGTGACCCGGAAGAAGAACCGCAGTGTCGAAACCGTCTGATTGATGGTCGGCACACCAACGCCGCTCGCGGCCAGGTGCAGCTGATAGCGGCGCACGTCTTCGAAGCTCGCCGTATCCGGCGAGCGCTCGAGAAATGCGGCGAAGTTCTTGACCCTTTGCACGTAGTCATGTTGGGTCTTCGGGGCCAGCCTGCGGATCGTCATGTCTTCGATCATGCGCCGGCGCAACGGGCTCATTGCCTCGTCGGTCATGGGGATGCTCCTGTCTTGAGTGAGGTTGTTGCAACCCCTCATCTCAAGACAGGACGCCTCGTTGCGCTATCCCTCAGCCGTGCTGCCGGCCGTCGTGCCCTACCGCGCGAGCGGTTTAGTCCACTGGCCCTTAGCACAGCAGCGGCGCACCCTGTTGAAGTCGGCTTTTTGAGGCACGGCGGACTAGATTTTGCTCGCGCTGAGTTCTTCGCGTTTGACCCAAAGTCGACATCATCCCTTGGTTCAACTGTTCATTGTGGCGGTCCTCTGACGCCGGGAGCCAAGAATGCTTCGTGCTTTTTTATTGTTTGCTTTCTGTTTGTCCCTTGATCTGTCAATGGCGAACGCCGCGGGGTCAGAAATTTTGACATTCCTGGTGACGCAAAGGGACCGGGGATCAGGCTGCTCGTTTGGACACCTTGCTCGGAGTCCCCACGAGAAATGGATGCCCGTGGTGCCACTTTCTTCGCCGTCCCCGGATGCGCAGTAACGGGTCAAAAGCTTCCTCTCATCGTGATATCGCATGGCAGACGGGGATGGTTCGGCGGCCACCATGACACTGCGGCGGCGTTGGCCGACGCGGGCTTTGTCGTCGCTGCACTCAATCATCCCGGTGACACCTGGCGAGACACTAGCCGTACCGACAGCCTTTCGGTGCTGGTCGAGCGCCCGGACGATATTAAGCGGCTGATTGACTACATGCTCGATGGATGGCCCGACGCGCCGCGCGTCGATCCCCGGCGTATTGGTCTCTACGGTTTCTCGTTTGGCGGATACACGGGTCTTGCTGTCATCGGGGGCAATCCCGAGTTGCGAAAGGGTTTGGCCAATTGCGCGACGTCCGGCCTGTTGGCCTGCAAGGAGCTTGAAAACGGTGAGGCGCCCAGTCAGCCGGTCACGTCCGATCCGCGCGTGAGGGCCGCTGTCATCGTCGATCCATACCCCGCATTTGTATTCCCCGAGAAGAACCTGAAGGAGGTAGCGATCCCGATACAGTTGTGGAGTTCCGATCCTGCACAAAACGCCGACGGCTTGTCAGGATGCTGTGCGGCAGTCATCAAACAACGGCTTGCAATGCCGGATTATCACTTCGTGACAAACGCTAAACACTTCTCTTTCCTTGCCACCTGCACCCCGAAGGAAGCGCAGGCTAACCCGGCGGCTTGCACCGATGCGCCGGGTTTCGACCGCATCGAATTTCATCGACACCTCCACGCCGAGATGATCGCGTTTTTCCGCAAGCATCTTCCAGAAAGTCAGTAGCATATCGCAGAGACTAGGCCGGCGGCTCTACCAATGTCGCTTATTGGCCCATCAGCGAACTGGCGGACTATCCGCGAGATCGCCCGATGCGGAGACGCTCGCAAACGTGATCAACGCTCTCTTCGATTGAAATCTTCGACGGGTCCAACAACGCAAACCCGCCCGCCTCAGCTTCGGCTCGAAGACATTTTGCCCAATTCGTCATATCGGGATCGGCCAAATCCGGCTGGTTGCGTTCGTTACGCAGGCCATCAAGACCGAATATTTGCGCCCGCCTTTGGGCGGCCACAAGCCGCGTTTCTGCACTGGATTGTGAGGAACCTTGATATTGACCATCCGACGCCTCCCGCACAGTCCGAACCGTAGCGCGATACGCGCCGGCCACGACAGCGAAAGAAATGAAGTTTCGCCGGCAACATCGGAATGGCAACACGTCGGCGACGCGCCGGGTATGATCTATCTCACATTTGCTCTGGCGCCAGCCGCTCGCGGACAATGTCGACCCTCGGCGCATCGCTTCCGTTGGCGTGGCGCAGCTTTATGTCGACTCACAGGGGTAGACCGGACGTTTGCATCCGAGCGCCAAAGCGACGCTTCTGTGAAGGTTTGCGGATGGCGGCCCCATGATGGTGGCGCGGCGCATGCCGGGGCCGGCGTACGCAAACCTCAAGGGAAGAAACCGCGGGAGGTTTGGTGGGCCGCGCGTCAGACGCTATGGGGATTTGGCGCTGGTGGTCTTTCGCCGGGGAGCGTCGAGCAATTGTTTGGGGAGTGATCGCAGTGGCGACGAACCTGGCCGGCCGATAGGGATAGGCAGAACTGGTATCGCGCAGTGGCGATCGAAACGAGAAAACGGCATTGCCCTGGCACGTGGGCGAGACCGTTGATTACCGGTCGAGGGCCGGCGAACCTGACACGCAGGTTTTTGAGTTTGAGGCGCGCCGAGCATGATCATGAAGTGTCGATCCTGATCACGGCGGTGGATGCTGCCGGCCGGTAGCCCGGCGAGGTGCCGCGTTGGAACGTCTCGATAATGATCATGCGACCGCCGCAGCACGGACACTGGTGCTCGGGCGGCTTGGGATCGTCGGCCTCGGCGCAACCGCTATCCGCGGCCTCGGGCTGTACCGCCGGCATATCGAGCAGGCGGCGCGCTCGGGCGATATTGTCGGCGCGCCTGCCGCTGGCGAGAAGGCCATAGTGGCGGATGCGGTGGAGGCCGTGCGGAAGGACGTGGATGAGGAAGCGGCGGATAAACTCGCCGGTTGAGAGCGTCATGAGCTTCTGGCGATCGCGACCATCGGCACGATAGTCTTTCCACCGGAAGGTGACACCGGTGCGGTCACAGGCGATCAGTCGGCTGTTGGCAATGGCGACGCGGTGGGTATAGCGCGACAGATAGGCCAGCACCGCCTCAGGTCCACCGAACGGACGCTTTGCGTAGACGACCCATTCGGCTCGCCGCAGCGGAGCCAGATAGGCCGCGAACGCCTGCGGGTCGACGAGTGCAGCGTAGTTGCCGAAGAACTTCAGCTGGCCGGTCTGATGTGCAGCGAGCAGCCTCTCCAGCAACAGCCGTCGGAACAGGCGCGAGAGGACGCGCACCGGCAGGAAGAAGCCGGGCCGGCACGCCACCCAGCGCTCGCCGTCGAGCGAGATGCCGCCGCCCGGCACGATCATATGCACGTGCGGGTGATGGGTCATAGCCGAGCCCCAGGTATGGAGAACCGAGGTGATGCCGACGCGGGCGCCGAGGTGCTTTGGATCGGCCGCGATGGTGATCAGGGTCTCGGCCGATGCCTTGAACAGCAGGTCGTAAATGACGGCCTTGTTCTGGTAGGCGATATCGGCGATGGCCGCCGGCAGCGTGAACACCACATGATAGTACGGCACCGGCAGCAGATCGGCTTCGCGGTCGGCGAGCCATTCCTTCGCCGCGGCGCCTTGGCACTTCGGGCAGTGCCGGTTGCGGCAGGAGTTGTAGGCGATGGTGGTATAGGCGCAGTCCGCACAGCGCGCGACATGGCCGCCAAGGGCCGCCGTGCGGCAGCGCTCGATCGCCGACATCACTTTCAACTGATCGAGGCTGACATGGCCGGCATGGGCCTGACGCCAGGCCGGGCCATGGCGGCGGAAGATATCCGCAACCTCCAGCGCCGGGCGCGACACGGGAGTCGCGCGTCAGGCAGGCGGCTCGGCCTTGGGCTCGTTCTTCTTTGGAAGCAGCGGCGCGAGACGGTCCAACGGGCTCATGACATCGCGGATCGTCTTGGTCGCAACCCGGGTGTAGAGCGCCGTGGTCTCGAGTTTGCCGTGGCCGAGCAGGACCTGGATCACCCGAATGTCGATGTTCTGTTCGAGCAGGTGAGTGGCAAAGCTGTGGCGCAAGGTGTGCGGCGCCACCCGCTTCGCAATCTCCGCGATCTCGGCCGCGGCATGGCAGGCGCGCGTGAGCTGGCGCGTCGTCATCGGGTTGGCCGGGTTCTGGCCCGGAAATAGCCAACCCTGCGGCCGTGCGATGCGATACCACTCGCGCAGAAGATCGAGCAGCACCGGAGAAAGCATGGCATGGCGATCTTTGCGGCCCTTGCCCTGCTCGACGCGCAACATCATGCGCTGGGAGTCGACATCGGACACCTTCAGCGAGATCACCTCCGAAACGCGCAGCCCGGCGCCGTAGGCGACGCTCAGCGCCGCCTTGTACTTGATGCTCGGCGCAGCCTCGAGAAAGCGCGCAACCTCCTCGGGGCTCAAAACAACCGGCACCTTGCGCGGCTCGTGCATGAACGCCAGCTGCTTGGCAAGGTCGGGACGATCAAGCGTCACATTGAACAAGAACCGCAGCGCCGAGACGGTGGCGTTGATCTTCGGCGTGCCCGCGTCACATGATGCCAGATGCAGACGGAAGCCGCGCACGTCCTCTGCTCTGGCCGCATCGGGTGATCGCCCGAGAAACGCGGCGAACTCCTTGACCCTTTGCACGTAGTCATGTTGGGTCTTTGGCGCGAACTTGCGGATCGACATGTCTTCGATCATGCGCCGGCGTAACGGGCTCACGGCCTGGTCGGTCATGGAGGTGCTCCTGCCTTGAGTGAGGTTTGCAGTTCCTCGATCTCAAGACAGGACGCTTCCGCACGCTACGCCCTCGATAGTCGCTAGATGCCCGCCCCAAGCGCCCTACCGCGCGAGCGGTTTAGTCCTTTGACCCAAAGCGGACATCCCTGCCTCGCGAGAACCGCACTGCGTGACAGGCGTGCCACCAATGGTGAAGCAAAGGCCAAGTTTTAAGCTATGCCATGCGCGGCGCCGTCTATCTCGTCGCTTTCTCTTGTGCGAGAGTTGCTTCAAGCCGCGAGATGTTTTCCTGGAGGCGCTGGTTGTTTTCCAGGAGACGCTGGCTGATCAGGACGAGGATATAATAGCCGAATTGCTGATCACTTTGAAAATAGATCTCAAGCAGCCTTTCGTAAGTTATTGTCAGGACTTGGCCGTCTTCTATGCACTCGACCGTTCCGGTTCGTCGGTTATTGGGCGTAAAGAAGCCAAGTTCTCCCATGAGACGCCCTGGCGGAAGCTCGACGCTGATTTCTTTGACGAGAAACTTCCCGGTGACGGTGAGAAACATTTCTGTAGCGGCATCACCCTTCTTGAACAGTCTGTCGCCCCGGCGATATCTACGTTCGGTCATGAATGGTTTGAGCCATTCCATCGACCTGTCACCCTGCGTCGCGTTACGTGCCTTCTCAACGAGCTTGAGCAGTTGCCGGAGGCGAACGGCATTAACTGGCAACAGCAGCAGATAAAGCAGAAAGGTGGCGACGCTTCCGGAAAGCGCGCCGGAAATTGCCAAGAAAGTACAGCCGACCATATTCGCGACCCGCAGCGGCACCATTCTCTGCATCAGCAAGGTAGCGACCAGGAAGATGGCGCCAACCAAGGCGAACATATTGGCGAGCGTGATATTAGCTAACACAATTTCAAACAGCCGATTAAGCAGTGCGCCGTAGGTGATGTTGTCGGGATCTAGCCCCATTTGAACGAGAATCTTTGCGATCCTGAGATTATCCGTGGCCGTATCAAGGATGCGGTTTAGAATTGTCGAAAGATCTGCACTGGAACTCATCGGATCACCCCATGCAAAGCAGTCGGTTATTTTTTCGGACCTCGCGGATACTGATAATCGACGTCTAACAAGCGCAAGCGGTGTTGATCCACGATCAACTTTGCCCGGCGTTGTTGTTTTCGACAATCGCAGGCGCGTGGCCGGTAGCGTATTGGCGCTCACACCGGACATGGCTCCGGCTGGCTTCGACCCGCGATGCAAGAGTTCGAATTCAACTGGTCAGCCTTACATGGCCCGACAGTCACGGAATGTCGCCTTTATTGCCCATCAACGAACTACCGGCGCACCTCGTTGAGGTCCGCTCAGCGAGCCATAACGGACCAGGTTTGCAAACGTTAAGTGCTTCGCATTTTGACCCGATGCGACATCTGTTTTTCTGTTGAATCGGTGCTATCATACAGCCTGGGATGGTACTTCGCTATCCCGTCATTGGGAGGAGATCGTCATGAGAGCGCTGCTGCTACTTGCCGGCCTGATCGTCCTGTCAATTGCCTCGGCGAACGCGGCGAACACCCGGTCTACCCTCGCGGACGCCGGGTTGCCGCGCTGCAATTCCATGGGTTGGCCACGCTTTTCGGCGGTACCTTGCAGAAACGTGGCCAATTTTGCGAACTACGGTGACTGCGCCGACAAGGTCAGGGCTGCGGGATGGAGCGGCACTGACATATGGTGGTATTGTAGCAACGTAGACTTCAAAAAGTGAATTCCGCGCTGACATCAGGAGGCCGCCAACGAGGCGGCCTCTTTCATTTCGTCGCTCGACTGGACTTATGGGCACACGGATTAGCGCGGCCGGCTGCGCTCGATGATCTCGGCGGCGCCCTTGCTCAGCAGATCCAATGCCACCGCGCGGCCAAGCTCGCGCGGGCGATCAGCCGGGCCCCTGCGCGAGGCTTCGATGATGGTGTTGCCGGAGAGATCGAGCACGGAGGCGGCGAGAGACATCTGATCGTCTGATATGGTCGAAAAGCCCGCCACCGGCGAATTGCAGTGGCCGTTGAGCACCCAGAGCACCTCGCGCTCGGCATCGGCGCAGGCATGGGCCGAGGGATCGTCGATCGATGACAGGATTGTTCGCGTTTGCCAGTCCTGCGCCGCGCATTCGACGGCGACGATGCCCTGCCCCGCTGCGGGCAGCATTTCGGCCGCGCTGAATTCGTACGCGATGCGGCTGGACAGACCAACGCGATCGAGGCCCGAGCGCGCCATGATCAACGCGTCTGCGGGACCCACCGCGCCGCCATCCGGCAGCTTCTGCTTCTCGCCATTGTCGAGTTTTCGCACGCGCGTGTCGGCAGCGCCGCGGAAGTGGATCACTTCGACATCGGGAAACAGTCGCCGCGCATAGGCCGCGCGGCGGACGGCGTTGGTGCCGATCTTGAAGCCCTTGCCCCGCGACTGCCGCAGCGCTGCCAGCGTGACGCCATCGCGCAGCACCAGCGCATCGCTTGCGGGATCGCGCGACAGGGTGGCGCCGATGACGAGGCCGGGCGTGTCCTCGTTGCCAGGCATGTCCTTCAGCGAATGCATCGCGGCCTGGAGTTCGCCGGACAGCACGGCAGCGCGGATCTGCGCGACGAAGGCGCCGCCCTTGCCGCCATGGGGCAGCAGCTTGCTGGTCTGGTCGAGATCGCCCGTGGTATCGAACTTGACGATCTCGACATCGAGATCCGGCATGGCGGCGGTCAGGCGGCGGGCAATCTCCTCCGTCTGTGCCAGCGCCATTACGCTCTTGCGGGTGCCGATCTTGAATCGCGTAGCCAAGTTCAATTCCTCTCAAGACGCGTCGTTTTTTCGAGCATGATCTTATCGGAAAACCGGTCTCCACTTTTCCAGATCAAGCTCTACCGCGCATCCTCCAGTATCATATCGGATGCCTTCTCCGCGATCATGATGATCGGCGCGTTGGTGTTCCCCGAGACGAGGTCCGGCATGATCGAGCCGTCGACGATGCGGAGGCCTTCGAGCCCCCTCACCTTCAGCCGCTGGTCCACCACCGCGAGCGCATCATTGCCCATACGACAGGTCGAGGTCGGATGGTAGATGGTGCTGCCGCGCTCGCGGCAATAGTCCAGAAGCTCGGCGTCCGTGGATACCTTCGCGCCGGGATCGTACTCGCTGACCACGAAGGGCTTTAGCGCCGGCGCGTTCAGGATCTTGCGCAGGATCTTGAGGCCCTCGACATTGGTGGTGCGGTCGGTCTCGGCGGACATGTAGTTGATGCGGATTTCCGGGGGCACGGTCGGGTCCGCACTCCTGATGCGCAAGCTGCCGCGGCTCTCGGGCCGGAGCTGGCAGACCGAGGCGGTAAAGCCCGAAAAATCATGCAGCCTCTCACCCATCTTGTCGGTCGAGAACGGCAGGAAGTGCACCTGGATGTCGGGTGAAGCCAGCCGCGGATCGGTCTTGAAGAACGCGCCCGCCGTGCCGGCCGCAATCGTCAGCCAGCCTTTCCGGAACAGCGCATAACGCGCGCCGGCCATCGTGCGGCGGAGCGGGTGGTTGACGGTGTCGTTCAGCGTGATCTTCTGCGAGCAGCGCATCACGATGCGGACCTGCATGTGGTCCTGGAGATCGTGACCGACGCCCTGCGCGTCCATCACGACATCGATGCCGTGCTTGCGCAGGAGATCCGCAGGCCCGACGCCGGAGAGCTGCAGGAGCTGCGGCGAGTTGTAGGCGCCGCTCGACAGCACGATCTCCTTTCGCGCCGCGCGCGCGGCGCAGGTTCGCGCCCTGCCGGTACTCGATGCCGACCGCGCGGCGGCCTTCGAACAGCACGCGCTGGCCGAGTGCCTCGGTCTCGATCTTGAGATTGCTGCGTTTCTTCGCAGGGCCGAGATAGGCCACCGCCGTCGAGGCGCGGCGGCCGTTGCGCGTGGTGGTCTGGAACAGGCCGACGCCTTCCTGCGTGGCGCCGTTGAAATCGGGATTATAGGGCAGACCGGTCTCGACCGCGGCGTCGATGAAGGCTTTCGACAGGGGATCGGTCACGACCATGTTGGACACCGGCAGCGGCCCGCCGGTGCCGTGATATTGATCGGCGCCGCGCGTCTGGTTCTCGGCCTTCCTGAAATAGGGCAGCACGTCGTCATAGCCCCAGCCGGCATTGCCGTGCTGGCGCCAGCGATCGTAATCCTCGTGCTGGCCACGAACATAGAGCAGGCCGTTGATCGAGCTCGATCCGCCCAGCGTTTTGCCGCGTGGCTGAAATACCTGGCGGCCCTTCAGCTCGGGCTCCGGCTCGGTCTGGTACATCCAGTTGACGGTCTTTTCCTTGAACAGCTTTCCATAGCCGAGCGGCACGTGGATCCAGATGTTGGAATCCGTAGGTCCCGCCTCCAGCAGCAGCACGCGGTCCTTGCCGTTCGCCGACAGCCGGTTGGCGAGCACACAGCCGGCGGAGCCGGCGCCGACGATGATGTAGTCGAACTCGGGATCAGACGGCGCGAGAGTGGAATTTGCGGTCATGCGCGATTGTTCTTCTTGTTGGTGTGGGCGTTTCCAGTTCGTCACTAGCACAATCATGGCTTGACGCGCAGCGCCTCGACCAGCGACTTGAACGCACGGGCATATTCCGCACCTGCTCTTGCGATATCGGCGCGCCCGGCGCAGGCGACCGCGGCCTCCGTGACCGCGCCGAGCAGAAGGCGCGCCAGCGGCTCGACTGGCTGCTTTGCGATCAGGCCGGCGTCCATGGCCACCGACAGTGCGCGCGGCATCTTGCCGCCAAAATGCCTGGCGTCGATCTCGCGCCAGCGCTCCCAGCCGAGCACCGCGGGACCGTCGCGCAGAATGATCTGGCCGGTCGGGCCCTTTGCAGTCGCGGCAAAATAATGCTGGGTGCCGGCGACCATCGCGGCCAGCACGTCCTTCTCGGCGCGTGCCGCGCTGTCGATCTCGACCACGAGATCGCGCGAGACCAGGTCGAACACGGCTTCGAATACCGCCTCTTTGGTCTTGAAGTGATGATAGACCGCGCCCTTGGCGATGCGGGCCCCTTCCGCGATCTCGTCCATCGTCGTCGCGGCAAAGCCTTGCGTCCCGAACAACCGGCGCGCCGCCGTCAGGATCGCCTCCGTCGTCGCCGCCCGCCGCTCCGCCTGTTTCGCCATGCGTCCTCGTCTAGTCGAATTTGGCAGAGGCGGCCAGTTGACTTTTCGACTACCGGTCGGTATTTACCGACTAACAGTCGGTTTTAATCGTGAGGTGATCCATGCCGAGCCGTGACATCGTCGAAGCCTTTGCAAAGCGGCTGGAGGACGGGAAGTTTGTCGAAGCAATCGAGCAATTCTACACGCCCGATGCCGCGACCTACGAGAACAACGCCGCGCCGGTTGTCGGCCGCGACAAGCTCGTCGCCAAGGAGCGCGGGGTGCTGGCGGCCTTCAAAGAGGTCAAGGCCGTTCGTGTCGGGCCGAGCCTGATCGAAGGCGACCATGTTGCGACGCGCTGGACATTCAGCTTCACAAATGCCGACGGTGTGACGCGGACACTCGACGAGATTGCGTGGCAGACCTGGCGCGGCAATCAGCTGATCGAAGAACGGTTCTATTATGACCCGAAACAGATGGGGCGATGAACGAGGTCTCGCCTTGCGGCGGGATTTCGAATCCTCGTGGTGAGGAGCGCCGCCATGCGGCGCGTCTCGAACCATGAAGGCCAAGCTGCCGCCGTCAGACCGCATCCGCCCGCAGCAGCGTGTCCACCGTGATCGTGCCCCGCGCGCGCGAAACGCAGGCGCAGATCTTCTGGTTGCTTTGCTTCTGGTGGTCACTGAAGAAGACGTCGCGATGGTCGATCTCGCCGTCGACATCGACAACGTCGATGGCGCAGAGGCCGCATTCGCCGCGCTTGCAATCGGATATCACCTCAAAGCCGCTGGCGTTGAGGACGTCAAGCATCGAGCGCTCGCGCGGAATCTCGAGCTCGACATTGGAGCCCTTCAGGCGCACGCGGAACGTCTCGGTTGGCAGCGTGCCGCTGGAGCCGAACGTCTCGTAGCGGAGATCGGGGAGCGGATGACCCGCGCCGATCCAGGCGTGGCGGGCGGCATCGAGCATGCGCATCGGGCCGCAGAACAGCGTCAGCGCGCCCTTCGGCAACGAAGCGAACAGGCTGTCGAGATCGAGCCGCTTGCCTTCATCGCTGGCATGGACGACCAGGCGGTCACCGAGCAGGCTGGAGAGATCGTCGAGATAGGCGGCGTCAGCGCGCCCGCGCACGGCATAATGCAAGGTGACATCGGCGCCGCGGCGCGCCAGCACTTGGGCGGCGCCGACGATCGGGGTGATGCCGATGCCGCCGGCGATCAGGCAATAATTTTCGCGCGTCCAGTCGATCGCGACGAGCGATGAGGGCCGTGTGATATCGAGCCGTGCGCCCGGCGCGAGCTGCCACATATAGCGCGAGCCGCCGCGGGAATCATCGGTGCGGCGCACCGCGATCCTGAAGCCATGGGACGAGGCTTCGCCGACCAGCGAGTAGGACCGCGTCTCGGGCTGGCCATCGATGGTGACGCTGACATTGATATGGCTGCCGACGGGATAGGCGGTGCCATCGAACTGGTCGGGCCGGATCAGGAATTCGCGGATGCCGGGCGCAAGATCGCGGGTCGAGACGAGCGTGGCCGGAATCCAGGTTTCGACGAAGCGCATAGTGCCCTCAATCGGTTGCGGTCTTGATCAGCGCGAGCGCCGGCAGCAGGTCGAGATGGGTGCGGTTGCGCAGCGCGAGCCTTAAGTTGCGCACCGCCAGCCGGGCGTGCTCGCGCATCACGGCCTCGGCGCGCGCGCCCTCGCGGTTCTCGATCGCGTCGATCACGACACGATGATGCTCCTGCCCGATGATTAAAATCTGCTGCGCCTCGGGCAGTGCCGACTGCGCCATGACGAAGGCGCTGGGCGAGGCGAACGGCAGCGCCGAGGCACGGTCGATCTGGCGAACCAGCTTCGGGCTGCGCGACAATTCGGTGAGCAGCGCATGAAAGCGCGCATTGAGCGCGACATAGGACGAGAAGGCTTCGATCGAGATCGGCACCTGCCGCAGCAGCTCGTCGATCGCGGCGAGGCACTCCTTCAGCGGCTCGAGCTCGCGCGCGGAGACGCCGCGCTCGGCGGCGAAACGTGCGGCGAGGCCTTCCAGCGTGCCGCGCAGCTCGATGGAATCGGAGATGTCGCGCTCCGAGAACGCCTTCACCATGAAGCCGCCGGAGGGGATCGCCTCCAGCAGGCCCTCCTCCTCCAGCCGCACCAGCGCCATGCGCACCGGCGTGCGCGACGCGCCGGTGGTTTCCACCGCCTGCAGCTCGGAAATGCGCTCGCCCGGGCGCAATGAACCCGACAGGATCTGGTCGCGCAGCGCGAGTTGCGCCTTCACGGTCTGCGAGACGGAGCGGTCGACCTCACGCTCGGCCATCTCCTACTCCGCGGCCTGGAGGTGCTGCGGCGCGTTTTCCTTCGCCACCATTTTGTCGATCAGCTTGCGCGTCCACATCGCGCCGGCGTCGATGTTGAGATTGTAGAAGATGCGATCCGGGTTTTCGTCCATCGCACGCTGCTGCGCTTCGAGGATCAGCTCGTCCTCGTGGAAGATGCCGGAGACGCCGTCGCGGATCTCGGTGGTGATCCGCTGCTCGCCGAGCTGATAGTTACGCACGAACGCCCAGAAGTAGTGGCAGGTCTTCTCGGTCTCGGGCGTGATGGTGTTGAGCACGAACCCGTTGACGCCTTGCGAGCGGTCGCCTTCGGGCGCCCCGGTGCCGGTCGGCGCCACGCCGACGTCGATCGCGATGGTGCAGGGTGCCTCGAAGCGGATGATCTGCCAGCGGTCGACGAGGCCGGGCTTGCCGAGTTGCTTGGCCCAGAACGGCGGCGCCTCGATGCCGCGCATCCAGCGCGTCACCGTCACCGTCTTCTCGCCATGGGTGACGTCGAACGGCGCCTCGGCGACCGCGTCATTGCCGATGGAGGAGCCGTGCACGAAGGTCTCGTGGGTAAGGTCCATCAGATTGTCGAGCACGAGGCGGTAGTCGCAGTTGACGCGGATGGTCTTGCCGTCGCCGGCCCAGGCCGGATCGTGATTCCAGTGCATGTCGGGCACGAGCGCGGGATCGGCCAGCGCGGGATCGCCCATCCAGAGCCAGATGTAGCGGTGGCGCTCGACCACGGGATAGGCGCGTATGCAGGCCGACGGGTTGATGGTCTCCTGCGAAGGCATGAAGGTGCAGCGGCCCTGCGCATTGTATTTCAGGCCGTGATAGCCGCAGACGACGGTGTCGCCTTCGAGCCGACCCTTCGACAGCGGCACCAGGCGATGCCAGCAGGCATCCTCCAGCGCGGCCACCGAGCCGTCGGCCTTGCGGTACATCACGACGTGCTTGCCACAGATCGTCCGCGGCAACAGCGCCGGCTTCACGTCGGCGTCCCAGGCGGCGGCGTACCAGGCGTTCATGGGGAAGGGTTTTATCATTGGGCGATCTCCCAAGACTTATGTATGCGTTGTGTATACAATAGCAGCGGGAAAGATCGGGTCAACGCGGAATATGGCCTACTATAATACCTAATCGGCGCTTCATGTATACAGCATGAACTTCGCTGTCATTCCCCGCGAAAGCGGGGATCCAGTACGCCGCGGCCGCCACTGGTTCATTCAACTGGCGCCACGGAGATCGGGATAGGGGAGTCTCGCGACTCCTCCTCCCACACCACCGTACGTACGGGTCTCGTATACGGCGGTTCGATGGATTATGCAGGCCGCTGTGCCGCGATGGAAGCCAGACCGAGCGAACCGAAGAGAGCTTTTGGCACGGCAAATGTTGAGCGCGGGGCTGTTGCTGAGCCGCCAAGGGCCACGTGGGCTGCCGGCGGTCTTTGCCGCCAGAACCCGGCCGACGCCGCGGCGTCGCAGCTCGGCGAAGCGAGCCGGTCCACGCTTCCACTGCTTCCAGGCGATGGCGCGCAACCGCCGCCTGATCCATTCGTCAAGTGCGCGCATCACCGACGGCGTCTGGCAGAAGCCAAAGTAGCCACGCCATCCGATCAGATAGCGTGACAGCTCCTTGACAGTCTGCGCAAGGCTTTGGCCACACGTGCGTCGCGTCAGCTCCCGAACTCTCGCCTTGAAGCGGGCGATCGCCTGCGGCGCAATGCGCCGTCGTGGCAGCGGCTCGCGGGTAAAGCTGAAGCCCAGGAACTTGCGGATGCTCGGCTTGGCCACCGCACTCTTGGCCCTGTTGACCTTCAGCTTGAGGCGCTTTTCGAGGAAACGTTCGATGCCCGCCAGCACCCGCTCACCCGCCTTCTGACTGCGCACATAGATGTTGCAGTCGTCGGCGTAGCACACGAAGCGATGGCCGCGCTTCTCCAGTTCCTTGTCCAGCACATCCAGCATCAGGTTCGACAACAGTGGCGAGAGCGGTCCACCTTGCGGCGTGCCCTCCTCCGTCGGACTGACCAGCCCTCCCTCCATCACACCCGCATTCAGGAAGGCGCGGATGAGCTTCAGGAGATGCTTGTCAGCAACCCGTTTGGCAATGAGCCCCATCAGGATGTCGTGGTTGACCCGGTCGAAGAACTTTTCCAGGTCGATGTCCACAACGAAGGCGTACCCGGACGCGATGTACGCCTGCGCCCGTTCCACCGCCTGATGCGCCGAGCGGTTCGGCCGGAAGCCGAAGCTCGCCTCGGAGAACGTTCCGTCCCAATCTGCCTGCAGCACCTGCAACACCGCCTGCTGAATGAAGCGGTCAAGCACCGTCGGGATGCCGAGCGGCCGCAGGCCACCCGACGCCTTCGGTATCTCCACCCGCCGTACCGGCTGTGGCTTGTAGGTGCCGCCAAATAGCTGGGTCCGGATCGCGAGCCAGTGCTCCTTCAGATAGGCCGGCAGTTCGCCGACGGTCATCCCATCGACGCCTGCCGCGCCCTTGTTGCGCGTCACTTGCGCCAACGCTTTCTTCAGGTTCTCACGCTCGACAACTGCTTCCATCGACGGTCCTGCGACCGCCGGGTGTTCGAGGCTGGCCTTCGCCGCACTTGCTTCGGTCTCTCGGGCGGCGGCGGTCAGGGCTTCACCCTTCGCTCCGGTGCCCGAGTTCAGTTCAATCTGATTCTTCTGCCGCATGGCTCGCACGAGATCGACCGCTCTACTGACCACTTCCAGCGTTCGGGCCTTCGGCGGCGCGCCGCCGCCTACTATGCCCTCTGCTGACTTCTGCGCGGCGATCAGGCCGCCTTGCGGCGACCTCAGTCCCGTTGCCGGGACACCGTGCAGACCTCCCGAGGTAAGACCGACCGCCTTCGCCGCACGCCCGCCGGATCTACCACCCCGGCCCTTGATGACCGTGGACTTCGCGATCAACGGCTCGCTCGTCCGGCCGGGTAGGCCTCGTTATCCGGTGTTTGTCCATCGAGCCGCGGCTTTGCTCCACGCTGTCTTCAGACCCCACCTCACGATGACGCCCTTGCGCTTCGCTAATCCTTCGCCGTCATCAGGCTGGATAGAGGACTTCCACCTCCAAGCTGTCGTTCATACTCGGCACACTACTGGATCACCCGCTTTCGCGGGTGATGACAGCGGAGGATACGGCGAGACCTCCCTGGGAGGCCAAGCGTCAAGGCAACTTGGCCGGCGCCCTACGCCCCAAACACCTTCGCCAGCCCGGCCTGCGCCTCTTCCTGAATCCGCTTCAGGTGCTCGGTGCTGCGAAAACTCTCGGCGTAGATCTTGTAGACGTCCTCGGTGCCGGATGGACGCGCTGCGAACCAACCGAAATCGGTCTCGACCTTGATGCCGCCGAACGGCTGGCCGTTGCCGGGCGCCTTGCTCAGCGTGGCGCGGACGGGGTCGCCGGCGAGATCCTTCAGGCCGAGTTGCTCGGGCGTGACTGACTTCAGGATGTTCTTCTGCGGTACGGTCGCGGCGACATCGATGCGGGCGTAATGGGGCACGCCGAGCTCGGCGGTGAGATCGCCAAAGAGCTGGCTCGGATCGCGGCCAGTCCTGGCCATGATCTCGGCGGCGAGCAGGCCGAGGATGATGCCGTCCTTGTCGGTGGTCCACACTTTGCCGTCGCGGCGCAGAAACGAGGCCCCTGCGCTCTCCTCGCCGCCGAAGCCGAAGCCGCCCGTGAGGAGCCCGTCGACGAACCATTTGAAGCCGACCGGCGTCTCCACCAGCTTGCGGCCGAGTTTCTTGGCGACACGGTCGATGATCGAGCTCGACACCACAGTCTTGCCGATCGCAGCGCTCCCGCCCCAATTCGGGCGGTGCGCGAACAGGTAAGAAATCGCGGTCGCCAGATAATGGTTCGGATTCATCAACCCGCCGGTGCGCGTCACGATGCCGTGGCGATCGGCGTCGGTGTCATTGGCGAACGCGACGTCGAAGCGATCGCGCATCGCGATCAGGCTCGCCATCGCATAAGGCGAGGAGCAGTCCATGCGGATCTTGCCGTCCCAGTCGACGGTCATGAAACGGAACGTCGGGTCGATCGCCTCGTTCACGACATTGGCCTTGAGCCCATAGCGCTCGATGATGGGGTGCCAATAATGCACGGCAGCACCGCCGAGCGGATCGATACCGATATTGATGCCGGCGGATTTGACCAGATCGAGATCGACGACATTGCCGAGATCCGCAACATATGGGGTCATGTAGTCGTAGGCGTGGACGTTCGACGACTTCAGCGCCCTGGCATAGTCGATGCGCTTCACGCTCCTGAGGCCGTCGGCGAGATAGGCGTTGGCGCGCTTCTCGATGACGGAGGTCGCGTCGGTGTCGGCCGGGCCGCCATGCGGCGGATTGTATTTGTAGCCGCCGTCCTCCGGCGGGTTGTGCGAGGGCGTGACGACGACGCCGTCGGCCAGACCCGAGGTGCGGCCCTTGTTGTAGGTGAGGATCGAATGCGAGATCACCGGCGTCGGCGTGTAGCCGCCGTCCTTGTCGATCATCACCTCGACGCCGTTGGCCGCGAACACCTCGACGGCGCTGACCAGTGCCGGCTCGGCCAGCGCATGGGTGTCGATGCCGATGAAAAGCGGACCGGTAAGCCCCTTTTCCTGTCGGTAGTCGCAAATGGCCTGCGTGGTCGCGAGGATGTGGCCCTCGTTGAAACTGCTCTTGAGCGAGGTGCCGCGGTGACCTGATGTCCCGAACGCCACCCGCTGGGCCGGGTCCGCCGCATCCGGTCTGTTGGCGAAATAGGCGGTCACCAGCCGCGGAATGTTGGCGAGCGCGTCCGGCGAAACCAGCTTTCCCGCCGCGGGATGAATATCAGGCACTGAAATATCCTCGTCGTTGAAAGATTATGGTCCGGTCACACCATACCATTGGGCTTGCACCCGCCAACCCAAAAGCCCCAGCTCAACACCGGCAACAAATGGCCGCATTTGGAGCCGTGAATAGAAACATGACCATTCTCGCAACGGCCCTGCTGCTCGCCAGTTCCTTGGCGCTGTCGTCTCCGGAACATGCCAGGGCGGCCAACGTCGAGCCCAATCCGATGCTGCGCAACGCGGCCGTGGATCACGACCTCGCCAAGGTGAAACGGCGGATCGAGCGGGAGCTCCACATCAACGCAGCCAATGCGATGGGAGCACCCTCCCCTCCGCACACGGTGCGCTGACGGTCACGCGTCGGCCCCGGTTCCCGGGCTGCCCGCGCTATTTGCAGACTCGTGCTATGGTCTGAGGCGTCCCGGCTCCTTGAATCGGCTCATGGTCCTCTCGCGCAAGTTGCTGCCCCTCTTCGCCGCCTGGCTTGCCGTGGCCGGCACGTCGTCGCGCGCCGTCGCCGCAGAATTCTACACCGAGGACCTCCGCATCCCCATGGCCGAGGCCGGCCCGCAGGGCCTGGAGGCCTTTCTGGTCCGCCCGGCCGGCACGAAGCGCTATCCGCTCGCCCTGCTCAGCCACGGCTCGCCGCGCAGCTTTGGCGATCGCGCGACGATGACAGCGCACCAATATTACGGCATCGCGCTCGAATACGCCCGGCGCGGCTTTGCCGCGCTGATCGTGATGCGGCGCGGCTACGGCACCTCGCCCGGCGGGCGCGTCGACCGCATCGGCGGCTGCGCCAACGCCGCTTATTTGCCGGCGGCTTCCGTTGCGGTTGCCGACTTGCGCGCCGCGATCGATGCGATGGCGCGCAGGCCCGACGTTACGACGGCAGGCATGATCGCGGCCGGACATTCCGCCGGCGGGTTCGCGACCGTGGCGCTGACTGCGCAGGCGCCGCCCGGTCTCGTGGCTGCGATCAACTTCGCCGGCGGCCGCGGTTCACGCGACGATGACGACGTTTGCAACGAGAATGGCCTGATGCAAGTCTTCGCCAGCTTCGGCAAAACTTCGCGCGTGCCGATGCTGTGGGTCTACGCGGCCAACGATTCCTATTTCGGTCCTGACCTGGCGCGCCGCCTCTACGAGGGGTTTCGCGCCAATGGCGGTACCGCAAAATTCGTCTCGGCACCGCCTTACGGCGACGACGGCCACTATCTCTATTCCGTGGCGGGCGGCCCGTAATGGATGACCTATCTGGACGCCTTCCTGCGCGAGCGCGGGCTCGCCCGCGAGATGCTGAGCCCGCCCGATCCGCTGCCGCCGCCGAGCCATTTCGGTGACGCCGCGAAAGCCGAGTTTGCGCGCTATCTCGCCAGCACCGCGCCGCACAAGGCTTTTGCGGTGGCGTCCAACGGCGGTTACGGCTGGCGCTCGGGGCGCAGCACCGTGGATGATGCGCAACGCGACTCGCTCGCGGCGTGCATGAAATGGTCGCCGACCTGCACGCTCTATGCAATCGACGACCAGCTCGCTGGCCAGCGCCCAACGGACATCGACGGACCAGAGCTCGCGCGCGCGATAGCGCCAGTGGCTTTCGGCACAAGCGGGCCGAGACGGTTACAAGCGGCAAATCGGTTGTTAACTCGGAAGATATATGAGGTTCCCTATGCTGTGGGATCCGGCACACTTCAAACGCAGTGCGACGTGGAGACACGCAGCTATCGCCGTGCTTGTGTTGGCCTCGACGTGCGCGCATGCAGAAGATGGCGCTTCGGATAAGGCGAACACGACGTCAGCCATTGGCCTCGGCAATACTGAGCTCGGCGCCGGCGAGACGCCCACGTCCCGCGCCGAAATCCGGAAAATCATCGAACGGGAAACGGCGAAAACCACTCTTCCTGCCGACATTGCCGAGGCCGTCGTCTTCGTCGAAAGCGGATACAACGCGGCCACCATTGGCAGCGTCGGCGAAATCGGCCTGATGCAAGTACGGCCCGAAACCGCAGCGATGCTCGGATTCCGGGGAAACAATGCTGAGCTCGCAGAACCCGACGTCAACATCCATTACGGAGTGCTCTATCTCAGCCGCGCATGGCGCCTGGCAGGCGGAGACCTTTGCCGCGCCCTGATGAAATATCGGGCTGGCCATGGCGAGGAGTCCATGACCGCCCGTTCGCAAGTCTACTGCAATCGTGCCCGTAACCGTCTTGTCGCCATGAACTCGACGGTGGTGGGAGACGTCGCGGCAGCCATCCCGGATGTGGCGCCGGCGCCGATCTCGGTGCCGCCGCCAACAGCGGTGATGACAACGACAAAATCAGCACGCAATGGAAAAGTGCTGGCACAGCCGAAGGAGGTTTACGCGCGCTATCGTCAAGGCACGGCGGCCGCAAGCCGGGCCTATTGGGCCGCGCAGGAAGCCCGCGTCGCCCTCATCAAAACCCGGATCGAAGCAAGGTGGAAACGAGTCGCATCGCGTTGATATAGTTGCTCGCCGTTAGGCGGGCAGCCATTGGACGAACAACCCATTTTCAGAAACGAACCCGATAGAGATCATGCACAACAGTTTGAGAGTTTTGTTTGCAATCTTAGCAACAGCGGCCGTGGCCACGTCGACCTTCGTCGCCATCCGGTTCGTCGTCGGCTTCAGCGGCTGAACCGGACCATGCCGGTCAGCGGCTTTGGCCTTCGCTGCATGGCCTGAGGCCGACGCGCCTAGAGCCGCTCGCTGAGCGCGAGCTTGTAACCGACACCGATGACGGTGACGATGACGGGCGTGCCGCTGCCGACGAGCTTGCGGCGCAGCCGCGCCACCAGCGCATCGACCGTGCGGATGTCGACCTCGGCCTGACGGTTACTGATGACCTCGATCAGATAATCGCGGCTGAGCGGCCGTCCGTCCGCACCGACGAGCGCGGCGAGCAGATCGAACTCGGCGCGCGTCAGCACCACCGGCTTGCCGTCGCTGCCGAGCAGCTCGCGCCGCGTCAGGTCGATGATCCAGTCGCCGAAGGCGATCGAATTGTAGTTGCGCGCCGCCTTGCGATCGATCGAACGCCGCCGCAGCACGCTGCGCGCACGCGCCAGCAATTCGCGCAGATTGATCGGCTTGGTGACGTAATGATCGCCGGCGATCTCGAGACCGAGGATGCGATCGACGTCGGTGTCGCGGCGGGTCCCGAAGATGATGCCCGCATTGCTGGTCGCCTGGATCTCCTTGGCGAGCTCGAAACCGTCGCCATCGGGCAACTGCAAATCGAGGAAGACGAGATCGGTGCGCGCGCGCAGTGCCTGGCGGCATTCCGCGCAGCTACCGGCGCCGACAACGTCGAAATTGTTCTCGCTGAAGTAACCGACCAGCATCGTTCGCGTCACGGGATCGTCTTCGACGACGACCAGCCGTTCGCGCCCGCTGGGACGCAATTCCTGACGTGCGGAATCAGCCACGATGTTGGATGTCCTGTGTGCGTTTGAGCCGCCCTGAAAATTCAGGCCGCCGCGCGATGCGGTGTCGTGTGAACGAACATTCACGACTTGTTCGAGCCCCGAAACTGTCTGCTGAAACATTAGGCGGCTTGTGTCGCCCAAACAATATGGGCCACGGTATTGACGTATTAACTATGAACTGCCCCACACTTCTCATTGAGCGCATCAATGCGCGCGGCACCAACAATCCTTCTCCAAACCGTCACTGCCCCGCGACAGGCGTGCACTGAACCGTGCTCCCGCAGGACGGGGCGGCTTGCCTCGCTGCTGCCTTCGAACCTAGTGTGATCAAATCGACCGGCTTCACACTGGAGCAGACGCCATGGAAGTCATTCTGCTCGGCACCGGCCCACGCCGGACCCGCGCCGCATGGCGACGACCACGCTGATCAGGCTCGGCGAAGAGAACATCCTGTTCGACGCGGGCCGCAGGGTCATGCTGCAGCTAAGCAAGACCGGCGTGCCGCTCGGCGCCATGAACACGGTCTTTCTCACGCATCACCATTTCGACCATATCGGCGAGCTCTAAGATGTGATGCTGAATTCGTGGATGCATGGGTGCAAGGAGGATCTGCCGATCTTTGGGCCTCCGGACACCGAACGGCTGGTCAACACGCCGGTGACGCAGGTTTACGATAAATCGCCTGGCGCCATCAGGGCGAGCCGACTTTTGGCGGCTGGAAGCCGGTGCTCGCGATCGACATCATGCCCGGGCGCGTCCTCGACAGCCCGCTGGAAGATCTGCGCCGAGCTCGTTTCGCATGGCGACGGCCTCGACATGTCACCGGCGTTTCTCGCGCGCTGGATGTGCCTCGGCTACCGCTTCGAAGCGGACGGCAAAGTCATTGCCATTTCCGGCGACACCGTCCCCGGCGCGGGCGGCTGGCTGAGGGCGCCGACTTGCTCGTGCAGGTTTGGTTTCTGGTTACGCCGGAAATCAACAACGAGCATTTTCGAAGGCTGGCGAAGTACACGATCGCGTGCGGCGACACGGTCGGCTAGGTCGCAGCCAAGGCCGGCGTCAAAAAGCTGGCGCTCACCCATTCCCGTCCCCGCACCGACGATGCCAGGCTGAACGCGCTGCTCGCCGACGTCAAGCAGGACTATTTGGATCCCGTCGTGCTCGGCGAAGACCTCACGCGTATCGAGGTATAACAGCTTGGACGTGCCAACCTCGATCCGGAACGACAGCTGCTCCTCCGCACCGGGCGCGATGTGCATCAGGCCCGGCTTGTCGGTGAACTCGCCGTCAAAACCAGCTGGGCTCGCATAACCGCGCCAGGGCTCGATGCAAACGAACGGCGCGCCCGTCGGCTTTGACCAGACACCGAGTGCGCGAAAGCCGCGCCAGGACATTTCGAGCCAGGCCCCGCTGCCATCCCTCGCCGCAAAGCGGACCGCAGTGCTGTTGACGGGATTGAGGATCACCGCGTCGTTGGTGAACAGGGCTTCCGCCAGCGGGAGCACGGTGCCTCGGACCGGGCTCGGATCTGTTGCTGCGAGCAGCAGGCCGCCCTCGACGCGGCGAACCGGAGACGGCTCCTCGTTCGTGAACGTCAGGGCGTAGCTCTCCTTCGGCACGCCCGCCTGAAGCGGCCAGTTGAAAGCGGGATGTCCTCCGAGCGATGCCGGCAATGTCTCCCTACCGATGTTGGCGACGGTGAGCGAGAGATCGAGACCGGACTCATCGAGCGCATAGGCCGCCGTCAGCCGAAACGCGAACGGATAGAGCGCGCGCGTCGCCTCGCTGTCTTCGAGCACCAGCGTGCAGCGGCGCCCTTCACGTGCCGCCCATGCAAATCGGCTGTCGCGCACAAAGCCGTGCTGGGTCATCCGGTATGACTTGCTCCGATGCCGCAATTCGTCATTGACGAGACGCCCGACGATCGGAAACAATAATGGCGCGTGACGCGGCCAGGCCGGTCCGGCCTGCCAGACGAATTCGGTACCATCATCGTGCTTGAGCGAGCACATCTCGGCGCCTTGCGCCTTGATGGTCGCGGTGATGTTTCCGCTGTGGAGGGAGTGAGTGTCTTCACGCATCTCCGACATCTACACGGCGGCTACAGGGGCAGCAAGGCAACTCCGGGCTGTGCGCTGTCTGCGTAGCTGCCTTGGCTCCATCCATCATCCCACTCTCCAGGCCCGACCTGTTCGCGCGCGTCGAACGCCTGAAAGTCGTCGCCTCGCTTGCGGATCGGCGAGGGGGGTCTGGCCGCATAGGTGGGAAGGCTCAAATCGGCCAAGGCGCAATCCTGGGGAAATTAACGATATTTCCGATTATGCGCTGGCGCAACGCCACAATTTGTTCTATGTTTGTGCCGCCTGAGCGATGACCGCAAGGACGGCCGCCGCCGATGTACCAGATCGAACGGCGACCTAACCACCGCAGACTAGAAAGGAGTTCACCAATGGCTACCGGCCAGTATATTGCCGATCTGTCGGCGTTTCCCGCTTTTGATCTTCCTGTTCCCTCGGAAGTGGCTATCCCGTCCCGCCTTGCGCGCCCGCAGCTCACGAGCTCGTCGGGCCAGCTGACGCGCACGGCCGGCGACCATTCGCTGTCGCCGATCGCGATCCACTAGCCCCGCTCCACCGAGCTCTCCGAACGGCACACCTCTCGGCACGCAGATGCCGGCGTCAGCATGTCGTTCGGATCTCAACGGGCAATAAATAAACAGGGATCTTCAACATGTCGTACTTCAAGGACCAGCCGCTCATCAGCACGCGGACCACGAGCCATGTGTACCGCCCCTATGGGCGCGTTGCCGACGTTCGCGAGATCATCGACCGCGCCGCCCACGTCCGGGTGCTGGTGTTCCCGATGAGCCTCGCCTCCAGGCTGGTGGCGAGCGAGCTCGCCTGCCCGGCGTTCTACGCCATGACCGGCGACGCCGCGGACGGCTCCGTTCCGATCTATCTCGGCGAGACGAACTGCTTCAGCCGGCGGCTCGGCGAACATCTCGCTGATCCGCAGAAGGCGTGGGCCCGCCTGATGGTCGTGGTGCGCGGAACCTCGCGGGAGGTGCGCTTCACGAAGGAGACCGCGGCCTACCTGCAGTTCTGGCTGACGCATGCGGCCGATCGCTGCGGCGTCATGAAGGTGGTCGCCGGCAGCCCGCCGCGGATGCCCGAGATCGATCCGCTGGAGATGCCGCTCCACGAGCGCATGCTCGAAGACGCCAAGCGCTTGTTGTTCGATGCCGGGGTGACCGCCTTCGAGCCGGTGCCGGGCGGCGTACCGCAGGTGGACGCGCCGGCACTGTCGCCGGAGACGGCCGACGACGCCGAGAGCGGCCCGATGGAAATCGACGTGCACCTGCCGCCGGGCGGCGCCGAGTTCGAATTGCGCTATGATGAGACGATCTGGGCGCGCGGCTATCCCGCCAACGACCGTTTCGTCGTGGCGGCCGGCTCGGATTTCCGCATCGCCACGAACCCGAGCGCGAGCCCGGTGACGCGGGCTCGTCGCGCCGCCCTGTTCGAGGCCGGCGTGCTGACGCCGATCCCGGGTGCCGTCGATCGCATGCGTATCACCGTCGACATCGCCTTCCCCTCGATGGCGACCGCCGCCAAATCGGTGTGCGGGGCGCATGTCGATAGCTCGAAGTGGCGGCCGGTCGATCCGCGCCCGGTGATGCAGCTCTAGACCAACCGCGACTCGACGCCGCAGGAAGTCTCCTGCGGCGTCCCTGTTCGTCCATCGCATTCGGCGGAGGCTGGCCCTCGTCCGCGACGGCAAGCACGATCTGCAATTTTTACAATAGGACCGACCGTCGCCGCGCTTTCCGGCGTCGCCGCGAGCCGAGCAACCTCATGATTGATGATCTGGATGGCCCGCCACTGAGCGCCTTCGATGAGGATCTCATCGAAGGCGCGGCCGAAGATCCGCATCCGGCGAGCAAGCCACCGCCGACTTGCCGCGCGTGTTACGCTATGCGGTGCTGGCCTCGCGCGCCGATCATTCCATCTACCAGCGCCTTGCCGCCGAGATCGAGACGGTCTGCCCCGGCATCGCCCTGACTGCGATCTGGATCGACATGCCCGATGCCGCAAGCGGATGCGCGCTCGCCATCGAACTCGACCACCGGGCCGTCTGCGAGGACAAGTCGGAGTGCCGGAGCCTTGCCTATTGCGTCCGGCTGATCTCGCTCGCGTTACCTCGCGACAGGGCGCTCGCTGAGGAACACCGCCGTGTCGCAGGCGCGCTCGTCGCCGCCCTTCGCAAACTTCCGAAGTCCATTCCCGTCGCCCTCGCCGCCGAGGTCGAAGCCGTGGTCTATGGCTGGGCGGCGCTGCACGTCTGCACGCACGAGGTGGTGGGAGCCTTCCATACGCCGGCAATCCGGGCAGCGGCGATGCTCGGCGCCCGCATGGCCCGGCGCAGGATCGATGAGGCCGAGGAGAAAGCATGCGCCCGCTCGCGGGAGCGTTTGCGCAAAGCCGACGAGCGGGAGGCAGCGCGGGGCGACATCGATACGGCGAAGCCGCTTCCGGCCGTTTCCGACGGCTATGTCGTCGTGGTGCGGACGGATCCCGGTCACCATGCTAACGGCCCCGGCCCGGAGCAGGGTGCGTGTTCGACTTCCTTGCGATCCGTGATCTCAACGTCCGTGCGGTCAGGCGAGATGTCCTGCGCCGCCGAGGTGACGATCTGCTCGGCGGCCCGCATCAGTTCGAGCTCCGATCGGGCCATCCACCTCGCATCCTGCCACAGCAGCGAAATCGCTTCTTCCAGAATGGACTCAGCCCGAGCAAGACGACGGGTGCGGGTGACGATCTCGTCCTGAAACTGCTCGCGCGAGCCTGCGTGGCCCGGCTGGTAGATCAGGGATAGCCGTTCCGTCTTCAAACCGGCCAACTGCCCCTCGATCGCATCGATCCTCTTCTGCAGATCGAGGCGGGCGCGCCGCTCGGCATCCGACGGCTTCAGCAGCTCAGCCCAAGCGTGTGATGGGGCAGCATCGTGTGCAATGCTTTCATCGGCCTCGAGCAGCCGGGGGATCCGGCGCTGAGCCTCTTGATGAACGACCAAGGCCGCCTGCCTGAGAATGCGGTGCAACGATCCGACGGACAGCTTTTCATGGTGGAACGCGATAACGTTCGCCGCATTCCCGCGTCTCACCACCACGCCGTTTCGATACAAGAACAAGGCGATTTCCGCCTCCGTCGCCGCGCTCTTCCATAGACGTTCGAGCTGCGACTGAAACCCGGCCAGCGGAAAGCCGGCCGCCTGAGCCGATCGGCGCATGGAATCGGTCATGCGCGGCGCATTGATGACCGGCACGACCCCAAGCTCGTCGATCAGCCAGTCGGCAACGTGATCTTGGCCATCGGCGCGAAGCGTCTCGACAATCGACTTTTGCCAACGGCTCGGGACGGCCTTGCCCTCGATCAGATAGGCCGCGAGCGCCATGACTTTGTGAAGCCTCGGCGCATGGTGGCGCATGTCCAGCGCCCGAAAAGTTATGGGGGAGACGTGCCCCATCAGCAGGTGCAGATGATTCGCACCCCCGCCCGCCCGCGGCTTGTCGTTGTGAGCGAACACCATCAACGGGTGGTCATGCGCCTTGAATTCCGTGACAACAAGCTCGACCGCCTTCGCCGCTTCGGCCGCCGTCAGAGTCTTCCGGGGCGAAACATAGAGATGCCAGTACGCAATCTCGGCGCGGGACGCCGCCGTCAGGGCCGCCATGACTTGCATGCCATCGATGGTCTGACGGACGCAGAGATTGCGTATCTCGACCAGTTCCGGACGCTGATCCTTCTCCTTCCAAAGATGCGCATCGAGACGACGGGCGTCCGTCAGCGACCCCCGATATGAAAAAGGCGCGCCCGATCATCACCGCGGCCCGATCGATCGGGCAAGCAGCAGCAAGGCGGCCACTGCATCCTGCAGCAAGGTGATCATCTGCCCGTCGTATTCGGCATCCGTGACCCGACCGCGGCTCTGCTTGACCTCATTCGCGCAGCCAATGATGGCTGCGTGGATTTCAGCTAGTTTTTGTCTTATTCCGTCGTATTTGGCGCGCCTCCTGCGCGGACGCGTTCCGGACAGATCGGCTTCGATCAGATCCCTGATGTATTGACTGAAATCGGTCTCCATCAAGGCCGCTCGCGCAATGGCTGCGTCCTTGAGGGCTTTCGGCAAGCGCACGGAAGATGAAGCGTTGGTTGCGTTTGGCGTATTACAGCCAATCTCTGGATGCTTCGCCAATGGCTCTTTCCGGCCCTGCTTGGAGCTGCCCCCATTCATTTGATTTCGCTCCAGACGGCATCCATCCAGCGGCCGAGCCGCCGCAGCGTGTGCTCGCACGGGCCGATCCGGGTCCGCTGGATATGGGCCCGCAATCTGAGGACTTGCTCGCGTTCGGCCCGTGTCAACAACTGAAACTCCCATGGACGGTCGCGGATCAAGGTAAGATGGCTGGTCGATCGGGCGAGGCGCCGGATCAGCATGCGAGCGGCCTCGTCTCCGCGCTGCTCGGCTCTTGCGAAGGTCGGGGCCAGCCTAATCGGGCTGGGGAAACCTGAGGCCGCGCGAGGCCTCCTCCATCATCTTTGCGATCCAGCTCGCGATGCGCCGCTGCACAGCCGCCGCCGACAGCCGATCGAGCGGCCGGCCCACGGCATCAACCCACAACGCGGCGAGTTTTGCCGGATCGGCGGTCACGAAATCGATGAGGTTCAGTCCGGTACGGTCCACGGGCTGCCAGAGACGATCATCCAGGCGCGGCAGCACGATCTCCGACACGCCCGCACGCATCTTGGCGAAGTGGTCCGGCTCCAGGTCGAGGAGGCCGGGGTCGAAATCGGCTGGGAAAACGGCGCCGACCCGTTCATTGAGCACCCACACCGGCTGCGCGAGCGGCAGCGCCGCGCGCACCAGGTCGGTGGTCGTCGCCAATGCGCGCATGGCGTCGCGATTCGAGGTGGTCACGAGCGCGACGATCATCTGTCCGCCACCGTCGGCTACCAACTTGTCGAGGCCCATATCGCACAGGAAACGCACGACCGGCTTATCCCATGTGGCCGCGGTGTCCAGCACGATGCTGCCGCCGCTCTCCGCCGCCTGGTCGATGGCGCGAGACAGGGGCGAAAATGCCCGCAACAGGGCAAGGGGGTCGTCGGGTGCGTCGAGCAGATCGATGTCGATCATGGTGACACCGCCGCCGAGTTTGGCAGCCAACCGCCCCTGGACGTCCGCAGAAAAGACCTGAACCGTGCAACCGAGCGAGCGCAAGATCAGCGCCACGAGCTCGGAAAACAGGGTCTTTCCTGGCCGCCGATGGCGGACAGAATGACGATGAAAAACCACCCCTGCATCAGTTGCTTCTCCTTTACCGGTGAGAAGCCGAATAAGGCATGGCTTGACGAACAAGGCTCCCACGAACCCTGCGTAGGAATTGTCGTAGAATGTCGTCATCTGTCGGAGAAACGGTGTCTATCGTCTGAGGACGTCGGGCTCGGCTTGCGGGTGGAGCTGGGGCGCGCAGGCTTTTGCAAGGATGCGGAGAAATGGAAAAGTCGTCTCGGCGGTCGCCACGGCGGCGAGATCGAGGGTTGGCACCGGCAATCCCGTCGCGCGGCCTTTGGGCGTGCTGCCCCCGGCGCGCGAGGCTGACCTCCTATCGAGGGGCTTGGGACCGCCGCCAAGCTGCGCGACATGGTGATGGTCGCCCATGCACGCACGGCGCCAGAGTTCGGCGGCCGAGTCACGCACGACGCAATGGCAGGCGATCCAGAAGCCGCGTCGACGCCGGCGGCGCGGCGTCTCCGCTTGCCCCGGCGCTCCGTCCAGCATTCCCGACAGACGTCTTGCCACGATGTGGTGCTGGCAGCTGGCGACCCAGATGGTCAACATCGCCGAAATGACGTCGAGACGGATGCCGTCTGCGGCAATTGCCCCCGCCAGCAGATCGACGATCCGAACGATGACGTCCTGAACCGGCGCCGTCGGCCGCTCCGTCGCCGGCTGCAGGACCGCCTCGAGCACGTCCCATACCAGACGGGCTTCAGGCGACGGCTCGGCCCAATTGTAGAGCGTTCGCCGTCCCGGGTTTTGCTGCTCCGGATCCCGTGTCGCAAGACACACGCGATCGCGTACATGTTCAAGAAAGCCCGGCGCGACATCCGTCATTCGAACAATGAAATCTCCGAGCCGCCTTCGCAGATCGTCCAGTGCGGGCTCGGTCAGGCCTTCGAAGAAGTAAGTTCTTGCCGCGTCGAATGGGAAAGGTGTCGATCGGACAGCCACCAGATGCGGCTCGCTCGGCAATTGGCGCAGCGCCGCGTTCACCACATGGGGCGCGACGGGCGCAGCGATGACGGCCGTCCGGTAGGAACCCGTGCGACCGCCCGCGCTCTGCAGCGCTTCGGCCGTAACCGGCGCCATGTCCACGTTTGAGAACGGATAGCGCCCGACCAGCGCGTCGAACGTTTCGGGCAATATCTCGAACGGGACGGAGGCCGACCCGGTGCGAGCCGCCTGACGTGCCGCGTCCAGGAGCGCGGACAATTGCGAGATCACCTCCCCGGTACGAGCTGAAGTTCTGCGCCGCGCACTCCGCTGTCGAAACGATGACGCGGCCTGCTCGAGAGCTTCGAGCTGAACCGCGAGGTCGATCGCGGGATGGCGAGCTCGGAGCAAAAGCCTCTCGACCTCGGCACGGTCCTCCTCGGCAAGCATGCCCGCTAGCCTAACTTTCCGCGGCGGAACAGAATCTCGTCCATTGCGGCGTGGGTCCGGGCCTGGCTGATGCGGTGCCTGAACTGCTCGAGTTCGGGCGAAATCGGCGAGTTCTGCGCCCCGCTCGGCTGCGGCGGCGAGCCGAAATCGGTTGGTCGAGCGGACAATCGCCTAGTTGCCGATGCCGACGAGCGATCCTTCCTTTCCCTGGCCCGCCTAATGACGTTGTAGAGCGATTGCTCGGTGAATTCCGCCCCCGTCCGCCCCCGAGCTCCCCGGTGGTTCAGACCCTCGGCAATCTGCTTGTAGGTTAAGCCACGCTCCAACATCGCCTCGAACGCGTCGAGATGTCGGTCAATGACCGCTTGTGTTTTTGAGGGCCCAGCTCGGTCGCGGCCAGCGCGTCAACAATCGGTTGTAGCAATTCGTCGAGGATCATCGCCAACCCTTGCCCTGAAACTATGAACGATGAACATGCCGTTCGACTGCCGGACGTCACGCGTTGGAATGCCCGATCAGGGTGCGGGCAGACTGACGATCACGGGCGTCACCCGTGCCGCGCGGCTCCTGCGAACCTTCGCGGTTGTACGCTCGGCAAGATCCGCCATGAACTGGCGAGCCGACGGCCGCCCATCAAGAAAAGCCAGCAAAAGCCGGCAATGGCGGACGTCCAACAGCTCCGTGATCATGGTCGCGATCTGGATCGATTGAGCCTGATCGACCTCCATTTTGGCGGAGCCCCCTTGTCGCGGCGGATTGTCTGATCGACCCACTTGACCGTCACGCGCTCGCCGCGCCGCACACGCGCGAGCACCTCGATCACCGTATCCTCGCTCACTGAAGCAGCACCCAGATCCTGCGCGGCGGTCAGCGGCAGCAGGCACACAACCTCGCCGTGGCGCTGAAACAGATGCGCGGCATTCATATAGAGTTGTGTCCTCCGCGGCTCGAATCCGAAGACCACACGACACCACCGCAAAAACAGGCCGTGCCTCAAATGTTGCTTGGCCTCGTTCAGCGCGGCGCCGATCACCACCCCGCCGCAGGTCTGCCGCTTCTCGCCCTCTAGGATGACACTCTCGAGCTCCCCCAGCCTGTCCCGCACCTCGGGCGAAATCTGACCATAGTCGAACTGCTCGCCGCCCGTCATGGTCGCGCGCTCCAACGCTCTCTCGTTTAAGTGTATCTTCAACAAAGATACACGAAAACGGAAAAACGTCAATCTTTTCCGAATGATGGCAACTTGGCACACCTTGGAAAGCAAAACCAAATGCGAAAAGTTTTCGCTTTTCGATACGCCAACGGCGTGGGCTCGTTGGACGGTGCACTCACCACTGCGCCGCCGCCGAGCCAGAGAACGAGAACAAGGAACGGGGCAGCTTGAGATCGAAAGGCAATCCGCCCAAATTATAGGCAGAGCCGGATAGAGCTCGTTTGATCACCTGACGTGGATTATGCGTTGAACACGATTCATCGATTGCGAGCCCACGAACAGCGCGGGAGAGCGGCGGGTGGCGCTTCGGAAGCCAAGCGCTCTCCAACGCAAGCCGCACCACTGCCTGGCGCGAAGCCGCGACTCCAGATGGGTCCTGCCGGCCCTTGTAAACGCTGCGCTTTGCCGACAAATCGCGCTTCTGCCATGTCGTGTGCTTGTCGAGCCAGCCATCCTTCAGGCGAGCGATGGCGCAGGCCGGCGACCCGGCAGCATACTTGCCGAGCAGCGCAGCCAGCGCCTCTGAGAAAGTCGCCGATAGAGATCCCTCCAGGCAAAGAATCCGAAGCAGCGTCTCGATCAACTTCGAACAACGCATGTAAGGTTGTAAGGTGGCAGGATCGATCGATGGAAAGAACCGAATGCGGATCGGTGACGACCACCTCGCGATGACGCAACGTGGCTGGGTCGATACCAGTCATAGGGCCGCTTAGGTACTGAGAGAAGGCCCTAGCCGCTGGCTGGGATGGCACCTTCTGCGCTGCTCTTCTTGGCCTTGCCGAATGCCTTTGGCTATAGCGTGACGAAGTCGAGATTGCGGCCGGCATTGCCACCGCACTAACCCAAGGCTCGCAGCCTCCGCCTTGCTGTATTCGTCCAGCAGCAGGGCCGCCGGGAACTGAAGTCGCCGATGTTCTAGAGAAGCCCAACTTGATGTGCTCGCTAACCTTCACCGCATCCGACCTCTCGGTCCGCGCCACAGCATGCACCTTGCGGAAATCGCTCTCGCGGCACAGCCCGGCTTGACGCCGTAGAACCCGACGCGGGCCGAACTTGCCGCAACGAAGGCCTCGTCGCAAGCGCATTGTCCTGCACAACCTGGCAGACGGCGGCGCCCCAGCACGATCGCTCGACTGGTGCGGTTCTGCGCGCCGGCAGCGATCGTTGGACCCGAGTTGCGGCGCATTGGCTCGAGTACACGTCGGCCTCGATACTGATCGGCGAACTGTCCCAGCACCACAAAGCGACTAGCGCCGTTGGTTGATGACAATCGGACGAGGGAAGCAGCGATGCATCGAGACGCAGCAACATGCCCTGGAAGCTCGAGAGGTTGCTAAACAGCGGCAAAGTGCTTCAGGCGGAGTTCGCGCGAGGTCTTTAGACAGGTGCGACTACTCATTGAAGAGATTATCACCACGACATGTCTCGATACGACAAAGCAGCCCAATTCATCGACGTCGAAGCCGAATTTTGCGAACTGGCTTAACGCAGGACAACGGTGACGTCGCGCGCATCTAAGTACGGCGCCGGACGCCTGAACGTGATCCCACCGTCAGGATTGACCTGAGCCGCCGAATCCTGCGTGGAACGCCGAGCGGCCTGCGCGATAAGCTAGGCACTGCGGATTCCGATTTATCCCGGCCGGCATTCCGACTTGAAGCCGGCCGGGGTTTTGGAACTCGGCGTTTTCGTTTGGGTCAGTCCCTCAGGCATCAAGTCCCTCGTCGATCAACGGGGGAAGCGGATGCCGGCCAAGAGAGAACTGACCATGCGACAGATACGACAGATGCTGCGGCTTGCCCGTGATGGGGTGAGCGCCCGGGAGATCGGGCGCACGCTCGGCGTGGCGCGCAGCACCATTCAGGACAATCTCAAGCGCGCCTCGACTGCCGGGCTGGCGTGGCCTTTGGCGGGCGATCTGACCGACGCCGTTCTTGAACAACGTCTGTTTGCCCATGCCGGCGTCAGGCGCGGCTTCCGCCGGCGAGCTGAGCCGGATTGGGCCTCGCTGGCCTGTGAGCTGAAGCGGCCTGGCGTCAATCTGATGGTGCTGTGGGAGGAGTACCGGGCGGTCTACCCGGAAGGATATGGCTACAGCCGGTTCTGCGATTTATTCCGGGAATTCGAGCGGCGGCTGTCGCCGACGATGCGGCAGGACCATCCGGCCGGCGACAAGGTCTTCGTCGATTACTCCGGCAAGAAGATCATGATCGTCGATCGTGCAACCGGGGTCGTGCGTGAAGCGGAGATCTTCGTCGCCGTGCTTGGCGCCTCCAAATACACCTACGCCGAGGCGAGCTGGACGCAGACACTGGCGGACTGGATCGAGGCCCATGTCCGCATGTTCCGGTTTTTTGGCGGGGTGCCGCGGCTTGTCGTCCCAGACAATCTGAAGTCGGGCGTGCACCGGGCCTCATTCTACGACCCTGAAATCAATCGCAGCTACGGGATGATGGCGTCCCATTACGGCGTGGGTATCCTTCCGGCACGGCCAAGAAAGCGTTTTGCCCAGACCTATATCCTCGGGCGACTTCGCCGGCAGACCTTCTTCTCCCTGACCGAGGCGAACGCGGCAATCGCCGCCGCGCTGGAGCGCATCAACGCGCACGTCATGCGCCGGATTGGCGTCAGCCGCCGACAATTGTTCGAGACCGTCGAGAGGCCTGTCCTGGCGCCGTTGCCGGATGCCGACTATCAGTTCGCGGAATGGCTCTTGGCCCGCGTCTCGCTCGATTATCACGTCGAGGTCGACGGCTTCTTCTACTCAGTTCCACACGGCCTGATCCGGGAGCAGGTCGACGTTCGCGCCACCACCCGGACCATCGAGTTGTTCCATCGGGGTTTGCGTGTTGCGGCTCACCAGCGCCGTTATGGTGGCCGCCGGCACGGCACCGACCCCGATCACATGCCCAGTGCGCATCGGCGTTATGCCGAGTGGACTCCCGATCGATTCCGGCGTTGGGGGCGGTCAATCGGGCCCAACACCGAGGGGCTCGTCCTCGCCATCCTGGCCAATCGGCCTCATCCCGAACAGGGATTCCGGACCTGCCTGGGCGTGCTTCGGCTGTTCAAGGATATTGATCCCGAACGCGCCGAGCTGATCGCGGCCCGCGCGGTTGCGGTCCGCGCACTGACCTACAAGAGCATCGCCTCCATCATCGCCAACAAGCTCGAACGCGGCTCTCGCGATACCGAGGACGCGGTCATCGAACATCCCAATCTGCGCGGCCCCGGTTACTTCCATTGAAAGGATTACCCAGCATGCTCATCCATCCCACCCTCGACCTGCTGCATAGCCTCGGTCTCCACGGTATGGCCAAAGGCTTCAAGGACCTCGATGCCCAGTCCGAAGCGCGCAGCCTCGAACACGCTGAATGGCTGGCGTTGCTCCTCGAACACGAGAAAACGCTGCGCCAGCAAAAGCGGTTCGAAACCAGAGCTCGAGCCGCAAAGCTGCGCCATGCCGCCTGCGTCGAGGATGTCGATTACCGCGCTATCCGCGGCCTCGACCGCGCGCTCTTTCTAAAACTCGCCGCCGGCGACTGGATCCGGGCACGACATAATCTCCTTGTTACCGGGCCGTGCGGCGTCGGCAAGAGCTGGCTCGCTTGCGCCCTTGGCAACAAGGCTTGCCGAGACGACTCCTCAGTTGCCTACCATCGTGGACCGCGACTGTTCGCCGCGCTCGCACTCGGCCGCGCCGATGGCCGTTACACCAAGATGCTGCGCGCTATCGCACGACTCGATCTGCTGATCCTGGACGACTGGGGACCAGAACCTCTCGACGCCGACCAACGCCGTGATCTGCTCGAAATCGTCGAGGATCGATACGAATCCCGCTCGATTATCGTCACCAGCCAGCTGCCCGTCGATCGCTGCTACTCGATCGCCTCGTCCACAATGCCTACCGCATCGAACTCAAAGGAGAGAGCCTCAGAAAGCAGAAGCAAACCGCTCAAGATCAACCGGTCTCTCGACCTTCCCAGCCCTCAACGACATCATGAAATTGACCCATGCGAACGACGCCGCGGGTGGCCGGCTTCAGATCGGAATACCCGGCCGGCTTCGAATTGGAATGCATGGCCGCCTTCGTCGGAATCCGCAGATTTTGGTCCAACATTCTCATTAGCGAAGCCGGTGTCTGCGGGAAGGTAGACCGCTGCGGCTTGGTCGACAACACCGGCGAGGAGATATTTGCCGACAAGGCCGGCGTGATGCTGGCGCGCGACATGTCGCGATCCACAAGGATGCGGAGTTCATCGTCGACGTGAAGTCGATCGGCCTGTTCATCACCGATCCGGTGTTGCACAAGTAGGGCGCCAAGACTGCCTACTGGAAGACCGGCCATTCCTACATGAAGCACCGCACCAACGAGACGGGAGCGCTTGCGGGCTTCGAGAAGTCCGGCCACTTCTTCTTGAACAAGCCGTATGGACGCAGCTATGACGACGGCCTGGTGTCGGGCTCGCGATCTGCTCGACCGCGCGCCCGGCAAGTCGATGGCCGATCTGAAGAACGCGCTGCCGAAGAAGTGGTCGTCGCCGACCATGGCGTCGTTCACGCGCAAGCGGCCGTCGCGCCAACCGTTCCCGGAGCATCTGCCTCGCGAGCGGTGATCGTGCCGGGGCCTGTGGCGTGCGCGTGCTGTGGCGGCGCGCGGCGATCCAGGCTCGGCGAGGACATCACCGAGAAGCTGGAGGTGGTCCCGAAATCCTGGAAAACCGGATCGATCAAAGCCCCGACCTTTGCCCGGATCACATCGGTGCCAACCGATTCCCTGCAATCAGGGAAATAAACAGCGAAAGCATGGCACACGGTCGGGCGTCTCCAAGTCGAAAGACCCGAAAACCTCGACAAAAACACAAGGCTCGACGATGCTCGCGCGTGAAAAGCAGGGAATTTTTCAAAGCAGACCAGGGAAAGAGCAGGTTAATGACTACGCCCGGCAGCGAGAAACATGTACCGCGTGTGCAATGGCGGCCGGCGAGAGATCCCGCGAACTGATACATGGGCGCCGGCCTCAAGAGGAGATTTTTGAGGGGAAGCCTAGCTCGGCTAGCAGCCGTTCCAGGGGTTAGGAGGAACGATTGGGCGGCAGGACCAAAGGGCGGTTGAGGATGCGTTGAGCCGCTTTCTTCCACCTTCAGTCAAAGGTCGTAGCAAAACCATGCGTTTCAAGAAACTGAGCGTATGTTCGTGCAATCCCATCGTTCAACGTGGTGCTCGCGCGCCAGCCCTGATTTGTAAGGCGGCTGACATCGAGCAGCTTGCGCGGGGTGCCGTCGGGGCGCGAAGTGTCGTAGGAGATATCGCCGCGATAGCCGACGACCTCGGCGACGACACGGGCAAACTCGGCGATGGCGATGTCCTCGCCGGTGCCGATGTTGATCAGGTCCGCCTCGGAATAAGTCTTCATCAGGTGCACGCAGGCATCCGCCATATCATCGACATAGAGGAACTCGCGCCGCGGCGTGCCGGTGCCCCAGACAACCACGTTCTTCACGCCCGCCACTTTCGCCTCATGAAAGCGGCGGATCAGCGCGGCAACGACGTGACTCAGCTCGGGGTGGTAATTGTCGCCCGGGCCGTAGAGATTGGTCGGCATCACGCTGATGAAGTCGCTGCCATACTGGCTGCGGTAGGCCTCGGCCATCTTGATGCCGGCGATTTTGGCAATGGCGTAAGGCTCGTTGGTCGGCTCCAGCGGGCCGCTCAGCACGGTATCCTCGCGCAAGGGCTGCGGTGCGAGCTTTGGATAGATACAGGACGAGCCGAGAAACATCAGCTTCTCGGCGCGGTTCACATGCGCGGCGTGGATCACATTGGCCGCAATCGCGAGGTTGTCGTAGATGAATTCGGCCCGGAGCGTGTTGTTGGCGACGATGCCGCCGACCTTGGCAGCGGCCAGGAACACGACTCGCGGCCGCGTTTTTGCAAACCAGTCGAATACGGCGGCCTGGTCACAGAGATCGACCTCGCGCCGCTCCACCGTGACGAGCTTCACGTCCTCGCGCGCCAGCCGGCGCACCAGCGCCGCACCGACCATGCCGCGGTGGCCGGCGACGTAGACGCTCTTGCCCTTCAGCTCAAACGGTACGCTTGCCATTTTCGATGTCCCGTTTGGCCTCGACCAGATCGCTCGTCATCATCTCTTCGACGAGCTGCGCAAAGGTCCGCTTCGGCTTCCAGCCGAGCACCTCGCGGGCCTTGCTGGCGTCGCCGACGAGAAGATCGACTTCAGTCGGGCGGAAATAGGTTGGATCGATTTTCACCACCGTCTTGCCGCTCTCGGCGTCGACGCCGGTCTCGTCGACGCCTGTGCCGCGCCACTCGAGGCCACGGCCGACCTGCGCGAAGGACAGCTCGACCAGTTCGCGCACCGAGTGCATCTCGCCGGTGGCGAGCACGAAATCGTCAGGCTTGTCGGCTTGCAGGATCTTGTGCATGCCCTCGATGTAATCCTTGGCGTGGCCCCAGTCGCGCTTGGCCTCGAGATTGCCGAGATAGAGCGTCTGCTCGAGCCCAACCTCGATACGGGCCACCCCGCGGGTGATCTTGCGGGTCACGAAGGTCTCGCCACGGATCGGGCTCTCGTGGTTGAACAGGATGCCGTTGGAGGCAAACATGCCGTAGGCTTCGCGGTAGTTCACGGTAATCCAGTAGCCATAGAGCTTCGCGACACCGTAGGGAGAACGTGGATAGAACGGCGTGGTCTCCTTCTGCGGGACCTCCTGCACCAGGCCGTAGAGCTCGGAGGTCGAGGCCTGATAGAACCGCGTCTCCTTTTCCATGCCGAGGATCCGGATCGCCTCGAGCAGCCGCAGCACGCCGATTGCGTCGGCGTTGGCGGTGTATTCGGGGCTTTCGAAGCTGACGGCGACGTGGCTTTGGGCGGCGAGATTGTAGATCTCAGTCGGCCGGATCTGCTGCACCAGGCGGATCAGATTGGTCGAATCCGTCATGTCGCCGTAGTGCATCAGGAACGGCACGTCGCCGACATGGGGATCCTGATAGAGGTGATCGACGCGCGCGGTATTGAACGAGGACGAGCGCCGCTTGATGCCGTGCACGACATAGCCGAGCGACAGCAGATGTTCGGCCAAATAGGCGCCGTCCTGCCCGGTAATGCCGGTGATCAGAGCGATCCGCTCGCGCATGGCTGTGCACTTTGTCAGAGGTCAAAGGTCCGGCAAACGGGATAACCACCGTTGCTGCCCCTGACAAGCTCGGCGGCAACGGAAAATGGCACAAACCGGTCCTTTCCGGAGGATTGGCATGCGTCGGATCGGGCGATCACATCCATTGGTAATACTTGCGATACGATTCGACGACGTGGCCGAGGCCGTCTGCGAAGGGGGATCGAAGGCGCGAGGCCAACGGCGCGCAGCGGCTTTCTGCGTTCTATGGATGCACAGCCGCTGGTTCGCAAAGTCATGCGGGGAAGCCGGGCATCTTGCCCGGGGGCCCGCAATTCGTTATGGGCAAACGCATAGAGCGCGCGCGTCGCGTCGCTGTCCTCAAGCACGAGCGCGCAACGGCTCTCGCCACGCTCCGCCAGGCAAAACGACTGTCGCGCGCAAAGCATGCTGGGCCATCCGGTAGGTCTTGCCCCGGTGCCGCATGTCGTATTGGCGAGACGCCCGACGATCGGAAACAGCAGCGGTGCATGGCGCGTCCAGGCGGGACCTGCCTGCCAGACGAACTCAGTGCCGTCCTTGTGCTTGAGTGAGCACATCTCGGCCCCATGGGCCTTGATGGTCGCCCGTAAGTTAGCGCTGTGGATCGTGTGGGTGTCTTCCTCCATTTGCTCATTTCCTCCTCAGGCGATCATAAAACATGCAAAGATAGCGGTCGACACAACACAGCCTCTCATTTATTTGCGCCGCGCAAACCAAAATGCGGTGCCCAAATCCAACTGGCGAACGCACTTTTTGAGAAAACCGGCGCCGGTCCAATGGACCCAACAAAATACCCAATGATTTCATCTTCTTAAGAGAATACTCCCCGACCTCGATACTGTCCATCGTCGTCAAAAACATGGGAGCAAGTGGGCTGCACCCTGTAAGTGAGACACGGTAATTTCTGTCCACAAGAGTCACAATAATTGGGAGGCGATATTCGACAAACTGGGAGCGAAACATCTCGATCTGGGGTGCAATCTCCTCAGAATCCGATCCAAGGATGATCGTGGTCGAGTAGCTCAGCCATTTGGCTCGCCCTCACAGATCCGGGCTGGCGGCTTTCCCGCACCCGGCTCTTCCCGAGGGTAACCCGCGTCATATCCGCGCCTGCGCCCAATTGCGAGTGATGCGTGGAACGGGCAGACGGAAGCGTGCCGTCAGGGTCTCGAACTCCGACCAGCCCATGCGCCGACTTTTCTGACTGCGCCGTCTCAGACAGCGCACCCAAGTCCGACGCACTTCGCGATAGAAGCCGTTGAGCGCTGGATAATTGTGCGGCCTGCCGTAGTAGCCGTAGTGTCCACGCAGCACTGCGGCGAACCACTCGTGCTGGGTGGCCAGTGACTCGTGCATGAGCCGCCAGGCGTCCTGGCGCAACGCCGTCAGCTTGCGCGTCAGGCGTTTCCCTTCCGTCTTGTGCTTCACGATGAACCGGCCGTCCCGAGTCCGCCCGCAATAGTGGGTGAAGCCGAGGAAGGCGAAGGTCTCGGGTCGCCGCTCGCCGCGCCGCTGACGCGAGAGGGCCGCAAATCGACCGAACTCGATCAGCCGCGTCTTGCCCTCATGAAGCATCAGGCCAAAGCTGGCCAGCCGCGCCTTGAGGGCCAAGAGCATCTCCTGCGCATCCGCCTTGCTCTCGAAGCCCATGATGAAGTCGTCCGCATAGCGCACGGCCACAACGCGACCGCGTGCGCGGTGACGGCGCCATTGGTGGACCCAGAGGTCAAGGACGTAGTGCAGAAAGATGTTGGCGAGGAGCGGACTGATGCCCGCCCCCTGCGGGGTACCCCTGTCCGTTTCTTGCTCTCGCCGCTCTCAAGAACGCCGGCCCGCAGCCACAGCTCTATGAGCCGCAAGATGCGAGGATCGGCGATCCTGTGCGCCACCATCCGCAGCAGCCACTCGTGGTCGACCGAGTCGAAGAAGTTGCGTATGTCGGCATCGAGCACCCAGTTGACGCGCTGGCTCATGATCGCCGTGTGCAAGGCGTCAAGCGCCATATGAGGATTCCGCCCCGGCCGGAAGCCGTAGGAGAACCCGAGGAAGTCGGCCTCATAGACGGCGCTCAGCACCTCGGCGACTGCGCTTTGGACAATCTTGTCCTCTAGCCCGCATTTCTCACAGTGTTGAGGCGCATCGGGGCGCGAATCAGCGAAAATTCTTTTGCGAGAAGGACTTCGCGGTGATTCAAGGAATGCCCCGATGCCGGCACAGTGTAGCGCAGAACGGTTTGATTTTGGAGAGGTGGAAGGCCGCATCGTGGAAGCGGCTTTTGATGGTGGGCTGGTGACGTCGGATGCGGGCGCGCTGCTGCTGGGCGCGTCTGATCGGGCGATTGATCTGGTGGGGCGCTTTGCCGATTGCTTTCGCGATCATCGCCGGGTGGACTTGATCGAGCACGCAGTCGGAACGTTGGTCGGACAGCGGGTCTTTGGCATCGCACTTGGCTACGAAGACATCAACGATCACGACGAGTTGCGGCACGACCCGCTGATGGCGGTGCTGGCGGGCAAGCTTGTTGCCAGGCGCGAGGACTGCGCACCGGTGGCCGGCAAGTCGACGCTGAACCGGCTGGAACTGGGCCGGGAGGAACCTTCGCGCTATCACAAGATCGCCTACGACGCGGCGGCGATCGAGGCGTTGCCGGTGACGCTGTTCCTGGAGGCGCACAAGCGACCGCCGCCGCAGATCATCCTCGATCTCGACGCCACCGACGATCCTCTGCACGGGCATCAGGAGGGGCGCTTCTTCCACGGCTATTACGACTGCTACTGCTATCTGCCGCTGTACGTGTTCTGCGGCCGGCATCTGCTGGCGGCCAAGCTGCGGCGCGCCGACATCGATGCCAGCGCAGGCAGTGTCGCGGAGATCGCGCGGATTGTCCGGCAAATCCGCGCCCGCTGGCCGTTCGTGCGCATCGTGCTGCGCGCCGACAGTGGCTTTGCGCGCGAGGCGCTGATGGCGTGGTGTGAGCAAAACCGCGTGGATTATCTGTTCGGGCTCGCCCGCAACACGCGCCTGGTCGCCATGATCGAGGAGGAGCTCGCCGCGGCGAGAGCCACAGCCGAGACGACCGGCCACCCGGCACGCCGCTTCAAGGACTTCCAATGGCGTACGCGCGACACCTGGAGCCAGGAGCGCCGCGTCGTCGCCAAGGCGGAGTGGACGCAAGGCGAGGCCAATCCGCGCTTCGTCGTCACCTCGCTCAAGCGCAGCGCGGCGGGCGTGCGGCAGCTCTATGAGGACATCTACTGCGCCCGCGGCGACATGGAGAACCGCATCAAGGAGTGCCAGCTCGATCTCTACGCCGACCGCACCTCGGCCGCCACCATGCGCGCCAACCAGCTGCGGCTGTGGTTCGCCTCGATGGCCTATGTGCTGATCTGTGCCCTGCGGCGCATCGGCCTTGCCGAAACCACCTTTGCGGACGCCACCTGCGGCACCATCCGCCTCAAGCTCCTCAAGATCGGCGCACTGGTGCGCATCAGCGTCCGCCGCATCAGGATCGCCATGGCCTCGGCCTGCCCAGCCGCTCAGCCGTGGGGACACGCGGCTCGTCGCCTGGCCGAAGCCGCCAAGGCTCGCGCCTCGCCGGCCTGACACGCGACGCTGCGACGCGCTCAATCGGCGGCATCACCAACAGGCCCAACGGAGACATTCAAAACCAAATCGCCGGCTGCGCCTTCAGCGCCACGGCTCCCCGTTGCCTTGCCAAATCCTCCTATCCTCCGTCGCTGAGCAATCGGTCGTGTGAGAAATGCGGGCTAGCGCCGGCACACCGAGAGGCCGCTTACCGCCATCGGCTTTGGGGATGTAGACTCGCCGTACCGGCTGTGGCCGGTAGCGACCCGTGTGGACGCGTCGGCAGAGCTCGCGGAGGTTATCCGTGAGCCTCTCTTCGTACTTCGCCACCGTTACCCCATCGACCCCCGCGCTGGCCTGCCGCTTTTGTCGTCGAAACGCCCGAAGCAGAGCGTCCTCGTCGACGTGATGCAGCAAGGCTGTGAACCGGGTTTGGGCAGCCTGCTTGGCCGCCGCGTTCACCCGTTCGAGGTTCGGCGGCAAGGCAACCCGGCTCTGTGTCCGGACCCTGGCCTTCTCGCGCGGGCTCCCTCGGGCTGGCCCCTTCCCTCCATGCGTCTCGTTTCCTTCGACGACTTCACAGGTACTATGAACCAGTCCGACTCCCGACCTCAGCTCGGACCGCGGCTCCGGCACTGCCTTGCCGCTGCCCCCCGTTGGAGACCAATCCAACGGACCCGGTCGGGCCTCTCATGTTCCGATGATTACCTTCCATACGTGATCCGGCCATCGACCCCGACGGAGTGGCATCGTCTCGCATAACGACGATGCTCATGCTGCCTTCGTGTTTAGGGAACACACTCGGCCTCCGCGAACATCCACCTTTCGAGGCTCATTCCCGCACCCCGCATGGCTCCTGTCTACACTTCGAACCCCGCGTTGCCGCGACGCCCGCAAGACTCGGTCCCGGCCTGCCTGCTTCGGCTTTGGCCGGATGGGACTTGCACCCACAAGCAGTCATCAGCTTGGCATCGTACTCCCCGGTGGTGGTGTAGCTCGGTAGAGCAAAGCCGCCCGGACGCGCGCCCTCAAATAGCGCCGTAGCGGGCGGGCGGCTTTGCGGTGGCCACCGGCAGTTCTCCGGTAGGATCGGGTTGCGACACGCCAACGCAACCGAGGAACCACCGATGACCGACGACATGATGAACCTGCGCACGCTCGTAGAGAAGACCCCGGACGCCGATCTGCTGCGCGAGATGATCGGCTTTGCCGCCCAGCGCCTGATGGAGCTGGAAGTCGAAGGCCAGACCGGGGCGGCCTATGGCGAGAAGAGCCCCGAGCGTCTGGCCCAGCGCAACGGCTACCGCGACCGGATCTGGGAGACCCGTGCCGGTGCGGTCGAACTGCGCATTCCCAAGCTGCGCAAGGGCTCCTACTTCCCGGGCTTCCTGGAGCCGCGCCGCATGGCCGAGAAGGCGCTCACCGCCGTGGTGCAGGAGGCCTATGTGCAGGGCGTTTCGACCCGCTCGGTCGACGATCTGGTCCAGGCCATGGGCATGACCGGCATCTCCAAGAGCCAGGTCAGCCGGCTCTGCGCGGAGATCGACGACAAGGTGAAGGCCTTCCTCGCCCGCCCGATCGAGGGCGACTGGCCGTATCTGTGGATCGACGCCACCTACGTGAAGGTGCGCCAGAATGGCCGCATCGTGGCGGTCGCGGTGATTGTCGCGGTCGGCGTCAACAGCGACGGCCGGCGTGAAGTTCTCGGCATGGATATTGGTCCCTCCGAGGCCGAGACGTTCTGGACGGCGTTCCTGCGCAAGCTCGCTCGCCGCGGCCTGCGCGGCGTCAAGCTGGTCGTCTCCGACGCCCACGAAGGCATCAAGGCCACTGTCGCCAAGGTGCTCAACGCCAGCTGGCAGCGCTGCCGCGTCCACTTCATGCGCAACGCGCTGGCGCATGCCGGCAAGAGCGGCCGCCGCGTCGTCTCGGCCTTCATTGCCACAGCATTCGCACAGGACGATGCCGAGGCCGCGCGAACCCAGTGGCGCAAGGTCGCCGACCAGCTCCGCCCGAAGCTGCCGAAGCTTGCCGGCTTCCTCGACGAGGCCGAGACCGACGTGCTGGCCTACATGACGTTCCCGCCGCAGCACCGGACCAAGCTGCACTCCACCAACCCGATCGAGCGCCTCAACGGCGAGATCAAGCGGCGGACCGAGGTGGTCGGCATCTTCCCCAATGAGGACGCCATCGTTCGCCTCATCGGCGCGATCCTGCCCGAACAGAACGATGAATGGGCCGTCCAGCGCGCCCGTTACATGACACTGCAAACAATCGCGCCGTTGAGCGATGATCCGAGCGTCAGCCTCACGGCTATCGCCAGCTGACCAGCCCGGCTCTCGCCGGCGAACGCGGTGATCCACCGCCAGCTACACCACGCCACGGGACACGATCCGCCGACAACATCGAAGCACTGGTCTGCATCGCCTTCCGCACAGGCAAGCCCGCTCATGGATTGAAAACTTCTGACGTTGGGGGCGACTAACCTTCGACGCCAGGTCCGGCCGGTGGAGTCGTTTAGGCGGATCGCTTGAGCTTCCGGCAGCTTACAGCAGGGCTGCCGGGTGAATCTTCCCGTCAGGTTCGTGCGGTAGCCGTCTTGACGACACTGACAAATCCGAGCTCGAAAGATTTGACTTGCCGGAATATACCGACGACGTCTGACTACCTGCCCTCAGTCCGTCCCTGGATGGTGTCCGTATGAACCCGATCTGGCATCGATACCATTCCACCAAGCTCGTGCCCAATTCGTAAGGCTAAACATTCAAACAAGCGATTACTCTGCCGAGCAGCCCCACCCTGAATATGCTCCATCTGGCGAGCCTCAGATTGATGTCACGCGAACTCCAAGCGCAGTTCTCTATTCCCTGCGACGTGAAGACGTGGCACCGATGCAACACCTCTTCTGTTCCGCTTAGGAACAGTCGTTTTGGACTCCATCCGTGAACCAGGTTCTGGAATCATTGCTGCCAGCCGGGGCTGGAAGTGCTCATTCCGTAAACATTCAATTTTCCCGGACACGCCGCAGGATCCACTTAGATCCTGCGGCTCTTTTTCATGTCACCCGCGCATGGGCGGGCATGGGAAGCAGGTTTTGCAAGTGGAGGAGACAAAAGGTCGACCGAGGTCGCGCCTGCGGATGGGCCTCGCCGGCCTGTGTTAAACATTAAGATCCTTGATGACAGGCCCGCAAGAAGACGCGTTGAAGTTGCAGCGCTCGCGACCGACCCGCAGGCCGCCGCAGGGACTCCTCCGGCATGTGTTCAGTCAACGGCGCATCCTGGATACTCGCTTTAGAGGTTGCAAGCTCTCGACACAGCCAAGCAGTTAACGATAGCAAACCGGATCCACCGTGCTCATCCTGTGTGAAAATGGGGAGCAGCCAGCAACGCTGGATTCTCCAAGGCGCCGATCGGATTGAATGTCTGGCGGACCGGGCCAGAGGCGTCTCCGAGCAGCCCGGCCGCCGCGAATTGATCCATCATGGCCGCAAGGCGGCCGATATGCCCCGCATCCCAGCTCGAAGCGCCATTCGGGCCAGCCAATGAAGACCCTGCCGCACCACCCGACGTTGCCGCCGGAGGATCGGTCACTTGCATGGTCTGCGCCACCGACGTGGCGGATTCGCCCGAAGTTGTGTTGCTCGCTGTCACCGTGAACGTAGCGACCGGGTGGTCGGTGCCCGTATAGTTCGACGATAGCATCAGCCCGGTGAGTGGATTGCCTATCGTGGAGGAACCCTCGGTAATGGACCAGGTATAGGTTCCGTTCGATTGAAGGCTGCTCGTAATATTATTTCCGGCAGGAGCTGTGATCGATTCGTAACTGGGCAAGCCGCTGATCGTCAGCGACAGTTTGTCGTCGGAGTCGACGGGAGTCGCGGTGATGCCCAACGCCACGGATCCTCCGGCCTGCACGGTCAGCGAGGTGTTGCTGATGGTCAGTGCCGGGACCTCGGGCCCCGCGTCCTGATCCACCGCCGCCAGCGCGGCCCCACCGGCAGCTGTCCCAAACACTTGAATGGGCGGCGCTGTCGCGGCGTTATTGGGAGCGGTCAAGCCCAACGAAGCAGTGATCGTGCTCAGAACATTGTAGTGGTTGTAGGCGGTGCTGTAGTTTCCCGGGACCACGTTGGCGCCATACAAGAGAGTTGGAACCGTGTTGGAAGCAGCCTCTGAGGTCGAATCGTCATTTTCGTCCCAGGTCACGATCAGCAGCGAGTTGTTGTTGACCGCCCACTGAGCATAGGCACCCAAGTTTTGCTGAAGCCATGTATCACCTTGCGCGATTGTCCCGTTGTGCATGTCGTTACTCACGCTGGGAATGACGAACGAGACGGTCGGCAGGCTGGAATAATTGCCGTTGGCAAAAAGCGCTGGGAAGCTGGTGAAATCTGTTTGAACAGTGCGGCCCTCCGGGAATGAAACCCAGGGGTCATGATTGAAGTCACTGCCACTTCCGCCCTCGTCCACATAGCCCGTGAACGAGAGACCCGCGTTTTTCAGCACTGTGTACAGCGTTGGATCCGGAAGGCTGTAGGAGTTGTCATCGGTGGTGCCGAATGTCGAGCCGGCATATGTGACGAAATAGTTCGGTTGGCTCGGATGAGCCTCCGCCGTCATGTTGGTGAGCGATGCGCCGCCGGCCATGAGGCTGTTGATGAAAGGTGCCTGGCTATTGCCGGCGATCTGATCATAGTTGTGATTTTCTTCGACGACGACGACGATGTGGCTGTACTTCGGTACGCCAGTGGTGGTCGTGGTCGGGTTGACCTGCAGGGTGCCGGTGGGATTGTAGTTGGCGGCTCCTGACAAGTTGGCGGCGTTGCCGGGTCTGTCGTTGATCGCCCCACCGTTGAGGTTCAACGACGAGATGGCGAGATCGGACGTGGTCTGGCCTGCCGCCACCGTGTAGCTGAAGGTGAGCGCGGTGCCGCCGGAGCCACCGGTGTAGCTCGCCGTGCCGCCATCGTTGAGGGTGAGCGTCGGCGTGCCGCCGGTGGTGCTGACTGTGACGGCCTCACTGAGGTTGACGGTCAAGGTGACGAGCTGACCGGTGTTCACGCTGCCGCTGCCATTGGTGATGCCGGTGCCGGAAGCGACGATCGAGGCAATCGTCGGAGCCGTCGTGTCAATCTGCAGGGTGCCGGCCGGATTGTAGTTGGTGGCCGCCGACAGATTGGCGGCATTGCCGCTGCCATCGGTGATCGTCGCGCCGTTGAGGCTGAACGATGAGACGATGAGATCGGCGGTGTTCTGGCCTGCCGCCACCGTGTAGCTGAAGGTGAGCGCCGTGCTCCCCGAGCCGCCGGTGTAGCTTGCCGTGCCGCCATCGTTGAGGGTCAGCGTCGGTGCGCCGCCGGTGGTGTTGACCGTCACGGCCGCACTGAAATTGACCGTCAGCGTGACCGCCTTGCCCGCGTTGAGATCGCCGGCGCCGCTGGCGATGCCGGTGCCCGAGGCCGCGATCGAGGCAACCGTCGGTACCGTCGGGTTGACCTGCAGGATGCCGGCGGGATTGTAGTTGGTCGCGCCGGCCAGGTTGGCGGCGTTGGCGGCGCCGTCGCTGACGACCGCGCCATTGAGGTTGAGCGCCGAGATGGCGAGATCGGACGTGGTCTGGCCGGCCGCCACCGTGTAGCTGAAGGTGAGCGCGGCGCTGCCCGAGCCGCCGGTATAGCTCGCCGTGCCGCCATCATTGAGGGTCAGAGTCGGTGCGCCGCCGGCGGTGTTGACCGTCACCGCCTCGCTCAGATTCACCGTCAATGTGACGACCTGACCGGTGTTCACGCTGCCGCTGCCATTGGTGATGCCGGTGCCGGAAGCGACGATCGAGGCAATCGTCGGCGCCGTGGTGTCAATCTGCAGGGTGCCGGCCGGATTGTAGTTGGTGGCCGCCGACAGATTGGCGGCATTGCCGCTGCCATCGGTGATCGTCGCGCCGTTGAGGCTGAACGATGAGACGATGAGATCGGCGGTGTTCTGGCCTGCCGCCACCGTGTAGCTGAAGGTGAGCGCTGTGCTCCCCGAGCCACCGGTGTAGCTCGCCGTGCCGCCATCGTTGAGGGTGAGCCTCGGGGTTCCCCGCGGTATTGACCGTCACGGCCGCGCTGAAGTTCACCGCCAGCGTGACCGCCTTGCCCGCATTGAGATCGCCGGCGCCGCTGGTGATGCCGGTGCCCGAGGCCGCGATCGAAGCAACCGTCGGTACCGTCGGGTTGACCTGCAGGATGCCGGCGGGATTGTAGTTGGTCGCGCCGGCCAGGTTGGCGGCGTTGGCGGCGCCGTCGCTGACGACCGCGCCATTGAGGTTGAGCGCCGAGATGGCGAGATCGGACGTGGTCTGGCCGGCCGCCACCGTGTAGCTGAAGGTGAGCGCGGCGCTGCCCGAGCCGCCGGTATAGCTCGCCGTGCCGCCATCATTGAGGGTCAGAGTCGGTGCGCCGCCGGCGGTGTTGACCGTCACCGCCTCGCTCAGATTCACCGTCAATGTGACGACCTGGCCGGTGCTCACATTGCCGCTGCCGTTGGTGATGCCGGTGCCGGAAGCGACGATCGAGGCAATCGTCGGCGCCGTGGTGTCGATCTGCAGGGTGCCGAGCGGATTGTAGTTGGTGGCCGCCGTCAGGTTGGCAGCAATGCCGTTGCCACCGGTGATCGTCGCGCCGTTGAGGGTGAGCGATGAGACGATGAGATCGGCGGTGTTCTGGCCTGCCGCCACCGTGTAGCTGAAGGTGAGCGCTGTGCTCCCCGAGCCACCGGTGTAGCTCGCCGTGCCGCCATCGTTGAGGGTGAGCCTCGGGGTTCCCCCCGCGGTATTGACCGTCACGGCCGTGCTGAAGTTCACCGTCAGCGTGACCGCCTTGCCCGCATTGAGATCGCCGGCGCCGCTGGTGATGCCGGTGCCCGAGGCCGCGATCGAGGAAACCGTTGGTGCTGTTGCCGCGGAACCCTGGAGGGCGATCTGAGCGACCACCGTCTGCCACCAGCCGTTGGCGACATATTCATTCGATATCCAGAACCCGCTTGGGTTGTTCGGATCGGCGACTGCGGTCGAATAGGTCCCCCAGCGCTGGTCGTTCAGGCTGCCGGAATCGAGATACGTGGTGCTCGCCTGGTAAAGCGTCGGCGCGGTGAAGGCGGAAGTGCCGGCGCCGAGCACCATATAGTAGTCGGAAGGATACATGTTCGGCCCCGAGGCCGAGAAATTGATGAGCACGTCGCCGTTCTTGTCGACCGCAATCGAAGGATCGAACACGGCGACACCCGTGCCGATGGACGCGCCGGAAATGACGTTCCCGATGACAAATTGCGGATTCGTGGGATCGGTGACATCGAGCTTGAACCACTCGATTTGAGCGAGCCCCCTGCGGTCGGCATGGCTTCGCTCACGCCGTAGACGTAATTGTGTCCTCCGGAGGAAGTGTAGGCAAGGCTTTGGATACGCCCGTCATTAATGTCGATCCTCTTGGTCGTGCCCAACTGCGCGGCGGTGTAATTGCTTCCGCCCCTCCCACATCGGCGTCGCCGAGGAAGAGCGTTTGCGTCCCGCTGAAGCCATGCGTCGGATCGTACGTTTGATATGCGAGCGCGGTTTGCCTCGCGGTTGAATGGGCGCTCAAATAGTAGGTCACCCCATTGTCTCCGGCGACATTGCGCATGATGCCGGCGGTCCCAGGTACGCTACTGCTGGCGTCAGGCGTGATCGCGGTGTTTGCGGCGGCTATTACGCTGCTTTCGTTGACGACGAATTCGCCATTGTTGTAGCCGCCTCCCGCGTCGATAAATTCGGGCGTGGAGATGTAGATCTTGCCGTTGCTGACCGACAGATAGGGCATGTCCGACTGGGTCGTGCTGCCGTTGGACGTGTCGATCGAAGCCAAATACCAGCCGTCGTTCGGATTACTATCCACCGACACGGCGATATCGATATTGGTGGCGAAGTTCCCGCCTCCTGGTTGAAAATTATCCACGGTGACCACATAGCGGCCGGTTGAACTGTCATAGGCGGCGCGCGCATCGAGAAGGGGAGTTGTCAAGCGTGCCGCCAAGCGACGCGAACAAGCTATACAATGATCCGTTGGATATAATTGGATTGCCGCTAAGGCCAGTTATCTCGTAGTGCGTGGTCTCCGCAGTGAAAATGTAATTTGGCCCTACCGCTAACGCATTTTGGGGCGGATTGTTGGTCGGGTCGGACAATCCGGAAAATGAGCGAGTGACCGAGGCGGACGCCCTCGCCGGCGTCGACGAGTAGAAGTTGAGTGCCGGTACCCCGGCGCTGGCGCCGATCGGCGCAGCGCCGTAAAGGCTTTCGATCGTGGCGAGCAAGGAATACGGACCAGCCGGCGAGTCGTTGACGACCCCGGCCGGGACCCCGCGCCGACGACGATCGCCGCAACGTGATCGGGGTAGGTCACCGCTGGATTGGTGTTGTTTTCGTCGAAGGTGACGATCAGCAGCGAATTGTTGGCCTGCGCCCACGCAGCGTAGGCCGAGAGATTGGCTTGGACCCAGGCGTCGCCCGCCGGAATCCCACCGCCATTGTCGCTCGTCGGCGTCATGTTGTCGGCGTCGTTGGGCGAAGCATAGGAGACCGTCGGAAGGTTGGCGAAGCCGGCTGCAGTCTGAGGGAAAGCGCTGAAATCGTGAGCGTCGCTGGCCGAATTGGCGAAGTGGATCAAGGTTGGCGTTCGGGATCCGCCGTGGTTTCGGCGTAACCGCCGAAGGTGTAACCGCTCGCGGCGAGCGTGCTCGCCAGTGTCGGGACGCTGGCCGGAAGCTGGGGAAAGGTGCCGTTGTTGGTGATGCCCTGCGTCGAGCCGGAAAACAGGGCAATGTAATTGGGCTGGCTCGGATGGGTCACACCGTAGTAGTTGGTGAGCAGCATCCCCTGAGCGATCAGCGAGTTCAGGTAAGGCGCCTGGGAACTACCTACGATGTCAGAATAGTTCTCGTTTTCCAGGGAAAGGACGACGATGTGGCTAGGCTTGGCGGCGGTGGTTGGGTTGACCTGCAGGATGCCAGTGGGATTGTAGTTGGCGGCTCCTGACAAGTTGGCGGCGTTGCCGGGTCTGTCGTTGATCGCCCCACCGTTGAGGTTCAACGACGAGATGGCGAGATCGGACGTGGTCTGGCCTGCCGCCACCGTGTAGCTGAAGGTGAGCGCGGTGCCGCCGGAGCCACCGGTGTAGCTCGCCGTGCCGCCATCGTTGAGGGTGAGCGTCGGCGTGCCGCCGGTGGTGCTGACTGTGACGGCCTCACTGAGGTTGACGGTCAAGGTGACGAGCTGACCGGTGTTCACGCTGCCGCTGCCATTGGTGATGCCGGTGCCGGAAGCGACGATCGAGGCAATCGTCGGAGCCGTCGTGTCAATCTGCAGGGTGCCGGCCGGATTGTAGTTGGTGGCCGCCGACAGATTGGCGGCATTGCCGCTGCCATCGGTGATCGTCGCGCCGTTGAGGCTGAACGATGAGACGATGAGATCGGCGGTGTTCTGGCCTGCCGCCACCGTGTAGCTGAAGGTGAGCGCCGTGCTCCCCGAGCCGCCGGTGTAGCTTGCCGTGCCGCCATCGTTGAGGGTCAGCGTCGGTGCGCCGCCGGTGGTGTTGACCGTCACGGCCGCACTGAAATTGACCGTCAGCGTGACCGCCTTGCCCGCATTGAGATCGCCGGCGCCGCTGGTGATGCCGGTGCCCGAGGCCGCGATCGAAGCAACCGTCGGTACCGTCGGGTTGACCTGCAGGATGCCGGCGGGATTGTAGTTGGTCGCGCCGGCCAGGTTGGCGGCGTTGGCGGCGCCGTCGCTGACGACCGCGCCATTGAGGTTGAGCGCCGAGATGGCGAGATCGGACGTGGTCTGGCCGGCCGCCACCGTGTAGCTGAAGGTGAGCGCGGCGCTGCCCGAGCCGCCGGTATAGCTCGCCGTGCCGCCATCATTGAGGGTCAGAGTCGGTGCGCCGCCGGCGGTGTTGACCGTCACCGCCTCGCTCAGATTCACCGTCAATGTGACGACCTGGCCGGTGCTCACATTGCCGCTGCCGTTGGTGATGCCGGTGCCGGAAGCGACGATCGAGGCAATCGTCGGCGCCGTGGTGTCGATCTGCAGGGTGCCGAGCGGATTGTAGTTGGTGGCCGCCGTCAGGTTGGCAGCAATGCCGTTGCCACCGGTGATCGTCGCGCCGTTGAGGGCGAGCGATGAGACGATGAGATCGGCGGTGTTCTGGCCTGCCGCCACCGTGTAGCTGAAGGTGAGCGCTGTGCTCCCCGAGCCACCGGTGTAGCTCGCCGTGCCGCCATCGTTGAGGGTGAGCCTCGGGGTTCCCCCGCGGTATTGACCGTCACGGCCGCGCTGAAGTTCACCGCCAGCGTGACCGCCTTGCCCGCATTGAGATCGCCGGCGCCGCTGGTGATGCCGGTGCCCGAGGCCGCGATCGAGGAAATAGCCGGACCTGCTGCGGAACTCTGAATGGCGATCCGAGCGACCGCCGTCTGCCACCAGCCGCCGGCGACATATTCATTCGATATCCAGAACGAGTTCGGATTGTTCGGGTCGACCGTGGCCGATGAATTGGAGCCCCAGGGCTGCACGCTGCTTCCATCGCCCGAGTTGAAGAAACTGGCACTCGCCTGATACAGGACCGGCGCGCTGAAAGAGCCCGCGGGATCGCCGCCGCCCTGGAAAACGTAGTAGTCCGCCGGAAACATGTTCGGACCACTGGCGGTGAAATTGATGATCACGTCGCCCGATGCGTCCACCGCGATGGACGGATTGAAGGTCACCACACCGGTTCCGATTGCGGCACCGGAGATGTCGCCCTGCGCCACGAGAGACGGAGCACTGGGATTACTGACGTCGATCTTGAACCAATGGACCAGCGGTACGCTCGACCCGCTCGGCTTCATCTCGGCCACTCCATAGAGGAAGCCGTTGGCATAGACCACGTTGGCAACGCGGTTGTCGCCGGCATCGAGCAGAAGGCTGGTCCCCTGCTGCTGGGCGGTGTAGCTGCCGCCCTGGTCGATATTGCCAAGGGCGATCGTGCTGGTGGCGCTGAATGTATCGGTGGTCTTGTCGTAGGTCTGCAGGCCAACGACGACCTGGCCTCCGCTGGAGAACGCGCTCGCGTAGTAGGTCTTGCCATTGGTGCCGGCTGCAACGGCAAAGATGTCCTGCGTCGACGGCATGACTTCGCTTGCGGTCACGCTCAACGTGCCTCCGCCATAGATGCCACCGCCCGCACCCGCCGTATCGCCGATCACCCAGTTTTCCGTGCCGGCGTAACCGGACACGTTGCTGTTGTACTGAGCTGCCGAGATGTAGATGTTCGAACCGTCGACCGCCAACGTCGGGCGGTCAGAGTCGGTCGACTGACCGTTGATCGTGACGGTCGTATTGAGCTGCGAGAAGGTCCAGCCATCGTTCGGATTTGAGTCCTTGGAGACCGCAATATCCATGGAGGTGGTGGTGCCGTCCGGCGCCAGGTACTCCATCATCGCGACAAAGCGCTGATTGACGCTGTCGTAGACGACGCGCTGATCGAAAAGCCCGCCGGTCGGCGACAGCGATGAGAAGAAGCTGTAGACCGATTGCTGGGTCGGCGACCCGCCGGTCAAGTTCGTCCATTCGATCAGCGATCCCTCGATCATCACAACGAAGTTCGACCCGACGGCAAGACCGTTGTGCGGCGGATAGGTGCTGGCGGTCGATGGCCCGGAAAACGATGTCTGGATGGTCGAGGAATAGGTCACCTTAATGCTCCCTCTGTCCGAGTCTACACATCATTTTTGAACATTCACGTTGCCGCGAAACATTCGGCCGGGCCGCGGCGAAATTCAGTGAAGTTCGCAAGTCAGCGCTTGGCGGAGCTTTGCAATCCAGGTTTTCCTCCCGGATGCGTCAATGCGCACGCCGGCCGCACAGAAAAATGATCTCTGTCCGCCTTCGGCGCTAACGCTGTCGTTGGCGGTTGTTCGATATTGCACGACGTATCAGCAGGAATTTGTAGCAGGACGACGGACTATTCTCTCGACCCAAAGGGAGTACTCCCCCCATGCGATCCGAGTGTTGGCTGCACTTTCGTTGCGTTAGCGGCGACGCCGGCGACCGCGGGACACTGTGCCGCAAGGGACTTTCGCTGCTTATTCGACCGTCACCGATTTAGCGAGGTTGCGCGGCTGGTCCACGTCGGTGCCCATGATCACGGCCGTATGATAGGCGAGCAACTGGATTGGAACGGCGTAGACGATCGGCGCGAAGGTCGGCACCATCTCCGGCAGCAATATCGTGGCTTCAGGCTCGACGGCCGCCTCCGCCGCTCCCCTGGCATCCGTCATCAGGATGATCCTGCCCCCGCGCGCGGCGACCTCTTGCATGTTCGACATCGTCTTTTCGAACAGACGGTCGAAGGGCGCGATGACCACAACAGGCATGTTCTCATCGACCAGGGCAATCGGGCCATGTTTAAGTTCGCCTGCGGCATAGCCTTCGGCGTGGATGTAGGAGATCTCTTTCAGCTTCAGCGCCCCTTCGAGCGCCAGCGGATAGCTGGTGCCGCGGCCAAGATAAAGCACGTCCCGCGTTTTCGCGATGGTGCGAGCAAGATTCTCGATCTGCGGCTCGCTGGCGAGAGCTGCCGCCATCAAACGCGGCACTTCGATCAGCGCTCTGACCAGCCTCCTCTCCTCGCTCGCGGAGATCTCGCCGCGCGCTGCTCCCGCAGCGACCGCGAAGGCGGCGAGCGCCATCAATTGACATGTGAAGGCCTTGGTGGAGGCGACGCCGATTTCCGGACCAGCCAACGTCGGCAGCACTATATCGCTCTCACGCGCAATGGTGGAAGTCGGCACGTTCACCACGGAGACGGTGTGCGCCCCCTTTTCCCTGGCATGGCGAAGTGCTGCCAGCGTGTCGGCGGTTTCACCGGATTGCGAGATGAAGATCGCGAGATCGCCCTTGCGGAGTGGCGCTTCGCGATAACGGAACTCGGAGGCAATATCGACATCAACAGGGATATTTGCCAGCTGTTCGATCCAGTACTTCGCAATCGCGCCGGCATAGCTTGCGGTGCCGCAGGCCGCAATCGTCGCGCGCCTCACGTCGCTGAAGTGGAACGGCAGCCTGATCGGCAACGCCGCCCGCTCGCCCCTCATATCGACATAATGGGCCAGCGTGCGGCCGACCACGTCCGGCTGCTCGCAAATCTCCTTGGCCATGAAATGGCGATAGTTGGCCTTGTCGGCGACGAACGAGGCCCCACCCGAATTCAGCACCTCGCGGGCAACGACGGCGCCATTCGCGTCCCGGATCACCCCCTTCTCACGCGACAGCTCCACCCAGTCACCGTCCTCGAGGTAGCTGATGCCATCGGCGAAGGGAGCGAGCGCAATCGCATCGGAGCCGAGATAGGTCTCGCCTTTGCCATACCCCACCGCCAGAGGCGACCCCCTACGTGCTCCGATCAGAAGATTGCGATATCCGTTGAAAAGGAACACCAACGCAAAGGCGCCACGCAGCTGCGGCAGCGACGCCCACACGGCTTCCTGAGGCGAATAGCCCATCAGCAGGTAGGAATGAACGAGATGTACGACGACTTCCGTATCGGTATCGCTCGTGAAGGTGGCGCCCTTGTCTTCTAGCGTCTGGCGCAGTTTCCTGAAATTCTCGATGATGCCATTGTGCACCACGGCGACGCGCTCGGTCGCATGTGGATGGGCATTGTGCTCGGTCGGCTTGCCGTGCGTAGCCCAGCGCGTGTGACCAATTCCGGCATCACCGCTCAGTGGATCTGCAAGCAGCCGCGCCTCCAGGTTCTTGAGCTTGCCTTCGGCCCGACGGCGCTCGAGACGACCGTCATTGAGAGTTGCCAGGCCTGTTGAGTCATACCCCCGATATTCGAGCCGCCTGAGTGAATCGATCAATCGCCCCGATACCGCGGTTCGTCCTAGAATACCGATAATTCCGCACATTTGTCAGATCTCTCGCCTCGCCGATAATCAGAAATGCACGCGCACGATGATCATCATCGCCCAATACACGGTTGGCGCAAATTGGGGCGGTCGAATCGGGAGAATTGCAGCAACGAACGCGGGGTACTCCGCACGGGCGAGCGAATGCGGCAAGCGCCCTTCTCTGTTCTGTTCGAGGAGGCGCTCGCGGCGCAGACTGATGTTGTGAATGCAATCACGGCGAGTGGATGCGTGATCCCGGCCCCGCCCGGGCTGCCAGGCGCGCCTCAGGCGAGCCGGTCCAATGATCGCGGCCCGAGAGCTGGCGCGAACGCGTGCAAGTGAATCAGCAACGCCTGCGCAGTCGCCATACCTTCGATGAAGAGATCGCGGCCCCGGCGCGGGGCTGATTTGCAGGGAAGCCGGGGCCGCCGAACACGCCGAATTGGGCAGTTACGGCGCAACGTGAGCTTAGAGCGCAAGAAGCAACAGTCCATGTCAATCACGAGAATCCGGTTCGAGGTTGAGGTACTCAACAATGATCATGGACGTGGAATGGCAGCTCGTCGTAGGTCCACTCGGGGACGCTACCGCGACGTCCGCTAGGTTTTGTCCCGGGGATGCACTCGTTTTCCGGAAGCGCCAATGCCTCGCTATTTTCTCCACGTTCACGACGGCGGCGGCTTAGTACCAGACGACCTCGGCTTGGATCTCCCCGACATCGACGCCGCGCGGACGGCGGCCATTGAGTTGAGCCGCGAGATCCTGCGAAGTGACGTCGTCGGACCATTTCAGGACTATCCGTCCTGGCGGATCGAGGTGAGCGACAGCCCTGAACCGACCAGTCTGCCACTGTTTGTCCTCCATTTTTCGGTCGAGCAATAGCCTGCAGCAAGCACCTGCTGATAGAACCCCGCGGGCGTCGGATTAATTCCGATCGAACGTCAGTTGCCCTCGGCAGAGCAGCGTTCGCGCACGGGACTGGAAGCAAGAACGGCTTTCAGAGCTCTCCGCCGATTCATTCCGTCGACTTGGCCGGAGTGCCCCAATCAACCCGCGAAATGGCCAAGGCCGCGAGCGCTGTCCGGTTGCTGATCTCCAGCTTCTGGAAGATGTGGTGAAGATGGACTTTGATTGTGCCATCCGCAATGTTCAAGCGGCGTCCAATTTGCTTGTTTGATAGTCCTTCCGAAACCAGGCGCATGATCTGACGCTCTCGGTCCGTCAGCACAGCCAGCGCATTCTCTGAATTCACCTCATGCCCCGCCGGCACAATCTGATCAATTGAGGATTGCGGCACGATTCTTTCACCGATTGCGATTTTCCGCAAAGATTGCACCAGCGCTTCGGGTAAGGTCTCCTTCAGGATCACGCTGCAGCCATCAAACGCGTCCGGCGAGACGAGCCCGTAGACTTCTGATGGGATGAAAAACACCAGGCGGATCGAGCGATCGACTGGATTGAGGGCGGAGGAGCTCAGTGCGATCAGCTCGGACATCGTTGAATCGAGAATTGCGATATCGGGCGCAAGACTGTCGATCGCCTGCACGCAGCTCGCAGCATCACCACAAGACGCAACGATTTCGAAGTCATCTTCCGCGCCGAGCACGCTGGTCAAACCTCGCAAGACCACCGGATGCCGGTCTGCAATCACTATTCTCGTGCAATTCATTGGGCTTCTCAATCAGTCGCCCCCGCTTCTCAATCAGTCGTCCCCGTTTCTCATCAGTCGCCCTCAATATCAATGTTCACCCACCTCCCATTGTTTCACGTCTCCGCCAGCCATGCGACTCCGCGGGATAGCTTACCGCAGAGCTACGGTCATTGTCTCAGGGCGCCTCGCCCGTAGAACCCCGGTGCGGACGCCACATTCCGTTCTCGCGACGAAAGATTCCCGTAACGACGCCCCAGAAACTCACATTCCTACTTCTGGCAGCTTCATCAATACACCTCTCTCCTCTGTCCGCGAGAGCGTCGATCGGCGGTATTTCAGTCCGGCCCGCAGCTCTAGGGATTGCGCAATGTGCGGAAACATTTCGATGTTTGCTCATCTGCAGATTGCGTAGATCGCGCTACGCGAGGCCGGTGCATTCTGCAAGTGCACCTATAACGAACGGTATATATGGAAATCTAGAATCCGGATTTAACGTTCATAAAACCTTAATAAACAAATTAAGGGCCAAGAACCTGCCAAATAGCGGCAAAGGCTGGAAGCACACAGCCGGGGTAGCACAAAAGAGTAGCGCGCCGAACAAAACCGATCAAATGAGCGACCTGCATGGAGGCAGGCGGAATGATCGGCGCAGTTCGCTTTGACTTCATGATTTTTCGAAAATGCTTCATTGCAGTCGTGTCATATGCGTAGCGTAGGTGCTGGAGGGTACAATGCCGAGGCGTCAGTCTTATGAAATAGTTCTTATTGGAAAAAACATTTTAGTCAGGAGGGAATTTCACGGATTCTACATGCTGCAAATTTCAAGATCGTGCTCTCTGCTTCGAGCGCTGATGAGCTGCCAAGCGAAGTCCAATCACATCAGCTGCTGTTTCTCATCATCCACAACGGCGATAGCTTCGATGTCGCATTGGACCACATCCGTTTCGTCAGAGCTCGAAGCCCTGACGCTCGTATCGCAGTCGTATCGGATCATTATCGTCCTAGCGACCTTGTATCGGCACATCGGGCCGGAGCGAGTGGCTATTTCGTGAACGTCAATTCTTGCGATGCCTTTATCAAATCCATCGAGCTCGTGACGATGGGAGAGGCTGTCTTTCCTCCAGCATTCCTGTCGTTCGCGCTTGACGGCATTCTCGAGCGCGAAGGAGCACCGACCGAAGAGGTCGAGCATGGCATCGAGTTCACCGCGGAGGAGCCGGTTGCACCACATCTTTCTCCACGCGAGAAAGCAATCTTAGCTTGCTTGATCGAGGGCAGTTCGAACAAGTCCATCGCTCGAAAGATCGACATAGCTGAGGCGACCGTGAAAGTTCATGTTAAGGCGATCCTGCGCAAGATCCGGGTTCAGAACCGAACCCAGGCTGCGATCTGGGGAATGAACAATGGGTCACGGGTGCACTCCGCAAATGGACACACCTTGCCCTCGATCATCCCTCAACCCGTAGGCTTCAGCGCGTTGCGATCCAATCGTCGAGATCACGCCAATCAGAATCCGGGCGGTATCAAACTCGACTAGCGGCCTTGGCCGCGTCTACCACCTCATCGCAACGGCGTCTCCGGCGTGCGATAAAGGACTAATCCCGCGGTACGGCAACCATCACGCGGCCTGCAATCTTCTCAACGCGCCACAGCAGCTACGCTGCTGTGGCGCTCGTCTGTGATGCAGACCTCGACCGTCCCGATCCACCCACAGCGCATTGATAGTACTTTGATTTCCGCGTGCTCGAACGCGCCAATCGGCGCGGCTACGTAGCGATCGCCTTTCGCAGTCCCGCGCCTGCGCGCCGCAATTAAATCGATCACGCTCGCATTGAATGCACTTCATCGTGTCCGCATACCCAAATCGTCTCATGCAAATGCACGAAGACGCGCCAGCTGAATTGCGCCTACGTTCTTTACACGCTCCTGCCAGATCGAAACGCTGAGATCGGACTTATGCGGGGCGAAAAGTACATAGTTGAACGATTGTAAATTCTAGCAATGCGGAGGGTCTTATGAAGGCGGTTATTCAATGCGGCGGCAAAGGAACTCGCTTACGCCCCCACACCTCAATTTTGCCGAAACCTCTGATGCCGATCGGTGCGCGTCCTGTACTTGAGCTCGTCCTCAAATGGCTCAGGCGGAACGGGATCAGGGAGGTCTACGTCACGACCGGATATCTGGGCCACCTAATCCGCAGCGTCTGCGGAGATGGTAACCAGTGGAACATGCGCATCAACTATACCCAGGAAATGGAGCCGCTCGGAACCATTGGTCCATTGTCGCTGCTGCGCGACCAGCTCGACGAGCCGTTTCTCGTACTCAATGGCGACGTGCTGACGGATCTTAATCTCAATCAGTTCGTGAACCGCCATCGGCGCAGCAACTCTCCGCTCTCGATCGCCACGTCGATCCGCCCGACCAAGATGGACTTTGGCGTGATCGAGGAGATGGAAGGGCGCGTGAGCGATTTCCGTGAAAAGCCCGAGCTCACTCATCTCGTCAGCATGGGGATCTACTGCATGGACCCGTCTATCCTCGAGCGGATCCCGTCAGGCGTTCCCTTTGGGTTTGATGATCTGATGTTTCAGATGCTCAACGAAGACGTGCCAGTCAATGTCTTCAAGCACAGCGGCCTCTGGCTCGACATCGGGCGCGTCGAGGACTTCCTGAAAGCACAGGACGTCGCATGGGATGAACAGTCCGCTGCACTCGCTAGTTTCGCAGCCGCCTGATTCCGGCTCTCATCCTGCAGTGATCCCAACAGTCGCGCACGCGGCGCGCGAACTCATGGCCAGATTGGAGATGAACACATGTTATTGGTATCAGAGCCGGTCCTCGGAGACGAGGAGAAGGTCGCTCTCGCCGCGGTCATTGAAAGCGGCTGGGTGACGATGGGAGATCGAGTTCGCGAGTTCGAGCAGGCGTTCGCCCGCCTGCACGAGGCCGAGGATGCGGTCGCCGTCGGCTCCTGCACTGCGGCCCTCCACCTCATCCTGCACGCCCTCGGCATTGGCCCCGGAGACGAGGTCCTCGTCCCCTCCCTGACCTTCGTAGCGACCGCCAACAGCGTCCTCTATGTCGGTGCCAAACCAGTCTTCGTCGATATCGGCTCGGCAGAGGTTCCACTGATGTCGCTGGACGAAGCGGAAGCAAAGTGCACTTCCAGGACCAAGGCCATCATCCTCGTCCATTTTGCCGGCTACCTTGCACATCGCGATGCCTGGCAATCCTTTGCACGCCGGAAGGGGCTTCTCTTGATCGAGGACGCCGCTCATGCGCCTGGACTGCCCGAGGTCGGCAGCTATGGCGAGGCGGCCGCCTTCAGCTTCTACGGAAACAAGAACATGACCACAGCCGAAGGAGGCGCGATCATTGCGCGCAGCCGGGCGCTGCGCGAGACCATCCGGCAGGCCCGCGCTCATGGGATGACAAGCGGTACACGGCAACGCCTCTCCAGCCGCCGTCCCGACTACGACGTGACGGTTCTCGGCTTCAACTACCGGATGGACGAGTTGCGGGCTGCGCTTGGCCTCGTGCAGCTCAAGAAGCTGCCGGAATGGAACGACATCAGGCGGCGGTTGTCGGCCAAATACCGTGAGCTCATGGCGGAACATTGCCCATCGATGATGATTCCCTTTGAAGATCCCTGGCCGTCGACCCACCATTTGATGCCGGTCGTGCTGCCGCCGGCAACCAGCCGGCAGCGGGTCATCGATCGCCTGCGCAAGCACGGCATTCAGACCACGGTTCATTATCCGCCCGTTCACCGCCTGACCTTCTACAGAGATCTCTATCCAGAGATTCTTCTCCCGCGCACTGAAGATTTTGCTCGACGCGAACTGACGCTGCCTCTGCATCCGCGAATGACGACGGCGGATGTCGAGAAGGTGGTGATTGCGCTGACGACTGCACTCGCCACCGATTTCCCAGTGGGGGCAGTGGCATGACCCTGCCCGAGGTAGCGAACCGATGGGGCGCGCAATCTCGTTCATCTCGTTTGAGTGCACGGCGCGCAATCGATGTTCTCTGTGCCGGCACCGCGATGGTATCGCTTTCACCCGTCTTCGTCGCTGTCGCGTTCGTCATTTGGCTCGAGAGCGGGCGGCCACTCCTGTTCTCGCAACTCCGGTTGGGACAGGGCGGCGAACCGTTTCGTATGTACAAGTTTCGCAAGTTCGGGCCGAACTGCGGCAGCGGCGGCTCGCCCCTGACGCTGCAGGAGGATGAACGTTTGACGGCGGTCGGCCGAATCCTCGCCGCGACCAAGCTGGATGAGCTACCGCAGCTCTGGAACGTCCTGCGAGGCGATATGTCTCTTGTCGGCCCTCGACCGGAGTCTCTCAGCTTTTCCGATTGCTTTCGCAACGGGTTCGAAAAGCTGCTCGACTACAAACCAGGTGTGTTCGGCCCGTGTCAGGTCCTGTTCAGACACGAAAACAGGATGTATCCCACCGACGCGCCGGCGGCGGAGTACTATAGAGAAGTGCTGTTTCCAGCCAAGGCGAAGATCGACCTTGCCTATTTTCCGCGACGGACTCTTGTATCGGATTTCGGCTGGATCGCCCGTGCCGGGCACGTGATCGCCGTGGAATGCTGGGCTGCGTTAGCGCGGAAACTTCGATCAAGATGAGAGAAAGAGAGGCGCGATGATGACTTATCTTGGAGCAAAAGTTCTCGTGACAGGAGCCGACGGCTTCATCGGATCGCACCTGACGGAGCACCTCGTTTCGGCAGGAGCTGACGTAACTGCGTTGGCGCAATACAACTCTTTCGACAGCCATGGTTGGCTCGATGATATCCCCCAATCAACCCGACACAAGCTCAACCTCGTGCGCGGCGACATTCGCGACGCGGCCTTCGTCGGCCGACTTGTGCAGGGCCATCACTATATCTTTCACCTCGCAGCGCTGATCGCCATACCCTATTCCTATCTCGCGCCGCAATCCTATGTGGAGACCAACGTACTCGGTACATTGAACATCCTCGAGGCCACACGGCAATACGGCATCGAACGGCTGGTCGTGACGTCAACGAGCGAGGTCTATGGTACGGCGATGAAGATGCCGATCGATGAATCTCACCCGTTGCAAGGGCAATCGCCCTACTCCGCCTCCAAGATCGGCGCAGACATGATGGCGGAGGCCTTCGCGCGCTCGTTCGGCGTTCCCGTCGTGATCCTCAGACCGTTCAACACGTTCGGACCTCGGCAAAGCGAACGTGCGATCATCGGCACGATCATCCGGCAGGCCCTGGATCCGGAATGCGGTGCGATCATGGTCGGCGATACGACCACCGTCCGCGATTTGACATTCGTCACGGATACAGCCGCGGCATTCATGGCGGCCGGGCTCTCGGACGGTGTTGAATATGGCCATGCCTACAACGCCGGGAGTCAGCGCGCCATCACAATTGGTGATCTGATCGACAACATTCTCGAGCTGACGTCCAGTCACAAGCCGGTTCTTCGCGACGAAAAGCGCCTGCGGCCGACAAATTCGGAAGTGCGCGCGCTCCTAGCCGACTCGACGCGGTTCGTACGGGCAACCGGCTGGACGCCGAAGGTAACGCTGCGCGAAGGACTGGAGCGAACCGTGAATTGGTGGCGTGGTCGTCTCTCCACCAAGAACATCCGACAGCAGACGGATTTTATTACATGACGAGCCCACGCAACCGTCAGCGCATTCCCGGACAGGCTCTCTTCGGGATTGCGGAGCCCCTACGGAGTGTAACAACCTCCTCCTCCGGAATAAACCACGCCGTGCTGCGTATGCTTTATCGGTGCAAGGAGATCGCCATGGACGGCAGCACGAGCGTCAGGACATTCAGCCACATCTCGATTGCCGGCTGGATGGTGATTATTCTGCTCGCCAGCAGCCCATGCTTCGCAGCACAGTACAGGCTGGCGGCGGGTGATACCGTCGAAGTGTCGATCGGAGTTGCGTCGGAACAACGTCACCGCGCGCAAATCCAGATCGACGGCACGATCGCTCTTCCCGGAATCGGCACGGTCGAGGTCGCGGGCCTGACCACGGCCGAGTTGCAGAGCCGGATGGAAACGTTGTTACAGTCGAAGATACTGCGGCAACGGCTGCCAGACGGGCGAGAACAGGCAATCGTCGTCGTGCCTGGGGACGTTCTCGCGAGCGTGGTGGAGTACCGTCCTATCTACGTCACCGGCGATGTTCTGACGCCCGGACAGTTGGCATACAGGTCCTCAATGACCGTGCGCCAGGCGGTCGCGGTTTCCGGCGGTTACAGCCTGTTGCGTTCCCGCAATCAGCCTGGCACCAATGATCCAGCGGATCTTCTGCGTGACTATCAGTCCCTTTCTGCGGAGTACGTGAAGGAGTACTTCCATATCCTTCGTGTCGATGCCGAACTCGCAGACAAGGACACCTTCGATCAGACCGCACCCCAGGACATATCCTTGCCGTCATTTGCGATCGTTCCGATCGTGCAGGCTGAGGCAGAGTCGCTAAAGACCACCCAACGCGACTATCGCAAGGAGCGCACGTTTCTGGAGAACGCCGTAAAGCAAGCGGACGGACAGTTCGCGGCTCTCAGTAAGCAGCAGGAGGGCGAAGAGAAAGGCGTGCAGGCGGATGAGGAAGAACTCGACCGCGTCGTGAAGCTGTTCGGTTCGGGCTCCCTACCGAGTCCCCGCGTCACCGAAAGTCGACGCGCCCTTCTGCTTTCGTCGACGCGACGTCTGCAAACCACCGTCGAACTTATGCGTCTCCAACGCCAGCGCGAAGATTCCGCTCGGCAGATCGATCGCGCCGCAAGCCAGCGCACGATCACGTTGCTTCATGAGCTGAGGGACTCCAACGTCCACATAACCGACCTGCGCATCAGAATGAGGTCGTTAGCGCAGAAGCTGCAGCCCGTAAGCGGAAGCGCGGCGATACCAGCGGGAACGGGTGACCTAAAGCCGCAAGTCACCGTCGTACGAAAGTCCGGCCAGAGTTGGGAAAAGATCGTCGCATCCGAAGATTTCGACCTAGAACCAGGCGACGTTATCGAAATCACGTTGCGGGCGCCCGGCGGCTCGTAACGCGACCAGCTCAATGCGTCGCACTGATCCGCAGATCCTCCCCACTGGGCACTCAACAAGCGATCTCCGGCTACCCCGCGTGAGCCTGCTCGGCTTCACGAGAACGTCGGCTGGATTACTCCCAAGTAGACCGCCTAACTCCGATTCAATGTTTACAACGCGCCTGCCAATTGGAGAATGGTGGTCAGATGTCGTTCACTTGAACGAGCCGGTAAACGAAAGGCGCGCATCGAATGCTGAACCTGACCCAGAGCAGCTCGGTTGCATCACTTTACCAATCCAAGGAATCCATTTTCAACATTTCCAACCGTGCTCCCCCAATCCTCTCCGAGGACCGTCGGTTCGACGTGCGCGATGAAATGCACGCAGCCCTCGGCCGTATTGGCTGCGTGCACATCTTGCTCAAACACGGCCGTGTGGTCGAGGTGAGCCCGACGGGCCGGGCGATACTGGAGCGCCATTGTGGATCCGCTCTGGATACAAAATCGCTCTCTGTCGCTGTAAGAGACATCGTAAAGCGCGCGGGCGTCGAAGTTTCCGCGGGTTCGATGGCATGGCTGGCGACGTCGCCCCGCGAAGGCATAACGAGCCTCGTCAATGAGATCGCCAATGTCTGGTCGGACGACACCTGCGCCATCGTCCTGCTCGACCTCGATGCTCGTCCGGAGCCGTCACCCCGAACGCTGCAACGCTTGTTTGGCCTCACGACCGCCGAGATTCATGTCGCCATCGAATTGGCACGCGGCGGCAATTTGCTCGACATTGCCCGCTCTCAGCGGCTGAGCCGAACGACAATCCGCTCCCATCTCGCCTCGCTGTTCGTCAAGACCCAGACGCGACGCCAAGTGGAGCTTGTCTCCCTCTTGGGACGTATCGCCCTTATACCTTAAAGACCTGACGTCCGTTTCCGTCCCTGCAACGGCCCGGGGCGCCGCCGCCGGGAGGCCAAGAGGCACGCTCTCCCTGCTCAAAGCCCCTGGCCATTATCTTTCTCGTAATATTTCCTGATTGTACCGCGTCAACGGTGAGAGCAGATAGCTGATGATGCGTCGCGAACCCGTCCTGATCTCGACGGTCACCGCCATTCCCGGCGACAGTTGGACGGTCCGACCCTCTATGTCCATCGAGGTACGATCGAGGCTGACGCGGGCCGCGTAAATCAGCTCCTGCCCCTTCGGCTCGCTGGACGCGATTTCCGTTCCGCCGGACTGATCCCTCGCCCCGTCCTCACGTCGATCACGTATGATCGCATCCCTTGAAACGCTGAGCACCCTACCATTCAGCAGGCCGTAGCGGGTAAAATTGAAAGTGTCGATCTTGATTGCGACGGTCTGCCCCGGAACGACAAAGCCAATATCTCGGTTAGATACCAGCGCCTCAATCTCGAAATCCGGCTTCAACGAAACTACGGACGCCAGTGTTTGTGCCGGTGTTACCACGCCACCGATCGTGTGCACGGCGAGCTGCTGCACGACCCCATCGACCGGCGCGGTGAGAATTTGCAGCTTCGCCTTTTGCTCCGCCTTGATCATGTCCTGAGCGAGACCGGCAGCCCGCTGTTCGGCCTTGGACAGATCGTCATAGAGCGCTCGTCGGAACTCCGCTTCCGCTTTGGATCTGGTCTGCGCGAGACTCGCCGTCGCGGCTTCCGCTTCGCGGAGCCGGCTCTGCTGGACCAGAACGTCCTGCTGTTGACCGACCAGTTCCTGAGCCTCGGTGAGATAGGTGATCTTAGACCCGATAGCCTTATCGTAGAGATATTTGCGAACGTTCACACGCTCCTCAAGGAGGGGGATTGTTGCATCGAGCTTGGATATCGTCGCCGCGATTGTCTCACTCTCCGCCTTTTTCTGTCCCAACTGCCTATCGAGTTCCGACAACCTCGTGCTGTGCTCTGCCATCTGGCTGGCCAGGAACTGACGATGGAGGTCGATCGCCTGCTGGCTCGCTCCTATCGGAGGGGCGAACGTCGCCATCGGATCGCCGGGTCCCAGCGCCGCGCGCAACCTGGCAGTGTCAAGCTGCGTAGCAACCAAGTCGCTCCTCACGTGATCAAGTTCGGCGGCAGTGATAGTTGGATCCAGTTCGATCAACACGTCTCCCGCCTTGACCACCGCGCCGTCCCTGACGTGAATCGCGCGCACCACTCCCGTTTCCGCGGGCTGGATCACCTTGGTTCGGCCATTCACCACGATCTTGCCCGGCGCGGTCGCGACAACATCGACCCTGGAGAGCGTCGCCCAGACCATTGCGACGCAAAACAGCAAGATAATGATCATTCCGATAGCGCGGCCGACCGGCGACGGCGGCCTCTCGAGGACCTCCAGCGCGGCCGGGAGAAAGGCCGTCTCCTCTTCGCGGCGCCGGCGGCGATCCGGGAACGGAACGATGCTTCTAGCGATGGTCATTGATCCCTGCCTGGAGCAAGTGCAAATTTGCGTAGCGTCCGTTCGAGCGGATCAACTCATCATGGGTGCCGTCCTCAACGATCCGCCCGTGATCGATGGTGATAATCCGATTTGCTCGTCGCACCGTGGAGAGGCGGTGGGCAATGATAAAGACGGTGCGCCTTTCGCAAATGCGTCGCATGTTGTCCTGGATGATCCGTTCGCTCTCATAGTCGAGCGCGCTGGTGGCCTCATCGAAGATCAAAATACGGGGATCATTGACCAGAGCGCGAGCAATCGCAATGCGCTGCCGCTGGCCACCCGAAAGGCTGCAGCCGCGCTCACCGACAATGGTATCGTAGCCCTCAGGCAGTTCGAGTATGAATTCATGTGCGCCGGCAAGGATGGCCGCATCAATGATCCGCTGCATCGGCATGGCGGAATCGGCAAGCGCGATGTTCTCGGCCACGGTTCGGTTGAAAAGCACGTCCTCCTGCAGAACGACGCCGACCTGCCGTCGCAGCCAGGCGGCATCGGTCAAGGCAAGATCGACACCATCGACGAGGACACGGCCACTTTCCGGCACGTACAGCCGTTCAAGGAGCTTGGTCAGCGTGCTCTTGCCCGAGCCGGACGGACCAACAATCCCGACGACTTGGCCTGCCGGAACATGGAATCGAATGTCGTGCAGCGTCTCGGGTCCGTCCGTGCGATAGCGGAATGTAACGTGATCGAATGTGACGGCGCCGGTGATCGGCGGGAGCACGGTGCGCCCTAAGCCGACAGTCGGCTCCGGCCGCGTATTGAGGATATCGCCCAATCGATCGATCGAGAGACGAACCTGGTGGAAGTCCTGCCAAATCTGGGCGATGCGCAAGACAGGCATGTTCACGCGGTTTGCCAGCATATTGAAGGCCACCAATTCGCCGACGGTCAGGCCACCTTCGATCACCAACTTCGCGCCGAAGAACAGGATGGCAACCGTAACCAGATGGCTCACCAATTGCACTGCCTGACTTGCGACATTTCCAAGGCTCACAACGCGAAAGCTCGCGGAAACATAGGCAGCGAGCTGTTCCTCCCAGCGCCTGTTCATCTGGGGCTCAACGGCCAAGGCCTTCAACGTCTGCACGCCCGTTATGCTCTCGACCAGGAAGGCCTGATTTTCTGCGCCTCGACGGAATTTTTCATCCAACCGCTGACGGAACAGCGGTGTCGCGATGGCCGAAATGCCGATGTAGAACGGAAACCCTCCCAGAACGATCAGCGTGAGCATCGGCGAGTAAACGAACATCACCGCAATGAAAACTGCGGTGAACATGAAATCGATAATGAAAGTCAGTGCGGAACTCGTCAGAAAGTTGCGGACATTTTCCAGCTCCTGAACGCGGGCGACCGAGTCGCCGACCCGTCGGGTTTGAAAATACATGAGCGGCAATGACGCCAGATGGCGGTAGAGGCGGGCGCCTAGCTCGACGTCGATGCGGTTGGTGGTATGAGAAAAGAGGTAAGTGCGTAACGCGCCCAGCACTGCTTCGAACACGGCGATCACGGCCAAACCGATCACCAAGACTTCCAGCGTACTGATGCCGCGATGGACGAGCACCTTGTCGATGACCACCTGAAAGAACAGCGGGCTGACGAGGGCGAATACCTGGAGGAAGAAGGAGGCGAGCAGAACTTCTCCGAGGAGGTGGCGATACTTCCGAATTGCACCAAGGAACCAGGTGAAGTCGAATCGGCGAGACAGATCGGAAAGCGACGCCCTGCGCGCCATCAAGACCATGCGGCCATCCCAGAGCGTCTCGAATTCGGCACGACTGAGTTTGCGCGGACGGGGGTCCGAGGGACACTGAACCAACACCTCGTCCCCGTCCGCCTTGCCGACCAGGAGGAAGCCGCCTTGATTGAGCACGGCGATTCCCGGCAACGGTATGCGCGCAAGCCGCGCCCAGCCGGTCTTAATCGTGCGCGCCTTGAGGCCGAAAGCCTTCGCACAGCGCACCATCTCCGTCACGCCGATGTGACGGGTACCTAGTCGATGACAGAGTTGCTCCTCGTCGGCTGCAATACCGTGCAACCTAAGCAACAGGACGAGGGCAAAGGGCGCCGACTTCTCTGGAGACACCATTTCTTGGATATTCCGCATGTGGTCCGCCAACATCTCGCGATCAATAACATCAGATCCGGACAGCAACCCGAGCGGTCCTTTTGTCGTCCTCGTCTCGCCCTCGATCCTGCGAGCGCTGGTTGCTCGTGAGGCACGTCTTGCCGTGAAGTCGCCTCCTGCGGTCGCAACTCTAACCGGGCTCTCGGGATACCCGAGCGGCAAAAACGCAGTACATGCGCAGTTTCATTTGGCCCTAATAGGTAGCTCAGAAGGTCAGAAGCCCGCACCGAGATGGCGTCATCGACGGCCTCCGCTAGGTGTCGCAGCGGGAGACCCTGCGGCGAGCAATGGCGCGGACACAGAGGTGAATGGAGAGGTAATCCAAAGGGGGTACTGGAAAGAGGGGCCGCCTCATATGGCCTCACCCGCCGGCCGGACATCGATCGAGCATCGTCCTTTCAAATCCATTCTCGCCGCGAACGCGCGATCCTAGCGCAGCATCGCAACGCGCCGCCGCCGATTGCGCGAGTGGATCGTGTGATTACTCCTTTATTCAGATACGATCGCGAATGTGCCGTGTTAATAGTGGATTCCCGACAACTCTCTCGGTTGAATGTGAAGTTCACGCATCCCTGAGCGTGTTGGCGCTTTCCAGCGGATACCGCTTTGCGGTTTCCGATGGATGGTTGGGCAGCGGCGCCGTTCAAGTGGGCTGCGATCCAACGGACAATTTGACGAGATCCTGTCTCCGCGGACGGGCTGCCGGCATTTGCCAAGACGTGGGCGATCAAGGCATGCGCGATAGGGAATAAGGGAGCTTTGCGAAAATGTTGAAACCGGGGCTGAGCGGCGATCAAAGAAACGGTTCTCGTCTCGCTGACAACCATCCAAGAGAGGCATCGAGGGATCGATGCGATCCGCCGCAGCCCCATCTTCTTTATATCGGGGGCGAAGATCATCATCTCCGCATTCCGGCGATGTGCGCGCTGCGCGACCGCGGCTTTCGCATAACAGCCGTGGCGAGCGGCGACCCAGCTCCGTTTGCGCAAGCAGGTATCCGCTATCGAGACTTCCAGTTCAACCGGTTCGTAAACCCGCGGGCCGACTGGGCGGCCATCAAAAGCCTTACGAAAATCCTGGTCGAGGAGCAGCCTGATCTTGCGCAAAGCTTCGACACCAAACCCTCGATATTTCTGCCTTTGGCTGCGCGAAGCGCTCCCGGTGTGTTGGCCATTCGAACGATTAATGGACGAGCTTTTCTCTATTCATCTCGCTCTCCTCTCGCCCTGACGCTACGTCCGGTCTATCGCGCGCTCCACAAGCTTGCAGCTCGCACCGCCGCCGCTACTGTATTTGAGATCGGTGACGACCGCGCGTTTTTCGAGCGTCACGGGATCGCAGGAAACATGCCCGTTCTGATCCGAGGTGCGGGCGTCGATGTCGAGGGGTTCGATCGAGCACTGAGCTCAGGCCCCTCGCCGGCTCAGCTTCGCCAAGAGCTCGGGCTTGGCGACGCCGAAGTCGTGATTACCGTGACGCGGATGACCAGGCAGAAGGGCATTCCGGCCCTGCTCGACGCCGCTGCCCGGGTGCACGAGGTGCGTCCCGATGTACGGTTCCTGCTTGTCGGGCCGCGCGAATCCGAAGGCCCCCTCGCCATCCTGCAGGCCGAGATTGATCGGCATTCACCCTATGTGAAGGCGATCGGGCCGAGATCGGACGTCCCGTCCCTGCTCAGGCTCGCAAACGTATTCGCGTTTCCGACTGAGTACCGTGAAGGCGTGCCTCGGGTTCTCCTCGAGGCCGCGCTCGCCGGCCTGCCAATCGTGACCACGACCATGCCAGGTTGCGCGGAAGTCATCCGCGACGGATGGAACGGTTTGCTGGTGCCCCGGGAGCGCCGCCCGCATTGGCCGCAAAGATTCTCCACTTGCTCGCCAATCGAGAGAAGGGCCTGGCCATGGCAGATCGCGCCGCCGAGTATGTCAGGAAGGAGTTCTCGCTCGCGACCGTTGTCGCTCATCATGCCAATCTCTACAGGCAGTTGATCGATCGTGCGTCCCCAGTCCGGTTCAAGGACGGCAACCTCGCGCCGGCGAGGGAGGATACATGCAGCGTCCTGTAGGGAGAGGCGTCACGTACGTTACGTGGTTCGCGGTAGCAGTGCTGCTGGGGGTAGTGCATTGCTCCTGCAGGGCTTCGTGTTCGACACGCCCACGCACGCGCAGGCCACAACCACGTTGCATTTCGCCTCCAACGGAAATTTCGACCCGGCCGGCAACTATCTTCCCGGTGCAGCCGGCTTCAATGTGGCGGACGTCAGTAGCCTGGCCCAAATGGACTCTCTGCCGGAGGGTGTGAGAGGCCTAGTGTGGGTCGGTCAATGCAGCGGCGCGGACACTAAATTCGTGGATACCGTCCGCCCATACATCGGCCACGCCAAACTGTTCGGATTCTATTTGATGGACGATCCGGATCCGACGGGACAGCACTTCCCGCTTTGTGCGGCTGACAATCTGAGGGCGGAATCGGACTGGATCCACGCCAACGTGCCCGGCGCAAAGGCTTTCATCCTGCTCATGACGATGACGTCGTCACGAACGCCGTCCTTCAAGAACACCTACAACCCCGCTAACTCGCATGTCGACCTGTTCGGCATCGATCCCTACCCTTGCCGGACGGAGTTGAACGGCTGCGATTACCACCAGATCGACCGCTATGTCGCGGCGGCCGAGGCCGCCGGAGTGCCGCGCGACAAGATGGTCCCGGTCTACCAAACATTTGGCGGCGGCCGCTGGATCAATGACGGCGGAGGCCGATACGTGCTGCCGACCGCAAGTCAGATGCAGCTGATGTTGGCTCGCTGGGACGCGCTGCTGCCGAGCCCCGTTTTCGACTTCGCCTACAGCTGGGGACCGCAGAATGGAGACTGGGCCCTCGCCGGTTCACCGGAATTACAGGCAGCGTTCTTGAGCCGCAATCGAAACCCAATAGCTTTGAACCGAATGAATTGAAGTCCGATGGACGCCGCCAGAACGTGTCGCAACCGAAAGACATGCCAGCCGGACGACATTCATGTGCGCCCCGAGATAAGAAGGGCGGACAGGAGGTCTGGACTCCTTTCTGCTGTCCCGCGAACCATCGCCATGTTTCGGATCATCACTCAAAGGCTGCCGTCTTCGGTCGAACGCCGGTTACGGAATCAATCGACGCAGCGCGAGGTACGTCTGTGATCCTCGACTTCCTGTTCGCAGTCGGGCTGCTGCTGACGCCCGCGTCCCAATTGCGGCTTGCAGGCTTGCCAGTCGGACCGGGCGAACTCTGTCTATTTATGTGGGTGATCCTCGTACTCGGTCGCGAAGCAGCTCGCCTTCGCTTGCTCCTGACGCCTGCGCTGTCGCGGCTACTGGTGTTCTGGTCGCTGTTTGTCCTTGCGCAGAGCCTCGGAACCCTGACGGCAAAGCTCATCGGCGACCAGCACGATTCCGAATGGTTCATACACGATGTCATGGCCTATCCTCTATTGGCCGCCATCAGTTGCCTGAGCGTGTTCGGGCCGCACCCCGAAGCCAGGTTGCGGCGCATCACCTGGCTTCTGTGCGGACTCGGCACGCCGGTTATTGTCGCACAACTGGCCGACGCCTGGGGTCTCTACGATCTACCTTCGGTCGATCCGATGTGGTGGGATCAATTCCGAGGCTGGTCGTCGAATCCGCATCAACTTGCAGTCCTCTGCATGGTGCTGGGATTTCTATCGCTCCATCTTGCCGAAACGTCCACCAGGGTCGGCCCGAGGATGGGCGCTCTCGCCTGCGCCATCATCCCCGTCTACACGGGCCGGATCACCGGGAGCGATTCGTTTACGCTCATTTTTGTGCTGGCCGGCCCGATCTTCCTGGCGTTCAAGTGCCGAACCTGGCTGTTCTCGCGAGCGCGGCAGATCAGCTTCCGTTCAGCGGTCGCCTGGGTGATTGTGCTGGCCTTGCCCGGGCTCGTGATCTCGATGGCGCCGCTGGCCTATTCGATTGCGGTCGAAGCCAGCGACCTCGCCAAGTCGATGGCACGGGACAACCCCGAGCAAACCAAAGAGAAGACGGAATTGCGATTTGAGCTTTGGAGCCAGGCGGTCAGGCGGGGTGTCGAATCCGGTATGCTCGGCCTGGGCCCCGGTCCGCATCTCGACATCCCGAACTCCATCGTCTCGGCGAGGAAGCTGGATACGGTCCATCCCGACTTTGTCGAACACCCCAAGCCCTCGTTCGTGCCGAATTTTGAGGCGCACAACACGATTCTCGACCTATTTACCCAGGGCGGGCTCCTGATCGTCTTGAGCTTCGTCTGGCTCGTGGCAACGGCTTTCCGGTCCGCCTACGCGACCGGTCAAGCAGGCTTGCCGACGTTACTGTGCGGTCTCTGCATTTACGCCATCGCCACCTTCCTGCTTCGGCATCCGATCTTCTGGTTTGTAATCGCAGTCTGCCTGACCGCAGAGCCGATGCCGGCGGGCCAACTACGATCGATCGCCAGAGGCAACGCACTTCGTGGCCATGCTCGCCTGGCGAACGCATGGGATCGATTTCTTCGCCCGCGACCGGCATATGGCACGAGCCAACCGAGCTCGAGGCTAAGCTGATTGCGAGGATGGGCCGATGGCAGGGAGGTACTGATGCAATTGATGGATAAGACCGGTCTCATAGCCGACAGCATACCAATAGGGCCTGACTTCGAAGCTCTGCAGCAAGACGATCAGACCACGATCGCACCCGAACCCGGCTTCCAGCAGGTGATCGGGACTCTTCGTCGGAGGAGCAACCTCATCCTCACCATCGCAGGCGTGGGAACGATGCTGGCCGGCATCGCCGGTGTACTCATCACGCCCAAATATACGGCGACCGCGCAGGTCGTCCAGGTTCAGGGCGGCACTCCCCTAAGTCCCGAGGCGCTCCAGCAGGCCGTGGACACCCAGGTGACCATGCTGACATCTCCCTATCACTTGCGCCACGTTCTTGACAGCTTTCGAAACGACCCAAAGTTTCGCGGGCTGGCACCCGACGTCGCCGTGGATCCGGCCATCACACCGAAACCTGCTCAGGCCGAGACGAGCGAGGCCGGCCCGCTGGGCCTGAAGGAGCTCAAGCGAAGGCTGGGTGTCTGGATTGGACCGCTATTCCATCATAGGCGAGCCGACGCAGGCCTGCAATTCGACGATCTCCAGCGTCGTCTGCAGGTTCTCCAGGAACGCCGCTCACGCATCATCAACGTCACCTTCCAGTGGACGAGCCCCGAGAGGGCCGCCGACATCGTCAACCGGATCGTCGAGCTCTACGTTCAGAGCAATGCCGAGCAGCAACGAGCTTACACCACTGGCGAACTGGCCCGGCTTGATGAACGAATGGCGACGGTCAAGGCCGACATCGAGCGGACCAGCGCAGCACTGCACCAAGCAACCCAGCGGCGCGCCGATGTGGGCCGCAATGCCGGCGGCGAAGAACAGGAGCTAACGCCGACCCACGCGAACTCGAACGCCGAACCGCCGCCAACGCACAGCTTTATGCAAGTCTTCTCCAGCGCCAGAAGGAGATCCGCGAACAGGAAGAGCTCGTCAATCCGGACGTCAGCATTCTTTCACTTGCCTCTCCGCCGTCACGACCGAGTTCTCCGAATCCTATCCTGTTCATGCTCCCTGCCCTGATCGTCTCGCTCATCTGTGGGAGCTTCGTCGCCCTCGTCCAGGAACGCCTCGACAAATCGCTTCGCAGCGAGAAGGAAATCACCGACGCGTTCGGACTCTCCTGCATCGGTCTGGTCCCGCAAATGCCCGCGGGCCGCCTGACTGACGCAGGAGACTATGTTCGGATCGAGCCATTCTCTCCGTACGCGGAAGCGCTTCGGTCAACGGCTGCGACATTACGCCTGGTCGAGCCAGGTCATGTGAAAACGGTCTTAATCAGTTCCAGCATCGCCGGCGAAGGGAAAACCACGCTCGCACGCGGACTCGCGGCTTATGTCGGCCTCCTCGGACGGCGTGCGCTCCTGATCGGCATCGACCTTCACAGGGGCATGCGCGTTGGCGAGTTCGACAGCGCCGGCGAGCGACGAATCGTCGGTCTACAGAACCGATCGCTGGCGGACTCGATCCGGCACATTCCGCAGGCCGGCTTCGACTATCTCCGGATACCCGGCTATCGGCTCGACCCAATAAGTGCCATCGAACAGATGGCCGAACTCGTTCGCCAGCTGCGCGAACGCTACGATTGCGTGATCATTGATGGTCCGCCAGTCCTTGCAGCGATTGAGGCGCGATTGCTCCCGTCGATCGCCGACAAGCTTCTCTTCGTCGTCAAATGGGGGAGCACGAGGCGGGAGGTCGCTCAGAACGCCGTGGGCCTCCTTCGCGGCTGCGGGCGCTTCGACAACGAGCGCGGCGATTTTGCAGCGGCCATTGCGACACAGGTCGATCTCAAGAAGCATGCGCAATACGGCTTTGGCGATGCGAGCGAATTTTCCGCCGGGGGTGCAGACGCGGCTCGCGCCGGCATACGTCAACGCTTCCACGCGATCACCTCTTCCCCGTTTCAGCGGATGCAGGAGATCGGACTTCAAGCGCTGGACATTGCAAGATCATTCGGGCGGAAAGGGCACGAAAGATGAGACAGGGTGCCCTGCACAGGACAGACCTGACCGGCGGCTCGACCGCCGAGAGCGCGATATTGCCGCTTATTCTCATGGTCTTGAACGACTTTGATCGACACGACATCACCTACTTTTACTGGAAGAGCAGCAATCGAGTTTACCGCGGCCTCACCGGCGACGGAGATCTCGATCTCCTTGTGGCAAATCGGGATCAGCACCGCGCTCAGGCGATCCTCCTCGAGCGCGGTCTCAAGCTCTTTCCGGCCGTCCCCTATCGTGACCATCCGTCGGTCCTGAGCTATCTCGGCCATGACGAACCGAGTGGCCGGATCGTGCATCTTCATCTGCATGTCCGGCTGGTCGCCGGCGCCAGCCTGCTCAAGAACTATCACCTACCCTGGGAAGAGGTCCTGGCGAAACGAGCGATTGCTCACCCGGAGCTACCGATCCGTATTCTGGAGCCCGTCGACGAGGCATTGCTGCTGATTGTACGCGGCTCCCTTGAACTGCGGCGATCGGATCCTGTCGTGCTCCGCAACTGGCAGGCAATGACACGCAAATTCGCACTTGATCGCGCGGAACTCGCTGGCCGAATTCCTCGCGCGGCGCTCGGAAGGCGAGCGGCTGAACTACTGGGCGACGATCTGGCCGACATGGTTGCGGATGCGCTTTATTGCCAACCTGCGCTGGAGCATCAGCGACGTTTGCGGCGGCGCATCCGAAGGCACTTCGCGCCCTATCGTACCTACAACGATCTTGAGGCAGGACTGCGGGGGCTGACACGTGCCGCGCACCTGGTCGCCGGTTACCTGAACAAACGCTTTATCTGGGCACCCCGGCCGTGGAGTCGACGGGCCCCAGGTGGTGGGCACGTTGTGGCCGTCATCGGCGTCGACGGCAGTGGGAAGTCAACCATCGTCGCGACAATCCGGCAGTGGCTCGGCGAGGAGGTGGATGTCATTCCGGTCTATTTCGGTACCGGCGCGGGACGCCCTCCTCGTCTTATGGCCGCTCAAGCTGATGGTGCCTCTGATCGCGCCGTTGTTTAAGACCAAGCCCAAGGGCTCGTCGCATGGCAAGATCTCGGATCGCCCTCCGAGCCGGGTGTACAGTGCTCTGATGGCGATCTGGGCGACGGCCACGGCCATCGAAAAACGCTCCAAGTTGTCGGCCGCGCATCGTGGGGCCCGCCGAGGCCTTGTGGTGGTCACCGATCGATACCCGCAGAACGAGATCGCCGGCTTCAACGAAGGTCCGCTGATGCCGCGCCTGGTCGGGATTCCACTCTGGCTACGTCGCTTTGAAGCCAAAGCCTATTCACTTGCCGAGCGCCTCCCACCGGATATCGTGATCAAGCTGGTCGTTCCGCCGGAGGTTTGCGCCAGGCGCGAACCCGACATGGATCCTGCCGTGATCACGCAACGTATCGCAGCTATCCCGCGCCTCGCGTTTTCCGGCGCACGCGTTGTCTCGATCGACGCCCAACAGCCTCTAGCCGATGTCATTCGCGCGGTGAAGAAGGAGGTGTGGCGGATACTCTAGGGCAGGCGACAGAACGTCTCATTGAATCATTTCATTTGTCTGAGTTCGGATATGATCATCGAGTTTTTCGGTCCTCCAGGTGCAGGCAAGACCACTCTTGCACGTACCCTTGCGGCACGTCTGCGCGAGCATGACTACACCGTGGACCTCGTACTCAGCCATCGGCCGGCCGAGCGCTCGCCAACCGTCACGCTGTCAACACCCCTTCGGAGGATATCCTTCGCGACGCGACGCTTGACGCGTCCGCTGGCGGAATTCGCGTCCATGATATTCCGACCGCGGGGGATTTCACGCGATCTCAGGACAGCGTTGAATCTGATCAAGATACTTCCACCGTCCAACCCGCTTTCTTCGCTCAGGCTGCTGCAATATATGTCCAGGTTGTCGCACGCCTGGTTTCGCAGATCCGCGATTGCGCACATCGTCTTGTTTGACCAAGCATTCGTCCAGGCGATTTGCTCTCTCACATTGCTTTGTGGCATTGCCGACGAAGCGTTGATCTCGTATGCACTGGATCTTGTGCCCGAGCCCGATATCCTGATACGCCTCGACGCGCCGACCAAGCTCCTCGAGGAGCGGCTCCGCGACCGGCATCATCTCGGGGGCAAGATCGAACAGCTGCTTGAGCTGGACGTGGAAACCAGCCTCAGTTCGCGCAGCATTGTCGACCTTCTGCACGAATTGCTGCGCAGAAAAGGCCGGAACATCGTGAGCATCTCGTCGGTCAATCAAGCGTCTCTCGCCACGGCCGTCGAACAGATGGAACGGCAGATCGTGAGCATCGTCGACCGACAGAAGCGCGCCAGGACCAAACCAGCACATGTTCAAACCAGCACATGTTGAAGCGGAACTCTAAGGCCATTCCCTGTTCAATCATTTTCCTTGAATCGTTTTTCGACCTAGATCTTGGGGCGTTCGATAGAACCAGTACTGCAAGGACAGAAAATGGAAATGCATGACCGGACCGTCGGCAACGCACGGATCAGACGAGTGGTGATCGGAGGAGCTGCAGCATTCTCGATCTACATTGCCAGCGCCGGCGTAACTGCCTGCGCGCAGCTCCTGATCGCCAGAGTTGTCGGCGCCCACACTTACGGCGTCTACGCCTATGTCATTGCCTGGATAACCATCCTCGCATATTTCTGCGCGCTCGGCTTCGACATTGCACTGCTGCGCTTCGTGTCCGCGTATCAGACCATGGGAGCCAGCGGCCTTGCGCGGGGCGTCATCCAATACGCGGAGCGACGTTCACTTGGCATAAGCCTTCTGGTCGCGTCCATCGGGGCAGGCATTATCGGGATCTGGCCTAGACCATTCTCGATGGAGTTGACGAACACCTTTCTGGTCGGCTTCGTTCTCATTCCCGTTCTGGCGCTGCTATGGATACGCTGCTCGATTGTCCGCGCTTTTGGCGGCGTGGTGCCGGCACTGATACCCGACCGCGTGGTGCGGGACGGATTACTCGTGATCATCGTCGTCATCGCCGGTCTTTTCCTCGGATCGCGCATCGAGGCACAGGGGATCATGATGGCAACCGTCGCCGGCGCCGGCGTTGGACTCGTGCTCGCCAGCCAAGCCGTTCGGAGATTGTGTCCAGACCCGATCAGGGCGGCAGAGCCTCAATATGCGCCCGCAAGTTGGCGGCAGACTGCCATCCCGTTCATGATCATCGCAGGGGCGGAAGCCCTTCTCAATCGCGCCGGCGTGGTGCTGCTCGGATGGTTCGGAGAAACCAGGGAAGCCGGAATATATAGCCTGGTCTTCAACATCGCGTTCCTTGTGGCATTGCCTCGCACTGCGATCAACACCCTGTTCGCACCGACCATCTCGAGCCTGTTCACAAGGAACGATCGGGCGACCTTGCAGGCGCTCGTGACCAAGGCCGCTTTATGGACCCTCTGTACGTCGGTGTGCATCGCGCTCGGGTTGGCGATCCTGGCCGAGCCACTTCTCTCCTGGTTCGGCGGGGATTTTGTGACCGGCGCCACCGCTCTGCGCATCCTGCTCTTTGGGCAGGTGATCGCAGCCGCCTTCGGATCTTTGCTGCTCATCATGACGATGACCGAGCACGAACGGGGGGCTGCCGTTCTGCTGACCCTGAGCGCTATCATCAACGTTCTCGCCAGCATCGCATTCATCTACTGGCTCGGATTGACCGGCGCTGCGATCGCCAGCGCAGCCGCGCTGATCATCTGGCACATCGCCATGGCCTTCTTCATTTTCCGGCATCTGCGGCTGCTGCCGGGGCTGCTAGGGCTGTTCGTGCCGAGCCGCAGGGAAAGCGCCGCGGCAGCCCGAACGCTCGCGTCAAAGCGTCGTCCGTTTGAGAGTTCGTACCCCGCCGACGCATCACGCCAACGCCCGGCCGGCAGTGTTTCAGGGGCGCAGGTAGCTCCAACCCTGCTCCTGCAGTTCCATCAGCCGGACCACGCCGGATGTGGTGACCTTCGCCTGCGAGATCAGAGGAATCTCCTTGGCTTCGGCCCTCGCCATATTTTCCTTGGTGTTTCCGCATGCGGAGAATGCAACTTCGGGCATGGTCTCGCTCATGGATTTGATGCGTGCCTTCACCGGCGAGGTGTCGTCTCGCAGCATGTGCAACCCTGGTCCGAACGCCACCAGTTCGACCTCGACCTTCTGACCGATTTCTGAATAGTGCTGAACCGTGTTGCTGACGTTGTTCAACGCGAGGTTCATGAGCGCCGGATCATTGACGTCCACCTGGACGACGAGCCGATGCGACTGCACACGCTTGGGACTGACGATCATCTTGGCGTTGTCGTTGAGCTTAGGGCTTGCAGCTTGAGCGGCATGAGTTGTCTGGAGTGCGCTCACCAGAAACGCGCCAGTAAAAGTCAGACTCGCGAAAACGACGATTGTCTTGTTCATTCTGCCTTCCCCTGAATTGTGTGGACACTGCGCAGCCTGGGCTGGCGCTCCAATCTGTTGCGCGCGGCTGCGTTGGTCAAGGAAGGCGCAGCAGCAGCATAGACGATCTACTTTATTCCCGGAGCGGCGCGCCTCTACCTCCTTGTGGCTACCTATACTGCCACATCGACAGAGCACCGACCAAGGCGGTGTCATTGATGAGGCGGAACGACAAGGTGCCCAGGGCCAGGTCTGAGCTATCACGATGAAGTCACAGGCTATCGCGCACGAAATGATCGCTTCGCTGAGCGGCGTTCCCCGTCCTCTCCGACAGGATCGATCGCTTGGCGGAGATCTCGTGCGGACAGCCGCCGCGGCAACGTTCCTCCTGGGACTCCTTGTCGGATTCGCGCATGGCGGCCCGCGGACGCTATCGAGTTCGGCATCCCGGCGGTTGAAGCCGAACAGATCAGGCAGCACGAGGCACTTGAACAGGAGCGTGATCGAGCCGACAGGCTCGCACGTGAGCTGGCAAGTGTCCGAGCAGAGCTCAACGCTGTCCAGCTCGAGCGGGCGCACGCGATGGGGGCCATTGAGCTGGGGATCAGGCAGACCCACGCCCTTGAGCTGGAACGGGACAAGGTGAACGATCTGGCGCGAGACCTCTCATTCCTCGCGGCGGAGCTCGCCGCGGCCCGGATCGCGGCCTCAAAGGCGATGCAGATCTCCGCAGCAGAACCCAAGCAAGAACCGATAGTGGCACCTGGAAGCGGCACAGAGACCGCCGCGGCCGAGCTTGCATCGCTCCGATCGGACCTCGACGTCGCGCGGAGCGCCGCGGCTGAAGCCACAACGGCCCTCGCCGCAGAAGTTGCAGAGAAGCAAGCACTCGAAGTCGAGCTGAAGCAGCGACGCGACAAATCCGAGGGGGCCGTCACCGAGCTGACTTCCCTCAGGGCCGAGCTCAAGACCGCACGGACCGCCGCCAGCGACTCCTCCAAAGCCGCCGCTGCAGAAGCCACGCAAAAGCAGGACGTGGAGCAAAAACTGAAGCTACAACGCGACAGGGCGGATGCCGCAGCAACGGAACTGGTCACCCTCCGGACAGCGGCCGTCACAGCTCAAGCCGAGACCTCCGACGTCGCAAAGGCGGCCGCTGCAAAGTCGGAGCGAAGTCTCGCCCTGGAGAAAGAACTGGCGCAACAGCGAGATCGAGCAGATTACGCCGTGAAGCGGCTCACCTCCGTTCAGGCCGAATTCGAGGCCGCGCAGACCGCCGCTATGAAAGCCCGCAAAGCCGAGGCCCAGCAGAGAGAGACACTGGAACGCGAGCTAGGCCAGCAGCGAGACAGAGCAGACGCGCTCGCACGCGAAACGGTATCGCTGACGAACCAACGTGATGACGCGCGTTCCGCAGCCGGAGAGGCCGCCCGGGCCACCGATGCCGCCCAGGCCGAGAACAAGAAGGCAGCGGTCAGACAGAGGGACAAGAGCGAAGCGCTCCTTCGCGAACTGGCCTCCGCGCGGAAAGAGGTTGAGGACCGTTCCGCGGCCCTCGCCGCTGCCTATGCCGAGATCCTCAGGGCCACGGAACTCAACGCGACGGCTGCGAAGCAGAACGATGCCCTCGTCGGCGAGCGCAAGCGCGCCGACGGTCTCGCACGCGAGCTTGCATCGGCCAGGGCCCAGCTCGCCGATGCGAATGGAAAATTGGCCGCAGCGATTTCCACCGCAAATCGGCCGCCGGAGCGGACCGCACAGGAGCGTGCGCCCGATCTCGCTCCTAACGGCGAAGGAGGAGAGCGCTCACGCGAGCAAGACACCGCCCGGACGGTCGCCTCCAACCCACAAGCTACCTCGAAACCTGGCTCATCGACATCGCAGGCGCAAACGACAAATCGCGCCCCGCCCGCGGATCCCGGTCCGAAAGTCGCCGCGGCATCGGAGCGCTCCGCTCCGGCGAGCGCGACGCCCCGCGCCCCCGCAGACGAGCAGAGGCTGCTTGCACGGGCGACTGCGTTGCTCCGGCAGGTCAACATCACCAGCGCTCGCCAGCTGCTAGAGTTGGCTGTTGCACGGGGCAGCGCGCAGGCCGCCTTCATGCTTGCGGAGACCTATGATCCGCCCGTGCTGGAATCGTGGCGTGCGCGCGGAGTAGCGGGCGATCGGACCAAAGCGCGCGACTTGTATCAAAGAGCAAAGGCCGGCGGCATTGACGATGCAGAGGAGCGCATCAAGGCGCTGAAGTAGCGTCGCACCAGATCCCGAAGCAGCCAGACGACGGAGAACGACACATGCGCATGATCAAGTTGGCGTCCGCAATTTTAGCGGCGCTGGTCGGGTTGCAAATAGCGGCGAACGCCCAGTCTGGCAGGCCCCCCGCAGCGCCAGCCGCGGCGCCGGCAAAGAACGCCGACATAATCGCAAAAGAGCGCATTAATGCTTGGACCGTGGGGCTCGCGGGCGGTCTCATCGAGGGTGCTCCGCTTCGACTTGCGGCGGAGATCGCCCGCGTCGTCAACGAGGAAGACAGGCTCCACGTCATCCCGATCGTGACGACCGGCGCGACGGAGAACGTCAATTCGCTGCTCTATCTGCGGGGGGTGGATGCGGCGATCATCAATACGGACGCCCTCGACGAGTACAAGGCCCAGGTCCCGTCGATCGACCGTCGCATCGTCTACATTCTCAACCTTTTCCCAGCCGAACTGCACGTCTTCGTGCGTCCCGAGATCAAGACGCTCGATGACCTCAAGGGTAAGAAGGTCAACTTCAACACGCAAGGTACAGCAGCCGCTTATTCCGGTCCCCTGATCTTCAGCCGGCTAGGGTTGAATGTCGAGAAGATGTTCATTCCCCATCAGGTCGCATTGCAGCAAATGAAGAGCGGGGAAATCGCGGCGGTTGTGTTCATCACGTCGAAGCCGGTCGATGCGTTTCTCAAGGGGCGTTGGGAGCCCGGATACAAGTTTCTGCCGGTCGAATACGATTCGCGATTCGAAGACTACTATCTGCCGTCCGTGATCAGCTCGGCTGACTATCCTAGCCTCGTGCCGCAGGGGGAACGTATCTCGACTATTGCGGTTCCTACCATTCTCGCGGGCTACAACTGGCCAAAACAATCCGACCGCTATGTGCGCATGGCCCGCTTCGTGGATCAGTTGTTGGGCCGGCTCGACCGGCTGCAGTCGCCGGGCTTTGATCCGAAATGGAAGGACGTGAGCCTCCGCGCCAACGTGCCCGGCCTCGCCCGGTTCGGCCCAGCACAGGAATGGCTCGATCGCTCACAGGGCGCGACGGTGGGACTGTCTCGATGAAGGGCGTAGGTGCGGTGGCTTTGATTACGTCAGCAATCCTGGGCCTGCCGACCTGCGCACGGGCGGACGATGCAGCCGACCGGTTGAAGAAATGTGCCCGGCTTGAGGGCATGGAACGCTTGAAATGCCTCGATGAGTTGCTTGGAGATGCAACGGGACCGACCACCCCGGCACCGCCGGGGCAGAGCTGGGTCATTAGCGAGACGACTTCACCAGTGGACTACAAGCCGCAGATCGAGGCGCAGACCATGGGACGCCCAGCGACAAAGGAGGCGCCCTCCTCGTTTTCCATCCGCTGTCGCGCCAGTCGGACCGAGCTGATGATATCCACCTCGCCGTCCTGGAAGCCATCTCCGGACAGCGTCGTGAAGGTCGAGTACCAGATCAATGACTGGCCATCCATCCAAGAGCGCTGGCGCAGTGCAGAAGGCGGCAAAAGCCTTGCCTTTCAGGGTGACGTCGTTCGACTGTTGCGGTCGATGCCGGAGGGCGGCCAGCTCCTGATCAAGGTTTACGCCGGAAAGGCTCTGCCGTACGAAAGTACCTTTCAGCTGGCCGGCCTGGATTCGGTTCGACGCAAGCTCGCGAAAGCCTGCAACTGGCCGAACTCCTGAGCAACCTCCCTATCTGACCAAACACTAGTTCTCCCGCATGCCGCGCCGTACCGCGTCCGTCATCGGTTGCGTCAGATAGGCCAGAACCGTGCGCTCGCCGGTGGCGATCAGGACGTCGGCCATCATCCCGGGCTTGAGCTTTTCGCGTATCTTCTCGGGAAATTGCGCCACCTGCACCGAGACCTTGACCTCATAGTAAGGTTGATGCGTCGCTTCATCGCGAACCGCATCGGCTGAGATCGAGAGGACCTCGCCTACCGCGATCGGGGTGGAGCGCGCCTTGAACGAGGGGAGTCGGATTTCCGTGGGCAGACCGACTTGCACATGATTGATGTCGAGAGACGACACCCTTGCCGCAACCACGAGCACGTCGTTGTCGGGAACGACCTCCATCAGAACCTCGCCGGCCTTAACCACCGCTCCCACCGTATGCACTTTCAAATTCACAATGCGGCCGGAGCGCGGTGCACGCACCTCCATCCGAGCCAGAACATCGTCGGCGGCCCGCAGCTTCTCGCGCGCATCGGCAAGTTGCGCCCTCGTCTCGGTCAGCTTGCCGGTCGCTTCCTCCAGGACTTTCTGTCCGACCTGCTCGATCTGCAACCGCGACTCGTCGATCACGCGCCCGTACCGCGCGATATCGGCCTCGTAGGCGCCGATCTTGCCATCGAGTTCGGACTTGCTGCGCTCGAGGGTGGCGACACGGGCGAACGCAACGATCCCCTGATCGGCGAGCGGCTTGAGCTTGGCATATTCCTGGCTCACGCTATCGAACTGCGCCCGTGTCGCCCTGCTTTGCGCATCATTTCCCTGAATCTGCCGCTGCGCCTGCGCAATGCGCTCTTCAAGAATCGATACCTCGAGTTTTCGCGCGGCGCGGCGTTCGTCAAAACGCCGCTTCTGGTCGCTCATCGCGCGCTGCGCCGATGGATCAGAAGCATTCTGAGTCAGTTCAGCGGGAAACGTGATCTTATCGCTTCCTTCGGCTTCAGCCTGTAGGCGCGCCTCCTCGCCGATCGCCGAATAAACGGCCGAGCGCGCGATCCCCTCCTTCGCCTGTTCCTGGGTTGAATCGAGCCGCAACAGGACTTGCCCTTCTTCGACATGGGCGTCGCCGGTCACCATCAGACTTTGAACGATGCCGCCTTCAAGGTGCTGCACGGCCTTCTTGTCGCTCTCGACCACGACCGACCCCGTCGCCACCACGGCGCCATCGATCGAGGCCAGGGCGGCCCAACCGCCAAACACGACGAATGTGAAGAACACGATGGCGAAGCCCCGCCTCGCTGGAGTGCGCCAATCGCCGGACGGGCCCCCAGCGGCTTGCCTCGAGCCCCGAAGCGAAAGCAACGGTCCAATGGCCATCGCCAGACGGGGAAGCCGCCTTGCCAGTAATTGCAAGTTGGCGATGGCATCGGGCAGGATTTGGCGCGCGCGAGGCCTACCGCTCGCGCTCAAGCGCTTCAGAAGCTCTGTGAATTCACTTTGGGGCGTGTTCTCTTTGACCGACATCAGTGTCCATTATTGCCTCGTCGCATGAGCTGGACGCGCCGGCTTCGAAAGAGGCACGTTGAGGGGAGCGCCGTCGGCGCGATGATGGGCTTCGGCTTGGAGATGGCGCTCACCCGGCGCTCGCGCACCGCGATGTATCGGCGTGACCGCTTGCCCCAGCAGCACGGGAAGAAGTTCGTCGCGTGTTCCGACCCGCCCGAGGCGTCCTTCATGCATGAAGACGATCTTATCGACCAGGGCAAGCAGGTTGGGGCGGTGATTGATGATCACGACCGTCACGCGCTGCTTCCGGAGCGTCTGGATCGCATCTGCGAGTGCGCGGTCGCCATCGCCGTCCAAATTGGCATTCGGCTCGTCGAGCACGACCAGCACGGGCCTGCCGAACAGCGCGCGCGCCAACCCGATGCGCTGCCGCTGACCGCCGGAGAGACCGGCCCCGTTATCGCCGATGACGGTATCATAGCCCTTCGGAAGCCGCTGAATCATGGCATGCGCGGACGCCAGTTGCGCAGCCTCGACGACCGCTTCATCCGTCGCCTCCTCGCGGAAGCGAGCGATATTGTCGCGCACCGTGCCGGCGAACAGCTCGACGTCCTGCGGAAGATACCCGAGGCGTTGCCCAAGGAAGTTGGGATCGAAATGCCTTGTGTCGTTCCCATCGATGCGCACGCAACCGCGAACGACGGGCCAGGAGCCGACAAGAGCCCGTGCCAGCGACGATTTCCCTGAGCCAGACTGTCCCACTACTGCAACGATCTCACCGGGGGCCAAGTGGAAAGAAACATCTGCGACCGCCGGCATTTGGGATCCGGGTACGAGCACCGTGACGGCTTCGACCGAAACCTCACCAGCCAGTGGCGGCAACCTGGTTGGCGGGCGCTCTGAGGCCCGAGTCCGAAGCGCAGCGTCGAGCCGCGCATACGACGTACGCGCGACGACGAGCGCCTTCCACTGCGATACGGCTGCTTCCACCGGTGCGAGCGCCCGCCCCATGATGAGCGATGCCGCGAACAAAACGCCTCCCGATATCTCCTGCTGGATCGCGAGGTAGGCGCCGACTCCCATGATCGACACCTGAAGAGCCATGCGCAGGAATTTGGAGATAGCAAGGAGCGTGCCTCCGCGTTCACCCGCCCGGGCGCCGTCGAGAAGTGCCTCGCCATGTGTTGAGCTCCAGGCGGTGCGCACGGCAGGTCCCATTCCAAGCGCTCGGATGGCCTCGGCGTTGCGCAGCGAGGATGTCAATCGGTCCAGAGCAAGAAGGTTTTTCGACGCGGCCGCGATGAGCGGCGCCTTGGTGGCGCGCTCATTGAGGAAGGCTAGAAAAAGAATGGCAACTGCACCGGTCAGAGCGACTAAGCCAATCAAAGGATGAAGCAGGAAGCATATTGCCAGGAATATTGGTGTCCACGGCACGTCCATCAACGACGTGATCACACCACCCGACAAGACCTCGCGCAGAGTGTCCACATCACGAAGCAGTTGGACGTGATGCGAGCTGCTCGTGCTCAGGGAATGGCCGAGCGCGGTCTCGAAGACTTCGCCGGAAAGGAGCTGGTCGAACTGGAGGCCGACTTGCACCAGGACCCGGCTGCGAAAATGCTCGAGTGCCGCGTAGCTGACAAATACCGCGAGCGCGATCAGCGAGAGCAGCAGAAGGGTCATTCCGTTCCGGCTGGTCAGCACGCGGTCGTAGATCTGCATCGTGTAGAGCGGCGAAACGAACACCAGCAGGTTTATGAAGATAGATAGTCCACCGGCCGCAAGCAGGCCAGGACGTATCTGACGGAATCCATCCGCGAGCGCGGAAACCTTTGTCGAAGCGTACATGTGCATATCCGGGCGGCCCTTGGACGGGCAGCGGCAAGCAGTTGAAATATTGCATGTGATCGAGCGCGAGCGCTCGCATTCCAACATTCCGCCTTGCGCAGAATGGCACCCCGGCTCGCGGCCACTGCGGCAGCAAGCGATCCCCTAAGCTATTCTCATACGCGGGGCGTGCCCCGCGTATGTCTCTGTTGATGAAAACGATCTTTCAGATCAGAAGTGCCACGCGTGATGGTCGGTGTGATGATTGATCAGATCCGCAAGATGACTTGCGGCATCCGTGTGGGTGAAAGTGGCATCCGTTGCGCCGCTTCCGCTCGCAGCCGCAGTCGGCGTTGTGGCCGTCGGAACGATTGCCGACGAGGCTGTCGTTGCGCTCGTCGCAAGCTGCGAAAAATCGAGCCCGTGATGATGATGGTGATTGTGCTCACCACTATCGCTCGTCGTCGATGTCGAACCACCGGACGAAGTACCGCTGGTCGAGCCCGCGGTCGTGCCACCGGTGGTCGTACCACCACCCGCAGTGGTACCCGTGCCGCCGCTCGAGCCGGTCGTGGTGCCGCCGCTCGAACCCGTCACGGGTGTCGTGCTACCGCCCGAACTGCCCGTCGAGCTTCCGCTGGTGCCTCCGGCCGGCGTCGTGCTCGTGCCGGTGTTGTGATGCAGAAACACGCTCTGTAGCGCTGACGAGCTCCCGAGTGCCGTGTCGCCGTTCTGCGAACCCCACGCATAGGCGTAGTCGAAGGCCGGATGTGGAACGGCCGCCGCCCAATGAGCGAGCATCGTCTGTTCCTGCGCGGCCGTCGGCATCACGTAGTGGCCTCCGCTGTCGTCGGCCCAGTTGCCGCCGCCGAAGGTCTGGAACACCGGGACGATGTGGTCCGCCGAAATCCCCGCGGACTCGGCGGCGGCCACGGCCTTGTCGATCATGCTGTAATCGACCGTGCTCATGTCCGACCGCACCGGATACGGATCGATACCGAACAGATCAATGTGGGTGTTGGTCGGGTTGTAAGTGTTCGCGAAAGTCGGATTTTCCGAAGACCCCATGTTCATCATTGTGATAAAGGTCTTTGCGCCGGGAACGTTGGCGTGGATGTAGTCCGACTCGGCCTTGAGGTTGGCCGCCGTCACCAGCGTATTGTACTGTCCCGTGGGATCCGGCTCATCCTTGAGGTAGAAGCCGTAGACTTTCGGATTTCCGATGTAGGGCTTCACTGCATCCATGAAGCTCTGGGTGACGCCGCTGCCCTGATCAAGATAGATCATGCCCTGGACGCCGGTCGGCAATGCATTCAGCTCGCTCACCGACGAGACGTCGGCCAGGTTGAAGCCTGCCGCAGCTGGAGCGTAGGTGCCCTGCGCACTGATGTTGTTGCCTGCTGTATAGTGTAGTGTTGCCAAATCGATTCCCCTATTGGGTTGAATGCCCCCAGCACCCCAAAAGTCTGAGCGCAACCGACGTCTCATTGCGGGTGAACGTATGTTTACGTTTGAGGCAGGAATCTCGGTTCGATTAGGCGGAACCAAGGGATTATTGTGCCGAAAAGTTGGGCGCCCAATTGCGCCGCAATTTGCCGGAGGTATCTTATCGGGGGTTTCTTCAACAGCGTCAGTACTCTCAGGCGAGATACGCATGTGAGATGCGCGCTGCTAGGTGTGTGGCTGACGTTCACAACCTCGCTCAGCCGCTCCGAGCGCGGCCGTCGGCGGCAACAAGCCGCCAAAGCGAAGTACCCCAGACGAAGCATTCGCATGTACGATCATACCGTTCAATCGAGCGATTCACGAAGCGATTCGCCGCGCATGACCTGCGCCGCTCTTTTCATGGAGAGCAATCGTGCGCTCGGTTGAAGGCGAACCATGCTGATTTATTGCTCCGGATTACTCCCGACGAAGGGTGTTTTCACCGAAGCGTTTCCGTGATTCAGTCGGGGACATGGGGTGTCGGATGTGACTTCATCGCGCGGATTGGTGTTGGGTCGGTATTCTGGGGCCGAAGCCGAGTACCCTTTGACAACATTGAGTATTGCGAAACTTCGGCACGGAAAATTTGGTCTTTTTGAACACTGTTGTCCAAGACGCTCTTTGCGTCGCCGAAATGCGACAGCTGCTATTTTCGCTTCGCGCGCGCAATCGAACTTCCCGCCTGCCCGCGCACCCATCGTCGCTCCGCACGCGTTAGCGAACTTTCGAATAGAACTAGCTTGTTCGTCGTCGAGGAAGTCATGTCAGGATCGGCCCAAACCAACCTCAACTTTCCGCCGGGCTCACAAGTTCGGGTGAAGCCCACAGCCGGTCCTCGCTTAGCCGGAAGGACAGGGACCGTGATCGGGGCCGGACAATACTCGAAGAGCCTCCGCGTGATTTTGGAGGGATCGAAGGGACCAATCACTCTTCATATGGTCTACGTGGCCATGATCGGCAGCTGAAGCGGACGCAACCACTCGCTATGGTTTAGGCGCAAAGGGCATCCTCAGCTGATCGGCACGTTGCGAGTTACCCCTTAAGGATAGTCTGGCTCGAATCCAGAATGCAGCCGCTCTTCAAACCCACTTAACGGAAAGCCGGGTCGGTTAGTCAGAGCAATCAATCTCCGTCACTTGCAGCACTATTCGACAAAGTGTTGCCTGAAGTACACACGCATCGTCTCGCAGTTGTGATTAGATGGGCGCGCGTATGGCAAGGGAGATGGCTTTGCAGAAGTGGTTTCTTGCTGCGATCGGCGCAATCGTGATCACCGGTTCTGTAAACGCGGCAGATCTCGCGCCCGTGTACAAAGCGGCGCCTGCGGGAGCAGCACCGGTCACCTACAACTGGTCTGGGTTCTACCTCGGCGGGAACGTGGGGGTCATATGGAGCGACAGGCGGGCGGACCCAGTGTCATTTACGACCACCGGCGTTGACTTTTCCGGACGCCAGGCCGTTGGCCAATTTCCGAGCTTCGACGTCGGCGATACCGCTTTCACCGGCGGGGGTCAGGTGGGATACAATTTCCGATTCGCGCCCAATTGGGTGGCAGGCATTGAAACCGATATCAACTTCAGCGGTCTGAAGAAGACCGACACGCGCGTGTTCCCGGCGACTCCTTTCATCGGCGGCGGCGTCATCGACGCCAATACCGAATCCGCGACACAAAAGCTGGGCTGGCTCGGGACCGTACGCGGTCGCCTTGGGTTTACAACCCTGGACAACAGGTTGCTTGCGTTCGTGACCGGCGGCCTGGCCTATGGCAAGGTCGATGACAGCCTCTATACCATTGGCGTGCCCAACGGCGCTGGCCCATTTCTGATCGGCGCCAGTTCGGCGGCGGTTCGCATCGGGTGGACGGCGGGCGGCGGCCTGGAATACGCATTTGCCGGTAACTGGAGGGCCAAGTTCGAATACCTCTACTATGATCTTGGCACGCAAAACCTCACCCTGGATTACGCCCCGGTTCCGGGCGATGCAGGCAATACGATCACGTACAGATTTCGCAATAATGGCAATCTGGCGCGCGTGGGCCTGAACTACCGCTTCTAGAGGGGCCGCCGTGCCTCAGAAGCGCTTAATGCCGGTCTCGGTGTCATTCGGCCCGCAATACTGGCTCTGACGCATATTCCATGATCGTGTTTGTTTTTAATGCTCCGATGAGTCTGGCCTGAAAGGAGGTCGAGCTTAGCGCGCACGCACATCTGCCGTTTGACCAGCTTGAGCCTGGTGATCTGAGCTTCCACTTCTCGATTGGACCATGGTTGCGTGAGCCGCGTGCACCGCGGCCCTTATCGTTCGCGATGTCATTCGCGGCATCGGCCAGCAATAGCGGCAACCGTGACGGTCTCGGCGATCGAAGATCTCTGGACGATTGAGCAAATCGCAGGAGTTCAGGGGCCTGTCAGGTGCCTCTCAATCCTCCTGTCGCAAGTGTTATCTCCGCCATTCTCTTCTGCCGCAGACGCGCGAGGCGGCTGCGAAGATGCGAGCCGAATCCGCGCTGCGAAGCTGCTCGGCCTGGCCGAGCCCGCGCGCGAACTCGACAGCAATTGCCACGGCCTCATCGATCGGCAAGCTGGAGTTACGAGCATTCTACAACTAGGCGAAATCGGCTCGCGGCCATCATATGGCGCTCTCGATGATAGCAACGCTCTCAGCGCCGTTCACCTGGGGGCAGGAAAGCCGTTCATCTGTTACGATGCCAAAGACGATGGGAGCTGGGCAGTGACGGTACATCGTGTTTTTCAGAATCTTCCGTTGCAGCCGGAAGACATCAGACTGCTCGAATGTGCCTTTGAACGTGCGCTCAACGCCCTGGAGCTGGTGGATCGCGCAGCCCCTGCGACCAACGTAGTCGCGAAAATTGTCATCGAAAGTCTACCAGACGGGCATCCGCGATCCTGAGCAGGTGTCGGAGCTGACGGTAAGACGTCTCGGACCGGAGCGACAGGGCGCGCATTGCAGTTGATGGTCAGAGCTCCCGGCCAACGCTCATACCGGGATCCTCCCCGGCAACGCTTCTGCTCGCCATAGGCGTGTTCAACAGTTCAACAGCGCATCGATTGAGAATTAAGGGAGCACAAACCTCACGGTCGTGATCAGGCTTCCATACACCACGACTAGCAGTAACTTGCGCCCGGTCCGGACTACTAGTAATCGATAATTTGACTCTCGCCGGCACGGCGCTTCGATGGCGTCATGCCTCGCCCTGCCCGCCGCCACACGCCTACGCAGGCCGACGGCCGGCCCATGAAGATCACATTCGGCGAGATGCGGGACATGGGCTTGCGCGGCGTGCTGATCTATTGCCATTGCGGCCATCACGTTGCCCTGGATGCGGATCGCTGGCCTGACAGTATGAGGCTTTCGGACCTCGAACCGCGGTTTGTTTGCCAGTGCTGCGGTAGTCGCGGCGCTGATGTTCGGCCAGACTTTGAGCGAGGCAATCCGGAGCTTGCAATCGCGGCCTACCAAAACAAGGGATGATTAGGACGCGGAAAGAGACTGCCAAGTGAGGCGGCCTCACTGTTTTTCGAGCGCGCGGAGGTCGTCCAGAAGCTCCGCTTCGATCTCGCGAATATGCTTTGCCGTGGGGCCGTCCGGAAATTCTTTGGCGAGCTTCCGGCAGCATTCCAGCCGCTCCCGCAATGTCCGCCTGTGTCGTTCCGGGTCCATTGCCGACGATATCTAAATCTCCAGCTTCAGTTTGTGAACGAGTGCACACATGCCAAAATGGGCCAGTGCGAAATTCATCTTAAGCCACACGAGGCAGGCTAGTACTCGAATTTTCCTCCCGGACGGAACGGAGCCTGGGGCCGGTTCGCTGGAACTGAATGCACGAAAACAACATTTCGGGTCCTGCGAAATTCAGCTTGCAACTCAGAAAAGGTTAACGCTATATTTTCCGAGCCGGGGCCGGCTGCATATTTCACTTAGACATTTTTTAGGAATTTTTTGACCGCGCTGGGCCGCAGCAGTATGCCCTACGGCGGCCTTGCTGTTTTCCCTCATGAACCGGCGGGCCTCGATCTTATCGCCTCAGCCGTTGGCGGCGCGTCATCAGCCGCTGACGGTCGCGCTTCCGGTGCAGTTGGTGAAGGTACGCCTCAGTCGTCCCAGAAGCGCTTTCCGCACGCGCATTCGAACATGTGAGTGATGCCTCCGCTCGCGGAGTCCACCACCGCTCGCACAAGCTTCATTTTCTGGCCGCAGATTTGACAGACTCTGCTTGAGTTGTCCTCGACAACGAGAACCTGCTCAGCGCGAAATATTTCCATGACTTCGCCCCCCTTCCGAGGCATCGCGCTGAACACTTTGGTGCGATTTCTTTGGCCTTCTTGCGAACGCGCGTCACTGCTGAGCAAGCCGCTCCTCTCGAGCTTTGGGCGTCAAAGGCGCATTCTTGTGGACGTTCGTCTGGCCTTGGAACACTGAAGCTTCGCAACCTCAGCTTCCTCGGTTCAGACCAGATGGACAATCTCCTGAGAGAGCACACCTAGTGCACGCCATAGCGCACGAATTCTTCCGCGATATCGGCCCGGACGGCCCTCGCGGCCGCGACATCGGCATCGCCGGCCGCGATGTCGCCGCGGCGGGTCTTCGCCAGGCCCCGGCCGTATAGCGCGGCCGCCAACTTCGGGTCGATGCGGAGCGCGGAATCGTAGTCGGCGATCGCCGCCGCGAGACGTCCGGCCCTGAGGTTCGCCAGCGCGCGGGAATCGTAGGTCGCCGAGGTGTGGGCGCCGGCGCCGATTGCCCTGTCGCAGGCCTCCATGGCGTCCCGCGCCTCCGTCGAACTTGCCCGGATCCAGCAAAGGCCGCTCCAAGCCCCTTCTAGGTCGGGGTCGAGACGCACCGCTTCGGCATAGTCGCGCTCCGCGCGCGTCGGATCGCCCTTCTTCAGCCGGGCCTCGGCGCGGTTGGCGAAGGCCCGCGCATAGGTCGGAGCGAGGTCGACGGCCCGGTCGAAATCCTCGATGGCGGCGTCGTAGTCGCCCTTTCTCAGTCTGGCTGCTCCGAGGTTGTTGACGGGCTTGACGAAGGCCGGATCGACCGCGATGGCGCTTTCGAAGTCGGCCACGGCATGGTCGTAGTCGGCCTTCTCGGCGTAGGCGACGCCGCGGTTGTTGTAGGCGATGGCGAGGGAGGACCGGCCACCCTGGTTCGCCTCGATAAAGGCCGAGCAGGCCACGATCCGCGTCTCGGGGGCGGCGGCGCCGTTGCACAGCTCGACGTTCCGGAACTGGCCTTCGTTCGGCTTCTGCGCGGCGGCCGGCACGAGTAGCAGGATCACGACCGACGCCGCCGCGAGGCGCACGTTCAGCATCCGCGGCAGATGCCGGGGGTACGCTCGGCCCTCCCCTCCCGCGCCGGAGCGGCCGCCCTGCGCTTCGGAACGCCGCTCTTGTCCAGCACCCGGTCCTTGCCCTCCTCGATCAGGGTGGAGAACCTGGCGGTGCCGTCGTCGGAGACCTCGATGTGGGGCGTGGTGCCCCGGATGCCCATGGTCGCCACTGGAGTGTCGACCTTCATGTCGCCGCTCTTGGCGACGGCACCGGCCACGAAGGTGGCCGTCCCCCTGGTCAGGTTGAACAGACTCGCATTGGATTTGGCGCCCGGGTCGTAGACGAATTCGTTCATCTCCATGCTGGCGTTGCTGGACAGGTTGAACGAAGAGCCGTCGGCGAAATTGATGCCGAGCTTGCCGTCGGCGCCGGTCTTGACCACGTCGCCCTGGTAGACCGGGTCGCCGACCTTGACGGCGGCCTTGTCGTCGGAAAGGGCGGTCTGGACGACAGCCGCGCCGACGTGCTCGATCGCCACCTTGCCGACGATCATCACGATCTTGCCGATCGGTTTGACATCGGATGGCGGCGCGTTCTGCGCCGACGCGCTCCGGGATGCGGTCAAGCCGAGACACAGCAAGCCGAGACACAGGGCCGCGAGGCCCGCCATCGTCCGTCGCCCGTCCATGCCGCTTCTCCCTTCGCGAGAAGAGCCCCATCATCGCCCCCGCGAATGATGGCAGAGCCGCGCGAGACGGGCCAGATCGGGCTTTGGACTACCACTTAATAGTCAGTCGGGCCCGGGCTGATGCTGCGCGGCGTTCCCTGAAATGGCGTATTTCCGAGCGCGCAATGCGGGTAGATGCGGCGGCATCGGCGCGATCCGAAACGACAACATGCGAGATGTGGCGATGTCGCCGGCACGGGTCTTCGACGGTCTACGACGCACGCCGCTCGGCGGCCGGCTCGGCGTCGCGTCCCTGACCGCCGGGATTTCCTTCGTAGGCCTGATCCTTTCCGCGCTGAAGGAGGCGTGGGGCGCCGATCCGGACGTCGCGCTGTTCGACCACGACAGCATCACTTACAAGGATTTCGCGCACGGCTCCTTCGAACTCGTCACGAAGGAGGCTGTGCCGCGCCACATCATCGTCGACGATCCCGGACAGACCGTCATCCTGAGCAAGACAGGGTCCTCGGTCAGCTTCGCCCAGGTCGCCAACAACGCGTCGCAGATGGGCGACCTGCAGGCCCAGCAACAGGACGTGCTCGCGAACTATTCGCGGGAGCACGGGCCGCGCGGCTCCAGCACGCCGCCCGGCGAGACCGATCCGTCGCCGCAGCCGATCAATTTCGAAGCTCCGGACGGACCGACGGCGCCGCATGCCCTTCAGGCACTGGTTGTGCCGGCGAGCTTCGTCGCGGACGCGCCGTTGATCCATTCGGTGCCGATCCTGAACCTCGGCTCGGCTCCCGTCGAGATCGACACGGTCGTGTTCGACGACTTCTCCGTGTCCAGCGGCAGCTTCTGGGCCTCGAGCTTCGGCTCCGGCGGCGCGCCGACCTTCGGCATCGCCGGCGGGATCGGCGGCCCCTTCACGGTGGCGGGCGCGAGCTTTGACATCGAGAAGCCGGGCTCGTTCGGAATCCTCTACGTGAACAGCCAAACCGGCGCCTACACCTACGTACCCGACAACGACGCCATCAACGCGCTGAAGGCTCCCAGCGCCGACAGCTTCACGATCACCGCCTCCGACGGCTTCGCCTCGGCGAGCCAAAGCTTCACCATCGACATCAACGGGACGGACGACGCGTCCGTGATCTCCGGGGCCACGGCCGGATCGGTTGCCGCCGCCGCCATGGCCTTCGCGGCCGGTCACGACGTCCATGCCGCGCCAACCGCGAACGGCACGCTGACCGACGCCGACGTGGACGATCCCGCCAACACGTTCACCGCCGTGAGCACGCCCCACGCCAGCGATCACGGCTACGGTAGCTTCACCATGACGGCCGACGGGCACTGGACCTACACGCTCGACGACGCCAATCCGGCCGTGCTCGCACTGAAGGCCTGCGACACGACCACGGACACTTTCACCGTGACCACGATCGGCGGCACGCCGCAGACGATCACCGTGACGATCCAGGGCGCGGACGATCCGTCCGTCGTCTCTGGTGACACGCATGGACACGTGGTCGAGGCCGGCGGGGTCCACAACGCCGACCACGGCGTCCCGACCGCCAGCGGCGTGCTGACCGCCGTCGACGTCGACGGACCTTCGAACGACTTCGACCCGGTCGCCTGTCCCGAGACCAGCGACAACGGCTACGGCACCTTCACGATGACGCCCGACGGGCACTGGATCTTCGCGCTCGACAACGGCAATTGCGCGGTCCAGGCGCTCAACGTCGGTCAGAGCCTCACCGATAGCTTCACAGTGAAGACGGCGGACGAGACCGCGCAATCTGTGAGCGTCACGATCGAGGGCAGCAACGACGCGGCAACGATCTGCGGGGTTACCCAAGGATGCGTGAGCGAACCGAGCAACTCCTGCCTGCCGCCGCCCAGCGCCACCGGCACGTTGAGCGACAGGGACGTGGACAATCCCGACGATACTTTCATGGCGACGACGGGCCCTCAGGCCGCCGAACACGGCTACGGTAGCTTCATCATGGCGGCCGACGGCACCTGGACCTACACGCTCGAGCCGGGCAACCCGGCGGTGGAGGCCCTGCGGTCCTGCGATACGCTGACCGACTGCTTCACCGTGACCACGATCGACGGGACGCCCCAGACGGTGAGCGTGACCATCCAGGGCGCGGCGGAGGCCGATTCGTTCAGGTTCAAGGAAAGCTTCGGCTCCGCCCATGCGGCCCGCACGCTGGTATCGTCCGCCGAGGTCGTCCATGCGGCTTTCGCCGACGCCGCTCATCCGATGGCACTTCCGCCGGACGACCTGCACTCCGTCGGGCACGACGCGGGCCCATCCGAGGCCGCGGTTGTCGGGTTCCATCCGCCGCAGCACGATCTGATCGTCTGAGAGCACAGTTTCCGGGTAACGGGGAAAGTCTGGCATCCTTGGGGTGGTTCGGAATTAAAGCATGAGGGGCCGTTGTCTCAGAACAGCGGCCCTTTGCTTTGACCGTTGGATGAGCGGAGTCACAAAGCGCCGATCACGCCGAGGGTGGGAGCTTCCGCTTTGCCTTGGTCCGCCGACATTTATGAGTACAGTCTGTTCTAGCGGCCCACTTTCGTGGGTGCTCGCGGTAGCGCCTCACGAGTGCAGGAGACACGGATTTGCGCGGCTTACTGGCGGTACTTCCCCATCTAGCCATTGCTGCTCTTCGGCCAGAGCGCGCCAGGCCGTTTCCATCCGGTGGTAGCGCCGCGCGGCGCGGGCAGTTTCCGCCTGCTCTGCGAGGCTGGCGCAGTTCTCGGCGTTGTCCAGGTACTCTCGGGTGCGATACATGGCGCCTCTTCTTCCTGTCTATTGCGTGCCACTCCTGCCATGCAGCTGGGTGGCCGGCCTCTGCGTGCGCCCGAGCGCGTTTCGCGCAGATGTAACGGAAAGGGAAGCCCTCCGTTCCTATTCGACCCCAGCAACGACAAGTTCTCAAGGGCGTTAACCGGCCATGCAGCGCGTAGCCATATTCGCCTTCATGGTCGCTGTCGCCAAAATGTTCGCTCGCTGGGTCAGGGACAGCAGCGAGCGCACAGCGCAGCACGTCGAGCCCGGCAGAGCAATGACTGTCGGACGAGGGCACTAGCGAGGCCCCGGAAGCCCGACAGGCCATGCGCCACAGGCTAGCCCGCGCCGAGAACTTCTGACTCAATAACGCCGATAGTATCGATGGGCATAAGGCCGACGAACGACGACTACGCCGCGCCGATAGGCAGGACGATAGACGGGGCGAGTTCGGACGCATCCGTGCCGGCCGCACACCAGGGCTACTGTCTCAACGTTCGCGACGTTGTTGGATTGTCCCAGCGGAGCAACTGGCATTGCCGACGCCGTTGCAATTGAGAATGCCGTCCCACCGAGAACAGTCAGGGCGGCAAGAGTTAGTTTGAATGTCATCCATGCTACTCCAGCGGAGCCTATCCCCGCTAACCAAGCTTAGACGTTCCTTCCTGAACCTTGAATGACCAAGCGGCCGTAGCCCGCGCGGTACACGTTGGGCAAATCGGCTCCCGTACTGCGGAGGTCCGCACCTGATCCGTAGCACTGGAGCCGAGCGTCGGCACTGCCGTCGACTGCGAGCCCACCGTGCATGCGCTTTCGTGAGACGCAATAAACTATGTGGGGGGCGGCCTGGTTGCTAGCCCGCCCGGGAGAGCCTCCGGGTCGCTTTGATCTTCCCCCGAAAAAGTGGACGGGTTTAGACGGCTTTAGCTCCATCTCGATCGGGGCGATATATCCGATGGCGGAATGGAGCCTGGTTCGGTTGTAGAAGCCCTCGATGAAGGCGAAGATATCGCGCTGTGCCTCGGCGCGGGTGTTGTAGTCGCGATGATGGACGAGCTCGGTCTTCAAGGTATGGAAGAAGCTCTCCATCGGGGCATTGTCGTAGCAATCAGCCTTGCGACTCATGGATGCGGTGATGTCGGCGCCGGCAAGAGCATCGCGATAGGCATGTGAGGCGTACTGCACACCGCGATCGGAGTGGTGGATCAACCCGGCCTGGGGCCGTTGCTGCTGGATTGCCATCGTCAGGGCTGAGGATGCGAGTTCGACCTGCATGTGATCCCGCATGGCCCAGCCGACGATCTTTCGGCTGAACAGATCCATGACGGCCGCGAGGTACAGCCATCCCTCCGCGGTCGGGATGTAGGTGATATCAGCGAGCCAGACCCGGTTCGGGGCCTCCGCCGTGAAGTTCCGCGCGATCAGGTTCGGTGCGATCGGCAGGTCGTGACGGCTGTCGGTGGTGCGCACCCGGCGCGGCGGCGCCATGATGGCGCGGATACCGTGTCGTTGCATCATCCGCTCGACCCGGCCGCGGCTGGTATCGCGTCCCTGCGCCCGCAGGACGGCGTGGACGCGGGGGCTGCCGTAGCGTCCGCTGCTGTCCCGATGGACCTGCCGGATCACGGCCAGGAGCGTGGCATTCGATTTTGCCCGCTCGCTCACCGGACGCTCGCGCCAGGCGTAATAGCCGGCCGGTGAGACCTCGAGCACGGCGCACATCATGCGGACCGGATAGGTCTCGCGGTGATCCTCGATGAAGCGAAAGCTCATGTCCGGGTTCCGGCGAAGATCGCGATCGACTTCCTAAGAAACAGCCGGATTGGCGTCCCCCGGAATGGTTTGCAACACGAAGCCCAACGATTTGGCCCGGCGCTGAAGGTTTGCGAGGACGCGGTTGCGATATTGTTGCTCATAGTGGTCGGCGCCCGGATCCCTGTAGCTCATGCCGTGCCGAAGTGTGTTGTAGAACAAGACCGCAATCTTGCGGGCGGTCGCCGTCACCGCCTTCGACTTGCCCGCACGTGAGGATAGCCGGCGATAGAATGCGCCAAGTGCCGTATCGCTCCGCCCCACGGTTGTGGCTGCCAACCGCAACAGCGCAGCCGCCCTACTGGACGATCTCCGTGTGCGCGAAGACAGCACCTTGCCGCCCGAGATCTTGTTGCCCGGTGCGAGGCAGAGCCAGGAAGTGAAGTGCTTGGCGCTCGGCCATGCCCTTAAATCCGTGCCGCACTCGCCGATGAGCTTCAATGCGAGCGACGGACTCAACCCATGGATCTCAGTCAAATCGACGCCAAGCACGCCGTACAGCGCGGTCCGGACATCGAAGGTGGGTGTGTTGACCTGCTTGGTCTTGATGCGTGGCTTGGATACCTTTCCCACCGGTCGAGCTCCTTTGTTGTTCAATGCACTGATCAGGACTTCGAGCTTGCGATCACAGTCGAGCATCTTTGCCTGGTAAACGTCGTAGAGCTCCAGCGACTGAGTCAACGCGAAGACAAGGCCGATGGCTCGTGCCATGGATCTTGGCATAGCGGATCACGGCGAGTGCGCCCGCTGTGAACAGGCTGCGTAAATAGCGATCGCCTTGCTTGCCGATACGGCCAAGCTTGTCCTTGCCCCCACTAGAGTTCTGCTTCGGCACGAGCCCGACCCAGGCCGAAAAGTCCCGCCCCGATCGGAAGATTGTGGCATCGGCAACGCTTGCGACTAGCGCCGTTGCCAGTGCTGGACCGACGCCAGGGATCACATCCAGTCGCCTGCTCGTTGCGTTTGATCGATGCCAGGCAATAATGCGCTTATCGAACTCCAGGATCTGAGCCTTCAGTACCCGCAACTGACCGCCGAGAGCCGCAAGACACGCGCGGGCCACCTCCGGGACCCGGCGGTCAGTTGGATCGGCGACGAGTTCCAACAGCTGTTCGACACCCCTGCGCCCGACGGGGGCAACAATCCCGAACTCGGCCAGATATGCACGGATCGAGTTGATGACAGCAGTCTGCTGGCGAATGAAGAGATGGCGTACGCGATGAAGCATCAGACAGCTCTGTTGCTCGTTCGTCTTGGTCGGCACGAGCCGCATGTTGGGCCTTGTGACCGCCTCGCAAATAGCCTCCGCGTCGGTGCTGTCGTTCTTCTGCCGCTTGACGTAGGGCTTCACATAGGCCGGAGGCATCAGACGCACCGTATGCCCCAACGCCTGCAGCTCGCGGGACCAATGGTGCGATGAAGCGCAAGCCTCGATCCCAACTAGACACGGCGGCAACTTCTCAAAGAAGGACAGCACGAAGCGGCGCTTGAGCTGACGGCGTATGACCACCTGGCCGGCTGCATCGACCCCATGTACTTGGAAGACCGACTTCGCGATATCCAGACCAATTGTTGAAACTGACTGCATAGGTTGCTCCTCCGAATCGTGGGAGCCTTAAACGGCGCCCAGTCTTTGGCACTCTCGTGCCCGTGGAGGAGCCGTCCACAGCATCAGAAGCGGAAGTGACAATCCTCATTCGATTACATCGTCAGTGATGGCAACCCACGTCGGCGGGGCGCCGCCTGCCCGATGACGCTCTGCGGATCGTCGCCCGCGCGCGGCGAAAGAAGATCAGGCCGCGGCATGAAGAACTTCGCGGACGCTCGTCCCTACGCCGAGCCCTTTTCTGCAAATCACTGGATTTAACACTCACTGAGATTCCATGGCTTTTGACTCCCAGTGCAAACCGGATCTCGACCGTCAGCCAGACTACCCTAAATAGACATATCTAGGCTATTTCATTTTTTGGTAGCGTCGCCGGATTGCACTCAATGACTTGGAGAATGATATGACGCACCGAACAGGGCGATTTCTATCTCTCCCAGGGCTTGCCGCAATCATCGCACTTGCAACTGAACCGCCCCGGGTTTGCCGGAGGCTCCAACTCCTGAGAGGATGGAGCCATGACGAGCAAGACGAGAACAAGTTCTCATCCGAGGTCCGGACCCGAGCGGTTCGGATGGTTCTGGATCACGCCGGCGAGCACCCGTCGCGGTGGGCGGCAGTGACGTCAATCGCGGCCAAGATCGGCTGCACGCCGCAGACGCTGCATGACTGGGTCAAGAAGGCCGAGGTCGATAGCGGGCAGCGGGCCGGCGTTCCGACGGACACGGCCGAGAGGCTGAAGGCCCTGGAGCGAGAGAACCGCGAGCTTCGGCAGGCCAACGAGATCTTGCGCAAGGCAAGCGCATATTTTGCGATGGCGGAGCTCGACCGCCGGTCCAAGCCATGATCGCCTTCATTGACGATCATCGTGGGGCGCATGGGGTCGAGCCGATCTGCAAGGTCTTGCCGATCGCCCCCTCGACCTACCACGCCCATGTGGCCAAACGGCGCGATCCGGCCAAGCTGTCGGCGCGCGCCAGGCAGGATGTCAGGTTGAAGATTGAAGTCCGGCGCGTGTTCGATGAGAACTTCTCCGTCTATGGCGTGCGCAAGGTCTGGCGGCAGCTCAAGCGCGAAGGCTTCGATGTTGCCCGTTGCACCGTGTCGCGACTAATGAGGGACATGGGTTTGCAAGGTGTTATCCGCGGCAAGCCGGTCAAAACCACGATCAGCGACAAGGCCGCGCCATGCCCGCTGGATCACGTCAACCGCCAATTCAAGGCGCCAAGGCCGAACGTCCTCTGGCTCTCCGACTTCACCTATGTCGCGACCTGGACGGGCTTTGTCTACGTCGCCTTTGTGATCGACGCCTATGCCCGCAGGATCGTGGGCTGGCGAGCCTCGCGCACGGCGCATGCAGGCTTCGTGCTCGATGCGCTGGAGCAGGCATTGCATGATCGTCGGCCGGTCCATTGCGGCGGGCTCGTCCACCACAGCGACAGGGGGCAGCCAATACGTCTCAATCAAATACACCGAGCGCCTGGCTGAAGCAGGCGTCGAGCCTTCTGTCGGCAGCGTCGGAGATTCCCTATGACAACGCTCTCGCCGAAACCATCAACGGGCTCTACAAGGCCGAGGTGATCCATCGGCGCGGACCATGGCGCAGCTTCGAGGCCGTCGAGTTCGCGACGCTGGAATGGGTCGACTGGTTCAACAACCGGCGGCTCCTGGAGCCCATCGGCAACATACCGCCCGCCGAAGCCGAGCAACGCTACTACGCCATGCTGGAACAACCGGCCATGGCGGCATAACTTAAACCAAATGGCCTCCGGCAAACCCGGGGCGGTTCACAACCATATCCGCTTCGCCGCCTGCCCAAGCGGCTTGCCTGCAACTTATGGACAACGGTCAAAACGCCTACTGGCTGAACAATTGCCATTTCACTGTCTCCGTTCGGTGGACATCAGACGATCCTTGCGACAACTGGAGTTGCTCAGACGTTGTCGGTGGCGGTCGCCGATCCTCCATCAACCAGGGCCAAGAGAACGTCAGGTGGAGAGAGTGTCGAGGGAATAGTTGCACGCCAGGTTGCAACGACGCGCGCAACTGCTAAGGCAACCTGGCCGCGCGTTTTCCCGAGGGGCCGCTCCGCGAATCGCGTGACGATGTTTGATAGATCAGGTACGGCTTCTCATTGCAAAAGGGGCACGGATCACACCGGGCCGTACCTAGTCATAGTAACCCGCGCCATGCCCGCCCTCACCCGCCGCCGCTCAGACAATCCGCACCACCAGACCTGGCACGTCTATTTCGATGACGTCCACGTCGGTACGATCGGCGAGCGCGCCGGCGTGCCGGGCCCCGCCGCGCAGTGGGGCTGGTCCTGCGGGTCTATCGTGCCTTCATCCCGGCCAACGCCGGACCGGCATCGGCGGGACCGTCGTGGAAGCCCGCGAGGCCTTCGAGGCGGCCTGGACCGCGTTGCTGGCCGCCATCTCCGAGAACGCCTTCCACGAGTGGCGCCACGATTCGCGATCGCCGCGCCGAGATGGCGGCCAAGCGGGCGCTGGGCGAGAAGCTCGACAGCGAGATCCACAGCACGGTGAGGCGATGCGTCTGCGGTGCGACGTTCGACGAATGGAAGCCGGACGAGAGCGCGCCGCATCGCACCCACATTTACGCCGCGCAGGCGGCAGGAAAGGTTCGCTGATGAAACACGTCGAGGGGCGGCCGTTCGCAGATCCGGAAGCCGCCGCGCGCAAGCTCCTCGAGCTCGCCGCCGGTGTCGAGCGGATCAACGACCACATTCACATCGAGAAGATCAATGGCCGTTCCTCTCGAAAGGCGGATGCAATGCGAGCGGTCCGGAGTTCGGCGCGGGTATCCGCTAGGATTTCAGAGAAAAAGGCGCACGGTAGCTCGGGAATGGGACCGCGGCGTGGACTGGAGAATCAACGCGAACTGAACCTTTACACTCCACGGCCATACTCATGAGTATCCGGGATTTTTGCTGATCCCAATCTCGGGGCTGGATTGGACAAACGCCGCTGGGACGAAGGTACTGTGTGCCCGGCGGCGGTATTTTTTAGAAGTGGCTTCTACCGTTTGTGTGACCGAAAACCTCAGGTGATCGGGGCGTCGAACCATCTCCGCCGCCGCTTTTTGATGGGTTTCATCTCGCCTGTGCTTTCGACCTGCGCGGTCTCTTCATGACCACACCTCGCGCACCGAAACTCAATTTGCGACTGGTTTGGCCATCGCGAGCGGATGAAATTGGCCGGCATCGGCCAAGCACGACAGCTCGGGCAAGCACGTAGGACATGATCTGGAGACAGCACGGGCAGTCATCTCCCAGCTGCAGCCCGCCGGTGACTGCCAACGATGCATTTTTCGGATCGTTCCGATTTGGATGCGCGGAAGCCAAATCCGGAGGGGCTTCTTGTGTGTCGAAATAAAAAAAGGCCCCTGCGTCGGGGAGGCGCAGGAGCCGGGGGTCAAATACTCCGGTTTGCAGGGGGGCTTGAAGCCGGAGCACATGGAGAACGGTGTGCATTGCCATTTGTTCCTGGTCGGAAAAGTGCGGCTCACTCCTATCTTCCGCGCATGCGTATGGCGTACGAGCTCTGCCTGGCAACCTCCGACAAGCCGACGCCAGAGCCCGAGCCAAGTACTCCGGAACGATCGTCGATGCCGACGCTTCGGAGAAGAATGACCGACAAGTCCATTATTGTCTTTCCCGCGATGATCAAGCCGCTGCGGCTGGCGCGCGTCTACGGGTTTTTGATCCAGCGCGGAGACAGCCTCTACCAACCTGGCGGCAGTCAGCCAGCATGCACGATGGCTCTGGCGCGGAAGATCGAAGGCGGTTGGCTAGAACAGCACGGCCGGCGGTATGAGCCGACAGAGCAAGGGCTGCGAGCGGCGGAATGACCTCATCGCATCGCAGCGTGTGCGCCTCAAGCCCAACGAAACGGCCCCAGGCCAAGGTGGCACGCCCCAGGGCTGAGGCCGCTTCCAGCTACCGAACAGATAGCCTCATGCGTCTGAAACGCATGCAGAAGCAAGGTGGGCTGATGGGCATCGTTCCTATTTGCCGGCCTCGCTCCGACAAATTAGGACAGTGCCGATTCACCAATGATGACGAAGCGTGTCCCAGGACGGGCCAAGTTATTCCTCAGCGGATGAGGAGCGTAATGGAGAGGGTTGAATATGGTTTCGCGTAACACGGATGCGCCAGAGATCTACCTGAGCGTTGGCTCCCGTTATCTCTTCTTCCTGTATTCGCTGACCTCCTAGCAAGTGTTCGACCGCACGAAGGATGCGTTCGTCATTTTCGCTCATTGCTTTGCGCGCAGAGGCAAGGCTATGACGTCTTGCGTTTTGACTGGACATCGCCTTTCCCGCCGCGGTCCTCGGACCGGTGCTACGTTTCGCGTTGGCGCGATTGGCTTCGATTTGTCGTTTTGAGGCCATTGCCCTGTCTCCGGCTAGAACGTCCCGCCTGGTCGGCTGCAACATCAAGAACATTCAAGTCCGCGGCGAAAAGAGCAACAAACTTGCTGCAGAAAGGACTGGCTTTGCCGTGCGATCGGAGCGTTACTGATTGAACGGGCGCTCGGACGGCACCGGTATCTCGCCTCGCAGCTGCCGGGCTCGCAGCAGTGCAGCCACGAGCTGCAATTGCAACGCGACAAGGGAGATGCCGGTGGTTTTCGTCCGAGCAAACGGCGCCGATGCGCCACATCATTTCATTCGATTCAATCCCAACGACCGACGTCATTTCATCGGCGGTTCGGACGCCCGCATCATCATGGGCAACGATCAGGATGCCCTCACGCGGCTATGGGCCGAGAAGCGCGGCGAGATCGAGCCGGAAGATCTTTCGGATAACCTCATTGTCCAACTTGGCACCGTGACCGAGGTTTTGAACCGGGCCTGGTACCAGCGCTGCTCTGGCCAGACCATCAAGGATATCCAGAAGCGCGTTCGCCATCCCGTACACAAATGGATGGCGGCAACGCTTGACGGCGTCGTCGAGCAGACCGGGGCCGTCTTCGAAGCCAAGTACATGCTGCCCTGGGCCTTCACGGAAGAAGCCGCGGCCGACAAGCACATGGCGCAGTTGCAGCACAACATGTGGGTGGTAGCGGCGCGTGTGGCCGTGCTGTCGATCATCACCGGCGGGGGCAAATGGGTCGAGATCAAGATCCACGCCGACCCGCTCTATCAGCACCTTCTGCTCACGGCCGAGAAGAAGTTCTGGCGCTGCGTCCAGACCGGAGACCCGCCTGTCTTATTCAACATCGAGACACCACGCCCCCGGCTCGAGGCCATCAAGATTGTGGACATGTCCTCCTCCAATCAGTGGGCAGAGTTGGCGGCCACATATCTGCGCACCCGAGGAGCGCATGGGGAGCACGAGACGGCCAAGGCCGATCTAAAGAAGCTCATGCCGGAGGATGCCAAGGAGGCAACCGGCCACGGGATCAAGGCCAAGCGCTCGAAGTCGGGGGCAATCAGCTTTGACGCGCAGGTAGCGGAGGGCGGCCATGCACCAATCTAGTGAGCGGATTGGGGCAATTGCAGGCGCCCTCGCTCGGGCCCAGGCCGAGCTAATGAACCCTGAGAAGACCCTCACCGCCACGATTCGCTCGCCCTTCCCGCGAGAGGAAGATCGCACCTTCCGCTACGCTTCTCTGGCCTCCGGCCTGGACATCGTCCGGAAGACGCTGAGCCAGCAGGAGATCGCCACCGTCCAGACCACCCGGATCGAGACGGTCACCGGCACCATTCACCTCACCACCTTGCTCGCCCATGCCTCCGGCGAATGGATCTCCTCGGACTGGCCGGTCTGCGACGCCAAGGATGCCGAGGCGCCGCACCGGATGGGGGCGGCGTTGACCTATGCCCGCCGCTACGCCCTTTTTGCGCTGGTCGGGATCGCGGGGGAAGACGATCTGGACGCTCCCGATGCGATCGCCGGGCCTGCTGCAGGGGCCGAAACACAAACGGCTGGGAAATCAAAAGGACAGCCGTCCAAGGGCGTTTTGAACCGAGCGCCTGTCTTGTCGCCCCAATGGTCTACCGAGCTACTGGATCGGCTTCTTGACCAGCTCGCTTCCCGAGACGCCGGCGACGGCCTCCTCGCATGGGCCAAAGCCAGCCTCCCCCTCAAGAACACTCTCCTTGAGGCTGACGCACGCATCCTCGAGGCCGCCTACCAGAACAAACTCGAAATCGCCCATTCCGAAGCCGACCAGGCTAGGCAGGAGTTGGCAGTTCACCGAGAACACGGATCAAACGACCGGCCTCTTCCGGCAGATGTCGGAGCCCATGGCGGGGGTAATAGTCTGCCTGCCCTGGATCAACCGGTTGGTCTTGCCTTTCCGAAGGAGGCCCCCCGGAAGCGTAGCAAGGCGCACCTCGCGTTCGTCCGCGCGCAGCCTTGTCTTGTCTGCAAACAGGCGCCCTCCGATGCCCACCACGTCAAGTTCGCTCAACCGAGAACTCTCGGTCGCAAAGTCAGCGATGAGTTCACAGTGCCTTTATGCCGCCCGCATCACCAACAGCTGCATCACCACGGGAACGAGAAAGCTTGGTGGGCGGACTTGCAGATCTTACCTCTGCCCGTCGCAAAAGAGTTATGGGCGGCAAGCCCGATCCACCAAACAAACACACCCCCCGAAGGAGCGGCTTCTCGAACGAGCGCAGGCATGGAGGCCACAGTTCCATGAATGGGCCTTTCCAACCGACCAACCCAATGCCCGCGGTCGTCATGCCGGGCGAGTTCGACAGCCTTTCACCACCTCCTCTGCTCCTCCCTGGCGAAGATCCCGAACGCTACCGCACGCTGCGACAGGCCATCTTCGACGATCTCGCTCCCCAATTAGCCATCGAATGGCTTTTGGCGATCGATGTCGCAGAACTCTCCTGGGAAATGCAACGTTATCGTATGCTGCGACACAAGCTCCTGGGCATCTACCGTCAAAAGGCGATCGAGGCCTCGCTCCGCCGCATCGATGTTGAGGGAATAGCCCCGAATTCCGGGCCGCAGCAGAGTTCTACACGGTCCGCAACGCCCTAGACTGGCAATTCGATCCGACCGCTGCTCATGATATCGAGGCCCGTCTTGCTTCATACGGCTTTGACCAACATGTCATCAACATGGAGGTCTATGTTCAGGCGCGCGAGGTCTTCTCCCTCTTTGAATCACTGCTGAATGGCGCGCAGCTTCGACGCATGATGCTGCTAAAAGAGCTCTTTGGCCTTCGACAAACAAAAACCTTGCGCCGAAAAAATGAAGCGATCAGCGAAGGATCTAACGCCTCCTACGCTGCCGTAAAAGGGCGCACTTAATGGATAGGACCCGTCATCGAGGGTTCCGTTCGTCGTCATCGGCGAATTGGCGATCTTCTTTTGCTAATTGCTTTCTTCATCACCGTTGGTGTCGTGATGACCGCATGGATTGCCGCAATAGGCTGGGCCATTTGGTGCTTGATCGCATGGATATTAACTTAGGAGATGGAGTTGGGACAGTTTGACGGCCCTTCTGGACATTTCATTCTTCGAATGTATGAGCTTATTCTAAAGGAGGTTATTAGATCGACGCTTCGGCTCTTACGCCTGAATGGCCTGGGCCGCGGCCGAGTTCTTAGTTCGAGCGCTTGTCGATACGCTCGTGTTCAAGCAGACCAATGTTGCTGATTAGGACCTTTGATAGTCGTCTTCAATCCGGATGATGTCGTCTTCCCCGAGATAGGAGCCGGTCTGGACCTCGATCAGTTCCAGCATGATCTTGCCGGGATTCTTCCATCCGGTGGACCGCGCCCATCGGGATGTAGATGGACTCGTTCTCATGCACCGTCTTCACGGTCTCGTTCACGGTGACGCGGGCGGCGCCACGGACCACGATCCAGTGCTCGGCGCGATGATGATGCTTCTGCGACAGACGCCCGCCCGGCTTCACCACGATGCGCTTGACCTGATGGCGCTCGCCATTGTCGACCGACTGGTAGCTGCCCCAGGGGCGATGCACCTTGAGATGCTCCCTCGGTGACCTTCGGCGCGACAGTCTTGAGTTTTGTGACCAGCCGCTTGAGTCCGTTGGCGTCCTTCTGGCGCGAGACGAGGACTGCATCCGCGGTCGCAACAACGATAAGATCATCGACGCCTTCGAGAGCAACCAGCGCGGAATCCGTTGTGATGTTGCAATTGCGCGAGTCCTCGAAGACCGCGGCGCCATGCGAGGCATTGCCTTGCGCGTCCTTGTTCGACAATTCCCACACCGCGTGCCAGGAGCCGACGTCGGACCAACCGCAGGACACCGGCACCACGGCTGCGCGCGAGGTCTTCTCCATCACCGCATAGTCGATCGAGATCGCCTTCGCCGCACCGAAAGCCTGCGCCTCCAGCGTCACGAAGCCGAGATCGCGGCCGGCGTTAGTGACCGCGTTGGACACAGCCTCCACGCTTGCCGCATCAACCTTGCGATATTCGTCGAGCAGCAGGGCCGCGGGAAACATGACGTTGCCGCTGTTCCAGAGATAGCCCGAATTGACGTAGTCGGCCGCCTTCACGGCATCCGGCTTCTCGACGAAGCGCGCGACCGCGTGCACCTCACCGGAGATCACCTCACCCGGGCTGATATAGCCGTATTCGGTCGCCGGCCGCTCCGGCTTGACGCCGAAGGTGACGATGCGCCCGGTGCTCGCGGCAGTGAGGCCCTCGCGGCACGCGGCGACGAAGGCGGCATTGTCCTGCACCACGTGGTCGGCAGCGAGCGCGAGCACGATCGCTTCACTGGTGCGGTTTTGCGCGAACGCCGCGCCGGCAGCGATCGCGGGACCGGAGTCGCGCCGCATCGGCTCGAGGATCAGGTCGGCCTCGATGCCGATCTCGGCGAGCTGCTCCAGCACCATGAAGCGATAGGACGCCTTGGTGATGACGATGGGGCGATCGAACAGCGAAGCGTCAGAGACGCGCAACAGCGTGTCCTGGAAGGTCGAGCGCGCGCCGAACAGCGGCAAACACTGCTTCGGGCGCACCTCGCGCGAAGCCGGCCACAGCCGCGTGCCGGCGCCCCAGACCCTGGATACAATCGGCCCCCGGGGCGATGGTCATTGACCATTGATCGAAGACCCTTTTGACGGAGGTTGGCAGCGCTAGGTTGTATTTGAAGGCGAAGATCGCCCGACGCTCTGATAGACAAAGCCGGCCGCGGCCATGTCCTCCGGGCGATAGATGTTGCGGAGGTCGACGATGGTGGGCTGCGCCATGACGCTCTTCAGGCGGTCGAGATCGAGCCCGCGGAACTGCACCCATTCGGTGACGACGACCAGCGCATCGGCGCCTTGCGCGCACGAATATGCATCTTCGCAATAGGTGATGCTGGGCAACTCTTGCTTGGCCTGCTCCATGCCGACGGGATCAAACGCCTTAACTTTCGCACCCATGTCGAGCAGGCCTGTGACCAGCGGAATCGACGGTGCATCGCGCATGTCATCGGTGTCGGGCTTGAAGGTGAGACCGAGCACGGCAATGGTCTTGCCGCGCAGCGAGCCGCCGAGCGCCTGACTCACTTTCCGCGCCATCGCGCGCTTGCGGTTTTCGTTGACCGCCAGCACGGATTCAACGATGCGCAAGCTCACGTCGTAATCCTGAGCGATCTTGATCAGCGCCTTGGTGTCCTTCGGGAAGCAGGAGCCGCCGAAGCCCGGACCGGCGTGCAGGAACTTGGTGCCGATGCGGTTGTCCAAGCCAATGCCGCGCGCGACTTCCTGCACGTTGGCGCCGACCTTTTCAGAGAGATCCGCAATCTCGTTAATGAAGGTGATCTTGGTCGCGAGGAACGCATTCGCCGCGTATTTGATCATCTCGGCGGTGCGACGTTCCGTGAACATCAGCGGCGCCTGGTTCAGCGACAGCGGGCGATAGATGTCGCCCATCACCTTGCGGCCGCGTTCATCGGACGTGCCGACGACGACGCGATCAGGGAATTTGAAGTCGCGGATCGCGGCGCCTTCGCGCAGGAACTCGGGGTTGGAAGCGACGACGACGTCGGCCTTGGGATTGGCCTCGCAGATGATGCGCTCGACCTCGTCACCGGTGCCGACCGGCACGGTCGACTTCGTCACCACGACGGTGAAGCCGGACAGTGATTGTGCGATCTCTTTCGCGGCCGCGTAGACGTAGGAGAGATCGGCATGGCCGTCGCCGCGACGCGACGGCGTGCCGACCGCGATGAACACGGCATCGGCATCGGCGACCGGCTTCGACAGGTCGGTGGCAAAGCTCAGGCGCTTGGCCTTCACGTTGGTCGCGACCAGCTCGTCGAGGCCCGGCTCGTAGATCGGAATCTCACCGCGGTGAAGCGCCGCGATCTTCTTCTCGTCCTTGTCGACGCAGGTGACGTCGTGACCGAAATCCGCAAAGCAGGCTCCGGACACCAGTCCCACATAACCGGTGCCGATCATCGCAATTCGCATGAAAAACTCTTTCCGTTGACGACGGATGTTCCACCGAGCACCCTAGACCATTTCTCTATCCGGCCGCATGCCCAACATTAGGGCAGGCTGCTTCGGGAGCCGAACAAACCTTAACCGTCGCCACCCGGATTTTTTGTGTCTTGCCGTTCGCTTCGGCGATCACACGCCGTGGTACTTTCGATACCATTCGACGAAACGCGCGAGGCCTTCCGCGATTGGCGTCGACGGCGCGAAACCGACGTCGCGCTGGAGGGCGGAAATGTCGGCGCGCGTCTCCAGGACGTCGCCGGCCTGCATCGGCAGCAGCTTGCGGATCGCAGGCTTGCCGATGATCTTCTCGAGCGTCTCGACGAACTCGAGCAGCTTGACCGACCTATTGTTGCCGATGTTGTAGACCCGATACGGCGCGTAGCTCGACGAATTTTCCGGCCGCTCCGCGTTCCACGCGGGATCTGGAGCTGCGGGCCGATCGAGAGTGCGGATCACGCCCTCGACGATGTCATCGACATAGGTGAAGTCGCGCCACATGTCGCCATTATTGAAGATCTTGATCGGCTCATTCGCGAAGATCGCGCGCGTGAACAGATAGGCGGCCATGTCGGGCCGGCCCCATGGACCGTAGACCGTGAAGAAGCGAAGACCGGTCACCGGCAGCTTGTGAACATGAGCAAAGGTGTGCGCCATCAGCTCGTTGGCCTTCTTGCTCGCGGCGTAAAGGCTGACCGGATGATTCACCGATTGCTCAGTCGAATACGGCAGGGTTCGATTGGCGCCATAAACCGAGCTCGACGAGGCGTAGACCAGATGCGCTAGACCGTGGCGCCGGCCGGACTCGAGCACGGTGACAAAGCCGTCACAATTGGCACGGATGCTGGTGATGGGATCGTCGATCGAGGCGCGGACGCCCGGTTGCGCCGCAAGGTGGAGCACCTGATCGGGCGCGACCTCATCGAATACGCGGATCACCGCGGTAAAATCGGCAAGGTCGATCTCCCGGAAGCCGAAGCCGGGAAGGTGCTTGAGCTTTTCCAGGCGCGCACGCTTCAGTGCCGGATCGTAATACGGCGTGAACGCATCAATACCGACGACCTGTTCGCCACGCGCCAACAGCCGTTCACAGACATGCATTCCGATAAAGCCGGCAGCGCCGGTCACGATCACTGGTCGCAAAGTTGTCATCTTGTTCATTCAGCGAATGCAATGCCAGACCAGGCAAGAGAGGCAAGGTTCCCCGAGTGGACCGGCTAAATACAACGCCCGACTGCAGCAAATCGGGGCCGGGAATGTCTCCTCAATGGCGTTCAGGCGCGAGTGCCGAATCAAGACTTGTGTCATCGCGAGAACAAGACTTGTGTCATCGCGAGAATAAGCCGCCGACAACCGAAACGTAACGGATAAGGCGCGTGTCGTCTTGCTGCTATCGAGTACAAACAGCATGCAGTCTAAGTAGTCACCCATACTGCGAAATCTGATCTCGCCACGCGCAAGCCCTGGCGCAATATGCGACCAAAATCCTCTTTTTGTGAGCACTATAAGCGGCCTTCAATGCGCTTTGGACGACGGTTCTCTCTCAGGGCCTTGAGGCGTTGCTAGGCTTCGCTGTTACGTCCCAGGGCCGTTTGCCATCGCCGTCGCGATCCCACGGCCGCGCAGAAGAACCGCTTTTCATATCTTCGGCTTGTTTGGCGCGGGCCGCCTTAATTTGATCGCGGGTTGAGATTTCAGGCGTGACTTGTTCCGGAGTTTCGGGCTGCGCAGCTGAGGCGGGCGCTAACAGCATGACCGCGATAATCGCAAAATATACCTTCATTCTCGTCAATAGCACATCCGATGCCCCACGTCCGATTTTGTTCTGCCTCTGCTGTCGAAAGTGGGTAAGCGCTTAGCCGCAACCCTATTGAGGCTGGCTTGACGTTTTGCGGAATCGCCACGGCATAAGGTCTTCGATGCGGCTATGGGGATGGCCGTCGATGATCGTCTCGAGTGTTTCGGCGATGTAGGCGGCCGGGTTGATGTCGTTGAGCTTGCAGGTGGCGACGATCGACGCGAGCAAGGCCCAGTTTTCGGCTCCGACCTCATGACCGGCGAAGAGCGCATTTTTTCTAGTCAGGCAGACTGGCCGGATGGCGTTCTCGACCGGGTTCGTGTCAAGCTCGAGGCGCCCGTCTTCGAGGAAGCGGGTCAGCCCTTGCCAGTGATTGAGCGCGTAGCGGATGTCCTCGGCGAGCGTCGAACCACTGGAGATCATCGACAGCTGTTTTTCGAACCATGGCTTTAGCGCGGCGACGATTGGCAGCGAGTGCTCCTTGCGCGCGGCCAGCCGGATGTCCGGCGATGAACCGCGTACCATGGCTTCGATGGCGTAAAGCTGTGCGATGTGCCGAACCGCAGCCTCGGCGATCGGCGATTTGCTGTTGCGGGCCAATTTGACGAAGCGCCGCCGCAAATGGCTCCAGCAATGCACAAGCGTCCACGGCCCCTGCGGTCGAGCGACTTCGGTCAGCCGGTCATAACCGTCATAGGCATCGCATTGCAGGAAGCGTCCGTTAAAGCCATGCAGGAACTGCTCCGCGAAGGCGCCGCTGCGACCGGGGGCATATCGGAACAGCACGATCGGAGGACTTGGGCCGCTGTGGCCGCGGTCGTCGGAGACGATCGCCCAGAAGTAGCCTTTCTTCGTTTGGCCACGCCCGGGATCGAGCACCGGTGCCGTGGTTTCGTCCATGAACAGACGATCTGCCCTCTCCAGATGGCGACGCATGTGGTCCGCTACGGGTTGGAGATGGAAGCAGGCGCGGCCGGACCAGTTGCCCAGTGTCGCCCGATCAAGCCGGATCCCCTGCCGAGCATAGATCTCGGCCTGACGGTAAAACGGCGTATGGTCGCCGAACTTGGAGACGATCACGTGCGCAATGGCCGCTTCGGTCGGCAGCCCACCAGGCACGACGTGCTCCGGCGCGTGGGCCTGCACGACAGGGCCCGAGCAGCGGCGACAGATGTATTTCGGGCGGCGCGTGACCAGCACGCGCCATTGCGCCGGGATCACGTCGAGGCGTTTGCTGACGTCCTCGCCGATCTTTGTCATGGCGCCGCAACCGCACGGACAGAGCGTGCTCGCAGGCTCGATGATCCGTTCCACCCGAGGCAAATGGGCAGGCAAGCAGCCGCGATTGCGATGAGAACCTTGATCCGGCGCGCTCCGCGATCGGCCCTGGATCACAGCCTCGGCTCTCTCCTGAGCCGCGTCCAGGATGCCTTGCGCGATCTCCACGTCTTCCAGCGGCAAGTGATACTGATCTGGCCGTAGCTTCTCGGACTTCGCGCCGAACTTCTCGCGTCTCAATTCCCCGAGAATGACCTCCAGCCGACGTCGCGCTTCCTCCGATGCCGCCAATGCCCCCTGATGCTCGCTCAAGGCTGCCTGCGTTTGCGCCAAAAGCGCCTTCAGGCGTTCGTTTTCGTTGCGCAGCGCCGCAATGCTCATGCGCTATTTCGAGCACGTCGCCACCGCGCCTGCCACGTTCAAAATAGCTCCCGAGTCAATCTGCCGCAGTTATCCAGCCGCCTGGGGACGCCGCGCTTCTTTCGGGCGGACTAACCTCCAATCCAGCCCTTCGAACAGGGCTGCGAACATCGCTGGCGATATGCGCATCACGCCGTCTGCGATCGTTGGCCAAACGAACTTGCAGCCTTCGAGGCGCTTATGAACTAACACCAGGCCCGTTCGATCCCAGACCAAAATCTTGATCCGGTCCGCTCGTTTCGATCGGAACACGAAGGCTGCGCCGCTGAACGGGTCGAGGCCAAGCATCTCCTGCACCTTCGCCGCAACTCCATCGTGGCCACAGCGGAAGTCGATCGGCCGCGTCGCGATGTAAATCTTCAGATCGGCACCGGCCGCGATCATCGTGACGCTCGCACTGCGCGGATCACCCGGGACAGCTGCTCGCCATCTATTGCTGTGTCCGTCCGCAGCACGACATCGCCGATCGCGATCTCAAGCTTGATCGCCGGAACGTGACCCTCCTCCAACGCGCTTTCCACGACCAGCGGCGCGAATGTCGACTGCGACGCCTCGCACGGCGCCAACAGGCCTCGCTGTCGAAAGCGTCGTCGCCAATCGTAAATCTGCCAGCGCGTCGCCCCGTGCTTGCGCGCCACCTCGGAGACCTGGGCACCGGGTAGCAGACTCTCGGCGACGATCCGAGCTCTCTCAGCCTCCGAACGCACGCGGCGTCCCGACGGTCCTTCAAGGACCTCCAGCCGGCTCACCGGCCCTACCGATGAGCCGTCCAAATGGACGTCCTTTTTGCTGTCCAATCCCATCCCAAACCTCCGTCCAAGCCGGAGGCTTCTTCGCACGTTCATTCGAATTCTGAAGCAAGGGTATCGGCTTCGCGCTTACGAAAGTGGGGCCGCGTTTCGGCGCTCGCATTCAACAACTGAGCCTTCGGTCAAGATTGGCTCCCTTGGGACAATGGGGCAGCACCACTTTCAGTAGTATTTACCTCGCTCCGCTAGGGCAGCTCTCGAGCGCAGAACCATGCAAGGTCATTCGGTAGGTCTTACCGGTGTCGCAATTCATGTGAATGGGCCGAACGGCGAGACGCTCCACCCACAGTAGCATTCGCACTACCGGCGCCGGCCTCGCCGAGAATGAAAAAACCGGCGGCTATCTACTGATATGCGCCGGCTATGGGAGCTTGGCAGAGTAACCGCGATCACTTAGAGCGAGTCAGCCGCTTGCCTTTTTATTACAATCTACAGTACCTTGCACCGATATTGCGTACAGGAGTAAAGTTAATGCGTTATGTTTTAGAGCTTGATTGCGATCGTCGAAATGCTGGTTGGGGACAGCATTTCTGGATCATCGATGGTGTCACAGGGGAACGCTTACATCTCTGTCCGTCGGATGTCGCTTTCCATTACGAACTCCAGCAGCGAGAGTTGCTACGCGTCGGCGCCACACTGAATTTGAGGAGGATGCAAAGCGTCGAAGTGCGCGAAGACGCTGTTGCGTGAACCCTGATTAATTGTTCACAACCCTTGAAGTCCGCAACAATCGGCGGAAGGCTTGCTGGCGTCGTTCTCGGGCCCTCCGGCAGATTTACGGCAGTGAGCTTCTTTTCTCTGACTCCAGCAAGAGCTTAGCGAAAAATTCACTCTGACTCAAGGCAATATGGTTTTGATCGGCATAAAGAGGCGCGCCATTGCGGCTCGCGATACATGTTCCTGAGCTACACATGGAACGTCCAATCTCAATTGTCGCAAAAAATTCAGATCGATAGCGATCGAAAAGTGAAAACACAATTCTAGTTCGATCGAAATACTCCTCCCGCGAAAAACTAAGATTAGATGCCCTGGAAAAAAAAGAATCCTTCGCCAAAGTAGAAGGCACGTCGTAACGGGCTTGCGGTAGCGGCTCCATTATCCAAACTCTGGTGCCCAGAGATTTCAACTGCCACAGGGTCGTGACGAAGCTTCGGGTCAAAGCGGCGCGCGACTGTTCGACCGTCGTCGACACTGCTTCACTGTCCGAGAAATCACGATGGTCACCGAACCAATTGGCCCAACTAGACACAAGGACGACGTTTTTGATGTTGCGCGACTTGATCAAATCAAGCGCAGCACTGCCCATGCTGTTGCAGGGTGGCGAGTAGCGCTCCCTCACATAGCCTATCAACGGCGGACACCCCAGTCCGGAGAGCAAAAAGCCGCGCCCTCCATGGGCGCGGAGCCATTGATTAAAGCTTTCCTGCATCGCCCAAGCGTGACTGTCACCCCAGACAATCCAGTCGATAGGCCCGTTTTCGCTCCCGATCTGACAGAGCTCGCCGTTGCGGATGGTCTCCGGTGATGGGTTCGCGCACGCGGGGCTGGGAACATCTAGTGCATGATTTGCGATCGCGACGACATCCGGGGGAAACGGCCGGCTAGCCCGTTGCTTGCGTACATCCACGCCCCTAGTATGCCAATCGCTGCCAACGCCGCGAGGCCAGCTAGAGGCCCAGCATAAATCTGCATCGCAGGCGACCTTCGACGTAGCGGTTGTTCGATCCACCGAAACGATGCAGCCGAGACTAGGGTGGTCACTGACAGAAGGATGGCACCTTCGTAAGGCGACAAATCTCGCGCCAGAATGTAGCGGGCCCCAGCAAGAACCGGCCAGTGCCACAAGTATAGTGAATAGGACCAAAGACCGGTCAGGTGCACCGGGCGGAGCTTGGCGAGATCCTCAACGAATGTTTCTCTTCCACAGACAATGATCAGAACAGCCCCTAGTACTGACGGGACTGCCGCCATTCCGGGAAAGGGCGTCATGGGATCGAGCCACAATGCGGATGATAGAATTAGGACGAGCCCGCACACCGAGATCAATTTTCGATAAAGCGGTCTCTTGATTTGGATCGCTGTCATGCTGACGACACCGCCAGCCAGTAGCTCCCAAGCACGCGAGGGCAAACTATAGAAGGTTTGATTCGGATGGGTGGGAAGATAATAACAACTCAACCCGAATGATACGAGCGCGACAACAATCAAAAGAGATCTTTTGAACTTCCTTAGTTTGACCTGAGCTGCCGCAACCAATAGCGGGAAAATAATGTAGAATTGCTCTTCGACGCCTAAAGACCACGTATGCAGAAGCAGGTTCTGCTCCGATTGAGCGTCGAAATAACCAGACAAGCGTGCCAGGTGAACGTTAGAAAGAAAGCCTGCCGTCGCCACCAGCATCTGTGCATAGTTTTTTAGATCGATCGGCAGCAGGACCAACAAAGCGAAAGCGCTGGTCGCGAGCATCATCGCAACTAAGGCAGGTACGATTCGACGCGATCGATGATCATAGAAGTTCATCAGGGACCAACGACCCTCGTCCATCGCGTTAACGATTGATCTCGTGATCAAAAAGCCGGAGATGACGAAAAATACGTCCACGCCAATGTAGCCCCCGGGAAAGCCAAGGCCGGCATGGAAAAGCAGAATAAGCGTAACGGCTAATGCGCGTAAGCCGTTTACCTCAAACCGAAATTCAGCATTCTTCGTGAACAATCACCACGGTCCCCATAAAGCAAGCACTGACTTAAGCCACTCCAAATCGCAGACTCCGTCAACGTCGAGATTGGATGGTCTGGACGGCGCAAATATGATGCCTACCAACGATTTGGACTACGCATCTGCCGGCAAGACTGGAGCCTAGGGCCGGTCTTTATCTCGGCAGGCTGTCTCCAAATGAACTTAGACCTTTTAAGGCGCTCGTAGCTCACCAAAGTCCAAATTTGAGATACTCGTTCAAAATTTGGTCACAAAATGTGACGCCCGCGGACAGGAACAAACGTCGGCGAACCGCTCATCGAAAGGAGTTGCAGCCCGGTCAAATTGGCCATAATGTTGGTCACAATGATAAAGTCCAGAGCGTCGTGGCGCTAAACGAAGCCGTCTACTTCTGAACTGGAACGTCAGACTAATTTGCAACGGCGTCATTTTGAAACATAGTTTTTGATCGCAGTGCTGTGCGGGGAAGCCATTGTCCGTCGCCACTTCAGGGCAAGCAGTCCAACCCCGTACGTTCTCGCTAAGGGGCCCCTTACAATCCTCGTCATATCGATCGTGTTGTCCGCCGCGTCGCGGCGAGCGGTGACGCATATCGCAGCTTGGTCCGAGATCGCCATTCTCCTTATAATCTGCGCCGCCTTTGCGGGCGCAATTACATTCAGATACGTTCGCTATTCAGACTTTTCTCCGCAGCTACGGATCGTCGCGTTCGGAATCGGAATGATGGTGTTCGTCCAGCAGGTATTCGATCTGCTTGGTCCTTTTCCTGGCCCTCCTAATGTTCTGTTCGGTTCCGGCGACCACGTCCTATTCTTTCGTTACGGTGGGATGTTAGCGATCATAGCGGGTGCGGCATCAATCCGGCGCCCATCGTTCCTCATCCCGTTGTTTTTCTACTACCTTGCATGGCGCCAGATGGTGAGCGTTGTCTCAGGCATCTACGTTACCGAAACTGATTATCTCGGTAAGCTTGACGTCGGCATTCTTATCGTGCTGGGCGTCCTGATCACAATTGTGCTTACCAGCCCACGGACTATAAAGCGCGCTCCTTGGATCGAATGGTCGTCGAATTCTTATGACCTTAAGGGTCTGCGCCAGTGCTCCTATGATCTGATCTGGGCTTGCGCGGTCGGCGCTCACCTCGGTAGCTATTTCTGGTCCGGGATCGCCAAGCTGCAGGCAGGCGGCGCGAAGCCGTGGACCTGGCTGTTCGAAAATCCGACGCAGACATCCATATTGATGGGTCTTGAGCGTGGCGATGCTCCGCTCGCGATGTGGCCCAGCGCGTTGCAATTCATGTGGGACGCCATCGTTCAAAATCAGCTGCTATTTAATATCCTGGTGTTGGGTGCGCAGTTACTCTCGCCGCTCGCGTCACTGTCGACACGCGCGCTGTCAATTTTCTGTCTTCTCTTCGACGCCTTCCATATTGGTGTCTGGTTTACCCTCGGGGCGTTATTCTTTTTCTGGATCGCGTTGAACCTCTTCATCGTTGCAGCCGCAAATAGCCTCCCTCGCGGCGGGTTTACGCTGCCGATGAAACTTGTGATGATTACGACCGTAGTTTGCGGCCGTTTCTTCTTCTATACTAATTACCTTGGATGGTTGGATGGTCCAAAGCTAGCGAGCCAACTGTTCTATGCTGAGACCAGAGATGGCCAAGAAGTCCGGGCGCCCTCAACCTACTTCGGGATTTACTCGTATATGATTGGGGCCGGCACCCTGTACATTCCAGAAAATCACTTCAGAAATCGAGTTGGCGGCAACAACAGAAATACTGAGACCTGGCACGACGCGATAACGTGCGGGCCAGAAGTCCTAACGCGGCAGGAAACCGGCGTTACCTTAAATGCTGTCGAGAACCTGATTGATCAAACTGATATATTCTTCCGCTCCCATCCCTGGGTGAAAGAAAGCAACAGTTTCTACCTCTATCCGCACCACTTGCTCTCCAACCCTTGGATGTTCCCAGAATTCAACAAGCTGCGCATGGACGACATTGTAGCGTATCACTACGTCGTGGAATCGGTTTGCCTCAATCTCGTGCAAGGCAAGCTTGTCCGCGACCTGCGCAAACGAACGGACCACCGAATTGAGCCCCGATAACAACAACGAGATCTTTGTCATCTACGATGGCGAATGCCCGTTCTGCAGTCGATACGTTTTGCTATATCGAATGCGTGAGCAGGGTTTGCGTGTTCACCTTATAGATGCACGTTCCTCAGATCCCATAGTCGACGACATTCGAGCACAGAAGCTTGATCTTAATGATGGGATGGTCGTACGGTGGCGAGAACAATTTTATTATGGCGCCGATGCGATGCACCTTTTGACAGCTCTTGGTGGAAGAAATTCGTTTTTTGCGAGGTTAAATCTACTTATGTTTTCGCAGCCGCGTCTTGCACGTATGCTGTACCCGCTCTTGGTGCGCGGAAGAAAGATTACCCTTCGTCTGCTGGGTCGCAAACTGATTGGTGAATCTTAAGCGTCCCCGCAAGGCGCAGTGACCGCACGCGTTGTCGCGCCCAACATGAACGACGCTCAACACCAGCGGCTGGAGCGCAGTCACTTTCTTTGGTCGAGCCCGCTGACGGAGTGGTGACGTTCACCTCGGCCCAGCTGGCTATTTGCTCGAGGGAATTGACCGGCGAGTGGCGCGAGAGACGTGGCAGCTGCTAGACCAAGCTCACTTACGGCTTGCCGATCTAGAGAAGAACACGGCGCAAGCCGAGACGGCGGCGTAGATGACCATTAAGAAGATTACGGGACCATCGTTCCAGCACCGCAAGCCAGCCCGCCAGGTCATTGCTCGACGCCGGACTGTCTTGTCTAGCTGTTGCCCGCGACTCCCCTGTGTTGCGGGGGATACTCGGTTGCACAAAATCGACGAAGACGCATCGGTACTTTGGAGCTCCTTCCGCAGCAGTCGACACTAGATCAGCCCAGAAGCCTTCCATTATCCCGGGCTGGTAGTATAATTTCAGGCAACTACTCGGTAACACTTGATTTTCAAAGAGGAATTAAGATGCCGCCAAAAGAGCTTTAGTCGGCCGGGTCGCCAATAAGATGACGGCAGTAGATTTTATAAATGTGTATGGAGATCTTTTGTGCCCGTGCTTTTCCGTCGCCGTGGACGCTCAAAGGAAGGCCATGCGAGTGTCTTATATTCCGGCTTCCGCTGGCCCCATCACGACAAAGATTCTGGCTACGATCACGTCGTAATGTCAGCCGCAGATTATGTAAACGGAAACCTCCTGCTTTGGGGCGACGCTCCAATAGGATCGGTCAAGCGACGCTTCAACTTTCTGCTAATTGATTTGATGACGATCTTCAGGTCGTGGCGCTATTCGGCAGTCGTCATTTTCTATCCCGAGCAGACAGTCTTTGTATCTCCAATATGCTTGAGGATTATGCGCAAGCGCGTCGTTTGCGTTCTGCACCTTGGTATAGATTTCTGGTCCCAGCGAGAAAATACCGTCGCTCAACGCCTTAAGCTTATAAGCTTCCGTTGCGTGTCGTGCTTTATCACGCTGTCTCGCCATCAACAGGTTCAATTGAGCAAACTGTTTAACTCGGAAATGGTCGTTATTCCACACGGGATGTTGTGCGACGGCGCAATCAATCTCAACGCGAAGCGCGAAGCGCGAATCACAATCATCGGCGACAATTATCGAGACTACGCGGCTATCGAAGAAATCATCGGCTTGACTTGCAGAAGCCATCCCAAAGTTAAGTTCGACATGATTGGCGTGGATCGGGAGAAACTGATCTCATTGAAAGAGAGCGCGAACGCGGTGTTTTACCCACACCTTTCGTCGTCAGAATACAAAGCAATCGTTCAAAGGTCTCTTTTCATACTGCTTCCGCTGACGTTTGCCTCGGCTAACAACGCCCTGCTGGAGGGAATGTCGTGCGGCATCCCGGTTTACTGCTCCAACATCGAAGGTGTGCGCGACTACTTGCTGGGGGACGAATACCTTTTTGGCAGTCCAACAGATGTAGCTCGGATCATAACCGAGAGACTGCAGCAAGACGAGCCCGCCAGGCTCGCCGAGAGAAAATTGCTTGTTGAATTTGTGCAGAGCAACTTCGAATGGTCAAAGGTTCAGCGCGCTGTCATCGGGGTTGCGCTATCTCCCAATCTACAAAACTAAGCTTTCGGCCGAGCCTTCACTGACGCAAACCTTAAAATCCTAAAGCTCGTTCGTGAAATAGCTGCGTGGTTCGTGCGGCCTATCAATGATCCAATGTTGCCGTGCGATCCCGTCTTACACAAACAAGAGCACTGAGAACCGCAATCGTGGGTTTGGTCCGGAGCGTCGCGAAACCTCGATCTTCACGCTGCTCCAGTTGGGCTGACTTAACGACCTATGTACGCGACCTCGCCCGATTGTTGTCCGCCTAGAACCCACGGTGCCATTCGGCATACAAGATTGCCCCACTATTCGGCTATTGCGCTGCTTGCTTGGGACTAAAACAGGTGGTTGGGGTTGCTGGTTATGGACACCATTGCGCGCATACGGCGAGAGCACTTCATCAAGTGCAAGACGATCAAGGAGATCGCCCGTTACATAAAGATGTCGCGGAACACGATTCGGAAGGTGCTGAGGTCGGGGAGACCTCCTTCGAGTACGAGCGGTTGGTGCAGCCGCGTATCAGGCTGGGACGATGGGCATCCGAGCCCGACGTGCTGCCCGCAGCGAACGCGGCTAAATCCGCGCGTGAACAGCAGACGCTGATCCGGATCTTCAAAGAGCTACGCGGACGCGGGTATGATGGCGCTTACGACGCAGTGCGGCGTTTCGCCAGGCGGTGGAGCAAGAAACGTGAGCAATCGACTGCAGCCGCTTATGTCCCGCTGAGTTTTGCCCTAGAGGAAGCCTACCAGTTTCCACGGGAGCCATGAGGTGATTCCACTGAGCGGCTCCACAGTAGCCATGAAGCCCGCCCATGTCGGGCTTTGTCACAGCCGCATGCTGTTCGTGCGGGCACACCCGCGAGAGACCCAGATGGTATTCGACGCCCACGACTGGGCGTTCGCCCAGTTCAAAGGCACCTGCAGGCGCTAAAGACCGTCGTTACAATCGTCGCTTCCTAATAGGCAGTCACTATCTAGTCGATCCAGTTGCTGTACCCCACAGGCTGGAAGAAGGGGCAAGTAGAGAATCAGGTCGAGCTGGTGCGAGAATGCTTCTACGCCGTGACTGCGCTTCACCAGCGTGTCGGTGAACCTCCTCCGAATGAGTGGACACCTGTAGTAGGCTCGTTGAGCCCGGAGGTGTCGAATGGAACGTCAACGTCGGTCGTTTACTGAGGAGTACAAGCGCCAGGCCGCCGAACTGGTAGTGTCGAGCGGTCGCTCGATCGGGTCGGTTGCCAAGGAGCTCGGTCTGCGCGACTCGGTGTTGCGACGCTGGGTCGATAAGCTCCGGCAGGAGCAGGCATCGGCGGCGTGGCGCCCCACCACGCAGGCGACGCCGATGCCGGCGGACCAGGCTTCGGAGATCGCCCGCCTGCGCCAGGAGAACGAACGGCTGCGGATGGAGCGCGACATTTTAAAAAAGTCGATCGCGATCTTCGCCGGAACCCGGACATGAGCTTTCGCTTCATCGAGGATCACCGCGAGACCTATCCGGTCCGCATGATGTGCGCCGTGCTCGAGGTCTCGCCGGCCGGCTATTACGCCTGGCGCGAGCGTCCGGTGAGCGAGCGGGCAAAATCGAATGCCACGCTCCTGGCCGTGATCCGGCAGGTCCATCGGGACAGCAGCGGACGCTACGGCAGCCCCCGCGTCCACGCCGTCCTGCGGGCGCAGGGTGTCAATCGGCGTTCGACTGGGACCCCCTATCGGCATCAAAGGGACCCCTTTGAGCGGCGTGCTCTGCTGGTAGCGCTCGGGTCGTCGGAGCTGGTCGGGGTTGCGGAGACGGCGCGAGCGCGGGTTGTTTGAACATCGTCGCGGCTTTTGAATCGCCAGCTGTCGTTGCCGGTCTCGACGATGTCGCAGTGATGGGTCAATCGGTCGAGTAGCGCGGTGGTCATTTTGGCATCGCCGAACACGCTCGGCCATTCGCCGAACGCAAGATTGGTGGTGACAATGATCGAGGTGCGCTCGTAGAGCCGGCTGATGAGATGGAACAGGAGCTGACCGCCGGATTGCGCGAACGGCAGATAGCCCAGCTCGTCGAGAACGATGAAGTCCATGCGGGTCAGATGCTCGGCGAGCCGTCCCTGCCGACCGTTGCGGGTCTCGGTCTCGAGCCGGTTGACGAGGTCGACGACGTTATAGAAGCGGCCACGGGCGCCGGATCGGATGCAGCTTCGCGCGATAGCGATGGCCAGATGGGTCTTGCCGGTGCCCGTCGAGACAGCGTCACAATGCCGGGTGTCTGGCGTTCGAGGTTTTGATCCTCTATCCGTTCCATCCTCGGGCCGGGCAGATGGTGCAGGTCGAGCACCGCAAGCGCTTCGCCGGCGAGGACCATTTGGTCGTGGTGCAGCCCGACGGGACACTCGCCCTAATCCCGGCCTGGATGAGCGAGGATATTGCTCGCTCTGCAACGCTCACAGCAAGCCCTCGGTTGGCTGTCGAAAGGCTCGTCGAGCTGCGGGCGCGAATCGATGTGCTTATCGCCTCTCGAGGCGGGGCGCGGCCCCTGCGTGAAGGAGGGGATCATGCAACCAAGACGCTACTTGCAACGAAGCCTGTTCGAGGAGGATCGCCAGACGCCCGCGATTCCGGCGTCGCAGAGAAGCACTCTCGTCCGCCTGATCGAGAGGCTGCTGGTCGAGGCCCTCGCCGACGGCGCCAATATCGAGACGGGCACGCCAACCGCAGAGACGAGGAGGCCGCTCATGAGCAAGGTCACGCCTGAGCACCTCGCCCGTCAGGCCGTCGTCTACATCCGTCAGTCGACGCCTGATCAGGTCGCCCACAACCTGGAAAGTAAGCGCCGTCAGTACAATTTGCCGGAGCGCGCGCGACAGCTGGGCTGGAGCGATGTTGCCGTCATTGATGACGATCTCGGTCGCTCCGGTGGTGGCGTCGCGAGGCCCGGCTTCGAGAAGCTGCTGGCCGCCATCTGTGAGGTGCGCGTCGGAGTCGTGGTCTCGATCGAAGCGTCGCGGCTCGCACGCAACGGCGACTGGCACACCCTGCTCGAGTTCTGCGGTCTCGTCGGCACACTGATCGCCGACGAGGACGGCGTCTACGATCCGCGACAGCCCAACGATCGCCTACTGCTCGGCATGAAGGGTACCATGAGCGAGATGGAGTTGTCGGTACTGCGCCAGCGTTCGCTCGAAGCGCTGAAGCAGAAGGCGCGCCGGGGCGAGCTGTTCATGACGGTCGCCGTCGGCTACGTGCGGGTCGGCCACAACCGTATCGAGAAGGACCCGGATCGGCGCGTCGGCGAGGCGATTGCGCTCGTCTTTGCCAAGTTCACCGAGATGCAGTCGGTGCGTCAGGTGCACCTCTGGTTCAGACACGAGCGCGTTCCGCTGCCGGCCGTCACCTATGGCGCCGAAGGCCGCCTGGTCGAGTGGAAGCTGCCGGTCTACAACACGATCCTGCACATTCTGACCAACCCAATCTATGCGGGCGCGTATGCATTCGGGCGCACTGGCAGCCGCATCAGCATCGAGGCCGGCCGCAAGAAGGTGGTTCGCGGCTTCAAGAGGGAGCGCAAGGATTGGGAGGTGTTGATTCCGAACCATCATGAGGGTTATCTGAGCTGGGCGGACCATGAGAGGAACCTCGGCCTGATTGCGGATAACGCCAACGGCAAGAACCCGATGAGCCGCGGTGCCCTGCGCCGAGGTGAGGCTCTGCTCGCCGGCCTGCTGCGCTGTGGCCATTGTGGGCGCAAACTTCACGTCGCCTACTCCGGCAAGGACGGCAACACCGGTCGCTACCATTGTCGGGGCGGCGCCAACAATCATGGCGGTGACCCTTGCATCTCGTTCGGCGGCATGCGGATCGATCGTGACGTGGCCGCCGAGGTGGTCGAGCGCCTGCAGCCGCTCGGTATCGAGGCGGCACTCGCCGCGCAGGCTGCGCGCAGCCGTGCGAACGAAGACAAACGCGGCCAAGTCGAACTGGCGCTGGAGCAGGCTCGCTATGAGGTCGGGCGGGCGCGCCGCCAATACGATGCCGTCGATCCCGCCAATCGTCTCGTCGCCGCCGAGCTGGAAAAGCGATGGAATGACCGGCTGGCGGTCGCGCGCAATCTGGAGACCGAGCTGGACGCACTGACGGCTTCGCCCGCTGTTGATCTCACACCTGCCGACCGGGAGCGGCTGATGACGCTAGGCGCCGACCTGGAGCGTGCTTGGTCGAGTGCCAGCGTGGCCCCCGAGACGCGCAAGCGGATCGTGCGAACGCTGATCGACGAGATCGTCGTCCGCGTCGAGGACACCACGCTCGATCTGGTGATCCGCTGGCACGGCGGTGACCACTCCGCTCTCAAGGTCAAGAAGAATCGCTCCGGCCAGCACCGCTGGAGCGCAGCGGGAGAGACAGTCGATCTCGTGCGCGTGCTGGCGCGGCAGATGCCGGACAAAGCGATCGCGTCGGTGCTAAACCGCTCCGGCAAGACCACGGGGCGCGGCAATGGCTGGACCAAGTCGCGAGTGTGCAGCTTGCGCAGCCACAACGACGTCGCAGCCTATCGTGAAGGCGAGCGCCACGACCGCGGCGAGGTCACTCTGGACGAGGCGGCCGCGGCCCTCTCCGTCAGCCCATCAACCGTGCGACGTCTGATCAAGGACGACCAGCTCGCGGCGGGCCAGCTTTGCAAAGGGGCACCTTGGATCATCAAAGCAGCCGATCTTGAGCGTGCTGACGTCAAACGAGCCGCCACCGCGCGGCGCCTCAGACGTCCGCCGTCCGGCACTCCGCTACAAAAAGAACTGGAACTCTAACGAGATAGAAAGGTGAGCATTATGAAGCGGGCTCGGTTCCGCCGACCAGGACGACGTTGCGTTGCTGGGCGATGAAGCCGCCGCCAGCGAGATCATTGACGAGAGTCTGATTGATCGGCGTCCCGTCGAACTGGAAGTCGGCGATGTCCTTGGCAAGCGGCAGCTTGGCGATGGTGAGCTGGTACTTGATCGAGCGGGCCTGCTTCTCGTTGATCTCGGCGTTGAGCAGGTCGCCGACAATGCGCTGGGGTTCGTGCTGGCGCTTGACCGCAGTTGCCATGATCTCATCGAAGGCGGCCTTCATGCCGTAGAGCTTGAGCTCGCCCATGAGGTCAAAGATTTGGGTTCGTTCCATCAGATGGTCCTCCGGAGGTTGTCGTAGCGGGCACAATCGGCGATCGGTGCATGGCGCAGCGTCAGTGCGGCCGGCGTCATGATGTTGGCCGGTGGGGCGGGTTCACGTTGACGGGCCAGGATATTGAGCACGACATCGGCGGAATGGACGCTGTGACTGAGCGCTTCGGCACAGGCCGCTTCCACCGCGGACAGACCGTCAGTCAGCACCGCGTTGAGGATGTCGACCATCTGCCGATTGCCATCGTCGGTGCTGGCCAGCTTGCGCCGGACCCGCTCGATCGCGGCCGGCAGCACCCAGTCTTTGAAGGGAGCACCGTTGCGCAAGGCGCCGGGTTTGCGAGCGAGCACCGGCACATAATGCCAGGGGTCGTAGACGGTATCGCCGCGGCCAAAGGATCGCGGATGCTCGGCAACGATCCGGCCGTCCTGACGGATCACGATGCGATCGGCATAGGCTTGAACCTCGACCGGTCGTCCGACTGCGCTGGCTGCGACCGAGTACTTGTTGTTGTCGAAGCGCACCAGGCAGGTCTTCGAGACAGATGCTGTCACTGCATGGAAGCCGTCGAAACGGCCGGCATAGGGAACGAGTTTGGGGCGTTCGGCTTCGAACACGTCCCAGATCGTCTGATCGGCCAGCTCCGGATGACGATGAGCCTTGGCGTAGGCGATGCATTTGTCGAGCAGCCAGGCGTTTAACTCGTCGAGGTTTTTGAACCGCAGCCGCGGCGTGAAGAAGCGTTCCCGGACCAGCCCGACCTGGTTCTCGACCTGCCCCTTCTCCCACCCCGACGCTGGCGTACAGGCGACCGGATCGACCAGATAGTGGCTGCACATCTGCAGGAAGCGGCGATTGTAGAGACGGCCTTTACCGACGAAGATCGTCTCTACGGCGGTCTTCATGTTGTCGTAGATGCCGCGGGTGCAGGTGCCTTTGAACAGGGCGAACGCCCGGTCGTGGGCGTCGAACACCATCTCCTGCGTCTCCCGCGGATAGGCCCGCACGAACAGCATGCGGCTGTGACAGAGCCGGACATGAGCAGCCTTCACCATCACCGTGGTGCCGCTCAGCAGGACGACCTCGTGGCTCCAGTCGAACTGGTAGGCTTCACCTGGTGCAAAGCTGAGCGGCACATAGGCCGACGCTGTCGAGCTGCCGCGTTCCTTGCTCCACCGTCGTGCGTATCGACGAACCGCATCATAGCCGCCGGCGTAACCCAGGCCGCGAAGCTCTTCGAATAGCCGGATCAGCGTCAGCCGTTCCCGCGCCGCCTTGCTCTCATTCCCTGCCAGCAACCGGTCAAGCTCGGCACTCCAGGCACCCATCTTCGGGAGCGGCTGCGTCTCGCGCTCATACCGGAACTCCGTCGCTTGAGAACGAATGACCTTGCGAACCACCTTCCGCGATACGCCAAGTTCTCGGCAGATCGCCTTGATCGGACGACCATCAACAAAGTAGGCGCGACGGATCTTACCAATCGTCTCCACCACCAGCATCCCAACCTCGGCTTCCATGACTCGATGGAAGCCACTGTGGACCCTTATCCCGGGGTCCCGATTGGATGCCGATCACCCCGAAAACGGGGTCCTTATTCCATGCCGAAACACACCCCGGGTTTGCCGGAGGCCATTTGGTTTAAGTTATGCCGCCATGGCCGGTTGTTCCAGCATGGCGTAGTAGCGTTGCTCGGCTTCGGCCGGCGGTATGTTGCCGATGGGCTCCAGGAGCCGCCGGTTGTTGAACCAGTCGACCCATTCCAGCGTCGCGAACTCGACGGCCTCGAAGCTGCGCCATGGTCCGCGCCGATGGATCACCTCGGCCTTGTAGAGCCCGTTGATGGTTTCGGCGAGAGCGTTGTCATAGGAATCTCCGACGCTGCCGACAGAAGGCTCGACGCCTGCTTCAGCCAGGCGCTCGGTGTATTTGATTGAGACGTATTGGCTGCCCCTGTCGCTGTGGTGGACGAGCCCGCCGCAATGGACCGGCCGACGATCATGCAATGCCTGCTCCAGCGCATCGAGCACGAAGCCTGCATGCGCCGTGCGCGAGGCTCGCCAGCCCACGATCCTGCGGGCATAGGCGTCGATCACAAAGGCGACGTAGACAAAGCCCGTCCAGGTCGCGACATAGGTGAAGTCGGAGAGCCAGAGGACGTTCGGCCTTGGCGCCTTGAATTGGCGGTTGACGTGATCCAGCGGGCATGGCGCGGCCTTGTCGCTGATCGTGGTTTTGACCGGCTTGCCGCGGATAACACCTTGCAAACCCATGTCCCTCATTAGTCGCGACACGGTGCAACGGGCAACATCGAAGCCTTCGCGCTTGAGCTGCCGCCAGACCTTGCGCACGCCATAGACGGAGAAGTTCTCATCGAACACGCGCCGGACTTCAATCTTCAACCTGACATCCTGCCTGGCGCGCGCCGACAGCTTGGCCGGATCGCGCCGTTTGGCCACATGGGCGTGGTAGGTCGAGGGGGCGATCGGCAAGACCTTGCAGATCGGCTCGACCCCATGCGCCCCACGATGATCGTCAATGAAGGCGATCATGGCTTGGACCGGCGGTCGAGCTCCGCCATCGCAAAATATGCGCTTGCCTTGCGCAAGATCTCGTTGGCCTGCCGAAGCTCGCGGTTCTCTCGCTCCAGGGCCTTCAGCCTCTCGGCCGTGTCCGTCGGAACGCCGGCCCGCTGCCCGCTATCGACCTCGGCCTTCTTGACCCAGTCATGCAGCGTCTGCGGCGTGCAGCCGATCTTGGCCGCGATTGACGTCACTGCCGCCCACCACGACGGGTGCTCGCCGGCGTGATCCAGAACCATCCGAACCGCTCGGGTCCGGACCTCGGATGAGAACTTGTTCGTCGTCTTGCTCGTCATGGCTCCATCCTCTCAGGAGTTGGAGCCTCCGGCAAACCCGGGGCGGTTCATCCGCGCGGTCTTTCTTTTCCATGACATAGACGACTGCCCCCATGCCGCGCGCTTCCAAAGGAAAATGCGGTGAAGCGTGTCACCGTGCCTTGCCCCACAATCTCTTGGACTAACGCCGATCTTCGTATTGATCGCAACGCGGGTCGCCGCGCTTCAAGCCATCTGTTATCTCGTTGAGGGGTGGCCCACATTTCAACAACGCGTAGTCGGAATAGGGAGCAGGCGATAGCCAGCAAAGGTGCTTGCCGACAGGCACCTCATAAACTCTCTCGCCAATTGTATAGGAGCATTTAGTCGGTTGGTCTTTCTTCTCTTCAGTCGGAGGCCGATCTTGAGCTTGGGCATGGCCTGCCAGGATGACTGCGATCAGGCCAACGTGACGGATTATGGGCATAGGGATAACTCCCGATCTAGCTCGTCCCGCCGTGCGCGCGACGGCGCTCTCTCAATTCTAGCGCCGCCTGGCGGCTACGCAACATCGTTTGGGAGTGAAATTCTCTCTGAGGAATTAGATGGACCATCAAGATTAAAGGCCCCCAACAGGAGCAGAACCGGCTATCCGCTCTCCGGATCCCCGCTTCGTCGAGAGGTACGGACACCGCTGACCTTCTCAATCACCTTCGCAGCAGCTCCTGAAACAGCCAGCAGGCTAGACACCAAACTTAATGTGCGAGTTCGGTTGCGACCGCCCCCGCGAGCACTAGCCTGAATGCTCCGGACCCGATTCTACTGGCGCTATCATACTCAGCGCGCCGGCTTCGTTCTGTGACGTGAGGCCATACGCGCAAATGCTGATGGTTATCCTCGGCGTCTGCATATAGATCGCATTGCTTGCGGCAGTGTCACGACGATTGCGCGCCTTGGCACCGAGGCAAAAGAGCCTCGTGAACAGAGTGTGGCGGCTCAGCACTCGAAGGCCCGCTGAACTTCGTTCGGCGGCGAAAAGCAACGCAGGCCGCTGAGATTGATGAGGTTCCCTTCGCTTCTATGAAAAGCTACAATCACCTTCACCACTAGTTGTTGCGGTGCTTCCCCCATGGTGAGGCGTTCCGCGTAAGGACGCTGCCCGCGGCCGGCGCTATCAGCGCTCCAAAAGTTGGCGAGGGCACTCGGCAATCGGCTCAACAGTGGGTTCGCCGGGTTCGGCCCCGGCTCCCCGGAGCACCGATTGACATCCAGAAATAGCACCGCGACGCGCCCGTTTGCAGCCACGCCCCGGTCGCGCTTTCGGCGTCCTGATCTGGTGGGCTTCCTAACTTTCTTTGTAGTTGGCAAGTGCCGCTGAAGTCGAGGAGTGCGCCGCCCAGCCTTTAGCGAATTAGCAGATCCGTGACTGCAAACGATAACAATGAGGAAGGCCTCGGCTGCTAATTCCATTTCCTGACGATTGGTACGTGACGTATTGAAACACGGTCCATATCGGCGCTAAGCGCCTTAGCGGGGGTTGCGTGGCGGGCGCCAGCCGTTCGCGATCGGCCGCTTCTGGCGGCAGTATCGTCAACGAACGCTTCCTGTTTCAAGTCCCAACTTGGGATTCTGGCTGGCGGTCGCCGACCTTCAGCGTCTCAGGATGCACTGCCGCATAGGCTGGCTTCTGCTTGACACAATGCCGATCCCAAGCCGTTCCCATGGACGAAGTGCGCCGAAGACATCCTTGCTTCCATCGAGCGCTTCTGCCGATACAATGCGCCGACAAAACACGACTCTATGTCTAAGAACTTCTGGTTCGAAACCCTAACTTTCTGTTGCGATCGTCGAGATCGCCGGCATGAAAATGGCGGAGGCCTATCCCAACCAGCAGCATCACGCCGCGCAAACTGCTCGATGTCAGCGCGTCTCGAAGAGCTCGGCTGGCGGCCGGCGACGTCGATCGAGGACGGATTGAAACCCGCATGCGCGGCACATCTGCCGTACACCGACGGCCGTGCGCAAGCGTGCGAGCGGCTTGATACCTGCGGCCTAGGCACGGTCATAGACAAAAAAATCTGCGAATGACGTGTTGTCTTGATCGGCGGGGTCGAACGGGTATCGGTTCGCTATCTTCTCGCTGAGGGTCCAGCCCACGATATGTTCTGAAATCCACCGCGTGAAATTACGGTGACGGACGTGCTTGCTTGACCAACTTTCGTCCTTGTCGCTGGCGTAGATGATCACGTATCGAGTGGCGGCCGCGAAAAGTGTATGCATATAGAGTTCGAAGACAGCATCTTCGACAAGATGATAAATTACGTCGAGCGAGAGGGCGAGTTCAGCGTTGGCCGCCGAATGCTCTCCCAAAACGTAGAAGTGTTTTGTGGGATCGCTCGAGAATCTCGCTCGGCAGTGCTCTACAACGGTCTTCGAAACGTCAATTCCCACAAACGATGGATATTCTGCCAACGCGAGCTGCGCACCATCCCCGACACCAAATTCGATGACGGACGAAACATGATGATCGCGGACAAACTGATTAATGATCTCCGCCTTGAAGCTGGCCAGCCGGTTGTAGGAGCCGGCCCCGGAGTTCCCGCCCAGGGCATACCGATCTTCCCAATACTGCTCAGAACTACGGAACTCGAGCCGTTTGGAAAACGCGCCCTTTGCCGCAACTAAGACATCTCCAAGCACTGGAACAGAGCGTAGGTACCGCTTCAGGGTTTGCATTAAACGTCACCTCGCACTTTCTCTTGGCGCAGAATAACCGCAAGTTCGAGCGCGAAAAAGCCTTTTCGTTGCCATCTTTCATGGGGCGCCAAAATCTTCATGTATGCAACTTTTACGGTGTCTCCCGTTGTTGCTCGGAAGGGCCGGGATTCCGACAGCATCCGCGCCAAAATTGCAACATTCCTCCGCAGAAATACTTGTCCAGCACAGAGACCTGGGGAGCTGAGCGAGAGTCTTCTGGGCTTTCGTGATTGAAGCGCCGGGATTGGACGTTAGCGCCCGCTCCCCGATCGAGATTGTCTCTGCATCGCCTTGGAAGAGGTCTGCGTGTTTTTCACGAGAAAGGAAGGGACTCGCCGTTGTGGCCGAACATACGGTTCATACAGGCGGAATTGCTTCCGGCGTCGTCTGGACATTGAATCGCGCAGCGAGTACCCGGCGGCAAAAGATGCGACGGAAGTAGCGATCATAAGGAAGAGCAAGAGCAGCATGATAAACTCTCGTCGCGAGGGTTCCGGGCGTCATTTGGTTGGATGAGGGGTCATGGCAGCGATTTGTGATTCGCCACGCACCACATCAGTTGAGCACAACCTCGATGTGACCAGACTTTGTTGATGTTGGGGCGATGACATGCAATCTGCGCGCCCTTGGAACTGTTGCAATGACGATATGCTTCCATTGCACGCGAAATGCTCGAAATCTAAGCTAACCTCTGGATCTTCTCCGACTTTCCTACTTTCCGAAAGTTAGCTGAAGGCGCATCACCGACGATCGATGCGTGCAATATTAAGTGCTGGCGGACATAACCGAGGGTGGCGAGATCGCACATCGCCAAAGCGTTCGCCGAAAATGCGGTCTGATTAAAGTTGACGGCGTAACAGCTGGTGGTGGAATATCGCGTCGGCAAGCGCCATACCCTAAAAGGCGCAAGTCGATCTGAGGCACCCATCCCAGAAAGGAAACGAATCTCAGGTTCGGGATTATGCACACATGCGAAATCAAGATCAGTGGAAGCCCACCAAGTTCGTTCTGACCGGCCCAGGATGGCGCGCGTCAAGAGACCCTGCGCAGGTATCACCTGCTTCGCGACTGGTCGCTGACATTGTCGCGCGCCGGTACGAGGACCTTATCCCAAAGCATGTGAGAGGGCGGCTCCTCGATCACGGATGCGGCCGGCTTCCCCTTTACGGCATGTACAAGGATCTCGCGTCGGAAGTAATTGCGGTCGATTGGGGCAACTCGTTGCATCCTACGGAGCATATGGATGAGACTCACGATCTTAACCAGCCGATGCCTTTCGCAAGCGGAAGCTTCGATACCATCATCAGCTCGGATGTAGTTGAACACCTATGGAATCCGGTTGGGGTCATGAGCGAACTTGCCCGTGTCTTGAAACCCGGCGGCAAGATCATCTTGAACACACCCTTTAACTACTGGGTGCATGAGGCCCCTCACGACTATTTTCGCTGGAGTCGATATGCTATCGAAGAACTTGCGGAGCGCGCAGGTCTGCATGTCGTAGAACGGCTCTCTTGTGGTGGCCCTAAGGAGGTGCTGGCCGATGTTGCATTCAAGATCCTTTTGAGAGTTTCGATCAAGGCCGTATCGTTCGTCGACATGATTGCTCGGCCCATTCTCTCGACCGAAGAGACCGGCGATAGTCCATTTACTCTTGGCAACATCGCCGTTCTCGAAAAAATGAGGTAGGTGCGACGATGGGACGATCGGGTTGCGGGAGAACGCACGCCCGGGGACGCAACGCGCTTCCAGAATAGACCAATTCAAGCGGCGATTATTGGAACGACGCGAATGCACCGGCGGCCGGCTCTAGCGCGTTCAGCACTCCGGACATCTCATCCCTCTTCCTTCCAAGCCGACAGCGACGGCCAAGCCAGAACATAGAAAACGAAGGAGAATACAGCGATCGCGACAAATGAGATGGACAATTATTGCAGCAAGAACGCCTCCATTTTAGGGAACGCTAGCAGACGCCCGTGAGTATCGAATTGAGTTGAGTTAATCGACTACTTTACTTGCGCGCCAGTCATTAAGTGTTAAATTCGCTGAGCAGAAGTGCACAAATAACCGGTGCCTCCAGGTGCGCCGACAGAATTGGCTATCGTGCATTTAGGTAATCAACCATGCAACGATCCCAACTTATCTATCCGATCGCAACGGTCCACGCGATCGTGGCAACACCAGCCAATAAATAACACCAGCCAGTGCAAGAAATACGAGCGGGAGAAGATGGCGCCAAGCTTTCGGCGATGAGTTTGCACAACCGGTTCGATCAGGCATCTCGGGTTGCCGTCAGGAGCGAGCAAATATCCGCACCGCGCGCGATCGGCAATCAATCGGCCCGCAATTGACCTCACCTATCAACGTAAGTGCTTCGCTCTCGGAGGCGTTTGACCGTCCGCGGAGGCCGGCAGGCCCGGTGCCCAGACACATGGCGGACCGAAGCTGTCACGTGGTCGAAAGATGATGGCGTCCTCAACAGGGATAAAGCGTAGTCTCGCGCTTTTGATGGGGCTTGGCTCTCTCCGCCGCAACATACATCGTCGGGACAATGGACATGAGATGGCTCCCGCCCCTCGTAGCGCTTCTTCGCCAATCCCGGCTGAAGGGACAGCGGCAACAAATTTCGCGGACTTCACGGCGGGCGACCTGAAGCGTAAGCGTGGCGTTGAGGCCCTTGAGAATTGTTGTACTCAATCCTGAGAGCACCGCTAGAAGAGTCATCTTCTGCAAGGGTGCTCATAATGGACGACCATTCGGACGACATAAGACGACCGTTGTCACCGCGTATCGAAGTGTACGCAGGCGCAGGTCGAAAGCGCTGGCCGGACGATTTGAAGGCACAGATTGCCGCGGAAAGCCTTGAGCCGGGGGCGATTGTCACAGATGTCGCGCGTCGCCATGGGTGCCGGCCCCAGCAGGTGCACGACTGGCGGCGCCGGGCGCGTTTGGGCCAGTTGGTGCTGCCGGCTTCGGCGGACACGCTGTCGTTCGTGCCGGTGGTATCGGAATCGGCGCGACCGGCGGCCGCAGAGCCCACCGGGTCGCCGGAAGCAGCCGTTGTAACGGTTGAACTCCAGGGGGCACGCGTGGAGGTGCGAGGGACGCCTGGCCTTGCTGTGTTGAGTGATGTGTTCTTGGCGCTTCGACGGACACGTTCATGCTGATGCCGCCCGCGAGCCTCATGATTTACGTGGCGACGCAACCTGTGGACTTCAGAAAAGGTGCGGAGGGCTTGGCGCTGTTGGCGAAGGAGACGCTGGGCCATGACCCGATGAAGGGCGTGGCGGTGGTGTTCCGTGCGAAGCGCGCCGATCGGGTGAAGATTGTCGTCTGGGATGGCAGCGGCCTTGTGATGTATTGGAAGCGGCTCGATGGCAGCGGCTTCAAATGGCCACCCATCGTAGCCGGCGTGATGCGGATGAATGCCGCCCAGCTGTCCGCGCTTCTGGCCGGCATGGATTGGACGCGGATGCACGCGCCTCGAATCCCGCAGCCGAAAGCACTTGCGTAGGAGATAAAAACTTCGCTGCATCGGGGCGCGAAGCATGGCAGAGTTGGGCCAATGAGTGATTTGCCTGATGAGCTGCCGAGCGATCCAACCGAGCTGCGTGTCTTTGCCGCGGCTCTGCTGGATCGCTGCGCCAGGCTCGAGCGGTTGCTCAAGCTTGCGAAAGATGCGCAGTTCGGTCGATCCTCGGAAAAGCTGGACGCTGATCAGCTACAGCTTGTTCTGGAGGACATCGAAGAGGCCGTCGCGGCTCTCGAAGCAGCTGAGGATCGCGCCAATCCCAGAGCCCGCGAGAAGAGAACTACCAAGCGCAGAGCCAACCGTGGTCAGCTTCCGGAGCATTTGCCGCGCATCGTCGAAACCCTGATGCCGGCTGCAACCTGCTGCCCGTGCTGCAAAGGCGATCTCGTTGAGATTGGTCACGATGAGAGCCAGAGGCTGGACGTCGTTCCGGTGCAATACAGGGTGATCGTCACCCGCCGGCCCAAGCTGGCCTGCCGCGCCTGTCATGGCGTCGTCCTCCAGCACGCTGCGCCCGAGCGATTGATCAAGGGGGACTGCCCACCGAGCGTCTCGTCGCGCATGTAATTGACGCCAAGTATCATTGGCATTTGCCGCTCTATCGTCAGGCGCAGATGCTGGCGACCCACGGTATCGCCATCGACCGTTCCACGCTCGCCTTCTGGGTCGGCTACGCCGCCCAGGAATTGAAGCCCTTGTGGCATCGTCTGCGCCAGCTTCTGCTCGCCTCTTCGAAGCTCTGTGTCGATGAGACCCCGGCGCCGGTGCTGGATCCGGGGCGCGGCAGGACCAAAACCGGCTACTTCTGGGCGCTGTCACGCGATGACAGGCCCTGGGCCGGACCTGACCCACCTGGCGTGGTTTACGCCTATGCACCGGGCCGTGGGGCCGTTCATGGCTTGAGGCTGCTCGAGGGCTATCGCGGCATCATCCACTGCGACGGCTATCAGGCTTACAAGACCATGACCCGAGAGACGCGTGCGGACGCCTTGTCCGGAACGCTCGCCTTCTGCTGGTCGCATCTGAGGCGCCAGTTTGTGAAGATCGAGCGCGAGGCTGCTCCGGCGCCAGCTCCGGTTGCCCGCGAGGCTCTTGAGCGCATCGCCCAACTTTACGCGGTCGAGAAGGCGCTCCGCGGCCGATCGGAGGCCGAGCGCCGTGCTGGCAGGCAGGCGCATGCCCGACCTCTGGCTACAGCCTTGAAGCAGTGGTTTGAGGCCAAGCTTGATTACCTTGCACAAAAGAGCGACACGGCGAAGGCCTTGCGTTACGCGTTGCGTCATTGGGACGGCCTGACGCTCTACCTTGATGACGGGCGCATCGAGATGGACACGAATGCTGTCGAGCGTGCGATGCGGCCGATCAAGCTCAACGCGAAGAACTCCTTTTTGCCGGTTGCGACGAGGGCGCCGAGAATTGGGCAGTTCTGGCATCGTTAATCGAGACCTGTAAGCTCAATGGCGTCAGTGCCGAGCACTGGCTCGCTGATGTTCTCGCGAAGCTCGTCAATGGTTGGCCTGCGGCGCGACTGGACGAACTGCTCCCTTGGGCGTCGATCTACACGATGCATGCACACGATCCGAGGCTGGCGGCATGAGCCTGAACACGACCGCGGTCCGGATCAAGGTGACCCTCAAGGACGTGAAACCGGAGGTGATGCGATGCCTTGTCGTGCCGCTCACGCTGCGTCTTGATCGGCTGCATCTGACGCTTCAGGCGGCGTTTGGCTGGACGAACAGCCATCTCTTCGAGTTCCTGGCCGGCGAAGGACGTTGGGGTATCCCTGATCCCGAAGGTGATTTTGGCCCCCAGCCCATCGATGCCCGCAAGGCGCGGCTCTGCGATATCGTTCAAGAGAGTGGCGCCAAGACGATCCATTATCTCTACGACTTCGGCGACAGCTGGGATCACGTGATCAAGCTCGAAAAGTGGTTCGATAACACGACAACGGAGGGACTTCCGTTCTTGCTCGAGGCCGCCGGCCGTTGTCCTCCGGAAGATGTCGGCGGTGCGCCAGGCTATGCCGAATACCTCGACGCCATCAGCGACCCCGCCCATCCGGAGCACGAACATATGCGCCTCTGGGGCCCGGAGCAGTTCGATCCCAACGTCGTCGACCGGAAGGCGCTTGAGGCCGCTGTCAATGCGTTGTCCGACATATGGAAGCCGCGCCGGCGCACCACGCGCTCAAAATAGACGTTAAGCGCCAATCAAATGGGCCTCAGAGCTACGCTTACCCTGAAGCTGCCTCGACTGCTGGTCATGGTTGCGGTGGGGATCTTGTTGGCCGGCTCTTTGTTGGCGTGCCGGCGGTTCGCGTGGCAGCATCTTTCCGATAAGGAAAACGGCGTGGCCCGCGCCGACTTTGGCTATTGGATTTGCATGTTTCTCGCTGGCACCTTGGGTACCGATATCGGCGACTATTGCTCGCACAACCTCAAACTGGGCAACGCCGGTGCCGCACTTCTGCTGACGCCTGTTGTTGCTGCGCTCCTCCTGGTAGGTCGGGGTGGTCGAGATCCCGCTGCTGCCTATGTATTGGATAACGGTGGTAATGATTCGGGCCACGGGTACCGCGATAGGAGATTATTCAGCTGGGCTCCAAGTTCTTGGACTCCCGCTGAGCACGGCCGTCACCGGGATAGTCTTTGTTGGGTTTTTGATAGCCTGGCGCGACACCATACTCGACACGCAGTCTGCACGAACCGATCGTGCAGGTTGAGTGATGTCCACGCCAAGTTTGACATAGAACGGCCGATACGTCTGCTCTTGCTCCCTTATGCAACGCACGCCGAAATGACGGAGGCGGGCCGCATGCTCCTCGTCGTCATGCCGGCTGATCTGAAGGCGCTAGCCTACTTCCTGAAACTGGAGAAGTGGCATCGTGAGTGGTGCGATCGTCCCTGACAAGATGGTCGTCGAGTTCACGGCCGAGCCGGTCAGCCCTGCGAAAGCCCAAAATAGTTTCCTTGAGCGCTCGCATGGCCGGACCATTCGTAAGCATCCGGCGTAGGCCGCGACCTGATTGGATTATTCTGGTGGCCAGCGCTTAAGCAACCTCGGATTTTCTTTATAGATTTGGATGAGCTCGATGAGGCGCTCAATGCCGAAGTCGGTGAAGGCTTGAACGCCGTCTTCGCCAACGCCGAACACCCAAATGGCGCCGTCCTCGATCTCCATTTCGTTGGCGACGTCTCGTAGCCAATCTTCATCTTCGCCGAGGTCTTTCGCGACCTGGGTGATGGTGGTGACGTGATGGACCTTGTTGACGTGGGTGGTCATGCCGCTCGAGCGGAGTTCGCTGACGCCGGCGTCCAATTCCAGGGCAGCAGTTCGTCAAGCCGATGCGACGGATGGGCGGCGATCCGCGCGAGGACGTCGGTCAGCCAGGCTTGCGGGTCGATGCCGTTCATTTTCGCGGTGATGATGAGGCTGTACATAGCTGCCGCGCGCCGCCCTCCGCGATCAGAGCCGCAGAACAGCCAGGACTTCCGTCCAAGGGCGATGCCTCTTAGGCATCGTTCTGCGGCATTGTTGGACAGGCATACCCGCCCCTCCTCGAGGAACAGGGTGAAGCTCGCCCAACGCTTCAGGATATAGTTGAACGCCTTGGCCAGGTCGTGTCCCCGGGACAGCTTGGCGAGCTGCTCCCGCATGTAGACTTGAAGCTCCTCGACCAGAGGCCGGCTCAGCGCCTGCCGCACCTGAAGACGCCCTTCGGGGCTCCTGCCGTTGATGGAGCGTTCGATCTCGAACAACGCATCGATCCGCCTCACGACCTCGATCGCAATCGGCGAGAGCGGGATCTCCTTCTTGCCGGTGGCCTTGCGCCGGGCATTCTCTTCGATGTCGGCCATGGCAAAGAACGGACGCCGTCGGTGCGACCAGCAGGCAGCCTCCCGGATCGGTCCAGGCTGGCGTCCCGCCAGATAGAGCTGGTTATACCCGTCATAGGCGTCGGCCTGCAGGATGCCGGCATACCGGGCCAAATGCCCCTGAGGATGCTCGCCCTTGCGGTCGCGTGAGTAATAGAACATCGCCGCCGGCGGGTCCGTGCCCCCAAACGGCCGGTCGTCCCGAACGTAGATCCAGCATCGTCCCGTATCGGTTTTGCCCTTGGCCAGCACCGGCACGGTCGTGTCATCGGCATGAAGGCGCTCGGCCCCCATGACATGGGCTTCCAGCAGGCGCAGCAGGGGATCCAGCGAGGCACAGACCGCCCCAACGGCATCTGCCATGCTCGACAGTGCTATTGGCACGCCTTCCAGCACATAGCGCTCGGCTTGGCGGTTCAAAGGCTGATGCTGACCGAACTTCTCGAACATGATCATCGCCAAGAGGCTCGGGCCAGCCCATCCCCGGGGGACGGCATGGAACGGTGCAGATGCCTGGCTGATCTTTTCGCAGTCGCGACAGGAGAACTTCTCCCGAACCGTCTCGATCACCTTCCACTGGCGCGGCACCACGTCCAGCGTGCGCGTCACATCCTCGCCAAGCTTGCGCAGGCGATTGGAACCGCAGCACTCGCACGCCGTCGGCGGATCAACCACCACCCGTTCCCAGGGCAAATGCTCGGGGAAGGTCTGGCGCTCGGCGCGCTTGCGGGTAAATCCGCGCACCGTCGTCGTCTTCGCCACGGCCCGCTCCGAGGCGAGCTCGTCCTCGGTGGCGTCGGCTTCCAGCTCCTCGAACGTCAGCGCCAACTGCTCGATCAGGCGCGACGAACGCTCCGACCGCTGGCCGTAGATCTGATGCCTTAGCTTGGCGATCTGCAGCTTCCGCTGCGCGATCAGCACTTCATCTTCCGACGCTTTCGCGCGGGCGACCGCGAGTTCGGCGGCGATCTCCAAACCCTTCGCGCGCTCGACTGCCAGCGCCTTCTTCAGGGCGGCAATGTCATCCGGAACAGCGTCGCGGTCGGCATCCATGAGACGCAGTGAATCACAGATTGGATGCGATGGGACTCCCCACAATGCAAAAAGCTGCGGATTTTGCGCTCAGCCCGCGCTCCGCGGCCGCCAGCTCAGCTGCGGATTCCGCCAGTCGATTCCTTCCAGCATATAGGCCATCTGCGCCGCCGAGATTGATACCGCGCCGTCCGACGCCGACGGCCAGATGAACTTGCCTCGATCCAGGCGCTTGGCGTAGAGCGACATGCCAAGCCCGTCATGCCAGAGGATCTTGACCAGATCGCCGCGGCGACCGCGGAAGATGTAGAGATCACCAGCATGAGGATCGCGCTTCAGGCTCTCCTGGACCGCAAGCGCCAGGCTTTGCATGCCGCGGCGCATGTCGGTGTGGCCGGTGGCAATCCAGACCCTGACGCCGCTCGGGATCGGGATCATCGCCGTCTCAGAAGCTCAAGAACCCGCTGCAGCGCCTCCGTGTCCACGTCCCGGTCAACGCGCACGCGACAGCCGCCGCCAAGCTCGATCTCGATAATGCCGGTCCTTGGACGCTGCGCAGGTGGTGAAGACACTGGTTGTGGCACGTCACTCGAGATCGGAGCCGCCCCAGGCGTGATCTCAACCGGAACAAGCGCCGGCGCGGTATCCCCGCTCAACTTGCCGTCGCGCGCCAACCGGCGCCACGTGAACAATTGGCTTGTCGACAGCCCGTTGCGTCGTGCCGTCACCGACACCAGACGCGGCCCGCCATAGCTCTCGGTGACGATCCGCTGCTTTTCTTTCAATGTCCAACGGCGTCGAGCGCCCGTCGAGACGACTTCAAGTCGGGAAACCTTCGGCATAGGCATATGATCAGTCATACGCCTATGTCTTCATCCTCCATCGAACCGCGCAAGGCGGTCCCCGCCGGAGCGATACGACCATTCCGCCGGCTTGCCCGAACGAGTCGCCAAGAGAGAAATCGCCCCCTTTTACATATGTTAAGGACCCCGCGAGGGGATTGCTATTTGGGGTTCGTAACGGCAGTCACGACCAAAGGTGTATCAGGACGCGAGATTGTTATTTGGACGGTTGAGACGCCGATGTCATGACGGCTCTTGCCGTTAATGACGATCGTAAAGGTGTCGGTGCCGTTAAAATCGGGTTTAGCGAAATAGCGGAAGCCAGGGCCGACGAGGACGAGATCGCCCATTTTCGGTTTCTCGGATACCGAAATACTGTAGATCTGCATTGTAGACCAGCGTAAGCCCTGGATGCAGTCAGCGCCTGGCTTGATCGTCATTGACCATTGCATGTTGTCGCCTGCAAGCCTGTATGGCTGAATATCGCGCATGCAATTTGGGGTGGCTGCGGCAGCACATACCGATCCTAAAACGATCACCGCAGCGACAACTGCCGAAAAAAATGCTCGTGACATGTCTGACCTCACCAAGGGATTTGGGCTAGCCTATATCGGCGAGCCTGAAAGTTTGGTAAGGGCTGACAAGCGCCTGCCCGCTTGGTTAAGCTTCTGCAAACGTCGCAATAACCGCGCCAAGGAGCCCAAGCGAGTGGGAATTTCGCCTACAGAGTTGAAGGCTTAATGCTGAGTGACAAAAAGCATAGAGGACGACCTTTCTGTAGCGCCGCGCATCTCGGCCTCCTAGATTTACATACCATGCTATCCCGAGCAGGACGAAAAGCATTGCCAAAGACAGTCCTCGGAGGAACTCTGGTCGTTCTGATGGCTAGGTTATTGACGGGAGAAGCGATAGCAGGACCAAACGCGGAGGTCGCCAGGAAGTGCATGTGCTTCTCGTATTTGGCTTATCCGTACAAGCGGCCAGGCTCGGTCAGGATGAGCGGCGATCGCCAATCCTATTTCAAGGATTGCATGACCAAGCAGGGCAATGTCTCAGAGCCGCTCCCGCCAAAGGATCCATGACGGCTAGAGGTTCGCTATCGGACCCGACCTCTATTTGTTGCCGCCGTAATCGACCTTACCTTGGTTTGCGACGCACTTATCGTAATATGCAAGCTGATCGCGGCCCGACCCTTTCGCACTTCCGGCCGCCGGATTAGCGGGCTGGCGCGGCGGAAATTGTTTGGCTGTAAGCGCCCGACATGCCTTGGCCAATTCCGCAGTGATCGCCCACGCGGGCACCGGGAATGCCACGCTGGAGATGTAAAGAAACCCGGTTGCAGCGGCTACCCATCTGACGACCATCTTGTCTCCCTCTCACACGCGGCACATATGCACCTGTAGTAAGCCGTATGGAACTCGCCGGGAAGCCTCAATTTGAGGTCCTGCGCAATCATACCCTCCTCGCCTTCGATACTCGATTTGGAGGCTGTGATCTTTCGGAACCCACTGCACCGACTGTAAAAATATTGCCTGTTACCCATTCTAAATCGTGAGCGAAGCTCCCAGATTAAGAATGGCACCCGGCGGCCAGGACGCTTCGCGTGGAGGAACCAATGTTAGGTATTCGTTTGGCGATTGTCGCACTTCTGGTTACGACGCCTGCGACGAACGCGCTGGCGCAAGGCACGCGCCAGCCCGCTAAACCATCGGCGTACAATTCTCAGGTACGCCCTCCAGTGGCCACCCAACCGAGCAACAACCCATTCAGCAATCCCATTGGGCAAGGCGTTGCGCCGGCAGTCTCGGCTAATCCGAACATAAACAGCAGTCGAACAAACGTGCCGCGGTGATACAATCTCCTCAACATCCCGCTCGTTAATTTGAAGTTTGCCGAATCGTCCCGGTAGAATTTCCCGCACCGGGGCTAGCTCTAGATTTCAGTTAGACCTTTTCACCCGGCATTTTTTGGCACGGCTAGGCCGCGGCGATTCACTCGCTGCGGCTTTCGCCTTCAAGCGCCCAGATAACGGCTCGGTGAAATGAAGCCATTTATCGCTCCCCTCGAAGCAATCCGCAAACGGTCAAAGCTCACAGTATCTACCTGAACGGGGAGAATTCAGATGATCGCTCTCAAAGTGGTGCTCTTGCGCTTGGTCTTGGGATTACCTGGTCAATCTATTCGGGTGATTTTGGCGCCGATGTAGTCCTCGCTATCCTCGCTTGCCTTTCATAACGAGAAGGGCCCGCCAGCTCGATTTGTTGACGATCCGTGTGGAACACCTTGCGCAACATGCCGATGGGATCGCCGCTGATCCTGGAGGAGCGGCCCCGGTCTACTTGCCCCAAAGCCCCCAGCCGGGGCCGTCTCTCCGCCAAGCGACCGACGATGAAATGCGAGATCTGCGACGATATCGGTCGGGTCTGCGAAGCGCATCCCGGCTGGCCTTCGGGAGGTCCGCGAGCCCGCCCTTGCGGCGCTACAACATTCCCGACGATGGCGAGCCGCCGCGGATGCCGGCGGGCTTCAGGACGGAGGTCGACAAGGACGGGTGGCGACATTGACACGCCCGACCTGAAAGGGAACGATCGGCCCTCACCCGCAATTGGATCAGCGCCGTTTGTGGAGTTTGCGTATGAGTTCCTCGCCCTCGATCGTCCCGACCGACCGTCTCGACCGCGACATCTATCTGGTGCTTGAAGATTTCGCGCGCGCACGGCTGCGCCTGGCGTGAGACCCAGAGACCGAACTAGCGTGAGACCGACGAGACCGAAACAGATCTCGAAACAGTCATCCGTTTCATCCTCTCCGGCCAGTACAGCTATCCCGTCCGCCTTGTCGCCTTCCACGCGATCGAAGGGTGGTCTCAAGGGATGTGACCTCCGATGTTGCGGACGCGGTCGCTCAACGCGCAGTCGATACAGACGGTGAAATCTCGGCAGCGCTAGAAGTCTTCATCGCCGAGAATTCCACCAAGGCATTCGACCTTCAGCTATCACTGCCGCTGCGAGGCACGGCCTGACAACAGTTCCCGCCCCGGAACAGCAGCGAGCCCCAGCGCCAGCGCGGGGACATTCCGGAGACATGGGGGACGTCGAAGACTAGCCGGCATCAAAACAGCCAAGACGCCAGCCTGAGGCGCCCCATCCCAGCGCGGCGACCCATCCGAACATGGCGGCAACGATCGCCAAGACAAACGCGCCCAAAAACATGAAATCCTTAATCCGGGTGAACCGAGTGGCCGGCGGCGTTCGAAGGGCTAACGCGGTGTTGATCATTTTGGCCGTCTCGCTAGGGTCCATGAAGGGCACCGGGAAAACTTGGCAACCCAACTTCCGTTCCTGTCGCGCAGTGAGCGAAATTTAGTGCGGAGGCGCTGCCTCTGCCGCGCAACCGTCGACGTGTGGAAGCCGGATGAGAGATACCCGCATCGCGCCCACACGTACGCCGCAAATGCGACAGGCAAATGAAACACGCCAGGGGCGCCCCTACGCCAATCCGGAGGCCGCGGCCCGCAAGCCTCTCGAGCTCGCCCCGGCATTCAGCCGATCAACGGCCACATCCACATCGAGAAGATCAACGGCCCCTCCCAATCTAAGGAAGGGTGCAAAGCCAGCGGGCCTGAGTTCGGCGCCGGCATCAGATACGCGATCGAGAAAGGCTGGCTCGACCTGCATGAAAGCGGCACCTACGTGCGGGTGCTCGCCCCCGGTGCCGAGCTGTTCCCGCGTCAGCAACGTAACGACGAAAGTCGAAAATTGGTAGCTCGATCGAAACCATGACTCTGCAAGTCAGCCGCGAGTGTTCACAAGTGAACAGCGCGGAAAGCAAGGGCAGCTTCACAATCGGCCGGTAATTGCGGACGCGAACCGAGCGTCCAACACACACTCAGACCAGACATGACTGGCTTCAACCACCACCACAGACAGTTTCTGCAGTACCTGCGACATGACGAATGGGTTCGGGCCAAGACGCTTCCTCCTGCGAGAACGACCAGACAACAGCTTCTCGAGCATGGCTGGATCGAGCGGCGAACTCTTGAGACTGGAGCTTATTCTCGCATCACCGAAGCAGGGCTAGGGAGATGAAAAAACCGGCAACACTCTGCCCTTAATCCCACAGGAACTCTCGAAATAGAGCGCGATTGTCCTCGAAACCGATCGCGGCCGCATTGTTAGCCCAGACTTCAACCGCCTTCCGGGGCGACGAGCCTACTGACCACTAGCTAGGCAGGTGCGCGCAAATTTCAGCATTGCCTGCAAATCGTACTCACCATTAGGATTGAGCCTGCTAATTCCTTCTCGGGCACAGTTTTTTCTGGCCTGTCCATTTTTCTGCCGGTTTGGCTTTTCCGAACCTGCACAGTTTTTCTTGCAGTAAATTTGTCGGTGAGTGCTCCACATATGACCGCAGAATACTTCCATTTCGGAACCGACCGGCACGGCAGGGTTGTTTTGGAGGGGGCTCACGCCAGAGGAGACGCTTGAGTTCGAAGAACTTCAGAATCAATGCGACGCATTTCGAAGTGCACTCCATCAGGGACGGCTTGATGAGTTGTGCGCGAAGCACTGTCGGTCGTTACAATGAGCGGGCGACAGTCCCGGCATATTCCAAGAACGACTTGCTTCGGTTTTGATAGGTGATGATCAATGAGTGGCCTGTGGATCCTGCTCGCTATAGCGGTATCTTTCGCTACTGGCTATGGCACCCGCGATGTCATCTCTCGTCGACGACGAGCAGTGTATCTTAGACATAAGCGCCACGTGCGGCCGCCAATCCGAACGCCGACACTTAACTCGCCTCTGAGTCGACAGAGTAGTCATTGAGAACGCCGAGCTATTCCTGCGAAAAAAGCAACATCACCGACCGCGGCCAGTACGGCCTGAAGATCGAACAGTGGGCTGGCAGTCAAGCGCGTCAACGACCTCGCAAAAACTAGGTCGCGACTTCGAGATCTCAGCAACGGGACTTCGGGAAGCGAGAAGGCTGCCTGTCGCTGCGTCAACCGCGCCCTGATAGACGAAGCTGCTCTAGTCCTTCCTCGATCACTCGAACGTAAGCGTGGCGTTGAGGCCCTTGAGAATTGTTGTACTCAATCCTGAGAGCACCGCTAGAAGAGTCATCTTCTGCAAGGGTGCTCATAATGGACGACCATTCGGACGACATAAGACGACCGTTGTCACCGCGTATCGAAGTGTACGCAGGCGCAGGTCGAAAGCGCTGGCCGGACGATTTGAAGGCACAGATTGCCGCGGAAAGCCTTGAGCCGGGGGCGATTGTCACAGATGTCGCGCGTCGCCATGGGTGCCGGCCCCAGCAGGTGCACGACTGGCGGCGCCGGGCGCGTTTGGGCCAGTTGGTGCTGCCGGCTTCGGCGGACACGCTGTCGTTCGTGCCGGTGGTATCGGAATCGGCGCGACCGGCGGCCGCAGAGCCCACCGGGTCGCCGGAAGCAGCCGTTGTAACGGTTGAACTCCAGGGGGCACGCGTGGAGGTGCGAGGGACGCCTGGCCTTGCTGTGTTGAGTGATGTGTTCTTGGCGCTTCGACGGACACGTTCATGCTGATGCCGCCCGCGAGCCTCATGATTTACGTGGCGACGCAACCTGTGGACTTCAGAAAAGGTGCGGAGGGCTTGGCGCTGTTGGCGAAGGAGACGCTGGGCCATGACCCGATGAAGGGCGTGGCGGTGGTGTTCCGTGCGAAGCGCGCCGATCGGGTGAAGATTGTCGTCTGGGATGGCAGCGGCCTTGTGATGTATTGGAAGCGGCTCGATGGCAGCGGCTTCAAATGGCCACCCATCGTAGCCGGCGTGATGCGGATGAATGCCGCCCAGCTGTCCGCGCTTCTGGCCGGCATGGATTGGACGCGGATGCACGCGCCTCGAATCCCGCAGCCGAAAGCACTTGCGTAGGAGATAAAAACTTCGCTGCATCGGGGCGCGAAGCATGGCAGAGTTGGGCCAATGAGTGATTTGCCTGATGAGCTGCCGAGCGATCCAACCGAGCTGCGTGTCTTTGCCGCGGCTCTGCTGGATCGCTGCGCCAGGCTCGAGCGGTTGCTCAAGCTTGCGAAAGATGCGCAGTTCGGTCGATCCTCGGAAAAGCTGGACGCTGATCAGCTACAGCTTGTTCTGGAGGACATCGAAGAGGCCGTCGCGGCTCTCGAAGCAGCTGAGGATCGCGCCAATCCCAGAGCCCGCGAGAAGAGAACTACCAAGCGCAGAGCCAACCGTGGTCAGCTTCCGGAGCATTTGCCGCGCATCGTCGAAACCCTGATGCCGGCTGCAACCTGCTGCCCGTGCTGCAAAGGCGATCTCGTTGAGATTGGTCACGATGAGAGCCAGAGGCTGGACGTCGTTCCGGTGCAATACAGGGTGATCGTCACCCGCCGGCCCAAGCTGGCCTGCCGCGCCTGTCATGGCGTCGTCCTCCAGCACGCTGCGCCCGAGCGATTGATCAAGGGGGACTGCCCACCGAGCGTCTCGTCGCGCATGTAATTGACGCCAAGTATCATTGGCATTTGCCGCTCTATCGTCAGGCGCAGATGCTGGCGACCCACGGTATCGCCATCGACCGTTCCACGCTCGCCTTCTGGGTCGGCTACGCCGCCCAGGAATTGAAGCCCTTGTGGCATCGTCTGCGCCAGCTTCTGCTCGCCTCTTCGAAGCTCTGTGTCGATGAGACCCCGGCGCCGGTGCTGGATCCGGGGCGCGGCAGGACCAAAACCGGCTACTTCTGGGCGCTGTCACGCGATGACAGGCCCTGGGCCGGACCTGACCCACCTGGCGTGGTTTACGCCTATGCACCGGGCCGTGGGGCCGTTCATGGCTTGAGGCTGCTCGAGGGCTATCGCGGCATCATCCACTGCGACGGCTATCAGGCTTACAAGACCATGACCCGAGAGACGCGTGCGGACGCCTTGTCCGGAACGCTCGCCTTCTGCTGGTCGCATCTGAGGCGCCAGTTTGTGAAGATCGAGCGCGAGGCTGCTCCGGCGCCAGCTCCGGTTGCCCGCGAGGCTCTTGAGCGCATCGCCCAACTTTACGCGGTCGAGAAGGCGCTCCGCGGCCGATCGGAGGCCGAGCGCCGTGCTGGCAGGCAGGCGCATGCCCGACCTCTGGCTACAGCCTTGAAGCAGTGGTTTGAGGCCAAGCTTGATTACCTTGCACAAAAGAGCGACACGGCGAAGGCCTTGCGTTACGCGTTGCGTCATTGGGACGGCCTGACGCTCTACCTTGATGACGGGCGCATCGAGATGGACACGAATGCTGTCGAGCGTGCGATGCGGCCGATCAAGCTCAACGCGAAGAACTCCTTTTTGCCGGTTGCGACGAGGGCGCCGAGAATTGGGCAGTTCTGGCATCGTTAATCGAGACCTGTAAGCTCAATGGCGTCAGTGCCGAGCACTGGCTCGCTGATGTTCTCGCGAAGCTCGTCAATGGTTGGCCTGCGGCGCGACTGGACGAACTGCTCCCTTGGGCGTCGATCTACACGATGCATGCACACGATCCGAGGCTGGCGGCATGAGCCTGAACACGACCGCGGTCCGGATCAAGGTGACCCTCAAGGACGTGAAACCGGAGGTGATGCGATGCCTTGTCGTGCCGCTCACGCTGCGTCTTGATCGGCTGCATCTGACGCTTCAGGCGGCGTTTGGCTGGACGAACAGCCATCTCTTCGAGTTCCTGGCCGGCGAAGGACGTTGGGGTATCCCTGATCCCGAAGGTGATTTTGGCCCCCAGCCCATCGATGCCCGCAAGGCGCGGCTCTGCGATATCGTTCAAGAGAGTGGCGCCAAGACGATCCATTATCTCTACGACTTCGGCGACAGCTGGGATCACGTGATCAAGCTCGAAAAGTGGTTCGATAACACGACAACGGAGGGACTTCCGTTCTTGCTCGAGGCCGCCGGCCGTTGTCCTCCGGAAGATGTCGGCGGTGCGCCAGGCTATGCCGAATACCTCGACGCCATCAGCGACCCCGCCCATCCGGAGCACGAACATATGCGCCTCTGGGGCCCGGAGCAGTTCGATCCCAACGTCGTCGACCGGAAGGCGCTTGAGGCCGCTGTCAATGCGTTGTCCGACATATGGAAGCCGCGCCGGCGCACCACGCGCTCAAAATAGACGTTAAGCGCCAATCAAATGGGCCTCAGAGCTACGCTTACACTCGAACGTCCTCGAGGATAGAATCTCTAGACAGTGCAGCGTGGATGCTAGATGTGGATTGGAGCGGTTCGAGCAACTGGCGCCGAAGGAGCTCCCCGTCTCTGCCTGGACGGGGAGAATGCAATGCGTGGGGCAGCATGAAAAAGCCCACCGTAGGGGCGGGCTTTGTCGCCTCATCAACGGCTTTTAACGTCGATAGGCTGCTCCGGGGAGCCGGGGCCTGACCCTGGCGTGCCGATCGGCAATCCGTTTGCCGCATGGCCAACACCCACTCCCGGAGCGCTTACCGCGCCGGCGCCAGCGGCGCTGCTTGGAGAGGCTGTATTTAGTCGTTCGGGATCTGCGGCCGCTGCCGCTGACTATGCGCAAGACCAATCTGGCGCCGACGCTGCGCGGCCGGCCGGACGGCATGTTCGTGGCGCCATTCGAGGCCGCCGAGATCGGGCCCGAGTTGTTCGGTGCCGCCTGCCGCATGGGCCTCGAGGCCTCGTCTCAAAACGACGCGACCGACGCTATGGCGCCGGCCGGTCGAAGGACTGGATCAAGGTGAAGAACCGGACGCATCCAGCACTGACGCGGGTGATGGATGCCCACGCCTAAAGACCGGTGCAGATAGTCACTCTCCGCGGTCGGCGATTCTAGTCCACAGCCGGGATTGGCTCGGCATTTGTATTCGAACCCAGCGATACGGCACCCGCGCCCACGGCTTGATCAGCGGCGTCAGATTGTCGAGAACCAGATCTCCGCTTCGGGTACGCACGACGAGAATGAGGTGATGCTTTCCCCAACCCGTCACGACCTCGCTCAGCAGGAGGGCGGCGGAGGGCCAGCCTCGATCAAGCAATACGTGGCGCTTTGTCACTGCGTAATCAGAGCAATCGCACGATCCGGATTGATCAGCCACGCCTCAACGCCCGAGCTCGATTCCGCGAGGTCCGGAATGATGCTGCGATTGACGGTTTGATTGATCTGCTTGAGAATGGTCCAGCGTTCCGTAGTCAGGCGAACCAGAGTTCCGCGAAACATCGGACGTGCGCGACATTCGTCGGGATAGCGCAGGCAAAACCTAGTGTAGGCCATTGGCGGCAGCGTTGGCGCCTCAAACCGCACGTGAGGCAACGTTGCCAGTTGTGGCATGTCTTGCCACCCTGCGTTGACAGCCTCAAGTCCAACCATCAGCCCCGCGACCGCGAGCGCAACCTTTCGAAAGAAAGGGAGCATTTCAAGCCTCCCACCTAATTACCCAAAAGTGGGGACGCAGCGCTTTCGCCCAAATCGCCAAAGTTGTACTTTGCGTTAGGACAACTTGGAGCAATTTTTGGTTGCACCCCTGGGGCGCAACCCCCTTCTCGCGAAAGGTTCCTGGGATGCCTATATTTGTCGCGCTTGCGTCTCGGAGCAGATGGCACCGAATATAATTCATGGTGGCTCCAGCTGAGCACTACCTGAAGCCCAATAACAGTCTCAGAGTTCCAGAAAACCTCACGCCGCGACATCAAGCTTAATTCGCGAGTTCGATTGCAGCCGACTCCGCCAGCGCTAGGCTGCATGGACCGGACATTGCCCCTGTCCGGCTCGACCATGGCGAAGTTGGCGCGCCATCATATTCGGCGCGTCGGCTCCGTTCATCGCCGCGAGAAGCGATATGCGCAAGTTGCTTTTGATCATCTTTGGCGTGTGTTTCTGGACCGCCCTGCTCGCCGCGATCGTCACGACGGTTGCGCGCCTCGGCACCGAAGCGAAAGAGCGGCGAAGCCAGAGCTTGGCTGCCCATGTCTCAAAGGCCAAACGTTGAATCTGTTCGTGACGCTTACGCCCTGGTCTGCTCGATCCGATGAAACGGCGACCCGCCATTCTGCTCCGACAGCGCCTCACCCTCGTCCTGGTCGGTCAGGAGGATACCGACCGGTTTGGCATCATCGATCACCGTCTCAGGCGCGAGCTCCGAGATCCGGGAGTCGTAGAACCGCCCCTCGGCAATGGTCGGCCGCGCGTGTGCCGACCCTTTGAGGGCCGCCGAGACGCAGCGAAGTGCGGGCGAGGGTCATGAGTTAAGTCTCGGAGGTAAAAAGACGGCGAGAAATTACGCTCCCTGAGGAAGCGGACGGTTCAGAGGCCCCTTCAAAAGCTACCTCGGAAGAGTACATCGGGCACACTTTTGAGGGACTTGCCCCGGTACACACCGGGCCGAATAGTACTGCATGAAAACGGTCGATCTCAGCCGCAGGCGCGACCATCAAAAATCGACTGTTCGCCACGCCGCCGATTCGAGGGGCGCTGACGAGGATAACGGGATGCGCTTTTTTCGTGGCCTGTTAATTGGCGGTCCGGTCGGCCTACTGCTCTGGGCCGGCCTCTTTTTTGCGTCAAAATACTCATCCAAGACTGATCTGCTTTCTTGAAGAGAGCAGTGCGCTGCCCCTGAGGGAGTGGACGCAGTACATAGACGCACCTATTTTACGGCGGGTAGATCGAGGAATCTCAACATGAAGAGACTTGCCGCGGCCGCCCTAATCGTTGCGCTATGGGCAAGCAGCGCGCCCGCAATAACGGTCGAGGTCGCGAGAAAATGCGATGCAGCCCTCGCTAAGGCCTTCCCGCCTCGCCTTCCGGGCAATCCTGCTGCAGGCAGCGCGAAAGGATCAGGACGCGATGAAATCGCATTCTATAAACAGTGCGTCGCAAATGGCGGGAATCCGCCTGTGAAACCTGACGTCCCAAAATAGGCCCCGAGGCAGCGAGCTTGAGGCCTGTTGTGCCCGACGCGGCCAGTCACGCATGCGGTGTCGGGTTTATCGCGTCGCCGCTGATCCATCGGCAACGTTGCGTGCCGTTTCAGCCGCTAATGCCGGGACCAATCGGTGCGATAAGCGACCCAACCGAGCAGCACCCACCTGTATCGGCTTCTCCCAGCCACCATGACGCGACCGCAACAAGTATCGCGCACGGTATGGCGATCAAGATGTTATAATACCACGCCTTCACCCCGGATCGCTACGACCGATTGCTGAATCGGATAGCCGTACAAGAGAAGCCCGTACGAATAGTCTCCGCTGAGAATGATTTTGTTTCGCGGAGGATTGAACAGACCAAGGTAGACCGTGACGTAGGCGACCGGGATCGCCGCAAAGCGATCACCATTCGGAACGCTCAATAGCACCAGCGATGCGACGAGAGATGCATTGAAGAAATACCAATTCGAGACAATACGAGTCCGGAGCTTGTGGGCGACTGCGCCGGCCAAGAACATCAAGACCAGTGATGGGCCGCTGCCAATACCGATAGGATGTGGACGCAGCACGGTATTGATCACTTGGGCCATATAGAACAGCAGCAGGACAATTAGGAGAAGGTTTGGTCTTGCGTAAAGACCGAAAACCGCCAGCGCGGACAGAAGGACGTAGCAGAGCAATTCAAACGGGACCGTCCAGAGCTGCCCGTTGACGAAATGGTTGGGATTGTTCTCGAACACCCCCGGGAGGTAGTAGTGGATTTCACCGACGACGTTCAAGAAGTAAGCGAGAAAACGTCGGATGCGTGAAATATTCTCTCTGCGAGAGCGTCTCGTCAGCAGTGGTCCAGGATCAACGCCGAGAGGAACACCTCGACGGCGAGCGCCGGCACAATCCTGAACGCGCGCAGCCCCAAGAACATGATCAGCGTATTCGAACGGTCAAGGCTTCCCGCCACCAGGAAGCCGCTCAACGCAAAGAATTGGAAGCACCAATGCAACAGGCGCGCAATATCCGCTTCTTAGAAGCTGATTTTGAAATTCGTCTCCGTAGCCGGTCATAATGACGTGCCAGCCAAGCACTGTGGATGCCAACACCACACGGAGATAATCGAACTCCGGTAGGCCTGCGATCAGCCGCGCGCAAACGGCCCTCGAATGTATCATTCAACAAAATATGCCTCGAACAAAAAATAAACTCTTAGTTGAAGCCCGTTTTGCATCCAGAAACCAGCCGCGCAAGCACAAATGCAGAACCCCGGCTTCTAGGTTTTAGATACCTGGCTTCCAGTTTTTAGGCATCGCCAGCGATTGATGGACACCAACATTTTAGTGCCCGCTTCGGCGGATCGGATAGCGATGCTTCACCCGCACGCGTCTTAAGGTTGATCGGTGAAGTTAATTCCAGGGCATGTTTGTCGACCTTCGCGGCGCAGGGTATGCCACTCGAACAGAGGAAGGTCCTAGTGTCCTAGAGCACCGTAGAGCAAATGGCAGAGCCTCCAGCCTCAAGAAAGCTTGTTGATCTGGTTTTCCAGCTCACGTTTTGCTTCTTAGCAGGCCTAGCGACAATTGCATGGCTTGCGGCGATCGGATGGGTCGTCTGGCAACCCCTTGACTATCTGATCGCCTGCCTCTTTGAATGAATGAGTGCTCGACATCCTTGAAACAGCGGCAACCTGAGGTATACACCTCAGGAACTTCGTTCAACTGGCGTCAATCAGGCTGTGGCTGCGCCTTAATGAATCCGCATCCTGGATCCAAGATTCATTCAGAGTTAACGTCAACCTCGATCAGGGAGGTACCGCTTATATGAAGAGATGTACCCGTTATCTCGATTTTGAAGGAGTCGGCGCCTCGCGCATCGTCGTTTGACTGGTATCGAAAAGATGGCCCTTGAATAAGCAGGTGCCCCTGTTTCGGCGGCGCCTCAATCCCGACCTTGTCAATGATGATCGTCGACCACCGCAGGCCCTGTATGCACTCGTCGCCTGGTCTTATCCTGATGGACCAACGCACTGTGTCGGAGCGCAGAGTGAATGGCTTCGGATGCAGAATGCAAGTTCCCCCAGCGAATGCTGGATGCGGCTCGAACAGGAAGAAGAGCAAGACCGCCGAGAGCAGAATAACCTTCATGATCGACCAGGCCCAGACATTGGAGGATAAGGCAGGACTCACGTTAACTTTATCGGCGCAGCGCTGGCAACAGTATGTGCCAACGTCACCTCGCGATCGCTCTCGGCTGCCCTTATCTGAGGATGAAGTGATGGGTGTCCTGGATGTGAGCCTCCTGGGTGATGACGGCTTGGTCGGGCAGGACGTGGTGGTCGTCGACCACCGGCTGCGGGCCGACCAGAACGCCGGACGTAGCCTGCACGTGGAAGTCCCCCTCCCCGGTATAGGTGTCGTGCTGGGCCGGGGGTGTCGCTGCTGACGCAGCCGCCGGCGCAGGAGCAAATTTGAAGCCGCTCATCGGCGGATCGATGACGAGTGTGCCGCCGGCGCCGTCGCTAGTGAGATTGAACGTCGAGTGGGTGTAGTCCCCCGCCAGCGCGAGATGGGCGCTGTGGTTCTGCGCATCGGTGACGGTTAGCACGCCCCCTGAGGTATCACCGGAGAACGAGACCTTCGTCCCGGTCCCATATGCGATGTCCCTGAGATCGAGGATGTCCGAGCTGTTCGGATTGCCATCGCCCGACAGTCCGTAGATTTTCCCTGTGAACTGCGCCGACTTGTCGAGGATCAGCGTGCCGGTCACCGCCTTGAACGTGATCGAGCCGGAGACGGCCCCCGTAAGCTCGAGAGACGCTCCGGCCGCGATGGTCGCAGCCTGGCTCATATTGCCCAGATTCAGGGCGAGCTTGCCGGTGACGTCGATAACGGTCGAGGCGGTATTGATCACGCCGTCGCCGTTGAGATCTTGATGGAACAACGTTTCCATCGCCTTGAACGCAGCACTGCTTCCCGACACGTTGCTGAGCAGATCGCTGGCCCAGTTGCCGTTCTTGTCGACACCCCAGACCGTGTACAGACCAGTCGAGCTGTTCTTCCAGGCAACGTCGTACCCGGTCGCCGTCGTCTCGACACCAAGCGGATTCCAAGCGCCGAACTGCCCGGCCACGAACACGTTGCCACCGTACTTCAGCAGCAACCCCGCGCCACCCGACGCCGGGGTAAGGAGATAGTTGCTGCCGGCCTGCGACAGGCTGGTGTCGCCGATGGCCTCGATCATCTTGGTCGCGGTGCCACCGGACTGCGCCACGGGAGCTCCGATGGTGCCGTCACCATTGAGGTCCTGGTTAAGAAGGCTCTCAATCGCCTTCAACGCAGTATTGCTTCCCGACACGTTGCTGAGCAGGTCGCTGGCCCAGTTGCCGCTCTTGTCGACGCTCCAGACCGTGTACAGACCGGTCGAGCTGTTCTTCCAGGCGACATCGTATCCGGTCGAGGTTGCCTCGACGCCGAGCGGATTCCAGGCGCCAAACTGCCCGGCCACGAATACGTTGCCGCCGTACTTCAGCACGAGATCCGTGCCGTCGCCTGACAAATAATAGTTCTTGCCGACCTGCACCAGGCTTACCGACCCGACCGATTCGATCACCGTTCCGATCACCGGATCGAAGACTTTCGAAAGCTGGCTGACATTGCCGGCGGCATCGGTCGCCGTCGCTACGAAATTGTGCACGCCGGCGGCCAGCGAAATCGTCTTGATCGTCCAGTTCCCCTGAGCATCCGCGACGCCGGAGCCGAGCAGCGTCGCGCCTTCGTACACCGCGATCTTGCTGCCTGCCTCCGCCGTACCGGAAACAACCATCGTGTTGCCGGATCCAAGCGCATCCGACACGATCTTCGGGGCGGTCGGCGCAACCGTATCGATCGTCACCAGCAGCGCCGCCGAAGCCGCACTCGCATTCCCGACGGCATTGACCGCCTTGGAAGAGAACGAGTGATCGCCGTCGGTCAGAATGCCGGTCGCAAACGACCATGCACCATTGTCATCGGCAACAACCGTTCCGATCAGCTTCGCACCGTCAAATATCTGAACGGTACCGCCTGACGAAGCCGTCCCGTTCAGCGTGAGATTTTTCGCCGCCGTAATGTGGTCACCAGGAACACCAGTGTCAGGAACAAACGAAACGACTGATGGCGCCGAACCGTTTGAAGACGCAATCGCAGCGGTTGCAGCACGGATAGCCGGTACTGAAAGGACCGCCGGTATTTCGATGATGATTGGCTCGGATCCCAAAGAGAAGGTAACCGAAGTCGCGTTGTTAACTGTCTGAAGAGCGCTTGAGCTAACGATCGGATCGTACAGATTGACGTACTGCTGCGCCGCCCTGAACGTGACCTTCACGGTTGACATAGCCGGCTTGATATCCGCCTTGCCATTCGAGATCGTGGCGTCTCCATTCCAGATCACGAGCTCGAACGTTTCGTCCGACTTTTGCAGGAGCATCGAAGACGCGGTGCTCGGCAACCCCGAAATGTCATAGGCCAACTTGCCGGGGAGGCATTGCCCTTCCCGGGATCCGCCAGAATGGTCGTTAGATTGTGAACGTAGACCGCCACCGGCTTGGCTGTGCCATCTGCACGAAAGAGACCAAAATGAGATTCCTGATCGGTCGCTGAGCCAGCCTCATCCATCAGGTCATAAAGGAAGGTCTTCGATACACCGTTCTTGAACGCATCCAGAAGAGCGTTGGTGTCGACGATGCCTTGTGTGTACTCCGAAGCAACGCCCCACGTCGAGCTGCCATAGCCCGAGCTGGAGATGCCCGCTTCGGTGATGTAGACTTTTCCGTTAGGATCAGTCGTCTTGGCCAGCGCAATTCCCGCCATCATCGTGTCATGCAAATTCTCGCCCACACCCGCATAGACGTGCCAGTTCGAACTGCTGACATAGCTGCTCTCATTAGGGAGCGCTCCATTGAGAGACCATGCGCCCCCGTAGAAGAGGCAACGATGTCGACTCCGGCGAGCACGGGAGTTGCCAAAACAGCCTTGCTGATGGCGGCATCGACCGCGACGCTCCAGTTCAGGTTTCCGTAAGAGCTCTGCCCGTTGAAGTACCAGTTGTTAATATTGTATTCGTTGGCGCCTTCGATGGCGAAGACGCTGCCAGGAACTGCTTTTTGCAACAGCGCCGCGTTGTTTATGTCGGTAGTGACGTTGATCGTCCCGTGAGCCGCAGGGACGTATTGATTTGCAATCTGCAGATCAAACCTGATTCCAGCCTGGGCGAGAGTGACGAATGCAGACATCGTCCAAGCGAACGGCGTACCGTCGCGCACCTGATTGATACCGAGATAAGACAGTTCGCTTAGGATCGCCTTCGTATCCATCCAGTTTGCCGCGCCGGAATCGACGTGAGTTGCTACTCCGATCGAGTCAAGAAAGCTTTGCGTGCTCTGAGCCTGAACCTGCGACACCATTTCTCTCTTCCAAATTACACTGAGTGCAGTGGAACATCTGGAAGTGGAAAATCCGGTTCCGCAAAGGTTAGAACTTTAGTGGCCGCTACTGGACCTTTCTTAGGAAGGGCGATTTGTTAGTTTCTGTGAAACCAAACCCGGCGAAGGAGCGTCAAATTTCTCAGGAAATACTGTGATGGCAGCGCCGCGAGCGTACGGACGAACGAACGCGGCCAGCCAAACACCGGACAACTACGGAGCTGCTTCAATCGGACATTGCCGGAGGAATCGTGCTTAGCGGTCACTTAATAATGAAGTGATGGGTGTCCTGGATGTGAGCCTCCTGGGTGATGACGGCTTGGTCGGGCAGGACGTGGTGGTCGTCGACCACCGGCTGCGGGCCGACCAGAACGCCGGACGTAGCCTGCACGTGGAAGTCCCCCTCCCCGGTATAGGTGTCGTGCTGGGCCGGGGGTGTCGCTGCTGACGCAGCCGCCGGCGCAGGAGCAAATTTGAAGCCGCTCATCGGCGGATCGATGACGAGTGTGCCGCCGGCGCCGTCGCTAGTGAGATTGAACGTCGAGTGGGTGTAGTCCCCCGCCAGCGCGAGATGGGCGCTGTGGTTCTGCGCATCGGTGACGGTTAGCACGCCCCCTGAGGTATCACCGGAGAACGAGACCTTCGTCCCGGTCCCATATGCGATGTCCCTGAGATCGAGGATGTCCGAGCTGTTCGGATTGCCATCGCCCGACAGTCCGTAGATTTTCCCTGTGAACTGCGCCGACTTGTCGAGGATCAGCGCGCCGGTCACCGCCTTGAACGTGATCGAGCCGGAGACGGCCCCCGTAAGCTCGAGAGACGCTCCGGCCGCGATGGTCGCAGCCTGGCTCATATTGCCCAGATTCAGGGCGAGCTTGCCGGTGACGTCGATAACGGTCGAGGCGGTATTGATCACGCCGTCGCCGTTGAGATCTTGATGGAACAACGTTTCCATCGCCTTGAACGCAGCACTGCTTCCCGACACGTTGCTGAGCAGATCGCTGGCCCAGTTGCCGTTCTTGTCGACACCCCAGACCGTGTACAGACCAGTCGAGCTGTTCTTCCAGGCAACGTCGTACCCGGTCGCCGTCGTCTCGACACCAAGCGGATTCCAAGCGCCGAACTGCCCGGCCACGAACACGTTGCCACCGTACTTCAGCAGCAACCCCGCGCCACCCGACGCCGGGGTAAGGAGATAGTTGCTGCCGGCCTGCGACAGGCTGGTGTCGCCGATGGCCTCGATCATCTTGGTCGCGGTGCCACCGGACTGCGCCACGGGAGCTCCGATGGTGCCGTCACCATTGAGGTCCTGGTTAAGAAGGCTCTCAATCGCCTTCAACGCAGTATTGCTTCCCGACACGTTGCTGAGCAGGTCGCTGGCCCAGTCGACGCTCCAGACCGTGTACAGACCGGTCGAGCTGTTCTTCCAGGCGACATCGTATCCGGTCGAGGTTGCCTCGACGCCGAGCGGATTCCAGGCGCCAAACTGCCCGGCCACGAATACGTTGCCGCCGTACTTCAGCACGAGATCCGTGCCGTCGCCTGACAAATAATAGTTCTTGCCGACCTGCACCAGGCTTACCGACCCGACCGATTCGATCACCGTTCCGATCACCGGATCGAAGACTTTCGAAAGCTGGCTGACATTGCCGGCGGCATCGGTCGCCGTCGCTACGAAATTGTGCACGCCGGCGGCCAGCGAAATCGTCTTGATCGTCCAGTTCCCCTGAGCATCCGCGACGCCGGAGCCGAGCAGCGTCGCGCCTTCGTACACCGCGATCTTGCTGCCTGCCTCCGCCGTACCGGAAACAACCATCGTGTTGCCGGATCCAAGCGCATCCGACACGATCTTCGGGGCGGTCGGCGCAACCGTATCGATCGTCACCAGCAGCGCCGCCGAAGCCGCACTCGCATTCCCGACGGCATTGACCGCCTTGGAAGAGAACGAATGCTTGCCATCCACTAATTTGGCCGTCGTGTACGACCAATTGCCGTCGGCCCCCACGACGGCCGCGCCTAGCTTCGTGTTTCCATCATAGACTTGCACTGTGCTAGTGGGCCGAGCTTTACCAGCAATCACGACCTGTTTGGCATTCGTTATATGGTCACCGGGCAGCGCAGAATCTGGTGATACCGAAATGATTGTTGGCGCCTTAGGAACCGGCGGCACCTCGATGATGATGGGATCGGCTCCGAGATAGAACGAGACCGATTGGGTGGCCCCCATCGTCTTTAGCGCGTTTGAGCTCACGATTGGGTCGTACAATCTGACTAGCTGCTGGCTGTTTCCGAATGCAACCGTAATAAGAGACTTTTGAACAGCGAGATCAGCTTTTCCATCTGAAATCGCCGCACTGCCATTCCAGATGATAATCTCAAACGTACCATCGGATTTTTGAAGCAACATCGACGAAGCGGTCTTTGGCAAACCGGAAATTGAATAATTCAGCGACCCGAGCGGAGACAGATCCGCACCTGGATCAGCCACTATGCTTGTCAGATTGTGAATATCGACTGCTATAGGCTTCGCACTTCCGTCAGCGCGAAAAAGACCAAAATGTGCCTCGCGATCGTCAGCCTCACCCGACTCGTCCATGAGGTCGTAAAGGAACGTCTTGACGACGCCACTCTTGAAGGCATCCAGCAGGAGATTTGTATCGATGACTCCTTGGGCATATTCTGAAGCTACGCTGGCATGCGAGCTGCCATATCCGGAGCTGGAGATGCCTCCTTCAGTGATATAGATGTCTCCGTTTGAATTCGCTTGTCGAGCGAGCGCGACCTCGGTCACAAGCGTGGTCTGCAGTTGTTCGCCGACGCCGGCGTAAACATGCAGATTGGACGCATTGATATATCGGCTCTCGTTCGGTAACGCGCCGCTGACCGACCATAGGCCCGCCGTCGAGGACGCGACTGCCGCAACCCCTTCAAGATGGAATTGGACTGAACTGACGCATTGAGCGCAGAATCTACTGCTGCGCTCCATTGAAGATTCCCGTAAGAGTCCCGGCCATTGTAAAGCCAATGATTGATGTTGTACTCGTTTGCCCCTTCCAAAGCGAAGACGCTGCCGGGAACGAGCTTTTGCAATTGCGCGGCATTCTTGACGTCGGAGGCAACGTCGATGACGCCGGCAGCCGCCCATGTGTATTGGTTAGCCAACTGGAGATCAAATTTTATGCCCGCTTTCGCGAGAGTTACGAAAGCCGAGAGCGTCCAATCGAACGGCGTTCCGTCTCGGACTTGATTGACACCAAGATAGGATAGCTCGCGAAGTATCGACTTAGTGTTAGTCCAGTTTGCAGCACCAGAGTCGACGTGGGTCGCAACGCCGATTGAATGTAGAAAATCGAACGCACTGCCGGCTTGAATACTAGGCATAACACGGATTCCGATGACCTGACCGGCGGCTCTATTGAAGAACGTGGTTAATATTGGTTAATAGGCCGTCAACGTTCCGAAATCAATTGCAAGGGCGATGGATCACTATTAGCGATCAGGCGCCCTCGCATCGATCCAATAGGTGGGGTTTCACCGCCTTGTAATAAGGCGGCCACAACAACGACTGCTTTCATCGTTCGTCCAGCCAGCATTCTGTGACCACCCGCAGAGGTCTAATATTGCCAAACTAAACGGCTGAATGCGGGGTAAAAAACTTGCTATATACCTAGACTTTGTGCAGCGATATGCTTCAAAGTTGTTCAGAGTATTTCCAAGTTGTGGTCTTTCCATGAGGCAATCGCTGGTCCTCGCCCTGATCCTGGTGAGCCTGACAGTATCGGGATGCTGCAATATTGGCGGATGTCCAGCATCAAGTTTCGCCACGGGAACGGAAGACAATCCAGACGGGCTTATTTCGACTGAAACAACCGAGATCCAATCGGTTGCACCTCCCGTTTCAACCGCCGTGTCTCAAGAGAAACATAACTCGATGTCGTCACGAAAGCGCTCGGCCAAGATCGAACCCTATTCGTGGAACTGGCTAGCACAGGAAAATGCAAGAAAGCGTGCAGAATCAGCGCGAATTTCGCGCCTGCTTACAATTTGCCAAGATTGCAGGTCCGACGCTTCCAGCAGATAGCTGTTAGCACCCGATCACCTCGAGCTATCGCCAAATCTTGGTGACGGCCGGGGCCGGTCAGGCGGCTTCGGTTGTGGGCTGACGGTCGGTCGGCTTTGCGATGACCTCGATCCCGTTGTTGAATGTCACACCGAGAACGAGTTTTGGCAACTGGTTGTGGCCATCGAGACGACGCCAATTTTTCTGGGCGCCCTCGACCAGTTTGAAGACCATCGCGAGCGCGGTCTTGTTGGATAGACAGCCCTTCGATCGGATCGTGCGGTGGCGCACGGTGGCGAAGGTGCTTTCGATGGGGTTGGTCGTGCGCAGGTGTTTCCAATGCTCGGCCGGGAAGTCGTAGAAAGCCAGCAGCGTGTCTCGATCTTTGCGCAGGCAGTCGGCCGCCTTCTCGTATTTCAGCGTGTAGCTCTCGATGAAGGCGTCGAACGCCAGCTCGGCTGTGGCCTTGGTTTCGGCCATCCAGATCTCCTGCAGCGCGCGTTTGGCTTTCGGGTGCTGGCTCTTCGGCAGCTTGGCAAGTACGTTGGCGGTCTTGTGCACCCGGCAGCGCTGCTCGCGCGTTTTCGGCCAGACCTCACCGGCGGCCTTCCAGAACCCGAGTGCGCCATCGGCGATGACGAGCCGCGGGGAAGCATCGAGCCCGCGCCGCTTCAGATCGAGCAGCAGATCGCGCCAGTCGTGCGCGCTCTCGCGGGCGCCATCGGTGAAGCCGACCAGTTCCTTGCGGCCTTCCGGCGTCGCGCCGATCAGCACCAGGATGCACTGCTTTTCGTCCTCGAGGCGGGCTTCGAGATGGATGCCGTCGGCCCAGATGTAGACGTAGCGTTTCGCCGACAGATCGCGCTTCTGCCACGCGGCGTGCTCGTCGAACCAGCCGTCCTTCAGGCGGCCGATGGCGGATGCCGACAACCCGGCAGCATCCTTGCCGAGCAGCGCCGCCAGCGCCTCGGAGAAATCGCCGGTCGAGATACCCTTCAGATAAAGGTAAGCGCTTAGCCGCAACGTACGCATACGACGAAGGCCGCCTGGTTGGCGCATGCGCGCGAACACAGCGAGAGCTATGATGGCGTTTGGTGAAGGTCAGGCAGCCTGCTGATCGGCGGCCTTGTCGACCTGACGCAGGAGCTTCCATTCCCAGGGCAGCAGCTCGTGCAGACGCGATGCGGGATGATCGGCGATACGGGCCAAGACGTCGGCGAGCCAAGCCTTTGGATCGACGTCGTTGAGGCGGCAGGTCGTGATCATCGTCAGCATGATGGCGGCACGGTCGGCACCACGCTCGCTACCGGCGAAGGTCCAGTTCCGCCTTCCCAATGCGATGCCTCTCAGGGCGCGCTCAGCGCAATTATTGGTCAAGCAGATCCTGCCATCGTCGAGGAAGCCGGCGAAGCCGTCCCAGCGCCTGAGCATGTAATTCATGGGCTTCAGAACCTCGGCAGAGCGCGAGAGGGTTTCGCGCTCGCGGAGCAACCAGGAATGCATGTCGTCGAGAAGCGGCTTGCTCTTCTCCTGGCGCACGGCGCGCCGCTCGTCGCCGCTAAGGCCATTGACGGCGCGCTCGATCTCGAACAGAGCGTCGAGGCGCCTGACCGCCTCCAGCGCGATCGGGGAGACCGGTTTGCCCTTCTTGCCTTCCCGAGCATTTTTCTCGATATCAGCCAGCTCGAAGAAGCCCCGCCGCGCATGGGCCAGGCAAAATGCCGGTGTAATCGGCAGCGCCTTCTTCTGCGGGTCGAACAGCGGCTCGAAGCCGCTATAGCAATCGGCCTGCAGGATGCCGGCGAAGGCGGCCAGATGTCTCTGCGGATGCTCGCCTCGTCGGTCGCTTGAGGCGTAATAGACCGCCGCAGGCGGCGCAGGCCCGGCGAACGGCCGGTCATCCCGCACATATGTCCAGATCCGGCCAGTCCTGCACTTGCCCTTCGCCAGGATACGGATGGTGGTGTCATCGCCATGAAGGCGTTCGGCGGCGAGCACATGGCGTTCGATCAAGTGGAACAGCGGCATGACGGCGAAGGTCCCGTGGCCGACCTGGTCGGCCAGCGTCGATAACGACAGCTCGATCCCCTCGCACTTGAAGCGCGCGCTCTGGCGATTGAGCGGGATATGCATGCCGAACTTGTCGAACAGGATGGTCGCCAGCAATTGTGGGCCGATGAAGCCGCGCGGCGTGGCATGGAACGGCGCCGGTGGCTGGCTGATCTTCTCGCAATCGCGGCAGGTGAACTTCTCGCGCACCGTCTCAATGACCTTGAAGCGGCGCGGGATCTCCTCCAGCGTCTTGGTCACATCTTCGCCGACCTTCGCCAGCCGCGATCCACCACAGCAGGCACAGGTCGTTGGTGCCTCGATGACGACGCGCTCGTGTTCGATATCGTCCGGCCACGGCTTGCGCACCGGTCGCTTGCGCACGAAGGGACGGACGTTCTGCGTCTTCGCCGCTGCGGCCTGTGCGGCAAGCTCATCCTCGCTCGCTGTGGTGACGAGTTCTTCGAGTTCCAACTCCAACTGCTCAAGCAGGCGTGCCGAGCGCTCGGATCGTTGCCCGTGCAGTTCGCGTTTGAGCTTCTCGATCCGCAGCTCGAGATGCGCGATCAGCGCCTCGGTATCCGACAGTTTCGCCTGCGCATTCGCGGCTTGCGCCTGCCAGTTGGCGGCCTTCGCCTCGGCTTTCTGTCGCGCCTCACGTTCGGCCTGCAGCGCCGCCAGGGCACTGACAAGGTCCGATGGAAGATCGTCCGGCTTCGATATCATGAAGCCATTGAATCAGATCGAGCCGCAGATTCAAACCGTAAAAACGGTTATCCCACTCGCGTCGGACGCTGGGTTTCTTGAGGGTTGCGCCAGTCGATCCCGGACAGCAGATAGGAGAGCTGCGCCGGCGAGATCATCACCGGTTCACCGGCTACCGATGGCCAGATGAACCTTCCTCTCTCGAGCCTTTTTGTAAAAAGGCATGCTCCCTGGCCATCGTGCCAAATCACCTTCAAAAGATCGCCGCGTTTGCCCCTGAAGCAGAAAAGACCACCGCCCATAGCATCGTGCTTGAGCACTTCCTGCACGCGCAGAGCCAGGCTCGGAAAGCCACACCGCATGTCCGTATGGCCCGTCGCCAGCCACACTCGCACGCCCGTCGGGAGCGGGATCAACGTAGTGTCTCCAGCCCTCGCATGATCCGTAGCAAAACCGCGACATCGACGTTGTGGTCCACGATCACGCGTCGGCCATTCGCGGTCACGATCTCCAAAGTGCCCGTCATCGCCGGCGCGGTCGCAGGCGTCGTCGACTGGATCTCCGGCACAATCTGGGCTGGCACAAATCCATCGGCCTGACTGCCGCCAAGCTGTCCTTCGCGATAGGCCTTACGCCATGAAAACAGAAGCTGTTTCGCAACCCCATGGTGCCGTGCTGTCGCCGACACCATCCGTGGCGCCGAAAAACTTTCCTCGACAATTCGGAGTTTCTCCGCTTCCGACCAGCGCCGACGCCGACCAGTCTCCACAATCTCAAGGCGGCTCACTTGGCGACTATCAGTAAGGATATCCATACTGACAGTCAGCTACAGGTCGGAAAAACCCGCAAGACGGCCGTCCTCGGACGAATACGCCGCAACCCTATTGAGGCTGGCTTGACGTTTTGCGGAATCGCCACGGCATAAGGTCTTCGATGCGGCTATGGGGATGGCCGTCGATGATCGTCTCGAGTGTTTCGGCGATGTAGGCGGCCGGGTTGATGTCGTTGAGCTTGCAGGTGGCGACGATCGACGCGAGCAGGGCCCAATTTTCCGCGCCGACCTCATGACCGGCGAAGAGCGCGTTTTTTCTGGTCAGGCAGACTGGCCGGATGGCGTTCTCGACCGGGTTCGTGTCAAGCTCGAGGCGCCCGTCTTCGAGGAAGCGGGTCAGCCCTTGCCAGTGATTGAGCGCGTAGCGGATGTCCTCGGCGAGCGTCGAACCACTGGAGATCATCGACAGCTGTTTCTCGAACCATGGCTTTAGCGCGGCGACGATTGGCAGCGAGTGCTCCTTGCGCGCGGCCAGCCGGATGTCCGGCGATGAACCGCGTACCATGGCTTCGATGGCGTAAAGCTGTGCGATGTGCCGAACCGCAGCCTCGGCGATCGGCGATTTGCTGTTGCGGGCCAATTTGACGAAGCGCCGCCGCAAATGGCTCCAGCAATGCACAAGCGTCCACGGCCCCTGCGGTCGAGCGACTTCGGTCAGCCGGTCATAACCGTCATAGGCATCGCATTGCAGGAAGCGTCCGTTAAAGCCATGCAGGAACTGCTCCGCGAAGGCGCCGCTGCGACCGGGGGCATATCGGAACAGCACGATCGGAGGACTTGGGCCGCTGTGGCCGCGGTCGTCGGAGACGATCGCCCAGAAGTAGCCTTTCTTCGTTTGGCCACGCCCGGGATCGAGCACCGGTGCCGTGGTTTCGTCCATGAACAGACGATCTGCCCTCTCCAGATGGCGACGCATGTGGTCCGCTACGGGTTGGAGATGGAAGCAGGCGCGGCCGGACCAGTTGCCCAGTGTCGCCCGATCAAGCCGGATCCCCTGCCGAGCATAGATCTCGGCCTGACGGTAAAACGGCGTATGGTCGCCGAACTTGGAGACGATCACGTGCGCAATGGCCGCTTCGGTCGGCAGCCCACCAGGCACGACGTGCTCCGGCGCGTGGGCCTGCACGACAGGGCCCGAGCAGCGGCGACAGATGTATTTCGGGCGGCGCGTGACCAGCACGCGCCATTGCGCCGGGATCACGTCGAGGCGTTTGCTGACGTCCTCGCCGATCTTTGTCATGGCGCCGCAACCGCACGGACAGAGCGTGCTCGCAGGCTCGATGATCCGTTCCACCCGAGGCAAATGGGCAGGCAAGCAGCCGCGATTGCGATGAGAACCTTGATCCGGCGCGCTCCGCGATCGGCCCTGGATCACAGCCTCGGCTCTCTCCTGAGCCGCGTCCAGGATGCCTTGCGCGATCTCCACGTCTTCCAGCGGCAAGTGATACTGATCTGGCCGTAGCTTCTCGGACTTCGCGCCGAACTTCTCGCGTCTCAATTCCCCGAGAATGACCTCCAGCCGACGTCGCGCTTCCTCCGATGCCGCCAATGCCCCCTGATGCTCGCTCAAGGCTGCCTGCGTTTGCGCCAAAAGCGCCTTCAGGCGTTCGTTTTCGTTGCGCAGCGCCGCAATGCTCATGCGCTATTTCGAGCACGTCGCCACCGCGCCTGCCACGTTCAAAATAGCTCCCGAGTCAATCTGCCGCAGTTATCCAGCCGCCTGGGGACGCCGCGCTTCTTTCGGGCGGACTAACCTCCAATCCAGCCCTTCGAACAGGGCTGCGAACATCGCTGGCGATATGCGCATCACGCCGTCTGCGATCGTTGGCCAAACGAACTTGCAGCCTTCGAGGCGCTTATGAACTAACACCAGGCCCGTTCGATCCCAGACCAAAATCTTGATCCGGTCCGCTCGTTTCGATCGGAACACGAAGGCTGCGCCGCTGAACGGGTCGAGGCCAAGCATCTCCTGCACCTTCGCCGCAAGTCCATCGTGGCCACAGCGGAAGTCGATCGGCCGCGTCGCGATGTAAATCTTCAGATCGGCACCGGCCGCGATCATCGTGACGCTCGCACTGCGCGGATCACCCGGGACAGCTGCTCGCCATCTATTGCTGTGTCCGTCCGCAGCACGACATCGCCGATCGCGATCTCAAGCTTGATCGCCGGAACGTGACCCTCCTCCAACGCGCTTTCCACGACCAGCGGCGCGAATGTCGACTGCGACGCCTCGCACGGCGCCAACAGGCCTCGCTGTCGAAAGCGTCGTCGCCAATCGTAAATCTGCCAGCGCGTCGCCCCGTGCTTGCGCGCCACCTCGGAGACCTGGGCACCGGGTAGCAGACTCTCGGCGACGATCCGAGCTCTCTCAGCCTCCGAACGCACGCGGCGTCCCGACGGTCCTTCAAGGACCTCCAGCCGGCTCACCGGCCCTACCGATGAGCCGTCCAAATGGACGTCCTTTTTGCTGTCCAATCCCATCCCAAACCTCCGTCCAGAGCCGGAGGCTTCTTCGCACGTTCATTCGAATTCTGAAGCAAGGGTATCGGCTTCGCGCTTACAGATAAAGGATCGGCAGCAGCGTCTCGATCGACTTCGACCGGCGCATGTAGGGCGGCAGGATCGACGGTGAGAACCGGATGCGGCCGGGATCGCCGGCGGCGGCCGTGCGGTCGCGCACACGCGGCTGGTGAACGGTGACCGGACCGATACCGGTCATCACCTCGCGTTCCGGCAGGTGACCGTGGCGGACGACGCGCTGCTGACCGTCCTGGGTCTTTAAATCGGCATGCTTGTCGAGGAAGTCCGCGACCTCGGCCTCGACCGCCTTGGCAAGCAGCGCACGGGCTCCATTGCGTAAGATTTCGGTGAGTTGATCGTCGAAGAATCCTGGCTGAATCAGTCTGGTGACGTTATCGTTGGGCACGGCATATCGCTCCTTTGGTGGAGAAGTGGAGGCGTCAAGCACCCCCACGATATGCCGCCTTCCCGATTCCCGCCGTCACCAACTTTCGGCGATAACTCGATCACCTCAGGAAGAAGTGGTGCATGTCCGGGATGTGGGCGTATTGAGCGATGCTGGCCTGGTCCGGCAGGACGTGGTGATCATCGACCGTCGGCTGACGGCCAGCGAACGGGTTTGATGCGTTATTCGCGTGGAAGTCACCTGACCCGATCGTGTAGCTGTCGTGTTGGACGAGCGCTGTCGTAGTCGGCATGGCCGCCGGCGCAGGAGCAAATTTGAAGCCGCTCATCGGCGGATCGATGACGAGTGTGCCGCCGGCGCCGTCGCTAGTGAGATTGAACGTCGAGTGGGTGTAGTCCCCCGCCAGCGCGAGATGGGAGCTGTGGTTCTGCGCATCGGTGACGGTTAGCACGCCCCCTGAGGTATCACCGGAGAACGAGACCTTCGTCCCGGTCCCATATGCGATGTCCCTGAGATCGAGGATGTCCGAGCTGTTCGGATTGCCATCGCCCGACAGTCCGTAGATTTTCCCTGTGAACTGCGCCGACTTGTCGAGGATCAGCGCGCCGGTCACCGCCTTGAACGTGATCGAGCCGGAGACGGCCCCCGTAAGCTCGAGAGACGCTCCGGCCGCGATGGTCGCAGCCTGGCTCATATTGCCCAGATTCAGGGCGAGCTTGCCGGTGACGTCGATAACGGTCGAGGCGGTATTGATCACGCCGTCGCCGTTGAGATCTTGATGGAACAACGTTTCCATCGCCTTGAACGCAGCACTGCTTCCCGACACGTTGCTGAGCAGATCGCTGGCCCAGTTGCCGTTCTTGTCGACACCCCAGACCGTGTACAGACCAGTCGAGCTGTTCTTCCAGGCAACGTCGTACCCGGTCGCCGTCGTCTCGACACCAAGCGGATTCCAAGCGCCGAACTGCCCGGCCACGAACACGTTGCCACCGTACTTCAGCAGCAACCCCGCGCCACCCGACGCCGGGGTAAGGAGATAGTTGCTGCCGGCCTGCGACAGGCTGGTGTCGCCGATGGCCTCGATCATCTTGGTCGCGGTGCCACCGGACTGCGCCACGGGAGCTCCGATGGTGCCGTCACCATTGAGGTCCTGGTTAAGAAGGCTTTCGATCGACTGAAGCGCGGTGCTGCTTCCGGAGACGTTGCTCAGAAGGTTACCGGTGAATTTGCCGCTCTTGTCGACGCTCCAGACCGTATACAGACCGGTGGAGGTGTTCTTCCAGGCGACATCATAGCCGGTTGAGGTCGCCTCGACACCGAGCGGAACCCAGGCCCCGAACTGTCCAGCGACGAACACGTTGTCACCGTACTTCAGCAGCAATCCCGCATCGCCTGACGCCGGATTGAGAAGATAGTTGCTACCAACCTGAACCAGGCTGGTGTCGCCGATAGAACTCGATCGTCTTGGTGATGGTGGTGCCAGCAGACTGCGCTACGGGAGCCCCGATGGAGTCGTTACCATTGAGATCCTGTTGCAAGAGGTTCTCGATCGACTGAAGCGCGGTGCTGCTTCCGGAGACACTGCTGAGCAGGTCGCTGGCAAAGTTGCCGCTCTTGTCGACGCTCCAGACCGTATACAGACCGGTCGAGGTGTTCTTCCAGGCGACATCATAGCCGGTTGCGGTCGCCTCGACACCGAGCGGCACCCAGGCCCCGAACTGTCCCGCGACGAACACGTTGCCACCGTACTTCAACACGAGGTCCGTACCGAAGCTGGACAAATAGTAGTTCTTGCCGACTTGCACCAGGCTTACCGACCCGACCGATTCGATCACCGTTCCAATGACTGGATCAAAAACATTCGAGAGCTGGCTGACGTTACCGGCAGCGTCTGTGGCCGCCGCCACGAAATTGTGCACCCCGGCGGCCAGCGAGATGGTCTGCACGTTCCAGTTACCCTGAGCATCCGCGACGCCGGAGCCGAGCAGCGTCGCGCCTTCGTACACCACGATCTTGCTACCTGCCTCCGCTGTGCCTACGACAACCATCGTGTTGCTGGATCCACGAGTGTCTGAAACGATCTTTGGCGCGATCGGCGCGACCGTATCGATTGTCACCGCCAACGCACCTGAAGCCGCGCTCACATTGCCGACCGCGTTCACCGCCTTGGTGGAGAACGAATGCGCACCATCAGCCAGAACGCTGGTCGCAAACGACCACGCGCCATTCGCATCGGCGACAGCCGTCCCAATCAGCTTTGCACCGTCAAATACCTCAACCGTGTTGCCAGCCTCCGCGGTTCCGGACAGAGTGATTTGGTCCACATTCATTAAACCATTGTCGGTCGATAACGGGGCCAGTGACGGGATCGTCGGGGTTGCGCCAAAATACTTCGCCCATGCCGCCGCTTCTTGAGGCTTGCCATCAGACGCATTCGAGAATTCGTAACTCCCACCACCGTTCGAGTCCCAAATGCTTACAACGCTAATGGGCACCCCGATTGCTTGAGTGTTTGCGACAGCCATTGCACGAAGGTGGGATTGTCTGATAGGCCCGCGCCTTGCGAATTTCCAGCGCCGGCCTCTCCGATCGCCAAAGGCTTGCCTGTCGATTTGGCCAAATCAATAAGTTGCTGAAGCGTGGTCGCATGACCCACACTTCCGTCAAGAGAGTATTGAGTTGAAGCTGGATTGCTATAGTAGTGAAAGAGATTAACGGGATCTGAGGCCCATTGTGCAACGCTGCTATCGTAGACCGGATTAGACGAATTCAGCACCTGCCCGCTCTTATCCCAATCATAGAGGTGTGACGTCGAGCCGTACGGATATACATCGCCGTAGACGTCTGCACCAATTAGATCGACATATTGACTCCCAGGATATGCAGTTTGAATAACGTTACCTGCGGCGCTGTAGTTCTGAACATTTGCGTTCCACATGACTTGGACGTTAGTGCCATTCACCTGCCCCGCTGCGTGCAGCACATCGGAGATGTGTTGAAATGCCTTAACCCAATCCGCCTGCGTAGCGGCGTTGTCGCCGACATATGACGGCATCGAACTAACGTTCATCTCCCAGCCCGGCCGCCAAACTTGCGTTTTGAAGCCGTCGTCCGCCCATGCCTTAACCATGCCTTGCAGAATGGAATCATATGCACCTGAAGCGAAAGCTTGATAGAATTGATCAGCTGATCCTGATCCTGGCGCCGTCGAACTCATTGGTAGTGCGATGACCGGCGTAACATTTGCAAGTCCCGACGTTGCAGCAAAGGACGCGGCGTTCCATTTGGCTTGATCAATCCAGTGCGAGAGCGGATCGTTCTGGTTAACAAACTGATCGAGATATTGTGGTGTAGCACCCATCAACGACGAGAACGCCGCAAGGTTGGATTCGAATGACGCCTGCTCGCTAGAGCTAGCGTTATTGGGGTTCCCGACATAAACGCCTAGAGCAAATGGTGTCGCTGCAGAATTCGTGGGCATAACGCATGGCTCTCGGTTTGCTTGATGAGAGAGCTTTGCCATTGGTCTTGCCCCCTCTCTCGGAAATTACGATGAGAGCGCCCAAACGAAAATTCCGTTAAGAGCTCGGGCAAAACCACAGAAGCCGCCGCAGGCATACATCCGCATTTAGCGACCAACCCGCCGAGTTTTGTTGCACCAACGAAGAGCCAGATATCAATCTGAGAGGAACCTCAGCCTAGTCGTACATCTCCCCCGTCACATTTGCGTTCGGCCGACATTGATCGTTCCCTTCTTGTTTAGGTTATGCGGAAAGTGCTTCGATGTCTCGATCATCAATCGTTTGGTTAACAAGAACTCAATATCGCGAATGAGATATGAAGGATATCCGCAATTGCCCGTTTTCCGACGCAAAATTCAGCGACTTGTCCACCCGTGGCTCCAGAACGATAGATTGAATTAGTCGCGAATGAGCCGTTCGTGTAAGCATCCGTGGGCTACAGGCACGCAGTCGTCACGCAGCGTGATTAGCTAGTGAGCTCACCGAATACGCCGCCTGCGCAGCTATCGTTGATTGCGACGTCCGGTCCATGGCAGCAGCTCGTCGAGCCGACGAGCTGCTGGACGGCAATACGGGCAAGGATACTTGTGAGCCAGCCTACGGATCCACGGCGTTCATCTTGGCCGTGGAGCTGTACATGGAAGCCTGTGCTCTACCGCATTCGGAGCCGCAAAAGAAGCGTATCCATGCGTAGTAGGCCGCAGGATTACCGCCTGAGTAGTCCAGGATTCTCTCAACGGAACTTGATGGGCTCGATCAGTTAGTCGATGCCGAAGTCGGTGAACGCCGGAACCCCGTGGCGGCGAGCGACGCCGCAGACCGTCTCGCCAGACTGCAAGGTCTGTTCGACAAGGTGAACCTTCTCGACGTAACCATATCGTCGCCCACGCTCGGCGCCACACATCGGCCTGCATTCGCCAGTGACCTTAAAGCTAGATTTGAGGTCAAAGCTTCGGGCCGCCTCTCAAACTAAACAAGGCGGCCGACGCCGGGGAGAAACGCAGAGCCAGGATTTTCGCCCGACAGCTACCTGCCTTAATGCTCAACGGCGTTGTTTCGCGAGACAGACGCGGGCCGTCTTCCAGGATGAAGCTCGGCCACCGCTTCAACATGTATTTGAAGCCGCCGCATAGCCGTGCCCACTGGACAGCTCGGCGAATTGCACTCGCTTGTAGACCTGAAGTTTCCCGACCAGAGGCCGGATGAGCATTTGCCGAATCTGAACGCGTTGCTCGGCACGCCTGCGAGTAATGCAGCGCTCGATCTCGAACATCAATCCGTTGCACAAACTGGAGCGTAGTTCGAGAAAAAGGAGTTCATTTTTGCCGAAGGCCTTACGACGGGCATTTCTCTTCGATATCGACCATCGCAAAGAACGTGCGTCGCGTTCATAGGCATTCGCTTGCAGGGGTCCGGCATAGCCGCCACATGCGCCTGGGGACGTTCGCCCCTTGCGGTCTCACGAAAGTAATAGAACATCGCGGCTGGGGGCCGGTGCCGCCAAACGGCCGTCGTTCCGGAAGAATTTTAACCAGATCGCACAGCGGTCGCAGAAAGTATAGAGATCACCAGCACGCGGGTCACGAACTCTCCTCACTGCGACGTTCAGACTGTGCATCTTGCGCCGTCTTCCTTGTAACCGATGGCGATCCAAACCTCGAAGTTCTTGAATCGGAAGCGGCATCGTCTCAAAAGCCGCCACGGCGCTTCTGTGTCCACGCCACGGTCAACGCAGACCTCGGCAGCCGCCAACCTTGATCTCGACGTCTCGCCGCCTTCGCGCACTCTCTGGCCGGCGATGGGCCTTCCGCGCGACCAAGGTTGATGCTGAAGCTGGTGTCGAAGTTTTCTCTGCGGTAGTAGCCCGCTATCCCGCGCAGCCATCCCTCGCGCACCAACCAGTAGCTCTGGAGAACCCATTGCGCCGCGCCATGACCGACACCAGCCGGAAACGATCATAGCTCAGAGCAACGATCCGCGACTCGTCTAATCTCCAACGGCGTCGAGCTCAGTGAGAATAACGCCAATGGAGCCTATGGAAAAGCAAATGGTTAGCCACACGCCAATGTCTTCTTTCTCCGTGCTTAGCGTGCAAGGCAGCCCTCGCCGGTCGAAGACTCTTATGGGAGCATTTTTGTCAAGAATGTTTCGTACCATTATTATCGGCAGTCCCAAGAGCGGTCTTCTGCTTGAATCCAACAAGCAAAAGCAGCAGCCCAAGAACTGTATCGAGACAATCCAAATGGATTAAGGCCTCGGAGATTTAGATGCAACTTGCCCCCCCCCCGTCAGTCAGCTTGAACACGAATGGACGTATGAAGCGCGAGACATGCCGGTGATGCCGCTCGAAAGCAAAGTACATGGCGATAGAAGCCAAATGCGCAAGCGCGATGCTCCCACCATAGGATAGGTAAGTACTCGCGCTATGCTCCCTGACTAAAATGAGCACAGTATTATGAACGAGATAGAGGCTGTAGGAATAAGAAGCGAGCGCAAAAGCAGCTCGATGAAAGCCCGCTGGAAGCTTCGTCTCAGAAAGCAAAAAAGGTTGTGCCGAACAGGATGCACGCAATAAAAACAGCCGTCTGCAAATCATGGGGATCGAACGGTACCTTGGCGACTTTGCCAACGAGAGCAACACTCCCAAACGAAGCTAAAACCAGGCCCACCTTTGCGGCGCCACCGCAATATTTCTCGAGCGAAAGCCATAGCAAAGCAAACAGCGCGCCGACCATCCAGATGAGCGTCAGACACTTACCTCCTCCCGCGAAAGAGTTCCAGACGATGACCGGCAAGCACAAGGTCAATGCGATTAAGACAAACGGAGCTCTGAGCTTTTCTCTTCCCAACAAGCTGAAAGCAAATAGACCGGCGCCGACATAGATCCAGAACTCAATAGGTATCGTCCAGAATGGTTCAGCAGTATTGTAAGAGCGGATATAGAAATCCGCAACAAACCAGCGATTCGAGAGGGCTTGAAAAATCGGATAGTCATTCAGGAAAAGGGCATTTCCCAACAGCGCGTAAAGCCCGCGATTAATTCCGTACTGCCCCCAATTTCCGCTCACCAACCATACGTTGAGCAACGCAACGACAACCAGTATTGGCAGATAGGGAGTTGCAATTCGGGCAAAACGATCTGACAAGAAGACAGACAGCCGGGCTTGTCGCGAGTTCAGATGGTTTCTGATCGAGATCGTGATCAAAAAGCCACTTAAGAGAAAGAAGATGCTTACACCCAAAGCACCGGACAACCGGAAAACATGGATGTCGAATATCTCCTCGGCGTGAGAGATCACAACGACGGACGCTGCCAGGCCACGACAAAAATCTAGAAACGAAGATGCGCTTGGCTCGACGTTCTTTTTTATAGAACCGCCGCTCGCACCCGAGACTGGTGATTGAACGACACTTTTTTGTATATGCACATCGGAGTCGGTCAAGCGTCTACGGCGCCTCATCGGTATCACGGGAAACGTTGAACTGCGCGGGATGTACTTCGCGCGGGAGTGAAAACAACGTTACAATGTGCGGCCAATCCCGGCAAGCGGACGATTGCGGACCACCCGATTGACATCGCCACCAACGATGCTCACCCGTTCACTATCATGTGCAAGGCCAATCCACGACAGTACCACGCATTTGATGCCTGATGGCGAACCGGAATTCCAGTAGCTCAACCAATAGGATTTGTCGATATATCAGGAGCCCCACCGATTGATTGCCACAAGAAGGTCGACGATAGCGCGATAAATCAGCCAAACGCGGCGCGGTCGCCTAACCTCCAAACATCAGACGGATCAATAATTATTAGGGTGGTGACTTCCCGACGAAAATCGAAAGGCTTAACACGACGAAGGTCATCAGCCCGCCCAACGCCACCGGCGAAATTTGTGAAAGAACCAATATAGTTGGACCGTGGGGGAGGCCAAGGTTGCGCGTATCACTCCCGCAATATCGGTTCGGTTCGACAACTATCTCATCGGTGTGAAGTTCGGCGTCATCATCTATTTCGGGGCGTCCCGTGCCCATTCGCCAGGCCGAAGTCGGAGCCGCTAAGACCATGATCGAACGACCGGGGACGCTTCGGTCTCAAGCCGGAGCGTTCGGTTAGAGCGAACGAGGGCAAGACACTCCTAAGCTGGAGTGCGATGTTTGCCCACTCAATTGGCAATGCTGGTCAGAGGAACTATCGCGCAATATCGCGCGCGACATTCATGAGCAGGCCCATAAACTGCCGTTTACGGTGAGGCGCATCCCGAAACTCAGTCGGCTTCGGCTGGTTGGTCAAGGCTCAGGGCACGAGGTCCCAGCCCGCTATCGCTGCCCAAGACGTTCACTCTTCGACGGAAGATCTCGACTGCTCAAGAAGGCGGCAATCTCTATCGAATAAGCAAAGAGAACTGGAACGGGCAAAAGCGGGACTAGAGAAGGCTTCCATTTGAAAATTGCGGCGCACTGCGTGCATCTACCACCTTGAGAAGAGCTTGCCATGGAGCGCCGCTCGGCACCCAGGCGCATTTGCGGCTGGCAGCATTTTTCCTACAAGCTAATCCACAGGCTAGTGAGCTGTAGGGAGGTAAATCTGAAGTTGCCGAGAGAGCTAATGAAATGCCGCCGAAGGCGCTCTGCCGCGTGGCAGTACGTATCACATCAGCCCACTGTTCCTCCGGTATCACAATAGCGGGTCTCATTTGGTGAAGGCATCTACATGGCTGCGGTTTGCAGATCAATTTCGCGCTTTGGCGGGCTTGATCGCCTGCGCAGCAATAAGGCTCAATCAGGGATCGTGGTCGAGTAGCTCAGCCATTTGGCTTTCGCCCTCACAGATCCGGGCAGGCGGCTTTCCCGCACCCGGCTCTTCCCGAGGGTAACCCGCGTCATATCCGCGCCTGCGCCCAAGTGCGAGTGATGCGTGGAACGGGCAGACGGAAGCGTGCCGTCAGGGTCTCGAACTCCGACCAGCCCATGCGCCGACTTTTCTGACTGCGCCGTCTCAGACAGCGCAGCCAAGTCCGACGCACTTCGCGATAGAAGCCGTTGAGCGCTGGATAATTGTGCGGCCTGCCGTAGTAGCCGTAGTGTCCACGCAGCACTGCGGCGAACCACTCGTGCTGGGTGGCCAGTGACTCGTGCATGAGCCGCCAGGCCTCCTGGCGCAACGCCGTCAGCTTGCGCGTCAGGCGTTTCCCTTCCGTCTTGTGCTTCACGATGAACCGGCCGTCCCGAGTCCGCCCGCAATAGTGGGTGAAGCCGAGGAAGGCGAAGGTCTCGGGTCGCCGCTCGCCGCGCCGCTGACGCGAGAGGGCCGCAAATCGACCGAACTCGATCAGCCGCGTCTTGCCCTCATGAAGCATCAGGCCAAAGCTGGCCAGCCGCGCCTTGAGGGCCAAGAGCATCTCCTGCGCATCCGCCTTGCTCTCGAAGCCCATGACGAAGTCGTCCGCATAGCGCACGGCCACAACGCGACCGCGTGCGCGGTGACGGCGCCATTGGTGGACCCAGAGGTCAAGGACGTAGTGCAGAAAGATGTTGGCGAGGAGCGGACTGATGCCCGCCCCCTGCGGGGTACCCCTGTCCGTTTCTTGCTTCTCGCCGCTCTCAAGAACGCCGGCCCGCAGCCACAGCTCTATGAGCCGCAAGATGCGAGGATCGGCGATCCTGTGCGCCACCATCCGCAGCAGCCACTCGTGGTCGACCGAGTCGAAGAAGTTGCGTATGTCGGCATCGAGCACCCAGTTGACGCGCTGGCTCATGATCGCCGTGTGCAAGGCGTCAAGCGCCATATGAGGATTCCGCCCCGGCCGGAAGCCGTAGGAGAACCCGAGGAAGTCGGCCTCATAGACGGCGCTCAGCACCTCGGCGACTGCGCTTTGGACAATCTTGTCCTCTAGCGCCGGCACACCGAGAGGCCGCTTACCGCCATCGGCTTTGGGGATGTAGACTCGCCGTACCGGCTGTGGCCGGTAGCGACCCGTATGGACGCGTCGGCAGAGCTCGCGGAGGTTATCCGTGAGCCTCTCTTCGTACTTCGCCACCGTTACCCCATTGACCCCCGCGCTGGCCTGCCGCTTTTGTCGTCGAAACGCCCGAAGCAGAGCGTCCTCGTCGACGTGATGCAGCAAGGCTGTGAACCGGGTTTGGGCAGCCTGCTTGGCCGCCGCGTTCACCCGTTCGAGGTTCGGCGGCAAGGCAACCCGGCTCTGTGTCCGGACCCTGGCCTTCTCGCGCGGGCTCCCCTCGGGCTGGCCCCTTCCCTCCATGCGTCTCGTTTCCTTCGACGACTTCACAGGTACTATGAACCAGTCCGACTCCCGACCTCAGCTCGGACCGCGGCTCCGGCACTGCCTTGCCGCTGCCCCCCGTTGGAGACCAATCCAACGGACCCGGTCGGGCCTCTCATGTTCCGATGATTACCTTCCATACGTGATCCGGCCATCGACCCCGACGGAGTGGCATCGTCTCGCATAACGACGATGCTCATGCTGCCTTCGTGTTTAGGGAACACACTCGGCCTCCGCGAACATCCACCTTTCGAGGCTCATTCCCGCACCCCGCATGGCTCCTGTCTACACTTCGAACCCCGCGTTGCCGCGACGCCCGCAAGACTCGGTCCCGGCCTGCCTGCTTCGGCTTTGGCCGGATGGGACTTGCACCCACAAGCAGTCATCAGCTTGGCATGACGTACTCCCGTGGCGTGGTGTAGCTGGCGGTGGATCACCGCGTTCGCCGGCGAGCGCCGGGCTGGTCAGCTGGTGATAGCCGTGAGGCTGACACTCGGATCATCGCTCAACGGCGCGATTGTTTCCAGTGTCATGTAACGGGCGCGCTGGACGGCCCATTCATCGTTCTGTTCGAGCAGGATCGCGCCGATGAGGCGAACGATGGCGTCCTCATTGGGGAAGATGCCGACCACCTCGGTCCGCCGCTTGATCTCCTCGGTTGCGTTGGCGTGTCGCAACCCGATCCTACCGGAGAACTGCCGGTGACCACCGCAAAGCCGCCCGCCCGCTACGGCGCTATTTGAGGGCGCGCGTCCGGGCGGCTTTGCTCTACCGAGCTACACCACCACCGGGGACACGACCTCAATGAGTCGTTGACTGCTCCTCAGCTGAAACAGCACCCGTAGCGCCCGCATTTGGCGGCCCCCGCATGAGAATGGCCGTTCATCGCGGCTCTGAGATTGGCGCGATCCTGGCGCAAAGTACACCGCAGGGGCTGGAGGGACGCAGTCTCAAAGTGTTGAGGTGCCAGGTAACCGACAAACTTTTGGGAGTTACAAGAGGTCTTGGAGCGGAAATTTGAGAAATCTGATCCGAATCGGTTAGCTCAAGAATCCGTCTATAGCCCCTCGCGCAAAGGAAGCATCTGGTGTAAGTATAGTATGTTTGGAACGATCACATCTGCTCTAAGATTCAGTCGCTTACGCCCCCTTTAGTGCTTTTTTCGGTTTTGAGGTTCCATGAATATATTGGTGTTAGGCGGCAGCCCTTCGCACCGTGGTGGCGTGGAAGCATTTTGCAGGAGAGCCACGGAAGCCGTGAACGAGACAACCGGCCATCACGCCAAATGGCTCTCGACCGAAAGCGCTTATTTGAGACCCCGGCGTCTTCCTTTGTTCTTTCGCGCCGTTTTGCAATTCTATCAGACTCGACGGGAGCCTTACGACGTCGTCTGGCTGCAGTACGTCAACATCGCAGATCTCCTCTTCCTCCCCGTGGCTCGCATGATGGGAAAGAAGATCATCGTAACACCTCACCTTGGCCCGAACTGGACCTCCACCCGAAACAGGTTTCTAAGGTCTCTGAGCTCGCAGCTTCTCAAGTTATGTGATCGTGTTGCCTACCTTTCCGAAACACAGCTGACCGAACTCACAATCCTTAAATCAATACCGAAATCCCGAATTCGCACGCTGCTTCCACGTGCTTTGTTGCAGCCGCGTCAGCCCGCGCTCAAGTCGGGGGGGCATACGGATCGGATCCGGCTGATACACGCCAGCAGGCTATCGCACGCGAAGGGTACGTTTCGCTTTGTCGACGTTTGCAAAATTTTGGCGGAGAACGGAGTCAGCTTTGACGCTGAGATAATCGGCCCCTGCGATCCCGAAACCAAGAACACCCTCATTCAGCGTATCGACGACGAGAAGCTTTCTCCGCTCATTAGCGTGGTGGATGCACTCCCGGAAGACAAGCTGGCCGACCGCCTGGGTACGGCCGACTTTCTCGTTCATCTCTCTCAGCTGGACTCTTTCCCACTTATCGTTCTCGAGTCGCTGGCCGCCGGCGCCTTCCCGATTTGCATCGATCTACCGGGGGCTTCCGCTATGACGCGGGAATATTGCGGGGCCGTCGTCTCGGCGGAGCGCGCTACCGAAAGCACCGCAGCGTTGATCCTTAAGTCGGACGTTGCAGACATCCGGCAAGCCACGAAAGAAACCAGGAAAAAAGTCCAAAGCGACTATAGTTGGAACACTTGCGTCGCATGTCTTGAGGACTGCGTGAACTCTCTGAAGTACGAGAACCGTCGCACCCCAGAGACAGTCTGATGCGTCATCATAGATCCGGCAGCATTGTAAGCATTGGCGACATCAAGGTTCTCGCAACTACGGCGCGCGAGTTCGTAGATCGCTTCGACTCGTCCGTCTTGGCTGGGGCATCGATGAAAGTAGCGTTTTTGAATGCCAACCTGGCCAACATTGCACGATCAGATTCCGGTCTGACCAAGCAACTGGACGACTTCGTCGTACTAAACGATGGCATAGGTATAAGCATCGCAAGCACGATCTTGCACCGCGCCCTGTTCCCGGAGAACATGAACGGCACGGATTTCATCCCCGCGCTTCTCACGCAGACAAGGCACTCGCTTCGGATCTTCCTGCTCGGCGCGAAGGAGCACACGGTGGCCAAAGCTGCCGAGGTGGTGACCTCGTGCTGGCCCCGCCATCAGGTCGTCGGATTTCATCAGGGATATTTCGACGAGCACGACTGTGGCGACATTGCAGCGATGATCGCGAATGTTCGGCCCGACCTGCTGTTGGTTGCGCTAGGCAATCCCAAGCAGGAAGTTTGGACTGCCAATTACGTCCCAAGGGTATGCAATCACGCGTTCGCAGTCGGAGCTCTATTCGACTTCATGTCGGGCGAAATTCCGAGAGCGTCGCGTTTCGTGCGCAGCCTGCACCTCGAATGGCTATTCAGGATGTGGAACGAGCCCGGGCGCCTGTCGCGGCGCTACCTGATCGGAGTACCGAGTTACATTCTTCACATCCTTTTTTTCTGGCTCAATCAAAAAAAGACACTTGCGTCGTCCTTACGGGAGGCAAGAACACCATCAGTAACGGCGGAGTGATCGAAACTTCGATTTTGAATGTTTCCCGTACCGATCATTTGTATTCGACACGTATGGACTCGACGAACATTGATCCTGAGCCCTGTGCCGGCTCAACTCCGAGCGAGTGACCATTATAGTATTCGTTGCCAGTCAATATCTTTTGCGACACCAGATAGGAATACATCGCTTTCAAATCGATTGACGCCTCATATAGATCCTTGCCGTCAGCAGGCACGAAGAGAATATCCGGCGGCGAAGTCTTTCTATCGACTGCGACATTCCATGCGACACCATTCGATTCAAACCGACCAATTGGCGTAGATCTCCGAAAATACTTCATCGAGTATTGTGGCACATGGACGAACACCTCGACCTCGAAGAGATGAGTGTCGCCCCCATGCGGCGTTGCAGCCAAAAACCAGTCATAGATGATATCGTAGCCATTCTCGGTACCGCTGTGCTGAAGCTTGTGCGAAGCGGTGAGCACGGCGATTTCTTTGAGCCGGCGCGGAGGCACAGGGGCCTTTGGCACTGTATTGAAATAATCGCCAAAGCCCGCGACCTGAAGAAACCCCAGAACGTTCTTCGGCTCCCGGACGGGCCAATCCCATTTTAGGTGCGTGCCGTTTGGGAACTGCGCCGGGTCTACCTCGAAGCTCTGGGAAAAATCAACGCCGGCAGCGAACTTGCCGCGGTTGTAGGGATCCATGAAAGCGGTGTAAGGCCCGCGCGTGAACAACTCATGATCGCCATAACGCGTCTTTACCCCTGCATCGGAGGTGACGCTTTCTGCCGCAAATATCCGGTAATCCAGCAGCACCAACACCAAGGCGACCGCTCGCGTCGCGTGCCTTCCCCACAAGCCGCTCACGGCTGATTTTGTCCGCATACGAACATCCCCTCGAATTTGGATTGGCGCCGAGAATAGCTTACACCTCGACGGGCTGGTCCTATATAACTGGACTAAGCTTCGCTCACCCCCAGCAGACAACGCATGAACATAGCACTCATCGATCCGTCCTTGTTTACGTGGCCTTACGACTTTCAGCTAGCGGAAGCTTTGCATCAAGCAGGGCATGCTGTTCGCATCTTCGGCAGGAAACCAGATGCGGCAGAGACAGAAGAGCATCGGCGATTCTTGGTCCAGCATTTCTACAAGGGCCTCGAGCCAGGCCGCCTCAAGCGACTTCCCCGCAGAGTTGGTCTAGGGCTTAAGGGATTGAGTCACATAGGATCAATGTTTCAATTGCTGCGGCATTTGGCCCGAGAGCGACCTGACGTCATTCACTTTCAATGGACCCCGCTTGCGTCCATCGACAGCCGCTTCATTCCGCAATTCAGGCGAATAGCGCCAACAATCCTGACCGCCCATGATTCCAAACCCTACAACGACAATCCACGCTCGCGCCTGCAAAGGCTTGGCGCGACGGAAATCTTCAGGCGGTTCGACCATGTCATCGTACACACCAAGGCCGCACGCCAGAGGATGATCGACTATGGCATCAACACCAACCGGGTTTCCATTGTGCCGCACGGGCTCCTCCTGGAGCCATTCCGCGAGGACACAAAGGACGCCCGTCAGGATCGCCGCGTAGAAATCCTACTGTTCGGCCAGATCAAGCCCTACAAGGGCGCGGACGTCCTCATCCGTGCGATCGGAGAGCTGCCGGAACCGGCAAAACAACGTTGCCGGGTAAGAATCGTCGGCCGGCCGGAGATGAACATGCAGCCCCTGCTCGATCTGGTCAATCAGCTGGGCCTTCGAGACATCATCGAGTTTGATCTGCGCTTTGTACCCGATTCAGAGCTTCCCAAGCTAATGACGGACGCTGATATTCACGTATTTCCGTATCGAGAAATCGATGCTTCCGGTGTTCTTATGTTGGGATTGGCGGCAGGCCGACCCGTGGTTGCTTCGCGCATAGGGCTATTCGAAGAGCTGCTCGGCGACCTCAAACTCAACAAGCTAATTGAGCCAAATTCGCCGGCGGCATTGGCTTCGGCACTCGCGCCGTTGATTGCGGACGATACTTACCGATCCGGGGCCGCGCGAGAAATCATCCAGATGCGCGGCTCCATCTCGAATTGGGGCGAGATCGCAACCAGAACTATCTCAGTTTACGACAAGGCCAGTAATAATTACACTCGCCAAGCGGGCCATTAGCTCTGCAGGGCTAACGGATCAGCGCTTCCCGTCCAAGCTCGCTCCCGCACCGACATGAGTCCCCAGAAGAAGCCCATCGCCCACGACGTATGCATGACGAACGCAGCAGGAGCCGCCAGAAGACCACACTTCGACCGGTTTTCTATCGAGACATACGCCGAGTAAACTGCGAGTGCCGCTAAATAGACCAAGGGCCACGCGAGGAATCGCACATCCCCTACTGCGCCAACTGCCAACACAGAAGCCAACATAGCAACGACGTGTGCCGGCACCAGGAACTGGCGTAGCCGCAGGGATGCAGGATGCTTTCTTACAGTTCGAGAACGGCCCCGTCCGTAGTAGAAATATTGCTTCCAAAGCGAGGCTAAGCTGCTTCTTGGCTGATACTCGATCCGAATATTCGCATCCAAGTATATTCTGCCGCCGACGTGCCGAAGCCTGCAATCAAATTCAGCGTCCTCGTTGTGACTGAACGTCTCGTCGTAGCCGCCCACTTTCCGGAACGCGTCCATGTTCATCGCAGCATGATGACCGTGGTCTACAAACTCGCTTTTCCGTCCTGCGCGATGTGCCGATCCACCTGTTCCTACTTTGGAATTGGACACCCATGCAATGGCTTTTTGCAGGCAGCTTCCACCGACCGTATCCATCGGCACCACCACCGCGTCCGCATTGGTCCGAGCCATCGACGAAGCAAGGTCGCGAACGTAGTTGTCGGGATACCCAGAGTGCGCATCACACCGGATCAGGATGTCGGCGGCATGACCGAACTCCCTGACGGCGAGGTTGATCCCGCAGCTCTGAAGGCGTTTTGGATTGTGAATGAGGTGGATCCGACTATCTTCAGCGCTCATCCGGCGGACGATATTCGTGGTTCCGTCCGTGCTTCCCCCATCAGCGACAACTACTTGAACCTGGCCTCCTGGCAGGTCTTTTAGGAGATGATAGAGCAGTTGAGAGATGTGAGCAGATTCATTGAGGGTTGGGATGACAACTAGAATTTTTTGGTGCGAGTGCATACCGTGAGCTCTTGTTTCTCGGAACTGAAGTCTAGACGCCGCGTCGGTCATAGAGATGATCAGCTCGCCGTACGTAGTCGTGCGTGCCGTAGTCGGACTCATAATACTGCGCTTGATCGCGTGAGCCAGCATCGTGAGCTTGTTCGAACTCGCGATCCTTGCTCTGAATTCGAGAGAAAATCAGCGCACTCGCGATGCCTCCCAGCACGCCGAAGATCACAGCAAGAACGAACACTAGCCAGTAGTTCGGAAAGACCGGGCGAAACGGCACGCTTGCACTCTGGAGGACCTTCACAGAAGAGAACTTTGCAGCACTGGACTCCGCGGCAATCTGCTCCTCAACCATGCGACGCGAATAAAGATCAGAATTCGCGGCAGCTTGAGTGACCGCGCGCTTAAGCGTCGCGAAATCTCTCTCATTGATAGAGAGGCGGTTTAGATCCTCCGTTATCTTTGATATCTCCGTCGTCTGTTGCTTTTGAAGACTCTCCGCGCCGGCGAGGTCAGAGTTGATCTTGAAAAGCTCGACCATGGAGTCCTGGTAGACCTTGACAAGCAGGAGCGGGGGATCACCTGTGCGCTCCTCGACGCTCTTCGACTGTGGCGATGCCGGAGCGGTTCGATCGCCCCCACTAAGACTGTCCACCAGAGAAGACACGTAAGGCGATCTGGCTACCGGAGCCAGGCTGCGAAGCGTATTGGCGAGCGCCTGCCGTTGCGCGGTCTTTTCCGAAATCGATGACCGAGTATGGGCTACCGCCAGTGAAAGATCGTTCAACCGCTTCAAAAGCAGCTCACGCTGATCGTCCGCAGAATAAGTCTGCGTGGTTCTGGCAAACTGCTCGAAGCGCTCCGAAGCCATCTTGAAATCGTCCTCGAAGCGCTCCTTTTGACGCAAGAAGAACTCGGCGGCTCCCGGCCTGCTGAAGATATCAATCTGTCGATCAACGAACGACTGAGCAATCGCGTTGGCGAGCTGTGCAGCCACATCTGCGTCGCGATGTCTGACGGCGATCCGGATAATGTCCGAGTTTGTGAAGGTTTTCGGATGCCGGCCCCATGACGGTGTTGCCGCGCACACGAGGGCCGGCGTCCGAAAGCCTCAAGGGAGGAAACCGCGGGTGAGGCATGTGGGTGGCGCGGCGTGGGCTATGGGGATTTGCGTGCCGCGGATGATGTGTTTGATTGGAATTGAGCCGGTTCGGCGAGCTGGCCGAGGGCGGAGCAGCTCATGAATGAGGGGCCTGCCGCGTTGAACGGGGTGGATTGGCGGACGATTTGCGGCGGCTGGCGGATATCTGGGCGCGCTCTGCCATGGCCGGTCGAGAGGCAGCGCGCGCGATAAGCCGTTTTGCGGGATTGTGACGCGGTCATGAGGTGTCGATCCTGATGCGGTTCGTTGGAGCTGTTGGCCGATGTCGTGGCGTAGCACCGCGCTCGAAGACCTCGATGACGACCATGCGACCGCCGCAGCATGGGCAGCTCGGCTTGGTTTGATCGGCGGCGGCAGTGATGGGCTGACCTTCAGAATTTGCAGCGGCGAGCAGCTCACGCGCGCGAGCGATGTTATCGGCGCGGGTGCCACTGGCGAGCAGGCCGTAGTGACGGATGCGGTGGAAGCCTTGCGGCAGGACGTGGATGAGGAAGCGGCGGATGAACTCGCTGCTTGAGAGTGTCATGAGCTTCTGGCGGTCGCGACCCTCGGCGCGATAGTCCTTCCATCGGAAGGTGACGCCGGTGCGGTCGCAGGCGATCAGCCGGCTGTTTGCGATGGCGACGCGGTGGGTATAGCGCGATAGATAGGCCAGCACAGCCTGTGGCCCGCCGAACGGGCGCTTGGCATAGACCACCCATTCGGCTCGGCGCAGCGGCGCCAGATAGGCTGCGAACGCCTGCGGGTCGGCGAGAGCAGCATGGTTGCCGAAGAATTGGAGGCGGCCGGCGTTGTGGGCGGCGATCAGCTTCTCCAGCAACAACCGGCGGAACAGGCGCGAGAGCACGCGCACGGGGAGGAAGAAGCCCACCCGGCACGCCACCCAACGCTCGCCGTCGAGCGAGATGCCGCCGCCCGGCACGATCATGTGGACGTGCGGGTGATGGGTCATGGCCGAGCCCCAGGTATGGAGAACCGAGGTGACGCCGATGCGGGCGCCGAGGTGTTTTGGGTCGGCCGCGATCGTGGTCAAGGTCTCGGCCGAGGCTTTGAACAGCAGGTCGTAGATGGCGGCCTTGTTGTGATAGGCGATGTCGGCGATCGACGCCGGGAGCGTGAACACCACGTGATAGTACGGCACCGGCAACAGCTCCGCCTCGCGGTCGGTGAGCCAGTCCTTCGCGGCGGCGCCCTGGCACTTTGGGCAATGGCGGTTGCGACAGGAGTTGTAGGCGATGGTGGTATAGGCGCAGTCCGCACAGCGCGCGACATGGCCGCCGAGAGCGGCCGTGCGGCAGCGCTCGATTGCTGACATCACCTTCAATTGCTGGAGGCCGACATGACCGGCATGGGCTTTGCGCCATGCCGGGCCATGGTCGCGGAAGATATCCGCAACCTCCAAGGCCGGGCGCGACATGCGCGCCAGGTCAGCCGGGCGGCCGGTCCTCCTTCAGTTTGATCGCGATGTGCTCCAGCGGGCTCATGACCTCGCTGATCGTCTTGGTGGCGACGCGGGTATAGAGCGCCGTGGTGTCGAGCTTGGCGTGACCGAGCAGCACCTGGATCACGCGGACGTCGATGTTCTGCTCCAAGAGGTGGGTGGCGAAGCTGTGCCTCAGGGTATGCAGCGACACGCGCTTGTGGATCTCGGCCATTTGGGCGGCGGCATGACAGGCGCGATTGAGCTGCCGTGTCGTCATCGGCTGGGCCGGATCGCGGCCTGGAAATAGCCAACCCCGGGGCCGCGCCGCCCGCCACCAGGTGCGCAGCAGATCGAGCAGCAGTGGTGAGAGCATGACGTTACGGTCCTTGCCGCCTTTGCCCTGCTCGACGCGAATGATCATTTGCTTGCTGTCGATGTCGGCGACCTTGAGCGAGATGACCTCGGTGGCGCGCAGGCCGGCGCCGTAGGCCACGCTCAGCGCCGCCTTGTATTTGAGCCCGGGTGCGGCATCGAGCAGCCGCGCCACTTCCTCGGGGCTCAGCACCACCGGCAGCTTGCGAGGCTCGTGAATGACATGCGTATGCTCAACGATCTCGTGGCGCCTCAGCGTGACCCGGAAGAAGAACCGCAGTGTCGAAACCGTCTGATTGATGGTCGGCACACCAACGCCGCTCGCGGCCAGGTGCAGTTGATAGCGGCGCACGTCTTCGAAGCTCGCCGTATCCGGCGAGCGCTCGAGAAATGCGGCGAAGTTCTTGACCCTTTGCACGTAGTCATGTTGGGTCTTCGGGGCCAGCCTGCGGATCGTCATGTCTTCGATCATGCGCCGGCGCAACGGGCTCATTGCCTCGTCGGTCATGGGGATGCTCCTGTCTTGAGTGAGGTTGTTGCAACCCCTCATCTCAAGACAGGACGCCTCGTTGCGCTATCCCTCAGCCGTGCTGCCGGCCGTCGTGCCCTACCGCGCGAGCGGTTTAGTCCTGTGGCTCGGCTCTGACGTTGATCTGCTTCAAAAGCCGTGGCAACCAATACTCGGACGAGGGAGCGTCTGATTTCGCAGCCGTCCCCAATCCCAAATGGGACCGAAGCGTCAATAGCAGAGACGTCGGGGCACTATCAGGATTGGCAACGATCCGTTTTATACCAACCTGATCGGCCGCGCGCCGAACTACCTCATCGCTCTGAGCGATGCGGGCTAGCGATGCGTTGAATTCGGCGCCTCGTTGTGTTCCGTCGGCCGACTGATGAAGGCTCGTTTGACCAACAATAAGAAGCGTAGACCCCTCATAAACCGGCTCCATAAGCAGGAAGCCAACAAAGGTTGCGAAGAATAGCGTTGAGGAGGTGACGAGAAAGACAACTCTTTGCCGCCAAATCGCCGCAAGAATGGCAAGCGCATTCCGCTCTATTGAACGATCGACGGTTCTCATATCCATCTTAGGTTGCCTCAGAACGCTCGAAAGCCGTAGGTTATGCTGCGATGCCCCCAAACAAAAGGCCTTTTATCCCAGCGTCGCGGCACGGATTCAGCTCTCATCCCTTGCAGGTTAGGCCCCCTCTCGCAAGCACCGACGCCTCGCGGAATTGAGAGGTAGAAAGTTCGATGCTCCCGATCAGATCCAAAGGAAGCATGGAATTTAACCCTCATTGAGCTGGAAAGGGCAAAAACCAAATAAACTTAGTTCCAATTAAGCTTGTTTGTCGTCTTTCGCTAGAAAAAGCAGTTGGCGGAAACCACCCCGTCCTCACATTTACCAGTTGTAATGACACACCGAAACAGCGGTGAGACCGAGGAATTCACCCGCCAGACTCCAGCCCTGCATACTGCTCCAAACCGTGGCATAACATGGTCCGCATAGCGCCACTTCGATAGCCCGAGCACATGCAATCGGCGGCCGCTCTCTAGTTTTGCGATAGGTCCGCGCAGCGAGGAAAGAGAAATTTGCGATGACGGCAGTCGAACTGCACCAAGCGCTCGATGACCTGATCGCTTGCGGCGCGAACCAAATGTCCCCATCCAGCGTAAAGAGACCATACTCCTTTTTCAACACGCAATTCGTGCCGTCGCATAGGACGGGAGTAGGATCAAAATATTCTAGGTTGCCGGTAGTTTCGTCGGCAACCGAGGCCAAGTCGCGCGACAAATCCATCTGGGTCGAAAGCGTCGCCGTTACCGGTTCATGCGCCGCTCGGCGAAGGCTCCGGAAAATATAATCATACGAGTTTGGAAACTCGAATGATGGGCTCTGACCTATGACAATCAACTTGATATTCTCCGAGTTCAACAATTGTATCGTTTTCTGAAGACCACCGAGCATTCGTGCCTTGCTGTTAGCGTTGAGCGCATGGACGATCCATCGTGCCGACATGATCACAACCTCCGGCCGCAACTCGCGAATGCGGCGCAACGCATTATCGTTGAACGTCCGACAGCTCGGCTCGAGCGGGTGATCGAAGTCAAGTATCGGGGGCATCCCGATCTAGCTAAGAGCAGGGTTTGAAGATCGAGCTTGCCGGAAATATCCTGCAGGCCCGCTACGTAATGAAACGCAAACGAGTCACCCCAAAGGATCGCAAGATGACTGCCGGAAGTGATCTGGCAGGCGCGACCTCTCCACTCCGATCCAGTCGACCCCAATCCCATCCAACAGTTCGCGCCCAGCTTTATGTCTGCCTTGGCTTCGAGTGGAGGATCGTAGTTTCGAAGACGCGACGGTATTCCCTTCAGCAAATGAGTGGAAGTCCCGATGGTACAAACGATAATAACCGAAGCGCCGGCGAACTGAAACCAGGCAAGCCTGGGCATTCTCAGGTTTCTCACGGGCCGCTCGACCGCTACGAAACTCAACGCTGCGAAACCGAAAGACGCGACGAAGAGACCGACCTGCTCGCTCCAGGAGAGAGTAGAGGCAACATAGTAATATTTGTATAAAACAATTAAAGGCCAATGCCAAAGGTAGAGCGAATAGGACAGCCGACCAATGAGCACAAACAGCGGGATCGAAGCACATTGAACAGACTGACGTTTTCACCGCTCGCCAATATAAGCGCCGTGCCGAGTACAGGCGGGATCGCTGTAACCCCGGGAAACCGCGTATCCACCGAGTAGAAGAACATAGGTGTAAGCACCAATATTAGACCAAGGGCAGTCGCAATGTTAACTACTCGCTCAGACAGCCGAATTCGGCCAAACCGGACGGCGACTAACGAGCCGGCCAGCAATTCCCAGCACCTGCTCTGAGGAAGATAAAAGGCCGACGAGGGTCGCGTTCCCAGATACCATTGGCTCAAAGCGAATGACGCAGCCGATATCAGTACAAACAGAATTAAACGGCTTCGCTTGCCCTCGACCAACGCAAGAACTAACGGAAACACGATGTAGTACTGCTCTTCAACGGCGAGCGACCAGGTGTGAAGCAGTGGCTTTAGGTCGGCTGGACCATCGAAGTAGTCCATGCCCTGGAACCAGAACAAGAGATTGGATGAGAACAAAGCCGTCGCGGTCAAGCTTTGACCAAAGTTCTTGAACTCGGCCGGAAGAAGGACGACCCAGCCAGCCAAGGCAACCGCGATCATCATGACGAAAAGCGCCGGCAAAATTCGCCTTATTCTGCGCTCATAGAACTTCGCTAGAGAAAATGTCCGATGATCTAGCTCCTCATTGATAATCGTCGTGATCAAGAAGCCGGAGATAACGAAGAATACATCAACGCCAACGAACCCACCCTGAAGTATCGGTACCCCAAGGTGAAATAAGACAACCGGTACGACGGCCACGGCGCGAAGGCCGTCAATATCGGCTCTGTACTTGAACGTCATAAACGTCAGCCTCTTCCAAGTAACCGATCCGCTCGATTCTCAGATCGCGCACGTCCCACCATGCATGAAAGGAGCCACAAACATTCCTCAGCCTTCGCCCGACGGCACCTCACTAACCGCAAAATGGCCGGCGACCGTAGGATTGTCCTAATACATTTCTAACAATTAGCCACGCGCGTCATCAGCGGTTTGCGACCCGAAAAACGTTCTTGCAATTTCCGAAGCAATTACATCCCAGTTCAGATCCGTGGCCGCGCTTTTTTGCGCTCCGGCCATCAGAGATTCCCGCAGGGCCGAGTCTGCCGCAACCAGCTTGATTGCCTCGACCAGACTTAGGACGTCCCCGGCCTCGACCAGCAATCCATTTTTCATATTTGTCACGACGTCCACCAGTCCTCCGATACGACTGGCGATGACGAAGCGATGGTTCGCAAGCGCCGCGGCCGCAATACCGCTCTGCGTTGCACTCGTATAAGGCACTACCACGCAATGGGACTCTTGCAGCGAATTGATCACGTCGACGGGGGGAGCGAACCCGTTGAAAATACGAACTTCGGGCAATTTGCTAAAACGGCTCTGCAGACGATCGAGCTCGGGACCCTTTCCGGCGATGGTCAGGCGGAACGGAACCATCTGTTCGTGCAGAATCTCGACCGCTTCGCAAAAATCTCTATTCCCTTGTAGCTCTCCATTCGGCCAAACAGATACATCTGCAAAGGATCATCTGGAGGGCGTCGCTCGATGGCCGGCGAAAGTATCACCCCATGAGCGCTCAGGATGACCTTTTGGCGGACCGGCGGGCCGAGCTTCATGTATTGATCGAGACAATACTGCCCATGAACAACCACAAAATCTGACCTCCTCCGCACGTAATCCCGGAGAAATTGCGCGCGACGGCCCTTCTCGCCGTCACGCCCCGGATGGGGAGCTGGGTCGTGGACGGTAAGCGCGATCTTGCCAAATGGCTTCACGAGCGCTGCAAGCACGGCATTGAATAGCCTTCGCCGCGGACCAACCGCCTCCTGAAGATGAAGCACATCCGGCTTAACTCTGACGATAGTCCACGCAAGATGCAAAAGGTCGCCGAGCGTCTTGAAGTCGGAAGTAATTTTTTCTCCTGAGGACGCCAGTGCCGGAGTTTCCCTTCCCTCATACTCCGCGTCCAATTGAGCTCTGTCGACGCACACGAGCACCCTGCAGCTGCTGGAAAGAGCCGCCGCCAATCGCAGGGTGTATTCGGGGAAGTGAGGCGCTACAATTGCAACGGTTCGGATCATCTCACTCTCGCATAGGCAGCAACACGATTGTAGAGGCTAGATCTTTCAGATCCGCTCAGAGACAGGAACAAATACGTCACCGCAGAGAGACACGAATAGAGAGCACACTCGGCGACCAAAGAGACCAGCGATCGATCAAGCAACGTGCCGCCAAGTTCCTTCGAGACGAACGCTCCCATCAGAAAGAGAAGCGGGGTCGAGAGATCGCGCCAGGAAAAGCGGGTTTTTCTTCAAGATGCGAACGACATACGCACATCGGACGACATTGACTACGAGAAACGCGAGCAGAACGGACAACGCCGCACCGACATCGGCAAAGTAAGGTATGAAGACGAACAGGGATAGCAACAGACATCCGACTCCCAGACCTAGAATTCCGACTTCAGACCTGTGCCGGCCGGTCATTGAAAGCACATAACCGAACGGAGAGAGGATCGCACTGGCGTACCAACCTGTCGCAAGCAGCATCGGCAGTTGCCAAGAGAACTGAAATCCCTTTCCGAACACAAGGTCCAGCTGCGCTCCAAAGATGGCAACCCCTGCAAACATATAGCCACCAAGAAGCCTCGCACGGTGGAGATACCGCATCAGCTCTGAGATGATCTCAACCAGATTACCCTGCCGATAAAGCTCCGCGATGCGCGGGCCCATCATCTGGGAAGCGGCCATCGGATAAATTTGTATGATCTGCGCGATGCCGCTGATCGCATTGTACTGACCTGTGATCTGCGTATTGGTGAGCGCCCCTAGCACCAGGACATCCATAAAGCGCATGGCCTGATAGATGAGCAGCGAAGCTGCCATCCAGAGGGACTCGCCCAGGACCGCGAGTGACAGGCGCGCCCCTTGTGCTGACACCACCAAACCGACTTGGGTGTTCCTGTAATCAAGATAGGAGAGAGCGACAAACGAACTGAGATATGCAATCGAATTGACCCAAATAACCGCAGCGACCCCCACCGCGAATTAGCACGAGCATTGTGAGTGCCAAGCGCAGCAGGCTTTGACAATAGTTCACCGCGACTGAGTAAGCATTAATCCGCCCGAGGACACGATAAATGGCTCCCGATATCTGAACATCCGCCGCGAATATCATTCCTAGCATTGCGACTGCGCACAGATATGAAAAGTCGCTAACGTCCGCGTAAACTGCTTGAAGCAGGGGACCGACTGCAACAGCCACAAGGAGAAGCATGATCAAGTTTAGCGCAAGAACCAAAGCACGAGAGCACGTCCATAGACCGCAAAACTCGCGCGAGTCCGGCGGATAAAATGTGCCGTGCTTCAATAGCGCCAGGTCGAGCCCAAGGGGGCCAGGATCAGAACGAACGTCGACAGGTTTTTAAGAATGGCAACTTCGCCAAAGCCGCGAGCCCCAAGATAGCGAGCGATGCAGACGCTCGCCAAAAATGCGGTGACTTGCTGGACAAGCATGCCGCCCATCACGACCGCAGTTTCAGATCGGCGCATATCGTCGCTCACGCAAAATTGGCACAGGGGTTGGCTTCGGCCGACAAACGCGGGTCTCGCCAAGGGCGAAGGGGGTCATTGAGGCGCTTATCGTCCAATCGCCAGATCCGGATGCAAGCTTTTGTCTTCAAGTTCATCGATCATCTTTTCCGCCGGAACTGCCGGTGCGCCAGCAATCGCGCCAGCGAGGAGGGAATACATAATGACCGCAACCACCCAGGCAGCGTCGTCGCGATTCAGGAGCGAACTTTCCAACAAATCTCGCAACCAGCAGAACGAAAGAACCGCGCTCAGCAACCACCGCGACGCATCGGGAGCAAGCGGCTTCGAAAACAGAGAATGCAGCGGGAGGACGACGAGGGTGAGGATCGCAATAATTGCTCCGGGCACCCCGATTTGAAGCGCAAGGTTCAAATATCCATTATGGGCGTGATTGATGGTCGTCACCCAGTTCGAGGCGTAATCCAGGATAGGACTACCGGAGCCTATCGACCAGAACGAACCGTAGCCAGCCCCGAGCCAGGGATGATCCCTTAGATAGTTGATAATGACCGGCCATATCTGCACCCGACCCGTGAGCCCCGTAGGGTCGTCGAATGTGCTCTGAATCAGCTCGTATGGAATAAGATCCAGAGCCACGGCGGAAAGAGGTATCACCACCAATCCAACGAGGACCACGCGGCGCAGAACGGGGCGGGACAGGCAAAGGTTGGACATCAAACCAATCAGAGCAGCCACAAACATAAATCCAAACGACGTCTTCGACGACGTCATGTACAGAAACACAAGAGACAGAATGATCAACACCGGACCGGAGATGAACGATCGATATTTCACGGTCAGATGCAAAAAGAACAGGCAGGCGATGGCGCAAACTGCGCCGGCTTCGTTCTTGTTATCGTGGATGCCGCGCCAACTTCCCGCTAAGTTAGGATCTTGTACGAGATTTCCACCTTGGTGAACGGCATCGGTGAACAGCCCTACGACCAACCAGTCCGCTACCACAACAGCAGCAAATATGGTCGAAAGAATTCCCACGGCATCATCATAGGGAAGGGCACGAACGGTAAGCACCAGAGAGAGTGTAACCACTGACGTAAATACAACGCGTCGTAACGCAATGTCCGGCTCGATCGCCCAAATGACGCTCATGCCGCACCAGACGAGTACAATGGCAAGTCCGATCGGCACCTGCAGCAACGCGCGCGCTCCTTGACGCGCAAAGCTGTTTAAGAGAACTGAGGCAAAGAATCCAACGTAGAGAACTTGACGAAGGGCATCGCCACTCCCATCGCTGGAAGTGCCAGGCGCAAGCTTCGTTTCTCCTAACAAGAAGACCGGCTGAAGCCGCACGATGGCCAACAACAGAATAAGCGTAAGGTTTATCTTCGCGATCCGACTTCCGCTCCAAAAGCGGAGCCAGCTGGGGCCCTTCGTCACCGGAAATCCTCTAGTCTATCGATAGGTCCCGAGGAGTGTAGCGAATCGTCGACGTCCGACGCACAGATATCACGAGATCGTGAAAATTGCTTGTCCTAGACGCTGGCGCGGTTCTGCCGCTTCCTCGACGACGGCCGCATCTGCCCGTCGATCAGCGCCGCGGAACGGGCCTTAAATGGCAGCGCTTTAGAAGCTGTTTTGCGGCTCCGACCTTGGTGACGACCGTGCCGCAATGAACTGATCGGCGACGTGGATCCAAAGCCTGACTCGCCTACGGCCTGGTCACTGCGCGGAGAGCCCAGAAGCTCGACCAATTGAAGACCGTCATGAAAATGTTCAGCCGAACCATCGTCGCTCGAGCAATGGATCTTATACAGATCGAGCTCGCACGCGCGGACCTGACGATGGCATTCCAACAGCATCGGAACCGGCAGAGTTCATCAATCGCTTCGATCTTTGTGTGCAGTATGCCTTATTCGCCTATCGAGTTGCTCTGTACGGCGCCAAAATCACGGAAGTACGGAAGTTAGGAGTCGCAACGCCGATTGCATCATACATTGATGACCGAGCCCATCATCACGACTACGATAAGCGCATCAAGGCCCAGTGTGATATCTTCGCCTTCATTGAGGGCTTAACAACAGAACCTGGCGCCATTGGGCTATCGGATATATTGACCCGATTGAGACGCAGCTAAAAGCCACCTCCTAACCCGTTTCACTTTCCGTGAATATCACTTTCTGTCACGTCGACGCGCGGAGGTTGCGAGGAAGTGCCGAAAGAGCTAAAGGAAGGCTATCATTACTAGTCAGGGACTTTGCCTTGCAAACTGGCGACGCCTCCATTTCCGTTGTTATACCTGTCTATAATTGTCCTGACCGAATTATTGGGGCGGTTCAAAGCGCACTCACGCAGTCACCCAAACCGTTAGAAATAATTCTGGTCGATGACGCGTCTTCAGATCCGATCGATGAGAAATTTATACGCTCGATGGATCCCTGTATTCGCGTTATTCACCACGAAGCAAACCGCGGCGGCAGCGCCGCCAGGAACACCGGTATCGATGCCGCTCGTGGCCGGTTTGTTGCGTTGCTTGATGCAGATGATCGCTGGCTACCAGAAAAATTTGCGACACAACTCGAACAATTGCGCGACCAACATGACAAAGTTTTTGCTTGCGCCAATGTCATAGTTGATCGGGGACCGCTAGGGCAAAGCAATCTGTATAATGCGCGTCCGCCATACTTCGGCGAAGATATCAGTCGATACTTTCTCATCCATTTTTGCACATTTCAAACATCAACATTGTTTGTTCCGACTAAGCTCGCACGATTTGTCCGCTTTGATGACCGGTTACGACGGCATCAGGATTGGGATTTTGTATTGCGATTAATCGCTAGTGGCGCTCAGTACTCTTATTTTCACGAGCCACTCGCAGTCTACTGGGATGGCTCTACAACGGGTAGAGTTTCTCAGCAAAAAGCGATTGGGCCAGCGCTCTTCTGGTTAGATGTCGCCGAAAAACTGATTGCGCCTGACGCTGCAGCCGCATTCTACTTTCGAACAACATTTCGAAAACATTTCAGGGAGGAGCCCAGGCGTGCAGTTTTGATGGCGCTCCGGTTGGCGTTGAAAGACCGGAAGGCCCTTACATGGATGATAAAGCGCGTTCCAGGATTCGAATTGCGCCGTAGAGCAACGCGCCATCGAGCGCCGCAATATCAGTATGATATCTCAGCTCCATTAGATACGGTGCTATTCCGCTGCACCACCGGCCGCGACTGTTTACGAACCGCGTCGTAGATTGCCTCCATCTTTTCGGAACATTTGCCGAGGTCAAACCGCTGCGCCACGAACCTTTCACTCTCGTGCGACATTTTTATTAGTAGCGCCTCATCTGTTAGCAACCGCGTCAAGATTGCAGCGAGCGTTGATACATCTCCTGCTGTGAAGGAAAAACCGGTTGCTCCCTCAAGAATCCCTTCTGTTGCTCCGCCAAGAGCAGAAGTCACGACAGGCACTCCCGAAGCCTGCGCTTCAAGCAAAACAATCCCAAATCCTTCTGCATCACCACTGCTTGCAGTAATGCTAGGGAGGCACAGGACCCTAGATTTGTTTATTTCCGCTTTGACATCATCGGTCGAACGCGCACCCAGAAAAGTGACTGGCGCGCCCTGTTTTGCGGCTTGCACCTCCAGCTCGCCACGGAGAACTCCATCACCAATCACCGTCAACTTCGCCTGTGGCAACTGCTGCCGCACACGCGCCATGGCTTCGATCAGAACTCGACACCCTTTCTTTTCCACCAACCGGCCAACAAACAAAACCTGAAGATCGCGCTGGCAAATTGGAACCTGACCGGGCCGAAATCTCGTCGAATCGATTCCAATATAGCTTACCTCGATTTTCTCCGACGGAATGCCATACTCGATCGCTCGTTGGCGCAACGCGTCCGAGACGGCGACAAATCTCACCCGAGGTTCGACCGCCAATTGTAAGAGACGGTGTGGGTAGAGGCGCATCCGAAGCCCGCCACGACCTGATTTCCACCATTGGGGGTTAGTGTTGATGTCATATCCGTGAAGCGTCACCAGCATCGGCAGGCCCAGTGCCCGCGCTATAGGCCATGCGTCGATCGCGTCCATGCCGAAGTGAGCGTGGAGTAGCGCGGGGCATTCGGCTCTCAGCGAATTCACAAATGCAGAAGGGGCAATCCCGAAAAGCACTCTGAATTTTGACAGCACAGCGCTCAAAGAGCCAGATTTCCCGTCGATGACTCGCACATCGAGCCCATCGAGGGGAAGTTCATTCAAGAGCCGTCTGCCAACCACAATGGGCCGCCATCTTGTGAAGTGTGAGATTTGTTCCTTTATGAACGTCTCTGATAGCGGCAGTAAGCTATTTCGATAGATCAGTACGGTCTGTGGAGTCATCGCGATTACACACCCGAGGCATCTAGCCTATATCGACCTCGGATTGTTGCCTTCTTATGACGATCCGTTAGCGCCTTGAAAGAAGAAGCTTAAGTTCTTCAACGTCTCGGCGGGCCAGAGTTACAATGAGGATAACATAGACAACCACGCCACTGGGAACAAGGACGGCAAGCGTAGGAACAGGTGCCATCTCTGAGAGCCATATTTTTTGCGACATAGCGAGCACTGCGGCCATAAGCACGGCGCTGACCAAAGGGCGGGCCAGACCTCTAGCGAGGTCAACAAGCGTAAGTTCGACCTTAAAAAGCGCGACACCAAGGCCAACTGCAGTAGTGATAATGTTGGCAAAAAGTAAGCCTCAGCAACACCAGCAGCTCCAAATCTAGCACCAAGGAAGAACGATGAGAGATAAAGGAGCGAACAAACCAAGCCAACGTTTCGAAGTAATTTTGTTTTCCCAAGCGCCATCAATATGGTTCCGCCGGTAGAGGCGAGAGATTGCAGATAGCCGGTGGGCGCAAGCCAAGCGATAATGCCGGCGGAGTCCTTCCAGTTTGGTCCGAGAGTAATTATAATAAACGGATCTCTTACCGCCCAAATCCCGAGCATCAGCGGCGCAGTGAGTAAGTTAATCATTTTCAGGAGCTTTAGATAGTTCCGGCCGATTGAACGCTTGTCTTGTTGCTTGCTGCTAAAAATGGGGAAAAATGCACGATTCAGCACCAAGGTGAGATTTTGAAGCGGGAACAGCATGATGCGATAGGCCATGTTGTAGAACCCAAGCTCGGAGGGCCCAAGAATCCGCCCAATGATCATCGCGTCAGCATTTCGAGAGAAATAGTTGACGATATTAAATGAAACCAAATTGCCGCTGAACTGCAAAAGGCCTGTGAATTCGCCTCGGCTCCAACGAAATTTTGGCCTCCAACGCGACAATAGCCAATAGCAGCAACCTGACAGGATTGTTGTAATGAGCGTCTGCCCTATCAGGCTCATAATTCCCGCGCCACGCCAGGCCGCGAAAATTCCGCCCGCAGCGCCGACAAATGCCGAACCAATCTCGACACCGGCGATCGTCCGGAAAAATCCACCGCGCTCGAGGAGCGAGAGTTGGGTGGTTCCAAGCGCCCCGATTGGAAAAGCAATCGAGAGTAGTAACAGTATCGAACCGAGAGCCGGCTCACGGAAAATCCACGCGATGAAGGGCGAACCAAGCGCAACTAGCGCACCGGCAAAGACCCCGAACGCCGCATTCGACCAAAATACAGTGTCAAGCAGCTTGTCGGACAGAACCGCTGTTTGAATGACTGCCGCGCCTGTGCCCATATCGCGAATAATCATCGCAAAGTTGGTCACAACATTGGCCATTGCAAGTAGCCCGAAATCCGACGCCGGGAGCAGTCGAGCAATAATGACCAAGCTAGTGAGCTGAATCGCGACGCGGCCGATCTGGGATGCTGCTGCCCATTTGACATTCGAAACAGCGGAAATTGAATTGCTCATTGAATTGAATCAAGCGCCTTCTTTGCTAGGCACCGTATAAGCGTCTAGACTTTGCTTGTCTCGGCTGTTCATAAGGCAAACAGTCATCGATCGAGCAATCGTTCATCGGCAGCTCGCCTAGGTGAACTCGAAAACGCAGACGCGGCAGATCAACGCACTGATCCGGTACTTTCGTCTAATGGAGAGTGTGCGCCGCAACCCACGCAAATAACTAATCTTTTTTGCGAGTTGCCGATCGCGATCTGCTTCAATTTGATCGTGAACAGCCCACCAAGCATCCGAATATGGTCGCAAAGTCGCCAACACGCGCTGCCGCTGTAGCGCTGTAATATCAAGTGCAGACTCATCGACCGTCTTGATGAATTTCCGCGGCAATTGGTCAGGATACGTTCCGAAGCCATCCCATGCCGCCGCCCGAACACCGGAGGGCAAGCTGCGACGTCCCAGCCCGTCTTGCCCAGGCGCACAACCGACTAATAGAAAAAGGGCAAGAACAGAACATGATGGTCTCACCGGAAGCCCGCCACTTAAGAAAATCAGCCAAATAACGGCACATACACTATTAAAAAACTAGGTTAATAGTTCCTAATGATTAGGAGGATGCGCCGGCCCAATTAATCCCTCCTCGACCAGGCCTAATCTACCTCAAGTTGCCATGGCTCTTGTGTTAAAAGGAAAAACGAAGATGCCCGCTCGTGCTTGGCCGATTTTTTTGTTGTATCGCTGCTCGCAACGCCTGCTTTCGCAGACGACATTTCTTTTGAGTTTTTTGGAAAGGCGTGACTCCCTGCCAGAGCATATCCAAGAGTCCAGCAATTACGATTCACAATTTTCCGAAACAGGCAAAACGTGTCATGTTGATCCTTACTCAGGGGAATTTGCCCCGTGGTGGACAAGAAGTAGATTTGCCCGCTAGCGGACGAATTCCCGCCGGGGCAGCGGTCACAATGGGTCCCTGCAACCCCGGCACGTACCGCTGGACTGCGATCTTTAAATCCGAAGCCGGACAAGTATTGGCCGAAGCGCAGTTTGATACGCAGTACCCCTAACTTTACAACGTTTTAGGATGCTAACCAGCAACGTGACGCCTGGCAGCCTTATATTTCGGTAGTCGCGCCCGTCTACAACGTAGAGGAATACGTGGCGACCTCCATGCAAAGCGTTCTCGATCAAACCTTCTCGGATTTCGAATTGCCGTTGACGAGGGATCAACCGATCGATCTTCCGAAGTCGTTCGTGAAGAACGTCCCTGAGCACCGTTTTACGCAAGGTGTGGTTGCGATAGGTGGCGACAGAGTATCCATAACAGGCCGCATAAAAGTTCGGTGAGCCAGCGGCGGAGCAGGCTGAAGTTGTAGCCGGCGGCGGCGAGCACGGCGTTGGTGCGGTCGCCGTCGCGACCCTTGAGATGGTTACGGCGCATTCGGTGGTTGTCCTTGAGATGGCCGATCACAGGCTCGACGGCGGCGCGACGCCGCATCTCGCGGCGGATGGCTTTGGTGACACGGCGAACCTGGCCGCTGATCCAGACCTTGAACCGGTCGGGATAGTTGTGGCCGCGGTAGCCCTTGTCGCCGTGGATGCGGCGCGCTGCAACACCAGTGAGCTTTTCGAGGTCGGCGATGACGGGACCGAGCGTGTGGCCGTCATAGGGATTGCCGTGCAGGGCCTTGGCATGCAGTACGAACTGCCCGCCTTTGGGCGCGGTGGCAAGCGTGGCAATCGAGACTTTGCAGCCAAATTCGTAAGGTGCTCGGGCCTTGCCTTTGCCGATGCACTCCACCTCGGGGGCGTGCAACGAGTAGACCTTGGGACCGCGCTGACGCTGCTCTTGATGGCGAACCCGGTGGGCAAGATCGAGCAGCGTACCAAAGCGATCCTCAAGCGCAGGGTCGCCCTCGATCTTGCGTCTGATGTCACGGATGATGCGGCCAAGCCGGGTGCGCAGGAATTTGAGCTCTCGCCGGGCACGCTTGAACTGGTGGGCATGCGTGTAGCGTCCCACCATGATGGCGGCGCGCCTGGCCACGCGCAGATAGCTTTGGCGCAGTTCGACGCTCTCGCGTTTGGCCAAACCGACCAGCTTCTCGATCGCCCGGTGCATGAGCCGCGCATCGCTCGGATGCGCGATCGCCTTCTCCTGTACGGTGGTATCCACAACGACCCGCTCGAGATCTTTGGTCTCGATTGCCCCAGTTCGATGCGCCACCGAGAGGCTTTCTTGCAACAGCGCGGCGATCTGCTCCTCACCCAGCCGCTGGCGCCAGCGGGTCAGCGACGAGCGATCGAATGGCAAGTCGTGCCGGAACACCACCTCGCCGCAGAAATACTGAAAATACGGGTTCTCGACCCACCTGTCGCACAGCCCCTCGTCAGAGAGATTGTGCATGTGCTTGAGGATGAATAGTCCGGCTACCAATCGTGTCGGCAACGGTGGCTGCCCCGGCCCGAGGCGACAGACCGAACTGAAGCGTCCCGCCAGGAAGTCCCAATCGATCTCCGCCGCCAGACGCACCAACGGATGGCGAAGGTTGATGATCTTCTCCAGAGATGGACGAAACAGATCGTCCTGACGATCGTCGCGCGGATGGCTCATGGGTGTACGCATACGACGAAGGCCGCCTGGTTGGCGCATGCGCGCGAACACAGCGAGAGCTATGATGGCGTTTGGTGAAGGTCAGGCAGCCTGCTGATCGGCGGCCTTGTCGACCTGACGCAGGAGCTTCCATTCCCAGGGCAGCAGCTCGTGCAGACGCGATGCGGGATGATCGGCGATACGGGCCAAGACGTCGGCGAGCCAAGCCTTTGGATCGACGTCGTTGAGGCGGCAGGTCGTGATCATCGTCAGCATGATGGCGGCACGGTCGGCACCACGCTCGCTACCGGCGAAGGTCCAGTTCCGCCTTCCCAATGCGATGCCTCTCAGGGCGCGCTCAGCGCAATTATTGGTCAAGCAGATCCTGCCATCGTCGAGGAAGCCGGCGAAGCCGTCCCAGCGCCTGAGCATGTAATTCATGGGCTTCAGAACCTCGGCAGAGCGCGAGAGGGTTTCGCGCTCGCGGAGCAACCAGGAATGCATGTCGTCGAGAAGCGGCTTGCTCTTCTCCTGGCGCACGGCGCGCCGCTCGTCGCCGCTAAGGCCATTGACGGCGCGCTCGATCTCGAACAGAGCGTCGAGGCGCCTGACCGCCTCCAGCGCGATCGGGGAGACCGGTTTGCCCTTCTTGCCTTCCCGAGCATTTTTCTCGATATCAGCCAGCTCGAAGAAGCCCCGCCGCGCATGGGCCAGGCAAAATGCCGGTGTAATCGGCAGCGCCTTCTTCTGCGGGTCGAACAGCGGCTCGAAGCCGCTATAGCAATCGGCCTGCAGGATGCCGGCGAAGGCGGCCAGATGTCTCTGCGGATGCTCGCCTCGTCGGTCGCTTGAGGCGTAATAGACCGCCGCAGGCGGCGCAGGCCCGGCGAACGGCCGGTCATCCCGCACATATGTCCAGATCCGGCCAGTCCTGCACTTGCCCTTCGCCAGGATACGGATGGTGGTGTCATCGCCATGAAGGCGTTCGGCGGCGAGCACATGGCGTTCGATCAAGTGGAACAGCGGCATGACGGCGAAGGTCCCGTGGCCGACCTGGTCGGCCAGCGTCGATAACGACAGCTCGATCCCCTCGCACTTGAAGCGCGCGCTCTGGCGATTGAGCGGGATATGCATGCCGAACTTGTCGAACAGGATGGTCGCCAGCAATTGTGGGCCGATGAAGCCGCGCGGCGTGGCATGGAACGGCGCCGGTGGCTGGCTGATCTTCTCGCAATCGCGGCAGGTGAACTTCTCGCGCACCGTCTCAATGACCTTGAAGCGGCGCGGGATCTCCTCCAGCGTCTTGGTCACATCTTCGCCGACCTTCGCCAGCCGCGATCCACCACAGCAGGCACAGGTCGTTGGTGCCTCGATGACGACGCGCTCGTGTTCGATATCGTCCGGCCACGGCTTGCGCACCGGTCGCTTGCGCACGAAGGGACGGACGTTCTGCGTCTTCGCCGCTGCGGCCTGTGCGGCAAGCTCATCCTCGCTCGCTGTGGTGACGAGTTCTTCGAGTTCCAACTCCAACTGCTCAAGCAGGCGTGCCGAGCGCTCGGATCGTTGCCCGTGCAGTTCGCGTTTGAGCTTCTCGATCCGCAGCTCGAGATGCGCGATCAGCGCCTCGGTATCCGATAGTTTCGCCTGCGCATTCGCGGCTTGCGCCTGCCAGTTGGCGGCCTTCGCCTCGGCTTTCTGTCGCGCCTCACGTTCGGCCTGCAGCGCCGCCAGGGCACTGACAAGGTCCGATGGAAGATCGTCCGGCTTCGATATCATGAAGCCATTGAATCAGATCGAGCCGCAGATTCAAACCGTAAAAACGGTTATCCCACTCGCGTCGGACGCTGGGTTTCTTGAGGGTTGCGCCAGTCGATCCCGGACAGCAGATAGGAGAGCTGCGCCGGCGAGATCATCACCGGTTCACCGGCTACCGATGGCCAGATGAACCTTCCTCTCTCGAGCCTTTTTGTAAAAAGGCATGCTCCCTGGCCATCGTGCCAAATCACCTTCAAAAGATCGCCGCGTTTGCCCCTGAAGCAGAAAAGACCACCGCCCATAGCATCGTGCTTGAGCACTTCCTGCACGCGCAGAGCCAGGCTCGGAAAGCCACACCGCATGTCCGTATGGCCCGTCGCCAGCCACACTCGCACGCCCGTCGGGAGCGGGATCAACGTAGTGTCTCCAGCCCTCGCATGATCCGTAGCAAAACCGCGACATCGACGTTGTGGTCCACGATCACGCGTCGGCCATTCGCGGTCACGATCTCCAAAGTGCCCGTCATCGCCGGCGCGGTCGCAGGCGTCGTCGACTGGATCTCCGGCACAATCTGGGCTGGCACAAATCCATCGGCCTGACTGCCGCCAAGCTGTCCTTCGCGATAGGCCTTACGCCATGAAAACAGAAGCTGTTTCGCAACCCCATGGTGCCGTGCTGTCGCCGACACCATCCGTGGCGCCGAAAAACTTTCCTCGACAATTCGGAGTTTCTCCGCTTCCGACCAGCGCCGACGCCGACCAGTCTCCACAATCTCAAGGCGGCTCACTTGGCGACTATCAGTAAGGATATCCATACTGACAGTCAGCTACAGGTCGGAAAAACCCGCAAGACGGCCGTCCTCGGACGAATACTCATGGGTTCTCCCCAACAGCGAATCTCGCCGTCAAAAGGAATCACGAAGCCGCCCAATCCGGAATCAAAAACGCAAGAAAACCAGGACCTACCCACGGCTTTCTTGCAAAATCGAATACTTGCTCGCGTCAAATCACTGCGACAGATCAATCGCTTCCGAATTCTTCACGGGCGACTCCGAAATCATCGTTGAATTAGCCAAACGCGACGCGCGTTTGACAGTCGCGCGAAAGGAAGACTCGGGAATTGGCGACGCCCTCAGTCTGGGGTTGTGACAGGCTAAAGGCCGCTGGATTGCCAGCCTGGACTCAGAATAGTTGATGCCTCTATCTCGCCTCGCTCAGCAGCTCCAGTTCGTAGAGGCCAACCCGGACACAGCCGCCGTAGCCTGTATGGCATGATCGGCAGCGCAGGCAGGGTGGACACGCCCGAGCGGAGTTCGCCGACGCGCGCCAATTCCAGGCAGCAGTTCTTCAAGCTGATGCAACGGATGGGCTGCGATCCGCGCGAGGACGTCGGTAGGCCAGGCTTGCGGGTCGATGCCGTTCATTTTCGCGGTGATGATGAGGCTGTACACAGCTGCCGCGCGCCGCCATCCACGATCAGAGCCGCAGAACAGCCAAGACATCCGTTCAAGAGCGATACCTCTTAGACTTCGCTCTGCTGCATTATTGACAGGCATATCGCCGCGAATACGAACCTTCTGAGGACGCAGATCTATTCTGCTCGCATGCTGCAGCTGGGTCACACTATTTAATTCAGCCTAGGGTTTTAACGCATTGCCGCGTTCACTCAACATCGATTTCGAGCAAGAATGCTCTCCGTATGTTCACGATGATACGGTCTACTTTTACCAATTCCCATGCCGAGGGAGCTGGCTATGATCAGAGAACCTACCAAATTCTTTTGAACGATCAAACGAGCGGGCCATTAATCCGACGTCTCATTTTGGGCGCACATTGTCTAGGAACTCATGATGCGCGGCCCACGATGGCGTCCATCTATGGTCACGAACCAAAACGCTGCATGCCTGATCGTAGCTTCTATCTTGCGACCCGATGGCGCTCTACGGAGAACGTTCCGTCTGTTTAAACTCTGGTGTCAGCAGGGTTAGATCTGACAGTTTGGCAAGATCTTCTCGTATCAAAGAAGCGGCAACAACCCGGTTGTCTGAGCCCACGACAGGGAGTTCGTATTTTCGCAGTTTATTCGGTCCCGCTAAATGAACCACCGAAATGGCCTCATGAGGCTCTCCCGGATCGCACAACAGTTTCCGTGACTGATCCCATACCGGTGTACTCAGCGTACAAATCCAATTGAACCGAGGCGATACAAGGGCGGCTCCTGATGTATCGAGTCGCATGGCCGCTTGAAAAGCGTGCTGATCGAGATTGAGCTTACCGGTGCGGTCAATAGCCTGCTGATACCGATTGATCCAGGCTTCCCATTGTGGGGAAATATCGCTTAACGCAACTATACCGATATTCACCGAGGTCTCAAGTCCAAGCCGAAGCCCCCTCATCACACCAAAGGCGGCTATCATGTTGCCGACCCACCATCTACGCTCAGCCAAGGTAGGCCTATAGCCGGTGCCGTTTTCTGGCGCGACGGCGGTTCCCCTGGATGCGGCTCCTTCCAGGTATGCCAGTAAAAACTCCGGCGTTTGAGCCCAGGCATCTCCATCAAACCAAAGATAGACTCGGTAGCCCGGAAAATAATCCCGTAGCGCAGTCCTTGCGACAAGCCCCATTTGCTTCGGATTACGAAGGTCCGTCGGAACATTCAACGTCCACTCCGGAACTACCAAACGATAACCGAATGCACGCAATTTTGTTGCTTGCTCAGCCGAAAACCCATGATCAATGATCCCAATGTCGACTTTATAATGGTCCGCGAGCAACCTAATGCTCGCTAGAGCACGCTCGACGTAGGGGAAGAAGCTCTCGTCTCCGCCCGTAATCAAGATAGCTTCTCTTGCCAAGTTTCGCCCCCATCGCCATTCCGAGAAGAGAGCAAAACTCAACTCCTTCGGTCACGAACCAATCCAAATCAACCTCAGCGCAGTGCAAGCATAGCCTGCCTCTGGATACAGCGATAATTTTGGATCAAATAAGTACATTCCCTAAGAAGTGTCTACCTCTAGGATATCTGCGTGCTGCTAGCTCGCTCAAACTCGGCACTATCATGGGCCGCCACACCCGCCAAACGATCCGAAAGCCCAACGGTTTTAACTACCTGCAGTTGGTCCTTGCCGTGAGTCATGAGCACTCACAACATCCCCATTGCCTATGGTTACCATGAGAATATCTCCTTGTTTGTTAGCCGGAACTAGCTGAGCGGGAATTATTTATTATAACGCTTTCCTGGGCGACGCTGTACTTGCGACTTTTCCGAATTTTAGAAGCGGCATAAGAATGTCTTGATTTCTTTGGCGTCGGCCAGTTCTGTCGTGTCGTGGTGGATCGCGGAACGCCCGGCTCTGCGCTCTTGCCACATTCGCTTTGTTGATCGGCTAAGACTTCGGCTAACCGATTGAGGAGACATTCTAATGAAACAGTGTCGAGTTTGGGCACTTCTCTGCCTTACGAGCCTCATAGCCAGCCTCGCCAGCCCGGCGGCGGCGAGCGGATGGAAACTCGTATTCGGGGATGAATTCGATAGTTCCCAACTCGACCGAACTAAGTGGGCAACGCGCTATATCTACAGCGGCGAAACAACGGATCATCTGAATGACGAGGTTCAGAGATACAAGGACAATCAAAACCACATAGTTCGAGACGGAGAACTTCAACTAGTAGCGCGAGAAATGGGGCCGAACAACTTCGAATCAGGAATGATTCGATCCAAGCAGACTTTCTATTACGGCTACTTTGAAACCCGCGTGCTGTTTCCTAAAGGACGAGGCATTTGGCCTGCGTTCTGGCTAAACCCCGACTACGATGAGGAGGGACGGCTGGCGTGGCCACCCGAGATCGACATTTTCGAGTACGTCGTGAACGGCAAGGAGGATCTTGAAACGATGCTGCATTCGGCGGCGTCGACGACACCAAATGCTCCGCCTATTACCTATAGCTACCGAGATCCAAATTATGACACCCGATGGATGTCCTATGTCAATTCAACGCCGCTAAACGATGATTGGCATGTCTTTGGGCTTGTCTGGACGCCTGAGAATATCTCTATGTTTGTGGATGGAAAGAGGATCTATACGAGGCCCTATCAGTGGCTGAAGAGGGATGGCACCCTCGGCGCTCCAGCTCACGTGCTTCTGAACTTTGCGGTTGGCGGACATTGGGCCGGGCGGCATGGCATCGATCAAAGCCAATTCCCGCAGGCCTTCCGGGTTGACTATGTGCGCGTCTGCCAGTTCACAAGCGACGCATCTGGCAAACCTGAGTGCGGTGGCAGTAGATTCACCCCCAACCCCGCTGAATTTGGCTATAGGGCTGAACAAAACGACCTGCCCAAGCCGATCCTTGGACCGAAGACACTCGTTGTTCAATCGACCGGTTCAAGCAAGGACCCGATCAAACGTTTGGATATAACTGAGACAACGATCGCTATCGATACACATCTTCGACTTCCGAATTCGTGGCTAAATGCCGGAAGGAAGCTCGCTTTGTCGCTTCGTGCTCCCCAAACAAATAAGGAATTCAGCAGGATCACGCTTCCGCTCGATACGACAACACTTGATGCGTCATCAAAGGAGCAGCTGAAGATTCCAAGATCTCTACCGGGGGGGCTTACACGGTTCAGGCGACTATCTTGACAACTAACCAGCCTAGTCTGCCAGTACCGGTGAAATGCGAATCCTCGCTCGACAGCAGCGCCAAAGCCCTGACGTGTCCAATAGCAACAATCTATTTGGATGATGTCAAGTGAGCGGCGTTTTCATTCGAGCTTCCCGCGAGGGCAAGATGACGGCACACTTAAACGAACGACGGTTGAGCTGGGTTCATACGCATGGTCGATGTCTTTAATTTTTGGGTTGATCAACCGTCGCTATAAATCTAATTTGGTGTGTGAGGGGAAAGCCCTCAGAATTGAATAGAGCTAACGATTGACCTCTCCTCCCCTCTTCTCCGTCTTGATGCCCGTACACAACGGGGAAGCTTATCTGGCCAAGACCATAGAAAGCGTACTGAATCAAACGCTATCAGACTTCGAGTTTATCATCGTCGATGATGGCTCGACGGATCTTACGGGAGAAATAGTCTCAAAGTTTGCCCGTCGAGACTCGCGGATAAAGGAATTTAGAAAAGTTAATTCCGGAATTAGCGAAACCTTAAACATTGGCTTAGCGAACGCGCGCGCCGAATGGATCTCAAGAATTGACGCAGATGACTTGATGCTTCCAAGCCGCCTCGAACGCCAATCCGTATTCATTCGTGAGCATCCAGATGCCGCAGCGTTCGGGTCCTACTACGATCTAATCGATAGTCACGGAACGCGTAAGTTTGTCCGGCGCCCACTCCCTCGAACTGGCGATGAGCTAGATGATTTGCTTGCTCGCGAAGAAGCAATTCCATTCACTCATCCAACGATGGCCTTTCGAAAAGAACTCGCCTTAAAGCTTGGCGGCTACCGACGAGAATTTGAACCATGCGAAGATGGAGATTTGTTCGCTAGGATTTTGCAAACCGGAGCAAAAATACTTGTTCAACCAGAAGTTCTGACACAGTACAGGGTACACGAAAATTCGATCTCCAGCGGAAACGCTGTTCGAATGTATACGAAGCTTCGATTTATATTTTCAAACTTTTATAGAGTTCGGAACGGAGAAGAGCCGTTAAGCCAGCTGCAGTTCGAAACTAGATTAAAGAACGGATCTATTGGGACTCGCATGAGATGGTCGCGGGACTTAGCGTGGCACGTCATGATGGTAAAGCAAACGGCATACGCGGTGCAGAATCGGCAAGTTCGCGCCGCGATTTGTCTCGCCTCGGCCTGCCTTCTTCGACCTGACAGATTGGCTCGTCGTGGGTTAAGAGAAATATCCAAGCTAAAATCTGGTTAGAGAGATTCTTGGATCGGCAGTTGCGTAGGAGCCAGTATCCTCAACCTCATTATTGGAAGGGTTAGGCAAATATCTAGGCAGAGCGAAGTGGATATCGCGGTTGCGAACGATGATAATCCGCCCTAAAATCTGAAGTAAGGGAAAGGCGTATCATGTCGCAGACCAGCACTAGCTTCTTCGGACGAGCTAACCAATTTACTAAGATCTGGAAGGGAGGCTATTTCGAAGGCAATCCGCTAGACCCGACGACATCATCCACATACGTCGTATACGGCTACAATAGCTTTCTATACACGACTTATCTCGTGTGCATAAAACCCTTCGTCAATAAATCTACAACTGTGCTTGAAATTGGTCCGGGTCGGGGCGCTTGGACGAAAACATTTGTCCATCTTGGCGCTCAAAAAATCTATTGTCTTGACGCGGCGCCGCCTGAACATACCGGATTTTACGAGTACGTAGGCAGGCATGATTCAATCAACTACATTACGGTCGATGACACAAACTTGGATCAGATCGAAAATAACAGCATCGATTTTTTCTTTTCATTCGGAGTTTTCTGTCATCTTCCACGGGAGATCGTTGCGGGCTACATCCGAAACTTAGCCTCAAAAATGAAACCGGGAGCAAATGGTTTCATGATGGTGGGTGATTTTGATAAGTACAATAGATGCATAGAGAGACGTTCGACGATATTCAACTATCACAGTAGATGGGTATTGCCCTTCAAGTTACTCTGGCAACTTCTCAAAGTTGTCTTCCCAGAAAAAATACGGCTTACGAAAATTAAGCCCTGCTGACAAAAATGCGCTAGTCGATCAGACGGGTTTTGGAAGCTGGTATCACTTTTCTACAGACGACGCATGTAAGCTCATTCAAGAATGCGGCTTTAAAATTATAGAACGAGACACGGAGGTCTGCCTCCGAGACCCCGTTATCCATTTCATGAAATGACATCACAAGACCAATTCCACCCCCGAATTTTCTATTTTGTGTAGCTCAGTGTTCGGACTTGCCCTTGTACCGCACGCCAACCTCGTGAGATTCGCTGGGGGCGCCAAGCTGTTTTGGCATCGCCGGCCAAAGGCTGATGCAGATAAAGATAACGGCCATAAAGTCTGGCGAGAGAAGTTGCCCTCCTGAAGCAAGCCAAGCATATAAGAGGGCTACTCGAAATTCAGGAGAGGCCCAGCTCGACCAAAGCGCTTTAAGCAGATAAGTCAAAATTGCGATGAAGCCCAGAAGGCCGTATTCATAAATGCTCTTTGCCCAGGTGGGGTCGTGACTGCCACCAATCGAGTTGAGGGTTAATGCCGCGGCCGTAATTGAACCAGGGCCATGTCCCAGGAGCGCCGCCCAGGGCGGAAAATCAATATCTCTTTGCAATAGAATGTATGGCGCAATAAAGCGCGCATAGCCACTCGTTTTCGGGGTCGTAAACTCCGCCACGCGGTTCGTAAAAATTGACAGATCAAGAACTTCGCTTACGACCACGTAGAATATTGTGAACACGGCTCCGAGAACAATAGCACGAGCGAGCGAGTTCAACCGTATCGGAAAGAACAATCCGACCACCAGAATGATGATGCCGGTTCCTGACAGCGAGACCAGCATTCCTCCACTGAGGATTGCGAGACGTATTGGCCGCTTGTAGTGGAAATACTCCAGCAACAACGCGATAGCGCAGAGCATCGACATAAAAGACGGCTCGCGCAAAAAGAAACCATTTGATTTTTTTAGGCCCCCGGCCGCTTCGATCACGGTATTGTAGACACCGCTCGCCTTGATCGGCTCAGGTATCAATTTATACGATGCAAATAACCAATCGTCGTGGATAGCGAATTGTGCAACAAATTGTACTCCACCGATCACGGCAATTAGCGTTGCATAATCGCAGAATTTTTTTATGGCAAACGGACGCCAATTCTCGTTTGCTTGAGACTTGGCAACAAAGGCCAATGGAAAGTAGATAACAGCCAACAGGAAAAATGAGGGGGCTGATGGCCCCCCGTTTGCCTGCAAGCTGACGACACCGAGAAATACGACAGAGCTGTAGAGCAGAAGGCCAGCCAAACTCAACCGGAACACCCCAAAGGCGAGGCCCAACACGAGAACCAAATAGATCGCCACTAAGCTGAAATTGAGGGAGTATGATCCAAAATTGATACCGAACTGTGGAAAGATAAAAATCGTAGAGATGACAATGGAGATAGATAAGCGAAAAAAAGCGCCGGAACAACGCTAGGTTTTGCTGCTCTCGCGGTATTGCGTTGCAAAAAGGGACCTTTGCGGCCTTTGCGCCATTCCAGCGCTTGATCTGAGACACGCGGCTGCATCACGGGCTCAGTCGAAATCTCTCGTTGAGGAGCTCTGCTTCCAATCTCGCAATGAGGATCCGAGATCGAATTGATACTTGAAGTCTCGTTCGATCAATTGCCGCGGAATGACATTAGTAGAAAACCGGAGCTTCTTGAGGCGCTCGCGATTGATACCGGTCCGAAGACCTATCATCTGCAAAGCCTCGAACGGGAGTGCCGCGGCGTTCATAAGCCAGACAGGGCAATTTAAGCGCGGAAGACGATAGCCTGCTGCCTCGGAGAACGCCTTGCAGATATCGCTAATTGAGTAGCGCTCTTTGTGGCAGAAATTATAGGTGAGCAATCCCTCGTTTCGGCCTGTCATGTAGAGCATGGATTGAACGAGATCCTTGACATAACCGCACGACTTGATTGTGTCAGTTCGTCCAGGATAAATGAAAATGCCCCGCGACAATAGCCGCGACAACCTTGTGAAGTTTCCGCGTTCTGACAAACCGTAAATCACGGCTGGCCGAACGATAGTGAGACGGCGGCTCGCGTCCTCACTCTGCCAAAGCTTTTGGATTTCTTCTGCGGCAAGCTTGGACCGCCCATACGCACTGACCGGCTCCGGCTCGAAGTCCTCGTCGATTACGTTCTCGTTTGGACCATAGACCGAAATCGAGCTGGTAAAGATGATGGTCTTGCATCCGATCTGTCGCGCAAATTGACAAACCCGAACCGCGCCCATCACGTTTGTATCGTAATATTCCCAATCCTCGTGCCCCGGCGTTGTGTGAACCGCCGCAAAATTGAAAATATCTGTTTCCACGCCCGGCGTCGCGAGTTGGGTAGGAATTTGCTGTCGAACATCCAGATTCACATATTCGGCGCCACGATTGGCAAATCGCGGCTCGGCGACATCGACACTAACTATCCTCGCGTAACGCTTGGCGTCGACAAGGGCTTGGATCAAATGTGAGCCAATAAAACCCGCCCCGCCAAATACTATCGCTTCCCGCTGAGGCATTCAGATCGCCCTACTCGTTGCATCAAAAGGTGGATTTCCTTATACCTACACGTAATCTGCCGCCCCGAAAAGTGCCGTACAGGACGATTGAACGATGTTGGCTAGGCTCTCTCGTCTATTGGTGCTCTTTGCCGTTTTTTTGGCGGTGGCAACCTTGCCCAGCAAAGCCCAGCTCTCGAGCTTGACACCCACCACGGCGCCGATTTTTGGTGGAACGGCAGGCCTGCCCGCGCCGCCGGCAAACCCGTTCGTGCTTCCAGGAGCGAACTTCATCCCGATTCACAAGGGCCCCTCGGGGGTACCTTGCATCCGGGTCACAGGGATCTCTCGCCCGCAAACCGTGAATCCCCATATCATCGAGCAGATGGTAACGGCTGTGAATTCCTGTCCTAAAATGATTAAGCTCCAGGTTTGCTATTTTAAGTCGAAGGACTGCATCGCGGTGACCGTCAATGGATCGTCCTCCGTTCAGACAACACTAGGTATAACTTCCGGTATCATGGATTTCCGCTACGAATATCGTGAACTGGGTTCATAGCGTTGGTAGCAGATATCGTGCCAATCAGCGCTTTGGCGACAACGACAGCTCGGCTGATCCTATGCATCGCGCTTTTGCTCGAGATCAGCGTAGAATTGCATGCGGCACCGCTTTCTCGTTTACAAGTATGTTTGGACAGACCTCTAGCCATGAGTGAGGCGGGCTCAATCATCGCGTTAAAGAGAGGCTTTTTGCTGACGCCGGCTTGAGATCGAATTTGCGCCGAAGACCGTTCGAGACCACTTTGCGTACTTCGACAGCAGGCCCATTGGCTCGATAGGCCTTGCCAACGTGTTCGATTTCTTACGTGCGCGCGCCGACGGTCACAAGGTTGTAGCGTTTGCATCGGCCTATACGCGCAGCCCGATCGTTTTTTATGCCCGCCAGGACTCGAATATCCGGTCTGTAACTGACATCATGGGTAAGGCAATAGCTTATGATCGTGGCACCCCCGCCGCGATTGTATTCGACGCGCTCCTGGCGAAGAACAATCTCTCGCAATCAAGCCTGAAGCTTATTCCAAATGCTGCTTCCGCGGAAGCGCTGAAAGCGGGGCAAATCGACATCCTGCCGGGTGAAATCGGGAAGGAGTCTCACTTGCTGGATCAATTGGGACAGCCTTTTTATCAGTTGAATCCTTCCTCGTACGGGATCCACCTACCCGGCAGCGTCTACTTCACGACAGAGGAGACCCTGCGAGCCCAGCCGGACGTTCCGCGTAGGTTCCTGTTCGCTTTGGCCCGAGGGTGGGAGCGCATCTATCAGAAGATGCCCGAGGATCTCGCAGTGCTTGCTGACGCTTTGCAGTTACCTCAGAACCTGACGAAGGTTATATTAGACGAACAACGAGCCTTTCTCAGACCGTCCGGCATTCGTCCTTTCGAGCTTGACACATTCTACATGAAGTCGGTCGTATCGCTGCTCGTCCAACAGCGCCTGATCAAAACGCCCCTGCGCTTGGCTGATGCTCTTGATCTTGATGCTGTAGGAGAGGCCTCTAGACAACGCTGGTAACAAAACCATTAGGGCCGGCTATACCAGCTGCCAAGCTCGCTCTCTTTCCGCGCTGATCTTGGATAGCCGGCCTTACCTCCACGGCCGCTGTTCAAAAGGCTCAAGGCCCGGGATGTCAAGATAGCTTCCCTTGCTGCGTGCGTACTTGGCAAACTCGTATCGTTTAAGTTCTGGCACCTCAGAAAGACCGGCAAGCAACACGTCCCGCTTGGTCCACCCTGCCCCCATAAGGTTTGCATAGGCTTCTACATAGAAGCTGGAACGAACGAGAGCTGCGAATTCGCGCTTTACGCGATCCGCCATGTCTGGAGGCAGTTGATCGAGCACAGCAAGAGCAAAACCGTTTCGTTTGACGGCAATCCATCCTTCATAGGGCCCGGTATCGTAGGACATGCGAAGAAAATCGATCGATCGCTTGTTCAGCCCATTCTGATTGACGTCTATCCAATAGCTAAGCAACCAGAGAAACGATAGGCTGGGGTTGCAGGAAAGCGCAGCGGCTACGCTGTGCTGAAGCTCTTGAAACCCGACCGAGGTGCCTTCTCGATTTGCAGAAGAAACCGCAGCCTCGTAGAGACGCAATTGGACGATCGCCTGAGCATTAGCTTTGGACGCTTCACACCGCGCGTTGGCAGGCGATGAAGCGACCAGCAATCGTCTAAGGTACTCGGTATCGAATATTCGCCCATCGATGATCGCCGCCGCCGCGCGCTGTAGTTCATAGCGCTTAGCAAAAATCGGCAGCGAGGCCGCACCCCAAACAGTGCTGGCTACGCCGATAAAGAACAGCCACGCCGGAATAATCAGCCTAACAATCCCGACCATGCGCCAGTCGGCTAAGACGTGTAGCCGTAACGGTGATAGTGACGATTGTAGTAATAGTCGCCCTCTCCCGCTCCATATCGAGCCATCGTCTTGATATCGACCTTGTTGAGCACGACGCCGATCAATTTATGCTGGAACACCGGCATTTCGGCCATCGCCCGCTCAACGACATCCACCTTTGTACGAGCCCACTCGACAACGAGAACATACGAGTCGACCAATTTGCCCGTACCTCGAACGTCGACAATAGGAGCAACCGGCGAAAGATCGAGCACGATTCGATCGTAGCGCTTGCGCAAGACTTCGAACAAACGCTCCATCGCTTCCGAAAGCAGGATGTCGCTGGTATGAGCCAATTTGCTTTCGACCACCGTCGGAAGGAAATCTAGCCCCGTCGCTGCGTCTGTCAGAATAACGTCATCCAACGATGCTGATCCAAGGATGACTTCTAACAGACCCGTCTTTGCTCCAGGCGCCAGCAAGCTCGTAAGAGATGGATTGCGCAAATCGCCGTCAACGAGCAGCGTTTTCACTCCACTCTTGGCCAACATCGCAGCTAGAGCGGAGCTGATCGTCGTCTTCCCCTCATGAGGCAATGTCGATGTAAGTCCGATCACTTTCTGCGAAACGCTATCGATTCCACTGAGCTCAACGGCCATCCGTATCGAGCGAATGGATTCTGCGGCCCGCGAAAACGGCTCATTGACAATAACGTCCATTAAGCTGCCGCGGGAACCAATTTCCCATTTGAGTTCGTCCAAACTGCCCGTGGGCGAACCGGTCGCTTGCCGCGGCGCTCCAGGTGATTTCTCTCGGGACAGCAACCTTTTGATGGGCGACAAAAGTCCGGCACCGAACTGCGGACCAGTGCGCAAGTCCTGCCCTCCAACCTTAGGGACAATGGAAATACATGGGATACCAAGCCGACTTTCAACCTGACCGCTTGTGCGGAACACCCGATCCGATAGATCCCGAAGTGCTGCAAGACCGAATCCCAAAAGGCCGCCGCCAAACATGCAGATAGCAGCAACGATCCAGGTTTTCGGCCAACTCTTGCCCAGCGCCGGCGTAGCCTGCGAAATGACCCTGGCCTCGGTCATGGGGAACGACTGTTGTTGAACCGAGACCATGTAAAGTTGCAAGAAGTTATCAGCCAATGCTCGCGAACTCTGCGCATTGGCTTCAAGATCTCTTAAGATGATCTGAGCCTGATTGAGTTCGTTTGACTGGCTGATCGACTTTCCGAGGCTGTCGCGAACCGATTGCTCTCTCGCCTTGGCGATTTCCAAATCGCTTTTGTAGGACTCGGCGATGCGCCCCAACTCATCGCGAATCGAGCGGCGGATCTCGCGCATCTGATTTTGCAAGTTGATAACAGCAAGATGCTGAGCGCCGTACTTTTGCGACCAATTCGACTCCCGCGCAGCGAGGTCAAGATACTGAGATCGCAACTTATTGATGACGTCGTTGCGCAGCGTATCTGTAACCGTTGCGACGTCGCTAACCAGCGCGTCCTCTTTGCTATTGCTGAGAATATCGTGAATTCGATCAGACCTAGCCTGCGCCTCAGCAGTGGTCGCACGGGCCACCGTCAACGAGCTATTCACTTCCGACAACTGCTGCTCGTTGAGCAGCCGCCCGCCGGCATCTACAATGTTGTTTTTCTGTTTGAACTCAACAACAGCGCGGTCAGCCGCGGAAGCTTGCTCTCGAAGCTCGTTTAGGCGGTCTTGAAGCCAGGTAGCAGCCCGCTTCGTGGCTTGATACTTGGCCTCAAGTGAATCGACAATATAGGCCTCGGCGACGGCGTTCGCGACCTGCGCCGCGAGTGCGGGGTCCTCCGACTGGTAGGTAATCTCGATGACATAGCTGAGCATTCTGCGCTTGATCGCAAGCATGCTCTGAAAGCGACCAAGGGCCCCCTGCGTCAGTCGAAAATCGTCCGGAGCGGGACTGTCGTCACCGAACGAGAATAGATTTAAGACAGAGCTGAGCGCTCCCGGGCCGCCGACGAATTCCGGTTTTTCTTTGAGCCGCAGGTCCTTGATCACGGCGAGTGCGATGCTCTGCGACTTCATGATCTCGACTTGGCTGTCAACCATAGAAGAGTCGATAGGCGTATCGCTGCCCATGGGACTTTGCTGCTGAAGCAGCTGTGTTTTGCGGCTGTCGATGACAAGCTCTGCAGTGCTCGTAAATCGCTTAGGCGTCGTCAGAAGATATCCGGCCCCGAGCCCGCAAAAAAGCAAAACCACGAATGCGATCAAACCGTACTGTCGGCGACAGATGGCCAAAGCCCAAGAGATCATCTCTTGAACGGGCTCGGCGTTCACGCCGTCAACTGTAGAACGCTGGGAAAGCTGAGATCTTTGAAGCATGCAATCCGTATGGTTTGTCGCCGGACTCGCGTCAGCGGGATACTCGTGCTGCCCCGAACCGCGCGGCGGACGGCCTAAGGGCTAACGCTGGTCGTCGCAGTATTAAACACCGTGAACGAGGTCGCGCTCGCCGAGGATGTTCCACCCGTAAAATAGTTGGTCGACGAATTCAGCGTGCTGTTGGAGCTAAACAACGCAATCCCCGTGCCAAACGAGGCACCAGACTGCAGACTTCCTCCCGTCGAACCGCCAGATGCGCCGCCTGATACGCCACCGCCGCCTGCAACGCTCCGGATTGGGCTACCGGTTGCTGCAGCATATGCGTTTTTGGCGTCTTCGGACGGAGTCGCGGCAAGCTGCGTCTGGATATCGATTGCAAAAGCCGGATCCGGACGAATACACAGGCCAGCGGCCTGTCCAAGGCCGGTACCGATTGCGCCCTGCTGAGCCGAATTTGCGGTGGAAAGAAGGGCGATGACGATCGGAAGTGTGGCAGGATTGGATGCAACCAAGTCACGCACCTGCCTGATCAGACTTGGCCCACCTTCCGCGTTTTTCGGATCCTGAAGCAACTGGCGGGAGTTACCTAGGAACTCGTCAACTGTGGTCGCAGGGAGCTGTTGATCCGGACCGTAACAGGCAGCAAGGGCCTGGGCAGAGACACCAACGAGAAACGCTATCCCCAACGCGGCGCTGATCCTAACTCTCAAACGATTTCTCACGATCAAGTCCCACCTTCAATATGCGGATTGGTTGAGTAATTTTATCGCAAAATCAATCGAATAGAAACCTCGTTATCAGCAATAGTTAACGGGCGCCGACCGTGTCATCTCGGCATAGAAACCGATCGTTCCTTCAGGCCAAATATCCAGAAAGGCCGATCAGAGGCCAATCACAATCAGATTAGCTTACTTGCCTTTAATGACGCACCGAACGCGCCGCTTTGCCGGACATTGTGCTAGTCCAGCCCCCACCAAGCCAAGAACAACAATAGTAAGCCCAGGAATTTGCAGCGAAAAATCGATCAAGGAATGCAGCATCGCAAGGGATAGGAGAGCGATGCTAGCGAGAGGGAAAATCCGCCCTTCCCGTCGATTCCGGACACCGTTGATCAGGACGGCAAAAATAACTCCCACAGCCAACGTAACGAGTAGCGTGAAGGGGATTCCCTGCTCGGCCGCCAACTCCAAGGGCGTACTGTGCGCTCGATCCCAGATGCCAAAAGACGAAATGTCGCTTGGACGGTAAGCCGGAAAAATCGAAGCAAACGTCCCAAGTCCCGCTCCCCACCAAGGATGATCCGAAATGAGCCGGAGAACAGATCGATAGACGGATAATCTCGCGCTATCGACGAGCCCCTCCACTGCAACACGCCCCGCGATTCCTGCTCCTACAATGGCCATCAGGGCCGCGAATAGAGCCGTCCCGCCGGCTAAGGTGTACCAGGTAGACGACCGCCCTGTCCCCTCGAAGGCCCAAGTCAGAATACTAAAGGTAACGAAAATAAAAAGGAGCGAACCTGCCCGCGACCCTGTCATGAACGTGGCTGACAATAGCAGAATGAATACGGCGAAGTTCACTATGACCTGATACGAACCGCCGCTCCGAATCAACTCGCTCAGCTGATGTTGCTGCACGCGAAAGCTGGACCCGGAGATGCTCCGCAACAATCGCAGGAGCCAAAGAAGGGCGCATGCCCCGAAATAGACCGCGGCCGTGTTACGATTGATAAATGTCCCAGTAAGGACCGAGCGGTAGGCGACTTTCTCACGCCAAAGCACCGTTGCCGGATCCCAAATAAAACTAACAATTGCATAGGCGCCATAGACGGCCCCTGACCATGCAACAACCGATAAAATAAGCCAGGCCGACGAACGTTTTTCGCCAAGTATAAATCCGCAAGAGAGAGACAATGCGGCTACGATTTGCGGCGCGACTGCATAGAAAGGTTGATCGCGAACGACGGAGACGCGTGGAGCAAGGGGTTGATCAAGCAGGCCAGCGGCTAGCGGCCAGACGTGATCGCCAAAGCGGCCTACGATAGGGGCGAGCGCGGTAGTTTGTATGAAGAGCAAACCGGCCCAGGCTATGGCCACTATCGAAGCGCAGGCGACGAACGAAATCTGTGCTCGGGTCGGCGAGAGTGGAACCGAAAGCAGCAATGTTCCGCCTAATGCGACCACCCAAACCGAGAGAACGGCCTCGTCGGTCGAGCCAAAGGCAGAGGCGCCAATGCGATGACGCCACAGAACAAGCAAAGAGCAATTCGCTTCCGAATTGCACCCATTACTGACGCGAGGTGATTCTCAGGATTTGGACGTTGTTGGCCGCAACAGTAGCGTCGTTTGCAGTCGCGATAATGACGCGCACGTACTGCATAAATTTCGCGCTATCCACCGTCGCAGCATTCGCTGCGAAAACGACGTCTTTATCCCGCATCTGGAGTTGGTTCGCGAGGAAATATCCGGCCGGATCCCGAAAATCGACATTGTAAATCACAGGAACCGTGGGCTCCACGAATTTGGAGCAATCCACGCCAAGCCTTTCAGCTAGCTCGCGCGGCTCGCGTCTGTAAAGGTATACACCCGAAGGTTCTGCCTGCGCGTCGAGCAGGCCACCAGCCTTGGCAACCGCCTGGGCAAGATTGATCTTCCACATGTCGAAGGTGAACTGTCCCTGGGTTCCGGAAGCTCCGAACGCAAGGAAAACCTGCGGCTCGCGGTAAACATAGATCGTATCATCCGGGTGAACCCAGACGTTATTGGCAGGCTGATAAACCAGCGCGCCGAACGGCACGGTTGCACGTTTGCCGTGTCTTTCAAGCGTTACCCATGTCTCATAACCTTGCCCCTTTGGACCTCCAGCCCGGGTAATCGCATCAAGCACGTGCTCGCCCGCCGAGAGAGCTGGCAGACGCGCTGGCGCGTTCACCTCACCAAGTACAGAGATCAAGGAAGTATTCTGGGTAGCTAGCGACACAATGACTTGCGGCTCAATGGCTCGATTGCCGATCGCTCTGATAATTTCTTGCTGGATCTCAGCTGGAGTCCGGCCTGCGGCCTGTATGGCACCTGCGTAGGGAACAGTTATCTTGCCGTCAGTGTCGACGTTCTGGTTCGGCAACTGGACAAAGTTTCCCGGCCTCACACCCGCTTCTGCCGGAATGAACAGACCTCCCGCCGCGGCCTCAAAGACGGAAACGGCAACTACGTCTCCGATACCGAACTTGATTTTAGGGGGCGGACGGTTGTCCGGAAAGGACGCAGCCAGCGCACCGGGGCCATATTCCTTAAGAATATTAACAACTTGCGGCGTAAGTTGCACTAGACCATAGTCAGGCCCCGATCGGGTGATTTCACTCTTAATAACGTGGTCTTCAGGACCCGACATAGGCATAATCGAGCAGCCTGTCGAGCTGAACAAGACAACCACCATCGCCCCGACTAGGAGGAATCCCCGCTCCAACACACTCAATGTCCCCAATGACCAGATCCCAAACTCGGCGAATTCTCAAGACGAGTCAATGATACGGCTACTCTTGAGATCGCTGCACCGGCAATAACATGGACGTTGTTGCATCGCGGTTACAGCGCAGCTTGGCGACGGCCAAAAGCGCCTCAATAGGCATTCCTGCGGGTGGTAACTTCCAGACAGGTCATCATAAGGATCTTGAGGTCAAGGACCACGTTCCAATGGTTAATGTACCAGAGATCACAATCGATCCGGCCCTTCATTTGCTCGACCAGTTCGGTCTCTCCCCTAAATCCCCTCACCTGCGCCCATCCCGTGATGCCTGGCTTAACGTGGTGCCGATACGCATAGTCCGATAGCAATTGACCATAGTAACTATCATGAGCCAACGCATGAGGCCGCGGCCCGACAAGCGACATGTCTCCCAAGAGAACGTTTATCAATTGGGGAACTTCGTCGATGCTTGTCCGACGAAGTAACCTCCCAACGCGGGTGACACGAGGATCAAAGCGCTTTGCTTGGACAACGGCCGCCCCATCCTCCATAACTGTCATGGAGCGAAACTTGTATATATAGAACTGCTTGGTATTAAAACCATTGCGGCGTTGTCGGAAGAAGATTGGGCCTGGAGAATCCAGCTTGATCATGATCGCGCTGCAAATCATCAGCGGCGCGAGTAAGAAAAGACCGATCAAGGCTCCAACGACATCGACAGAGCGCTTGGATATTTGCTCCGTCCGCGACAACGGACCGCGTTGAATCTCGACGGACAAAGTTGTCCGAAGCGTGAAAGATGGGTTTCCGGCTAGCGAGCGGATACGTTGGTCCGGCAAAAGGCGCGCCGGAAGAGGCGACACTCGCAAGCTGTCGCGAATGAGCTCAACTTTGCGCGTATCACTCCAAGGGAACGCCAGAACGATCTCTTCAGCTCCGCGGACCCGCGCAATATCGATAGCGCGCGCCAAAGCGGCTGACTCGCCGGCGCCCATGGCAAAGCCGCCCTTGCCGGAAGGAAACACCACCCGCTCGACTTCAGTGATGCCGAATTTTTCAAGCAGCTCCCCGAAACTAAGGGAGGCCAACTCCTCACTCGTGCCCAACAAAATGGCACGTCGCCCGATAACTTGGCCTTCGGCTACAACACTACGGATGAACCGTCTCGCAACTCCCCGCCCCGCCATCAGCAAGACAGGAGTGAGCACTCCGAAACAGACGACCGAGCCGCGAGAATAAACCGCACCACTCTTCATAAGAAAAGCAAGGGCGGTGAGCATAAGACAGACAAGAGCCCATTGTGCGAAAATGCGCCCGCTGTCCCGTTGCCTCTTCGCCAAAACGACGCGAAGATCATATCGTCCGGTGGCATGACCAATCAGCCCATAAAGCAAAGCAGCAACCGGCCCAGCTCCCAAGACCGGCTCGATATGATCAAGGGTTCCGTTAGCGGCGACCTGATATAGGGCAGTCCCGACCATGCTCGAGAGCATAATCGTAGCAGCGTCGAATGATGCTATGAGATGCCCCAGAGCAGCATAGGGAACCTTGATGCTTACACGCCGCGTCGGGTAACGGCCCTCAGTGCGAGGCTGGCTCGATTCTAGGTTCGACTGGCCCGATACGGGTCGGTTTTGGGCGACCTCGACCTCTGAAGTGCCCGACACTGAACTGCGAGGGAGCAAAATCACCTCCTAAAAATTCGGACAACGCGACCTAACTCACCATTCAATCACAACAACACTTGTTATATCGCATTGCAATAAAATAATGCACTGCATTAAATCAAATTTGAAAGACCGCGCACTGAATGCCCGATCCTTGGCCGTTGAGTCAAGCCGAGGTACAAACGCAAAACCTCAGACGAAAGTTATCGATGATCAAAATTGGCCTCTGGGGCCTCATATCGATATTAGTGTTTGCTTCGATGCCCCCTCCGAAGCGGAAGAAAACAATCTAGATCGGCCGGCTTGCGCAACTCAGCCTCCGCAAGAGTGCGACATGCAATACCTGAAGCAGATTGGCAAAGGTAGCATCGTCACCCAGCTGGACGGCGGATGGCAGTTGGTGAAAACAAGGCCCCCATCAGGGGGGTGGACGCCGTGTCGATCATGCGCGTTGTGGACACGAGGAACTCAGACCCGGGCCTCGCCGGACTTAGCTTCGCATGCCAGGGCGACGGAACTATAAGCGCGATTGTGATACTCGTGCAGCCGATGTCACCCGGCTCCCGACCACGCGTTAGCTTAAGATCAGGTGCAAGCGACGCTCTCGAAGTGGAGGCCACTGTCGGTCCAACAGGGCGCTCTCTGTCGCTCCCGCTGCCCGCGCGAGAACTTGCGATCAAGGATTGGCAGCAAGCAGCAGAGCTCGATGTCGAGATTGGGAAGAGGGAAACATCGATGCGAGGGACTGTTCCCGTCGGAGGACTGGCCGCCGCGTTTCGGCTCCTTAACTCCAGCTGCCCTCGGCATTAGAGATTGAAATCATTAAGGAACCTCATTGACAGATCCTTAGGGCGAAGGGAGCAATGGTGACGCCGGAGACAGAAAATGATTCCGCGGCCATATTCCTTTTTCTTACGGGTGCAGTGTTAGCCTGGCGTTTTCGCGTCTGGATTCTAGTGCCGCTCGGTCTGACAACTGTTCTGGGCACCCTGCTTCTTCAGCTCTGGCTTGACTTTGGCGCCCTGGATGCTTGTGGCAACGGTTTTCTGCTGAGCGCAACGCTACAGCTGGGTTACTGTTTTGGTCTAGTCGCTAGAAGCGCGCTTCCGATGCGCCTTAAGCAACGCTCGCCTCAGAGAGCATTCGTTGCCGCCCTATATGAGCAACGTTCGATTAACAAACCTCGATGACGCCGAGCGCTCACCTCGCCTGATCAGTCGTAGACGCTGTCGACTGTTGGCGAAGCCATACGCGCGTGATAGTCGGGAGAACTGGCAAGCGACCGCTGCTCAACCTCACAATTTCCGTTACCCACTTGCAAATCGCCTATTATCTCCTCGCCTCGCTATTGGTTGCGACTTTGGCCGGGCCATTCCTTCCCGAAAGTCTTGTGCAACACGGGGCTTTCATTATTTCTGCTCTTTTGTTGGTGTGTTCGGTAGCGGCAATGCCCGCCACGGAGTTTGCGGCCGCGACATCAAGCCTGAGACGATGCGCCGCAGCGATGCTCCTGCCAATCGCTTGGATGTTGATGCAGCTGGCGCCAATTCCGTTCGCTCTGCTTGGGAATCAAATTTGGTCCAGCACAGCGCTCGCGTTAAATGAACCGTCACTCTTTGGCCGAATAAGCGTCAACGCGGGAAGCACTGTAAACGCCCTCATTTGGTACTTGGCGATCCTATGTCTGACGCTTTCGACCGCACTTCTCACGAACGACCGTCGTCGAGCTGAAATCACACTATTTGTGCTCACAACTGTCGCGACTTTTTGGACCCTCGGGGATTTGCTGGACTTTGCTTCGATCGCCCCTGGCCTTCGTCCCCTTGGCGGTCACTTTATGGTCGGCTCGATCGCTGCAATCGGTAATGCCGCGATCATGACCATGATCATCGGGCGACAAGCGAGACGTGCGGACAAGTCACGCGCTTCACTTCTCTCGGGCATTGCCTTGGCGTTGCTTGGCATCATGACGGCGTCAGCCTCCCTAGCCGTTCGCGGGAATAATCACGCGCTGGCGTTAATCGGCCTCGCTTTGGCTATTTTGGCGTTTGTTGCGATCGCGCGCCGAATGGAACTCGCTGCATGGGTTTCGGCAGCCTTTATTACGGTTCTTGTGCCTGTCATCGGTTGGGTGGCGCTCTCATCAATGAGAATGTCATTTCCATTCGAGGTTATAAATGCAGCCTCATCGAACGCGCCGAGCTCAATCGCACTAGCACAACGCGCTTTGGTAGGATCCACTTGGCTAGGAGAGGAGTCGGAACGTTCGACCAACTGGCTCGCGTTTATCTAGGCTATGGCGAGATGAGGGTACCCGCAGCTTCCTCGACGGCAATACTGGTTATTGTTGAATGGGGACGCTTTGCGCTTCCGATTCTTTTGCTCTGCGCCCTGCAGATTTTCTTTGTCATGGTACGAGGCGCTATTGATCGAGGACGAGACTCGTTCTATTCGTCCGCTGCGGCAGCCGTTTTTGCAGTATCGATCGGCCAAGCGTTCGCGGGCAGCAGCCTATCAGATCCATTGATCCAGATTCTACTTGCGGGAACGGTCGGTCTTGGCATTTCGCAAAGCTCCGGCAGGACTTCCAGTGTGTCGACCTAAACCTTGGCGCTGGCAATCGTTGCCCATAATCGCGAGTTCGGCACTTGCATGCGAACCCAGCGATACGGGACACGCGACCAAGACTTTATCTGTGACGTGAGATTGTCGAGCACCAAATCTCCATCGCCTGTCCTGACGACCAGAACGAGATGATGCTCGCCCGAACTGACGATGACCTCACTCAGTAAAAGCGACCGGGATGGCCAGCCGCGCGCGAGCAATTCGTGTCGCTTACTTACTGCGTAATCATTGCAATCGCCCCGTGCAGGATTGATCAGCCACTTCTCGCCGGCAAGCCCAAGATCATTCGGTTCGGGCGCGATGGCGAGGTTAACCATTTGGTTGACCTCCCTGAGGTCCGCCAGCTTTTCGTTGGTCAGACGAACCAGCCCGGGACGGAAAATCGGCTGCGCTCGGCACTCCTGTGCGTACCGCTGACAAAACTGCGTGTAGGCCATCGGCGGAAGAGCCGGCGCGGCAGCCTTAATCCTTTGCATAGACGACTGCAAGTTCATGGGTAGGCCTACAAAGCCCGCATGAGCCGGCTTGAGTGTTACGATCGCAATTGCCATGCCTGCAGCGGCCAGCGTCCATTTGTTGCGCATTGGTTGCTCCCCGTAGCATTATTGGCTAGGAGGCTACCCACCAGCGCTTTAAATACTGCGCCGATGCACGCATTCTATTTAATAAATTGATGGCTATAGTCTTCGGACTGCGTTTACCAATCCGCCCGTCGAGGTTCACCGACCGGATACAAACTCGACCCATGATAAAGCTGCCGCGCTTGAGGACTAAACCGGCCAAACCGAAGTTACCGGAAGGCATACGCATCTACGCGCTAAGCGACATTCACGGGTGCGCGGATCAGCTTGAGCAGATGTTTGCAGTTATTGACCGGGATCTGGCGAACATCGGCTCCCGGCGTGCAATCCATTTATTCCTTGGGGATTACGTTGATCGAGGCCCGGACTCAAAACGAACAATTGACCTCTTGATCGATCGGGGTCTGAAGCATGAATCGGTTTTCTTAAAGGGCAATCATGAAGCATTCTTACTTAGCTTGCTCGATGATCCAGGCCAATTTCACGCTTGGCGGCAGTTTGGGGCCCTTCCGACGTTGACCTCCTATGGCCTAAGACCTTCGCTCAACCCCGATCCCCTCGAGCAGGCAGAATTGATCCGACAGCTGCAGCTTGCAATGCCAAGATACCAGCTGAGATTCTTGAAAAGCCTCCGGGCGCGTTTCGTTTGTGGAGATTTCTTCTTTGTGCATGCAGGTGTCCGGCCGGGCATACCGCTGGCCAAACAAGACGAACAAGACATGCTTTGGATCCGCGATGAGTTCCTCTCAAGTAACGAATACTTTGGGAAGTATATAGTTCACGGGCATACCCCCCGTTCCAAACCCGGATGTGCGTCCCAACCGGATAAATATCGACACCGGAGCTTATGCGACCGGGAATTTGACCTTGCTAACGATCCAGAACGACAGTTTGCTCGCCTTGTAATATGGGTAACCCGCGAATGACTCCCTCGGTCCGCGTTCGTATGACTTTCTTGACCCTGGCCTTAATCGTCGGTTGCTACGGCATTGTCTCCGCGGCCGCGCAACTGGGATCGGAACCCCGATCGCAATTTCCGAGCGATCCAACGAAGATTTTCGGGCAAGCAAAGCCAGGATTCACATGGACCATGTCCTCGCCCTGGTTTAGACCCGATTTGGAAAGCGACGCCACTTTGAACGAAACATTGCGGGTCCTTGAACCTGGTCGAGGAGGAGGCGGAGTCTCCTTGGAGAGCGAGCAAGCGCGATCGCATCTCAGGCAGATACTTTCGTCCGCCCCGTACGATGCCGAGCTTTGGCTTGCACTTGCTGTGCTGGAGGACCACTACGATCGGGGCGGCCCTGCCTCGGTCAACGCCTTGAAGATGTCCTATTACACCTCGCCGACCGCGCTAGAACTTATGCCAGTGCGGCTCGATACCGCGACCCTCTCGGATGCGACGACCGACGCCGACCTGGCAGAGTTGGTTCGCGGCGACCTGCGTTTGATGCTAGCGCGGCGCCCCGATCAAAAACCAGCAATCGTGCGCGCCTACCGACGTGCGTCAAGGCATGGGAAAAGTTTTCTCGAGCAGGCTGTAGGGACAATCGACCCCCTTTCGTCTCACGCTTAGGGGTTAGGGCCCGCCAGCGCTTGCGCTTGCCATTTGCGACGTAGCGCTTACAATTGATCCCAATCGGGAGAATCTACAGCATGCGGTCTTTTTTGGACTTTTCTTGGTTGGCGTCAGCCTGATCGTATTAATCTCGCCGTCCGCGGCCGCCGACTATGCCGTCCCGCCGGTTGCCGTCCGCCATGCGGCCAGCATCCCGTATATCGATCGCGGCTCCAGCCCCTATTGCGGTCCCCGCTGTGGTTGTCCGATCGTGGTCAAAGTTCGGCACCGCTCGCTTGAGCAGGGCTATTCATCCGCGTTTGACCCTCGAACGCGCGGCGAGCCCAATTACTATTACGGTCGGGTCCGCACATATGCGCGCTACACCCACCCGGCATTTCCGGAGAATGTTCTTCAGTATTGAGCTGTTGGAGCTTCGACCGATCGAGTTGACCAGTGCCTACCTGCGTTCAGGTGTGGGTATGACCGGGATTGGCCTAACTCACCCTCTCCGCCTTTAACTCGGGAAACCGGCTGAGAATCGCCGCCCTCAAGAATTTGAAATGAGCGATTGAGGAACCAAGTTCCTTAAGCCGCCGCTGGCCGTTCAAGATCTCCTTGTCGAAGAGGTCTTGATGATGGTTGTCAAGCGCCTCGCGCTCAAGATATTCGTCGTTACCGTTGCCGAAGGTCACTGCAGCCCGTGCCAACACATCTTCCACCCGGCGGTTCAGGCCCGACTGTTCCCGCTCGGCCGCCTGCAGAGCGTCTTCGATCGCTATCATGATAGTTTCAATGCGAGACTGATCTGTTTCGGCATCGCGCTCAGGGGAACGAGCACGGAATTCCTGCTCAGCCCGGCTGTGGCCTTTCAGAAAGTTATGGGTGCGGGCCCGCAAAAATAGCTGAAACATGCGTGCATTTTCCGATTGAAAGCGCCAGACCAGAAAATGGGTCTAGGATGGTTAATAAAGGCTAAAGCCCCCGCGCTGCTCAGCCCGATTTTGGGCCATCCATGCTTTCCAGGCGCCTTCATGCTTGGCGTACAATTCCAGCCAACGCTGCTCGCCCGCAATCTGCCGCAAAACGCTTTCGCCGCAGACAATATCGCCATTTACCAAGGCAGCGCCGGGCTGGCTATCCAGCCGCTCGAACTCGAACGTCTCATCGAGGGTCAACCCGATCAGGACCCGTCGCCCACCCGCATCGACGAAATATCGCCTCGGCGCGCTATTCATAAGGTCAGTCATGATGCGCTGGCTCTCGCAAGATCCAAGGACCACTCAACGTATTGAAGCGGCGACCATAAGCCCGGACAAACAGCGAAAGCCCGGTACGAACAAAGCAACGAGCCAGATCATCCACAACCACCTAAACCCGACAGCAAGGAAGCAATCAAAGGCCTTCAAAATCCGTGGAGCACTTAAACTACCACCGTATAAGCGGACAATGGCAGCTGCGATTTAACCTAACTAGACAAGGTTACTTCGATGATCGTGGACCCAGCCCACCGTCTACCCGTCCATGCAAACGCTAGACCGGAGTATCGACATCTTCTTCCGGCTGTACATCCTTAAAATGATCTGCGCGCAGCTGGCCGAGACGAGGGTGGCCCGTACGGTGCGTAGAGCTGACGCACGTGCATCCGCTTATGCGATCGCCACCTACGCGCGGCGTAGCCAGAACCGAAGCCGGCAAGGAAGATCAAGATCACGATCAAGAATGGCGTCATTGGGAAGTCTTTTCATTTGCGGAACGTTTACATCTCCCAGACGCAGCATTCTCATCGTGCAGTTGTGTCAGCATGATGATGAACGCCGATAGTTTCGTCATCAAGCGAGAGAAATTTTGGGCGGCAATCTGCTTGCGGATTAGTCGTCGGCCTGCGATCAGCTAAGGAACCACAGGACCAATCTCACCAGCGACAGTGTGATGAAATAAACCCAACCGGCCATTGCGACGAGCACAATGATGAAGAACGCGCCTTCGAATGCCCGTTCTCTGATCTTGGTGAAAGGAAATGCCGCCCAGGTCTTTTGAAGCATTTGCGTATTCGCATTGGTCGTTTGCGCAATCATAGACGAACGAATTCGACGATCTCGTGACGCGTCATCGTAAAACGCGTCACAAGAATTTTTCTAGAGACCATTCAGCAAAGCAATGTTGCCTGCGCGCATCATGATTGGATTGTGAACCGAAGTTGCCTGGACATTCACGATTTCGCGCGCGACGACTCGATTCGTATCGGCCGGGACAAAATTCGCGAGGCTCCAGCGCGACGGAATAAAATAAGTGTCGTGCAACCAAGCTAGCGGGGGCTATCGGCACGAGGTCCGGAGTCTGTCCATCCGCGCCGGATCGACCGCGAAACAGAAAGAAGCCCTTGTCTGTGGAGACAATGTCTCCTGATTGTAGCGTGTCGCCGCCGAGCACTCGCTGGGTGGCTATCTTCTCAGGCGGATCCGGCGCGAACAAGCGCAGCGGAGCATTGTGCTGCCAATCTCGCCGCGCCCGCTCGGCACGCTTGCGCGCATCTTCGATCCGGCGCTTCCAATCTTCGCGAGGGATCAAACTGTCGGGGGAAAGAGCTAGGTCGTTCGCCGGCGCCTCGGCTGCCGGCACCTCGTCGCCCGCGCGGCCTGGCCCCGTCCATGCCTGGGCAGCAACAACCAGTACGAAGGTCGCGACGAAATGGGCCTTCATACGCGTCATCACAGTCGTCCAGACTTGCCGCCTGCAGTATAATCCGTCGGGTGGGCGCTGTCTGCGGGGTGCTCGGTCGAGAAGCCCCTTGCACACGCCGAGGCATGCATTATCACGAGGCAGGCATTTAGTTTGGGCTTTGAGGACGCATGAAGGGTATTATCCTGGCAGGAGGAACGGGCTCCCGGCTCTATCCGGTGACGGCCGTGGTGTCGAAACAGCTCCTGCCTGTCTTCGACAAGCCGATGATCTATTACCCGTTGTCCACCCTGATGTTCGCGGGTATTCGGGACATCCTCATCATCACGACTCCCCAGGACCAGGTGCTGTTCCAGCGGTTGCTCGGCGACGGTTCCGAAATCGGCCTGCGTTTCTCTTATGCCCATCAGGACAGCCCGCGCGGATTGGCGGACGCCTTCATCGTCGGCCGAGACTTCGTCGGCAAGGACCCGGTCGCCCTGGTGCTGGGTGACAACATCTTCTATGGCAACGGTCTACCGGAGATGTTGAGCCGGGCCGCCGCGCCCAAGCGCGGAGCCACGATCTTCGGATATGCCGTCAATACGCCGGATCAATATGGCGTGGTTGAGCTCGATGCTGGCGGACGCGCGCTGTCCCTCGAGGAGAAGCCTGCGCAACCGCGCTCGAACGTCGCGGTGACGGGGCTCTATTTCTATGACAATGACGTTCTCGACATTGCCGCCGGGATTTCGCCGTCCGCGCGCGGCGAGCTTGAGATCACCGACGTCAACAGGGTCTATCTGGAGCGCGGAGAGCTGTTCGTTCGGATTATGGGGCGCGGCATGGCCTGGCTCGACACCGGCACGCATTCCTCGCTGGTCGAAGCTAGCCATTTCGTCCAGATCCTCGAGCAGCGCCAAGGGCTGCGCATCGCCTGCCCAGAGGAAATTGCGCTGCGGCAGGGCTACATCTCCCTTGAAGCCTTCGAGAAGCTGGCGCAAAAAAGCGCCAAGAGCGGCTACGGCGAATATTTACTGTCGGTCTACCGCTCGTTTGAGCGCAAGGCGGACGGCTTCTGAAGCAGGGACCGAATGCGCTTCGAGGGCATCACCATTTTCGTAACCGGCGGTGCGGGCTTCATTGGCTCGGCCGTGATCCGCCATTTGATGGCCGACACCGGTGCGCGCATCGTCAACATCGACAAGCTGACCTACGCGGCCAATCTCGACTCGCTGCCGGGCGCAGTCGGCCATCCGCGCTATGCTTTCGAAAAGCAATGCATCGGCGAGAGCACCGGCCTGCGTGCATTGTTCGAAAAGTACCAGCCGGATGCCGTGATGAATCTCGCGGCGGAAAGCCACGTCGACCGTTCGATCGACGGCCCGGCGGAGTTCATCCAGACCAACGTGATCGGTACCTTTACGTTGCTTCAGGAGGCACTGCGGCACTGGCGGGGACTGACGCCTGCGAGGCGCGCGCGCTTCCGATTTCTCCACGTCTCGACCGACGAAGTGTTTGGATCGCTCGGCGCCAACGGCATGTTCAGCGAGGATACGGCTTACGCGCCGAACTCGCCCTATTCGGCGAGCAAGGCCTCGTCCGATCATCTGGTCCGCGCATGGCGGGAGACCTACGAGCTCCCCACCATGGTGACCAACTGCTCGAACAATTACGGGCCATATCATTTTCCCGAGAAGCTGATCCCGCACATGATCATCCGCGGGCTGGCGAACGAGCCTCTGCCGGTCTACGGCGACGGCGGCAACATCCGCGACTGGCTGTATGTTGCCGACCATGCGTTGGCCCTGACGCTGGTGCTCGAGCACGGCACGGTCGGCGAGACCTACAACATCGGCGCACGCTGCGAGCGCAGCAATCTCGACGTCGTGGCGCAAATCTGCGAACTGCTTGACGAAATTTCACCGCCCATCACGGGTTCGCACCGCGGGCTGATCAGCTTCGTCACCGATCGTCCCGGCCACGACCGGCGCTACGCCATAGATCCCGGCAAGATCGAACGCGAACTCGGATGGCGGCCGCGTGAAACTTTCGACAGCGGATTGACCAAGACCGTTCGCTGGTTCTGCGACAATCGAACATGGTGGCAAGACATTCTCGATCGCGGCTATCAGCAGACGCGTATCGGCCTCGGTTGAAGAAATCCCGTGGTTATACGGGAGGCACGTGCCGAATTTATCTCGGTACGGTTGAGCAGTTAGCTTAACCCGCGTTGTTTGTTGCGAAGTCTCACCGATCGCATAACCATCTTCGCACCGGGCTTTCCCCAAGAGTCCGGCCCCACCCAAGCAAAGCCGTCGAGCGACATGGGTCGCTTGGCGGCTTTGTCTTGGATTTGCGAGAGGAACAATTTGGACATGGCGCGCAAGCCCTGGTCATTCAAGGAAGACCGTCGGTTGATGGAGCTGGCCAGGTCTTGTACTTCACTGGAAGAGGCGGCAAAGCAGCTGGGTCGGTCGCCCCACGCGGTCAAGCGCATGGCACTGCGCCTTGGCTTGTCGCTCAAATCGAAGGCCACCAACCAGGGCTGACAGATCCGGTCACGAGGCCAGTTGACGCTAGACGGCCGGTGGTTCTGTGCGTCGCTACCGTCTCAATGATGCACTTCGTCATCCTTTGGCTCGCCCTCGACGTCGCTTTCGTGCGCTGCGGCTGTGGATCACCCGGCCTGTCGACCGCGGGATCCAGGTGCACCGTCATGAGTTGAGCGTCGTCCGTGTGAGACAATCCTCGCGCCGATAGGAGTGCCCTACTAACCACGTGCGCGCGATCAATACGCCGGAAGCGGGATGAACATTCGGCAATTGAGCTCCGCAAATCACGGAGTTCGCCAATGCCCCTGCGGCAAACTACGCGACCGCCGTCGACCATCTTGCAATCACTTTTCCGCATCCACAACCCGCCGTAGCTTGTGCGCATTCCGAGGCCCTAGCAGTAAACGGTTTGACGGGCTGGCATCCCTTTCTGATGCCGGCATGGCACGCTCAAATCGACGCTCAGTCCACACACACCGACGACGGTCCGATGATGCGAGCGACGGCATTCGCGACTTGCCGGTGTTCTGCAGGACTATCGCGGCCTAAGTCGAAAAATGGCCGGGCGAGATCCGGCTTTCCGAGCTCGAGCCTCAAGCCTTGCAGTTGAAACGGCACTCGTGCGCCCTCTACGGCGGCAGCGAAGCAACGATGATGACGGTGTGGTGGCAGGAACTCCCCCTCATCCGAACGGCCGATCCCGCGCCCCGCATTCAGCCGTCCCTACCCGCAACCGTTTCACGACACGCAGGCTGTCGAGCCCATCCTCGCAGCGATTTTGTAGGCATTCCCCACCAGGCTCTCGGCTTTTACCGGCGCCGGGGAGGAGATTGCATTTGACCGCGGTCATTAATCCCAAGCTGGATGAATTGAATCGCGAGATCGCAGTGCGCCAGCGCCGCACCGAAGATCAGCAGGTTCTAATCGAAGTTCTTGAGTGATGACCACCATATACTTGAGCAAGAGATAACCTTGGACAGAGAGCGTTCTAAAGCTTGCCCAACAACTCCAACTGTTACCTCATCGTTTGGCGTAGATGCCGATGAGAAATTGGCCGCATTCGTTCGCCTCGGACTAACATCCACCGGCGGCCTCGCGCGCGAACCATTCAATGTTGCAAATGCGGCCCAGAAACGCATGCTCAACAAGCTAAAGGCGTTCTCCACGACACTCAAGCCTGAAACGGCGGCTTCGGTCTCACGTTCTTCCCGCCCGAAGCTGTCCCTTCGACCGAATGCGCAGAGCGTTTCGGATGGATCGCCCAAATCGTCTCAAGCCTCACCTGCGGAAGCGCACGCTTCCTACTGACGCTCTTCGTAGCGATCGCAGCGAGCGTCCCCACGCTTAATGTCCGAGTCGATCTCATCGAGCGGGGGAGTGCAGCGAAGTAACGAATACTTGTCGTCGTACGGCGCCGGTTGTCTGCGGCAAACACTCGCGCCGAACGGCACTTGAATTGCCTGATTTCCGACGGTGTAAAAGCAATTGTCCGACTTCTGATCCACTTTTTTCTCGCCCTGGTTTTGCGCGGCTGCGAGCGCCGGCACGACTAGGACCGCTGCGACAATGGCAAACCTTCCCATCGACGTCTCCCTGATTTCCAACGGATCGAAGTAAACTTAGGAGCTGTTGGTGAGCTATTCAACGCCTACAGCCGGGGCTCGAAACTGCTCTGAGGATGCGTACTTCTTAGGATCGGCGAGGATTTATTGGCGCGGGTCAGTCAGCTGTGGGCGGACCTTGTTCTCGGGTTGTGCGAGGGGCTTTCCGATGATGAAGACCTCGGGGAACTACCGACCGAATCCGACGCCACCGCACACCTTGTTCGAGAGAGACCACTGACGCTGACAGCAAGCAACCCTGGATCCCCAGTAACTACACCCACTAGGATACTGCGCTGCTCGAAAACGGCACTGCAAGCGATGCTGCGATAAGCACCAAGCCATTTCGGGAGTGATTTCCCTCGCACGGAGCCAACTCGATGACCATCCCAGCTAAAGCTCCGAAGGCCACCATCGAAGTTAGCAATCCGGCGAGCCACAGGACGGACCGACCGGTAAGCAGGGGCCACTGCAAAAACGCTGCGACCACACTTCACGGTTCAGCCACTGGCACAAACTGCACATCTATCGGGACTTGGCGCACCGTTGGGGGCAAGTGGGCCTGCTACTTCCTCCGGAACCGATTGCCCCGGGAGGTGTTACGCTAACGCATGCAATCTTACATTGCTACGAGGTTGTAGGCACAAAGCGCAACTCGAGAGACTTTGAAGTGAGGGGTCGGCGCGGCACGGGAACTCTCACCACCTAGCGTCCCCCACAGATAGGGAAGCATGACATGCGCCCTTTTTTACAACTGCTGTGCTGGCGATTGCGGGGATAATCGTCGGGCCTGACGCCGTCAATGCAATGCAGCTGGAGATGCCGACGGTACCCCCGCCGCCAACAATACGTCACATGCGGTTCGAAACGCCGACGCTTCCACCGATGGCCTATACGATGTTTTGCCTGCGCTACGCGGACGAATGTCGCACCCAGCCGCTCTTTCGCGGGGGTCTGGTTCGCCTGGCTGGCGAACGCTGGGCCATTCTCAAAGAGATCAATCAAACCGTCAACCGCAGCATTAGTCCGGACGGCGCAGAATTGAGCTCGGGCGTCGAAGCCTGGTTGATCAATCCGGATCGAGGGGATTGCAATGATTACGCAGTGACTAAGCGCCACAAACTGCTCGACCGAGGCTGGCCCTCAAGCGCGCTGCTGCTGAGCGAGGTTGTGACCCGTTGGGGAAAGCATCACCTCATTCTCGTCGTGCGTACCCAAAGTGGCGATCTGGTTCTCGACAATCTGACGCCGGTGATCAAGCCGTGGGCGCGTGTACCCTATCGCTGGGTTCGAATTCAGATGCCGGGTCAGCCTCGGCTATGGACCACGATCGCCGACCGTGGGGAGTGAGCATTGCACCGGGTCTTTGCCACGCGCAATAACGTGCCTGCGTCCCTGCATCCCTGCTTGGCAATTGCGGTCCTCAGTGCTCTCACGGAGCGTCTGTCTTGGATCACAAGGGAGCTCACGCATTGGCGAAGTAGGTCAACTTTGGCACCAAGTGCATTAATCAATGACTGACAAATCTCCAATCGATATCGGGCACGGCCTAACCTGCCTCGCACGGTTACCTTCGCGCGGTGTGGTTTCGGCTGAATTCACTCAGAACGCACGGCGCGCCCTGGCAAACGGCACCTGCTGGCGCCCCCAGGCAGCGCGGATTGGACGTTGTTCCCTGTGCGCCCTCGGCGCGCGCATCGCATAGCCGATGCAGAGACCAATGAAGGTCGCAATCAGAATCGGACGTCTCTCACTTTGGCCGCGCGTCCGTCGCCTCCATTCGGCGATCGAACATTCTCATCTTCTAGTTGTGTCGAGATCGTGCTCACCGTCGCTGATTTTGTCGTCACAGGCGGGAATCTTTGGGCAGCAGCGTGCTTGCTTCCTGGCCGTTCGCATCAACCAACGACCCAGAAGAAGAAATTCACCGACAGCAGGATGATGAAATAGGACCACGCCGCCATTGCGATCAGCGCGATGCCGAGAAAGGCACGTTCGAATGCCCGCTCTCTCATCTTCGCCAGAGGCTTAGCAGATAGGATTTTTGAAGCATCTCGATCTTCTTGTTTATTCGTATCGCTGGCACGATCATAGCCGAACGAATTCGACGATCTCGTGACGGATGCAGGCTAGAAACGGCTGATGCGCACGCGGACTCCTGCACGACATCGATCTTCAACGAATTTTGAATCGATGCGGCGCGCAGCATCGGGTGACGGAACAATTTTTCGATGGCGCGCCTGAGCTGTCTTCGCGGGAGAGCGGACCGGTTCTGCGTCAACCGGACGTGATGGCGGGAGGCGGTGGGCCGGATGGCTGCGACCGTCGCTGATCGGCGCCAGATCAGGAAAACCCCGGAGTTGTACTGAGCGCCAGGGGCCAATTTCCTCGCGGTAAGGTTGAGGGGTTAGCTTAATCGCCGTTGTTTGTTGCGAAGTCTCACGGATCGCATATCCATCTTCGCACCGGGCTTCCCCCAAGAGCCGGCCCCACCCAAGCGAAGCCGTCGAGCGACATGGGTCCGCTTGGCGGCTTTGTTTTTGTGTCGATGCGAGAGGAGTTTTTCGGTTATGGCGCGGAAGCCCTGGTCGTTCAAGGAAGACCGCCGGCTCATGGAGCTGGCCAAATCTTCAACGTCGCTGGAAGAGGCGGCGAAGCAACTCGGGCGCTCGCCTGACGCGATCAAGCGCATGTCTTTGCGTTTGGGCCTTTCGCTCAAGTCGAAGAACGGAAAAAAGAATGGAGTGTAAGTTCAGCCCGGTGCTGCACTGCTCGAGCCGAACAAAGGGAGCTAAAGCTCAATCAGGCCTCTAGCAACTGCTAGAGCCACTACGCCGACGTGCCCTTGCTCGGCAAAGTCACCAGACAGCACCAATGCACTCAACTCGGCGGACGAGACCAAACTAACGGAGACGCCCGTTTCCTCAGTAAAGTTGGCTACCCGCTCGCCGGTTCGAATGAAAAACGAATGGGTCGTGTTGCTGATTCGACTTGAACAAGTTGCCCCCTTACCGATCAACTCGATGGTCGCTGTTGGATAACCGGTTTCCTCAAGGAGCTCACGTGCGGCAGCAGTGTGCGGGTCTTCGTTTGGGTCCAGCATTCCTGCAGGCAGCTCAAGGGAAAACCGTTCAATGGCAGGACGGTATTGCCTCACCAGCAGCACGCGCGAGTCGGGCGCAATCGCAAGCACAACAACGTAGTCGGGCTGCGCGACGGCGTAGTAGGTCTCGGCGACGGAGCTACCGTGAAACTGTACATCCCGTGCAATAACTTCGAGCCATGGCGACACTGGAATCCGTGAGGTTGCAAGGATTTTTGGGAAGATGTCGGCCATTCGAACCTCTTTAGTCGTTGGGCATGGGGCACTCGACGGAGTTCCCCTCGTGGAATATTACCTCATTATCATAGTCTCAATTTAGTTGGTTCTTAACCTTGCATTCGTCGCCTTGCGGCTTTGACTTACGCGGCCAGTTCGCCATCGGCTTCGCCCGGACCACTTTGAGCTAAGCCATATTTGGATGCTACGGCGCTCGTCCGGAAAATCCCGACCGTCGTTGAGCCCCGCAAAGACTAGTCGCGGAACGCAGGCCTTTTGCAATCGCCCCGGGTTTACTGAATCGGAATCCTCCCGGAGAACCGACCGTTTACGATTGCTCCGAGAACGAACCCTCTTAAACCTTATCTTTGCGCTTCCAAGATTAGGGTCCGGTAGTCCTCTCTTACCCCACCTCGGGCCGGATGAAAGCAGCGCGGCCGAAAGTCTCACTGGCGGCGCTCGTGCTTGCGGGCATGGTTGCGTTCGCCGTTGCCGGTCACTCCGCTGCGACGCGTTTCATCCACGACCAGCAGGCACGCCAGCTCGATCAGCTGACCGAGGTCGTGCTGCGCCGGTCTGAATTCGCTGTCGATTTTGCGGCCGCGAGCCTCGACGAGCTGGCCAGCCGCGGGCTCGCCACATGCGACCCGGCCTCGCTCCAGGCGATCCGCCTCCACGTTTATCAGCGCTCCGCCGTGAAAGACGTCCGCCTCGTCAATTCGGACGGCTCGGTGATCTGCTCGGCCTATTCTGAGACGCTCGAGTTCGACAAGGGCTGGGTCGATCGCGCGGACATGCTTGCCTCGCGCGATTCGAGGTTGATGCTGTTCCGCGTCGAGCAATTCGGCGGCGACGCGCTCGGCGTGCTCAGGGACATCGGCGACAAGAAGGCATTGGTCGCCATCCTCGGCATCAATTCCGGCCTGTTCGACGTCATGCCGGCGGAGTCGCGCGCGCACGGCGAGGTGCTGCTCGCGCTCACGAACGGAGCACAGCTCGGCGAGTTCATGCTCGACGCCGACAAGGCGCTGGCGCATCGGGTCGATTTCGAAAGGAGCTCGACGCGCTATCCGCTGCGCACCGTCATCCGCATCGACAAGACCGTGCTGTCGACGTGGAACAGCGAAGCCTACTGGCCGGCGATGGCGGTCTCGCTCGCGCTCGGCGCGCTGTTCGGCCTCCTCCTGTCGCGGACCCGGCGCATGGAAGGCCCGTTGCCGACCTCGACCGTGCGCTCGCTCGTGGCGAGTTCAGGCCGTATTTCCAGCCGATCTTCGATCTTCGGACCGGCGAGATCAGGGGCTGCGAGATCCTGGCACGCTGGCTGCGCGAGGACGGCACGGTGGTCCCGCCGATGAACTTCATTCCGCTGGCGGAATCCAGCGGACGGATCGAAGCCATGACCTGGCAGCTGCTCGGGCGCGCGCTGGCCGACCTCCAGTCTCATCTCAAGGCCGACAAGAATTTCAAGCTCTCGCTCAACGTGGTGCCACGGCACCTCTTGAGCAAAGGCTTCATCGAAGCGCTCCGCAGCGCCGTCGCCGCGGCACGGGTTTCGGCGCGGCAGATCGTGGTCGAGGTGACCGAGCGCGACGAGCTCGATGATCTCGCGCGCGCAGCAGCCGTGGTGAGTGAGCTGCGCGACTACGGTTTCCGCGTCGCCATCGACGACGTCGGTGTCGGCCATAGCGGGCTGTCACCGCTGAAGGGTCTCGGCGCCAACACGATCAAGATCGACAAGTTCTTCGTCGACACTATCACGGTGGATGCCTCGACCGCGACAATCGTGGAGATGCTGGTGGCGCTCGCAAGGGACTTCCACATGACCGTGGTTGCGGAAGGCGTCGAAACCGAGGAGCAGGTCCGCGCGCTGATCTCGTGCGGTGTCGAGGAGGCCAGGGCTATCTCGTCGCCGCGCCCCTGCCGGTCACGAAGTTCATCGAGCTCCTTGAGAAGCATAGCTTAGCTGCGTCGGCCGGCACTAAACAGGATATCGAGCTGGTCGCTTAGAGGAATACCTGAGATCGTCACGCGCAGAACGAGCCGCGCGCTTGAATGGAATATGGCACGGCAAATGCTTTGACCTTAGTACTGGCACTGCTTCTCTTGTTGACTATTTTTGCGGCTGGAATTGCCACGGGTTACGGCATTCGCGAGCTCCGTTCGCGCAGGCTCTGGCGAGTTGCCCTATGAAAAGGCGCGCATGATTCTCACCACCATGCCTTGCATGATTCTTGAAAGAGTTCCGCGGACTGCAAGCAAATTCATGTGATTGCGAGCCATAGGAAGTCCGCAAATCTGCCTTATCAGTGCTGAGCAGCCGGAGTATCCAAGAGGCAATCGTCGCGACGGTGGTGCTTCAGTATGTTCGAACTCCTACTTTTGGCTGGCGTCGTGGCAATTTCGTTCGCCGCAGGTTATGGGACGCGATCGGCTGTCTCGCATCGACGTCGTACGAAGTACCTCAAATGGGAGCCTTACGTCCGCTCCTCAAGACCGTCGCAACCACCTCCACAATTCCTAATCCGTTCCGGCGGCGCAAATGTTGCACAGATGCCGAGGGTCGCATCAAGCGGCCGTCGCAGTGGCTGATCCCCGAAAGAAACTTGTTGGCGAGAGTACGCAAGCGTCTTTAACGATAGCAACGGTTTGCCGGCACACCGTTTTGGAACTGGGGTATGGTGCCCAAATGCTCCGAAACCCCTTCGTCGCGGCCACTGCCGTCTGCCTCGCCTTAATCAGCTACGCCACCTTGGCGAAGTTGACAGGAAGACCTGTGCTTGTTGGGCATTCCGAGGCCTACTGGATCGTGGTCGTCGAAAGGTTCAGCGCTTACGGTCTGCTGGGCTTTCTCTTGTCTTTCCTGCTTCCTGGACGCCTCGGTCTCGCTTGCAGCCTAGTGATCTCCGTCGCAATAGGATTGGAAGTCCTGCAAGCATTGACACCCGATCGCGATCCAGCTCTGTTGGATGTGCTACAAAAGGCAGCAGGCGGAACCGTAGGCGTCCTTTTGGCTCAGACAATTCTCGCCTTCTTGCCCAGACCACCCTCTTAGACTGTCTCGGCGTCGGCCCTTACCGCATTTGCCGCAATGCGCCGGTTGGCAAGCGGCTGCGTCTAATCCACAATCGCGACCAACCTTGAGGGATCTAGAGTTATGACCGGCAAACGTTACGTGCTCCTGGCTGGAGCGTTTCTCATTGGCACATCTCTCTCAGCTGTGGCCCAAAGCACCTCCACCAACGGCGTACGCAGCGGCTACACCGGGACGACGACCAGTTCACCTGCCTCGACCACAACGTCCACGGGGTCGACCTCCACTCAGACACAAACCTCTCGAAATTTGGGGACTGGCCAGGGGCGAACCGAGGGCGCGATGGGCCTCTCACCGCAGTTGCAACGCGAGATGGGAGTTAGTCGCCAACAATAGGAACACATTGGCGGCCTCGCCAAGTCAACGCATGCTGTGCGCGCGATGAGATTTTGCACCGAGGCGGCCGCTATCACCAAGCAATCGGTCAGCGTAGAGGAGGGAGCCTCGGCATCGTGAACAGCCGAGCGGCCTGTTCCGAGATCGGTAGCCTGACCGTCCGAGAAAGCGTGATGGCTTCGAACGACTTCTTGCCCCCGCCCAAATCGTGCTCGATCGAAGCGTCACGGAGCATGGCCCGGGCATCGGTATGAAAAAGAGCGGGTAAAATTGTTTCATGCCGGGCTTCGAAGTCGATTTGAACGCCATCTATTCGGGGAAACTGCGACGAAGTCGCGGCGCCCCGATTTGGGCCCTATCCCTACTTCATCATCTGCCCGCGTAGCTCGCCGCCCGGGTTCATGGCAGTGTGGATGTTCGCGTACCACTTTCCAGCCAGTAGGTCCGTTGCTTGGCTTTCAGTGAGCGCCGCAGTGCCCTGGATCGGGCTCTGGACCGCCTTGAACGGCAACGCGATGCCGGCGTTCTTGCCAGCTTCACTGGGGCCGTGGAAATGCGCCCCGATCGCGGGTCCGGTCAGGCCGGCGAAAGTGACCGTATACGTTAGGGTTTTTGTCTCAGTATCGTAGGTCGCTTCTGCCTTGCCCGATCCAGACGAGCTGTTCGGCGGCACTTCGTTGCTGCCTTTGAGGTCGGCCTGCAGCTTTACGACCTCTGCGTTGGCAGGTGCGGCGGTCATGACGACCAAGCCAGCAAGCAGCCCGGTCCCCAACAATGTCACGCAGATCCGAAAGTTGGCTTCCCTCATCGCATCCTCCTGCGGGCTCTATGGCCCGTGCGGGTTGGGACCCGGCCTCGGCCGGAAATTCCGCATGCAGGTCTATGCCTGATTCGGGCGATCATCGGGGAAACTCAGCGCGTTGTCGCATGGCTGATCAATGGCGACGCAACGGCCGGCGGCTTAGGCCACCCCGCGCCTGCCATGGACCTCATTCGGCGTCAGGAGTTCGGCCATCTGCCGATGCGTCGCCTGGAGCGCCTCGATGGCGGTATCCAAATCAAAATCCGCCTCGCGGACGGCCGCGAAAAATTTCGCCGTCAACGCCAGGTCCAGCTTGATGCGGGTCGCTCCATCTCGGCTTTTGCGACGATCAAGCGACAAATGGATGGCCCGCATTCTGGCTTCCGCGGGTGCACAATCACTGAGTGCCGCGAGTTCGTCGTATGTCATCCAGATCTGTGGCATGTTCCCTTCCGTCCTTTACGCGAGCATCAAGCTAGTTTTCATGTCTAAAGGCACGGTTGCTGCGACGCGGTCGCGAACCGCCTCCGTGGCAACATGGTCAATGCAAGGATAAGACCTGGCGCTCGAGCGGATCACGAGACCCAAGGGGCTCAGGGTGATCGGCATCGACTTTCTCTGCACGGTTCGTCCTAATCATCCTTGGTTTTGGTATGCCGCGATTGCAAGCTCCGGATTACTATCGCCGACAAGTGCCGGGCGCGCCGCCCAGCATGTGCGGATGTCGACCGAACATCAGCGCTATTCGACCGAAATCGGGTCGCCGCCATCGCCGTCTATGCTGCGCAGCATGATCTCGTGATCGTTCGCACATACAGAGATGAAGGTCGAAGCGGCCTTCGAATCCAACAACGCGAGGGGTTGATTGAATTGATCGAAGACGTGCGGGCCGGGCGCGCGGACTTCGACCACATCCTTGTCTATGACGTGAGCCGCTGGGGCCGATACCAAGACATCGATGAAAGCGCCTATTACGAGTTCACCTGCCGCTAGGCCGGAATCAAGGTCTGCTACTGCGCGGAGGAGTTCGACAACGACGGCAGCGTCGTCGCGAGCATCATGAAGAACCTCAAGCGGGTGATGGCGGCCGAGTATTCGAGAGAGCTTTCGGTCAAAGTGCGCCAACCTGGTTGATTCATCGGAGGACCATTGAGCCTGCCGAACTTATTTTGGCGCTGCGACTGGACGAGGAAACAAATAGGGAAGTGAAGGACTACTTCCTCTTACCGTTGAACCAAATGGCGACGCAAGTGATCGCTCTTACTGCGACATCTCGCTCCGCTTCGCGGCTTATCGCTGCCCAAGCATGGATGACGTTCTGCGCGCGTCATGACGAGGGCTGCGGCCGTGCCGACGTAGGGGCGCGGTCGAGCGGCCCCACCCTTGACGCGTTCTCGGCGAATCTCTGACAAGAGACCGATAATCCCCAATTATCGAAAGCGGAGAGGATATCCACTCCTCCACATCAAATAACAAACGTATTGATGTCTCGATCGAATTCTCATGACCGATGAGGTTCGCTTCGACAAGCTACGGTACGAACCTACGTATCATCGACCGGCGCTTGCGGTCAGTTGCGTTTCTCGATATCCGCCATCGTTTTGGCGAACGCTTTGCGCAGCTGCTCCGCGTGAGCTGCGCTCTCCGGCTCACTGAGATATGCAATCTTGATCAGCAGCCTGTTCAACAGATAAGTGATCCGTAGATTTTCCGAGTGTCGGGAGCGGAGCGCCGTGATCTGCCGGCGCATCTCGGGAAGGTCGAGAGTCTGGTGTTTCGACGGCCTCTTCAAAACGACACTCGCGCGTGTGGCCAGCGAACGAAGCCAACGCGCCGAGTATGATGGCGCGAAGGCTTCGCCTGGGTGGACCCGGACCGGCAATGTCCGGTGCGTAAAGGTAACGCTTTAATGCGCCGCCGCAATCACAGTCTCAAATTAAGATTGATGTCCGTGCTGCGGGTTAATTCTGGAACTGGTCAGGCTTGGTCTGCTCACGATGCTTCTGCTGGGTGATAGTAATTCTGCTCCGCCGCGATGCTCGCAGGTTCATCCAAAGCAGCACCAAGCTGGCTGTGATGAAGAAGACCGTCAGGAAATTCAGCGAAAGCGGGATCATGAAAACCGATCTCGATTCTAATTGACGGTCGATGCATGGCGCCTGTGGCCTGTTGAAACTCTGGCGTGTGTTGCAGGCCGCGATATCCAGCGGCACTTTTCGCGTTCATCATAGCCTTCATCCGGTCAGTAGCCAGCGAGACCGCCGAGGCTCTGCTAGTTGCACAGCCACGCATGAGCGCCGTAAGAATCGCTATTATGATCGGCTCAGCTAAACCTCACGGGGGAAGCGGGGAATGGTCAGGCCGGCGCGCCTCCCCGGACGCAGGCGTGCTGGGCGATCGCTCATAAATCGAACTCGCCGGTTCATGCTGCGCGCCTTTTTTCACTCGGGATCAAGGTACGGAACGGCGAAGTTTTCGCAGATCGAGGCAAAGGCCTTTTTTGCTTCAGCATTCTCAAAGCAAAAGCGCTTGCCCCTGTCAGCTTGCTCGATCCACCAGTCAATCTTGCTTTCCCGCGCAATAGCTGATGCTTCTGCACGGAGTTGATCCAGCTGCCTGCCGTAGGCCCGCACAATCAGACAATTGGTTTCGGCCATGGAAATACCTCTGAAAGAAGATCAAACAAAAATGGACAGGGCCCGTTGTTTCGCAAGGTTCTTAGTCGCGTGACTTAGGCGCTGCTCAACGGCTAGTCACGATGAGCGGGGAGACGGCGGACAAGCGACGGTCCTGACCGCTGCTCGGTTCAATTGCGAGGAAGCGATCCAAACTATTTGCGCTCAGCGGCTTCATCTCCGGCAATTTCTGCGGGGAGGAGCCCGTTCTCCTCCCAAAGAGAACACCCAAAGACCCGACCGCTCCAGGACGAGACCAGCGACGATCAGCCGAGGAGGAAGCTGAAGCGGCATCAACTTGTCGAGCATTAAAGCGCCTCTTCACCGTCAGCCCGATCCCGACCAGATCGTGACGCCTGTCAGTTCATTTTCGATCTGGCCGGTCGCGTCGGACGTTCTGAAATTCCTCCGGCCCTTTGACGAGCCGCCGCTTCCGGCTGGCTTGGTCGTCCGGATTGACGGAGGCGTCGGCTATCTTGTCAATCGTGCTGACCGCCATTTCGCGAGCCCGCTGCTTCTGGTCCCTACTCATCGGACGATCTTTGCTGCCGGGCCGGCTCTTGGGTTTCATGGTGAGCCCGATCTCCACCAGGCGTCGGATGGCTTCGGAGCGCGCCGGACTGTGTTCCTGTCGTGCTGCCCATGCGTCGATCGCTGCGATGGTCGATTCCGACCACCGCGTGCCGATCTGGATGCCCTGACCAGTAGCAGGGCGGCCACGCTGCTTTTTGGTACCAGTCTTTCGTGCTGCTTTCATTTTGTTGTGGTACCGAAAAATCGAACCAAGGGGAAGCGCGACCTTCCGCCTCGACCCAAACCTCAGTCAAAGGAGGGTTTTCAAGATGACCGAAGCTGACAGCGTGCATAATAGGCCACCCCCAAGGTCGTCTGACTGGACCTTGCACGGACCGCAGCAACGTCTAACATCGCAGATATTGCCGCGGAGGTAACCCAGACGGAGTGCATTGGCGGGTACAACACAGTATGCGCGCAGCTCTTGAAGCGACCTAAGCCAAGCGGCTGTCCGGGGCTCGTGATCGCTCGGGGCGCGCTTCGTTTGAAAACGAGCTGACCAATATCTCCAGCTTTGATTGTTCCTCGTTCAAGCGCCTCTCTACAAATTGGCGCTCGAACTCTGTGAGGCTGGTTTGCAATAACTGACGATAGCGTCGAATATTGTTGCGATGTGCACGCGCCAACTGGTCGTTAATCATCATCGTCTTCCTTTGACGGCTACTATATCATCGCTTTTTTGCTTCACGAGGTGAGGTGACCCCGAGGCAACATTCCAAGATGTCGCGGGAGCGGAGTATCTTCGCTCCCTGACGCCGGTAATCCTCGGTCGGGGCTTTAAACCCCAGCCTTCTAATTCTGTCGGACTTCGATGACAGAAACAAGAAGTACTGGAGGGGGCGGCGCGCGAGCTTTTTGCGATCTGTGAACCAGTTCACAATCGTAGCCGGCATTAGCTGCTATCGATGTGCTATTGCCGAACCAAATCATTGCTTGAAGAACGCCCCAGGCGCACAAGTGGTCGGGATTTTTGCACTGCGAGGGACTGCCCTGACGGGCCTATCAGTCCTATTCGCAAGCGACCCAATCATGATCGTTCTCCTCGAACCACGTTTCCGCAGCACCTTCCGGTTTCATTGCGATCTGTTTATTTGCGAGCTGCAACAATGGATTTGAGAATAGATAGGATTGCGGTCGGCGCGCGTTTCAAACTCAGCGAGCTCGGAACAATTCAATGCCCCGATCTGGCTGGCAAGGTTGGCGTCGTCGTCGACATAAGCTCTCGTACGACCGGCATCACCGTTCTGTTCGATGGTGCCAAACGAGCAACCGTTCTGCACAGGGACTACATCAACCCCAGCTTTGACGAGGACTAGCATCGCTCCGGTCCACTACTCGCTTCCCCCTAATGAGGTACCCAAAAGGGTCGTCAGGATAGCTGGCACGTCTTAGTTTGGCCTTGTACCGTCGCAAATTCGTCCTGGCTTCGTACCCACTTCTTCCATTTTCCCATGCTGCCCTAGGCCTGTAGTCTGGACTGGGTCACCTCGGAAGGGGACGAACTCATGGAAATATTTCGCGCCGAGCAGGTTCTCGTTGTCGAGGACAACTCAAGCAGAGCCTGCCAAATCTGCGGCCAGAAAATGAAGCTTGTGCGAGCGGTGGTGGACGCTGCGAGCGGAGGCATCACTCACATGTTCGAATGTGCTTGCGGCAAGCGCTTCTGGGATGACTGAGGCGTGCCTGACCACCTGAACCGGAAGCGCGACCGGCAGCGGCTGATGCCCACCGCCGCCGGTTGAGGCGGTAACCGGACGTCAACAGCTGCGCGATACGATTGATCATCGCGATGCGCATGGGCCATTGAGAGAACCCGCCGGCCCATTAGCCGGCGGTTTTTTTGGGTCGCCGAACAATTTTATGATGCCAATTAGTGACAATCGGAAAGCGGCGCGAGTTGAATTTTCGCAGGGGGTCGACGTTCAGATCGTCGCCATCGACGGGACTGGAGTCGGCCCTGTAAAATGAACGACGCCTCGGAAGCGGGCTGCAAGCTCTCTGTCAACGGCTTGATCGGGGGCATCGCCGCGCGCGAGTTCTTCCTTGTGCTTTCGACTAGAGGTACCGCGTACCGCCGATGTTAATTGGTTTGCGCGTTAGGCTGAATCGATTTGGGATTGAACGAAGCCGCTGCCGCGGCGTGAGGGGCAAGGTAGCGTAGATCGCCTCCTGGCTGAGAGGATGTGGGTGTTGGAGCCCATCCCCCTCAGACAGGAGTATCGAGATGGCCGATTTGAGCCCTCTTCGCCGCCGCATGATCGAAGACATGACCGTCCGCAATCTGTCGCCGGCGACGCAACGATTCTACATCAGCGCGGTTTCGAAGTTCAGCCGCTATTTTGGCCGATCGCCTGACCGGTTAGAGCTGGAAGACGTCCGCGCCTTCCAGGTGCATCTGGTCTCGACCGGCATCTCATGGCCGGCGCTGAACCAGATTGTCTGTGCGCTACGGTTTTTCTACGGCGTCACGCTCGGCGAGGCGCTCATCCCGGAGCGCATTCCCTATGCGCGAGAACCGCGCAAGCTGCCGGTCGTTCTCAGCGCCGACGAAGTGGTGCAGTTCCTCGAGGCCGTGTCCAGCCTGAAGAGCCGCGCCGCGCTCACCACCGCCTATGCGGCCGGGCTCAGGGCCTCCGAGGTCGCGGGACTGCGGATCGAAGACATCGACAGCGCCCGCGGCGTCATCCAGGTGCGCCACGGCAAGGGCGCGAAGGATCGCAACGTGATGCTGTCGCCCCAGCTGCTGGGCATCCTGCGCACCTACTGGCGGCTCGCCCGGCCGCGGCTTTATCTGTTCCCTGGTCGTGACGAAGATCATCCGATTGATCCGACCGTGTTGCACGCCGCCTGCCGCTCGGCGGTGAAGGCCGCGGGCCTGACCAAGCGCGTCACGCTGCACACGCTGCGCCACAGCTTCGCGACGCATCTTCTCGAGAACGGAACCGACATTCGGATCATCCAGGTTTTGCTCGGGCACAATAATTTGTCGTCGACGGCGCGCTATACGCAGGTCGCCACTCATACCATCCGGGCGACGCAGAGCCCGCTCGACCGCCTGTCGCTGGAGGTGACGCCATCTGGATGACAGCGCGGGATGCGGGTGATGATCCGCCCCGACAGCCGCTGCAACAGGCCCGCCATCGAGATTGCCGATATTCTGCGCCGGCATGGCGACACCTATCGCCGTGTACATGCCGGTCATCTCGGTCGGGGTCGAGCGGCGCGTGATGAGCGCGATCGTGGCGTGCCGGACCGAGGCGCTCGGCGGCCACATGGAGGCTTGCGACGACTGCGGCACGACACGCGTCGCCTACAATTCTTGCCGCAACCGGCACTGTCCGAAGTGTCAGGGGCCAGACCGAGCCGCGTGGCTCGCCGCGCGAGAAGCCGACCTGCTGCCGGTTCCCTATTTCCACGTCGTCTTCACACTGCCGACTCCGATCGCCGCGATCGCCTTTCAGAACAAGGCCATCGTTTATGCGATCCTGTTCAAAGCCGCCACCGAGGCAATGTCGACGCTCGCCGCCAATCCACGCCGGCTCGGCGCCGGGATCGGCGTCGTCGCCGTCCTCCACACCTGGGGGCAGGCGCTGACGCACCATCCCCACGTCCACTGCGTCGTGCCGGGCGGCGGCCTCTCGCCCGATAACGCGCACTGGATCGCCAGCCGACCAAACTTCTTCCTGGCCGTCAAACCGCTCGCCCGGCTGTTCAGACGCCTGTTCCTCGAACGTCTGACCGCCGCCTTCGACGCCGGCACCCTGAACTTCTTCGGCGATCTCGCATCCCTGGCCGAGCCTGCTGCCTTCGCAGCTCATCTCGTCGCTATGCGGCGCATCAGCTGGGTTGTCTACGCCAAGCGGCCGTTCGGCGGCCCTGCGCAGGTGCTGGCCTATCTCGGCCGCTATACCCATCGCGTTGCAATAGCCAACAGCCGGCTCGTAGCCCTCGACGAGGATCACGTCGCCTTTACCTGGAAGGACTACCGCCAGAACGGCGCGACAAAGATCATGAAGCTCAAGGCCGACGAGTTCATCCGCCGCTTCCTTCTTCACACGTTGCCCGACGGCTTCCACCGCATCCGCCATTTCGGCTTCATGGCTAACCGCCATCGCGCCGCCAGGCTCGCGCTTTGCCGTGCCCTTCTTGATCATGAGCGGACAGCGCCAAACAATATTGAGGCGTCGCCCGTGAGTTCGGACCCTCCGACGCGGGCCGAGGTTCCTCCTGTCCCGATTGTGGCAGGGCTGTCCGGGGAAACTCAGGCATAGCAGAGCTCCATCTGGTCGGGTGATGTTCTGGATTGTCGACGGCTGGGGTTGATGGGAGGCGGCTTATCGATGGTTGCGATGGATCGGCGGGTAAACAGGAACTGGCCGACAAGTTGGGCCAGCCTGAGGGGAAGCATTTTGATGCAGTTGGCCCGCGCAGCGATGCGTAGCAGCAGGTAGGCAATCATCGCAGCAAGCACTTGCAGGCGGATCGCATTATCGTTGGTGCCGAGGAACTTGCGGATGTCGAGATGCTGCTTGATCCAGCGGAATAGGAGTTCGATCTGCCACCGGCACTTGTAGAGGCCGGCGATCTCGACGGCCGTTCGGGTCATATCGTTGGTGAGAAGCGTAATCACGCCGCCGTTCTCCCGCCTGACCTTGATGCGCCGCAGCGGTATTGGCAGCCGCGAGTCGCCCTTGCTGGTGAGCTTCACCTCGTCATCGGCGATGACCTTGAAGCCGTCGCCCTTGCACTTGCGATTAGTGCGTCCCTTGATCTTGCGAAGACGCATGCTCGTCTTCGCCCGGGTGACGAAAAAGGCCTTGTTGTCATTGATCTTCTTCCACCAGTCGAAGCGGCAATATCCCTTGTCGAACACGTACGTTGTGCCGGCCTGGATAGGGACATGGCGACCGATCTCGATGTCATTGACGTTCGCATCTGTCACCTCGACGCACTTCGGGACATCGCCTTTGGGATCGTAGACCACGTGCAGCTTCATGCCACGGATGCGCCCGTTCCACGTCGCCCAAGTGCAAACCTTGCCAAGCGGGATCGGACTGGCGTCGATCAGGCGCACCATCTCCTGGCCTTCGCTCCGCAACTGCCGGCTCGCCATCGCCGACAGTCTGGCAAAAGTTTGCGTAAAAACGCCGGGCGGGCGGCGGGCATTGGCATCCGACAGCGTCGAGCGCGACAACGTGCCGGTGCCCAGATGATAGTGGTGCTGGGGATTGGCGTTGAAGCCGGTCACCACGGCGCGCAGGCTGTTGTTCCCGCTCAACTGCGCATAGATCAGCGTCACCAGGTGATCCCAGCTCTTGAACGACTTGTCATAGGCATCCCCGTCCAGACGATCCACAGCCGTCTGGAACTGCCGCCGATTGATCGGTTCAAGCAGACTACTAAAAATGCTATCACGAAATCGCATGCTCGGCCTTCTGTGTCTCGACAACCAGAAAAAACCGATTTGCCTCGGTTTTGCCGAGCATGCACCGCGACACAGTGAATCATTCCCCGGACAGCCCTGCGATTGTGGCGGCGTCATGCGCATCGTCGAGCGCTTTCGACACAGCTTCAATTGCTCCAGCCCTCGAACATCACCGTTCCAGTGCGACACATCGTGAGCCAGCTCATGCCATGTACGACAATCATCATGTGTCATCCCACTCCCAGCGGCTCGATCATCGTGGACGCTGTCGAATCCGTGCTGCCACATTGTGCGACAACAACCGCCCGATGCAGCGCTCCGCCCATCGCCACCGCTCGCAAAGCGCGTCTGATCCCAATCCATTGCCGATGCGCACATCTCGTGTCGCTGCCGCACACGCCGAGCCGGCAGACCGGACCTCGCGATCTCCAACAATCCCCATAGCTGCAAAACCGCGCATAACCGTAAGCGCTTAGCCGCAACCCTATTGAGGCTGGCTTGACGTTTTGCGGAATCGCCACGGCATAAGGTCTTCGATGCGGCTATGGGGATGGCCGTCGATGATCGTCTCGAGTGTTTCGGCGATGTAGGCGGCCGGGTTGATGTCGTTGAGCTTGCAGGTGGCGACGATCGACGCGAGCAAGGCCCAGTTTTCGGCTCCGACCTCATGACCGGCGAAGAGCGCATTTTTTCTAGTCAGGCAGACTGGCCGGATGGCGTTCTCGACCGGGTTCGTGTCAAGCTCGAGGCGCCCGTCTTCGAGGAAGCGGGTCAGCCCTTGCCAGTGATTGAGCGCGTAGCGGATGTCCTCGGCGAGCGTCGAACCACTGGAGATCATCGACAGCTGTTTTTCGAACCATGGCTTTAGCGCGGCGACGATTGGCAGCGAGTGCTCCTTGCGCGCGGCCAGCCGGATGTCCGGCGATGAACCGCGTACCATGGCTTCGATGGCGTAAAGCTGTGCGATGTGCCGAACCGCAGCCTCGGCGATCGGCGATTTGCTGTTGCGGGCCAATTTGACGAAGCGCCGCCGCAAATGGCTCCAGCAATGCACAAGCGTCCACGGCCCCTGCGGTCGAGCGACTTCGGTCAGCCGGTCATAACCGTCATAGGCATCGCATTGCAGGAAGCGTCCGTTAAAGCCATGCAGGAACTGCTCCGCGAAGGCGCCGCTGCGACCGGGGGCATATCGGAACAGCACGATCGGAGGACTTGGGCCGCTGTGGCCGCGGTCGTCGGAGACGATCGCCCAGAAGTAGCCTTTCTTCGTTTGGCCACGCCCGGGATCGAGCACCGGTGCCGTGGTTTCGTCCATGAACAGACGATCTGCCCTCTCCAGATGGCGACGCATGTGGTCCGCTACGGGTTGGAGATGGAAGCAGGCGCGGCCGGACCAGTTGCCCAGTGTCGCCCGATCAAGCCGGATCCCCTGCCGAGCATAGATCTCGGCCTGACGGTAAAACGGCGTATGGTCGCCGAACTTGGAGACGATCACGTGCGCAATGGCCGCTTCGGTCGGCAGCCCACCAGGCACGACGTGCTCCGGCGCGTGGGCCTGCACGACAGGGCCCGAGCAGCGGCGACAGATGTATTTCGGGCGGCGCGTGACCAGCACGCGCCATTGCGCCGGGATCACGTCGAGGCGTTTGCTGACGTCCTCGCCGATCTTTGTCATGGCGCCGCAACCGCACGGACAGAGCGTGCTCGCAGGCTCGATGATCCGTTCCACCCGAGGCAAATGGGCAGGCAAGCAGCCGCGATTGCGATGAGAACCTTGATCCGGCGCGCTCCGCGATCGGCCCTGGATCACAGCCTCGGCTCTCTCCTGAGCCGCGTCCAGGATGCCTTGCGCGATCTCCACGTCTTCCAGCGGCAAGTGATACTGATCTGGCCGTAGCTTCTCGGACTTCGCGCCGAACTTCTCGCGTCTCAATTCCCCGAGAATGACCTCCAGCCGACGTCGCGCTTCCTCCGATGCCGCCAATGCCCCCTGATGCTCGCTCAAGGCTGCCTGCGTTTGCGCCAAAAGCGCCTTCAGGCGTTCGTTTTCGTTGCGCAGCGCCGCAATGCTCATGCGCTATTTCGAGCACGTCGCCACCGCGCCTGCCACGTTCAAAATAGCTCCCGAGTCAATCTGCCGCAGTTATCCAGCCGCCTGGGGACGCCGCGCTTCTTTCGGGCGGACTAACCTCCAATCCAGCCCTTCGAACAGGGCTGCGAACATCGCTGGCGATATGCGCATCACGCCGTCTGCGATCGTTGGCCAAACGAACTTGCAGCCTTCGAGGCGCTTATGAACTAACACCAGGCCCGTTCGATCCCAGACCAAAATCTTGATCCGGTCCGCTCGTTTCGATCGGAACACGAAGGCTGCGCCGCTGAACGGGTCGAGGCCAAGCATCTCCTGCACCTTCGCCGCAACTCCATCGTGGCCACAGCGGAAGTCGATCGGCCGCGTCGCGATGTAAATCTTCAGATCGGCACCGGCCGCGATCATCGTGACGCTCGCACTGCGCGGATCACCCGGGACAGCTGCTCGCCATCTATTGCTGTGTCCGTCCGCAGCACGACATCGCCGATCGCGATCTCAAGCTTGATCGCCGGAACGTGACCCTCCTCCAACGCGCTTTCCACGACCAGCGGCGCGAATGTCGACTGCGACGCCTCGCACGGCGCCAACAGGCCTCGCTGTCGAAAGCGTCGTCGCCAATCGTAAATCTGCCAGCGCGTCGCCCCGTGCTTGCGCGCCACCTCGGAGACCTGGGCACCGGGTAGCAGACTCTCGGCGACGATCCGAGCTCTCTCAGCCTCCGAACGCACGCGGCGTCCCGACGGTCCTTCAAGGACCTCCAGCCGGCTCACCGGCCCTACCGATGAGCCGTCCAAATCGACGTCCTTTTTGCTGTCCAATCCCATCCCAAACCTCCGTCCAAGCCGGAGGCTTCTTCGCACGTTCATTCGAATTCTGAAGCAAGGGTATCGGCTTCGCGCTTACGCATAACCGCCCGCGCCTTCGTTCAATCCGGCTTCAATGAGGTCGCACAACTGCACCTGCCGCACCATCGCGTGAACGCGACCTCACAGAACCCTCCAGATTCCCAAATCAGCTTGTTTCTGATTCACCATGCTGGCCGGGCGGAGGCCAGCATGGATGGGCAAGCCTTATTCGTTGGATCTTCGCAAGCGCGTGGTTTCGGCAATTGAGGGCGGGATGTCCCGCAATCGGGCCGCCAAGCAGTTTGGAGTGGCGATCAGCACGGCGATCGGCTGGCTGAAGCGGTCGATGAGACCGGCAGCGTTCCCCCGGGCCAGATGGGCGGTCACAAGCCGAAGGCAGTTTCGGGAGACCACGCGGTCTGGCTGTCGCAGCGGATCAAGGACGGCGACTTTACCATACGCGGGCTCGTTGCCGAGCTTGCCGGTCGCGGCCTGAAGGTCGACTATCACTCGGTGTGGGACTTCGTGCATGCCGAGAAATTCAGCTTCAAAAAAGCGTGGTGGCTGGCGAACGCGATCGTCCCGACGTGGCACGGCGGCGAGCCCAGTGGACAAAGTACCAAGGTCGCGTCGAAGCTGAGCGGCTGGTCTTCATCGACGAGACCTGGACCTGGACCCGGACAGACATGGCGCCGTTGCGGGGATGGGCCCCGCGCGGGCACAGGCTCCCCGCCAAAGTCCCACACGGCCGTTGGAAAACCATGACCTTCCTGGCGGCCCTGCGCCATGACCGGATCGATGCTCCATGGTTCATCGAGGGACCAATCGATGGCGCGAGCTTCCGGATCTATGTCGAGAAGGTTCTTCTGCCGACCCTTCGTCCCGGCGATATCGTCGTCCTGGACAATCTCGGCAGTCACAGAAGCAAAGCCGTACGCCAGCTCATCCGCTCCGCCGGAGCCAAGTTGTTCTTCCTGCGAAATACTCCCCCGATCGAACAGCTCTTTGCCAAGCTCAAGCATCTGCTTCGCAAGGCAGCCGCACGAACCATCGATGCGGTCTGCGCCACCATCGGCGAACTCCTCGACGCCTTCACGCCCGAAGAATGCGCCAACTACCTCAAAAATTCAGGTTATCGAAGCTAATGCCATCATGCTTTAGGCGATCCCGGCGTAGACGGCGGTCGCGGCCGCGACCGGCTGTCGAGCCCTTGGGTAGCTTGTCGGGATTGAGCTTGAGGACCGCGCATTTGGCGTCGGCGGCCAGCACTTCTTCCTGGCTGTAGATCAGCGTGCACTCGAACCTGACCTCGGGCGCCTCTCGCGCCGTGCCCGAGCACGTCGCCATTGCGCCGCTGCAGAAGCCGGTCAGATTGACCTCGACCTCGTCGGGACCGAACACGCTCGGCGGACCATCGGCATGGCGTTTCACGATCAGGACGGCGGTGAAGCGTTGCTGATCGACCTGATAGAAGCCGCCATAGGTGAAGAAGCTGTCGCGGCCCGAGATCCGCCCCTCGATCAATTCGACAAGGCCTGTGCCCTGGCCACGCGGGGTTCTGAACCAGGCAGCGTATTTGCCGTCTCTCAGCATGAAAAACATCCGTCGTAATATTCAAACGTATTTGCGACGAACTCTGGGGCGCGACAATGACTCATGCGGCGCGTATTCCGGCACGGTTAACGCCGTGCAAAACCAATTCGTCAAATTTCCGGTGCCGCATGCGGCACGCCGGCCTGCAAACTCAAAACAATTCGATGCCATCATCCGCGGGCACGACCGCCTCGACCCGGCGAACGGCGGCGCTCGACGACAGCCCGAGCGCTTGCAAAAATTCCCGGTGGACGCCGCGCTCGCGCTCCATCGTGTAGCGCGCGAACAGATCGTCGAGCAGCGCCTCGTCCTGCGGCTGCGGCCGAAATGCCGCACATGGACGGCATCAGCTTCATTCGCACCCTTCGTACCTTGCCGGGATGCACCGACATTCCAATTGCGATGATCACGTCGCGGCAGACCGAGGATATCAAAATGGATGCGCTGCAGGCTGGTGCAACCGATTCCCTGCCCAAGGCACCGCAGAGCGTCGAGATGACTGTGCGCCTGCGGAATTTGATTCGGCTTGGTGCAGCCGTACGCAAGCTCAACGATCGCGCGGCGCATCTGGCGAGCGAGGTCGCTGCCGCGACGCGCAAGCCCGGCGAGCGCGAGGAAGAGATCATCCTGCGGCTCGCGCTCGTGGTCGAATACCGCGACAACGATACCGGCGAGCACACGCTGCGGGTCGCCCGCTACAGCCGGGTCATCGCCGAGCAGCTCGGCCTGCCCGCCCGGCTCTGCCGCGACATCTATCTCGCCGCCCCGCTGCACGACGTCGGCAAGGTCGCCATTCCCGACAGCATCCTGCTCAAGCCCGGCAGGCTGACCGACGACGAGATGGCGGTGATCCGCACCCATGCCATCATCGGCGAAAAGATTTTGGCCGACTCCAGCTGCGAACTGATCCAGCTCGGTGCGCAAATTGCCGCAGGCCATCATGAGCGATGGGATGGCGTCGGCTATCCGAACGGCCTTCGGGCGGACGAGATCCCGGTCGCCGCACGCGTGGTCGCGGTCGCCGACGCCTTCGTCCCCTGACGACGCGGCGGCCATATAAAGAGCCGATGCCGCTGGACCTGGCGCGTGACTATCTGGTCGAGAACCAGGGACGGCAGTTCGACCCGGCCTGTGTCGAGGCCTTTCTGTCGCGCTGGGATGAGGTGGTGGCGATCGCCGCCGGGCAAGCCGTGACGCCGTTGCCGAAATCGAGTCGCCCGCGCACCCTCTATATCGGGAGCGACGGGAAGCCGTCCGGACCTGAAGCGCACGGGCGAAGCCGCCGCGGCGGTCTGACATTGTCTCTACGGTAACGGTTTGCCGCGCCGCCGTTTTCTGCCATCACCGGTTTGAACCTGTTCCTGCCAGGGCGCACCAATACCAAGAGTGATTCTGATCACACTTGCCTGGGCGATCCCCTGCTAGGCTCCCGCCGGGACGTGGATCAGTCGGACATCGTTCGAACTGGATGAAAAAGTCATGAGAAGCCTGATCGGCGCGATCGCCGGCGTATTTTGCCTCGCGGCGCCCGCCATTGCCGAGACGCCCGCCGCCATCGTCGAGGACGTGCAGGGCAAGATCGACGGCATCGAATTCATGGACTACGTCGCGCCCGGCAAGATCATCAAGCTCGGCCCCAAGGCCGGCATCACGCTCAGCTATCTGAAATCCTGCCTGCGCGAGACCATCACCGAAGGCGTCGTGCTGGTCGGCGCGGAGCAAAGCACCGTGCAGCTCGGCAACGTCCAGCGCGTCAAGGTGCCCTGCGACGCCAACGCCGCGCAACTCTCCGAGCGCGAGGCGAACCAGAGTGCGGCGACCACATTCCGCACCATGCGATCCGATGCCGGCAGCGCACCCGCCAAGCTGCCGACGATCTACGGCACAGCCCCGCTGATTCAGGCCAAGAGCGGCAGCACCCTGGTGATCGAACGCACCGACGGCAAGGAGCCCACGATCAGCCTTCCCCTCAAGAGCGACATCATGGTCGCCGGAAAATTCTATGACCTCTCGAAAGCCGGCAAGTCGCTGACGCCGGGCGGCAGCTATCTCGCGAAGCTCGGCACCAAGCGCTACATCTTCCAGGTCGACGCCAGCGCGACCTCGTCGCCGACGCCGATTGTCGGCCGTCTACTTCGGCTCGAATAGCCGGGCCGCGACAGCAACGATGCGGCGGATCGGCAGACGGGACATCGTTGCGGCGATCCTGATTGCGCTCGCAACGGGCGCGGCTTTCACGTCTCCACCGTTGCAGAACCTGCAAGGTCTCTCGCTCGACATCCTCACGGCCTTGCGATGGCGGCTGGTCGGCGACCACCGCGATCCCGCGACATCGCCGGTCGTCGTCGTGGCGATTGACGGCGAGACCTACGACACACCGCCCTTCAAGGGATCGCCGACCCAGACCTGGACGCGCGAGATCGGCCGGGTGCTCGGCAGCATCACCGGGGGCGGCGCCAAGGTGATCGGATTTGACGTCATCTTTCCGAGCTTGATCGAGCAATCGGAAATTCCCTTTGGCGACACATCGTTCGGCGACCGTGTGAGGGGATTTGACCGGGATTATCTGATCGCGCTGCGGAAGCTGTCCGACAGCGGCAAGCTCGTGCTCGGCGAAATTCTCAGCAACGACCATCCGGACAGGCCGGATCACGCGCAGCAGCTGGCGGTAAAAGACAACATTCGCGCCCTCAACGTCCATACCGACGCCGACGACGTGATCCGGCGGATGCCGCTGAGCTTTTCCATCGCAGGCCAACGGGTGCCCACGATGCCCGTCGAACTCGCCGCGCGCGCACTCGGTGCCAAGCCCGAGATCGGGCCGACCGGCATGACGGATTTCTCCGGCTACGCAATCCCAGGCGCGGTCCCCAACGCGCTCACGCTCAATTTCCGCGGCATGGGGCGCGACGTCCCCACTTATTCCTTCGCCGATTTGCGCGCCTGCGTCGAAAAGGGCGACACCGAGTTCTTCCGCCGCGCCTTCGACGGCAAGATCGTGCTGCTCGGCAGCATCCTCAATTTCGAAGACCGCAAGCTCACCTCAATGCGCCTGGCCAGCGGATATGACGGGACACCCGGGCCGCGATGCGCCCTGCCCGCGTCTGCGAGCACCGCGCAACAAGCCCGCAATGCGCTCGCCGGCGTCTTCGTCCACGCCACGGCCGTGCGAAATCTGCTCGAGCATGACGCCATCACCGAGCTCGGCTTCCCGCTGCGGATGATCCTGACAATTGTGTTCGCGGCGATTATCGCTGCTGCCGCCTGCCTGCTCGCTCCGGTCGGCGCGGCGGTTACCTGGCTTGGGCTCACCGTCGCCTACGCTGCTGTCGCCGTCAGCGCATTCGCGCATGCCATAGCGTTGCCCCTGACCCAGCCCGTGCTCGCGGGTCTCGCAGCGCTCGCGATGATGATCGGCTACCGCTTCGTGATTGCCGACCGTGAGGAGCGCTTCCTGCGCAAGAGCTTTGCGTTCTATCTTGCGCCCGAGGTGATCGACGGCATGGTCGCCTCCGGCAAGATGCCGGTGCTCGGCGGCGAGATGCGCAACATCACCATGTTCTTCTCGGACGTCAGCGGCTTCTCCTCGATCGCCGAGAAAATGACGCCAAGCGAGCTGGTCGCGTTGATGAACGTTTATCTCTCCGCGATGACCGACATCATCGAAAGCCATGGCGGCTATGTCGACAAATATATCGGCGATTCCATCGTCGCGATGTTCGGCGCGCCCGCCGACGATCCCGATCATGCACGTAACGCCGTCGCCGCTGCGCTGCAATGCCGCGATCGGCTCGAGGAGCTCAATCAAGACCATCCCGCGTTCCGCGGCCGTGGCCTCGCCCATCGCATCGGGTTGAACAGCGGCGAAGCCGTGGTCGGCAACATCGGCTCGCGCCGCCGCTTCAACTACACCGTCATGAGCGATACCGTGAACATCGCCTCGCGGCTCGAAGGCGCCAACAAATATTTTGACACCGTGATCATGGCCTCCGAGATGACCGTGAACCAGAGCCGTAGCGCCTACACCTGGCGCGAGCTCGACATGGTCAGGGTGCAGGGACGCGACGAGCCGATCAGGGTGTACGAGCCGCTCGGCGAGAAGAACCAGGAGACGCAGGAGCAGGGTATCCGCACGGCAACCTACGCCAGGGGACTTGCATGCTGGCGTGCGCGCGATTTCGCCAAAGCGGCCGAGCTGTTCGAAAGCGCCGGCGACGATCCGCCGTGCCGATATTTTGCCAAGCGTGCGCGGACATTGGCGGCGCATCCACCGCCGGCCGACTGGACGCCGGTGAATACGCTGGAGGGAAAGTAACGGCAGAACGTACCGTGCGCCGCGGGAGCCTAGAACGGCAGCCCCACATAATTCTCCGCGAGCAACCGCTGCGCCGTCTCGGACGACAACAGGTACTCCAGCTCGGTCTGCTGGAGCCGGTCTTCATACTCGGAACGATCCGGCAAACGGTGCAACATCATCGTCATCCACCACGAGAAGCGCTGCGCCTTCCAGATCCGCGCCAATGCCTTGGCGGAATAGCCACTCAGCCCGGAATCGTCGCCATCCTGATAATGCGCGAGCATCGCGTGGTAGAGATAGTAGATGTCGGAGGCGGCACTGTTCAGCCCGCGCGCGCCGGTCGGCGGCACGATGTGGGCGGCGTCGCCCGCGAGAAACAGGCGGCCATAGCTCATCGGCTCGGCGACGAAGCTGCGCAAGGGCGCGATGCTCTTTTCGATCGACGGGCCGGTGATCAAGCGGTCCGCGACCTCATCGGGCAAGCGACGCTTCAGCTCCGCCCAGAACGCATCGTCCGACCAGTCCTCGATCTTGTCAGTCAGCGGCACCTGGACGTAGTAGCGGCTCAGCACCTGTGAGCGCAGCGAGCAGAGCGCAAAGCCGCGCGCATGCTTCACGTAGATGAGCTCGGACGACACCGGCCTGGTGCGCGACAACACGCCGAGCCAGCCGAACGGATAGACCTTCTCATATTCACGCAGCACGGCTTTCGGGATCGACTTGCGACTGACGCCGTGAAATCCGTCGGCGCCGACGATGTAATCGCACTCAACGCGGACCGTCTCACCGTTCGATCGATACGTCACGCAAGGCCGGTCGGAGGTTAGATCATGCGGCGTCACCTCCTCGGCATTGTGCACGACCTTGCCGCCGAGACGGTCGCGCGCCTCATAGAGGTCGCGCGTGAGCTCGGTCTGACCGTAGATCAGCACCGAATTGCCGCCGGAATGCTTGTGCAGATCGATGTGGGAGGGCACCCCATCATGGGCGATCTCGAAGCCGTTGTGCATCTCGCCCTCGCGGTCCATCCGCTCGCCGCATTGCGCCTCGCGCATCAGCCGGGCAAAACCGTGCTCGAGCACGCCGGCGCGAATGCGGGCCAGCACGTGCTCGCGGCTGTATTTCTCCAGCACGATGGTGTCGATGCCCTTCAGGTGCAGGAGCTGGGACAGCAGCAGCCCGGACGGCCCGCCGCCGATGATGCAGACCTGAACTTTCAATTTTCCGTCCTCCCGCCGGCATTCTTTGCAGATTCCGCAGCCCGAGCCGATGGAGGGTTTCGCCATTGTCTTGTACGATTCGAACATGAGAACCGTAGCGCCCGCCCCCGCCATCCGCGTCTACAATCTGTTCGGCGAAGCCGGCGACCTGCCGGACGTCGTCCATTGCGAGACGATTGCGTCACGCTCGGTGCTGCATGACTGGACGCTCGCCGTGCACCGCCACGCTCGGCTGCATCAGGTGCTGCTGATCGAGCGCGGCGGCGGCGAAGCGACGCTCGACGGACGCGTGGTGCCGCTCAAGCCGATGCAGATCGTCAACGTGCCAGTCGGCCACGTCCACGGCTTCCAGTTCGTGCCGGGGACCCAGGGCTGGGTGTTGACCATCGCGGCCGAAATCCTGGACGAGGCACTGCTCGCCGCTGAGGGACTGCGCGGTGTTCTGTCACGATCGGCCATCGTTCGCGGCACACCGCAGATCCGCGCGACGATGAAGCAGATCTTTGCCGAGCACGCCGCGCGCGATTTCGGCCGCGCGCATGTGCTGCGCGCCTTGTCCGCCGCCATGATCGGCCTCGTGGCAAGGGCGCTTACAGGCGAGAGCGGCACCGGCAGCAGCTCTGAATCAGACCTGTTCCGCCGCTTCGAAGCCCTGCTCGAACAACATCATCTGGAGCGCTGGGCCGTTGCGGACTACGCGAACGCGCTGGCGATCACGCCGACCCATCTCAACCGCGCCGACCCATCTCAACCGCGTCACGCGCGCGGCGACCGGCGACACCGCCTCGCACCTGATCCTGAACCGGCTGATCCGCGAAGCGCGCCGCAACCTCGTCTATACCAACCTGCCGGTCTCGACGATCGCCTATGCGCTCGGCTTCGAGGACCCCGCCTATTTCAGCCGGGTCTACGCCGCAGCCACTGGGTTGTCACCCCGCGCCTTTCGCGCGCAGCTTCATGGCGATGAAGGATGATCCGCACGTTACCGGCGCGCTCGCTCCTCCACGGATTCCGCCGACGCTTCCTCGGGATGCCGCTGCTCGTAATGCAGGAAGAGATCGAGCAACGCCAGGAGCACGATGACGGCGCCGAAGCCGATGCTTAGATGCATCGCCCGCGTATGCGGAAATCCGAGTAGCCAAGGTGACGCGATGAGCCAGACGCCCATGAGGACGTTGATCCATTCCTCCCAGTCCCGATAAGCGATGATGGCTGCCAGCGAAAGCACGACGATGATCGCGCTCGTGACCCAGAGGTCGATCTTGCCCTGACTGTTTGTCAATTTGAACAGCCATGGCGATATGAAGAGGACGGCCGCGAGAAACAGATTATAAACGTCCGGGACAGTTTCGCGCTCTTGCAACCTGCTCATGACACACCTCCGCGGCCGCCCCGGCGGAGCAAAGATCGGGAAGCGATTTGGTTCCCATTCGAGGTGGGCTTGCTGGCTAGACTTTGGTCTCACTCAGGAGCCGAACCGGCGTCGATAGTCCTGCGGCGCCGTGGCCAGCACCCGCAGAAAGCTGCGGCGCATGGTCTCCTCCGAGCCGAAGCCGCAACGCTGGGATATCCGCTTCACCGGCAGGCGCGTCTCCGACAGCATTCGCCGCGCCGCTTCCACCCGCAGCCGCTCGATCGCCCGAAGCGGCGTCAGTCCCGTCGCCTTGACATAGTGGCGGCCGAAACTGCGTTCGCTCATACCGGCCTCGCGCGCCAGTCTGGGCAGGGAGAGATCGCCGGCGAGATGCTTGCTGATCCATTGGTGCAGCGCGCCGAATTCATCCTCGGCGGATTGCAGCGACAGCGCCTCGCTGAACTGCGCCTGCCCGCCCGGCCGCTTGAGGAAGACGACAAGATAACGCGCCACGGCCAGCGCGGTGGTGCGGCCGAGATCTTCCTCCACCAGGGCGAGCGCCAGATCAATGCCGGCAGTCACGCCTGCCGAGGTCCAGATCGAGCCATCGCGCACGAAGATCGGATCGGGCTCCACGCGCACAGCCGGGAAACGCCGGGCGAGCTCGGCGCAATACGACCAATGCGTCACCGCACGACGCCCGTCGAGCGCGCCGGATGCACCGAGCAGAAATGCGCCGGTGCAGACCGAGGCCACCCGCCGCGCCTTCTTCACGCGCTGCCGCAGCCAGTCCAGCAGCACCGGATCGGAGGCGACAGCATCAACGCCAGGGCCTCCGCAACCACCAACGTGTCCAGGCCGCCGCCGGCGCGCGGCAGCGGCTCCGTTGCAATCTCCAACCCTGAGGACACCGTCACACGCGCGCGATCTTTCGCCACCACGCGAAGCGCATAAGGCGGCGTTCCACCGGCCTCCACGATCTGCTCGTTGGCAGTGGCGAACACCTGGAGCGGTCCGGTGACGTCGAGCAGCTGCACCGATGGATAAGCCAGCACTTCAATCACGCGTGCGGAATTCCGCGAGGCGCGCGAAATGGAATTTGGCGGAAAGCGAGGGGTCTTTGGCATTCGCGCCAAAGCGTGCCCGGTTATGATGCCGCTGTCCAGCCTCGAGGAGAGACCATGACCACGAAGACCTTTACCAAGACCGCCCCGCCGGACTGGCTTCTCGCAATGTGCAAGGAGATCAACGACAAGACCTTTGGCAAGGGGTTCGACTGTTTCGCCGAAGATGCGATCTGCAATCTCGGTGTCGCCGACTGGCACGGCCGCGAGGCGATCCGCAACAATCTGCGGCAATTCATCGACCGCGGCTTTACCGCGCTCCACGACGTGGTCGAGTTCTGGGACAGCCCCGAGCTCAAGATCTTCCACGGCAAGGTCGCGATGCGCTTCGATGACCCCAACATCGCAGCCGTGAGACCGACGATGGTCCATTTCTTCTACATGGACGAAAAGGACCCCACCAAGGTCAAGCACTGGATCGGCGCGGTGGGACCGACCGGATTCTAGCTTCCCGGATCGAGACAACAGAAACGGCTGCGTAAAACCCACTGGTTGCGCAGGGGCCGTCACGCTAGAATTCGGCCATGACAGTGACCGACATTGCGAGCCGGACCTACAATCACAGCTGGCGGCTGGATCCCATCATCCGCAGCCTGCTTGATACCGACTTCTATAAGCTATTGATGCTGCAGCTGATTCGGGAATCATACCCGGATCAGCAGGTGACATTTTCGGTCATCAATCGCTCGCGCCATGTGCGCCTTGCCGAGATCATCGACGAGGGCGAGCTGCGCGCCCAACTCGATCATGCCCGCACCATTCGCTTCACCAAGAAGGAATTGATCTGGCTCGCCGGCAACACCTTCTACGGCAAGACCCACATGTTCTCGGCGGATTTCATCCGCTGGCTCGCCGAATTCCGCCTTCCCGAATACGAGCTGCGCAAGGTCGAGGGCCAGTACGAGCTGCACTTCCACGGGCCCTGGACCCACACCACGATGTGGAGATTCCGGCGCTCGCCATCCTCAACGAACTGCGCTCGCGCGCAGCGATGAAGGGACGCGGCCGGTTCGAGCTCGACGTGTTGTTTGCGCGTGCCAAGGCGAAGCTATGGACCAAGGTGGAGCGGCTGCGCAAGCTGGAGAATTTACGGTTGTCCGACTTCGGCACCCGCCGTCGCCACGGCTTCCTGTGGCAGCGGTGGTGCGTGGAAGCGGTGAAGGAAGGGCTGGGTCCATCCTTCATCGGCACCTCCAACGTGCTGCTCGCGATGGACAACGATCTCGAAGCCATCGGCACCAATGCGCATGAGCTGCCGATGGTCGCCGCCGCGCTCGCCAAGAACGACGAAGAGTTGCGCTGGGCGCCCTATCGCGTTCTCGACCAGTGGCGTCAGACCTATGGCGGCAATCTGCTGATCGCCCTGCCGGACGCTTTCGGCACCAAAGCCTTCCTGCGCGATGCGCCGGAATGGGTGGCGGACTGGACCGGCTTCCGCCCCGATAGCGCGCCGCCAATCGAGGCCGGCGAAGAGATCATCGCCTGGTGGGAGAAGAAGGGCCGTAACCCCAAGGACAAGCTGCTCGTGTTCTCCGATGCGATGGATGTCGGCTCGATCGAGGAGACCTATCACCACTTCGCCGGCCGCTCGCGGCTCTCGTTCGGCTGGGGCACCAACCTTACCAACGATTTCGTCGGCTGCGCGCCGGACGGCTCATTCGATCTCGATCCCATCTCGCTGGTCTGCAAGGTGTCGTCGGTCGACGGACATCCCGCCGTCAAGCTCTCCGACAATCCGGAGAAGGCGACCGGCATGCCCTCGGAGATCGAGCGCTATCTGCGCGTGTTCGGCGACGCCGGTCGCGTGCGCCAGCCGGTGCTGGTCTAGTCCCGATCCAAATTCTTCCAATCGAGTAAATCCCGGGCGGCGGGATTCAAGGCATCGGCGCGTCGGTTCCGGTTTGACGGCATTTGCGGCGACATGGACGAATCCGTTTCACGACACCTTCACCCTGCGAGACAGTCTCCCGGCTTTTTCAGCGCGAGTTAAGCAGCGTTCCCGCCTCATTCGCGTTATGAGCGGAATGCTCCGCTGGGATCGTTGAGTGATTTGGGGAACGCAGGGTGTTTCGCAGAACAGCAACGTCGGCGAAGGAACGCAGCTTCCTGCACGCCACCAAGCTCGTCTCGCCTTTCGTCATGGTCGTCGTGCTTCAGGCGGCGATTGCGGGATTCAGCTTAGAGGTGATGTCATCGGTTCGCGCCTATGTCGCGGGCGAGGCGATGTGGTCGCGCTCGCAGAAGAACGCCGTTTATTTCCTCAATCGCTATCTGCATTCGGGCCAGGCCAGCCAGTTCGCGCAATATCAGGCCTCGCTCGCCGTCCCGATCGGAGACGAATATGCGAGATGGGCACTCGAGGGCGATCCGGTCGACGTCGAGCTCGCGCGCATCGGCTTCCTGCAAGGCGGCAACCATCCGGATGATGTTCCCGGCCTGATCTGGCTGTTCCGCTATTTCAGCCGAGTCAGCTTCCTCCGCGAAGCGATCCGGGAGTGGGCTGCCACTGATCCGATGCTGCTGGAACTCAGCGTCTTCGGTGAAGTCATCAAGAGTGAACTAAAAGACGGTCCCATCAAGGACAACGACCGTCTGCAATTCCTGTCGTCGCGCCTCTCGGAGCTGAACAGGCAGTTCACAGGGCATGCCGAGCGATTCTCGACCGTGCTCGGCGAAGGCTCCCGCGCCATCAAGCTGACGTTGACATGGCTCAACATCGCCACGGCCGCGACCCTGATCCTGCTCCTGATCTGGCACACGCGGCGGCTGGTGCTGCAGCGGCAGGCGTTCGAGGATGCGCTGCATGCCGAGAAGGAGCGCCTCGCCTTTCAGGCCTCGCATGACTGGTTGACCGGCATCGCCAACCGGCGGGCCTTCGAGGCGCGCCTGCAGAGCGAGCTCGATGGCCGCGGCGAAAATTCGCTGAGCCTGATCCTGCTCGACCTCGACCAGTTCAAGAGCGTCAACGACAGTTGCGGCCATCTCGCCGGGGATCGACTGCTGTGTCAGGTCGCGCGCCTGCTCCAGCAGGACCGCCGGCCGCACGATCTAGTCGCGCGGCTCGGCGGTGACGAGTTCGGCCTGATCCTGCCGCAATGCGCGCCGTTCGACGCCGTCGATATCGCCGAGCGGCTGCAGCGATCACTCGAGATGTTCAATTTCGCCTGGGACGATCGCTATTTTGCGGTGACCGCCAGTATCGGCGTTGCCTGCATTGCCGATGCCAGCACCACGCTCGAAGAGGCGATGCGCCGGACGGATGCCGCCTGCTATCGCGCCAAGGAAAGGGGACGCAACCGGGTTCAGGTCGACAACGGAAGGCCGGACGTCACTGTTGTCGCTGCGCCGCTGCGCGAAGCTGCCCGCGCGTAACCGTCGCCACTATCGTGCCGGCAAGATCCCGAGACCCAGCAGATGCGCGTCCAGGAACTGCGTCACCTGCTGGCGCAGCATCTGCCGCGGCACGGCGACCATGCGCTCTTCGAGGCCGAGCGAGATGATGCCATGGACTGCGGAAAACAACGTCCGCGACAGCAGTGCAATCTTCACGTCATCCGCATCAGGTAGCACCCGCACCAGAGGCGGATGCATCAACGCGAAGGCGTCCATCACCATCTGAAGAATGTCATCGGGATAAGGACGGTCATCCTCCATCCGATGCTCGAACAGCGAGCGCAACAGGTTGGCGTTCTCAGCGAAGAATTCGAGAAAGGTCTCGGCCAGACCATAGAGCTGGCGGACCGGGTCCTCAGCCGAAACACGGCCCAGCCGCTCCGTGAGCGCCTGAACCGTCTCCCGATTGACGGTCAGGATCACCCCGTCAAAGTCGCCGAACTCGTTATAGACGCTGCCCACCGAGCAGCCGGCGGCCTCGGCAACGTCCCGAACCTTCAATGATCTCAGTCCTTTAGTCGCGATAATGGTGCGGGCGATCTCCAGAATCTGGAGACGTCGTCGATTCTTTTTTGGTCCCGCAGCGATTCTTCTTGAACATTGTTCATTTTTAAACTACCAATGTGAACATCGTTCAAATTAACCCGGAGACCTGCAAAATGCAAACCCTCGCTGTTGATATCGCCTCCACCTTCGTCGATGACGCCGCAGCCCGCTTGAGCAGCTTCGGCCGCGCCCTGTTGCTTGTCGTCATGACCCCGATCGATCGGATCACAAACGCCTGCGACATTGCCGGCGTACTCGCCGAGCGCCGCGCCACCTTCCGGATGTGGCGCACCAGCCGCGCCCGTGCCCGCCACGGGCGCCGCCGCTTCAGCCTGCTCGGCCGCTTAAACCCCTTTCGCCATCTCGTTCACCTCACCTAAGGAGAACCGATGCGCAGGCGAGTCCGCTCGAATGCGTGGACCGGCCGCAACAAACCGGATGTTTGCGAACCTAACGAGACCACTTGGAGACCAACAGGATCGGAGGGACCGAAGGGACAGAGCAGGCCACCATCGTCACCCTGCAATCAATCCTCCCATAGCCATCCGGTCGTGACGTTTCACCAGCAACGCAACACTCAGACTGCTCTTCCAAGACAGGACTCGTCATGATCAGGGATTTGATGTCGTCACGCCGCTTTGCGCCGCTGTTCTGGGCGCAGTTCTTCTCGGCACTCAATGACAACGTGCTCAAGAACGCACTCGTCATCATCCTGCTTTACAGCGCTGCGACCGGTCACGGCGATGCGCTGGTGACGGTCGCAGGCGCCGTCTTCATCTTCCCCTATTTCATCCTGTCAGGGCTCGGCGGCCAGCTGGCCGACAAATACGTCAAATCGGTCGTCGCAAGGCGGCTGAAATTCACCGAGATCTTCGCTGCGGCGTTCGCCGCCGCCGGCTTCTTTCTACATTCGGTGCCGCTGCTGTTCGCGGCGCTTGCGCTGTTCGGCATCATCGCCGCCCTGTTCGGACCCGTAAAGTACTCCATGCTGCCGGACCAGCTCGAACTTGGTGAGCTCGCGACCGGCAACGCGCTGGTCGAAGGCGCGACGTTCATGGCCATCCTGCTCGGCACCGTCGCGGGCGGCCAGTTCGTGGCCGGCTCCGCCCATATGGGCTGGGTCGCATCGGCCGTGGTCGTGCTGGCCTTGTTGTCGTGGGCCTTTGCCTCCCGCATTCCGCAAACAACGCCCTCCGCGCCCGATCTGCCCGTCGATGCCAATCCCTGGACCTCGACGCTCGGCCTGTTGAAGACGCTTCATGCGGATCACCGGCTCTGGGACGGTACGGTGATCGTCTCCTGGTTCTGGCTGGTCGGCGCGATCGTGCTGTCGCTGCTGCCGGCGCTGGTCAAGGACGTGGTCGGTGGCAGCGAAGGCGTGGTGACGCTGTGCCTCGCGATCTTCGCGATCGGCATCGCCATCGGCTCGCTGTTTGCGGCCCGCCTGAGCCACGTTCGCCCGAACCTCGCGCTGGTTCCGATCGGTGCCATCATGATGGGATTTGCCGGCATCGACCTTGCCTGGGCCATCGGCGTCACCGCGAAGGCGAACGACATCGCGGCGGTCGATTTCGCAACCTCGTTTGCGGGGCTGCGCATGCTGGTCGACTTCGTCGTCTTCGCGTTCGGCGGCGGAGTGTTCGTCGTTCCGTCCTTCGCCGCGGTGCAGGCCTGGTCGGAGCCGTCCGAGCGCGCCCGCATCATCGCCGCCGGCAACGTGCTGCAGGCCGCCTTCATGGTGCTGGGCTCGTTGTTCGTCGCGCTGTTGCAGGCGGCCGGATTGCACGTTGGCTGGATCTTCCTCGGCCTCGGTGTTGCAAGCTTCGGCGCGGTGTGGTTCGTGCTGACGAAATGGGGCAAGGACGGCGTACGCGATTTCGGCGGGCTCTTGTTCCGCGCCCTGCTCCGCACCGAAGTGCGCGGGCTCGAGAACCTGCCGCCATCAGGCACGCGCATGTTGATCGCGCCCAATCATGTCAGCCTGATCGACGGCCCGCTGCTGCACGCCGTGCTGCCGATCGATGCGAGCTTCGCGGTCGATACCGGCATCTCGAAGGCTTGGTGGGCCAGGCCGTTCCTGCGTGTCGTCAAGCACTACACCATGGACCCGAGCAAGCCGCTGGCCGCACGCGACCTGATCAAGCTCGTCGCCGCCGGCGAACCGGTCGTCATCTTCCCGGAAGGTCGTATCACCGTCTCCGGCTCGCTGATGAAGGTCTATGACGGTACTGCGATGATTGCCGACAAGGCCGACGCCGTGGTCGTGCCGCTTCGCATCGAGGGCGCCCAGCGCTCGCATCTCAGCTATCTCAACAGCAGCCAGATCAAACGCTCGTGGTTTCCGCGAGTGACGGTCACGATCCTGCCGCCGGTCAAGCTTCGGGTCGATGAGCAGCTGAAGGGCAAGGCGCGTCGCAATGCTGCGGGCGCCGCGCTCCAGGACGTGATGATCGATGCGATGGTCAAGAACGCCATGCTCGACCACACGCTGTTCCAGGCGCTCGGCCACGCCTACCGCGACCGCGACACCGGCAAGGTCATCGTCGAGGACGCGCTCGGCACCAAGCTGACCTATCGCAAGCTGATCCTGGGCGCGCAGGTCTTGAGCCGCAAGCTCGAATCCGGCACGACAGTCGGCGAGAATGTCGGCGTGCTGCTGCCGAACTCGGCGGGCGTCACCGTCGTCTTCATGGCGCTGCAGAGCATCGGCCGCGTTCCGGCGATGCTCAACTTCTCCGCCGGCCCGGTCAATGTCCTCGCCGCCATGAAGGCTGCGCAGGTCAAGACCGTGCTGACCTCAAAGGCGTTCATCGAGAAGGGCAAGCTCGACAAATTAGTGACAGCGATCTCCGCTGAGGCGCGCGTCGTTTATCTCGAGGACGTCCGCGCCTCGATCGGTACGGCCGACAAGATCAAGGACCTGCTCGCCGGCACCGCATCGCGCGTTGCCCGCGAGGCCAACGATCCAGCCGTGGTGCTGTTCACGTCGGGCTCGGAAGGTACGCCCAAGGGCGTGGTGCTGTCTCACCGCAACATCCTCGCCAACGCCGCGCAGGCGCTGGCGCGGGTCGACGCCAACGCCAATGACAAGGTGTTCAACGTGCTGCCGGTGTTCCACTCCTTCGGGCTGACCGGCGGCATGATGATGCCGATGCTCGCGGGCATTCCGATCTACATGTACTCCTCGCCGCTGCACTACCGCATCGTGCCCGAGCTGATCTACCAGACCGGCGCCACGATCCTGTTCGGCACCGACACCTTCCTCGCCGGCTACGCGCGTTCGGCGCACGCCTACGACTTCCGCACCTTGCGTCTGGTGATCGCTGGCGCCGAGGCGGTCAAGGACCGCACGCGGCAGGTGTTCATGGAACGCTACGGCATCCGCATCCTCGAAGGCTATGGCGTCACCGAGACGGCGCCGGTGCTGGCAATGAATACGCCGATGGCCAACCGTCCCGGCACCGTCGGCCGGCTGTCGCCGCTGATGGAAAGCCGCCTCGATCCGGTCCCCGGCATTGAGGAAGGCGGACGCCTCTCGGTGCGCGGACCGAACGTGATGCTTGGCTACTTGCGGGCCGAAAATCCCGGCGTGCTCGAGCCGCTTGCCGAAGGCTGGCACGACACCGGTGACATCGTGGCGATCGACGCAGCCGGCTTCATCACCATCAAGGGCCGCGCCAAGCGCTTTGCCAAGATCGCAGGCGAAATGGTCTCGCTCTCGGCGGTCGAGAGCATCGCGACGACGCTGTGGCCGCAGGCCGCATCGGTCGCCGTGTCGATCCCTGACCAGCGCAAGGGCGAACGCATCGTGCTGCTGACGACGGAGAAGAATGCCGAGCGCAGCGCGATGCAGGTCCAGGCCAAGGCGATCGGCGCCTCCGAGCTGACCGTGCCCGCGGCGATCATGGTGGTCGATAAGGTGCCGCTGCTCGGCACTGGCAAGACCGACTATTTTACGGCAACGACGACGGCCCGCGAGCAGGCGACGGCAACATCGGAGCGCGAAATTGCGTGATACACGCCCCGCGACGGTCGCGCCAGCGCGGCGCCCATGCCGGTTGCCGCGTCACGCCGCCGCGATCGAGCAGACGATCGCGTTTCTGTGCGAGGGTCGATTCAGTCCGCCCTGACGACTCACGCCGACGTTCGCCGCTCCTGCGCGTAACGCACCAGCGCCGCGAATCGATAGATGCCATGCACGAACTTGCCATAGGGCATCGTAACGAACAGCGCGAACACCGCGCCGAGATGCAGCGCCAGCAGCGGGCCCATGGCGGCGGTCTCGCGCAGGAGCAGAAGCAGCATGCCCGTGAGCCCCGTCAGGAACAGCATGGCGATGAAGCCAACATCCATGCCGTAACGATTCTCGTCGAGCAGCTCAGGCGCCCGGCGCGATTTGGCGACGAGCAGCCCGACAGGGCCGACAACGAGGCCGATGCCGCCGAGCGTGCCGAGCACGACCGGCAGATCCCACCACGGATACGGAGCCTCCCGCCCGAGGAGGTAGTGGTACAGCGTGGCGACCGAGGTCGCGGCGAAGCACAGTAGGAAGCCGTAGAACGTCAAATGATGGAAAAGCTTGCGCCGGTCCGTCGGCGTGTCGTCCTCATTGTAGCAGCCGACCCCGCCGCCATGGAGATAGCGCAGCTCGCCGGCGTCGCGGATGGCCTGGAATATTGAGCCGCCGTCAGCCCGGCCGCCGATCGGCGCGCCGATGTCGCGCCAGAATGCGCGCACGCTCATGGTCATCGCGAAGATCGCATAGAGAAAGGCCGCGCTGAACAGCGCGGCCATGGCATTATGCGGCATCAGCTTGTAGAACGCGCCGGGACCAGTGTGCACGCCAAGCAGCACACCGCGGTCGTTGAGAGCCGCAAAGCCGAGGATGAAAGCGGCCATGCTGAGCGCGGCGACGATGCTGATGACGAGGCCATTGCGTGCGAAAGCTCCGGACAATGCCCGCGGCCAGGCATAAGCAGCATAGGATTCGGCGCGCGCCACCGCCAGCGTCTTTGGAACGTTGACGTTGAATTCGTGCGGCGGCGAGAACTGGCAGTCGACGTAGCAGGCGCCGCAGGAATGGCAGAGGTTGGCAAGATAGTTGAGATCGCCATCGGAGAAGGCGCGTCTCAGCTCCATCGCGGGAAACACCGCGCAAAGACCCTCGCAATAGCGGCAGGAATTGCAGACCGTCATCAGACGGTCGGCTTCGTCCAAAATTCTAGTTCCGTGCATGTTTCGCCGCTTCCCGTCCTGCGATCCGCCCGAACACGCTGCCGATGGTCATGCCCATGCCGGCGGCATAACCCTTGCCGAGCACGTTGCCAGCCATGATCTCGCCGGCTGCAAACATGTTGGCCGACGGCTTGCCGTCAGCCATCTGCATCCGCGCCTGCTTGTCTACGCGCGTGCCGAGATAAGTGAAGGTGATACCCGGCCGCACCGGATAGGCGAGATAAGGTGGGGTCTCGATCCGCCGCGCCCAGTGCGTCTTGGGGGCGTGATGCCTTCGGTCACGCAATCGTCGAGAATGGTGTGGTCGAAAGTGCCGGGCCGCACCGCGGCGTTGAATTCGGTGATGGTCTTTTCCAGCGCGGCCGGATCGAGCTCAAGCTTGGTTGCAAGCTCGGCGATCGTCTGTCCGGCAATCGGCGGGAACAGCGTCGGCATGAAGCTCGTGACGACTGTGGAGTCGAAGATGATGTAGGCGATCTGGTCGGGCTGCGCCGCAACCAGGCGACCCCAGATCGCGTAACGCTTCGGCCAGATGTCCTCGCCTTCGTCGTAGAAGCGCTGCGAATGCTTGTTGACGACGACGCCGAACACGACGGAGTCATGCCGCGTAATGATGCCGCCGTCGAATTTCGGCGCGCGGGCGTCAATCGCCACCGCATGGCACTGGGTGGGATCGCCGACCTCCTGCACGCCCCTGTCGAGCAGCAGCTTCAGGATCGAACCGCGATTATAGGGCGTACCGCGGATCAGGAAATTGTCGGCGGCGTCGCCCCAATATTGCTTCAGCCATTCGATGTTGGCCTCAAACCCGCCGGCCGCGGCGACCAGCGAGGTCGAGCGGATCTCGGTCTCGCCATCGATCGGCCGCTTCAGGCGCGCAGCAAGGAACATGCCGTCTTCGATCACGAGGTCGGTGACCTCGGCGTCGTATTCGATGTCGACGCCGAGCCGCTCGGCGGTGAGATAAAGCGCATTCAGCATCGCGCGACCGCCGCCGAGGAAAAAGGAGTTGGTGCGGCCCAGACTGAGCGTGCCGCCGAGCGACAGTTGCCAGCGCACGCCCTGCTCCACGATCCAGTTCAGAATGTCCTTGGATTCCCGGATCATGTGGCGAGCTAGCACCTCGTCGGTCTGTCCGCCGGTGACGCGCAGGAGATCCTCCCAGAACTCCTCCTCGGTATAGGGACCGGTCAGGATTTCGGTTGCGGTGTCATGGGCGCAACGCATGTTGCGGGTGTGACGGGTGTTGCCTCCGCGATAGAACTTTGGCGCACCTTCGAGCACCAGCACCGAGGCACCGCCGCGGCGGGCACCGATTGCTGCGCACAGCGCCGCGTTGCCGCCGCCGATCACCAGCACATCGTATTTGCTGCCCATGCCGTCTGTCCAATTCGACGAAGTTAGAGACATTCTGCCCGCAGGCGGTCCTGGTCAAGCGATCCGCCATTGCGTACTATTGTATACAAATATATACATCAGCGCTGCAAGCGGCATCTGTGCATGGGCAGGATGCGCATTGGGGCCCGAGGATTCATGGCCAGACGCCCGGCAAAGCTAAGCGGATCGATCGCACGTGGCGGCGGCGTCCCGCTGGGCGAAGCAGTGTTCCGCTCGCTCTGCGAGGCGCTGCAGGCCGGCAGCTACCGCGCCGGCGATCGCCTGCGTGAGGAGGAGGTCGCCCAGCGGCTCAAGGTCAGCCGGACGCCGGTGCGCGAAGCGCTTGGCCGTCTCGCGGCACGTGGCTTCGTCGAGCCCGCCGGCGGCCGCGGGCTGATCGTCCGCAATCTCGACATTTCCGAGGTGCTCGAGCTTTACGCCATGCGCGAAATCATGGAGGGCGCCGCCGCCCGCCTCGCCGCCGAGCACGCATCTGCGCCGGAGATCGGCGCGCTCCGGGACATCGAGCTTGCCTCTCGAAGTGTCCGAAACCGGTGCCGCCGAGATGGCAGGAGAAATGGCAAGGCTCAACCGTGCCTTTCACGAAGCCATCTGCCGCGCCGCGCGGAACCGCTATCTCGACAACGCGTCGCGGGAACTACAGGACTGGATCGCCCTGCTCGGCCCGACCACCTTCACCGTGACGGGGCGCCCCTCAACCAGCCATAGCGAGCATCAGGCCATCATCGAGGCCATTGCCGTGCGCGACGGCGACAGGGCCGAACAGCTCGCGCGCGCGCATATCCGAGAGGCGCTGCGCTGCCGTCTCAAGCTGCTGCGGAAGCAGTAGGGCTGGATCCTCAAGCGAGCACGTCCGCTGCGATCGCCTTCAAGAGGTCCCGCACATCCGTCGGTTTCATCCGTACCTGCAGGCCGCGCTGACCGCCATTGAGATAGATCAGATCTTGTGCAAGCGCGCTCTGCTCGATCACGGTACGCACCGGCTTTCGCTGCCCGAACGGGCTGATGCCGCCGACCTTGTAGCCGGTGACACGCTCAGCCTCCGGCGGCTTCATCATCTGCGCCGACTTGCCGCTCACGGCCGCGGCGAGCTTTTTCATCGAGACTTCCTGGTCGGACGGAACGATCACGCAGATCGGCTTGCCGTCCACCAGCGCCATCAGCGTTTTCAAGACGCGTGCCGGGTCTTCGCCGAGCGCAGTGGCCGCATGAAGGCCGATGCTCTCGACGTCGGGATCGTAATCGTAAGCGTGGACGGTGTAGGCAACACGAGCGGCCGTCAGCGCACGGGTGGCTGGGGTGACCTTGGACATGCACGAGGCTTACGACCGTCGTTGCCGGCGGCGAAGCGGCGCAGACGCCACGCACTCAGTCGTCGTCCCGGCGAAGCCCGGGACCATAACCCCAGGAAGAGGTTTGGCGATGACTCGGTACTGCGACTTTCTTCCACCGAGAGATCACGCGGTGTGAATCCCGGCCGTCGCCGGGACGACAGCGGTGATTTGGCAAACACCGTGCCGCCAAACGATCGCAGCCCCTACTCCGCCGCGTCCCGCATCTCCGCGCGTTCGGCCCTCGCCGCGCAGAACTTGAACTCCGGGATCTTGCCGAACGGATCGAGCGCCGGGTTGGTCAGCAGGTTTGCGGCCGCCTCCGCGTAGCAGAACGGCATGAACACCATGTTCTCGGGCACGTCGCGGTCGGAACGAACCTTGACCTCGACCGCGCCGCGGCGGGTTTCCAGCCGAATGAAATCCCCGGGCACCAGCTTCTTCCTGTGCATGTCCTTCGGCGACATGAACGCGACGGCCTCAGGCTCGATCTGGTCGAGCACCTGGGCGCGGCGCGTCATCGAGCCGGTGTGCCAGTGCTCGAGCACGCGGCCGGTCGACAGCACCATTGGATACTCGGCATCAGGCAGCTCATCCGGCGGAATGACATGGGCCGGCACGATCTTGCCGCGGCCGCTCGCGGTCGGGAAGCCCGTTGTGAAGATGATCTCGTTGCCGGGCTTGTCCGGATCGTCGGCCGGATAGGTGACGGCGCCTTCGCGCACCAGCCGTTCCCAGCTGATGTTCTTCAGTGACGGCATCAGCTCCGCCATTTCGGTGTAGACCTCGCCCGGGCCGGAGTAATTCCAGGGCAGGCCCATGCGCTTGCCGATCTCCTGGATGATCCAGAGATCCTGCCGCGCATCGCCCGGCGGCTTGATCACCTGGCGCGCGAGCTGCACGCGGCGGTCGGTGTTGGTGAAGGAGCCGTCCTTTTCCGCAAACGCAGAGGCCGGCAGGATAACGTCGGCGTGGAACGCGGTCTCGGTGACGAAGAGATCCTGCACCACGAGATGATCAAGCATGGCGAGCGCCTGGCGCGCATGCTGCAAATCAGGGTCGGACATCGCGGGGTTCTCGCCCTCGATATACATGCCCTTGACCTCGCCGGCGTGGATCGCGTTCATGATCTCGACCACGGTCAGGCCGCGCACGGGATCGAGATCCTGTCCCCACAGCTTCTCGAAACTGCCGCGCAAATCGTCGCGGCCGACCGGCTGGTAGTCCGGCAGGAACATCGGGATCAGGCCGGCATCGGAGGCGCCCTGCACGTTGTTCTGGCCACGCAACGGATGCAGGCCGGTGCCGGGACGGCCGACCTGGCCGGTGATCAGCGCGAGCGCGATCAGGCAGCGCGCATTGTCGGTGCCGTGGACATGCTGGCTGATGCCCATGCCCCAGAAGATGATCGACGATTTTGCGCGCGCATAGGTCCGGGCGGCCTCGCGCAGCGTCTGTGCCGGGATGCCGCAGATCGCCTCCATCTTCTCCGGCGTGAATTCCTTGATCTTCTCCTTGAGATCCTCAAAGCCCTCGGTGTAGCCGGCGATGTACTGATCGTCGGTCAGGCCTTCGGTGATGATCGTGTTGATCATCGCGTTCAGCATGGCGACGTCCGAGCCCGGCTTGAACTGCAGATGCTTCGTCGCATGACGCGACAGTGTCTGCCGGCGCGGGTCCATGACGAAGAGCTTTGCGCCGTTCTTGGCCGCGTTCTTGATGTAGGTCGCGGCGACGGGATGATTTACCGTCGGATTGGCGCCGATCACCCAGATCACCTCGGCGTCCATCGCCGCCGAGAACGGCGCCGACACAGCGCCCGAGCTGAGGCCCTCGAACAGGGCCGCGACCGACGAGGCGTGGCACAGACGGGTGCAGTGATCGACATTGTTCGAGCCGAAGCCGGTGCGCACCAGCTTCTGGAACAGATAGGCCTCTTCGTTTGAGCCCTTGGCCGAGCCGAAGCCGGCCAGCGCCTTCACGCCCTTCTCATCCCGGATCTTGACCAGGCCCTTGGCGGCGATGTCGAGCGCCTCGTCCCAGCTCGCTTCACGGAAATGCGTGAAGGGATTGGCGGGGTCGACCTGGTCGTTGGAATCCTTCTTCGCATTCGGCAGCCGCACCAGCGGCTTTGTCAGGCGGTGCGGATGGTGGATGTAGTCGAAGCCAAAGCGGCCCTTGACGCAAAGACGGTTGTGATTGGCCGGGCCATCACGGCCTTCGGCATAGATCACCTTCTCGTCCTTGACCTCATAGGTCACCTGGCAACCGACGCCGCAGAACGGACAGAGGGAATCTACCTTCTTGTCGGCATAGGTGACGCGTGTCTGCTTGTCGTCGAGCATCACGGCCGGCATCAGCGCGCCGGTCGGGCAGGCCTGCACGCATTCGCCGCAGGCGACACAGGTGGACTCGCCCATGGGATCGTCAAAGTCGAACACGATCTTGGCGCCGTGATTGCGGTAGGCCATGCCGATGACGTCGTTGACCTGGACCTCTCGGCAGGCGCGCACGCAGAGGCCGCACTGGATGCAGGCATCGAGATTGACGCGCATCGCAGGATGGCTGGCATCGGTCTCCCAGCGCTCGGCGGCGGGAAAGCGGCTCTCGGTCACGCCAGTCGTCTCGGCCCAGTGCCAGAATTTGGACTCCGGATCGTGCGACGTCTCGCGCGCCGGCTGGTCGGCCACCAGCAGCTCCATCACCATCTTCTGCGCCGAAACCGCCCGCGCAGATTCGGTCTTCACCTTCATACCGACCGACGGCGTGCGCTTGCAGGACGCGGCCAGCACGCGCTCGCCTTCGATCTCGACCATGCAGGCGCGGCAGTTGCCGTCAGGGCGATAATCGGGCGCCGGCGAATAGCAGAGATGCGGAATCTCGCGGCCCTGACGTTCGGCGACCTGCCAGATCGTCTCGCCGGGTTTGGCCTCGACCTGCTTGCCGTCGAGCTCGAACGTAATCTTCGTCATTCGGCCGCTTCCTTGAACTCGTCAGGGAAATATTTGATCACGGAGGACAGCGGATTCGATGCCGCCTGTCCGAGCCCGCAGATCGAGGCATCGCGCATCGCCTGACTCAATTCTTCCAAAAGGGCGCGGTTCCAGACCGGCTTCTGCATGAGTTGCGCCGCCTTCTGGGTTCCGACCCGGCACGGCGTGCACTGGCCGCAGCTCTCGTCCTCGAAGAACTTCATCAGGTTCAGCGCGGCTGCACGCACGCTGTCGTTCTGCGACAGGATCACGATCGCCGCCGATCCGATGAAGCAGCCGTATTTCTCCAGCGTGCCGAAATCGAGCGGGATGTCGTCCATCGATGCCGGCAGGATGCCGCCGGACGCGCCGCCCGGAAGATAGGCATAGAACTGATGGCCGTCGGCCATGCCGCCGCAATATTCCTCGATCAGCTCGCGCACGGTGATGCCTGATGGTGCGAGCTTCATGCCGGGGTTCTTGACGCGGCCCGACACCGAGAAGCTGCGCAGGCCATGGCGTTCATGACGGCCATGGCCCTTCCACCAGTCGGCGCCCTTTTCGACGATGTCGCGCACCCACCACAACGTCTCGATGTTGTTGATCAGCGTCGGCAGGCCGAACAGGCCGACCTGGAACGGATAAGGCGGCTTGTGCCGGGGCAGGCCGCGCTTGCCCTCAATACTTTCGAGCAGCGAGGATTCCTCGCCGCAGATGTAAGCGCCGGCGCCGCGGCGCATGTGCAGCGTCGGACCACCCGCGGGGAGTTTTGCGATCTCCCGCTCCAAAATCTCGCGCGAGGCCGGATATTCGTCGCGCAGATAGATGTAGACGTCGGAGGCCTGCACCACATGCGCGCCGATCAACATGCCCTCGATGAAGCGATGCGGGTCGGTTTCGAGATAGACGCGGTCCTTGAACGTGCCGGGCTCGCCCTCGTCGCCGTTGATCGCCATCAAGCGCGGACCGGGTTCGCCGAGCACCGCGCGCCATTTGCGCCCCGTCGGGAAGCCGGCGCCGCCGAGGCCGCGCAGCGAGGCGTCGTCAAGCGCCTTCAGCAAATCGTCGTTTGGCAGCTCGCCGGAGCGCAGACGATTGAGCAGCTTGTATCCGCCGCCGGCGACATAAGCGTCGTAGCCGATATATTTCGGCAGATGCGGGTGGGTGTCGCCGGCCTTTGCGGCGGCGATCACATTGGCCACGGTCGCATGGTCGACGAAGTTGTGGCCGACTTCCGCGGCCGGCGCGGTATCGCAGCGGCCGACGCAGGGCGCACGCACGACGCGGATGCCGGGGCCCGACGCGCTCTGCAGATCCTCAAGCAGCTTCTCGCCGCCGAGCATCGCGCAGGTCAGCGAGTCACAGACGCGGATCGTCAACGGCGCGATATCAGGTTCGCCTTCCTTCACCACGTCGAAATGCGCGTAGAAGGTCGCGGTCTCGAACACTTCGGCGAAGGCGAGCTTCATCTCGTCGGCGAGCGCAGCAAGATGCGCGGCCGAGATTTGGTGGTATTTGTCCTGGATCAGGTGCAGATATTCGATCAGGAGGTCGCGCCGCCGCGGCTTGTCGCCGAGCAATTGCTCGATCTCGTGCGCGGCTGTCGGATCGACCTGACGGCCCTTGGGCGTGGCCTTGGCGCGCTTGCGCCCCTCGCCCGGATGCTCGAATTCCCTGACCTTGTGAACGTCGTCGTTGCTGCTCATGGAAACGTCGCGTTCTCCTCAAAAGCGCGATGATCTAAGGGCGGACGCCATCGCGATCCGCTCTCATACCCAAGGCCGATTGACCGGGAACCGCGTCTCGCGCGTGCCGCGGATCGAGCCTCATCCAATCGACTGTAGTCTCTGGTATGCCAGATGCAAGAGGAATTTAGAACGTCTCTATAACGCTTTAGGAGCCGGCAGCCGCGCCGCCATGCCCCTCTCCCAGACACCATGCGGAACCCGGCTCAGGTCTTCTCCATGCAGTCCTGGATGTAGAACCAGCGATCGTCGCCGATCAGCCCCTTGACCTTACCTCGGCGCGGCAAGCCTTCAGCTTCGGCTTGTTGGCGGTCCACTTCGCCTTCATGTCCTTTAGCTTTTGCATGGTGAGTTTCATCTTGCCCGGCGGCTTGGCATCCTTCGTCGTGGCAGGTGCCGGTGTTGCGGGCGCGGTTGCGGTCTGGGCAGACGCGGTGTGAAGGCTTGCTACCAGCAGCACGGCGGCAAGACAGATACGGGTATGAAGCATAGGAATCCCCCTAGGTCCCATTCTCAATTATTTTGTAAGGCGAGTACCGCGGGCGCTGGCATCAGCCTCCCGCGGTTGCGGGTTGCGATCAGAGAATCTTCACCGCGCTTTCGAGCGTCTTGTACACGCCCCATGCCAGCGGGATGCCGACGAAGAGCCAGAACAGCGCAGCCTTGACGTCGAGGCCGCCGGTGCCGATCCCGAAGGAGCCCGTCTGAATCGGACCTGCGCCGGCGTTTGCCGCCTGCAGCTTCGCGACTTCGGCCTCGCTCATGTACCATTTCGAATCGACCGGCTTGACCAGATAGTTGCAAATGATGCCCGCGATCAGCATCGCACAGAGGATGTACATGGTCGTGTTGTAGAGCTGGTCGCGCGGCACGCCCGCCGCGAGCTGGAACTCGCGGATATAGTTGACGACGACTGGACCGATGATGCCTGCAGTCGACCATGCCGTCAGCAGCCGGCCATGGATGGCGCCGACGAACTGGGTCCCGAACATATCGGCGAGATAGGCCGGCACCGTGGAGAAGCCGCCACCATACATCGACAAAATGATGCCGAAGCCGAGCACGAAGAGCAGCTTCGAGCCCATCGCCGCGAAGGTCGGCGCCAGCGCGTAGAGCACGATGCCGAGGATGAAGAACGTGTAGTAGGTGTTCTTGCGGCCGATGTAGTCCGACAGCGACGCCCAGACGAAGCGGCCGCCAATGTTGAACAGCGATAGCAGACCGGCGAAGCCCGCCGCGATGCCGGCGATGACCGTCTTCTGCTCGGCCGAGAGCTGACCAAAGGCGAGCTCCGGGTGGCCGATCAGCTTGCCCGCGAATATCTCCTGGAGCATCGGCGAGGCCATGCCGATCACGCCGATGCCGGCCGATACGTTCAAGCACAGTACCCACCAGATCAGCCAGAACTGCGGCGTCTTGTGCGCATTGTCGAGATGAACGTTATGCTCGGAGATCATCGTCTTCTTCTCGCTCGGCGGCGTCCAGCCGTCGGGCTTCCAGCCGGCCGGCGTCACGCGATAGGCGAAGGCGCCGATGGTCATGAAGACGAAATAGACGACCGCCATGACGACGAACGTCTGCCACACACCGACGTCGGTGGAGGTCTTGAAGTAGTTGATCAGGAGGTTGGCAAACGGCGCGCCGATCATGGCGCCGCCGCCGAAGCCCATGATGGCCATGCCGGTCGCCATGCCGCGGCGATCGGGAAACCATTTGATCAGCGTGGAGACCGGCGAGATGTAGCCGAGGCCAAGGCCGACGCCGCCGATCACGCCGGAGCCAAGCCACATGATCCAGAGCTGATGGGTATAGATACCGACGGCGCCGAGCAGCAGACCGCCGCACCAGCACAGCGCGGCTACGAAGCCGGCCTTGCGCGGCCCGACGCGCTCGAGCCAACCGCCCCACAGAGCGGCGGACACGCCGAGCACAACGAAGAACAGGGTGAACATCCACCCGAGGCTCGCAACCTTCCAGTCGCAACTGGTGGTGAACAGCTCCTGCCACAGCGACATGTCCGGACAGGCCTTCGGCGCGGTCAATCCGATCGCGCGCGACAGCGGCAGCCAGAACACCGAGAAGCCGTAGGCCATGCCGATGCAGAGATGAATGCACAGCGCCGCCGGCGGCACCAGCCAGCGATTGAACCCGGCGGTCGCGATGGTCCGCTCGCGATCAAGAAAACCTGCGCCAGCGCCTGAAATCCTTCCAGCGCTCTCAACTGTCGTCATGAATTCCTCCCCTGCAGCTGTCCTTCTGAGCAGCTTGCCGCTACCATCCTGGTCCTCAGCCCGTTGCGGTGCAGCTGTTGCCCCTGCTGCTCCGCACAATCACCCGACACGCGCCAGGATCATCACGCGCGTCTGGAAGTTAACCCCTCGAGCGGGGCTCTATGCCCGATACGATTTGCAGGCTTCGCAAGTGGCCCGTTGATCCGCTTACCGCGGACAGGACTCAACCTCCCCGCCTGCATGGGCAAAGTCAATTGGGGCAGAAGCCGGGTTCGATGTCGATAGATAAATGGTCGGTATCAGCGCGGTAACGCGCTCAAGAACGCAGCGCAACATTGGCACTGCCTATCGAACCATTTGCTTTTTCTATCAAGAACACGATGCGCGCGTCGTTGCGGTCGGTGATCTCCACCTTGTCGCCGGTCTCGCGGATCAGGTTCGGAATGTCGATCACCGACAAGGGATCCGTGCAGTGCACTTCGAGCTGATCGCCCGGCTGCAATGGTTTCAGCGCCTTGCGCGTCTTCAAGGCGGGCAGCGGGCATTTCAGCCCGGTGAGATCAAGCGTCGTTCTGGTCATGAGCGCAACATGGCGGCAGGGGTCGATGGCGTCAACGCGTCGCCTCAGATCAGATCGGCATAGGACAGGAAACCTACACTGTCGTCCGGCTCGACACGCGTGATATCTTCGCCGAGCTCAACGAGGCCGTCGGTCTCGACCAATGACGAGAGCAGTCCGGCGCCCTCGCGCGGGAACTTGACCGCCTCCAACGCGCCGTCGTCTCCCCGGCGCAACGAGGCGCGAACATATTCGCGCCGGCCGATCTTCTTCTTGTAGGTGAAGGCGGCGCGCACGGGGATCGGAATGAGCTTTTCCGGCAGACTGCCGGCGAGTGCCAGCACGGTCGGCCGCACCACATGGACGAAGGTGACGAAGCTCGCGACGGGATTGCCGGGCAACCCGATCAACGGCGTGCCGCCGATGATGTCCATCGCCACGGGCCGTCCCGGCTTGATCGCCATTCGCCACAGCACCAGCGAGCCGACGCTCTCGACCGCCGCCTTGACGTGATCTTCCTCGCCGGTCGAGACCCCGCCGGTGGTGAGGATCAGATCCTGGTGGCCTGCAACCCGTTTCAATCCGTTGGCGAGCGAGGTGCGTTCGTCGCGCAAAATACCGAGGTCGGAGACCTCGCAGCCGAGACGGCGCAGCATCGCCATCAACATGAAGCGGTTGGAATCGAACAGCTGCGAGGTCGCGCGCGGCTCGCCGGGCGAGACCAGCTCATCGCCGGTGGAAAAAACGGCGACACGGATACGCCTGACGACATCGAGCCGGGTCAGACCGAAGGCAGCGGCAAGCGCGACATGCTGGGGCCGCAGCCGCTGGCCGGCGCGTAACGCGACGTGCCCAACAGGAATGTCCTCGCCTGCCGGACGAACATTGGCGCCTGGCTTCAGACCGGGCGGCAGCACGATCTCGCCTGAAGCATCGATGCGGACGTCTTCCTGCATGAAGACCGATTCGGCGCCCGGCGGCATCGGCGCGCCCGTGAAGATACGCGCGGTGCGGCCGGGCTTGATCGGTGCTTGCGCAAGGCCACCCGCCTGGATGCGGCCATCGAGCGGGAATGCCTGTTCCGTTTCTCGAGGAAGATCGACGTTGCTCACGGCGTAACCGTCGACGGCGGAGTTGGTGAAGGGCGGCAGCGGCAGCGGCGCCGCGATATCGCGCGCCAGCACACGCCCGTCGGCATCGACCAGCGCGACCGCATCAAGATCGGCAATCGCACTGACGCGTGCCCTGATCAGGCCAACGGCCTCATCGACCGACATCATCGGTCCGCCGAAGGCAAAGCAATCGTCCGACAGTTGCGCCATGGTGCCTCGTCAGCGCATCGCAGCGCTTTTCGCGACCGCTTCCTCGACCGGCATCGCCGCGCGCAGCAGCAATGCCGCGGCGGCCTCGATGTCATCGAGATGGACGGTCGGCAGTTCGGTTTCAACCGCGATGTCGGTCGCAATTCCGACAATGCCGGGATCGTCAGGGAACAACAGCGGCTTGTCGTTGGCGGCGCGATGCACCTCGATCTTGCGATGCGGCTCGCGCTTGAAACCTTCGACCACCACGAGATCGACCGCGGACAGCTTGCTCAACAGTTCCGGCAGCCGCGGCTCGGCCGCGCCGCGTAATTCGTGCATCAGGGCCCATCGGTTCGACGAGGCCACCAGCACCTCGGCCGCACCGGCCTCGCGATGGCGCCAGGAATCCTTGCCGGGCACATCGACGTCGAACCGGTGATGCGCATGCTTGACGACGGAGACGCGCAGGCCCTGCGCGTTGAAATGCGGGATCAGCCGCGTCAACAGCGTGGTCTTGCCTGCACCGCTCCAGCCTGCAAGGCCGATGACTTTCATTGCAACTCGATCTCCGCCGGGCGCATCAGGCGGCCGGAACCGCCTTCTCCATCGTCGTGCGCATGCTTATATCGGCTTGACCCGAATGTCATGCTAACGTCGCACCCATGATGAAGATCGACAAAGCCCCGGTGCCCCTGATCGTCCCGAACCCCGACGATCCGCGCATGACCCAGAGCGTGACCGGGACTGACCAGACCGGCGCCAAGGTCGAGATCAAGGTGCCGATGGAGCGGCCGCTGACGCTCTACCTGAATTCGCAGGAGATCGTCACCATGATGACGATCGGCGACCATCCGGAATATCTGGCACTCGGCTACCTGCTCAACCAGAACATGCTGAAATATAATGACGCGGTCACCGAGGTCGAATACGACGACGACCTCCAGGTCGTGGTGGTGCGCACCGAGCACCATACCAATTTCGAAGCCAAGCTGAAAAAGCGCACGCAGACCTCGGGCTGCGCGCAAGGCACCGCCTTCGGCGACCTGCTGGAGGCGGTCGAAAGCGTCGCGCTGCCGAAAGCCGAGTTGCGCACCTCCTCGCTTTACCAGATGACACAGACCATCAACACGATGCCATCGCTCTACCTGGAGGCCGGCGCGATCCATGGCTGCGTGCTGTGCAAGGAGGGCGAGCCGCTCTGCTACACCGAGGACGTTGGCCGCCACAACGCCGTCGACAAGATCGCGGGCTGGATGTATCGCCACGGCGTCGATGCGTCCGACAAGATCCTTTACACGACAGGACGTCTCACCTCGGAAATGGTAATCAAGACGGTGCGGATGGGAATCCCGATCCTGGTGTCGCGCTCCGGCTTCACCGCCTGGGGCGTCGATCTCGCGAGGCAGGTGGGTTTGACGCTGGTCGGACGCACGCGCGGAAAGCGCTTCATCGCGCTCGCCGGCGAGGAGCGGATCGTCTACGACCAGAGCCTCGATTACGTCGAAGAGGAATCGGCGAAGCACAAGCGTAAAGGCGAAGGTGGTGACGACTAGGACTCCGGCAACGAGCATTCCATCGACTCTCGGCGTGCTGCTCGCCGGCGGCCTCGCGCGCCGCATGGGCGGTGGCGACAAGCCGATGCGGACCATCGGCGGCCGCACCATCCTGGAGCGCGTGATCGCACGCCTCGCGCCCCAGTGCGACGGATTGATCCTCAATGCGAATGGCGATCCAGCGCGCTTCGCCGCGTTCGGTTTGCAGGTCATTGCCGATGACGTGCCCGGCTTTCCCGGCCCGCTTGCCGGCATCCTGGCCGCGCTCGACTGGACCGCGGCAAACCGGCCGGAGATCGAATGGGTGCTCAGCGCCGCCGGCGACTGCCCGTTCCTGCCACGCGACCTCGTCGCGCGCCTGCATGAGGCGCGGACACGGGAGAACACGCAACTTGCGGTCGCCGCATCCGGCGACCAGTCGCATCCGGTGATCGGCCTCTGGCGCGTCGCCTTGCGCAACGAGCTACGTCACGCACTGGTCGTCGAGGATCTCCGCAAGATCGACCGCTGGACCGCGCGGTACCCGCTGGCGACGGTGACGTGGCCCGCCGAACCGCTCGATCCTTTTTTCAATGCCAACACGGTCGACGACATCGCCGAAGCCGAGCGGCTCGCGGCGCTGGATGACGCTCTAGCCGCCAGCGGCACCGACCAGGCGTCGTAGCCGTAGACCCAACTCGTATCGGTCCGCTCCTTCAGCCAGATGTTGGCACGTGAGGTCTCCTGCACCCGCGTGGTCCGCAGCTTGCGGGTCGCCTCGAAGCGGCGGAAGGCATCCACGATGCCGTCGCGGTCGACACTTTCGAGGCAGCGCGACAGCACCGCGGCATCTTCGATCGCCATCGCCGCACCTTGCGCCATATAGGGCGTCATCGGATAGCAGGCGTCGCCGAGCAGCGTCACCTTGCCGTCGGCCCAGCGCTCCAGCGCATCGCGATCCATGATCGCCCATTTGTGCACGTCGGGACATGCCGCGAGCACCTTTCCGACCTGCGGATGAAAGCCTTCGAACGAGGCACGCAGATCGCGCACATCGCCCTTCGCCGACCAGGACTCGATGCGGAAGCTGGGCTCCGGCTGGCTGGTGACGAGATAGACCTCGCTACGGTCGGGCTTGACGTAATAGATCACGATGTGGCGGTCCTCGCCCCACCACTTCGTGCAATCGTCGATTTTTTCGACGAGCAGTGTCGCCGGATAGGTGGTGCGGTAGGTGATGCGGCCGGTGAATTTGACCGGCGCGGTATCGAACAAAATGTCGCGCACCGCGGAATGTACGCCGTCGGCGCCAATCACGGCATCGGCAACAGCGCTGGTGCCGTCGGCAAAGCCTAACCGGACGCCCTCGCCGGTCTCGTCGAGACCGACGAGCTTGTGGTTGAGCCTCACAAACTCATCCGGCACGACGCTCGCCAGCGCTGCGTGAAGATCGCCACGATGCGCCAGCAGATATGGCGCACCGAACTTCTCCTCCGCGCTCTCGCCAAAGATCATGTCGAACTTGATCTCGCCGCTCTTCCAGTCGCGGTTATTCCAGGACCGCGGATAGAACGAGTGCTGGCGCATCCGCCGCTCAAGCCCGAGCGCGCGCAGCACCTTCATCGCATTGCAGCCGATCTGGATGCCGGCGCCGATCCGGGCGAACTGGGAGGCTTGCTCGTAGACCATCACATCGACGCCGACGCGCCTGAGCGCCGCAGCGGTCGCGAGCCCGCCCATGCCGGCACCGACGATCGCAACCGAAAGCGGCCTTGCCATCGCGTCCCCGCCTGTCGCGCGGCTTGAACACCGCGTCGTCCACTTAGGCTGGCCGGAAGCCAGCGCGCTCCAGCGCTGCGCGCGCCTCGTCCGAGCCGAGTGCGTCAAGAAACGCCTGCACCGCCGGACGTTGCTTGCGCGCCGTCACCAAGGCAAAATCATAATGCTCTTCCGCGAGCGGAATGAAACCGAGGCCGACCGCATGGGCGACCGGCGCAATGGTCATGCCCCAATCGGCGCGATGCTGCGCGACGGCTGCGGCGACCGCATTGTGCGAGCGCGGCTGATTCCAATAGCCCTCCGGACGGGCGCCACCGAGCAGCCGGTCGATCAGGATCCGCGTGCCGGCGCCCTGGTTGCGGTTGACCATGATGCAGGCGGGGTCGGCCAGCGCAGCAGCGACGGCCTCCTTCGCGCCGAGCCCCTCAAAACGCTTGTCGCCCTTGCGGTACACAATGCCCTGCATCCGCCGCCAGCCCGGCACGAGCGCGAGCCCTTCGGCGAGGTAAGGCGTGTTGTAGGTCTCGCTCCTGTCGTCGAACAGATGGATCGGCGCGAGATCGCATTCGCCGCGCTTCGCTGCCGCAAGTCCGCCGAGGCTGCCGACGGCGATCGAGCGCACGGTGAGGCCGGCATGCGCGAGCGGTGCGGTGACGATGTCGAGGCCGGTGCAATGGCTGCCGACGATGACGAGATCAGGCACCCGCACATGTGGCGTAAACAGAGTAACCTCTGCTTCGGTGCCCGCCGGCATCTGGTCGGCGAGCGCGTCGATGCGCAAAAAGCCGTCGGCCTGCGCAAACGACGTGATCGCACCAGAGCCTTTGCCGGAGGGATAGGCGATCAGGCCGTCCTTCCCATCGACCAGCGAGACCATGACGAATTCGGTGCGGCCGAGCTCGGAAGAAATGCGTACCGGCACGGTGGCACTCACCTTGGCATCGGAGCGCGCCGGCAACCCGGCCATCTTGCGCAGCGCCGGCACGATCATGTCGTGGAAGGTGAACATCGCCGAGGTCGGAAAGCCCGGCAGGATCACGACCGGCTTGCCGTCGCATACCGCGAGACACAACGGCTTGCCGGGCTTGAGCGCAACACCATGCGCGATGATGCCGGGCTCGCCGAGCCGGCCGATGATGCGATGGGACAGATCGCCCGCCCCTTTCGACGTGCCGCCGGAGAGCACCAGCATGTCGGCGTCCGCCAGCGCCTGGCGCATCGCGGCTTCGAGCCTGGCTTCGTCATCGGGAATGGCACCGAGGAAGATGGCCTCGCCGCCATTCTCGTCAATCGCGGCCGCGACGATGGCGCCGTTGGTGTCGTAGATCGCGGCCGGCGCAAGCGTCTCGCCGGGCTGCACCAGTTCGTCGCCGGTGGACATCACCGCGACGCGCGGCTTCCGCGCAACTTTCACCTCGGCGATGCCACAGGCCGCCAGCATGCCGATCTCGCGCGAGCCTATGATCGTGCCGGCGCGCAGCAGTGCCTCACCGCGCGCGATGTCGAATCCGGCATAGGACACGAATTGCCCGGGCGAGACCGCACGACGGACCTCGATCGTGGCGGGGCTGGCCGGCTGGGTGTGCTCGACCATGACCACAGCATCGGCGCCTCGCGGCAACGGTCCGCCAGTAGCGATTGGCGTTGCGGTCCCCGCTGCGACTTGCAGCTTAGGCACGGTGCCGCAGTGAATGGTCTCGCCGTTCAGGACGAGCCGCACGGGGCGCCTTCACCGGCGGCCGAAATATCCGCCGAGCGCACGGCAAAACCATCGACGTTGGAGCGGTCGAAGGGCGGCACGTCGATCGGTGCGGTGATGTCTTCGGCCAGTGCCGTACCGAGCGCATCGGCAAGCTTGCGCTGCTCGCTCGGGATCGCGCGCGGAAACAGGGCCGCCTCGAAGCGCGCGAGCGCCTCCTCGCGTGAGAGGATCTGGAGGAATTGCTCCTGTTCGAGCGCGCTGCGGTCTGACGCTTTTGAGATCATGGTCATGCCGGAACCCATATCATTCCCGCATCAAATAAGCATCGACCGCTTCGCCCGCCGCAAATCCCTCATGGCTGGCGGGAATGAGCAGCCATGCATCCGCTCTGGCAATGGCATGGAGCGGCCATTCACCGACTGCAAGCGGCATCCACGCTCTATGTTCCTCGGCCAGCAGAGCGATCTCGGCAATGCCGACGTTGGAGGCGATTTTTCGCGCGAGCGGCATGGTCACTGTGCGGCGCGGCTGCCGCGCCGACATTTTATCGATGAGCGGAAGCACCAGCGCGAACCAAACCGCGAGCGCCGAAGCGGGCGCCCCGGGCAATGCAAGGACGGGAACTTTTCCGAGCCGCCCAGCGGCTGAGGTGCGGCCGGGCTGGAGCGCGAGGCCGTGGGCGAATTCGGCTCCACGCTGGGCTAGCGCCGTCACCGCGGCATCCGCGCGACCGACGCCGCTGCCGCCGATCGTCAGCAGCAGATCGCAGAGGAGACATCGAGCGCCTCCGCGATCGATGCCGCATCGCGAGCGCCGACCTTATGCGCACTCGCATGCAATCCTGCCGCGCGCGCGAGGTCGGTGATCATCTGCATCGTCGCGGTTGCGCCCGGCACGTTGACAATGCGCAGCCGCGGTCGCCTGACGCTCAGCCTTTCGACATCGGCGACACGCGCGAGCAACAGAGTCGCTGCATCGACGGGATGTCCTGCTGTCGCCGCAGGCGAGCGGTCTGCGATGTCGCCGCTGGCACGCCCGACGCCTTGCCCTGGAACGCCCTCGGCCAGAACCTGGACGAGCGGGCCCGACACCTCGACCGCCCCGGCATCGAGCACGCAGTCGCATCCCGCCGGCATCACGTCGCCGGCGTCGACCCACACGGGAGGCCTGGTCAGAGGCAGCGGCGAATAGGAGGACGCACCGACCAGATCGTTGGCGCGCAACGCCCAGCCATCTACGACGGCGATGTCGCATGGCGGATAGGCTGCGAGTTGCGGCATTCCCGCGGCGATACAGCCGACCGCTTCAGCCAGCGGCAATTCGACTGGCGCGACCGGATCGACCCCGCGCAGCAAAACAGCGAGCGCAGTGTCGAGCGGCGTCAGCGAGGGCGGCAGGCGCTGGGTCATGCCTCATGATGGACCACGCATCGCGCATTTTGGCAACCGCTCGTGCCTCGGCCAATCAGTGCTTGTCCGCGTTCGGAAAGAATACCTGTTGCCCGTCAACCTTGAAGCTGGCGATCGCCGCCTGCCCTTCCGGCGAGATCAACCAGTCAACGAAGGTCTGGCCCAGCTCTTTCTTGACGTTCGGATGCTTCTCCGGGTTCACCAGCATCACGCCGTATTGGTTGAGCAGCCGCTTGTCGCCCTCGACGACGATGTCGAGATCGCCGCGTTCCTTGAAGGCGATCCAGCTCGCGCGGTCCGCGAGCACATAGGCATTCGCCGCGCGTGCGGCGTCGAGGGCGGCGGTCATGCCCTGCCCGCTCTCGCGATACCACGCACCCTTGGTCTTGGCGATGTCGATGCCGGCAACGATCCAGAGTGCAAGCTCCGCCGCGTGGGTGCCGGAACGATCGCCACGGGTGATGAACGGTGCCCCCTTGGCCTCGATCGCCTTCAGCGCTGTCGCGATGTCCTTGCCCTTCACGCCGGCGGGATCTCTCTTCGGCCCGATCAGCACGAAATCGTTGTACATCACGTCGTAGCGCTTCGTGGCAAAGCCGTCGGCAACGAATTTCTCCTCCTGCGGCCGGGCATGCATCAATACGACGTCGACCTCGCCCCGGCGTGCAACGTCGAGCACCTCGTTGCTGTGGCGTGCGATTACCGTCACCTCGATGCCGGTCTTGTCGCGGACAATCGGCAGCAGATAGTCGAGCAGGCCGGAGTCCTCCGTCAATGTCGTCGAGGCCAGGACGATCGCGCGATCCTCGGCAGACGAGGCCGCAATGGCCCCCGAGAGGCCGCAGAGAAGCGCAAATGCAACGGTCAGTCGGCGAACGGCCATGACGGGTTCCCATTAAACAAGACGCGATCATGATGCTCGATTGCGCCGCACTCGTGACGGACTTGTCTGTCGCTCCAGCAACAGGAGATAGAGCTTGAGCCTGACCACCGTCGAGAGGCAAGTCCACCAGGCGCCGCTTCGCGGCCTGAGATTGACGCCCGCCCCAAAATAGTTGCAAAAGAAACCAATTCAGCCGGGCCGTACCCGGGACAAGCAACTTCGGCCAACGAGCCGGATCAGGGGAGGACAAACGTGAATCCAGCGAGATTTGGACTGCCGATAGCGGCCGCCTTGACGGCGGCGCTGCTGTCGGGCGGCGCAATGGCGCAGGTGTCCGACGACATCGTCAAAATCGGCGTGCTCACCGACATGAACGGCCCGGCCTCCGCACCGACCGGCCAGGGCTCGGTGACGGCGGCGCAGATGGCGGTCGACGATTTCGGCGGCACTGTACTCGGCAAGCCGATCAGCATCGTGATCGGCGACCACCAGCTCAAGGCCGATGTCGGCGGCGCGATCGCGCGGCGCTGGTACGACGTCGACCAGGTCGATCTGATCGTCGACGTGCCGGTCTCCGCCGTTGGCCTGGCGGTGCAGAACGTCGCAAACGAAAAGAAGCGGCTGTTCATCACCCACTCGACCGGCACCGCGGATTTCCACGGCAAGTTCTGTTCGCCCTACGCGATGCAATGGGTGTTCGATACCCGCGCGCTCGCGGTCGGCACGGCGGATGCGGTGGTCAAGCGCGGCGGCGATAGCTGGTTCTTCATCACCGACGACTATGCGTTCGGCCACTCCCTCGAACGGGATGCCTCCAGCGTCATCACCGCCAATGGAGGCAAGGTGCTCGGCTCGGTGAGGCCACCCTTGGCGACGCCCGACCTCTCCTCCTTCGTGCTGCAGGCGCAGGCCTCCAAGGCCAAGATCATCGGCATCGCGGCAGGTCCTCCGAACAACATGAACGAGATCAAGACCGGCTCGGAGTTCGGCGTGTTCAAGGGCGGCCAGCAGATGGCCGCGCTGCTCGCGCTGATCACCGATATTCACGGCCTTGGCTTGCAGGCAGCCCAGGGCCTGTTGCTGACGACCTCGTTCTATTGGGACATGGACGACAAGACGCGCGAATGGTCGAAGCGCTATTTCGCCAAGATGAACAAGATGCCCTCGATGTGGCAGGCCGGCGTCTATTCGAGCGTGATCCACTATCTCAACGCCATCAAGGCGACCGGCACCGACGATCCGCTCAAGGTCGCGGCGAAAATGCGCGAGACGCCGGTCGAAGATTTCTTCGCCCGCAACGGCCGCCTGCGCGAAGACAATCTGATGGTGCACGACCTCTGGCTGGTGCAGGTGAAGACGCCGGAAGAAAGCAAATATCCGTGGGACTATTACAAGATCCTCGCCACGATTTCCGGCGACAAGGCGTTCGGTCCCCCGGACCCGGCGTGTCCGATGCTGAAGAAGTGAGATCGTGACGGTCGCTCAGGTGACCGTCACTTCACCACACCAATCTCGCGAAAATACTGCATCACGCCCGGATGAATCAGCTCCGGCTTCGGGGCCGCCGCGACCGTGTTCGCCGCGGTGGTCTCGCAGGCCTGGGCGAGCTTCCTGCAGAAGGTCGCCTCGGCGCCGTGCAGCGTCTTCGCGAGGCGATAGGCGATATCGTCGGGCAGATCCTCGCGCGTCAGGACAAAGCTCCAGGACCCGAGCGAGGCGATCGGCTCGGACTGTTTGGGATAGGAGCCGGCCGGCACGATCAGGGGTTTAAGGAACGTATGCCTGGCGCGGATGCGCGTGATCTCCTCAGTGCTGGGCGCGATGAAGCGCGCGCCTGACGCGCTCGAGGCCACCGCCGCAAAACCAGGCCAGCCGATGCCGGCGCCCCAGAGTGCGGCGACGCGGCCATCCTCGACCATTGCCGGGCCGTCGCCCGCGCGGTCGAGATAAACAGCCTTGAAATCCTCGTCCTGCTTCAGGCCGAGCCCGTCGAGCACGTAGCGCGCCAGGATCGGCAGGCCCGAGCCTTGGCGCCGAACGCCACCGGCTGGCCGACCAGATCGCGAATCGTCTTGTAGGGACTGTCCCCCGCACCACGAACATGCCGGGGTTGGAATAGATCGCGGTCAGGATCTTCAGCGCGACCTTGGCGCGGTCGATGCCGGCGAAGGCCTTATAGGCCGGCTCGCCGGCGACCAGCGCGAGGTCCAGCTCGCCCTTCTCCAGCAGCGGAATGTTCTCGTTGCTGCCCTTGGTGTTGCGCGGGGCGATGGTGAGCGAGGCATCCGCCGCATTCATCACCTCCGCAAAGGCGTTGCCGTAGAGCGGGAAACCGCCGCCGGGCGTGGCGGTGCCGAGGCTGAGTGTCCTAGTCGGAATGGCCGTACCTCCGGTTTGAGCAGCGGCAGGGCTGATGAGCAGCGCCGCACCGAGAAGGATGAAGGACGCAGATCTCATGATGAGTCCCGGCGGGCCTGCGTCAACACCGACCTGCGGCGATGTAGGCAGCGGCCCGATTTTGTGAAAGCATGCAGCCCAACGACAATAGAACAATGGGAGGCGTCATGTTGCGAATTTTGCGGTGCGCAGCTTTTGGGCTCGTGTTTCTTTCAACGCTTTTCGCAGCCTCCCCTCCCGCCTCTGCCGCATATCCCGACCGCCCCGTGCACTGGATGATCGGCTTTGCCGCCGGCGGCCCGGTCGACATCGTCGCGCGCATCATGGCGCAGGCGCTGTCGGATCGCCTCGGCCAGCAATTCATCGTCGAGAACCGCGCCGGCTCCGGCGGCAACATCGCGGCCGGCGCAGCGATCAACGCAGCCCCCGACGGCTACACGCTGCTGTTCGTCGCGCCCAACAACGCGATCTCGACCTCGCTCTACAAGAAGCTGCCGTTCGACTTCCTGCGCGACACCGTGCCGGTCGCAAGCATCATGCAGCTCACCAACATGCTGGTCGTCTCCAATGCGATGCCGGTGAAGACGGTTCAGGAGTTCATCGACTATTGCAAGGCCAATCCCGGCCAGATCTCGTTCGCCTCGTCCGGCAACGGCACCTCGGTGCACATGTCGGCGGAGCTGTTCAAGGCGATGACCAAGTGCGACATGGTGCATGTGCCCTATCGCGGCTCTGCGATCGCCTTCCCCGACATCATCTCCAACAAGGTGCAGCTGATCTTCGACAACCTGCCTTCGGCGCTCGAGCAGTCGCGCGGCGGCAACGTCCGCGCACTTGGCGTGACCTCGCCACAGCGCTGGCCGAGCCTGCCCGATGTGCCCGCGATCGCCGAGACCGTGCCGGGCTTCGAATCGGTCGGCTTCTACGGCATCTCCGCGCCGAAGGGCACGCCTCCCGAGATCGTCGAGATCCTCAACAAGGCCGTCGGCGACGCGCTGAAGGACCCGAAGGTGATCGCGCGGCTGACCGAGAACGGCGGCATCCCCAAGCCGATGACGCCCGCCGAGTTCGGCAAGCTCGTCGCTGACGAGACCGACAAATGGCGCAAGGTCGTCGAGTTCGCCGGAGTCTCGGTGGACTGAGCGGACGGCCTGCCACGGGCCGGGATCTCGCGAGCGAAACGTGTCGAGGGGACCGGCAGGTCCCCTCCCAGCAAGAACCTGCGAAAACAACCCCATGCACAGTAGAAAAGACAGGCGATTTCAGCGGCTTAAAGACGCGAAAGCGCGCACCGCCCCAAAACACATTTGACACGTCGGGCAAAACAATGGCATAAGCCCATGATCGCGAAATTCGGTTATTCGGAATGCGTCTCGACCAGGCAGCGCCGACGGCTTCGGGTCGCCAGCCCCGGCATTGCACCCCCGCCTCCGGCCCTGTAAACGAACCGCGCACCGTTGCCGGCCGCGCGTTCCCGCGGCCGCCCCGCGGCGGGGCCTGTAGCTCAATGGTTAGAGCCGGCCGCTCATAACGGTCTGGTTGCAGGTTCGAGTCCTGCCGGGCCCACCATTGTTTTCAACTACTTTGTGCGGACACTTTGAAAACGACTCGATTTCCGCTTTAAGAACGACTCGATTTCGTTTTGAAAACGACTCGATCTCTCAACCTCCTGAGCTGCCTATCGAATTCCGGCTCAATTTTTTCGCCTAAATTTGAGGGTCGGAAAAGTGAGGGGGGTCCTTTTCGTCCATGACGCGCAACCTTAGCCAAGGACTGCTTGCGAGGCGATCTGAACTACCCGGCCCTTTCTTCTCCCTGTTGCCTCCGGAGATCGACAACCTCGACGTCACATCTCCCGTCTGCCGCGAGCGCGGCGCCGGCGTGATCGGCAAACAGCTTGTGATACTTTTCGACGAGCCCCTTATCCCCTCTCCAGCCGGCGTCCCGTTGCTTGTCAGCGAGGGGGCGGTCGATGAGCGCGTACTTCTTCGAAACGTCAGCCGGGGCTATAGCCAACTGGCGAAGTCTATCATCCCGCTCGATATGCATGGCATCGACGATGACGGATCGGCCGCTGCCGAGAACTTTGGCGCTACGCATCCGCACTTCGTGGAATATCTCGGACTGGGCGCCGCGCACTTCGCCATCTGAAGTCCATTCCTTCCTGACTTCGTCCGAAGAGACGACATCCATGCCCTGCGTTGCCGACCAAGTCGATTTTCCGGCTCCCGAAGGACCGACTGTGAGTGTCATGCTCTGACCGCAGCGCGGCCAGTTCCAACCCGGAATGTCGAAATCAACATCGCCGATAGTCGCCTCGTAGTAGTCGGAGAACCGCGCGATCTCGTCTGGCTCGATGAGGTCAAAGTGCGCTACCTGGTTGCGCGTGCGGCTCGCAAGACCCAGCAAATTGGCTTCATTCGGCGAAAGAATATCTTTCGTGAACTCCCGAAGCTCATAGAACTCAAGCTTCCAGAAGTTCGTGGTTGTCTTTAAGCGCCCGTTGAAAGTCCTGACGTAGGGCCGCTCGGGAGACACCTGCTTGGCCAGGAAATGCTGGTATCGGGCGATGAGCGCTCGCAGCACGCGATGGGCGAATGGCAACAGAATGCTCGCCTGTGCGCTCCAGACTCGCCGCCGGATGTGGTCGACGTATCCGTGTTTCAGCGCGGCGACCGCGTGCGCGGCTGGCTCGTCATCCCAGTAGTCGACCAGGCCATTTTCCCAACACGGAAACGGATACTGTTTTCGAGCCGCGAGGCGATCGAGCAAAGGAAGGGGAGCGATCTGATCAGCCGCGGGCCAAACGACTGTCTCCTCCAGAAGCTCACGCGACCAGCTCGCCAATTCGATCGCCGCCGCGTGCCCGACGCGGGAGGTCAGCCCCTGCGCGGGACGAGCGCCGATCGCCGCCGCATAACTTGCACTGTCGTAGCGGTCGCACATGCCCAGGGTCGAAACAAGAGTTGCAGGCCCGCACAGCGCCGATCGCTGGTCTCGACTAAGGGCTGTCGGCAGCAGGACGAGCACGACCGGCCCGACAACAGTCTCCTCCGCGGGCTCGGCCATGAGCTGGCGCAGGAACAAGCTCCAGCGACGCAGTTGCGTGCGGTCGAGTCCGTCGACGATCTGACGTCTGGTTTTCCCGTCAACATCTGCCCAAGAGCGGATCGCCTCCGAGGTCCCAGATGCGCCGGAAGGAAACATGGGCCCGCGGTTAGCGGTTAGTCCCGAGTGTCACGGCTCGTTCCGGTGGCGTGGAAAGTCTTTCCGCACCTCTCCGCCCTTCCTAATCTAGCAAGATCAAACTCCCGCCAAGTGCAACGCGGCCTCAACGCCGCCTTCCAAGATCTGCTCCGCCTGGACACTGTCTGGGATGGCCCGCGCGAACTGGAGGGTGCCCACCATGAGGCCGAAGATGGCGGTCGCGCGGCGGCGGCTCGCTGCAGAATCGGCATCCGGAAGTAGTGCGGCCAGCGACGAAACGTAGCTTCGCAGCGCTTTCTCGTAGTCCTGCCGAGTGGACAGCGGCTGGCGGGCGATTTCCGGGAGCAACGCCGCCGAAGGGCACCCTTCCGCCGTGTCTTCGAGGTGAGCGCGGTTGAGGTATCTCCGGATCGCCCCCTCGAGGGGGAGGCCCCTCTGCTGATCTTCATCGAGCCGAAGTTGCTGGTCTCCGAGCGCGCTCGCCAGCGCCTCGCGAACGAGCGCGTCTTTGGACTCGAAGTGCGGAGAGAATGCGCCTTTGGTCAGGCCGGCCTCGCCCATGATCCCCGCGATCCCGGCGGCCGAGATGCCGTCTCGGCGCACGCACTTCGACGCCACATCGACGATGTGCCGCCGCGTCGCTGTTTTATGACCTTTCTCGAAACGCATCTTCTCTCTACTTCACTAATATCCAGCAGCCCTACGCTGCAGCCGCTTCCAACAAGAACTGGAGCTCGCGATCAAGACACTGGGCTACTGCATCGACATCATCGCTGCGAAACTGGCCGAAACGGATGCTGGTCGGTCATATTCAAACGCGACACCGCCATCGTCATCCTCGCGCAATAGGACGCGGATGGGCGCATAGAGCCCGGCCGACAATTGGTGGCGGGTCATCTTGGATGCAGTGAGCGGATTTCCGATATCGAACTGGATGGATCGGCGCGTCAGCCCAGCAATAGCCAGGAGCGCTCCGTGGTCACGCTGACCGAAAATGGTGAGCGGCGGACATGCCTCCAACTCTCGAAGCGCCCGCATGCTTTCACCATATCGCAGGAGAGTGAAGATCCCGTCATCGATGCGGGGTGCCAAGGTCGCGAGCTTGGCACGAACGTCCTCGAAAGATCTTGTTGACCGGATGGTGACGTGCTCGATCGGAATGACATGCGTTGAGTACAGTGCATTGGCCATCTGTTGATCCTCTAATCGGTTGTGATTGCTTGCAGGTGGTCCCTTCGCTACGGGAAGGGGCCACGGCGTTAGATCGCACCCGACTTTTCGTTCAAGATGCCTTCGATGCCGCGGGCAAGGTGCAGAAGTCCCCGGTCGCTCCCTAAGGGGGCGTCCAGCTCAAGGCCAATCGGCAGCCCAGCGCGAGACAAGCCAACAGGAAGGCTGATACCCGGCAGCCCCACGCTGCTCGCCGACACGGTGTGGTTCGCCAAAGCGAGGTAGCTGACTTCCTGCCCCGCGATATGGACCGTCGCCTGCTCCGTGATCAACGGCGCCGTGCAGGGCGTGGCCGGTTGCAGAATGACCAGCGCTCCATGAGAGACGAACGCCGCGTTGAGACGGCGTTGAATTTCCGGGCGGCTCACGTTGAGCGCCGTCTGGTAGGCCTCTGCCGAGGTAGCGCCTGCACCGCGTGGCAGTACGATGTGTCCCCACGCCTGGCGAAGCTGGGGCTTGAGGCTCTCATAGATCGCCTCGAATGTGGTCGGAATGTCGTGGCGCCGAAGGAATTCCGAAATTGCGCCCATCGTCTCATGAGCGAAGATGCCCCATGTCGCGGTCTGGATGAGGGCATTGAAATCGTCGCCAAGGTCGACCTCAACGACCTCAGCGCCGGCGTCCTGCAGCCGCCGAACCGCCTCGCGGAAGCGGGTCTCGACTTCCGAGTCCACCAGATCCAGGAACTGGCGCGGCGCGAAGGCCAGTTGGGCTCCCTTCAGGTTGTAGCCACCGTCGGAGAAGTCCGCAGCCTGTTCACCAGTCACGACCTGATCCACCAATATGCAGTCCGCGACGCTTCGGGCGAATGCGCCCGTCGTGTCGAGCGTATGGGAGATCGGCGCAACGCCGTTGCGCGGCCAACGCCCGGTGGTCGGCTTGAATCCCACGACACCACAGAACGATGCGGGCACCCGGATCGACCCGACGGTGTCACCACCCAAAGAGGCCGGTACGATCCCGGCGGCCACGGATGCGGCAGAGCCGCTTGAGGAGCCGCCTGTTACGCGATCGCGGGCGTGCGGGTTCTTCACCTGGCCATAGCGCTCATTGTGCCCAGTCAGCCCGTAGGACATCTCCACCAGATTGTTCTTGCCGAAGACGATAGCGCCCGCGTCCTTGATTGCACGGACGGCGTCGGCGTCTTCCCGCGGAATGAAGTGAGCCAAGCTATCGAGGCCCAGGCTCGTTGGCAGCCCTTTCGTCAAATAGCTGTCCTTCACCCCGAGGGGCACGCCAAGGAGCGGAGCCGCCGAGCCGGTCGCATGCGCCTTGTCCGCGTCCCTCGCGGCCTGAAGCACAGCGGCCTCGTCGATGGTGATGAAGGCGTTCAGCTCGGCAAGCGTTCGGGCGCGCTGCAGAAGTGCAGTAGTGTAGGCTTCCGACGTCATGTCGCCGTTACGAATCGCTGCTGCAGCGACTGCGAGCCCAAGCGAGGTGAGATCTGTGGTGTCACGCGATGCAATCTGGCGTGAAGTGGCGGTCCTGTCGTCCATGAAATCCTCGCTAAGAGCTGTTTGGCCGCATCCCGCTGCCGCCGAACAGCGGCTTAGCTCAATGCCATTACGATCATAATATAAAATTACGATCGTACTTCAATGAAGATTTTCGCGTCCATGCTCTGTTGACGGACACATGTTCGTGAGGCGCAGATGACAACGTTGATCGAGGGGAGCAATCAACCGTTCGACGAATGACCATCCGTGACGCAGGGCCTGAACACACCCTCTATTCGGGCTTTCGACCTGCGGCGCGATTGCTGCCCTATGTCATGCCGAAGCGGGGGCGGCGTTTGTCAGACCGGGTAGTCGAGGCTTGTGCCGCGAGCTACGGCCTCGCGTCCAGGTGCACCTTATCGACACATCGTTGCACCGGTCCCGGGTAGTCTTGCTCGATCCAAGGCTCGTGGGCGAAGCGAACTTCCTCGATCTTCGACAACCGAAGGCAGATCCAGCGGGCTTTGACCCGACGCTTCGTGCTCGAACTTGCCTCCACAAGGAGGACGAATGCGCGCTCCTCACCAGCGGCGTGGCCCAGAGTGTACGGGCAGACCGTCTGGCGCTTGCCGCCATCACTCACGTGAACCGGCCGGCGTTCAAGGATGGCTTGTCTGAGCGCCATAAAGACCTGGCTGTGGCCTTCGCTCAGGATCTGGAACGGTCGCTTGCGACCGCGGCGGGGTCGGTACGCGGCGAAGTCCGGGTTGAAGGTCGCTGCTTGGGTGATCCCGATGCGCTCCATCAGCGCAAAACTCGTGCGGTCAACAAACGAAAAACCCTCCTCGGGAGAGCTCGCCTGTATCTCCGCAGCCGCGTTCAGATCGGCGCGCACAATGGGTTCGATCCGAACTCCCCCGTCGCGCAGCCGCTCCCAGAATATCTCCGCAACGTTGCTGCCGAATTGGGCTTTTAGAAGCTGCCACGTTTCAGCCAGCACCAGGTCCGTCGTGAGATGCCGGTCGATGCTGCGAAGGATAGACTTGGCGCGCTCATTCTGAGCATCCCGCTTGGCGGCGGCGGCGGCGAACCAGACCGAGCTGTCAACGAACGCACTCATGCGCGTCACTCCTGAACCGGGTACTCCCAAATCTTACCCGTCGGATCGTTCTGCTCAACCCACTTTTCCGCAGACGCTTGCGAGGCAAAGAGCCTGATCCAATCGACGTCGCCAACGTCCCTGGAGTCCGGATCGTGCGAGTAGAGCCAAACCGATCTTCGGGCCCGACCGCCTTCCACTTCGTATTCCCAGGCCACGCCTTCAGGATCGTTTTCCTTGAACCACCTGTCGGCGATGTCGGCAGACGCAAACACTTTTATCCATCCGGGCTCGCCTATGATGCGCGTCCGGCCGTCCTGGTAATCGTGGAGATAGAGCCATACGGTTCTGCCCTCGCGGCGAGCTTCAGCTTGGCTACGGACAGCCTCGTTCACCCGCTGCCGATCGGAGCGATCGGCTTCTGGCAGCGACATCACGGCGGCGTAGAGTTCGGCAGGAATGCTCCGCTTGTCGCCGGTAGGTTTGTGGCGCCATTCCACCCAATGGTCGAATGCATCCGACATGCGGCTTACCTCCTTGGTTTGACGCGAAATGGACTATCGACGGTGAAGGCATCCGGCGCGATCCCGCTCTCGATACGCTTCCAGATCACGGGCGCTGCGATCGGACATCCCTGGCGAGCCCGCGGTGAATAGGTGCCGATCGCGGTCGTGCCGCGGCCGTTGCGCAGATAGTCGAGGAAGATGCGATCGCGACGCTTTGCCTGCGCCGACAGGAGGTAGCGGTTTGGATGGCGCGCTGCGAGGGCGGAGACAAACTGATGCGCGATCCGATGCGCCTTGTCGTGCAGCATTGGCTGATCCAGTGGCGCCATAAGATGAATTCCTTTGCCACCGGTGAGCTTGGGCCAGGTCTCGAAGCCCTCCCGCTTCATCAGTGTGCGCAGAGCGAGCGCGGTCTCCACGACGGCATCCCAGTCGACGCCCTCTCCGGGATCCAGATCGATTACGATGCGGTCGGCATGTTCGAAGTCCTCGACGGTCGCATTCCAGGGTGCAGCTCGACGGCGCCGATCTCCACTAGCCCAAGGAAACCATCCAGGCTGTCGACCCACAGGCGCGTTCCCTCGCCACCCTCGCGCTTCTGAATCCGGAGCTGGTGCACGGCGGCCGGAATGTCCTTCGGCAGCGATCCCTTGTGATAGAACGTCGTGCCGCGCACATGACGCACCAGCTTGAGCGGACGATGGCCGAGGTGCGGGAGGGCTTTCTTCCACACCTTGCACCAGTAGTCGGCGAGTTCTTCTTTTGACGGCACAACGGCGTCGGGCAGAAGCTGCAGGATGTTCTCTCTCGGAACGCCCAGCTTCGGGCGGCCGGCTGCGGACGGCACGAGGCGCGGGGCCTTGACCTTGCGCACCGCGAGATCATCGCGAAAGCCTTTGAACACGGCCTCGCGAAGCAGGCCATCATCGGTCAGCGCGCCATACTGGACCTCGATTTCGAGTGTCGGCTCGACCCAGGTCGCCTTTGGCTTTTTGACGGTCACATCGAGCGGAGAAGTCTTGCGGATCAACGGATCAAGCCGCTCGCGTAATTCGCGCGCGGTCGTCTCGGTGTAGCCGGTACGCACCTTGCCGGCGTAGAGCAGCTTGCCGTTCTCGCGCCGGCCGACGTAGAGGGACGCCACCTTGCGGGGGCGCGCGCCGAGCTTTTCGACGAACGCGACGATCGGAAAGGTCTCGCTCTTCTTGCACTTGAGCTTGACCCAGCTGTCCTGCCGCCCCGAGCGATAGGGCTCGCCAAGCCGCTTGCCGATCAGGCCTTCCAGCCCCAGTTTGCACCCTTTGTCGAAGACCTCGTTGCCGTCGGCCGCAAGCGCTTCGACATAATTGAATGTCTCCGGTGCGTCCTTCAGAAGCAGCTGCAGCAGGCGCTTGCGTTCCTCGTACACGACGCGGCGCAAGTCGTAGCCATCGAGGTACAGGAGATCGAAGGCGTGGTACCGCACACGCTCGCTGCGCTTTCTGCCGAGTTCTCGCCTGAGCTGCTGGAAATCCGACAGGCCGCCACTGCCGTACACCACCGCCTCGCCGTCAATGATTGCGCTGTTTGCCTTGAGCTGATCGGCGCTCGCTGCGATCGAGGAGAACTGCTCGGTCCAGTCCAGGCCCGTACGCGAATAGACCTTGGCGTCCCCATCTCGCACATGCAGCTGTGCGCGGTAGCCATCCGCCTTGATCTCGTAGACCCAGTCTTCGCCGCGCGGCGGCCTCACACGCAGCGTGGGATCACACGGCTCGATGTAACCAGGGATAGCAGCTCTGATGGCGCCATGGACACGCGATACTCCGAAACGGGACTGACGCAACGCCACGGCACACATGCCGATTCAACGCGATCGCGCGGATTCGTTCCGTCCCGCGGAGGTCCGCTTCCGCGCAGCGCGAAGTCCAGTTCAGGCGTTGAGGTGCGGGGTTCTCGCGCCGACCTGAGCTGGCTCGCATCCAACGATCCCGTCGAGGAAGGCGAATAGTCTGTCCGGTGTCGTACTCCCTGGAACAGATTGGGTTTTCGCGCCTTTCCAGAGCGCCGACCAAAAGGAAGTGCGATGAAATCGACAAGCGTTCTAGCATTGGCACTCGCTGTCTCGACATCGACGGCGTCGGCGCAGCCGGTGCGATGGACCAAGTACACCATTCCTCAGACCGGCACCTCGATGGATTTTCCGTCTTCGATCTTCACGGAAGAGGCGGGCCGACCCGATGGCTACGGGCAACGGTTCCGAACCGCCGACGGGCGCGCCGACATCACGATCCAGGCCGCGCCTAACGTCGAGAACGATTCACCCGCCGCCTTTCTCGCGAAAAAGCATCCGCCTTCACGCATTCAGTACAAGCGAGTGACACCACGCTTCTTTGCGGTCTCCAGCTACAAGGGTGACAAGGTTTGGTACAACCGCTGCAACTTCTCGGGGCGGTTGATCCATTGCGTCCTGATCAACTATCCCGCAGAAGAGGAACGCACCTGGGACAACACCGTCACTCGAATGAGTCTGTCGCTCAGCGGAAGGTAGTTGCCTTGCGGGGGCTCCGCGCCGCGCGTCCCTCACAGGGTGCTCAGGTCGTCCGGCACGTCGGCGAACTTGCGGATCACGGTTGCGTCTCCGAATTCGCCTGTAGCCGGATCCCCGCTGCGGCTGAAGGCCACCGCACCAACGACGCCGGGCTTTCGCGAAAGCGCCTCGGGTTTCATCACGGCGGCGTTGGGATTGAAGCACTCCACGGCCTCGCCGGCAGAGACACCGTCATGACGGCAGAGCCACATAGTAGGTCACCGCGGGCATGTCAGTCGTACCAATCCTTTCGGTCGCGCGGGACGTCGAACCGGCCGCGCGAGTATCCCGCAGAAATCGAAGCCCGCAGCTGTTCGACCTGCGCCTCCAGGAAGCCATTCGCGACGATGAGCGCCTTGAGAGCTTCCCGGGCGTTGCCTCCACAGGCCGCAATCGCCTGGTCGGCAGCGTCCTCCAAGTCGAAGCTGGCCGGTCCAGATGCCATGGGTTGGGTCATCAGTGCATGTTCTCATTTTGTTCGTAAGAGTCAAGACTGCCCGCCACGTCCGCCAGGCGATTGACCGGGAGTGGCCAGAATTTGCGGTGGACGCCTGCGGGCAGTGTCGGAACTGTGTCGCGCCGTTCGTCTTGAGTCCAAGTCCCCGTACCTGGAGCGTTGCGTAATCATGGCCCCCCGCGCGAACTGGAAAGGCTTCCTTCGGCTGTCTCTCGTCACCTGTCCGGTCGCGCTCTACCCGGCGACGTCGGACAGTGAGAAGATCTCCTTCAACCAGCTCAACCCGGCAGACCGGCCATCGTATCAAGTACCTGAAAGTCGACGCCGACACAGGCGACGAGGTCCCCAACGAGGACATCGTAAAGGGCTACGAGCTCGAGAAGGGCCAGTACATCGAGGTGTCCAAAGAGGAGCTCGAGGAGATCGCGCTGGAATCCACGCGCACCATCGAGATCGACGAGTTCGTAGACAAGGCCGACATCGATCCGCGCTATCTGATCCGTCCCTACTACATCCGCCCGGACGGCAAGGTCGGGCACGACGCCTTCGCCGTGATCCGCGAGACCATCCGCGAGATGGACAAGGTCGCGATCGGGCGGGTGGTGCTGACCAACCGTGAGCACATCATCGCGCTCGAGCCGATGGACAAGGGTCTCGTCGGCACGCTGCTGCGCTACCCCTATGAAGTCCGCTCGGAGCAGGAGTATTTCGACGAAATCCAGGACGTCAAGGTCACGAAGGACATGCTCGATCTCGCCAGGCACATCGTGAACCAGAAAGCGGGCAGCTTCGAGCCGGAGAAGTTCGAGGACCATTATGAAAGCGCGCTGATCGAGCTCATCAATCAGAAGCGCGCCGGCAAGGCGATCACACCGAAGGAAAAGCCGGCGGCCACCAACGTGGTCAACCTCATGGAGGCGCTTCGGCGGAGCGTAGGTCAGGAGGCCGCGCCGGCGAAGGCCGTCAAGCCCGCCAAGAAGCCGCGGAAGGCTGCTGCAGGCCAGAAGGAGATGCTGATGCCGATCGCCGGCAAGAAGCCCCCGAAGGAGGCGGGGGCGAAGAAGCCGGCGGCCAGGTCGCAGCGGAAGTCCGCCTGACAAATAGGAGAGCCGCATGGATATGAAAGAAGCCTCGGCAATGACAGAAGCCTCCGGACTGGCTAACGAGCTGGACGGCGTCGATCGTGCGTCCGCGGCGAGGTTGCGCGCCGCGGCGGAAGCGAGCCGGCGCCCGCTGCGGCCGACGTCGCAGGATGCCGCGATGCACTGGGTCGACCAACTTCGCGAGGTGACTTTGAAGGCGCCGCTGCAGTCGCTGTGCGTAGCGTTCCTGCTCGGGGTTTGGGTCGCCCGTCGGCGCTAGACCGTTAGCCGGCAGTGCCCGCCAGTTGGCTGTGGCAAACGGTTCGCCTACATGCAGGTGGTCCGGAAAGCCGGGTGCGAGGAGGAGATGTCGGCCGGCATCGTGCTGGTCGCGGTCTTGACCTTTGTTCGGTTCCTGAGTTCCGACGAGCACTGGCTCGTCGGGGACCTTCGCCGTCAGAGGCCGAATGGATAGGTGTCCGGGACGCCGGCGCGGCGATTTTCCGGTCCCAAAGGCCTGACTGCCTTCGTCTCATCGAACCACATGAATGCATCAAACTGCTGAGGCAGCGACGCTTCGGCGTAATGGCTTTGCAGTTCGGTGTTCGGCCGGTAGATGACTCCGATGAACCGTTCGAGGCGCGGCTCGGTCAAGCGACGCCGGAGGCTCTCGTCCCGGCGAAATTCGAGCAGGCCGCGCGGCACACCGGCGTCGTGGAACTGCCGCTCGTAGCTGTCCGGTCGAGAGGGCCGCACCTGCATCACTTCCATCTCGCCATCCCAGTCCGACGCGGCGGCCACGGTGCCGGTATGGGTGCCGAAGCCGACCAGGGACGCCGCCTCGGCGAACTTCTCTCGACAAAGCTGACCGATGTTGAGCTCCCCGCGGACCGCCCCCATCTCGGTGAAGCGTGCGTCGCCGACATGGGAATTATGCGCCCAGACCACCGCCTTGGATCGCGGCCCCTGGGCGTCCAGGATATGGCCCAAGGTTTCGAACATGTGCGTGTCGCGCAGGTTCCAGGATTCGGCCCCGCCATAGTACATGATCCGGTAATAGCGCTCGGCGGAGGCGATCAACCGCGCGTTCTGCGCAGCGTCCAGGAAGCTGTCCGGGTCGTTCGCGGCGTAGTCGAGTTGCTTTCCCAGGATGTCCTGGCACTGGCGAACCACCTCCGCCTCGCATTTCCGATAGGCTTCGGTCAGGACGGCACGGCCGTAGGTCGAAGGTTCGCGCTGCCAAGGCGTTAGGCATCCGTAGCGCTCGCGCGCCACGGCCGCGGCTTCTGGATCTACGCCATCGAGATAGGCGAGAACGGCGGCGATCGAGCTCCGCATGTTGTAGATGTCGAGCCCGAAGAATGTGGCGCGCTCGCCTGCCAGCTTGCTTTCGTTGTGCTCGCGCATCCAGTCGACGAAAGCGGCGACGTCGGTGTTTCGCCACATCCAGGTCGGGAAGCGCTCGAACGGCTCTCCGCCCGAACCGCGCGACGACTGGTGGCGAACGTAGCGGTCGACCGCCGCGGCGTCGGGCCAATCGGCTTCCAAGGCGACGGTCGTGAACCCGTGCTTCTCGATCAGGCGCCGCGTGATCGCCGCGCGCGCCCGGTAGAACTCCGACGTGCCGTGGCTGGCTTCGCCCAGCAGGACGACCCGGGACTGCGCAAAGCGATCGAAGAGGTCGCCAAAGGCGGGATCGTCGAAAGCCGGCAAGGGTTCGAGGGCGGCGCCGATCATGTCCGTGAGCGAGCGGAAACGCGTGCGCCCGGGGACGTGATTGCTGGCGGAGCGCGTGCCGTCCTCGGCCCAGCCGTGCTCTCCGATCAGGGGCACGAAGCGAACGGCCCCGAAGGCTTCTTCGTCATATTGGGTGTCGCTCCGGCGCGTGATCCGCAGCAGCGATTGTTCGTGCTCCAAATCGCCGACCGGGATGACGAGACGGCCCCCAATGGCCAATTGGCCCTTGAGTGCGTCCGGCACTTCCGGACCGCCGGCCGCGACGAGGATCGCATCGAACGGCGCCTCTTCCGGCAATCCGCGTGTGCCGTCGCCTGTATGGACGACGCAATTGTCGTAGCCGAGCGCCGCAACCCGCTCGGCGGCGACCCTGGCTAGGGCGCGATGGCGCTCGACGGTGTGAACCGTTCCGGCGAGCCGCGATGCGACCGCCGCCGCATAGCCCGAACCGGTTCCGACCTCGAGCACCTTGTCCGCTGGCTTCAGCTCGGCCGCCTCCGTCATCAGCGCGACGATGTAGGGTTGCGAGATGGTCTGCGCGTTCGCGATCGGCAGGGCGCCGTCCTCGTAGGCGAATTCCTCGAAACCGGATTCCACGAACCGCTCCCGAGGGACCTGTGCCATCGCGTCCAGAACGCGCCGGTCGCGGATGCCGCGGCGTGCAAGTTGAACCTGGACCATGCGGTCGCGAAGCTGTGCGAATTCGACCATGGCCGCGCCGTTCGTCGGAGTTCTGCTGCGACAAGCCAATCGGGACGAGCCGGACAGGTTCCTCCTACGACAAAGTATTGGGTTGGGTAGCGCGCCGGCGCTAGGACGGCCTCGACACGGGCCGTCGGCCGCTTCGGAACGAACGCAACGCAGCCCTGTTGGTCGCCGATAATCGGAGTGCTCGATGCACTTGGCCCGCCGGTCACATGGACGGAGAACGATCTCCGCGGGAACCTTCCTGATCGCTGTCTTGGTCGTCATGGCCGCAGTGCATCTCGCTACGCGTTCGGAGACGTGACGTGTTCGGGCGGATCTCGCCTGGCGCCGCTGGCATTCCGCCATGATCATTCAGACCATCGAGATCGCTGCAGGAATGGTCCTGGTCGTGTTCGCGCTGCGCGATGTCTTCGACACGGTGGTGGTCCCGGGCGAGAGCAGGGGCGCACTGCGCGTGGCGCGGCGGCTCCTCGCCGTCGCGCTGCCGATTTGGAAGTGGGCTCGCCGAGGCAAGAGCGGGGTCTCGACCAGCTTCGCGCCGTCGATCCTCATGGGCTCTTTTCTGATCTGGATGGGGCTTCTCTTGCTGGGTTACGGGCTCATCGCGCATGCGCTGGGGGACTGGTTCTCTCCGCCGGCCGATTTCCAGGAGGCGCTGTTCATCGTCGGAAGCGCGTTGTGCACGGTGGGCCTGAGCGGCATCGAGGCGCAAGGTCCGGCCCGCTGGGTCCTCGTCCTGGCCGGCCTTTCCGGCCTCTCGGTCCTGACGATGGCCGTCACTTACCTGCTCCAGGTGCAAGAGGGCATTTCCCGCCGCGATGCCGGGATTCTCAAACTTACGACGGCTGCGGGACAGCCACCCTCGGCTCTCGGACTGCTGGAGCGCTACGCCGACCTGGACTCTCCCGAGGAGATCAGGCGTGTGCTTGACCGAGGACGGGATTGGTGCGCCACCGTCCTGCAGAGCCATGCTTCCCATCCATCGCTGATCTACTTCCGATCGGTCGGCGTGGGCTCGGGCTGGCCTGCAACGCTCGGAGCCATGATGGACCTCGCACTGATGTTCGAACTGCTGATCGAGGACCCCGCGAGTCGAGCGCCTGCGATCCTGCTCCGAAGCGAAGGATTGCGCCTGATCGACGATCTGAATGGACTGATCGGCCTTGAGGCCAAATCTGACGATACCACTGCTGCGGCAGTTCCGCGGGTGTGCGCCCGCTTGACGGCGGCTGGCTACAAGGTGCGTTCGTCGGTGGACGCAGCGGAGTTCGCTGAGCAGCGGCGAAAGCACGCTGGCCGGGTGCGTGCCGCTGCTGAGCATCTTGGCACCACGGCGGCGCCCCTGATCCCTTGATCATCGACAGCGGCATCGGACCGTGGGTTGTTGGTGCGCTTCAGTCGGGCGGGCATTCAGGGCAGGTATCGCCGATCGAATCCAGCACTCCGCGGACCTCGGCGACAGCCTGGTCCGGAGACAAGCCGTCCGGAGGCTCCTGCCTCGCGATATCCAACGCGCGCTCCCGGGCGTGAGGGTCGGCCCGCTCCTTTGCCCAGCCATGCTCCTCGCATTCGTGGACGGCGCCCGCCTCCTGCAGCACACCGAGCGCCCATCCGCGCAGCGTTCTGATCGCCGGCCGTCTTTCCTTCGTCATCAGCATCGAGCTTGCTCCTGCCGGGACGAATCCCTTCGCCCGTCTTCTCGTTCCGGGCGGTCAGCACGCAGCAGGGATTCGCAATCGGCAGGGCTGAGGTTTGTCCCCGTGTTCCGCGGCGCTGTGCACAACGCCACCTTCCGGTGCCGACATGAGACGCGCCCCGGTGCCCCTGCAGGCTGCTCGGCATTGCTATCCCGACCGTGAAAGGTGTTATTGCACTCGCCGGTACCTCCAAAGTGGCAGGAGGGGTGCATGGGTAACTGGCTCGTTGTTCCCAAAGGGACAAGCTTGGCGAGGCGATCCCGGGCGCGCCGTGCTGCGCAGTACGTTCGAATGTCGAGGGAGCTCCAGCGCTACTCGATCGCGAACCAGATGGCGGCCATCGCCGCTTATGCCGAGACGAACGCGCTCACGATTGTGCGCACCTATCGCGACGAGGGCCGCAGCGGGCTGCGGATCAAGGGGCGTCATGGTCTCATCGAACTGATCGAAGATGTTCAGTCGGGCCGCGCCGACTTCGACCACATCCTCGTTTACGACGTCAGTCGCTGGGGCCGGTTCCAGGATGTCGACGAGAGTGCCTACTACGAAATCCTGTGCAAACGGAGCGGCGTGCAAGTCGAATACTGCGCCGAGATCTTCAAGAACGACGGCACGTTTGTTTCCGGGATCGCGAAAAGCCTGAAGCGCGGCATGGCCGCCGAGTGGAGCCGGGAGCTCTCCGTCAAGGTGCACGCCGGACACTGCCGGGTCGCGAGCCTTGGATACCGCGTTGGCGCTCCCGTTGGCTACGGCCTCCGACGCTTGATGGTCGACGAAAGCGAGCACCCGAAGGCCCTTCTCGCAAAGGGGCAATTCAAGGCTCTGCAATCGGATCGCGTTCGCCTGCAGCACGGGTCGGCCGAAGAGGCCGCCGTGATCCGGGAAATCTTCGACCAGTTCGTCAACTGCAGGAAGTCCTACAGCGACATCAGTCGCCAACTGAACGACGCGGGCATCGCGAATCACAACGGCCGGCCCTGGACCGACGGCATGATACCCACCATTCTCGGCAACGAGAACTACATCGGCAAGACCGTCTACAATCGCACCTCAAGACGTTTGGGCCAGAAGCTCGTCAAGAATCCGGATAACGCTTGGGTCCGGGGCGCTGCGGCGATCGAGCCGATCGTGGACCAGGGCATCTTCGCTCGCGCCCAGAAGCTGCTGGCCGAGCGCCGCGTGGAGATTTCGGAAGAAGAAATGCTGTTGCGCCTGCGTCTCACGCTCCGCCGGCGCGGTAAACTCAACTCGCACATCATCAATACCACGCTGGGTCTCAATCACGTCTCCTCGTACGTGAAGCACTTCGGTTCGCTGCGGAAGGCCTATGCGCTGATCGGATACGTGTCGCCGCGCGACTGCGACTGGATCGATACCCGGGATTTTTGGGCCGCCGAGCAATCGAGCCATGCCACCGAACTCGCGGAGGCGCTGCGAACGGAATTTGGCCTCCAGCGGGATCTTGTTCCGGACGGCGTAGGGCTCGATGTGGGAGGCGTGCGCGTCGTTTCGTTTCTCGTCGCACGACGACTGGCGCATCGTGGAAAGGATCACGCTACGCAATGGAAAGCCTACCGAAGGAAGATCTCATCCGGCCTGCTCGCCGTGATGCGGTTGGATGCGGCAGATCGGGCGATCGAGGACTACGTGCTGTTGCCTGCCCCGCTGAGTTCGGGACGCTACGTCTGGCTCTCATCTGATTCCCTTCGTCGGCGTCGGGGCGCGCTTTACGAGGAAAAGGGGGCATTGTTCGGTGCCATCAAGACAATGCTGGCAAAAACCAACCGTGCCGCCCCAACCAGCTCAGCAAGGTCGAAAGAGCGATCGACATCAGGCCGGCCCAAAGCCAAGGGCTTCGGCGGGCGGCGCTCACGGTGCGGAGATACAAAACCGCTCCAATGAACGTGCCGTAGTTCCTTCGGAAGTCACCATTCAGTTTCGCAATCCTGGACAATTCCGAGGATGTCTGGATGTCATTTGCCATCGGGCTGGCTCCTTCCGCTTGCTAGGACCAGCGCCTTATGAACCACTGTTTTGCCCGACGGAGCAAGTGATATTTCGCATTATCAGAATAGCATGATCGCAGTGGAACTTGGCCGGAAGCTTTAGAATTGTCAGTCCGCAGTCCAGGCACCTGCTTGGTTATGAATTGCTACGCTGCTTCGCGGTACCCCTCTTCGCTCCGCTTCTTGTTGATGAGATTCAACAACTGCGCCGACGCCCGCGCATCGCATAAGGCTCGATGATGATTGTCGAGCGAGATGCCATATATCTCGCAAAGCTTCCCAAGTCCGTAGGACTTGTGTCCCAGATAGCGCCGCCGCATTCCGGCGCACGTGCAGAGCTTCAGGAATCTGAAGCGCCGCGCGATCCTTTCGAATTCGTAGGCCATGAAACCATAGTCGAAGTTGACATTATGGGCGACGAAAATACCGTCCCCCATAAACTCCATGAATCGGTCCGCTACCTCCGCGAACAAAGGTGCGTCCCGAACCATTTCGTTCGTGATGCCGGTCAGCTGAACGATCTTTGCGGGAATGGAACGCTGGAGATTGATGAGAGAATGCCACTCGTCGACGACACAGTGATTGCGAACCTTCACCGCGCCGATCTCGGTGATGCGATCGCCATTCGACCAGGAGCCGGTCGTCTCGATATCGACCACCACGTAGTCCTGCTCGAGGTCGAAACGATAATCCACCCGACCGATCTCGGCGATGATGCCGGCGGCGCCGAGCTGGCGGAGACGGGTCAGCTGGTTGCGGCGGATCACGTCCCCCTCGGCCTTGACCTCCATGAAGGACGCTTTGCCGTCCTGCACCAGCATCAGGTCGGGGAAACCGTCCCGCATGCCGCGGAAATCGTCGCACATGCTGCGGACGATGCTGGCTATAGCACTTGGATCGAGATCCTTCGAGGAGCGCGCGGAGCGCCTCCACTTCCACATGATCCCAGCTGAAGATCCCATTCGGCCGGCCCCATTTAGCTGCGACGGTGCGGAGGATCAACGGAAGAGAAGCTCCGGATGCGATAGCGGCTAGTTTCTGGTCGATCGGCACGGCGAAGAGCCGACGGAAGCTGCGGTCCTTCAGGCAATGGGGTAGCCAGTCGAACCCGCTGGGCATTCGGGTGCTCTCGACGAGCTCGTCCCAGAAGAGAAGGCCGAACAGCGTGTGCCACAGCACATTCTCGGTGAAGAAAACCTTGGTGCCCTCACGCCGGAGAACGCCGGCGACGCCTGCTTCTGGATTGCCGCGATGCGTATCGTCGACGGTGATCGTTCGCCCGGACCGCAGCAGTTCGGTGTAGACACCTGTGCGCCTCCCTTCGAACTTGCGAGCGTAAAAGTCAGTTGCGAAAACGTGCTCCCCGTCGCTGGCGGGATCATCGATCATCCGCTGCAGCAGGTCTTCGGCTCCGGTGCGATCCCCCGTATTGTAAAGCAGGCGGACCAGGCGCTCGTTGCAGTCCGGCGAGCACCCCGCGCGGTAGAGCTGACGGGCAAGATCGCTCTCGCCCGCTTTCTCGAAGAAAAGTCCGGTCTGATGAGCCGCTCTGCCGCGCAGCTCGTTGGCGTACTGTGTCCCGCAGGCAGGCCCGGACAGCACGTCGACGGCGGCCCGCCTGTGGACAGGCTCCGATCCGTCCTCAAGGCTGTCAAGAATCTGGCTGTAGTGGAACGAGGCAAGCGCCTCCGCGGCATCGGTGAAGCGTGCGCTGAACGCGGTCTCGCGATTGGTGCGGAGGATGCCCAAGTCCCGCAGCGCGAAGTTCTTGAGGTTCACCTCGGTCTTGCCGAAGTAGAGATAGAGCAGGAATTCGATTGGCCGCGTGCCGTCGAGAGCGATGAATTTGCGGGCGCCGCAGTGCTGCGCGGCCGTCGAGAAGGGGATCTGTTCGAGATAATAGCCTATCAACTTGGCTTTGGCCCACGACTTGCGGACGTCTTTGCGCCCCGCCGCCTGCGCACCGGTGAAGAGGACATCTTTGGGAAGACACGCGACGAACCCAGGGTAATCGACTTCGCCGATCACCCGGGCATGACCGACCATCATCAGATCCGACGTGGCCTGCTCGATATCGTCGATCTCGGGGTAGTCGAACAGGGATCGATTGAATATCACACCACTCCGGTTGATCATGCGGATCAACAGGCATCGGGCATCTCTCGAGAGGCCCTCGAAGCGCGCTATGAAAGCGTGATGATCCGGGCCAAGAACGGGTTCGTACGTTCGCTGCACGAACCCGAGCATTTCGGCGAAATGGTCGAGATAATAGTAGACGGGCAGTTGCGGCAGTTTGGCCAAGCGGACCTTCGCGGCAGGAATCGTTTGTTCTATTTTTGTTCGAATGGCGAGCGTGAAGTCAAGTGCCTCGCCAGGCTCCAGCTCCCCTAGTCGCCGACCGGTCGGTGTTCCCGGAGTTAGGAAGGCGAAGCCGGGGTATCTTCCTTGACGCCCCGGGCGACAACCCGGAGCGCTCCGTCCGGAAGCGGCCGCTGCAGCTTCAGGGCTTCCTCCGCAGGCGCCGTCATCCAGGTTTCGACTTCGTCAGGCGTCGTCAGGATCACGGGCATCGCCTTCGGGTGGATTGCGCCGACTTCTGCGTTAGGCTCCGTCGTCAGGAAAGCGTAGAGGTCGTTCGTAGTCTCGCCCTCCTTGACCTTCCGGACCGACGTCCAGTTGGTCCAGATGCCAGCGAAGCAGGCGAGCGGACGGGTCTCGTCGAGCGCGAACCAGACGTCGCCGCCGGCGAGTTTGTTGAACTCGCTGAAGCTATTGAACGGTACGATGCAGCGGTGCTCCGGACCTAACCACCGCGTCCAGTGCTTCGATGTAACATTGCGGATATTCGTGGTTCCGGAATCCGGCTCCATCTGAGCAACTCCTTGAAGTCGATGGTCTTGCCCTTCGCTTGGAGCTTCTCCGCCCGCTTCTTCGTCGCGTCCATCAAAGCTTTCGACGACGACGGCATCCCCCAGCGTGCCGTCGCGAGCTCGCGGCCCTCGGCGCCCGTTCGGACGATCGGCGCCTTGTAGTCCGGAAACACGCCGGGCATCGGGGCCAGGTTGCCGACGTAGCGGTTGACGACTCGAAACAGCGCGCTGATGGCGGCCTGGTTGGTGGTGATCGAGTAGAGATTATGCCGACGTCGGCATAATCTGTACTATGCCGACCTCGGGATTATGCCGACCATTGGCTCTGAACGGGCTCTGGCGGCGGCGATCGCTGCGTTAGAGTCGGCATAATCCGATTGGTCTCACAGCGTACAGTCTCTCTCTTGCCAATTGAAGGGAGGCTTTCATGTTGATTGATCTGTCACGAGTTGGGGTTTCGGGTCCGCTTTCGGCATTCGCGACTGGGTTTGCCGACCACATGACACGACAAGGCTATAACCCACACCAGACCCGCCTGCACTTATTGCTGCTAAACCACCTGAGCAATTGGCTTGCGAGCGAGGGGCTCGTTGTAGGGGAACTGCGCGCAAAGGAAGTAGAGCGGTTTCAGCTCAGCCGTGATGAAGCGGGTTACAGCTTTCTTCGCTCTATCAGAGCGATGCAGCCGATCCTCGGGTACCTGCGCGGTCTTGGGATCGCACCGCCGGCTTCGTCACCTCCGGTCAGCGGAGTGCTTGAAGCGACCCTGGCGCGATACCGAGGTTACTTGATACTTGAACGTGGCATCAGGAATGCGTCAGCGTCCCGGTATATTGAACTGATGCGTCCCTTCCTTCAAACCAAGGTCTTGGCGGACGGCCATACTCTAGACCTTCGAAGCCTGACGGCGGTTGACGTCGTTTCTTTCGTGGTGACAAACTTCCCTCGCCTGAGCCCTGGGACGGCCGGGCTGACAGTGTCGGCCCTTCGATCACTACTCGGTTTTCTTTACGTCGACGGCGTTATCGATCGGTCACTCGTGTCTGCGGTACCGACCGTTCCCGGTCGGCGATTAACCGGATTGCCGAAGGGATTGGCCGCTGACCAAGTGCATCGCCTTCTGGCGTCCTGCGACACCAGCACCCGAAGTGGCTGTCGTGACTTCGCGGTCCTGACCATGCTTGTTCGCCTGGGCTTGCGGGCAGGCGAAGTCGCCAAACTGCAGCTTGAGCATATCGATTGGCGAGGCGGCGAGATCGTGATTGCCCACAGCAAAGGCAATCGCACCGAACGACTGCCATTGCCTGCAGACGTCGGCGAAGCAATCGCGGCTTACTTGCATCACAGCCGTCCCGCAAGCACGCAAGGCCGAATGGTGTTTGCACGGATCACAGCTCCGCATCACGCTCTCACCACTGGCGCGGTAACGCAGATTGTTCGCCACGCTGGCGAACGGTGCGGCTTTGAACCGATCCATGCTCACCGGCTGCGTCACACCGCGGCGACTCTGATGCTACGCGGCGGTGCATCGCTGCCCGAGATTGGACAACTCCTGCGCCACCGCAACGCCATTACGACATCGATCTATGCCAAGGTCGATCGCGATGCTCTGCGGTCGATCGCTCGCCCCTGGCCGGGTGTCGTCGCATGAACGCTCTCCGCAAGGCTCTCGCAGACTACTTTGTGGTTCGCCGCGCCCTCGGCTTTAAGCTCTATCGAGCCGAGAAGCTCCTCCGTCAGTTTCTCACCTTCGTCGAGGATCGCGGCGAAGATCATCTGACAACCGAGGCGGCGCTCGCTTGGGCGACGCTCCCTAAGCGCGGTCGAACCTGGGCGTTTGCCCGGCTTTCCGTTGTTCGCCGCTTCGCTAAACACCTGCGCGGGATCGACCCCGCGACCGAGGTGCCCCCGACCCACTTGCTGGTGCAGCAAAAAGGCCGAGCCACCCCCTACCTATATTCGGAGTCGGATATCGCGGCCCTCATCGCCGCAGCCGGGACGCTGCGGACACCGCACCGAGTGGCGACATTTCGGACATTGATCGCCTTGCTTGCAGTGACCGGAATGCGGGTTGGGGAAGCGATCGGCCTCGACCGCGACGATTTTGACTCCGTCATTGGACTACTCACCATTCGGAACGCAAAGTTCGGCAAGTCTCGCCAATTACCGCTGCATCCGAGCACGGTGGCTGCACTGGTTGATTATCTGCGTCGAGAAGACCGTCCGACAAACTCGTCGAATACGCCGGCACTGCTGGTCACTACGGTTGGCACCAGATTCCACTACATGGGTATCCAGCCCGTCTTTCGTCAAATTGTCGACCGTGCCGGCCTCAAGCCGCGCTCGGGCTCATGCCGTCCGAGGCTCCATGACCTGCGGCATGGATTTGCCGTCAATACCATCCTTGACGGATATCGAGATGGCAGGGAGCCGGGGAACCGGATCGCGTTGTTGTCGACCTACCTCGGCCACGTCGATCCTGTCAGCACATACTGGTATCTTTCAGCTGCGCCGGAGTTGCTGACGCTGGTTGGTGATCGTTTGGAGCGGCACCTCGGAGGTGCCGCATGACCGCACTTGCCCCAACCCTGCAAGCGTTCTTCACGGAGCGCCTCATCCGCCAGCGCCAGGCTAGTCCCCATACACTTGCAGCCTACCGGGACACGCTGCGGCTGCTGCTGGTTTTCGCGTCCGCGAGGAAGGACGTCGAACCATCGAAGCTGGACATCCACGATCTTGATGCGCCGCTCATCGGCGCCTTCCTCGACCATCTTGAGAAGCAGCGCGAGAATAGTGCGCGCAGACTTGCCGCCGTCCGTTCGCTGTTCCGGTACGCAGCGCTTCGACATCCCGAGCATGCCGCCGTAATCGAGCGGGTGCTTGCCATTCCACGCAAGCGTTTCGACCGAAGGCTCGTCACTTTCCTGATCGAACCTGAACTCGATGCGCTGTTCCGCGCACCCGACCGCTCGACCTGGACCGGGCGGCGCGACCATACCCTGCTTACGCTCGCGGCCCAAACGGGCCTGCGTGCGTCAGAATTGATCGGCCTTCGCATTTGCGATGTTCATCTCGGCACTGGCGCCCATATCAGTTGCATGGGGAAAGGACGGAAGTTGCGGATCACACCGATTACCGCGGGTATGGTCGCCCTCCTGCGTGTTTGGCTCGCCCAGCGCTCGGGTCAACCGACGGAGCCACTTTTCGTCACTCGATCGGGAACGTCACTCAGCCGTGACGCCCTCGAACATCGGCTCGCCAAATACGTTCAGATCGCCACCCGCGCCTGTCCGTCGTTGGGACAGAAATCCATCAGCATGCATGTGTTGCGTCATAGCGCCGCGATGCGACTGCTGCGGGCAGGAATTGAAACCTCGGTGATAGCACTTTGGCTCGGCCATGAGCAGGTCGAAACTACCCACATCTACCTACACGCTGATATGGGAATCAAGGAACGCGCACTCGCCGCGACAGCTCCAGCGGCAGCCACCCCCGGTCGTTTTCGACCGAACGACAAGCTTCTCGCATTTTTGGAGGCACTGTGATTATGCCGACTCCAACGCAGCGATCGCCGCCGCCAAAGCCCGTTCAGAGCCAATGGTCGGCATAATCCCGAGGTCGGCATAGTACAGGTTATGCCGACGTCGGCATAATCTGTACTCGATCACCACCAACCAGGCCGCCATCAGCGCGCTGTTCCGTGTCGTCAACCGGTACGTCGGCAACCTCCCGCCGATGGCCGGTGTGTTTCCGGACTACAAGGCGCCGATCGTCCGGACCGGAGCCGACGGCCGGGAGCTCGCGACCGCACGCTGGGGCATGCCATCGTCGTCGAAGGCGCTGATGGACGCCACGAAGAAGCGTGCCGAGAAGCTGCGGGCCAAGGGCAAGACCGTCGATTTCAAGGAATTGCTCCGGATGGAGCCCGACGGCGGGACGACCAACATCCGCAACGTGAAAAGCAAACATTGGAGCCGCTGGCTCGGCGTCGAAAACCGCTGCGTGGTCCCCTTCAACTCGTTCAGCGAGTTCAACAAGGTCGCGGGCGGCGACGTCTGGTTCGCGCTCGACGAAACCCGGCCGCTCGTCTGCTTCGTCGGCATCTGGACCAATTGGACGTCGGTCCGAAAGGTCAAGGAGGGCGAGACCACCAACGACCTCTACGCATTCCTGACGACGGAGCCGAACGCCGAGGTCGGAGCCATCCACCCCAAGGCGATGCCGGTGATCCTGACGACGCCGGAAGAGGTCGAGACCTGGATGGCCGCGCCGGCCGACGAGGCCCTGAAGCTGCAGCGGCCTCTTCCTGACGGGACGCTCCGGATCGTCGCCCGGGGTGCAAGGAAGACGCTGGTCCAGCATAGCAAAGACTAGCCAAGATCCGGTCAGCGCTCTCCCAGAGGTTGCGTGATGCGTCCCGCGCCAACTACAATCGAGAATGTGCCGCATGCGCCAGACAGAGGGGAATCGATTTTGTTCTATCTCATCAAGCTGCCCGAAGAGACCGAGGGCTTCGTCAACCTCTCGACTGCATCCGATTGGCAGACCTGGATCCGAAATTGCCTCCCGGCGGGTCTTCATGACGAAGTGCAGAGACGGCTGATCTCCAACCTCAAGCACGTTCTCGTCGCACTGGAGATGAAGGCCGCTCTGATCGTTCCCCACGAGCAGCAAGGAAAACTGCTGTTTGAGTCCTACTTCCACATGCTCAATTTCGAATACTGCGTCGGCGTGTTTTCGGTATGCGAGGGTCTGGGCTCGGCGCTTTGGCTAAGGGAAAACGGTAAGGACGGTTCAGATGCCCGTAAGATCGGCATCGAAGAGTGGCGATCATCATTGCAGAGGAAATTCGATCCCGAGGCGAAATTCGGTCTCGACGCTAACGTCGGGACCGTGAGGAGCGTCAGGGACAAGCTTCACCAGGATCGCTTGGGAGCTAGGGAGAACATCGACTGGCATGCCTTTTCGTACAAGGAGGCGTTCATGCCGGCGGCCAGCGTGATGAAATGCCTGCTGAGCACGAATGTCGGCGACGTGCCCAAGGACACGAACCTGAACGCCGAGTAGCGGGATCCGGCCGAGAAACTACGAGCGTTTGCCGCGCCCGCCCTTCTTGCCAGCGCGAGCCGCGTAATGATCGAACACCTTCTTGACCTCCTGATCGACGAACGTCCGCTCATCCTTCCAGTCGATCTCAAGCTCTTCCGCCAACGTCAGGAAGCCCGGGCCAGGATGCGTGCGGCCGGGCGCCTTCCTGTGCACGATGACCGAAAGCAGGATGCCGTCCTTCGCGTAGCTATCTTCCGACACCCGCCCCAAAACCTTGCCGACCTTGGTCCGGTCGGCCGGTATCGTCCTCGACAGACCAAGTGCATTCATCACCTGTTCGTAGAAGATGATGCTTCCGCTTCTGGCAGCCTCTTCGAGGTAATCGCGCACGATCCGGACCTGACGGTCGAACGCCTCGGTCAGATCGATCAGTCCTGTAGCTTGATACACCGCGTGTTCCTGATCTTGATCACCTCCAGCTGTTTGGTCCCGACCATCCGCTCGATTGCCGCCCGGGTCACGCCGCGGTAGTCCGCCGCCATCTGCAGCGAGACGACTGCCAACTCCGAATTCCGCCTGAAGGCATCCACGTAATCGTCAACGTTCTTGAACTCTACCATGGCATATATCCGTTATGTTACAAATCCGGTACATAACGAATTCCTTGCTCGAGTCCACGTCTATTCGGCCGCGGACCGGTGTCGGCACCCGCCCGCGAGGAGACCGAGCTAATGCGACCGCTCCCGAAGCTGCATCACCGTCCAGTCAAAAAGCTCCGCCGAGGTTTCAAAGGTCGGCGGGGTCGTCGTGGGAAAGAACAGCGCCTTGAACAGATGAGCGACCACCTCCAGCGCTACGCTGTCCTCAGCCGCCTCGAAATAGGACGACACGTGCATCACCCGCGAAAATGCCGGAGGGTGTCTGGTGTCGCCGCCGACAGGCGCGAACAGCAGCAGCCAAGCCAGCGCCACCCCGACCACCAGGATCCTGAATTCGCGCTGCCGAGCATCCGGCACCTTCTCGAACACCCACTTGGCGGCAAACTCGTCGGCCTCCTCCTCGTCCTTCAAGCTCCTTGCGCTCTCCACCTCGTGTTGCCGGTGCACGTGCCCGACCTCATGCAGCAGGATCCAGGCGACGGCACCGAAGAAAACGTTGTTGATGTCCCGCTGGTCGCCGGCGGCGACGTCGGGCGGCCTCAGAGCGCTCGGCCATGGCAGGTCCGCCTGCCGCAGCGCTTCGGCATATTCCAGCAAGCCCCTTAGCTTCTGCAATTCCTGCCGATGTCGACGGGGCCGCCCACAGCCCCACGGTTCGCCTTCACGATATCGAGCAAAAGGACGGCGTACCGCGCCATGCACCAGACCATCGCCAGGCCCGAGTACGATACCATGATGGCCTTGCCGTCCGGATCCGCCATGAACGGCTGCACGCCGCTGGGCGGGGCGCCCTTCTCAGCGACGAGTTCCAATAGGCCGCCCTTGAAAACATCCGTCATCAGTTCGGTCGCTCGCTCCGCAGCGATGTTCAACGGATTGCCTCCGAGAAGTTGGAAGTACGGCTCCATCAGCATCGCCGTGTCGTTCGCCGGGAGAGGATTAGTAGGGGTAGTCATTTCAGGTTCGCCTTTCAGTGTCGGTTATCGATCTCCTTACTCGGCCCAAGCTTCTGCGGTGCTGCTTCCATCTATGAAGAAAAACGAACAGCGCCGTCCTCCTTTGTCTTTTCCGAAGCGGACAATCGTCAAATTTGCGCCCATTCCGCGGTAACGTCAGGAAAACTTCGAGGTCAAAGTCCCTTCCAAACAACGACTTACAGGATCGAGTCGTTCTCAAAGCGAAAAACGGGGTGATCGAGTCGTTCTTAAGGTCAAAACCGAGTCGTTTTCAAAATGCCGGCCGCAACGAAATCAAGGGGATAGTCGAGTCGTTCTCAAAGTGGCCCCACATACTTGTCGAGACAAATCATAGACGAGTCGATTCCAAAGAAACGTGAGTCGATTTCCAATGAATCGCGAGTCGATTCCGACAGCAAAACCAAGATTTGCGAGTCGATTTCCCGCACGGTCGCATCTAGCGAAGCCTGCTCCAGCGCATGACGAACAAGAACACCCTGCACCGGTACGGGAATGCGGCACTGGGGCAGCTTCTAGTCCGAGACTGCCCTTCGCCCAGCACGGATGATCACGTAGAAGCGCGCAGACAAGAACGATCACCGCCGACGCCGCGAGCTTGGCACGCAGACCTGCAGATCAGACGGCGGCCGGCGGCGGGAAAATGCCTCCCAATCTAGGCATCGGCGACGCCTCGTCGTTGTACGCCGCCTTCGAGACGGGCGGAATGTGAGCCGTCGTTCATGCAGAAAACCCGCCGGCCTGGGCGCCGGCGGGGCATCTCTATTCCAGTGCGGTCGCTTTTGACCGCGATCTTTCCTAGCGGAATGATCTTAACATCGCATTTCTCGTGGGGAGAGGTGGCCGGGGGCCGGTGATCTCCGGCCCCTGGATGGCCGTTAGATGCGGACGCGACATGGCCTAATCTGGCTAGTCGTCGCTCGGCCCGGTGCCGCGGCTCGTCGAAGCACCGCTCTGGCGGACCGCGCCGCGCTCGGAGAGATCCCTGCCGATCGTGGACTGCAGCTCGGCCAGATCGGTGAAGACGTCGGCTTGGCGGCGGAGTTCGTCGGCAATCATCGGTGGCCGGCTGGCCATGGTGGAGACCACCGTGACGTGGACGCCGCGGCGCTGCACGGCCTCGACCAGCGAGCGGAAGTCGCCGTCACCGGAAAACAATATCATCTGGTCGAGTTGTCCGGCGAGCTCCATCGCCTGGACCGCGAGCTCGATGTCCATGTTGCCCTTGACCTTGCGGCGGCCGCCGGCGTCGACGAATTCCTTGGTCGGCTTGGTGACGACGGTGTAGCCGTTGTAGTCGAGCCAGTCGACGAGCGGGCGGATCGACGAATACTCCTGATCCTCGACGACGGCCGTGTAGTAGTAGGCGCGAACCAGGGTGCCGCGGCCCTCGAACGCCTTCAGCAGGCGCTTGTAGTCGATGTCGAATCCCAAGGTCCTTGCGGTGGCGTGGAGATTGGCGCCATCGACGAAGAGCGCGATCCTGCTCGGTGCGGACATTTGGACGCTGCCGGAAATCGGTTTCCAGGACGGAAGCAGGCGCTTCCATCCGGACTCCAGGTCATTGAGGCAAAAGCTTCAGGTAAGGTCGGGTGGCCTGGGTCTCGCTTCCGCTCACCCGCATTCTACGGCGGAATCCGAGCTCCGACACGCCGGAGGCTACGCGCAATGTTTCCCGCCTCAAAGCATTTTCCTTCGACGAAGGACCGTTCGCCGATCGCCGTGAGCAAGTTCGGACGCCAGGACCTGAACCTGCGGCAGGTTGGTAAGACAAAGGACAATGGGAAGTCCCCCTGACGGGTTGGCGGTGCGATGCAATTCCCTGTTTTCGAGACGCACCTGAGAAAGCGCGGCCGCACGTGGTGGTGGTTCTTGTGCATGGCCGACGGCCGGAGGCTTAGGCAGGGTCGGAAGGCAAGCGCTCTACAGCCAGATATCGGGCCAATCGGGCACTGTTCGAGGCGCTGCTGTTCGCGGCGCCTTTGTCGGAGAGTGCCCCCGACAGGGCCGGTCCAGCCGGCGGCCCAGCCGCTCGGCCAGCTGACAGCGCAGCCTGCGCCCTCTTCGCGCTTCGCCATGGCACCCCGACATGACCAGCCGATCGAGCCCGTTCGCAGGGCGCTCCGCCGGCTGCCGCGACAAGGCAATTCGTGGTCATGGGTCGGGAAGTACCGCCGCCAACGCCGGCCAAGGCGAACTGGCGGAGCAACTCAGCCTGTCCAACATGTCCAATTCGCGCAGCGCTTGGCGCGCTCGCCGGTTTCGGTGCAGCCGTCCGCACCCGCGCTCGGCATCACGGTGCGAGCTCCTCGCACGACAGACCGGCGGTGATGCAGTCGCGGCCGGACCAGGCGAGGCCGAGCGGAATCAGAAGGCCCAGCCCACCTGGAGCCGCGGCCCACTTCTGAATCCACTTCTGAAAAGGAGTAGCTGCTGAAATGCTCGGGCTCGATAACTCCCCCTTCTAAGCACAAGCGAGCCGAAACTTGGATTCCGGGATTCTACGGCCCAGCCGCCCGGCGGTCTTGCGGTTTCTGCCGAGAGCGACCTGCCTGGTCGACGAAAGCAGGCGACGGATCGGCGGCGCATCGTCGCGGCCGAATGCTGCCAGGCCGCACTCTGCTCTTGCCAAGCGTCGGCTGGAAGGTAAGAATTCGCGAGATTCTACAGCACTTGATTTTGACGTCGTGAGCTAATTTTTCCGATGGGGGTCTCCCATGTTCGATCCTGCGACGACCACGCTTTGCGCGCGGTGCTGGACGAGGTCTGCGAAAGCGTTTCCCGGACCGAAACCGGCACCCGTACCCAAGTCGCCTCGAAAATTCTGGAAGCCGTGACCAGGGGCGCCACGTCTCCGGACCAGCTCAGGCAGATCGGACGTCAGGCTCTGTCCGAAGCACCGACCATGTGGCGATAGGCGGACGAGGGCGAGGGTGAACTTCCAGGTCACGGTGCTGAAGATCCTGGTGAGCTATCCCGACGGCTTTGCCCCGATGGCCGACCTCAAGCGTGACATGGCAATCCTGGCGACCAGCGGCCGCGAATGGGCGGAGCGGACCAAGCGCCTCGCCACGCGGGTGCCTGATCTCGACATCTTTTCACACCGGCTGGTCGAACGGATCAGTGGCGGGTGGCAGATCACGGCAAAAGGACGGGCGGTGCTCGAGTTCATGGAAGCCCGCCCCGCCGCCGCTCCCGAACCGATCCAAGCGCCCTTGGTCGAGGAGACTACCGCTGCCACTCCAACGCAGGTTCCTCCGCTGCGACAGCCAGTCGATCGAGCCAAACGGCGGCGCGAACGCCGCGAGCGGCGGCGCGAGGCGCGCGAACGAGCGCGGGCGAACGCCTCCTGAAGTGTCCTACAGAGCCGGCACAGCGCGAAAAGAAGATGACGGAAGCCGAACCCGCGCCATATCGCCGGCGACGACCGCTCCGCCGGCCCGCACCGCGCCCAGCACCCCGCATTCGAATGGGAGGCCCGTTTCCGCCGACGAGAGCGCCTGCCGTTTCAAGCCGACCTGGAAGCGGTCGATGAGGACGAATCGATCTCACGCGGCTTTCAGTAACAACTCGCTCATGCGGTCTGGTGCATCGAGCATGGCCATGTGCCCAATGTCCGGCAATTCGAACGTGGCCCACGACTTGTCGCTCTTGCAGTCAGCCAGTGCCTTGTCGAAGGGCGGCTGTGGAAATTTCGGAAGGCGGATGTATGTCTTCTTCGCCACCTTTTGGAGCGCCCCGGAAAGCTTGATCTGCTGAAGATAAGTGCCGAGCGGATGTGGAGTAACCTTGGACTCGGCGAACGCCCGATCGCGTTCGGCAACAACACTGGCGGATAATGCGCCGATCCACGCACGCCTGGGTCGCCCTTGTCGATGGCCGCTTGTATGCCTTTGCGAACCGGCTCGGCTGCGAAGTCGGCCACCCTTTGTCCATCCGTCGGAATGAAGGCATCAAGCCATACAACCGATGAGACGCGATCGCCGATGTTTTCAAGTGCGCCCGAGCCTACAAAGCCCGCATAGGACCACGCCACAAGACAGACGTTCTCGAGACTTTCCCATTTGATCAGGTTGACGACATCGGCGATGTGGGTGTCCAGATTGACGTCCTTGCTCAGCAAATGCGAGCGATCGGCCAAACCCGTGAGTGACTGAGCGAACACGTTGTGGCCGCCCTGTTCCAGCCGGTCAGTGACCCGGCGCCATATCCAGCCGCCGCAAAAAGCCCCGCTGACAAAGACGATGGTCTTTCGCGCCGATTGGGCGCGGGCGGCGCCGATCACGCCGGATGCCGCCGTTGCCATCAGACCGCATGCTGCAGCGCTGCGAAGCACACGGCGGCGCGTCACGTGAATTCTTGCCACGACACGTCTCCCCTATCGTCAGGCAATTCACCACTATTAGTTGCTGATCATAGAGAGTTGCCGCCAAAGCGGCAAGGCGGTCTATCGCGGCGGGCCGGAGAGGAAGGCCGAGAGACGTCGGCAATGATCCATGGCCGACGAATACCACTTATGGTAGAGTACCGGCGCCGGCTATTTCAAACGGAGGGCGAGATGCCTTTGTTCAAAAGCGGGATGGGTCTTTTGGCCATACTTGTTGCGAGCGGCTTTTGCGCGGCGCTGGCGGCGGGTAGTTCACTTGAATATGACCGTGTGACGCCGACCGACATGAAGTGGAGCCCGCTGGCTTCCATGCCGAAGGGGACGCAATCGACGGTGCTCCACGGTCATCCGGGCAAGCCCGGCCTGTACACCGTTCGGCTCAAGATACCGGCGAATTCCAAAATGCCCGTGCATTCTCACCCTGACGAACGCGTTCGCGTGATCATTTCGGGGACCTATTATTCGGCACTCGGAGACAGGGTCGATGCATCGAAACTCCTGAGCTTTCCACCCGGGACGTATTCGCACGTGCCGCCGAAGGTTTGGCAATTCGCGGAAACGAAGGATGAAGACGTGATATTCGAGATTACCGGAATCGGACCGACGGGCATCGACTACCTGAATGCTGAGGATGATCCACGACAACAAAAGTAGTGGTCAGGTTCATTTCCGCTGATGGTCCTTTGAGAGCTTCCGATGAGCACCGAAGATGTCCCCTCATCGGGGCTGGCCGGAAGTGATCCGCGGCAGACTCAAGACGCGATTGCCCCCATAGCGGACGATTTCGGCTGTCGTGGAGGAACCGCCGGTCTTCGCCTTGCGGCAGCACGGCGGTCGTTTATGTCTGCGTCGGCGTGATTGCTATGCGATGGACTTCCATCTTTTGACCGACGCCCTTCAGGTTCTCGTATTTGCGCGACACCGAGTGTGAATTGACGAGGTCGCCGACGCCCGGCGCCTCGATCACGGTTGCACTGATGCAAACTTCGTTTACATCGGCAAGACCTTGCACGCGTGCGGCGATATTCACGTCCTGTCCGAAATAGTCGATCCGGTCATTGAGCGTCACCGCAATCGCCCGACCTTTATGAACACCGACCTTGAGGCCTAGCGGCCGCGAAGCGGTCCGGTTGAATTGCGACAGTTCTTCGATCATCTCGATGGAGGCGCAAACCGCGTCCTGGGGACGCTCGAACCCGGCCATGACCGCGTCGCCAATCGTCTTAATAATGGTGCCGGATCTCTCCCTGATGATCCTGTTCAAGATCTCGAAGTGTTGTCGAACCAAAAAATACGCGTTCACGTCTCCAACGCTTTCGTACAGCGGCGTCGACTGCTTCAGGTCGGTGAACAGGAACGTCATATCTGAGACATTGATGCTCTCGCCCTCATCCACCAGCTGCGCCTTGTAGAGTTCGCGGAAGCTCGGGGTGAGCAGCAACCGCTTGCCGGACAGAAACGGTTCATATTCGACCAGATGGGGTTCGAAGCCTGGGGGATACTGGACGAACCAGAAGCGACCGCGATCGCCAGTGCGGTTCTCGATCCGGATGGTGTGCTTGCCTGGGTTGAGATCGGCCGTCTGCCGGAACGAAAAACGTCCGTCGCCGAGGACCATGTCTCTCGGTGCCGTGGGGCGGTCCGGTAGCAGAAAGCGGCCGGACTCGAGCTGGACTAGCGTCTCTTGCCGTTCTGCCGGCTCCCCGCCCGCGAAGAAGACCAGAAGAAGTTTGTGGCAGAGGTCCAGCACCTCGAAACGGCCAGCTGTGACATCGAAGTCGAAGCTGCGGTGCTCTTGGGCATTGATATCGGCGAATCCGCGTGAGAGCGCAGCCACGAGCTGCTGGTGCGTCATCCCGTGCGGAGCGATGAAACCTTTGGAAAAGCTGTAGCGCAGGTAGAAATCATCGACAGTCAGCATTTCAGGATGGCGAAATATGATGTCGCGCACGCCGCCCGAGACCGTGAAGGTGACCTGAATGTAGTCGTCCAGCGATGCATCGTTGACCGCGTTGCAGAACGCACATTGAAAGCGTGGATGGACCTGGTCGAGCTCGCGAAAGCTGCCCGCGACCTGCGGGCAATAGGCGCAGATGAGCAGCCAGTCCATCTCGAACAGGCCCACCTTGGCGGTGTGCACGAACAGCTCTATCGCGTTCGCATCGGACAGGCCGACACGGCGGCCGTATTCGATGGGGTTGACGCGAAAGAGATCATAGTCGTCGGCGGTACGTATGAAGCGTTCGAGATCGAGAGGACGTTCGGCTCCCAGCTTCTTGCCGATCCGAGTGCGCCGAGGCGCTGGCTCAGGAGACTCTCGTTGACCGGAGACGGGACACTCATCTCACGCTCCCTAACTGATAGGCTGACTACGCGATCGGTCTCCGGCCGGACTCCGCGATGGACGGCACCATCGCCTCGTCCGGCGCGATAGCCCCCAGGTTCTCGACGATCTCGAAACAGCCGTTCTTCGCCTGGGCGATGTACATGTTCAAGCGGACGTGGTGCTGGCCGGGAACCATTTCCGCCGGACCGCCCGGCCCCTCCGCGATCCTTGCGTGATCGAGCGCCGCGATGACGTCCTCTTGGCGGAGCGAGCCGGCCTCGTTCACGGCCGCCGCCCAGAGCTGATCCCACGATAGAGGCCGGAGCAGCCGCTGCCGCCGGTAAACTGCTCTCCGTCTGGATAGCGCTTGTCGTACGCACTGAGCAGCGTCTTGCTGAAGGGATCGCTGACGTTCTGGTAGAAGTCGAGGCAGCCGTAGAGGCCTTCCACATGCGGCGCGGGCAGCAGGCCGAGCAGGTTCTCGTCGAAGTAGGTGCAGATCAGTTGCCCGCCGCGGCTCTGAAAACCGGAAGAAGGGCACGACCCCAGGCGGAACGATGGTGTTGAACACCACTTCCGCGCCGCTGGCCATGATCCTCCCAACTGTCGCGTCGTACTCCATGTGATCGAGGGGATAGTATTCCTCGTCGACAATGCTGCCGCCATTGGCGGTGACGAGCTGGCGGACCCTTTCGTTCATCACGCGCGGCCAGATGTAGTCTGCGGACGGCAGGTAGAATGTCTTGGCACCGGTCTTGCGCATCAGCCAGGGAATGAGCGGGTCGAGCTGCTGCGCCGGCACCGGGCCGGTGCAGAAGATCAGCGGGTCGCATTCCTGCCCTTCGTATTGTTCGGGGTAGATGTAGAGCGTCCTGCCCTTTACGACGGCGGGGCCCTTGATGGCTTGCCGGGTGGAGCTGTAGATGCCGCCGAAGATCACATCCACCTTGTCCTGCGAAACAAGCTTGGCCGCCTTGGCTTCCGCGACGGCGTCGGTCGTTGCGCCGTCCTCGAGATAGAGCTCGATCTTCCGTCCCAGCAGGCCGCCATTGGCGTTGATCTCGGCAACCACCATCCTTGCCACGTTGGCGTTGGCGCGGCCCATGAACGAAAGTGCTCCGGTCTCTTCCGCAATCATGCCGACTTTGCTGGACGCTTGTGTCATAGCAGACACCTCTCATGAGCTGTGTGCCCACATGGCGCGTTTCGGGCCCAAAAATGTCGTCCGCTCGTCGAGAAGCGGTATCGGCAACCCACATCGCCGGCACGCAAGAGCGCAGCGCATTGAACAGTGATCAATTCAGTCGCAACGGCAAGCACGATAAAAAAGTCGGTGCGTCGAGCTGCCCGTGCGGGCACTCAATTCCATATTCTGCGACAACGCGCCCAATGTATCCTCGATACCGCCTTGCATGCAAGCAAGCAAAGCGTGCGCCGGAACGATTTGCCGCGAGAACAGTCTTGAACACTTTCCCGCTGCTGGATCGAGAGTGGCAACTGATCGGCCGGTCCAGGCAAGCCCGCGATTGTGCGGGAAAGCGCTAATCGAGATCATGACCCGCGACCTTCGCGCGCGTATCCGGCCACGAACGACATGTTGGCCCAATTCGGACCTCGGGGCGGTGTCCGCCAAAGTGCCGATCTCGGAGGAAGAGCGGACCCGAAGTGCAGCACGCTTTAGGCGACTAGACGCACCCGTCGAACGTGACGGCGAGATGCAGGCCAGCCCATTCGTCACGGTTGCCGCGGGCGGCGTTGCGCAGGGGATGGAGGGATCGTTGCGGAGCCTACGAATCCCTTCAGCGTTGCACCGCCATCAATTCGTACAGGAGGAGCCGATGGTAGCAGCGAAGAAGACCGCGCGTGGACGCAAACAGGACCGCGCGCGCGTGGCTAAAGGCCAGGACCACGAAGTGCGATACGAAGCCAAGAAGTCCGGCCGCTCAGTCTCGGCGGTGAAGAAGGCCGTGAAGAAGGTCGGCAATAGCCGCAAGCGTGTCGAGAAGCGTCTCGCGCGCTAAGCGGAAACGGCCGAGTAGGCTTGTCAGACACGAACGGGTGAATGCGGTCAGCGTCTGCAGGCGCGGTTCGATGTCGCGAAGATAGATCTCGGTCCGAAGAAATGCGAGTTCGCCGTCGCGCGCGGCCTCCGAGACGTCGACGTACCGGCCTTGGGCCCGCCGTTGCTACCGTCGCTCCAGCGGCTGCCGAGCGCGCCGCCCGAACACCGGTCGAACTATGGCTCGTTAACGGTGTGGTTGTACGTTGGGGCACTATGCAATACACGGACGGTTCATTTGCCGATGTGAAGTCCATCAGTCAGCAGGCCATGTGCCGGTACTGGGCACGCACGGCCGGCGATCTGCCCTTTCCTTCGCTGGATCAGTTCAGGCCGGAAGCGCGGTTGCATGACCCGAAACAACTTGTCATCTGGAGCGTCGAGCGCCGGCCAGACGGCCACACATTTCGAGCGCTTTACCAAGGCGCCAGCGTAGGAGAGGTCTTCAATTCGAGCTGGGCCGGGAAATCGATGGATGAGGTTTTGCCACCGGCCTTGAAGGAGTTCGGTCTAGCCGCCGCCGAACAATGCGTATCCAGCGGCTGCGCCATCTACAGCGTATTTTCGACCCACAACAGCGGCGGTCATACGATCGATTGCGAGCGTTTGCTCCTGCCTTTGGGACGGGCCGGCCGCGTCGAGCAATTGGTGGGGTCGCTTCAACTGATCAGCCGGATCGTTCAACCGCGAGACCGTCATCCGGTATTTCGAATGGAAGACGGACGTATCCTGCGCATTCCGCATCTCCGCTTCAGCCGGCCGCCGCGGTCACGTCGCATGAAAGCGGGAAGCGGCTCGATCTCCTTAACCTTGCGCACCTAAAGAGTCGGCGGATGGGGCGGGGCTTGGCCGGACGGCTCGACAGCAGCCACGTACGGTGCCGCCCTCGGATTGCTATGGTCCCACCGGTGCGTGATCGTTTACGATCTGCAACTATGTTTGCATCCATGGATCTCCAGTACGACTCCGAGCGCGATGCCGTCGCGGCAATGAAGCTTGCCGCCGAAGCCGATGGTCAGAACGGTAGAGACGGATCACCGCCGCGCCGGCGCAGTCGGAGCCCACTCGCCTACGCGCGGCTGCCGAGGACAACCCGCCGGAAGGGTGACTTACGCGGCAGCTCGTTACCCGTGCAGCCTCCCCCACCTCCTTCCAAGCCGTTAGGATCGCGTTCAGGGAAACGCGATGCCGCACCCACTCACGGCATCAAATCCTCACTGGTGAGGCCAGAACCATAGGCTGGCACGCAAGCTTCGTCCTGAGACCCTGACCGAAAAAGAAAGTTGAGTGATTCCAGCCGGTTGTGATTCCTTGTGTTTGCGAAGACTCAAGGGAGCACAACATGAGTTGGACTGAAACCACCCGACAGCAATATCGGCGCGACGGACTGCGTTATGCAAGCGACATGACGGACGCGGAATGGAAGTTGATCGAGCCGTTGCTACCTGCACGATCGCGGCGCGGCCGGCCGCGCAAGATCAGCCTGCGGGTGATTGTGAATGCAATCCTCTACGTTGGAGCCAGAGGCTGCCAATGGCGAGCGCTGCCGAAGGACTTTCCGCCATACTCGACGGTTCAGCATTATTTTTACAAGTGGCGCGGTTCTGGCTTATGGCGCACGGTCAACGACGCGCTGGTCCGACGAGTGCGCGAGCGACAAGGACGCAAGCCTGTTCCAACAGCTGGCGTCATCGACAGCCAGAGTGTGAAAACCACGGAAAGTGGCGGTCCAAGCGGGTTTGACATGGCGAAGCGGATCAAGGGACGCAAGCGTCATATCGTCACTGATACCGAGGGCTCCTTGCTGGCTGTGCAGGTGCATGCCGCCAATGTTCAAGACAATCATGGTGCAGTCCCGCTGTTGCGGATCATCGGCCGTCTATTCCCCACCCTGCGCCACATCTTCGCCGATCGTGTCTACCGTGGCCCAAAGCTGCTCGATGCGATCGCTGATCTTGGCCAATGGACGATTGAAATCGTCACCCGCTCGCAAAGCGTTGGAACGTTCAAAGCCGAGCCTCGACGTTGGGTCATCGAGCGCACGTTTGCCTGGTTCGGCCGCAACCGACGGCTCGCCAAAGACTTCGAGGCAACCATCGCCAGCGCGGAAGCTTGGGTCTTGATCGCCAGTATCCGCCTGCTCTCCCGCCGTTTGGCCAGAACCTGAGATACCAATGACTTATTTTGAGTCGGACTCTGAGGAGGCGTCCGTCGGCGGCTCTCCTTGCCGCTGCGGGAAGGGGGCCGCGCTCGATTGCGGGCGCACTGCGTGTCATTCGGCTTGCAATATTGCCCCCTAAGCCGGGGGATCGGCGTCCAAAATTGACCCCCAATAGGTTGGTCTGTTGCGCTGCCTGCTTCGTAACAAAGCAGGTGGTGGAGGATGCTGATCGTGGAGACGATTGCGCGGATACGGCGCGAGCACTTCATCAAGGGCAAGACCATCAAGGAGATCGCCCGCGACCTGAAGGTGTCGCGGAACACGGTTCGGAAGGTGCTGAGGTCGGGAGAGACCTCCTTCGAGTACGAGCGGCAGGTGCAGCCACGGCCAAAGCTGGGGCGCTGGGCGTCAGAGCTTGAGGGGCTGCTGGCGGCGAACGCGGCTAGGTGCAACCGAAGACGCGGATTAAGCTTGATGTCGCCGCGGAAAGTTAAATCTGGAACAGACGCAGGTCGCGCGGTCCGGCGGAAACTTTCGGGGCAGCCTCAAGATCGGCGACTGTTACCTTCCGCTTCCAAACCCAAAGGCTCCTCGACATTCAGCGCAGTGCGATTACCCTCTCAAGTTGCACGGAGATGTTTCTTTGGTCTGATCAACCAAGATGGGAGTACTAGCGATGCCCCATAGACGCGGCTCCAACTTTTTGACTGCCGTAACAGGAGTGTCCCTTCTGATTTTGGGAATAGTCATTTTTACTACTCACGCTATCGATATAAGAGCTAATCGCGTCATCGTTAACGGCGGCGCGTGCATTCTCTTTGGATTGGTTCTTCTGTGGTGGACCTATGGTGAAGGCAGCGAGTGGGGGATCGGCTTCGAAGCAGTTACCATGACAGTCGCAGTCGTGACGGCGGTCATCGCAATTTTGGCGCTAAACGCCGCCCCGTGAGCCCTCCGCAATCTGTTGGCAATCGCGTTGCCCGTTCACGAAAAGCGCGGGGGATTTCCATTGGCCTAGCTTCGGCTCGGGTTAGTCGCGTTGAATGGTCCGAAGCGGCTTGCCGCTCTTGGCGGCGGTGTCCTGCGCAATGAGGCAAACGTCCCGGCCGGAGACCTAGCCCGCATTTCTCACACGACCGATTGCTCAGCGACGGAGGATAGGAGGATTTGGCAAGGCAACGGGGAGCCGTGGCGCTGAAGGCGCAGCCGGCGATTTGGTTTTGAATGTCTCCGTTGGGCCTGTGGTGATGCCGCCGATTGAGCGCGTCGCAGCGTCGCGTGTCAGGCCGGCGAGGCGCGAGCCTTGGCGGCTTCGGCCAGGCGACGAGCCGCATGTCCCCACGGCTGAGCGGCTGGGCAGGCCGAGGCCATGGCGATCCTGATGCGGCGGACGCTGATGCGCACCAGTGCGCCGATCTTGAGGAGCTTGAGGCGGATGGTGCCGCAGGTGGCGTCCGCAAAGGTGGTTTCGGCAAGGCCGATGCGCCGCAGGGCACAGATCAGCACATAGGCCATCGAGGCGAACCACAGCCGCAGCTGGTTGGCGCGCATGGTGGCGGCCGAGGTGCGGTCGGCGTAGAGATCGAGCTGGCACTCCTTGATGCGGTTCTCCATGTCGCCGCGGGCGCAGTAGATGTCCTCATAGAGCTGCCGCACGCCCGCCGCGCTGCGCTTGAGCGAGGTGACGACGAAGCGCGGATTGGCCTCGCCTTGGATCGTGGTCGAGTAGCTCAGCCATTTGGCTTTCGCCCTCACAGATCCGGGCTGGCGGCTTTCCCGCACCCGGCTCTTCCCGAGGGTAACCCGCGTCATATCCGCGCCTGCGCCCAATTGCGAGTGATGCGTGGAACGGGCAGACGGAAGCGTGCCGTCAGGGTCTCGAACTCCGACCAGCCCATGCGCCGACTTTTCTGACTGCGCCGTCTCAGACAGCGCAGCCAAGTGGCGCAGGGACATGTGGTGCATCCCCGATGTCGACGGCGAATACGTCGCCCGCATGGAGGACGTGCTCGACCTCTACGCCGAGGCGCCGGATCCCACCCGGCCGCTGGTCTGCTTCGACGAGACCCCCGTCCAACTCATCGGCGAGGTGCGTCAGCCGATTCCAGCCCAGCCGGGACAGCGGGAGCGCTACGATTACGAGTACCGCCGCAACGGCACCGTCAATCTCTTCGTTACCTTCGACCCGCATCGAGGCTGGCGCAACGTCAAGGTCACCGACCGCCGCGCCGCCGTGGACTATGCCCACTGCATGCGTGAACTCGTCGACATCCATTATCCCGGCGCCGCCTGTATCCGTGTCGTGCAGGACAATTTGTCGATCCACAAACCTGGGGAACCGGAACGGAGCTCTTCCCAGCGGGTTGAACCAGCTCACAGGTTGGAGAAGTGTCAATGTTGAAGCTGAAATTTCTGGTCGCCGCTGCGGCGCTCGCGACCTTGGTAGCCAGCCCGGCAAGTGCGCGGGTGGTCCATCGCGGGCATTACTATAGTCACCACCACTACAATCGCGGCGTCGGGCCAGTAGGCGCTGCGGCTGGGATCGCCGGATTGGCCATCGGAACGGCCGGCGCTATTGCGACCGCTCCTTCCGAGACTCCTATGGCTACGATCGCCCTTACGGCTACGGTTACGAGCGGCGCGGGTATTACGGACCCGGCGACGAATGGTAGGCAAAGGGCGGCCCGCTGTGGCCGCCTTTCTTCTCCGCGGGCAGCGCAGGCGCCACGGCGAGCGCGTTCCGGCTGGTGCGATGAAGGAGCCACCTGTAAATTTCCGGTCCAGCGTGAAGCACCTCTACCTGAATTTGGGGCGCGGATTTTTTCTAACCTGAGTTAGTTTTTCCGATCCCCTGGGTCGACTACCCCATCTTTTCAGCGAGTAGAGCAAGGGGTGGGCCGCGTGGTTCAACAACGACTAGAGGATGGGGCTTGGCAAGTTGCTGCTGAGGTGTATCGCGTGAATTTGTATAGCCGGTTAACTGGACGAACAGCCTCGGGAGGCGCTGTATCCGACGAACAGCTAGCTAGGGCGATCCGTGAAAGCTTCACTCAAACGAGCGACGCCGCTTATCGAGAAATGGTTGAGTTGGCGACCGACGCAGCACTCGCGGCTTACGATCGGGTGGTATCACGCAACATGAATCAAGCGCGCGCTCGACGAGCGAACTGAAGGACGCTCTCGTCACCGCCCGATCGGACCGCGATAGCCGCGATCACGACAATCACCCACCCAATGGCGTTGGTCCGCCGAGGGTTGTTCAATTCCGGGCTAGACATCCACCGACCCCGAGACACCTCCTAGCGCTCCTGCCGTGAATTGCTCCGGTTGGTCAGACCTCCGATGCAGCCTTCGAGAGGGGCTTCAAAAAGGCGGCCTCAGGCGACAACAGACCTGAGGCCGAAGATGACCTTCCCCAATAGCCACAGGCCTATACACGAAACTAAGCCCGGGGCCTTTACCGAACGGTTCGCGGATCAGGCAGTTCCGTGGTCTGCCAGAGGCCCGCCAGCGTGAACCGGGGGATGCTCCTAGGCTGACTTCGGCGCGTTGTTCAAAATGACGATGGCCCCCGGATGCGGCCGATCGCGATGCAGTAGCTTTCGAGGCTGCCCAGATCTGCAATGGTGAGAATGCGGCGCTTGGCGAGCTCCGGCATGACGCGGCGCCATTCGGCGTTCGCAGCTTTGCCCATCCAGGACGGCGGTTTCGTCGCAGGTCGAGTGCAGCGGCAATTTCTGGTTTCCGGCCTCTCATTGGCTAAGACCATGGAGGGGCTTGCGTAATATCGGCGCGGAACTAACATTTCCCAGCGCTGAGGAGACGCGATGGCGAAGAAGATTGTTTCTGCGACCGATTTGGCTTGGATTGTGCTTGAAGAATTGATGAAGGAAGGTGTCAGACCGCAAGGGCTGGGTATCATTCCCGACCGCAACAGTTGGAGCGTCGTCATTGAGACGAGAGGTCGGAAAAACTTGCAGAAAGGTGATTTGAAGCGAATTGCGGCCGTCGAAAAGAGACTTCGATCCATTTACGGTTTGGCGAACTAGCATCGATCGACCCTCGCGAATTTGCCGAAGCGCTGGCGTGAGGCCTTGGCATAGGCTTCCGCCGCCGCCTCTTTGGTGGTGAACGTGCCGAGGCTTAGCGCGCGATCGTTGACGTAAATGGATGCCCGATAGTGGCCGTTCGGAGGTTGGCGAGCGCCTTTAGTTCCAAGTTTGTTGCGGGCCTTAGTGCCGTGCGACACCTGCCTCGGTGACGCCAAGCGGAGATTTGCCCAGCGAAGATTCCGTCTCCAAAGGCCGACTTCATCACCGTCAACCAGACTATGCCGGTCGCCCGACGTATTCCGGTGCTCAATTGAACAGCATGCAACAAGAATTCGAGAACCTCCACGCCGGTCGTCTGATAGGTGCGCGCGACGTAGGTGTTTGCTCCGCGACCTACGAAATTGCGGACGCATTCCCGGCAAACGCTGATGCCGCGCTCACCCTTCAAATGAAGATCACCTACCTGGGCAGCACGGAAACTGGCGGGAAGTTATATCCGTGACGCGGAAGCTCAACTGAGGTCATGAGCCGACCCGCTCGCAGGTAACATCCACCTTGCTCAACCAAGCCGGCGGCCTGCTACCGACGATAGCGTTGGCGCCTGGCTGTTACTCCGGCTTGCGGCCTTCCATGGTATTCTGTCCGTAGGACGGCCGATTCGGAGGACTGATTGACCAAGATCATGAAGACTCGCAAAGAACTTGCCGCCATGATCGTCGAACGGGTTAACCGGGAGACGCCGGAGAAGATTGAGGGCGTCGACATTGTGCCGGTCCATAATCCCGTTGTGAATTGGACAATCGGATTGATCTGGCCGCCCGTCGCAAGAAACGGCGTTACAGAAGCCATCGTTGTGCATGTTGTCGCGGAGCTTTGTCGCGACTTCGATATAGTTGAATAGCTTCACGGGCCAACCCGCTCGCATTTAATGTCCATGCCAACGCGGCGGCCGATCTCGCTGATACCGATGATTTCGCATTCCCTAAAGGCAGAGGATTAATTTTTTAGGCGGGCGCTTCAGATAGTGTGGAGTCTTCGTCGGCGCGAAGGCCACGGTATGGAGAACCCTCCGGTGGACTCGAACGGGTCGAATGACACTTCCCCCGCGGCGTCCTGGTCCCGACCGAGCCTGCGCCCTGGTTCCGTCAGGAGCACTATCTGCTTGACCGCGAGAAGACGATCGTCGGCCGAGCGCCTGAGTGCCAGATCCGCATCAACCATCCCAACGTCTCGCGGACCCACCTCTCACTGGAGTGGGTCGGTGGCTCTCTCATCGCCTCGTATCTGAGCTCTTCGAACGTCACCTACATTAACGGTGTCCCGCTCGCCGGTGCCTGCGCACTACGCAATGGCGATCGAATTGAGCTCGCCGAGGGCGTGCAGTTTCGGTTCGAATTGTTCGACGTGAACGACGATGCGCCGACGGAGCATCGGCCATTCGGCGAACATCTCCTGCTCGCCATAGTCCATACCGACGTGGCTTCCTATTCGCGCCTGATGGAGGACAACGCCGAGGGGACGGCGCGCCAGTTCGAAGTCTGTCTCGACATTGTGAAGGCGGAAATCGCTCGTGTTGGAGGGCGCATCGATAATGTCGCCGGCGACAGCCTCCTCATCGTATTCAAGAGCACGCATTCCGCCGTCGTCTCGACGATGGATTGGCAGAAGCGGATCGCTTCGCTAAACCAAACGCTGCCACCCAAACGTCGCTTGCAGTTCGTGCCGGGATCAACCTCGGCGACGTGTTCATCTCAAGCGCCGGCGCGCTCCACGGCGAGGCCATCAATATCGCCGAGCGCCTCCAGCGTTTGGCAGCACCGGAGAGTGTCGTAGTCGCAGGGGTCGTCCGCGATCAGCTGCAGGGGCATAAGCAGTTCATGTTCGACTTTTTAGGCTCCCCGGAACTGAAAAATATCTCAAGGGAAATCCGGGCTTACAGAAGTGCAGGCGCGGTCGGAAGGATAGGGACACAAGAGCACAGTCACGCGGCGCTCGGCCATGCGCTTAATCTGCGCATCAGTCAGGGACGCGATGACGGGACGTTCCTTCAGCAGCGCATCGGCATCCGCAAGCGTGCGGTCGAAGTCTGCGAGAACGTGCGTGGCGGCCACGTTCGCGGCCTTGAGGTTCTTGGTCCCTAGCGACTTCTTGAGGAAGACTTGGCGATCCCGGTCTGAATTAAGCACGCGCGCGACCGCTTCTTGGAGGCGTTCGGGCACCTTCCGCTGCGCGTAGTAAGTCCCGTGTCTGTCCTTAATCAGTCCCATTAACGCGCGCATCAAAAGCTACCACGCAGTGCTACCACCGGAGCGCAGTCAAAGCCATGATTTGCTAGATGTTCTTGAAATTTCAGCGCTTCTAGAGCCGCTGGCGCTCCCCTAGGGGAATCGAACCCCTGTTTCAGCCTTGAGAAAGCGAAATCCTCTCAACGCGCTGAGGGCTCGGCTCTCTCCTTGGTGAGCCATCCCTCCAAGCCGTTCAAATGTCACAAACCTTGGTCGAATGGCGTCTTTTCTGCATCGCAACATCCGCGATAACCACGTTTCCATTCTTAATCTATCTTTAGCGATCTACTAAGAATTCCGGTTTCAAGGTCGTCACGAATGGGAGGCGACCCATGCCGTTGATCAAATACTTCGGGTTTGTCGGCAGCGCCCTTGTCCTATTGCTTGTCGGATTGGGGTGGTTTTTGCCGCAGCAATTGGCGGAACCTACCGGTGGCTCGACCGACAGGCCAGCCATAAGGATAACCTCGGCCGAACGGCTGCCCGAGCGGGTCATTATCGACACGAATTTGCCGACGATTGTCTCGCCGCCGAGCGTTCTGGAGTTTGCTGAACGATGGCCACAAGCAGCTGTTGCAGCTGTGGTCCCTACTCCCAGGACGGCGACTCCGGCGCCGGTTGGTGAAGTACGGATAAAGCCGAATCTTACAAACCCGGAACGTTCGAAAAAGGTTGCTGTTCGTCATGCGGCCTCAAAAACGGACATCGAACCCTCGAGCAACGACAAAGCCACGACTCCACCTGCAGTCGCTGAGTTGTCTCTGTTGAACAGCTTGAAGGAAGGGTTGGGGCAAGCGCAGGAAAAACTGATGGCAAGCCTCGAACCCCTGACGACCTATGTCTCGAAATCCCGGCTCGAGATACGGCGATAGTGCCATGACCCTCACTCGTGGGGCCATTTGATGATCCGTTCCCCGTCGCCAACATGGTAGCTGGGGGGAGCGATGAATGGGAGATGCGGTGTCACAATGTTTTCCTTGGCATCACCTTCGCCGGAGTCCTGGTGCTTGTCTTAGCGTCTCTTGTCGGCCTTCAGAGGATAATTGAGTGACCGTCGCCTGACGATCCATTGCACCGCTTGCGAGGAACTGCGGCCTGTCGCGGCTTCTTCCAAGTGTGTGAGGCATCTCTCACAAGATTGCGTCGATTCTGGCGTATGATGGGCGTGGAGGTCGTCTTCCGCAAACCACCGTGGAGATCGAAATGGCCAAGAATCCAACGGGCTCAGGTAATGACCGGCTCCCGCATCCGTTCAGCGACTTGCTCGCCGCCGCTTCCGTACCACCGCAAGCCGAGTTCCTCGTGCACAGCGTGAAGGTCGTCTGCGGCAGGCAGTCCGAGACGAACTGCTGCTGTACCGCAGGCGCCCGGCCGGGCGTGTACGCGACCGAGGTCAACATTCAAAATATCACCGGTCAGCCGGCGCAGGTCGCGAAATTCTTCGTACCTTTGATCAACGCGGGCGCCGTTAATGGGCGCGAGCCCAAATTCGCCGATCCAGCCAAAATCTCTCAGCGCACTGGCGAGCTCATCACGCTTCCACCGCTGGCGGCGACGATGGACGATTGCTGTCACATCGCGGAGTTGCTGCTCGGCGGCCCCCAAGCGGAGAGTCGGCGCTCACCATTGGCTATCTCACGATCGGGAGCTTCTTCGAATTAGCCGTCTCTGCGGTCTACACAGCGACCCCCTGAGCGGGGACGGCATTAGCATTGACGTCGAGTACATTCTGCCGCGGCGCCTGGGACGTGGCCCAGGTCAGGGCTGAAAACCGCCTGACAAGAACAAAGGTTATTGCGACGAAGGTGTTGGTCGCCCCTTGCGCGCGCACGGGCGGCCTTCTTTGCCGCGCGGGAAAGCCGCCTGCGGCGAAAGTGGGTCCAGAGCTTTGACGGGTTCGGTCGCTGACGCATTTGGCGTCTCGCGAGCAAGCATTCAGCCCCGTTTGAAGAGCATCCGAGCTGCCCGCGAGCAAGAACGGAGATTCGCAAATCAGTTGTTATGGAAGAAGTCGCCCATAGACCGACCTCAAACCGCAGACCGGGCCGACATCTATCTTTGATGTCCGCCTTGCATTGCCGGCTCAACCGGTCGATGCGACACAGGCGCTAAAACTAGCGCGGCTGACCAGAGGATCTTCGATGCGGAGTGCGCACAAGCTTGCCAGGCCCATGCAGCAATTGGCGACGCTAATCCGCGAACACAACCCGTGTACTACGAAGCTTATGCCTTGTGATGGACGGCTTGCAGGCCATAGACCGGGGTCCGGATGCCCTCATAGAGGGCTTTCAACTGGAGGGAAAGGAATTGCGAGTAGTGACGTGACTGGTGCAGATTGCCACCGTGGAACCATAAGCCTTCCTGCAGCGTCGGCTTCCACATGTTGCGCTCTTCGCCTTCCCATGGGCCGGGATCCTTGGTGGTATTCGAGCCTAGTCCCCAGACCTTGCCGACCTTGTCGGACATTTCCCGGCTGATCAGGTCAGCGACAAAGCCGTTCATCGAACTGTAGCCTGTGGCGTAGACGATCACATCAGCGGCCAACTCCCTCCCGTTGTCTAGTCTGACGCCGTTGGGCGTGATTTCCTCGACCTGGCCTGCGACCAACTTGACCTTTCCATCGATGATGAGCTGCGAGGCGCCAACGTCGATGTAATAGCCCGAGCCGCGACGCAAGTACTTCATGAACAGACCGGAATCGTCGTCGCCGAAGTCGAGCCGAAAACCGGCTCTCGTCAACCCTGCATAGAAATCGGCGTCATCCTTGCGGATCTTGTCATAAACCGGCTTCTGCAACTGATGCAGGATCTTGTAAGGCAGCGAGGCGAAAATCAGATCGGCCTTGGCTGTCGTCATGCCACCGCGGACGGCGCGCTCTGAGTAGAGGTCGGCGATGGATGCCATCAGCGAATCCGAGCGCACGACATGGGTCGTCGAGCGCTGCACCATGGTCACGTCGACGCCGGCCTCATACAGCGCGGCGCAGATGTCATGTGCGGAATTGTTCGAGCCAATCACCACTACCTTCTTGCCCTTGTAGCGATCGGGGCCTGGGTGGCGCGAGGAATGGTGCTGTTCACTCTTGAAGGTATCCATGCCCTTGAATTGCGGCATGTTGGGCTTGGCGGACATGCCGGTCGCAAAAACCAGCTGCTTCGGCTTGAGCGTAATCTCCTTGCCACCGCGCTCGACGACGACCGTCCATTCCTTTTTGGCGTCGTCCCAGTCAGCGTGTTTGGCCGTGCTGCCGGTCCAGTAGTTCAGCTCCATGACCTTGGTGTACATCTCCAGCCAGTCGCCGATCTTGTCCTTGGGCGAAAACACCGGCCAGTTCTTCGGAAAGTCGATGTAGGGCAAATGATCGTACCAGACCGGGTCATGCAGGCAGAGCGACTTGTAGCGGTTGCGCCATGAGTCGCCGGGACGGCCGTTCCTCTCGACGATGATGGTGGGCACGCCGAGCTGGCGCAACCGCGCACCGAGTGCGATGCCACCCTGGCCGCCGCCGATGATGAGCACGTACGGCTGCGTTTTAAGGCCGAGCTGCTCGGCTTCCTCGTCCCGCAATTCCTTCCAGGTTTTGGCGCCGGGATTGACGCCGTGGCGGGCGCCAAGCGGCCGGGTAAAGCCCGCTTTCTCCTCGTGACCTTTCAATTCGACCATCGTCGTCAGCAGCGTCCAGATCTGGCCATTCTGGAGACGGATTAGACCGTAGCCGCGCGCGACCTCGGTCTCGAACGAGATCCAGCATTCGGTCACTCCATCGGCTTCGGTAGCGCTTTCCTCGTCGGCAATTTTCCAATTGAGTGGCTTTGCGTGCGCTAAGCAAGAGTTGAGCATCTCGCGGATCTGATCGCGACCTTCCATGGTCTTGACGTTCCAGGTGAAGGCAACGAGGTCGCGCCAATAGCACTCGCGTGCGAACATCGCCACAGCGGCGTCCAGGTCGCCTGCCACAAGCGCCGCTTCGAATTTCTCGAGAAGGGCCTGGATGCGCGCATTAGGCGTGGTATCGAGCATCATTTCCTCCCAAGGTGTTTTTGATCTTTCCGCAGTTGTCGCAAGCTTACCCGAACTATCGACCGAAACCAGACATGCGCGGATCAACTTTTTCACAGCACTTCTGATCGAATAGGGTCACCTTGACGCGGTGCGTCAGTCCGCGGATTGTCGATGTTTCGCGATCACTCTGCGGGAAATTTGCGATCAAGAAATGCCGGACTTTTCAGAAACATCGGCTCTTTTGCGAACTATCGGCCCGACCGAATGTCCGCCTTGCGCGAGACGTGGCCATCCTCGCCAAGTCGCCTACTGTGAAGGTTTTCGGATGCCGGCCCCATGACGGTGTTGCCGCGCACACGAGGGCCGGCGTCCGAAAGCCTCCAAGGGAGGAAACCGCGGGTGAGGCATGTGGGTGGCGCGGCGTGGGCTATGGGGATTTGCGTGCCGCGGATGATGTGTTTGATTGGAATTGAGCCGGTTCGGCGAGCTGGCCGAGGGCGGAGCAGCTCATGAATGAGGGGCCTGCCGCGTTGAACGGGGTGGATTGGCGGACGATTTGCGGCGGCTGGCGGATATCTGGGCGCGCTCTGCCATGGCCGGTCGAGAGGCAGCGCGCGCGATAAGCCGTTTTGCGGGATTGTGACGCGGTCATGAGGTGTCGATCCTGATGCGGTTCGTTGGAGCTGTTGGCCGATGTCGTGGCGTAGCACCGCGCTCGAAGACCTCGATGACGACCATGCGACCGCCGCAGCATGGGCAGCTCGGCTTGGTTTGATCGGCGGCGGCAGTGATGGGCTGACCTTCAGAATTTGCAGCGGCGAGCAGCTCACGCGCGCGAGCGATGTTATCGGCGCGGGTGCCACTGGCGAGCAGGCCGTAGTGACGGATGCGGTGGAAGCCTTGCGGCAGGACGTGGATGAGGAAGCGGCGGATGAACTCGCTGCTTGAGAGTGTCATGAGCTTCTGGCGGTCGCGACCCTCGGCGCGATAGTCCTTCCATCGGAAGGTGACGCCGGTGCGGTCGCAGGCGATCAGCCGGCTGTTTGCGATGGCGACGCGGTGGGTATAGCGCGATAGATAGGCCAGCACAGCCTGTGGCCCGCCGAACGGGCGCTTGGCATAGACCACCCATTCGGCTCGGCGCAGCGGCGCCAGATAGGCTGCGAACGCCTGCGGGTCGGCGAGAGCAGCATGGTTGCCGAAGAATTGGAGGCGGCCGGCGTTGTGGGCGGCGATCAGCTTCTCCAGCAACAACCGGCGGAACAGGCGCGAGAGCACGCGCACGGGGAGGAAGAAGCCCACCCGGCACGCCACCCAACGCTCGCCGTCGAGCGAGATGCCGCCGCCCGGCACGATCATGTGGACGTGCGGGTGATGGGTCATGGCCGAGCCCCAGGTATGGAGAACCGAGGTGACGCCGATGCGGGCGCCGAGGTGTTTTGGGTCGGCCGCGATCGTGGTCAAGGTCTCGGCCGAGGCTTTGAACAGCAGGTCGTAGATGGCGGCCTTGTTGTGATAGGCGATGTCGGCGATCGACGCCGGGAGCGTGAACACCACGTGATAGTACGGCACCGGCAACAGCTCCGCCTCGCGGTCGGTGAGCCAGTCCTTCGCGGCGGCGCCCTGGCACTTTGGGCAATGGCGGTTGCGACAGGAGTTGTAGGCGATGGTGGTATAGGCGCAGTCCGCACAGCGCGCGACATGGCCGCCGAGAGCGGCCGTGCGGCAGCGCTCGATTGCTGACATCACCTTCAATTGCTGGAGGCCGACATGACCGGCATGGGCTTTGCGCCATGCCGGGCCATGGTCGCGGAAGATATCCGCAACCTCCAAGGCCGGGCGCGACATGCGCGCCAGGTCAGCCGGGCGGCCGGTCCTCCTTCAGTTTGATCGCGATGTGCTCCAGCGGGCTCATGACCTCGCTGATCGTCTTGGTGGCGACGCGGGTATAGAGCGCCGTGGTGTCGAGCTTGGCGTGACCGAGCAGCACCTGGATCACGCGGACGTCGATGTTCTGCTCCAAGAGGTGGGTGGCGAAGCTGTGCCTCAGGGTATGCAGCGACACGCGCTTGTGGATCTCGGCCATTTGGGCGGCGGCATGACAGGCGCGATTGAGCTGCCGTGTCGTCATCGGCTGGGCCGGATCGCGGCCTGGAAATAGCCAACCCCGGGGCCGCGCCGCCCGCCACCAGGTGCGCAGCAGATCGAGCAGCAGTGGTGAGAGCATGACGTTACGGTCCTTGCCGCCTTTGCCCTGCTCGACGCGAATGATCATTTGCTTGCTGTCGATGTCGGCGACCTTGAGCGAGATGACCTCGGTGGCGCGCAGGCCGGCGCCGTAGGCCACGCTCAGCGCCGCCTTGTATTTGAGCCCGGGTGCGGCATCGAGCAGCCGCGCCACTTCCTCGGGGCTCAGCACCACCGGCAGCTTGCGAGGCTCGTGAATGACATGCGTATGCTCAACGATCTCGTGGCGCCTCAGCGTGACCCGGAAGAAGAACCGCAGTGTCGAAACCGTCTGATTGATGGTCGGCACACCAACGCCGCTCGCGGCCAGGTGCAGCTGATAGCGGCGCACGTCTTCGAAGCTCGCCGTATCCGGCGAGCGCTCGAGAAATGCGGCGAAGTTCTTGACCCTTTGCACGTAGTCATGTTGGGTCTTCGGGGCCAGCCTGCGGATCGTCATGTCTTCGATCATGCGCCGGCGCAACGGGCTCATTGCCTCGTCGGTCATGGGGATGCTCCTGTCTTGAGTGAGGTTGTTGCAACCCCTCATCTCAAGACAGGACGCCTCGTTGCGCTATCCCTCAGCCGTGCTGCCGGCCGTCGTGCCCTACCGCGCGAGCGGTTTAGTCCTTTGGACCCAAAGCCAACCTCTGCTGAGGTCCGCTATCGCGCCACTATCAGGGGTACAGCAGACCTCATACGCGCCCTGACTGCCGGTCGTTCTGCGAGTACAAGCCTCGGTGCGCCTCGTAAAACCGGCTCAAGAAGCTTCGGCCGTTTCGCTGCGCGGCTGGCGGATGCGTGCCGATCCTCGGCCATGATGCCGGCATTCATGAAGCCGACGCAGGTCGAGATATCGGCGAAGAAGGCCATCTCGTGCGTGACCAGCATCGTCATGCCTTCGGCGCTTCTGGCCCCGGTCACCCCTTGGCAGCAACGTACCCATAAAAATTCATAAGAAAGTCCCGAACGGGGAGGGGCTTGACGGCACCGGTTTTTTCCTGCGGATGCGGTATCACGTAGTCTCCGTCGCCATATGAGAAGACCTTCGCCTTCACGTACCCGTTCATCACTTGTATCTTCTCGCGCAGCACGACCCAGTGCATCGTAAACGCGGAGCCTTTATCGGACTGGTCGTCATAGTCGATCATATTGGCGCTTATGAAAAGACATACGCGATATCCGCTGTCGAGCAGCCGGTTGGCTTCGTTTACGTCGTCGATGTCTTTGTTGAATCGCGAAATGTTGGTATTTTCGCGCACGTCCCCGTATCCTGCCTTGCGAAACCATTGCTCCATTTCGCTCGGCAGGGTGACACCCGCAAGATCGCTGATCTTGCCTGTGTCGTCGAAATCGAGGAACCAGTTCTCCGAATCGCGAATGGAGGCGCATGTCAGCCAGTCCACGTGGTCCAGTGACCAGGGTGGCGTGAAGTTCCTCACATCCTTTCCGGGCTTGATCAGCAGGCGGCCAAGGTTCGCCTGCCCCTTCTGATAGAGATCGATCGCGAACCGCGCGTAAGACCCTGGCTTGTCGGACGCGTAGCCGAACATCAGGGCGGATGGCCCGCACAGACTTCCCTGATCTTGATTGATGAGGCTCGGCTTCGCAATGCGCCTGAGAATACCTATGCCGACGCGGTGTGGGTCGAGCTTCGGAAAGAACGTCGTTCTCGTGTTTTTCAGGAAATCGCAGACTATTTCCGCGGCTAATTTTTTCTGGTCGGAATTGAGGTCGTACGGTCCAATCCCGCGCTTCTCCTTGTATTCTTCTCCGACGAAGAGCGTGATGAGCTTTTTCGAGGTGGGGGAGAGCGTTCTGGAGGTGTTCGCAATGGTGGTCAGGTCGTCCAGCTCGAATGCGGTGACCACGCCGTCTGCGACGGTAGCCCGGATGATGTCAACGACCTCTGCGTAGTCCAGCTTTGAATCGTCGATGAGGCCTTTGCGAAGTGCAGCGTCGACGGAAGGAGTCGCGATTGCGTCCCATTGGCCCTTTGGCGGGGCGGGCTCGGCGGCCGCCTTCGTCGACAGTTCAACGAGCCGATTGAATGTCGGGCCGGCAGGCCGAACATAGCCGTCAAGCGTGCCGGGAAAGTTCTTCTTTTGGAAGTACAGAATCGAATTGTAAAGGCCGTCGCTGGCATAGCCGGTCACGACCATCTGTGGTTTAAGCGTGTTTTCGGCGCCACCGTCGGAAATGGCAATCTTGTTGAGCAGCGAAATGACCAGCTCCTGATCCTTTTTCCAGTTCTGACAGCTGCGCCCTGTCGTCGCGAACCGTCCGACCTTGTCTTTCAACTGCAGCATATCGCGCTTCCCGGAGCGGGAATGCTGCCTCGAACGTCCTGACATGCAGCCGGAGGCAGGCGCTGTGGCAAGTCTTCCCGCTGAAGGGTTGGTCGCACCTGCCGTCTCTTGTGTTCATTCGCAAGGACAGCGGTCGCGCGGTGGCGAGGTTCACGAATCCGTTATGTCTGCCTATCGGGGTAGACCGGAATTCGTCGGCGCACCGCTAGAATGTCGCGAATGTGAAGGGTTCGGATGCCGGCCGCAGCGGTGGCGGCGCGGCATATTCGGGCGGTCCGCGTCCGAAACCCTTCACAAAAGCAGCCTTGCTCGCTGAGCCTCACGGCATCAGCATTGAAGTCGAGTACATTCTGCCGCGGCGCCTGGGACGTGGCCGGGGGTCAGAGCTACCGCTCGACAGAAGAAAGGTCATTGCGAACCGGGAAGAAGTTGGGCGCCCCTTGCGCACGCACCGGCGGTCTTCCCCGCTCGCGGCACGGCGCAAGTAAGTCCAGAGCCTTGGTGGATGCGATCGCTGATGTTTGGCGTCTCGCGAGCAAGCATTCAGCTTCGTTTGAACAGCATTCGAGCTGCTGCGCTACCAAGAACGGAGATTCGCAAATGAGTTGTTATGGAACATCAGTTGGTGTGTTCAAATGTGAAAACGCGCATCAGCTGAGTGCTCTGGTGAAGATGATCACAAAGCTCGATCCAAAAAGCTCTTGTTGATCCAATCTTATCTAAGGGATCGCCCCCCGGTATCGGGCAGCGACTTGGGGTGCGGCACGAACACGCTACCGGGAGCGCGGCGGTTATCCATGCACCTTGGCGGGCGGGGATGATGGCGCGCAGCGCTCGGTACCGTTCATGCCCAGATTGTCCAGCAACGACATCGCATTCCGCAGATCCGGGCTGTCGAATCCTACACTGAACCAGCCGTATATCTGCGCGAGTAGGTCGTACGCCCGGTCGGGCTTCCGAACCGTCGCAAGGAACGATTGAGGGCTCCTGAAATTGAGATGCCGGCAAGGAGGCATCAGAGTGCCCGTTCGTTTCCTGCGCTTCGCGATCGTCTGGTTGCTGGCATTGGCAACCATGTGGGTGATGCAGCCCTACCTGTCGGCACTGTGGTTTTCCGCGTCTGCTCCCCGTACTATCGCCCCCCGCGCCGACCTCGCCGCGAACGAGCAGGCGACTGTCCGTCTGTTCACGGAGGCATCGCCATCCGTCGTGCATGTGTTCGGTCGCGGAAGACCCAGCACATCCGTTTTTTCCGACGAACAGGACAGCGTCGTACAATCTGGCTCGGGCATAGTGTGGGACGCTGCCGGGCACGTAATCACCAACAACCACGTCATCAGTGGTACGGCCCAGATCGGTGTTCGACTGACGTCGGGTGAATTCCTCGAAGCGCATGTGTTGGGTGCCGCTCCAAATTACGACCTGGCGGTTCTTCAGCTGGAGCGGACAAGATCGGCGCTACATCCCATTGCCGTAGGTCGTTCGGCTGATCTGCAGGTCGGCCAGAGCACGTTCGCGATCGGCAATCCGTACGGGCTGGACCAGACGCTGACCTCCGGGATCGTGAGTGCACTCGGTCGGAGACTGCCGTCGGTGACTGCGCGTGAGGTCAAAGGGATGATTCAGACCGATGCGCCCATCAATCCCGGAAACTCTGGCGGCCCGCTGCTCGACAGTGCAGGTCGGCTGATCGGCGTAAACAGCGCCATCGTGTCCGGCTCGGGTGCGTCGGCCGGAATCGGATTCGCCATTCCGGTCGACACCGTCAACCGCGTTGCAGCCGAGTTGATCCGCAACGGTCACGTCCCTTTGCCAGGGATCGGTATCGTGGCGGTCAAGCAGGGCGAGGCAACAAGCCTCGGAATTGACGGCATAATCGTTCTGCGAACGCTGCCCGGCTCTCCGGCCGCGCAAGCCGGAATTGAAGGCGTGAGCGATGACAGAGTGATCAGGGACGTCATCACCGAAGTGAATGGAAAACCCATCCACAGCATGGAGGAATTGACTTCAATTCTCGAGGACGAAGGGATCGGCAAGCAGATCGCCCTGACTATTGACCGCGGCGGAGAAACCCGCACGGTCAAGCTGAACATCGCGGACACCTCTCAGCTTGCCCAGCGATGAAACGGGGCCGGATTTGAACGCGGGCTTGAGGTTCGGATCCATACAAGCCCGATAGCACGCGAGTATCGGCCCAATACATGCATCCCCGACACCGTCGAAGGATCGATTTGGCTCTGCTTGCCCAATCCGGCGTCCAGAGCGATCGGAGATCCCGATTCGGTCAGGCTCTTTGCCTCCAAAGAGAGCGCGCAAAAGTGGCTTGAGCGTACCGATCGAAGCGGCGAGAGGGAGTATCTGGTTCAGGAGTGACGCGGATGAGTGGTTCCCATGGACCGTCGAGGCGGCACGGAAGGACCGCAGAAGCATTTCGTGCTTGATGGGAGCCGCGGTGCTGGGCATCGACGGCGTGTCCGACTTTAATGCCCTGCACTCGCAAAAGCATGATGGTGGGGTCCAGCTCTACGCCTTCGACCTTCCGGCTTTGGACGGCGACGACCTCCGGAAACTGCCGCTGTCGATGCGCAAGACGAGCCTGTCGTGCCTGTTGCGCGGCCCCGAAGGCATTTTCATTTCGCCCTTCGAACTCGGCGAGATCGGTCCCGATCTGTTTCAGGCCGCCGTCAGCATGGGATTGGAAGGCCTAGTCTCAAAGCGTCGCGATCGCCCCTACCAGGCCGGGCGATCGAAAGAATGGATCAAGGTCAAGAATCGGACCACATCCAGCGATGACCAGGGAGTTTTGAGGTGGCTTACAAGCGCGGCGCACGGCAGGACAGTGAGCCGGGACAGGTCACCATCGCCGCCGCCTGACCGCGAGCCTGATCTCAACGCTGGCCTGCCGTGGTCGGAGATGGCCGAGGAAGACCTGCGCGCGGCCTGGAAAACCGGAGCCGATCTCACTGTCCAGCTATCTGTGTCGCGAATGGGAGGAGATCACGGCGAAATGCCGTGAGTTGGACCTGGACCTTGTCAAGCAGCCGCAGCGCCGGACCCTGTATCTGCTGAGGCAAATGCAGCAGAAATTCGGAAACGGCGACCACCCGTAAAAATTCCGGGTGTCATGCTCCGCGGTACGGCCCCCGCGAAGATGGATGCATCCGGGCGGTGCATCAATTTATTGCAGTGAAGCAGGATCGATCTGCATGAGAGCGGCACCCGCCCTTCGTGCGGCTGCTCACTGACGAAGGATCTGCTCCGTCAACAGATCAGCGTGAAGGAATAACCACGCCGCAACGGACGCGCAGAGACAAATTCCAAGATAAGGCAATGCAAGGCGCATCGGGATTCCCTTCAGGCGCACACAATTAGGGCGAGCAGCTGCGATACATAGCTCGCGGTGATTTTGCGCGCGCCTTCCATATCTATCATTGAGCGCCCGCTTCTTTCCCAGAGAGAGCGAAGGCCAAGAGCGTCCGTCCATCCTCGAGCGAAGGGCTATCCCGCACTGCCACGTTTCTGCTTCCTAAAAAATCGGCTTGGAAGCGCCTCCATCAGCATTGCGCCGGCCAGTCTGACCGCCTCGACCTTCGCTTCGGCTCGGTCAACAAGCTCCGTGCCAGTGTCGTCCGTGAGGGCTATCCCATCGAGGACATGGAAATAGCAGTGCGGCATAGCGTGCTCCCATCCGTGAGGCGGGAGCGCAGTCGCGTTTCTCAGTCACCGCCCACGGCCAAGGGTCTGGGATGGTGAGGGCCTGGCTATACATCGCCAGTAGCGACGTTTCTATTTTGGTGGTTGTAGGCCGGGGGACGATAGCCACTCTGTCATGTGTGAGCCGGTTTCCGCTAGGCGTGCCTTGCGGAGGATGGCTTCGCGATCCGCACCATGTGGGAGGCTTTTGGCTTCATCGCGAAGACGCTTTGCTTCCTCGGTAAGGCGAATTTCGAGCGAGGAAGTTTGCGTGATCTTGCGACGCGGCGCCATGGTCGGACTCCCACGGAGTTATTTTTTCTCCAACGTGCAATGATGGTTCCGGTTCCGGACTGCCGTTTTGAAATTTCGAGACTGATTCACATTTGATATGGCAACGATCTGTTGACCGGGAAAAACTGGCAGTCCGGGCGGCGAAGCCATTTCATTTCGGAATTATTGAACCCCGGAAGCATGAGGGGCCGTTGTCTCCGGACAGCGGCCCTTTGCTTTGGGAGTCGCGAGGGAAATCGAGGACACCGTGAAATTTACAGGGTGCTGCTGACGCCAGGCGAGAATCTATTGACGCGCGACGGAACGGGCGGGGCGTGATTTGCTTGAGTCCGCGCCGGCTCGCAACCCGAGTGGCGGAGCGGCCCCGGCCATCCCCAAAGGCGCCCCCTGAAGCTGGGGCCGCCCCCTGAAGCTGGGGCCGTCTCTCCGCCTCCAGTTCTGGAGTAAGCGGATGCGTTTCTCGCTCTCGATCGTGCCGCTCGAATCGCCTCAATCGCGAGACCTATCTCGTCGGCGCGCACGGGCTGCGCCTGCGCGGGAGACGGACGAGCAGGACACCGATCTTGAGACGGTGCCCGCGACCTGCTATCCGGCTGGTACGCCTATCCGGTCCGGATCGTCGCGTTCACTCGAAGGCTGCTCTCGCCACGCCGCCTGCGAGGTCGCCGACGCGCTGGCACGTCGCGCCGCCCGCGAAAGGCTGGAGCTCTCGCCCGAGCTGGATGCCTTTGTCGCCACGACCGCAAACCGCTCGTTCGCCTTGCAACTGCCGATGCCTCTCGTCCGGCGCGTTGTTCAAAATGACGATGGCCGACGACCGGCAGAGCTCAGCTCGCCCAATGTGATCTTGCCTTCCCGCGCCGCTTGAATGAGTTGCTCGGCAACATACCGGCGGCTTTCGTGATCGCCGCCATTCGGCAACTCCGCACAGACCTGATCCAGGACCACGTCCATGTTCGTTTGAACTCGTTCCGGAAACTCGCCCACGCCCCTTCTCTCCTTCCGAGGGAAAACGGGTCGAGGCTAACCCCATTTTTGCGCTTGGTACAGCGCAGGCGAGCGGCGAGGTTAAGAGCCGTTTGTGCAGAAGTGAACTGACAACGTAGGGATTGGCAGGCCAACGCAATTTGCCGCCGCGTCGAACAATTGCGCCCTGCTGGAGTCGTCTTAGGAGGAATGGAGCGGCTCCGATGGATGATCGGAAAAAACTCGAGCATCAGATCGCATTGGCTACCCGGACCGCCGCATACACCGGGGACGAGAACACTGCGAGCAGGCTGCGGCAGTTTGCTGATCAGCTCAGGCGCAAGCTATTCCCCTCTTCTTCCCGGCGCGCCCAGATCACGGCGCGCGCCTATCAGCTGTGGGAACAGGCTGGACGCCCTTCCCGGCGCGACCTCGAGTTTTGGCTCGAGGCGGAGCGACAGATCAGCGCGCCAGCCGACCAGACCGGCAACTGACCCTGGAAAGTGCCTCAAGGCGCAACCCTGACAAATTAAAGCCCGGCAGTTCTGACTTATGTTCACTTTCACACGGTAAGCCCCTCAGGCGGAACGTAGAGGCGATCTGTCGCTCGTCGGGAGTCGAGCTGAACGCCGGACCCGAATGCATATTTAACCCGGTTTTTGACTATGTGTGCGCCGCAGCGATTTAACCTCCGCTGCGGCCTTCGTATGTGCGGCTACACCCCGCAGCGTGCATCGGTGAACCCCTTTCCAGCTTGCACGAAGCCATTTCCCACTCCGGCGAAATCCTCCTGAAACATGCGGGGGCGATAGTCGCGGGGTCGAACACGGGATGCCAGCATGCTAGTCCTGATGAACCTGATCTGGCGGCACGTTGCTAATACGATGCTGGCCGGTATGCGGTCCAAGCTCGCCCGGAAGTAGGGTAGACGGGCCGTCGCCTGGAGGCCACCACGTGCCCAAGCAGATCGTGATAGCCCTGTGGTCCTTGGCAGCTGCGTGCGTAATCGCATTCAGCATGGCGACGCTGGTTGCGTCGCACTAAAAGGAAAACCGGCCAGCCTCGACAGCCGACGGGATCTCTATCCCAGTGCGTACCGCGGTACTCGTCACAGGGAATGGCCTTCGAGTACGATGTGATAGGGCCGTCAGCGTAGTCCCTCGCAGCTGCAAAAACCGTAGACGCGGATCAACGCCGTACCAAGATAAGCTGGCTCTGACCGTTGTTGCCCTTGTCGTGGTAGCGATCGTCGTATTCCTCAGGATTCCTTCGGTCTGATGAGCGCTAAAAAAGGCGCATGGGAAAAACTTGCAACCGCGAACGCATCTGACTGAGCGCCACTTCCGGAACGCCGGCCAGCCGGTGCCTACAAAGATCGTGCGGCCGGGCGTCAGACGCGGCAGTCCAGAATCCAGAGCAGGCTTCTGCCCCAACTTGCAGATTGAGTTGCTCAAAGAGCTGGCGCTTAGGATGGGCATTGCGAGCCGGCGAGCCACAGCGGCGGCCAGCATGAAGCGCCGCCGTTCGGTTGAGGTTTGAGCCGCCTGCCAAGTTAGTCTTTCCAAGCAAGGCGACTGCAATTCGGGCACTGGTAGACGGAGATCTGGCGACCATCACGCGGGTCGAGAATGACAGATCTCCGGCTGGTGACGATGTGACAGTCTTTGTCTTCGCACTTCGGACGCAAATCAACGAACGTAGGCTGAGAGAAAACGTTCTGCTCGCGCATGTGATTCGCCTCCCTGGTGCACGGGATCAGATCGCGAATCCGGCATCAACATCATGGATTATACTGAGGCAATTTTATCTGGCATTCCGGCCGGGCCACGAATGGAACCTAGAGGTTACGAACGACGCCGGAAAGCCGATCTACTTCATTAGCATTGGACCTAAGAAGATGAAGTAAAGGCCGCCTCAGTGGGCGGCCCTCCTTGCCGGTTACGCGGGGAGCCGCGAACGAGAACTTTGGACTCAATAACGCCGATAGTATCGATGGGCACGACGAACGACGACTACGCCGCGCCGATAGGCAGGGCGATAGACGGGGCGAGTTCGGACGCATCCGTGCCGGCCGCACACCAGGGCTACTGTCTCGACGTTCGCGACGTTGTTGGATTGTCCCAGCGGAGCAACTGGCATTGTCGATGCCGTTGCAATTGAGAATGCCGTCCCACCGAGAACGGTTAGTGCGGCAAGTGTAAGTCTGAATTTCATCCGTGCTACTCCGGCGGAGGATATCCCGCTAGCAAACCTTAGACGTTCCATCCTCAACCTTGGATGACCAAGGGGCTGTAGCCCGCGCTGTACACCCCGGACACATCGGCTCCCGTACTGCGGAGGTCCGCACCTGATCCGTAGCACAGGAGCCGAGCGTCGGCGCTGCCGCCGACCGCGGGCCCATCGTGCATGCGCTTTCGTGGGACGCAATAAACTATGTGGGGGGCTGCCTGGTTGCTAGCCGCCCCGGGAGAGCCTCCGGTCACTTCGCCTCTCACCAGAGCGTCAAGTCGATCCAATTGACCAGCTCTAAGATCCCATTCCGACACCGAAGTACAAGCGGTCATGCTTGTCGCGGCATGTCCCGTGATTCGCTATTACGGGCGTCTAATTGATCTTGTTTCACTCTTTCTCATTTGCAGATTCAAGCACACGGTGAGCACACTTCACGCCCAATATGGCGGCGGTGCAACGGTGATCGGCGCGTGTTCAATCGTTTTGGCGAAGCTGCCCTTCAAGTAGGTCTCGATGCCGGCAAATATCTCCGCCGGGTCCCCTGCTTTGCCGGCATCTGGACCAACTGGACCTCGGACCGGAAGGTCAAAGAGGGGAGACCACGAACGACCTCTACGCATTCCTGACCACCGAGCCAAATGCCGAGGTTGGTGCAATCCAACCAGATGGTCTCCGATCCCGTCTACAACACGCAGATGGGGCGCAGCCGAGCCTCAGCGCACTGATGTCAGAATATCGCGGCAACCAGATCATGACCTTCGCCGGCTATAGTGCCGGCCGCGGCCGCGTGCGCGAATGGGTGCAGGCCCGCGGCGACCCCGGGATCCCAAGGTCGATCCGGTCGACTGGGTCGAGCGCATCCCGCTGTCGGAGACGCGCAACTACGTTCAGCGCGTGATCGAGAACGTGTTGGTGTACCGCGAGCGGCTTGAGGCCAGCAGCATGGTTGCCGGCAAAAACGACGAGCGCGTGGTGACGCATGAGGCCGGTGCAACCGCACCCGTGGCGGCCGCAGCACCCGTTCCATAGTCGACGCCGCCGGGGCTGGACGCGGCGCCTGCGAGGTTAGGGTGCTGCGGCTTCCACGCGCGTACAGTCGCGCAGCCAGGTGTCACCTCCTTCCATCAATCAGATCGCGACCGTCCAAGCATGCGCCGGTCAAGGCTCTTGCAAAGATCCAAGCGTGTATCGTGGCCGCGCACAGCGGAGGCTGGTGATTGACCACCGCGACTTTCATGAAGCCGCTCTTACGCGATCGTTCGCAAGTGACTCGCAGAACAGCATGTAACAGCGATGGTCGCAGTAAGGCAGCCGGGTCCCAATGTCGCGGAGATAGCTCTCGGCGATCGGCTCGCAGCACTGCATGCACCAAGTCTGCCGAAACGGCGTCCGGCCGTTCACCAGTACGAACGCGAATCTCATATGGCACCTCCCAAAGCGAAGCAGTAAACGCCGTCCGGCGGAGATAATGCGGGCGATGGAGCGCATAGATGATTTCGGCCGTCCGGATTATCTCTGTTTCGCTCCACTTTTTGCGGTGGGACCAGAATGTATCTGCCCTCCTCCCTGCGCCGTGCAAAGATCTGGCCGTCGATGCACTTGATATCAGTCGGATAGCAGTCAGCGCTGTTGCAACAACTGAGGCTCGGATTATCCGGCATGTGCCAAGTCGAATAGAATTTTTCGTGCAGCGCCTGATCGTGAGCCGGATGCTGACGATGAACGGTACCCTGTCCGTCTCCTGCGCCTGGACTGTCGCAGTTGAGCCGAGGAGTACCATCGAGCAGAAGAGCTTACATGAGCGGTTCAACGCGCGGACTCCCGGATCAGACTTACTGAGCGATGTCAGCTCTCCAATTTAGTCTCACGCGACTTGAGCCCGAAACAACCACCGGCGGTCGCGTTCTCGGCGGGTGCGGAAGCGGTCAACGCACTTCTTGGAGCAGAGCGCGGTGCGCCAGGAATAGTAACGGATCAGACCAAACTTGCCGCCACATAGGGCACAGCCGCTACCCGAAGAGCAACTTTCGGACTCGGACAGGCGAGGCTCAGGAAGTTCCGATGTATTGCACATTCTTGTCTCGCTCTGTTGCTTGCGCTCTTGTTTGTTCCGTTCGACCTCACGCGGGTCGTGAATTGCCGCAAGGCGGCTGTGGGTCGACAAATGCAGCGGCCGGTTCGTCAGCGAGCGCCTGTCGGCGAGACGCCTGGGCCGTACGGTTCAGACCAGGTTCGTACGTCGCCGCGATTGGCTGGTCGACACTCCCGATGGTCATGAGTCTAGTCCGTCGGCCACGAGGCGCTCAATTGTACGGAGGTAAATGGCCGACATCACTAGGAATGGAGGAGCTATACCTAAGTTTGTCCCGTAATCGCCGGGAACGCGCACGCTGGTTGATGTTCAACGAGACGACGCACACTGCGTCAGTTGCACGGCCGCCGCGAATGCTCCGCGCTGGAGAGCAGTCATTCAAGGCGAACTGCCCTAAGGCCCATCCGACTTTGGCCGGAATTGCTCCTCAGGCGGCAACGTGCTCTACTGGTCTTCACGCAGAGAGCGCCGGGAGCGTCTGCGATGAAGCCGGGCCGGGCAGCAACGTTCGGGAAGTCAGCCACGCAATTCCTCGTCGGCTGCGTCAGGCAAACTGTCACTGCCAAGCCGCGCACCGAGCCCCGTGACGCCGGTCTGCTGGAGGCGGTCAAGCAGTGGCAGCAAGTCTTCGAGCATAATCCGGTCATGTACTTCATGGTCGACCCGGGCGGAACCGTGATCAACGTGAACACGTTCGGCGCGGCGCAACTGGGCTATACGGCTGCGGAATTGATCGGCCGATCGGTGCTGGAGGTCTTCTTCGAGGAGGATCGTGATTTCGTCCGCGCGTGTGTCGCGCTGTGCCTCAAGACCGTCGATCAGTCACACACTTGGGAAATCCGCAAGGTTCGCAAGGATGGCTCGGTGCTATGGGTGCGCGAGAACGCCAAGACCATGTTGCGGGCCGATAGCGGGCCGATCGTGCTGGTCGCCTGCGAGAACATCACCGAGCGCAAGGAAGCAGAGAATGCGCTGCGACAAAGCGAGGCTTACCTCACGCAGGCGCAGGAATTGAGCCACACCGGCAGTTTCGGTTGGAGGTCCGCAACCGGCGAGATCACCTGGTCCAAGGAGACCTATCGCATCTTCCAATGCGACGAGGGGACCAGGCCAGCGATCCCATTCATGCTTCAGCGGATCCATCCGGAAGACCGGCTCGCAGTGCAGCAGACCACGGCCCGGGCGGCCCGAGAGGGAAAAGATTACGACCACGAATACCGGCTCCTAATGCCCGACGGCTCCATTAAGTACGTCCAGGCAATAGCCCGGGCGATGCGAGATTCCGGCGGTCGCGTGGAGTTCGTCGGATCGGTGACCGACGTCACGGCGACCAAAGAGGCGGAACGCAGGCGTCGTGAGCGAACAGCGCTTTCGCGACTATGCCGAAACCGCTTCTGACTGGTTCTGGGAGACGGGGCCGGACCATCGCGTCACTCAGATATCCGAACACTCAGATATCACCATCACTCCCGCTGGCCTGATCGGGCTCACACGCTGGGACATTGCTCCGGACTCCGATCTAGAGCCCGACAAATGGCGGCAGCATCGGGCGGCGCTCGACGCACACATTCCGTTCCGCGACTTGGTGTATCGCAGCAAGGACCGCAACGGCCAGCCGATCTACGTCCGGACGAGCGGCAAACCGTTCTTCGACGCCGACGGCGTTTTTCTGGGCTATCGTGGCGTCTGCACCGACGTGACCGCGGCCATCCGCGCCGATCAGGCCGAAGACGCACTGCGCAAGGCCCAAGCCGAGCTCGCCCATGTGACGCGCGTCACCACATTGGGCGAGCTGACGGCTTCAATTGCCCACGAAATCAACCAGCCCCTCGCCGCCGTAATCGCAAATGCCGACGCCTGCCTGGCGTGGCTGCAGCGCAGCCCGCCCGATCTCAAGGCGGCGCGCCGCTCGGTAGAGTGGATCATCGAGGATGGCAAGCGCGCCAGCGACGTGATCCGTCACGTTCGGGCGCTCGCCAAGCCGTCAGACATCGAGATGGCTCCTCTCGACGTCAACGTGGTCGTGCGCGAGGCCGTCGCGCTCGTCCAGCGCGAGATGGCCAGCCATGCCGTATCGGTGCGAATGGAGCTCTCGTCGGCACTGCCCAAGATCTTTGGCGATCGTATCCAATTGCAACAGGTCCTGATCAACCTGATCATGAACGGGATCGAGGCCATGGAAGGCGTCCGTGATAGCCCGAGGGAGCTGGCGATCCATTCAGCAGCGAACGGCGATGGCGCGGCGCTGGTGAGCGTTTCCGACTGCGGCGTGGAATCTGTGAACAGGCAATGGACCGCCTGTTCACGCCGTTCTTTACGACGAAGTCCTCCGGCATGGGCATGGGGCTGTCGATCTGCCGCTCGATTATCGAGGCCCATGGCGGACGCCTTTCCGCCTTACCGAACCAGGAGCGCGGCGCGACTTGCCAGATCACCCTGCCGCTCCATCGAGAGGATGCATAGTGACCGATCATGCGGAGCCTTCGTCGCCGCAGCAGGAGGGCGATCAGCCAATCGTCTTCATCGTCGACGACGACGCGTCCATGCGCCGTGCGCTCACCAATCTGTTCGAGTCGGTCGGCCTCAAGGTCGAAGCGTTCGGCTCGGCCCCGCAACTCCTGCAAGCCAAGCCGCCGGAAGTCCCCAGCTGCCTGGTGCTCGACATCCGCCTGCCCGGAGCCAGCGGCTTCGACCTGCAGACCGATCTTGCCAAGGCAAATATCCACACGCCCATCATTTTCATCACGGGTCATGGTGATATTCCCATGACCGTTCGGGCCATGAAGAGCGGCGCGATCGACTTCCTGACCAAGCCGGTTCGCGATCAGGACATCCTGGACGCAGTCCAGGCCGCGATCGAGCGAGACCGCAAGCGCCGCGATCTCAGCAAGACGGTCTCGAGCGTCAGATCACGCTTCGAGTCACTCACCTCGCGAGAGCGGGACGTATTGTCACTGGTGACCTCGGGACTGATGAACAAGCAAGTGGCCGCCCAGCTCGGTTTGGCGGAAATCACCGTTAAGATCTATCGCGGCCAGATCATGCGGAAAATGGGTGCGAAGTCGCTGCCCGACCTCGTGAGGATGAGCGAGGCGCTCGGGATTCGACCCGGCAAGCCCGACGTACAAACCTAAGTATGAGTTTCCAATAGTGACTGGCAGGTCCACGTTACTGGTTCATGTGTGGCCGTAATGGCGGCAAGCGTAACCCCCGAGCGAGGAGCGGACGTTTTGTCACCGGCTTCGGTCATTTCGGTGGTTGATGATGACCCCTACGTGCGGGCCGCGATCAACAACCTCTTGGAATCGCGCGGCTACATCGTCCATACATTCGCCTCCGCCGAGGAATTTTTGAGGGCGACTGATTTGAACGACACCTCCTGCGTGATCGCGGACGTGCAGATGCCGTTGGCAACTGGAATCGATCTGCTGACGCAGGTTCGGGCGCAGGGTTCGGCTATGCCGTTCATATTCATTACAGCTTTTTCGGATGAGAACGTGCGTGTGCGTGCGCTTAAGGCCGGGGCAGTCTGCTTCCTCAGCAAACCGTTCGCCGCTTCGGATCTGATGCAATGCCTGGAGCAGGCGCTCGCACCAGGTGACGAGACCATGGAGTGATTGCCCGACAATCAGCGAATGCGACACCGACATCAGAGAAGCCCTGCTTCTCCCGAGGGCTTGCCGTGCGATAGCTGAGAATCGGCGCCGGGGTCACGTCGCTTGAAGTACCGGCAGTATCCGTCTGAACGAAATTAAAAAAGCCAACGTTGGGATGGGGTCACGATCGGCGCCGATCGGGACCCCACCTCAACGCAAATTCGGTCAGCTGCGACAAGGAATTGCCGCCGTTAGTTCAACGGGCCGAGTTCGGCGCCGATTGACAATTATCCTCGAAAACGCCCTTAAGGCTCATTTCGGGTTTGAAACCTGGGAAAGTGCATTTGACCCGCTGAGGACAGACAGCATAGCACGTGTTGCAAGTATGTGCTGACGGCAGTTACGTCAGTTCTTTGCATCGAGCAGGCGCCAGATCTGGCTGCGCGAGGTCTTCATGGCCTGCGCCAGATTGTTGCGCGATATGTTCTTCTCCTTCATCGCCTGCTCGATCTGCCATGCGAGGACTTCCCTGACGGCGACGGCCTCGAACTCGTCGCCTGCCTTCCTCGCCGAGATGCGGTTGCTCGGCAGTGAGGTGCGCACCTCTCATGAGCCGTCGCACAGCGCGCGGCAAAGCGGCATACGCACCGGCCAGCAATGGCAATCCGCCTTACCTCCTTGTTGCAGCTCGCGCACCATCGGGGTAGATCGGCAAGACACCACGAATATCTGTAGCCCCATGCCTACAAAAAAGCCCGGGCATGGATATCGAATGAAAACGGCAGCGGAATCGGGTCCCTCTGGATTGTCCCCTCGCCGAGCCACCGGCCTACTAAACGCCAATGAACCGCCTCTCGCGGCAGGAGACTTCCATGGTCAGTGAAAAAGGCCCGAACATCAAGAAGAAGCAGAAATGCAAGAACTGCGAGGGCAAAGGCCTGCTCAAGAAGGGCGACAAGGTGGTGAAGTGCCAGCGCTGCAAAGGCACTGGGGTGCGTTGATATCGGGCTGAGGGCCTCTCCGATGCCAGGGTCTTCGCCCGCGTGCTTTCGCAAATGCGCAGGCTCGCGAACGAATTGCACCTCAGCTTGATTTCACGATTGGCACTTCGGTCGTGGTCGAGTAGCTCAGCCATTTGGCTTTCGCCCTCACAGATCCGGGCAGGCGGCTTTCCCGCACCCGGCTCTTCCCGAGGGTAACCCGCGTCATATCCGCGCCTGCGCCCAAGTGCGAGTGATGCGTGGAACGGGCAGACGGAAACGTGCCGTCAGGGTCTCGAACTCCGACCAGCCCATGCGCCGACTTTTCTGACTGCGCCGTCTCAGACAGCGCAGCCAAGTCCGACGCACTTCGCGATAGAAGCCGTTGAGCGCTGGATAATTGTGCGGCCTGCCGTAGTAGCCGTAGTGTCCACGCAGCACTGCGGCGAACCACTCGTGCTGGGTGGCCAGTGACTCGTGCATGAGCCGCCAGGCGTCCTGGCGCAACGCCGTCAGCTTGCGCGTCAGGCGTTTCCCTTCCGTCTTGTGCTTCACGATGAACCGGCCGTCCCGAGTCCGCCCGCAATAGTGGGTGAAGCCGAGGAAGGCGAAGGTCTCGGGTCGCCGCTCGCCGCGCCGCTGACGCGAGAGGGCCGCAAATCGACCGAACTCGATCAGCCGCGTCTTGCCCTCATGAAGCATCAGGCCAAAGCTGGCCAGCCGCGCCTTGAGGGCCAAGAGCATCTCCTGCGCATCCGCCTTGCTCTCGAAGCCCATGATGAAGTCGTCCGCATAGCGCACGGCCACAACGCGACCGCGTGCGCGGTGACGGCGCCATTGGTGGACCCAGAGGTCAAGGACGTAGTGCAGAAAGATGTTGGCGAGGAGCGGACTGATGCCCGCCCCCTGCGGGGTACCCCTGTCCGTTTCTTGCTTCTCGCCGCTCTCAAGAACGCCGGCCCGCAGCCACAGCTCTATGAGCCGCAAGATGCGAGGATCGGCGATCCTGTGCGCCACCATCCGCAGCAGCCACTCGTGGTCGACCGAGTCGAAGAAGTTGCGTATGTCGGCATCGAGCACCCAGTTGACGCGCTGGCTCATGATCGCCGTGTGCAAGGCGTCAAGCGCCATATGAGGATTCCGCCCCGGCCGGAAGCCGTAGGAGAACCCGAGGAAGTCGGCCTCATAGACGGCGCTCAGCACCTCGGCGACTGCGCTTTGGACAATCTTGTCCTCTAGCGCCGGCACACCGAGAGGCCGCTTACCGCCATCGGCTTTGGGGATGTAGACTCGCCGTACCGGCTGTGGCCGGTAGCGACCCGTATGGACGCGTCGGCAGAGCTCGCGGAGGTTATCCGTGAGCCTCTCTTCGTACTTCGCCACCGTTACCCCATCGACCCCCGCGCTGGCCTGCCGCTTTTGTCGTCGAAACGCCCGAAGCAGAGCGTCCTCGTCGACGTGATGCAGCAAGGCTGTGAACCGGGTTTGGGCAGCCTGCTTGGCCGCCGCGTTCACCCGTTCGAGGTTCGGCGGCAAGGCAACCCGGCTCTGTGTCCGGACCCTGGCCTTCTCGCGCGGGCTCCCCTCGGGCTGGCCCCTTCCCTCCATGCGTCTCGTTTCCTTCGACGACTTCACAGGTACTATGAACCAGTCCGACTCCCGACCTCAGCTCGGACCGCGGCTCCGGCACTGCCTTGCCGCTGCCCCCCGTTGGAGACCAATCCAACGGACCCGGTCGGGCCTCTCATGTTCCGATGATTACCTTCCATACGTGATCCGGCCATCGACCCCGACGGAGTGGCATCGTCTCGCATAACGACGATGCTCATGCTGCCTTCGTGTTTAGGGAACACACTCGGCCTCCGCGAACATCCACCTTTCGAGGCTCATTCCCGCACCCCGCATGGCTCCTGTCTACACTTCGAACCCCGCGTTGCCGCGACGCCCGCAAGACTCGGTCCCGGCCTGCCTGCTTCGGCTTTGGCCGGATGGGACTTGCACCCACAAGCAGTCATCAGCTTGGCATGACGTACTCCCCGGTGGTGGTGTAGCTCGGTAGAGCAAAGCCGCCCGGACGCGCGCCCTCAAATAGCGCCGTAGCGGGCGGGCGGCTTTGCGGTGGCCACCGGCAGTTCTCCGGTAGGATCGGGTTGCGACACGCCAACGCAACCGAGGAACCACCGATGACCGACGACATGATGAACCTGCGCACGCTCGTAGAGAAGACCCCGGACGCCGATCTGCTGCGCGAGATGATCGGCTTTGCCGCCCAGCGCCTGATGGAGCTGGAAGTCGAAGGCCAGACCGGGGCGGCCTATGGCGAGAAGAGCCCCGAGCGTCTGGCCCAGCGCAACGGCTACCGCGACCGGATCTGGGAGACCCGTGCCGGTGCGGTCGAACTGCGCATTCCCAAGCTGCGCAAGGGCTCCTACTTCCCGGGCTTCCTGGAGCCGCGCCGCATGGCCGAGAAGGCGCTCACCGCCGTGGTGCAGGAGGCCTATGTGCAGGGCGTTTCGACCCGCTCGGTCGACGATCTGGTCCAGGCCATGGGCATGACCGGCATCTCCAAGAGCCAGGTCAGCCGGCTCTGCGCGGAGATCGACGACAAGGTGAAGGCCTTCCTCGCCCGCCCGATCGAGGGCGACTGGCCGTATCTGTGGATCGACGCCACCTACGTGAAGGTGCGCCAGAATGGCCGCATCGTGGCGGTCGCGGTGATTGTCGCGGTCGGCGTCAACAGCGACGGCCGGCGTGAAGTTCTCGGCATGGATATTGGTCCCTCCGAGGCCGAGACGTTCTGGACGGCGTTCCTGCGCAAGCTCGCTCGCCGCGGCCTGCGCGGCGTCAAGCTGGTCGTCTCCGACGCCCACGAAGGCATCAAGGCCACTGTCGCCAAGGTGCTCAACGCCAGCTGGCAGCGCTGCCGCGTCCACTTCATGCGCAACGCGCTGGCGCATGCCGGCAAGAGCGGCCGCCGCGTCGTCTCGGCCTTCATTGCCACAGCATTCGCACAGGACGATGCCGAGGCCGCGCGAACCCAGTGGCGCAAGGTCGCCGACCAGCTCCGCCCGAAGCTGCCGAAGTTGGCCGGCTTCCTCGACGAGGCCGAGACCGACGTGCTGGCCTACATGACGTTCCCGCCGCAGCACCGGACCAAGCTGCACTCCACCAACCCGATCGAGCGCCTCAACGGCGAGATCAAGCGGCGGACCGAGGTGGTCGGCATCTTCCCCAATGAGGACGCCATCGTTCGCCTCATCGGCGCGATCCTGCCCGAACAGAACGATGAATGGGCCGTCCAGCGCGCCCGTTACATGACACTGGAAACAATCGCGCCGTTGAGCGATGATCCGAGCGTCAGCCTCACGGCTATCACCAGCTGACCAGCCCGGCTCTCGCCGGCGAACGCGGTGATCCACCGCCAGCTACACCACGCCACGGGACACGATCGGCACTTCCCCCGGCAAGGCGCGTTGCGGTCTTTTCGAGGAGGTGCAGATGACCAGGATCAACGCTTCCGACACGCAAGGTGCGAAGACCGGAACATCGCCAGCCGGTTCGCCGGCACTCAACCCCGGTGATGAAGCTCCGCCGGGAACAACGGGCACCGGCGAAGATGTGTGCCCTGATTGCCATGGCAAGGGGCGGATCGACGGCGCTCCCTGCGCCACGTGCGGAGGCAGCGGTACCGTCGTCCGAGCCGTCGGCGGGGCCTGAGCAAAGCTCATCCGGACCGGCGGCATGATCGCGGGCTCGTTTCGCACCGGCCGGACGTGCGCGGATCTGCCCGCTTCGCCGACGCCCATCCAACTATTGGAAGGGGCATTGGAACAGCCTTCGGCCCTTGCGTATTGAGCCGCGCCGGGTCGCACAATTCCGGCAAACGGCGGCCTGCCATTGAGGACTGCGCTGGAGACCATGGAGGGGCCCACACCAGGGATGCAAAACCCGCTTCGACAGGCGCGACTCTACGGCTACCTGATCGAACACGAGAGGGCGCTGTTTCATCCCGGCGGCAACCACCCGCTGTGCGGAGCAGGCATGGCGCGGCGCCTGATCGAGGCGGGCTGGCTGGTCAAAGCCGGCGATCGCTACGAGCTGACGCCGAAAGCACTGAGACAAATCACCCCGCAGGCGACGGGTTCAGGGTGAATGTTTGTTGCAAAACCGGGCCCAGCGCGTTCCCCGGCGAAGATCGCCATCGAGCCGGAAATCACAATCAGCTCACCATTCGCGGGCGAAGCCAGGACATCATTGCCGTTCTCACGTGAACGACATCCAGCAACCAGACCGCGGCCGCATAAGCAAGTCCGCCGGCTGCCGTGACGACCAGCAGCGACGGCAACCCCGTGCCGCCGACCGCGATCCTTGCGGCATAGATCGCCGCGCCCATTACGACCGCGGCAGCGAGTACCTTGGCCAGCCGGCGCGGCTCGAACGGAAGCAGAAAGGCGCGGCGCGCCAGCAGTATCCCGAGCACCAGCCCCGTGGCCTCGGTCACCAGCGAAGCATACGCCGCGCCCATCAGGTTGAATCTCGCAACCAATGGGAACATCAGTGCTGTGCCGAGCGCCAGGGTCACGACCGACTGGACAATCGGCAGCGCTGACCGTTCCGACAACTGAAAGCTGATCTGGACATAAAACTGATTGATCACCCCGCACAGCCGCGCCACCGCAAGCACCGGCAGCAGCAGCAGGATGCTTGCCCGGAAATCCGAGCCGACCAGGGTTCCCACGACCTGGTCCGCGGCAAACGAAAGCCAGACAGCGACCGGCACCACAACGGCCAGCAGCAATTCGGCATTCTCGTTCAATCGCGCGCGGGTCGCAGCAACGCCTTGTTCAGACAGCGCGCGGAACACGAGAGGAAAGGTCGCCGCCGCCACACTCGATGCCAGCATCACCATGAACTGGCGCGGAAGATCGGCGGCCACGCCATAATGCCCTGCCGCGTCGTCGCCGAGCAGATAGGCCACGACCAACCTGTCGCTGACGCTATAAAGCCCGAAAGACAATCCACCGACGGAGAGCGGCAATCCGTAGCGGGCGAACTTGACCAAATGTTCGTGTCGATAGGTGTCGAGCCGGGCGCCACCTTCGAGGCCGGACGCCAGCGCTCCGATCAGAAAGCTCAGTCCGACCGCTCCGAGCAGCCCGAGCCCTCCCCAACCGATCCCGATCGCAAGGCATCCAATCGCAAAGCCCAGCACGCTGCGCGAAATGCCGACGGCCGCATAACGGACCGGCTTCAGGTTGGCGCGGCAGAACTCCTGCGATATGTCGAACGCGCCGACGCTGAGCGCGACAAAAATACTACCGCATAGCACATAGATATCGACGTCCCGGCCGAGCAGCAGCACCGCGGCGGGAACGCCGCAAAACGCCAACACCGCCGTTGCGCCAAAGGCAACGATCGCCGTCCCGCGGAAATCTATTTCCGAGGATATCGCCTGATAGCGCACGACCGACAATCGTATCCACGCGAAAAACACCGACCCGGCGATTCCGCGATGCCCATTCCGACGACATAGACGCCGTACTCCGCCGGGCTGAGCATTCGGGTGAACACGGTGATCGAGAGGAAGCCGATCACCGCCGGAATCAGCTGGGCACCGAGATAGATGGAGAAATATCGATTTAGCATGATGGACGCTGCTGCTCCTGATCTCCGGGGCGATCTTCTGAATCAGGCGCCTCGACAGCTCTTCAGATTGAACTTCGGGTCTTGCCGACGTCGCTGCTTATATCCGTAATTCGTCAAAGATGGTTTTCTATAGAAGCCCAATTCGCACTGCGGCGTTAATGAACCCGCGGCAGACTCGCAGCACGCGTTTGCCTTAACAAACATGGTTACTCCATCATTGACGCCTCCGCAGGATGTCCCGCCTCGACGACAGAGTAACCGTCCTTTTGAAGGCATATACACGCTGCGAATCTGCCGCGGTTTATTAACGACGAAGCGCGAATTGGCCTCGGCAGAAGGCCTTCTTTGATAAATTGCGGATACACGCACCAATTCACCGGCAAGGAGAGATGAGATGCAGGTCAGATCCGCGCTTCAGATCAATTTGCATCCGCTGGACGTGCGCCATGCGGTCCACACACTTCCGCATCAGCTGGAGGTGTGGGGCGATCAGGTCGATCGTATCGTATTCACGGTCGATACCAAGCAGAGCAAGAGCGGCCGCTACACCGGTCATGCCTATGACGAGAGCCGCGGACGCCTGTTTGCAATCCTGGAAGAAATCGTGCGGCAGTCGCCGAAGGCGGAAATTGTCGAGGTCGACTATTCGCCGGCGGCGCTCGAGTCCGTGCGGCAGCGCTATTTCTCGACGAGCCGCATCTATCCGGAAAAGGCTTTCGATGGCGGACCCTTCCATGCCTATTTCTACGGCCTGCTGAAGACGGACGCGCAATACGTGGTGCATATGGACAGCGACATGCTGTTCGGCGGCGGCAGCCAGATCTGGCTGGAGGAGGCGATCGGCTGGCTGAGGACGACGCCGGATGCGCTGTTCGCCGGACCACTTCCCGGTCCGCCCCGCGCTGACGGTACGCTCGGCGATTTGCATGGATCGTTCGCGGGGTTGACCGGGATCAACCGCCCGAGCGGCTGACCGCCGCCTACCCGGCTTACCGCTTTCGCAGCGTGAGCACGCGGATCTTCGTTCTCGATCAAGGCAAGTTCGATGCATCGATCGGGGCGCTGGACTTGGTGCGTCCGAATCTCCGTCGCCGGATCCGCGCAAAATTGTTTCGCCAGTCGCCGCTGTCGATGCCGGCCGAGGAGATCATCACCTCGGCCATGATGCGCAAGGGACTTTCCCGTATCGACTTTCTCGGTTCGGGAGCCGGGCTCTACTCGCTCCATCCGCCGTATCGCTCGGACGCATTCTATCGGGAATTGCCACAGCTGATCGCACGCGTCGAGGCCGGTGCGATACCGGAAGCCCAGCGCGGCGACTATGACATCAATTCAAGCATGTTCGACTGGACGGAGGCACTTCGGCAGAAGACCACCGGTCGTCGCCTCGCCCGCGCCGCACGCGCGCTGCTGTCGAGCTGAGTCTCGCGGTTCGGCCGGCGACGACGCGCCGGCACCATCGCATTTCACCCCGCGCCAGCCTCGCACCAGCTTCGGACCAGAAACTGGCTCAATGGGCAATCCGATTGCGCTCGGTCAGCCCGCGAGCACAGCTTTTCTGGTCACCTCATGAACCGCCGAGAACGCTGGGCCGCGGCCAAGCAATCGCAGAGGATCGCGCCGCAAAACCTCGCGGCCGCCAGAGGTCTGGAGACGGCGAAACAGGGCCAGGCGCTGTTCAATCTCGGCCGGTATGCCGAAGCCCTGGACTGCTTCAACGCCTTCGCGAAGCTCAATCCTGACGTCGCGCCGCTGTATCAGACGCGCGGGCTTTCCCTGCAGCGGCTGGGCCGATTCGAGGAAGCGCAGGCCGACTTCGAGCGGTCGATTGCGCTGAACCCCGGCGAGGCGGAGACGCACAAGAATCTCGGCTCGCTGCATGCGAGATTTGGCCGGATGGAGCAAGCCTTCGCGAGCTTCGATCGCGCGCTCGCGCTCCGCCCGAACTTTTCCGCAGCGCTCAACGAAAAGGCGCGGGCGCTGTGGAGCCTGCAATTGCTGGACGAGGCCTTCGCGGCCTTTCACCAATCGCAGGCCATCGAGCCTGGCAATGCGGACACGATCTGGAATCTCGCGCTGCTGCAGATGCTGACCGGAGATTTCGAGCGGGGCCTGGCGGGGCGCGAGGCGCGCTGGAAGGCGCCGTCGCTCGGCCTAGCCGATCGCGGATTCTCGCAAGCCCTGTGGCTGGGTAACCAGCCGCTCGAAGGCAAGACCATTTTGGTTCATGCTGACGAAGCCCTGGGCGATTCCATTCAGTTTGCGCGCTACGTGCCGTTCGTGGCCGCGCTCGGCGCTAAGGTCATCCTGGAGGTCAAGCCCGCGGTGCAGCAGCTACTGGCCGCCGTGCCCGGCGTCGCACATTGTGTCGACCGATCGTCTGTGACGTCGCTGGCGTTCGACCTGCACTGCCCGCTTGGCAGCCTGCCGCTGGCGTTCGGGACGCGGCTCGACACGATCCCGTTCGCGCAAGGTTTTCTTCCCGCGCCGCCGGCCGAGGCGCGCGATGGCGTGGGAGGAGCGGCTTCATCCCCGCACGCGCTTGCGCGTCGGCCTCGCCTGGTCGGGAGATCCGGCTCACAAGAACGATCACAACCGGTCGATATCGCTGCGCACGCTTGCGCCTCTGCTGGATTGCGACGTCCAGTTCGTCTCCTTGCATAAAGGCATCAGGGATCAGGACCGCGCCTTCCTCCGCGAACGCTGTGACATCCTCGACCTGACGGAGCAGCTCAGCGGTTTCGGCGAGACGGCAGCGCTGGTCTCCTGTCTCGATCTGGTGATCTCGGTCGACACCAGCGTCGTGCACCTCGCAGGCGCGCTCGGCGCGCCGGTCTGGGCCATGCTGCCTTTCAACCCGGTTTGGCGCTGGCTGCTCAATCGCGACGACAGCCCGTGGTATCAGTCCATGAAGCTGTTCAGGCAGCCGAAGCGAGGCGACTGGGGCAGCGTCGTCGACAAGGTTCGCGGCGAGCTGGAGGCTCTGGTGTCCACGCGGCGCAGCCGCGACAAAGCGCAGGACGCGCCGGAACCTGCCCTCGCGCTTTAGAGCCTGTCCTCAATTGAGCCAGATGATAGTAGCCGCAAGGTGGATTGCGGCGAGGAAATTTCTGGCGGTTTTGTCGTAGCGGGTGGCGATGGCGCGGTATTGCTTGAGTTTGCAGAAGAAATTCTCGATGAGGTGGCGTGCCTTGTAGGCGTCTTTGTCGAACTCGCGTTGAACCTTGCGGTTGCTCTTGGGCGGGATCACGAACGACTTTCCCCGTGCAAGCAACGGCTCGATCACCCGCTGGTCGGCATCGAAGGCCTTGTCTGCCAACAAGGTCTCGGCCGCCATATCCGGCAGCAGCGCGTCGGCGCCTTCCAGATCATGGGGCTTGGCCCGGCGTCAGGATGAAGTCCAGCGGATTGCCCAACGCATCGACAAGCGCATGAATTTTGGTGCTCAGCCCGCCTTTGCTGCGCCCGATCGCCTGGTCTTCGTCGTGTTTTTTTGTGCGCCGGCACTGTGCTGATGCGCCCGCACGATCGTGCTGTCGATCATGGCGTACTCATTATCCGCATCGCTCGCCAGCATCTCAAACAGCATCTTCCACACGCCGCTCTTGGCCCAGCGTGAGAAGCGCGTATGGATCTTGATCGGGTCGCCAAAGCGTTCCGGCAAGTCCCGCCAAGGAATGCCGGCCCGATAGCGGTAGATTACCGCCTCTACAAACAGCCGATTGTCCCTGGCCGTTACCCCCACGTGCCCTTCACGCCCCGGCAACATATCCTTGATCCTGTCCCATTGATCGTCCCGAAGGGCGTAGCGGCGCATCTGTCAGCTCCGAATCAGCTGACCGCCTATGAATCACGCGATAATCTGCTTGGGAATCTGGAGGGTTCTGTGAGGTCGCGTTCACGCGATGGTGCGGCAGGTGCAGTTGTGCGACCTCATTGAAGCCGGATTGAACGAAGGCGCGGGCGGTTATGCGCGGTTTTGCAGCTATGGGGATTGTTGGAGATCGCGAGGTCCGGTCTGCCGGCTCGGCGTGTGCGGCAGCGACACGAGATGTGCGCATCGGCAATGGATTGGGATCAGACGCGCTTTGCGAGCGGTGGCGATGGGCGGAGCGCTGCATCGGGCGGTTGTTGTCGCACAATGTGGCAGCACGGATTCGACAGCGTCCACGATGATCGAGCCGCTGGGAGTGGGATGACACATGATGATTGTCGTACATGGCATGAGCTGGCTCACGATGTGTCGCACTGGAACGGTGATGTTCGAGGGCTGGAGCAATTGAAGCTGTGTCGAAAGCGCTCGACGATGCGCATGACGCCGCCACAATCGGGACAGGGAGGAACCTCGGCCCGCGTCGGAGGGTCCGAACTCACGGGCGACGCCTCAATATTGTTTGGCGCTGTCCGCTCATGATCAAGAAGGGCACGGCAAAGCGCGAGCCTGGCGGCGCGATGGCGGTTAGCCATGAAGCCGAAATGGCGGATGCGGTGGAAGCCGTCGGGCAACGTGTGAAGAAGGAAGCGGCGGATGAACTCGTCGGCCTTGAGCTTCATGATCTTTGTCGCGCCGTTCTGGCGGTAGTCCTTCCAGGTAAAGGCGACGTGATCCTCGTCGAGGGCTACGAGCCGGCTGTTGGCTATTGCAACGCGATGGGTATAGCGGCCGAGATAGGCCAGCACCTGCGCAGGGCCGCCGAACGGCCGCTTGGCGTAGACAACCCAGCTGATGCGCCGCATAGCGACGAGATGAGCTGCGAAGGCAGCAGGCTCGGCCAGGGATGCGAGATCGCCGAAGAAGTTCAGGGTGCCGGCGTCGAAGGCGGCGGTCAGACGTTCGAGGAACAGGCGTCTGAACAGCCGGGCGAGCGGTTTGACGGCCAGGAAGAAGTTTGGTCGGCTGGCGATCCAGTGCGCGTTATCGGGCGAGAGGCCGCCGCCCGGCACGACGCAGTGGACGTGGGGATGGTGCGTCAGCGCCTGCCCCCAGGTGTGGAGGACGGCGACGACGCCGATCCCGGCGCCGAGCCGGCGTGGATTGGCGGCGAGCGTCGACATTGCCTCGGTGGCGGCTTTGAACAGGATCGCATAAACGATGGCCTTGTTCTGAAAGGCGATCGCGGCGATCGGAGTCGGCAGTGTGAAGACGACGTGGAAATAGGGAACCGGCAGCAGGTCGGCTTCTCGCGCGGCGAGCCACGCGGCTCGGTCTGGCCCCTGACACTTCGGACAGTGCCGGTTGCGGCAAGAATTGTAGGCGACGCGTGTCGTGCCGCAGTCGTCGCAAGCCTCCATGTGGCCGCCGAGCGCCTCGGTCCGGCACGCCACGATCGCGCTCATCACGCGCCGCTCGACCCGACCGAGATGACCGGCATGTACACGGCGATAGGTGTCGCCATGCCGGCGCAGAATATCGGCAATCTCGATGGCGGGCCTGTTGCAGCGGCTGTCGGGGCGGATCATCACCCGCATCCCGCCGCTGATCATCCAGATGGCGTCACCTCCAGCGACAGGCGGTCGAGCGGGCTCTGCGTCGCCCGGATGGTATGAGTGGCGACCTGCGTATAGCGCGCCGTCGACGACAAATTATTGTGCCCGAGCAAAACCTGGATGATCCGAATGTCGGTTCCGTTCTCGAGAAGATGCGTCGCGAAGCTGTGGCGCAGCGTGTGCAGCGTGACGCGCTTGGTCAGGCCCGCGGCCTTCACCGCCGAGCGGCAGGCGGCGTGCAACACGGTCGGATCAATCGGATGATCTTCGTCACGACCAGGGAACAGATAAAGCCGCGGCCGGGCGAGCCGCCAGTAGGTGCGCAGGATGCCCAGCAGCTGGGGCGACAGCATCACGTTGCGATCCTTCGCGCCCTTGCCGTGGCGCACCTGGATGACGCCGCGGGCGCTGTCGATGTCTTCGATCCGCAGTCCCGCGACCTCGGAGGCCCTGAGCCCGGCCGCATAGGCGGTGGTGAGCGCGGCGCGGCTCTTCAGGCTGGACACGGCCTCGAGGAACTGCACCACTTCGTCGGCGCTGAGAACGACCGGCAGCTTGCGCGGTTCTCGCGCATAGGGAATGCGCTCCGGGATGAGCGCCTCGCCGAGCGTGACGCCGTAGAAAAACCGTAGCGCACAGACAATCTGGTTCAGCGCCGGCCATGAGATGCCGGTCGAGACCAGATGCACCTGGAAGGCGCGGACGTCTTCCAGCTCTAACCGGTCAGGCGATCGGCCAAAATAGCGGCTGAACTTCGAAACCGCGCTGATGTAGAATCGTTGCGTCGCCGGCGACAGATTGCGGACGGTCATGTCTTCGATCATGCGGCGGCGAAGAGGGCTCAAATCGGCCATCTCGATACTCCTGTCTGAGGGGGTGGGCTCCAACACCCACATCCTCTCAGCCAGGAGGCGATCTACGCTACCTTGCCCCTCACGCCGCGGCAGCGGCTTCGTTCAATCCTCTACTTGAGGACAGGCTCTAGTTTATTGTTTGAGCATGATCTTCTCGGAATACCGCTTCGCACTTTTCCGGATCATGCCCTAACTCTCCACCCGATACAGCCGCCACCGCGCCGGCACGCCCTTGAGCTGGTGGCTGCCGTGATCCCTGAGGCGGATCTGGGATTGCGCCGCGAGCAGATCCTTCACCGCACGCGAGACCAGGACTTCGCCGGCGCGCGCCTTGGCGGCGACGCGGGTGCAGATGTGGAAGGCGATGCCGACCATCTCGCCGCCGCTGATGGTGTATTCGCCGGCGTGCAGGCCCACCCTGATATCGAGGCCGAGCGTGCGCACGGCCTCGCGGATCGCGGTCGCGCAATTGATGCCGGCGACAGGCGCCTTGAAGGTCGCGAGCACGCCGTCGCCGGTCGTCACGACTTCCTTGCCGCGCAAAGATTTCAGCTCCTTGCGAACCGCCGCGTAATACAGGCCCATCACCTTGGTCCAGCGCGCGTCGCCGAGCTTGGCGGCTTTTGCGGTGGAGCCGACGATGTCGACGATCAGGATCGTGGCCAGCGCCTGCTTGGAATCGGCGCTGCCATTGGCGGATTTGCGGCGGATCGAGATAGCGCCCGTCAGCGGCTCATAGTCGTGGCTGCGCCGCCGCGCGATCGCGGATTTGGTGTAGTCCCGGGCGCGCTCGGCCGTGCCGCAGCGGATGGTTTTCTCCTGTGGCAGACGCGTCCAGTAAACCTTGCGTCCCCTGCCGGCGCCCTGCACCTCCACGGCGCCCCATTTCAGGAACACCGCCGAGCCGACCCGCCGCACGCACCATGCTTTTGAGGTGTATCCTGATACGTTCGACTGATGCAGGCCGATGCGAAGGAATTTGGGCATGAACGTGCGGCCAATCAATGGACGGGCGGGGCTGGAGCGTAATTGGACGCTCGCGCCTTGGCAACAGCACGCAGCGAAGCAGCGCGGCCGCTACGTCACCGCACCCGGCTAAAACGCAAACAGCTCGATCGGCTCGCTGAAACCGCGCACCGCATGCTGGCCGACCCGCTCGAGCTCGAACTCCGGCGTCACCAGATCGGCGAAATCGCGCGACAGCAGCACCGGCTTGCCGATCTGCTTGGTGAGCGCCTCGAGGCGCGAGGCCATGTTGACGGCGGGACCGATCACGGTGAAATCGAGCCGGCTGGTCGATCCGATATTGCCGTACATGACGTCGCCGACATGGACGCCGATGCCGTAGTTCAGCGGCGCGCGGCCGGTCGCCTTGTTTCGCTCGTTCAGCGCGGCCATGGCCTCGCGCGCCTCGGTGACCGCCCGCAGCAGATTGGCGCAGGCGTTTGGCTCATGAAGCGGGAAGATCGCGAGCAGGCCGTCGCCGATGAATTTCAGGATCTCACCGCCATGCCGCGCGATCGGCTCGGACATCGCGTCGAAATAATCGTTGAGGAGATCGATGACGTCGTCGCGCGGCCAGTTGTCGGAGATTTTCGTGAAATCTCTGAGATCGCAGATCATGATCGCGGCACGCACCGTCGTGCCGGTGCCGCGTCGGGTGGCGCCGGCGAGGATCAGCTCGCCGGCATGGGCGCCGACATAGGTCTCCAGCAGCGTGCGCGCCAGGCGGTTCTTGACGCGGATCTCGCTGACCAGCGCCAGCACCGGCAGCACCTTCTTCAGCGCGGCGACATGGGCGTCGTCGAAGCCGCCGGGGCGGTCGGTCGAGAACGTGACGAGGTGCCGCTTGCCGAGCGTATGATACAGCGGCCAGGCCAGATAATCGGTCAGGCCCTTCGCTCGCATCTCGTCATAGAGCGCGTGCTTGCGGCCGAGCGCGGGATCACGTTCGAGATCTCACGCACTTCGGTTGCACCGTCGAACATTTCGTTGGCCGGGCTGCCGATATATTCGGAACGTCCCCTGACATCGAAATCGACCCGCGCGATCTCGGCCTCGCGCATGCCGTCGGACCACATGAAACGGGCCCCCAGCCATTGCGGGTGCTGGATCATGACATGAAGCGTCGACCGCTTGAGCGGAATGCCGGCCTGTTGGAGGCGGATGCACATCTCGGCAAAGATGTTGTCGATGAAGCGCTGGTCGCGCGTGCCGTTGGTCAGCCAGTCGATGACGGCGTCGCTGCCGGAATGGATCAAGTCATCGTTTCGCGGCGCGCTCATTCATCTGCCTCTGGGCGTCGGTCTTGGTCTCCGACATATCGGGTTCCGGCGCGGCCGCGTCAACCTGGCCAGTTGCACGGATTGTGCGCATCGCTCTGCGCAGGATCGCCGCTCAACCAACGATTCTGATCGATCCCAGCACCGCCAGGCCCGAAACCAGCGCGAGTGACGAGGCCGCGGTCAATTCGACCTTCAGCGTGTTTTCGCGCGCGATCGCAAAATCCTCGCCGCCGAGACGGATGCTGCAGTCGCCGCGCGCCGCGTAGAGCAAATGCGTTCCCGCAGGCAATGGCCGCCCGCCGGGCTCCTGAGCACCCCGAGCTCGATCTCCGCCGCACCGCGCCGCGCCATCAGGTTGACGACTTCGACCGGACCGGCCTCGAGCTCGGTGGCGATCGCGAGCTCGCCCGCGAAGCGCACGGTCGTGAACGGCTCGCGCTCGTCGAACTCCTGCCCGGGCGCTTTCAGCACCAGCCCGCGCCCGCCGACCACCATCTGCAGACGGTCGATGCCGGGCATGTGGGAGAACGGCGCGGGCGCCACGATTGGCGTGGAGGCGAAGCGCCACAGCAGGCTGTCCCAATCCTTCACCGCCGCGCCCGGCCGATGCGCATCCGCGATATCGGTCAAGGTGCCGCCGCCGTTCTTCCAGGGCGAGCGGGTGTAGTCTTCGGATTTCAGCAGCGTGGCTTTCATGTGTCTCAGTTCGTGCGGAAAGGGCGAGCAGACCGATATCACGATTGCCGCCGGCCTCAAATCGCGCCGTCGTGGATCCGTGCTATCCTGCCTGGGATGGTCAAACCTTCAGCGAGGCACCCATGTCCAGCACCGATAAGGTTTTCGCCGGCTCGGTCCCAAAGCTCTACGACGAATATCTGGTGCCGTTGATCTTCTCCTTCTATGCCGACGACCTCGCCAGGCGCATCGCAGCGCTGTCGCCCTCGGACCTGCTCGAGATTGCCGCCGGCACCGGCGCCGTCACGCGGGCCGTGGCGGCGCTGCTGCCTGCCGGTGTCCGCTATGTCGCGACCGACCTCAACGAACCGATGCTCGCGGTCGCGAAGCAGCGTCATGGCGATGACCCCCGCATGTCCTGGCGACAGGCGGATGCGCTGGCGCTGCCCTTCGACGATGCCACGTTCGACGTCGTCTGCTGCCAGTTCGGCGCCATGTTCTTTCCGGATCGCAGCAAGGGCTATGCGGAAGCGAAGCGGGTGTTGAAGCCCGATGGCACGTACCTGTTCAGTGTCTGGGACCGTATCGAAGACAATGTATTCGCGAATGACGCGACGATCACGCTCGGCAAGATGTTTCCTGACAATCCGCCCCTCTTCATGGCGCGGACGCCGCACGGCTATCACGACAAGGCCGTCATCAAGACCGATCTCGAACGCGCGGGCTTCAAGGACATATCGATCGAGACGCTGACAGCAATGAGCCGCGCGCCCTCGGCGGAATACGTCGCGATCGCCTACTGCCAGGGAACGCCGCTACGCGGCGAGATCGAGGCCAGGGATGCGAGCAAGCTCGAGGCCGCAACCGATGCCGTTGCGCAAGCTATCCGAAAACGCCACGGCTCCGGACCGGTCGAGGCCAGGATTCAGGCCTTGGTGATCACGGCCCGGCCGTAGCGGCGTGAGCCGCTAGGCTCCGCCCCGCGGCCTACCAAAAACTCCGCGGCATCGGCTGCGTCGATTGATAGTACTGGTACTGGCCGCCGCGGCGGCGCGGATTGGCCGGCTGCGGGTTGGGATCGCGCTGCCCAAAGAAGAAGAAGCCATTGCCGCCCCAGCCATCGTCGGTGGCCACTTCCATCGGCGGCGCGGTCGGCTTGCGGGTGATGAAGCCGCCTTGCGGATGGTTGCTCAGGACCGCGACGAACTCGGTGCGATAGTTGGTCTCGGCACTCAGCGGCTCGTCCGAGATGATGATGGACGAGCGCGGCACTGCGGTCGGCGCGATGCGATCCCACACGTCCTGCGGAATGGTGACTCGGTCGAGCGCGTCCTTGGCGTTGTCGCCGTCGTCGATGGTGACGACGCTCCAGCGCAGGCCGGTGCCGGTCTTCGCCATCGCCGTGAAGATGTGCGTGCCGAGCGGCTGATCGGGATTGCGGATGGTCACGGCAACCTCGATGCTGGTGTCGAACACCTCACCGCCGCCATCGGGCGCCGGCTTGTGGGTGTTGCGACGCACGTAGAGCTTCTGCGTTGCACGGCTGATGTAGACCGAGACCGGCTCGAGCGCGAGTTTTGCGTCGGTCGCAGCCTTGACCGCTTCGGCCTTCCTGGCCGCGGCCGCTTTGGCGGCATCCTTGTTGCGGCAACCGCATCACGCTTCGGCTGCGCGGCGGCCTTGGCGGCGTCCAACTGGGTCGCAGCATCCGCGGCTTTGGTCGCGGCCTTCTGCTTCAGCTCGTCGGCCTTTGCCTTGGCCTGATCCGTCTTGGCGTTCGCGACCAGCTTGTCGGCATACGCGTTCTCGGCGTCGGCGCGCGCCTTCTGCTGCTCCAACTTGCGCAGCGTTGCCGGAAGCGATTGCGCATCCTTCGCGGCTGCCGTCGCGGCCTTCTTGGCATCATCAGCCGCGCTTGCGGCCTCCTCCGCCAGGGCGGACAGCTTGTCGGCGCGCGCGGGCGCCGCCGCAATGGCCTCCTTGCTCGGCACGAACAGCGAGGGGTGCGAGAAATCGACCGGAGCGGCGTCGTTTGGCGAGATGATCACCCGCATGCCGATATTGGTTTTGTCGAACAGGCCCTCTGCGAAGTTGAAGGGCATCCGCACGCAGCCGTGCGAGGCGGCATAGCCAGGCAGCGGTCCGCCATGCAACGCAATGCCGTTCCAAGTGATGCGCTGCATGTTCGGCATCCAGGCGTCGTCATACATGGTGGAGTGGTGGTCCTTGTCCTTCTCGATAATCGCGAAGACGCCGGCGGGCGTCTCGCGCCCGGTCGTACCGGTCGAAACCGGCGCGCGCAGGATCCAGCCCTCGGAATCGTAGAACGTGACCTGCTGGCTCTTGATCGACACGATCGCCATGATCGGCTCGCCGGCCTCGCGCTGCGCCACCGCCTCGGCGGTCGGGCGCGGCTGCTTGGCGGCAACGGCTGCGCTCGGGACGGCCAGCGCAACTGCCGCCGCGAACATCACAATTCCGGGAGCCCCCCAACGCCGCATCACTCCATTGGATTGCGCCGTCGTCATCAGGTCTTTCATGCCATTCCCCGGTTGCCTGTCCGCATTTGGTCCGCCATGGATCAGATTGCGATCTTTGAATTAAGAAATCGCAGCCACCATCCGTTCCGTATCGGGCGATTTTCGGTCGGTTCCAGCGACAAAGCTCTCATATACGACGGCCCGCGCGGGCGGAAGGCCGGTCCGCGGCTGGACTGGCCTGGAGCTGGTGGACGCGCTCTGCGGCAGAATGTCCACCTGAAGCGGCGGGATGGGATGTGACCGGAATCACAGAGAATTGCGCTAGGACGGCCGGCAGCAAGCGGTCGCGCTCAGCGTCAGCTGGCCCGCCCGCTCTACGCCGCGCCGACCGCCTTGTTCGCAACTAGCGCTGCGATCTCGGCATCGCTCAGACCCGCTTCGCGCAACACCTCGCGCGAGTGCTCGCCAAGGCGCGGCGCCATGCGATGGATGCCGGCGGGGCTTTCCGAGAATTTCGTTGCGGGTCGCGCCTGGCGAATCCGCCCCTCGGAGGGATGATCGATATCCGCGAACAGTCCGACAGCGGCGAGATGCGGCTGGTCGCCGATCTCGGTGAGCCGGGCAAAGGCGGTGTGCGGCACGTCCAGCCGCAGCAGCAATTCCTCCCACTCCGCCGTGGTGCGGGTCGGTCCGATCTCGCTCATGCGGTCGTAGATCTTGTCGATGTTTTGCGAGCGCAGCACGGGATCGCGCACGCCGAGCTCGTCGCTCAATTCGGGACGGCCGACCGCCTCGAAGAAGGCGCACCAATTGTCGCCCGAATAAGGCAGCATCGTCAGCCAGCCGTCTTTGGTTTTCACCGGACGCCGGTTCTTCATGCGCTTGTAGCCGGTCCGGCCGATCGGCGGATCGAACGCATGTCCGCCCAGCATCTCGATGCTGTTGAAGCCCGCGATCGTCTCCAGCATCGGCACCTCGACCATCTGGCCTTGTCCGGAGCGTTCGCGCCGGAACAGCGCGGCGGACACCGCGCCGACCATCGCCATGGCGCAGATCTTGTCGCCGATCAGGCTCGGAACGAACTGCGGCTCCTCGTCAGATCCGATCGATGATGCGAGGCCGGAAGCCGCCTGGATGATCTCGTCGAAGGCGGGCCGCGCCGCCCACGGGCCGTCCTGGCCAAAGCCGGTCGCGGCGGCATAGATCAGCCGCGGGTTGAGCTTGGCGCAGTCGCCGTAACCGAAGCCGAGCCGCGCCATCGCGGCGGGGCGCACATTGGTAACGAGGGCATCGACCGTCGGGATCAGCTTCGCCAGCGCCGCCTTGCCGTCGGGATGCTTCAGGTCGAGCGCGAGGCTGCGCTTGTTGCGGTTGACCGCCATGAACTGGCCGCTCATGCCCCGGTTCCGGAACACGCCGGTGTAGCGCCACGTGTCCCCCGAGGGCGGCTCGATCTTGATGACATCCGCGCCCCAATCGCCGAGCATCTGCGCGGCATAGGGACCGAACAGCACGCTGGTCAGATCGAGAACGCGGATGCCGCTGAGGGGGCCGGTTGGTGCCATCGTCTCTTCACAGTGGTTGGAGGAAGCGATCACGGGCGGGCAACCTGCCCGCCCGTCCCGATACGTCGGACCTACTCGCCGAGGACGTCGCCGAACAGCTCCCAGGATTTTCCGTTGAAGCGCGCCATCTGCAACTGTCGGATCGGGGTCACCTGCTCGGCCGAGGTGTTGAGCTTGATGCCAGGCAGCAGCATCGGCAGCTCGACGTCCTTGAAGGACTGCGCCTGTTTCATCAAATTGGCGCGCGTGAGATCATTGCCGGCACGTTGCAGCACCATCTCCATCATCTGCGCCATGGTGTAGCCGGTAACGTTGAAGATGTCGGCGGGATCAGCGCCGGCATTATAGGTCTTCATCCATTCGCGCCAGGCTTTCATGCCCGCGTCGTTCTCCCAGCGCGAATCGCCGGGATCCTTCAGGAAGGCACCGGTGACGATGCCGACGGAGTTCTCGAGCCCGGCCGGCGCCAGCACGGAGCCGACGGAATTCGAGACGGCGGGAACGATGATCTGCGGCTTCCAGCCGAGCTCGGCGACCTTCTTGATCGCCTGCGCCGCGAATTTCGGCGTGCACTCGTTGAAGAGAACGTCGGCACCGGCGGCCTTGAACTTGACGATCTGTGAGTCGACCGTCGCGTCCGTCGTCTCGTACACCGCTTCCGACACGATCTGGCTGACGTGCTCGCCAAGCCCTTCCTTGAAGCCCGCGAGATAGTCGCGGCCGGGATCCTCGTTCGGCGTGATCACCGCGATCCTGGCGTCGGGCTTGTTCGCCAGAATCCACTTGGCGTAGATCCGCCCTTCGGTCCTGTAAGTCGGCTGCGAACCGGTGGTCCAGGGAAAATGCTGCGGATCGTTCCAGCGGCTGGCGCCGCTCGACGGGAACAGCTGCGGGACCTTCTTGACGTTGAGATATTTTTGCGCCGCGATGTTCGGGCCGGTGCCCAGCATCGAGAACATCGCCAGGACCTCGTCGCTCTCGACGAGACGGCGCGTCTGCTCGACCGTCTTCGCCGGCGAGTAGGCGTCGTCCATGCTGAGAAGATCGATCTTGCGGCCGTTGATGCCGCCCTTGTCATTGAGCATCTTGAAATAGGCGATCTCGGCGCGGCCGATCGCGGAATAGGCCGAGGCCGGTCCCGAATAGGGCATGGTCTGGCCGAGCTTGATGCCCGTATCGGTCGCACCGGTATCGTAATTTCCAGCCGTCGCGGCCGAGGCAGCGCCCAGGACGGCAAGCAGAGCGACGGCTCCACCGATGAACTTGAATTGGTGGCCGGGCATGCGCGGCATCTCCTTCCCTGGCAGAGTGCATCGACGCGCGGGCTCGCAAGGCCGCCGTCAACGTCCTCCACTTCTGTTCTTGGTTATCATCGACCGCATCGCTCGCGATGTCGGCGGCGGTGACGATACCTTGATTATCAGACGTGAGATGTAGCGCAGAATACAGATGCGTATGCGCAGGCCGCAGCCGTTCACAACCACGTCACCTGAGGCGTCAGACCTCGAGCCATTCCTGCCGTATTGCGGCATTGGCCTTGAGCTCGTCCGGCGTGCCTTCGAACACCACGCGGCCGTGCCCCATGATATAGATGCGCTTGGAGATGCGCATCGCGATCGACAGTTTTTGCTCGACGAGGAGAATGGCGACGCCGGCTTGCGCGATCCGCGCGATGAGATCGCCGACCTGCTGCACGATCAGCGGCGCGAGACCTTCAGTGGGCTCGTCGATCATGATCAGATCCGGGTCGCCCATCAGCGTCCGGCACGTCGTCAGCATCTGCTTCTCGCCGCCGGACAGCACGCCCGCGGCCGTATCGGCGCGCGCGGCCAGATTGGGGAACATGTCGAGCATGTCCTGCAGCCGCCATTTGCCCGGACGGCGCGTATCCTTGATGCCGAGGAGCAGATTCTGGCGAACCGTCAGGCTCGGGAAGATGTCGCGATGTTCCGGCACATAGCCGAGACCGAGCCGCGCGATCTTGTAGCTGGGCAGGCCCGCGATGTCCTTGCCCTTGAAGCGGATCGTACCTTGCGGCGCGACCTCGCCCATGATCGCCTTGACCGTGGTGGAGCGGCCGACGCCGTTGCGGCCGAGCAGGCTCACGACCTCGCCGGCGCCGACATCGAGATCGACGCCCTGGAGAATGTGGCTCTTGCCGTAATAGGCGTGAAGGTCCCTGACCTCGAGCATCAGTGCGCCTCCTCGCCGAGATAGGCTTCCTTGACCTTGGGATCGCGCCGGATCTCCTCGGGCGTGCCCGAGGCGATGATGTGGCCGTAGACCAGCACCGAAATGCGGTCGGCAAGGCCGAACACGACGCTCATGTCGTGCTCGACGATCACCAGCGTCTTGCCCTCGGTCAGCCGACGGATCAGCGCCACGGCGCGCTCGGTCTCTGCGTTGCTCATGCCGGCGGTGGGCTCATCGAGCATGACGACTGTGGCGCCGCTCGCGATGGTGATGCCGATCTCGAGCTCGCGCTGCTCGGCATAGGTCAAGAGACCCGCCGGCACGTCACGCCGGTGCATCAGATGGATGTCGTCGAGGATCCGGGCCGTGCGTTCGCGCACCTCGGGCAGGCTGTCGACGTTCTTCCAGAACGCGTAGCGATGCCCCGTCGCCCACAGCACGGCACAGCGCACGTTCTCCCAGACCGTCATGCGCGCGAACACATTGGTGACCTGGAACGAGCGCGACAGGCCGCGGCGGTTGATCTCGAATGGCCGCAAGCCCGAGATCAGATCGCCGTTCAGCTTCACCTCGCCCGAGGTCGGGGCGATGTGACCGCTGATCAGGTTGAAGGTGGTGGATTTGCCGGCGCCGTTCGGGCCGATGATGGCGTGACGCTCACCTTTGGCGACGCTGAGATTGAGGTCGCGGATAATGCCGACATTGCCAAAACGCTTCTCGACGGCCCGGACTTCGATGGCTGCGCTCTTTCCAGATACCGCTCCGCTCATGCGAGATATCCCCGATCCCGCGCCACCGTGGCGGCGCGGTCCCACGCCTCCGCGATCCGCCGCCAAGTCAGCCGCGCCATGACAAAGCCTCCGACAACGAGGACCGCTGCCGTGAGCCAGGTCGCCGGCGACGTCGCGTTGAAGGCAATGCCGAACAAATTGATGGGATCGCCGCCGGAGAAACGTGCGACGGTCTCGATGGTCAGGATCACACCGCAGGCGAGCGCGATGGTCGGCACGATCGCCACGAGATAGGACGGGATCACCGTCCAAAGCGTGCCGGCGCGGATCAGCGGCCGATGCATCATCAGCAGGCCGGCGATGCCGCCCGGCGCATACATCACGATGCCGATGAAGATGATGCCGAAATAGAGCTGCCAGGCCGTGGTGAGATTGGTCAGCCCGAGCTGAAGATAAGTCACCAGGATCGCGCCGAGGGCCGGGCCGAAGAAAAAGGCGGTGCCGCCGATGAAGCTCGAGAACAGCACGAGGCCGGACTGGATCGCGCCGAGATAGGCGGAATTCGCGATCTCGAAATTGATCGCGGCGAGCCCTCCGGCGATGCCGGCGAAGAAGCCGGCAAAGCAGAAGGCGATGTAACGGACAACGTGCGGATCGTAGCCGATGAACTGGACGCGCTCCGGATTGTCGCGGACCGCGTTGCAGATCCGCCCGAGCGGCGTGCGGGTCAGCGCGTACATCGCGATCGCCGACAGCACCAGCCAGAAGGCGATGAGATAGTAGACCTGCAACTGCGGCCCGAACGACCAGCCGAGCATTTTCGGCAGCGAGGTGCGGTCCGTGGTGATGCCGGACTCGCCGCCGAACACCGAGCGCAGGATCAGCGACGAGGACGCCACCAGTTCGCCGATGCCGAGCGAAATCATCGCAAACACCGTGCCGGCGCGCTTGGTCATGACCCAGCCGATGATCACCGCAAACACGAGGCCGCCTAGCCCGCCGAACAACGGAATGAACGGCAGCGGGATCGGCCAGCCATGCGACACCACCGCATTCATCATGTGGCAGGCGGCGAAGCCGCCGAGGCCGTAATGCACGGCGTGACCGAACGACAACAGGCCGGTCTGGCCGAGCAGGATGTTGTAGGACAGTGCAAAGACGATCGCGATGCCGATCAGGCTGAAGGATGTCAGCGAGCCGCCCGACGAGAAGATCATCGGCAGGACGATCAGCAGGACGATGCCGAGCAGCCAGACGCCGTAGAAGCGCAGGCTTCCGCCGGTAGCATCTGCCGTTCTCTTGGAGGCCGAAGTCGTAGCCGTACTCATGACTCGCGCGTCCCCATCAGGCCCATGGGGCGAACGATCAGAATGAGCACCAGCAGCATATAGGGAACGATCGGCGCGACCTGGGCGATGGTGACGTTCCAGATGTCGGTGAGAACGGACGGTCCCGCCGACGGATCGAGCGGCCCGAACGCGCTCGCCAGCGAGCCATCGAGCGCCACCGCGAACGTCTGCACCAATCCGATGACGAGCGACGCGATGAAGGCCCCCGGCAAGGAGCCGAGCCCGCCGAACACGATCACCACGAACAGGATGGGCCCGAGCGATGCCGCCATATCGGATTGCGTCACCAGGGCGGGGCCGGCAATGACGCCGGCAAGCCCGGCCAGCGCACTGCCGACACCGAACACGACCATGAACACGCGTCCGACATTGTGACCGAGGTGGCCGACCATATGAGGATGGGTGAGTGCAGCCTGGACGATGAGGCCGACGCGGGTGCGTTTCAGCACGAGCAGCAGGGCCACGAAGATCACGACCGAGATCGCCAGCATGAAGATCTTGTAGGCGGGATAGTTGGTCGAGAAGACGGTGAAGGCCGGGAAGTCCAGCAGAGCGGGCACGCGGTAGTCGAGCGGGCTCTTGCCCCAGATCATCGAGACGATCTCTTCGATGGCAAAAGCAAGACCAAACGTCAGCAGCAACTCGGCAACGTGGCCGTGCTTGTGGGTGTTGCGCAGGCCGTAGCGTTCCACGGCCATGCCGATGGCGCCCACCAGCAGTGGCGCCAACACCAGCGCCGGCCAGAAGCCGATCCACCTCGTGAGCTGGAAGCCGAAGAAGGCGCCGAGCATGTAGAAGCTTGCATGGGCGAAGTTGAGCACGCCCATCATGCTGAAGATGACGGTGAGCCCGCTCGACAGCAGGAAGAGCAGCATGCCGAACAGCACACCGTTCAGGGTGGAAATGACAATGAGTTCCAGCACAGCGCACTCATATATATCCGGGGCCTGATGGTCCCGGTGAACATCGCCCAACCGATCAAACGCATCCCCGCCGTCCTCCCGCGACCGGTAGCGGCCGCGGAAAGGCGACGTAGTCCCTGATTACGGCCGCGCCATCTTGCAGGTCGTGGAGACCATGGCCTGCGGCGTGTCGATCTTGGAAACCAGATGCCAGCCCCAACCGGTGCCCTCCTCGTCGAATGGCTCGCTCTCGGTCAACTTGCCGAAGGAGGAGATGTAGATCGGCTGCAAGAACTGATGATCGTCCTTGCGCATGATGCCCTGGCCGCCGTCCAGAACCTCGAACTTCAGGTCCTCGAGCGCCGCCGCCACCTTCACGGGATCGATCGAGTTGGCCTTCTCGGCCGCCGCCTTGAACATCCGCATCTCGTTGACCGCGCGCGGATACCACAGCGACAGGTTGACCTTGGCGCGGAAGGCCTTTTCGTAGTCCATCGCAGCCTTGTTGCCGGAGTTGGCGAAGCCTTCGGTGATCTGGAAAACCTGCCCATCGAGGCCGGTCTGCTTGATCGCGGTCGGGCCACCGGCGCCGCCGGCATAATAAGTGTACCAGTTGACCTTCAGGCCGGCATCGGCTGCGGCCTTGAGCAGCAGCGCGAAATCCTGACCCCAATTGCCGGTGACAACGCTGTCGGCGCCGGACGCCTTGATCTTGGCGATGTAGGGCGAGAAGTCCGTGACCTTGAGCAGCGGATGCAGCTCGTCACCGACGATCTGGATGTCGGGCCGCTTGGCTCCGAGCATCTTGCGCGCATCGGTACGGACGGACTGGCCGAACGAATAGTCCTGGTTGATCAGGTACACCTTCTTGATGGAGGCCGTGTCCTTCATGTAGTTGGTCAGCGCTTCCATCTTGATGTCGGAGCTCGCATCCCAGCGGAAATGCCAATAGCTGCACTTCTCGTTGGTCAGGCTCGGATCGACGGCGGCGTAGTTGAAGTACAGGACTTCCTTGCCGGGATTGCGCGTATTGTTCTTGGTGACGAAGTCCGACAGCGCCGCGCCGACAGACGAGCCGTTGCCCTGGGTGATGTAGTGAACCCCGGCATCAATCGCCTTCTGGGCCTGCACCAAGCTCTCTTGCGGATTGGTCTTGTTGTCGAGCGGGAGGATCTCGATCTTGTGGCCGAGGATGCCGCCCTTGGCGTTGAGCTCGTCGGCCAGGTACTGGAACGTCTTCAAACCACCCTCGCCGACGCTGGCGCCGCCGCCGGAGAGCGGATCGATGTAGCCGATCTTCAGGGTGTCCTCGGCCGACGCTGCATGACCAAGCATCGGGACGATCATTGCAATGGCCAAAGTGAGCTTGCGCATTGTTTGTTTCCTCGCTGAATTTCGACTTTAGTCGATAGATGCATGCGCATATTGCTGCGCAATTTCAAACTCCTACTGAGCAGAATGGGCTTTGATTGACAAGCTCGGCAAGGCATGGCTCCGGCTGCCGCTACCGCAAAATGTAAAAGGCCGGTGACCCATCGCGCTCGCAGAAATTTCCGCGGCGAGAAATAGGCATCGTGCGGCAATGCCGGTGGGGGCGGCTACAGGTTACAACAGTCCGCCATCGCGGGCAGATCGCGCGTGGACCGGGCTCGCAGCTCCGCAAACGAGACCAGCTGCAGGCGTTCCTCATCCCACAAAACCAGCGGCACAGACCGCAGACTCTGAAGCAGGGTCATTCGTCCGACGCCAGCGAGCTGCGGGTGATCCCGCAACACATCCGGCAGTCGATAGCAGGGAATTCTGCTGCTGAGATGATGAATGTGGTGGATGCCGATATTGGCCGTGAACCATCGCAAGACAGCCGGCAAATGATAGTGGGAGCTGCCATGCAGTGCAGCTTCGTGAAAACTCCAGTCATCGCCATGGGACCAGTACGTGTCCTCGAACTGGTGCTGAACGTAGAACAGCCAGACACCAATCGACGCCGCCAGAATTATAATCGGCAGATGCACGAGCAGGAACGGCCCATAGCCCACCAGCCGGATCATCGCGGCGACGAGAACCACGATGGCGCCGTTCGTGCCCATCGTGCTCAGCCAGGGCTTCCAGCCGCCGCGCATCATTCCGACCGGCAATCGGTGCTTCAGGATGAACAGATACGTGGGACCGACGCCGAACATCACCATGGGATGCCGGTAGAGGCGATAGAGCATCCGGCGCCATCGCGATTGCGCGAGGAACTCGCGCACGGTCAACGTATCGATGTCGCCAAGACCCCTGTGATCGAGATTGCCGGAACTCGCATGATGGTGCGCATGATTATGCCGCCAATAATCGTAAGGCGTCAGGGTCACGACACCGATGGCCCGGCCGACCCAGTCGTTCACGACCCGGCTGCGGAAGAACGAGCCATGCCCGCAATCGTGCTGAATCATGAAGAGGCGGACGAGCAAGCCGGCTGCGGGCACCTCCAGCAGCAAGCCAAGCCAATAGCCATTGTCAAAAGCATTCCAGGTCAGAGCCCAGATGGCCAGCAACGGCACTGCCGTCACTGCCAGTTCGAGGACGCCGCGGGTGCTGTCGGGCTCGCGATAACGGGCGAGCAACTGCGCCAATGCGCGGATTTCCGGCATCCTTTGAGCCATATCTAGATCTGCTTTCTGAACAAGCCGGGCCAGGACGGCACGCTTCCCGCGCACCAACGCCTTCGGCAGTGGCTCTGAGGTCGCGCTTCCACAAACTCTCTTGTTAATTCGAGCGCGGACGTCTTTGCTGGGCAGTATTGCACAATCCAATATCCAACATCCACCTCCGAATTTCCCGGGATTGTACGGGCCACCGCGATTTCAGCCAGATGCGGGCACCCATCCTGTCGCCGGGCCGCAGTCTGCAGATCGGCCGCCGATTGGAGTGGCCCGCCGATTTCGCGCGTTAGCGTTAAATTTACCCTGGCCTTGAACGGACCGGCGCGATCACCGAAAAAGAAACCATAATTTCAAGCCGTCGCCCGGCTTTCTCTCAATGCGTGGACGTGACTGACATGGACGTTGCCGAGCGAACGCAGGCAGAACCCGCCTCCCTGCCTCATGACGGCACGGATGCGTCTCTGGTTCCGGCCGCCCCCGCCGACCGGGACGCGCGGATGACGCTCAACCTGTTCTTCGAGGAGCGCGACGATCGCTGGTTTCCCGGCGACCGGCATGTTCGGCCGCTGCTGCGGCGGATGCTGCTCGGCAAGTCCTGGATCAGCGGCCAGCGGCGCGTGTTCCTCAATCTCTGTGCCGGGCTCGACCGGGTCGGGATTCGCTATCGCGTCAACGATTACGGCTACATCCGCAAGCATCCGGAGGAATTGGCCTGCATCATCGGGCGTCCCTTCGTGCTCGACTGGTTCGCGTGGCAAAACCCGCTCTTGCTCGGGGTCGTCATGTACAACCATCCCGTGGATGCACCGGAGCATCTGAAAGACTTGCACAAGAAGACGATTTTGGTGCCCTGCGACTGGTATGCGGAGATGTGCCGGCCGTGCTGGCCGCATGTCGAGGTCTGGCCGGTCGGCATCGAAACCGACCTGTGGACTGAGACCGCAGCCGAGCAGAAGAGCGTCGATGTGCTGCTCTATGACAAGGTCCGCTGGGAGCACGAGCGCTACGCGGGCGAGCTGATCGAACCGATCCTTAAGCATGTCGAAGCCAGCGGCCGCTCGGTCGAGGTGATCCGCTATGGTCATTACATGGAAGACGACTACAAGGCGGCGCTGGCGCGCTGCCGCAGCATGGTTTTCCTGTGCGAGCATGAGAGCCAGGGCATCGCCTGCCAGCAGGCGCTGTCGAGCGGGGTGCCCGTGTTCGCGTGGAATCGCGGCGGCCCGTGGCAGGATCCGGAGTATTTTCCGGACAAGGTGAGATACGAAGGCGGCGTATCCTCGGTGCCCTATTTCGACGCACGTTGCGGCCGCACGTTCATCGACGCGAATGGCTTCGTCTCCGGCTGGAGCGACTTCTGGTCGCAGGCCATCGCGGGCGACTTCGCACCTCGCGATTATGTGATGGAGAATCTCACGCTCGAAAAGGGCGCGCTTCACTATTACGGGATCGCTGAAGCGGTGCAGCGTCAGGCGCGCTGACGAAGCCGTTCGCGAAAGTTAACCCAACAACAGGAAACCGCCGCATCGCGAGGCGCCGGTTGGTACATTGGCGCGTTGGTTCCGAAGGGGCGGCCGCCACATGATGAAGCTCGACAGACGCGAATTTCTCCTCGGCAGCGCCGCAACGATCGCAGCGGGCGCATCGGCGTCGGCCCTTCCGGTGTCGAAACTCGCGCAGCGCCGTCCGGGCTATGGCGCAGCCGCCACGCTCTGGGACCTGCAGGCAGATCCGCGGCTCGGCGAGGCCATCAGCACCTATTGTACGCAGGTGGTGCCGGTGCTTGAACTGAAATGGCCGATGCTGCGGCCGGACCCGCACACGTTCGCCTTCGAGCGCGCCGATGCCATCTATGATTTCGCCCAGAAGAACGACCTGACCATGCGCGGCCACACGCTCGCCTGGTATCACGACATTCCGGACTGGACCAAGCAGATCAAGGATTCGAAAGGCGTCGAGCGCGCCTATGTCGATCACGTCTCGACAGTCGTGTCCTATTACAAGGACAAGCTGACCGCGTGGGACGTCGTCAACGAGCCCATCCCCGACAATCCCAAAGCCGTCACCGACCGGCGCGACACGTTCTGGACGCAACATCTCGGCGACCGCTGGATTCCGCTCGCCTTCCGCACCGCGGCCGCAGCCGATCCCTACGTCAAGCTCGCGATCAACGAATACGATATCGAGTCGGCGAAGGATTCGTTCATCGCCAAGCGCGCCGCCTACCGCAATCTGATCATGAATCTGCTCGACCAGGGCGTGCCGCTGCACGCCGTCGGGCTGCAATCGCATCTGCATGCCGAGCTCGATATCGACACCCACGGGCTCGCCGAGTTCGTCACCGAGCTGCGCTCATGGGGGCTGGAGGTCTACGTCACCGAGCTCGACGTCGACGATCAGAAGCTCACGGGAAGCGCTTCGGAGCGCGATGTCATCGTCGCCAAGCGTGTCGACGATCTCTTGACGGCAATTGCGACCAGCGGGCCGGCGCGCTCGATCCTGACCTGGGGCATCTCCGACCGCTACAGCTGGATCAACGCCACCTTCGCCCGCAAGGACAAGCAGCCGAGCCGCCCGCTGCCGCTCGACGCCGAGTTCAAGCCGAAGCCGTTCATGGACGTGATCAGCAAGTTCACGAAGGACGCGTGAAGTCGAGCCACACTCATGCGAGCGACGGGAGGCTTGGAAACTTCGTTTCGCAAGTACAATGAAACGAATCGTCAGCCGTCCAGCGGCAGTCCCTGCGCGATGCCGCGAAAGCGCAGCGGCGCCAGCGACGATGCCCGCTGCCACCAGTCGGCGACGCGATCGTCGAGCGCCGTGACCCCGCGGCCCTGGCCGGGGAAGATCTGGATCTGCTGCACCGCCTCGGCCTGGAATCCCTTGCCCCTGCGCGTGATCTTGAGGGCGGCACCTTCGCGGTCCCGCTGCGTCAGCGGCACCAGCAGACGGCCGCGCGGGCGGAGTGACTGAAGCCAGAGCGGATGCGGATGCGAGAAGCCGGCGTGCACGATGATCACGTCAGCCGGCTCGCTGACATCCAGGCAGCCGTCGCCGTTGACAACCTCGACATTCCGATAGGCGCGAAGACAGGCCGCGGCACGTACCGCGAGCCGCTCGTCGCACTCGATTGCATGCACTCTGCCCTTGGGGCCAACGATCTCTGAGAGGATCGCCGAGAAATAGCCGAGCCCGCAACCGATCTGGACCACGCGGTCCCTCTCCCCGACGCCCAGCAAATCGATGAAGTGAGCCCACAGGCTCGGCAGTCCGGTGTCGAGCTTGCGGCGTGCGTCGATCGCAACCAGCACATTGTCGTAGAGGTGGACCGGGTCCGCGTCAGGCGTCAGACGGTAGTTGCGTCCCGCTTCGCCCTTGATACGCCAGGGTCCCTTCGCGAGAAAATTTTCGCGCGGCACCGTCGCCATGGCTGCAAGCAGGCGCGGCGAGGAGAGGCGTTCCCGCCTCGCAATCAGCCGGACGTAGCGCGCACGCGCGGCGGGCAGATCGCTCATTTCATGGGATCGCCCTGACGAGCCGGCGTGTCGCCACCGATCTCGTGCACGAGCTGCATGGCCAGCTTCAGGTCCGGTGTCAAAAATCCCTCGTTGAACTTGCCGACGATCGGCACGAGCAAAAGGCTGGCGTGTTCGCGTTTTCCGGCGTCGTGCGACAGCCGTGCGAGGCTGACGGCGGTTCTGAGCTCCCAGGACAACGCGCCCTGCTTGCGCGCGATCTCCAGCGAAAGTTCGAACAAATCCTCTGCTTCCTGCGCCGAAGTCGCGTTGCCGTCCGACAGGGTGATCTCGCCTTGCAGGCGATAGACTTCGGCCAGATAGGAGTGATCGCCGGTCCGTCTTGCAGTCGCGAGCGCACCGTCCAGCGCGCGCAAGGCGGCGTCGCGCATGCCGACCTTGGCATAGGCCTCCGCGAGCAGGCAGCGGAACCAGCAGCCAGCGAGCCAGGAATCCATCGCCTCGTATTCGTCGAGGCCGAATCGCATCTGGCTGATGCCCTCGTCGGCCTCGCCGAGCTGCGCCAGCGCCCAGCCGCGCAGGATCGTGGCCTGCTGCTTCCAGTGCAGGAAATTGTGCTCGGTGGCGATGATCATAGCGCGATTGGCGTGGTCGCGCGTGCCCTCGATATCCCGCAGATGCTGGCAGAGATAGGCGCCGAACACCAATGCAAAGGCGAGCGAGAAAGGATGGCGGATCTTCTCCGCAAGCAGGATCGCCTGCTCGCTGTGCTGCCGCGCCGCGTCGGGCTGGCCGAGGAACCACAGGAGATAGCCGAGATAGGACAGCGAGACGACGCCGGGATCGGTGCCGTGCCGCTCCATCAGGTCGGAGTGCAAATCGGGGCTGTAGAGATCGATGCAGCGGTGCAGATGATGCTGCGCGGCGGCGAAGCGCCCGCGATAGAGCATGGTCATCGCGATCGAGCGGTGCGCCTCGATCAGATAGCCGGTCTGTTGCGCCGGCTGCGCCTGCTCGTTGAGCCGCTCGCGCTTGGCGAATTTCAACAGCTCGACGCTGAGATCATGCGCCCGGGTGAGATCGGCGCGGATGAAATGGCAGACCCAGAGCCCGCGGGTGGCGGCAAAGGCGTTTTCGTCGTCATCGAGCTGATGGCCGAGCTCGAGGGCGCGAATGTAGTTCTCCTCGACCTCCTGCACAGCGTAGCCCTTGGCGGCGATCAGCGCGTTGCCGAGCGCGATCCGCAGCTCGAGCTCCATCTCGTCGGCGCCCTGCATGCGGGCATTGGCCTGCACGACGCTCAAGCCCCGGCGCAGATGGCCGATCGCCTCGAGATTGGCGCCGCTCTTGGCCGCCTGCTTGCCGGCCTTGAGCCAGAAGCTCGCCGCGCCCTCGCTCTGGCCGGACTCGGTGAGATGGCGGGCGAGCAGCTCCGGCTCGCGCTCGGTCTTCTCCGGATACATCTCGGCGAGCACCTGAGCGATGCTGGCATGCAGCTTGCGCCGCTCGCTGTGCAGCAGGCTGGCATGCGCCGCGTTCTGGATCATCACGTGCTTGAAGGAGTAGAGCGCGTCCGGCGGATGGCCGCGCCGCATGATCAGGCCCGCCTCCTCCAGATGCGTCAGCGCCGCCTCGATCTGCTCCGCCGGCGTGTTGGCGACCGCATGCAGGGTCTCGTAGGAGAACTCGCGGCCGATGGTGGCGCCGATCTGCGCGATCCGCTTGAACGGTCCCATCCGATCGAGACGCGCCATCAGCGAGTCCGTCAGCGTCGCCGGGATCGCGAGTTGCCGCCACGAGCCCGACAGCACGTAGCGGCCATGCCGCTCGGTCAGGAGGTCGGACTCGAGAACCGTCTTGGTCAGCTCCTCCAGGAACAGCGGCACGCCGTCGGTCTTGACGATGATCTCCTCGATGACCTCCTTGGGCAGCTCGCGCCCGGCGACACGCTCGACCAGCGTCGCGCGCAACGGCCGACTGAGCCGGTTCAGCACGAGGGTGGTAATGTGCGAATGCGCGTTCCAGCTCGGCTGGAATTCGGAGCGCGCGGTGATGATGGTGAGGATCGGCCGGTTCTGCACCCGATCGACCAGGAGGTCGACCACCTCGCGGGAGGTCGGATCGATCCAGTGCAGATCCTCAAAGGCCATCACCAGCGGCATCTCGCGCGCGAGGCCGAGGAAGTGATTGACCAGGGCCGCGACGGTGGCGTCCTTCTGCTGCTGCGGCGACAAGTCGAGCGGCGGATAGCGCTCGCCGGTCGGGATCGACAGCAGCGCGGCAAACAGCGGCGAGACCTGCTCGATATCGCCTTGCCCGGCGGCAATCGCATTCTCCAGGCTCGCCAGCGACAACGCGGATACATCCTCGCGATCGAGGCCGAGGGAAAACTTGAGCTGCTCGACGAACGGATAGAAGGCGGTGGAGGTATAATAGGGCGAGCACTGGAACGAGACCTGTCCGTGGCGGTCGCCTGCGATCCGGTTAAAAATCTCCTGGATGATGCGCGACTTGCCGATGCCGGGCTCGCCGAACTTGACGACGACCTGGCCATCGCCTTCCTTGACCTGCTTCCAGCGCCCCATCAGCAGCGCGATTTCCTCCTCGCGGTTGACGAGCGGGGTCAGGCGCGTGCCCATGGCGGCAGCAAAGCGGGTCTCGACCCGTGTGGCACGCATGACATGCCAGGCCTGGGTCTTCTCCGAGATGCCCTTCAGCGCGTGGGTGCCGAGATCGCGGTAATCGAACTTCCCCTTCAGCAACGACTGCGTCGAGGAGGAGATCACCACGCCGTTGGGCGGCGCCAGCGCCTGCAGGCGTGCGGCCAGATTGACGGTTTCGCCGACCGCGGAATCGCGCTCTTCGGTGCCCTGGCCGACGAGATCGCCGACCACGACGAGGCCGGTCGCGATCCCGATGCGGACGGCCGGCGCGTGGCTGAGCGCGCCGCGCGGCTCGATCGCGCGCGCCGTCGACAGCACCCGCACGATCTCGAGCCCGGCGCGCACCGAGCGTTCGGCGTCGTCTTCATGCGCGGTCGGATAGCCGAAATAAACCAGAATGCCGTCGCCGACGAAGCGGGCGGCAAAGCCCTCATAATGCTTGACCACGCGCACGCAGGTCTCGCGAAAGCTCGCGATCATGTCGCGCACGTCTTCCGGATCGAACTGGGCGGAGAGCGCGGTGGAATCCACCATGTCGCAGAACATGGTGGTGAGCTGACGCCGCTCGGCGCCGACCTCGGTCCGGGTCGGCGGGTGTGCCGGCGCGACCAGCGCCTCCGCCGTCTCGGCCTGGAACAGCGACGCGGTCGCCCGCTTCAACCGCTTGCGATCGCCGAGCGGCAATCCGAGTTCGGCAAGATCAGCCTCGGTCAGGTCTCCCATGACGTCGAGATCGAGGCGATGTTGCGCGAACAGATCGGTGTAGTGGCCGAGACCGACGCCTTCGAGCCAGCGCTTCAACCCGACTTCCGTCCCCGGCTCTTTCTCCAGCATGGTGATCCCGCCCGACACTCCCCCCGCCGAAACGCTTAAGGTCCCTCAACCACAGATTTTGGGGCCAAAACTTCACCTCGGACTGGACGCGCTCCCTAACTCTTGGGAAGAATAGCCCAATCAGATCAAAAAGGAATGGTGTTGTCGGAGATTGCATTCGGGGCTGGAATGAGGTCGGCAGGGCCGGGCGCCGAAACCAAGACATTTGCCCATATCGGCGACCTTCTCGCCTTCCACGCACAAGCGACGCCGGCAGCACCCGCCCTGCTCTCCCCTGGCCGGCCGCCGCTGAATTATGGCCCGCTCGCCGCGAGGACTGCGCATCTGGTCCAAACGTTGCGCGGGCTCGGCATTGCGCCTGACGACCGGATTGCCGTTGCGCTGCCGCGCGGGGCCGACAGCGCGCTGGCTCTCATCGCGGTCGCAACAGGCTGTGCCTGCGTCCCGGTCAATCCGGACCTGACGGCGGATGAACTGCAGCGTTACTTCAGCGAATTGAAGCTGACGGCGCTGGTCACCCGGGCCGATATGAACTCACCCAGTCGTGACGTCGCCAGGGCGCTTGATATCGCGGTGATCGACTTCGTTCCGGGATCCGAGACGGATCTCGGCGGCTGTTCGTTCATCGGACCGACGATTGGTCCCGCCTGTACGAACGGCGCTGGTTGCGCCGAGGACGATGCATTCATCCTGTTGACGTCAGGCACGGCGGCGCGGCCTAAAATGGTACCGCTGACGCATCGCAATGTGTGTCTCTCCGCACAGAATGCCGGCCGCGTGCTGTCGCTCACATCGCACGATCGCCTGCTGAATGTCCTGCCGCTGTTTCACGCCCATGGCCTGATCTCCGGTCTGCTCACCGCACTGGCCGCGGGCTCCAGCGTGATCGCGACCGGCGGTTTCGACGCACCGTCCTTCTTTGGCTGGATGCGCGATCTGCAACCGACCTGGTATACGGCGGTGCCGACCATTCATCGCGCCCTGCTGACGGCCGCGGAAGCCAACCCGCAGCGCGCCCGCGCGTCATCGCTGCGCGTGATCCGCTCGGCCTCGTCCTCGCTTGCGCCCGCAATCCTCAACGGGCTGGAGACGATGTTCGGCGTGCCCGTGCTGGAAACCTACGGCATGACCGAAGCGGCCTCGCAGATTGCCGCCAACCCGTTCGAGCTGCGCAAGATCGGATCGGTCGGCCGCGCCGCAGGTCCCGAGATTGCCATCATGGACGAGACTGGCCGCGCGCTTGCAAGCGGCGAGCGTGGCGAGATCATGCTGCGCGGAGCGAATATGAGCCGCGGCTATTATAATGACGAGGCGGCGACGCAGGCCGCATTTCGCGACGGCTGGTTCCGGACCGGCGATCTCGGCTATCTCGATGCGGACGGTTATCTCTTCATTGTCGGCCGCATCAAGGACGTCATCAACCGCGGCGGCCAGAAGGTCTCGCCGCTTGAGGTGGAGGAGGTGCTGCTGGCCCATCCGGCGGTGCTGGAAGCCGGTGTCTTTGCCGTTCCCCACCCAAAACTCGGCGAAAACGTCGCCGCCGTCGTGGTGCTGCGGGAAAATTCCGAGGCGACCTCCGACCAGCTGCGCCAGTTCGCGCGCAAACGCCTCGCCGCCTACAAAGTGCCAAGCCTGATCCGCAGCGTGGCCGCGCTGCCGAAAGGTGCCAGCGGCAAGGTCAAGCGCAACGCGCTGGCCGGCCTGATTTCGGCGGCTCATGATGACGACGAGATGCAGCTGCCGCGCAACGCGCTGGAGACCCAGCTCGCGGAGATCTGGGCCAATCTTCTGGAGCTTCCGAGAGTCGGCGTGGATCAGGACGTCTTTGCGCTCGGCGCGGACTCGCTCGCGGTCACGCAGATGCGCTCGCGCCTGCGCGAGCGCTTCAACGTCGACTTCTCGTTCGAAGACATTTTTGATTGCGCTACAGTCGGCGCTCTTGCCGCCCGGCTCGAGACCACGACGCATCGCGATGCGACGCTGCCGGCTTGGCGCCCGGCGGCCTCCGAAGGAGACGCGCCGCTGTCGTTCCAGCAGCAGCGGATGTATGTGCTCTCGCGGCTCGATCCGACACGCTACAATTATAACGTGGTCGAGGTCGCGCTACTCGAGGGGCAGGTCGACATCGCCGCACTACAGGCGAGCCTCGGGACGATCTGCGCGCGCCACGAGGCGCTGCGCTCGGTCTTCGTCGAGCGCGAGGGCGAGCCCGTGCAGCGCGTGCTCGAAGCAGCGCCCCGGCTCGAGCGGATCAAGCTAAGACCCTGCCCTTCGCACCGCCGGGCTGCGGTCGTCAGGCGCGAGGCGCTCAAGCTGGCGCAATATCCGTTTGATCTCGGTCGCGAGCCGCCGCTGAAGGTCACGCTGCTTTCGTTCGACAAGTCCAGCCATGCCCTGGTGGCCAATGTCCATCACCTCGTCACCGATGGCTGGTCACAGCGGCTGTTCTGGGAGGCGCTCGCCGCCGGATACTCCGCCGCGCGCAAGGGGGCACGACGATGCTGCCCTCGCCCGGCTTCCAATATCGCGACTTTGCGCGCTGGCAGCAGAGCTGGGCGCAGACACCGGTGGCGAAGGAGCAGCTCGATTATTGGCGAACGCAGCTCGACGGCGTCACCACGCTGCCGTTGCGGACCGACCGGCCGAGGCCTGGAGTCTGGAGCGGCCACGGCGCCCGTCATTATCTCGAATTCTCAAAAGCCCTTTCGGCCGACATTCGCGCGCTGAGCCAGGACCAGGGCGTGACGCCGTTCATGGCGCTCCTCGCGGTATTCCAGTGCCTGCTGTTCCGTCATACCGGACACGAGGATGTCGCGACGGGCTCGCTGATCGCGAACCGCAACCAGATCGAGAGCGAACGGCTGATCGGGCTGTTTGCCAACACGTTGATCCTGCGCAACGATTTCGGCGGCGACCCGACCTTCGGCGAGATGCTGCGGCGGGTGCGCCAGGTCACGCTCGATGCCTATCGCAACCAGGACCTTCCGATCGAGGAAGTCCTCCGCGCGTTGCAGATCGCGCGAAGGAGCGACGGCAATCCGCTGTTCCGGATCATGTTCATTCTCCAGAACGCATCGATCGAGGCGGCGCGCTTCCCCGGCCTGTCGACGCGGCGGCTGGAGATCGACCCGAAAGTCGCGCGGTTCGACATCACGCTGGAGCTGGTCGAGGCCGAGGGCCGCTTCACCGGCTTCTTCGAATACGCCACCGATCTGTTCGACGCTGGTACGATCGAGGGCATGGCGGATCAGTTCAAGACCCTGCTCAGGGCAGTCATCGCCAATCCCGAGCAGCGCATCTCGCGTCTGCCGCTGCTCACCGACGCCGAACGCCGGCTGCTGCCGGCGAAAGGCCGGACTGCCAATTTCACGGCGCGCGGCAATTTCTGGGGATGCTTCGAGCGGCAGGCAAAGAAGACGCCGAACGCGGTGGCGATATCCGACGGAGTTCTGTCCCTGAGCTATCGCGAACTGGCGCGCCGCAGCGAGGCGATCGCGCGCTGGCTTGCCTGCGAGGGCGTCGGCGCCGAGACCGTAGTGGCGCTGCTTGCCGATCGCGGGCCCGACCTGCTCGCTGCGATGATCGCGGTGCAACGCGCGGGCGCGGCCTTCCTGAACCTCGATCCCGAGCAGCCAGCGGCGAGGCTCGCAACCATCCTCGGATCGAGCGGCGCAAGCGTGCTGCTGACGGGGCGCGCGCAGTCCGCGATGGTCGACGCGCTGCTCGAGCCATTGGTCGCGCGCATCCAGGTCGCCGAGCTTGACGACGCCATCACGCTGGAATCGGCCAAGCCGACCCGCGCGGTGCGGCGCGCAGGCGAGCCTTGCCTATCTCATCTATACGTCCGGCTCTTCCGGTGCGCCGAAGGGCGTCATGATCGAGCAGCGCGGGCTCTCGAACCATCTGGCGTCGCTCATCGCCGAACTCGGCCTCACGAGCAAGGACGTGATCGCGCAAACCGCACCGCAGAGCTTTGTAATCTCGGTCTGGCAGTTCCTCGCCGCTCCCATGGTCGGCGCGCGTCCATGTCTGCGGCAATTCGGTCGTGCAGGATCCGATGCTGCTGGCACGGGAGATCGAACGCGAGGGCGTCACGGTGCTCGAGATCGTCCCCTCGCTGCTCCGCGTGATCCTCGAACGGATGGACGAGGCGCCGATGCTGCGCGCCTTTGCCAAGCTGCGGCTCCTGATCTCGACCGGCGAGCCGCTGCCGATCGAGCTCTGCCGCGCCTGGTTCGCCCGCTGCCCGAAGGTGCCGCTGATCAACGCCTATGGCGCCTCGGAATGTTCTGATGACGTCTCCCTGCACCGGCTGACCGGAGCGCCGGACACGGCGACGACCAATGTCCCGGTCGGCGCGCCGCTACCCAACACCCAGCTCTACGTGCTCGATCCTGGTCTGGAGCCGCAACCGATCGGCGTGGTCGGCGAGCTCTGCATCGGCGGCCCCGGCGTCGGCCGCGGCTATATCAACGATCCCGCCCAGAGCGGGCAGCGCTTCATCTCCGATCCGTTCGCGCGCCGGCAAGGCAGCCGGCTGTACCGCACCGGCGACCTCGCCCGCCGCCGCGCCGATGGGACGATCGAATGCCTCGGCCGCGCCGACCTTCAGGTCAAGGTCCGCGGCTATCGCATCGAGCTCAAGGAGATCGAGGCTGCGCTTGGCGACCACGCAAGCGTCCGCGCCGGCATCGTCGAGCCGCGCCGCGACGCCAATGGCGATGTCAGGCTGATCGCCCATATCATAGCCACATCGGGCAGCCGGATCAGCGCCAGCGAGCTGCGCGATTTCCTCAAGAGCCGGCTGCCTGTTCATGCGATCCCGTCAGCCTTCCTGTTCCTGGATCAGGTTCCGCTCAATGCCCATGGCAAGCTGGATCGCTCCGCCCTGCCGGCGCCCGCGCAACCGGAGACCGCCGGGACGGAAGCCGCCGTGCCGGCCCGCCGCTTCACCGAAAAAGTGCTGTCCGATATCTGGATCGATCTGTTGAAGATCGAGAGCCTCGGCGTCACCGACAATTTCTTCGACCTCGGCGGCCATTCGCTGCTCGCGGGCCAGGTGATGGCGCGCGTGGCCGAGCGCTCGGGGTCTCGCTGCCGATCAAGACCATCTTCGAGGCGCCGACGATCGAGGAGCTCGCCGGGCGGGTCGACGAGGCCGTAGCCACGAAGCCGCAAAAGGCCGCGGCCGGCGCGTCGCGCCTCGCCGACAGCGGACCGCCCGCGCTGTCGATCGCGCAGGACCAGATGATGCAGATCGAGCAGAATCTGCCCGATCTGCCGCTGTTCAACCTGCCGTTCGCTTTCCACCTCGAAGGCCCAATTGATCCGCGCAGGCTGGCGCAGGCGCTCGACGACATCGCGCGCCGCCACGAATCGCTCCGCACGGCGTTCGGCTGGAACGGCAAGGAGCCGGTCAGCCGCATCATCGCGCCCGCCGCGCTCGGTCCGGTCCTGACCGTCGAGACCATCGGCGACGGACGGCCTCACAACAACAGGCGCCGCAAGGCGCTCGAGCTCAGGAAAATTGAGCTCCTGATCGCGCAGGAGACCTATACCCCGGTCGACGCCGCCCGGGCGCCGCTGCTGCGGGCGCGGCTGCTGCGGCTGCACGCCGAGGATCACATCCTGCTGCTGACGCTGCATCATGCCATCGCCGATGGCTGGTCGATCGGCGTGCTGTTCGAGGAATTGTCCAACCGCTACGCCGCGCTGGCAGGCCATCCGTCGGCGCCCTTGCCGAAGATGCCGCTCGCGTTCTCCGACGTCGCACGCTGGCAGCGCTGGTGGTGCGGCACCGAAGCGGCCCGCCGCCAGGCCGCCGACTGGACCGAGACTTTGCGCGGTTCAGCCGCCCTATTCGACGGCGAAGCGCGCCCGGGCGCGTCGACCGACCATCATCCGCTCAGCCTGGAGCGCGACCTGGTCGCCCTGCTCACGGCCTATGCGCGACGGCACAACGCCACGCTGTTCATGTGCCTGCTCACTGGCCTCAAGGCCCTGCTGCTGGCGCAGACCGGACGCACGGACATCACGGTCGCCACCGCCATGGCCAATCGCGCTCAGCCCGACACCGAGAAGATCGTGGGTCCGTTCGAGAACACGGTGATCGTCCGCAGCCAGATCACGCCGGATCTGTCGTTCACGCAGGCCTTGGGCCGCGTGCGCCAAAGCGTGCTCGAGGCGCATGCCCGGCAGGAGCTGCCGTTCAACATTCTGGCCGATCATCTGGAGCAGGAGGGCATCGATCCGGCTTCGCTGCTCCAAGTCTATTTCACGCTGCAAAATCCGCTGCGCCAGCCGCTTGAGCTGCCCGATGTCGCGGTGCGATCAATCGGAAACGTCGCGCGCGAGGGCCAGCCGGTGCTGCCGGTCGACCAGACCTGGCTCTCGCTGATGCTCAAGGAGCGCCCCACCGGGATCACAGGTTCCTGCAATTACAAGGGCGAGCTGCTCGACGGCGCTATGATCGGCGCGTGGATGGAGGATCTCGTCGCGCTGCTCAGCGCCGCTGTCACGCAGCCGAATGCCCCGCTCGACCGGCTGCTCGCCCGTCGGGCGGCATGACCGGCTGTTAGCGCGCGCCGAACGCGGGTTCACTCGCCAGAGCTGTGAATGATCAAGTTGCATCTTGATTCTTTGGCGGTTGCCGCGCAAGATTATTCCTGCGTTTTTGATTTGGACGATTATTTTCAACCGGGGGAGTGTCATTATGGGTTTCATCAAATTTACCAAGGGTACCTCGCTGAGCGACAAGGACCGCAAGGCGCTGCAAAAGCTTCTCTCCGACGAGAAGAAGAAGCTCCAGTCCGCTCTCAAGGACGTCGACACCAGCCTTTCGATGCTGGGCGGCAAAAAGGCCAAGAAGAAAAAGTAAGACTTGTCGGCCGGGACGCCGCAGGAATCTTCAATTCATTTCCGAATTTAGGCCGCTCGCCTGTCGAGTTGGGGTCTCGCACAAGCTTGCGCCTGTAAACCGGCCAACGGCCGACAAGAATTTGCCCGGGCGGACCGCTACAAGCGGCCTGCTCGGTTGCTTCCTGCTCGGTTGATTCTCGGTCAGGGCGGATTTGGCCTCCGCCTGACGCTATGGGCCCAATTGATGCCAGACGACGAGATTGAACTGTTTGTCGGACTGATCGAAAGCATCGACACGCCGGGCACGGTCGAAGCGTGCCGGCGGCTGCTCTCCGTCGACGAACGGATACGCGCCGACCGTTTCATGTTCGAGCGGCATCAGCGGCAATATATCTTCGCACACGCGATGTTGCGCCTGGCGCTCTCGCACGCGGCCCCCGAAATCGAACCGACCGACTGGTCGTTTTCGACCGGCCGCTACGGGAGGCCCTTTGTTGCGGCGCCCGCGAGTTCGACGGCACTGCATTTCAGCCTGTCCCACGCCGACGGCTGCGTGGCTTGCGTCGTGTCGAAGCACGAGACCGTCGGCGTCGACGTCGAGACCGTGTCGCGGCGCGTCGCGCCACTCTCCACCGCGCTTCGCTTCTTTGCGCCGGAAGAGATCGAGGCGCTGCGCGAACTGCCGGAGCCGGCCGCGACCGAGCGCTTCTTCGACTATTGGACGCTGAAGGAAGCCTATCTGAAAGCCAGGGGTTTTGGGCTCAATTTGCCGCTCGACGCATTCGCGATGCAGGTGTCGCGGGAGGCGATCGAGATCAGCTTCAAGCCCGATATCTCCGACGATCCGTTGGGGTGGCGATTCTCGCTGTGCTCGCCTTCGCCCTCACATCGCCTGGCGATCGCCGACGGCTCCCGCGCGACCGGCGGCCTCCGCATCAGCTGCAACGCCTGGCCCCTGCAGGAAGCGGCGGAATGAGTCCGGCGCGGCTGCGCGTCTTTCCCGCGATCTCGCGCAACCGCGATCCGCAAAAATATGTCGGCGAGCTGATGCGGGTCGCCGAGTTCGCCGACCGCAACGGCTTCGAAGGCATTCTGCTGTTCGAGGGCAACGACGTCTTCGTCGAGCCCTGGGCGATGGCCCAGCACATCCTGGCGACGACAACGCGAAGCTCGCCGCTGATCGCCGTCAATCCGGTCTACATGCACCCGTTCACGGCGGCGAAGTTCGTGTCGTCCTTTGCGCAGCTCTACGGCCGCAAGGTCTATCTCAACATGATCACGGGGACCGCAATCAGCGACTTGGAGGGACTGGGCGACAAGCAGTCCCACGCCGACCGCTACGTCCGGCTCGGTGAGTTCGTCGCGATCGTACGCCAATTGCTTTCGAGCCCGCGGCCGGTCAGCTTCAAGGGGCGGCTCTACACTGCAGCCAATCTCCAGCTCCGGCCGCGCCTGCCCACCGAGCTGATGCCCGAGTTCCTGATTGCGGGCCAGTCGGAGGCGGCGCAGCGCATCGCCGGGGAGAGCGGCTGCATCAAGATGCAGATGTTGCCGCCCGATCTCGATCGCGGTCTCAAGGCCCCCGGCATGAACTTCGGGATATTCGCGCGCGAAAGCCGAGACGAGGCACGGGCCGCTGCGCAGAGACGCTTCCGCGACAGTTCGGACGATCGCGAGCTTCTGGCGCTGACAATGGAGAATACCGACTCGGTCTGGAAACGTAATCTCTATGGAGGCCAGACCAGCGAGCTCCACGACAATGGCTACTGGCTCTTGCCGTTCCTGACCTTCCAGGCCGACTGCCCCTATCTCGTCGGCAGCTACGCCGAGATCGGCGCAAAGCTGAAGAGTTTGCCGCGAAGGGCCTGACCACGGTCATGCTCGACATGGTCGCGGACGAGGACGAGATGCGGCACGTTTGCAAGGCGCTGCGGACGAGCGGGTTGTTTTAGCCACCGATGACGCGGACCCCCGTCGTCCGGTCGCTCGCAATGACGGAGAATGACGGCTGATCACCGCGCCTCTTCAGATCCTGCCAGCACCGAGGTCAGGTTCGCACCCAGAATATCCGAGAGATAGCCACCCTCCTGCACGAAGACTGTCGGCAGGCCCATCTTCGCGATGGCCTGGCCGATGCGGCGGAAGCCGGGCGTGGTGACGGCGAGACCCTTCAGCGGATCGTGCTCGGAGGCGTCGAGGCCGAGCGCGATCACGAGCGCGCCGGGCGCGAAGGATTCGATCGCCTTGCGCGCGACATCCATCGCCTGGACATAGCCGTCATCGCCGGTGCCGATCGCCAGGGGAATGTTGAGGTTGGTGCCGAGGCCTGGACCTTCGCCGCGCTCATGCGCATAGCCCACACATAGGGATAATACGCGATCGGATCGGCGTGGATCGAAACCGTGTAGACGTCCGGCCGCGCGTAGAAGATGCCTTGCGTGCCGTTGCCGTGGTGGACGTCGACGTCGAGGATGACGACGCGCTCATGCTTGAGCCGCAGATGGGCCGCGGCAATCGCGCTGTTGTTGAGGAAGCAGAAGCCGCCGGCCATGTCGCGATAGGCGTGATGACCGGGCGGTCTGCACAGCGCATAGGTCGCGTCCTCGCCGTCCATCACCATCTGCGCCGCCGTGACCGCAACATCGGTCGCCGCGCAGGCCGCGGCCCAGGTGCCGGGGCCGATCGGCGCGGCGGTGTCGGCGGTGTGCCAGCCGAGCTTGCCGACGATATGCGCAGGATAGGTTGCGGCATGGCGCACGGGGTGGATGTTGCCGATCATCTCCGGACCGGAATCGCCGAGTGCTTTCCAGGCGTCCCAGGCTTCACTCAGGAACGAAAGATATTCGGGGCTGTGAATGCGCGCGCGCGGCCCTGGCCGAATGTCGTCGGCTCGACCAGTTGATGCTTCCCATCCTTCAAGCCCTTGAGCAGGCGGTCGGCCCGCTCGGGCTGCTCGGTGGTGCGCTTGACGACACCGCGAACCAGGAAGAATTGCGGATCGTGGCTGCGGTGCAGTTCGGTATGGACGGCTTTCACGCGATACTCCGTGGTCGCTTTTTGACGGTGCCACAGATGTCTGATCTCCGCGGCGGTCAGATGCAAGCAAGAAGAGTGCCGGTCTCTCTGCGCCGGAGGCAGACCGCCTCTAAAGCGTCTAGCAGCGCCCGCGCTGGAGACAGTGCTCGCGCCCCTGCTGATCCGTGCGGAAGGATTCGATGAAGCCGCCCTGGCGCTGGGTGACGAAGACGGTCTTGCCGTGGCTGCCGCCGAAAGCGAGGTTGGTCGGCTCCTTGCCCTTCAATGCGACCTCTCGCTCGACAGCGCCATTGGGCTTCATCAGCGAGATCGTTCCCTTGAGGATGCGTGCGACATAGAGGCGGCCGGTGACATCGGTGCGCAGGCCGTCGATGGTGTCCGGCTGGAACGCCTTGACGAGCTTTGCGTCGGCGAGCTCGTTGCCGCGGATGACGTAGGACCAGACCTGGCCATTGTTGGACTCTCCGACATAAAGCGTGCTGCCGTCGGGGCTGAGATCGATGCCGTTGGTGGTGCCCATCGCGCGCGGCGCGGTCATGATCTGGCCCTGCACCGATCCGTCGGCGGCTTTCGCAATGCGCCAGACGTGGCCTTCGCGGCCCTTCCAGTTCGGATCGCTCGCGTAGATCGTGCCATCGCGGGCGATCGTGATGTCGTTGGGCTGGTTCATCTCGTCGGAGTGAAACCAGACGCCGGGCTCGGTTGCGCCCTTCGGGATCGCAAAAATGTTGTGCTTCTTGTAGTCGGCGATGAACATCGTGCCGGTGCGATCGAAGCGGATGGCATTGCCGACGCTGCCCTCGGGAAGCGCCGTGAAGGCCTCCGACGCCGTCCCACCTGCGGGCAATCGGCCGATGGTGCCGGGCTTGCCGAAATTGACGACGAAAAGATTGCCGTCGCGATCGGCGGCGGGCCCTTCGATGCCGAACGTATATTCGCTGGCCGGCGTCACCTGCACGCTTTCGAACAGCTTCGTCTCGGCGGCGACGAGTGGCGTGGCCGCGACGAGCAGGATGCTACTGGACAGGCACCAGAAATTCCTGCCGAATGAAATAGCCATCGTCGTCGCTGCACTCGCCATTCAGATAGGGATCGGCCGGACGGAAGAACCGGCTGAAGCCCGGTTTGTCTACAGCGTTCCTTTGTGTCACGACAACGACCTTGGCAGCCGGTATTTCGCCGCATTCCTTGTTCGCCTTGCCATAAAATTTGCGCTGCGGCAGGCCGAGCTTGACGCGCATCCGCGTTCCCGGAACCATTTTCGCAACGAGCAGATCCGCAGTCGTGAGCAGAGGCGGATAGCCGGGCCCGGTCTTCTGCAGGCTCTCGCCGCCCGGCGGCATCAGCTTCTCCGCACCAATGCCGCGCAACCGCGTGCGCAACTTGCCCGAGTCCGGATCGCCCGGATAGATCCAGCCATCCTGCGACAGCATGAAACGGAGCACGGCCGCGTCCTTGTCGGCATCCGACTGCCCCGCCTTCAGGCCGAAATCGGAGTGACAGCCGACGCAGTGCTTCTCGACGAGGTTTTTACGCAGCGTGGTGAGCCGGATCTTGTTGTGCGCATCCCTGGCGACGAAGGCCGCAAGCTGGTCGATCAGCGCCTGACTGCGCGTGTCGCAGGGCAGCGGCGGCGGTGGATCGCCGGCGGCGCGATCGATGCGGATGATTGTCTGGTTCTTGTCCTCGACCAGCCAGATCGCACCGTCCTCGGCAACCGTCATGCCGACCGGTGCGCCTTGCGGTCGCGCACCATTGACGCGATGCCAGCCGGCGATCAGTTCCTCGAACGGCGCCGCAGCGACATCTCCGGCGTCGGTCTCAAAATTGTGGGTCGGATCGGCCGCACAACTCACGTGGTAGCGCACCGGTGCCGGCGCGGGTTTTGGGAAACCGTGGTCGTCGACGTCGTAGATCAGCACACGGCTGCCGGTCGGGCGATACCCGTGCAGGCCGACCAGCAGCTTGCCTTCGAGCTCGGGAAATTTGGCGCCGTGATAATACAGCATCGCGAGCGGCGCGCCGTGGGGCGGCAGCAGCGAGAATGGCTGCTTGTAAAGCGCGTTGCTCGTGCAAAGGGATTTATAGGCGCCGGATTGCAGCACGAGCTTGAACTCGGGACTCGGCGTCGACAGGTCGTAACAATAGGGCCAGCCATAATGCCTGCCCTGCTCGATCGCGTTGATTTCCTCGTTCGGCTTGAAGATATCGGGCAGATCGCGGCCGTTCTCGCCTTGCAGGAAGGCGTAGCCGGCATCGGGAAAGTTCGGGTGCAGCGCCAGCGCCATCGAGTTGCGCAGGCCCCGCGCGTAAATCGTGTGGGCGGGATCGGGATCGTTCGGCTTCAAGGCCGGGAAGACGCCACCCGACGGCGGCGTGAACAGCCAGATCGCAGCCATGGCGGAGGGGCCTTCTGCCGCCGCGCAAGGTCTCGTCATCGGCGCCCGTGTAATGCAGTCATCGCTGTGGGCGCCGACATTGACGAACAGACGCCCGTTGCGATCGAACACGAACTGCTTGAGCGGGTGCGCGCTCTCGTCGAGCTTCGTGCCGTCAGGCACCGTGATGCGGCGGCCCGGCATGTGACGAATGATGGGCTCGACCGTGCCGCGCGGATCATCCGCGAGCGGATCGAAGCGGAAGATGGTCTCGGCGGTCGAGGCATAGAGTTTCTTGTCCGGACCGATCACGAGGCCGAACGGATATTCGACCCCGGTCAGGAGTTCCTTGAACCGCTGGCCCTCGGCGGCGTGAGGATCGAGCAGCAGCAGCCGCCCATCGGTATGGCCCCAGCCGCCCATGTCGGCGATCACGAACAGGTCCCGGCCGGGCACCTGGACGATCGATCGCGGAAATCTCAGATGGTCCTCTTCGCTGGCAACGAGCCCGGCGCAAAATCCCGCCTTCATGTCGATCTGGAGCTTGGGAAAGGCGAGATCGCCGCTGCCGCAGGTCTCCGTTCCCACCGCGTAGCCGCTTTTCCTCACCGCCTCCGACGAGGCCGGCGACGCAACCCCGAGCAGGATCGCGGCGACGGCGGCGACACCTGCGCACAAGCTTCGACGCACATCCTGGAATGTGAACTGATTCACAGGAACCTCCCCAGCTTTCGGTCGAAGGTTGTTCCATGCCGCTCCGGCGTCGTCCAGTTGAACATCACCCGCCTGTGATCAAACCTGCAAGGCGTGTGGTGCCGACCAATCTCCGTAGATTCCCTTACCGGGCTCGGCCCGAATATTTTTCGTTCTGTTCGGGTGGTATCGATATGCCGTCCAAATCGCTTTCCAGAGGAGGCGTGTATGGTTCAGATGTATTTTCACTGCTCGAATGCCGAAGGCACGCTGATCGATCGCTACGGCACGGCAGTCGCCAACCTCTCCGAGGCGCGCGACCGCGCCGCCCAGATCATGCGCTCGATGATCGAGACGCCTGGCGCCGAGGATTGGCGTGATTGGGTGATCCATGTCAGTGACGATGATGGCGAGGAGATTTTCGATCTCCCCTTCAGCGCCATGCTCGGCAAGCCGCATTGAGGTGATGCCATGCTGCTCGCGTCCTTGACCCGGTTTCGCCAGCCCTTCACCTTCATCGCCACCAAGTGGCAGAAGCTGGTGCGGATCGCAGGCAACCCCTACCGCCCCGAGCTCCACTACATGCGCGGCCCTGGCCCAAAATGGCACGCCAAATATCAGGCCAGCCGGCTGAACCGCGGGCTCTGACCGCAGCCCGCTCGTCCTCGCCTACTTCCCCGTAAACTTCGCCTTGCGCTTCTCGACGACGGCCTTGCGGCTTTCGACGGCGCCGGCGCTTGTGCGGATGATGGCCTGAACCTGCCGCACCAGCCGATCTCCCGACCGCGCCATCCCGCGCCTGCTTCACACCTGCCATGTCGCGTCTCCCTTTCGATGTTCCGGTTGCCGGCAATGTGCCATTCTTCGCACGCTCCGCCGATTGCGGGAGCTTCGACGTCAGCACGACGAAGCCGAGACAACGAGATCCAGAAGACAACTGAAGACAGAGTTCAGCGACATCATGCCTCATCAGTTCAGCCTCAATCAAACCGTCCGCAAATCTGCCGTCACCTCCAAGGGCGGCATTGTTGCCTCGCAATCGCGACGGGCGGCCGAAGTGGGAGCGCAGGTGTTGGCGGCGGGGGCGATTGCGTCGACGCGATCGTGGCGACCACCTTTGCGCTGAACGTTCTCGAGCCCTGGAACAGCGGCATCGGCGGCGGCGGCGCCATGGTGCTCTACCGCGCCAAGGAAAATCGCTACGAGGTGATCGACTACGGCATGTGCGCGCCGCAGAGCCTGCGTGCGGCCGATTACCCCATCACCGGAGAACGCACCGCGTCCGACCTGTTCCGTGGCCGCGGGTGAAGGACGACCGCAACGTTCACGGTCCCGGCGCGATCGCCGTGCCAGGCGTGGTCGCCGGCATGGAGGAGGCGCACCGTCGACACGCCAGGATGACATGGAAAGATCTGGTCGCTCCGGCAGCCAGGCTTGCCGGCGAGGGCCTGCTGGCCGACTGGTGGACCACGCTGACGATCGCGGGCTCGGCGGCAGATCTTCGGCGCTATCCCGCGAGCGCGGCAATGTTTTTGCAGGACGGCCTGCCCCCGAGCCCGCCCTGGAGCATCGAGGCTGAGGTCCGGCTCCCGCAGGATAATTTGAAGGCGACGCTGTTGCACCTCGCCGAGGCCGGCCCGCGCGACTTTTATCAGGGCGATCTCGCCAAGAGCATCGCGTCCGACATCGGGGCCGATGGCGGCTCGCTGTCGGTCGAGGATCTCGCCGCGTTCCGCGCAAATCTGCGCGAGCCGCTGGCGATCCCCTATCGCGGCGGGAAGGTGTATGCGACGCCCGAACTCACTGCCGGGCCGACCATGGCGCATGCGCTGCGCCTATTGCAGCAGAGTCTGAAGCCGGCGAACGCGCCGGATGCGGCCGCCTATGCCGAATATGCCGCTGCCCTGCAAGCGGCCTATCGCGAGCGGCTCAAAGACATGGGCGATGCCGACGGCAAGCGCTCGCTCGGCGCCGAATATCTGGCGCCGGCCTGCACCACGCATTTCTCCGTGGTCGACCGGGACGGCAATATCGCCGCGGTGACGCAGACGCTGCTCTCGTCCTTTGGGTCGAAATATGTGACGCCGCACACCGGCATTGCCATGAACAACGGCATCATGTGGTTCGATCCGACGCCTGCTACCACCAACTCGCTCGCCCCGGGCAAGCGCTGCCTCACCAACTACACGCCTGTTATCGCCGAGACCAAGGACGGCAAGCGCCTCGCGGTCGGTGCCTCCGGCGGCCGCCGCATCCTGCCTTCGGTGATGCAGCTCGTGTCCTTTGCGATGGATTTCGACATGGACCTCGATGCCGCCATCCATCAGCCCCGCATCGATTGCAGCGAAGGCGCTATCGTGCTCGGCGATACGCGGCTGCCGGCGGATGTACGCAAGGCGCTTGCCGTTCGCTTCGACTACAGGGAAACGCCGGTGCAGACCCTGCCGATGAAGTTCGCCTGCCCGAGTGTGGTGATGCGCGACGGCGACATCAATTCCGGCGCGGTCGAGATCTTCCAGCCCTGGGCCGACGCGGTGGCGGAAAGCTAGATCCCCAGCCGGTCGCGGACACGGCCGGCAATCACCGCAGTGGTCACGCCAACCGGCCAGAACGCGTGCATCGGGATCGGCTTGATCCCGGTGACGGGCATATCGATCTCGGCTTTGGCGCCCCCGATCAACCGGCGCGCGAGCTGTGCCCCCATCGCCGTCGACAGCGCGACGCCGCGGCCGTTGCAGCCGAGCGAGATCAGGACGTTCTCCGCGGGCTCATGCACATGCGGATAGTGATCCTTGGTGATCGCGAGCCGGCTATTCCAGCCATGGGTCCAGGCCACGCCCTTGAGCTGCGGCCAGAGCCGCTCGGCGTAGCGAATGAGATAGGCGACGTCGTTCGGCGAGTTGATCCAGCGCATCGGGCCGCGGCCGCCCATCAACAGGCGGTTGTGCTGATCGATGCGGTAGTAGACTGTGATGTGTCCGCTTTCATAGAGGACCGGACGCGTCGGCATGATCGAGCGGGCGACGTCGTCGACAGTGGCGCGGTGGCAGCGATCGACGAAAACACCGGCACGATGGTGCGGCGAAGCGCCGGCCAGAGATCATCGGTGAAACCGTTGGTGGCGAGCAGCACTTTTTCTGCATGCACGACCGCGCGCGGCGTCTCGATGCGCCAGCGGCTGCCGTCGCGACGAAGCGACAGCGCCGGTGTCTCGCCATGCACCTTCGCGCCCGCGGAGATCGCGGCGCGCGCGGGCCACGGGCGTAGCTGAGCGGATGCAGGTCGCCGCCGCGTGTGTCGAGCATGGCGCCGATGTAGCGATCCGTGCCGGTCATCTCGCGCAGCTGTTCGCGATTCAGATACGTTACCGGCATGCCGCGCCGGATGCATTGCTGGGCGGTTGCCCCGATCGCAGCCGCGTTGGCTTCGTTGTAAGCCGCGCGCAGCGTGCCGTTCTGACGCGCTTCGCAAGGGATCTGGTAACGGCGGATCAAATCGTGTGTGAAGTTTGTCGTGCCGTAGGAGAACTCGATCATACGACGGCCGAGCTCCGCGCCGAAATCCGCCTCGATCTGATCGGGATCGTGCTTCAGGCCTGGATTGGTGTGGCCGCCATTGTTGCCCGACGCGCCCCAGCCCGGCTCCTGCGCCTCCAGCACCAGCGCCTCCACGCCTTGCTCGGCCAGATGCAACGCCGTGGACAGCCCCGTATAGCCGCCGCCGACGATGGCGACGGAGACATTCTTGTCCGCATCGAGCGGCGGCGTGGCCACCGGCGCGGCGGCGGTGTCGGCATAGAGCGAGGGCGGCAGAGGCAGGCGCGTCATCGGAAGTCCGATCAGAGCGGATGCAGGACGCGGCGCAAAAAGTCCTGCGTGCGCGGATGCTGGGGTTGGTTGAGCAGCGCCTTGGCCGGGCCCTGCTCGACAATAACGCCGCCGTCGATGAACAGCACGCGATCGGCAACGTCGCGTGCAAAGCCCATCTCGTGGGTGACGACGACCATGGTCATGCCGTCGTCGGCGAGCTTGCGCATCACACCGAGGACGTCGCCGACGAGTTCCGGATCGAGCGCCGAGGTCGGCTCGTCGAACAGGATCGCCTTGGGTTGCATCGCCAGCGCCCGCGCAATCGCGACGCGCTGCTGCTGGCCGCCGGAAAGCTGCGGCGGGTGCGCGTCGGCTTTTTCGGCCAGGCCCACCTGCGCAAGCAGCGCGCGGCCACGCTCGAGCACCTGCACACGCGGCTCCTTCTTCACGAACAGCGGCCCCTCGATGACATTTTCGAGCACCGTCCGATGCGGGAACAGGTTGAAGCGCTGGAACACCATCGAGACCTGGGTGCGGACCTTCACGATCGAGGCCGCATCGCGATCGACTTTCAGGCCCTCGATGTTGATCTCACCACGATCATGGCTTTCAAGCCCGTTGATACAGCGCAGGATGGTCGACTTGCCGGAGCCGGACGGCCCGATGATGCAGACCACCTCGCCCTTCTCGACGTGCGCGGTGATGCCCTTGAGCACCTCGTTCACGCCAAAGCTCTTGTGGACGTCGTTGAGCTCGATCATTTCTTGCCAGCCCGCTTCTCGAAATGGCGGACCAGCAGGATCAGCGGAATGCTCATGGTGAGATACATCAGCGCCACCATCGTGAACACGTTGGTGTTCTTGAAGGTCGACGACGCGATCAGCTTGCCTTGCAACGCAAGCTCGGCGACCGTGATGGTCGAGGCCTGCGATGAATCCTTCAGCATCATGATCATGACGTTGCCGTAGGGCGGCAGCACGATGCGCACCGCCTGCGGCAGCACCACGCGGCGCATGGTGAGCCACCAGCCCATGCCGATCGACTGCGCCGCTTCGATCTGCCCCTTGTCGATCGCCTCGATGCCGGCACGGAAGTTTTCGGCCTGATAGGCCGAGTAGGCGATGCCGAGCCCGAGGATCGCGGCCTGCAACGCGCTGAGCGTGACGCCGAGATCGGGCATCACGAAATAGAGATAGAACAGCAGCACGATGATCGGGATGCCGCGGATCACGTTGATCAGGCTGGCGCTGAGCATCGACAGCGCCTTGATGCCGGAGACCCGCATCATCGCCCAGACCAGGCCGAGCACCGTCGAGAGCAGCAGCGAGCCGACGGTGACGACGATCGTCAGCGCGACGCCGCTCATCAGGATCGGGAAGAACTCGACGGCGTCGTGCCAGAAGCCTCTCATCGGGCGGCTTTCGATCAGCCTCTCATCAACCCTGTGCCTTCAGGCCCCATTTACCGAGGATCTTGTCGATGGTGCCGTTGGCCTTGAGCTTCGCCAGCGACGCGTTGATCTTGCCGAGCAGCGCACTGTCGCCCTTGCGGACGCCGATGCCGACCGAGCCGACGGTGACGGGCTTGTAGCCGTCCACGAGACGGACCTCGGGGAAACCGCCCTGCTTCAGGTTATAAGCGAGGATCGGATAGTCGGCGTAACCGGCCTTGAGGCGGCCGGTGTTCACGTCGCGCAGGATGTCGGGGATGGTGTCGTAGGCCTTGACCTCGGCGAACAGGCCGGACTTCTTCAGCGCATCGACGAAGGCGGTGCCGACCTGGGCGCCGACTGTCTCGCCCTTCAGATCGTCCTGCGTGGCATAGGCTTTGCTGTCGCTCTTCGGCACGACCAGGCCTTCGCCATAGGTGTAGATCGGGTCGGAGAAATCGACGACCTCCTTGCGCGGCGCGGTGATGAACATCGCAGCCGCGATGATATCGATCTTGCTCGAGGTCAGCGACGGGATCAGTGCCGAGAACTGCATCGGCTCGATCTGCACGTTGAAGCCGGCATCCTTGCCGATCTCGGTGACGAGATCGACCATGATGCCCTGGATGGTGTTGGTCTTGGTGTCGAGGAAGGTGAACGGAATGCCCGTTGGCGTCGAGCCGACTTTCAGCACCTGCTGTGCCGAAGCCGGGGCGACAGCTGCAAGTGCGAGCGCCGCGACCGCGGCCAGACCAAAACGCTTCATCGCATCCCCTTTGGGCACGGCCGATGCGGCGCTCGCAAATGTCGTCATCGCAGACATTGCGGGCCGAGCCGTTTCGGCCTATTTTCACCAACATGAAAATTGGGCCACACTTTCGCCGGCGATGCAAGCGGTTTTCATCCACATGAAGGACGCGGTTTGACGTGAGCGGTGGCAAAAGAATGCGCAACCCGGCCGCCGCAAAGCCGGTTAACAAGATCAGGAGCGGCAAGAAGACTGCGGCGAAGCCGACCGAGCCTGCCATGGACGTCGCGGTCGGCCGCCGTATCCGCGATCTCAGGCGTGTCAGGCAATTCTCGCTCGAGACGGTCGCCGCGCGCACGGATCTGTCGATCGGCTTCCTCAGCCAGATCGAGCGCGGCCTGTCGTCGCCGTCTCTGCGCGTGCTGGCCACGCTCGCCGACGTGCTCGGCGTCGGCATCGCCGCACTGTTCGGCGCAAGCCCGAGTGCTGACGGCACATCCGATCAGGTGGTGACGCGCGGGCTGCAACGGCCCGAGCTGAAGCTGTGGCGCACCGGCGTATCAAAACAATTGCTGAGTCCGGCCAGCGCCGACAACCGGCTCAATCTGTTCCTGGTGCATCTTGAGCCCGGCGGCTCGACGGGCGACGAGCTCTACACCCATGACGGCGAAGAGGCCGGCCTGGTGCTCGAAGGCGAGATGATGCTGACCGTGGACAGCGAGACGTGGTCGCTGAAGACAGGCGACAGCTTTCGGTTCGCGAGCCGTCGGCCGCACCGGTTTTCCAATCCGGCGCAGGATGCGAAGGCCGTAGTACTGTGGGTGAATTGCGTGACGGGGGCTAGCTGAACTCTCTGCTCCGTCATTGCGAGCGAAGCGAAGCAATCCAGACTGCCACCGCGGAAAGATTCTGGATTGCTTCGTCGCAAGGGCTCCTCGCAATGACGAGGGGATGAACTCTTAGCCAAACCGGTGTTCGTACCGATCGACCGTCAGGGCACTCACATCGACCTCCGGCTTCCTGCCCGAGAGCATGTCCGCGAGCACGCGCCCGGAGCCGCAGGACATGGTCCAGCCGAGGGTGCCGTGGCCGGTGTTGAGGTGGAGATTGGCGTAGCGCGTTGGGCCGATCACGGGCGGGCCGTCCGGCGTCATCGGACGCAGGCCGCTCCAGAACGTCGCCTTGGAGAGATCGCCGCCCCGCGGGAACAGATCGGTCAGGGAGTGATCGAGGGTGGCGCGGCGCGCATCGTAGAGCTTGCTTGAGAAGCCGGAAATCTCGGCGGTGCCGCCGACGCGGATGCGACTGCCCAGCCGCGTGATCGCGACCTTGTAGCTCTCGTCCATCACGGTCGATTCCGGCGCGCCGGAGGCGTCCTTGATCGGCACCGTGATCGAATAGCCCTTCACCGGATAGACCGGCAGCGAAATGCCGAGCGGCGCGACGAGCCGCGACGACCAGCTTCCGAGCGCGAGAACATAGGCGTCGGCCTGCAACATCCCGGCGCTGCTTGCGACGCCACCGACCCGCGTGCCATCGGTGACGATACGATCGATGCCGGTGTTGAACATGAATCGGACACCGAGCGCTTCGGCATGCTTGGCCAGCGCCTGTGTGAACATGTGGCAGTCGCCGGTCTCGTCCTGCGGCAGACGAAGCCCGCCGGCGAACTTTTCCTTGACGCCGGCCAGCGCCGGCTCGACCGCGATGCAGCCCTCGCGGCTCAGCACTTCGTAAGGCACGCCATATTGCTTGAGCACGGCGATGTCTTCGCCGGTGCCGTCGAGCTGGGCCTGATAGCGGAACAGCTGCAGCGTGCCCTGCGCGCGCTCGTCATATTGAATGCCGATGTCGCGACGGAGATCACGCAGGCAATCGCGGCTGTATTCCGCGATCGGGATCATCCGGCTCTTGTTGACCGCATAGCGCGCGCTGGTGCAGTTGCGCAGCATCTTGAGCAGCCAGACCCACATCAGGGGGTCGAGCTTCGGCCGGATCACCAGCGGGCCGTGCTTCATCAGAAGCCATTTGACCGCCTTCACCGGCACGCCGGGCCCGGCCCATGGCGACGAATAGCCGGGCGACACTTCGCCGGCATTGGCAAAAGAGGTCTCCAACGCCGGTTCGGGCTGACGGTCGACGACCGTCACCTCGTGACCGGCACGGGCGAGGTAGTAGGCAGAGGTGACACCGATGACACCGCTGCCGAGGATCAGAACTTTCACGCTTGGTCAAACTCCCGCGGCATCACGCTCGCCGCTGCAAGGAAGCAACTCGCAACGGCGAGAGCAATTATCAGGCCACCCGCTTGATGGCGTCGCCCAGGATCGACACGATGTCGTCGATGTGGCTCTTCTCGACGATGAGCGGCGGCGACAGCGCGAAGGAGTCGCCGCTCATGCGGAAGTAGAGCCCGCGATTGAAGCAGTCGACCATGACGTCGTAGCCGCGCGCACCGACCGTGCCGTCACGCGACGACAGCTCGACCGCGCCCATCAGGCCGCAATTGCGGATGTCGACCACGTTCGGGAGCCCCTTCAGCGAATGCAGCGCATCGCGCCAGTATTCCGCGATCGACGCACCGCGCGTGAGCAGACCCTCGTCCTTGTAGATGTCGAGCGTGGCGATACCCGCGGCACAGGCGGTCGGATGCGCGGAGTAGGTGTAGCCGTGGAACAGCTCCATCTGGTTCTCCGGACCGACCATCATGCCGTCGTGAATCTTGCGGCTGGCGAACACCGCGCCGCAGGGAATGGTGCCGTTGGTGATGCCCTTCGCCGTTGTCATCATATCAGGCGTGACGCCGAAGAAGTCGGCCGCGAACGGCGTGCCGAGGCGACCGAACCCGGTGATGACTTCGTCGAAGATCAGGAGGATGCCGTGCTTGTCGCAGATTGCGCGCAAGCGCTGCAGATAGCCTTTCGGCGGCGGCAGCACCGCGGTCGAACCCGGCACCGGCTCGACGATCACGGCAGCGATGGTGTCGGCACCATGCAGGGCCACCAGACGCTCGAGATCGTCAGCAAGCTCGACGCCATGCTCGGGCTGGTCCTTGGCGAAGGCGTTGCGGCCGAGATCGTGGGTGTGGCGGATATGATCGACGCCCGGCAGCAGCGTGGCGAAGGCGCGGCGGTTGGCGACCATGCCGCCCACCGACGTGCCGCCGAAGCCGACGCCGTGATAGCCGCGCTCGCGACCGATCAGGCGGGTGCGGCTCGCCTGGCCGTTGGCGCGATGATAGGCGAGCGCGATCTTCAGCGCGGTGTCGACCGATTCAGAGCCGGAGTTGGTGAAGAAGATGCGATCGAGGCCCTTCGGCGCGATCTCGGCGAGACGCTCGGCGAAGTCGAACGCCAGCGGATGGCCCATCTGGAACGACGGCGCGAAGTCCAGCGTCATCAGCTGCCGCTCGACGGCGGCGGCGATCTGCTTGCGGCCGTGGCCGGCATTGACGCACCAGAGTCCGGCGGAGCCGTCGATCACCTTGCGGCCGTCGACCGTGGTGTAATGCATGCCCTCGGCCGAGGAGAACAGGCGCGGCGCCTTCTTGAACTGACGGTTGGCCGTGAACGGCATCCAGAACGAGTCGGTCTTGATAGTGTTCGGAATCTGATGAAGGGTCACGGCCACGCTCCTTTGCTGACGGGATAGCAGAGGCACGGCTCCCAAAGCGCAACAAGTCCTTTTCTGATCACCTGCAAGCCATTGATTTAACTGAGGCTGCCGGTCCATATTTGCGCGATCCGCAACACTTGCAACAGGGACTTGGGCATGAGCGTCGACATCGGTGGGCGGCTGCGATTCATCCGGGCGCGCCAGAAGCTGTCGCAGCGGGAGCTCGCCAAGCGCGCCGGCGTCACCAATTCGACGATCTCGCTGATCAGATCCAACCAGATGAACCCGTCGGTCGGCGCGCTCAAGCGCATCCTCGACGGCATCCCGATGGGGCTAGCCGAGTTCTTCGCGCTGGAGCCGGAGAGCCGGCGCAAGATCTTTTATCGCTCGGAGGAGCTGACCGAGGTCGGCAAGAAGCCGATCTCGTATCGGCAAGTCGGCGACAATCTGTTCGGCCGCAGCCTGCAGATCTTGAAGGAGCGCTACGAGCCCGGCAGCGATACCGGGCGCGTGCATCTCATTCATGACGGCGAGGAAGGCGGCATCGTGATTTCAGGAAAGCTCGAAGTCACGGTCGAGGACGAGCGCCGCATCCTCAATCCGGGCGACGCCTATTATTTCGAGAGCCGTCGTCCGCATCGCTTCCGCTGCGTCGGCGGCAAGCCGTGCGAAGTGATCTCGGCCTGCACGCCGCCGACATTTTGAGGGCGGTGACGGGAGAACGTCCACCGCCCCGTCATTACAGCCCCGTCAGTACCTCCTCGATCCTGATCGGGAAGCGGCGCACCCGCACGCCGGTCGCATGCCAGACGGCATTGGCGACCGCGCCGGCACTGCCGGTGATGCCGATCTCGCCGACGCCCTTGATGCCGAGCGCATTGACGTGCGGATCATGCTCTTCGACCGTGATCACGTCGAGCGGCGGCACGTCGGCATTCACCGGGATGTGGTACTCGCCGAGATTGGCATTCATGATCCTTCCGCTGCGGCGGTCGGTGATGGCCTCTTCGTGCAGCGCAAGGACATGCCCCAGATCATGCCGCCGAACAGCTGGCTCTTCACCAGATGCGGATTGACGATGCGCCCCGCGGCGAAGGCGCCGACCATGCGCGTGACACGGATCTGGCCGAGTTCGGGATCGACCTTCACCTCTGCGAACACCGCGCCATGGGCGTGCATGGCATACTCCTCCATCGCCGCCGGATTCGGCGCGCCGGTGCCGCGGGCCTCGACTTCCGCGACGCCTGCACGGGCGAGGATCTCGGCATAGCTCTCGCTGCGGCTCTCGTCGTCGCGCCTGATCAACCGGCCATCGCGCGCGATCACGCCGGCATTTCCGGCGCCGAACAGCGGCGAGCGCTCGTCATTGGTGGCGAGATCTGCGAGTTTTGCGATCACGGCGGCACCAGCGCTGTGGATCGCAGCACCGGCGGTTGCCGTGTGCGCCGAGCCTCCGGCGATGCCGGCATCGGGCAGGTCGGATGTACCAGCCTTGAACGTGAGGCGATCGATGTCGAGCCCGACTGCGTCGGCTGCGATCTGGGCCAGCGCCGTCCAGGCGCCCTGCCCCATGTCATGCGCGCCGATTTCCATCGCGCCGGTGCCGTCACGGCGGATCGCTGCACGGGCTTCGGCCTGGAACATCAGCGCCGGAAAGGTCGCCGTGCCCATGCCCCAGCCGACCAGTAGGCCAGCATCGTCGCGCATCTGCCGCGGCTGCAGCGCGCGCTTCGACCAGCCGAAGCGCGCCGCGCCCTGATCGTAGCAGGCGCGCAGCGCTTTGGACGAAAACGGCTTGCCGGTGATCGGCTCGACCTCGGCGTAGTTCTTCAGCCGAAAGGCGAGCGGATCCATGCCGCAGGCCCAGGCCATCTCGTCGATCGCGCTTTCCAGCGCAATCGATCCCGTCGCCTCGCCCGGCGCACGCATGAACAATGGCGTGCCGGTATTGACGCGCACGGCATCGTGCGAGGTGCGGATCGCAGGCGCCGCATAGAGCGTGTGCGACGCATCGGCGGCCGGTTCGTAGAAGTCGTCGAACGTGCTCGACACGGTGCGCGCATGGTGGTCGAGCGCAGTCAGGCGCCCCTCACCGTCGGCACCGATGCGCAAGCGCTGACGCGTCGGCGCACGATGGCCGACCGGGCCATACATCTGCTCACGACGCAGCACGAGCTTGACCGGCCTGCCGACCAGCTTTGCGGCCATCAGACCGAGCACCGGAGGACCGGCCATGAGCCCCTTGGAGCCAAAACCGCCGCCAAGGAACGGGCTGCGGATGTGGATCTTGTCGTGGGCGATGCCGAACAGTTCGGCAACGCGCGCCAGCGACAGCATGAGACCCTGGGTGGGCATGTCGATCTGCACATTGTCACCATCCCAGCTGGCCACGATCGCATGCGGCTCCATGGCATTGTGGTATTGCGGCGGCGTCTCGTAGACAACGTCTATTTGCTTCTCGGCCGATGCGAGGCCTGCCTCGACATCGCCGCGATGATTTTCCGCGGGGTTACCGACACCAACGACAGGCGGCACAAAACTTTCGCCGGCATCGAGGCCGATCAGCGCAGGCAGCGTCTCATAGCGCGGCGCCAGCAGCATTGCGCCTTCGGTTGCTGCCTCCAGCGTCTCGGCGATCACGACCGCGATGGGCTGGTTGGCGTACCGAACCTCGTTGCTTTGCAGCACCTCCATCCGGAACACGAACGGGTTGGTCTTGATCTCCGGATCGATCGCGAGCTGCGGCTTGTGGTCCGGCGTCATGACGTCGACGACGCCGCGATGACGCTTGGCTGCCGCGACATCGAGCGAGGTCACGCGGCCATGCGCGATGCTGGACACCGCCATCACCGCGAATAGCATGCCGGGCGGGTGATTGTCGGCAGCGTAGGTCGCCTGCCCCTTGACCTTGAGCACGCCGTCGCGGCGGGTCAGCGGCTGGCCGATGCTCGAGCCGTGGCGGAGATGGGCGGGAGCGCTGGTAAGATTGAGCTCAGGCATGGATGGCTCCAGACGTCGAGGCAAGGGAGAAGCCGGCAGCGCGGGGATACGCGCGGGCGTACCGGCTGCGGCAAGGGTCAGCGCTCGCACCACGATGCGCCGTGCGAGCTCGATCTTATAGGCGTTGTCGCCGGCTGGTTTTGCGCCGGCAAGCGCGCGCCGGGCGGCCTCCTGGAAGGCATCTGCCGTTGGTGCGACGCCCCTCAGCACTTCCTCGGCCGCTCGCTCACGCCAGGGCTTTGCGGCGACGCCACCAAGCGCAAGCCGCGCCTCTGCGACCTTGCCGTTCTCGATCCGCAGTGCCGCAGCAGCCGAGACGATGGCGAACGCGTAGGACGTGCGCTCGCGAACCTTGAGATAGCGCGCATGCGCGGCGAAACCACGCGCCGCCGACGGCAGACGCACCGCAACGATGAGGTCGCCGGGCTCAAGCGCGGACTCGCGCTCAGGCGTATTGCCAGGCAGGCGATGCAGTTCGTCGAGCGCGATCTCGCGACGACCGTTCCTGCCTTCGATCTCGACGATGGCGTCGAGCGCCACAAGCGGCACGCAGAAGTCGGACGGATGCGTCGCGATGCAGCTTTCGCTCCAGCCGAGCACGGCATGAGTGCGGTTCTCGCCCTCGCGCGCGTCGCAGCCCGAGCCGGCCTCGCGCTTGTTGCAGCGGCTCGCCGTGTCGTAGAAATACGCACAGCGCGTCCGTTGCAGCAGGTTGCCGCCGACGGTCGCAGCATTGCGCAGTTGCGCCGACGCACCGGAGAGCAGCGCTTCCGCCACCGCAGGATACGATCTCGCGAATTCGGCGTGATGCGCGAGATCGGCGTTACTCACCAGCGCTCCGATGCGCAACGATCCATCGGCGAGAGTCTCGATCTGGTCGAGCCCGTCGAGATGCGTGACATCGACGAGGCGATCCGGTCGGCTGACGCCGCCCTTCATCAGGTCGAGCAGATTGGTGCCGGCCGCGAGATAGGTCGTGCCCGGCTGGGCGGCGGCGGCAACGGCTTCAGCGACGGTCGCGGGCCTGACATAGTCGAACTGCTTCATGCGGAGCGCCTCTGGTTGGATTCGTCGGCAGCGGCCTGCGCCTCGAGCACGGCATCGACGATGCCGGCATAGGCGCCGCAGCGGCAGAGATTACCGCTCATGCATTCGCGGATGCGTTCGGGATCGTTGCCGGCCTGGGCTTCCTGCATCATGCCGATGGCGCTCATGATCTGGCCGGGCGTGCAGAAGCCACACTGAAATCCGTCATGGGCAATGAAGGCGGCCTGAACCGGATGAAGCTGATCGCCGCGCGCGACGCCCTCGATGGTGAGGATGTCGGCGCCATCATGGCTGATGGCGAGCGCGAGACAGGAATTGATGCGCTTGCCGTCGACTAGAATGGTGCAGGCGCCGCACTGGCCGCGGTCGCATCCCTTCTTGGTTCCGGTGAGATGGAGGCGCTCACGCAGGAGATCGAGCAGCGTGACGCGCGGATCGTCGAGGACGAAATCGCGCCGCGCACCGTTCACGGTGAGGCTGATGGAGTGGTTCATACAAGGCTCCGATCAGATATGGACATGGCTCATCGCTCGGCGCGCCACCGCCGTGGCCACCGTCGATATCGCGCCGCCCGGACGTCGGTTCGGACCGGCACCCGGCGAAGATACGGAGGCACCCTCCGCTTAACAAGGGGCGCTCCAAAATATTTGGAATTCGTCAAAAGCCCGTGCGCGACAACGCGATGCAGCCAGCCGAGGGTTCAATCTAACCAATTCGTGATCTACATTGCCGGCATGGACGACCACACCGACCAGACCCGGAAGCCCCGCGCCGATGCCTTGCGCAATCGCGAGCGCGTGCTCGAGGCAGCCAAGGCCGTGTTTAGTGCGGGCGGCCCGGAGGCGAGCCTGGAGGCCGTGGCCAGACGCGCAAGCGTCGGCATCGGCACGCTCTACCGGCATTTCCCGACGCGCGAGGATCTGTTCGAGGCGGTGTACCGGCGCGAGGTCGAGCAGCTCAGCGAGTTTGCCGAGCAGTTGAAGAACGTCAAGGATCCGGTCGATGCGCTCAGGCGCTGGCTGCGCTCAGGTGTCGAATTCGTCGCCACCAAGAAGGGGATGGTGGCCGCCTTGGCGCTCGCGGTGCAGAGCGGGTCCGAGCTGCACGCGTTTTCGTTTGATCGGCTGACGAAGGCGACGGGCTCGCTGCTCGACCGCGCAGTCGCGGCCGGCGAGATGCGCGCCGACATCAGTCCCGAGGACTTGCTGCGCGCGTTCTTCGGCATGTGCTATATCCACGACCAGCCCGGCTGGCAGTCAACCGCACTGCGGCTTCTCGACGTGTTCGTCGACGGTTTGCGTGTCCAGCCCGTCGCAAAGACAAAAGCGCGCTCGCCAAAACCGGCTAGGCCGGCACCAAAACGGAAGCGATCGTAAGTCCCGGATCTTTCCAAACTCGTGCTAGGATCAGCCGCCGGCATCTCAACGCGGAGCCTGTGATGCGCATCGCAGCCCTGGTCGTCGCTCTCACAGCTGTCTTCAGCCCCCTCGCCGTATGCGCTGACGATGTGGCGGCGACGCAAGGCGTGATCCGCGCCCAGGAACAGGCCTTCGCCCATGATGATGCCACGGCCGCCTATTCCTACGCGGCACCTGCGATCAAGCAGATCTTCCCCGCACCCGAGATCTTCATGTCCATGGTGCAGAACGGCTACGCACCGGTCTATCGTCACAAGAGTTTTGAATTCGGCGAGAGCAAGATCGACGGCAGCTCCGTCGCACAGCGCGTTCACATCATCGATGCCAACGGCGAAGCCTGGGAGGCGCTCTACACGCTCGAGCAGCAGGCGGACGGAAGCTACAAGATCACCGGCTGCTCGCTGCTAAAGGCGGGACAGGCGGTTTAGGTCGCAAACCCCGGTCCGCGCCTCGCCACATTCATCCGCGAGCGGATCAACAACGTCAACACGATGCCGATATTGAGGGCGTTCCACGCCACGCCGTTGGCGAATGCCGCCGCGTAGGAGCCGGTGGCATCGAAGATGATGCCGGAGACCCAGCCGCCGAAGGACATGCCGAACACGGAGGCGAAGATCACGATACCGACGCGGGTCGCGGCTTCGCTGGCCGGCATCGCCTCGCGCACGATGATGGCATAGCTCGGCACGATGCCGCCCTGGAACAGGCCGAACATGGCGGAGATCAGATAGAGCGAGGTGAGGCTGTCGAAGAACAGGTAGAACACCAGCGCAAAGCCTTGCGCCAATGCCCCGATCAGCAGGGTCGGAATACCGCCGATCTTGTCCGCAAGATAGCCCGAGCCAATGCGGCTGACGATGCCGCAGGCCATCATCAGCGACAGCATCTCGGCGCCGCGCGCCACGCCATAGCCGAGATCGCCGCAATAGGCCACGATATGCACCTGCGGCATCGCCATGGCGACGCAGCAGGAAATGCTGGCGATCGAGAGCAGCACCGTCAGCGTGTTGGTCGAGAGCCTGAGATCGACGCGTGGCGGCGCCGCGTTGGCGTGATTGCGGACCTTGTCGTCGCCCATCTGCGCGCGCAGGACCAGAACCAGGACCGACATCAATACCACGCAGGCGAAGGCGATGCCGATATGGGTGGCGCGCCAGCCGGTTCTCTCGATGCCCGCGTTGATGAGCGGCGGCCAGATCGTGCCGGCCACATAATTGCCGCTCGCGACGATGGTCACGGCCAGGCCGCGATAGCGCTCGAACCAGTGCGAAGCCTCCGCCATCAGCGGCGCGAAGGTCGCCGACGTGCCGAGCCCGATCAGGAAATAGGCGGCGACGAACTGCCAGAGCTGGGTCGACAGCCCCGCCAGCGTATTGGCGACGCCCAGGAACGCGATGCTGATCGCCATCGCCGGTACGATGCCGAACTTGTCGGTGATCTTGCCCGCGATGACGCCGCCGAGCCCGAAGCCGAACATCATCAGCGTGAAGGCCAGCGACACCGCGCCCCGCGTGGCGGCGAATTCGGCCTGCACGACCGGAATCACCACGACGACCGCCCACATGCCGACGCCGCCGATCGAGCCGATCAGCAGTGCGAGCAAAAGCCGCACCCAGGCCTGACGGGGTCAGGGGTGAATGAGGCTGGTTTTTGTCCCGGGTGATTTGGTGCGTGCACGACCGGAACCTCTCCGCTGCGAGGCCCGCGGTCAAGCAGCATGGCGCGATAATAGGCATGCGCGGTGCGCTGCAATAGAAGGCCCTTCCCCGTTTCTTCCGACGCCGGCTGTTAACCCTTTGCTAACCATACACCCGGCAAGAATTGCCCAGTGGAGTCGAGTGTCGTCAGCCGCGTAGAACGGGAGCTCCCGTGGACGCCAGTGCGGTGCCTCACTTTCGGAACGGCGGCCCATCGGCCGCCGCGCAGACGTTTGGGGCGCGCGGACGGCAGTCGCGCGGGGGAGCAGCTACCATGGTCGACGTCACCGCCGGACAGGGCGTAGGCAACGCAAAGCCCGGCATCCCCTCCCTTTCCGAAATCGTCACCATCCTCAAGCGCGGCGACATCGCGCTCGCGCTCGGCATCCTCACCATTCTTGTGGTGCTGATCCTGCCGCTGCCCGCGATCGTGCTGGATCTGTTCCTGGCGATCTCGATCACGCTGTCGATCCTGATCCTGATGACCTCGCTGTTCATCCAGGCGCCGCTGGAATTCTCGGCCTTCCCGACCATCCTGCTGATCTCGACCATGCTGCGGCTGTCGCTCAACATGGCCTCGACCCGCCTGATCCTGTCGCACGGGCACGAGGGCACGGATGCCGCCGGTCACGTCATCGAAGCCTTCGGCAGCTTCGTGATGGGCGGCAATTTCGTCATCGGCATCATCGTTTTCGCCATCCTGATTATCGTCAACTTCGTCGTCATCACCAAGGGTTCGGGCCGTATCGCCGAGGTCGCCGCCCGCTTCCACCTCGACGCCATGCCCGGCAAGCAGATGGCGATCGACGCCGACCTGTCCGCCGGACTGATCGACGAGAAGGTCGCCAAGGAGCGCCGCAAGGCGCTGGAGGATGAGAGCGGGTTCTTCGGCGCCATGGACGGTGCCTCGAAGTTCGTCCGCGGCGACGCCATCGCCGGCCTCCTGATCGTCTTCATCAATGTCGTCGGCGGCATGATCATCGGCGTGGCGCAGCAGGGCCTGTCCTTTGCGGACGCCGGCCGCAGCTACACGCTGCTGACCGTCGGTGACGGCCTCGTCACCCAGGTGCCGGCGCTGATCGTCTCGACCGCGGCGGGTCTGCTCGTCTCCAAGGCCGGCGTCTCGGGGGCTGCCGATAAGGCGCTGATGAAACAGTTCTCCGGCTATCCGCAGGCGCTGGCGATGTCCTCGGCGGTCATGCTGGTGCTGGCCGCCCTGCCGGGCATCCCGACCATCCCCTTCTTCCTGCTCGGCGCCGGCGCCGGCGCGCTGGCCTGGCAGGCGCGTAACCGCAACCGTGCGAGCGCCAACGCCGAGGCAGCCGCAAGGGCTGCGCCCGCGGCCGGGACGCCCGGTGCCCCCGGCGCCGCGGCGGCCGAGGAGCCGATCTCGGCTGCGCTCAAGATCGACGACCTCAAGATCGAGCTCGGCTATGCGCTCTTGCCGCTGGTCAACGGTCCCGACGGTACCGACCGCCTCACCGAGCAGATCAAGGCGCTGCGCCGCTCGCTCGCGATCGAGATGGGTTTTGTGATGCCGGCCGTGCAGATCCTCGACAACGTCCAGCTCGAAGCCAACACCTACATCATCAAGATCAAGGAGGTTGACGCCGGCACCGGCAAGATCTGGCCGAACCAGTTCATGGTCATGGATCCCGGTGGCAGCCAGGTACAGGTGCCCGGCATCCACACCACGGAGCCGACCTTCGGCCTGCCCGCGACCTGGGTCGATGCCAGCCTGAAGGAAGAGGCCTCGCTCAAGGGCTACACCGTTGTCGACGCCGCGACCGTGCTCTCGACCCATCTCACCGAGCTGCTCAAGGCCAACATGTCGGACCTGCTCTCCTACGGCGAGGTGCAGAAGCTGCTCAAGGAGCTGCCGAAGGAGCAGAGCGAGCTGGTCAAGGACATCGTGCCCGGACAGGTCACGGTCTCCGGCATCCAGCGCGTGCTCCAGCTGCTGCTCGCCGAGCGCATCTCGATCCGCGATCTCTCGACCATCCTCGAAGGCATCGCCGACTCGCTCGCCTTCTCGCGCAATCCCGCGACCATGGTCGAGCATGTCCGCGCCCGGCTCGCGCGGCAAATCTGCGCGCAGAATACGTCCTACAACGGCTATTTGCCGCTGATCGCGCTATCGGCACGGTGGGAGCAGGCCTTCGCCGAATCCATCGTCGGCCAGGGCGAAGAGCGCAGCCTCGCGATGCAGCCCTCGAAGCTGTCGGAGTTCATGACCGGCGTGCGCGAGGCTTTCGAGCGTGCCGCCCGCGAAGGCGAGGCGCCGGTGCTGGTGACCTCTGCGGCAATTCGTCCCTTCGTCCGCTCCCTGGTCGAGCGGTTCCGGGCCCAGACGACCGTGTTGTCGCAGGCCGAAATCCACCCGAGAGCGAGGCTGAAGACGGTCGGAAGCATCTGATTTGCCTTAAGAAGCCGTGTGTTTTTCAGTCACATGCAAATGGTTTTTGAGTTTCTGGCACCTTGTCGACCAACTGCTGATAAAGGGCCTTTCGAGCACATTACATCGTTGAAATAATTGCCAAATCGAGCGATCAAGGACCCGTTCTTGATCGCGCTCGTTCACGTCCTGTCACGCTCTTGTGATCGCCCCTTGGGAACGGATCCGCCCAATACTAGGTTGTTGGGCACCGGAAGCGTGAACCTGTCTAACAAGGGCGGCGACTACTTCGGGTAAAAGGCGGCAGGAGCCTTCCATGAACCACTCGATTTACAGCGCAGACCGTTCGACGCATCTGAAGATCGTGGTCGTGGCCCTCGTCGCAGGGATCGCGGTGGCAGGGTTTGGCATCACTGCGCGCACCGGTTCGGACGGCGGATTGACGCAGACTGCCCGTGTCATCAAGGCTGGCAAGCCGGTTGTGATCACCAGCTCGAACGAGTCGCTCGTTCGCTAAGGAGATTTGAGTTTCAGGAATTCACGCGGCTCCTTTACCAGCCCCCAAAGTCGCCACGTGGATATGTAGACGACCCCAACCCCAAGTCGACTACAGAAAGCGCCCGCCCCCCACGGGCGCTTTCTCATGTCTGGGGGTACCTCGTCATTGCGAATGCACTCGCTCCTCTCTTGTCCCGGACGCGCTGCAACGCTCTTGGCGTTGCTGCGCAGAGCCGGGACCCAGAAAGCCACGCGGTACGCTGATGCATGGGCCCCGGCTCTGCAGCGCACCGCTGAAGGAGCGCTGCGCTGGGTCCGGGGCACGCCGACCTTTGCGCAACGATAAACACACACTCGCATCCTCACGGCGCATTCGCCCGAGCTTTGCTCTCTCGCCTCACCCTCATTTGAAAGAGGGCGCAGGGAAGGCCGGGAGCCGGCTGGCGCCCATTGACCGCTATGCCATGAGTAGATTGCGCTACACTGCACAGCGGGTAACAGGGCAGCCGGAGGCATCCCGGCCTTCCTGCGCGGATGGTTGGAACGGCTTATGTCGTGCTCTCCCCGGGGAGCGATGCACTATTGCCCCCTCGCCTCGCGGATGATCGATGCGCGAACCCGGTCGGGCCACGCATCACTGCGAGACTTGACGCACAGACCCCGGGCGCCAGGACCACACGATTTGGCCGTACGCAGATCACAGCGGTCGTGTGCGCGACGCTTTTGCTCACGGTTGCCCGCCCTGCAAAACCCTTCGCGCCGATGTGGCCTGCGTCCACCGCCGCCCGGCCCGCGTTCGTGACGATCGCGATACGCCCCTCTTCCTTGGGCCGGAGGAACAACTTCTAACAAAATTCCGAATTCTAATAAAGAGAAATATTTTGTTGCTGCATTGTTGACCCAGGGCTTCGGTGTTTTGCCCGTCGGCAACGCAAGGACTTGTAGATGCGCCCAAGATGTCTTGACAGCGAATGGCTTTACTCGGCTAGCTCCACAACCTGATGAAGCGGAGTACTCCATGGAGCAGCGCTTTACATTCAATCAGATTGCGGAGGCATATAGGGCCTCACGCCCCGACTACCCCGAAGCTCTCGTGGATGACGTGGTTTCGTACGGCAACTTGAGGCGTGACGATTCCGTTCTCGAAGTTGGCTGCGGCACGGGGCAGGCAACGAGGAGCTTCGCGAAACGAGATTTTCGGATCGTTGCAATCGACCCTGGCCCCGAAATGGTCCGCGCTGCGCGTGAGAGCCTGGCCGGTTTTGATAAAGTCGAGTTGGTCGAGACGACACTCGAGGCGTGGCCACAAGACAAAGGGCCGTTCCGACTCATCATCGCTGCGCAGTCGTGGCACTGGGTTTCGCCGGACTTGCGGTTCGTGAAGGCCGCGAAGTTGCTTTCATCGGACGGATCATTGGCCGTCTTCGGGCATGTTCCGACGGGATGGCGCATCCCGTTGCTCGAACGGTTCAAGGACATATACCTGCGTCATACGGGCCGCTGGGGGCCCCCGCCGGAAGCCTGGTACCTGCCCAGCGGTCCATTCAAAGGCTGGTTTGACGAGTCGGGATTGTTTGGATCGGTGGAGCACCGCTGCTATCCGTGGAAGTGGCAGCACACAACATCAAGCTATGCCAATTTCCTGGGGACGCGCTCGGATATTCGGATGCTCTCGCAAGCGGTGCGCGAAGGGCTGCTCAATGACGTTTCCCGAGCGATCGATCGTCACGGAGGAGAATTCGAAGCGGACTACGAAACTCACCTCTACATGGCCCGCCGCATTGGTGGCGATAAGCAGCTCTGAGTTCGTTAAGTATCTGGAATTGTGAAGGTTTGCGGATGGCGGCCCCATGATGGTGGCGCGGCGCATGCCGGGGGCCGGCGTACGCAAACCTCAAGGGAAGAAACCGCGGGAGGTTTGGTGGGCCGCGCGTCAGACGCTATGGGGATTTGGCGCTGGTGGTCTTTCGCCGGGGAGCGTCGAGCAATTGTTTGGGGAGTGATCGCAGTGGCGACGAACCTGGCCGGCCGATAGGGATAGGCAGAACTGGTATCGCGCAGTGGCGATCGAAACGAGAAAACGGCATTGCCCTGGCACGTGGGCGAGACCGTTGATTACCGGTCGAGGGCCGGCGAACCTGACACGCAGGTTTTTGAGTTTGAGGCGCGCCGAGCATGATCATGAAGTGTCGATCCTGATCACGGCGGTGGATGCTGCCGGCCGGTAGCCCGGGGTGCCGCGTTGGAACGTCTCGATAATGATCATGCGACCGCCGCAGCACGGACACTGGTGCTCGGGCGGCTTGGGATCGTCGGCCTCGGCGCAACCGCTATCCGCGGCCTCGGGCTGTACCGCCGGCATATCGAGCAGGCGGCGCGCTCGGGCGATATTGTCGGCGCGCCTGCCGCTGGCGAGAAGGCCATAGTGGCGGATGCGGTGGAGGCCGTGCGGAAGGACGTGGATGAGGAAGCGGCGGATAAACTCGCCGGTTGAGAGCGTCATGAGCTTCTGGCGATCGCGACCATCGGCACGATAGTCTTTCCACCGGAAGGTGACACCGGTGCGGTCACAGGCGATCAGTCGGCTGTTGGCAATGGCGACGCGGTGGGTATAGCGCGACAGATAGGCCAGCACCGCCTCAGGTCCACCGAACGGACGCTTTGCGTAGACGACCCATTCGGCTCGCCGCAGCGGAGCCAGATAGGCCGCGAACGCCTGCGGGTCGACGAGTGCAGCGTAGTTGCCGAAGAACTTCAGCTGGCCGGTCTGATGTGCAGCGAGCAGCCTCTCCAGCAACAGCCGTCGGAACAGGCGCGAGAGGACGCGCACCGGCAGGAAGAAGCCGGGCCGGCACGCCACCCAGCGCTCGCCGTCGAGCGAGATGCCGCCGCCCGGCACGATCATATGCACGTGCGGGTGATGGGTCATAGCCGAGCCCCAGGTATGGAGAACCGAGGTGATGCCGACGCGGGCGCCGAGGTGCTGGATCGGCCGCGATGGTGATCAGGGTCTCGGCCGATGCCTTGAACAGCAGGTCGTAAATGACGGCCTTGTTCTGGTAGGCGATATCGGCGATGGCCGCCGGCAGCGTGAACACCACATGATAGTACGGCACCGGCAGCAGATCGGCTTCGCGGTCGGCGAGCCATTCCTTCGCCGCGGCGCCTTGGCACTTCGGGCAGTGCCGGTTGCGGCAGGAGTTGTAGGCGATGGTGGTATAGGCGCAGTCCGCACAGCGCGCGACATGGCCGCCAAGGGCCGCCGTGCGGCAGCGCTCGATCGCCGACATCACTTTCAACTGATCGAGGCTGACATGGCCGGCATGGGCCTGACGCCAGGCCGGGCCATGGCGGCGGAAGATATCCGCAACCTCCAGCGCCGGGCGCGACACGGGAGTCGCGCGTCAGGCAGGCGGCTCGGCCTTGGGCTCGTTCTTCTTTGGAAGCAGCGGCGCGAGACGGTCCAACGGGCTCATGACATCGCGGATCGTCTTGGTCGCAACCCGGGTGTAGAGCGCCGTGGTCTCGAGTTTGCCGTGGCCGAGCAGGACCTGGATCACCCGAATGTCGATGTTCTGTTCGAGCAGGTGAGTGGCAAAGCTGTGGCGCAAGGTGTGCGGCGTCACCCGCTTCGCAATCTCCGCGATCTCGGCCGCGGCATGGCAGGCGCGCGTGAGCTGGCGCGTCGTCATCGGGTTGGCCGGGTTCTGGCCCGGAAATAGCCAACCCTGCGGCCGTGCGATGCGATACCACTCGCGCAGAAGATCGAGCAGCACCGGAGAAAGCATGGCATGGCGATCTTTGCGGCCCTTGCCCTGCTCGACGCGCAACATCATGCGCTGGGAGTCGACATCGGACACCTTCAGCGAGATCACCTCCGAAACGCGCAGCCCGGCGCCGTAGGCGACGCTCAGCGCCGCCTTGTACTTGATGCTCGGCGCAGCCTCGAGAAAGCGCGCAACCTCCTCGGGGCTCAAAACAACCGGCACCTTGCGCGGCTCGTGCATGAACGCCAGCTGCTTGGCAAGGTCGGGACGATCAAGCGTCACATTGAACAAGAACCGCAGCGCCGAGACGGTGGCGTTGATCTTCGGCGTGCCCGCGTCACATGATGCCAGATGCAGCCGGAAGCCGCGCACGTCCTCTGCTCTGGCCGCATCGGGTGATCGCCCGAGAAACGCGGCGAACTCCTTGACCCTTGCACGTAGTCATGTTGGGTCTTTGGCGCGAACTTGCGGATCGACATGTCTTCGATCATGCGCCGGCGCAACGGGCTCATTGCCTCGTCGGTCATGGAGGTGCTCCTGCCTTGAGTGAGGTTTGCAGTTCCTCGATCTCAAGACAGGACGCTTCCGCACGCTACGCCCTCGATAGTCGCTAGATGCCCGCCCCAAGCGCCCTACCGCGCGAGCGGTTTAGTCCAATGGATCGGAGCCGACAGTCGGCAGGAGGCACGGCAAGGTCAGCTATGGGTCAACGGACTAAACCGCTCGCGCGGTAGGGCACGACGGCCGGCAGCACGGCTGAGGGATAGCGCAACGAGGCGTCCTGTCTTGAGATGAGGGGTTGCAACAACCTCACTCAAGACAGGAGCATCCCCATGACCGACGAGGCAATGAGCCCGTTGCGCCGGCGCATGATCGAAGACATGACGACCCGCAGGCTGGCCCCGAAGACCCAACATGACTACGTGCAAAGGGTCAAGAACTTCGCCGCATTTCTCGAGCGCTCGCCGGATACGGCGAGCTTCGAAGACGTGCGCCGCTATCAGCTGCACCTGGCCGCGAGCGGCGTTGGTGTGCCGACCATCAATCAGACGGTTTCGACACTGCGGTTCTTCTTCCGGGTCACGCTGAGGCGCCACGAGATCGTTGAGCATACGCATGTCATTCACGAGCCTCGCAAGCTGCCGGTGGTGCTGAGCCCCGAGGAAGTGGCGCGGCTGCTCGATGCCGCACCCGGGCTCAAATACAAGGCGGCGCTGAGCGTGGCCTACGGCGCCGGCCTGCGCGCCACCGAGGTCATCTCGCTCAAGGTCGCCGACATCGACAGCAAGCAAATGATCATTCGCGTCGAGCAGGGCAAAGGCGGCAAGGACCGTAACGTCATGCTCTCACCACTGCTGCTCGATCTGCTGCGCACCTGGTGGCGGGCGGCGCGGCCCCGGGGTTGGCTATTTCCAGGCCGCGATCCGGCCCAGCCGATGACGACACGGCAGCTCAATCGCGCCTGTCATGCCGCCGCCCAAATGGCCGAGATCCACAAGCGCGTGTCGCTGCATACCCTGAGGCACAGCTTCGCCACCCACCTCTTGGAGCAGAACATCGACGTCCGCGTGATCCAGGTGCTGCTCGGTCACGCCAAGCTCGACACCACGGCGCTCTATACCCGCGTCGCCACCAAGACGATCAGCGAGGTCATGAGCCCGCTGGAGCACATCGCGATCAAACTGAAGGAGGACCGGCCGCCCGGCTGACCTGGCGCGCATGTCGCGCCCGGCCTTGGAGGTTGCGGATATCTTCCGCGACCATGGCCCGGCATGGCGCAAAGCCCATGCCGGTCATGTCGGCCTCCAGCAATTGAAGGTGATGTCAGCAATCGAGCGCTGCCGCACGGCCGCTCTCGGCGGCCATGTCGCGCGCTGTGCGGACTGCGCCTATACCACCATCGCCTACAACTCCTGTCGCAACCGCCATTGCCCAAAGTGCCAGGGCGCCGCCGCGAAGGACTGGCTCACCGACCGCGAGGCGGAGCTGTTGCCGGTGCCGTACTATCACGTGGTGTTCACGCTCCCGGCGTCGATCGCCGACATCGCCTATCACAACAAGGCCGCCATCTACGACCTGCTGTTCAAAGCCTCGGCCGAGACCTTGACCACGATCGCGGCCGACCCAAAACACCTCGGCGCCCGCATCGGCGTCACCTCGGTTCTCCATACCTGGGGCTCGGCCATGACCCATCACCCGCACGTCCACATGATCGTGCCGGGCGGCGGCATCTCGCTCGACGGCGAGCGTTGGGTGGCGTGCCGGGTGGGCTTCTTCCTCCCCGTGCGCGTGCTCTCGCGCCTGTTCCGCCGGTTGTTGCTGGAGAAGCTGATCGCCGCCCACAACGCCGGCCGCCTCCAATTCTTCGGCAACCATGCTGCTCTCGCCGACCCGCAGGCGTTCGCAGCCTATCTGGCGCCGCTGCGCCGAGCCGAATGGGTGGTCTATGCCAAGCGCCCGTTCGGCGGGCCACAGGCTGTGCTGGCCTATCTATCGCGCTATACCCACCGCGTCGCCATCGCAAACAGCCGGCTGATCGCCTGCGACCGCACCGGCGTCACCTTCCGATGGAAGGACTATCGCGCCGAGGGTCGCGACCGCCAGAAGCTCATGACACTCTCAAGCAGCGAGTTCATCCGCCGCTTCCTCATCCACGTCCTGCCGCAAGGCTTCCACCGCATCCGTCACTACGGCCTGCTCGCCAGTGGCACCCGCGCCGATAACATCGCTCGCGCGCGTGAGCTGCTCGCCGCTGCAAATTCTGAAGGTCAGCCCATCACTGCCGCCGCCGATCAAACCAAGCCGAGCTGCCCTGCTGCGGCGGTCGCATGGTCGTCATCGAGGTCTTCGAGCGCGGTGCTACGCCACGACATCGGCCAACAGCTCCAACGAACCGCATCAGGATCGACACCTCATGACCGCGTCACAATCCCGCAAAACGGCTTATCGCGCGCGCTGCCTCTCGACCGGCCATGGCAGAGCGCGCCCAGATATCCGCCAGCCGCCGCAAATCGTCCGCCAATCCACCCCGTTCAACGCGGCAGGCCCCTCATTCATGAGCTGCTCCGCCCTCGGCCAGCTCGCCGAACCGGCTCAATTCCAATCAAACACATCATCCGCGGCACGCAAATCCCCATAGCCCACGCCGCGCCACCCACATGCCTCACCCGCGGTTTCCTCCCTTGGAGGCTTTCGGACGCCGGCCCTCGTGTGCGCGGCAACACCGTCATGGGGCCGGCATCCGAAAACCTTCACACAAGCAGACATCGGCACCTGATCGATCGCCTCGCTAGCACGCAGCAGGAACGACCCGAGCGCGTCGTTGACGACGTAAAGTGCATCCGCGCAACCGGCGGCGGTGAGACACCGCTCGGCCCGCGGGTGCGGCAACTCCTGCTAACCACTCAACGGAAATTTACTGGTGCGCCCGCTCGGCATCGGCGGTGGCGGTGGTCATGTATTTCGAATAGAAATGAGCTACTCGCTCGCGCCACATTCCGACGAACGCCTCCGACGTCAGCTTCTCCACCGATTTCCACGCCTCTTTGACGGCCGGAAGCGTATTGCCCCAGATCGCGCGCCTGCACCATTTTTCGCCCTTCTCCCTGCCTTCACTGGTGGCGCACATCGATTTCCAGGCGATGCGATTGGGTTGGCTGAGGTGCTCCGCGACGCCCTCCCAGCCCTGCTGATGGATTAGGTAGAGATCGTTCAAGTCCGGCCCCCTGTGCGTCACCCACTGAAACAGAATGCCTTCGGTGATGACCTTGTAGGCTGCCGCAACGGCATTATCGCGCGGATTGAGAATGTCTCCCGAGCCGAATTTGCCGAATTCGTATTTGCTCAGCTGGAACAGCCCGATATACGACCCGGTGCGTTGCTTGGGATTGAAACCGGACTCGACCTTAGCCACCGCCTTCATGAAAGCGAAATCCAGACCGAAAGCGTCGGACGCGCGCTTGATCTCATCCACCGGCGTTCCGACCGGGATGTGCTTGAACGAACGCAAGACGATCGCAGCCGGCTTCTCGGCAGGCGGCAGTTCGGACCAGACATAACAAATGAGATACCGGAAATCCTGCGGCCCCGAGTTGGAGAAACCGCCGGATGCACCGCACGTGGTCGGCGCCGGTTGGGCGGCATCGCGGTGGCCCAAGTCCACCGATTCCTGCACAGGCAGTAAATCGGCCGACAGCATTCGCGACGGATCGGGCAACGCGACGATCGATTCCGGCTTATCTGATGCCGCCGTCGTGTCGTTGGTCGTCCCTGCCGCGGGTTCGGCGCGCGTCGCCACTTCGGCGCTAGCGAAAGTGGCGTTCGCGACAACGGTGTTGGCCATTGCGAATGCCTGCGGTCCATCCGCGGGCCTAGCGGTGGCGGCGAGAGATGCTGCGCGGTCCTCGATTGGCCCTGCGCGGGCGTTCTCGGTGCCGGCTGAAGTGAAGCCAGCCAGCCAGCCAACCATCCCTCCCGCGAGAACGACCGTTCCGCAACACGTTAGCGCCACTATCGCAAATCGCCGCGGTTTCATGATGCCGTCGCCTCCACAGGCTCCGCCGGAGCCGTTCAGAAAAGCCAAGCATGCAAAGAGGCTCATTCTTGGGATCAATGAGGGTCGCGCAATGGCGCAAACGGCCGCTCGTCAATATTTCCAAAGCATGTTGCCCGATTGCAACGCGTCGATCGCATGCAATTGCGCCCGCCTCAACGGCAACTCGCACCGTAATTGCGAGTACGGTCCAATTTTCGACCCACTGCGACCAGATTTGGAGGAGAGGCTTGGTGCGCTGCCCGGATGACGCATCAGGCGTCGGCTTCGCGCATCGTCTCGCAACGAGGGAATCGCGCCTATGGGACCGGGCGATGTTCGTTAAGGAATTACCAGCAATGCAGCGCGCGATAACAACCGCTGTATTCGCCATTTTCATGCTCCCTGCGGGGATCGCGCACGCTCAATTTCTGTTTGGACCCCAACACGCGTTCTGGCGAAGCCAATACGCTCCGTACAAACACAAGCACGACCACCGGCAGACAAACTCTGAAACGGCGAAGAGCGCTCGGCCCGAGCCCGTTCCGAAGGGCCCGCTCCAGATCATCATCTCGATAGCAGACCAACGGGTCTCGCTTTTTGACAACGGGGCCCTGATTGCACGCTCTTCGGTGTCCACAGGAATGGAGGGGCATCCTACGCCCCTCGGCGTGTTCAGCGTCATCAGCAAACAACGATGGCACCGTTCAAATATTTATAGCGCCGCCCCCATGCCCTACATGCAACGCATCACCTGGTCAGGGATAGCGTTGCACGCCGGTGTCGTGCCTGGGCATCCGGCGTCACACGGCTGCATCCGTTTGCAAAATAATTTTGCCGTTCGACTCTGGCATCTCACGAAGCGCGGCACGCGCGTGATCATTGCGCATGGTGATGTCCAGCCGGTCGAGATAACCAATCCGCATCTTTTTCAACCGAAAGCCGCGTCCGGTTCGTCCGAATTCCAAAGTGCCACCGTCGCAACCGAGAGCATCGGTGCAGCCACGGCAACGCAGGGAACACTGGTGTCAAACGCCGAGACTTCAGAAGCCGCCAATCTCCAGGTGCCGGGCTCGGCTCCCGCCGCAAGAGCGCCTAAAAAGATTGTCCCGATCTCCATCTTCGTCAGTCGTAGGTTGAGCAAGCTGTTCGTGCGTCAGGGCTTCACGCCGTTGTTTGATGTCCCGGTCAAGATCGAAAATCCGGAGGAACCGCTGGGAACGCACGTGTTTACCGCAATGGAATTCCAGAACGAGGGAACGGCTATTCGCTGGAGCGTCGTGTCGATTCCAGAGGAATTGCCCCGCATGTCCAAGGCTGCCACGAAAGGGCGAGAAGCGCCCGCGAAGCAAACCGTGCCGGGACCGTTACCCGACAAAGCCAACGCGACGCTCAACCGTATCGAAATGCCCCAGGATGCGGTCGAGAAGATCTCTGAACTCCTGACGCCGGCGTCTTCGTTGATTGTTTCCGACAGCGGAATTAGCCAGGAGACGGGAAAAGACACGGATTTCATCGTGGTAACGCATTGATGCGGCGACGCACCCCGCCAACAAACGGCGCCGCTACGCAACCCGCTGGAATTGTTCGACCGCAATTCTTGTGCAACTTGATGTCCGCACCCAAGCCAAAGCGGCGCGAGGTCCGCTAAGGGTCGATTTTGTTGCAAAAGTCGGCTGTGAGCGAAGGGATCGTTCGGCGATTTCGCTAAGGACGACCGGCTTTGATCCGCCGGCCCTGACGCTCTCTACGCAACTGGAACGCTACGCAGTGCACAGAGCCCGAGCAGGTGGCGGACGAGCGCCCAGCGACGCGAGCCGTCGCAGGTTCTGGGCGATGGCAGCAAGAACAAACTCGTCCTGGGCGCCTTTTGGTCCCCGCAGCCGGAGCCGACCGAGCTTCAGGATGCGCTTCAAATGTGCGAACCGCATCTCGATCTTCTTGCGCTCACGCCGTGACTTCTCAAAGTCGTCGGTATCAGCAATCGACCGGGCAACGTCTCGGGCGTATTCATGAATGTCGCGCGGGATCTTGCGCGACGGTTCTTTGGACAGCACTGCGGTTTAAGCGGGCATACATCGCAGTCGAGCTTGCTTGCTCGATACAGCAGCGTCTTGCCTTCATGCACGGTGCCGCTTGTCCCAAGCCGCTTACCACCCGGGCAGTGATAGACGTCGCCGGTCGGATCATATCGAAAATCGCTACGCGAGAAGGTGCCGTCATCCCGCTTCGACTTGTCGAACACGGGGATATGTGGCGCGATGCCCTTCTCCTCGACCAGCCAGTTCAGCATTGGAGCGGCCCCGTAAGCGGTATCCCCGATAAGCCGCTCCGGCTTGAGACCAAAGCGCTCCTCCGTTCGCTCAATCATGGTCCTCGCTGCTCTGACCTCGGCCTGGCGAATGGAGCGGGAGGCCTCGACATCGACAATGACGCCGAACTTCACGTCGATGAGATAATTGTCGGAGTACGCGAAGAATGCCGGTCCCTTGTGAGCTCCGGTCCACTGCGCTGCCGGATCGGATGGGGAGACGAACTTCGGCACAACGTCGCTGGCGGCACCCCACGCTGTATCGTCAAGGGTCGCCAGATACTCCTTCACCGCGCGGCTGGACCTTTGCGGGTCGCGGTCCTTGCGCCAATCCTGACCTGCGATCGAGCGTCGCCTGTTGGCATCAGCCTGGATCAAGCTCGCATCGACTGCAAAGCCATCGCCGCCAACCAGACCTGCCGCAATGCACGCCTCCACGACCCGCTCGAACATGTGGCGAAATACATCTCCCTCGCGGAAGCGTTCGTTGCGGGCGCGCGAGAACGCCGAATGATCCGGGATAGCATCTTCGATCCCGAGCTTGCAGAACCAGCGATAAGCAAGGTTCACCTGCACTTCACGGCAGATCAGTCGCTCCGAACGGATCGCAAAGACATATCCCACGACCAGCATCCGGACCATCAGTTCCGGGTCGATCGACGGGCGACCCATGGACGAATAATGAGGTGCTAGTTCACTGCGAAGCCAGGACAGATCGAGAGCAGCATCGATCTTCCGTACGAGATGATCTTCAGGAACCGCGTCGCCAAGCTGAAACTCGTAGAACAATTGACCTTGGTCACTCTTCGCACGGCCCATCATGGATCGACCTCGCCGAGATTCGCGTCATCACAACGGAATCACGGTTCGCGGCTCGCCTCAACCGACTTTTGCAACAAAATCGGTCATTTGGCGACATCGCGGGAACGGCGCCCAAGTCGGCTCAGAGGCCCGGAGCGGATGCACGGCCCGCTCAACGACGCGGCGCCCCATAAGTCGGCGGCGGGCGCCTGCACCGTCGGCGCGGCGGCAGCAAAAAGATCTTCCTTCGTGCCGGTGAGCGGGGGATAGATGCGTTTGCGATTGATGGTCTGCTTGGTTGCCTTGGCAGCCTGGCCGGTCGTCCGCACCTCGCGGTCCCAGCCTTCCGTGTAGAGCGCGCCCCAGTTGCCCAGGTCGAGCACGGTGACGTACCAGTCGATCCGCAGCGGCAGCATCGGCTGGCCGACAAGATCGGCCACCACATTGTGACCCGCGAACCGGCCCATGGGGCGGGCGAACTGGCAGGACATCACGGTGGGATGCAAGCCATCGATCACGCTGGAGGCGACGTCGCCGGCGGCGAAGACGCCGGGCAGATCCGCGACCCGCATGAAGGGATCGACCAGAAGGCGCCCGAGGCGGTCGCGCGCCCGGAACGTTTTCGGCGAGCCGGCTCGCACGCAGGCCCGCGCACCAGATCACCGTCTGCGTTGCGATGAACTCGCCTGAGCTCAAGCGAACACCGGCCGCCTCGACCGAGGCGACGCGCACGCCGAGCCGCGTTTCGACGTCGAGCGACGATAGCGCCGCCTCGATGACGGGACGCGCCTGCGCGCCGATCGTGGCACCGACCGCGGGATTGGGATCGACCAGGATGATGCGGCGACTGCCGGTGATGCCCGCACGCGTCAGCCGGTCAGGCAATTCGGCGGCAACCTCGATGCCGGTGAAGCCGGCACCCACCACCACGATTGTCGATCGCGCCGGCGACGGCGCGCCGTGCCCGAGCGAGATGAGGTGCCCCTCGAGGCGAAGCGCCGCAGCATAGGTATCGACATCGAACGCATGCTCGGCCAGGCCCGGAATATCCGGTCGCATCACTTCGCTGCCGAGTGCAAGCACGAGGCGATCACAGCTCAGCTTGTCCTCGCCGCTGCTGGTGACCAGCGAGATCTGGCGCCGCGCCGGGTCGACCGCCTTGACCTCGCCGATGTCGTACGTGACGCCGATCGGATCGAGCAGTTGCGGAAGCGGCAGCGCGACCTCGCTGAGGTCGACCTCGTAATTGCGCACGCGGATGTTGTGGTAGGGATTGCGGTCGATGACGCGGATCTCGATGTCACGGCCGGCGGCACCAATCTCGTCGCGCATGCGCGCGGCACCGATGGCCGCCCACAGGCCCGCAAATCCGGCGCCGAGCACCACGATACGCGCCATGTCCCTTGACTTCGCTGTTCCAGGGGAATCCGACGATCTGCCCCACGCAGACAGGTATAGCTCATTCGTCCGGACCGACCAACTGCGGCCGCGGCGGGCCGCTGTGCCAAGCCAAGCCTCAGGCCTCGCGCAGTTCCGACGGCGTCGCGCCAAAACGCTTGCGGAAGGCGCGGTTGAAATAGGAGAGATCCGAGAAGCCCGACGAATGCGCGATGTCGCTGATCTTGCGCGCCCGCGCGCGGGGATCGCCGAGCAATTTGCGCGCGAGCAGCAAACGTTGCTCCAGCACGAATTCGGTGAAGGTGGTGCCGGCCTGCTCGAACAGCCGCTGCGCCTGGCGCGGGCTGAGCCCTGAGCGGGTGGCAACCTCGGACAGGCAGAGATCGTTACGGCCGAGTGCGGCCATCACGTCGGCGCGCATGAGATCGAGGCGCGCCGCCGCATGGCCCCGACCGCGCGCGAGCGCCGCGTGCTCGGCATCAGTGCCAAGCAGGAGGCCGACGAGATCGACCAAGTGCTGCGCGGTCAGGCGCTGGCCGATCGCGTCGAGATGCGGCGCGTGATGGGCGGCGAGCGCATGATAGCGGAAGATGGTCTCGGCGACCGCACCGTCCGAGAGCACCTGCGACAGCTTCTCCTCGGCGCGCGGATTGATGTCGAGAAGCGCGCGGCGCGGCATGCGGATGGTGGTGAAGCGGTTCTCGTCGGTGTGACCGACGCTGCCGGTGATGCCCATGTCGGCAAGCGTCATCTGCGCCGGCGCGAGCTCGACGGTATGGCCGTTCTGCCGGACGCTGACGAGGCCGGCATGCGCGGCGATCAGCACGAGATCGTCACTGCCGTCGGCGAGACCGCTCTGCGTGCGCGAATAGTGTGCGGAGGAACCTTCGGGAATGGCGAGCGCGACATTGTCGACCACGCTGATCTGCAGCCGGCAATCGATGCTGTCGCCCTGGCTCGGTCCGATCTCGAGGCCACAAGACCCCAGGGCCCTGTCGCGCCAATGTTCGAACGCCGGCCCCTGCGGCAGGCCAGCATATTGGTGAATAAAGACGCCCGGCGGCTTGGCTGCATCCATCTGATTTCTAGCCCCTCTCCGGCACCATGATCGGCGATGCCGACTGCAAATTCCGGGCATTTGACGCCGCGAAATGCGTGGAGGTTCAAATTACAGGCGGATTCAGCGAGACTTGTCGGATTGCGACGGCGAAATGGACCGCAGCGACAATTATACGTCCTTGCGGCGACTACTTCTTCGCCGGAACCTGCGGCTGGGACGGCGGCACGGTCTCGATCAGCTTGCCGGAGAACACCGGCGCCGAGGTCGGCTGGCCGTTGGGCGAGCCGCCCGGCTGCTCGACCGTGACGGCATAGGTTGCGCCATTGACGACATCGGCATCGTAGCCGGCGAGCACCGGACGTGCCGTGAAGTCGCCGCTGCCGATCACGCCCAGCGAGCGCGGACGCGCCAACCTGTCGGAGATCAGCCAGAGCTCAAAGCTCTTGCCCGGCTCCGGCGTCGCGCCGACCTTGCGCACCGTGAAGTTCTTGGTCGCCCCGTCAATGGTGAGGATGAAGGCGGGGCCGCCGCTCTGGCCTTGCAACAGCGCGACATATTGCGCGGGCGAAGACAGCGGCGCGGCCGGTGTCTTGAGCTCGACCGTCTGGATACGCGGTGCGGGCCGCAGCGCGCCCGGCAGCGCATCGGGCAGCAAGATCTGAAGCGACAGCGTCACCAGCAATGCGGCCGCAAGTGCACCCACGGCGGAGGCGATCGTACGCCAGCGCTTCACGCGGCCCTCGAGATGGATCACGTTGCTGTCGTCGACGACCGGCGCCTGCGTCACCGGTGCAACGCTCGGATCGGGCGCGTGGGTCTGCGGCACGAAGTGCGGCGGGAAAATCGGAACGGCATCGGAATTGGATTCGGGCGACGGCACGTCGAGCGACGGAGGCTCTGGCGACAACGGGCCTGTCGTTGAAGACTCGGTCGCTGAAGACTCTGTCGTAGAAGATTCGGGTGATGACGGCTCCGGTGAATAGAACTCCGGCAGGGGCGGCGCCGCGGGCGAATCCTGCGACGATATCGTCGCCGCGATCTCGCGCCGGATGTTCTCCCACACGATTGGCCGCGGCTGGATCGTGCCGACCATCTGGTTGAGGACGCCGAGCCGGAATTCCCACGACTGCACCACGGCGGCGAACTCCTGGTCCACAGCCATCATGCTCGCGACCTGCGCGCGCTCGTCGGCATCGAGTGTGCCGAGCGCATATTCCGCGGCAAGCGCGATATGGTCCTCGCTGTAGGCCATCACTTTCCTTCACCTCTGCCGAAGGGAGAGGTCGATTTGCACCTCGCGATGCGTAGCATCGTCGAGACTAAATCGGGTGAGGGGTTCAGGTCCCACGAGAGAGCGCAGCCCCTCACCCGGATTGCATCGTGCGATGCAATCCGACTTCTCCCTACGGGAGAGGTGAAGCAAGAACGCTGCGCCAGCATATGCACTCTCATCATCGACTAAAGCCCGAGGCACTCCCGGATATCCAACATACTGCGCCGGAGCCACGTCTTCACCGTGTTGACGGGCGCGGCGAATTTCTCGGCCAATTGCTCGCGGCTCCAGCCGTTATAATAGGCGAGAAGCACGAGCCGCTGACGGTCCGGCTCGAGGCGGCCAATGCATTCCAAGAGCCGCTTCAACTCCTCGGACATCTCCCGGCGCGCCAGGGGATCGGGACTGTCGGCGGCGACGTCCATCGCCTGCGGCTCCTCCTCGATGGAGGCCTCCGTCTTCTTGCGGACGACATCGATGGCGCGGTTGCGCGCGATCGAGGCCATCCACGTGATCGGCGATGACAGCGTCGGATTGAACCGGCCGGCGCTGTTCCAGATCTTGACGTAGGTCTCTTGAACGACCTCCTCTGCGAGATCCTGCCGGCGCAAGATACGGAGGACGACGCCATAGAGTTTCGCGCGCGTGGCGCCATAGAGGCGCTCGAACGCGGCCTGGTCGCGCGTCGCCACCGCCTCGATCAGCCCAACCAGCTCTGCTGGCGTCAGCATTCAGCCCCCCAACACTCAAGGCCCCGTCGCATCGGCGCGCACCCTGGCACTCCGCTACCATAGCGCGCGGCCAAGCCCGTCACCAAGAGCCGGCGCGCCACGCTGTGGACAGCACACGCAAAAACCCGGACCTTGCGGGTCCGGGTTCGCAAATTCTTTGGCGATTTTGACGGCTGCCGGCGTCTTCAGGCAACGGCGCCGATGCGGGAGCGCATCAGGCCGATGCTGTCGAGATCGGCCTGCTCGCGGGCGTTTTCTTCGGCGCGCTCGCGGGCCTGGTCGCGCTCGTCCAGGAGTTCGACCTTCTTCAGCTCCTCGAAAGCCTCGCCGAGCGCGGCCTTGGCCTCCTCGAGCTGGCCCTTCAACTCGTCGGCCGAGCGGGTCAGGTTCTCGCGGCGCTGGATGGCGGCCTTGGCATAGGTCGGATAGGCGAAATGCGCGGGATCGTTGATCCCGGCGCGGTCCTGCTCGGTCTGGATCTCGCGATCCAGATCGGTCGACATCCGCTGGAAGTCGGCGATCATGGACTCGATCTGGGCGACCCGGCGGCGCTTCTCGTCGACCTGAAACTTCTTCAGGCGGATGAGGGTATCACGTGACTTCATCGACTCGTACTCCCCAGAAGTCCCTTAGCTGCACGTGGAACGACACCAGTCTCCCCACAGGCCCGATTGGGGCCAAGACCGGCTCTGCTACTCTGTGGGATCGGATGATGACGGGACAAAGTTAGCGTTCCGTTTCCAAATTGCCGAGGATTTGCGCCAACTGGCGGTAGCCCTCGGCCAGCGAGGCATTTTCGTCCTTGCGCTGGCGCAGGAAGGCCTCCAGCGGCTCGTGCAGCTGGATCGCCTCGTCAACCTCGGGGCTGGAGCCGGCCCGGTAGGCGCCGAGCCGGATCAGTTCCTCCATGTCGGCATAGGTGGCCATCACCGCCCGCGCCTTCTGGATGGTCGGCCAGAACTGCGGATCGGCCGATTTCGGCATGGTGCGCGACACCGATTTGAGGATGTTGATGGCGGGGTAGCGGCCGCGCTCCGCGATCGAGCGCTGCATCACGATGTGGCCGTCGAGGATGCCGCGGACGGCGTCGGCGATCGGCTCGTTGTGATCGTCGCCGTCAACCAGCACCGTGAAGATCGCGGTGATCGCGCCCTCCCCGAGCCCCGGCCCGGCGCGCTCCAGAAGCTTCGGCAACTCGGTGAAGACGGTCGGTGTGTAGCCCTTGGCGGTCGGCGGCTCGCCGGCGGAGAGCCCGATCTCGCGCTGGGCCATGGCGAAACGCGTCACCGAGTCCATCAGGCAGAGAACGTCCTGGCCCTCGTCGCGAAAATATTCGGCGACGGCAAGCGTCAGATAAGCGGCCTGCCGCCGCATCAGCGCCGGTTCGTCGGAAGTCGCGACCACCACGACGGAGCGCGCCAGGCCGTCCTCGCCGAGGTCGTCCTGCAGGAATTCCTGCACCTCGCGGCCGCGTTCGCCGATCAGCCCGATGACGCTGACCGCGGCATCGACGTTGCGCGCGAGCATCGAGAGCAGCACGGATTTGCCGACGCCGGAACCCGCGAAGATGCCCATGCGCTGGCCGCGGCAGCAGGTGAGGAAGGTGTTCATCGCGCGCACGCCGAGATCGAGCGGCGCGCCGACGCGCTTGCGCGAATGCGCCGGCGGCGGCGAATTGCGATACGGCATCGGGGAAGCGCCTTGAGGCAATGGCCCCTTGCCGTCGATCGGTTCGCCCAGCGCATTGACGACGCGGCCGAGCCAGGCCGACGACGGGCGCACCTGATTGGCGGCATTGGCGATCACGGCCTTGCAGCCGCGACGCACGCCGTCGAGGCCGGCGAACGGCATCACGACAGCGTTGTTGCCGGAGAAGCCGATCACCTCGCAGGGGATGGAACGGTTGGCGCCGGTCTCGATCACGAGCCGCGCACCGACCGACATCGCGTGGATCGGGCCGGCGACCTCGACCATGAGACCGCGCACGCCGACCACACGGCCGTAGATATTGACGCCGTCGATGTCGCCGATCTGTTCGGCAAGAGCTTTCATGGAGAAGCTTTCATAAGAGGCTCTTCACAGGTGATGCACCTTCATGATTGCGGCCTTCGTGGTGAAACCCTTAAATTTCGCCATATTTCTGAACGGCGCTTAACTTCGTGTTTACCCGCATCGTTAATCATTGCGTCACTGTCTTTGTGACTGAGCGTGACTCCCCTTCAGAAGAAGGTTGAGTCGCGGGAGTCGGTTAGGCCCGGCTCTTAAAGTGGAACTTGAACGGAGCCGGATAACGAAAGCTGCTTCACGCGCAAGACCTTAGGGCGATTCGACAAAAATTGCACCGGGGGGACTTGCGTTCCAGAATCAGGATTTGTTAACCATCTGTTGTCAGGATCCGAATCAGTTGTTCAAAGGCGTTTTGTTGAGTGCCGCGAATGCGGCCGACCTGACGCCCAGGAGCGGCGACTATGGGGAACTGGCATGCGCGTTTTGCTGATTGAAGATGACAGCGCCGTCGCGCAGTCGATCGAGCTGATGCTGAAGTCTGAGAGCTTCAACGTCTACACGACCGATTTGGGGGAAGAAGGCGTCGATCTCGGTAAATTATACGATTATGACATTATCCTTCTCGACCTCAACCTGCCCGACATGTCCGGCTACGACGTGCTCAAGCAGCTTCGGGTCTCCAAGATCAAGACACCGATCCTGATCCTCTCCGGCCTTGCCGGCATCGAGGACAAGGTCAAGGGTCTCGGCGTCGGCGCCGACGACTACATGACCAAACCCTTCCATAAAGACGAGCTGGTGGCCCGCATCCACGCGATCGTGCGCCGCTCCAAGGGCCATGCCCAGTCGGTCATCCAGACCGGCGACCTCGTCGTCAACCTCGACACCAAGACGGTGGAAGTCGGCGGCCAGCGCGTGCATCTGACGGGTAAAGAATACCAGATGCTGGAGCTGCTCTCCTTGCGCAAGGGCACGACCCTCACCAAGGAAATGTTCCTGAACCACCTCTATGGCGGCATGGACGAGCCGGAGCTGAAGATCATCGACGTCTTCATCTGCAAGCTCCGCAAGAAGCTCGCAAATGCTTCGGAAGGCCGCAATTTCATCGAGACCGTGTGGGGCCGCGGCTACGTGCTGCGCGAGCCGCACGAGGTCGAAGAGCGCATTCCGGCCTGATCCTGGAGTTTACGTCGCGAGCCCTCGGGGCTTGCTCCTCCCAGCCTGGACCCCGCCGCAAATGGCGGGGTTTTGTTTTTTGGGGCCTCGCCAAAAAATCCAGTCAGGCGTTCATCAGCGCCGGGCTGGTCAGAACCGCGTTTCTGACCGGGCAGCGTGCGGCCGCCTCGCGAAGCCGGCCGATCATCCCGCAGCCGATAATAAACCCGAACGCGAAGGTCGGCAGCACGAAGAACAGCAAGAACATCGATCCGGACAGGTGGTCGACGATTCCCATCACCGGCATGGGGGCGAACTGGTGGATGGCCAGCAGGACCCATAACATCAGCGTCATACCGCCACCAAAGACGAGACCATCCCTCATCCGCCTCGTCTGTTGCGACCGTCTGTCCCAGGTTGAATCCTGCACCAGCAGGGCCGCCATCGCCCCGATGCCCCAGGGAAAGATCAGGAGCGGCAGCTCGTGGAGCACGACATCCGGATAGGGGTCTCGCGGAAACTGAGAATGATCGAACCACATCTGGACCGGCAGCGTGAGCAGCGCGCCCAAAACCCCGACCGAGAGAATAAACCCGACCGGAAGTCGACCGAAGATGTTCTCGTTCGCGAAAGCGAATTGCCGCTTGAAATAATACACCAATGAGAAGTTCACGATGAAGTAGAGCGGCGTCAGGATCAGCGTTCGCATTGCGCCGGCGGACTGGTCTCCCGGAATCTCGACGATCTTGCCCGATGCGAGCAGCCACAGCAGGCACCAGGCAAACGTGAAGGCCGTTACCTTCGCGACAAACTTCATGATGCCGGGTGATGCCGGTTCCAGCGTGAATCCGATCTCGCCCAGCCTTCGCTTGCTGCGGTCAAGACTCCACTCCCCGGCCAGGGCAGCGCGCACCGCGAACAACATGAGATTGTTGAGAAGGAGTCCATGTCCTTGCGCAAATCCTCCAGCATGGCCCCTGCGGCCGTTTGGGCCGCCAGCTGAAGCTGGCTGACCGCACTGTGCCGTGTCGAAAGAGAATCGAGAGCCTGCCAGTCGTCCGGCTCGACCTGGCTTTCCTCCATGATCGCGCCATAGATATCCCGACTGTGCTTGAGCACGCGCACGGTCCGGAAGCACAACACGTCGAACCCGGCCAGAAGCTCCGCGTACTGCTCGGCGTTGCGCTCCATGAAGCTTTCGCGGTCCGCAGCCCAGCGTTCGAGATGAAACATGATTGCCGAGATCTTCATGAAACGGGATTGGATGGCAGTCGACTGCACCGCGCGAAAATCGTCGATCCGGTAACCGATCCGTGCGAGCCTGCGCTGCAAGACGGGTTCGTCGCTCGGCGGCACCTGGAACGGGGATGCCGCCAGCTCATCGCGCAAGGCGAGCGCGCCTGCGGGAATGCCGGCGAGGCCCTGACACAAATTGCGCCATGCCGCGGGAAGGATTGGGACGAGCCAAGCAAGGATCAGGAGCCAGATCGATGCAAGGGGCGGCAGCGCGTACGAGAGCCCCTCATAGACGAGGACGAAGGGAATCATGAAGGCGACCACGCCAAACGCAAACAGAAGCTTCGTCGTGTATGATCGCGTACCCTTGAGGTGTGAAACCTGAACCAGTAGAACAAGGCAACGAGCGCCGGGCCGGCGAGCGTATCGAACGCGACTTTCAACAATTCAAAGAGCTTATCAAGCGACACGGCGAACTCCCATGGCTATGGTTCGCATGCCGGACATCGCGGCCCAGCCGTCTCCGTTCAGTCCAGCTCACGTGGCCAGGCTTTCGATCCTGGTCCTCTGCCCCGCAAAATCGGCGTTGTCCGGCGCCAGCGCAATTGCACTATCCATGTCGTTCAGCGCCTTCGCCACATCCTTTGACTGCGCGTACGCGTTGGCACGGGACGCCAGATATTTGGGCTCGTTCTCGTTCCTCGCGATGGCAACGCCGAATGCCTTGATCGCTTCCTCGAGATAACCGCCCTTGTCGTCGGTCCCTGCCGCCATCATGCTGATGATGCCTTTGATCCAGTAGAATTCGGGATTCTCCGGTTGGAGCTTGATGGCCTCGTTGATGTCGGTCAGCGCATTTTCGTAAAGACCCATGGTCGCGTTGAAATTGGCGCGACGCACGCGGTACTCCGCTTTGGCGGGGTCCAGCTCCAGCATATAGGCGAAGCTCGCGGCAGCTTCCTTGATCAGCTTTTGCCTGTGTTGCAGCGTCCCAAGATCAAAGTACACCTTGGCCAGGCGAGCCGAGAGTTCGCCATCGTCTTTCAGCAGCGTGTGCAGTTCGGTACCGCGCCGGGTCAATTCCTCCAGGGCGGCGACCGTGCGCGGCGAGGCAGCGAGCGCAATCATGAACTCATCGCGCCGCTTCTGAAGCTCCTCCCGCGAGAATCGCGCCTTGTCGGCGCGGCCGGCGGCGGTTGGGGACTTTCGACATCGAATATCCTGCCGTCGGACGATCGCATGTAGAGAACCGGAATTCCCCACTCGACCCGCGACTTCTGCTGGATGAACTTGCGCGCGAGCGTCACCGCATCGTCGATCGGCTGGTTCTTGGACAGCGCCTCATAAAATCCTTCCGACATCGAGATCGCGGCGCCGTCGGTAACGGGAAATTGCATCGCGATCACCGCGGGCAGCCATCCCGTCTTCATCAACCCGATCGCCGGATTTCCGAACCGGTCGCCGACATTGATCCTGGCGCTCTCGCAGCAATTGAGAACGATCAGCCGAAGGCTCTTGCGCGCGCCGGTCAGCATCGTCGCCAGATCCGAGGCGAACCGTTTGACCGGCTTGCCGTCCTCGTCGACCATGACGATGAAGCCGCGCTCATTGAAGCCGTCAGCGTCGCCGCCCGGAATCTCGTCCTCGACCCCGCCGTGCCCAATGAAATGGAAGACGTGCCAGGCTCCTTCCATGAGCTTCTTCATCAGGTCCTTTCCCGACCCACCGGGGACCCACTGGAAATCCACCCGACCTGCGTGCTGAAGGGCGTCGATGCCCCTGTTGATGCGTTCGCGTTCCTTGGCCACGTTGAGCTTGGGCCACTCACCGCTCGAAGGGTCGGAGATCATGCCGAGAATACGCAGCGGACCCTTGACGCCCATTCGTGCCACGGCGCCCACCGTGTCGAGATGTCGTACGATTGGCCGCGAGAGACTCACGAAGCCGGGCTGGTCATTTTCGTCGAAGAGATATTCCCATGGCAGCCCCGCAAGCTCCGCGGCCTCGATGCGCAGCTTGATCCGGAAGTCGTCGGACTTGCCCTTGCTCTGCTGGTAGATATTCAGAATCGAGGGAACTTCGGTGAAGACGCTCCGGAAAACGCCACGCCCGAAGTCCCGCAACACCTGCTCACCGCGCGTCGCGAGCCCCGAATGACCTTTGTCGTCGATTTCCAGAACCGCGTTTTCGAGCTCTCCGCGGAGTTTTGCCAGCACGCCGGGGTCGCTGAACCAGAACTTCAACCGGCTCTTCGGCGCTTCGCCGACCGGTGACTTGACCACCTTGCCGTAATACTGCTGCGGGCCGCCCCTACCGGAAGATCTGAGCCAATCTCGAGTTCCAGATATTCGGCACCGGGCATGACAGCCTCACTCGGCCAAGACTATTTGAGCAACACGTGTTTAAAATTCGGGGGCGACCCGCCTCGCAATCCAACGGGTATCTCCACGCGCATCGAAATCATCTAAACCAGTGCATGAGCCGGAGACCTGGTCTTGTCGAGGGCGCACCTCGTGCGCTCCTCCAGGACGACGGCAACATCAATGCAAGACTATCGCATGCAACCTTGAGACGCATTTGTGAACCATGTCTCATCCGGCCCGACATATTGTGCAGTGCCGGGACGCACCGCAGAGCAGGCTTGTTTCTGGGATCGAACCTGTTCGGCCGATACGGCGACTAAGCGATCGTGCCAGAATTCGCGGCGCCAACGTTGGACCTCCCCATGATCCTGCAATCGCTCGCCGGCCTGCCCGCCTTCCTGGTCTATTTCGGCACCGGGCTGATCGCGATAGTGGCATATCTCTTCGCCTACACGCGGATCACGCCGCATAACGAGTTTCAGCTGATCCGCGACAACGATCCAGCGGCTGCGATTGCGCTCGGCCTCAGCCTGCTCGGCTTCGTGGCGCCACTGTTCAGCGCGATCGCGCATTCGGCCAACGTGCTGGACTGCCTGATCTGGTCTGCGATCGCGCTGATCGTGCAGGTCGCCGTGTTTTACATCGTGAAAATCCCGGTGCCGAACCTGTCGGGGCGGATCGCCGCCGGCGAGCTGGCGCCTGCAATCTGGCTCGGCCTGTCCTCGCTCGCCGCGGGCCTCCTGAACGCCGCCTGCATGATCTATTGACATGGCAACGAAGCCCCCTATCAAGGATTTCGGCAAGCGCGGGCCCGTGCCGCCGGCGCCGCGCGAGCCGGTGAAACGCTCGGGCCACGTCGCGCTGCTGGTAATGGGGACGATCGCGGTCGGCACCACGGCTTACACGCTGATGCCGCACCGAAGCTGCAACCCCTCTCCTCCCGGGGCGACAGTCCCCGGGGCGGCCGCGGTGCAGACGACGAACTGCAGCAGCAGCTCGTCAGGCGGCACCTCCCATTGGTCCTCGCGTTCGGGTTTCTACAGCAGCGATTCCTCAAGCCATTCCTCGTCGGGGACGTCGTCCGATTCCGGCTCCGGTGGCGTCACGCGAGGCGGCTTCGGCTCGTTTGCGCATGGCTTCTCGGCGGCGGCTGACACATGCAACGCTCCTTTGTCCCGAGCGCGACGACTGGCAACAGACCGCCGAGCAATGCGGCTTCGCGCTCCACACCATCGACGGGCGAGCGCTATTGGGACGAGCGCGCCTATTATGCGTTTACGCTCGACGAGATCGAGCGTTGTATCGAAACGCCGACCGGCGAGATCGATGCGATGTGCCTGGAGCTCGCCGGTCGCGTGATCGGCGACGAACGGCATTTGCGGCGGCTCAAAATTCCGGAGGCGTTTTGGGATCTGATCGCGCAAAGCTGGGAGCGAGACAACCGCAGCCTCTACGGCCGGCTCGACCTGAAATTCGACGGCGACGGTCCGGCAAAGCTGCTCGAATACAATGCAGACACGCCGACCTCGATTTTCGAGGCTGCGGTGTTTCAGTGGACCTGGCTTGAGCAGGGGATCGAGCGCATCATCCCTGCGCGCGCCGACCAATTCAACTCCATTCACGAGCGGCTTATCGAGGCGTGGAAAGCGATCGGCGCGGGCGGTCATCTGCATCTCGCAGGCGCGAGTGGCAGCGAAGAAGACGCGGGCACGCTCGCTTATCTCGAAGATACCGCGCGCTAGGCGGGCCTCTCGACCACGCGGCTCGACATCGAGGAGATCGGCTGGCGCGACGAGGCCGGCGGCTTCGTCGATCTCGACGAGCGCGACATCGAGCTTGTCTTCAAGCTCTACCCCTGGGAATGGATGTTCCACGACGCCTTCGGTGCAAAGCTCGCCGGCGCTCCGACGCGCTGGATCGAGCCGCCATGGAAGGCGGTGCTCTCCAACAAGGGCATCCTGCCGCTACTCTGGGCGATGTTTCCGAACCATCCCAATCTGCTGCCGGCCTTCTTCGAGGACGATCCGTGCGCGGCCGGGCTCGGCAGCTCCTACATCCGCAAGCCGCTGCTGTCGCGCGAAGGCGCCAATGTCACGCTGGTAGCGGGCGGGATATCACGCGATGAGCACGCCGGCCCTACGGCGCCGAAGGCTTCGTGCGCCAGGCGCTCTCAGCTCTGCCGAACTTTTCAGGCGTCTATCCGGTGGTGGGAAGCTGGCTGGTCAACCACGAGCCCTGCGGGCTTTCGATCCGCGAAGACGAGAGCCCGATCACGGGCAACAGCTCGCGGTTTCTGCCGCATGCGATCTTGTGAAATGCGCTCGCGACCTCGTCGGAAAGGACGCGAGCGTGGAGGTTCGTGCGCTAGACTTAGGGTGTCTTGACGATGAACCTGCCGTCGTACAGGGCTGCGCCCTTGAACCCGCTTTGCACACTTTCGAAGCCGCCTGTGCCCGTCGCGTTGGCGTACGCCCCGGCGCCCGACAGGATGGTATATTCGCCCTTTGCCTTGCCGTCCTTGACCGCACCGACGTAGCGCGCCGTGATCGAGGACCCGTCGTCGAACGTGTAGGTACTGTAGCCGAAGATGGGTCCTGAACCCTTGAGCAAGTCGGAGGAATTGACGAAGTCCTTCACGGCAATGCGACCGTCCTTGAAAAAGGCAACGCCGAACATCTTGCCGGACATAACCGTCTGACCTTCGACGTTCGCGACCTCACTGACCTTGACGTCTACCGGTTTGGTGACGAGTTTGAATTCAAGCACCTGTTCGCCGGCGAGAGCCGTCGCGGGCAACGAAAGCGCCGCCACCAGGAAATAAGAGGCGTAAGACATTCGCATGGTATGTCCTCCTCAAAACAGTTCATGATGGAATGAAATCCCGTCTCAGTCCGGCGGGACCAGCGGCAGCATAGCACGCCGCTCCGGTGCTGGTGAGGCTCACGATCGCATTGCATCGCGGCGCGAGCTCACCTCGCGCGCGGTAGCTGAGTAGTCCGCAGTGGTGAAACGTCACGTCCATTGACGGAGAAGGAATGCCGTCAGGTGCTGCCCCTCATCCGCAACAACAATGCTCTCTCAGATCGAAGATCGCTCGGCTGTTCACCTTGCGGCGGCGACCTTCAGCGGCGGCGGCATCAGTCCGCCCATCCCCCGGCCGGAGCGCGCCGGATTGAGCTGGTAGAGGCCGCGACGGTCGGATATCGGACGGAACGCGTCGGTGATGCCGACGACGGATTCGGCGGCGCCGAGCAACAGCGTGCCGTCCGCTTCCAGGACCTTGGCCATCCGCTCGAAGATCACGGCCTTGGTGTCCTGGTCGAAATAGATCAGCACGTTGCGGCAGAAGATCACGTCGAAGGTGCCGAGATGGGAGAAGTCCTGCAACAGATTGAGCTGGCGGAACTGCACCATCGCGCGAACATCGGCATTGAGCTGCCAGACTTCATTGGACTGGGTGAAGTATTTCATCAGGAGCTGGATCGGCAGGCCGCGCTGCACCTCGAACTGGCTGTAGATGCCGGCCCTGGATTTCTCCAGCACCTCCTGTGACAGATCGGTGGCGACGATCTCGATGCGCCAGCCCGCGAGCGCACCGCCCATCTCCTTCAGGCACATCGCGATCGAATAGGGCTCCTGCCCCGTCGACGAAGCCGCCGACCAGATGCGCAGCGACTTGCGCGCGGCACGCCCCTGGATCAGCCCAGGCATGATGCCGTCGCGCAGATGATCGAACGGGATCTTGTCGCGGAAGAAGAACGTCTCGTTGGTGGTCATGGCCTCGACCACATCGGTCGCAAGCCGGCCATCGCCGCTCCTGATCTTGAGCACGAGATCGGGGATGCCTGACAGGCTCGCCTTGCGGGCCAGCGGCAGCAGCCGGCTCTCGACCAGATACTGCTTGTCGGGCGAGAGATCGAGACCGGAGCGCTCTTTCAGGAACTTGCGCAGATATTCATAGTCGGCAGGCGTCACGAGCGGTCTCCCGCGAACAGGCGGTTGACCTTGGCTCCGATCTGGTTGAGCGGCAGGATCGCCGCGCAGATACCGGCATGGGCAGCTGCACCGGGCATGCCCCACACCACGCTGGAGGCTTCATCCTGCGCGATCACGCTGCCGCCGGCGGCGATGATGTCCTTGCCGCCGCGCATGCCGTCCGAGCCCATGCCCGTCAGGATCACGGACAGGATGTTGCCGTGCCAGATGTCGATGGCGGAAGTGAAGAGCGGATCGACCGCGGGCTTGCAGAAATTGACCGCGGGACCGTCATCGAGCGCGATCGCAGCTTCAGCGCCGCTGCGCACCACGCGCATGTGCTTGCCGCCGGGCGCGAGATAGATGCGCCCCGGCTTCACCGGCTCGCCATCGACCGCCTCCGCTGCCGGCCGGCGGCTGGAGCGCGCGAGGTGCTCGGCGAGAATCGTGGTGAAGGTTGGCGGCATGTGCTGGGTGATCAGCACCGGAACGCGGTCGATCACCGGGCCGAGTTCGGTGACCAGCGCCATCAGCGCCTGCGGTCCGCCGGTCGAAGAGCCGATCAGCAGCACCTTCGGCGCCTGGGTCGAGAACGGACGCGTGGTGATCGAGCCTGACGGCGGCGCATGCACGGCCGGAGCCAGTGCGGCCGCCGCGGGTCGCGCGACAGCCGGTGCACGTGCAGCCGGGGCAGCAGGGCTCGCGGGAGCCAACGGCGGACTCGCGACCGCAGGTTTCCGGCGCAGCCGCGCGCCAAGGTGACGGATCTTCTGGATCAGATCGTGATGGAAGATGTCCGCGGCGGAGGTCTCGCGCGTTGATTCCGGCTTCGGAATGTAGTCGGCCGCGCCGAGCGACAGCGCCTTGAAGCTGATCTCCGCGTTGCGGCGGGTCAGCGTCGAGGCCATGATAATGACCAGATCGCGCTTCTTGGCCAGCAGTTGCGGCAGCGCCGAGATGCCGTCGAGCTCGGGCATTTCGATGTCGAGCACCGCGACGTCGGGATTGATGCGTTCGAGCTGGTTGACCGCCTCGAGTCCGGTGCGCAGCGAAGCCGCGACCTCCATGTCGTGCTCGGCGCCGATCCAGCGCGAGATCAGACCGCGAATGACAACGGAGTCGTCGACGATCATCACCCGCAGTGGTCCCGCTTCGCGCGACGTGCCCGTGGCCGAATTACCTGCGAACGCAACACTCATTACTCACCAACTCAGACTGAAACGGTTTAGTTGAAAACAAACGCCGAAGGAGCCGTTCAGCCTCCGATGTCCGCTCAGATCAAGCCGACTTCCTGGAACTTCGCCGTCACGATGTCCTTGTCGAATGGCTTCATGATGTACTCGTTGGCACCAGCGTGCAGCGCGCGCGCAATATGGGCCACGTCGTTCTCGGTGGTGCAGAACACCACCTTGGGCTGGTCGCCGCCCGGCATGCGGCGCAGATGGCCGAGGAATTCGTAGCCATCCATGACCGGCATGTTCCAGTCGAGCAGCACGGCGTCGGGCAGCCCGCGCTTGCAGGCCTCGAGCGCCTTCTCACCGTCCTCGGCTTCGAGAATCTGGAAGTCGAGGCCTTCAAGGATCCGGCGCGCAACCTTGCGGATGACGCTGGAATCATCAACGACGAGACAAGTTCGCATCTGAACCTCTGCTTCTGTTCCCCTTTGCGGGGATACTTCCAATTGCAGGTACGTCGGCGGTGATGCCGCCGTATCAGGCCGCCATCATCTCGGGCGCGAGCTCGAGGACGCGGTCGACGTCGAGGACGACCATGAGCTGGCCGTCGAGACGGTGGACGCCGCCGGCGAGCTTGGCCATGCGGGGGTCGAGGTTGACCGGGTTGTCTTCCTTGCCGTCCTCAGGCAGGCGCAGCACCTCGCCGATCTGGTCGATCAGCAGGCCGTAGGATTCACCGCGCAAATCGACCCCGACCGCCATCGCGGTCTTGCCGTCCTCGGGCTTGGGCAGGCCGAGGCGGGCGCGCATGTCGACCACGGTGACGATGCGGCCGCGCAGGTTCAGCACGCCCGCGATCTCGCGCGAGGACAACGGAACGCGGGTGACGCGCTCGGGCATGAACACGTCCTGGACGCGGGAGATCGGCAGCCCGAACAACTGGCCGCCGATCATCGCGGTGACGTATTCGACCATGGCGCCTTCGCCCGTTTGCGTCTTCTTGCTCATCTCGGTCTCTCCTGATCCCTGGTCCTTACGCCGCTGCCCGGCTCAGCTCGGAGGCGCCGGCGGCGCCCGCGGTCTGTTCCTTCAGCGCCGCGATCAGACCGGGACGGTCGAACTTGGCGACATAGTCGTGGAAGCCGGCCTGACGGCCGCGCTCGATCGCCGCCGGCGACACCAGGGCGGAGAGGCCGATGATCGGCATCGCGCCGAGATTGCTGTCGGAGCGGATGGTTTCGGCGAACTCGAACCCGTTCATGTCGGGCATCTCGATGTCGGTCAGCACCACGTCGAAGCTCTGCGCGCGGAGCGCCGCCAGGCCCTCCTGCGCGGTCGGCGCGGTGCGGACGCGGTAGCCGGCCGCCTTCAGCACCGGCGCCAGCATGTTGCGGAAGAACGCACTGTCGTCGACCAGCAGCACCGACTGCGAGTGCATCGACGGCTTCATCTCCTTGCGGGTGAACCAGTCGGCGAATGCCATCGGCAGGAAGTGACCGACGTCGATCACCTCGGTGGCCTGGCCCTTGATCACGGCCGAGCCCAGGATGCCGGAGGCGGAGCCGCCGACCTCGATGTTGAGCCGTTCCTCGACGATGTCGATGATCTCGTCGACGACGAGGCCCATGGAGCGGCCGTCGTCGGAGAACACCAGGATCGGCTGCGCGCCCTGGCTGGCAATAGTGACGCTCTCCATGGCGATGAGCGGCATCAGCTGCTCGCGGTACTGCACCATGTAGCGGCCGTTACTGAACTCGATCTTGTCGGCCGGGAGCTCCTCCAGGCGGGTGACGAGCCCGAGCGGGACCGCCTTGGGCTGGGACGAGCCGGCGCGGAACACCAAAAGCGAGGTGGTCTGCTCGCCGCTTCCGATGTGGTGCGCGCCATTGTCATCGGCCATGTCATGGGCCGAGGAGCCGGCGGCGCCGAGCGCCTTGGCAATGCCGTTGGGGTCGATGATCATGATGACGGCGCCATCGCCCAGGATCGTGTTGCCCGAGAACATGTCGATGTGACGCAGCTTGGTCGACATCGGCTTCACCACGATCTCTTCGGTGTGGAACACGCCGTCGACGACGATGCCGAAGGTCTGGCTGCCGACCTGCGTGACCACGATGAAGCCGTTCTCAGGATCGCTGGCGGCACCATCGTCGATCTTGAGCAGCTTCTTCAGATGGATCAGCGGCAACAGCTTGTTGCGCAGGCGCAGGACCGCGGTGTCCTTGATGCGCTCGATGCGGTGCTCCGAGTTGGCGCGGGCGCGGACCAGCTCGACCACCGAGAGCTGCGGGATCGCAAAGCGGTCGCCGGCGGCCTCCACGATCAGCGCCGAGACGATCGCAAGCGTCAGCGGGATCTTGATGGTGACGGAGGAGCCTTCGCCCGCGACCGACTTGATGTCGATGGTGCCGCCGATCTGGTCGATATTGGTGCGGACCACGTCCATGCCGACGCCGCGGCCGGAGACCGAGGTGATGGCGGCCGCGGTCGAGAAGCCCGGGGCGAAGATGAACTTGTGGATCTGGGCTTCCGACATCTTCTCCAGCTCGGCCTCGGTGACGAGACCTGAGGAGACGGCCTTGGCCTTGATCCTCTCGGTGTTGAGGCCGCGGCCGTTGTCGGCGATGCAGATGATGATGTGGCCGCCCTCGTGATAGGCGGAGAGCCGGATGGTGCCCTGCTCGCCCTTGCCGGAGGCGAGCCGCTCGGCGGGGGTCTCCAGGCCATGGTCGGCGGAGTTGCGCACCATGTGGGTGAGCGGGTCCTTGATCAGGTCGAGCACCTGGCGGTCGAGCTCGGTGTCGGCGCCGTGCATCTCCAGCTCGATCTGCTTGCCGAGTTCGCTCGAGAGGTCGCGGACGATGCGGGGCAGCTTCTGCCAGGCATTGCCGATCGGCTGCATGCGCGTCTTCATGACGCCTTCCTGCAGCTCGGCGGTGACGTTGGAGAGGCGCTGCAGCGGCACCTTGAACTCGGTGTCCTCGTTGCGCCTTGAGATCTCCAGCAGCTGGTTGCGGGTCAGCACCAGCTCGGAGACCATGGTCATCAGATGCTCCAGCGTATCCACGTTGACGCGGATCGACTGGTTGGCGATGCGGTCGCCTTCGCCAGCGCCCTCCTCGGCCATCGACTTCTTCGGCGCGGCCTTCTCCTTGGCGGGCTTCGCAGCTTCCTTGACGGCGTCCTTGACAGTTTCCTTGGCGGCAACAGGGGCGGGCGCTTCGGCCGGCGCGGGCGCGGCCTTGACCGCGATAACAGGCGCCGGCGCTTCGATCGCGGTCTCGCGGAAGGCGCGCTCGAGCTCGTCGAGCGAGACTTCACCCGGACGCAGCGGACGCTCCAGGGTCTGGTCGATCAGCGCGCCTGTGGTCATCTCTTTTACGGGAGCAGGCGCAGCGGCAGCCGGGACGTCCGGCACCAGCGGCGGCGCTTCAGCAACGGGAGCCGCAGCGCCGGCGGCCATGGCCGCCATGCCCTGCTCGACCATCGCTTCCAGCTTGTCGATGAGATCGCGGTCGGTGCCCTCGGGCTCGGCTTCGGTTGCCTCCAGGCCGGCCAGGATCTCCTTGATGCGGTCGATCGAGGACAGGATCAGCGTCACGGCCGGTCCCGTCACCGGCATGCCGTCGCGGAACTTGCCCATCAGCGTCTCGCCGGCATGCGCCAGCGCTTCGAGCCGCGGCAGTCCGAGGAAGCCGCACGTACCCTTGATGGTGTGGACCAGGCGGAAGATGTTATCCAGGATCTTGGCGTTGTTCGGCTCCTGCTCGAACTTCACCAGCTGATTGTCCACGGTGTCCAGGCTCTCGCCGGTCTCCGTCAGAAACTCCCGCAACAGATCATCCATGAAAACAGGCCTTCATACAGGGAGGGCACGCACGAATTGTGATGCGCCACTTCAGAATGGGGCCAGCTTCACCGCAAAGCGTTTAATATTGGTTGAGTATGTGCAAAAGAACGGAACCAACAAAGAGATAAGGCGCTCCGGACAAGCCAAAGCGCCTCGTAAAGATTCGATTAACGTCTGAGCGCGACGAGTGCGTTTACGAAGCAGCAATGATGATGGCTTCGCCCTCAAGCTTGAGCGTCACGGTGAGCCCGCAGGCCTGCGCCAACAGCCGCGTATAGTAAGGCTGGATCGCGTGCGCATCCGCAGACGGCTCGCGTTCTCCGCTCAGAAGCTCGGAGATGTTCTGCGGCAGGCGTGCATTGTGTCCGGCCGCGGTGATGCGGAAGCTCATGGTCTCGCCCTCGCCGATCGGATCGATTGTCAGCGTGCCACCGCGCGGGATCGTGTGCTGCGACACGACAAGCATATTGAGCAGGAGCTTGACGCGATTCTTCGGCAGCAGCAGCCGCGGCAGATTCCACGTGATCGTGCACTTGCCGTCCTCGATGTGACCGCGCGCCATGGTCTGGGCATCGCCGAGGTCGATCTGCGCGCCGGAGGAGCCTGCCGCACCGAAAGCGAGGCGGCAGAATTGCAGGCGGGCGGAGGCCGTCTTCGCACTCTTGCGAATCAGGTCGAGCGCGAATTCGCGGTCCTCGGGCTTGGGATCGTCGTCGAGCACCTCGAGCCCATTGACGATGGCGCCGACCGGGCTGATGAGATCATGACAGACCCGCGAGCACAGCAGGGCCGCGAGTTCGAGCATATCGGGAGCAGAAGCGGTACCGGATGACGGAGCGTCAGACATAAAGGGTTCCTGGAATTGCACGGCGCGGACGCGGCGAATCACGCATGCTTGACGGATCCTGCGGGTTCTAACATTCGCCAGCCCGTGGCAGCTAGCTTGCGATAGGTTCGAAGCGGCCATAAAGGACGCAGGCGAATCAAGTGAAGAGAGGCGAGACTAGCCAATGCGAGACTTGCCAATGCGAGATTTGCCAATGAATGAGGCATGCAGGTGAGGATCATCGACGGCGAGGCCGCATCCCGGCTGATGAAGTCCCTGACCGCGCTGGTGGTTCAGGCCGGCGAGGCGATCCTCGCGGTCAACCGCACGGCGATGCGGGTGGACGGCAAGCAGGACGGCTCGCCGGTGACCGAGGCCGACCTCGCCGCCGACCTGGTCATTGCGGAGGGGCTGGTCAGGCTTGCGAGCGATGTGCCGTCGCTCTCGGAGGAGCGATGCCAGCTCGCCTCGCCGCCGTTTCGCGGCAGCTTCTTCCTGATCGACCCGCTCGACGGCACCAAGGAGTTCGTCGCCGGGCGCGACGAGTTCACCGTCAACCTCGCCCTCGTGACCGAGGGCGTGCCGCTGCTCGGCATCGTAGCCGCGCCCGCGCTCGGGCTGCTCTGGCGCGGCATCGTCGGCCGAGGCGCCGAGCGCGTGACGTTCGACGGCACCAGGATCGGCACCGCCGAGCCGATCCGGACCCGCAAACTGCCCGGGCACGGCGAGCCCTGGGTCGCGGCGGTGAGTCGCTCGCACGGTGACCCTACAAGCGAAGCCTTCATCGACAGCCGGCCCAACGCCATCAGGAAGACGTGTGGCTCGGCGGTCAAATTCGGCCGGATCGCCGAGGGCAGTGCCGACATCTATCCCCGCTTCGGGCCGACCTCGGAATGGGACGTCGGGGCGGGCTGCGCCGTGGTTACCGCCGCCGGCGGCAAGGTGACCGACGGCAAAGGCGGCGAGATCCGGTTCGGCGAGCGTGGCGACAGCGGCTTTATCATCCCGGCGTTCGTCGCCTGGGGCGATGCCGGGGCGGTCATGCCTATTGACTGAGCTTGTCCTGGAGCTCCGGCCAGCGCTTGCCGACTTCGTACAGGAAGCGTTCCGGATCGGCGGCGAAGGCGTCGCGGTTGGCTTCGCGGCTGAACAGGTAGAGCCGTTGCGCCGAGATCACGAAGAAGCGGGGATTGCCGGCGATGGTCACGCCGCGCGCAATATCGGCCGGATCGTAGCCGCCGAACTGCGGGCCGTAGATTTCGGGATGAGCCAGGAAGGAGGCCCGGTTGCCCTCGTTCCGGAAGCGCCAGACCGCGCCCCATAGGTTGGCCTCGAATTCCACCGTGCCCCGCTCGGGGCGGCCATCGACGAAATAGGCCACGGGATCGAAGCCTTCGATGGCGACGCCCGAGAAACGATTGACGACGATCCGCTCGGTGGTGGCGGCCTGCACCGGCACACCGGAGCAGGCGAGCCATATGCCCGCCAGCAGGCAGACCAGACGGCCGATCAAGGCAATTCCGGGGCGCAAAGGGCTATCTTCCTGCCGTTGTGCCGTCATAGTTGCTGCCGATAACATCCGAGTCGAGGGGACATCCGCCGCAACCTAGAACAGTGCCTGTTGGCGTCAGGTTAAGGGAAGCGGACCGGAATCGATACCAGGGGTTCTTTTATGATTTTCGCATCACGCCTTGCCGCAGCGGCGCTCGTAGCGCTGGCTGGCTGGATCGTGCCGGCCTCCGCGCAGACGGCCGCGCCGCCGCCGGACATGCCGCCGCCGCAGCGGACCCCGACGCCCAACACCTATGGGCCGGACGAACTCGTCAACGCCGGCCACCGCTTCTTCGGCAACGTCTCGCGCGGCCTCGCCTCGATTATCGAGAAGGCGGTCAGCCAATGGGGCCTGCCGAACGGCTACATCCTGGGCGAGGAAGGCTCCGGCGCGTTCGTCGCCGGCCTGCGCTACGGCGAAGGCACGCTCTACACCAAGAACGCCGGCGACCTGCGCGTCTACTGGCAGGGTCCGTCGCTCGGCTTCGACTGGGGCGGCGACGGCGCGCGCACCATGACGCTGGTCTATAATCTGCCCGCCACCAACGCGATCTACCAGCGCTTCGGCGGCATCGATGGCTCGGCCTACATCATCGGCGGCTTCGGCATGACGGCGCTCACCGCCAACAACATCGTGCTGGTGCCGATCCGCTCCGGCCTCGGGCTACGCCTGGGCGCCAATATCGGCTACCTCAAATACACGCCGCGGGCGACCTGGAACCCATTCTAGGTCCCTCCTCGCCTCCGTTTCCGGATTCACGTTAACAACAGGGCGGGGCTGGCTTTTTGCCGGGCCGCCATGCATTGTCTTTGGTAAATTTTTCCTTGTTTCCGGGAGTTGTGCCCCATGGTCGAACCGATCATGTATCTGGCGATCGGTTTCCTGCTGTCGATGCTGTGCGGGCTTGCCATCGTGCCGCTGGTGCATAACCGCGCGGTGCGCCTGACCACGCGCCGGCTCGAGGCCGCCACGCCGCTGTCGATGGCGGAGATCCAGGCCGACAAGGACCAGCTCCGCGCCGAGTTCGCGATGTCGGCGCGCCGGCTGGAGATGAGCGTCGATCAGCTCAAGAGCAAGACCACGAGCCAGCTCGCCGAGCTCGGCAAGAAGAGCGACGCCATCAACCGTATGAAGATTGAGCTCGGCGAGAAGAACGCCACGATCTTCGCGCTGGAAGCGCGCGGAAAAGCGGTCAAGGAGCAGCTCCGCGCGACCGAGGAAGAGTTCAAGGCCAAGACCGAAGCGCTGCGCGAGGCCGAGATTGCGCTGAGCAACAAGCAGGGCGAGCTCGCCAGGATCAACTCGGAGCTCACCGACCGCTCGATGATGGCGGAGAGCCGCCAGGTCGAGCTGGTCGTGGTACGCGCCCAGATCGAGGAATTGAAGAACCGCGTCGGCGATGCCGAGAAGGAATTCACCGCCACGCAGGCGCGGCTGGCGCAGGAGCGCGCCGAGTCGGAGACCGCCTCGCACGAGCTCGGCGATGCGCGCGGCCGCGTCGAGAATCTGAGCCAGCGCGTCACCGAGCTCGATCGTCAGCTGATCGTGCAGGTGAAGGAGGCCGAGATGCTGTCCGCCCGCGTCGCCGATCTCGAAGCTCGCCTCGCTACGCAAGGCAAGCTCCTTGCCGAGCGCGACTACGAGAACAACCAGCTCCGCCAGAGCAATGAGGGCTCCGAGCGCACCATCAAGGAATTGCGCGCCGAGATCGCCGCGTTGAGCGGTGGCAAGTCGTCGGCTGCGTTCGAGGCGATGCGCGCGGAAAAAGCCACGCTGGAAGAGCAGCTCGGCACCGCCCGCGACGAGCGCGCCAAGCTTCAGCGCGACCTCAATACGATCCACCAGCAGGCGGAGAGCTCCTGGGCGACCGAGCGCATGGAGAACGCGCTGCTGCGCGAGCGCATCAACGACATCGCCGCCGAGGTGGCAAACCTCGCGATGCAGCTCGAGGGCCCGAACTCGCCGATCGAGGCGCTGCTGGCGGCCGAGGCCGGCCAGCCGCCGAAGCCGGCGCCGCGACCGGCCAATGGCGTCGCGACCAATGGCGCGGCCGCAGTCGCCCCCGAGGGTGGCGGAACGCTCGCCGAGCGCATCCGCGCGCTGCAGGCCCACGCCTCCCGCGCCCGCCAGCAGGGCGCCTGAGCGGCCCGAAATCCGGCCTCGCCGCCGAATTGCGACACGGCGGAAGGTTTTCAGGCCGCAAGCCGCCTGAAAACTTGACACTTCTAGCCCGCACTTCTAAATCGCGGGCTCCGATGCGCCGGCCGGCCGACAAGGTCCGGCCGTATGCATGATGGTCCCGGGCGCATAGCTCAGCGGGAGAGCGTTCCCTTCACACGGGAGAGGTCCAAGGTTCGATCCCTTGTGCGCCCACCATTCTCCCTTAAGATTCAATGACTTAGAATGCCAATTCCTTTACTGTGTGCCCCAGAAAAGTTGGGGCACAACTGGGGCACATCGTTTGGGCGCGGTCAGTTCCGATCGTTCGAATTTGACTGCTTCGACGCGGATTACGCCGATGGTGTCGATGGAGCGATTGAGGTCGCGTTCAACGAAGGTGGGACGAAGCCCTTCGCGATCATTCGCATCGTAACCACGCCCGATCGCTTCGAGAGGCTGCCGGCGCTCCGGGCTTCCGGGCAATTGGTTCGCGTTAGACATTGACAAGACAGGATCGGCCACATCGATACCGAGTTGGCACGCGCGGCTTCAACCGAATGGCTTTCCCGCCCATTCCCGCGGCGTCACGACTAACATCACCTATCTCGGATCGGATCGGGACGGAGGCCCCAGTGGGCCTATACAGCAAAGCTTGGTGCGGCCGTCACCAAGCAGGCTATGCGCGATCACATCTACGATCTCGAGGGCTCGCGCGCTACCTGCTTCGACGATTTCGCGTATCAAGCCCGCCTCCATCGCAGTATGGACCGAAATAGATTGAGCGGCTCGAAATCGTCATGCTCGCCCACTTGAGGGGACTGCGTCTCACGTAAGCTTGAGCGCGAATGTGTCCGTGGCACGATGACCACAGTCAGAGCTTGACTCTTGTCGTACTAACGCGTCGCGCTTCAGACAACGAGTCGGGAATCGGACGACGCCAGATCATCTAGCAAACCAAATGGCTGATTTTTTTGATTCCGTCGTTCTGACGGCGCGAGCCGGTTCATCTAAGGACTGGTATGGCGCTTGCTTAATGAGAGGCGGGACCACGTCTTCCCGTCCTGGCGGTTAAATACGTTCGCCTGGGATGGACCGGTGACATCGGTTCTTCGAACAAGAGGGGCTCATAGCATGTCCGGTGTTGCTGCTGCGTTTCTATGCTCTTCAAGCAATTCGCAGGCGACGGTTTATGATCGGCTGAAGCACATGCTTCCGAAACTTGCACTTCGTTGGCAGCGGGCGTTGCAGCTTTCATGAACAAGGAAGGTATTCAATATGCGAGAGCTTCAGCCATCATGCGATTCCGTGCGCATTGAGTAGGATGAGCACGATCCGAAGTTTAGGCCCCATGTTGCAACTGCCCACATTCCGTAGTGTCGTTTTGCCCGGCAGCCAAGACGGCGTCGATCGGTCACCGCTTACATTCGAGATGCCAACCCCTGCGGGGCAGAAGCGTGCGAATAGGAACTTGCGCGAATTAGTGGCAGATCTTTCCTATTCGGAATCAATCCATGCTTGAGGTCAGATCATGAAACCCGTTCTCGTCTTCGATTGGAATGGAACGCTGCTCGACGATGCGTACGCAGTGCTCGAAACGACCAATGCCATACTAGACCGCTTTGGTCGTGCAGCGATCGACATGAAGACCTTTCGGGAACACTGCGACATTCCGCTATCTCTTCTTTACCGCAGTCTGGGACTGTCGCAAGACGAGCTAGCGACGATGGATCGCGATGGGAGTGCAATCTTTCACGACGCATATGAGACTCTTGCGGACAAAGCCGATCTGCGCGAGGGAGCGCGCAGAGTCTTGGAGTTGGCGCGTCGAGAAGCGGCTTCGTCCATTATCGTGAGCAACCATATAGTCGACCCTCTGCGCTCCCAATTGAGAAGACTTGGAATCAGTGACTACATCGACGATGTGCTCGCCTTTGAAAGCCGCGACACGCAATACAAATCGATGAGCAAAGGAGAGCGGCTTCGTCTATACATGCAGAAGAACAACTTGGAGCCGGCGTCAACCTTCATTATCGGCGATATGCCGGTCGAAACGGATATTGCACGGAATCTCGGACTCATAAGTATATCTATTACCGGAGGATTTGTTTCTGAGTTGCGCTTGCGGGCGGCGCATCCCGATTACACAATTAACAACCATCATGAACTGCTGCCACTCCTACGAAGCCATGGTTTTTTCGGAACTCATAAATCATGATTGGCTAGGAATGATCACACAATGTCGCTCCTAAGACGGCGAGGCAGAGAATAGGCCTTATCGAGCTTGGAGACATGGGAACCGGTATGGGCATCAGCATGTTGCGTCAGCAACTCGAGTTGCATATCAAAGCCAACAAAATCGCTTCGGCGCCGATCGCTTGACTGGTGCGGGCGCCCATGATCATCCTTCAATCGCTGAGTTGGTGCGGCATGTAAGTGCCGTTCTGTTATCCTTGCCCTCCAGCCGCGAGGTTGAACGCTGGAAAAGGGAAGCGCGATGTCGCCGGATGACGCTTGAACGCAGCCGCGACAGGCCACTCCGCGCGGCTCAGGCAACTTGCTTTTCAACATGCCGCTAGACGAGTTCCAGGCTTGCCAGCGTCTCGAAAATCCTCTTTTCGGCGTCGGCCGACAACGGCAGGATCGGACGCGGAGGTTCTGCCGCGCAGAGCCCCTTGAGCTTGGCAATCGCGTAAATCACGCGCAGGCTTGAGAACGCCTTAAAGAGATGCCAAATGGGCTGCAGGCTGTCGTTCAACCGTCGCGCCTCTGCGGTGTCACCGCTTTGCACCGAACGAACGAGCGCCAGACAGGTGTTCGGAAAAATTCCTCCTAAAACGCTGTACCAGGTCTCCCCGCCCGCCAGCAGCGCGTCCAGGCAATTCCAATCTCCGCTGTAGCCCAGCGAAAATCCGCTCGGGACGACCTCCTGCAGAGCCTTCAGATGACAAGCGACGGCGGAAGCGTCCGGAGCGGGGCTCTTCAGCGCGACGATTCTTCCACTCGGCTCAACCGACCTATCAAATTGGGCGTAAAGCTGAAGTGCGTCGTGCCGGGATTATCGTAGATGCAAATCGAAAGCCCGCTCTCCCGAACCACCGTGACGAAATGCTCGAAAACTTCGTCGTCAGTCAGCGGAGTGTAGGAGACTGGAGCCAAAAGTCCCGCGGCCGCGCCGGCGGCTCTAGCATCCCGGGCGAGTGTCACGGCGTCGTCCGTGCGCAACGCCCAACACCGACCAAGATCGGTGTGCGCCCCGCAGCTTGGTCAACTACCGTTTCAACAGCGCGGCGCCGCTCTTCACGCGTGAAATAAGGGTACGAGCCGGTGCTGCCAAGGAGACCGACGGAGTCAACGCCGGCGGCAAGCAAAGGCGACACCAAAGCCCTTAATGCGCCAACGTCGACCCGACCGCTGCGATCCGATGGCGTGATGGGAAAAGCGGAAAGTCCCTTGAGATCAATCATCGACTTATCCTCTGGATTTGAGGTCGCTCGAATCAGTCCGAGCGACTCAAACGTTCCGTCCCGGGCTCAAACTAGCCCGAGATTGTGGCGCTATTCGATGGGGAGGACCGTTGGTAAATGCGGCCCTCGGACCGGCATCACTGTTGAAACTGTCACACGTGCATTGCCCGCCAGGGCATTCACCCCCTGCAGACCTGCCCCAGAGGTTCCGAACGTGACGGCCTATAGGCTACGGTAGGTCCGGCCGGCGAGCGATGGAGCGATCCTTGAAGGACGGGACCATGGGTGGAGGGGACGCCAGCAGCCAGCGCTGCGGCGCCCTCGCTCAGCCCGATTGTCTGTTAAGGTATTTTGTCCTGCCTCAGCCGGTTGGATCAATTGCTCGGCGATGTACTTCCGGCACTTATGATCGCCACCGTGCGGAAGCTCGGCACAGACTTGCTCTAGGACACACGTCCATCTCTGCCTTGCCTGCGGTGAGACCATGAGCTTCCGAAAATCGATCTACGAACCATTGCATCAACGGCTGTTGAGCGAGTGTGGACAAATCGTTCGACTGACCTTCTCCGAAATGGAAGAGATACTTAGGAGAAAGCTTCCGGCATCGGCACACAAATTCACGGCGTGGTGGAGCAACGAAAGCTCCATGAAGGCCGGGCACACCCAAGCAAGAGCGTGGACGAACGCGGGATTTCGTGCGCATGCTTCCATCAAGAACCGCGCCGTCGAATTCCGCCGAGCTTGATCGATCTGTTTTGCCTAGCGCTTGCCGAAGGTCTTCGCACGCTGGAACAACACGGATTGAAGCCCGGTGATGATCAGTCTGTTTAACGTCTGGCAATCGTTCGGCGAGAGGTAAGGAAACTGCCGCGCCGTTTTCCATTGCTCGATCGCGGCAGAGACCGCGACACGCTATTCGTCATCGGTCGACCTCAATGCAATCGCTTACAGCTTGGCGCCTTTTGAAACGGATGCAATTGAACCTTCGATGTTCGGGTGGAGGGCTGCTTCAGCGCCGGCGAACGGAGGATGCGATCTTGCTCGCCTACCTGCCGCGGATGTGATCTTGCGACTTTAGAGATCCATCGCCCTTCGCTCGATCACTCTGGCACCTGAGAAAAGAACTTCACGCTCATCCTACTCGCTCGCCCCGCTATTTTGAAAGCGCTGCAAGAGAGCGAAAAAACCACTTGGCGGTCGCGGCGTAGCCGTTCGCTGAGCCCTGCGGCTCAGGCGCGCGGCGGCGCAGGCCGCGGCGGTTTCAGGAATTCGGGCGGGCCGTTCGAACCGCGGCGGTGCCGGCAAGCAGCTGGACTCAGACGATCGATTATCGCGCACCATCCACGCCGGTAGAGAGCATAGCCTTCCATGAACCATTTAGAAAAGATTGCCGGCAGTTCCCGATCCGTAACCGATCGTAAACGGTGCGATGGCAACAAACGGCCATAGAAACCGAACGCCCGCTTGAAACGATACTTCAAGACATCCGTCGGCAGGAAAAGCGCAGGCCGATTTTTAATCAGTATCACCGGCAATTGCTCGATCCTCTTCGTCACCGCGTTGGGTATCTTCTTCGGAGCTTCCCGACCACCCCGGAACAACGCTCGCTCTTTTACGAAACGGATGGATGGAGCGACGCTCGACGGACGAAGGTGTCGAATATCGTATGACCGAGGCCGGTCTGACAGAACTTAGCCGACCCCGATAACCCGCAAACCGGTGGGAAACGACGAGCGTGTCAAAGGCCATGGAATTGATCGTCGCTGGCTACGTGAAGGTGCGGGACCGACGCGCTCTAGCCGACTTGCTGGCGCATCGGCGCAAGGTGCTCGCCCAGCTGGAAGCCGTGTCGGGCATCAACCCAGAAAACGCGGCCAAAGCAATCCCAAGAGGAATTGGCGGTGATCGAAGCCGGCCTTGAAGAACTTAAACCTCCGCCTGGTTCGCTGCCTGAGAACGAGTGGAGCTAGCGATGCGCGTTAACAAGATCAATTGGGACAAAATCGGCCGGGTAACGGAGCCGGGTCGATACAAGTGCTTCTTCGGATATCTAACCGTTACTTCAGAGGACATTGAGGTGTGGACGCGCTACCCCGACGCGACATTCACCTTGATCGCCCGGCCGACAACTGGCCAATCGTTGGGCGAAGATTACCGTCTAGGCGCGTTCGACATCGGCAATCCTCAACAGTAGGACGGTCGGCCGTCGTCGCCTGCGGCACAGCCTCGACGGGCGGTCTCCAAGAGGATCGCGATCGGCGCTATCTCGCGGGTCGTGAACGGAACCCGTAGCGGTCAAGAACCCGAAGCATTTGGCGAGGCTCGCACAGTCACAGCTCACGATGCATCTCGAAGTTTCGCAGCTGTTGCTTAGTCAGGAATTCCGACGCAGGCCTAGACGCTCCTTCTTGGGCATTCACTGGCAAGTACATTCGGGTGCGGCTTCCCGGTTCCCGAATTAACTTCCTGCGAGGAGATCAAGCTTAACTTGAAGATTTGATTGCAGCGGCGCATCGGAGGGTTAGCCTTGTGCACCGGACATTGCCCCCGTCCGGGTCCGCCCAAGCGAAGCCGTCACGCCATCATATTCGGCGTGGCGGCTTCGTTTGCTCGGCCACGCGCGCGAGTGTGATTTTGAAGAGGCCGTCAAAACACGAAACGCTCGACCTCGTCGAGATGCGTCGACAGATTATCGCTCTGCGAACCCTGCACTCTGACAACGCCCGCGTCACATATCTGTTGAACCGGTTGCTGATCAAGACTGCATATCCCACCGAGGCAGAGAGCGCGGCTCAGGCGAACCGGCTGTGGGACGCGTTCACTGAAACGATGGCAGATGTCGAGAAGATCATCACAAAAGGCGACCATACGCCATCGAGTAAGGCTATCAAGTAGATCCGATTGCGTAAAGCGAGCGCGGCGTTGATGCTACCCGTCGTCGCGGAGGTGGCTATGTCTCGCGTAACCGCCGCCTTCGCGGCAAGGGGCCGCCGCCGTCACAAGCGGCGGCCCCGCCCGTGAGCGGCCTAGTAAGCACGCCGCACTACTCGGGGCAAGGAGGGCAGTCTCGGAGAAAACCGGTGGGCAAGCGCGAGCACTGCGGCTTCGTCGGTTTCGAGCGCGATCTTCTGGGCGAGCATCACGTCGCCAGCTGCCAGAGCCCGTTCGGGAACGAAACACCACCCGATCTTAGGCTGTCTTTCTTCATCAAGCTCCAAAACATTGCTCATGGCGCCCTGATGAATTCGATATCGTCGACCGGTGTGAGAGCCCGTGACTTCGAAACAACCCTCGGCATCAAACTGCGCACGCTGATCTGGAGAAAGCCAATCGCGCAAAAGACGCCGCGCACGCGCTTCCGGCCCATTTTGCTCGATGAAGCTCCAATACAGCGAACGCAGCGCGCGCAAACGCGCACCACTGCCGACGCCGCTGCGTTTGAACAAAAACATTTGCTGTGCCGCGAGGGTGGCTAGCCGCCGACGAGGCGCGGGTAGAACAGCGTCTCGTCCGCAGTCAGATCAAATGTCCGTACCGCCTTGAGATCGCCGGCCGGCGTCCGAATAGCAGCGGTAAATCCTTGGTCTGTCAACTTCTTAAAGCGACGCTCAGCCTTGGCCAGCCCCTCGGGGTCGGTCGGGTCAAAAAAATGTCTGCTGTCGCCTGTGTAGTCGATCACGATCTGGGTAGCCATGGAGGAGAACTCCGTAAGTCCTGGCCCTAGCGTGGAACAACCTCGCGGCGCCGGCTGGTGTTCCTAGTCCGGGAAAATTTGCTGTGTTTCCCACTAGGCGCCCTGACCGGCATCGAGGAATACCTGATCCGCCGCGACCTGCCCCCAGCGCAGCGCACGCGCGAAGCGGAAGGCGGCATGTAAAGCCGTGCATCCGGATGACGAAGCACGGTGCGACCGGGCGAGCGTGGCGTCTTTTACTTCCGATACCGCCGCTAAGACAGGAAAACCCCAACGGACAATCCAGCGCGACGCGACCCGCGCCAGGCGCTAGGCCCGGATCTGGGCCGTGTTTCAAGACGTCGCGTACCAACCGACAGGAAAGTCGTCGTCGCCGCGATCCTGCTCTATTTGATCTTCAGCCCTGGCTAATCCGGCGCCCCTTAAATGGGGCGAGGCGCCTAACCGTCGTGATTGCGCAGCCGTGTCCACGGGACTGCCGGGCGGACCTTGACAAAAAGAGGACGTACAAGCGCTCCGGCGAATTGGAAAAGCCGGCGGAGGAGAAATCGTTGTCTGCCGGAGCCTTGAAAGGACACGCCTAACGTGAGGTGATGCCAGCCGCAGTGACTACGCGACGTGTTCTCACACCACCAAACCAGGATGAGTCCTGCCGGCGGCTACCCTGTGCGTTTCCTGATCGGAACGGTAGCGCCAACATTCGTACGAACCGCGGACCCAGGTCCAAGAGCCGCACGTCGTCGGGCGGGCCATCAAGCCGGCTGTCAATCTAGATCGACCAAATATACTGACAGACCAGCATCCGCAGATCGCGCGGAGGACTGCTCTCGGTAGCGGTTCTTTTCGTCTGGATTGGCTAATCGAACGCGCAAGGTTGCCAGTTCGTCGCAAAGAGGCTTGCCGCCCGATCGCGCCGAACTGAGTTTGTCGCGTATTCTTTCGTCAGCACAGATCGCCTCGGCTTCGGAATATTTCCTGGCGGCGAATGCAACGACCGGCTTTCGATCGACCTCAATCGTAAAGACAGAGAGGGAAAGCTCCTCCGCCATCATCGCATGCCCCTCGTCCTTTTGTCGGTGCGCGGTTGAACCTTCGCGTAGTCGATTCAGACTAATCCACACCGGGATCTTAGCCATTCCACCCGGGGCTGGAACGCCGCCGTCCGCGAAGGATTTAAGCGGCGGCGTTTTGCTTCTGCAATAGGCCCACTCCGCCGGCACGAGCTTTTCTTCCCCTTGTCCTTCAGCCCGATCTCGGCGGACGGCCTATGCGTCTCGGCTCATTCGCTGGCTTCTGGAGTTCGGACGGTCCCGCTTAGCGCCTGACCGCCCGGAGCGTAGCGTCCAACGGCCAGCCTGCGGGTCGCCCGATCTGCGGCCACAGGGCGACTGCTTCCGGCTGGGGTTGCCGAGCATCAGGACCTTCCGGCTGACAAGGGCAATCGTCGCACCTGAAGAGCCAGCATTCGGCCTGTTCACCCAAAAACCTCATGGGCTGTTAGCAAAATCGCAGCCCGGACCGGTCTGGTGCAGGTAGCGAAACTGAAAATTAGCTTCTGCCTACCCCTGCGCCTCAAATCATAGGAATCTGATCTGCGTCGGAGATAAAGAGGTCGGCTCCCTATAAGGCGCATTCATTCAGTCAGCGGCTTGTCAGTGCTTTTGACGATCCATCTCTCTAAGGAGCGCATGGAGAAAGTCGCTGGCGTGATCATAGCGTGCGCTGCCGTTGGTGACCTGCCGGGTGCGTGGGGCGAGGATCTCACCCACAATTTCCGGCCCGAGAACGTCGGTGCGATCCGACCAAAGCTCAAGCAGATTGTCCGGAATGTCTTGGCTCGATCCGAACAGCTTCAACAGAGAACGTTCTCCATCTGGCTTTTTGTCGTGGTGAGCCTTCGCGGCATAAAAAGCGAACAAGCCGCGGAACGCATCGCGAGTAACAGTTGCCATGCCAATTCCCCCGAAAAAATTGATTTCTTAATGCCACGAAGTTTGTAGCCGGGGTTCGGGAAAAGCCAGCAAAAAGTCGGTTGCTGTGCTCAAGAAAAGAGACAGCAAAACTAACCGAATTATGGCCGCGCTGACGCAGCCCCAGTCAGAAAGCATCGCAGGGCAGTTTGTTATCGCCTGAGAGAGTGAGCCGAAGTACGCGAAAAGGTCGCAAAACACCAAGGAGCCCGCTCTGCTCGCCCCGCTTGGTGATTTCCCTCTCTGCCTCCAGCCGAAACCCGAGTCCCTCCCGACCGGCATCTAGTCTCCTCCCACAGCACATACGCACAGTTATCCGGCGGCGCGGGGAAGCGGATAACATTTTTGCCGCAACTGTTCCGCGAACGGGGGCGGTTCGAGGTGCCATCGTCGGCCGTGTAGGCGGCTGCCCGCGTGCAGTGCGATGCAAAAGGCCCCTGGCGACAATTCGATCGCTGCCAGTTCCGGTCGCACCCGTGAGTTTATTTGGGGACAAAGCCGGCTCTTAACCTCGTGGCGAGCCTGCGCTGTACCCACCGCAAAGGCGGACTTAACCTAGTCGCGTTTTCCCTCGAAGGAGAGAAGTGGCGTGAGCGACTTTCCGGAACGACTTCAAGCGAACATGGACGTGGTCTTGGATCAGGTCTGCGCCGAATTGCCCCAATGGCGGTGATCACAAAAGCCGCCGGTATGTCGCCGAGCAATTGATCGAAGCCGCCCGGGCGGAAAAGACCACGCTGAGCGATCTGACGTCTGTCGGCCGGCGCGCTCGGCAAGGCGATCAGGCTTGCCGGGCTTTAGTGCTGCTCGCATGACGCAAGTCCCAAGCCTCGGGGGCAGCCGGGCGGGCTAGGAACCAAAAGCGGCGGGCGCCAATTGCCGATTTGAGCACTTAACCGTCCGCGACGCAGCGTAAATGTCGAAGCACGAAATAGTCCTGAAACAATGGGCCGGCAGAATTAGCGTTTTTCTGAAGGAATTTGTTACCATCCCGTTTCATTGCGATCTGTCTCTTTGCGAGGCGCAATCATGGATTTGAGAATAGAGAGGATTGTGGTCGGCGCGCGTTTCAAGCTCAGCGAAGTCGGAAAAATTCGTTGCCCTGAGCTGGCGAACAAGGTTGGCATCGTTGTCGCCATAAGTGCGCGCACGACCGGCATCACCGTTCTGTTCGATGGTGCCGAACGACCAACCGTTTTGCATCGGGATTACATCAGCCCCAAGCGCTTATGAGGATTAACGATCGTTCCGCCATTGCTGGGTTGCCTATGAGGTACCCAGATGAGGTAAGAAAAGGTCGTCAGGCGAGCTGGCGCGTCTTGATTTGCCCCGTGTACAGTCGCGAATTGGTCGCAACTTCGTACCCAGTTCTTCCATTTTCCCCACTTCAGTAGGTTTGTAAATCTCCACTAGGTCACCTCGGATGGGGCGAGACTCATGGAAATATTTCGCGCTGAGAAGATTTGCGTTGTCGAGGACAACTCAAGCAGAACCTGCCGTATCTGCGGTAAGAAAATGAAGCTTGTACGAACGGTGGTGGACGCTGAGAGCGGAGGCATCACTCACATGTTCGAATGCGCGTGCGGCAAGCGGCTCTGGGACGACTGAGGCGCACCTCCGGAACCGGCAGCCAGCAGCCGCACAGGGTCCCGCGCTTTCGTGCAGTTCGAGTCACCTTGCTCGATCGCGTATGGGATGCCGGCGCCGAACTCCGGCCCGCTTCCTTGCGCGTTCAGAGGAAGGGATAGTTGATCTTCTCAATCTGTATTCGGCCGTCCCTGTACCGGCTCGATGCGGGCGGCGAGCTGGACGATCTGGCGGCAGCCGTTTCCAGCTCGGCATAGGGCGTTCTTCGGTATGTCTCATTAAGGCGCCTCGGTCAGGATTCAGCCTGCCAGGCCCGGTCGGGCGCGCTCCACCGTCGAGGGCGGATATTGCACCGGACGGCACAAGGTTCGTCGCTGCCACCTTCACCAACGCGGCGGGAAGCCGGACCTACAGGCTGCTCATCCCGAGCCGCGCTGATCGAGGACCGCGTCTTTATCGTCATGCTTCACGGCTGCACCTAGTTTCCGAACGATTTCGCCGCCGGCACCCGTTGAACTTTTTGGCGGAAGAGCAGAATCGTTTCGACGTGTATCCCGAACAATCGAGCGGAGCCAATCAGGCGAAATGCTGGAACTGGTTTGGCACCGGCAACCCCCAGCGGGACGGCGGCCAGCCTTCGCTGATCGCCTATGATCATACCAGCGACTTTCGCCACGCGCTCTGGCAAAAAGTGAAATGACGAATCCCACGCTAGATGACGCTCACCAATGCCAAACTCGACTTACCACCCCCTCCATGAGAGGCTGCAAACGGAAAACCGTCAAAGCCTTCGGATAACCTTTTCAGAGGTCGAATCCCGCGGGCTTTCGTGACTGCGTATCACTGAAGCACCGCGTCGTCGAATTCTATCGTTGTAACTGGAATACCAATGACTGCTAAGGAGCACTTCGGCCTCACTCCACTGGCTGGGTTGTAGTTCGCACATTTGAATTCCAAATTACTTGATTGTAGCCATGGCAATTCATTTCGGCGCGTCCGCATACGAGGACCCGGCTCGGAAGCTACGGCGGATCTCTGCAAATCGGAATCCGAGAATGCTCCCGCCCGCGCGTTGACAGGCTCGCATATCAGTTGTGAAATGACCGCGGTTTCACCCAACATGCGTTAGGAGGGTGCAGATGAGCGAACATGAGAACCGACAGCTCGTTGAGCAGGCTTACGCCAACTTCAAAGCTGGTGACATCCCGACGCTGTTGCAAGCTATGTCAGAGGACGTCACGTGGCAGTTGCCAGAGATTGAGAACGTGCCCTTTGCCGGCAAGCGACAGGGGCGTGGTGCGGTCGGCGAGTTCTTTTCGACCCTCGTCACTGTACAGGATTCGCGTTCATTCGAGCCACGCGAATTCATCGCCCAGGGCGACAACGTCGTCGTGCTCGGTCACTTCGTCTGGCAGGTCAAAGCCAATGGGCGCACCTACGAGAGCGACTTCGCGCACGTCTTCACCGTCCGCGGCGGTCAAATCGTAGCCTTCCACGAGTACACGGATTCAGCTGCGGCCGCCAAAGCGTTTTGTTAAGGTTGAGCACCAAGTAAGGCGAGCCGCACTCGGCGAGCAACAGCAGCAGGGGGCACAATCATCGTGGGGCCTCCGAAAAGAGCGGTTCGCCGGTATTGTTGTCGATGACGAGGAGCTTCGTGTTCGGGAGCAACGCGCGCAACTATAAAATTGGTCGTCCACGTTGTATCTCCTCAGAACGCAATCGAGAATCGCCGTCCCGCGGTGTTTATGACGCACGGCGGCGGCTCGGCACACAGCCCCGCCGAAACAATGTGCCGAGCCTACCCGGTCTTGCTTGTCAAATTACTGACCGGATGAAGGCCATCATGAAGGCAGAAGGTGCTGTTTGATATTGCTAGGCTGCAACACACGCTAGATTTTCAACGGGCCACAGGCGCCATGCATCGGCCCCCATGAGGATCGAGATCGGTTTTCATGATCCCGCTTTTTGCTGAATTTTCTGACAGTCTTTTTCATCATTGCAGGCTTGGTGCGCTTTGGATGAACCTGCGAGCATCGCGGCGAAAGAGAATTAACCTCACCCCGCAGGAGCATCGTGAGCAGGCTAAACCTGACCAGTTCCAGAATTAACCCGCAGCGCGGACATCAATCTTAATTTGAGGCTTTGATTGCGGCGGCGCATTGGAGGGTTAGCTTTTGCGCGCCGGACATTGCCCCGTCCGGCCGCTACCCAGGCGAAGCCCTCGCGCCATCATACTCGGCGCGTCGGCTTCGTTTGCTGGCCACATGCGAGTTTCATTTTGAAGAGGCCTTCGAAACACGAAACGCTCGATCTCGCCGAGATGCGCCGGCAGATCACGGCCCTGCGATCCCAGCACTCGGAAAATTTACAGATCACACATTTGTTGAACAGGCTGCTGATTAAGATTGCATATCTCAGTGAACCGGAGAGTGCAGCTCACGCGCAGCAGCTGCGCGAGGCGTTCGCCAGAACGATGGCGGATATCGAGGAACGCGTCAAAAAAAACGTCCGTGGGCCGTCCGGCAGGGCTAACAAGTAGATCAAACCAGCCGACCAAAGCTCCCGCCGTTCTTACGTCGGCTGTTGGCGGTAGACCGGATGCGGCGTCGCACTCGCGTTGATCGCCGCTTCTGATCCGAAGCAGAGGAAGCCTTGGGAAGGTATACGACAGCCGAACCCGTTGAACTGGGCCAGGCACTGACGGGAGCGCAACGACGTTCGTGGTGAGTTCTTAGCCAGTATTTCTGACCGCCTCAGCCAGCATGGAGTAGAGCTGCTGCTTGCTAAATTCCTTGGGCTGGTGCCTCTCCGCTGTGTTCCGCGACACCTTCCGTGCGACTGGACGGACGCTGGCTGCCGGGGACGAGCGGGCTCAGCTTTCGGGGCGGCCTTATCTTGGGCGTTGCTGTCGGCTGCTTGTGGCCGCGCTTCAGGTCCAGACGGGTCAGCATACCGCAGACCGCGTTACGACTGCACCCGAGACGACGTGCTATCTGCGCCGCGCTCTGTCCTGCGGACCAGAGCCTATTGAGGAGCGCTATGTCTTTCGCATTCCAGCCCATGGGAGATATTATAGCGCCGACTGCCGAACACGCTAGCCTAGTCTTCGTCCGGCTCGCGCACGACCGGCGGTTCTTCAGTGTCATCTTCCTCTTCGTCGTCTTCGTCCTCCTCGTCTTCATCGGGATCTCTTGGCGGCATCGCAGTGCCCATCAGCACGAGCGGTGTCGAGTAGATCGCTGTGGTGGAAAAAGCTTCGGAGGTATGTTGCTTCATGTTGCTGCTAATCCTCGAAAACCACGAGCAAGGGGTAGCATCCGCCACGCAAATGGCAGCGTTTCGGCTACTTTATGCCCGAGGACTCATTCGGCTCTATGTTCACCAAAACCTCGCCGGTGGTGATTTCGGGAACCCCAAGATCGAGGTCAAGTAGACTTGCTTGAACAAACGCCAGTATCTTGGCGTTCGCGGCATTCGCGCTTTCGCGGTTGTCAAATATCATCACAGCGATACGAACACCGTCGCCCGCATCCAACACATAGTAAGATCTGAATCCGTGCGATTGCCTTAGGATCTGGCCGACGCCGCTCTTGGCGCGGCGAGCGGCGTCCGCTACCGAACGAACCTCGGTGTACTTGCGAATGACCATGTACATGAGGCCACCACGCGCCACACGCCCCGACGCATCAAAGCATATCGGTCCCAATCGCACTAGGGCCAACTTCCGAGATGGGCCACAGTGTCCGGTTGGGCGGATCGCGCAACGCGCCTTTTCCAATGAGTCCTCCTCGCCCTGCAAGCGGGGGCGAGGAGCTGAGGCTCAGGAGCCCTCGAACTTGAACGATACGTTGAGCTTGGCGCGATAGGCCTCGACTTTTCCCTTGTCATCCAGCTGCATATCCAGCTTGACGACCTCTGCAATGCGAAGATCTCGAAGAGATTTTGCAGCTTGCTCGACCGCATTCGCGGCCGCCTTCTCCCATGAGGCGTTGCCGGTACCGACCAGTTCAATGACCTTGTAGACGCTATCCGGCATGTCGTCCTCCTGTCCGGTATGACCCAGGAAATCTAGCATCAGGATCTCGACGCGATACGTCTCGGGGATGCCGCCCGGAGCCGGGAAGGGATAAAACTGCATTTGGCGGAGGGCGGCTTTTGGCTCGAGCTAACCTGCTGGACTAGCACCATCATGTCCGCTCATAGCGGCAGACGGAAAGGGCCGATTGGCTGTCACTTTCCTGTTTGACCCAACACGGACATTCTGAGTTGATGAACGCTTTCCCGGGTTTCCGCAATTGTCCCACAGACCGGCCGCGGGGTGCTAGGTTCTCTTTCCCACAAACGTGTTCCTTTGAGGGGCACATGCAACGGCGGGAATTCATCGAGAGCCTCGCGCTTCTAGCCGTTTCCCGCAGATCACGCACGCGCAACAGAGCGCCAAAAGGGTAAGAATAGGCGTGCTTTGGCATGCGGCTAACGCTAAAGAAGAGAAAGTTTATCTGGATATCCTGACCACGACCTTTCATGATCTTGGTTACATCGAAGAGAAGAACACGCGGTTCTTGCATCGCTTTCCTGCCGAACAGCCGAGCGGTTCAGGAGCTTTGCTAGAGAACTGGTCGAAAGCAATGTCGACGTTATCGTCGCCATAACGGTGCCAGGAGCCGCGGCCGATAGAGCTGAACCGCCTCCTTGACGGTTTCGACCAGTTGGTCCGGCTGCCAGGGCTTGGTGATGTATTGATAGATACCGGCCTCGTTCAGTCCTGCGATGATGTCCTCGGACTCCGAATAGCCGGAAATGATCATCCGCACCGGATCCGGCCAGAGCTCGCGGACGCGCTTCAGGAAGCTCACGCCGGATTCGTGCGGCATCCGCTTGCCGCAGAGGATCGCGTGGACGATCTCGCCCTCCAGCAGCTTCTCCGCATCGGTCGCATTGCCGACACAGAGCACCTCGAAATCCTCCCTGAGCGCGCGCCGCAGCGCTTCCTGCGAGCGGACCTCGTCGTCGACGACGAGAATGGTTTCCTGAAATGCTCGATGGCACCGTCATGCCGACAGGCCGATCTGGCGCACGCCGGGACCGGTGACCAGCGATGGTCAGCGGCGTGCGCGACTTCGGCACCTTGTGGATGAAATTGTACCGCGCGACGTGGTAGCTCGGATCGAAGCCGTAGAAATTCAGCTTCATCCGCCGCAGCTCCTCGTCGCGGTAGGATTGCAGGGGCTTCTCGGCCTCATCGGCGGCGCGCCGCTGCCGCTTGGCGACGAGGCGCATGGCAAAGCCGGCATCCGACGCCATGGCGGCGCCGCGCTGTACGAGGCTTATATCGGCAAGCTCCTCGCCCGATAGCACGCGATCGACGATGCCGAGGCGCCGCGCCTCCGCCACGCCCATCGGGAGCCGGCATTGCGTGATCCGGGTTGCGTTCGCGGCGCCCGCACGGCGCGGCAGCAGATAGGTCCAGTATTCCGAGCCGTAAAGATTGCCCATGTCCTTGTAATGCGGATTGAGGACGATCAGGTCGCTTGCCCAGACCTCGTCGGCGGCAAGACTCAGGAAGACGCCACCCGCACCCGCATTGCCGCGAATGACCGAGACGACCAGGCGGTCGGTGGTCTCGATGATCGCGCGGGCAAGATCGTCGATCGCATTGATGTTGCGCCAGGACTCATCCGCGGGGCTGTCGGCCGCCTCGATTTCTGCAAGATGAATGCCGTTCGACCAATAATCCCGGCCGCTGGTCAGGAGCAGCACCCTGGTCGGGCGCGCCAGCGCCGCGCGATAGGCCTCGAGCAGGGCCTCACAGTCGCCGGTCGCCATGGCGCCGTTGTAGAAGGAGAACGCGAGCTCGCCGACCTCGCCATGCTCGCGATACCGGATGGGGGCGTAGCCGCAGCCAAGCCGGTGCGGCAGATGCGCCGCCTCGGCGGCGAAGAGTTTCGCCGTCGGCAGCTTCAGGCTCTTCGGCGCGAGCTTTCTGACATGCCCGATCCAGACCGCACCATCGACCGTGGCGCGCGCCAGCGCGCCGTCGCATTGCGCGACGACGGTGCCGGGCACGCCGGAGATGCCGTGCGCCTGATGCGCATCGAACAGCCTGACCTCCTGGAAGGACAGGCTGTCGACCAGGCCCGGCATGCCGTCCGCGCTGTCGATCTTGCGCAGCACGGTCGCGGTGGTGTCGTGCTGCCAGTCGATCGCCCGGCCCGCCTGGCGGCAAGGTCCGCGCACGCGAATGCGCGGGTCGTCCGTATCCATCGGCTGCGGGGCAGGCCGTCCGGATTCGATCGCCGCGACGGCTTCGAGCACCGCCTCAACCGCGCAGGACGTCACCTCATTGCGGTAGATGCTGGACTTAGGCGCGCGCCGCATCGGGAAGCTGCGGAACGCCCAGACCGGACCGGCGTCGAACTCACCATCCGCCTGCAAGATCGTGACGCCCCACTCGCTTGCACCGTCCAGAATCGCCCGATCGAGCGCCGCCGGACCGCGATCGCCGGGCGGACCGGGATGGATGACCAAGCACCGCAGGCTGCGCCAGACGTCGTTGGGAATCGCCTGCTTCAGGAACGGCGCGATCACAAGGTCCGGCCGATGCAGCGCCACGCTCTCGCTCGTGACCTCGGCATGGATGTCGAGCTCGACCGCGACATCGTGGCCTCGATCCCTGAGCTCGACATGCAGCCGCTGCGTCAGGCTGTTGAAGGAATGCGACAGGAGCAGGATGCGCATGATTTGCCTCAACAGATTCTCGGCAATTGCGCGCCCGACAGCCAGTCGACGATCCGCCCGCCGCCGAAGCTCGTGGCCATCTGCACGAAATGATGATCGTCGGCCACGGCCTCGCCGATGTCGGCGGCGTCGCGGCCAAGCGGATGCGCCCGCATCGCGGCCAGCACTGCAGCAGCATATTCGGCCGCCATGATCGCGACCAGCTTGCCCTCATTGGCGACATGGAGCGGATCGAGCCCGAGCAGCTCGCACGCTGCCGCGACGCCCCGCTTGACCGGGATCGCCTCCTCGCGAAGATGGAAGCCGAGGTCGGACCGCTGGGCGATCTCGTTCAGCGTGGCGGCAAGCCCGCCGCGGGTGGGATCGCGCATCAGGCGGATGCCGCGGCCGCCGGCTTCGATCATCTTCGCGACGAGATCGTTCAGCGCCGCCGAATCCGAGACGATCTCGGTCTCGAAGGCGAGATTCTGCCGCCTCGACATGATCGCCACGCCGTGATCGCCGAGCGTGCCCGAGATCAGGACGCGATCGCCGACGCGGGCATTCTCCGCCGAGAGATCGAGCCCGTGGGGCACGACCCCGACGCCGGCGGTCGAGATGAACAGGCCGTCGGCCTTGCCGCGCTCGACCACCTTGGTGTCGCCGGTGACGATGTGAACGCCGGCCGTGCGCGCAGCCTCGCCCATCGATTCCGCGATCATCTTGAGGTCGGCGAAGCGGAAGCCTTCCTCGATGATAAAGCTTGCAGAGAGGTAGAGCGGGCGTGCACCGGCCATGGCGATATCGTTGACGGTGCCGTGCACTGCAAGCGAGCCGATATTGCCGCCGGGGAAAAACAGCGGCGAGACCACATAGCCGTCGGTCGTCATCACCATGCGCCCGGCACCAACGTCGAATGCCGACTGGTCGTTGCCGCGCGCCAGCCATTCATTGCCGAAGGCCTCGTGGAACAGACCCGAGATCAACTGCGCCATGGCCCGGCCGCCCGAGCCGTGGGACAGGTCGACGCAGCCGTTCCTGATGTCGAGCTTGCGCTGGTAGGCCTTCATGACACGCGCCTTTGCTGGTGGTAGCGAAAGCGGCCATAGGTCCAGTGTGCGGCGCAGGCGCCTTCGGAGGAGACCATGCAGGAGCCCATGGGCGTCTCCGGCGTGCAGACGGTGCCGAACAGCTTGCAGTCAACCGGCTTCTTCACGCCGCGCAGGATGGCGCCGCATTCGCAGGCGGGATTGTCGTCGACGCGCAGCTCGTGCATGTCGAAGCGCACCTCGGCGTCGTATATGGCGTAAGCGCGCTTCAGCTTCAGCCCGCTATAGGGAACCTGTCCGAGCCCCCGCCATTCGAACTGATCGCGCAGCTCGAAGATGTCTGAGACCTCCTCCTTGGCGCGCAGATTGCCGTCGCGGTTCACCGCGCGGCTGTATTGGTTCTCGACCTCGTGCCTATCCTCGTTGACCTGCCGCACCAGCATCAGGATCGCCTGCATCATGTCGAGCGGCTCGAAGCCCGCGATCACCACGGGCTTGCCGAACTCCTCGGCAAAGAACTCGTAAGGGGCCGTGCCGATGATCGTCGAGACATGGGCCGGCCCGACGAAACCGTCGATCTCGACCCGGCCGATGTTGCGGATGTCGGGACTTTCCAGGATGTTCTGCATTGCCGGCGGCGTCAGCACGTGGTTGCAGAACACGGTGAAGTTTTCGAGCTGCTTCTTCTCCGCCAGCCGGATCATGACTGCAGTTGGCGGAGTCGTGGTCTCGAAGCCGATGGCGAAGAACACGACCTCGCGTCCGGGATTGTCCTCGGCGATCCGGATCGCGTCGATGGTGGAATAGACCATGCGGATGTCGGCGCCGCGCGCCTTCGCCTTCAACAGCGATGCGCCCTGCGAGCCGGGAACGCGCATCAGGTCGCCATAGATGCACAGGATGACGTCCGGCCGCTCGGCGAGCCGGATCGCCATGTCGATGCGTCCGGCCGGCAGCACGCACACCGGACAGCCGGGGCCGTGGATCATCCGCGCGTTCTTCGGCAGCATGTCCTCGAGGCCGTAACGCGAGATCGCGTGGGTATGGCCGCCGCAAAATTCCATGAAGCGATAGAGCTTTTGCGGATCGGCTTCCGCGCGGATCGCTTTCGCAAGCCCGAGCGCGATCTCCTTGTCGCGAAACTCGTCGGCATATTTCATGACGCGGCTCCCTGCCCCTCGGCGCTAAGCTCGCGCAGCAGCTCGAGCGTCCGCATTGCCTCCTCCGGATCGATCTTCGTCAGGGCATAGCCGACATGGATGATCACATAGTCGCCGACGGCGAGATTCTCGATCAAGGCGACCGATATCTCCTTGCTGACGCCGTCGATAGAGACGATCGCCATCTCGTCGGGCAGGAGCTTCCTGACCTCAGCAGGTATCGCGAGACACATCAGGCGGTTCCTTCCAGGCCGTACTGTTCGAGTTGGAGCGCGGCGATCCAGGCCTGGCCGAGGCTGAGACCGCCGTCATTGGGCGGCACTTGCCGCGGCAGCAGCGGCAAGAGACCGGCGGCGATACAGCCGCGCTCGATCTCGCAACTGAGGATCGCGTTGAGAAAGCAGCCGCCGCTCAGGGCGACGGTCGTGACGCCGGTCTCGCGCGCCGCACGGGCGATCCAGTCGACACAGGCAGCGGCGAGCGTGCCATGGAACAGCCCGGCCCCCTCGACCGGATCGATGCCCTCGGTCGCAAGGCGCGCAAGCAGCGGAAATAGGGACAGCACCCCATCCTCGATCGTCCAGCCGTCTTTCATGGAGCGCGGCGCGCGAACCCGCGCCTCCAGTTTCATCGCGGCTTCGCCCTCATAGCTCTGCACCTGGCAAAGACCGAGCAGCCCCGCCGCCGCGTCGAACAGCCGGCCGGCGCTGGTCGTCACCGGCACGCCCGGCTGGTCGAGCAAGGCATGGAGACGCGCAGCCTGCGGCTGCGTCGCAAACCGGGTCGCGATCGCGTTGCCGCGGGCCAGGCCATGCAATGCACTTGCAGCGATGCGCCACGGCTCGCGCGCGGCGCGATCGCCGCCCGCCATCTTCATCGGCGCCAGATGGCCGAGCCGCCGGAACTGCGCGCGCTCGCACAGCAGGAGCTCGCCCCCCCAATTGCCGCCGTCGCTGCCCTGGCCGAAGCCGTCGAGCACCAGCGCCAACGCAGATCCCGCGAGGCCATGCTCCGCCATCACGGAGGCGGCATGGGCATGATGGTGCTGGACTGCGATCAGCCGCCGCCCGCTCGCTTCGGCGAAGCGGGTCGAGGCTATGTTCGGGTGCAGATCATGGGCGATAACCGCCGGCTCGACGTCCAGCGTCGACAGCAGGTGGCCGATGGTTTCCTCGAAGACACGGACGCCTTCGGCGGTGTCGAGGTCGCCGACGTGCTGGGAAACGAAGGCCTCGCTGCCGCGCGTGACCGTCACGGTCGACTTCAACGCGCCGCCGACGGCAAGGATCGGCGGCACGGGTCGCGCCAGCCGAACCGGCTCCGGCACGTAGCCGCGGGCACGGCGGATGAACTGCGTCCGGCCGGCGACGACGGCCGCCACGGAATCGTCGGCGTGGGTGACGATGTCGCGATCATGGCTGACGATGAGGTCGGCGATGCCGGCAAGCCGCAGCTCGGCCTCGCGATTGTCGATCAGAAGCGGCTCGCCGCCTGGATTGGCGCTGGTGGCGACGATCGCCCAGCTCTCGCCGGCGAGCGGATGCGCCGCATCCAGCGCCTCGAAGATCAAATGAAGGAGCGGAGTGACCGGCAGCGCGATGCCGATCCGCGCCAGCTCCGGCGCGATCGCCGGCGAGAGCCGATGGCGCGATGTCATCAGCACGATCGGCCGGGGCGACGTCTCGAGCAAGGCGAGCTCGGCAGCATCGGCGTCGGCGATGCCGGCGACCGCATCCACCGAGCCGACCATGACGGCAAACGGCTTCTGGTCGCGCTGCTTGCACTGGCGCAGGCGCTGCACGGCCGCCTCGTCCCGGGCGTCGCAGACGAGCTGATAACCGCCGAGCCCCTTGACTGCGACGATCTTGCCTGCGGCGATCGCGGCAGCGATGTCCTCGATACCGTGGCTGAGCCGCGGGCCGCATTGCGGGCAGGCGATCGCTTCGGCATGGAAGCGGCGGCTGTCGGGATCGGCATAGTCGCCCGCACAGGCCTTGCCCCTCGCTCGCCACCGCCCCGACCGGCTGCACCGAGATCTCGTCGATCCGGGCGAGCGGCGGCTTTTCCAGCGGCAGTGCCCTGACGAAGTCCGACGCGCGCTCGCCCTCGACCTCGATGACGACGCCATGGGAATCGTTGGCGACGAAGCCGCCGAGGCGGTAGCGCGTGGCGAGGCCGTAGACATAGGGGCGAAAGCCGACGCCCTGTACCGCGCCGCGCACGTGCAGGCGCAGCCGCCGTCCGTCCCGCGCCGTGGCCTCGCCGTCCATCGTCACTCCGCCGCCGTCATCGCGGCAGGCGTCGTCGCCGCCATCCGCTTGCGGATCCAGGCAAAGAACGCCGCAAAGCCTTCGCCGGTGCGCGCCGACACCGTCAGCACCTCGATCTTCGGATTGATCCGGCGCGCATAGTCGATGGTCTTCGCCAGATCGAAATCGAGCACGGGCGCGAGATCGATCTTGTTGATCAGCATCAGCGACGCGGCTGCGAACATGTCGGGGTATTTCAGCGGCTTGTCCTCGCCCTCGGTGGTCGACAACACCACGATCTTGCAGGCCTCGCCGAGATCGAACGCAGCCGGGCAAACCAGGTTGCCGACATTCTCGATGAAGAGCAGGCCGCCGTTCAGCCAGGGCAGCCGGTCATAGGCCTCGCCGACCATGGCGGCGTCGAGGTGACAGCCCTTGCCGGTATTGACCTGGATCGCCGGCACGCCGGTCGCGCGAATGCGCTCGGCATCGTTGGAGGTCTGCTGGTCGCCTTCGATCACGCCGATCGCAAAGCTTGCCTTCAGCTCGGACACGGCGCGGACAAGCAGCGAGGTCTTGCCGGCGCCGGGGCTGGAGACCAGGTTGAAGGCGAGCACGCCGTCGGCCGCGAAGCGGGCACGGTTGTCGGCCGCAAGCCGGTCGTTCTTGCCGAGGATGTCGCGCTCGACCTGGATGATGCGGTCGCTGCTCTTGCCGGCGATCTTCTGGCCCGCGGGATTGGCGCCGCAGTCGAGCAGCCCGGCCTCATCGGGGGCGTGGCCGTGGGCACCACCGTGGTGATGGTGGTGACCGTGGTCGTGGCCATCACCGCGGTGATGATGATGGTGCCCGCCGTGCTCATGGCCATCGCCGTGATCATGATGATGACCATGCGCATCTTCGATCGATGCCTTGCCGTCGCTGCAGCCGCAGACCGTACACATCAGTCGACCTCCAATTCCCTTACGCGCATCTCTTCGCCGCCCGTCACCTGCAATTTGTAGCCGCCGCAGGACGGGCACGGCTCGTAACGCTGCCCGATCTCAACGGTTTTGGAACAGGCCATGCACCAAGCCGTGCCGGGCGTCTCGACGATCTCGAGCCGCGCGCCTTGCGCGATGGTCCGCGCGGCCACGGCCTCGAAGCAGAATTTCAGCGCCTCCGGCGCGACATGGCTCAGCGCACCGATCTCCAGACAGACGACGTTCACCTTGGTGAAAGCGCGCTTGCGCGCTTCCTCCTCGACGATACCGACGATGCCTTCGCACAGCGCCATCTCATGCATGGCCGGCCTCGCGAAATTGCAGGCTGAAGCCGACGCAGGGATCGAAGGAGCCGACCAGCGCACGAACCGCGTCCTGTCCCTGCCGGCCGGTCGCGAGCGTCGCGCCCTTGAGGCTCCTGACCAGCGGTCCGCGGGCGTGAAAATTCCACTCGGTCGGTGCCAGGAACTCGAAGTTGACGACGCGATCCTCGTCGTCCAGTGCGACGGCGTGATGGAGACGCCCGCGTGCGCATTCGACCGCGGCTGCCCCCTTGCCCGCGCCGAGCCGGTAGCTCGCGACGACGCCTTCATCGAGATCCGCATCGCCACGATCGAGCCAGGCGCAGAGCCGCGCGACCTCGGCAATCCGCGCCTTCAGACGCGCGGCGGAGCCCGCTTCCGCCGCCGAGACCTCTTCACGGCGTGCCCTGCGCGCCCAGACGCCGGTTTCCGGGATCCGGCCGCAGAGGTCCGGCGCATCGGAATAGGCCGCACCGTCCGCCAGCAGACGCGTGACGATGTCTAAATCGTCCGCCACCGTCAGGAAGGATGGATCGGCCTCCGGCTCTGACACCAGCTTGCCGTGGCATCCCGCGACGGAGGCGGCGAGCGGGCTGCCCGGCGCGAGCGTCTCGTCTTCTTCGCCGGCGATCCCCATCGCGCCGAGCGCGGCCTTGATCTGCACCACCGCGTCGCGATGCAAGGCCGGCGGGACGGCCTCGTCCGCACCCCCAAGCAGCGCGCTTGCCTGCATTACGGCGCGCACCGCCGGAGCGTTTGTGCCGTCGAGCGCGAGCCGTCCGACGAACAGGCCGCGCAGCAGTTCGGTCAGCCGCTCGACGACGACTGCGGTGACGCGGCGCCGCACCGTTGCGGGAGCCGCCTCCCGCCCTTGCGCGGCTTCCACCGCCGACTGGAACGCCACGTGATGGGCGATCGAGCACAGCGAGAACAGACGCGGCAGCACCGGAAGCAGCGAAGCTGCGGGCTTTCCCGCAAACAGCCGCGTCAGCGGCGGCCGGTTGCGCGGCTTGATCGCGATGTCGGCGATCGTGGCGCCGGACAACAGCACCGTAATATCGATCTCGTTGCGGAACGAGAGACTCATCCATGCCGCTCCGTCAAGACACCCCGCAGGAAGTTACGCCGATCGATCGGGCTTGCCGCGGGCTCGCGGCGGCGAACCGCGTCCTCGCTGTTCGCCGGCAGCATCAATTCGGTAAGCGCGGCTTCGGCCGTCGCTCGCGCGGCATCCATGTCGGCAAATTGGAACATCGCCGAGAACAGCGAGCAGCTCGCGATCCGGCCGATCCGGGCGACCTCGCTGAGGGTGAATTCGATATCGCCCGCGGGAAAACGCATTCGCACGGTCGCGCCCGAGGTGGCTGGCGTCACCGCGCCCGCCGGCATCGCCACGTTCATGAACCACGGCGTGACCATGATGCCGACGATCGTGCCGTTGAAGGGACGGAAACCGACCGCCTCGACGCCGAGCGCATTGTTGTAGATGGGTAGATCGCGCATCGCGCGCTCGCCGATCTCCCGGTAGCTTGCGGCCAGAAGCTCGCCCCACGCCGCGGCGTCGGCGTCGCCGGCAGGACCTGACGCACTCGCTGGCGCGCTGCCTGTCATGTTTCGATCGCCATGAACTTGGATTTTGGCGCGTCGCAATTCGGGCAGTGCCACTCCTCCGACAGCGCCGCGAACGGCGTGCCCGGCGCGATCTGCGCTACCTCATCGCCATCCGCCGGATCGTAGACGGTCCAGCAGATGCCGCATTCCAGCCGCGTGACGTCGGCGACGTCCCGGCGCACGCCAAAATTCTCGAAGGCGCTCATTTGAAGTAGGCCTCGATGATTTCCTGCAGCCGCTCGGCGGAATCCTCGAAATCCTCGTCCGCTGCCGGCGCAACCGTCGGCACGCCGCCGACTTCGAGCGTATCGAGGTTGATAGTGTCCATGGCGTTGAAGAACTGCACCGACCAGACATTGCGGATGCCGGTGGAGAGCACCCGGCAGGTGCCGTAACCACGCGACACCAGCTGAATCGGTCCGTTCCGGATCGTGTCCTGCAGAAAGCTCATGTCGACCGGGCTCATCGGCAGCAGCGTGAAATTGATGATCTGCGAGCGAATGCCGGGCCGCTAGGCCTGTGCCCGCTCGCGGATTTCGGCGAGCACCGGCAGCACGTTCATGGCGCCCTCCGGCACCTGCCCGATCTCGAAATCGGCGGATGTCAGGTCGGCAGCCGCACGCTTGACGATCTCGGGAACCGCGCCGATCTCGAGATATTCGGAAGTGGCGTCGGTCTCGAGCCGCACACGCCAAATTCCCGCCAGCACCGATTCCTGGATCTGCGCCAGCGATCCGTCCGGCAGCGCGACGACGCCGGCGACCTCGCCTTCGCCGAGCACGTCGGCCACCAGGTTGCTCTCGAGATCGTTGAGATTGGCCAGCCGAAACAATCTTGTCGGCGCGTTCGCCTTTTGATCCGCGATGGCATCCGCGATCCTCGAGAGCAGCGCGACCGCGTTCGGGCAGCTCTTTGCAAGCTCCGCACTGTCGAGCGTTGCAAGCTTTGCGAGAGCGCCGGCCGCCGTCAGGCTGCCCTTCGCTGCATTGAGACTCTCGTCGCCGATCGGAAACACGTTGACTGGTTGCTCGGCGCCTTCGGGCGCATCCCAGAAGCCGGCCTTCATAGCCCGACCGCTTGTGCGCGATGCTGGGGAACGATGGTGACGGCGACTGCGGCGCCTTGCCCGCGCGGCCGGTCGATCAGCTTGGTGATGCGGTCGGCATAAACCGACCAGTCCTGGATCTTGGCGATCAACCCCAGCGTCTTGCCGTTGGCGACGAAGATCAGCGTCGGCTGCACCCGCACCTCGAAGCGCTCGCCAAGCACACGCTCAGCGTCGCGTGCGATAATCGCACCGCGCAGCCGATTGCCGAACGCTGCGATAAGCTCGGGCAGCACCACGGCGACATCCATTGCCTCCGGAAAGCGGTTGGGATCGCCCGCCGACAGCAGCACCGCGACCGCACCGGCCTCGTTCGCTCCGCCAAGAAAATGATCGACCGTCGCAGCATCGACCTCGGGCAGACCACTCCGCGCCAGGTCATGCTTTTCCACCTGGAATTCCATCGAACCTCTCCTGACAAGCTTGTGTTTTTGCCGAACTAGAGGTTAGCAAGCCACGTGCCAGGATCGGTTATCACATCTCCGGATTTATCCCATTGATCCAGATCACGTATTTCTTGGCGCCGACTGTAAGCCAAGCTTCAATGGAAAGATACTTGCCATATCTGGTGAGAGCTACCTTTGCAGGTAGAAATCGACCTTCCAGGCGCACAGCGGCCGCCGAGGCCGGCCGGTCACTGATGTCGTCAACGCATCAAACGGGAGAAGCAGCGGCGATCCTAGTCGGACCGCAGGTGCTCGGGTAGTTGCGGCTCGCGGTCGATGAGGTCGGCGAAGAAGCGGTCGCAATTCTCGCCGTCGAGCGCCGCGCTGAGACCTTCGATCGCATTCGCGATCAGGCGTGCCTCGTCCTCGTCCAGCAGCCGGATCGCGGTGTCGATATAGACCAGCACCTTGGCGCCGACCGGAGGATTCGAGAGCAGCAGCACAGAGACGGGGCGCTGCTCGCCGCGATACGCGCACAGCGCCGAGATCCCGTCGGTCTCGACAATCGTCATGGGCAGGCCGAGGCACATGGGCAAATCTCCGGCAGTGTGGCCGATCAGGCCGGCCGCGTCTCGTAATGGAGATGATCGATGTCATTGGCGAGCAGCCGCTCGATATCTGCCAATGGCTCGGCGCGTGGGCTCACCGTGAGGCCCCATTCGGCCAGGATGGCGCAAGCGAGATTGATCGCCGGCGCGATCTGGTCGCGCACCGGCGGCGTCAGCGGCCCGCCCCAGTCTTCGAGATCGAGCGGCTGGCAGCCGATCAGCACCAGATGTTTCGGGCAACGGCCGAGCAGGTCAGCCGCGCTGATGACTTCCTGGAAGCCGGTCTGGTGCAGGCTCATCTTCTTGGCGCCGGTGAAACGCGGCACCTCGTCGTCACGCACAAGCTTCAACTGGCCGGCCTCGAGGCCATAGTCGATCGCGTCGAACACGATCAGGCGGTCCGCCTCTTCCAGATAGTTGACGAGATAGAGTCCCTGCGTGCCGCCATCGAGGATGGTGACGTTGTCGGGCACGGCGTAGCGGCGGTGAAACTCCTCCACCGCGCGCACGCCAAACCCTTCGTCGGCCCACAGGATATTGCCGATGCCGAGCACCAGGATGCGATCGTCTTGCGAGAATGTCGGCTTCACTTGGCGTTCCCGTCTCAGTCGCGGAATTGCCGTTCGCCCGAGATCATCGAGGAGATGATGCTCTGGCGCGACATGATGTCTTCGCGGATCGCGGCGTAGATGTGCACCATCACGAACACGACCAGCGCCCACATCCCGAGATGATGCCAGGTGTGGACGTCCTGGCTGTTCGGCCAGATCGCAAACACCCAGCCGAACAGCTTGTGCTGCCAGCTGTCGATGCCCTGACCTTCCGAATATAGTGCAAAGCCGGTGACGATCATGAAGGCCGCGAACAGCGTGAAGCCCGTGAACATCGCGGTCTGCGCCAGCGGATTGTGGCCGACATGCATCTTCGGCTCGCGCTCCAGGAACGCGTACCCGCGGATTTCGTGCTGCACTTCCTTCCAGAACTGCTTGCGGTGAACCGGGATGTAGAAGATCTGCCGAGAGTGGTGGTTGCCTACGAAAGCCCACAGGATGCGCGTGAGGAAGAATACCGCAAGCACCTGCCCCGCGGCGAAATGGGCGAAGCGGATGTAGCCCATCACGAAATTGTCGGACGCCTCGCCCGCGACCGTCGGCAACGGCGTCCCGATCAGATAGCCGGTCACCATAAGCACGATAATCGAGAACGCGTTCATCCAGTGACAGATCCGTACCGGCGCTTCGTAGACATAGACACTGGGACGACCCACCGCACGTTCTCCGGAAGCATCGGCTGCGATCGCCGCGAGGTCGGGCTTGGCGTCCGAGGCGGGAGCAACTGCATCCATCATGATCCTCTCCTACCTGACCTTGACCTTGGCGAGCTCCTGGCCGTCCGGGCTCATGACGTGCGTCGAACAGGCTAGGCACGGATCGAAGGAATGGATGGTGCGCAGGATCTCCAGCGGCTGCTCGGGATTGACCATCGGCGTGTTCATCAGCGACGCCTCGAAGGCGCCAATATTTCCCTTCGGGTCGCGCGGCGAGCCGTTCCAGGTCGTCGGCACCACGCACTGGTAGTTGTCGATCTTGGTGTCCTTGATCTTGACCCAGTGCGCGAGCGCGCCGCGCGGCGCCTCGGTGAAGCCGACTCCCTTGGCCTCCTTCGGCCAGCTCTCCGGCTTCCACTTCTCGACATTGGCGGTCGAGCTGTCGCCGGCCTTGATGTTGGCGACGAGCTTGTCCTGGAAGTAGCGCATCTGGCGTCCGGCCCAGACGGATTCGAGCGCACGCGCCGCCGTGCGGCCGAGCGTCGAGAACAGCGCCGACATCGGCAGGTTCAGATCCCGAAGGAACTTGTCGACGGGATCCTTGAACTCCGCCTTGTTCTGCGCGTAGCCGACGACCCAGCGCGCCAGCGGGCCGACCTCCATGGCGTGACCGCGCCAGCGCGGCGCCTTGATCCAGGAGTACTTGCCGCCTTCGTCGATCTGCTCGATCGCCGTCTTGGTGCCCTTCGCGTTGGGTCCCAGCACGTAATTCGGCTCAGTGACGCCGTCCCAGGGATGAAGTCCCTTGGTCTCGTCGGGATATTTGTACCAGGAGTGCACCACGAACTCCTGGATCTCGTCGGGATTGGCGTGGTCGACCGGAAGCACCTCGGACAGGTTGCCGTTGATAATGGCGCCGCGCGGCAGCTTCAGGCTCTTGGCGGAATAGTCGTTGGCATGTTCTGGCACATCGCCATACGAGAGCACGCTCTGGCTCGAAAGGCCGCCGCCATAGAGCCAATCCTTGTAGAATGAGCCGATCGCCGCCACGTCGGGCAGATAGACCATCTCGTTGAACTCGATCAGACGGTCGATGATCGAGGAGATCAGGTTCAGCCGTTCCATGTTGATGGCGCCGACAGCGCCGGTGCCGTCGACATTGATCGGACAGGGCACGCCGCCGACGAGCCAGTTAGGATGCGGGTTCTTGCCGCCGAAAATGGTGTGAATCTTGACGATCTCCTTCTGGAAATCGAGCGCCTCCAGATAATGCGCCACCGCCATCAGATTGGCTTCGGGCGGCAGCCTGTAGGCCTTGCTGCCCCAATAGCCATTCTTGAACGGACCGAGCTGTCCGGACTCGACGAACTTCTTCAGCCGGGTCTGCAGATCCTTGAAGTAGCCGGGCGACGACAGCGGCCAGCTCGAGATCGACTGCGCTAGCGTCGAGGTCGCCCGCGGATCGGCCGAGAGCGCGGAAACAATGTCGACCCAGTCCAGCGCGTGAAGGTGATAGAAATGGACGACGTGGTCGTGCACCTGCAGGGCAAGCTGCATCAGGTTGCGGATCGAATTGGCGTTCTCCGGGATGGTGATCCCGAGCGCGTTCTCGACCGCGCGCACCGAGGTCAGCGCGTGCGTGCCGGTGCAGACGCCGCAGATCCGTTCGGTGAACGCCCAGGCGTCGCGCGGATCGCGGTTCTTCAGGATCACCTCGATGCCGCGCCACATCGTGCCAGTGGAGACCGCGTTGCGGATAACGTTGTCGGCGTCGACATTGACCTCGACCCGCATGTGACCTTCGATACGTGTCACGGGGTCCACGATGATGCGCTTGCCGGAATTGTCGAGATTGAAGCCGTTGGGAGTCTGGATACCCATGATTGTCCTGCCCTGCTGTGTCTTTTCGATCAGCTATTGTGGTCGGCGTCTTCGCGCTTGGTCGCGAGCCGCTTGACAGCGGTCACAGCCGCATGCGCAGCCACCGCGGCGCCGACGGCGCCGGCCGCCACCATGCCGATCTGATCGGCGTTCTTCTCGATGCCGAACTGCTTAATGTTGGTGAGACGGTCGTAGAACGAGCCCTTGTCCCAGAAGCCGTCCTCCGAGCAGCCGATGCAGCCGTGACCCGACTGGATCGGGAAGGACACGCCGCCGTTCCAGCGCACGGTCGAGCAGGCGTTGTAGGTAGTCGGCCCCTTGCAGCCCATCTTGTAGAGGCAATAGCCCTTGCGCGCGGCCTCGTCGTCCCACTCCTCGACGAACTGCCCCGCGTCGAAATGCGGGCGCCGGTAGCACTTGTCATGAATGCGCTGCGAGTAGAACATCTTCGGTCGGCCCTGGCGATCGAGCTCGGGCAGCTTGCCGAAGGTGGTGATGAAGGTGACGACGCCGGTCATCACCTCGGCGATCGGGGGGCATCCCGGCACCTTGATGATAGGCTTGTTGGTGATCACCTTGTCGATCGGAGTTCCCTGTGTCGGATTGGGCTTTGCCGCCTGCACGCAGCCCCAGGAGGCGCAGGCGCCCCAGGCGATGATTGCCATCGCGTCCTCGGCCATCATCTTCAGCTTCTCGACGAACGGCTTGCCGCCGTCAATGCAGAACATCCCGCCTTCGTTCAGCGGCGGATTGCCTTCCACCGCGAGGATATACTGGCCTTTGTGCTTGACGCGGGTCTCCTCGAGGATGGCTTCGGCCTGGTGGCCCGCAGCCGCCATGATGGTGTCGTCGTAGTCGAGCGAGATCATCGACAGCACCGCATCCTTGACCAGCGGATGCGCGGAGCGGATGAAGCTCTCCGAACAGCAGGTGCATTCGAGGCCGTGCATCCAGATCACGGGCACGCGCGGCTTAGTCTCGAGCGCGTTCGCGATGCGGCTCGCCGCCAGCGGTCCGAGGCCGAGGCTTGTCGCCGTCAGGCTGCAGAATTTATGAAAGCTCCGACGCGTGATGCCTTGCCGCCTGATCACGGCGTAAAACGTTTCCGTCGCCGCACCCATGAATCCTCCCGCCTTCGGCTTTCTTTTCGATGACGCAAAGGGTAGCAAGAAGCAGGCCAACAGCCTGGAGAGATTCAAAAGTGGAGAGATTCCATAACGTTGCGAATTTGAACCACTTTCATGAACGGTACGCGAGCCGGCAACGAAGTTTCCGGTCAATGCGCGGTGCACACCGTGCAGGGATCGAACGAGCGCACGATGTACTGGATCGCAACCGCACGCGGGCCGGCGTCGCCGGCATCAGTGCCGGCCAGCGCCTGCTCCAGCTGGCCGCCGACGTCGAAGGAATCGCGCGGCGAGAAATTCCAGGTGGTCGGCGCGATGATCTGGTAGCGCTCGATCTTGCCGTCGCGCACCGCCATCCAGTGCCCGAGACTGCCGCGGGCCGCCTCGACCAACCCGACATAGCTTCTGTCGGGGAGCTCGCGCGATTTGTCGCAGAACGGCTCCGACAGCCGCAGCGCGCGCGTCCACTGCTCCATGGCAAGCGCGATGGGCGCGGTCTCGATCAGCCGTGCGATCACGCGGCTGCGCACGTTGGTGCCGTCCCGCGACCAGATCCGCGATCGGTGCCTGGCCCGCCACCGTCTGGCGCGCGATCGCACCGACCTCGATCGGCCGGCCCGACAGCCGTGGCGCCTTACACGAGCTATAGGCCGCCGTCTTGTCGGGATCTGCGACTGTGCTGCTATGGGCGGGATCCGCAAAGGGATCCCGCGTCCAGGCATGCGAGACGTCCTCGGTGATCTGCGGCAGCGGCAGCGGTTCGACGATCGCGCGCTGGCTGAACAGGCCGCGCGGAAACAACTCGCCATCGACACCATGATAGGCGCCGTAGCTCATCATCAGCCCCGTGCCCCGACCGAGCCCAGTCAATGCCAGACTGTCCGCAAGCCGCAGGAAATGCGCGAAGTCGCCGCCACGGCCATCGCGCCAGCCGTCCAGCTCGTCGGCGGTTGCGATCGCCAGCACGTTCTCCAGCGAATCCGCGAAGACGATACGCGCGAGGAAACCTCGAAACGCCGTCGTCGTCGACAAGAGCCGGATCCGGTCGCCGAGATCGATGGCGCGCGTGGTGCCGCCGGGCCGGAACGCCAGGTTGTGGGGCCATTTTCCGGCAATGATCCCATGGTCTCGAGCAGCCGCGCCCGCGCCGGCAAGGCACCGCGCTGCCGCGGGTGGCGGCAAAGCGCTCGCGCGCCTCCTCGTGCCAGCCATGGGCGGCATAGGCCTCGCGGGCAAAGTCCGGCATAAAGAAGACGTAGAAATGGGTCAGATGGTCGGCTGCGTTCTCCGCGGCATGGACGATGTTGGTGGCGAGCAACCCGTTGGGCGCCGCCTCGATCGACATGACGGCGCGCAGGGCGGCCGCAGCCGCGACCGATTGCGAGACCGAACAGATGCCGCAGATCCGCGGTGCTAGCACCAGCGCATCGTGCGGCGGCCGACCTTCCAGGATCTGCTCGAAACCTCGGTAGAGCGGCGCCGTCACCTCGGCGCGCATGACGCGGCCACTCTCGACATCGAGGCGGACTTCGAGATCGCCCTCGACGCGGTTGACCGGGCTGATCGTGATCCGCGTCATGGCTTGCCCTTCGTCGTCGCGCGACCCGGCGGCACGACCACATGGTCGGCGGTCGGGTTAAGCCGCACGCGGCGCGGCATCGCGGACTTCGACAACGCGGCGAGCGCGACGAACCACGCCTTCGGTATGTCGGTCGGAAGCCCGACCGGAATGCCCGCGAGCTTGGCGGTCTCCAGAAAGTTCTGCGCCCCTTCGAAGCCCGGCGACGTGCAGGCGATGCAGGCATAGCTGCCCTTGGTGCATGAGCCGCCGCCGTTCCAGGAGCGCTGGTTGCAGTCGCCGACCGCCTGCGTCGCCTTGCAGCCCAGATGCTCCATCAGGCAGCCGCGCTCCGACATGGTCTCGGCGCTGGCCTTGAACTCGTAGAACTCGTTGCGCGAGCAGCCGTGATGGGCAAGGTGATTGGCGACGAATTTGGGCCGTCCGTAGGAATCGAGGTCGGTGGCGGCAAGGTCCTTGGTGGTCAGTGCCAGGATGGTTTCCATCATCCAGCCCGGATGCGGCACGCAACCCGCGACGTTGATGACGGGAAGACCGAGCCGCGAGCGGAAGTCCGCGCCCAGCGCACCGCCGCTGTCGGCCCCTTCGAATTGCAAGCCGACCGCATCGGTCGGGTTCGATCCGGCGGCCGGCACGCCGCCATAGGCCGCACAGCTTCCGACCGCGATCACATAGTCGGCGCGCGGTGCAGGATCGAGCATCCAGCGATAGACCGAACGGTTGGTGCCCGCGAGCATGTTGAAGCGGCCGGTGTCGTTCGGCCCCCACGCCACTGATCCTTCCAGCAGGAGCAGGTCGAGTCGCACCTTGCCGTCGAGCACGGACTGCAGCACTTCGACCACCTCCTCGCCGGTCGGCGTCGTCGATACGGTGGGTGATGAAGACGATCGTCTTGCCGGTCGCGCGCCAGATCCGCAGCAACTCACCCTGCAGCGTCTCGCGCGTCTGGGCGTCGAGCGCGGCGAAGGCTCGTCCATCAGTAGCACCTCGGGATGATAGGCGAGGCTTCGCGCGATCGCGACACGCTGCTTCATGCCGCCGGAGAGCTCATGCGGATATCGGTCGGTAAAGCCGGACAACCCGACCAGGTCGAGGAAATGCCGCGCGATGTCGCGCCGCTGCTTGGGCTTGAGCCCGGCGATATCGAGACCGAACTCGACATTCTGTTCGGCGGTGCGCCAAGGAAACAGCGCATACTGCTGGAACACGATGCCGCGGTCGCGACCGGTCCTGCAATCGGCCGGCCATCGAGCAGAATCCGGCCGCTGGTCGGCAGCGTGAGCCCGCCCAGCAGATCGAGCAAGGTGGATTTCCCGCAGCCGCTTGGGCGTGTCCGCGGGAATGCGGGGCGGATAGACAAGATGCAAGGCTGGTCGACCTCAAAAGGAAGATCTGCTTCCACGTGTCGTGCGGAGGTACCTAGAAGCGAAACGAGCCATCACGAATCGGAGATTGAAGGGGCGTTCGCCTGAAGAAATAGGCCTGCGCGCGATCCAGCGCTCGCTCGAGTGACGCTGCTGCTAGTCGGACCACCATCCAGCAGTTTGGATAGCGGCGCTGCCGTATGGCAAGCCGATAAATCTGCAATAATCGATGAAGAAGCCGGAGCCGAAGCCGATGCTGGGCCGGGGTGAAATATCGATGGCGATCCGGCTCAATCGATACGTGAATTACGTTTGGGCGGTACGTCAGCGTTCGATGACATTCGATGATGTTATCGAACGCTGACATTTGCGGATTGTCAACGAACGCCGACTTATGCTAAAGTAAGCGAACGCTGACATTTGGAAATCCCATGCTCGTACGCACCCCGGCCGAACTCGGCGCCATCCTTCGCGACCGGCGCAAGAAGCTCAAACTGGATCAATCGACGTTTGCCAAACGCATTGGCGTCAGCCGCCAATGGGTGATCGAGGTTGAGCACGGTCACGCGCGCGCCGAGCTCGGGCTGATCCTTCGCGCCCTTGACGCCTTGGACATCCGCCTGGATGCGGGCACTGAACAAGCGCCCGCCCGCGGGGGTGCCAGGCCAGCCGTCGATATCAATGCCATCGTGGCCAAGGCCAGGAAGAAAAAGGCATGACGAGCGAACTTGTTGCTCTGCTGGATGGTCGGGAAATCGGCCGCGTGCGCAATGACGCCCGCGGCCGGCTCACCCTTGTCTATGACAAGGACTGGCGCCAGGCCGAGGGAGCCTATCCGCTGTCGCTGTCCATGCCGCTCGCGGCCGAAGAGCACGGACCTTCCGCCGTGCAGGCTTTCCTCTGGGGACTCCTGCCCGACAACGAACGCGTGCTCGACCGGTGGGCTCGAAGATTTCAGGTGTCCGCGCGCAACGTGTTTGCCCTTATTTCCCATGTCGGCGAGGACTGCGCGGGTGCCGTTCAGTTCGTCACGCCCGATCGGCTCGAGGCCTTGCGCAGCGGTACTGAGGACAAGGTCGAATGGCTTGACGAAACGGCGATCGCCAAACGCCTGCAGACCTTACGCGAGGATCACGCCGCATGGCGGTTGCTGCGCGATACCGGACAATTCAGCCTTGCGGGTGCCCAACCCAAAACCGCCTTGCTTCTGCAAAAGGGCAAGTGGGGAATTCCCTCTGGGCGGATTCCGACGACGCATGTCCTCAAACCGCCGACCGGCCATTTCGATGGACACGCGGAAAATGAACATATCTGCCTCATACTTGCGCGCAATCTCGGTCTGCCCGTCGCCGACACCCAGGTAAGGCATTTCGGAAAGGAAATCGCCATCGTCATCGAGCGCTACGACCGGCAGTTCAGTGGGAACGAGATCGTCCGTGTCCACCAGGAGGATATCTGCCAGGCGCTCGGGATCCTGCCGACCAGAAAGTATCAAAACGATGGCGGACCAAGCTCTGCCGATGTGATCGAGCTTTTGCGCACCTACTCCACGGATCGCGTCGCGGACGTTGACACGTTTGTCGAGGCGCTAGGCTTCAATTGGCTGATTGCGGGTACGGATGCTCATGCCAAGAATTATTCGCTGCTGCTGGCCGGAGGCCCTCACGTACGACTCGCCCCGCTCTACGACATCGCCAGCATTCTTCCCTACGATGACATCGATCTGCAGAAGATCAAGCTCGCGATGAAAATCGGCGGTGATTACAAGCTCAGCCAGATTGGTTTACGCGATTGGCAGAAGTTCGCGCGCGAAACGCGCCTCGATCCTGACAAGGTGATCGCCGGACTGATTTCCATGGCCGAGCAGCTTCCGGACCTTGTAGCCGCCGTTCGGGAGCAAGCACAGAAAGACGGATTGGACAATGCCATCATCGGGCGTCTCGCGGAACACTTGATTGCCAGAGCCAAGCAATGCCGTCGACTGCTCGGAGGGATATAGTTCCGACTAGCCGCCAGCAGGATGATGATGGTCAGCAGCAAGGCGCCGATCATCGTGGTCGACCTGTCGTTGTCGACGCCAACGGCAGCACCAGCATCAACATCAACACCCCCGCGATAGGCATGTCGACGTCGATGTCTGTTGTGCGACTCATAAGAGTGTCACGTTTTTTGGCGGGCCTGAGCTCGAAAGATAGCGAAATATGCCAAATTTTGGCGTAATCACCGATGATTCGCACGATCGCAGCACGCGGCTTCCCGCGCAGGCTTCCCGGCGCCGCGGCGAACGCCGGCCCTATCCTTAATGCGCAGGCTTCGTTGCGTTCCATGACAATCGAGCGCACGACTGCCTGATGCACGCCCATCATTGACCGTTTGTCGAGACCCGGACGCCCTATCAAGGCTCCGCGTCTCGCCCTCCAGGACAGCCGCAGCGCTGCGCCTGCACTCCGCAGCTAACTCAACAATCAAGCGGATGCGAGTCGACGCAGGGCTGCCGCCACACCGGCCCCATATTCGGGATCGGCCTTGCCGCAATTGGCGATGTGGCGATCCTGAATGTGCGCCGCAGACGCGCCGATGCCGAGAGCGGTGTTGTCGAACAATGTCTGCCGCTGACTTGCATCCATTTTCCGAAATAGCTCACCCGGCTGCTGATAATGGTCATCGTCGCCCCGATGGTCCCAATGAGCCGCGGCACCGTCAATTTCAAGCGGAGGCTCGTTCAACTCCGGTCGATCCGCCCACGCCCCACGACTGTTCGGGAAGTAAGTCGGTGTGCGGCCCAGGTTGCCGTCCGTGCGCATTGCGCCATCACGGTGATAACTGTGGACCGAGCATTTCGGCGCGTTGACCGGGATATGGTTGAAATTGACGCCTAGACGGTATCGCTGGGCATCGCCGTAGGAGAATAGCCGCGCCTGCAACATTTTGTCCGGCGAGAAGCTGATGCCGGGCACCACGTTCGCCGGTGAGAACGCGGCTTGCTCGACCTCCGCAAAGACATTCTCGGGATTGCGATTCAGCTCGAAGAAGCCAACCTCGATGAGTGGAAAATCCGCCTTCGGCCAGACTTTGGTCAAGCGAACGGATTGAAGGGGAATGCCTTCGCTTGAGCGTCCGTCATGACCTGAACGAACAGCGTCCACTGTGGAAAGTCGCCGCGTTCAATGCTCTAAAAAAGATCGCGATGATGGTGCATTTCACGGTCCTTTCCAACCAAAGACTCAGCTTCCGGGTCGGTGAGGTTCGCAATGCCCTGCTGCGTCCGAAAGTGAAACTTGACCCAGGTCCGCTCGTTCGCGGCATTGATGAAGCTGTATGTGTGGCTGCCGAAACCGTGCATATGGCGATAGCTGCGCGGAATGCCCCGTTCGCTCATAGGTCACCCGGTTTTGCGCCCTTCAGGATTCTATCGACATACCCCGCCGTTTTGACCAGAGCTTCGGATACATCTTGCCCATACGACATCAACAGTCCGAAATGCACCTTTTCAGCCTAAATTCGACGGAAAGCCCGATACACGCCGTGATCGCCTCGGCAGGCGCGCCGCCGACTACGATATCTCGGTTCTGATCACCGGAGAATCCGGCACCGGCAAGGAGCTTCTGGCTCGCGCGATCCATTACGGCTCGGCGCGGGCCAACAAGGCGTTCGTGGTCGAGAACTGCGGCGCGCTGCCCGACGAGCTCTTGGAAAGCGAGCTGTTCGGTTGCAAGAAGGGCGCCTTCACCGGCGCCTACCAGGATCGCATCGGCCTGTTCGAGGTCGCCGATGGCGGCACGATCTTCCTCGACGAGATCGGCGAGACCTCCCCGGCGTTCCAGGTCAAGCTGCTGCGTGTGCTGCAGGAGAGCGAGATCCGGCCGCTCGGCGCGCAGCGCGTGCGCAAGGTCGACGTTCGCGTGGTGGCGGCGACCAACCGCGATCTGGAGGCTGAGGTCGAGGCCGGTCGCTTCCGGCGCGACCTGTACTACCGCCTCGCCGCATTCCCGGTGCACATGCCGGCGCTACGCGAGCGCCCGATGGACATCCCGCTGATTGCGGAGGGCGTGCTGTCGGCGATCAAGAGCTCCTTCAACCGGCCGAATCTGCGCTTTGCGCGTTCAGTGTCATCTCCACCTTCCCGAAGACAAGTCGTCTCCGGCCAAGGCGCATCATGTTTCATCATGGCCAAGGCGGCAATGCCGACAATGGCGCCGCGCCCTGCGACGAAATGACGAGATGGAGGGAGCCCCTGACGGGCTTTGATCCGGACCGCCGCCTGAGAGACCCAGGCGGCGATCCGGTGCGAACTAAGCGAACTTGGGGAAGTTCTAAGGCCGCGCGAAACGCTAACCCGGCCGGTGCGGGCACATCAAGTTTCGTAGTGTTGCTCCGGCCGGAGATTCATTGCAGCCACCAGGAAATTGCCACACATCGTCAACGGAGGTTCCAACGCATCACGGCCCATTCGCAAGCCTCAGCGCCGCCCGCCTCGACCGCGTCCGCCAGGATCTCCTCCGACAATTGCCGATTGCTCACCGCGCGCGACAAGCCCGCATTACAAACTTCGTCGCGGGTCAACCGGGCGCCGGCAAATCGACGCTCACGCAAATCTCGAAGACGAATCCGGAATACAGCGGCCTAACGCGCGTTGCCGCCGAGGATCTAACCGCGATCTCCCCGCAGCATTACCTTTCGCACGTTGACTAGCTAAGCCGTGTAACGGCAACTTGAGGCGTGGGCCGATCTCTGCAAAACCGGCCTTCAAGTACAATGCTGAGTTGGGACTACGGCTCCACATGGGTTGCCTCGGCGCCCCCACTTCAAGCTGGACCCAGTCCTTTAGCGTACCCAGGCCCACCGCAGCCTCAATGAGACGCATCGCGACCCCAGACGATCGGTGATCCGGCACCACGTAGAGTTCGGTGATAATACCGTAGGTTCCGCCCGCACAAAGGGCGGCGCTTTCCGACAACATAATGAGGCCGACCGGGCGTTCCTCCGTGAAAGCCAGAAACCCATAGACGCGCTCTTTCATGGCCAATAGGTCGACAGCAAGCTGGGTATCTAGTCCGCCCTGCTTTTGTCCGCCCTCAAGTTCGGCAAGTAGGGCAGCAACCATGTGGGTCACCGTTGTGGCGTCATCGATAGACACTTCACGCGTGGTCACCATGTCATATCCTCTTCTAAGGTTTAACCAACATACGACCTGATCCAGCGGCGGCCTAGGGGCAGGAGGCTGCCGCCGACCCCGATTAAAAACAGATACGCCGCGCGGTTGAAGGTCAGATGACGCCTTAGCTCACACTGAGGTGATAGTGTCTTCGTGTCGCTCCTAGCTAAAAACATCTCAGAAAATCGAACGATAACTTGTTGAACTCCGTAATGGTCGCACGGAGCGCTCTCTTGTTCTTTGGACCTGCGTGTCGCCCCACATCGTGTTCATGCTCGGACGTTACAGGAGGGCGGCTGACCGCTTGCGAACACGGATGGATCTACTTTCCTCCTTGTAGAGCAGCTCGAGCAGCAGGCCGACCAGCGATTTTCCGGATCCGATTCCGAGCAATGGCGTTCAGCAGCCCCATTACGATGACTGCGCGCGAGCATCATGGGCGTCCCTGACCAACAGCATTGCCTGAGATCAATGCTCTCAGAAACTTGTCGAACGCGCGAGTCCAAGACATACTGTTTTTCTTGTGTTTAGATAATCAGTCTTCTTTAATCTCTCATCGGACGCGCCATTTTTTGCCGCGCGAGGCAGAACACCGCGGACGTCCGACGACGGGTGCAATTTAGTCGTTGAGCTCGCGATTGAGGCCAGCTTCTCTCGTGTTCTTCGAATTGACAATGTCCCGTCCCGATGAGCCGGGTTCACGGCGAACCACCGCATTGCGGTTCAATGTTTTCTGAGAGTATCGTCAGGCCGTGTCGTGCGAGATCGTTTCTATCGTTCCCTTGGATCACTTTACGGATCTGCCTGTTGGAGACTGTTCTAATGCTTGCGGACACGCGCTACAGCGTAAGACGGTCGCGGCATTCAGCAGAAGAAAGCTGCGGTCACCGATAACGCGATGGCTACTGCCATTCCAGAATCAGGTGGTGCTGCACGATGGAGATACCGGGCTATGCGCGCCTAGCACTCCTGCCAGCGCGCAAACGGCAAGGATGAGGCAGACGTCCGAGGTAACCTACTAAGTCACTTTGCGGTTTGTAGCGCTCCCATGACCGAGCGGGCCCGAAACGGCTAAGGCACGATCTCGGCCTCCATCATTGCGCCGGCTAGCATGAACGAAGGCTTAGTTGATTTGGGGTTCTTCCATTCTACGCCCGCCGTGACATTTCGCCATCAATGTGTATCGGCATTCCTCTGCATCGGTGCCGTCGGAACGGTGTGAACGACGTGATAGCCGTTGTCGTGCAGGTACCGTAGGAAGGCGGGCATCATCGCGGCGGTATGTGCCTTGGCGTCGCGAAATAGAATGATGCCCTTCCCCTCAGCATTCAGTCGGCTGGTGATGAGCTTCAGCTCCTGGTCTGGTGTCATTTCCTCCCAGTCGCTGGCCCACAGGTCCGCTCCAAACACGACGATGCCCCGATCCTGAAGCAGATCGAGCGTCTTAGGCTTCGAGTCGAAATTGGGCAAACTCAGTCGTCGGAGCGAATTCGTCCGGATAGCTCACCAGGATCTTCAGGACTGAGACCTGGAAATGTCATTTGAGGGACTACCTCCACATGCTCGGTCTTTGGGAAAGGGCTTCGCGGCCGATTTGTTTGAGGCGGTCGGGCGTCGTCTCACCTCTGATAGCGGCCTCCAGGATCTTCGAGGCGACGTAGGTGCGGGCACCGGTATCGTACGGGGAAAGGCTCTCGCAGACCTCGTCGAGGATCGCGCGCAGAAGCGCGGTGGTAGCGGCATCCAACATTTGGAGATCTCCCCATCCCTAGTGAGGATGATAATGCATACTTCGCGTTTCGCGATTCAAGTGTGTTTGATCGGATGAGAACTCTGCGACTCCACCGCCTCGCGACAGAGCGCTCTCTAGCTTCTCCTGACGCCTAAATTCTGCGTTCGAGCGGCTTGTTTCGATGGAGTTCAGCGCATCGATGGCGCGCTTGTGCTGGCCGACAAATCGCCTTTGGTCGCGATCGCCAGGTCGCCAGATAATTAGTGTTGGCATACGCGACGTACCTTTGGGAGGCCGACTCGCCGACCCCAGCACCGGAATTCACAATTCCATCTGTACGATCTCAATCGGCTCGCCGCCGAGACCGTGGGAGAAGTCGCCTCTGCCCAGGCTCCTGAACCCGAGCTTTTGATAAAATCTTTCAGCGTTGCAATAATCGTCGCCTCGAGCCTTATTGGCCCACTATGGCCCAACCTTGCCTGCTCGTTTCCAATCTCCAACAGGCGGCGCCCGAGTCCGAGACCAGCGACGTCAGGCAAGGTGAATATCCGAGTTACTTCACCAGGCTGGGCGTCAACAAATCCAACCACAACACCGTCGCCCAGACACGCGGTCAATCGTGCCTTGGCGATCATTTCTTCATAAAAGGCCGGCCTGGGCTTACCATCCAATTCTCGATTTGATTCCGATAGGTCGCCCTGCAAGGCTGGCGATTGACGCCTTCATGATGCAGTAAGTCGCCTCCGCATCTTCGGAGCGCCCTTCTCGTAAAGAAAATTCGCCGTCGGCTGTCATAAGAAGGAATTCCGGATTGCCGCTCAAAGTCCAGCAGTCTCATTGTGACGAAGGGGTCTGCCTGGCGAATAATCCGAGCCCGGCTCCCTCAAAAACTGTTCGTCCACGAAAACACCCATTCCCTGAACACTTCAGTATCTCATTTCTGAGCTCATTTCGTCGTTTGGTTGCGAGCCGCACTAAGGGGTCAACAACGGCAGTATCACGTTGTCGATCAACCGTGTCGAACCGATGTAGGCTGCGGCGCATAGTGCAGCTGTACGCCGCAGAGGACTCTCGGCGCGCTTGAGCGTATCAGCGTCGACAAGCTCAAGGTACTGCAGTCGATCGACTGTATTCAAATGCTCCTTTGCGATCGCAATCAGCTGTTCCACGTCGCGCTCTCCTGAGCGAAACTTATCCGCCGCGGCGAACAGCCCACGGCTGATGGCAAGAGCGCGCCGGCGCTCTTCCTCGCTTAGATGGCGGTTGCGACTGCTCATCGCGAGTCCGTCCGGCTCCCGCACGGTTTGTACGGTGACGATCTCAATTGGAAGATTGAGGTCAATTGCCATGCGGCGCACCACCGCGCATTGCTGAAAATCCTTTTGCCCAAGAAAGGCGACATCCGGCTGCACCATGTTGAACAGCTTGCCGACGACAGTCGCCACCCCACGAAAATGATCAGGCCTGAAAGCTCCGCACATTGGTTTTGCGAGCTCGCCCGGTTCGACGAAGGTCTCAAATTGAGTCGGATAGATCTCCTGTACATCCGGCGCAAAGACGATCGCAACGCCCGCTTCGCGACACAGCTCTTGATCGCGCAAGAAGTCGCGCGGATACGTGCTGAGATCCTCTTTTGGTCCGAACTGAGCGGGGTTGACGAAGATGCTCACTACCGTGACGTCGGTTTGAGCCCTGCTCGCCTCGACCAGTGTCAGGTGGCCCTCGTGCAGGTAACCCATGGTCGGAACGAACCCGATGCGCTTGTCGGGCTTGCGAGCTCTCGCGAGAACGCGACGCAGCTCAGCTACGGTCGTTATTGTTTGCATGTTGTGCCTTCGATCACGTTGGATTAGAGGGGGTCCAGTTCGCGAATCTACCGCGAAAGCCTTCAGGAAGCCGATAGGACTCTTGTGGTGCCGGGAATGCACCGTTACGAACATCCGCAGCCTAGCGCAACAACGCCTCTTGCAACAACCGAAAGCCATCTACATAGGCCCGAACGAATTTGGGACGATGACCTTCGGTCAATCCCAGCACATCGTGAAGTACCGGCACCTGTCCCGAGCAATTGGGTCCGACGCCGATTCCGATCGTCGGTATCGTCATGGATTCGGTCACTCGCGCTGCGAGCTCAGCCGGAATACCCTCCAGGACGAGAGCGAAGCAGCCGCCCCCTGTAGACGGTGGCGTCATCGAGCAAACGTAACGTGTCATCGACCTTCCGACCCTGCACCTTGAACGCACCCATGACATTGACGCCTTGAGGCGTGAGGCCGAGGAGGCCCATCACAGAATTTTCGCAATCGACCAAGGCGCGCACCATTTCGACGCGCTTGACTAAGCGGTCCTGCATGAATGTATCCAGCTCTTGATTGGAGCATCGAATAAGAACCTTGCCGTTCTTTCCTCACGCGGAGCGGCTTTGGGTCACGCTGGCGCACACCGCACGACTCAGGTCAGCTTCAGCCGAGGGAGGTCCCTTAGCCCGGTTCGCCGGCACGGCTCCGCCGTGCTGATCTATTGACCTCGATCGAGGCCGCCCAAAGCACGAAGCCGCACTCAGCAAGGCTGCGAGCCCAAGAGAACGAGATCTTTCGTGTCGGACTTAGAATCGGCACGCGCTGTAAGGCACGGGAAGGCGATGTCCGTTAAGAGTCAGCATCGATAGCAACCGTAAGTCGCAATATCCTCTCCGCGTTAGCACATCTCGCATGTACCTGAACCTGCGGACCGAGAACATCGGCGCAGGTTTTGTCGCCGCGCGGGGTTCTTTGAATTCACGAGTATAAATTTCATAGCGGGGCATGTATCAAACCGCTCGCAACCAGCGAAACCATTGTTGGTCGGCCTCCCGCCGCGCCTTGAAGCGGTCGACGCATTTCTTGGAGCAAAGGGCCGTTCGCCAGCAGTAGTAACGGATCAGCCCGAACCTTCCACCGCATATCGCGCAGCACCTTACTGAACCGTGGTGCGAACTATGAGAGCTGTTGCGCATTCCTCGCCTCCTGTCGGCATTACGTGGATAGCCCCTTTCCTTCGCTGCAACACCATGGCCGCCCGGGAAGTGCGACGCTGGCGATGCCTAGTACGCGGTTCGCGGCATGTACGGACACTGGGCGCAAGCGTTTGAGCTCTGAATTGCGCCTCCTTGGCGAAGCGGCGCGATCCATCGGGGTGCTTCGCCGGACAAGTCTTAATTGTTAACTGTAGCGATATTTCAATCTTGATTAATGCAATGAGTCGCGCGTGGACGCTTAAATCCCGCGCGCGGACGACTTTCGTCGACGGAATTCAACTGCCGCCGACGGTGCGTACAGCAAGTCGTCTCGAGTTATCAGCGCCACCCTCTTTGCCCTTACGCGGTCAAAGGGCGGCAATCCGAAACCCGACGGTCGAACCTTGGGTTCCCCAGGTCGGCACAAGAACGGCTGCCCTGAAAATGGAATTGTCTGCTGCCTAATCAGAGCCCCGCAGTGCGCAATGACCGGCCGCCGCCCACCCATCGGACGGTTACTTTAGAAGACCACCGTCCCTCCATCAAGGATAGCCCCCGGTCAATAATTGAAAATGACCCTGAACCTGGCTTCCGAGGATTTTCTGCGCCGTGAAGCCATTTCGCGGTGAAATTCACCTCAAGGTTGGGGTGATTATGCGGTATGATCGGATAGATGCCCGCATCCTAGAGATCGTGCAAAGAAACAACCGCATAACTTCCGAAGCAGTCGGCGAACTCGCCGGGCTTTCTGCTACCGCGTGTCAGCGGCGACTGAAGAGGCTCCGTTCTGAAGGCTTCATCGAGGCCGACATCTCGATCGTTTCGCCGAAGGCGGTAGGCAGACCTATTCAAATGCTTGTGCTTGTGAGTCTGGAGCGGGAGCGTGCCGATATAATCGACAAATTCAAGAAGGCCGTTAGATCGTCAGGTGAAGTCGTTAACGGCTTCTACGTCACCGGCGATGCGGACTTTGTCCTATACGTTACCGCCCGCACCATGGAGGAGTATGAGGAGTTCACCCGGAAGTTTTTCTATGTGAACCCTGACATAAAGGGCTTTAAGACGATGGTCGTGTTGGATCGCATAAAAGCGGGCTTTGCCGTACCAGTCGAGGCTCCCCCGGAGGATTGACCGCTGATTCAGGCTGTTCACACCGCGGATCGCTGCGTTTACCTTGCTTCGCGAACGCTAACGACGCGCAAGACCATCAACCGAGCCACTGTCGAGGCCTTGCAAGGCCGAGCGAGACAACCTGAAAAGGCGGCCACGACAAAGCCATCGCTTGTATCAACGCTGGTCGGAGTCTGGCTCGAGGGTCAGCGGCGCGCCCCCGACCGAGACTGGCCCTTCTGGTTTAGAGGGCTGGATCATTCTCTTTGCTGGCCGCAAAACGGGATGGGGTGCCGGCGCAGAAGGAGCCGGGGGCAAGACCTAGCGACGGGTAGATTTCTGCAAAGACACAATATTGGCAGTCAGCGCCTCGATCTGATCCGCCATCCATTTCAAATCGGCTTGCTGCGCACCGATGTTGTGATTGAGCTCTGCAATTTCAACAATTGCCCGCCGCTGCCCCAATCGAATCTCCGAGAGAGCTTCCCCAACTTAAGGGGATAAGCCTAGCATAGGGACAGGTTCACGCGCCGATGGCGTCGCAAAGCCTGTCAGTCCAATAATTGGCTGCCCCGGCGCACAGACTGATGGAGACGGCCACGAGCGCGAGAATCCGATAAAAACGTCTTGGGGATTTGTGCAAGACGGGTACAGCTCCGAGGCGTTCGCTTCGTCAATCACATCCATCATCCCCAGCTTGCCATTCCTATTGGCTTTTCTTGTTGACCTGATAGCCGGCAAGGTCAAGAGCGCGGGCGCCGCTCAGCCTCACTTCAATGCGTCGAGAGCCAGCGCAGCGAGGCTGCTGGTCAGCCGTTCGGAAACTTTGGAGCAAGGACTTGGGACCACCCTGCGCTCGCTAACCTCGCCTATGCTCGAGAACAATGGCTTGATATTGAGCCTTGGTGGCAGGAGAGTCGAACCATGTTACTTCTCAACCGCTATCCCCATTACCGAGCTATCCTGGATGTCGCCGATACGGACACCGTGAGTGTCGAGGCCACTCGCGAAGTCGAGCGCTTTCTCAGATATCGCGAAGGTCACAAGGAAACGCCGCTCCTTTCATTAGCTGGCCTTGCTCGTGAGATCGGCGTGGGCTCGATTCATCTCAAGGATGAGGGTCATCGACTCGGTCTTGGCAGCTTCAAGGCTTTGGGCGGCTCCTATGCAGTAATCCGGCTGGTGCTGGAGGAAGCAACGCGGCGGCTCGGCCGAGACGTTGATGTGTCAGAGCTGCAAACTCCTGAAGTGAAAGCCGTAGCTGGGGAGATGACGGTATCGTGCGCCACAGACGGCAATCATGGCAGATCAGTGGCCCAAGGTGCTCAGCTCGTTGGAGCAAAGTGCGCCATCTTCGTTCATTCAGGCGTCAGCGACGAGCGCATCACCGCGATCGCTCGCTTTGGTGCCCAGATGATCCGAGTCAATGGCAACTACGACGACTCCGTCGACGACGCCTCGCGAGTTGCCGAGGAAAACGGCTGGATCACGGTGTCAGATACATCTTGGCCGGGCTACGAGCGCATCCCCAGCTTAGTGATGCAAGGATATACTGCCCTTGTAAGCGAAGCAATGCGCCAGTTGCCCCGAGCCCCGACCCATGTGTTCGTCCAAGCGGGGGTCGGGGGTATTGCTGCAGCCGTCGCTGGGCATTTTTCAGTTCTGCTCGGCAAGAGCCGCCCGTTTTTCACGGTTGTCGACCCCGCCCGCGCGGCGTGTCTCTTTGAAAGCGCTCGGGCTGGGCGCGCTGTGAAGGTCGATCATGGGCAGTCGACCGTAATGGCGATGCTCGAATGCTACGAACCCTCGCTCGTCGCCTGGCGCATGCTTTCGCGCACAGCGGATGCCTTTATGACTGTCGACGACGAGGACGCGATCAGCGTCATGAGGCGGCTTGCGAATCCCAGAGATGACGACCCTGCTGTCGTTTCAGGCGAAAGTGGTGGTGTTGGTCTCGCCGGCTTACTGAAGGTCGCCTCCGACCAGACCCTGCGGGACAAGGTCGGTCTTGGACGAGATGCTCGGGTCTTCCTGATCAACACCGAGGGCGCGACCGATGCTCGCCGCTACGAGGAACTCGTCGGTATGTCCCCAGCGCAGGTGTCGCTGACGAGCACTCCGCCGGACTTGGGGAAGCGTGCGCGATACACGGTCAATTCATCCGGCTCGCCAAGCAGCTTCGGTTCCGGACCACGTCGAGAAATGGATTAGCTCACGCAGTTGAAAGCTATCAGTGGCCCACTCTGTGGAAGAACGCGCTGGTCCCCTTGAACGTCTAGTCTAGTGTGAGAGATACATCGAGGGACCTCGTAGGGGCAGTGTGATCGCCTTTAAGGCAAACCGCATACTTTCGATATCGTGCGCCACTGAGACAGGCTCAGTCTTGTCGTCTCACCCATGACAGGATCAGATCGAGCGGCCTGCGATAGACTTCAGTGTTTTGAGCGCTGGTAACTCGAACCGAACAGCCTTAGTCTTCAGCTCCGGATGTACAATGGACAGTTTGGCCGCGAGCTGGTCCGCTCGATCGGCGGCAAGCTCAACATTCTCGAGGATAAGGCCGCAGCCCACGTGTCCGGCTGTCAGCCGAACGCTTTCCTGATCTCGCAGCGCCATGGAGTTGCTCGCCTCCAACGAGAAGGCGCGCAATTCCTGCACGCAAAACCGCAAAGATGAGCGAAAGGAACGCCATACAGGCTTTCGGCCTTTGCGCGCGCGATCACTGCGAACGGACTGGCTGTAGCCGCCCGCCTTCGCTCCCATTTGTACCCAACTTTCATGAGTCTCGCTTCTGCACCGGTTCCAGACCATAGATATTCGGAATAGTTATCGATACTTTCGGATCTGATTGATGCCGGTAGAGTCTTCGAGGAACAGCCTTTGGCGAATGTGCCGCCCAATGTCTTGGTTCGGCACGCCGTGAGCTAAGGCTCGCGCCACCCTAAAGGCTAGTGCGACGCGAAAAAGACCGCGAAAAGCCGGGCGACATTGCAGAAATCCTGCGCGACCCAGCGTTTCTCGTCCTTCCGGCGCGGCGCTGCCACATGATAGATAATCTCGGTGAACGGTGAGAATACGACAATCGCTGAGCGCATCGCCAACGCGATCGGAGAGCGGATCATAAGCGGGGCACTGCGGCCCGACGCACCGCTTCGACAGGATCATATTGCGCGGGAATTCAATTCAATCCTTACCGCGCGCGAGGCATTTCGACAACTCGAAGGCAAACATCTTGTTGTCACTATCCCACGCCGGGACGTGCGAGTGGCTCCACTGCATACCCAGTCCGTGAAGCGCCGAGATGCGGGCAGCGCTCGAGATGGTCGCCCTGCGCAACTCAGCCTCAAGGCTCACATCTTGCGGCTTTGGAGTGATCGAGCTGGCTCTGATGAATGGAGACAACGCTCGGACCATCGGGAGTGCGAGAGGGCCAACCCTGCATTTCACCACGCGCTGATCGCTCCTTGCGGGGTGCCGCGACGGCTTGCGAGTCTTGGATCTGCGATTGATGTTTGCGAGGGCCCGCAGTGGCGGCTGGCGACTACGATCAAATCAGGATCACCGCCTGATTTTACAAGCGCTGAGCACGTACAACGTCGATCGGGCCTGCGATCAGCTCGCCCGCCATATTCAGACGATCGAACGGCTTTCCCTTTTCGCGTCTGCGCGCGGACGGCGATGTGGCACGCCCATAGCAGACGCACAGGAACGATCTGTTGAGCAGCGAGTACTGCGACGGCCATAGCAGCCCTCTAAGATCGTCATCTGATCTTCTTGCGACATCAACCCAGGTCTCCATGATTCGTCACATCGTCCTGTTCAGCACCAAAGATGACGCCGCTATAGACCAACTCATCGCGGGCCTCTCTGTTCTCACTCTAATCCCCCATGCACGCCGGCTCGAGATTGCTCGCAATCGCAAGAGCGACCAACTCGGCAACGATATCGATGTCGTCGTCTATGGAGAGTTTGATAACGAGACGGAACTCGCAGCGTATAAAGCCCATGATCTATACAGGGAATCGATCAGGCGCGTACGGCCGCTGAGAGAGATGCGGTTTGCAGCCGACTATGACGAATCAACTGATGCCTATGTCGGTCCGATGGCGGCGGCCGGGCCGCTCGTGTCGCGCAGTGATCCATAAGGCTATGCTGGAGATCAGTGTGAGGAGCTTGATGAACCCCGGACACGCGGTCATCGCGTCTGCATGGGTATCACGATTGAGCTACACTGTGCGCCGGCGTCTGATTTGACTGACAAGCGATGCATATTCGCGAATTGCAGTGGATCGAGCCTATCCAAGCGATGCGACGGCTGGCAGATCGGGCTAATCTTACCTTTCTAGACAGCGCCGCTGGGCACGAGGCGCTTGGGCGCTACTCCTATCTGAGCTGCGACCCATTCAGCACATATATGGTTGCGGATGCACAGGCGAGCTGGAATGGCGATGTTGTTAAGGGCGATTCGTGGAACGTTCTGCGCGACCTGCTGGCCAGCTATCCGCAGGAGCATCGTCCCGAACTCCCGCCCTTCCAAGGCGGCGCGGCCGGGTTCTTTGGTTATGATTTGAGCAGAACTCTGGAGCGATTGGCGACGCCCGCGATTTCTGGGCAGCGCTTGCCGCAGGCGATCTTGCATTTTTATGACGTGGTCGTCAGCTTCGACCATCCATTTCAGAGATGTTTTATCGTGTCTACGGGCTGGCCTGAGCAAGATCCTGCAGCTCGCGCCAAGCGAGCGCGCTCCAGAGCCGATGAGGTTGCAGCGCTGCTTGCCGCCCGAACGCCGCTGCAGGCTCCCCTCCCCAGCGCAGCGGTCGCATGGGAGTCCAATTTTTCGCGCGGGGACTACATTGCGGCAGTGGAGCGCGTGATCGAATTGATCTTGGCAGGCGACCTCTTCCAAGCGAATATCGCGCAGCGGTTCACGGCGCGCCTAACGGCCTCCTTCGATCCGCTCGCCCTCTACCACCGCCTCCGGTCCCTGAACCCTGCTCCTTTTGCGGCGCTCTTGCGCTACGGCAAGCTCACCATTGCGTCGAGCTCACCGGAGCGTTTTCTGAAGCTTGACGGACGGAATGTCGAAACTCGGCCCATCAAAGGCACGATCGCGCGTTCCGTTGACGCCAAGGAAGACCAGCGCCGGGCCGAGCTCCTCTGTGCGTCCGAAAAGGAACGCGCCGAGAACATCATGATCGTCGACCTTTTGCGTAACGATCTGTCGCGCGTTTGCACCGCGCATTCGGTTGAAGTCCCGGTGCTATGTGGTCTTGAGTCCTACGCCTCGGTACACCATCTCACCTCGGTCATTACTGGTGAGCTTACACCGCGGGAAGACGCTGTGACGCTCCTTAAGGCCTGCTTTCCTGGGGGATCCATTACCGGGGCGCCAAAGATCCGATCGATGGAGATCATCAACGAAATCGAACGGGTGGCGCGAGAGGTCTATTGCGGCTCGATTGGCTTTATTGGCTTCAGCGGCTGCATGGACACGAACATTGCAATCCGCACCGTCACCGTCAGCGACGATCTGGCGACGTTTCACGCAGGGAGCGGCATAACGGCGATGTCAGACCCCAGGGCCGAATACGACGAGACGATCGCCAAGGCGCAACGCATCTTCGATGCATTCGACGACGACGGTCATGGTGCATCGTGATCCTCATCATCGATAACTACGACTCATTCGTGTTCAATATTGCCCGATACTTCCACAAGCTTGGCGAAGCAACCGAGGTGATCCGAAACGACGCCATCGGCGTCCGCGATCTTGTTCAACTCAAACCACGCGCCGTTGTCATATCGCCGGGCCCGTGCACACCAACGGAGGCCGGAATATCGAGTGCCGTCGTCCGGGAGCTTTCAGGTTTCGTCCCAATTCTTGGGATTTGCCTCGGACATCAGTGTATCGGGAGTGCTTTCGGCGGAAGTGTGAGACGTGCCCGCCATCCAATGCACGGCCGCTCCTCATCCATCGCGCACGACGGTCGAGAGTTGTTCGATGGACTCCCCTCTCCACTTCGCGTCGGCCGCTACCATTCCCTCATTGTCGAGCTGGAGGGTTCGTGTGCTCCCGATCTCACGGTGACGGCGCGCTCCGAAGAGGGCGAGATCATGGCTCTCGCCCATCGCGAGCAACAAACCTACGGCGTGCAGTTTCATCCCGAATCAATACTGACCCAACATGGCCATCTGCTGCTGGCGAACTTCTTGCGGGTCGGATCCAGGCCAAGACCTTCGAGAACGCGTCCTACCTGGTCCGCTCACGCTCCGGGTTCGCGAAGCGCGCCATGAGTGCTCGGCCTCGGCCGCCAACCCGTGACGTAGATGGCGATTAGCCAAAGCACCGAAGCATGGGAAAGAGCGTCTTGAGTTCTTCTCCACCGGCCGTGGCGCCGTCTCTGGTTGCAAATTCGCGCTTGAGTCGCCCGTCCACCTCAAGCGCGTAACCAGAGGCCGGCGATTCACGGGTGGCAGCAACCATTTCATCCCCATTGGACGCTAGGATGATTGGGAATGATAGGTACCGGTGAGTTGCCCAAAGCACGGTAGTGCCATCTGCCTAACTGCGAGCATCATCCATCGCACGTTGTGGATTTCGGTGAGACAGTCCGTCACCTGAACGTAGATGCGAAACACATGTCTTGCCCCTTTTCGACCGCCAGAAGCAGTTCGGCGCAGCCGCATTCAATATGAGTCCCCCTGAATGTTCCGCTCTTCGGAGAGCCCACGTGTCCTAGGTGAAAGGGCGGAAGATCCCTGGCCTCAAGTGGTGCCGCCGAGCGCGCAAGGAAGATTCAGCGAGCTTACCTCGTTTACGATTTCGTGATCGGCCTGATCCGACGCAGCAGGGAATTGGCATACTCTTCACGCTCGCGCATGAAGCGCTCTTGCTGCGCTTTGAAGCTCTCGACCCGTTTTCTGATCTCATCGCGTTCGCTGTCGCCATAGTCGGGAAAGCTGAGGCAACTCGGCTCGACGACTTTTTTCGGCACAGAGCGGGGCCGCTCGATCTTCACCTCCAGCGACCTGGCGAAGGCCATCGTTTCAGCGACGAGCGCGTCAAGTTCCTTCTTCCAATCATGCATTAGCGCCCCCGTGCGTCACAAGCAGAGCTGCGACCACCGATGCCGATCATGTATAGGGTTGGCCCAATCTTCATTCGCCTATCCCTAAAAAGGGCCGCCGAGAATATCGCCAGCGGCCTTCCGAGTTTAATTTAAAATGCGTATCGTGAATGAATGCAGTCCAGCCCCGGCAGCAAAGATCCTAGACCAAAACTGCATCGTTTTCTAGTTTTGCCGTTCAGGAAGCTTAACGCAGGTCGAAGGGTTTCCACTGGAAACAGAATGCGGGGTCCGGAACAGATTACGGCCGCCCTATTTCAAATCGTGCAATCGGCCCGGACATATATATTCGGATGGCTTGCGTCAAAGCGCGTAACGATGTCGGCGGCTACTGCTAGCTAATCTATTGGCTTCACCAATGATAGCAGGCAGCGAAATGAACGTTCAAAGAAAGACCTCGATCCGTAGTGTCGCGCGCCGGCGCGACACTACATCAAGTTGCACTCCGGTCCCCGGTCGCGATCTGATTCCAGAGATAGCATCTAAAGAAGATGCCCGCCGCAACGCGGCGAACTGTCGCTTGATCTTGCTGGAAAACTGCATCCCCATGGCGAGACCAGCAGGAATTGTGCGCGTCATTTGAATAATAATCTCAAGATTGGCTGGAAAGGGAACGAAGCGGCGACTGCCGATCTCTATTCCTCGCCCCAGAGGTCGTTCATGGGCAGTCATGATCTTGTCTCCAGCAGCTTTCTAGGGCTGACCGCAGCCGGAATTGCGCTACTCTGCTCGAGCCTGCTTGTCTTCGTCTTCACATGAAGTGAGCCGTCGCTCGTGCAGCCCCTCTCCGCTCATCCAGTTCGTCGGCTGGATAGACTGCTCCACTCCACTGGAATTGCACGCAGTCACCAGCGATCGCCGATCGAGCTGCGTGACCATGCAGCAGGTTGATCACGTTACCACCATGAAGCGTGTTGCCGAGGATCTTGGTGAAGATGAAGACTGGCTGCTAAGAGACGTCGCCAATGAAATGGAGATCGAAGATGGTGCCATCTGGGTCGATGGCGTCGGAGAACATGGCATCCAGGCCTTACTGACTCGGATGAAGAACCTGAATCGGACTCGTCCGGATGTACGAGGAAGCCCGTAGCCGCGTAAGCGGTGGCCGCCAGAACAATCCAATGAGCGCGCCGTCGAGCTGGAGGGTGTTACGCGAGCCGCACACCAAGCTCTCCAGTAGCAACGATGCGACAATCGGCGGCGTGATGAGTATCGCAACGGCCTGGCCAACATCTTCGGGATAACGACGTTGTGGCCCTGTCCGCAAACTTCGAAAGAACCACAAGCCCGTAACGCGACGCCGGTGAACTTACCCAGCCAACTGGTCTCCACAGGGCCGTGGTCCTAACCGCCGGTTCTGCACGACCAGCGTTGAATGTCGCTCGCAACCGAGACTAACCGGGAATCTGCACCGGCAGTGCCGAATAACCGTGCACAAAATTAGATTCAACTCGCTCCGGTTCGCCCACCACCTTTACCTCCAGAGATCGGTTCAACATCTCCTCCCACAGGATTTTCAGCTGCAGCTCTGCAAGATGCCTACCCACGCAACGATGAATTCCAAATCCAAAAGAGAGATGTTGCCGTACATTTTCTCGATCAATGATGAAGCTGTTGGGGCTCGCAATGACTTCGTCGTCTCGGTTGCCAGAGATATACCACATCACAACTTTATCGCCTCGCCTGATTTGCTTGTGGCCTATCGTGAAATCGTCCACAGCGGTCCGGCGCATGTGCGCGATAGGCGTTTGGTATCGTATAATCTCGGATACCGCCCCGGGCACTAGCGAAGCATCATCGCGGAGTTTTCGCAGTTCGGACGGATTTTGACTCATGAACAAGACGCCACCGGTAATTGAGTTGCGCGTAGTATCGTTACCTCCAACAATCAGCAGAATGAGGTTGCCCAGGAACTCGCGCGGCTCCATGTTTCGGGTAGCGGGCGAATGCGCCATCATCGAGATCAGGTCAGCGCGGGGCTCGGAATTCACCCGTTCGCTCCAAAGCCGTGTGAAATAGTCCAGGCACTCGGACAGCACTACCTTTCGCTTCTCCCAGCTGTCGATCTGGTGGCCCATTTGTGGAGTCAAGGCGGCTACGTCCGACCAGTAGGTCAGCAGCCGTCGATCCTGAAATGGAAAATCGAACAGCGTGGCCAGCATTTGGGTCGTCAACTCGATCGAGACTCTGTCGACCCAGTTGAAGGTATCATTGCGCGGCAGACCGTCCAAGATCTGCTGAACCCGCGAGCGGATCAAGCCTTCAAGCTTCGCCAGGTTCTCCGATGCCGTTATCGGACTGACAGTCTTACGCTGCTGAGCATGGACAGGAGGACTCATCTTAATAAAACTGGGTGTCCAAAACTTCTCCGGCGGGTCGACAATTGTGACGCTTCGCTCTGACGAGAATACTGTGTGATTTGAGTCCACGGCTATGATGTCGCGATATTTTGTTATCGACCAATATGGACCGTATGGGCTGTCCTCGCAATAATGGACGGGATCTTCCCTTCGCAGCCGTTCGAAACAAGGCCAAACGGTATCATCCTGAAAGCGCTTGGGCTCGCTTACATCAAGGCGGCTCAGCGGAACATCAGCTTCCTCGCAAGCGTGCTCTGTCGATAAGGCTGTCATGATTGTCTCGCGGACATTGGCGTGCAATTTTGCTTGCTCAGCTGGGTGCGCTGTTTGGGGTTCGCATGCAAGCTCGGTCGAAAAACAACGAGCTCGGGCCGTACAGTAAAGCTGTGTGACGCATGTCCATGGCTTGGGCTCGCGAGAGCTCGCACGATCGTCAGAAATGCGGAATCATCTTACGGGCGATGTGAGGGGGGACTTTGCCACGGCCCCTGTCCATGTAGAATAGCGGAAACACGAGCGAAGCTGCCCTATCAGGATTGGGAGGCGCGCGAACTCGCTTTTGTGGTAACAGACGCAAGTACTCGCGAAGGCACCCCAGTCGCTTATCCTCATTTTCTCGGGCCGGTACGCCCCATTGCCACCCGACCACTTACGTTGCGCGAGCAGATGGAACCCTTACCACAGTAGCGACTGAGAAGAGATCGCGGTCCGGCAAGGGCTCGTTTTTCGTCTGCCCGCGATGATGGGTTTTCGTAGAATGAATGAACAGGAGGAGGAGAAACAGGAGCACGAGACCAAACCGGCGGTGGTGCGCGACCCGGAGGAAGGGTAAACTAGCCTGAGGCGCATCTGGCATTAGAGTAGCTTCAATGCGCTGGATTAGAAGAGAATTGGCAGAGCTCGAAAAGCTCTGGGCCGCGGGACTGAGTGCCGCGCAGATCGCGGTCATCTCGAGTGGGGTCGCAACGCAGTTTGCGGCAGGCTAACACGGTTGGGCCTGACTCGAGGTCACAAGCCACCAACAGCAAAACCCAAGATTAGACCCGCGCCCAAGCGAGGGCCGACATTGATCGCGGCCGGTCGCCATTGCGTTGGAAAGAAGTTGTCGCAAAAGGCACTAGATAGGCAGCAGCCTCAGGAAATGAGCAAGCGGCAGCTTTACGCGATGCTAGCTGAGGCGATCAGGAATACCACGTAGAGCTATCAGGCACCGGATGTCCCGGGCCTAGGCGCCGCGCTTGGTCCACTCGGTTGCTTGTTGGTTTGCGCGCTTTGCGGCTATCCATGAACAGTGACGTCGAGAACTATCGCGGCAGGAAGTCTCATCGTAGGTCAAGTCATCTAATCTCAAGAGGCTGGATGCACCGAACCAGAAGAAGTCAAAGGCGTTCTGGTTATTGAGCCTCGTTTTTACTCTGCGTTTTCGGGGAAGCGCCCGGTATCCTGATTTGCGCCAGTGTTTGGAATATTCGGCACACGCCGGGCCGACGAACTACACGAGCTCAGACGAAGCCGCTTGACCGTCAGCCAGCTTCAATATTTGCTGGCGCCGTGTGGAGAGCTGGACTGGCACTGAGCACGTGGGAAATCATCGAGCTTCGTCCGTGCCCGGGGGTGAGACCAGTGGCGCACCTCCGACGGAGATCGGTCCTTGTGGCTTAGACGGAGGCGCGAGTTTCCTCGCCGGCTTCGGATCGGCTTGAGCTGACGGCGGGGAGGGAACGGAAGGAGGTGAACCGGTGAGTACCAAGTTTGGCAATGCGTCGATTCGTGAGGTCAGCGCTGCAATTTGATCGGAAATTCGTTTTAATTTAGCCTGCTGCGTGGTGATGCTGTAATTAAGCTCCGCTATTTCATCGCTCGCCTTCTGTTGTGCCGATAGAATCTCCGATAGGACCGTCCTGTCATCGGGCGACAAGCTCAGCGTTGGAGCGCCTTCACGGGCCGTCGAACTCTCGAGATATTGTATGACGTCGGTCAAAAAGTAGATTCTTGAGGTGCACAAACACACGAAAACGACCACCACCCACCCTAGGCGTCTTGACGATCTGTGCAAAACCGGCGGCAACTCTGAAGCGGCCGATCGTTCAATAGCATCCATCCCCTGTCGCTCGCCCACCCGGCTCATACCTTTTCAATTCCAACTCGAGAACACACTGACGCCAACAGCCGTGGTGCCGCCCGACGATCGACAATATGCTGTCCGCCACTCCTACAGATCGTATTGGTCTTACCTCCGATGCGGCTGAGCGAGCCACGCGACGCGAGACTCGTTGCACGCGGGCGCTCCTACATCATAGCGCGCGCACAAAGCAATAGTTGTCGTGTTGATCGGCGACCTTTTGGCGCCATTTACGACGAACATTTCCACAAGCATTTTATTCGCCTCCTGCCCGAATGCGAGCCAGCTGCAATTTCTTGGATCTCACCTTGATCCTGATGCGAAGAAGACCAACTGTTCGACGCCATTGGGTCAGGGGTGGGGATCATTTTGCAATACAAACACTTCGCCACTCGACATAATCTTGTGATTTCTATCTCAATTGTTGCGGCTTACGTCCTCCGCATCCTGATCAGGATCTGATAATTGTCACCCAAATCGCGAACTCGTTCACGGCTCCCTGAGCCTATCCTCAGACTGGTAGCGCTCGCGGGACCCCGTGAACGAGACCCTCCGACGATCCTCGCATTGGTAGAGTTCGACTACGTACCGGGGCGCCCCCGAGCCGGCGCAGGATACCGGGGTCGATGGGCAACACGCCACGCGGAAGTCAACTACCAACCTTATCAGTTGATGGAGATTGCGGGGTACGTATCAATCTTGGTCAATGAACCTCGCACGAGTCAGGTCGTGAGGAAGTTCGAGCTCCAGCAGCGTCAACGGCCCTGGTGGATGTCTCGGTGGCGAACATTGGAGATTACCGACCGGAGTTGAATCTGGGGTCTCGTCGTGACCGTGTTGATCTGAGTATCTCGCCTGCAGCAACTTCTCTGTCTTCGAGAGGAACGCCTTGCTATCCGACAGCGTGTTTCGTCAGCAGATCGGCCGTCACGCAAGCTCCCAATTGCCTAGCGACACTCCGGATTACTGTCGGCAAACAAAGGAATGCAAAAGAATTCGTTCGCGACCACAAACTTCGTAAACGTGGGATAACAATCGTTGCAGACCTCGATTCTAGAAAAGTATTGCGACACTCGCCTTCCTTGGTACACCATCTATCCAACGGTAGCCCAGTTCTCCACAGCGGTCGGCGCCGAAGCCTCTGAGAAATGGCTACAGCGCCTGCCGGTTAATGACTCGGTGTCGCTCTATTTCCACATTCCGTTCTGTCGATCGATTTGCTGGTATTGCGGCTTCGCTCGAAGCATCACTCACCGGGATTCACCCATCCTAGAATTTTTGGCGGTTCTTCGTAAGGAGATCGATTTGGTCGCGGCGCAGGTGCCGCAACCGCTGCCTGTGAGCGACGTGCACTTCGGCGGTGGAACGCCGACCCTTATCGAGGCAGCGGAGTTCCGGCGGCTGATGGAATTTTTGCGCCGCCGCTTTGCGCTTTCGAAAACGGCCGCCATCGCTGTTGAGATCGACCCGCGCACGTTCACGCTCGCCACATCCGAAGGGTTAGCAGCTGCCGGCGTGAACCGCGCAAGCATCGGCGTCCAGAGCTTCGATCCAATTGTTCAAAAGGCCATCAACCGCGTTCAGAGTGAGGCACAAACAAAGCGCGCTGTCGAAACGCTGCGACAGCATGGAATAATCCGCATCAACTTCGACCTCATCTACGGTCTGCCAAATCAGACGGTGCAGTCCTGCGTTCAGACCGCGACCACGGCGGTGGCCATGCGACCCGACCGGCTTGCGGTATTCGGCTACGCGCACGTTCCTTCCTTTAAGAAGAATCAGCGCCTGATCGACGAGGCAGCGCTGCCAGACAGCCCTGCCTGTGCAGAACAGGCCGCAGCAATGGCCAATACACTGATTGCAGCGGGCTACCGCCAAATCGGGCTCGACCATTTCGCCTTGCCGGACGATGAGCTCGCGCAGGCGCAGAAAGCCGGTCGCCTGCGGCGGAACTCACTGGGTTACTCGGCCGACACCTGCAATAAAGTGATCGGCTTCGGCCCGTCGGCCATCGGTCGGCTTGGCGACGGTTACGTCCAGAACGAAGTTACAGCAGGTTCCTACAGCGGCCAAATCAAAGCCAGCCGTCTGGCGACGTCAAAGGGCTACTGTCTTAGCCTCGAAGACCGCGTCCGGGCCGCGATCATTGAGCGGCTAATGTGCGATTTCGAGGTCGACGTGCCGGAAATTTGCGTTACTCATGGATTTGACTCGGTCCCTTTGCTCGGTTCAGGCGAACGCTTGGCAATGCTCGCTGAGGATGGGATCGTGGAAATGGAAAAGGGCTTCATCCGCGTGAGGCCGGAGCATCGTTTTCTAACCCGGGCTGTGGCAGCCGCATTCGATGCTTATCTTGGCACGCCGCTCTGTTAAGACCAGCCAAGGAGCGATGATCGGATGAAATGCATTACTTTCGCTGTAAGCGCCAGGAAGCCCGGGGAACGAGTTTCGCTCGCCTGGTGCAGTCACAAACGGGCCCAAATCGGTAAAAGACGTCGTGGGCAGCCGTGCGACGAGAACCGCCGGCCCTAGCCGCGAAGACAGCTGGACGCGTTGCTGCCGGGAATTTGACGCCTCCGACTGCAACGCGGCATGACCACGCACCTAGACAAGGTTCATCCCATCACCACCATTGCCCGTGTGACCGCGGATCTCGACCAGGAGGACGACTGGCTGCGGGACGTCCCCAACGAAATGGAGATTGAGGACGGCTCATCTCGGCCTATGGTCGGGGACGATGGCATCTCGGCGTTCAGCGACTTCGGTATCGAAAACCTGAACGAGCTCGTCCGGATGCACAAAGATCCCTGACCTGACTCAAGCGCTAGCAGCTGGAATACTCCATCAGCGCGCTGTCTACGCTGGATGCTACTCTCAGTAAACCGCAGCGATGCGTGGTGATGACCACGACGGCCCCCTATCGATGTGCATGATCGCCGCCCGAGCGGATCGCTACGGGATGCGGCGTGCAATCCAGAGCAGCAACTCGTCCACGCCATGAGCTAGACCACGGGTACAAAACGACCGGCGCCGGCGCGACACGGTGCGAACGATGGTCGAGCAGCAGTTAGGACCAGATCCGGCGGGATCACGGCCTGCGAAAAGATCGTTCCCCGTAAGAGCTTCGCGCAATCTGGATCGAAGCGACGATTTCCCGAATTGCACCCGTCGACATTGCCAACGCCGGGACGGCCTCGCGCCGAGCGGCACAATACCTGCGATTCGCGTAGCGACAGCGACCTCCCGCCCCGGTCAACTACCAAACCTAGCAATTGATGGAGATGCCGGACGCATGCCAGTCAGTGCCGGTGAAACTCGCTCGGGCGACATCAGGCAAGAAGTCGCGACGCGATATAGATCTCGTAGATCCAATGGAGCTGATGGATGTTCTGTCTCGTCGTCCGCAGGTATCAAAACGTCCCCAATCGCGCTCTCCATCTTCCGATGAGAGCCAATCAAGTGGCGGTGGCGGCGTCAGCGAGCTTGCGGGCCTCAAACGAGGTTAGCCCCTTCTGCCTGCCTGTGCTTCATCCCATCGACCGAGCTGCGCGCGGCGTTTCCGGGACCGGGCGTGTTGTTATGCGAGCTGCGCTCCTGGCGCCGCTCTCCGTCCAAGAACATTGCCGTTCCTTTTGGCAGCGGATTTGTCGCAAGGTCCCCTGGGCTCCGTGCGTCGGCCGCCAATCTCTTGCTAGCGAACGCTCACACCAAGCAGGCCACTCTCGATGTCGACGCGGTGGAGGACATGCCTGCATTCGATTAGCGATCGAGCGGCTGGGCTGGGTAGCGCTGGGCACCCTCCAGGTTGGCCAACCTGCGCCAGCAGTGGTGATAGCGCGGCAGGCTGAGCGGGTCTTGTTCGCATAAAGACGCCCGCCCGGTGTCCAGCGTCACCCAGACCGCCTTGAGAGCCAAGGATTCGAGATCCGCTCTACGCGTTTAGGTGGAAATGAACTTTATTCGAATCGACGGACGCGGAAACCACCCATGCATCGTTGCGTTATGGCGCCAGTATCCATGCGGGCATACCCGGGTGGCGTAGTCGCTTTCATCTCTGGACCTGCGAAGCCGAGAGGGCGTATTCTCTTGTCCCTGATAGCTAGCCTCGTCGGGAGTTCGGCGGCAGCAACTGGCGAGATCTCTGGCCCAAGAAGCCACAGCCCCGATGAGCTCGCCGAGGCAAAAAGCCGAACAGTTTCGGATCCGGCCATGACATTCCGAAGCGGCCGGCCCAAAGGAGCAGCGCGGCTTTCTCTGAGCTCGCCCTCAAAAACAGCTACGTCTACCACAAAGCGCGACACTGCCATGGAGACTGCCAAGAGCAGGATTCAAAGCCGGATCGACCCACTCGCAAAATTCGAGAACCTCCGCGAAAAAGGTGCCGCGTTCAGTGCTCCTGGTCCTGCGGACACGATAGATCGGGATCCAGCTTCCGTCAGATCCGAGCTTTCGGATCTTGGGATTGGATTTGCTGGCTGGACCCTAAACACGTTTATCGACAATGAACTCGGTCATGCCGCCAGAAGCACCATCGCCAATCAGCAATATGTCGGCCAGAATCCGACATTTAGTACGGTCAACTCTATGATCGTCACATATGACCTCACTCGGTTTGGAATTCCCGACGGTCAGATCGTGGTCGGAGCCGAGCATCAATACTGGACATGGAAGAGCGCCGGGCCAGACCGACTGGGACTCAATGCATTTTCTTACTATCAAACGTTCTTCGACAGGAAGATCGAACTCAAAGTGGGTTACCTCAGGAACCAACATGAGTTTGCGGGCGCCGGAGAAAAGGTTTTTGGACCCTCGTCGAAGATCCTGTTCCAAGCAGGCATGAGCAGCAACTGGGCGCCAACGCCGGCTCTTAATCTGAAGTACAATTTTGACGATCGCTTATATAACAAGCTCTCAATCCAGCGGTCTCTCAGTCCAGCCGGTCAATATACGCATGTAAGCGAAAATCCCGCTGGGTTGAACTGGAGCACGCGCGACGCAGGCATTCTTCTGCTTGATGAAATTTGCTATAAGAACAAGGCTGCTTCCGGGGTACCCGAGACTTGGCTGCGGGCTGGCGCGGGGTTTAATAACAGCAGCTACACGGACCTACAGCATCCGACGCAACCGACAGCCAAGGCGAACAGCGTCTACTATGTAGCTGCGGACAGGCAATTCTGGCAGTCTGCCGTCCACGGCTCGGCAACTCGCGGAATCTATGGCGGTTTCTCCGCAATGTACGCTCCGCCTGACCTAAATAGAGCCAGCCAGTACTACGAGATTCGGCTTTATGCGAAGGGGCTATTTGAGAGCCGGCCCACTGATCAGATGAGTCTTGTTGTCAACAACACCATCTGGAGCCATTTCGCGGTGGACGCTGCACTGGCGAAAGGGCAGCTGGCGCACCGCGACAGCACAGCAATTTCGGGACTGTATACGGCCCATCTGGCCCCCGGAATATATACTACTGTAGGACTGACGTACATCAATCACCCGACAAGCATTACCTACACTCCGCAAACGGGACACGCCCTGAATGTATTGGTATCTACGTCGGTATTTTTCTAAGGCTTCAAGACTGCGCGCGAATTCACCGCCATGTAAGTCAATATCACGGTCGTCATTTTCAACGACTTGGGCCCACTCATCACGGCGATTTTGGTATCGCTGTGCTCCTGACGCGAAGCTGGGTACCGCGTAAATAGCCGTGCTGTCCAAGGTAGTATGCTGCTGGGAATAGTAGGTTAGAGCCTTTGCTGCTTCGTCTACGAGCGATAGGCCGACGTCGTATTGCGCAAGATCTATATCCTCCGGCCGCGGAATGATCGAATGATCTCCGGTGCTCATTTGTTCAATCGAGTGCTGATCTTGCCGCAGCGACATTACTTTTCGATGCCTCAGACCCGCGTCCGAGCTCTAAACTCTGCCATGACAACACCCACAGTCGTGCCCTCAGAGCTTAGTTCACCTCGCGCAGAGGCGTGGTAAGCGGAACCGCGATACAGATGCCAAGCCTAACCAACTAAGGGAATCGCGCTATTTCTGTCGACGGCTGTGGCGCTGGCCGAAAGGCGATGCGCAAGGTCGGCGTACAAGTAACCCCCTTCCGCGGCAAATCAACCAGCCGCGGCCGGATGACTTGTGCCACTTGAATGCTGAATCATCTTCCGCTGGGTCGAAGATGAGCTTCGGCATCTCACTTCAGCAAGGAGGTCGCCTCCCGAGCCCGCGGCGCGCCTTAACCCCTCCCATCCAATTGCGTGTAGCGTTTTGCTCGGTGAACTTCCCTTCGCAAAGATCTATTCGCGCAAACATGCGATAAGAGCAGTGCATTATCGGTGAATTTGCCGAGCTGCTAGGCAACCTTCGTGGACGGGTGCTTCGTCGTCTTGAGGCGCGTTACACTGCATCGACCGTCAACGCTGACGGGCGCGTCACCATCGATTGTGGCACGATGAACGACGCGATGCTGGTCACCGTAATCGTTGACTGCATAATGCTGCGTTGCGCGGTTATCCCAAATCGCGACATCGCCTTCTTTCCAGCTCCAGCGCACGGTGTTTTCGGGCGCCGTGATATGGGACTGGAATAGATCGAACAGCCACTGACCGTCGCGCTTTGGGATATCAATAAACCTTAGCACCACATCGCCGAGCACGAGCGCGCGCTCGCCGGTCTCGGGATGTACACGGACCACCGGATGCTCGGTCTCATAAATTGTTTTGGTAAAGACCTCATCAAAGTGCTTCTGGTCGATTTCGCGAACACGGCAGGTCCCGGCGTAGTCGAAGGCGTTGCTGTGAACGGTCCAGAGTTCGTCGGCAAGCCGTTGGAGCGGCTGCGGCAGATCCAGATAGGCGGCCACAGCGTTCGACCAAATCGTATCGCCACCGGACGATGGAATCACAACGGCTCGCAGCACCGCAAGTTTGGGATAGGCCGCGAGAAACGTTCCATCGGCGTGCCATACATCAGCCCGACTACCTCCGCGCGCGGAATCAAGCTCGATGATAGAGGTCGTTCCATTGATGGTACCGAGCGTCGGATGCGGCACCAGCCTTCCCAAACAAGCAGCAAAGCGCTCCTGCTCCGCGTCATCAAGATGCCCCTGATCACGGAAGAAGATCACCTTGTGTTCGAGCAGCAAGCTGTTGATCGCAGCGATGGTTCGGCTCGGTAAATCACCCGAGAGCTTGATATTTCTGATTTCAACACCGATGCGCGCTGCGCGCTTGAAGACGTCGGTCGGTGGAATGACACTATCGGTCGAAGCCGTTTCTTTCATTGCGAACTCTTCCAAGCTTTGCGGATTCTTCAAGAATACGGGGGACGCATGGCAGTTAGGGTCACTCGGTTACGAAAGGCGGACATCGCGTTACGGATGCTCTCCCGAGCAAGCACCGTGCCAGTAGGAAACAGAGCCGGGAAGGGCCGTCAGGTAGCGGATCGGATGATAATTCGAACAGTTTTGCCAGGGAAGTCGATGCCGCCTCCCACCCTCTTGCAATCCCGAACCCACACAAAACAGAGATAAAACTCTGAGACGAGCGCCGGGTTGGCGGCGAAAGGCATAGGGCGCATAGACGACAGGAATTGTGCCGCTCGGCACCCGAACAGAAAGGCCATACGGTCCTCGTGCAACGTCGGGCAGCCAGCCGGCGTGCCGTTCTGGTCCGGTATGCGCCTTCCGCTCGCCTGTTTGCGGCAAACGGCCCGGTCTCGAGCCGCGTCTGCGAACGAGCCATCACTGGCTCTCGACGTGTCCGGGACCTGCCCTGGCCGTGATCACTGCCGGAACATCATCCGCTGGAAATGGAAGAGGAATAGATGGCTTTGGAAGAGCGCCAAACGATTGAACTACGGTTTCGTCCAGACGAAAGCCATTGATGCGCGGCACTGGGGTCGCGATGTTTTCGATGCAGCGGCGTCCGAGCACGGTGAGGCAGATGTTCTGCGCGGTCCGGTTGGCTTTGCCTAAGGAGCCAAATATATGTCCACTACCAGCCTTTATAGGTGTTCCAATGTTGTCAAAGTAATTGCCCTCGATCAGTGCTTGCACAGATGATCCAGCATCCACTGCATGGAAGACTCCACCGCTCTGTTGCGCATTCGTGTTGTGGAAGTAATTGTTAACGAGATGAATAATGGCCTGCGCACCGTCAATGTGCGGCGCCCGCCCCGAGATCTCATGGAAATAGTTATTTGCGATGGTGATCGTCTGTGGGACACCAAGAAACAGGAGATTCCAATAGTGCTCGCCGTTACAATAGGACGAAAAGGTATCGCTGCCATCGAAGTCGTTCCAGGAAATCATAATATTCGTCGTAGGACCAAAGCCGCCGGCAATCATCTGCCGCCCGATGTTATGAAATTGGTTGTGATCGATCCAAACCAGGTCGGCTCGCTCAATTGCAATAGCATCGCCGGCAAATATCACGCCTTCATTGATATCACTGATGGTCAGGTTCCGAATAACGACGTTGCTGACCCCATTCAGACGCAGCCCCTTTCCTTTGATTGTAGCGCCCGGGCCAATGCCGATCACTGTTTTGTTTGAGCCAATTTCCAGTGGACGCTTGCCGGCCCGGTCGAAGCCGACCATCGTCTTCTCCTTGCCATCGCAATGCGCGTCGTTGCCATCCATAAGAAGAAGGGATTCACGCTTGTAAGGCGCCGAACAAGCACGGCCATATTGGCAACCCTGCCCCTCACCGCGCCCTTCCGTACCGGTAAAGTCTATGGTTCCGATTACCTGGATCTCGCGCGGACTATTGTCATTGCAGTACCCAAAGCTGTACGAACGACACAACTCATAATTCAGAGCTTTGGTTGATCTGACCTGAACCACCTCGCCTCCAAGGCCGCCTGTCGTTGCAGAGCCAAAGCCCTTGAGGGCTTCCGATCGCACATTGTTCGATCCGAGCACGGAAGTGACGCCGAGGACGACAGCAAGCCCGCCGAGCACGCGCGACGAACGCTTGATGTGCTTCATCGTGTCCGTCATAGGCATATGCTCTCTCTTACCCGGACAATCCGCACGAGACTTGAACTCTCGAACTCAAATGCCGAACTGGAATAGGCCATCAGCATGCGGCGTTAACGCGATCAGATCGTCCTCAATAAGGCAGGATCGGAATCGGAACCATCCGACACGACAGCCGAAGTGTGCAGCCACAGGCTCCGTACCAGCTGTCATGGATCTGGGTCGCCATTGAGCCAATCACAGCCGATGAAAGCAGCGGTCGACGCTTCGAGAGCCCCGTCAGAATGAAAGCGGGATGTTATCCCACGGCTCACCGTAACGTGCAGTCAACATCACGGCAGGTGCACGACCGATCAAACGCTGGTACGGAGCGACAAACGTCCAAGCATCGCGCCTCAGCGAGAGATCTCCTATCGAACGTTGTCATAGTGCCGGCGAGATGGATCGTTGGCCGACACGGCGGCCATTCCGAAGCGATTTTCCCGCAGCTCGAAACAGATTCCGCCTGACATTGGGATTCGGAGTCCTGGACGAAAGAACGTATCAAATGCTGGAGGCCCTGACTTTCTCGAGAACGACCGTTCGATAGAGATAAGCTTGGCGATTCTGGAATACTGAAGGCGTGCAACACGTTGCGCTGGGTGAATGGGCCGTCGCTCGTTAAGTTCACTGAACCAGCGGGAAGCGCTTCAACTCTTCGGCATTTCCGACCAGCACCAGAAGGTGTTGTGCATGATAGTCGGATCGCGCGGGAAATAGATAGGCCGGGCAATTCTGGTCGTGCCACTCATGGCCCTGAGGTGAAGCTGCTCATGTGCTGCTGTCAGCGCCACGAAGAGCCGAATTCCTCTGCAAGCGGCGCGTGGAAGGCAACGATTGGCCCAGCTTGCAAACGCGCTCTCCGATCTGCACCTTTGACGCATCTAGATTTGCTGCCCGCAGAGGGTCCTAGCGCGCGCGGAGGAATGACACTACCCACCAAACCTGGGTGTTCCTGTGATCGAGCATGAGGCGTACCCGAGTTCAAATCATGAGTCGCCCGGCTTTCCGTCGGGCTGCTGGGGAGCTTCGCCGATGTACACGCCGCCCTCCTTCCAAGCTGTCGATATCGCCGACCTCCACCGGACGATGCACGAGGCACGCTCGGCGACACTGATCACCGCTACGCACGAAGGGCTTGTTGGAACGATGCTGCCCGTAGTGCTCGACGAGAGGGAGGGCTCCAAAGGCACGATTTACGCGCACGTGGCGCGTGCGAATCCGCAGTGGAAGCTGACACCGACTGGTGAGGCGATGGCCATTTTCGCTGGGGCGCAGGCCTATATCAGCCCGTCTTGGTACGTGACCAAGCACGAGAGAGGCGAGGCCGTACCGACGTGGAACTATGTCGCTGTGCATGCCTACGGGCCGGTTGAATTCTTCGATGATGCCGATCGGCTGCGGGAGGTGGTCACGCGGCTGACCGATGTGCATGAGCGCTCGGGCAAAGACCGCTGGGCGGTCTCGGACGCTCCTGCCGATTTCATCAAAGCGGAGCTTAAGGGGATCGTCGGTCTGCGATTGCAAATTAGACGGCTCGATGGCACGCGGAAGATGAGCCAGAACCGCAACGCGGCGGATCGCGCAGGCGTCATCGAGGGCTTATCGAAGAGCGACCGTGACGAAGACCGTCGTGTGGCTCACCTTATCCCGAAAGGATGACGATGGCGATTGCCGTCATTCTTGCGAACACTGCGTCTGCAGCTTTCGTCAGATTCCGCCTGACGCCCTGCAAGTCTCAAGAAATTTGCAAAGAGCCCTCAAAGCGTCCTGAATCTGACGTTGCGGTCAGATGCAGATTTTCTGACAATTCGCGACAACACTCCAGATGGGCAGCAAGAAACGCGAATGTCTCAAATTCCAAAGGTCACGCAGCTCGCTTCTATCACGATGATCGGGGTTCGCGGAGCTCTGCTCGACATCAAAATCGAGCCTAAGACGTTCGAGAGACCTATTCCGCCCGATCCACGCCCTCCGGCGCAATGGGTATGCTGAACTGAAAGACGGCGCCGCGAGGATCATTGGCGCCCGCCCACATCCGGCCCCCGTGCGCCTCAATAATAGAATGGCAAATGGCAAGCCCCATGCCCATGCCATCGGATTTGGTGGTGTAAAAAGCCTCGAACACGCGGTCTGCGCTGTTTGGATCGAGTCCCGGCCCCGTATCCCGAAAAGTGACCAATACGTTATTCGAGCTATCTGTCCGCGCAGTGATCAGTAGTTCGCGGTCGCCTTCCTTGAGATCGCTCATGGCCTCAATGGCGTTCGTGATCAAATTGAGAATCACCTGCCGGACCTGAACGCGGTCTGCTCGAACACGCGGCAACGCCTCAGACCGTCGGGTTCGCACCCAGACATCATTTGTTGCGAGCTCCGCGCGAACTAGGGCCAGCACCTCAAATATCAATTCGTCAAGTGCGAGAAGCTCCGTTTGCATCGGAGCCTTATTCATAAGAGCGCGGATCCGACGGATCACGTTCCCCGCGCGCATACTGTCACGGACAATCAAACCGAAGGTCTGCCGAACCTCTTCCAGATTTGGCGGTTGAGCACCGAGCCAATTTAGCCCTGCCCCCGCATTACTGCTAATCGCGGCAATCGGCTGGTTGACCTCATGAGCGATCGAGGCGGCCAGCTGTCCCATTGTCGTGATCCGATTGGCGTGTGCAAGGCTCATCAGAGTCTCGCGATACCGCCGTTCGCTTTCACGGGCTTCCGCTTCCGCTCTCTTTCGCTCTGTCAGGTCCAGGACGAAGCCAACACCTTGGTCGTGTTGCGCATCGAACACGGCGAGGCCAATTAGCACCGGCACCCTGCTACCATCCTTGCGGACATACTCTTTCTCGAACTGCTGAACAGCTCCGGTCCTTTTTGCTTTTGTCTGAGCATCCATCGTGCGCTCGTGCCATTCTGGAGGCGTCAGGTCGAGACCGTTCACTCGGCCTGCGCGGAGATCTTCTTGGTCGTATCCAACCATCGTGAGGAAGGCTTGATTTGCTTCGATGATCTCGCCCCCTTCGTGAATGATAAAGATTCCGATGATGTTAGCGTCGAGTAAGCGCCGGATTTTCGCCTCGCGTTGCTGAACCTCGCTGTACAACCGGCTGTTTTCCAGCGCTGTTGCACCTTGAGAGGCCAGCATTTTCTGCATTGATGTTCGGGCAGCCGAGAATATGCGCGGGGCGAGATTATTCTCCAGATAAAGTACGCCGATCAGCTTGCCCTGCGTGATCAGTGGCAGGCAAAGAATAGAACGCGCTTTGCGCTCGCGGATATACGGATCTTCGGCAAATGAAGGCTGGGCGACAGCATCTTCGAGAACCACGTTTTCGCGGACACGTAGGACGAAATGCAGCACGGATTCGGGAAGAGCCATCGGAGTTACGGGCTGTTCATCCACCTTTACAACGAGGGCATCTGCTACCGTTTTGCCTTCCGCTTCGATCCGTGGCTCGCCGCCATGCAGCAGAATCAACAAACCTCGTTCGGCGCCGGCCTGCTCAATGGTAGTCCGCATAAGCTTGTCGATTAGCTTCTGAAGCACAATCTCGCCGGAAATTGCCTGCGACACTTTGATCACCGTCGCCAGATCAAGATGCTCAACCGGAGCTCCGATCGTCATGCCATTCACGGCAAGAGGGGTCTCCTGATGCATGAGATGCGGATGCAGCTCCTCGAGTTGACGCACCTTACCATCCGCTCCCCAACGAAGGTAGCCGCGCCGCGCGTCCTGCAGGTAAACCCGGGAGATTCTGTCAAAACCGCGCGCAGCATAAAAGCGCGCTGCAAGTTCGCAGGCGATTGCCTCGTGGTGGACGAAGCCGTTACGTGCTGCGGTCTGGATTGAATGTTCGTACAGTCGCATTGCGTCTGTATCCCGGCATTCGCGCCTTGCAATTTCAGCGCCGACCAAGGCAGCTCGATTCTCAAAGTTTTCGGGGCAATTCGTCGCCAATATCTGCAGCTGTGTGTAATGGGCATCAATGATATCACGATGTTGCTGCTGTTGGCTTTCGCCTAGCTTGTCGCAATAACATGAGTGAGACAGCGCACCATAGAAGTGAAACTCCGCGATCAAGGGCTCTGTCGGCATGGTCCATAATTGGGGCTCCGCCTTCGAGCGAGCACCAACAGCCGCAGCGTAATCGCCAGCCAGAAACCGCGCCTGAAGCTTGCGGATCCAGTAGACAGTTTGGCTAGGCGACCGCTCCGGACTTCCGGCCAACGATCGTTCAACGTCCAGCTCGTTAAATTGTTGGTCATCGAAGCATCCGAATGAGCGCGTGAGGCCGCGCATCGTTCTAATGATTGCGAGCTGAGCATCTATGGTATCAGCAGCGAACTGCACCTTTCTGTTCCGTGTCGTGGCAATGCTCTTCTCTATCTCATTCTGCACCTCTCTCAGAGGATCTCCGGCCATGATCATGTTTGACGTTAGATGAACCAAACTGTACGCCTCATAGATGAGGTCGCCGCTAATGACCGCAGCTTCGTGCGCTCGCCGAATCAACACTCGGCCATCTCTTAAGGGCTTCGTCCACGGGATCACGTTGCATCCAACGGCCAAGTAGACCGGAGCCCGAAAACGAGAGAACTCGCTGCGATCAACCAGGTCGCAAGCAAGACGACCAAATTTATCAGCCGCTTGGTAGTCACCGAAGCGACCGGCCGAGATTCGGCCTAGCCATGCGTAATGGGTGCAAGAAGCATCAGTATTGCCGTATTCGAGGCTCATGGTCACGGCTCTGCAGATAACCAAAGCGGATAAATTGGCGTCCGTGAAACTTGCGGGCGGAAGAATCCGCGTCAAGACGGCAAGCGTCGCAAGCGTGGTCTGATCTGTCATTCCAGGCAAATCAGCAAGCTCCTCGATTGCGTCGGGCAGCTGTGACCACATCCGCTGATATTCGACTAGCGTTTCCTGGTCCGTCGGATGCTGCGACCACTCGATCCCGACGTCGTGAAGATATTCGAGACCTATGCGCACCGCCCGCCCGTGCTGACCGAGCGTCAAGTAAAGATCGACCCGCAAACATGCGACCGTTGCTCGCTGGGGCGCGTTCAAAGCTCGCTTCGACAGTGCGGACAGGAGGCTCTCTGCAATCTCCAGCTTGCCTATTAAGAATTCGCATTCGGCCCGACTTGTCTCCAGCGCGAACGCGAGCTCGTGGCGCCTTTGCCGAGAGTGCTCCGCGAGCAGCGCAGCACCGACGGTGAAGTATGTTAGTGCCGAGGCGTAGGCCGCCGATGCCCTGGCACGCTGCCCGGCGATTAAATTCAACTCCGCGAGCTGCTCTCGCTCCTGATCGGAAGCGATTAGCGCGACACCTCGATTGAGTTGACTGACAACATCGAAGATAGCCTCTTCACGTTTGTGCGCAGGGACATGTGCCGCAAGCATCCGACCGATCCGCAAATGGGCGGGAGCGCGCGAGGATTCCGGCATCAGCAAGTAAGCCGCCTCTTGAACGCGATCGTGGACAAAGCGGTAGAGCGTTCCCTGGCGCGCGATCAGTTCCTGCCGGATCGCCGGCCATAGCCTCGCATGCACCTGTTCCCGTGACGTTTCGAGCACGATCGCAAGCTCTGCCGTCTCGGCCATGTTGCCGAAACAGGCCAGCTGTTGCAGCGCGTCCTGGGTTTCCTCGGGCAGCCGGACGAGCTTGCCGAGCATCAGATCGACGACGTTCTCGGTGTACGCTTTTGCGTGAATGCGCTCGAGATCCCAACGCCAGCACGCCGGCTCGTGATCAAACGTCAACAGCTGCTCTTCGGCCAGTTCAGACAAGAATTGAATGGCGAAGAACGGATTGCCCATCGTCTTCTGATGCACCAACTTTGCAAGCGGGGCAGCGCGTTTTGATCCGCAGCGAAGGGTATCCGCGACCAACTGCGCGACATCGTCTGCAGTGAGCGGCGACAGCGTGATCTCCTCTAGATTTACGTCGGCTCTCCTGATGGACTCGAGCTTGCGTTTGAGTGGATGGCCTGCATCAACTTCGTTGCTGCGGTAAGCTCCAATGAGCAGCAGGTGCAGGTCCGACTGAGTCAGAAGATCCTCGATCAGGTCGAGTGTCGCGGCGTCATGCCACTGCAAATCGTCGAGGAAGAGCACCAGTGGATGGGTTCGCCGGGCGAACACACCAATAAAGCGGCGAAGCACCAGCTGGAAACGATTTTGCGCTTGCCGGGCTGGAAGCTCAGCAGGCGCGGGCTGCTCGCCAATGATCAGACTCAAATCGGGGATCAATTCGACCATCAGCCGCCCATTCGCGCCGAGCGCCTCCCGGAGCGCTTGCCGCCAGGTCGCAAGTTCACCCTCACTTTTGCTGAGAAGAGGACGGACAAGGCTCTGAAAGGTCTGCACTAATGTCGCATAGGGAACATCGCGCTTCAGTTGGTCGAATTTGCCTGATGCCAACAGTCCGTGCGAGGGCACGAGTACTTTGTGTAGCTCCTGGACAAGCGAGGACTTACCGATGCCGGAGTAGCCGGCAACCAGCACCAACCTCGGCACGCCGCTCTTCACCGCGCGATCGAAAGAGCCAAGCAAGGTCTCGATCTCGCGGGCTCTGCCATAGAGCCTCTCGGGGATGAGCAACCGATCAGGTGTGTCGTCTGCGCCGAGCTCAAATGTGTCGATGCGACCGTGGTTGGCACATGCTGCCAGACAGTGTTGCAGATCGTGCTCAAGGCCAGCGGCCGTCTGATAGCGTTCCTCGGCGGTTTTCGCGAGGAGTTTCATCACAATCTGGGAGATTGGCTCCGGGAGGTTTTGCGATTTCTCGACAGGCGGTGTTGCTTTTCTTGCAATATGACAATGGATCCACTCCAAGGGATCTGCACCCGTGAACGGCAGCGCACCGGTCAGCATCTGATAGAATGTCACGCCAAGTGAATAGAGGTCGCTGCGACAGTCGACTGAGCGATTCATTCGTCCGGTCTGTTCGGGCGCCATGTAGGGCAGCGAGCCGGCGATGAACTCGGCAGGCTCAGGCGGCACGCGCTCGCGGGAAAGACGGGAAGCCAGACCAAACCCAGTGAGTCGCACCTGTTCGTCAGGACAATTGACCAGAATGTGAGCGGGTTTCAGGTCCTTGTGGACCAAGCCGTGCCGGTGAAGCTTGCCCACGGCGCTCGTGATACCAACAGCGAGGAGCAGGAAGCGCTTGGGCTCCATACGCATCCCGAGTAAATTTAGCAGTGGCTCGCCGCCTGGATCCTCCAGAACCAGCATAGTCCGACCAGCTTCGCGGATGAGTTCCAACGGCCGCACCGCCCATGCCTCGTCTAGCTCCTCCCTCAGCTCACACTCATGGGCGAGGCGGTCGAGCGTCGGGGGGTGTTCCACGATGGGCCGCACCACAAGCACGACAGCCCTGCTGCCTTGGATTTGCCGGCGCCACGCGCGGCAGAACGCGCGATCGCCGTCCTCCCACAGGGGCTGGATGTCACTGTCGACATTTGAGCCGAACAGAGTTCGGCTGAGGGGGTCCCGCGGCATTTGCCCGCCCAGTCAATAAGGATTGAGCCAAAATCTGACACATATGGGGCGAGCTTGTGAAGGGACTTCGCAAACCGGCGCGAGTACCGATCAAGGCCGCCAAAGACTGGATCGCGGCAACCAAGATGCGACTTACACACCCAATACGTCACAGCCCGATCGTGTCAATCCAGCCCAATCCTGCGCGCAGGCCGGGCCTGCAGCATCGGCGCCCAGCGCTCCCGACTAGCGCAGTGGTGGCCGAAGGATTCTTTTTGATAGAGCGGCTCGTGGCCGTTACCCGACCACCAGCGGCCCGCTGCCCGACGTTCAGCAGGGCCTCAGATCGCTGCTACTGCTCATGCAGGCAATGACGTGTGAAAGCTGAACGGTTTGCCCATGATCGGCGCAACGCGCCAGGCCATTGGACGCCGGCTTCTGAGGGCTGCATCGGCCTGAGCGTCCGGGGCGCGATCAATGCCATCCCCATGAGCTATCGCGAGATCTCCTGGCGCAAACTGAAGTCCCGAGCGCCACAACTTGCTTCGCACAACGTCGTTCGAGTAAGTCTTCCGAGCAAGCGACCATACCGTCGACGCACACAGTCTTGAGCACCGAACTAACATGGCATTGGGCCGAGAAACGTGTCTTCACAACCTTTGAGCCGTCCCGGCGCGCGCTGTCACCGCCTTGGCGTGCGCCCGGTCCGTCCCGGCGTCACCTGTGAAATCTTGATCATGCTGTCCCCGTGAAGCAAGCGCGACGACACTGAGATCGCCGTACCGAGCTAAGGAAGCACAGAGCCTGAGCATGCATGCATGCATGCATGCAACACGATATTGAAGGAGTTCGCCGTACGCAAGGAAGATCGCCCCTTCGACAACGCCTCTCAGATACTTGGCACGAGCTTGATTCACAGATCGCAGGAGAGATTTAGCTCGAACGAGACGAATCCAATGATGCGACGGCGCGTATGGACATTGACGATCAACAAACCACAAGGCCTGATCGAGTGATTTGAGCCAAAGAGCTGAGCTAGATTCTTGGTAAGCTCGAGCCCTCGAAATCGGTTATCCCAAGCTCAGAGCGCTCGGTCTTTTGCGCCAAATCGGACAGCTGGACCTTTTCGCCACCTCGACGGCTATCTCGGGGACATAAGCGCGACCGATATTGCTTTTTCGAGCTGAAACCGCACTGGCGCAGTTCTCAGCTCAGCCTCTTCCCCTCGAGGGCTGCACCAAGCTGTCGATCTCCGGGCGGTCCCTAGCCCATCTTATTCGCCAGAGGGCGCCTGAGAGGCTGGCGAGCGTGGTGTAAAGAGCTGATGCGGCGTAGGATTCGGTTGCGAAGCCAACCCCATCACCTTCAACCGCGAACGCCACGCCCGCCATGACTGATGATACGATTCTGCCGTTCTCGTTTCCAGCCGTTCAGGCCAAGAAAGTCACAGCAGCCTTCGATGGCGGGCGCCTGACCTCGAATGGGGGCGTGATGCTTCTGGCGATCGCCGAGCGGCGTCTCGGCTTGGCCGAAAATTTGGCCCGGGCGGTCCCTGATCGGCGCGATCCGACGCGGGTCGTGCACAGCGTTGTCGACATGTTCCGCGCTCGCATGTTCGCGATCTGCTGCGGCTACGAGGACGCCGACGACCTCGATCATCTGCGGTCCGATCCGGCATTCAAGCTGGCCTGCGGACGGCTGCCGGACACGGGTCGGGATCTGTGTTCCCAACCGCCCCTGTCGCGCCTGGAGAATGCGCCGCGCCTGCGCGACGTGATCCGCCTGACCTACACTTTGGTCGACGCATGGATGGATAGCTACCCGCGCGAGCCGGCATCAGTCACGCTCGACATCGATGACACCTGCGATGTCGTCCACGGCCATCAGCAGCTCTCGCTGTTCAACGCCCATTATGACGAACGCTGCTTCCTGCCGATCCACGTCTATGACACGGAGAAGAGCCGGCCCGTGGCGGTCGTGCTGCGGCCCGGCAAGACGCCGGGCGGCATCGAGGTGCGTGCCCATCTTCGACGCCTGGTACGGCACATCCGCACGCGATGGCACAAGACGCGAATTACGTTCCGTGGCGACGGGCACTATGCTCGGCCGGAGGCGATGAATTGGTGCGAGAACAATGGCATCGACTACATCTTCGGTCTGTCCGGTACCAAGCCGCTCGCCAGAAAAGTCGACGAGGTCGCCGACGACATCCGCACCCGACGCGCCATCGAGAACCTGCCTGTTCTGCGCGGCTATACCGAGACGCGCCACAACGCAAAGTCCTGGGATCGCGAACGGCGCACCGTCGCCCGTATTGAGGCGACGATGCTCGGCCTCGACATCCGCTTCGTCGTCACCAGCCTCGATGTCGGCTCGGCCGAGTGGATCTACGACAGCCTGTATTGCGCGCGCGGCCAGGCCGAGAATATGATCAAGCTGCATAAGACGCAGCTTGCCTCCGATCGCACCAGTTGCCGTTCGGCGCTCGCCAACCAGGTCCGTCTCGTCCTCCATACCGCCGCTTATTGGCTGATGCTGACCGTGCGCGACGCCATTCCCAAAGTCCGGGAATTGGCCACTGCCGAGTTCGCGACGCTGCGTCTTCGTCTCCTGAAAATCGCCGCCCGGGTCGTCGAGACCGCGAGCCGCATTCGCCTCGCGTTCGCCGCGGCATGCCGGGAAGCCGACCTGATCCGCTGCTTGCCCAGCGCGCTGCTGCCGCTCGGTCCTTGACCGGCGGGGCCTCCGCCCCCGTTCGCCCAACCCATCCCTCAAGCGCGTTGCAAAGTACGGGTCGTCAGGCGGTGAAAAGCCGAAGGCAATCCTGTGCGCCTCGTCAAAGGAGGTGTGCAGCCGCATCAATCGGACCAAAAAACCGCACTCTCACGAATAGGACGGGCTAGATCTGAGGTCGATGCCGGCCGAGGAATACCGGACGGCAGGGCGCGGTGCCTCTTTACGCTGACCGGCGGAAATGTCGCTTCCCTGGTTGACTATGGTGCGAACCGCTCTGAATGCGATCAGACGATCCGTGAGCTCGGCGATCGCCTCGCTGATATCTGGCATGTCGAACTACCGTTTCTCACAGAAGCCGGTCCCGAGAATTCGCCCATGCTTAACAGCACTGCCGCCAAAGAAGTCTGCTCCACAATCGGCCACTAAGGTGCGCTTCTAAGGCCCGAGGAGAAGCAAGATGCTCGGTCGAGTCGCTGAATATAAACGCCGCAAGGACGCTCGGGCTAGAAATCCCGCAGGCACACGCGTTGATGTCTTCGAGATCGACGTTCACTCCTGGTCCGTTCTTGGAAGGCGCCACGCAGTCATCGACTCTGAACCACAGCACCAAGGGCAGATCTGAGAGCCATCGTGAGCGAAACCGCGCCCATGACTATTCTCTTCATTTCTGCTCCCATTGATGGGACAACTGACCCGCGACAAAGGCACTCCTGATGCTCACAAAGCGCCCGTACAGGCCCTCACTGATCGGAATGCCGCTCGCTGCGGTTCGCAGGAGGGCGATTGTCGGCCATACGAAGTCGATAGAGCCGAGAGAGTTCTCGCTGCTTAAATCGCTGTTCAAGCAAGACGCAAGCTACCCCATAACCGGTGAAGAGAATTGCAATTGAAATGAAGAACAGCGGAACGCCTTCTCGCCACGCGCACTGTGACAACATTTATCCAACCTTTGCCAACGAGAACTTTGCCGGATCGGACTTTGCCAATTCGAGATATCTACACCGGCATCGTACAACGTGACGCTACGAACGATTCAAGCCCTTCCTGACCGGTACGAAGTCGCAGGATGTCACGACCTACTCTGCCTTGCTGGGCGAGCCTCAGTTTTGCCACGCTGGTTGCTTCATTGGAGGCAGCATCACCACGGATGTACTGGCGATGTGGGGCGAACCCGACGCACGTTCTTCTTCACGGGGTGCCTCGGGCCGCCTTTGATGACCCTGCCTGGGCCTTAGGCCCTTTGCGGATCGAAGCTACTGGCAGGTCTAACAACGGCTTCAGGTTGAATGCTGGGGGCGCGTTTTGTTGTTCCTCTGCAAGTCAACGAGCGGAGCTTCAACTCCAAGCTGCCCGGCACGGACCCGTGATGTCCGCCAACTCTGGTAGGAGAATGGTTCTTTGGCTGGATCAGCGGTTGTTCGGCTGATGCAGCAGAGCAAGTGCAGCTGCTTCTTGCCGAACGGGTCCGCAGCCGGACACCGAATGCAGTGTATCCCGCCTCTCCATTCAGATTACGCCGCCCTGATCTTCGGGTGCGAGCCTGGTGAAGGAAGCAACGAGACGAACGAACGTGAGCGTCCCTGCAGCAGCTCGAGTTCGAGCATCTTTCCTACAAACATGACGGAAAGGGCTTGAATCGCACCTTGCGTCAGGTTGTACGAAGTCGATGCAAGGGTGCTTTCCCCAAGCTCGCAAAGACGCAACTCACAGGCGCTCTGACGACGGAAAAGAAGAGTTCATGTGTTGATGCCGCTGCTACTTGTTCTGATTTCTATTCTCCTTAGTACGGCTGCCATAGTCTACGCCGCTTGCCGATCGCAACGCCGGTGTGATCGGCGCATGCACAATCGCGCCAATTCGTTCAGCGCGCGCCCCCGCGTTCAACTACCAAGGCGGCGGGCATTCTGACCCTTCATCCGCAAAATGAGTCGTCCGCTGCAGCCCCACTCGCGAAGGCCTGGCGACACGCGCCGCCGTTCTAAAGCGAGCATCTCAAGTCCTAGATTCGGTGCTTCTCGACCGACGGTTGATCGATGCCGCCGGGCCGATCCAACGCGACGGCGGACAGACGCGAAAGGCAGTTCTCGACCACTCAGGCGGTTTTTGCTAGACTTTGCTGCAATGGGTCACGCTGGCGCGAATGGCTGACCAGTCACATACCTGGAAAATCTCAAAGATCTGCACTGCGTGAAAGCCTGCGTATCAATCAACGGTTGTCGTGACGCGACAATTCTACTGTAAATTGTACAAATGAGGCTCTTATCGTGACCAAGCGCTCTGAACCGCGGAGGGAAGCCGCAAATGTCGTAGGGCCGGAGGCGAGGCCGAGCGTCCTCGTCGTCGACGATGACATCTCGATGCGCGACTCGCTGGTCAACCTATTTCGTTCGATCGGTCTAGATGTCGTTGCTTACGGATCGGCCCAGGAACTGCTCCAAAGCGAGCTTCCTGATGTTCCTAGCTGCCTCGTGCTTGACATCAGGCTGCCAGGATCGAGCGGCCTGGAGCTCCAGAGCGAGTTAGCCAAACTGAAGATTCACATTCCCATCATTTTCATCACCGCTCATGGCGATATTCCAATGACCGTCAAAGCCATGAAGAGTGGAGCAATCGATTTTCTCAGCAAACCGTTTCGCGATCAGGAACTGCTCGACGGCGTAGTCGCAGCTATCGAACAGGATCGGAACAGGCGGGGTGTAGACAAGGTGGTCAGGAGACTGCAGTCCTTGTTTGAGGCCCTAAGTCCTCGCGAGCAGGATGTCTTGAAACTGGTCGCCGCCGGCCTATTAAACAAACAGGTAGCCGCTGAACTCGGGCTCGCCGAGATTACAGTTAAAATCTATCGCGGGCACATGATGAAGAAGATGGGCGCTCGATCGCTAGCCGATTTGATCAGGATGGCTGAGAGGCTGGGAATTGGGACCGACCGTTTCAGGGTACAAACCTAAGTATGATTTTACAATTTCATCGTACACGCGCACCCTTCAGCTGGCCGTCATGCTTCGGCCACCGCCTTCACCCAACTAGAATGGGTCGTCTTGTCCAGGTATTCAACTGTTTCCGTTGTCGACGACGATCCTTCGATTCGTGCCGCACTCAACAACCTTTTGAAATCGCAGGGGCACGTCGTTCATACGTTTGCATCGGCTGAGGACTTCTTGCGGTCGTCTCAATTGAACGACACGTCCTGTGTCATTGCAGACGTGCAGATGCCCACGATGAGCGGTTTTGAACTATTGGAACAGATGCGGGCCCAGGGTCACGCTGCGCCATTCATCCTGATTACTGCCTTCGCGGATGATCGCACGCGAGCCCGCGCGTTGAGCGCCGGCGTAACTGGCTTTTTCGCCAAACCATTTGTCAATCTGGAGTTGATAGCCTGCCTCGATGCTGCGCTGCGCGAGCATCGTGGCGGAACGGACGCGTGAAAGATGGGGATGCAGTCTGGACCAAACCGTGCCTGCGCGGCGCTTACGATATCGATCAATGCGCCGCTGCCAGTGCTTACCTCGTGCCGGTGGCGACCATCGCCTTTCCACCTTGCCGCATTCCTGTCGCTGTTGTTGTGCTTTCGGCATCTCATCGAAGCACTTGCACCGTGGGGCTCCTGACAAAAAACGCCTCTGGAATGACCGCGTCGCCCTAACGAAGGTGCACGCCTACGGCGATGCTGAGCTTAAACCGAAAGTACCGCCGCAGCGGCTTGCCAGGCAGGACCTCGCCAAAACCCGACACTTTGCGAGTGCTCCAGCGAAGTCCGGCGCCGGAGCGCGTGGGAGGATGACGCGCCGATCACAGCGAAATCACGCAACCTTTCAAGACGATCGCTGCATTCAAAAAAGGCTGCAAGCGATGTTGGAATTCCGAACGATCCACAGTTTGCACCGCGAGATTCGTGCGTTCGATCCGAGCATCCTTCGGGCCGAAGCACCCGAAACTTACGCATCCGTTGCAGCGGCAACACTAATGCGGCCGGTCGGATGCGATCTCAAGCCATGCCTTTGCTACCGACGGGATCCCATCGGACCCTTTTGGGTCACGATGAAAGTTATTCCATTCTTTCTCCTTTACAGAATTTATCCTAACCCAAGCTAACCGCACGGCATGCGCAAATTCTCCGCGCGGCTAAGCAAGCCTGTCCGCGAGAGACGACTTTAGCCAGTGGCGTTCGCTGGATGTGGGCGGCACTACTAGACATAGTAGCTATGTTCCGCGCGGTTCTCAGGTAAATCGCTGGAGCTGTTTTTCAGACGCGCTGCGCGCAACCCAAAGGACGTCGAGAGACGCGGAGCCGCGCGTTCACCGCTTGCCTCTCTTGTACGACGTTGGCCGCGCGCATGTTCGTCGGGCAGATTTTCATGTCGAGGAGACGACCACATGGTTGGAGTACACGGGCCGCGCCGAATGAAGGCAATCGAGACGCTAGAGTCCAATGTGCGCTCGTACTCACGCTCCTTTCCTGCTGTCTTCGGTAGGGCGCGCGGCTCGATTATGTTCGCAGAGGGTGACCGAAAGGTCATTGACTTTTTGTCCGGTGCCGGAGCGCTAAACTATGGCCACAACAATCGGGAGATCAAAGCGGCAATCAGCGAGTATCTGGAGTCAGACGGCGTCGTCCACGGCTTGGACATGGCCACTCCAGCAAAGGTCGAATTCATGGAGACCTTTAGCTCTGTCATCCTTCGTGAACGGAATCTTTCCTACCGCTTTCAATTTACGGGGCCTACGGGGGCTAACGCTGTTGAAGCAGCTCTAAAGCTCTCGCGTAAGATCACAGGGCGTCACAACGTCATTTCTTTCACGAATGGATATCACGGCCAAAGCCTGGGAGCCATAGCTGCGAGCGGTAACCGCTTTTACCGCAAAGCCAGCAGCATTCCCTTATCCGGCACAACTTTCATGCCGTATGATGGGTATCTTGGCTCCGCTGACAGTCCGGCGGATTACGTGCGAAAGGTATTAATGGACGAGAGCAGTGGTATTGACCTTCCCGCCGCCATTCTCGTCGAAACCGTGCAAGGAGAGGGAGGCATTAACGTCGCCGGTAAGGAATGGTTGCAGTCAATTCAGGCTTTGGCAAAAGAGGTCGGAGCTATTTTCATAGTTGACGATATCCAGATGGGCTGTGGTCGTACAGGCGAGTTCTTCAGTTTCGAGTTCGCTGCCTTGTCGCCAGACATTGTTGTAATGTCGAAATCGCTGAGTGGGTACGGCTTGCCGTTGTCGATGCTCTTGATCAAAGAAGCGATCGACGCATGGGAACCAGGCGAGCACACGGGAACGTTTCGGGGAAACAACCTTGCACTCGTTTCTGGCAAAGCGGCTTTGACCCTGTATTGGCGCAACCAGACGTTCTCGCAACAGGTCCAACGCTTGGGCGCATTTATGCGAGGTCGACTCGATGCTATCGCGCATCAGCACGGAAACAAGTTTGCTGTTCGTGGACGGGGCATGGTATGCGGCTTCGATTGCAAAACGACCGAGATCGCGGAGGTGACGGCACATAAGGCGTTTGAGAAGGGATTGATTATCGAGCGATGCGGACCGACGGATCAAGTTGTGAAGTTCTTGCCCGCACTTACGATCGACCAAGAGACGTTGGGACGAGGCCTGGACATATTCGAGGAGTCATTGACCGAAACGTTGAATTCAGCCCGAGGAAGCTAGTTTGTAGGCACACGAGAGAAATTGTAGCTGGCGACACCATCACCGCACAAGTCACTGGCGCGAGTCCTCGCTTGCCGCCGAAACGTTCGGGATTTTTGAAGCCATGATTATGGCGGTGACGCCTGAACGCCAATGCTGTCTGTGATCCGCCGAGTCGGCTGATGCGCGAAGAACGCCTGCTGCTCTTCTTGGTCCACAACACTGAGTGCGAGCAGCACCTTTGACCAAAGAACCTCGCAATCGCGAGCGACTCTGGTCGAGCTGGTTCGCTATCAGTCATCGTGCGAGTACGATCCAACTAAGGCCTTCGCGGATGCACACCAAGCCACGAGCTCCACTAAGAGATAGCTCGACGACAATCGTCAAGGCACGCGCGGTTGACGGCGTCAGTTGCACGAAACCGAATAAGCGTCTCAATCAGAAAGGTCAGTCCTCGGCTTTTGCTCCAGAACTGCAGAGCACCGCTATCGGCGTGCGCGCGTAGCACGCTGCCGTACCCCAATGTTGGCGTGCTCGAGTTCAGCTATCAGAAGCCCATATGGGCGTGAACACCTCGGCGTCAAGCGAAGGCGACGGACCAAATGTCGACTATGCTGGGCCAACCGGGGAAGCCCGACGCATCTGCCGGGTCTGAGATGCGTCGGGCCGAGTGGAAGACTGAGCGTGACAGTCTTCCTCCCACAAACGGGTCTGCAAGTAGTATGCCGTGCCCGCGCTGCTACAGCCGTGTCTCAAATTAGATATCTTGTCTTTGCCACAAAGTTCCCAGGCATTCAGAGACGCTCGGCGCACAGCTAGTTCTTGGAAGGCGCTGAGCCTATTCCCCTTCCAAAAACTCCCGCTATGACCTTTCGTTTGGATCAAAAATGAGGCAGAAGAAGCGGACAACAGGCCGCCGGCTCGTCAACAACAGATGTCTAGATGTTTGATACATTACTACCCGTGACTGGAACGATCGTCCCCAGTTCGCGCACGACAGAGGCAAACGATCGAGATCTAAGTTTAGATTTCGCGAAAGGTGCACTCATTGTTTTGGTGATTGTTGGGCACCTGATCCAGTATGTCATCTACCGAGACGACGGGTTTTGGTATTCGCCGTACTACAAATCGATCTATATGTTTCACATGCCACTCTTTATGGCGATAAGCGGATATCTTTCTTCTCGATCGCTGCTGCAAAAGTCGTTCACGCGAGCCGCCAGCGACCGTGCGAAGCAGCTCTTGCTGCCGATGCTGTTTTGGTGGACGTTCATGGAGACAGCGAAGTTAGCGGCATTGTGGCGCGCGACCAGCCTAACGAGCGGACTTTTGGAGTTTGTAGACGATCTCGCTGGCACATACTGGTTCATCTGGGCCACGTTTGTTTCCTACCTTCTCATCAAGATTTCTACCAGGCTCAACCACCGATCGTGGGTCATATCTTGCTCAGCCATACTGGTCGCACTCGCGCCTCTGACATTCTCCATATCACCCCTGATCAGATTCACTTACCCGTTCTTCTGCTTCGGCTTCTTGCTTGCTCAGTCGCGAGACCGATGGACGAGTACATTGCGACATCACAAGCCGCTCCTGATTTTAGTACTCTCGATAGTGACTTGCGTATGCTTTCTAGCTTGGGGCAAGAACACCTATGTCTACAATAATCTTGGGGTAATTCACGATTTTCGGTCGGCTAAAGACGTGCTTCTGATGTTTGCTGGCTCCGCAGCTGCTTCAGCAATCGCTATCGAACTCCTGCTGCAATGCTGGAGCTTTGGCCATTCAAATCGAATGGCCCGCTTTATCGCTGTGGAGTTGGGCCAGACCACGCTGCTGCTCTACCTGGTCCAGGGTACCGTGTTCCGTCTCATGGATTTCATGCAGTTCGGAGAACTTTGGGATCTCACGACCCGGTTAATCATCGCGGGTATGCTCGGCGCCGCGATTATTGCGATCGCGCTAACGATCCGCTCGATTGTTCGCGGCGTTCCATATCTGTCTCAGCTCGTCCTAGGAATGCCGCCACGCTCAGGTCTCTCGCAAGCCAAACCTGCAGTGAACTAGCTGTATGCATTTGATCGTTCGAGTATGGCAGCGTGCCGATAGCATCGACTTGTGACGCCGCTGGAATAGCGTTCGAACCCAGATCCGGCGGCGACGGCGGTGAGCCGGTGATCGGCATAGGAGCAACCCCATCGAAGGGTGTATTGCTCAGGGATTGTATGGCACCGGCGAACTCAGCCCACTGCCGTCCATCCAAATACGGTCGAGTGTGGTGAGATTCGCTTCGCTGTACCAGTCGTCTAGCTAGCCGCCAGTTTTCGACCCAGATCTCCAGATCTGGCGATCGAACCCAATCCAACCACACTCGGCGAGATGGTTCTTTGAGTGCCGTACTGAACCCGAGACGTCCCAGTCGTTCGAATCTCCGTCTCGACCCGCAGCTGCCCGAAGTAAAAGACCCTCGGCAACCAACAAGCCGTTCTTGTTCGATGAGACGGCGGTCCAATTGCTCATCGCGAGCCTGTCGGCTTCTCACCGTCTCGAAACGGTGCCGATCTCGATCGGAAGATTTAGATTCACGACCATGCGGCGCACGACCGCGCGTTGTTGAACCCTTTTGTCCAATGCACGCGACAATGGGCTGCACGATCATGAACAGCTTGCACACGTACTTCGCAACGCCGCGAAAATGCAAGCGTGCAGAGACCTGGCGAGTTCGCCGGTTCGACGAGGTCTCAATAAAGCCGGACAAGTCTCCCGGGATCTGGCGCAGAGACGATACCAACCGCTTCGCAGCGCGGCTTCTCACCCTTTGGGAAGTCACGAGGCTATCTGCCGATATCCTCATTTGGCCTCAACCGGGCGGGTGCGAGCAAGGCGCTCACGACCGGTGATATCGGAGGTCATCGAGCTTTCGTGCGGGCAACCTATTGTCGCAGCGGGCCCGCCTCGCTATCGGACTGGCGCTCCTCTGCAAGGACGCCGCGCAGTCCCCCGACCGTACTTGCTAGTTTGCATGTTGGACCTTGCACTAGCTTGACTTGGAAGGCGTCCAGTTTACGACCGCCTCGCGCAATCCGTCCGGAATCCGATATGACTCCTGCGGCGCAGGGAATGCTCCGCTACGGACATCAGCTGCCCAGCGCGAGAGGCCCTCCTGCAGCAACTGATGGCCCTCTACATAGACGCGCACGAATTTGGGATAATGGCTTCCTGCGAGCCCCAACACGTCGTGGAATACTAGAACTTGGCCGGAACAACTTGGACCCGCTCCGATCCCAATCGTTGGTATGGTCAGAGATTCGGTCGCTCGGGCAGCGAGCTCGGCCGGGATGCCTTCGAGAACAAGAGCAAAGCATCCGGCCTGCTGTAGCTGGTGCGCATCGTCAAGCAGACGTAGGGCATCGTCCGCGTTCCGACCTTGTACCTTGAAGCCACCCATCGCGTTGACGCTTTGTGGCGTGAGACCAAGATGGCCCATCACGGGAATTTCGCAATTCACCAAGGCTCGGATCATCTCGACACGCTTACTCCCTCCCTCAAGCTTGACGGCGTCGGCGCCACGCTGCAGGAAGCCTCCAGCGTTGCGTATCGTGTCGTCGGGACTGAGATGAAAGCTGAGAAACGGCATGTCAGCTACAAGCATGGCGCGAGGCCTTGTTCGCGCGACCGCCTCCAGGTGGTGATTCATCATCGCCATGCTGACCGGTAAAGTGTCGTCAAACCCAAGGCATACGTTGCCGACGCTATCGCCAACAAGAATGACGTCGACGACAGGATCGGCGATACGTGCCGTTACCGCATCATAAGCCGTGGTCATGACGATGGCGCGCCTTTCCTCCTTGCATCGTTGCAGAACTGGAATCGTGACGCGCTCAACTGACAGCTGCGAAATGTGGCTCATGTTCGATCTGACCCGGCTCCGCATGTCTCTGGACATGGGCTTTCCCTTGGAAGAGCAAAAGACATCTGTCAATAGGGAGGCCGAACAGGCGCGTCACTGAGAAGTTGGAAGGCACAAAGTTTCCAATGATTGCGCAATCAGCAAACAAGATCTTTCAAGATGTTCCTCCGCGCCGTGGTTCTGGGACTCACCATCCAAGCATTGTGCGAGTCAAAACGGCGGCCTGGGGACGACGCACGCGAGCGGCGACAGTGGATGTCCTTATGAGGCTTCGATCTACGTCTCAAAGCCCACGTCAAGGCGGCATGTCGATTTCGCATCGCGGCTGATTGGCTTATGGCGCTCAAAGGGCGGCTTCGGCGCATTCCGAAGCCCGGGCGAGGGAAATAGGAAGATGCACCAAGGCTCGCGCGGCTGCCGCAAACTCCAGAATGCGGATGACGTGTCCACCATCCTCGCGCCATAGCCGCTTTATAAAACCTGCCGTCCAGGCAATCTCCTCTAATCGAAATAACGGAAGAACTTCCGCAACAGGCCGCCACCAATGGGCGCATAACTTCATCACCTTGTGCCGCATTCGCGCGGGTCATCCACACAGATGAACGGGTACCCAATCGCGATGACGCGATCGGATTGAAACCGCACGCACAGTGACACTGTGGACCGGCCCGGCTAAGCCTGCGGTCGCCCGGCCGGCGGCACCCACATTGCAGGACGCGAGGCGACAATCGTCCATTTCGTAGGCAGTCTATGGCAAGGTTCTCTCAAGTCGTTCGAGAAGCGGACGACAGCTCAGAATCCTTGACCTTGCGCCCCCGCGCGCGTCTTCAGACCAGCGCATCGGCAGCGTCACAGATGCCGGCATATATTTCGCCCAGGTCTCCTGCTGTTACGCAATACGGCGGCATCACGTAAATCGTATTACCGAGTGGGCGCAGCAAGAGATTGCGGTCTTTAAAGAAGGCGTGAAGCTTCGGACCGACGCCTGCGAGATAGCCGGTATCTCTCGTCTTCAGATCGAGTGCTGTGATTGTGCCGCAACGGCGAACGTTTGCAAAGCGCGGATTGGCGCGGAATGCTTCAATTGCCTGCTCTTGCATGGTTGCGACCGCAGCGATGCGCCGGTGACATTCCTGATCTTTCCACAGATCCAGGTTAGCCTTGGCGGCGGCACAGGCGACCGGATTTGCCGTATACGAACTCGAGTGAAAGAATGTGCGCGTACGGTCTTTTGAATAATGAGCATCGAAAATCTCTGCCCGGCAGAGTGTCACGGCGAGCGGGAGCGCCCCTCCCGTGAGACCCTTCGAATAGCACGCTATATCTGGCACGACATTGGCCTGCTCACAGGCGAAGATCGTTCCGGTGCGGCCCCAGCCTGTCATGACCTCATCGGCAATGAACAGGACGTCCGACGCCTCGCAGATCCGCTTCATCTCTCTTAGCACCCAAGCTGGGTACATCAGCATTCCGCCTGCTCCTAACACCAGAGGCTCGACAATAAAGGCCGCGGGATTTTCGTTCCGACATGCTGACTCAAGCGCATCAAGCGTCGCCTGCTCACGACCGCTCGCAGGGAACGGGATTGAGGTCACGTCGAACAGGAGGGGTCCGTACGCCGCGTTGAAGACACCGCGGGCACCAACTGACATCGCGCCGAACGTGTCGCCGTGATAGGAGTTCTGCATGACAACGATGCGCGTTCGCTGTTCGCCTATATTGTGCCAATAGCCGAGCGCCATCTTCAAGGCGACTTCTACGCTGGCTGAGCCGCTATCCGAGTAAAACACATGGTCGACGCCTCGGGGTGCGAGTTTCAAAAGGAGCCGAGCGACCTCTTCAGCCGGATCGTGCGTGTAGCCGGCGAAAATGATTTGGTTTAGCTTGCCGGCCTGTTCCTGAATCGCGCTCACGATCTGCGGATGGCAATGACCGTGAGTGACGACCCACCAGGATGAGATTGCATCTATGATTCGATGATCATCCGCAGTATAGAGATAAGCACCGTCGCCACGCACAACCTTGGTCATTTCGTTGTCAAGAGCATGCTGCGTGAATGGATGCCAAATTGGCCACCTCTTGTTTGGCATCATCGCTTGAAATCGCCGGGGATAAACGAGCCCTTGAAGACAGCCTGTAGGCTGTCTGCCGTCAGAGGAGAAATCCAGGGCAGCCGTCCTAACCAACGCACCCGCGTTATGTCACAAATTGCGCTCTCAGTTTCAGCATTTCTTTCCCCGATGAATGCGATCCCAATAATGTCGATCTGGCGCTTTCTCAAGGCCTCTATCGATAGCAGGGAGTGATTGATGGTCCCGAGTAGCGTGCGGGCGCAAAGCACGACGGGAAGCCGCCACCGCTCGAAGACGTCGATGTAGAGTGCGCTAGAACTCAGCGGCACCATCAGCCCGCCGGCACCTTCGATGACGAGCGGTCGCTCCCCGGTATCCGGCACAACGAGCGAATCCGGATCGATGCGAATTGAGTTCATTTCGGCGGAATGATGCGGGGAAGCGGGCGTTCTAAGGCGGTAACGCTCCGGAACGATCCGATCGGCCGAGAGACCGCCCAGTCGAGCGACCAGCTGGCTATCGGTCTCATCTTCAAGACCGGCCTGAATTGGTTTCCAATAATTCGCGCCGAGAAGCTGGGCAAGGCCTGCCGAAAACACAGTCTTGCCGATCCCTGTATCTGTGCCGGTCACCACGATCCGCTGACTCATCGAGATCCACCCCTCGTCTCCTCAGCGAGCGCATCGAGCATCGCACGCACCTCATCCTCTCCGACGTTGAGCGTCAGTGAAATTCGTAAACGGGCCGTGCCGGCCGGCACCGTTGGCGGTCTGACTCCTCGGATGTCAAATCCGCGAGCCTGTAGGGCGGAGGCTAGCCTCATGGCGCAGGCATTCTCGCCAACGATGTAGGGCAGGATCTGCGAGTTCGAAGGACTTCTCTCGCCTCGCGCAACCATCTCCCGATGCGTGAACGCGACAAGCATCGCCAACCGCTGTTGGCGCTCCGGCTCCTCCTGCAGGATCAACAGAGCCTCCCGTACGGCCACCGCCATTAACGGCGAAGGGGCAGTCGCGAAAATAAACGGACGACAGCGATTGATTATGAAGTCGCGCAGCACGCCAGAGGCGGTGACAAGCGCGCCGGCAGCTCCCAGCGCCTTGCCGCAGGTATGAACAACAAGGAGATTTTCGCGTCCTTCATAGGGCGCAGTGAGCCCTCGTCCCTGCTCGCCGTAGACGCCGGTGGCATGAGCCTCGTCCACAACCAAGAACGCATCGTGCTGGTCCGCGATCGCGAGCAGGTCTTCAAGCGGTGCGAAATCGCCGTCCATGCTGTAGAGGCTCTCGACTACGATCCAGACCTGCCCCGCTCCGCCCGCGGTCCGCCAGTCGCAAATTGCGCTTTCGACAGCCTGGGGGTCGTTATGGGCACTGATTCGAAACCCGGCTCGGCCAGCTCGCGCGCCTTCGTGAATACTGGCGTGAACCAGGGAATCAAGGACGAGCAGGTCGTGCCGTTGCGGCAGCGTTGTCAGCACCGCAAAATTTGCGACATAGCCACCGCCGAAGAAGAGCGCGGTCTGCGCGCCGAAGAACCGCGCCGCTTCTGCTTCGAGGCATTCGTGCTCCTCGCAGTTGCCGCGCAGAAGCCGTGACCCGCCGGCTCCGATCGGAGTACCGGCTTCGAGCGCAGTCACGATGGCCTTTTTCATGCGCGGCGCGCTCGCCAGGGCCAGATAATCGTTTGATGAAAAGTCGGTCCCGGTGCGCGGCCTGAGACTGCGCAGGCGGTCGTCCTCTTTAAGCGCATCCAAGCCTGCCACATACCTGGCGAATTTCGCGGCAATGATGGAATTCATTCTTCACTCGCTGAGCAACGATGGAGGCCGCAAAACTCCAACTGGCGGCGAAGAACAGGGTCTTCCCGCGCTGGCTGTTTGGATTCAAACCGGCAGGATGCGATTTTCTCGATCAACCAGCACAATGCGCGGCCTGAAGATTCTTGCATCCTCCTCGTCAAATGACGCGTATGCGACGATACTTATCTTATCTCCGGGCATCGCCAGTCGCGCCGCCGCACCGTTCACGTCTACGGTGCCGGATCCTTGTGGCGCTTCTGTCACAAACGTTGCAAAGCGTGCCCCCGTCTCGAGATTGTAGAGTTCGACGCGTTCGTTGATCAGGATATCGGCCGCGTCCAGCAGTGCGCGATCAATCGAGATCGAGCCTTCATAGTGCAGGTCGGATTCAGTTACCGAGGCGCAATGAATCGTTCCCTTCATCAAGACAATCTGCATTTCTCACCTATGCTGATCGGTTGCGCGCAGCACCTCTATTGTTCTGACAATCTAAGCGAGTCCAGACGTAATGCCGAGCCGGGCGAGCAAACTTGCGTCACGGTCAAGTTGCGGGTTTTTGGTAGTCAGCAAGACATCGCCGACAAAGATGGAATTCGCCCCCGCCAAGAAGGATAGCCCGTGGAGTTCATCAGTCATGTACTGGCGCCCGGCAGCCAACCGTATGACGCTCTCGGGCATCATGATCCGCGCGGTCGCGACCAGGCGCACCAGGGCAATCGGATCGGGACGCTCCGCCGTGACCTTCACCGGCACGCCATTCACCTCGTTCCAGAGGTTGATCGGTATGCTTTCCGGATGGTTGGGAAGATTGGCGAGCAGCACCAGCATGCCGAGACGGTCCTCGACCTGCTCACCCATGCCAATAATGCCGCCGCAGCAGACTTTGATGCCCACCTCGCGCACGTGTGTAAGAGTGTCGATCCGATCCTGCAAGGTCCGGGTAGTGATGATGCTGCGGTAGAACTCCGGCGACGAGTCAACGTTGTGATTGTAGAAGTCGAGGCCGGCGTCGGCGAGCCGCGCGGCTTGCTTCGGCGTGAGCATGCCGAGCGTTACGCACGTCTCCATGCCAACACGTTTAATGGCGGCAATCGTGTCGCAGACCTGATCGAGATCGCGGTCCTTTGGACTGCGCCAGGCCGCGGCCATGCAGAAGCGAGTCGCCCCGGCCGCCTTGGCGCGCTGCGCCGCGGCGACCACATCAGCGCGATCCATCAAGCGAGTCGCCTTCAGGCCAGTGTCGTAATGCACGCTCTGGGCGCAGTAAGCGCAGTCTTCAGGACAACCGCCGGTCTTGATGCTGAGCAGGCTTGCGGTTTCGACGTGGTTTGGGTCGAAATTGCCACGATGAACGGTCTGGGCCCGAAATAGGAGGTCGGCAAATGGCAGCGCGTAAAGCCCTTCCGCCTCGGCACGTTCCCAGTCGCGGCGGACCGGCGCGCCGTTGCGGCCGCTATTGCCTTCGACTTCCACAGCATCCCCCAAGACTTTCGCTCGATCATACAGACGAAGCCGTCGTGCGCAGCTCCGCAAAGCAACATTCTTGCCCTGTATTAAAAGAGAATTATCGCCGAGTTGCGCCGGGATGGCGCTCATATCAGGCTAATTAGCCGCCTCTCATGCAGGATTTCCTCGCAACATCGAGGCACGCGCAACAACATTCCTCGACGCGCCTCACTCAGGCAACTGGCCAATGCGTACGGTGGTTGCGCTTTCTTGATACTAATGTGGTTTGGCCGCGCCACATGTATAACGGACCGCCGGATCCGCTCTAATTCGTCACCCAGCCGATTTCTCGCTGGCGTGGTTATGCACGTCACATTCCGCACAGTAAATGGTGGTCCGGACGAGCCGCCTCTGCGAGCATTGCCTCCCGCCGCCTTCAGCAGCGCAGCGGGTCGTGCTTTGGGGCCCAGAGTGGTGGCCCGCACGCCCTTGGCGGGTCTGTCCATCATTAGGTGAGCTGGGCTCCACCAACGGTGTGCTCGTCGCCCATGACTGTGGAGAGCAAATCCGTCTGGGGTCTCGAAGATGATCTGCGGGAACAGCACAGTACTTTGCCGCCACTCGACTTAACACCGACGCGGCGAGATCCACTATGACACCGAACTCATCTGCGCAAACAGAATTGCCGCTTCAGACGGCCCGAGCCCGACGATGCCCACGAAGGCTGCCGGAGGCATCGGAATGACCTGACGTGTCGGCCTCCAGAGATGCAGGCAATAGCGACTATTGTTCACATACTGCGAACGAGGAGGATGCAGCTGCATCACGCATTCCTCCTGATCCCAAAACAGATCTTTGACGAGGCACATTTCATCCCAGTTTGGAGAACGCCTTGGCGTCGACACAGAGACATGCTCCCATCCCGGACGGACGAAGCCGATGATCTTGAGTTGACAGCCGCAAGGCCCCTGCACGTAGAAGAGACCGGAAGGACCAGATCCCGGTGCGGTGGCGAATCGGCCATCGCGGACGCGCCCCGCCTCGAGTCTTTCTACAATTTGGTTCCTCACGCGTTCTCCTTCTTTTGGCCGACAGAGTAGACTCCGGCGCCACTCGTGTCGTCCGACTGATACATCGAGCGGCTGCCACCCCGGCATGGGCGGTCCCAACTACTCCGGATCATCTGCACCGAACTTATCTGGATGAAGAACATCGGTTCTGCCCGGAATCGTCCACCGGAGAGGTCTCTTGCGGTCGGTCTTTCGACTATGATTTCTACTCGTATTTTCTCGTCATGCGTGACTTCGTTGCGAACTTGCCTCATGCAGACGATCCGTGCAGACATCTACGATGGTTTGGCTACGCAAGTCGTGTCAGCAGGAGCTTCTGCTCGCCTCTTCGCCTAAACAGGTCCGCAACGTTATGGCGTTGAGCTAACCGTGTTTGGGCAAGATGCCATAATTCGACTAAAACGCCTCACAGCCAAAACGATGGCGGAAGCCAATTCGCCTGGCATGATCCGGCGAACCTACTTTGGCGCCCAAAGACACGTCGCCGGCTTCAGCAGATGATGCAAAGCAACGCCAATGCTTCGCCAATTCGTCGAACGAGAGACTTGCAATTTCGCTCTTGCGACGATCTGACGGTGGGCTTTCATCTTATTCCTTCTCATGCCTGACGGTTAGCCGGCTTGCCGCCTGAGACACCGTCAATGCGTCATCTATGTGGCCGGCGAGACTGATTTACAATTCATTCACGGCCAGAGGCTCGGAGGCGCGGACCGCACGCATTCAGCAGCCTCCTCATTGGCGTTACCGCATGAGGAGCGTTTCGCAGTTCAGCCCTGGAGCCGTCCAACGAAGAGGCTTTCGCGCCGCGATCACAACGCCTTGACCTTCGATGCAACCGTCCGCTCCGGCGGGATCAGAACTGGCCGTCAACCTCATTTCTTTGCCGCCCCTCGGCGAGGCGAGCCAGCTTATCATATTCCTCAGCGACCTTGAGGAGCCTGCATCTGGATGTGTCGTCCTTGAGCGACTCCGCTTTTATTCGCGTCGCTTCCGCACGGCCTCGCCAATGTTTGGCGTCGGAGAATGGCTTTTTCTGCTTCATGCGAAAGACGATGCAATTTTAAGATCAAGAAAATGCGACACACGCCCTACGTAGGATCCCGTAGGCTGGCTTTCGCAAAACCACCTCATTTGCCGTTATTTGCCGCCTGCTCTGTCAATGTCTGAGATGCGACAAGCCGCTCGCAACAAACGCAAGTGCGGGAGTAAGCTTCACTGCGGCCTTCTCCGTTAAGAACGCCCGATTGGAAACGCCACGCGAACCGAGCATGATAGGCGATGTTGGGCTTCACTGGTAGTTTGCGTCAAATTCCGCGCAACATGCGCGGCTCTCGACATAAGGGGCTTGAATCGTACGTGGCGTCAGATTGTAGAGTCTTCTTGTAGCTGGTGACGGTGCCTGGTCGCACAACAGATTCCGGGCGACAAAATTGGGAGTGTGCCATTTTTGGAGCTCAGATTGCAGAACGCCCGCGTTGCCCAAACGCCGCAGGCCGCCTCCACGGTGTGTGTCGCGATGAGACCAGGGCTGCAGCAGAACGGATGCTAAGATCGGAGCAGCATCGTCGCGTGGCGATTGCTCGATTTGAGGGATTGCGCGCGACGAGGTCGCCGTCCGGAGATCGGCGCCTCGCAGCCCAGAGTGGAATGGAAATGATCCCCGCCGCGAACCTGCAAATGGCTTTCCCACGCCGAAACGGCGCGGCTGTAGGCATACGCTACGCCTCCTCCTATCGCGACGTTTCGCCATGCCTTGCTGGAACGATTGGGCCATCCCACGAAAGCTCCTTGCTCACTCAAGCTGGCTGCAGCGATGGCGTCCTCACGCGGTCTGCGACAGAGGCGAAGCGCGTCCGGCGTGCAAGCCTGTCGCTCCCAAGCCATCGGCAGGCGATTTGTCGGGACGCGTAGTGAGAGCGCGGTCCTTGGGGCAGCCGGCTCTATGTCGAACGATCCATTGGACGGCCCCGCGGCATATCGATGTGCAGATGCTCGCCATGATCCGCTTAACGCCAGTTCGAGAAGCGCACTGAGGCGGTGCCATCGAAGGCGCATTGTCGCCAGAGATGCGTCAACTGGTCGCTCACGCCGGAACCCCGCTTGGGTGCCTGGATCGCCCCCGTGCCCGTCTCGATCGTGGCTTTCGTTTCCGGGACGGGCGACACGGCCTTCGGAGTATCAATGGCTTCTGCAGCTTTGGCTACCAAGTAGACGTTCAACTGATGACCACGTAGTGCGCGAGCTCAGACATCAAGGAACACTGAATCTATGCTCTGCCCGAAATGTCACACAGAAAGCTGGTGCGAGATCGCAATGCACGATCCTTGGACTGGCCGACCTGTGATCACCTGCAATACCTGCGGCGAGTATGCCGAGTACGATTACCTCCAGCGCAAAACGGCGCACGCGATCATCGCCGCTGCGTTGGCCTGTAACGTGAGCATAGAGAACCAGCGCGATCCGCGGGCGGTTGCTAATAGCATTTTGGATGCGCTGGAGAATGCCGGCCTAACGATCGCTCGCGCCCGAAGATGATGGGAGGAACGCGAACCGGCGCCGCTACGACGCCCTGGCGGCCCATCAGCGAGCAGGGCCAACTGCGCCGCTCGTTCCATCAGCCGTCCGATTGCCTCCAGAACCGCCGTCTTTCCCCTCGGCCGATCTGGAGTGCAGGCTCCAATAGCAACTCTTTGGTGCCAACCACGATTGTAGCAAACACGCCAATCTGGACCCAAGCCGCGATACTCAACGGGACCAGGGCTGAGCACCGCTTGGGCGGCCTTTCCAACGTATGACGGGCAGGCAAATCTTCGCACAAGTATCGAACCCGCATTGATCGTTGACCTGACCTGGCCTGGACCTGACGGCGCCTTTCGAGGTCGATAGTTCAAAGTTGTCGAGAACGGCGAAGTCACTGTTGGTGCCTCGGAATTGGGCTCATTACTGCCGTTTGATCTCGTTTCCTATTCTACCCGGCCGCCGCGGCCCGACAAATCCCGGGAAGCAGGCTCATTAAGATGGGGACAGCGGATAGCTCGGCTGGAGAGGCGAAGCCAATTCGCACAGACGCGAGAGAGCATTCTAGCTATGGACGATTGAATCCGGCGGCGAGGCAGCTCCTATCCCATAGACGTTCCAAAAACTTCATTGACTCGCGTGGTCACTCGTTGCCGGTGACGAGCAGCCTCACCCGGGGTGCGTCGCTAAGCGTGCACATCTGAGCGGACCTGAGCTGCGCGGTTCCGCAGACGACGAATACCGAAAGCCAACTGCTTTTGGTGAAGCGCCTCCCGCCCTCCTCGCTTTGCGATTGGCTCCTGGCGAACGAATACGAGTTTGACATATTCACGCGATAGGGCCGCAGGGGGATTGAACCGCACGTAGCGTCAGATTGTAGAGTGCGCAGCCAGGTAGTACCAATCTTCGGTCGCTTCGGAATTCCTGTGGACAAAAGCGGAGCAGGCCGATCGCGTGCGATGAGAGGTCTTCTGCCAAAGCGGCCGAGGATCGCGCTCTGTGCGAAGGACGCTGTCTCTGTTCTATCCACGCAGATCGCCGAGCCGTATGAAGACACGATCGCCCACATGTAAGAAGGACCAATCCAGCTTTGGAGGCTTCGAAATACGTTTGCGGGCGCCGAGTGCCCAACGAGCCGCCGCGCGATTGATGCGCTATCCCGGAGCGGTGATGTGAGAAGACCCGATGGATCCAACAAGGTCCTGCTCGTCGATCACTGTGAGGGCCAATGCCGGGCCATTGTTGGTTTCAAGAATGGCGATCCTGGAACCGCGTATATGTGCGGCGAGCCCGTTGTGACGGGACCGCGCCAGAAGCCGTCATCATGGTGCGATTATCACTATGCCCGAATGCACGTCGTGCCATGGTCGGACGGACGCCGCGTCCTTGAAGGAAAGCAGACTAGATAACCAACAGTAATCCGAGACGACAGGCGCAATTGCTGGGCGTGGGTAACGGTCATCGCGCAGCTAAGAGAGCTACCGATAGGTCCGCGAGCTGGATCTGCTCGACATCCCGGCCTGACGGTTGCCCCGGGCGGCACGCCCATCAGGCAATGAGGCACAATCAAAACCTGACGAACGCGTATCGAGAGGCTCATGTGAGTGTCTCGGAAAAGAAATGATGTGGAAGACTAGACCCGCGAGCGACTGAAGATTTGATCTCGGCACCTTGATTGAGCGCAACGCGACATTCGAACCCGATAAGCCGGCGATCCATTTCGAGGGCGCGCCTCTAAGCTTACGCTGCTTGTGACGCATTCAAGCAGGCGGGCGTGGTTAAAAGGCCCGGGTCGACTCCCTCCGCGAGTAGCTCATCCCAACTCTTTCTGCCGAGCGGCTGCAGATCAAGTGCGATAATTGAGGTAGAACGCAGTTGATCCGTCAGTTCAGGCTGGCGTCCCCCGAAAGCTTGCTCAAGAACCGGGAGTTTGCCGTCGGCATCAATAACAGAATGGGCGCTCGGGATCTGCAAGCCGCCAGTTTCAATGACACATGTGCTCAAGGCGGCTTGTTCACGCACATGCGGGCTTTGCCTGGTCATAGTACCGCCGGTCCAATGACATGCTTGCGAGCGTGGAAACGACCCCTGGCACATGATCGCCGAGCCGAGCACTGGCTTTCCGAGCCATATCGTCCGCTAGACGCACCATTATCGTTGATTCCCTGCCGCACGCGCGAGCAATGAACCGCCAGATTGTTTCCGCTACTGAATTCGTGGTTAGGGGCACCGAGCACACTGCTCGTCGCGGTAATCTCCTTTGATGTCTGGTGTAGCAGGTGGCTGGCCTCAATCATGCAGCGTGTTGGCTGTGAACTCAAACAGCACAGAGTCAATATGCGCGCCTTCACTTTTGCTTGCCCGATTACCGACATGTTTGTCCAGAAATGGATCGATGATGATAAGGACTGCGCGACAGAGAGCGAATTTCAAGGCTTTGTTTGCCCGGCTTGCTCGCAGTTGCATTGGATGGACAGCAAGAGTGGAAAACTCTTAAGCAAGGAGAAGAGATGAGACGAAACTCCCTGGCGCGAAGCGCGAGTTGAGCACGCAGAGACCGGGAAACGCTTCTCGGCCCGACGGGTCTGCTCATGTCCTATCCGCGCCGCATTTCCATTGGTCGCACCAAACCAATAGAGAAACGCCTTTGCCTAGGACGAAGGCCGAACGAAATTCGCCGGACTGCAAACGTTCGTATAGTCCTTCAAAACCCTTTCGATGTGGAAGGTTTACCAGTTGAGCGATAGATGCAATGCCTATACACGGTTCAGGATTCGGTGCCGCGAGAGCGTGACGCTGCCGTATTCGAAGAGTCCAGACGCGATTGAAGGTCATCGATCGTGGAACGACATTAGCCTGCGTAGAGAAACGATTTGTCAAACCAAGAGAGCAAACGGCGGGTCGCTCTGATCACCGGCGTGACCGGCCAGGACGGCGCCTATCTCGCCGAATATCTGCTGTCGCTCGGCTATGTTGTGCACGGCGTCAAGCGGCGCTCGTCCTCGTTCAACACCGCGCGGGTCGATCATCTCTACCAGGACCCGCATGTCGGCGACGTGCCGTTCCTGATGCATTACGGCGACATGACGGATTCGACCAATCTGATCCGCCTGGTGCAGCAGATCCGGCCGACCGAGATCTACAATCTCGCCGCCCAAAGCCACGTCGCCGTCAGCTTCGAAAGCCCCGAATACACCGCCAACGCCGACGCCATCGGCGTGCTGCGCCTCCTGGAAGCGATCCGCATCCTCGGCATGGAGAAGGAGACGCGGTTCTACCAGGCCTCGACCTCCGAGCTCTACGGCCTGGTGCAGGAGATCCCGCAGAAGGAGACCACGCCATTCTATCCGCGCTCGCCTTACGGCGTCGCAAAGCTCTATGGCTACTGGATCACGGTGAACTACCGCGAAGCCTACGGCATGTTTGCCTCCAACGGCATCCTGTTCAACCACGAGAGCCCGATCCGCGGCGAGACCTTCGTCACCCGCAAGATCACGCGCGGCGTGGCCCGCATCGAGGTCGGGCTCGAGGAGACGCTCTATCTCGGCAATCTCACGGCCAAGCGCGACTGGGGCCACGCCAGGGATTACATCGAGGGCATGCACATGATCCTGCAGGCCGACAAGCCCGACGATTTCGTGCTCGCCACCGGCGAGACCCGCTCGGTGCGCGAGCTGGTCGAGCTCGCTTTGCGCAAGTCGGCCGCCGCATCGAATGGCGCGGCGCAGGCGCCGACGAGACCGGCATCGACGCCAGGAGCGGCAAGACCGTGGTGAAGATCGACCCCACCTATTTCCGCCCCACCGAGGTCGATCTGCTCGTCGGCGACGCCAGCAAGGCGCGCGCAGTGCTCGGCTGGACGCCGAAGCGGACCTTTGCGGAACTCGTCGCGGAAATGATGGCGAGCGACCTGGCGGATGCAAAACGGGATGCGGTCGGTGGCAAGCGCACCATTTGAGCTGAAGGGCAGAAGCGTCTACGTCGCCGGCCACCGCGGCATGGTCGGAGCCGCGCTGGTGCGCCGGCTGGCGCGCGAGGATGTGAATCTCGTGACGGTGGACCGGCGCGAGGTCGATCTCTGCAACCAGGCCGCCGTGTTCGACTGGTTCGCGAAAGTGCGGCCGCAGGTGATCTTCCTCGCCGCAGCAAAAGTCGGCGGCATCGTCGCCAACGCCACGCTGCGCGCCGAGTTCATCTACCACAACATCGCGATCGCCGCCAACGTCATCCACGCCGCGCATCAAAACGGCGCCGAGAAGCTGATGTTCCTCGGCTCGTCCTGCATCTATCCAAAGCTCGCACCGCAGCCCTTGCGCGAGAATACCGTGCTGACCGGCCCGCTGGAGCCGACCAACGAGCCATACGCCATTGCCAAGATCGCCGGCATCAAGATGGTCGAGGCGTATCGCAGCCAGTATGGTAGCGACTTCATCAGCGTGATGCCGACCAATCTCTACGGTCCCGGCGACAATTATCATCCCGAATACAGCCACGTCGTCGCCGCCCTGATCCGGCGCTTCCATGAGGCAAAGGTTTCGGGCGCAAGAAGCGTCGTGGTCTGGGGCACCGGCACGCCGCGGCGCGAGTTCCTCTATGTCGACGATATGGCGGATGCCTGCGTGCACCTGATGAAGACCTATTCGGGTGCGGAGCTGATTAACATCGGCACCGGCGAGGATATCACCATTGCCGAGTTTGCCCGCATCGTCGCCGAGGTCGTCGGCTACATCGGCGAGATCACGTTCGACACTTCACGCCCCGATGGCACGCCGCGCAAGCTGCTCGACGTCAGCCGTCTCGCGAGCCTCGGCTGGCGCGCGAGGACATGGCTCGCACATGGAATGCGGCAGGCCTACCAGGCCTTCTTGGCGGCATCGGCTACATCGGACAAAAGGAGCGAATCATGCAGCTGCTGGCTGCTGACGGCGTTCATTATTCGGTTGCCAGAAAGTTGCTTGGCTCGCGCACCGCCGGGTGACGCGTGCCCGATGGAGCGGCACGGCCAGACTGGCCGATAGCTAGAGCGAGCGAATTGGCCAGGCGCGCCTTGCGGCAAGCTCTGTTTTGAACTTGAGGTAAACTGATTAGCATGTGCGGAATTGTCGGCATCTTGGGGCGCGGTCCGGTCGCGGATCGGCTCATCGATTCACTTAAGCGACTGGAATATCGCGGCTACGACTCAGCAGGCATCGGAACGCTCAAAGGAAATCATATCGAGCTTCGGCGCGCCGAGGGCAAGCTGCGGAACCTTGAGACACGAGTTCGCTGCCATCCGCTCTCAGGCCATGTCGGGATTGGGCATACGCGCTGGGCTACTCATGGCAAGCCGACCGAGCACAATGCTCATCCGCATGCAACGGACAATGTTGCAGTCGTCCATAACGGCATTATCGAGAATTTCCGCGAGCTGCGCGCGGAGCTGAAACAGCATGGCGCCTGTTTCGCCTCTGAAACAGACACCGAGGTGGTGGCGCATCTCATCGACTCTTATCTGAAAAATGGCTGCTCGCCGCAGGACGCAGTAAAAGCGTCGCTGCCGCGGCTAGCGGGCGCGTTTGCGCTTGCAATCCTGTTTAAGGGTCAACACGACCTCATGATCGGCGCGCGCAAGGGCTCACCGCTCGTGATCGGCCATGGCGAAGGCGAAATGTATCTCGGATCGGATGCTATTGCGCTCGCGCCCCTTACCGACTTGATCACCTACCTTGAGGACGGCGATTGGGCTGTGCTCAACCGCAACTTCAGCGTGGTCTACGACGCACAAGGCACAGTCGCCCGCCGCGAGGTGGTGAAATCTGGCGCGTCGTCGGTTCTCGTCGACAAAGCAAACTACCGCCACTTCATGGCAAAGGAAATCCACGAACAGCCAGAGGTGATCGGGCAGACACTGGCGCATTACGTTGATATCGCCACCGAGAGCGTGGCACTGCCGCAGGAGCTTCCGTTCAATTTCAACGATATCGGACAAATCTCGATCACGGCTTGCGGTACGGCAGGCTATGCCGGCCATATCGCCAAATACTGGTTCGAGCGGCTGGCCCGTATTCCGGTCGAACTCGATGTCGCCTCCGAATTTCGCTATCGTGAGGCACCGATACGCAAGGGAGATCTTGCTATCTTCATCTCGCAGTCCGGCGAGACGGCCGATACGCTGGCTGCGCTCCGCTATGCCAAATCGCAAGGCCTGCATACGCTCTCGATCGTGAATGTCCTAAGTTCGACCATTGCGCGCGAAAGCGCGACAGCGTTGCAGACATTCGCCGGACCGGAAATCGGCGTTGCCTCAACCAAGGCGTTCACATGCCAGTTGGTCGTCCTGGCGGCGCTTGCGGTCGCTGCTGGCAATGCGCGCCGTGAATTGTCGGAGGGCGACGGCATCGATCTGGTGCGAGCGCTGATTGAAATTCCTCGGCTAGTTGCAGCGGCGCTTGCCAGCGAGCCGCAGATCGAGAAGCTCGCACGCGACATCGCCAAATCGCGTGACGTGCTATATCTTGGTCGCGGCACGTCGTTTCCACTGGCCCTGGAAGGGGCGCTGAAGCTGAAGGAGATCTCCTATATTCACGCCGAGGGCTATGCGGCCGGAGAGCTCAAGCACGGCCCGATCGCCTTGGTCGACGAGAGCGTTCCCGTAATCGTCATTGCTCCTTCCGACCGGGTGTTCGAAAAGACCATCTCGAACATGCAGGAGGTCGCCGCACGCGGCGGCAAAATTATCTTGATAACGGACGCTCAGGGAGCCGCAGAGGTGTCCACGGATTCACTCGCGACGATTGTGCTGCCGGAGATGGGTGCGACATTTACATCGATTGTCTATGCGATTCCGGTGCAGCTTCTGGCCTATCACACGGCCATCCTGATGGGCACGGACGTCGACCAACCGCGAAATCTCGCGAAATCGGTAACCGTCGAATAAGGTGACGCCACCTGGACTTATCGTGGATCAGATACCGGATGCGCGCAAGCCCCGGTCAAGATCCCGTCACGATGTGGCGCCCAGCTCCAGGCCCGATGCCACCGCATGGTTGTGCCGGTTCATGGCCCTTGTTTACGGAGGCTGAGACTCATGTGCAAAATCTGCGGCGAATCAGGTTGCGAGGCTGGCGTGGCGTTGCCTCCGCCAAGCAAGGAGCCGCATATGACGTATCGCGGCATTCCGATTGCTTCGACCTGGCGAGCTGCTCTAGCGCGATCTATCTCACGAAGCTCTCCCTGCCGCGCAGCGTATTCCACGCATCTCGTGGCCCCCTTTCATTCCAGGTCGGTGCGACCGATGAGAAATTCCGCCACGCCGCAAGCAACAACACCGAGAATCGCCCGAGGTTTCAGTAGCTTGAGAATCAGTCCTGCTGCGCGAGCGGAATAAGGCCGGAAAATCCAACCGACATTGCGGCAATTGCCGAAAATAAGCCGGAAACGTCAGGCGCTTACGGGTTGGTCGATAGTGCCCTGATGGCAGATTCGCGGCCATGAAACTGCAATCGGCTGGCGTGAGATTTTCTCCGGAACCGGCCATTTCAAACCGAGAGGAACCTTGCCATGTCACCAGCGTCCATTGCGCACGGGTCAAATGCCAAATCCCGCATTGGCGCCATCTTACGTGCGACGAGCGGCAACTTCCTCGAGCAGTTCGACTTCTTCTTGTTCGGGTTCTACGCCAGTGCCATCGGAAATGCGTTCTTTCCATCAGGAAGTGAAACGGCTTCACTGCTTAACACGTTCGGTGTGTTTTGGCTCGGTGCCTTGATGCGACCTGTTGGCGCGATCGTGCTTGGAGCCTATATTGACCAGATTGGCCGTCGGCAAGGCTTGATCATCACGCTTTCGATCATGGCCATTGGCACCATCATCATCGCCTTTTGTCCCGGCTATGCGACGATCGGCATTGCCGCACCCGTGATCGTGCTGTTCGGACGGCTGTTGCAGGGCTTTTCTGCCGGCGTTGAGGTTGGTGGCGTTTCCGTCTACCTCTCCGAGATTGCCACTCCGGGCAACCGCGGTTTTTACACATCGTTTCAGTCCTCGAGCCAGCAGGTTGCGATCTTTGTCGCGGCTCTTATCGGATATTTTTTGAGCGAAGCACTTCCAGCCGAAATGGTTGCCGCCTGGGGCTGGCGGATCCCGTTCTTCCTTGGCTGCCTGATCGTTCCGCTTATCTTCTTCCTGCGCCGGACGCTGGAGGAAACTCCGGAGTTTCTGGTCATGAAGAACCACCCAACGGCCCGCGAGGTCTTCGCCTCCACAGTTGCAAACTGGCGCATTGTCATTCTCGGCATGATGATCGCGATGCTGACGACCACGACCTTCTATTTCGTCACGGTGTACACGCCTACGTTTGGCAAGCACGTATTGCAGCTGTCCTCGCAGAACACGCTCTTGGTGACGCTTTTGGTCGCCGTAACGAACTTCATCTGGAACCCAATTGGCGGCGCGATTTCAGACAAAATCGGCCGTAAGCCGGTCCTGCTGACGATTGCCGGGCTCGCCTTGGTGACCGTATATCCGGCGTTGTCTTGGCTTGTGACCGACCCAAGCTTTGGCAAGATGCTGGCAGTGGAGATGATGTTCTCGTTCTACTTTGGCACCTATAGCGGCGCCATGTTGGGCGCTCTGGTCGAAATCGTGCCGAAGCACGTTCGCACAACCTGCTTTTCTTTAGCCTTCGCACTCGCAGCAGCTCTCTTTGGCACGTTTACGCCGCTCGCATCAACTTGGCTGATCGAACGGACCAATGATAAGGCATCCCCCGGTTTCTGGTTGATGTTTGCAGCTTTGCTCGGCATCATCGCCGCACTCACGATCTATCCAGGAAACACCAAGAGAGCTGCGAAGCCGTCGCGACTCGAGCGGTCTAACAGGGCCCTAACCGCGCAATTTCTCAAGTATTAGCATGCGCGCCCACCGGGACGTTGACGACCCAAGACTGAATTGAACTTGGTGCGTGGGGGTCCTTCGGATGATCTCACGGTGGTGCGTGGGCCACTCTGCCGATCACGGTTCTTCCTATGCGATCCGGGGCAGTATCGGGACGAGCTGGCGATGATGTTGACCGGGTATGGCTGAGCATGACTAACCTCGATTCCGTCCTGTGGTTGAACGGCGCGATGATAATGCCCACACTTGCATGCACGTGAAACATGCACGTGAAATACGGCGGATCTCGTGCGAGGGGATAGATCCCTCGCGCGAGCTCCACGCGGTGAATTCAGCGGGCGCTCTGTGCGGCTGCCACACAAACTGAACGGGCACGTCTTCAGGCCCCATGAATTCTCCGGCGAACTGGTGTCTCGCAAGTCGCCAAACCTTGCGAGAGGTCTGGTATATTGATCCGAGACCTGCCTCTCGGCGCTCAGATACGCAAGTGGAATGCTCACCCTTCTCATCGTATTTGGAGAGGAGCGGCCGACACGATCGATGCGGCCTCGCGCAATCAAGCGACGGGCCAACACATGACCACGACTCGGGCCATCGCTGGCTCTGCTCGATCAGCCGCGACTTCACGCGCCAGTCGCGTGTGCGGATGAGGTACCGCGCGCGAGCTGTGCGAGCTCCGCCTCGAGCATAGGGTTGCGCTTGAACATGGCGTCGATCAATGCTTGCGCCGGCTGCTCGGCCGCGTCCACCCACGTCGCCTTCTCCGCTCGCGCGGAGGGCGCGAAAACACGTTTGACCACGGTCGGCGACCCCCTCAGACCGCATTTGGCCATGTCGTCCACGCCAGCATTTTGGGCGCTCCATCTTACGATTGTGGCACGGGCCGCGCGCAACGCCTCTATCATTGCGCCGCGGCGAATTTGATTTGTTGCCTCTAACATGCTGACGAGACACGGCAGCTTGGAACGCAACACCTGGACGCCGCCTTCGCAGCGCCGTTCCGCCTCGATTGTGCGTAGTTTGAAGTCCAACGCTTTGATTGTGGAAACATAAGTAAGCTGCTGGACCCCGAGCCTCTTTGCAATGCCAGGTCCCACCTGCGCCGTATCGCCGTCGATGGTCTGCTTGCCAGTGAATATGATGTCCGGTGGGCCATATTCCCTCCCGATATTGCGAATCGCGCACGCCAGCGCGTAACTCGTCGCCAGCGTATCGGAGCCCGCGAAGCTACGATCGGTGAGCAGGACAGCGCGATCGGCACCAAATGTCAGCGCCTTTCGGAGAGATTCTTCGGCCGACGACGGCCCCATTGTGAGGACAGTGATTTCGCCGCCGAACTTGTCTCGTAGCTCGAGCGCAGCTTCCAGCGCGAAGAGATCATATGGGTTGATGATTGTCGGCACGCCCTGGCGCATGATTGTATTCGTAACAGGGTGCACGCGAATTTGAGCGGAGTCGGGCACCTGTTTGATGCAGACGATGCTGTGCATATGCTTCTCCTAAGATGTTGAGCAGGCTCCCCACGAATAGCAAGTGTCATACCACCCAGGCATTTCGCCGATGAGGAACGCATGCAATGACTGACGGCAGACGCGAGCCGGTTGTCGCGACTGCGACGGGCTGCGGAGCGGGCGTGATCTCAAATTGGGAAGGCCAGCAACGTAGCCGCAGCGATCACGCGCCGGTTCGACGCCACGCCATTTTTCAGGCGAATACGTTGCAAGCAGATGATGACACGACCGGCCGACGCGAAGAGGCCCTTACGCTTCGCGGGCGAGTGAATCCCAACCAGGCATAAGGCTAGCATCCGTATCACGCGCCTGAGCTGGCAACCGCCTCTTGCCACGCTCCCCTATCTCATCAGCCGAGGCACGGGAGAGAAGCGAGCCCGACGCTTTGTTCAGAAGCGCTTGATCTCGATACCGTGTCTTCTCAAGGCATAGCCAATCTGGCGCGGGGTCAGTCCGAGCAGGCGCGCCGCCTTCGCCTGCACCCACCCGGATCTTTCCATGGCCGCGATGACGCGCTCGCGATCAGTGACTTTCGCAGCACCCACTACGAGTCGGCCGGGTGGCCCTAGCGGTGTCAGCTCGCTATTGACCGGTTGAACGGGTGTCACAGCTTCTGTTGGCGGCATGCTCAACCTCGCGGGCAGTGAGATTGTCGGGCTCGGCTGCCGCGCTATTTCCTCCGGTCCACACTTCCATAGCATGGCCGACAGGCATTGCCCGTGGCAGCACGCAAAATCATGTCTTGTGATCGACGATCCTTGCGCGAGCGTCGCGGTCCGCTGCACGCAGTTCTCGAGCTCGCGGACATTGCCGGGAAATCCGCAGCTCATGAGGACCTCAATCGCACTTGAATCGAACACCAGAGCACGGCCGTTCTCATTGTTGAAGTTCTTCAAGAACCGAGCGGCGAGAAGCGGAATATCAGTGCGTCTTTCGCGCAGGGGCGGTAGTAGCAGAGGAACCACGCTAATGCGATAATAGAGATCGGCACGAAACTCTTTCCTTGCCACCGCTTCTTCAAGATTCTTATTCGTGGCCGCGATCACGCGGACGTCGACTTTGACCGTCTGATTGCCGCCCACGCGTTCGAATTCCTGCTCCTGAAGTACGCGCAGGAGCTTCGCCTGGAACGACGCCGAGATCTCTCCAATCTCATCCAGAAACAACGTTCCCTTGTCGGCGAGCTCGAAGCGCCCCTTGCGCGCGTTGAATGCGCCCGTAAACGCCCCCTTCTCGTGACCGAACAATTCGGATTCCAGCACCGTCTCGGTGAGGGCCGCGCAATTCAGCTTGATAAAGGGGCGTTTGGCACGCGCTGAACGCTCGTGAATCGCCTTCGCGACCAGCTCTTTGCCGGTACCTGATTCGCCACGCAACAGAACCGTGCTGTTCGATTTTGCGATCACCTCGATCTTCTCAAGTAGCGCGCGCAGCGCCGGGCTGTCGCCTATGATTCCGTCGACTTGAACCTTCTTGCGCTCCCGCCCATGAGGCTTGAGCTCCGAGAGCTGCTTCTGCAGGCGGAACTCCTCGTCCATAAGGCGCCCGCGATCGCGGACAAAACGGCAATGCAGCTTCGCCGTCTGGCCCAGGAGGCTAGCGACCATCGTCAGCAGGCGGAGGTCGTCCTCGAGCTGCGCGCGCGTTCCGTTGTCCGCTATGCGGTCGATGCTCAGCGTACCCATAACTTTTTCGTCAATGTCTATGGGAACGCCGATGAACGCAACACGCGTATTACCCGCAGCATCTAGCATCTCGACGTCCGAAGGACTGAAGGCCGAATGCAGCGCTATGTCCTCGACGATGAGCGGCCGCCCCGTCGTCACAATTTGATCAACTGCTCCTTGCGGCAAGCGCACCCCGCAGCGCGCATCGCGACCTTCGCTCCCGCCGTCGTCTACGATGATCTCCGGCCCGCCGTCATGATCGAACAGACATACGATGCCACGCCGCATCTGCACGAGCGATGGCAGACGCTCGATGACGCTCGCCAGCTTGGCTTCAAGCCGGCATAGGCCGGAGAGCGTGTGTGCTATTTCAAAGATCGTGTTTAGCGATTTCTCGTGCGACGGCACAGTATAACCGGAAGGGACTACCTCGGAGGTTGAGTTTGGTTTTTCGCGCAGGGAAACGCTGTCCAGCATAACGACTTCTCCGTTCCTTTCTTGATTCTCCCCGTCACCTTGATCGGACTTGTTGGACGCGTGTTGCATGCCCCCCTCGATCTGACATCCAGTTCTCAAGGCGGAGCGAGAGATGACGCCTCTTCATGGCACGTCGGCAGCACCCATAGTGACTAGAAACGAATAGGTTTGCTGCTTTATTCTTTCCAACTCCCTGCGCGGATTTGCCCCGGCCAACATGAGTTCTTTCGATGAAGCTCAGATTAGCCGGGGTTCGCCAAGGGCGGATTCACTCGCAAGTGTTGTCCGCCATTGATCGGCACTTCCGCGCCAGTGACATAACTTGCCGCATCTGAACATAGGAAGAAAATGACCTTCGCGACCTTCTTGGGTGTACCACCCGCCAAAGTGGGATCTTTCGCACAAAATGCGCCTCCGTGTCAGGCGACATAATGTCCATCTTGATTTCGCCGGGCGCGATCGCATTCGTGCGCCCCTTTGGCGCGTAATACAAGCGAGCGCAGCTTTCGAACTCGCATATGCCGTGCCTGCAAATGGATGCACCCGCGGGCCGGTGATCGAGAACACATTGACGATCGAGCCTGAAGCCGCTTTTAGCTCTTCGAGCAGACCTTGAGCGAGCTGGATCGGCGCCACCAGATTGAGGTGGAACACGCTCATCCAGCTATCGACTGAGGTCGCCAGCGACATCAGCTGGGTACCGTTCGGCGTTTTTGGTGAGTTTCCGGCATTGTTTATCGGTCCGTGCAGCGGTGCGCCGGCTAGGCACCTTGATCTCACCAATCACGCGCGGCAGCGTCCGATGGTCGCTCAGGTCGACGCTGATATAGCTGTCGTCCTCTGAGTCCCAAGGGCAGCTCACCGCGTCGAATGGCCGGCGCACGTAAGAAATGACGCGCCAACCAGCTTCCAAAACACTTTTCCGGTGGCCCGACCGATACCGCGCGATGCCCCGGTCAAAACCAGCGTCTTCGGCGCACGCAGCGGGCGGCCCGTTCGATCAGCGTGAATTGGACCGCCAAGGTCCGTTTCCGACGATCGAGCTGCGGCCGCGTTGTCATCTGGTAGACCTAGACTCACACGCGGCTTCCTTCCGCTCCCCTCGCCTGCGCACCTGCTGCAGGATCCAGGCCAGAACGATGCAGGGCACAAGGGGCACACTTTGCGACCCAAATGGCAGGTTCCGAACATCTGGCCTGTTTGGTTTTCGACAGCAGCAACGCTGCAGCAATGGCGTCGAGCTCCTGGGAGCTGCCGAATGCGCGCGCTACGTTTTCGTAGCCGAGAGGCTGGTGATTCCAGGGCGAGCTGACTACCTCGCACTCCATGGGTGGTCTGTGGCTCATTCGGTTTGGCGGAGATAGATCAGATATCTTTGGCGGAGATCAGGATCGATGACCAGTCCGTGCAATTGTTCTTAGCCGTCGTACGCGCGGCCGCACATGCGACTCTTGAGCCATATCGATGGCCGCCAGCCCCGCGGTTCATCACACGTCCGTCCGAAAGGGCTCCGCGAGCGGCGCATGAACAAGGGGACATCAAGAAACGAGCTGACCGCAAGGCAAAAGGATTGCCCACCAAAGGCGATCCATCTACCGGACGCGCCTGCTTTCCGCTGTGACATTCTGACGTGACTGTCTGCTACGTCAGATTTCTCGGCGGCCCGGAGCACCATTGCCGTGCTCTTCACCGTCTGGCCAGACGATGACAAGGACACCATAACCTTGCCGCGCGAGTCGACTTACACTTGACGACACGAAGCATTGCGTCGGGCAAGGCCGCCGGCGCCCGCCAGCATTGGCCTACGCTTCGCAGGCGTTCGCCTTACCACCCGCACCGGATCCCTGGTCGTGCGCCGGTCAGGCCTCGCCTGCCGCCGAAGGTCGCCATCCAGCGTTTCTGCGATACGTTGCGAAACTCGATGGAGTCGAAGCCTGCATCAGGCTGATGATCTAGCCGACCATTGCTCAGGCTTGAGCAGATTCGTGACATTTCATGAAGCCGCGAAATGTTCGTACGGGTTATCGATCATGGTCAGATGCCCCGGATTGCTCAGATCGAATTCGATAATGCGTGGCACGAGCAGACGGGCATAGCGCGTGAAAGCGCTGGTGGGGGAAAACGGATCACGGTAGCGCATCGCGCAAGAAGATACATGTCAATGAGAGCGGAAGCTCCACCTTCAATTCCCATTTCCGCACTATGCAACGGCCCTGCCCGATCGGCCTGAAACGTTTTGGGACGGCGAAGACGTCCGGAAACAGACCCGATACCTGATCGAGCACCTGCGCACTATCCGTGCACAGGAAGACCTTTACAGGCTTCGGATAGGGCAAAGCCTTGGCTTTACGGATTGCCATGCACACCTGATGAAGGGCGAACTCCGAATCGGCCCAATACGGCGCATGCTCCATGATATCTTCGCCATTGCCGTGCCGAACATGAACGCCGATGATGCTATGGCCGCTAAAGTGTTCCTCATATAGTGCGTCGATCCGTGTTCGAATCTCAGACCTGAGCTTGATGTTGCGAAAGATCAGCCGTTCGGCTTCTTCGCTACAACGCCACATCAGGCAAGCGTCACAGACAATGGTGTTGGCTTCGCTATCTTCTCCTGCCTGGAACAGCTCGGTTAGTTCGTCACGTTCCCGGAAGATCTGCTCGTCCGGACGATTGATGCAGTCGATCGATGGCCTATTCCACCAGCGCGGAAAGAACGGTCCGGGAAACGAGAGCTGGTTGACCCGGTCATCGCAAATCACCGGCACGCCAGCGATGTCCTCAACGGGCTCGAAGAACGCCGGAAAGGCATTGCTGAACGGTTGGTCGACATAACAGGAACCGCGCCAGTCAATAACGAGCGTTCGCCCGGTCCGCTGCGCGTACGACCAGGCTGACGCCAACGACCAGAGGCAATCACCAAAGCCGGTGCGCCTCCGAGAAATAACAAAGCGTTCCTTCGTCAAGTTATCAAACCCTTCTCGTTGCGCGAGTTCAGCTTGTGTGGCGCACCACTTATCTGCGATACCGATCCACGCCGGACGGCTGGTCACCTGGTCGCAAGGCGCTCAACCCGCAAGCGCACCTTGCACGGCACCGCGATTGGCAGGTCATGCAGAGAGGTGTCACATTGTGCACCTTTTACGACCGCGCAGTCTGTGACGGATGCAGCCGAATACGGCGCTGATCCCAGAGCCCGCGCAGTTCGTTCACGAGAGCTTCGCGCCTCGTCCTGTCAGAGGTGACCCTGGCGAGAAGATCGGCAAGAACAGCTTCCTTCTCAATTTGCATCAGCATGTCGAACAGGTCATGCGAGACGCGCACGCTGTCATGGCTGGAGTGACCCATACGGATCTCGCAGACTGTCTCCTGGTGTTCTCGGTCCGCATGAGCGCGAACCCGGTACAGAGATACATGGGGCGGCAGTGATACAGTGAGTGCGGTCCAGCTCTCGAGCGTTGTTGCCCGCTTCTTGACGAGGAATGACCCGACCACAAGGCCATCCAGTTCGGTCGACAAAAATGCCGTAATCGCATCGGCAACGGAATCTACGATCGGTTCGGCATTGTTGTTGAATGACGTATTTAGCAGAATCGGGACGCCGGTTCGGCTCTTGAACGCATTGATGAGTTCCCAATAGGCGGCATTGTTCGTGCGGGAAACCGTTTGCAGCCGGGCCGTACCATCGATATGCGTGATCGCGCCCAGCAAAGCACGCTTGGATTCGCGCACGCGAACGACGAAATTCATGAAGGGATATTCTGCGCGACCATCCGGCAACTCAAAGAACGCGCCCGCATCCTCCTCCAGAACCGATGGCGCAAATGGTCGATAACTCTCGCGCTTCTTGACCATCGCGTTGATCCGCTCCTTGTTTACGGCCGGCCTTGGGTCCGCAAGAATACTGCGGTTGCCGAGCGCACGAGGGCCGAACTCGGACCGGCCCTGTACCCACCCGATCACGGCGCCATCAGTGATCCACTCGGCTGCTCTGGTTGCGACGTCAGTGGTCCGTTCAATCTCCAGGTGTCCGGCCCATCCCTTCAGTTCCTGTTCGATGCTGTCGTCGCTGCCGACATCTGGCCCCCAATAAACCGCCTGGAGTCGCTCGCGGGGCGCCGGCTGCCCGGCCTCGTTCGACACCATCAGTGCCGCGCCCAATGCGCAACCGGCATCATGCGCAGCGGGCTGCACGAAGATGTCTTCGAACAGGCCTGAATACAGAAGTTTACCGTTCAGAGTGCAGTTGTGGGCCACCCCGCCAGCCAGGCACAACCGTTTCATTCCGGTCGACTCACGGTAATGCCGAAGTACGTGAAACACGATCCGCTCCAGCGCCTCCTGCAACGATGCGCTCACATCTTGATGCTGTTGCGTGAACGGCATTCCCTTTCGCCGGACCTCGATATTGCGCAGCAATGCCGGGCCGATCCGGTCGAGGTGAACGCGGTAGCCACCGTTTGCGGAGAGCTCATAGAATTGGGCAAAGAGCTCGCGATAGCGTGCGGGATCTCCGTAAGGAGCCAGTCCCATAACCTTATACTCGTCGAACAGGCCGTAGCCGAGATATCGGATCGTCTCCAAATAGAACAGCCCGAGAGAGTTATTCTCTGGAAACGTCATAAGCTCGGTCATTTCGGTGCCCGATCCGACCCCCAAGAGACCCGAGAGGAAGTCGCCACAACCGTCGATCGCGAGAATCAGGCTTTCTTCAAAACCTGACATCGCCAGAGCGCTCACGGCATGGGCCTGATGGTGGCCTACGAATGACACCCTCGAGGGATCAATTTCGGTGCCGAACTCCGCCGCCAGAAGGTGCCGTAATAGCAGATTGGCATTTAGCGGAATTGAGATCTCAGGTTGTGAGATGAACAGCCGTTCGAGCATCGCGTTGCAATAGGGTTCGGTGGCGTAGAACGCAATACGATCGACGTCGCGAAGCTCAACACCCGCAGCTGCAAGACAGTATTCAATCGCACTGCTCGGGAGCTTGTTTGAGTGTTTGATCCGGTTGAGGCGCTCCTCTTCAACGGCAGCGATCACGCGCCCGTCCTTGACAAGTACTGCGGCGCCGTCGTGCAGAAACGTGTTCGGTAGTTCAAGCGGATTTTCATAGACCCTGTCGAGCCCGCCACTCAATCCTAGACACAGCATCTTGTTCTCCATTCATCCTGAGAGGCCTGTTGGCCTAGTTCGTATCGCTTGCCTTGCGAGTAGACCGCACGTCGCCACGGGCAGATCAGGCATCGCTAGCGTAACGAGGCTCACATAAGCGTCGCACGCGAATCGCGTTACGCCCGATATCTGATCTCGCACACGCGATGCTTCGCTTGAGGTCTTGTTCCTCTCACCGCATCAGCCGTTGCCGAAGCAGCGCGGCCGAGACGAGGAAGGGAAACGCTGCGTAAATGCAAAGTGCGCCCACATGCAAGCCGACGCTGTCGACCGGCCGGCCGAGCATTGCCGGACGAATGAGATCGACCGAATGAGCGAGCGGCAAGAAGGCGGCTATGCGTTGAAATGGCCCTGGCAACTGGCTCATTGGGAAGATCGTCCCGCTCAAATACATCATGGGCGTGAGAATGAGTGACTGGTAGAAGATGAAATAGTCGTGGCTCGGTGCGAGTGCTGAAACGACCATTGCGAGGCTCGCGAACGTAACGCCAGTGAGGGCGATGGCTGGCAACGCATAGGGAATGGATGACCACTCCGCATAACCCAGCGCGACTGCAACAATCGTGATAGCCGTCCCGGCGAGCAAGGCCTTGCTTGCTGCCCATGCCACTTCACCGAGAACGATGTCGCCGAGCGTAAGGGGCGTACACAGTACTGCCTCCCACGTGCAATTTGTCTGCATGCGGGCGTAGGCCGCATAGATCGTTTCGAAGGTTGCGGAGACCATCGCGCTTGTGGCGACCATGCCGGCGGCCAGAAATGAGATGTATGAGGTCCCCTCAACGCCACCTATGATCATTCCAAGGCCAAAACCGAGACCGAACAGAGAGCTCATCGGCTCGGCCAGGTTTCCAAGAATCGATGCCAGAGCGACTTTCCGCCAGACAAGGAAATTGCGGCGCCATACCGCGATCCAGTTCCATGGATTGGCAGGGAGCGCCGGCGCAAAACGGTGCCACATCGTTCAGTCCTTCATCTCTCGTCCGGTCAGCCGCAAGAAGACATCCTCCAGATTTGGAGGACGCTGCAGAAGGCGGAGATCCGTGCGGTTGGCAAGCCGGAGGCGCACCTGCTCTGGATCCGCGACATAGCAGAACAGCGTCTCCCCGCTCACCTCAGCGCGCTGTACGTCGGCTCTGACCAGCGGCAGCAGTTCATGCGGATTACCACCGTATATCTCCATTACTTGGCAGCCGATCTGCTGCTCGATCAGCGCGTGAGGCCGGCCTTCGGCGATCTTGCGGCCGTGCTCAAGCACGCACAGGCGATCGCACAATCGCTCCGCCTCTTCCATGAAATGGGTGGTGAGAAGAATCGTTTTGCCGCGCGCCAATAACGAGCGCAAGCGTTCCCAGATCAGGTGACGGCCGTGTGGATCGAGGCCGGTCGTCGGCTCATCAAGCACCAAGAGGTGCGGGTCGTTAATGAGAGCACGAGCCAGCGTCAGGCGCCGCTTCATGCCGCCGGACAGTTGGCCCACGCGGGCATCCGCCTTGTTCTCCAGACGGGCGAATTCGAGCAGTGCCGGCGTGACCGCTTTGACCTCGGCCGCGCTCATCGCGAAGTAGCGCCCAAAAACGAGCAAGTTTTCGCGCACCGTGAGCTGAAGATCAAGGTTGTCGAATTGTGGGACAACCCCGATGCCCCTGCGTGCCAAGCGCGCACGCGCCGGCACCGGCTCGCCAAGCACACGGATCTTACCCGCGTCGGGCGATGCAACGCCCAGGATCAAACGCGCAAGCGTACTTTTACCCGCGCCGTTTGGTCCCAGCAGACCGAAGCACTCTCCCGGCGAGACCGTAAACGAAAGAGCGTCCACGACGACCCTGTCGTTGTAGGACTTGCTTACCTCGAATAGGTCGACTGCCGCGGTTGACATTTGCTTACGCCATCGCGACGGAGTTTGTTCGCGCCGCTTCCCCGCTCGCGCGCTGTTTTGTCCAAAGCAGGCCGTCACACCAGACGTGGTCGACGCGTCCCCACTGGCACGCGGCGGCAGCATCCGGGAAGAAGCCGCGTCCATGCAGATTGGCGCTGGTATTGCAAAGCAGCGGAATGCCTGTGAGCTTCTCGTACTCGACGAGAAGTTCGGCCACTTTATGCTGAGAGGTTCTGGAAATCGTCTGTAGGCGAGCAGATCCATCGAGATGCACGACAGCGGGAATTTTGTCCCGCCATTCCGGTCGCGTCTGGTGATCGAACAGCATGTACGGATCGGGTATTCCAGGGCTAAAAATCTCCGCCGCGCGATCCTCCAGGCATATCGGCGCTACCGGCCTGAAATGCTCGCGCAGTTTGATGTCGTTGAGATGATCTTTCATTCCTTCCCAGCTCGCAGCCGCGAGAATGCTTCTGCCACCCAAGGCTCGTGGTCCGAGCTCGGCACGCCCGGCAAGGAAGACCACGGGCTTGTCGCTCGCGAGGATTGCCGCAAGTTCGCCCATAGTGCAGGGCGCGCACTCCCATTCGGGCGGGACTTCGCTCGGACGAACGGCCGGACCACTGTAGACCGACCATTCGAGAGCTTTAAAGCCTTGCTGTGCCGCCAGTGCAGAGCAAGCAGCACCGATGGCTGAGCCGCTGTCGTTCGGAAAGGGCGGCACCCACACGACATCGAACAGGCCGGTCGCACGAAATGCGCTATTCCACTTAATATTCAGACCACAACCGCCGGTTATGCAGAGGTTACGCGCCCCCGCAAGATCCGAATGCCGCCGCACAACATCAGCAATTGTGCGGACCAGCAGACGCTCTAGAAAGACGTGAAATGATGCAAGGACGTCTTCGGCTTGCTTGGCCTTCAATCGCGGTGCGCACGCATCGAAGAAGTCGTGTAGAGCTTCGAGTGGCGATTGTGAGCTGTTGCCCTCTGCAAGCTCAGGACAAGCGCCGTCAGCATCCGTGGCAAAGTGCGCCTCGTAAAGTTCCTGAAACGTCTTAATAATGTCCTCGTCGGGCGATCCCAGCGCGATATAGGCCATCAGCTTGCCGGCAATACCGAGATCCCAGCTGGTCCGGTCTGCCCGCCTGTAAGGTCCAAAGTGATGTCCTGCCGTCGCATAGGCGTGACCTATCATCGGAAACAGGCACTCGATGAACCGGATGCCGTCGGGCTCTACATAATAGAGGCGTGGAAACATGCAGCCGTCCCACACCAAGCAGAAAGCAGGTTGTGCGAGTTGGGCAAACGAGCTGGAGCAGTACGCGGATGCTATGTGCCCGGTGACGTGGGGATAGCTTTGATAGGGATATAGCTTGCCAGCAAGCATGAGGCCGATGCGATCACGGGACGTCAGGGGGCTGTCGCCTTGCCGTTCGACATACGGCGCGCCCTTGAGCTTGATGGTCGTCGTCCCACTAAGGACTTCAAACTGCGATTCGAACTCTCCATCCCAGCCATCAATGACGAACTGATCAACATCGCTCGGATCCAGCCCGTGCTCCGCCAAGGCGTTAACGACGGCATCCAGGTTGTCTATGGTTTGATAACGCGGATTGTTGTTCAGCTTCTCCTGTTCGACGCAAAACACCACCCGGCCGTCCTCGATCAGAGCGACTGCCCCGTCATGCGTCAGCTTGATACCGCAGATACGCATAGTCACTCCTTTCAAGCTCGTCCGTCGGGGCGGATCGAAGATCGCTCCGGATTGCGAAAACGGGCCAACAAGCAGTCTTCGTCAGCCGACTGCCCCTGGCACTGCACGCGCTCGACCTCAGTGAGCGCTTCAGTCAAAATCGTAATGACCGTCTCGGCGCCAGCGACATGCCCCCATCGCCTGCAGGTGGCATCACGTGCAGATCCGAAGACCAGATGCCCACCTGGTGCAAGCATCTTCACCATGTTGTCGATTGCGGTACGCATCTGTGTCATGTCTTCGAGATAGTAGAGGACTTCGGCGACTACGATCAGATCGAACAGCTCCGCGGTCGAGAACTGCAGAATGTCAGTCGCGGCCCAGCTGATATGCGACCACCTCTTGGTCCGCTGGCACGCGCGACCGATCGCTCGCGGCATAACATCGATGACCGTGAGCCGTTTGCAGTGAGGAGCAAGCTTCTCTGTGAATGCACCGGCCGCGCACCCGATCTCGAGGCCGTTTGACACAGCACCGCTCGACAGCGATAGCCGCAGCAATTGGGTGTGACGCTCACGTTCAAACGGATTGTCGTCAAGCCGCCACGGGTCGTCGTTAGCCAGCTCCCGTTCCAACGATTGATATGTGTTGTCTACGCTCACGAGTTGATTCCCCTACAAAACTGCTTAGTCAGTCTCGGCCGCAATGCCACCCGACGCGATCAGCCGCGACGAGGCGTGCGACAGGCCCGCCCTGCGAATTGAGCCAGGCGTTTCCGATGCCGGGTTAAGGCTTGGTCCAGTTGTCGCGTGTTCGACCGAGGGCTTCGATTCATCAACGTCTGATGGTTTGGCTATTGTGCGCGAGAGCCAGTCGCTGTTGCTCAAGGTACAGAGCGCATAGACTTTCATCGGGAGCAGGAGAAAAATGTTGATCGGGGTGTGCAGCGAGAAGCCGAGAAATCGAAGCTCGCCGGCACGAAGGGCCGCTACGCTGCATCGAATCATGGTCATCGCGACGATGGTCAGACCGGTCCACCACGGCACGCTGTCCGTGAGCGCGAGCTGTGCGAGCGCGGCAATCGATGAGATGGCGAGCAGCAGCGGCCCGAGGTTCTGTCCGAGCACATCGAGCGTGAGGTACCGATCGAGGCCGGGCAGCAGGTGCAAACCAAGCAGCGTGTCACGGTAGGTGCTCCGCGCCCAGCGGAGCTGTTGGCGCAGATAGGGCAAGAGCCTATCCGGGACCACCGTTGCGGCGATGGCGTCCGGAACGTACTCGGTTCGAAACCCTGCCTTGAGCATGAGGATCGTCAGATGACGGTCCTCACCGAAGTCGCTCGGCTTTCCCCGGAAGAACTGCGTCTCGTATTGGTCGAGCAGCAACATGAGCGCAGAACGGCGGTACATCGCACATGGGCCGCAGCAGCACATGACGGCACCAAAGCGCGTCTGGGCTGCGCGCTCCTCGTTGCAAGCCAACCAGTACTCCATGTCGATCAGGCGGGTCAGCCAGCTGTCGTTCCGGTTGCTGGCCGTCAATTGGCCCATGGCCGCGCCGACGGCTGGATCCTGCATCTTGCATACGAGCTTGCTGACCACGTCGGGGGCGATTTCCGTGTCGGAATCGACATTGAGCACGAGATCGCCGAAGGACCGGCGTATCGCGGCGATCTGTGCCTTGCGTTTTCCCACGTTGCTTGGCAGCAGAATGACACTGAACCTCGGGTCATATGCGTAGCTCGCGTGCACGGGTGCCACTGCACCGACATTTGCAGAGCCGTCATCGACCACATAGACCTGTAATCGCCCTGGATAGTCCTGGCTCGCGATCGACTTTAGGCAGGCCGCCAGCGTGCGCGGGTCTTCGTTGAAGCAGGGCACGATGACATCCACGCTGGGCAGAGCACCGGTGTCGACCGCGTCGTATCTCGGCAGTGAAGTGTCGCTTCGCAGCGCATAAAGCGCCTGCGCGCTCTTATGGACGCTGGAGAGCAACGCGTAGGAGGCAACAGCAGCGGTGCTGATGGTGGCAAGCAGGCTCATGGGAATTGATCTATTTCAGTGAGGTTGAGGAAGCGACCGGATGGCAAAGCCACGGTCATGCAGTGCTGGAATGAGCCGGGCGAGCGCCGTCACAGTCTGGTCGCGCTGACCAGCATGAGGGCAGCGTCCCAACTCGTCGGGAGGGCACCCGTCGTGCAGGAGCACGATTGCCCCCGGCCGGACCGAGGCCAGCACCGTGGCAACGATCGCCTCGACGCCGGGACGAGACCAGTCTTGCGGGTCGACTGACCAGTGCAGGGCTGCCAGTTCGGCCTTCGCCGACGCGGCGAGGGCCTCCTTGGTCCATATCCCATACGGCGCACGCATGTGCCGCACGGACGCTCCGGGGCAGGCCATACCGATGACCTTGTTCGTCGTGAGGATCTCGTATTCCACCTCATCCGGCATGCATTTGGACAAGTCCGGATGCGTCATTGTGTGGTTTGCGATCTCGTGCCCTTCTGCAACGATCCGCTGAATCAGCTGCGGCTGGGCCGCTGCGTACGCACCGATCACGCAGAAGGTGGCGGGCGTCCGATGCTGCGCCAGCACATCCAGGATAGCCGGCGTGCAAAGCGGGTTGGGACCATCATCAAAGCTCAGATAGATGCAGGGCTCTCCGCCGGCCTCGGCGTAGTCGCTCCGCGCTTCAGTCGCGTCGTTTGTGGATGTCACAGTTCTGGCCCGTTCCGTTCGATCATTTCACCGTCCGGCCATTCACTCATTGGCCTCGCAATCGGCAGAACGAGGACGACCACATCCTCCACGCGCGTCGGAGGCACAGTGAGATAGATATCCGGGCGAGCGGACCGCACGCGAAATCCTGGCAGAACGGTCGCCAATCCCTGTCGCCCGAGCAGCCTGGTAATATGTTTCTGCAGGGCGGATCGGACCGTGCCAAAGCCGAATGGTACGCCAAGATCTCGCAATACGGGGTACATCACGCGGATGGAGTGGGTGATGCCGAGCCCCTCCAGATCCGGGCGTACCCCGTACAATCCGAGTTCAGCCACGAGCAGATCGATCTCACCGACTTTTATGAATCGGCGCAGTGCCCCGATATGGATCGCGACGCCACGATCATCGTAGCCGATTGCCCGAATCTCAGGCCTTGCGCCGGCCCAGCTTCGATGACCTTCAAAGGGCTTCGCATTGAATTCCCCGGTCGGACCATAGGTTTTTCGGAAGAAGTCCGACAATTCAATATGGTCGGCAAGTTGAAGCTCATTCTCCCAGCACAGCCTCCAACGAACTGGAGGGCGCGCCGAAACACCTCGTGTGGATACGGGCGCGCTCATGTTCATAGAGAGTAATTCCTGTTCGTTATCTGGCTCCTGACGCAGGCCAGCAGTTCGCTACGTTCGAAAGGCTTGCTCAAGAACTGGAGTCCAGCTTGCAGGGCTCGCCTCACATCGCCTTCGGAGTGATTTGTGAGCAGAACGGTGGGAATCGCGCCTCCGGATGCGACCAGATGATGGAAAAGCTCAAGCCCACTCATCACGCTCGACTGCATGTCCGCGATCAAGCACGACGTGATCAAACGACGGCCTGATTTCAAGAACGCATCTGCGCTCTCGAATGGTTCGGGCACGTAACCCGCGGAAAACACCACATCGGTAAGAGCCTCACGCACTGACTGATCTCCATTCACAATCGCGACCACATCGAGGGTGTGCGCAACTCGCATCAGATTCGCCAAGGACGACTTCGCTTGCATGATCCGCACGATTTCACCCCAACAAGCACGCAATCCAATTGGATGCGGCCACGACACATTCGGCACCCGCAACCGGAGGGGGCCGACTGGCGGGAAATCTACGGCCAAGTTGAGCGCTCGCTCAATTCTACGGCGGTAGACGGCCGATATAGAATGGGTTGGCAAAGCCAAACGATGGTTTGCTCGTCGTATTCGCCCACGCAAGTTTGCAGACGCCCACCGTCCTAGATCGAGATATGGCTTGCGCAACATGCGCGAAACTGCGACCGCACACTCGATACGTCTTGATCGATCCCTTGCGCTGGGCTGAGACGCGCAACGATTTGTAACCATTCTGGTCGATCTGACTTCTCGCTAAACTATCGTTTGCTATCCTCATTCGGTACAAATGGTAAAATCGATTGTATCGATAGAACACATTCACAGCGTGGATCACTCAGGATTATGCGTTTCAAGGGCCTCGATCTGAATCTCCTCGTCGCGTTCGACGCCCTGGCGACGCAAGGCAATCTCACTGCGGCGGCGAGAAGTATCAACCTCAGTCAACCTGCCATGAGTGCCGCCGTCGCGCGGCTTCGCACTTACTTTCGCGATGAGCTATTCACGATGAAGGGCCGGAAGCTTGTCCCGACTCCGCGGGCTGAAGCGCTCGCAGCCCCGATTCGCGAGGCTCTCGCTCACATTCAGCTCTCCATTATTTCTCCAGACGGCTTCGATCCGTCTCAGTCGAATCGGCGATTCAGGATCATCCTGTCCGACTTCATGACTGTCGTGTTTCTTCGACGAATCGTGGACCGCGTCGCGCGGGAAGCGCCAACGATCAGTTTCGAGTTGCTGCCGCCCGCAGATGAACCCGATGAGCTTCTCCGGCGCGGTGAAGTCGATTTCCTCATGTATCCGCAGATGTTCATGTCGAGCGCGCATCCCAAGGCGGCTCTGTTCGAGGACACTTTCGTTTGCGTGGGCTGCCCCATGAACAAGCAGCTGGCATCGCGACTCACGTTCGAGAAATACATCTCGATCGGGCACGTGGAAGCCCAGTTCGGGCGCTCTCTGAGGCCCTCCTTCCACGAATGGCTCTTGCTCGAACACGGTTTCAGGGTACGCACCGAGGTCGCTGTGCAGGGTTTTGGTATGATTCCGCCTATGCTATTGGGCACCAACCGTATAGCGAGCATGCCCTCAAGACTCGTCAGCCATTTCGCAAAAACGATGCCGCTGCGAGTCATCGAACCGCCGCTGCGACTTCTCACATTCACCGAGGCCGTCCAATGGCCCGCCATTCATAATACTGATCCTGCAAGCATTTGGATGCGCAACATATTCTTGCAGCAGGCATCCACGATGGTCTCTCCGTCGGAGACCAGCTAGCGTCACGACCCGTCGCTGGATTGTTCGGGCCGGTTGCGACCTGCTCTCGGTTGACCAGATCTGCGCTAGGCTCGAAGCTCCGGTCCTCTGACTGACGTTGGGTATGGTCGACATTGGCGCGCTTGAGCGCAGTTTGATCGGGTCGCAGGCGCTATTGATCTCGCGCTGCCGTGACGATCTTGCACATCATACAGCTCGCTCGGCGGCGCTCCGCGATGATTTTGCGCTGATCCGGCGGGCTGCATCGCACCGGTCCATGAGCCGAGCTCAGAGTTCGCGAACTGATCCGGCGAGTCAGGTGAACAATATCCGGCCTCAGCACTAAAATTCCCTTGAATCGCACGCCGCGTCAGGTTGTAGACCAGCACCTGCGATCGAGGCTGCAAGGTGGACGCTGGTAGCGCACCCGCATCGCTCTTCGCCTGACTATGGGCAATCTCCTTACCGTCAACTGCCCCGCCGATCGAAGTAATGCCGAAGCGCCCAGTAGGTAGACGTCTTTGTGGCGGGCGACCTACAGGGGCGATGCCCGCTCGTTCGCGTCGAACCAACTTGTTCTGCCGAACGCCAATGCCGTCCACGGTCGCGCCCGCATTGCCCAACGCGAGCTGACGCCAACTCGGGAGAGCGGAACCTGCAGGTGAGAGGCATTGCGCAAGGCTGGAATGGAGGTTGGGACACGTCATCTCAACGGCGCTTATCTTGCTCTTATTGCACTCTATCCGGCATGATCGAGCGCAACCGCAAAGTCGCTCACCGCAGGCTCGACCCGGATCCACCGGCTATGAGCTCGCGGCATTGTCCCGCTGCGCGCGTGTTTCGGTGACGAGCGTTTATGATGAGAGTACGGCCACTGTGCCAATGTCCGCGCATGAAACGGAAGGGCTCGCCGCCCCATTCGCCAAGCCCTGCTCCACCTACAGCTTTTGATCATTTCGGCCGACATGTTCACCCAAACCAAATCGGATCATGCGTGCGGGGTCCTTTCAGATCTCGCGACGGTCGTGTTCTTTCGAAACTGTCGTGGCGTGACGCGCGCGACGCCGCCGCCGTCGGTCTCGAGTTGCTGCCCTCACCGCTGAGCCGAAGGGCTCCTTCGGCGCGGCAAACGATGATTTGCCTATGTCACCCGAAGCATCTATGTCCAGCACACGCACGCCAAACCGATACCGATCGAGGATGGAATTGAGTCAGCGAGCTGCCGGACGAGCAAGCCAATACCGCGACAGGAGAAGTTCGAGCCTTATGTTCGATATGATACTTGCGACGAATTCGCCAGACACTGGCCCCCCAGATTCGAGGGGTAGCTTTGGGTTGAGCATGGCCTTAAGATGCGCATTAAGATCCTCGTCCAAGCTATCGCGTTATCCTCCTTTGCTATTGCGGACCCGTATAGCGCGGCTGCCAGCAAGGGTGCCAAGCTTTGTGCAAAGACTGTGCCGCTACGGATCCTTGCACTTCTAGTGCATTGCATCTGGCGAGGCCGTCCGACTGTGCTCCGCGACTCTGATCCGGCATACGGCCGGATATGCGAGTTATTGCTGTAGGAGCCATGACACGTCGGCGCTTGCCGGGCGTGACCGCGCGGTGGCGGGGCACCCGTAGACCCGTTTTGAGGGCCTCCACGTCCAGCGGATGCCGGAGCGATCCTTCGAGACTCGGGCCTCAATCGCGAACAGCTTTTCGCCGGCCGCGAGAGGCGCTTGCGTCAACATGCATGCGAAGAATGATTTTGAGGCCCGCCTTCGCTCATTCTCCCGACGCCTCGCTTCCGCAGACTTGCCATTGAAGAGCAAGCATCATCTTGTGGCATTTCAAAACCCGATGCCGCCATGCGCGAGCAATGCCTTCGCGTCCACACTCACATCTCAACGGCACTAGCGGACCCTCGAAGAAGCTGCTAGGCGCCGAGCCGGTATCCCCGCCACGACGTGGTGGTAGAACTGAACTGCGATCATTGACCAAGCAACGCCCGGCTCGACGATAGACATCACAGCAAGGATTGCGATCGAAAGAGGCTAGTCTGATCAGGTCAGTACTGTGTCTGGGGCCGCCGTTTCGTGAAGCAGTATCTTAAGATTAAGCGGAGCTGCGTGCACCTGCTTTCGCTTCTCGTGGCGATCAGACAGCAGATGACCACCGCTGCGGCAGCATCCAGGAGACATTGCACAGTTTCAGTTAGCGCAGCTTTGGACAACAGGAAGCACACGCCGTGTTGCACAACGGCATCACGCGACCCCTCCCTGTCACATTCTTTCGCGCACGTCTTCGGTCCGTCTCGTTTTTGCCGCACCACAGCCAAACGGCTTCGTCACGTGCGGCGGGAGTGCGACAATGAAAGGAGCCTACTCTTGGATGAGTCGAGTGGAGTCTACGATCCGGAGGATCTCGCGAAGCTGGGACACCTTTTTGATCAAGCAATCACATGTTTACCGACATGCATGCGAACCAGCGAGAATCGCGTGGCGATCGCCAGACTTATTATGCAACGCGCGGCGAGGGATGAATTGGAGTCGCTGGCGAACTTGATGCTTGCACTTGTCTCGGCCGCTTGATCCACAGCACGCTCTCAATCCTTCTGCGGTTCGCAGCAAGAGACACATCATCTAGATCATTGAAATAACTTGATTCTCACGTGACGTCAGGTTGTAGGCTTGAAAATTGAGGACCATGACAAACGCCACACCACGACGGCGCCGATGGCGCATTGGAGAGCTTGCAGAGGCGACCGGCGTAACGGTACGCACTCTGCATCACTATGAACATACCGGATTGTTGACGGTCTCGGAGCGTACCGATGGCGGTCATCGCATGTACGATCGTGAAAGCCTGCAACGCGTCTCTCAGATTCGCGCGCTGCGTGAGCTCGGCTTCTCACTTCCTGAAATCCGCAAAGCGATCGAGGGGCGGACCTCACTCACGGATCTGTTGCGCAACCATCTGGAACGTATTGAACTTCAAGTCGCACGAACGACATTATTAAGGGACCGATTGCGCAATATGACGACGCAAGGTGAGACAAAAGTCAGTGTCGACGAACTGCCGGCCACGTTAGACGCAATGTCACGGATTGAGAAGCGTACCCCCTTGGCGATCTGCACATGCGCCTCTAACGCTACCCGCGAAGATCGGTGGCGCAAGATTCGCGACGAGCTACGAAGCTGCATGGATCAGGGCGAGCCTGCATGCAGTGAGCGGGCAAATGCAGTCGCGCGTCAGGCCCGCTCGCTCCTGACTGAGATCGCAGGAGTTGATTCGACTGTCTCAATGATACTCAAGGTGCTGACGCGATTGACCGAACCACACAATCTCGCCGGCTGGGATGCGAGCCTCATGCGATACCTCGATCTCGCCCTCGCCGCACTGGAGAACCAGCTCGGAAAGAGTTGACGCACCCGGTTGCGTACGCCCTCGGTTGCCGGAATGTCTCTAATCCAACCGGGTTAATGGTGATCCTTCAAGTCTGACTGAAGATCGTTAGCCCATAGCAGTTCGCCTCCGAATCTGCATTGTCGAGGACTCTTTGGGTCTTTCGCTCTGTGAATTTTGGCAATCAACCTCGACGAGCACGCTTCGAAGTACTTGATTCGTACGTAGCGTCAAATTGTACCCTCTAAAAGCATCAACACTGCGGGCGACGGACAGAGCGCCTGCTAGACCGAGGAGACTCCCAATGAGCTGCATCACTTTCGGAACGACCCGGTGAGAAGCCTCGGCGAGAGCAAATCGGTGGCTGATCGTTCGGGCCTTTCAAGCGCCTCGTTGGCACACATCTACCGAGCGCAGGAGATTGGCGAGTGTACCGGATGCCGGCAGGATGTTCGCGGGTCCTGTCAACGCCTAGAGGACGGATTCTCCTGACCTGTCACGGAACGTCCGTTCGTCCGTCCGCGCCCGATACTTATGGCTGAACCTGCCGACAACCTGCGCCTATTCGTACCAATCTGAGTTCGATTCAAACATCATTGCGCCGGACCGCTGGTCGCCGCGTCATACGAGGATGGCGAGTAGACCAAGACGTGGCGCGATTCGGGAGCTCCACATGTCGATTCTTCGCGTTCATAGGCTTGCAACCGCTGCGCTCCTTTCCTTGATCCTGAGTTCGAGTGCCTGGGCGAAAGATGTTTATATTGCGGTAGCGGGCCCAATGACGGGAAGCACTGCGGCGCTGGGCGCGCAGATACGCGACGGAGCGGCTGCGGCCGTGGATTCGATCAATGCATCGGGTCTGCTGCCTGACACAAAGCTCATATTGAGGATTGCCGACGACGCATGCGATCCCAAGCAGGCCGTCGCGGTTGCCAATCGCTTAACAACTGACGGGATCAAGCTTGTCGTTGGGCACTTCTGTTCATCCTCGTCGATCCCGGCTTCAGATATATACGCCGAAGCGGAGGTGATTCAGATTTCACCCGGCTCGACGAATCCCCGACTGACAGAGCGTGGCCTAACCACGCTGTTTCGGATTTGCGGCCGCGATGACCAACAAGGCGGGGTTGCGGCCGACTACATCGTGCGGCACCACCAAGGCGCAAAGCTCGCGGTCCTCGACGATAAGAGTACGGCAGGCAAAGGCATCGCCGATATCGTTGAATCGCGGCTTCGTGCAGCTGGCGAGCACACTGTTCGACAAAGCTATGTTGCCGGCGAGAAGGATTACACCGCTCTGGTTTCGCGACTGAAGAGAGAGGGAATCCAGATCGTCTATATCGGCGGCTATTACAACGAGATCGGCCTAATCGTGCGGCAAGCTGCGGAGGCGAGCGCACGTCTGACCGTCATCGCCAACGACCCGCTGATGACAAGCGACTTTTTGGCCATTGCCGGCGAAGCCGCGAACGGCACGCTGTTCACCTTTATGCCGGACCCGACGAAGAATGCTGCAGGGGCAGCCGCTGTCGCCAGGCTCATGGGTTCGAGCCTGTCTGCCGCGGGTTACACGCTCTACGCTTATGCCGCGGTTCAAGCATGGGCAGACTCCGTCAAACGGGCCGGCACCTTCGATGCCATCCGGGTCGCTGCGGCCCTACGCTCGGGCTCAATCGAAACGGCCATTGGCACGGTTCGATTCGACTCTAAGGGAGACAATGCCGCTCCTGGCTTCGTCGTTTACCGCTGGCGCGACAATACCGTCGAAGCGGTCGAGCAGAACTGATCGCCCGATGAACCATCCTCGATATAGCGATTACGCGCTGCTCACGTGCCTCGCGGTCGCCGCAGTCGCAGCATTTCTCGCCCTCGCGGCAGTGCTATCACAGCTGTCATGCGCGCCCGAACCGCCGCCCGAAGAGTACGTTCCCATTCGCCTGGTGCCACTGCAGTGAGCATCGCTTGCAGATTCATAAGGCCGACGAACATCGGCACCTTCTTCCCGCTAGTCAAACTGATGCGCGCCGAGCTCTCGGGAGTGAATTGTCACGGCTCTTTCAGACGGAACGTACCTGATGGGCAAGATGTCAGTCGCGCACAGTCGCTCTGCGATTTGCGCGAGTTCGAGCCAATCGTTAGCAGCGCTGTTCGGCGGAGTGGAAGTGGCGTCCCTTCCCTCCGTGAAAACAGGTATCCGCTTGGATGACGCTGTGCGGCGCCTCTTCCGTGCTGATCGCTGCCGGACTTCGAGGTGGCGCTCTGATGCGGGGCGCTTAGATCTAAGTCGGCCTATGCCTTCAGCACTCGCATTCGGTCATGCCTTGCGCTTTCCGGCCCCGAACATAGCGCCCGTATCGACTAGGCTCGATGAGCGCCCTCAACTGCTCTCGTCGACATAAAGGGAGAACACCAAGTTGGATACGAAATTGCGAACTCTGCTTTCCTCCCTCTCGCCGGTTGCTCGCGAATTGGGTGCTCTGCCGTCCGGCCGGCCTACCACGGACAACGGTTGCGTGAAACTGAACACAAATGAGAACCCATTTCCTTTGCCGGCCGTCGTGATGCGAAGCGCGGTTCAAGCTCTTGAGCTGCAATACCTTTATCCAGAGGACGACAATATCAGCTTGAGAGAAGCGGCCGCAGCTGCCTTTGGCATCGCAACCGATCGCGTGATCGCTGGCAATGGATCGTCTGAACTCCTCAGTCTGATCTACAGAGCCTTCCTTGCCCCCGGCGAGGGCATCGCAATGATGTCGCCCGGCTTCTCATTCAATCGCAAGCTTGCCATGTTGCAAGGGGCCCGCTTCATTGAAATTCCCTGGTCTGAACCTGACCGCTTGCCGATGGACGAGCTGCTTTTCGGTGCGGCTAAAGATGCCAAATTCATTCTGCTGGCCAATCCGAACAATCCGACCGGAACCTTTGTTCCGCTCGCTGAGATCGAGCGCCTCGCTATACGATCTGACCGACTGATCGTATTGGACGAAGCCTATGTCGATTTCGCACCTGAGGACGGCCTACGCCTTGTTGAGCGCCATTCGAATCTTCTGGTCCTGCGCACGTTTTCCAAGAGTTATTCCGCCGCTGGCATTCGCATCGGCTTCGGTTTCGGCCATCCCGAGCTGATTGGGCGGCTTCGCAACATCCAGAATGTTTTCAACATGAATGTGGTCGCTCAAGCGGTGGGCATAAGCGTCCTTGCGCATCGCGACGCCTACGAGGAGAACCATCGCCACGTCAGGCTTGAGCGGCAGCGCGTAGCGGCCGCCCTTTCAGACTTTGGGTTCTCTGTAACGCCTTCACAAGCGAATTTCCTCCTCGCCCGTGTGCCGGTAGGCCAGGGTGGCAGATGGTGGCAGGCGGCGTTGGAAGACCAGAAAGTCCTTGTTGCGTTCTTTCCGGATGCCGGCCTGGAAGAGTGCATTCGGGTTAGCATCGGTACAAAGCGTCAGATGGATGCTTTTCTGGCGGCCGTCGGCAGCATTCTTAGGAAAGTGGGATGCCGTGGCTAGTGGCGCCTTCCACGCATGTCACAGATCCCCGCACGTAATCGATCCGGACGAACACCTGATGCAGCTTCGCGACGCAGCCGGAGTCCGTTTTTATCCAGTCGGCGCATTGAGAGCTGTTGAGAACGGCTTTGCAGCCTATGCAGCGCATTGCCGGCGAGCACCTCTTGCACCCCCGAAACCCGGCGGACTCCGGTCCTCTCTATATAGGAGATAACTGAGTGAGAAACGTTCTTCCCTCAAACCTGACCTGCGGGATCTTTGATCATCTTGACGAGGACGGGCGCGATATCGCACGGCAATACGCGGACCGCCTCACCCTCGCGGAGGCCTACGACCGGCTCGGTTTCTATGCCTATCATCTGGCGGAGCATCATTGCACTCCCCATGGACGGGGTCCATCTCCGAACTTGTTTCTGTCGAGCGTCATACAACGCACACGGCGACTTCGCGTTGGTCCCTTGGTCATGCTGCTCAACCTCTATCACCCGCTGCGTGCATTCGAGGAGATCTGCATGTTGGATCACCTGAGCAGCGGCAGAGTTGAGGTCGGCCTTGGTCGCGGCTCCCTACCGATCGAACTGAGCTACTTTGGGGTTGGAGCCGATGTTGCCTCGAGCCGTTACGAGGAAGCTTCCCAAATCTTCGTTGGCGCGATGAATGGCGGTCCGCTCTCATACCAAGGGCAACATTTTGCGCTGAGCGACGTTCCCTTGACACTATCACCTCACCAGCATCCTTGTCCCCCGACATGGATTGCAACAAATCGGCCAGACTCAGCCCGGTGGGCGGCGGCAAATGGCGCCAATCTCGCGTGCATGGGCCCCTCTTCTGCCGTTCGCAAGATAACCGATGTCTATCGCGCTAATCGAAACGCCAAGCGTGACGCCAACGGTGCAGCACCATTTCTGGCATTGCTCCGCATGGTTGTAATTGCCAGCTCTGATGCAGCGGCTCGCTCCCTCGCGGCGCCAGCCTACGAAACATGGCTCAAGAGCTTTAAGTTCCTGTACGAGCTCAATGACATCCCGCCTCCATCCAACCTGCCCCTGACCTTGGATGCCGCAATTGAGAGTGAACTGTGCGTTGTCGGAACCCGCGCTTCGGTGCGCCAAACTCTTCTCGATCACTTGGAAGAGGCAGGGGCCAACTATCTCCTTTGCCAACTCGCCTTCGGATCCCTGTCACTGGATGCCTGCCTCAACACCGCAACTGCGATTCACTCCGAACTCATAGCGGCAGAGCGCTGACAGTGACCCAACAGCGACTCCAAACAGTTCGCCCTTGACCCGGCAAACAAATGGCAACACCGAGGCCAATGAGTACAGCAGCCAAATGCATCGATCAGGCCGCTCTCAGGGTTCAAATGGCTTTTACGCGCATGCGGCCTTCTCGACTACATCACCAAACAGGAGGCTTGCCGGCAATAAATGGCATGGCCCTCATTTTACGTGCGTTGAGATTGCCGGAGCAGTGGTTTGCTTGGACAGGTGAGCTGGCTCACGCTCATCCCGCTTTGGCGCGCCAGTTCCTCGATCTCATTCCACACGAATCCAACGTGTGGCTTATCGCCCGAGCGGCCCTGTCGTGACGCGGTCCCGGCAGCGCTCCGCCCAGACGGAGGAGATCGCGCGTAAGCTCGAGATCGTGCTGGCGGAGTTGGCTTCGCTGCGCATTCTGCTGGCCGCGCACGGCATTAGCACCCCGCGACCTCTCGATGAGGACTGCCTCACTGTTCAGCGGTTCGCAGTGATGAACCACATAAGCCCCGAAGCCGTGCTCTCTCGGATCCGCCGCGGGAAGTTGCGCGCGGAGAAACGCGGTGGCCGCTGGTGGGTGAAATGCACGGTTTGCACAGCATAGCCGTGCAGTGACGAGAACAGTAAGAGAGACGGGATGAATCAATCCGAGATACGGAATCCGGCACATGGAAATGATCTGTGCGTGTTAAGTTGGTATCTCTGCTGGGCTCGACCGGACGGCCGATGAAGACTCTAGAGATCGATCGAGGTCAACGTAGCGCACGACCAACACACCGTCGACAGATCGGGAGGCTCGATCTCGATGCACCCATGCAATCACAAACCGCGCCGGGCCCGCGCACCGGGATATCGAATGACCACCTTTGCGTGACCGGGATCACTCAGTGGATATCGACTGGTTAACAGAGCGATCCGAGTGAACAACCGGAAGAGCGCGGTCGCGCGGCAGTAGACGTCCAAGTCCGATTCGCTGGCAATGTTGTGGCAACATAAAACGGCGCACACCCTCGGTCTTGAAGGTGAGCCACCGCACGTGCCCAGCTTACGGCCTCGAGCACAGGAGAGATAGATGCTTTGCTCGCAATCGCACTCTTTGCGAGTTCCCCTGAGGCATATCTTGAAGGTCCGGCTCACGCCCTCTGTGGCGTCGGAGGAAATTAGCCCAGTCATTCGCCTGTACGCGGTCGCCTGGCGCGCCGGTGTCAAACAGGGACAGATCTGATTTCGCTGGGATCGTCGCCAGAATCTGGCTGGAGAAGGAGATGGCCAATGATGTCACCAAGACTGATGTCAGTCCTCGGGTCGATGGTAGCAGTCGAGCGTATGTTTTGGAAATTTCGAGAATTGATCGATGGCGACAGCTCGATCTCACCTGACATGCGAGATACGCTTCATGTAATATTGGACGCAAAGCTTCTTTCCGCAAAAGATAACATTGTGACCGACGCGCGCGCCGCGATCGACGCGACTCCTGATTTGCCGCAGGCAGTCCGCGACCGAGCATACAGGTCGCTCGATTTTGCGATGAAAATGTTTATGACCAGCGAACGGCGCCGCACTCAGGATCCGCTTAGCCGAGTCGGTATCTGCAGCGCTAATCCCAAGATGCATTGATCCATGCCCGCTCATCCCTCGCCCGCCGCAACACTTGGCTGTGCACTGTTGATGTTAGCCGAGGCGCTTCGATTGAGCTCCTGAGGAGCTTTGAAGCTGGTGGAATCGAGCGACCGCGACCTCGCTAGCTGATGAATCTAATGTCTCCCCGGGGCCGGCACGCTTGGTTGGAGCCTGCCGAAATGCTGCAGGCTCGGGTTTGTCTCAAGCATCCGGAAGCAGGCTCTCTCTGGCTATCTTTAACGTCCTCTGCTTCGAGACAATACGCGAGTCCCCTCAGCTCTGTAGCTTATTCATCGAAAGGTGCCGGCCACTCGTCGTTATCGGGCAGTGGCGCGGGCTCGACTCTGTTCGTGGGAAGCAGCGCTCGAGTTGATTTAACTCAAGCATCATGGTTCGAGTCTTCGTGCGATGGCTTCGATGTCTGGCGACGACCTTCACCGAACCGAAGGTCGCATGCTGAGCCATTCTTCGGTATGCGCCCGATCGATTAGATCAAGCCGATCTGGTCACGCACCCGACGTTGATGGATCCCTCTTGGCCCATCCGCAGCATGGATACCTCTCATCAAAACAATAGATTTTACCAATATTCTCCGAATCCACATAGCTAGCCGCCGGCTACAGCAAGGATGAATCAGGATAAGGCGCGTGACGACGTATTCGCGATTTTCAACGCAATGTGCGAATGACGAGCGAGCGCCAGCACATGATCACCCCTTGCGTCCAGATAGAGGCAAGTTTTGGTCTCGTTATCGTGGCACGCGCGAGCTGCTTGCATGCATTGATCTGGCTCCAATACCAGCCATGATGTCAATCGGCGTTCGAGTGGGACCCCTTATCGGCATCCAAAAGGCCATGCCGAAACACACCATGAGGCAGCATGGGCAGCTCGCCTTCAGATCTCTAGCCAGCCTTAGCAGGAGCGACGCAGCGCAAGCCGATCGCGACAAGGGCCGTCTAGCGCCGTTTGGTGCAGCGCTCTGGCAGCCTGATCCCGGATGGCTGCGCTTGACGCGCACCGGTCCAGCGTCGCGCCGATCGAAAGTGCTTTGCGAGGCAACAAGGAACTGGAGTGTCTTTGATGCGGGCTCGCGGCCGCGGCACATGCGTGGTCCGTATGGGATATGGACCAAGGAGGCCCTCGGCGCATCGGCGAAGGCCGAACTGGCAGCCCTGCACTGGTCAGTCGACCCGCAAGACTGGTCTCGTCCTGGCGGCGAGGCGATTGTTGCCGCGGTGCTGGCCTCGGTCCGGCCGGGGGCAATCGTCCTCCTACACGACGGATGCCCACCCAACGAGTTGGGACGCCGCCCTCATGCTGGTCAGCGCGACCAGACTGTGACGGCGCTCGCCCGGCTCATTCCAGCACTGCATGACCGTGGCTTTGCCATCCGGTCGCTTCCTCAACCTCACTGAAATAGATCAATTCCCATGAGCCTGCTTGCCACCATCAGCACCGCTGCTGTTGCCTCCTACGCGTTGCTCTCCAGCGTCCATAAGAGCGCGCAGGCGCTTTATGCGCTGCGAAGCGACACTTCACTGCCGAGATACGACGCGGTCGACACCGGTGCTCTGCCCAGCGTGGATGTCATCGTGCCCTGCTTCAACGAAGACCCGCGCACGCTGGCGGCCTGCCTAAAGTCGATCGCGAGCCAGGACTATCCAGGGCGATTACAGGTCTATGTGGTCGATGACGGCTCTGCAAATGTCGGTGCAGTGGCACCCGTGCACGCGAGCTACGCATATGACCCGAGGTTCAGTGTCATTCTGCTGCCAAGCAACGTGGGAAAACGCAAGGCACAGATCGCCGCGATACGCCGGTCCTTCGGCGATCTCGTGCTCAATGTCGATTCCGACACGGAAATCGCCCCCGACGTGGTCAGCAAGCTTGTATGCAAGATGCAGGATCCAGCCGTCGGCGCGGCCATGGGCCAATTGACGGCCAGCAACCGGAACGACAGCTGGCTGACCCGCCTGATCGATATGGAGTACTGGTTGGCTTGCAACGAGGAGCGCGCAGCCCAGACGCGCTTTGGTGCCGTCATGTGCTGCTGCGGCCCATGTGCGATGTACCGCCGTTCTGCGCTCATGTTGCTGCTCGACCAATACGAGACGCAGTTCTTCCGGGGAAAGCCGAGCGACTTCGGTGAGGACCGTCATCTGACGATCCTCATGCTCAAGGCAGGGTTTCGAACCGAGTACGTTCCGGACGCCATCGCCGCAACGGTGGTCCCGGATAGGCTCTTGCCCTATCTGCGCCAACAGCTCCGCTGGGCGCGGAGCACCTACCGTGACACGTTGCTTGGTTTGCACCTGCTGCCCGGCCTCGATCGGTACCTCACGCTCGATGTGCTCGGACAGAACCTCGGGCCGCTGCTGCTCGCCATCTCATCGATTGCCGCGCTCGCACAGCTCGCGCTCACGGACAGCGTGCCGTGGTGGACCGGTCTGACCATCGTCGCGATGACCATGATTCGATGCAGCGTAGCGGCCCTTCGTGCCGGCGAGCTTCGATTTCTCGGCTTCTCGCTGCACACCCCGATCAACATTTTCCACCTGCTCCCGATGAAAGCCTATGCGCTCTGTACTTTGAACAACAGAGACTGGCTCTCGCACAGACCGCCAGATTTGCCCGACGAAAATGGAAGGCATGTCAAGTTTTTGTACCCGGCCCCCAGAACCGATAAACCGAAGGAGATTGTTTGCATGTCGCGCATTCAGCACCTTGAGCACCGCATTGCTCTACAATTGGAGATCGTGGCTCAACTGATCTGCCAGGACAAATTCGCGCTCGGAGCGGTCAAGCTGCTCGACGAACTCACAAGCGAACTGGTCGCGGCAAAACTGGAACTTGGCGCCGTAGGCGAGGCGAGCGCCAGCAGGCGAACAGTCCCAGCGGAAAAATACGGTGACCTGTTCTATCCAGAAGACCTCCGCATCCTAGCTAAACTTTTCGACGAGGCAGTCGCGGCTTTACCGCCAGATTGCCGTACTATCGCCAATCGTACGCAAATCGCAAAACTTGTTCTAGCTAGGGGAACGACAAGTGAACTCAAATCCGACCCAAATCATGGCGCCTGCATCCTTGGCGATTTGATTGATCACACGTTCAACGCTTCCTCTTCTAATCAAATCGAGGTTCCACCTAGCACTTGGCGGAATTCTGCTTAAGGACCTACGTCAAAGCACTCGAACCGTAATAAACTCGAACCGTAATAAGACATCGCCTTCCTTTGAGAACCCGGGGGTTCTTTCGAGATCGCCAAGCGCTGTGTATACAGGCAGCCCCCTTTTCCTAACAGATTCGTCCCGTCAGCAAGCAGGCCGCGGGGGCGGTGGTAGGACCACTTCTTCGGCATCCTCAAGGCAGAATCCTGCAATTCAGACCGTCGGGCTCAGAGGATGAGTGCGGCCCGCCTTGCACTGCAGTGCGACCGCCTGCCGGCCGCCCCGACGCGCAAATAGTCCAGGCGTCCTAACAGCACGCCGACTGCGCAGTGAGATGGCTGGTCTCTCGTCCACGTTTCGGCTGCGACCGAAAGTCTTCTCTGTTGCTCCCCGGGCGCTGGGGCAATGCCGCCGAGAGAAACCCACCACTCTGACCAAACCACGGGTATCAGCCATAAGGAATGTCGTTTCGTGCAACGATCACGGCGTGGGCCGCTCCGCGGATCTGCAGACTATGCCTGCCACGCACAATTCTGCTGCTGGCCACCTCGAGTTAGAATACATTTTGGCTGGGAGTAGCCGAATGGACTTGAATCGTACGTGGCGTCACGTTGTAGGAAGCAGGCATCCGCCGCCTCGCGCCGACCAACTAGTTAACCACCGATGGCGAGAGTGTGACGTAACACATCAAAGCAATCCTCTGGTTTAGACATCGAGATGACGACAGCACTCCTTTTTCTCACCATGATCTTCTTCGGCGGCTTTGGATTGGGCTACGGTGTGCGCAGCTGGCGTTCCCGCAAGCGACGTGAGCGCGCCCGGCTCTATGGTGCTCTATTTCATTCCGGCACTTCTGCTCCGCCGCCGCTCCGAGGCCCCGCACGCCGTGGTTCCTAACGCTGCATTCGGCCCTGTTCAAAGAAGGAACTTGCCGATCCGCCACGCGATGGCGAACGCCCTTCACCGCCAGCTCGTCGAGCACAGATTCACAAGGCGGAGTGCAGGCCACGCGCGTGGTCGCGTTGAGTCGGTCCCAACAGCACGGTGTAACGTGTGACTGATCGCCGATCTGACCCGAGATACTGAGGGACGAAGACTGCGAGTCGACCGTTCACGAATCATCGGATCGGCGGGCGGTGGATTCGCAACCGGCCCGGCCTGACAAAGTACTTCTGTGTGATCTTGGCATGTGCGGAAGCGATTGCCGGACCGAATTCCAATCAGCGCTGGTGGGAAGCGCGGAGGAGACATGTCTGAGACGCGGGCGAGCGGTTGAAACTGAGTGCAACGGCGAGCACGATTGCGGCAGCGTCGACAAGGAGCCCCTTTTCCCCCTCCTTCGGCATCTACAGCGTTTCGATGCCCGTCGCGTGTTCTGCACTGGACGAGAAGAGAGATCCAGAGCCCTCGCACGACTTCGAATTTCATCTCGCGACAGAATCAACGCCGCGTTGACCGTGACCAATGCTTCCTGGCCGAGTTCGATTCGTGAACTAGCCTACCTAAACTGGGAGGTTTCGAAGGTGAGGCTTCCCTCGTAGAACTCGATCCGCGATAGTCAGTACAGCGGATGCATCATGAAGCCTGACGAGCGCCTCGCCGAAGTCCTTGAGAGTAGCGCCTGTTTTGATGATGAGGCATGGGAGGTGTGGGCACAGTGCCTCTCACCCACTGAGCGGCTGGAGTATATTCGTAAGCATCGCTCTCACTTCCGATTCGCAGATTATGATGAAGTGATAGCTGTCGTACGGGGCCGGCGCTTCACCGGTTGCTCATCGCAGCTCCTACGATGGCGCCGCAAGATAAGAGCAAGGACGTTGCAAAGCGCTCTGCTCTTCTCGGTTGCGGTGTGGCTAGGTATCATCTGGCTTGCGGTGCGCTTAATCCGCTGAGATCAGCAGCCCGCTTTTCGTCAACACCTAAGCTACCTTTGTTAACACGCGACTGAGCATTGCGACGCGATTGGAGATGATCTGCAATGCCGCAACCTGACGCAGCGTTCGGTTCGAATTCTGTGGGCGCGAATGTTGCGATGCAGTACAGCAATTCGCGCGGACGTTGTTAGGGCGCACGAGGCTCGGGGCACTCAAGACATGAGAGTAGAAATGAAGAACTTGTTGCTTGCGACTGTGAGCATTGTGGCGCTTGGCGCCGCGGCGCCCGCATTCGGCGCGGATCTGGCTGCGCAGCCCGTCCTGCCTCTCTACACCAAGGCTCCGTAGCCTGTCGCAGCTGCAATTTACGACTGGAGCGGCTACTATATCGGTATGAACGGTGGCTTGGGCTCAAGCTCCAGTTGCTGGGACTTCAATGGCGGAACGCCTGAGGGCTGCCATGATGCGACCGGTGGCACCGTGGGCGGCCAGATTGGCTTTCGATGGCAGGTGGGCCAGATCGTGCTTGGTATTGAAGGCCAGGGGAACTGGGCTGATTTGACCGGCTCGAATGTCAGCGTCGCGTTTGCGGATCTCAGCCAGACCAAGGTCAATGCGTTCGGCCTGGTAGCGGGGCAGATCGGCTATACCTTCGACAACGTACTACTTTATGCCAAAGGCGGCGCCGCAGTCACGAGCAACACCTATCAGATCAGCTCGACCCTCACGGGCGCGCAGCTTGGAAACAGCGAGCACGTTCTTTGGGGCGGCACGTTGGACGCCGGGATCGAGTACGGCTTCGCACCGAACTGGTCGGTTGGCTTCGAGTACGATCACCTATTCATGCAGCCCGCCACGGTGAACTTCGCCGCGCCCGCTGGTGGGGCCGATCGCATCCTCCAGGATTTCGATCTTCTGACTGCACGGCTAAACTATAAGTTCGGCGGTCCGATTCTTCTCAAATATTGATCTGTCGTTCAACGGCGGATCGAAAGCCCCGGCCCATCGGCCGGGGTTTTTTGACCCGTTGGTCTGCTGTACAGGAGCCATACACGATCTTATGCATCCCAGTAGGCCGCGCTTTCTGCATCCAGCAAGACCGTTCTCCGGGGCTAGACGACCGATTCCGTGAAGTTGGCAGTGATGGAACGGGACGTTTGTTTGTGGATTCCTCGTTTAGGATTGACTGAACGAGGAGTTTCATCATGGCAGGATGGCGGCAAGCGGTCGAGCTGGCGATGACCGATGAGGAGATCGAAACGTTGACGGCTCTTTCGCGGTCGAGGACCGAACCGGCGCGCCGGGTGTCGCGGGCCGCGATGCTGCTTGCCTACCGCGAGACCCCGTCGTTCTTTGCGGTGGGACGAAGACTTGGCGCCCATCATCAGACGGTCCAGCGCTGCGTCGAGCGGGCGGCGGCCAATGGCGCGCTGGCGGCGCTCGACGAGCGCCCGCGACCGGGCAAGGAGCCGGTGATCACGCCGGCGGCCAAGGCCTGGCTGGTGTCTCTGGCGTGCGACAAGGCCAGGGAGCATGGCTATCCGCACGAGTTGTGGACGACGCGGCTGTTGGCCCGCCATGCCCGCGAGCACGGACCAGAGGCCGGACATCAATGTCTCGCCCGTCTGGTTCAGGGCACGGTGTGCAAGCTTCTCGGTCAGGAGGACATCAAGCCGCACAAGGTGCGCTACTATCTTGAAAACCGCGACGCCGAGTTCGAGCAGAAGATGGCGGAGGTTCTGTATGTCTATCGCGAGGTCCAGATCCTGAAAAAGCCGCCGCTCGGTCGAAGAAATCGGACAAACCGGTCGCGATCGTTTCCTGCGACGAGAAGCCGGGGATCCAGGCCATCGCGACGACAGCGCCGGATCTGCCGCCAGTACCCGGCGTGCATGCGACCTTTGCGCGCGATCATGAGTACAAACGTCACGGCACGCTCAGCCTGTTGGCGGGGATTGACCTGCTCACCGGGAAGGTCCACGCGGTCGTCAAAGACCGCCACCGCAGCCGAGAGTTCATAGAATTCCTCAAACTCCTCGATGCCGCCTATCCGGCCAGGACCGCGATCAAGTTGATCCTCGACAATCATTCCGCACACATCTCGAGAGAAACCAGAGCCTGGCTCGACACACGACCGGCTGGACGCTTCGAGCTTACCTTCACTCCCAAGCACGGCTCGTGGCTCAACCTCATCGAGGGATTCTTCTCCAAGTTCGCCCGTTCAGTCCTGCGCCACATCCGGGTTACATCAAAGCACGAACTCAAAGAGCGCATCATGGCCGGAATCGACGACGTCAATCGCCATCCCGTCATCCATACTTGGTCCTACAAACTCGCCGACGTCGCCTGATATGATTCGAACCAAGAAAACGCTGACCTAGTATGTCGTCGCAATCCCAGCCCCAAAGAGCTCCCATGCGCGAGGATGTCACAAACTGAGACGAAGCGGCCAGATGAGGCCGTATTCTGTGAAGCCGCTGTTCGACTAGGCGCCGTGGCGCTGAACGGGCCTTTCACTCTCGGTGCCCAGTCGAACTCACATTCACAGGTAATATGCGGCAGCGGGGCCAAGAGTTTAGATAACACCAAGGCGGATCGCTTTGACAACGCAGTGGGTGCGGCTGTTCGTCCCTAGCTTTCGCATCGCGTTCTTGAGATGAAAGTTGACGGTGTTCTCGCTGACTTTCAGGATGACTCCGATTTCCCAAGATCATTTTCCCTCTTCGACCCACCGGAGGCAGTCCTTTTCTCGCTCGGCAAGGGCATCTTGCATACCGGATCTGCCGTTCCCTAAAGGCGCGATCTCTGCAAACGCATGATGACTGCCAGGTCAGTGCGTTGAGATGACTGAGACGATACTCAGGGTCGGCATCGTCAGATCTGGACGCAAACGATACGACAGACAGTCGTCCAAATGGTCCAAACAGAGGTACGCTTACGCCATGCTGCAGGCCGGCCTCTCTGGCCTCGTTCAACACACGTCTTTCGCCTGGTTGCAATTGATATTAGTCGGCGAGTTGATCCCATAGAACGGCCGATAGCATCGTCGTCCTCCGAACAACCGAATCGATGGCATTGTACCTCTGTTCAGAATAGCGCTGGCACCAATCGGGAAGGAAAGTTCACTGTCACCGCGGCTTGGAGGTACTCCGGGCAGGCGAGTCGGCCTTGCGTCGGTCAGTGCCTTGTAAGCGGCTTGACGGAATCCCTCTTCGCTCGAACAGCTCACAAGGATCTGGCTCGGATCGGATACTTGCTTACCGGAGGGAAACCTGTGCATCGCTTCTCCGGAGCGGACGGACCTGAACCGATCCAGCAGACGTTGTACCGTAAGCGTCGTTCTCAGGCCACGGCTTTGGTGTCGTGACGGCAATAGGCCCACGGAAGCAGCTGATCGATGTCGCTGTTTGGATGGCCGTTGACGATCCTGGTGAAGGCATCGGTCAGATAGGCGAGCGGATCGACGTCGTTCAGCTTACAGGTTTATGCCGCCCGCCGAACTATGCCGAGTCGGGTCGTTTTCCCCAGATTTCTAGCTGACCGGCGTTTGGTCGGTTCGGCATAGTTCGTTCTGTGCCTCCGCTGTCAACAGCGGAGAACAGGAAGATGGAAGTTGAAGAGTACTTGGGCAGAAGCCGGCTGTATCGGCGTCTCAGAAGCGGGCCGCACGGACGGCTCGTCGAGTGCTACGCCGTTCGTCTCGTCGAAGAGAGGCTCGTTCGGCACGGCGCGTGGCGTTGCCTCAACGTAGTTGGCGGGCTCCTGAGTTGGATCGCGGGCCGTCGCTATAAGCTGATTGATCTCGATGAGCAGGTCGTTGAGCGGTACCTCCGATATCGAGGCGGGAGGCAGTCTATCCAACCCGGTGACCGGGCAGCGCTCAAGCGATGGTTGTCGGTGCTGCGCGAGGAAGGCGCGATCGCGCCGTTGGTGCTACCGCCTCTCACCCCGCACGAACGGATCTTCAAGGAGTTCGATGCCTACCTGCGATCAGAGCGCGGCTTGGCCCCGAGGTCCATCGTACGCCATCTCCCGGTCATCCGCAGGTTTTTGCACGAGGTGAGCTCCGGCGGCGCCGCCGTCCTGTGCAAGATCAACCAAGAGGACGTGATCCGCTACATTGAGCGCCACGCCCAGGATTGGAGCCCGGGAACAGGCAAGGCGATGCGCTGGTCGTTGCGCGCCTTTCTCCGTTACCTCCACCATCGGGGGCTGAACGCGCGCCCATTGGCGGATTGCGTTCCATCGATGCGGCGATGGAAGCTCGCAACTCTGCCGACCTATCTGCCTGCCGCACAGGTGCGGAAGGGTCTCGACGGTTGCGACCGAAAGACGGTGATGGGACGGCGCGACTATGCCATTCTGTTGTTGCTGGCCAAGCTCGGCCTGCGGGCCGACGAGGTCGCGACGCTCACGCTCGATGATATCGACTGGCGCGCCAGCGAGATACTCGTTCGCGCCAAGGGCCGACAGCGTGCACGGATGCCGATACCGCCAGACGTTGGCGCGGCCATCGTTGCATATCTGCGCAGTGGCCGCCCAAAGTCGTCGTGCCGACGGTTGTTCGTCCGCACACTCGCGCCGCACATCGGGTTTGCTTCCGGATGTGCGATCACCATGATCGCCAAGGCCGCCCTCGATCGCGTTGGAATCGAAGGTTGCGCACACCGCGGCGCCCATATCTTCCGACACAGTCTCGCTACCGAGCTTCTCCGATCTGGCGCGACCTTGTCGGAGATCGGACAGTTGCTGCGGCACGAGAACCACGACACTACCCGGATTTACGCGAAGGTCGATATCGATGCGTTGAGAACATTGAGCCTGCCCTGGCCGGGAGGCGTGCAATGACCAATCTGCGCGCCGCACTCGATAAGTACCTGAGCATGCGCAAGGGGTTTGGATACAAGTACGAGCACCAGACCCGTCGGCTCGCCGACTTCGTCGCCTTCATGGAGAAGCGCAAAGCCAGGATCATCACGACGAAGCTGGCAATGGAATGGGCAACGCTGCCGCCCGATCGTCATGCATCCTGGGCGCTGCGATTGAGCGACGTGCGCGGGTTCGCGCGCCATGTCGCCAACTTCGATCTGAGAACGGAGGTACCGCCCGTCGGCATGCTGCCCGGATGGAAGCGCGCCAAGCCCTATGTCTACAGCGACGCGGAGATCGATGCGTTGCTGACGGCAGCGCTGGCTCTGCCGCCAGCGGGCGGGCTGCGCCGATGGACCTACCATACCCTGTTCGGGCTGATCGCGGTGACGGGCATGCGTATATCCGAGGCGATGGGCCTGGAGCGTGATGACGTCGACCTCGACGCCGGCGTGCTGACGGTCCGGCTGACCAAGTTCGGCAAGTCGCGGCTCGTGCCATTGCATCCGACGACGAGAACCGCGTTGCGCGACTACGCCCACCGGCGCGACGCGATGCTCGGATCACGCCGCGGCTCGACCTTCTTCGTTGCCGAACAGGGAGGCCGCTTGCTGCACCAGTACGTTCATCGCGTCTTCTGGCGATTGTCCCGAGAGATCGGGCTGCGGCGCCCAGGTGATCGCACCGGGCCACGCGTGCACGACTTCCGTCATCGCTTCGCCATCCGGACGCTGCTCGACTGGTATCGCGAAGGCAAGGACGTCGAGCAGCAACTCCCAGTGCTCTCCACCTACCTCGGCCACGCCTGCGTCCGTGATACCTACTGGTATCTCTCGGCCTGCCCCGAGTTGATGGAAGAAGCGGCGCGGCGTCTCGATCGGCGGTGGGAGGTGACGCCATGAAGCCCGCCTGCAATGTCGCCACGTTGATCGAGCGCTTCTTCACCGAGCGCCTCATGCGCCAGCGCAACGTTAGCGGCAACACGATCGCCTCCTACAGGGACACGTTCCGGCTGCTGTTCATGTTCGCACAGGTGCAGCTGCGGAAGCCCCCATCGGCCCTGACGCTCACCGATTTGGACGCAACGTTCATCGGCGCGTTCCTAACCGATCTCGAGGTAAAGCGCGGCGCGAGCGCGAAGACGCGTAACCTGCGTCTGACCGCTATCCGATCCTTCTTCAGGTTCGTGTCCTTCGAGGAGCCGGCACACAGTGCGCTGATCCTGCGCGTGCTCGCCATACCGAGCAAGCGCCACGATAAGCGACAGGTGCACTTCCTGACGCGCCCCGAGATCGAGGCGGTTCTCGCCGCGCCCGATCGAACGACGTGGCTTGGCCGCCGCGATCACACCTTGCTGCTGGTCGCGGCCCAGACGGGCTTACGCCTCTCCGAGCTGACTGGCCTTGACCGGGATGCCGTCCACCTTGGGTCTGGCGCACACGTACGATGCGTCGGTAAAGGGCGGAAGGAGCGGACCACTCCGCTGACCACACTTGCTCGGCGTGCACTCCAGGCATGGCTCAAGGAACCGTTACGGAAAGGAGCAACAGCGTTGTTCCCCAACGTGCACGGGGGCCGGCTCAGTGCCGACAGCGTCCAGTCGCTCCTGGGAAAGCATGTTCGCGTCGCTCACAAGAGTTGCTCGTCTTTGAAGGCCAAGAGCGTGTCACCGCACGTGCTGAGGCACAGCGCTGCGATGGAACTGCTGCAGGCCGGCGTCGACTGCTCCGTGATCGCGCTGTGGCTCGGTCATGAATCGGTCGAGACGACGCAGACGTACCTGCACGCCCACCTCGCCCTCAAAGAAGCTGCCCTGGCGAGGCTCAAGCCGTACGAGCGCGGCAAGCGAACCCGCTTCCAGCCGAACGACCGCCTGCTCGCCTTCCTAGAGGCACTCTGAACGACCAGACTATGCCGAATGGAATGGGGCTGCCGTGCACGCCATCGACGGTGCCAGCGTGACAACGGCGTGCCATACCAAACCCGTTCGGCATAGTTCGGCGGGCGGCATAAACCGCCAAGATGAACGGCATCGACCCGCAGGCGTGGCTCACCGATATCCTCGCCCGCATCGCGGCCCATCCGGCTCACCGGCTGGACGAACTTCTGCCCTGGAATTGGACGCCGGCATCAGCGATCTCCGCTCGAGCGGCATGACCACTCACGTCAACAAGGTCCACCACGTCACCACCATCACCAAGGTCGCCAAAGACCTCGGCGAAGACGACGATTGGCTACGAGACGTAGCCAACGAAATGGAGATCGAGGATGGCGCCATTTGGGTCTTTGGCGTTGGAAGACGGCGTTCAAGCGTTCACCGACTTCGGCATCGAGCGCCTCATCGAGCTCATCCAAATCTATAAAGAAAACCCGGGATTGCTTAAGCGCTGGCCGTTAGAATAATCCCATCAGGTTGCGGCCTACGCCGGATGGGTACCTTCAGAACAGCGGAGCGGTGCGATCAGATTCCGGTTCGATTGGGCAGCGCAATTACTGGCAGAGATGAACATTGGCACCGGCATCGGGCTAGTTGCAATGCGCGCGACGCATCAGCTTGCAGAACACCTGGCCGAGATTCGCATTCTCACACTAGTTACCCGAGGGGACATCTCAGCTGACAGCACGCGATCAGGAATTGCGGCTGATGATTAGGGTCCATGCCCAGCACCTCGCACTGACATAGTTCGTGCGAAGCTCTCCCGCTTCCGCCAGCAACAGCACCCAGAAGAGTGCGTCAGGCTGTCGCTCCTGGACGAGAGAATCGGGACGACGGACTTGCCAGCCTTTGCCATGGGAATTACCACGTTGACACATGAAGATGTCGGAGTGAACGCGCCGCGCGCAGCCATCTTCGGGCTGACATCGCTCTCCTCGCTGTGTCGGCGCAGCTTAACATTGCCAGGAGACGAGAATTCAAATGAAACGAAGGCGAATCGCCTTGACGACGCAGTGCGTACGGCTGTTCGTCCCTAGCTTTCGCATTGCGTTCTTCAGGTGAAAGTTAACGGTGTTCTCGCTCACTTTCAGGATGACTCCGATTTCCCAAGATGATTTTCCCTGTTCGACCCACCGCAGGCACTCCTTTTCTCGTTCGGATAGGGCCGTTTGCACATGGCACCTGCCCTCCGATGAAGGAGCGATCTCTGCAAACGCATGATGAAACTGCCATGCCAGTGCGTTGAGACGACTTAGGCGATACTCAGGGTCGGCATCGTCGATCTGGATGCAAACGATACGACAGATAGGCGTCCAAATGGTCCAAACAGTGGTACGGTCACGCCATGCTTCAGGCCGGCCTCTCTGGCCTCGTTCAACACACGCGTTTCGCCGGATTGCAATTGGTATTGATCTGCGAGTTGATCCCATAGAAACGGCGCCGATAGCATCGTCGTCCGCCGAACCACGGGATCAATCGCATAGTATCGGCGCTCAGAATAGCGCTCGCACCAATCGGACGGAAAGTTCACTGTCACGGCGGCTGAGAGATACTCTGGTAGGCGATTCGGCTCCGCGTCCGTCAGTGCCCCGTAAGCGACTTGGCTGAAGCCCTGTTCGCTCGAACAACCCACAAGCAGATCGAACAACGCTTTAAGAGATCGCGTTTGTTTTGCACATTCGATAAAGCTAAATATGTCCATTTGGCGCCTCGCGCCGCCGCCTTAGACCGTGGTTTGGCTGAGCCTATCCCGGAGGACTTCCTGCTCAACCTCCTCTTGCTTGCGAATTTCTCGACCGAACGTGACAGGCATACTCTCGTAAAAGCGCTGCGAAACGACTTGCCACAGATCGGATACAGTGAAGGTGCGAAACTATTACATGCGATTCTTCCGGAGCGGACGGCCCGAAGCGATCCAGCAAATGTCATACCACCTGAGGCGTTCGGAAGAATGTTCCAAAGGACCAGCACTTGAGAAACCGGAGGCCAAGGCCACCGCAACGATCACTGTTGCAATTGCGACATTCGTCGCAACTGCGACGACCTTATCGGGCGAGGATTCTTTCTGCATCAGCAACTGCGCGACGTAACATATTTCACTTTGACCAGCCCCTTTCGCCTCTCCCTGCGACATCGCTGCTCGAAGGTTGCAGGGCACGGGCCGAGCCCGCCCCGATCGGCGATCAGCAACAGGATTTAGCCTGCGTGCTCTTCTCGAAGTGTTGGCGGAGAGGCAGCGCGATCCCCAGCGCGCAGGCGTCGCAATCGGACTTGCGGCTGACATACCGGATCTCGGTTTCGATGACTGTTGCTGTTGCGCCCCTCCGTCGGGCGAAGCCGCCCGCAAGGCACCGATGGACGTCCGCCACTGCCTCGTAGCCAATCGCTTCATGGTTGATGCGACCTTGTGCTTCAGGGCGCGCGGTTCGCCTGGGCTGCCGAACATAGGCCACGAACCCGCCCCCTCGCAGGACTTGAGCGTGTTGCCGTTATACTGAGCGGTATCGGCGAGGGCCATCAGTGGCCGGTATCGTTGCCGTCGTTGACGACCTCGCTCGCCGCGATCGGCTTGTGCTCGTCATCGACGGCGACCTGAGAACTTTGTAGCCCGCCACCACCTGGCGGGTCTTCGAGGACAATCGGGCATCGGCGTGGGTCGCGACAATTGCGTCTGACCGCTCTCCTCCAGTTGCGCCAGATCCGGCCTATAAGCTTGCGCTTGGCCACCGCCAGCTTTTGCGCGATATCCCCGCACCGTCGCCCCCCGCTATCCTGCCCCGCGGCCGCACGTTCTGCCTCGACGCCATCGTTGGCCTCGAGCGCGGCACCAGCTTTCAATCTCCTGCTCGATCTCTGGCACTCGCTTGGCGAACCTGCGCTGCTTCTTAATGCTCACCTTCCTAGCGTTGCTACCAAAACGCGCCGTCGATCGCCGCAACCTCTGTGCTCACCAGATCGAGTTCGCGCAGCAGCGGCATAACTCCCAGGTTCACCGCGTTCAGCGTGTTCCGGTTCTCCTGGCGGATGTTGGCAATGGTGCGATACCCAGGCGTCAAGTGCTTCATCGGCCAGATCAGTTCCAGATTGCGACCGGCCTCACGCTCAGGCTGCGCGACGACCGGATCCGGTTGAGGTAGCCGTAAAGATCAAGCTTTAGCAGGTCGGCCGGATCGTAAGGCGGCTGGCCAGCATCGCCGCCCGCCCGAACCGACCGACATGAGGGAACCCAAGCTTCCCAAGATCAAGCGCTGCAACGAAAGCTTCGATCACTCGGAAAGGATTGTCGGCAGCCACACAATTTTCCAAGCGCGGCGGCAGAACTCTTGCTGATCCCTGGTGATGCCGGCCTTAAGGTGCAATTCGTAGATGCCGGATCGTACCTCGTTTCGCCGAAGCATTCTTGCCGAGCCTGAGTCACACACATTGAGCATGCCATGCGGTAGAGCGAAACCGCACACTGGCCGGCTGCCACCTTCGGAAAGTATCCGCGATCATTTCTAACATGGAACTCCAAACCTCGGGAGAAACCTGACTCGGAATATCATGCCTTCCAGACCAGTAGTTGAGATAGCGCTCCTCACTCATGGATATCCCCTCACTCGCAGTGAGAGAAATGCAGTTACCAAAGTCAGGATATTGGTTGAGGAGTGCCTCGTAAGTCCCCATTTGGCCGATGAGTAGAGTACGCGCCCGTCGCACAGCGGGCGCCATGTCGCGAATCCGATTTTCGATTTCCAGTTGAAAGGGATCCGTCTCGAGATCTGCAAGGACGTGTACTATCGTGAAGAACCCGCGAGGTCGCAATATTCGTATGCTTTCGAAAAGCGCTTCGCTTGCGTTCGTCAGATGGAACGACATGCTGTAGCAAACCCAATCTACGGAATTGTCAGCAAGGCCCGTGCGTTCGCCGGGCGCATTAATCAAGATACGGCTGCATTACTGGCGCCGAGCCTTTGCCCGACCGCAACCATCTGGCTGTCTGGTTCGACTGCATAGCCTGAGAGTCCCATCTCAGCCAGGGAATAGGCGATCGCGCCGGTACCCGCGCCGATATCCCCGAAGACCGGGCATTCGGTTTCATGCTTTACCTCATCAACAAGCAACCGAAGCAGCCGTTGTGAAAAGGGCGGGAACGCGGGATAGAACTCTGCTACTTCCGAAAAGCTTCCAAAGGACGGCTTTTTAGGAATTTTCATTCTCTTCTCCATCAGGTTAATGATTTAGGTGCATTCGCCGCCAACTCGCTTGTTTGAATTGACGCATGAACGTCACGCCTTCTCTGGGGATCGCGACTAGTTACTATTTCTCCTAGCCTTTTCAGACACCGACCTCGGTCGCCTCAGGCGAAACTGCCTCGCGGGGCAACTCGGTTGACTTGCGGAAGCTTCGCATGAAATGCGATCTGACGCTGGCATGACATGTCGCTTTCCTTCATCTTGTTCGATCCATCGCGGCCTTGGTCGCATACCCGTGTTGGCAATGTCCCATCGCGTCGGAAGAGGTTCAAAACTCGTGCCAAGTCGGCTCATCGGAATCGGACAAAAATCTGCGTAATTTTTTTTTCAGCTATTTGCTTTGTGAGGAGGGGGCGAGCCGGCCAAACAAGCTTGCGTCGCCGACCCCGCACAGCCAACAGAGTGTGTCGGCATTCAGTCAATACCGTTCATTGCCGGGATCAACCCCTGAGTCGATCGGCCCTGTCCCCTGAGCACGAAGGAGCGATGACCACAGCACCAGGCACACGACAATGTGGGGCATGCGAATAAGACGATGGCGCCGTTTCCGTGAGCAGGAAAGTCGGCGGCGCGCTTCTGCGACTGGAAATAACTTCACTGACCGCGTAATCATCGAGACGCTGATCGGGAGCCGTTATGTAGGCGAGTTCTCGGCAGCTGACCTCGCCTCCCGCGTCTTCTCCAAATCGGAACGGGCGATGAACGCAACATTCAACTCGCGCAACAGACTGGCGGCACTAACTCTGCAGCCGCGCGCGAGCTGGAACACCGGGCCTCTAGGCCAGCCACATCGGATCACCCAGTGAAGATGCCGATCTTCCAAGTTAGCGAGCTCCCGACCAAGGTTACGATTTTCGAAGCCATGCATTTGGAGCACAAGTAAGATTGCTCCCAAACGCGTCAGTGTAGTAAGTGTCGACTAAAAATCCTGATTGCTCGACCAACTGCAAGCCTTCAATAATGCCTTGATCTCCCCGCATAGGACCATCTTCGAACACATAGTAGTCTCCTGAGACCATAAAACGGTTTAAGCAGGAAAATATCGAGAATATTTGCTGATGTGCGTCATCTATGACAAGCCAAGGATGAGGTAGCTCCATCAGCAGATTCTCATCGAACGGAGCAAGCTTCGAAAGGTCAACCTTATGAAAGGTAAGAAGTGGATGCTTTGCGTTTTCATGGATGCACTTCGTGTGCAGATCGAAAGAGTGCACTTCACCTGGACGCTCACAAAGGACGGACATATGATCGGCAAACCACAGCCCGCTGCCACCTTGAAGAGAACCTAATTCTAAAATAGTTTTCGGCTGAAGTTCCCAGACGAGTCTAGTATACAGAGCCAGATCAAAGGGGGTCTTGAGACACATCAACCCTTTGTACGTCAGCGCCAAGGCTCCAATAACTGTGGAGCGGTTCGGAAAAATTTTTGAATTGAGGGATGACTTCCACCCTCGGGCCGATGGCTTTGCAAAGCGGTCGGAATAATCGGCATTCACAACACTGCTTATTGCGATTTGCATATCAAGGGGGCCCCACGGCCTTAGTTGATCGGGATAGTTTTTGTTGGCGGTTTCCCAAAACGCCTTGTATCCGGAATCGAGTTTCATGGGCTGTCTCCATACTGCGCGATTTGTTCTCTTGCGGCTTGATCGGCCCCAAAGAAGCTAAACGGGCTATCCGGCTTTTGCAGCTACCAAATGAAGTGGGCTGAACGTCCTACGCGTGCCATTCTGGACGCCATTGTCAGCAGCCGCGAGTCTTGAGCCTGGCGCTATCGTGGACACCCGGTTAAGCTGATCCCAGGTTACGCTCGAACTCAATCGCGCTGAAACAGCCAATTTCTATTGCGTGGCCAATCCTTCGGATTTGAGCTAGGAGAAAAAGCTCTCGGTGTCTCCCTCCGGTGACGGCCGCCTTGTCGGGTAAGCCGATTGCTATGTAACAGCCACTCATGGAGGGCAAGAACTGAGGTGCTCTGGTTGAGCGGGTAGAGGTTGTCGAGGCTGGCCGGCGCCGTCGGCTGGACCACGATTAGAAGCTCAAGATCGTTCTGGAAAGTTTGCGCACTTCGCGCGCTGTCTCATCGACGCGCGGCGGTATGGAATCATCGCGCTCCGTCCTATTGACGTGGCGTGATCGTTTCGGGCCCGGACGAGTGATAATGAGCAGCATCAGCCTGCCTTTGCGCCGGCCCTGGTGATGCCGGACGCAGCTCCAGTGCCATCGACCGTCTCCGCGATTGCAAGCGGTCGCACGGAGATTGTCGTCGGCAAGGCTGATCGTGAACGCCGGTGTCGATCGAACCGCGTTGTCTCCGAGTGATGGACCTTCTGGAGCAGCGATGATTCAATCGCAGCAGGCGCAGCCGCGAAAATCTGGATCGCGACCGGGCACTCTGACATGCGCAAAGGCATGCAGGACCCTGACGTTGCTGTGCAGGAAGCCGTCGGGCGAGATCGTTTTGCCGGCGACGTGTCTGTTCCGTGCTCGAGCGACTTCGCCATCACTGCCAGCGTCCGCTGGCCGGTGAACGACGCCACGGTAGTGGTGTTCGTGATCTTGGCGGCACTCATTTCAGTCGCCAGTCGTCCTTGATCCAACGGATCCAGTCGCTTGGCGTAAAGCGACAGTCCAACCCCGTCGTGCCAATGCGCTTTGATTGGCACGCCGGCCGCTTCAACTGGCTATGCATGGCGTGGTGTCGCGGGCCGCAGCTCAGCCGAATTATTTGCTGGAGGCGATCGACTGGGTACCATCAACACAACTGGGGCCCGAAAATACGTTGAGCTTGCAAGAATCCAGGGCCAAATCGCAGCTTTTTGTGATTCCTTGAGGGGCATTGGGCCGAAGTATGTCGCGATCGCGTTTTTGCGAAATTCTATCGCGATGCGCTCGGAGCTGAAATGTAGCGGGACTCTCTTGGCTTAGGTGGACGACAGATCGTGTTGCAGTGATGGAGTCCCAATTGGCAGCGCGATCGACTCAGACCGCAGCCACCAACAAGCAACTGCGCTTAAGGCGAAGCGCATCCTGGTGACGGAACGTAGAGGTGCCCTCAAGCAAGTTCGAGCTCCGTTCGCCACGCTCGGCATCATCTTGCCGCCGCCATGCCGATTCATGACTTTGATGTCACAATGCTGACAGGAGCTGAGCCCGCGCCATTCCATAATATCAATTTGCGTTGATTTTCTCGTCGACGAAAGCGCGGACCCGAGTGGCCCGCGAATTGCTACTCGAGAAACAATCCTTCCGTAAGAACTCCGGTGTTTTTTCTGGAATGGCAACCGAAGGACGGCAAATTGGCAGTAACGAGTGCACTGACGGACTTCGTGCGTGAACACGGAAGCGGCGAGCATCAATAGCGTTGCCGCGCATTGCATCAATGCCGGTGTTGGAGGAAACATGACCAGCGGGTTCATCGATCAACTTTGCGAACAACTCGGCAACGAATCGGTGCTCAGCGGTTGCCAGATCGATTCTCGCTATTATCGGGATTTGGAGGGTAATCTGGTTGCCCAGCCGCGAGCGGTTGTCCGTCCTAGGACCACGGAAGAGGTCTCGGCCCTGCTTCGGCTCTGTCACCGCCAAAAAGTGCCAGTAACGACGCAGGGCGGCATGACCGGGATGGTGCGCGGCGCACTGCCGAATGCGAATGAAGTCGTTCTATCGATGGAGCTCATGAACGAGGTTGAGGAGGTGGACATCTTGTCGGGCGTGGCCATTGCGCAGGCCGGCGCGACGCTGCAGAAGGTCCAGGAACGGCTCGACCGAGCAGGGTACATGTTCCCACTCGACCTCAGCGCGCGCGGTAGCTGCACTATTGGCGGCAACATCTCGACCAATGCTGGGGGAAATCGCGTGATTCGGTATGGCATGACGCGTGACTTGATCCTCGGACTCGAAGTCGTTACTGCCGATGGAACAGTGCTGCAGGGTTTGCGCAAATACATTAAGAATAACACCGGAATCGACCTTAAGCAGCTTTTCATCGGGAGCGAGGGGATTCTCGGAGTAGTGACGAGAGCCGCCTTGCGTATCTATCCCGCCCCGAAGGAGCGCCAAGTGGCGCTTTGCGCCCTTCCCTCTTTTGCACAAGTCATCTCTATCCTACAGATGGCGCGAAAACATCTTCGAGGAGAACTGACCGCATTTGAAGTGATGTGGAACGAGTACTATCGCCTCACCGTCGAGCGTGTGAAGGGAGTGACCGGACCGCTGCCGAGCCATCATCCCTTCTATGTGCTGATTGAAGCCTCCGGCGACGACGCGGAACATATTCACGCTTATCTCGTAACGCTACTCGAGACGGCCATGCGCGAGAACATAATCCTTGACGCAACGCTGTCGACCTCAATCGCATCCGCAGCGGCGATATGGCGTGTCCGTGATTCCAGCATGGAACTTGTTCGCTCGTTTCCCCATGCGGCACGTATTTCCCTTGACATCAGTCTCGCCGTGGATCGAATGGATGAATATGTGAAGGCAATCGGCGCGCGCATTGTGGCGATCGACCCCGGCGCATTCACGATCGTCTACGGTCACGCTGGCGATGGTAATTTGCATGTCAGCCTGCATCACGAGCACACGCCTGACAGGCGGGAGGATTTGAAGAAGCTTGCTTACGAGATCACGAGTGAATTCGGCGGCTCGATCTCAGCGGAACACGGCATCGGCATCGTCAATCGAAGGTATCTGAAGATGACGAGGACACGACAGGAAATCGAAACCATGCGTAAACTCAAGCGCGTGCTCGATCCAAACAACATCCTGAACCCTGGGCGGATTTTCAGTATGTGAGAGGGCGCGCGGGGATCCGGGATCCGGCGGCGTTCCAGGACCGCGTCACGCGACCTCAAATTGGATCGAGGCCCAATGATCACCCCGAGGCGACATACGGACCTTCGGAGCCTCAAGAGGTTGTCCCAGGTCAGCTGCCTCTGCTGATTGCCGCTTGGGAGTTTACAACCATGGGGGCTGTGCCAATTGTGTTGGTGCGCCAGAGGGCAGCTCTTCTGCACCGATCTGATCTAGAATAGGCTTGGGCGTAAGCCCATTCCCAAAGCGCGATCTAGATGAGGCGCTCGGCCTTGCCCTTTGTCTTGGGCGTGTAGGCTTGGTCGGGATGGGTTAATGCCGACCTCCGGTAAGCGCCGCGGAAGGCGTGAGCCTTCTAGCAACTCCCATTGTTGGTCATGGCGCGGATGACGGTAACGCCGAGGCTCTTGTAATAGGCCATCGCTGTCTCATAAAAGGGGAACTGCGCCGTTCGCGGTCTCGCCGGGCTTGCTCTTAGAACGCGACGCGGGAAGTGATCGTCGATGCCAGACGTGGACGAGCTCCCAACCGGCGCCACGGCTCTGGCCGGTCCGATCGCCGGCGAAAGACCGCCGCTAGCTTGCGCTCGAATGGAGTAAACGGAAGCAAAAGTGTCCAGCAAGCGCCGATTGCGGCTGTCTTAGAAACGAAGCCAAGTCGTCCTCGCCGTGATCCGCTCGATCAGGCGAGCCCTCAGCTGCAGGAGTGGTTCAAGGCCGAGCCGAGACGAACGAGCGGCAGCTCTGATAAGACCGCAAGTGAAATATCCGGGCGCGTATTCGGATAAGCTGCTGCGCTTGGCGCCAGCGAGCAGGCAAGCGCGCTCCTGTCTGGATCGTCAGATCGTGCGGAGCGATTCGACGAGACACCGGCTGCGCGGTAACAGCGCCCGCCTCCACGCCGGAGGCCGGTCGTTGCCGATCGTCGGACAGCTCCCCGTATCCGACCCTCCATCCTCTTGAGAACACAATATCTGAGGCAACGATCGCGCTTTCGGCAAAATTCCTCTAACAGACAACGCACTTCCGTCCTGATCCGAGCCGCGACCAACGCGGGTTCGCACAGTCTTGCTGCAGCAAGATATTGCTTTGATCACCTTGGCGCCTCCCTACGTTTTTCCTTGAGGTTAAACGCCAGCTGAAAGAAGTTGATCCGCAGCCGGGCGGCGCAAACAGGCGAACCGTGCGCGGAGCGGCGTCGATGGCTTCTTGCCGCCAGTATCCGCCAGGCGGCGAACAATCGGTGTGTCGTTCTGCTCCACGAACACATGCTCGTTGTCCTGTAAACCCTTGAATGTGTAAGTCGAGGGGCGAGAACAGCACCGTATCATTCGAAGACACTGCGCGCATTTGGAAGCCTTGAAACAACAGTTCCTCGCGCAGCACGAACGCAAGCCATTCGGTCCATCTAGTAGCGACGCCCATAGCCGGTCGCGTTTGATGCGATGGTGATCCCCAGTCCTCCAACGCGCGCCCCAGGGACTCGGCGCCGTACGGGTACGGAAACGCCCGTCCTGCGCCCGGCGGGTCGCGCAATAAGCATACTGCTTAACCCAGCACGAGAGCCGATGCCAACCTGAGGCTGGAAAGCGGACAACAGCGGCATAGCAATCTGTGAGCGCTTTGGCAGGCACACGCGTTTTTCTTATCAAATGCGAGCGGCACGGGGATTGCTGAGATGAGGGAGAGACGCAGCCGAAGCGCCCGGAGCTGCCGATCATTCTTGGCCGTTCGTTCTAGTATCGGCGAACCTGTTTGTTCCTGGCGGCAGTGATACACAGTTATGTCGCGAAGTTTGGCTGGACCTTATGAACATGAACGTCGTTGAACCTCTTTTGCGCAGACCGACAGCATCGACCGTCTTTATTGGGAAGAATGGTTGCGGCAACTGGGTTGTCCGCGAACAGAACGGCCTTTTTGGCGGTCTATTCATTAGTCGCGCCGAAGCGTTCAAATACGCGCTATCAAAGAATGGGCAGCATGCGGGAACGATCTTCGAGATCTGGAGCGAACTGGGCTTTTTATCTCTCGGATAATCCGTAGATCGGCGCCGCCTCGACTGACGAGGCGGCCAATTGGTAGTGGCGTCTCTGTGCTAGCTGATCGTCAAAATCATGATTGCATCGACGCTGTATGTGCGGACAAAGTGTGCGACGTGCAACATGCCCCCGATCTTGTCGTGAGAGGACCCGAGTTGCCAGAAGTGCCACCTTGCCACGGGCCGGCTATCACTGCAAAACTCCGAAGGGGATGAGTATTCAAGAGCGGCTGCCGAGGTCCTTCCAATCGAGATTCCATGGGGGTCGGACCAAGAGCGGCGGTACGGACCTCCGGCGTAGCCGTTGGAGGGAACAACCGAGCGGCCGGCCCGCTTTGTCGCAGGGACCCCGGAAGTTCAGCCTCTTACGGATGGACAATATGGTTCTGACGTTCCGCTCGATTCACATGCACTCTTTTCGAAGGCTCAGTTCGGACCGGGCGCCTTAGGAGGTCATCGCCGAACGCGCAGCGCGTGAACAGTCTCAGTTCCCAATATTCAGTGTCCGTGTAGGGCGGAACTCTCTGCGAGCGAAAGGAAAGATTCGGCGCATTAAGTGGGTTCCCCTCCGCCAGATGGGCCGATGCTTACACGTCGATGCGCAAACTGATTGAACGGTCGCTTGAGACCAAGGTTCTCTCTCAGTGTTTTCCAGAGTATCGGGACCGGAATTTGCCTCGTCGCCGCAATTCGGGAACGACGAGTTCAACAAAATCCTCTAGTCCCCCGGGCAGGGTGGGTGCCAAAACGTTGAATCCGTCAGCCGCATGTTGATCGAATGTATCCACCATGACATTGGCGATTTCGTCGGGTGTTCCAACGACCATCAAATGGCCGCGGCTGTCCGACACGAAGCGCATCAGCTGTCTCCACGTGAACCTCTGGCGTACGGCAAGATCGAGGAGCAGCTTCTGTCGACTCTGGATTAAGTTCGTCAGCGGTAACGCCTCCGGAACCAACGAGTCGAGGTTCATTGAGCGCACGTCGGTGACAAGCCCCAGCCAACGGTTCGCGAGTCCAAATAGAACGTCGTCGTGCATGTACGAGTGAAGTCTTTGAAGCTTCTCGGACGCCTCTTGCTTGGTTCTCCCAACGATCGGTACAATACCGGGCATGACTAAAACCTGGCCGTCGTTCCGGCCATGCGAGCGCGCCTTCTGTTTCAGAGTTGCGTAGTGTAGTTTACCGTGCTGAAGAGAAGGTGCGGCGGTGAACACAACCTCGCCGAATTCAGCGGCGAATGCCAGTCCGGCATCGGATGCTCCAGCTTGAACGAGCACGGGATACCCTTGCGGCGGCCTTGCGATGTTCAAGGGGCCTCTGACCGAAAGGTACTTCTCTCGGTGGTTAAGCACGTGCAGCTTTGTTGTGTCGGCGTAAATGCCGCCCCGCTTGTCACGAATGAAAGCGTCGTCTTCCCACGTGTCCCACAGGCCTTTCACAACTTCTACAAATTCTCTCGCTCGAGCATAGCGAGCGTCATGATTTGGAAGCTCCTCTTCCCCGAAATTGGCGGCTTCGAACTTGAATCCAGATGTCACAATGTTCCATGCCGCACGTCCCCGCGATAGGTGATCAAGTGAGGCAAACATGCGTGCAAGATGATAAGGCTGGTAGTAGGTCGTCGTCGCTGTCCCGACAAGGCCGATGTTTTGTGTTCTCATTGATAATGCTGACAAGAGCGTAATTGGCTCGAAGCCATCGTTTCGGCTACTACGCGCGATCGTCGCGTGATCTGGTTCTATTACGCTTGGGCTATCAGCGACAAATATGAAATGAAATGCCGCATTCTCGGCAAGTGCTGCCACATGAGCGTAGTGATCAATATCTAGGCCGCCGTCCGCCGGCACGTTCGGGTCGCGCCATGCACCCTCATGATATCCTGCCTGAAGGAGCATTAGTCCGAGCTTCATCTCTTCATTGCGCTGCATGGCTCACCTCGCTGTTCAATTACACTTCTTCTCCAGCCGCGCTTAGCTGGCCTCGATCCCCGGTCCCGGTCTTGTCAAAGCACACGGGCGGAGTTGGTTTGGCCTCAGATTGGACCACGGCTGCGAAACCACTCTCTTGTTTGATGCTGCCGCGAGGCCGTGAATTGCGGATAACGCGCAGCGGGTTTAAGCGAGATGCAGGATTTCCAACGCCGCGCGCCGGCAGCAACACCCGAAACACCAAACGTCTGAAATCCTGAATTATCCGAAGGCACGTCTGAAACTGTTGCGCAGTCTCCTTCGATTTAGACGCCCAGTCGAGGCTCCTCTGAAGAAGCACTGACGGTGGGGTTAAGGCGGATGGTACAGTTTCGCGCAAGCGAATAACTGGATCCCTGACGTGATCGTTTACGGAGAATGCGGCTGCAGCAAACCCGAACACGCGCGAGCTCCTAACCAGCGAGGGATTGTCCTGGCGCAGGGGCGCCAGGGAGAAGACATTTAGGTTGCACCCGCACTCCTCGGCGAACCGAACGGTTCACTAACGACAGGTGGCACGCTTCCCTTATCTGCACCAACTGCCAGCCCTGATAGTTGATCGGGCGTTAACGGTCTGATCCACTATAGGATCCTGCAGGGCTGCTGGTAACCGTTAGGGATGTTACGGCTATGCGCGGCAGATACTCAAAGCGCACTCCTTTGGAGGATGAAGAGCTTGAACCAATGAGCATGACGACAAATTTGCGCGACGTGCTCGCCGCCGTAGGCCATAGACAATTCTTTAGTTTCCCCGAGCACCAGGTTCTCCATCGAACTTAAGGGCTGAGCAATGGGTTTCGAGTCGGGTCTGATGGTGCACGAGCGTGCGCAGATTCGTCATATCCGTCGACCATCGCTGGCTCCTCGGTTGCGTTGGCGTGTCGCAACCAGATCGACTGGAGAACTGCCAGCGGCTATCGCAAAGCCGCCCGCCAGCTACGGATCCATTCGAGGCCGGGCACCATCCCATCACTGAGAGCATGAGCTCGAGTGTCGTTTCAGTCGCTGCGAGCAAAACAATTGACTTGCACAACCTGATCGACCGCACAAACCGAACTGGCATTGAAAAGAATTGTCGTCGCCGGTCAAAAACGCGTTTGCGGTGATGCAAATAACCCCGAGCGACTTCAAGGTCTACGTGTCGTAATTGCGTTTACGAGCCGCACCGCACCAGAAGCAAGGGAGAGCCATGCTACTACTTTCCGCGGTGCAGCTAGTGGCCGACCGGAAGAGATCACCCTTGATGGTTTCGATTTCTTGCTCGAACCAACAAGATTAGAGCTTCGGATGAGTGAGCCGACTTGGCAGCGTTGCAATTTACATCGGCCATGATTGACGCCCGAGTCACCTACCAACGCTGGTTATTGATCTAGAGCCAAGGCGCATGCCAGATAGCCGAATGATGAGCATGAGCGGCATCGCCATGCAACGAAAACCTAAGTTATGATCGTCTCTCGCTCCCGATACACGGCTGAATTGTCGGCTCCATGAGAGTTTGGCTACGCTGCAATTACGTCCTCTCGATCCTCACAAAAGCGCATGCCGCGCTGTTACGAAGGACGGCCAGGAGTGCAGCTTTTCAAAGTATCTGGGCGATAACCTATTCGCAAGCTTAGCTACGGTCGCGCATCATGCAAACGTGGGGGCGAGTTGGAAGGACCAAAACCTTATGAGCGCTACTTTCCGCGGAACGGTGGATGCCGGTCCGATACTGGGATCATGGAAGCAATTCGTAGCCATTGCGCTTCCGCTGTCTCATGGCCCGATTTCGTGTACAATCGCAATGGTAGTAAGTGAAGTAGAACAATGCCGTGAACGTCTCCGGCCTGTTCGTCTCTTTGTGAATCTCGGGGCTCACTTCACTTCCAGGACTCAGGCGGTAGTAACGATGACAGGCGACATTCTGGAGAGCTTTCATGTTGGCTGAACGGACAGCCTTGTTCAAATCGTCGGAGAACGCCACCGGTTGGAGCGCGGCGGAAGCAGCTGCCGCGAGCGGGGACCAAATCATCGATTTGAGCGCCGGAGAGATCTTCAGTGACGGAGCTCCACCGTTCCGCGAGGGCGCAATCCTCGCGATCAATCGTAACCTGTATCGAAGTAACGAACCGTACGGTCTGATGCAGTTGCGCCATGCGCTTGCTCGCAAGATTTCCTCCGAGACCGCTCAATGCTGGTCCGCAGACGAGGTCGCAATTGCAAGCGGCGCCAAACAGGCGCTCTTCAATGTGGCCATGGCGATCCTTGATCCCGGAGACGAAGTACTGATTCCTACCCCCTATTGGTCCACTTTCCCGATCCAAATCGGCATTGCTGGCGGCAGCGCCGTGTTTATAGAAACTCGACATAGCAAATATGTGCCGAGGCTGGCCGATCTAGCGGCGGCCGTTACATCAAAGACCAAGGCGGTTGTGGTGAACACACCCGCCAGTCCGACCGGGGCGGTCTATGACCGCAGCACGCTTGCCGGCATCGCTCAACTTGCTATCGATCGCGATCTTTGGGTCATCTTCGATGAATGCTACGGGGCCTTCGCTCATGCGCCGCATGTACATTATCCGATCCTTTCTGTTGCCCCCAGAGCACGGGATCGCACATTGATAATCAATTCATTTTCCAAGTCGCTGGCCCTGACCGGTTGGGACATCGGCTATCTCGCGGGCCCAAAGAACATCATCGGAGCAATTGACGCGTTACAACGCGATGCGGTCTGTTGTCCCGATGTCATTGCACAGCATGCCCTGCTTCATCAGCTAGAGAGCGGCGATACCGCGTTCGAGCTGAAGTTGCAGCTCGACCTTGCAAGCGCGCGAGCCCTGGGGTTGCAGATCCTTTCAGCGCTGAAATTTGTGCCTCAGCCTGCGGCGCAAGGTGGATTTCACTTCTACCTAGATTTCAGCCAATGGCAGCGGCAAGCCTATGCTCGCGGCTGCGAGTTCGATGCCGACGACGTCGTCCGCGTGTTGCTGTTTGACGCTGGAGTGGCAGCAGCTTCGGGCGCACCTTTTGGCGACCCCGCCGGGGTGCGTCTCTCCTATGGAGTCGATCTGGTGTTACTTGACAAAGCTTTGCGGCGCGCGACTACAACTCTGAACACCTGGAAATGAATCGTTGGCCGCGTCAGCTGCTTCCAACGAAATATCACTTCCCACGTTCTAGGCGATTCGCCATGCGTACACCGGTCACAGGTTGGTCTCTGACCGTCACGCGGCCGTCACTTCGAAGCAAAACCCAACAAAGGAAATCAGCAAACTTGCCGGACTTGGCGTTAGCGAAGAATTGGTAAGAAGCTGGATCAGCTCGGCTGGACAGCGAGCGTGGCGCCGCCATGCGCGCAGGCGGGTCTCACATCTGCTGAGGGCATCGTCGCCGGGCTTCCTGATACGTCGGCGCGTGCGGGCAGCAAGAGTCTTGCGGCAGAGAAAGACCTTGCATCCGTCATCGGCGAAAGAAACCATAGTGGCGGACGCTAGGGGAACCATCCTGCAGGTGTTCAGGAACGTGCGTCCAAAGCGGTATGACGTTCCTGGGATTCAGCACGCTGGCTGCGCAGAGGCCAGCGTGGATGGGCATTCTCTGGATCTTCGGAAACGTGTCGTGGCCGCGATCGAGTGCGGGATCTCGCGCAATCGGCAGCCACGCAAGTTGGGGTCGCAATCAGCACCCCATTTGGCTCGATGAAGAGGATCGATCAGACGGGCAGCGTTGCTGTGGGCCAAATGGGCGGCCGCAATCCGAAGGGGTTTCGGGAGACCACGTGGTCCGGCCATCGCAACGGATCAAGAAGGGCGATTTGACCAGACGGAGGCTCATCGCCGAGCTTACCGGACGCGGCCTAAAGGTCGACTACCACTCCGTGTGGGACTTCGTGCATGCCGAGAAGCTCAGCTTCAAGATAAGCCTAGTGGCTGGCGACGCGATGTATCCGTCCGGTGGAGCTTTCAATTACCCACATTAGTCGAACGGGCTGAGGGAGCGCACAAACCATTGCATCGCAGGAATCGACCGTGATTCCTTGTCTGGCACCGATTCGCAGGGGGCGGTGCCAATGGACGAAGAAGCCGACGCATGGTTTGATCGCGAGCTCGCTGGCTGCAGCCTTGCCGACGAGCGCCTGAACAAGCGGCTCCGCAAACTGGTAGCGCAGATCGGGAGCGCCATGGGCGAAAGTATTCCGCTGGTGTGCCAGGACTGGGCCAACACCAAGGCTGCGTATCGTTTTTCTCCAACGACCGGGTCAGCGAAGCGGACATTCTGGCTGGCCACTTTCAATCGACGCGTGAGCGCGAACTCAGACGCGATCGGAATCACGAAGAGCATAAACAGCGGCCGGGACAAGGCGGGCCGCCTGAGATCGCACACGGTTTGCGGCATCCTGATGCACTCGAGCCTGGCGGTGACGACGGAAGGGCTGCCGCTTGGACTGACGGCCGTCAAATTCTGGACCCGGAAGAAATTCAAGGGGACCGCCGCGCTCAAGAAGAAGATTAATCCGACGCGCGTTCCCATCGAGAAGAAGGAGAGCATTCGCTGGCTGGACAATGTCCGGCAATCCACGGAGCTGTTGGGCGATCCGGGACGATGCGTCCACGTCGGTGATCGCGAGAGCGATATCTATGAGCTGTTCTGCGCGGCTCGAGAAGCTGGAACGCATTTCGTGATCAGGACTTGCGTTGATCGTTTGGCTGGGGATGGAGATCACACGATCGCTGATGAAATGGACGAAGTCGCCGTCAAAGGGCGGCATCGCATCCACGTCAAAGACAACAACGGAGATCCTGATGAAGCCGTCCTCGAGATCAGATATCGCAAGATTCGCGTCCTGCCGCCGATCGGAAAACAGAAGCGCTATCCCACGTTGACCTTAACGGTAATCCACGCCGAAGAGCGCGTGACGCCGAAGAAGAGAAAGAAAATTGAGTGGAAGCTGATCACAGATCTACCTGTTAGCTCCCGCACCGACGCCATTGAGAAGCTCGAATGGTATGCTTTGAGATGGAAGATCGAGGTGTTTCACAAGATACTCAAATCAGGCTGCAAAGCCGAGGAGTCGAAGCTTAGGACCGCCCAGCGTCTGACCAATCTGATCTCGCTTTTTTGCATCCTGAGTTGGCGGGTCTTCTGGATGACGATGCTCAACCGTTCCGCCCCAGATGCACCGCCAACCCTCGTATTGACCGCGACTGAAATCGGCGTGCTCGATCGCCTCGTCAACGACAAACCAAAAGCGAGAAAGATGCTTTCGCACTATCTCATCAAGATCGCCCGGCTCGGCGGTTATCTCGCACGCGCCAGCGATCCGCCCCCTGGCAATACGGTCATGTGGCGCGGGCTGTCGCGCCTGACCGACATCGCGTTAGGCGCCTTGGTCGGAGGAGACTTTGTGGGTAATTGAAAGCCGGTGGAGGCCGCCTTCCCGGATCAGGTTCGAGCGTGAGATGGTTTGCTCATTAATTCGCAAGCAAATGAGCAAACGTGACGACGGTTACGGTTCTGTCCGGTCCAGAACGGCGACGGCGGTGGACGAGCGCCGAGAAGCTTCGGATCGTGGAGGAGAGTCTGGCGCCTGGGGCCAGTGTTGTCGAGGTTGCTCGGCGACATGATGTTCACCGCAATTTAGTCACGGCTTGGCGGCGGCAGGCGCGGACCGGTGTCTTCGCTCGCGGGCCTGAGCCGATGCAGCGGCAGGATGACGAGGTCCGTTTTGCGGCAGTCTCCATTGCGCCCGACCGGCAACCGTTGACGGCACCCTCCGGAACCTGCGGTGCGATCGAGATCGAGTTCGCGGCCGGGGCTCGGATGCGGATCACTGGCGCGGTTGACGCGGCGACGCTGAGCGCAGTCGTGGCGGCGCTGACAGATGGATGGCCACGATGATCCCGTTGCCGGCCGGCGTGCGGGTATGGCTCGCGACCGGCCATACCGACATGCGGAAGGGCTTTCCGTCGCTGGCGTTGCAGGTTCAGGAGATCTTGCATCGCGATCCGCTTGGCGGTCACCTGTTTTGCTTCCGCGGTCGCCGGGGCAATCTTTTGAAGATCATCTGGCATGACGGCCAGGGCGCCTGTCTGTTCACTAAGCGCTTGGAGCGGGGGCGCTTCATCTGGCCGAGCCCTGCCGAGGGTGTGGTGACGATCTCGTCGGCGCAGCTCGGCTATCTATTGTCCGGGATCGACTGGCGGCACCCACAAGAGACGTGGCGGCCGGCATCGGTCGGATGAGGCTTTGAGCTTGCGGATCGTGATGGATGTGATTCCATCATCGTCGTGACCACATCTGAATCGCTCCCCACCGATCTGACCGCCGCGCATGCGATGATCCTCGCGGAGCGAGCCGCTCGTCTTCAAGCGGAAGCGGTCGCGGCGAGCGCCAAAGCGGAAGCTGCCGACGCGAAGGCGGCCGAGGCCCTGATCAGTTACCTCAAGCTCGAGATCGAGAAGCTGCGTCGCCAGATTTATGGCAGCCGTTCGGAGCGCAAGGCGCGGCTGCTGGAGCAGATGGAGCTTCAGCTCGAAGAGTTGGAAGGTAAGCGTGGTGCTGAGGCCCTTCAGATTGTTTGTGCGCAGTCTTGTGAGCGCCGTTAGAAGAGTCATCTTCTGCAAGGGTGCTCACAATGGACGACCATTCGGACGACATAAGACGACCGATGTCTCCGCGTATCGAAGTGTATGCTGGAGTAGGACGAAAGCAGTGGCCGGATGATTTGAAGGCCCAGATAGTCGCGGAAAGCCTCGAGCCAGGCGCGATTGTAACAGATATCGCGCGTCGCCATGGCTGCCGGCCCCAGCAGGTGCATGACTGGCGGCGCCGGGCGCGTTCAGGTCAACTGGTGCTGCCGGCTTCGGCGGATACAGTAACATTCGTGCCTTTGGTATCGGAAACGTCGCCATCGGCGGCTGCCGCGCCGTCCGGATCGTCGGAAGCTGCCGTTGTTACGGTTGAGTTCCTTGGGGCCCGGGTGGAGGTGCGGGGAACGCCTGGGCTTGCCGTGCTGAGTGATGTGTTTGTGGCGTTGCGCCGGACACGTTCATGCTGACGGCTCCCGCTGGCCTCATGATTTACGTTGCAACCCGACCTGTAGACTTTAGGAAGGGCGCGGATGGCCTGGCGCTGTTGGCGAAGGAGACGCTGGGCCACGATCCGATGAAGGGCATGGCGGTGGTCTTCCGTGCAAAGCGCGCTGATCGGGTGAAGATCGTCGTCTGGGATGGCAGTGGCCTTGTGCTGTATTGGAAGCGGCTTGAGGGCAGCGCCTTCAAGTGGCCGCCGGTTGTTGACGGCGTCATGCGAATGAACGCCGCGCAGTTGTCGGCGCTTCTGGCCGGCATGGATTGGACACGCATGCATGCGCCTCGAATCCCGCAGCCGAAAGCGCTTGCGTAGGAGATAAAATCTTCGCTGCATCGAGGCGCGAAGCATGGCAGACTCGGGCCAATGAGTGATTTGCCTGATCAACTGCCGAGCGACCCAGCCGAGTTGCGTGCCTTTGCCGCGGCTCTGCTGGAGCGCTGCGCCAGACTCGAGCGGTTGCTCAAGCTTGCAAAAGATGCGCAGTTCGGTCGATCGTCGGAAAAGCTTAACGCTGATCAGCTCCAGCTTGTTCTGGAGGATATCGATCAGGCCGTTGCGGCTCTCGAAGCAGCCGAGGACCGCGCCAATCCCAAAACACGCGAGAAGAGAGCTGCCGAGCGCAGGGCAAATCGTGGCAAGCTGCCGAAGCATTTGCCACGCATCGTCGAAACGCTGATGCCGACTGCAACCTGCTGCCCGTCCTGCAAAGGCGATCTCGTTGAGATTGGCAGCGATGAGAGCCAAAGGCTCGACGTCGTTCCGGTGCAGTACCGGGTGATCGTAACCCGCCGGCCCAAGCTGGCCTGCCGCGCCTGTCATGGCGTGGTCCTCCAGCACGCCGCGCCCGAGCGATTGATCAAGGGTGGACTGCCCACCGAGCGGCTCGTCGCGCATGTAATTGACGCCAAGTATCATTGGCATTTGCCGCTCTATCGTCAGGCGCAGATGCTGGCGACCCACGGAATTGCCATCGATCGTTCCACGCTCGCCTTCTGGGTCGGCTATGCCGCCCAGGAACTGAAGCCGTTGTGGCATCGTCTGCGAGAGCTTCTGCTCGCCTCCTCGAAGCTCTGTGTCGATGAGACCCCAGCGCCGGTGTTGGATCCGGGGCGCGGCAGAACCAAAACTGGCTACTTCTGGGCGCTCTCGCGCGATGACAGGCCCTGGGCCGGTCCTGATCCGCCTGGGGTGATCTATGCCTATGCACCGGGCCGCGGCGCCGTTCATGGCTTGAGGCTGCTTGAGGGCTATCGTGGCATCATCCATTGCGATGGCTATGAGGCTTACAAGACCATGACCCGAGAGACGCGTTCGGACGCACTGTCCGGGACGCTTGCCTTCTGCTGGTCGCATCTGCGACGCCAGTTTGTGAAGATCGAGCGCGAGGCTTCTCCGGCACCGGCTCCGGTTGCCCACGAGGCACTCGAGCGCATCGCCCAACTCTACGCGGTCGAGAAAGTATTACGTGGCCGATCTGATGCTGAGCGCCGCGCAGGCCGACAGGCGAATGCCCGGCCTCTGGCTGCAGCCTTGAAGCAGTGGTTTGAGGCAAAACTTGATCACCTTGCACAGAAGAGCGACACGGCGAAAGCTTTGCGTTATGCGCTGCGTCATTGGGACGGCCTGACGCTCTACCTTGATGACGGGCGCATCGAGATGGATACGAATGCGGTCGAGCGTGCGATGCGGCCGATCAAGCTCAACGCCAAGAACTCCCTTTTTGCCGGTTGCGACGAGGGTGCCGAGAGTTGGGCAGTACTAGCTTCGTTGATCGAGACCTGTAAGCTCAACAGCGTCAGCGCCGAGCACTGGCTCTCCGACGTGCTCTCTAAGCTCGTCAATGGCTGGCCTGCGGCGCGACTGGACGAACTGCTTCCGTGGTCGTCGACCTACACGATGCATGCACACGACCCGAGGCTGGCGGCATGAGCCTCAACACGACCGCCGTCCGGATCAAGGTGACCCTCAAGGACGTGAAACCGGAGGTGATGCGATGCCTCGTCGTGCCGCTCACGCTGCGCCTTGATCGGCTGCATCTGACGCTTCAGGCGGCGTTTGGCTGGACGAATAGCCATCTCTTTGAGTTCCTGGCTGGCGAAGGACGTTGGGGTATCCCCGATCCCGATGGTGATTTTGGTCCCCAGCCCATCGATGCCCGCAAGGCGCGGCTCAGCGATATCGTTCACGAGACCGGCGCCAAGACGATCCATTATATCTACGACTTCGGCGACAGCTGGGATCATGTGATCAAGCTCGAAAAATGGTTCGACGACACGCCGACAGAGGGTCTGCCCTTCTTGCTCCAGGCCACCGGCCGTTGTCCTCCGGAAGACGTCGGCGGTGCGCCAGGCTATGCTGAATACCTCGATGCCCTCCGCGACCCCACCCATCCGGAGCACGAACACATGCGCCTCTGGGGGCCCGAACACTTCGATCCCAACGTCATCGACAGCAAGGCGCTCGAAGCCGCCGTCAACGCTTTGTCCGAAATTTGGAAGCCGCGGCGCCGCATCACGCGCTCAAAATAGGCGTCAAGCACCAATCAAAAAGGGCCGCAGAGCTACGCTTACGTTGGAAGCAACCGCAACCGAAGACGAACTGGCGGCTGAGAGGGCGGCGGCTCAGACACAGACCGTTAAGTTCTTCCAGCGCAAGCGCCCGTCGCGCAAACCGTTCCCAGATCATTTGCCGCGCGAGCGGGTCGTGGTCGCCGCACCGGAGAGCTGCCCTTGCTGCGGCTCATCGAATCTATAAAAGCTGGGCGAAGGTATTACCGAGACGCTGGACTCATTCCGCGGCAGTGGAAGGTGATCCAGACCGTGCGTGAGAGGTTCTCCTGCCGGGACTGCGAGACGATCACCCAGGCGCCGGCGCCCTTCCACGTGACGCCGCGCGGCTTTGCCGGCCCCAATCTGCTGGCCATGATCCTGTTCGAGAAGTTCGGCCAACATCAGCCGTTGAATCGGCAGAGCGAGCGCTATGCGCGGGAAGGCATCGATCTGAGCCTGTCGACACTGGCCGACCAGGTCGGTGCCTGTGCGGCGGCCCTGCAGCCGCTTTATCGGCTGATCGAGCGTCACGTCCTCTGCGCCGAGCGGCTGCACGGCGATGACACCACGGTACCGATCTTGGCCAAGGGCCAGACGGTCAAAGGACACATCTGGACCTATGTCCGTGACGACCGACCATTCGGCGGCCGGGCGCCGCCGGGTGCGCTCTATTACGCCTCGCGCGACCGACGGCGGGAGCATCCCACTCAGCATCTCCAAAGCTTCTCCGGCATCCTGCAGGCGACGCCTATAGCGACTACAACGAACTGTATGACGCCTCGCGCGCGCAGGGACCGGTCACGCCCGCACTCTGCCGAGTAGGCGGGGTGTTGCCATCCCCGCCCCTCACAGACCCGGACGAGCGGATTACCCGCATCCGGTTCTTCACGCGCAAGCTTCGCTCACGAGACGGCGCATATTGGTGGACGATCTTGGCTGTTGGCAGTGGGTATCGCGCGAGCATGGCCCGGAAGCGCGTCCACGGCAGATTGCTGTGGCGGCCACGCCGTGCGAGCCACTTCCTCCATATCCGCGTGACTTGGTGGTGGTACCATCTGATGCGTCGGCCGTTTCCGGAGATGCCGTAGTAGGCGCAGTGCCCCCGGATCACCCGTGACAAGTGCGCGTGCTGTTCCCGGAACGGACGATGCAGGTTGAGCCGACACCATTCCGTCACGGAGGCCAGTGCGCGGGCATAACGGTCTTTTGCCGTTATCTGTCGGACGACATTCTTACCCTTCCGCGATTGACCCCACACGTGGGTGAAGCCAAGGAAGTTGAACGTGGTCCCCGCCGTCGCAGGATGACGCCCGCCTGGGCGTTTGAACCGGAAGTCTACGAAGCGAGTCTTGGTCGGATGGAGTTGAAGCCCATACCGATCAAGCCGCTTGGCCAACACGTTCAGCAATCGCTTGCCGGACAGGTGGTCCTCAAAGGCAATCACCGCATCATCAGCGTATCGAACCAGTTGGCACCGCCCCTTGAGCCGCGGTCGCGCCACCTGCTCGAACCATTCGTCCAGCACATAATGCAGGTAGATGTTTGCAAGCAGTGGCGAGATCACGCCGCCTTGGGGCGTTCCACCAGTCGTGCGGCGCAGGATGCCCTTTTCGAGCACCCCCGCCTTCAGCCATTTATCAATCATCCTCCGGACGACACCGTCCGTGACTCGCTGGTCGAGGAATCGGCGCAAGTGTGCGTGGTCGATGGTGTCGAAGTATTTCGAGATATCGACGTCCACCACCCAGCGCAGCCCTTGTTCCATGAACCCGGTACGCAGAGCGTGCAGGGCGTCATGGGCCGATCGTCCCGATCGGAACCCGTACGAGCACGGCAAGAAGTCCGTCTCGTAGATCGGCTCCAGCAGCAGGAGAATCGCCCGCTGCGCCACCTTGTCTTCCAGTGTCGGGATGCCCAGCGGCCGTTCCGTGCCATCCGCCTTGGGGATGTAGCGCCGTCGCACCGGCGGCGCGATGTAACGGCCGGATTTGATGCGCGCCAGGAGATCATCAAGATTGGCCTCCAAGTTCGCCTCATAGTCCGTCGCCATCATGCCGTCGACGCCGGGCGCGCCATCCTTGCGCGTCAGACGATAAGCCTCGAGCATCCATTCACGGTCGATCAGGTGATGCAGCGCGGTCAGCACCCGCTCGGGATGTTGCCTCGCCAGATCGGCTATCCATTGTCGTTTCGTTGACAGGTTTGCGGGACTCAGGGTTCCCTCCCGTGTTTCTCGTCAATGGGTCTTAACGCGTGACGGCTCCCTTCCCTCCAGCGGGTCCCGGTGAGCCCAGTTCCCCGCCTTCCTCGGTACTACGAAGCCGCTACGACTTCCCGCCGCGCATGTCCGTCAGCTTATGTCTTCGCCTCGGGATTCCACATGCCTTGGTGTTTCGTGTTCGCGTCTGCGCTCCCGATGTTCGCCAAGTCGGTCATCAGGCCCGGAGCATTGTTCAGGCCGGTGCTCCTGTCCGGCCGATTCATGTGGACACAAACGGGATCTCTCAGGTTTCCTGGTGGCCCATCCTGTACCTTTGCCCTGCTCTGAGACCCCGGCCGGACCGGTAAGCCTGACCATAGCGGCTTTCCCAGTGCTGCCCCCGGATCCAACACGGCGAAGGCTTCAGCACGACCATGATTTCGAGGCTGCCACAGGGCTTCAGTACCCGCTGTCTACGCTTCACGAATGACGTTGCCGTCACCCATGCAAGACTCGCTTCCGGCTGGCGGGCTCCGCCTTTGCCGCGAGGGCGTCGAACCCTCTGGGTCACGTTGAAAGGTTTCAGGTCACATTCTTCCTCCTTTCCAGGACTTATCCTGACGCAAGTTGGGCTCACGCCAGGCGGCAGTTTTTTGAGCTGGCGGACATCGCCGCCAATGCGAGGCGAGACAAGAACGCCGCGGCGATCTCGCCGATCGCCCTGGAGGCGGTCAAGCGCATCGATGCACTGTTCGATATTGAGCGCGGCATCAACGGCCAAAGTGCCGAAGAGCGGTTGCGGGTGCGCAAGGAACAAAGCGCCCCGCTTGTGATTGCATTGGAAGCATGGCTGCGCGAGCAGCGCGCCCGGCTGTCGAACTCCTCCGCAGTCGCCAAGCCAATCGATTACATGCTGCGCCGGTGGGACCGGTTCGCTCGCTTCGTCAACAACGGACGGATCTGCCTGACAAACAATGCGGCGGAGCGCGCGTTGCGCGGCTTTGCCCTCGGCCGCAAGTCCTGGCTCTTCGCAGGCTCCGAACGCGGTGCCGACCGCGCCGCCGTCATGGCGACGCTGATCATGACGGCACTATGCCGCGCGCGGCATAGAGCGGTGGCAATGAGGGTGTAGATCGCCGCCGCACGTCGGCCGCCCTCATCGGAGCCGGCGAAGGTCCAATTTCTTCTGCCGACGGCGACAGCCCGTAGCTCGCGCTCGGCGGCATTGTTCGATATGCAAAGGCGGCCGTCTTCGATGAAGCGAGTGAACGCCTCCCAGCGGTTGAGGCTGTAATTGATCGCCTTGGTCGTATCGTTGTTCCTGGAGAGCTTGGCGCGCTGCTCGCGCAACCAAGCCTGCAGTTCGACGATCAGAGGGCGGCTGCGCTCCTGGCGCACGCGCAGGCGCTCCTGCGGCGCGAGACCGTTGATCTCGCGTTGGATGGCGAACAGGACATCGATGCGCTTGACCGCCTCGGCCGCGATCGGCGCCTTGCTGAGCCGCGCGAGATCGAAGAACTTGCGCCTGCCGTGTGCCCAGCATGCAGCTTCGACGATCGGACCTGGCTTGCGATTGGCCTCGTAGAGCCTGCCGAAGCCGGCATAGGCATCCGCCTGCATCAGCCCGGCATAACCTGCCAGGTGCTGCTCCGGATGCTCCCCGCCACGATCCGGCGAATAGAAGAACGCGGCCGCCGGCGGATCGGGACCGCCAAACGGGCGGTCGTCGCGCACATAGGTCCAGAGCCGGCCGGTCCGGGTCTTGCCCTTTGCCAGAACTGGCACTGTGGTGTCGTCGGCGTGGATAGGCTCGGCCGCAAAGACATGGCTCCGGATCGTATCGACCAGCGGCATCAGAGTTGCCGCGGAGGCGCCCACCCAGTCCGCCAGCGTCGATACGTCGAGGTCGATGCCTTCGCGCTGGTAGACGTCGGTCTGACGGTTGAGTGGCAGGTGCAGGCCATACTTGGCGAACAGGACATGGGCCAGCAGCCTGGGTCCCGCGCGCCTACGCGCAATCGGGTGCGAGGGGGCCGGCGGCTGGCTGATCGCTTCGCAGGCTCGGCAGACGAACTTCTCACGGACGTGCTGGATCACTTTCCACTGGCGCGGGATGAGCTCCAGCGTCTCGGTCACGTCCTCGCCAATTTTGCGCAATCGGCTGTCGCCGCAGCATGGGCAGGTGGCAGGCATTGGATACACAAGACGCTCCCGCGGCAGATGCTCCGGCAGCGGCCGGCGCGCCGGTTTGCGCCGCTCGAACGAGGGCACCGTAATCTTCTCGGTTGCGGCCATCTGCGCCGCGGTCTCGGCTTGCGCGGCGTTCTCCTCGAGATCGGCGAGCTGCAGCTCAAGCTGGTCCAGCAATGCGCCGCGCTCAGAGGATTGTCCGAACTGCTCGTGCCGCAGCTTCTTGATCGTGAGTTTGAGCTTCTCGATGAGCAAGGTCCCCGCGTGGGCCTCGGCTTCTGCGGCCAACCGGGCCGCGCGCTCGGCGCGCAGCATCGACTTCAGGGTGGTCACATCGTCGGGGAGAGAATCATCGGCGCCCATCCCCTTGAATTTCTTCCGGGTCCAGAATTTGACGGCCGTCAGTCCAAGCGGCAGCCCTTCCGTCGTCACCGCCAGGCTCGAGTGCATCAGGATGCCGCAAACCGTGTGCGATCTCAGGCGGCCCGCCTTGTCCCGGCCGCTGTTTATGCTCTTCGTGATTCCGATCGCGTCTGAGTTCGCGCTCACGCGTCGATTGAAAGTGGCCAGCCAGAATGTCCGCTTCGCTGACCCGGTCGTTGGAGAAAAAACGATACGCAGCCTTGGTGTTGGCCCAGTCCTGGCACACCAGCGGAATACTTTCGCCCATGGCGCTCCCGATCTGCGCTACCAGTTTGCGGAGCCGCTTGTTCAGGCGCTCGTCGGCAAGGCTGCAGCCAGCGAGCTCGCGATCAAACCATGCGTCGGCTTCTTCGTCCATTGGCACCGCCCCCTGCGAATCGGTGCCAGACAAGGAATCACGGTCGATTCCTGCGATGCAATGGTTTGTGCGCTCCCTCAGCCCGTTCGACTAAATGTGGGTAATTGAAAGCTCCACCGGAGGCTTACGGCGGAGTGCGCCGCCGAGATCGATGTGTGGAGCGGACCTGCGATGCGAGCCATTTGCGCCCGGTCGCCTGAGTGATGAGCGGATTTGCCGTGAGCTTGATGAAGTTGCCGGATCAATCCTTGGCTGGATTCCGCCGGTACACGCATGAACATTTGCCCGCGCATGCTCCAAGGTGAATTCAATCGACAGTGACGACAATCTTTCCCACTGCCGTTCGAGTGGCTAGTCGGGCAATTGCATCACCAGCCTCTGCCAACGGAAAGCGCGTTGATATGTAAGGGCGCAGCTTGCCACGGTTGTACCACTCAAACAACTCGGCCACACTGCTAGTAAGATGTACGACACTCTGATCAAGCCATGGGCCCCAGAACACTCCCATAATCTGGCAAGACTTAAGCAACGGGAGATTGAGCGGAATCCTGGGAACACCCGCGGCAAATCCTACAACGAGGAAGCGACCCTCCCAAGCTATTGCGCGTAAAGCCGCCTCCGAATAGTGCCCGCCTACGACATCACAGACAGCGTGCGCGCCGTCTGGCGCGCACGCCTCTTTAAGGAGACGCGCGACCTCTCCGCGGGAACGTGGATCCGACGGCGCCGCTGGATATATTACTGCAGCGTCGGCTCCGTGCTCTCGGACTAGCGTCGCTTTCTCAGTTGTAGAAACCGCGGCTACCACCCGAGCTCCGATAGCTTTTCCAATTTCAATTGCTGCAAGGCCGACGCCGCCAGCAGCTCCAAGCACGAGAAGAGTTTCACCGCTTCTGAGCCCCGCTTTCACTTTCAAGGCGTAGTAGGACGTGCCGTAGGTAAGGAGGAAGGCAGCAGCTTCGTCAAAGGGCATGGTGTCCGGTATCATGACGCAGCGGCTCGCCTCTACAGCAATCTTCTGAGCCATTGATCCCCATCTAGAAAACCCCATGGTGCGATCGCCGGGCCGAAATGAGCATACGTCAGTACCGACAGCTTCGACCACGCCAGAAAACTCGGCACCAGGCGAGAATGGCCGTTTCGGCTTGAATTGGTACCTGTCTTCTATGATAAGCGTGTCCGGAAAATTGACCCCGCTGGCTTTGACACGAACCAAGATCTGGCTTGCGGCAGCCACCGGGTCGTCGACCTCTTCGAGCACCAGCTTTTCGGGGCCGCCAATCGATCTACTCACAATTGCCTTCATATCTACTCCGTGCGAGACAATCTCGATACGGCTGGAGCCAAGGAGCGCCTGGAGGGCTACCGATCGTGTGCTCTCCTCGTTGCCCGGCATGTAACGCTATCCATGCTGGAGCGCCAGCTATACGGCACCAGACGCCCAGCAAACTTAGTGCACTGGCTTTTCCTGCGAAAACTCACGAGCCCACAGTTGCCTCCTTTACGTCGCCACGATGAACAAGGCTCCTCAACTCCTCGCCGCTTAGCCAAACAAGCCAATCGTCATCCACAATATCTTCTTCTATCAGCTGCAATATCGACCCGCCGCATTCAGAATGCGCATATCCGAAAACACTACGGTTGTCTAATATCCGGCGCGCTACAAGTGCACATAGGAAATCGGGAGCCCACATCGCCAAGGATACGCCTCGTGCAATTCCTGCCATGATTTTGGGGATACCCTGTCCTCTAAAGTCTCTGCGGACCCAACGATCTCCATGATACGCTACTTTCCCGGCCATCTTCTTTGCGCTTGGCGCAATGCAAGTACAACGATCGAGAGGATGTGCATGCAAACTCGGGTCTGCGTAAAACGCTTTTAGTGATTGAAGATGTTCTGCAAAGTTTGTCTGCTGAAGATTGTAAAGCCGAGCAGCCTCCAACAGAGCGACCTTGTTATTGCTATCGACGCCTATCATCCAATAGCCCTCGCCTCGTCTGATCGGCGAGCGATCCGGCCGAAAGATAGGATATGTCCGGCCCTTGGTTGGCGTGGCGCCTGCAATCGCGACGTACTCGTGAAAGTCGAAACCTATCGAAAGCCTAATACCTTTCTGGACAGCGGATGCATCATGTCGTTGAAGAAACCGTGAGACTTGCAACGGGTTGACTACGCCTATCATTGGAATCCATTTCCTCTTGACGAGCTGCATCACAGCCTGTGCGGCGCATTAGTAAGCTGATCTTAGAGCACTACGCACAGCCTGAAAAACTACCAGATCTGGGGAGGACTCCTCATCGGCCTGATCTCCTATCGGAGCAGATCAGACTTCAACGACGTCAGGTCGCCATCGCAGTGACAGGCCGGGATCAAACGCCCGCTTGAGTGATGCCGAATCGATGGCTTGCGGGCACCGCTTCAAGCTAATCTCGCCACAAAAAGTGGAGGCGTTTGGGCGGCCTTACCTCCACGTCGTAACGTGGCGGTATATCCGCCGGGGAATGAAATCCTGAGCGCTTGAGCAGGAGATGATGTTGCGGTGACACTCGGCGCGACGACCCGTCCGATGAAGTGCGGCGCGAGCCGTCGAGCGAGACCACTTGCTATCAACAATGCTGTGGCGAGGAGTTATTCCGGCGTCGGCTGGTGTCCGATCGTTCGTCGCTTCGTGCTGGCGCAGCCGGATGGCCGAGGAGAGGTGGCTGGAGAGATCCAGGAGCGCTTGTCGGTTGCCACCAGGGTCAAGGCGATCAGACCGTCCGAGCTGTCACGGTGATCCTCGACGCCACGATTCAAGCCAAGAACGTAAACGTTCCCCACCGATCCGAAGCTTCTGAATCCGGCGCTCAGATACTCGTGCGGCTACCGAAGCTTCACAGGTTGGCTCTCAACCACCATTGTAAAGCCGCTATCGCTGGCACGGAACGGCGCTAGCAGCAACAGCGCCAATGCGGCCCGAAGGTCTATTCCCCGCACACGCCCGAGGTCGAATGCATCGGCAAGGGCAAGCCCCATCGGAGTCACGAGTACGGCCTCAAGTCTCCACTGCAACCACGATCAGCCGCGCAAAGGGTGGCCAGTTCGTCGCGTTTCTTTAGGCGCTGCCCGGCGATCCGTATGACAGTCATCAGCGTGGCCACACTGATCCCGGACACCGGCGTCCCTCGGCGCTAGCCTCGCGCATTCTCGCCGCGATTGCGCGGCTACTACGCGTCGCCCCATCACATGTTCAGGTTCTACATCCCCGGCCAGAAGCGAAGGGTGACCCAAGATGAAGGGCGAACTCTGCCGCAGGTCTGCCGTCGAGCCCCTCATAGGTCATCTCAAGGCCGACCACCGCATGCGTTGCACCTGTCTCTGGTGGAGACACGGCAAGGCTACAAATCCCGTTCTCGCCGCCGGCTACACTTCTGTCGACTTTCTCGTTGGGGGCCCTGTTGATACCCTATCCCTCTCTGCTCTGAATGCCGCGGTTCAGGTGGTGCGGCCGTAACCAGAGCTCTTCACGGATCAATAACTTCTATGGCGGAAATAAGCACTTCACTCCTCATTCTGGGCCGCCGCCAAGTCCAGTGTGTTCGGCCTATGAGCCGCGCAGCAGGTTCCCGGTGCCGATCGCGATGCGGATCAAAGCATTCCCTTTGTGTCACGGTCCGGCAGCAGAGCGCAATTTCAGCGCAAGTACCTGAATTGAAGTCGCGCCCGCAGTGTTGCGGGCCACTATTACAAGAGTATATCGTTCTGTCCCCGTCGCTGTAAGAGCTGACCGATCTGGCAAGAATGATACGGACATCTTCCTTCAATCACCGCTACTGTCCCGCGTGACATCACTATGCAGGGTCATAGCCAAGCACTGCCTTCACCTCAAGATATTCCTCGAGTCCCCACCTGCCGTTTTCGCGCCCATTGCCGGATTGCTTGTACCCGCCAAACGGGGCGGCCCTGTCGAGTCCCGGGAAGTTAACATGGACAGATCCAACACGCAGGCGGCCTGCGACGCGACGTGCGCGCTCAAGATCTGACGACTGCACATAAGCCGCCAACCCGTAGACCGTATCGTTTGCGAGCTCTATGGCCTCTTCTTCATGCCTATATGGCAAGATTGATAGGACTGGCCCAAAGATCTCCTCGCGCGCGATGGACATGTCGTTTCGGACGTTCGCAAATACGGTAGGACGCACGAAATAACCGCAGCTAAGATGCTCGGGACGGCCAAGGCCGCCAGTGACAAGCTCCGCCCCTTCCTCGATCCCGGCTTGGATGAGCCGCTGCACTTTCTTGAACTGTGCCTCAGTGACTACCGGACCAAGATTCGTCCGGGGCTCCCAGGGATCGCCAACAACAAGCTTCTCTACCGTCGCTTTGACCCTTTCCTTCGCCTCATCATGCCTCGCAATCGGCACGAACATGCGGGTCGGCGCGCTGCATGACTGGCCGCTATTAAACATCGCTCTTAGTGCGGCTTTGGGGATGGCCGCCTCGAAATCGGCATCAGGCAACAGGATGTTCGCCGATTTTCCACCGAGCTCTTGCGTAACACGCTTAACAGTTTGAGAAGCTGACTTTGCGACGAGAATGCCGGCCCTGGTCGAGCCAGTAAATGAGATCAGTTCGATGCCCGGATGAGCCGACATAGCCTCGCCGACGACCGCACCTTCGCCCTGCACCATGTTGTAGACGCCTTTGGGAACGCCAGCCGCATGCATCACCTCTGACCAGATCACGGCGTTCAAGGGCGCCAGTTCGGAGGGCTTTAGCACCATCGTACAGCCCGCTGCTAATGCGGGGGCGACCTTCATGATGATCTGATTGACCGGCCAGTTCCAAGGAGTGATTAAGCCGGCGACACCGATTGGTTCTCGCACGATCTTGGTTCCTGCTTGCAACTCCTCGAACGGATAGCTTCGCAGCACGGTTACCATGCTGCTCAGATCTATCGGTGTCGTGGCCAACTCGCGCGCAAATTCCAGCGGCGCCCCCATTTCCTGGCAGAGTACCTCGGAGAGGTCATTGCGCCGTTTCTCGAATTCCGCAACAATATTCACCAACAGTTCGAGTCTTTCTTCCCGCGTAGTCCGAGAGAAGGCAGGAAAGGCAGCCCGAGCCGCGGCGACAGCCCGGTCAACGTCCTTTGCACCGCCCAGGGCAATACGAGTGAACGCTTCTTCGGTGGAGGGATCGATTAAGTCCAGGAATACGGGTTCCAATGGCTCTACCCAGGACCCGCCGACATAATGTTCGCGTTCGTGCAGCATTCGATATTTCTCCGTGACAAATGAGGTAGTCGGCAAGCTGAGCATTCGCCCCCTGAGCTCTTCCCAAGAAGGAGTACGATTGTCTGATGTTAGCTGCCCGAGTGCTATAGCTCAGGAGGGTGTGTTCGTCTGGAGGAATTGCGACGGTGCCATCCGGCAGACTGTCCTGACATACTCGACTAGCCCGACGCACCTGTTCGTCACAGTCAACCAGGCTTTTCATCTCGATTTGCGCACGGCGGGGTAGACGGCGCGGACTGACTCGTGAGAGAGCGCGAACTACGCTCAACGCAATCGAGATCTTCGTCACGCCTTGAAGAGCATCCTGTCTGTTCTTTCGATGACCCGATCGATAATCGTAGAGAGGGTGCATGATGGACAGCTCGCGTCCTCCTAGCCTTGGACGTACCTCGCGCAAGCACCTGTTGTTCTGGAATGGCTTCTGAATGGACCACTACGGACTACCTCCCACCACAATTGCAACCCAGCAACAGTCCTGCTGGTCGTGAGTTTGTTCGTTTCCATAGCTCACAATCCAGGTGCCGCGATGCCTCGGTCGTTGCCCCAAGCACAATTGCCGATCTGATGTTGACCACTGACTTGGTAGTGCCCGCGGGAGCTGAATGTTGTGGCAGGACTCTTGACGTGCATGTAGATCGGATGCTTACGCGTCACGATCTCATCGCGGTCGATGCTGAGGACGACTGACCGAAACCATTTCGCAGTTGAGGCTAGCATCATGAGCTTCTCAGAATTGATGCGGTCTCTGGCCGATATCCTTTCGTTTGCTGCTGGAAGTCCACGGCGGGTTCTTTTTAGCTTCGTGCCCACGCGTCCGGTCAGCAACCCCGGTCTATGCTCTTGCTCAATGCGCGGAAGTGGAGTGGCACCGCATCTCGAGCACGATGGCAGCGGCTTCGGCCTCTCCCACCTGGGCGAGCCTGATCTGCCTTCCTCAACTGGCAAAAACATTCCGGAGCCACCACGGGAATCAAGGCCGTGCAAGGCAGCCCGAACCGGTGCCTCGAGCCGCACCCGATCGCGCACGTCCGAGTTGCGCAGGGGCGCGCGCGAGGCGCAAGTCGCTGATCATAGAGAAGGACTTCCTCAAGCAGCGGATCGAAGAAGTCGCGGTCGAAGGTCCCCATTTGGTACGGCGCGGTCGCACAACATCCACGAAACTGCTGTTGTGTGATGCTAGACACGAGATCCTTACGCTCATCATTCTCTACTCCGACCACCGCGAAACTTGCAATCGCCCTAGACGACATTCGCGGACGGCTTGACACGCGCGACACTACACCGGCCGTCGACGCTGACGGGCACCTCGCCATCAATGGCTGCGCGACGAACAAGGCGAGGCTGGTCCCCGTAATCCTTAGCCGCGTAGTGCATCGTGGCCCGGTTGTCCCAGATAGCAACATCGCCCTGCTTCCAGCTCCAGCGCAGAGTGTTTTCCGGGGCGGTGATATGAGACTCGAACAGGTCGAACAGCCTTTGACCGTCATATTTCGGCACGTCAACAAAGTGCTTCGTATACATGCCAAGTACGAGCGTGCGCTCGCCGGTTTCGGGATGGACACGCACGAGAGGATGCTCAGTCTCGAACCTCGCTTTCAGGACCTCGCCATAATGCTTCTTATCTGCGTCCGTAGGGCGGGCAAACATAGAGAAGTCGAAGGCGTTGCTGTGAACAACCCAGAGTTCGTCGGCAAGCCGCTGCAGCGGCGGTGGCAAATCGAGATATGCGGCCGCGGTGTTTGACCACACCGTGTCGCCGCCGGTTGGTGGAATTACAACGCCCCGCAAAACCAAAATCTTGGGGTACGCATCCATATAGGCCAGATCGATGTGCCAACAGTCAGTCCGGAGACCTCCGCGCACCGTATCAATCTCGATCATCGAAATCGTCCCGTTGAGAGTACGCACCGTTGGAGGCGGCGGCAATGGACTCCCAAAACGCCGAGCAAAGCGCTCCTGCTCGGCGTCGTCCAGGTGCCCCTGCTCGCGGAAGAAGATGACCTTGTGCTTGAGGAGGAGCGCTTTAATCGCAGCTATGGTCTGGTCCGGCAGATCGCCGGACAGCTGGATATTCCGGATTTCAGCACCGATTCGCGCCGAGCGTGGGACGACGTCTGTGCATGGAATTACACTTGCAGTCAAAGCCGTTTCACTCACGTGGTACCCTCCAACTTGTGTTTGACAGGGCTACTGTTTCATGTCTCTGCCGCCAATACACCTACCCTTCTTGGTGGGCTGGTCTCAGCCCATCGTTACCGCCGATCTATGGCTCACGCGTGTGGAGTACGGCTTTCATCTCCACGGACGTGACGGCGGGCCGACTTCAGGGACCATGGTCGTAGACGTGTACCATCCCACATGCTGGATGGCGTTTCGTCGTCCGACTCTTCAGCATGTTTGTTCCAGGAGTTCACGGACCGAACTAGTCGTCCGAGAACAACGCTGTAAGGGCGAACGCGGCAGTCACCGCCGCGCTGGAGCCATCAACGCCCACATCAAGCGACGACAATTGTTCGGAACCATCAATGGCACCTTGGCGGATGCTACTAGACGACCGATTCCGTGAAGTTGGCAGTGATGGAACGGGACGTTTGTTTGTGGATTCCTCGTTTAGGATTGACTGAACGAGGAGTTTCATCATGGCAGGATGGCGGCAAGCGGTCGAGCTGGCGATGACCGATGAGGAGATCGAAACGTTGACGGCTCTTTCGCGGTCGAGGACCGAACCGGCGCGCCGGGTGTCGCGGGCCGCGATGCTGCTTGCCTACCGCGAGACCCCGTCGTTCTTTGCGGTGGGACGAAGACTTGGCGCCCATCATCAGACGGTCCAGCGCTGCGTCGAGCGGGCGGCGGCCAATGGCGCGCTGGCGGCGCTCGACGAGCGCCCGCGACCGGGCAAGGAGCCGGTGATCACGCCGGCGGCCAAGGCCTGGCTGGTGTCTCTGGCGTGCGACAAGGCCAGGGAGCATGGCTATCCGCACGAGTTGTGGACGACGCGGCTGTTGGCCCGCCATGCCCGCGAGCACGGACCAGAGGCCGGACATCAATGTCTCGCCCGTCTGGTTCAGGGCACGGTGTGCAAGCTTCTCGGTCAGGAGGACATCAAGCCGCACAAGGTGCGCTACTATCTTGAAAACCGCGACGCCGAGTTCGAGCAGAAGATGGCGGAGGTTCTGTATGTCTATCGCGAGGTCCAGATCCTGAAAAAGCCGCCGCTCGGTCGAAGAAATCGGACAAACCGGTCGCGATCGTTTCCTGCGACGAGAAGCCGGGGATCCAGGCCATCGCGACGACAGCGCCGGATCTGCCGCCAGTACCCGGCGTGCATGCGACCTTTGCGCGCGATCATGAGTACAAACGTCACGGCACGCTCAGCCTGTTGGCGGGGATTGACCTGCTCACCGGGAAGGTCCACGCGGTCGTCAAAGACCGCCACCGCAGCCGAGAGTTCATAGAATTCCTCAAACTCCTCGATGCCGCCTATCCGGCCAGGACCGCGATCAAGTTGATCCTCGACAATCATTCCGCACACATCTCGAGAGAAACCAGAGCCTGGCTCGACACACGACCGGCTGGACGCTTCGAGCTTACCTTCACTCCCAAGCACGGCTCGTGGCTCAACCTCATCGAGGGATTCTTCTCCAAGTTCGCCCGTTCAGTCCTGCGCCACATCCGGGTTACATCAAAGCACGAACTCAAAGAGCGCATCATGGCCGGAATCGACGACGTCAATCGCCATCCCGTCATCCATACTTGGTCCTACAAACTCGCCGACGTCGCCTGATATGATTCTGAACCAAGAAAACGCTGACCTAGTCTTCGCGGAATAGCTCCTGGCCGGCTCTCGCTCCACGATCACGATGGCTTCTTCTAATCAGCTCCACACCGCTTGATCCGGGAGCACGTCGACGTTCGCGCCACCACGCGGATCACCAAATTGTTTCATCGGGATTGGGTGTTGCGGTGCCGGCTGCCGCCAAAGGGACTGATCACATGCCCAGTGCGCATCAGCGGTAGGCCGAGTGGATTATCAATCAATTCCGGCGCCGCGGATGGTCCATCGTTCCTAATTGAGGGGCTCGTCCTCGCCATCCCGGCCAATCGGTCTCATCCTGAACAGGGACTCCGGACCTGTCTGGGCGTGCTTCGGGTGTTCAATATTGATCAAGAATGGTCCGAGCTGATTTCAGCCGCGCGGTGACCAACAAGAGCATCGCCTCCCCATCCTCTCCAACAAGGTCAAACGTAAGCGTAGCTCTGAGGCCCATTTGATTGGCGCTTAACGTCTATTTTGAGCGCGTGGTGCGCCGGCGCGGCTTCCATATGTCGGACAACGCATTGACAGCGGCCTCAAGCGCCTTCCGGTCGACGACGTTGGGATCGAACTGCTCCGGGCCCCAGAGGCGCATATGTTCGTGCTCCGGATGGGCGGGGTCGCTGATGGCGTCGAGGTATTCGGCATAGCCTGGCGCACCGCCGACATCTTCCGGAGGACAACGGCCGGCGGCCTCGAGCAAGAACGGAAGTCCCTCCGTTGTCGTGTTATCGAACCACTTTTCGAGCTTGATCACGTGATCCCAGCTGTCGCCGAAGTCGTAGAGATAATGGATCGTCTTGGCGCCACTCTCTTGAACGATATCGCAGAGCCGCGCCTTGCGGGCATCGATGGGCTGGGGGCCAAAATCACCTTCGGGATCAGGGATACCCCAACGTCCTTCGCCGGCCAGGAACTCGAAGAGATGGCTGTTCGTCCAGCCAAACGCCGCCTGAAGCGTCAGATGCAGCCGATCAAGACGCAGCGTGAGCGGCACGACAAGGCATCGCATCACCTCCGGTTTCACGTCCTTGAGGGTCACCTTGATCCGGACCGCGGTCGTGTTCAGGCTCATGCCGCCAGCCTCGGATCGTGTGCATGCATCGTGTAGATCGACGCCCAAGGGAGCAGTTCGTCCAGTCGCGCCGCAGGCCAACCATTGACGAGCTTCGCGAGAACATCAGCGAGCCAGTGCTCGGCACTGACGCCATTGAGCTTACAGGTCTCGATTAACGATGCCAGAACTGCCCAATTCTCGGCGCCCTCGTCGCAACCGGCAAAAAGGGAGTTCTTCGCGTTGAGCTTGATCGGCCGCATCGCACGCTCGACAGCATTCGTGTCCATCTCGATGCGCCCGTCATCAAGGTAGAGCGTCAGGCCGTCCCAATGACGCAACGCGTAACGCAAGGCCTTCGCCGTGTCGCTCTTTTGTGCAAGGTAATCAAGCTTGGCCTCAAACCACTGCTTCAAGGCTGTAGCCAGAGGTCGGGCATGCGCCTGCCTGCCAGCACGGCGCTCGGCCTCCGATCGGCCGCGGAGCGCCTTCTCGACCGCGTAAAGTTGGGCGATGCGCTCAAGAGCCTCGCGGGCAACCGGAGCTGGCGCCGGAGCAGCCTCGCGCTCGATCTTCACAAACTGGCGCCTCAGATGCGACCAGCAGAAGGCGAGCGTTCCGGACAAGGCGTCCGCACGCGTCTCTCGGGTCATGGTCTTGTAAGCCTGATAGCCGTCGCAGTGGATGATGCCGCGATAGCCCTCGAGCAGCCTCAAGCCATGAACGGCCCCACGGCCCGGTGCATAGGCGTAAACCACGCCAGGTGGGTCAGGTCCGGCCCAGGGCCTGTCATCGCGTGACAGCGCCCAGAAGTAGCCGGTTTTGGTCCTGCCGCGCCCCGGATCCAGCACCGGCGCCGGGGTCTCATCGACACAGAGCTTCGAAGAGGCGAGCAGAAGCTGGCGCAGACGATGCCACAAGGGCTTCAATTCCTGGGCGGCGTAGCCGACCCAGAAGGCGAGCGTGGAACGGTCGATGGCGATACCGTGGGTCGCCAGCATCTGCGCCTGACGATAGAGCGGCAAATGCCAATGATACTTGGCGTCAATTACATGCGCGACGAGACGCTCGGTGGGCAGTCCCCCCTTGATCAATCGCTCGGGCGCAGCGTGCTGGAGGACGACGCCATGACAGGCGCGGCAGGCCAGCTTGGGCCGGCGGGTGACGATCACCCTGTATTGCACCGGAACGACGTCCAGCCTCTGGCTCTCATCGTGACCAATCTCAACGAGATCGCCTTTGCAGCACGGGCAGCAGGTTGCAGCCGGCATCAGGGTTTCGACGATGCGCGGCAAATGCTCCGGAAGCTGACCACGGTTGGCTCTGCGCTTGGTAGTTCTCTTCTCGCGGGCTCTGGGATTGGCGCGATCCTCAGCTGCTTCGAGAGCCGCGACGGCCTCTTCGATGTCCTCCAGAACAAGCTGTAGCTGATCAGCGTCCAGCTTTTCCGAGGATCGACCGAACTGCGCATCTTTCGCAAGCTTGAGCAACCGCTCGAGCCTGGCGCAGCGATCCAGCAGAGCCGCGGCAAAGACACGCAGCTCGGTTGGATCGCTCGGCAGCTCATCAGGCAAATCACTCATTGGCCCAACTCTGCCATGCTTCGCGCCCCGATGCAGCGAAGTTTTTATCTCCTACGCAAGTGCTTTCGGCTGCGGGATTCGAGGCGCGTGCATCCGCGTCCAATCCATGCCGGCCAGAAGCGCGGACAGCTGGGCGGCATTCATCCGCATCACGCCGGCTACGATGGGTGGCCATTTGAAGCCGCTGCCATCGAGCCGCTTCCAATACATCACAAGGCCGCTGCCATCCCAGACGACAATCTTCACCCGATCGGCGCGCTTCGCACGGAACACCACCGCCACGCCCTTCATCGGGTCATGGCCCAGCGTCTCCTTCGCCAACAGCGCCAAGCCCTCCGCACCTTTTCTGAAGTCCACAGGTTGCGTCGCCACGTAAATCATGAGGCTCGCGGGCGGCATCAGCATGAACGTGTCCGTCGAAGCGCCAAGAACACATCACTCAACACAGCAAGGCCAGGCGTCCCTCGCACCTCCACGCGTGCCCCCTGGAGTTCAACCGTTACAACGGCTGCTTCCGGCGACCCGGTGGGCTCTGCGGCCGCCGGTCGCGCCGATTCCGATACCACCGGCACGAACGACAGCGTGTCCGCCGAAGCCGGCAGCACCAACTGGCCCAAACGCGCCCGGCGCCGCCAGTCGTGCACCTGCTGGGGCCGGCACCCATGGCGACGCGCGACATCTGTGACAATCGCCCCCGGCTCAAGGCTTTCCGCGGCAATCTGTGCCTTCAAATCGTCCGGCCAGCGCTTTCGACCTGCGCCTGCGTACACTTCGATACGCGGTGACAACGGTCGTCTTATGTCGTCCGAATGGTCGTCCATTATGAGCACCCTTGCAGAAGATGACTCTTCTAGCGGTGCTCTCAGGATTGAGTACAACAATTCTCAAGGGCCTCAACGCCACGCTTACGGTCAAACGCACTTCTCGCGAGACCGAACACGCGATTATCGAGCGGATCCCAATCTGCGCGCCTCCGGTTGAAAGTATCGTCCAGCATGCTCGCCTATCCTACCCTCGACCAGCTGCATCGCCTCGGTCTCGACGACATGGCCAAAGGCCTTCAGGACGTCGAGGCTCAGTCCGAGCGCGCAGCCCGCCCCCGAATGGATGGCGTTGCTCCTGGAACACGAGAAAGGGCTGCGCGGCAAAAGTGGGTTCGAAAGCAGAGCTCCAGCCGCCAAGCTGGGTCATGCTGCCTAGGTCGAGGATGTCGATCACTGCGCTATCCGCGGTCTCGACCGCGCGCTCTTTCTAAAACTCGCCATCGACGACTGGATCTCGGGAACGACACAATCTCTTCGTTACCCGCCGCGCGGCGTCGGCAAGAGCTGGCTCGCTTGCGTCCTTGGCAACAGGCCTGCTGGGACGAGTTGTCAATTGCCTACCATCGTGTGCCGCGTCTCTCACGCCCTCGCCGAGGGTGCCCTTCCAAGATGCTGCGGGCGATCGCACGACTTGATTTGCTGATCCTGGACGGCGGGGGACCAGAACCCCTCAACGCCGAACAGCGCCGTGATTTGCTCGAAGTCGTCGAAGGATCGACACGAATCCCGCTCGATTCTCTTCATCAGCCAGCTGCCCGTCCATGGCCGGTACGAAATCATCAGAAACTCATCATCGCGGTCGCGATCCTCGGTCGCCTCGTCCACAATGCCCACGAAATCGAACTCGAGGGAGAGAGACTGAGAAAGCAGAAGCAAGCCGCTCAAGATCAATCGGTCTCTTGACTCTAGCCCTCGACGACATCATGAAATTGACCTTTGCGAACGACGCCACGGATGGCCTGCTTGGGATCGGAGTACCCAGCGGCTTCGATTGGAATGCAAGGCCGACTTCGCCGGAAGTCCCCACTCGCTATTTTTGTAAGAGGAGAAGTCCAGCGAAAATACCTCGGGCGAGCCCGCGCGAGACCAGGTTGTCCAGCAGTGCCTGAACCGCTGCGGCGTTCTCGGGCGCCCCTTCCACCAGCACCAGCGGATACTTGTTGCCCTCACCGTCGACCCCGATGGCCGGCGACCAGCACGAGATCGCCGAGATGCAGCCCGTCGATTTGGATCACGAGAAGGTCGAGCGCGGACAGATCGGCCGCCATGAAGTCGGCCAGCCGCGCCGCCGACAGCGCGACGAACCTCCGCGAGACCGTCGACTTCGACCCCCCGATCCGAGCGGTGCCGCACGTCACGCTCGGGCAGCCGGACAGCGCGGCCGAACCGGCGCGTCGACACGTTGATCAGCATCAGGTTCATCGCCCAGCGACCGAGCCAATCCTCCTGCGCGCCCTTTCCCAGCTCGGAATCGTGACCTCGCGGCGGTCCACGCCACGAACCCGCGGGCGCTCGATCTCGATCTTCCCACCGTGGAAGCTGATCCGTCACCGCGTTGGGCCCCAACGGTGCGCCCGGCGCGCCGTGTTACGACCATGGCGTGTCCCGCAGGTCGCCGTGAAATCCGCCTCCAACATCGTGCCGAGCGCCTCGATTCCTGCCGTAAGGCAGAACCGATCGAAGTTCGCCCGCACTTCTGCATATGCTGCGTGCACAGCCCAGATCGCCGGCGAACCAGCCGGTGTGATATCTCTCGTGTTTGGCGTTGCTCTCCTTCGTGGAATCAGCACCCCGAGCCTACCGGCTCAAGGTGGGCAACGCTGACCCCTTCAGAATTCAACAGAGCCCAGGATATCGCCCTCGGACATTCAATATGTCTGTAGCCGGAATTGGAGTGGCAGCCGCTGGTCACCATTCGAATCGCATCACTCCGATCGCGCGGACTATCGCTAGCGCTGCTAGCATTACGGCCCCGGGGCGACGGTTGAAGCTTTGACTTAACCGACGTTTGATCTAAGCTTTGATGCGCAGGAACTCAGCCATCCGCCGCTTCACGTCGTCGTCGCGCATGTAGCGATCGACGAACTCCGCCGACGGCAGGCCCTCAAGATCCTCCGGCTTAGCGCCATCGCGCAGCGCCTTCAGCGTCCGGTAAATCGAAAGCGCAGCAGCCGCAAACGGCAGGTGCGCTTGGGCTGCGAGCCGTACGCGGTTGGAGGCGAGAAACGCCGGATCATCGAGCTCGCCCTCGGCGCTGCCGAGCATGATCGGTAGCCTGGTCTCGGCCGCAATAGCTGCAACCTCCGCCTTCGTCCTAATGCCGGTGAAGAACAGCGCATCCACGCCGGTGGTCTCGTAGGCCTTACCGCGCACAATGGCGTCATCGATGCTTGTGACCGACGTCGCGCTCGTGCGCGCAAACAGCGCCATGGTGCTGTCGCGTCGCGCGTCCACCGCAGCCTTCATCTTCCCAAGGCCCTCGTCGAGCGACAGCAGCTGCGTCTTTGCCTGACCATAAACGTGCGGCAGCAGCGTGTCCTCGATGGAGAGCCCAGCCGCGCCCGCGCTCTCCAATTCCTGCACGGTCCGGCGGACGCTCAGCGCATTGCCGAAGCCATGATCGGCATCCACCATCAACGGGATTTCGGCGGCGCGTGTGATACGGCGGACGGTCTCGGCAAGCTCCGTCAGCGAAATAATGAACACGTCAGGATCGCCGAGGACGGTCAGCGAGGCGGTCGAGCCGCCGAGCATGCCGACCTCGAAACCGAGATCCGTGGCGATCCGAGCCGAGACCGGGTCATACACCGAACCCGGGCGGATGCAGGCTTTGCCGGCCAGGATCGATTGAATGGTGTCGCGCTGCTTGCTCCAGGTCATGTTTCAGTTCTCACAAAAAATTCAAGGTTGGGGCAGTGCGAGCCTCGCACCCGGCGTTCTATCGATGGTCTTCACGCCGTCGCACTTGGCGCACAGCAACTTCTGCATTTCAGCGCGGTCTAGCGAGGTCGCACAAGGGCCCGCATAAATACAACAGCTCCTTCCAGAGATCGCTCTTAGCCCGTTCGACATAAGCGCGGCCGCCTCGGCTTCCCGGCTCGAGTACACGTAAGCGCGACTCGGCGCCTTGATTTCCGTGCATCAAAAGGGGCGGCTGTGTTGCGCGCGCCTGCACCGCGAGCGCGTGGACCTCGAAAGTGTCCTGTCAAGACCGACCGCCCCTCAGTTGCGCAGAACCCCTTGAATCGCCTTCTAGCCCTTCGGTGGTCGAGTGCTTCCCCGCTGCCCAATAGTTCTTCTTCGCTAAACGCTGCATGGTCGTCGAACGCGATTGACGCACTTACTTGTTCCACTAATTCGTCGCTACTGCAGAATACCGCAAAGCAACACAAGAACGAACACGACACAACATTCGGGCTCCGGATTCCTGCGAAAATAAGTCGATTCCGGAAATTTACGACTATGTCGCCCTGTCCACGGCGCCTCTTAAAATTGCCCCGCAGGGCGCCCCTTGTAATGCGAACGTGGCGCCAAGTGACCGCGGGGCTGGTCATCCAGGAAATGGCCATGATCCCGCACAGCCTCAAACGCCACTTCAGGGCAACCGCATATGGCCCGGTCAGGGTACTCCATTCCTCAAACAAGTTTATCCCAGCTGCACAATCAATCGCCGGGTGCGCTTCAGCTGTCATCGGTCTTCCTTCGAAGGGCATCGTCAGCAATCTCTTCACGCAGCATCTAACTCTTCACGCAGCATCTAAAAAGCTGGCTGCAAAACCTTCTTCAGCGGCTCTCAATTCCATATTCGCCGTCCATTTTGTAATGGCCATTCTCAACAGCGTTATAATAGCAAATATACGACCACAATTCTGTATTCGAGCGATTTGGGCCAGAGCCGTGTATCAGATTTCCATCGAAAATCATTGCATCGCCTGGATCTAACTCAACGTAAACAGTTTCAAACCGCTTCATCGCAGAATCGAGAGCCTTCTGTTCGACATGCGACTGATTAACCCGTTTAAACTCTATGCGGTTGGCAACTAAATCGTAGTTGTGGTTGAGACGTCCGAGCTTGTGCGAGCCCTTTAGCACCCTCATGCAGCCATTGTCAGCTGTCGCCATATCGATCGGGAGCCAGATGGTCGCCACCTGCGGGGCAAGCAAGCCGTTGGCGTGAAAAGCGGCGAAGTCCTGATGCCAATCCCAGCCTCCGTCTCCGCCGATGTTTGGCTGCTTCACCGAAATTTCGTCGACGTAAAGGTAGACTTGCTTGCCAATGACCCCCTGAGCAAGATTGACCAACCGCTCGTCTCGGCCCAAGAAGCCATATTTTTGTGCGTCTTCTGAGCTAATTAGCGGTTTGAGAAGGCCCGTTTTGCCCTCCCTGTCTTTCTTAGCTAACATAGTGCCGGCCTTGATCTCGGCTTCGATCGGTGAGCGTATGCTATCCCGAAAGGCTGCGACTTCATTGGTGCTCAGTAGTTTTTTGCGGACGACATAACCAGTCAGGGCGTAAGCCGCCATTTCCTCGCTGCTCATTGCGAGCATCGTGTTCTCCTATCTATGATAACTATCGGTTGCCGTTTGATTCAAGGACCTTCACCTCCTGCTAGAACCGTCGCCAGCTGAGCGCCGCGGCGAACGCACAATGCGTTCCGTGGCACCATACTGACCGGATCTGAGAAACATCCCTAGTTTCCTGACTCACCTACCATTGTATCATAGGTCGAAAGTATGGCAGAGAAGTGCGGTTTGACGACGCTTGCTCTCCGTTTTCCTGCGAAGATGGGGGCATTTCGCAGGTTTTCGACATTGCCTTTTGTGCTTGTCTCTCACTGAACTCTCAAACGCGTTTCCCGACCTTTTGCTTCTAGAGTTCAGTTCGGCCATTCGCGTCGACCTCACAGGTCAAGACTAGCGGCTTTCCGGCATCCGGCTGTTCCCGAGGGCGAATGCACTTGACGCGCTGCACAGTTTGCTAGAGCCGCGCCATCAACGCACGTACGTTCGGACTTCGTCTCAGGCGTCCGCCGCCCCCAGAGTAGCGAACGTGTCGGCAACAACCTTTATGGTGCACTCGCAAGACCGCCTGCTCTTACCGGTTGCTTCGAGCACCCCCTCATCACTAACAGGCAGCCTCTTGCCAGCTTCCTCCAGCGCAGCCCGCGGCGTGTTTATACGCCGCCACGGCGGGGCTGCCGTTCCCCCAAAATACCAGCTCCCGAAGCTTCAGTGGATTGCCGCGCCGTCGGCGACCCCGAGCGAAGCGTAGAGTCGGTCAGCTACTAAGCGCCTCGCGCCGGAGATGAAGCGGCGGAGCGAGGTCATAGGATCTTCCCCAAAGCGGACGCTATCATCAGTCTCATCGGGGCGATCCTGCTCGGGCAGAACGATGATCGCGCCCAACAAGACGCCGCAAGCCGTCACGCCGTTGAGCGATGATCCAAGGCCAGCCTTCCGCCGATCGCCAGCTGACTTGCCCGCCAGCGAGACACCCATTAAGTCAGTCTCCACTCTTGGAATCGATGATGCAGCGCTTCGTAATTCTCCGCCCAGTATGTGTCGTTGAGGTGGAGATTCTTTGGACTGTCCAAGTCTGGCTGCCACTTGCGTACCTCCGCCGACAACATACTGAAAGCTTTTTTCGACACCGGCGTGGTGCCCACGATTTCGAAGAATCTCGCCTGAACCTCTGGGCGGAGGTGATAACTGATCAGCTTTACCGCATTTTCTTTATTTGGCGCACCCTTTAGCACTGTGACAGCATCGTTAAGAGTGATGTTCTGCTCGAAGGAAAATGCCAAAGGCACTCCGCCGCCTGGCTCGGTCGTTGATTTAACGCGATTGGAACTGGCGTAGCCGAAATCGGCCTCGCCGATCTGCAACAAAGACGTATCTTGTGGAGTTGTAGCTGCCCATACGATCTGAGATCTCACGCGGTCGAGCACTTTGAACGCTCGATTCAGGTCCAGCGGATAAATATGCTTCGGCGCCACGCCATCCGCAAGCAGCGCTATTTCCAACGTCTGCTGAACAATAGCACGCAGTGCGCGCCGCCCAGGAAACTTCTCCAGGTCGAAAAGTTCGGCGAAGGCTGTCGGATGCTTTCCGGATGGGAATTTCTTCGGATCCCATGATATGCCCTTGCAAGCAATTTCGAAGGTGACATAGTCGCTAGCTGGCTTGATCTTCAGATCCTCGATGTCGAACAGGGAAGCATTCAGCTTTTCCCAAAAGCCACGCTTTGAACCAGCAGCGGCTTCCGCGCCAGTGCAGGCGTAAACGTCAATGTCGACATTGCCCGTGAGCTGCATGGCCTTAATCTTGTCGAGTCCGGGGTAGGGCACAATACGGACCTTAATCCCTGTTTCCTTCGTGAAAGGCTCGTATATGGCCTTGACCGAAGCATCCTGATAAGCGCCACCGTAGTTCACGATCGTAACCGAAGCAGACTCTGCCCCGGCGCGCGAGGCTCTAAGCAGCATCGGCGCGCCGAGGGTGCAGGAGGCGCCGATGAGGAAGGACCGGCGTGAGGGTCTGGAAATAACACTCTGCATGACGTTTCCCCTGGTTATTCGCTTATGACTGCAGCAAGCCTCCCGACGGAGGCACATCACGGCTAGCGCGCGGAACTTCTGGCGACCGACAATGATGTCGCATCGACATCCCAAGGAACTCAGCCCTTACTGACAATAACGCTGCCTCGCGGCCGCGCGACGCATGATCACGTGCGTGACAGCACCCCGCCGATAATGAGCAAGTTTTGACCAACGGCCTCCCACATGTGGAGAATGCGCGCCAGTACATCGGTCGATTTGTCCTAAACAGGCTTATGCTCGATATTGATCCCTATGCAAGCCGCGCATTACGCGCGAGCCTTACGGTCAAGCCCTCTAACTGCTCCGCTAAAATAGTGCGGCACGAGAGCCGAGAGTTCGGGCGGCGACCCTCGACGACATCCGACTCGCGTCCTCATTTTCACTGGCCAGCTCACGTTTCGCCAGCAGACAGTCATCGACGCACACATGAAAAGCGTCACGCACGAGCCGCACTGTCCGGTCAGCCAGGCTTGCTCACTAAGAGATTCTAGAACACAACGTGCAATGGAGCATAACAACGGTGCGACAAGGCACGGAATCGCGGCGCTTCCTTCGCTGGATCAAGGCGCAAAGCTGGAAGACGTGTGATAATGGCTTTCAGACATTCTCGTATTTTAAGCCGGGCCAAGTGCATACCGACGCAAATTCGCGGACCCACGCCAAATGCCATATGATCAGTGGGCGGCTTTCTCTTGAGATCGATCATATGCGCGCAGAGATAATGCTCTGGATCTCGATTGGTGGCCGCATGTACCAAGCAAAGTGTGTCATCCTTTTTGACCATCGCACCCGCGAGCGAAACGTCCCGATTGGCTCTTCTGAACCGAAATTGAATTGATCCCAACAGTCGCAACGTCTCTTCGACAAACGCGTTAAGAGCACCTTCCTGATCGTTCGTGACTGCTTCGCGCACCTTGGGGTCGGACAAGAACAAATAAATCGCGTTGGCAATGGCGTTTGTAGTGGTTTCTCCCGCACCGAGTTCGAGATCTCTCACGACCGCCATTACGTCATCTACTCCAAGTTCACCCAAATCTTCCGGTGATCGTGACCAGATTTGGCTAATGAGATCGGCTCCGCCCCCCTTCTGTCGATCAAGCACAAAGGGAAGGAAAAGAGCGTTGAGTTCGTCGGATGCCCGCTTTGCCTTCTGGGTCAGTTCCTCGCTGTTCCTGTCGTACAACCAACCCACTACCTCTTTATGCCACCGAGAAAGATCCGCGATCAGCGCATCGTCCCTCCAAGGAAGTCCAAAAAGAGATGCCATAATTCGCGGCGGCACCGGCTCTGACAATTGACTGACTAAATCGGCGCTTCCTTGCCCAGAAAAACGGTCGATAGCGTCATGGATGACGGGAAGAACATGCTCGTCACGGTATTGCGGCATGACCGCAGGACTGAGAAGTTTCAAATAGAGTCGGCGAACGCGCGCGTGCTCTTCACCGACAACGGACGAAACCGACCTCCTGTTTTTATCACCTTTGATCTCATACAACAAAGATGGACCGCCGAAGTTCGGGTTCCGATATGCGCCCTCGTCGGATTCAATTACCTTGCACAGATCGTAACTCAACACGAGCCAGCACCTCATGCCCGGATCCCAAATGACCGGGCCCCTCTTGCGCGCGATCTCATAACTTGGAAATGGATCCTCGTCGGCAAGGGAGAGCATCGACCACGCTGGCAAGTGAGGAGTATTCATGTCTTTTTCCTTCATCCTTTCGGCGCAAATATAGCCGGACGTGATGCATAAGGGCGGCGAAAATCGGCCTCAGTATGCAGGAAATCGGCGGACATGCCGCGCTGGGCGCCACGTTCCAACTCTCTTGGTAGGTACCCCGGAATGCGGCGCAGTGGTGGCGCAAGAGTCATGGCAGGCTCGCGCGGGATCGGCTCGACTTCATTGACGAGACTTAACGTGGCGCGAAGACATGGCGGTGCGCGATACAGCGCTGATGAGCGTGTTAGATGCTGGATTGGCGCTTGAGGCGCATATAGTTGGTTATCAGCAGTGGGAGCTTATGCTGGCGATAGGCGACGACTTTGGTTTCGTCCTGAAGCGAAAAAGCTGGTACTTCAGATTTGGCTCGTTCGCGCCGGTGAAGATCAGATCAGCGACCGAACCGCGCTGTTTCCATTTGCAAAGGTATTCGAATTAATCTCATAGCCCAGCGGGGCCTGAGGTTCGACATGGCGCCTTTGCGAGGATGGGCGCCGCGCGGGCACAGACTTCCCGCCGGGGTTCCTCATGGCCGCTGGAAGACCATGATCTTCCTGGCGGCCTTGCGCCACGACCGGATCGATGCACCATGGTTCATCGAGGGGCCGATCGGCAGCGTGAGCTTTCGCACCTACGTCGAGAAGGTTCTTCTGCCTGTCCTTCGGCCCGGCGCCTCGATCAAGCGTGAACTCCGCCGCAGGTCCGCCATCGAGCCCGTCATCAGCCCTCTCGAGGCCGAGTACCGCATGGCCGAAACTATCTCTCGTACCGCCGCGGCGATGCCGCCAACGCCGTCCTCGGCCGCCGCCGGCTACAACTTCCGCCGCCTCATCCGCTGGATCAGGCTCTTGCTACGCGAACTCCTCAGCGCTCCACCATCGCTTCAGGCTGTTCCAGGCTGAAGCCAGAGTTCTTCACGGACGACTAGCTACCGCTGCGCAGAAGGTCGTCGTCGCGGCAGGCTCCTGTTCCGGAACGCAGGGTCCACCTTATCATCGCAGCGCCGCCACCATTGATGTTGAAAGCCAGATCGGTCGCGGACCATCCGGCGTGCCCGAGGCCTTTGCTCGAGGTCAAAATTCGGTATAGGATTCCTTCTTCTTCCGCTAGTTTGACAAGAACTTAGAAGTTGCGCTGCACGCGGAGCAGAAGCGTGAGGGCGCTCTGGTCTTTCAGTTCGTACACAGCACCCGGCTTTGCAATACTCGATTGCGCCGGCAAACTCAATGTGCTTCTGCCCGCGTGCTTCTGGTCTAGGATATTATACGCGAGCTCCGCCCCAAGGGCCAGGTTCTTGACCGGCTTCCAAGAAATGTATGTACCGACAGTCGCATAGTTGTAGTCAGGGTTACAGCCGGCAAGACCGCTCGACAGCGCGAGGCCGGAGACGAACGCGCCGCAGATGTAGCCCTTGGCTGTGGTGTTATAGCGCACAGCGCCCCAACCACCGAAGAGGCTGGTAGACCAGTATGTATTCCAGTTGTGGTTGAACGAGCCGTTGAAGCCGTATGTTGTAGTCAACTCCTGGGCAGAGCCTGAAACGAACACAGAGTCAGAGAGACCTGCAATTCCGACGCTCTGGTAAGCGCCCGCCAGATTCGAACCGCCGTACCTCGCGAACGTGGTCGACATATAGTCGTTGAAGACGTAACGGCTTGCACCGTTTGCATACACGCCGGTCAAGTTGATCGAGTCACCCGGACCGGTCGGGAGCTTCTTGATCGATAAGGCGAGCTGACCAGCCCAACCCCACTTGTCGCTCGGATGGCCGGTGACCTCCGTGGCGCCATAGTAGGCAGCATGATTATCGTGGGCCGCGACCGATGCCTGAAACAGGCCCCAAGCCTGGTCAACACGAAGCGACGCGATGAGGTCTGGAGATCGCGCCCCCCAATGTCGTTCGCGCCGTATGTACCGGTGGCGAGACCCGCAACCGTGGCTGTGCTCACGTTCCAGAGGTTGGTCGTGTCATGTTGAACTTGGTCCTGCGCCGAGAACGAGGCCGTGATGCCTTGACCGAAGTCAGCGGTGTAGCTGAACTGGTTAACGGGGTCCCACGCACTACTGCCAGGCAGCTCGATGAAGTTCCCCGGATACTCGCCCCAGGGCGTAGAGAACTGAGAGGCCGCCTTACCCATCGTGAAACCAGCGAACTGGATAAATGCGTAGGTGAGGCTAAGCTGACCACCGTCTAGTGCGCCTGCGTTCGCGTTTTGCGGCGACTGGTAGACGGTCGAGCCGTTTCCTGCACCGCTGTAACTTCCCGAGGTCCAAGTGAAATACATTTCGGCGTAGGTGCGGACCATACCATACGCCGTTGCGGTGCGTGTGTCGATATTCAGGTCGGCGCGAGAACGCGCTGTATAATAGTTACTGAGACGATTCCGCGCACCGCCCACGCCGCCGTCGGGGGGATTACTATCAGAGTTTGCGTTGTTGGTAACGTGGGCCCGCAGATAACCACCCAGCTTGATGCAGGTGTCAGAACCTGGAATGTAGTAGAATCCGGCGCCATAGAGCGAGCAGACCTTGACGTATTCTACGGCCTTTGCGCTCATGGGAAGATCGGAGGCCCGCGCCCCGCCCAAGGCGATCAGACCCGCGGCCGAACCGAGCAAAAAGCTCTTCGCCACCCTCATAGTAACCTCCAACTGTTACACTCAAAAGCGGCCGCCTTTTTAAGACACTGCCACCATCGCCCTATTGGTTCTTGATTTAAAAGGGCCTTCCTCGAACGCCGACCGCAGTGAGCGTCGCGGTGCGGACCATTCCGCCTCTCGCAAGATCAGGTTGACAGATTGCTTTCACAATCGGGAAGTAAAGTTGGTACGAAACGGACGATTCCAGCTTGCGCCCCGATGCTTGTGTTCCGGGTGCATCACATCGGTCCTATGCGTACGGAACGAGCGCTGAGGCCCACGTTCTCGAATTTGGCCGACTGATGCTTCTGAACGTCAATCGAGTTGTGGCTGAATGATTTCGCATCCGTTCGTTTCTCCAATTGTGAGCGCGATGTCGGGAATGACGCCAACCTTGTGATCGAGGGGCATTCGCAGCCGTCGTTGCATCGTGATCGGTCGTGCAGGCCTTTTGTACTTTCCGGTCTGCGGCCTCTTCTTCTTTAGTTTGCTTCATTCTCACCTTGATTTTCGGTCAGCATATCCACGACATGCGCCTCGGGCGGCGTGTCCCAACTCACGTTGGCGCCGATGAGTTGCCAATGTGGGCCTCCGGTCGCGGATCTGGCCGTCGGACAGCCACTGTCAAGCGACGTCCGGATTTATCCCTCTGCTTCTGCAACTTGCGCTTGATGTAGCGCGGGTTTGGAATGCACCGTCCACCGACACGGGCGCTAAAGCGGGATGGGCTTAGGCTGAATCGATTTGGGATTCCCAAGTCAGTGCGTTTCTGATTCACCATGCTGGCTCGGCGGAGGCCAGCATGGATTGGCAAGCCTTACTCTCTCGATTTACGCAAGCGCATGGTGGCGGCAATTGAGGGCGGGATGTCCGCAATCGGGCCGCCAAGCAGGTTGGAGTGGCAATCAGCACGGCGATCGGCTGGATGAAGCGGATCGATGAGACCGGTAGCGTTGCTCCTGGCCAGATGGACGGCCACAAGCCGAAGGCGATTTCGGGAGATCACGCGGTCTGCTGTCGCAGCGGATCAAGGACGGCGACTTCACCATACGCGGGCTCGTTGCCGAGCTTGCCGGTCGCGGCCTGAAGGTCGACTACCACTCGGTGTGGGACTTCGTGCATGCCGAGAAGTTCAGCTTCAAAAAAACCATCTCGGACAGCGTCCGCCTGTGGGCGTAGAAACGGCCGAGGTCTATGCTCGTGACGGAAGGGAGCGGCCGATAGCTTTTTGCCGGCAAATTACCCCGCAAAAAAACGTGGTCCATGGACTGTTGCGCACGTGAGAATGGTGACGCCGGCAGGCGATCCCGTTTAGGAAATTGATCATCAGCGCGGCCCAGCCCTTCCGTTATCAGGGAGGATTGGCAATGGGTCGACACAAATCGAAGAGCAAGGTCCGCGACTCGATGTCGGTGGTTCATCCAAATGCGGCCGCGACCGACGTCGGGGCCACGATGCACATGGCCGCCGTGAATGCAGATCGCACGCCTGAGCCGGTACGCAGCTTCGGTACCTTCACAACCGATCTGCATCGGCTGGTTGACTGGTTTGCAGAGTGCGGCGTCGACACGGTCGTCATGGAGTCGACCAGTGTCTATTGGATCCCGATCTTTGAGCTCCTCGACGCTCGCGGCTTTGCAGTGTTCCTTGTCAATGCGCGCGACGCCAAGCACGTGCCAGGTCGCAAGACCGACGTCAGTGATGCGCAGTGGCTGCAGCGGCTTCACACCTTCGGTCTACTGCGTGCAAGCTTTCGGGCCAAAGGTCAAATCGCCGAATTGCCTGCCTACCTGCGTCAGCGTGAACGTCTTTTGGAGTATGGGGCATCTCATATCCAACACATGCAGAAGGCGTTGACTGAAATGAACGTGCAGCTCCATCACGTCGTCACCGATATTACTGGTGTGACCGGGCTGCGGATCATCCGCGCGATCCTTGCCGGCGAACGCAATCCGGCAGCCCTGGCGCGCATGCGGGATCGGCGGTGCCACGCCAGTGTTGAGACGATCGAGAAAGCCCTCGCCGGTAACTACCGCGTTGAGCACCTGTTCGCCCTCGAACAGGCACTCGCCCTCTACGACACATACCAACAGAAGGCATTTGCCTGCGACGCTCGGATCGAGGCCGTGTTGAAAGAGCTCAGCGGACTTCGTGGTCGCCAAGGAGATCAATTGCCAGCAGCACGTCAAAATAGACCCCATCAACAAAATGCGATGCTCTTTGATGTCCGCGCAGCGCTGTTCGCGCTACTCGGCAAGGACGTTACCCAGATCGACGGTCTCGGCCCCTACCTCGCACTTAAGCTTATCGCTGAGTGCGGCGACGACCTCTCCGCTTGGCCGAGCGCAAAACACTTTACGTCTTGGCTCTGCTTGGCGCCGAGCAACAAGATCTCCGGCGGCAAAGTGCTCTCGGCGCGCACACGCCGCTCGCGGAATCGAGCCGCGGCGCTTCTGCGGCTTGCTGAGGCAACCGTGGGACGAACCGATACAGCGCTAGGCGCCTTCTACAGACGGCTCTCAGCACGCATCGGCAAGGCCAAGGCAGTGACCGCCACGGCGCGCAGGATCGCAGTGCTGTTCTACAACGCGGTGCAACACGGGATGCACTATGTAGATCCGGGCGCGGCCTCCTACGAGACCCGATACCGTGCGCGAGTGATTGCCAATCTGCATCGGCGAGCCAAGGCCTTCGGCTTTGTACTCCAGCCCATGGACCCACCTCCCAGCATCGCCGTTTCTTAGGAAAGCGTGGTGGCCGGCGAACGCGATCGTCCCGACGTGGCACGGCGGCGAGCCCAATGGACAAAGTACCAAGATCGCGTCGAAGCTGTGGTCTTCATCGACGAGACCTGGACCAGGACCGACATGGCGCCTTTGCCAGGATGAGCGCCGCGCGGGCACAGACTTCCCGCCAGGGTTCCTCACGGCCGCTGGAAGACCATGACTTTCCTTGCGGCCCTGCGCCATGACCGCACGATGCGCCGTGGTTCATCGAGGAGCAATCGATGGCGCGAGCTTCCGGATCTATGTCGAGAAGGTTCTTCTGCCGACCCTTCGTCCCGGCGATATCGTCATCTTGGATAACCTCGGCAGCCATAGGAGCAAAGCAGTTCGCCAGCTCATCCGTTCGGCCGGAGCCAAGCTGTTCTTCCTGCCAAAATACTCACCCGACCTGAGCCCGATCGAACAGGTCTTTGCCAAGCTCAAGCACCTGCTCCGCAAAGCTGCCGCGCGAACCGTCGAGGCGGTCTGTGTCGCAATCGGCAATGGCCAACTACCTCAAAAATTCAGACTATCGAGCCTAATGCCATCACGCTTTAGGGACCGCGCTGCAACGTATCCTGCCGCGGTGAAGTAGTTCTGCATTCGGTTTGGGTGAAGCAGTCGACGATGCGGCAGATGGCGTTCCAAACGCCGTCAACGAGCGTTCGCGGCTTTGCGCAAGAGCGCCTTGAGCTTGCGGAAGGTATTCTCGATTGGGTTGAAGTCAGGGCTGTAGGGCGGCAGATAGCGCACGCTCGCGCCTGCGACATCGGTCATCTGAGACGCCCGTGGTCCCTTGTGTCTGGACAAGTTGTCTATGATCACGATATCGCCTGGACGGAGTTCGCGGATGATGATCTTCTCGACATACGTTTCGAAGGCGTCGCGGTTGATGCGGCCATCGAGCACCGTGTTCGGTCCGCCATCGAAATTCGTTTGGGGTCAGATCCCAGGATTGGGGAAGTCCAGCAGGAGCTCAGTTCTCCAAAACAACAAGATCCGACGGCGTCCAGCGAAGTCGTACACGCGCTCCGGGATTGAGCCTAGCTTCGGTCCGCTCCGACATCATTTTGACCGTAATGACCAGGCCATTCTCGGCGCGGACGATCACCCGGGTCAAGCCGCCGACGAACGACACGCTTACGATGTCGCCACTCAGGACATTGCCCCCCTCAGCGACACTGTCCTCGACCCTGGCAATGCGTATTCTCTCGGGCCGGACCATGACCAGCACATCCGCCCCTTCGGTCCATGCGCCAAGGGGAAGTGCAATGGACGTGTTTCCAGAGACAACGATTTGCGTCCCGCCAGTAACTCGCCCGCCGATGATATTCGACTCGCCAATGAACTCGGCCACGAAGCGGCTTCGAGGCTGGAAATACAGCTCGTCCGGCGTTCCAAGCTGAGCTATTCGTCCCGCGCTCATGAGGCAGATGCGGTCAGACATGTTGAGCGCTTCTTCCTGATCGTGGGTGACATAGATAAGGGTGGTCCCCAAATCCTTATGGAGACGCTTGATTTCGCCTTGCATCTGCTCGCGCAGGTTCTTGTCTAGGGCCCCGAGCGGCTCATCCATCATTATGATGGCCGGCGAATAGACAATGCAGCGTGCAATACCGACGCGCTGCTGCTGACCGCCGGAGAGCTGGCGCGGCTTACGATTTTCGAAACCGCGCAGGCCGACGCGCTCGAGCGCCTCCGTTACTTTGGCGCGGATTGCCTTGGCCGACTGGCGCCGCACACGAAGCGGATAAGCCACGTTGTCGAACACGTTCATGTGCGGCATTAGGGCGTAGTTCTGGAACACCATTCCGATCCCCCTCTCCCGTGGCGGCATTCGGGTAATGTCGCACCCGTCCAACGAGATCGTCCCTGTCGTCGGCCCTGTGGCGCCTGCGATCAGGTTGAGCAACGTGGTCTTGCCGGAGCCCGATGGACCAAGCAACGTAAGGAATTCACCCTTGTGTACGCTCAGATCGATCGGATGCAGCGCCATAACGGGGCCATATGCTTTCGATATGCCCCTGAGCGCGATGGCGAGGATCTCACCTGAAGGGTTTGGGCGGCGACCGATACCTCCTTCGAGTCGCTGAACGTGGTCAATGGTATCCACTTTCTCCATTCGAGAAATCCTATCAAATATATTCATGAACAGGGCTCCGTTCCGCTCGTCAGGCGATATCACTCAGATATCGACCGGCGTTCCTTTCCTCAATGCGATCGCGACGATGCTGACCACGAGAGAGATTGCCGTCAGGAAAGTGGACACGGCGGCGATCACCGGCGATACTTCCCATTGGAGAGCACTATACATCTTTACCGGCAGGGTGATCGTGTCGGGGCCGGCGAGAAACCAGGAAATGATGACTTCGTCGAAGGACAGGAGAAACCCAAAAAACGCTGCGCTCAAAACCGACGGAGCCGCTTGCGGTATAACAACCGTCACGAACATTCGGCCGGATCCAGCCCCCATCAGTTCGGCGCCGAATTCGAGGTTGCGGTCCAGCTTATTCACGCCTGCCGCGACCATAAGGACGACATAAGGCAAGGTGACCATAACGTGGCCGAGCACAATGGAAAGCGTTGTGCCGCTTATGCGAATGTAGGAGAAGTAGAGAAAAAGACCGATTCCTGCCACAATGTGGGGAATGATAAGTGGGCTCATGATGACGCCCGTAACGAGTCCCTTCCCGGCGAATTCGTGGCGCGCGAGCCAGTAACCGGCAGGCACGCCGGCAAGTATCGCCACGATCGTGGTCGCCAGCGCGACCTTAAGACTTTCGAACAGCGGATTTAGCCAGCCGGGCGAACTAAAGAAGATATCAAAGAGATCAAAAGAGTAGTCCGCCGGCGGAAAAGCAAGTGCATTCGTTGGGCCAAATGCCATCGGGATCGTCACCAGAATCGGGAAGAGGAGATAAAAATAGATCGTCACCGCCAGTCCGGTGCCCACACGCCGGTAGCGACGCGAAAGGGGATCGTGAATGATGTCGGACATGATTACCCCTAAACCTTCTGCCGCCGCCCAAGCGCAAGGGGAATGGCAAAGATCATAGCCATGCCGAACAAAATCACGCTGATGGCCGAAGCCTTTGGCCAGTCCAAGACTTCCCGGTTATAGAAATCGACAAGGTTGGACAGCATCAGATCGCGCGAGCCGCCGAGTACCGCCGGAATGATGAAGGCTCCGAGAGACATCACGAAAATGCTCAATAGAGCTGCGAATATGCCGGGCACAGCCATCGGAAGAGTAACCGTCCAGAAGATGCGCGCAGGCTTAGCGCCCATAACGGAGGCCGCGCGGTATATCGCGCCGTCGATCGCGAGCAGGCTCGCGAGAACGGGCAGGACAGCGAGCGGAACGAGATAATTGGTCATGCCGACAAGGAGACCGACCAGGTTCAAAACAAGCGGAAGCTGAACCTTTGTCGCAAAGATCCAGCTCAAGCATGAATTAACGATCCCGTCGCGCCCTAGAATGATCGTAAATGCGAAGCATTTGACCAACACGCTAGTCCAGAAGGGCAGCAGCACAAGCACCATTAGGAGTGTTCTACGCCCGGCCGGCTGACGAGCAAGATGCAGCGCGACAATGAATCCCAGTATCAAACTGACCAACGACGACAAGCCAGCAATGTAGAGCGTCGTGCCCAGTGCCTGCCTAAATAGCCTGCTGCTCAGAACCGCATAGAACGCGCCCAGCGAAAAGGCCGGTGCATCCATGCTGGTCAAAAGCACGTACAAAAGCGGTGGCAACACGACGCCGGCTCCCAACAAAGTGGCCGGCGACATGAATATGGCCTGCGCTCTTAGATTCCTTATTCGGGTCATGAACGTTCCGATCGGTGCCGTTGGAGGTTCAGATCGACTATGGCCGCGCTATCAGCCCGGGCGTAACGGGACCCTTCCGACAACGAACACCAATCAGGTCAATCTCCACTCCTGAAAACGTCGATTTACTACCTGGTAATTCTCCGCCCAATATGAATCGCTAAGCATCATCGCGTTGGATTTGCTCCAATCTGGCTGCCATTTGCGTGCGTCGGGCGACATCATGTTGAAGGCTTTCTTAGAGACCGGAATGTCGCCGACCAAATCAAACAATTTCGCCTGCACCTCTGGACGCAGGTGATACGCGATCAGCTTCATCGCTTTGTCCTTGTTCGGCGCGCCTTTTAGAACCGCGAGGCTCTGGCCGCCAATGATGGTTTGTTCAAACGAATAAGCTAGGGGTATTCCGCCGCCCCGCTCAGTTGTCGCTTTAACCCGATTGGCATTGGCGATGCCATAGTCAGCCTCGCCAACCTGCAACAAGGAGGTGTCTTGCGGAGACGTGCCTGCCCACACGATGTGAGACTTGATGCGCTCGAGCACCCTGAAGGCGCGATTCAAGTCCAATGGATAGATGTCCTTCGGTGCCAAGCCGTCGGCGAGCAGCGCTGCTTCGAGCGTATGCTGAGCAACAGCGCGCACGGCACGTCGCCCCGGGAACTTTTGGAGATCGAAGAATTCGGAAAAAGTCGCCGGATGCTTTCCCGGCAGAAATTTCTTCGGATCCCATGATATGCCCCGGCAAAAGACTTCAAACGTGACGTAATCGCTTGCGGGTTGGATTTTCAACTCTTGCGCGTCAAATAGGGACCCATTGAGCTTCTCCCAAAACCCCTGCTTGGATCCGGCAGCGGCTTCCGGCCCTGTGCTCATGTAGATGTCTATTTCGACATTGCCCGTAAGCTGCATTGCCTTGACTTTATCCAGTCCCGGGTAAGGGACAATCGTAACCTTGATCCCCGTTTCCTCGGTGAACGGATCGAGCACGGCCTTAACTGTCGCGCTCTGATAGGATCCGCCATAATTGACGATCGCAACCGAATCGGACTTGGCCGCGCCGCGCGACGCCGCGAGCACAGCCGGCGCCGCACAGATTCCGGCCGTGCCAATAACGAAGGAACGGCGCGATGTTGCTGACGTATTTTCTTGCATGAACTTTCCCCTAACTCCATTGCGTCCGATACCCGCGCGGCGCCGCCGGTCAACACCACAATCCTGTCCGCCTTCCTGGTGAAGTTGTATGACTACTCACCGTTCGACAGGTCGTCCGATTCAAGCATATCAAGTGCACCACCGCCACCGCTCTCTTGGACAACAAAGTCGCACCCGCACCTCGCACTCCCGTGCGCTGCCGAACGGGGTTGACCCCGATGATTGAGTAAGCGCGTCCTCCTCCGTCACCTCTGCACAAGCCAGTGCAACAATTCATTCGCGTTACCCAATGGACGAAGTGCCGCACGCTATGTGGCCAAATCTCGTCCCAAAAGCGCTGAAATCTCGAAGTCAACCTTCTGTAGGTGTCGCTTCGTTATTTTTCGCGAGCCAAAAGGCGCCGTGCCGACGCATGCTCACGAGGCTGGTTTACACTCTCCAAGCAGATACAAACATCGTTGCGGAAGTGAAATACGGAGAGCCCAGGCCCCGTACCGGGTCGCAGAACACGTTCGGTAGCACCAAACGGAAGTCCAGCGATTTGAAGTTTCAAATCATATTGATCCGACCAAAACCATGGCAAAGAATTATAGACCCTGTCCACGCCCGCAATAACGGCTCCGGCCACGCGTGACTGGTCAATCGCGTTCTGCACAGACTCCAGCCGAACTCCACCTGGATTGAACGGACCGCGAAACTGGGTACAGTCGCCGGCCGCAAATACATTTGCCCGGGCAGTGCGCGATTTCGAATCGACCACAATGCCGCGCTCAGTGTGAAGCCCAAGCGACTGGCCCAATTCCAAGTTAGGAACCGACCCGATTCCGACGACCACCATGTCTGCATCTATGGAACTGCCGTCGTCCAGCAAGACTTTACGGACGACCCCATTTTCTTCAACGAATGATTGCACCGCGCGAGAAACCAACAATTTAAGACCGTGATCGGCGTGTACCGAGGACAAGAACTCAGAAAGATCCGGTGAAGCCACACGGGCGAGCACCCGTTCTTCCGTCTCTAGAACAGTTACTCGCTTTTGCTGCTCTACCAGTACCGACGCTACTTCAAGCCCTATAAAGCCGGCGCCAATCACAACAACCTTCTCTGCATCAGCTGCGGCGGCGCTGAGCGAACGGGCATCTGCAATGGAGCGTAGATAATACACGTTTTCCGCATTCGCGCCAGAACACGAGAGTCTCCGCGCCCGTGCGCCGACCGCAAGAGCGAGGGTATCAAAAGCGATAAGCGCGCCGTTCGACAGCAATGCGGTATTGGTTCCGCTCTTGACGCTGACCACCTTCGTGCCTAGCTCGAGTTCAATGTTGTGTGCTGAATAGAAGGGCTCAGCCTTGAGACGCATAACCTGCTGCGAGGGATCTTTGAGGTAAGCCTTTGAGAGTGGCGGACGATGATAAGGCAGCTCCAACTCTTCGCTCACAATTACAATGTCTTCACCGTACCCGCTTTCGCGAGCATGCGATGCAATTTCACACGCGGCATAGGACCCACCAATAATCAGCAACTTTTGACGCATGACTTCCCACTTCTGGACCGATGTGCGCGGGTAGATCGAACGCATCGATTTGCCCCCAGACTTTCGGAAATCTGATTGCATATGGGTCGCTTATACAAACCCAGCATTAGGCGCGAGCGTTACCGTCAAGCCATCCAACTCATCCGTTAACTCAATCTGGCACGAAAGCCGGGAATTCTTGCGGCGCCCCTCGACCACATCTAGCATCGCATCTTCGTTTTCACTAGCTGGCTTGAGCTTTGTCGGCCAACTGTCGTCGATGTACACATGACAAGTTCCGCAAGAAAGACAGCCTCCGCATTGCCCTGTCAGATTCAATCCAGCATCCCGAATCGCCTCCATAAGCGTCCGCGCCGACACTTCGTTGAGTTCGACCAACCTACCCGCCTGGTCGTGGACCATCACTTTCATTTTGTACTTCCTAGAACAGCTCACACAGGTGAGCGAAGCAGCAATGCGAACATCAGGGAAACGCGCCGGCTCCTTCCCATCAGGGCGGAGCCCTGGACGGGGGTGCATGAAGGCCAACATGCACTCTCGCGTCTTGAGTTTTCGGGCTGCGTGCCAGGGCAATGGCGTGGACCGAGGTTAATAGCCAGCGAATGGACGTGCTTCTTTTAGCCATATGAGGATAGGCGTGATGTTCGGGGTGTCGATTTGCACCGGCGCGCAAAAGACACATGGACTCAACGTTTTGGATCACCGTACTCACAAGCGACACGCCCCAATTGGTAGTGGCCACTGAAGATCTCCCAAGCGTCGCAATGTCTGTTGACAAGCACCTTATTCCCACTATTCCGGGGCTTCATTTTACGTACGCCCGACTGACTCAGAACTTGATGGATGACGATGCCATTCGCGAGACCAGCATTTCATGCCGCGCCCCACGATCGCTCTTCGATCCCACAACCTGCCTAACCCGGAAAGAGATAGCTGCCAGCAAGCGAGTGCATGAATGATGCCGGGGAACGAGAACAGACGCCGCATTCATTTTCCATTTCCCTTGCAAAAGAGTTTAGACCAGCGAACACTAGACGAGCGACGCGCCTGATGTCTGCGGAAATGGCGAGAAGGAGCAGGAATCCTGCCAAACGCCTCGCTTTGCGTCTGCTTTTCAGCTCAATGAATAGGGATCGGCTCATTGTGCGGCATATTCTTCGGGCGCGAAGGCGACAGGAAGTTCGCCGCGCCCGGATCTACATAGTGCATCCCGTGTTGCACCGCGTTGTAGAACAGCACTGCGATCCTGCGCGCCGTGGCGGTCACTGCCTTGGCCTTGCCGATGCGTGCTGAGAGCCGTCTGTAGAAGGCGCCTAGCGCTGTATCGGTTCGTCCCACGGTTGCCTCAGCAAGCCGCAGAAGCGCCGCGGCTCGATTCCGGAGCGGCGTGTGCGCGAGAGCACTTTGCCGCCGGAGATCTTGTTGCTCGGCGCCAAGCAGAGCCAAGACGTAAAGTGTTTTGCGCTCGGCCAAGCGGAGAGGTCGTCGCCGCACTCAGCGATAAGCTTAAGTGCGAGGTAGGGGCCGAGACCGTCGATCTGGGTAACGTCCTTGCCGAGTAGCGCGAACAGCGCTGCGCGGACATCAAAGAGCATCGCATTTTGTTGATGGGGTCTATTTTGACGTGCTGCTGGCAATTGATCTCCTTGGCGACCACGAAGTCCGCTGAGCTCTTTCAACACGGCCTCGATCCGAGCGTCGCAGGCAAATGCCTTCTGTTGGTATGTGTCGTAGAGGGCGAGTGCCTGTTCGAGGGCGAACAGGTGCTCAACGCGGTAGTTACCGGCGAGGGCTTTCTCGATCGTCTCAACACTGGCGTGGCACCGCCGATCCCGCATGCGCGCCAGGGCTGCCGGATTGCGTTCGCCGGCAAGGATCGCGCGGATGATCCGCAGCCCGGTCACACCAGTAATATCGGTGACGACGTGATGGAGCTGCACGTTCATTTCAGTCAACGCCTTCTGCATGTGTTGGATATGAGATGCCCCATACTCCAAAAGACGTTCACGCTGACGCAGGTAGGCAGTTCGGCGATTTGACCTTTGGCCCGAAAGCTTGCACGCAGTAGACCGAAGGTGTGAAGCCGCTGCAGCCACTGCGCATCACTGACGTCGGTCTTGCGACCTGGCACGTGCTTGGCGTCGCGCGCATTGACAAGGAACACTGCAAAGCCGCGAGCGTCGAGAGCTCAAAGATCGGGATCCAATAGACACTGGTCGACTCCATGACGACCGTGTCGACGCCGCACTCTGCAAACCAGTCAACCAGCCGATGCAGATCGGTTGTGAAGGTACCGAAGCTGCGTACCGGCTCAGGCGTGCGATCTGCATTCACGGCGGCCATGTGCATCGTGGCCCCGACGTCGGTCGCGGCCGCATTTGGATGAACCACCGACATCGAGTCGCGGACCTTGCTCTTCGATTTGTGTCGACCCATTGCCAATCCTCCCTTGATAACGGAAGGGCTGGGCCGCGCTGATGATCAATTTCCTAAACGGGATCGCCTGCCGGCGTCACCATTCTCACGTGCGCAACAGTCCATGGACCACGTTTTTTGCGGGGTAATTTGCCGGCAAAAAGCTATCGGCCGCTCCCTTCCGTCACGAGCATAGACCTCGGCCGTTTCTACGCCCACAGGCGGACGCTGTCCGAGATGGTTTTTTTGAAGCTGAACTTCTCGGCATGCACGAAGTCCCACACCGAGTGGTAGTCGACCTTCAGGCCGCGACCGGCAAGCTCGGCAACGAGCCCGCGTATGGTGAAGTCGCCGTCCTTGATCCGCTGCGACAGCAGACCGCGTGATCTCCCGAAATCGCCTTCGGCTTGTGGCCGTCCATCTGGCCAGGAGCAACGCTACCGGTCTCATCGATCCGCTTCATCCAGCCGATCGCCGTGCTGATTGCCACTCCAACCTGCTTGGCGGCCCGATTGCGGACATCCCGCCCTCAATTGCCGCCACCATGCGCTTGCGTAAATCGAGAGAGTAAGGCTTGCCAATCCATGCTGGCCTCCGCCGAGCCAGCATGGTGAATCAGAAACGCACTGACTTGGGAATCTGGAGGGTTCTGTGAGGTCGCGTTCACGCGATGGTGCGGCAGGTGCAGTTGTGCGACCTCATTGAAGCCGGATTGAACGAAGGCGCGGGCGGTTATGCGCGGTTTTGCAGCTATGGGGATTGTTGGAGATCGCGAGGTCCGGTCTGCCGGCTCGGCGTGTGCGGCAGCGACACGAGATGTGCGCATCGGCAATGGATTGGGATCAGACGCGCTTTGCGAGCGGTGGCGATGGGCGGAGCGCTGCATCGGGCGGTTGTTGTCGCACAATGTGGCAGCACGGATTCGACAGCGTCCACGATGATCGAGCCGCTGGGAGTGGGATGACACATGATGATTGTCGTACATGGCATGAGCTGGCTCACGATGTGTCGCACTGGAACGGTGATGTTCGAGGGCTGGAGCAATTGAAGCTGTGTCGAAAGCGCTCGACGATGCGCATGACGCCGCCACAATCGGGACAGGGAGGAACCTCGGCCCGCGTCGGAGGGTCCGAACTCACGGGCGACGCCTCAATATTGTTTGGCGCTGTCCGCTCATGATCAAGAAGGGCACGGCAAAGCGCGAGCCTGGCGGCGCGATGGCGGTTAGCCATGAAGCCGAAATGGCGGATGCGGTGGAAGCCGTCGGGCAACGTGTGAAGAAGGAAGCGGCGGATGAACTCGTCGGCCTTGAGCTTCATGATCTTTGTCGCGCCGTTCTGGCGGTAGTCCTTCCAGGTAAAGGCGACGTGATCCTCGTCGAGGGCTACGAGCCGGCTGTTGGCTATTGCAACGCGATGGGTATAGCGGCCGAGATAGGCCAGCACCTGCGCAGGGCCGCCGAACGGCCGCTTGGCGTAGACAACCCAGCTGATGCGCCGCATAGCGACGAGATGAGCTGCGAAGGCAGCAGGCTCGGCCAGGGATGCGAGATCGCCGAAGAAGTTCAGGGTGCCGGCGTCGAAGGCGGCGGTCAGACGTTCGAGGAACAGGCGTCTGAACAGCCGGGCGAGCGGTTTGACGGCCAGGAAGAAGTTTGGTCGGCTGGCGATCCAGTGCGCGTTATCGGGCGAGAGGCCGCCGCCCGGCACGACGCAGTGGACGTGGGGATGGTGCGTCAGCGCCTGCCCCCAGGTGTGGAGGACGGCGACGACGCCGATCCCGGCGCCGAGCCGGCGTGGATTGGCGGCGAGCGTCGACATTGCCTCGGTGGCGGCTTTGAACAGGATCGCATAAACGATGGCCTTGTTCTGAAAGGCGATCGCGGCGATCGGAGTCGGCAGTGTGAAGACGACGTGGAAATAGGGAACCGGCAGCAGGTCGGCTTCTCGCGCGGTGAGCCACGCGGCTCGGTCTGGCCCCTGACACTTCGGACAGTGCCGGTTGCGGCAAGAATTGTAGGCGACGCGTGTCGTGCCGCAGTCGTCGCAAGCCTCCATGTGGCCGCCGAGCGCCTCGGTCCGGCACGCCACGATCGCGCTCATCACGCGCCGCTCGACCCGACCGAGATGACCGGCATGTACACGGCGATAGGTGTCGCCATGCCGGCGCAGAATATCGGCAATCTCGATGGCGGGCCTGTTGCAGCGGCTGTCGGGGCGGATCATCACCCGCATCCCGCGCTGTCATCCAGATGGCGTCACCTCCAGCGACAGGCGGTCGAGCGGGCTCTGCGTCGCCCCGGATGGTATGAGTGGCGACCTGCGTATAGCGCGCCGTCGACGACAAATTATTGTGCCCGAGCAAAACCTGGATGATCCGAATGTCGGTTCCGTTCTCGAGAAGATGCGTCGCGAAGCTGTGGCGCAGCGTGTGCAGCGTGACGCGCTTGGTCAGGCCCGCGGCCTTCACCGCCGAGCGGCAGGCGGCGTGCAACACGGTCGGATCAATCGGATGATCTTCGTCACGACCAGGGAACAGATAAAGCCGCGGCCGGGCGAGCCGCCAGTAGGTGCGCAGGATGCCCAGCAGCTGGGGCGACAGCATCACGTTGCGATCCTTCGCGCCCTTGCCGTGGCGCACCTGGATGACGCCGCGGGCGCTGTCGATGTCTTCGATCCGCAGTCCCGCGACCTCGGAGGCCCTGAGCCCGGCCGCATAGGCGGTGGTGAGCGCGGCGCGGCTCTTCAGGCTGGACACGGCCTCGAGGAACTGCACCACTTCGTCGGCGCTGAGAACGACCGGCAGCTTGCGCGGTTCTCGCGCATAGGGAATGCGCTCCGGGATGAGCGCCTCGCCGAGCGTGACGCCGTAGAAAAACCGTAGCGCACAGACAATCTGGTTCAGCGCCGGCCATGAGATGCCGGTCGAGACCAGATGCACCTGGAAGGCGCGGACGTCTTCCAGCTCTAACCGGTCAGGCGATCGGCCAAAATAGCGGCTGAACTTCGAAACCGCGCTGATGTAGGATCGTTGCGTCGCCGGCGACAGATTGCGGACGGTCATGTCTTCGATCATGCGGCGGCGAAGAGGGCTCAAATCGGCCATCTCGATACTCCTGTCTGAGGGGGGGATGGGCTCCAACACCCACATCCTCTCAGCCAGGAGGCGATCTACGCTACCTTGCCCCTCACGCCGCGGCAGCGGCTTCGTTCAATCCCAAATCGATTCAGCCTAAGCCCATCCCGCTCCAACTACCCGCTAGGGTTGCCGAGAGCGAGATAGACGAACGGCGGCGCTCTTGCGTGATCATCCTCAGTATAAAGATTGGTGTGGATGGAACCGGGTGGGCCAGCGATCAAGATCCCAAATAGGATTGCCTGCTTCAGCCCATGCCGGATGCCTCCACGTGGAGGCACCGGAGTTTTTCTTCCACCCGACCGACTTTGTTCGCCAGCTTGCTCTTCAAGTCCGAATTAACTAACTTAGACCGGCGTAAGCACCTGAAATGAGCTTATAACAACTGCAAGCCTTTTGCTCGAGGCACTTGCGTTCGCCGATGTGCAAAACCCCGCGCGTCTTTCGAATGAGCCTCTGTTCTTCGAATCGAATTAGCGTCTCAGTCACCCCAGCCCGTCGTAACCCCAAGACAGACGAAAGATAGTCATGGGTGACTGGAAGGACATTAGCATCGACAGCATCGGCCGCAAGACAGAGCCAGTTCGCAAGCCGCCTTTCGGGGGCATGTCTAGCGCCGCATAATCCCGCCAGATCGCAATGCAGTGCCAGCGCTTGAATGTATCGGGAGAGACGTTGATGGACTTCAACTCGGTCGCTCGTTGTCCGATGCAAATCCTCGACCCGGATTCTGTGTGCGGTTCCGGGAAAGAGCACCACAGCTTGATGCGTAGAAGCATGCCGTCCCATTAACCGCGAAGTGACGACCGCTCCGTGATGTCCTATGACGGCGGTCTCGAACATGGCTCCAACCGCAACAGTCCTGAGCGAGACAAGGCCCGACTCGATGAAGTACACGTATTCAGTATCTCTCTTCGGATCCTGCAGAAGCATCCGTTCTCTTAGGACGATCGGCTCTGACACTTTCCCCAGTGTCGATAGGTCTTCACGAGAAACTCCCGACAAAATTGAGTTCTTTATGGACCGAGTATGACGAGGGGCCGTACCGATCGGAAGAAGCATCGACCTTGTTGCGGATTCTTGCTTGAGAGCCGCATCTCCCCAGAGTTCGTCATCTTTAACTGCAGCGGATATATGGTGTGTCATTGGGGTTCATCTCCCACAGCGCCCCCTTGAACGAAGCACCGATGCTGATCGTAACGCTTCCAGCGTCTTCTTTTGTGCAATGAACCCACCCAGCACGACGGAAATCTGCTTCGTCTAGGTATTCCTCGACGCGTTTGGATCAGCGGCCACGCCGGTCGGTTTTGCCCTGCCCGCATCCTGCGCACGCGGCCGACTGGGAAGCTTGCAGGCAAGTTCGCGAGCTGAGCGAAGTTGAGTTCTATAACTAGGCGCCCGCAAATTTAATCTGCCCGTTAGAGGGAGGCGAAAAGGTCACATTCGCCGGCGACGCTTGCAGCGCCTGGGATCCGGTTGCCATACCGGGCTCTTGCCGCATACCGTGACCTCTCGCCCTGCGGCACTCCGTGTTGCCGACGAGAGCGCGAAGCGATTGCACAAACGAATCATTGAGATTCTCGATACGTTCGCAGCCGTCAATATCCGCGGCCTAGATCGACGACATTGTTCAGCGTCTGACCTCGTAAGAAGCGTTCGAGATTGTCGGCGAAAATGGAAAAAACCCGCTCGGTATAGTTCGTTGGGCTTCCCGCCACATGAGGCGTTGCGATCACGTTCGGCATATCCCACAGCAGACTGTCCTGCGGGAGCGGTTCCTGCTCGAAAACATCGAGCATCGCACCGGCGATCGCGCCGGTCTGCAATGCTTTGATTAGTTCGGCCTCCACAACGACGCTGCCGCGCGCAATATTGATCAGAAATGCATCCCGCCGCATGTGGGCTATCTCGGCTGCTCCGATGAGCCCCGCAGTATCTAGGGTCCCCGGCACGGCCAACACCACGAAGTCGCAAACTGCCAGCAAATCCAGAAGAGAGTTGGTAGCGAAGAGCTGGTCCACACCGTCCACAGGCGCGGAAATATCCCGCTTCGAGCCGACCACCGTCATGCCAGCACTCTTCGCCCGTCTCGCGATGGTAGCACCTATCGACCCCAGCCCAACAACTCCCAGCGTTTTTTCAGCTAGCGGCGCCACATAGCGAGGATTCCATTTCCGTTCGGCTTGCTCGCGCAAGAACCTACGGAAGTCCCAGTGCAGCATCGTGACGCCGGCCATTACGAAATCCGCGATGATGTCACCGTGAATACCACGCGCATTAGTGACGGTGATATGGCCCACCCTATCGCGGATCGGGAGCATGGAATCCACGCCGGCATGAGTAGTTTGAAACCAGCGCAGCTTCTTTGCGCGCTCGAACACCTCCACGGGGAAGCGAGCAGCAAGTAGCGCGTCGGCCTCTCCTATCGATTGTTGAAGCCGCTCGGCGTCTGGCGCAACGAGCACCCGAACTCTCGGAAACCGTTCCCCAATGAGCCGCGCATAAGAGTCCGCGGCTGCATGATTAATGACAATGGTAAGTGCAGAACGTTCCCCGGTCATAGTGGTATCTCCGCAAATTGATGAGTTTGGGTGAACGTGACGGGCGTTCGTCTCTGTTGCTGCGCATCCCGCATCGATTACGGGCGCATCGGGACATACCGCGTATGGTCAGGATCAGAGGAGTGTTTGCGTCGTGCAGTAAGGTACGAAGCGCCGCAGGGCGGCCACCCGAACCGCTGAATTCCACCACTCGTCACATGCTCAGCGTTGCCCCTCAGCTCCATGCCACGTCACTCGATTACAAATACGCAACATGCATCGAGAACTTCTGCCTGTTCGGGCGCATGACAGCAAGACTGGTTTCGATCAGCCATCATCCCAAGTAGAACGCGAGCCGACGGACACGACTTATGCGCCGAGTCGAATATCGTGCAAGTAGTATGAGGCGTTCGGCGCTCGATTTCCCCACAGTCCCCTCCTCTTGTAGCCCACCGAAGATAGGCGCGTAAACGAACCTACGTCACAGGCACGATTGTAGCGATCGTTCAGTACTGCTTTTTAGCAATGACCGCCCGTGCGGCGCTCAAATCCTGCACTCGACAGCGCTTGTTTGACGAATTTGGCGGTGTGGCCCAGGTTCTGGGATAATCAGAACCCGCGCTCGAAACCTAGATTGGTCGCTTCCCCGGCGTGCCCCACGCCAAAGAAAACGCCTCGAAAAGCAACACCGGCCGGAGTTATACCTCCGGCCGGTGTTTTTAACGCGTTTTACTTGCCGAGCTTGCCGAGTTCGGCCGTCAGCTCCGGAACCGCCTGGTAGAGGTCGGCGACCAGGCCGTAGTCGGCGACCTGGAAGATCGGCGCGTCCTCGTCCTTGTTGATCGCGACGATCACCTTGGAGTCCTTCATGCCGGCCAGATGCTGGATCGCGCCGGAAATGCCGACGGCGACGTAGAGCTCTGGCGCCACCACCTTGCCGGTCTGGCCGACCTGCCAGTCGTTCGGCGCATAGCCGGCGTCGACCGCCGCGCGCGACGCACCGACGCCGGCCCCTAACTTGTCCGCCAGCGGCTCGATGTACTTGGCAAAATTCTCGCGGCTCTGCATGGCGCGGCCACCGGAGACGATGATCTTGGCCGAGGTCAGCTCGGGACGGTCGCTCTTGGCCACTTCCTCGCCGACGAAGGACGACAGGCCCGGATCGGCCGCCGCAGCGACGCTCTCGACCGGCGCGCTGCCGCCGGCAGCTGCCGCCGCGAAGGTCGAGGTGCGGACCGTGATGACCTTCTTGGCGTCCTTCGACTTCACCGTCTGGATGGCGTTGCCAGCGTAGATCGGACGCTCATAGGTGTCGGGGGCGATCACCTTGGTGATCTCCGAGACCTGCATGACGTCGAGCAGCGCTGCAACGCGCGGCATCACGTTCTTGAAGCGCGAGGTCGCGGGCGCGACGATGGCGTCGTAGCCTGGAGCCAGCGATGCGATCAGCGCGGCCAGCGGCTCGGCGAGATCATGCGCGTAGAGCGCGCCGTCGGCCAGCAGCACCTTCTTCACCCCGGCGAGCCTGGCGGCGGCATCGGCCGCGCCCTTGGCGTTCTCGCCGGCGACCAGCACCTCGACCTCGGCGCCGAGCGCGGCGGCCGCGGTCAGGGCCTTGTTGGTCGCATCCTTCAGCGACGCATTGTCGTGCTCGGCAATCAGAAGCGTCGTCATCAGAGCACCCCGGCTTCGTTCTTGAGTTTCGAGACCAGCTCGGCGACGTCCTTGACCTTGACGCCGGCCTTGCGGCCCGCGGGCTCAGCCGTCTTCAGAACTTCGAGGCGCGCGGTGACGTCGACGCCGTAATCGGCGACGGTCTTGTCCGCGATCGGCTTCTTCTTGGCCTTCATGATGTTGGGTAGCGACGCATAGCGCGGCTCGTTGAGACGAAGATCGGTGGTGACGATCGCCGGCCCCTTGAGCTTGACGGTCTGCAGACCGCCGTCGACTTCGCGGGTGACCTTGAAGTCAGAACCTTCGACCTCGAGCTTCGAGGCAAAGGTCGCCTGCGACCAGCCGAGCAGCGCTGCCAGCATCTGGCCGGTCTGATTGCTATCGTCGTCGATCGCCTGCTTGCCGAGAATGATCAGGCCGGGCTGCTCTTCTTCCGCGACCTTCTTCAGGATCTTGGCGACGGCGAGCGGCTCGACGGTGCCCTCGGCCTTCACCAGGATGCCGCGGTCGGCGCCCATGGCGAGACCGGTGCGGATCGTCTCCGACGCCTGCGCCGGTCCAATGGAGACCACCACGACTTCGGTCGCCTTGCCGGCTTCCTTCAGGCGCAGCGCTTCCTCGACCGCGATCTCGTCGAACGGGTTCATGGACATTTTGACGTTGGCGAGTTCAACGCCCGATCCATCGCTCTTGACGCGGACCTTGACGTTGTAATCGACCACCCGCTTTACCGGCACCAAGACCTTCATCGATCCTCTTTCAGTCAATTTGGGAAGGGTTTATCAACTGGCGCGGAACCTAAAAGACCGGCCGACTCTTTATGTCAGGTTATCTGCTCACCGCCAAACTGCGAATTCGAAGTGCGCAGAAATCATAATGGCTTACAATGATCAGCACGGAATGAGGCAATGGAACGAGGCGTCCAGCTTGTTGCAGGAGAGGAGAAAGCCAAAGCAATCGTCCCAACCCGCGTACACGCCCGGTGTCGCGAATTGCACCGGCCTCACCATTTCCTTCCCGAAGAAGGCATCCGAACTGGAGGCCGGGGCTTCAGAGAGCCTCGATCCAAAATAGAAAATGATTCATGCACCCACCGCGGTACCTTGCACAAAGCGCGACTGGAGCTTGCTAACGCTCCACCAAGATCCTGAATCAGAGTCTCGAGGGTTGCATGCAAGTCGTCCTCCGCAGCATGTCTTGCCTGTGAACTCGCTATAACGAGTGGTACGGTGGTAGAGGTGAAACGCAGGATGGGTGAGCACGATCTGTGCTAGAACAACCTGACGCAGGACCGCCGTTGGTGCAAACGCAACTTTCATCAGCCAGCTCGCTTCCTGTCGTGATCCCAGTGAAAATAAACATCTCCTCATATGTTTTTGGCCGTCGTTCCGGGTTCGTGCGGCACTGACTAGCTCGCCGCAGGAACAAAACTAATATGCGACAGTACCATAAATCACTCATCCTACCGAGCCCCTACTCAACGGGCGAGCACACCAGTTGCCGTCTTTCGGCGTCAAGAATCGCGTTCGCTTGGCGCTCCGTAGACTATCATGGCCACGGCAAGTTGCCCGCTCCTGGGGTAGGTTGCGGAACCGAGTGACCTCAGTCGACGATCACCAGGCGCGCAGCGCGACGCGATTCGAGTGATATGAGACTTAATTGCGATACGACCAAAAAAATCGGAAGTGAAAGGCCGAGCTGCCTTTGACGGGCGTGATCTCCAACTCGGCTAGTTATCTCCCCAGCCTCACCGTGATCTCATCCCAATGACTGACACACGGTCGACTTGAGATCATACGGGTCGATGGCGCCAGGATGAGTCTTGCCACATCCTCGAACGTGCTTCCTGGAGCCATCTTTAGGCCGACGTCACGGCGGATTCTAATCTCCACACTTGTGATCCGCTTTCGATATCCGGAATACCTCCGACGCTTATCCACTTTCCGGCCATGTCTTCACAGCCCGAAGACCGATGCTATCTGCAAACATACCGCGCTCCCCGAAGACGCGGCCTCCTCCTGCTCGAGCGCTGCTGCCGCAGCCATAATTAAACAGCCAGAATGGTCTCGACCAAAGTTACCCAATAACCAATACCATATGGGATTGCGTCATCGTTAAAGTCATAAGCCGCGTTGTGTACGCCGGCGGTCGGTCCGTTTCCGATGAAAATGAACGCACCTGGTCGAGCCTCGAGCATGTAAGCAAAATCTTCTGCGCCCATCCGTACTGCAAGCTTGTCGTTTACGGCGTCCGCACCCACCAAGGCGCTTGCCGCTTTGATAGCCAACTTAGTCTCTTCCGTGTGATTGACCGTAACCGGAACGTACCGCCGATACTTGTACTCAACCTCTGCGCCAAACGCGCTGGCGATCCCCCGCGCAATCGATAGGATCTGTCCCTCCGCGAACTCGCGCAACTTAGGTACCAATGTCCTGACCGTACCAGCCATGGCAACCCGATCGGGAATTATGTTATTGGCCTGCGCCCCAGTTAGCTTGGTTATTGAGACTACCAGCGCTTCAACCGGATTCGCGTTACGCGAAACAAGCGCCTGAACGCCAAGAATAATTTGGGCCGCAATGACGACAGGATCAATGGTCTCGTGAGGTTTTGAGGCATGCCCGCCCTTACCATTGATGATCAAGTCGAAGTCATCTTGGGCGGCCATAATTGCCCCATCCCTTACTCCAAATCTTCCAACATCCATACCTGGATCATTATGCATCCCAAAAACTTGCGAGATGCCGAAGCGCTCCATTATGCCCGCCTCAATCATTTGCTGGCCGCCGAGGTTCGCTCCTCCACCATCCTCCTCAGCAGGTTGGAAAATCAGGGCGACGGAGCCCTTGAACTTGCGCGTACTCGCTAGATATTTCGCGGCGCCTAATAGCATCGCTGTGTGCCCATCATGGCCGCACGCGTGCATTTGACCCGGCGTCTTTGACGACCATGGCTTCCCCGACGCCTCAACGATTGGTAAAGCATCCATATCGGCTCTAAGCCCGATTGTCGGTCCGTCCCCCTTTCGCCCTGGACTAGGGCAACAATGCCGGTTTCAGCGATTCCCGTTTCGATACGGTTGATGCCGAAGGAAGCGAGCTTCTCCGTTACGAAATTGGCCGTGTTGTAAACTCGAAAATCGAGCTCTGGATTTTCATGGAGATAACGACGCCATTGCGTTACCTCCTTCTGCAAGCCTCGGAATTTCTCAACGTTTTGCATAGCAACTCTCAAGGTTTCAAGGAATGCAGTTAACGCGAGCGCCAAGGAATTTGGCGCATTCTCCGCGTGCGTTGGATCGGGATCAGTCAATTACCATCAGTTTTCGTGGGCAGCTGGCCAAGATTTCGGGTTCTTGCGTACCAACTAGAAAGCTTTCCGTTATCTCGATGCCCCAGTCACCGTACCAAAGACCCGACATAAAGTGGAAGGTCATGCCAGGTTTAAGTTCCGTACGGTCTCCCTTGCGGAAGCTCGCGGATGCCTCGCCCCAGCCCGGCGGGTAATTGAGTCCTATTGAATAGCCCGCGCGACCTTCCTTTTTCAAACCGCGTCGGGCTAGCCGGTCAAAGTACGCGAGCGCGATATCTTCACAGGTCTTTCCCGGAACCGCCTGCTCAAGTCCCGCTTGCATTCCTTCTAAGATTGCCTTCTCAGCATCGAGTATCGTCCCACTCGGTTTTCCTAAATAGAACGTTCGGGACAGCGGGCAATGGTATCGCTTATGTACGCCGGCCAACTCGAAGAATATGCTTTCGCCAGCTTTAATGGGACGATCGCTCCAAGTGAGATGGGGCGCCGAAGCATCAGCGCCCGCTCCAATCAAGGGAACTGTGGCCGGGTAGTCACCCCAAAATCCGTCAACACCGCGAGTAGCAGCATCGTAGATCTCCGCAACCAAGTCGGACTGCCTCATGCCCGGTCGAAGAACGCTTGCGATCCGATCGTACATGGATGTCACAATCCTCGCTGCGCCGCGCATGTACTCAAGTTCTCGCGGCGACTTCACAATACGCTGCCATCGTACCAGGCGTGTCGTATTCTTGAACTTCGCATTGGGCAGGCTTGCCGCGAGCGCTTCAAATCCGGCGTGAGTGAAGTAGACCACATCCTTCTCGATGCCTATCGTAGCTGAACCAAAACCCTCTGCTTGGATTAGCTCTCCGAGGACGGTCATCGGATGATGCAGGTCGGACTGCACGTAATGATCCTGATAATATCTGATACTTCCTTCATCCAAGTAGGTTGTTCGACGAGCGCCGTTGGCATCCATTTTTCGGCCGAACCAGATGGGCGGACCATCTGGGGCAACGACGACACACTGATGCACGTAAAACGACCACCCGTCATAACCGGTCAGCCAACCCATATTGGCAGGATCAGTTAGAATAAGTAGGTCCACCTCCGCCCGCTCCATCGCTTTTCGCGTCTTGCGGAGGCGTTCTTGATACTCCGAAACGTCAAATCGCAGCTCTACTGCAGTCATTACTCTTCCTCCGATGTTCGTCCGTGACTGAGCCACCCGCGAATTGTTTAGAGCCTGCAGTTCGCAGACAGCATGAAGGTGCTTATGAGCATTACTCCTTTGTAGAACAAACCAGCCCCCAAATCGTGCACAAAACCCGCTTAGATTTCGAATTTCTGCACAGGGGCCAGTTACGACGCAGCTTTAACGCTTCGGCCGAAACAAGTAGGTTTCAGCGGCTGTACCTCCATCTCAAGCAGAGCGATAGATCTGGGCAGGCCGCAGGGCCATAGCGTGACTCGGCAACATTCGTTGAGTGGAAAGTGATCGGGGGATGGACTCGCGCTTGTACATTCCTACAAGAATGCTGCCTTTTCGAGTTGCCGATCCGATCTCGCGATCTTCAGTCCGCCGAACTAGAGTGACTCAATCAGTTATCCGTCGGTGTGGTAAGAACAGCCTTTGTTAACCGCATCGGCTGGAACCGTGCCAAGTTGCTGGTTTCATGTTGCAGGCGTTGCCGGAGGACGACAATCCGGCTATTTCTTAGGAATTGGATCACGAACTAGAGCAAGCGCCGACCTGGATGGCTCGAAAGGGATTCCCAAATCAGCGTTGAGCTGATTCAAACTATCTGCCGGAGCGGAGGCCAGTAGGCATGTCGAATCCTCTCTCGCTGGATCGTCCCCATCATCGACTGCTTTCCCCAAAACGAATGCATAAACTACTTCTACTTCAGCGCGGCAGGATACGTTGCAACGTGATCGGCGATTGCTCAGCGCGCCAAAATGCGATTTCGGCTCATCAAAGCTCGCCGCCCGAGCTATCGATTGACAATCTATGCAACGCAGTCGGTGTTTCGCTGGCTGACTACTTGCCTGATGCAACGGGAGAGCTGCCAATGGTGCGCTCGTCGCCGACATCAAATGGGTTCACTGCGACGCCGGCCGGCTCCATCAGCTCGCGCGTTCATGCCGAGCTGAAAGTGCAAGGTCGAGGAGCCACCCGCGGCTGCATCAAGCGATTGGTGCGGGTCAGGTATTTGGCGCCACCACCTCAGCCGAAGCCGAAGCTCAAAGCGCCTCTGCTATGTCGCTTTTCACGTCGCTCGAGCCGCAACCTAAAGCGGCAGTGTAGAACGCATTTTTCCGAGTCCTGCGTAATGTGCCAACCTCGCCAAAGGCCTGTTTGATCGAAGCCTCAACCCCATTCTGGGCCGCAGTCAACAGATCAAGCTGTTTTCGCGCCTTTGGTCTAACTGAGACATGGACCGCTCGTTGGCCACTCGTGCAGTTTAGCGAGGGGCGCGTTCTAGCAATTCGTCTCTGGGAGGGGCACTTGAACAAATCCTTTCGGTCTCGTGAGGCGGGTCGACCACTCGCCCTCCTTCTCGTAGAGTTCACTAAACTGCCGCCAATGTCTACAGTTCGCAATTTTGTGCGACGACTGCTCTGGCATTGGATATCGCTTCTCGTCGACTTACGACGTATAGTGCTCGGCGTAGGAGGGCAACTAGATCGCATGCGAATACCGACCAGACCCACGCTTCAGGGCAGTGCCGATCTTTTGGCGAGTTCGTCCATTACTCGTTTGGTAGCTCGATAGGCCAAATCGACAATCTCGTCGATCTCACTTTCGGATACGACAAGAGGCGGAGCAAAGCCTATTATGTCGCCATGCGGCATTGCTCGCACGATGAGCCTCAGATCACGCGCAGCTTTCGAGATGCGAGCGCCCACCTTGAGCTGCGGATCAAACCGGCGCTTCTTCTGGCGATCCGCAACGAACTCGACAGCACCGAGCAGACCCACGCCGCGAACTTCTCCAACGATCTCGAGCTGAGCGAACCTTTCCCTGAGCCGTTTATGAAAGTGCGCGCCCACGGTCCGCGCGCGATCGCTCAGTCGCTCTTTCTCGAAAATATCGATCACCGCGTTTGCTGCAGCGGCTGCAATCGGATGACCGGAATAGGTGTATCCGTGGGAAAAGGCTCCTACTACATCAGCTGCTTCTTCCATCACAGCATATACCCTTTCACCAACGATGACTCCAGACAGAGGCACGTAGCCCGATGTCAGCCCCTTGGCGACTGTCACCAGATCCGGCTCCATCCCGTACAACGTACTGCCGAAATCGGCGCCGGTTCGACCAAATCCGCAAATCACCTCATCGGCGATCAGAAGAACGTCATAGCGCTTGAGCACAGCCTGAATTTCGTACCAATAGCCCGCAGGTGGGGGTATAATGCCCCCAGTCCCGAGTACTGGCTCAGCGATGAAGGCGCCGACACTCTCCGGCCCCTCGCGCACAATGAGCTGTTCAAGCTCGGCTGCGCGCCGTCGGGAAAAAGCCTCTTCCGTCTCGCCTAGCTCAGCACCCCAATAGTAGTGCGGCACGCCCGTGTGCAAGATGCCTGGAAAAGGTAGGTCCATGTGATCGTGGTAAAAGGACATCCCAGTCATGGAACCCGAAATGACCGAACAACCGTGGTAGCCGCGCTCGCGCGAAATGATCTTCTTCTTTTTAGGCTGACCACGTAGATTGCTGTAATACCAGACGAGCTTTGCCTGGGTCTCGTTCGCGTCCGATCCCGACATCCCATAAAAGACTTTGCTGGGTTTACCAGGGGCCATGCGCACTAGACGATCTGACAGGGTTGCCAGCTGTTCGGTCGTGTGAGCCGCGTAGGAATGGTAGTAGGCCAACTTGTATGCCTGCCGCGCGATAGCCTCCGCTACCTCCGTCCGGCCGTATCCAACATTTACGCAATAAAGACCAGCGAAACCGTCTATGTAACTACGTCCCTCTGCATCTTGGATTCGAATACCTTGCGCGCCTGTGATGATCGTCGGCTCACCGCTTTTGCCACTGGCGAATTCGCTGAGCTGGGTGAAAGGATGCAGAACAGTGGAGCGATCTAGTTCAGCAATAGTTTTTGTGTCAATCACATCGAACCTCCTAGGCGGCCAAATCACCGAAGCACACGTATTTTAGCTCCATATATTCCACCATGCCGTGGCGCGACCCTTCGCGACCCAGTCCGGACTGCTTCCATCCGCCGAACGGAACTGGAGGCCCCGTAAACGAAGCCGTATTGATGCCAACCATGCCGCACTCGATTTGCTCAGCGAGCCGAAGAGCTCGACGCAAATTGTTAGTATAAATGTATCCAGCCAGCCCCATTTCGTTAGCGTTTGCGCGCTCGATCACCTCTTCTTCAGAATCGAACGGAAGCACAGCAGCGACCGGCCCAAATGTTTCATCACGCGCGATGAGCATGTCTTCAGTAACGTCGCTCAGCAGCGTTGGAACAACAAAGTTTGGCCCGAAATCCGCGCTCGGATTAACCGAGAGCACTCGCGCTCCCTTTCTCGCAGCATCATCGATTTGTATCCTGCACTTCTCCGCTACTGACAACTTGGTCATTGGACCGACTGTTGTTTTGGCTTCCAGGCCATGGCCAAGTTTGAGCTGCGCCATTGCCCTAGCGAGAGCCTCGACGAAGGGGGCATAGATGCGCCTTTGTACGTAGATGCGGTTCGCCGCCAGACAGTCCTGACCTGAGGTAGCGAATTTTGCCGCCATTGCCCCTTCGACGGCCTTTTGGAGATCGACATCGTCAAAGATCACGAAGGGGGCGTGCCCCAAGCTCAAGCGAAACTTTCTTTAGTGTGTCCGCCGCCCCCTCAAGAAGCAGACGACCGACTTGGGTAGAACCTGTGAACGACAGAGCGCGCACCCTCGTGTCGCGCAACAGAGGCACCGACAATTCAACGGGATCGCCAACGAGCACCTGAAACACGCCAGGCGGTACGCCAGCCTCCTCGGCCAACCTAGCAATGGCAAGCCCAGAGAGCGGCGTCTCGGGAGCAGGCTTGACAATTATAGGACAACCCGCGGCGAGAGCAGCTCCCGCCTTCCGCGTAATCATCGCAACCGGAAAGTTCCACGGGGTAATCGCTGCCGCGATACCGATTGGCTGCATTCGTACGTGAAGCAAACTTCCGAGCTTGTGGCTCGGAATCGTTTCCCCGTATGCGCGCTCCCCTTCCGCAGCGAACCACTCGAGAAATCCGGCACCATAGACGATTTCCTGGCGCGCCTCAGCGAGCGGCTTGCCTTGCTCGCTCGTAATCACGATAGCGAGCTCTTCGGAATGCTCGATCATCAATGATGCCCAAGTCTTCAGAATCATCCCACGGCTTGCGGGCAGAAGTTCCCGCCAAGCACGAAACGCCCGTTCAGCTGCCGCGATTGCGAGGTCCATATCTGCGGCGCTGCAATGAGATACATCAGCAATCTCCTCGCCAGTCGCAGGATCAACCACAGCGTCCCTTTGCTTGCTTGCAACCCACTGACCATCGCGAAACGCAGCCCCCACCAGAAAATCGAGACGCCGCAGACTTTCGAGATGTTTAGCAGCAAGACCGACCGACCGTACTTTCTTGTTTTGGATACTATGAGAAATCATTGAAACGTCTCACCTCGGTCATCTCTTGATATTGCCTCTGCATCCAGCATACTTGTGCTGGCGAACTATTTGCGTCAGATTTTACTGTGACGGGAAGATTTCCTGCACCAAATAGTCACTTTCCGGCGAGATTCACCTGGAGCGTCAGCATGCAATACGACCGAACAGACGCGCGCATCCTCGAGATCGTGCAGAAAGACAACCGCCTAACTTCGGAGCGGATTGGCGAAGTGGCCGGCCTTTCTGCTACTGCGTGCCAACGACGGCTGAAGAGGCTTCGTTCGGAGGGCATCATTGAGGCCGATGTTTCGATCGTCTCGCCGAAGGCGGTCGGGAGAGCTCTTCAAATGCTTGTGTTAGTGACCCTTGAGCGTGAGCGTGCAGATATAATTGATCGCTTTAAGAAGGCGATCAAATCGTCGACGGAAGTCGTCAACGGATTTTATGTTACTGGGGACGCTGACTTTGTCCTTTACGTTACCGCGCGTGCCATGGATGACTATGAGCAGTTCACACGCCGATTTTTCTATGAGAACCCGGACATCAAAGGATTCAAGACGATGGTCATAATGGATCGCGTCAAGACGGGCTTCGCCGTTCCAGTCGAGGTTCCGTCCGAAGTGTGACGTCTGCGTATCTCACCTAAGCAGCTTCGTTCTTTGTGCGGTCGCTCACCTTATGGATGCAATCAATCGCGCTGTCGCCAGGCAGTCCATCCTATTGTTTACCAGCGAAGCTGGCATAGGCTTCTCCGATTAGATCAGAAAACGATCACGCTATGTGGTTGTGCCTCGAAAGCTCTGGCCCGACAAATGCACTACGTGGACACCATGCATAGGTTAATCGGGTTCCGGGCGGAGGTCACGTCCAAGGCATGAGCCCAAATGAATCTTTTTCGTTGGATTATCGGCTTGATATCGACCCAAGCGGTATTTGGACTGATCAGATAGCTCCTTGGAATGTGGGAACAGCGGGCAAGGTGCGGGATCTTGCTGCCAAAGACAACTCCGCCATCTAGTTTTGCGGCGATCGCGTATGCTTGGGATCCGCTGTTCGGCGAACGCTGGGGTATGGCCCATTCCTACGCGGCAAGGATTTGAGGTGCATGTACACGGATGAGCGGCCAGATGTTTGCCGTGAGCTGCCGAACTCGATGTTTGACGAAGGCTACTGCGCGGCCATGCCGCCCGGCTTTCTAACATCAGGAGGGGTTCAACCAGTTCGCGATTCTTGTGTCGCTCGGAAGGAACTGGAGGCGATGAGCACAATGCATTCCTTCCAATCAGAGGGAGAAGGTTTGTGCAGAGATGCCTTTGTCGCAGTCGAGCTCGAATCGTTCTGGACAAGCGCCAGCGGAGCAAGATCCGGGAGGACTGATCGATGCCTTGGCGGACGTCCTGCTGGAGCCCTGAGGCGGAGAATTGGCGATGAAGCGAGGCGATGATGAACATCAAGATCGATCCCGATTAATGTGGTACGCTGGATCGATGCGTTATTCGATATCGAGCGAGCGCTCCGTTGACGGCAAGAGCGACCCCGACCGTCTTGAGGTACGCCAGACGTTGAGCGGACCTCCGGTCGATGATTTTCGCGCTGTGCTATCGGGCGGCGAAGCGATTTGGCAAGCTTCACCACTTGCGCGAGGATGAGCGGGTATCTCTTCCAACAATCGCGGCGAAAGAGAGCGGCGAGGCGTTGCGCTTGGGTGAAAGCCTTGTACTTCTGTAGCTCCGATCGCGGCGAACGGCGTTCGGCGGGTATGTCCGGTTGACTGCATGGACCGATCCCAGGTGCCAAGGCTTTATCAAGCTCCGTTGATCCGATCGAACAGACCTTAAAAAAGGGCCACCCGCAAGGTGGCCCTTCAAGTCAGGGAGGAAACGCCCCCGGCGGAGGCCTCTTGGATCAGGCCGCAGCCTGATCAATTGGTGAAAAGGGCAGGCCCAGGCTCTCCGCCACCGCCTTGTAGGTGAGACGGCCGCGATAGACATTCAGGCCAGCGCGCAGATGTGGATTTTCGAGCACGGCCGCAAATCCCTTGTTGGCGAGTGCTAAGCCGAACGGGAGCGTAGCGTTATTCAGCGCGTGACTGGACGTCAGCGGGACGGCTCCCGGCATGTTTGCGACGCAGTAGTGGATAATGCCGTCCACCTCATATGTAGGGTCCGCGTGCGTTGTAGGACGCGAGGTCTCGAAGCAGCCCCCTGATCGATCGCTACGTCAACCATCACCGAGCCTTTGCGCATTGAGCTTAACATGGCGCCGGTCACAAGCCTTGGTGCGCTTGCGCCGGGAACGAGAACGGCGCCAATCACGACATCCGCCGCGAATACCTCTTCTTCAACGGACGCTATCGTCGAGAATTTGGTACGCACTCGCCCTTCGAACAGTTCATCCAGCTCGCGAAGCCGGGGAATCGAACGATCGAGGATTGTGACTTCGGCACCAAGGCCTGCCGCCATCCGTGCAGCGTGACTGCCGACAACGCCCCCTCCAATCACCACGATTCGAGCGGGTTGGACGCCGGGCACGCCGCCAATCAGCAATCCCCGCCCACCGGCGTATCGCTTCAGTGCCGCGCCTGCCGCTTCGATCGCAAGTCTTCCCGCGACCTCGCTCATTGGGGCGAGCAGCGGAAGCCCACCTTGCGCGTCGGTGACGGTTTCATAGGCAACTGCAATGCACCCAGCATTGATGATTGCCTTAGCCTGCTCCGGATCCGGAGCCAAATGCAAGTAAGTGAAAAGGATCTGGTTTTCCCGCAGTTGTGTCCATTCAGATGGCTGCGGTTCCTTGACCTTTACGATCATTTCACAAGAGGCAAATACCTCGCGAGCAGAGGGCGCAATCGTCGCGCCAGCGTCGCGATATTTGTCGTCTGTCGCGCCAATCCCGTCACCGGCACTGGTCTCGACCAACACGCTGTGGCCAGCTCCCACGTATTCGCGGACGGCACCAGGCGTTAGGCCCACGCGGTATTCGTGCGTCTTGATCTCCTTGGGAACACCGACCTTCATTTCCAATCTCCCTGGTGAGCGGCTCTTTGTAATCGAAAGAATGCTACAAACCTGCAAGTCGGAAGGCCAAACGGCGCAGCATTCCGGCGATCTTGACCCTCCGCCTGCAGGATTTCTGATGGACCTACCACACACAGCCAAATCTAGTGATGGTGATAACAGTAACCGCGAGAAATCGGCAGACCGATACGGCCTCGACACCACTGGCCTGCGCGTCACGAGCTCTTCTTTGTTTTGCCCCATTCACAGTGATGCTCGATCTGATAATACGAGAAGCGCGTACGGGGAGGCCCGCGGGTTCATCAAAGATGGATCGGGTTTTTCAAAGATTTGCTGAGCGGTTGACCGAAAGCACACATCCAGATGCAGCTCAGCAGAGCATGACCGATGTCACGACTGCGCTGAACTTTGGTTGCTTCGCATACCTTGCCTTACCCAGCAGGCCCGGCAGTGCTCCTAACCTAATCTCGACATATCCATCTTCCTGGACGGCTCTCTATTTGCAGCGCGGGTACGACTGCGTCGATCCGGTCGTGCGCCGGGCGATCCGTCAGGCTAAGCCCTTCCGATGGGGGCTTGGGATCGAACCGCAAAATCGATCTGAGTCCGAACGCGCGCTGTTCGAAGAAGCCGCCAAATTTGGGATTCGCTGCGGATTCACATTCCCAATCCACGACGACCAGGGCGTGATCGCCGCGTTGAGCTTTGCGACCGACGAGCATCGAGTGGGCTTCGATCGCTCGCTAGTCAAGCACGCCCAGAACCTGCGGCTCATCGCCACATTTTTCCATGCACATGCAAAGCGCTTTTGGACAATTGATCGCCTGGTAGGTGGCGCGCTGCTGTCTCCTCGCGAGCATGAATGTCTCGAATGGTCCGCGCGCGGCAAATCAGCCGGGGAGATCGGAACCATTCTCGGCATAGCAGAGCGAACCGCGGGATTCCATTTGGACAACGCCCGTGCGAAGCTCGGGGTCAGCTCGCTTCGTCAAGCCATCGTGCTGTTAACCGAATCGAAATCTCGAAAGTAAACACTCCGACCGCCGTGAACACCTGTGTAACTGCACAGGTGGCGCTTGCCTCGCCCTCTCTGCTTATTTCTCCAAGCAAAGCAGGGAGGCCAGTATGATTCAGCTTATCACCCCCGAGCACTACGGCGAGTTCGTTCACGAGCTCGCCGAGATACACCGGCTGCGCTATCGCGTTTTCAAACAGCGCCTTGACTGGAGCGTCGAGACCAGCGGCGACATGGAGATCGATGAGTTTGATGTGCTTCGACCGGTGTATCTAGTAAACCGCTCTCTTGCCGGACGTGTTCAGGGTTGCGTGCGACTTCTACCATCGACCGGCTCAACGATGCTGAGAGACACCTTCGCCATTCTTCTCGAGGGGAAACCGGCGCCACGAAGCCGTCAGGTCTGGGAGAGCAGCCGATTTGCACTGGATATTCGTCCCGACGTGCCGAAAGCGAGTGGCGGACTTGCTGCCGCCACTTACGAGCTGTTCGCGGGCATGATTGAGTTCGGCCTTTCCATCGAACTGACCGAAATCGTCACTGTCACCGACGCGAGAATGGAGCGCATTCTTCGGCGCGCGGGCTGGCCGCTCCGCCCGATCGGGAAAGCTCGTCCTCTCGGAAACACCGTAGCGATAGCAGGATACCTAGAGGTGTCGACCGCGGCCTTGGAGCGTATCCGCAAGATGGGGCGCATCGCAGGTCCGGTGCTCTGGGCTCCAGTGATCCGAGCGGCCGCTTAGGCCTTTCGAAGGAAGTCCAGTTGCGGCATTGATATCGGGATCTCCGCTTGAGCTCTAGAGATGCACAATATCTTTCGATCAGCACCTTCTACTCAGGCTGGTAAAGCGATCGAACTGAGACACCTGAGATCGGCCGTGGCCGCGGCCGATTGTGGCAGCTTTCGTGGAGCCGCGGAGTTACTGAGGTCGCAACAGTCGAGCCTCAGCCGGAGAATTGCCGAACTAGAACACCACTTGGGTATCGCTCTTTTTGAGCGGCATAGCGGAGGTGTCCGCCCAACGCGGGCCGGCTGCAACGTTCTTCGGCTGGCGAGAACTATTCTGGAAGAATTCGACGCACTCATCGCGACCGCGAGATCCGCTGAAAACAGCGAAAGTGGGCGGCTGAGTGTCGGCTTCTGCCCTTCGCTTTCGCCAAGCAGTCTGCAACGCTCGCTACTCGAGTTCAAACGGGCAGTCCCGCAGATCGAACTTGTCACGGTTGAGCGATCACGCACTCGCCTGGCAGCTGCACTTCGCAACGGCAGTCTCGATGTCGTGATCGTCACAGGGAAGCTGCCGTTACTCGACAACAAACCAATATCGTTATGGAGCGAGCGTGTTCTGGTCGCCTTACCCCATGATCATCCCCTCGCCCCGCGCGACACCATCTACTGGACGGACCTGCGTGGCGAGACGGTGCTGCTGAGTCATGACGATTTCGGAAACGAGTTGGAAGACCTCATAATTTCCAAACTCGTGTCACCTGAGGATCGCCCCAAAATCGAGCGCCATGACGTCAGCCGCGGCATGATCAAGGGCCTGATCAGCATGAACACAGGAGTCAGTCTTGTGCTACAATCCGACACGGGCATCAACTATGCAGACCTCGTCTACCGCGAGCTGTGCGACGACGCCGGTCCGAGCCGCTTTGAGTTTTTGGCATACCGGCGAGCCGACAATGAAAACCCTGCCGTGATCGCCTTCCTCAAGTTGCTCTGCGAGCGCTATCCCTCACCTCCGCTCGGACGCTGACGCGCCCGTCGAGCCTTCCGGAAGCTCCTGTCGGCTGCCATGAACCGCTCCAACATGGGTGCAATAAGCTTGGCAGGATCCCCGACCGATTGTCCTGTCTCCTTTGAGAGGATATCGGCATAGGCCACGAGATCCCGGTGGATGCTCGCCGGCAGTTCGTGCGTGAGCTTAACCGGCTTGTCGTCTTCGATTGCTCCGAGTTTTAATTTCGGCATGGCTCTTATCCTCTGTATGGCTCGAGCACCAGGTCGCGGTTTACAATCACGCGCACCGGAAATCCCGGACGGATCGTCAAGGTGGGCTGGATGTTGAGATTGCGACGGACCACCTGCTGGCCCGTCTGATTCATCGAATCGCCTGCCGCGCGACGGAGCGCGGCGACGAGGTCGCTGTTGGTGTTACCGGTCTCCGCGCCGGAATTCACCTCGGTGCCCACAGCAAGCAGGGTCGCGAGCGCAGCCGCTCCCAACAATTCCTTCCAATGGTTGTCGACCTGGTCCTCAAGGCCGGAGTAGCCCGCCGCATCGGCACCGGGCTGACGCTCCAGCACGATGGATCGGCCATTCGGCATGATGAGCCTCGTCCAGACCAGGAGCACGCGCGACTGTCCGAATGCGACCTGGCTGTCGTAAGTGCCGATGAGCCTTGCTCCCTGCGGGATAAGGCGAGCCCGCCCCGTGGGACTATCGTACACCGCTTCCGTCACCTGCGCCGTGATCTGGCCTGGCAGATCGGAGCGGATGTCCGTGATGAGGGCAGCTGGAATAACGGTGCCAGCTTGAACGACAAAAGGCGAGGCCGGCTTCACCAAACGGTCGGAGCTCGTTGTGCGCTTATCGACAGGTCCATTGACGAAAGCGAGTTTTCGATCCTGCGCGTTCTGGGCGAAGGCCTCATCGGAGGAGCTCGACGCCGTTGAAGGCGCCTCTCCCGGCGATGTCACGGCTGCCGGGGGCCGGACATTGGTACTGGCAAAGACCTTGCTGATGCGCGCCGCCTCCGATTCCTGATTGACCCGCTGCTGTTCCGCATCAAGGCCAAGGGTACTCGATGAGGACGAGCCTTGGGCCGCAACGATTGGCCGGCCAAGATCGCCCGGCAAAGGCGGTCCAAGCCGTGGCACGTCCTTAGGCAACGCGGCATAGTCTTTGGGTAATGTCGTAACCTCATCGGCGACGTTGTGGTGGTCGGTCGAGTAAAGCTCTTCCGGAGCAGGCGATTGCGATCTCCTGCCCTGCAGCGCCCAGAAGGCGGCGCCGCAGATGAAAACGAGGACCACAGCGCTGGCCCCTGCAAGCGCTTTGCGGGACAGGCGCGCAACTTGCGGGGGCGCGGCATGGAGCCTCAGGCGTTCACCCAGCTCTTCCGACGTCGCGGGCCGAGCAGCATTGTCACCTTGTCCATTCCCCCGATCAGTGTCGGTCACGAGGATCTCCCGTCAGTTCGCACAATTCGGACCTTCTGCTGGTGCTCCCCGCCCAGTTTCAGTTCGGCGGCTGCGAAGAGGCGGTCGACGATCAGCATGTTTCCAAAAGTGCGATAGTTCACGAGTTCGGTCTCGCCGTTAGTCCCGATGACAAAGAGTGGCGGCATTTCGCCTTGCGCAATACCGGCGGAGAATTCGATATAGACCTTGCGGCCGTCATCATAGGCATTGACGGGACGCCACGGCGGACTGTCTCCTTCGATGCTGTAACGGTACCGACGCTGTGTCAGATCCGGAATCATGGGGGTGGGCGGCAGAGTTTTGCTACGCGAAGCTCTGTCCTCGGGATAAAACCACGCGACCGATGGCATGTACGGCTTCTCGCGGGAGCGAAGCTCGATCAGGTAGGTGCGCCTATCGGTGTTGACCACGAGGTTGGTCTCGATCGTAGGGCGGGTCGGTTTCACCATGATATGCACACGGCGCGTATCGCCGCTGCCGCTCTCGGTGTCGCCAACGACCCAGCGCACGGTATCTCCGGCGGCGACCGGCCCCGAGCCGATCAGCCGCTCGCCCGGCTGCAGCGCAATATCAGTGATCTGCCCGGGCGCGGCATAGATCTGGTAAAGCGCGCCCGGACTGAAGGAAAACACCTGCACAGCATTGAAGTAGCCGGCCTTTCGGGGCTGCACCCTTGCGGCATCGTTTGCCGTTTCAATGCGCTCGACGGGCTCTTTAGCCTCCGCATTTTTTCCGCCTCGCGCTGGCCGCCACGGCGGGCGGAACATGCAGCGGGCGTGGACGATCCTCGGCAAGCGCCGGCAGGTCTGGCAGCGGCGGGACATCGCTATCATAGCTGATCTGCGGAGGCTTGAAGACGGTGCAGCCGCCGAGGGCAGACACAGAGATCAGAAGAGCGAGCCCCAGGCGTGGCCGGACTCTCATGAACAAATACAGGACCTGATAGCATGGCTAGCCGAGCTCCTTCGACCAATTGATTGCGTTGACATAGATGCCGAGGGGATTCTTCCGCAGGCGGTCGAGGTCGCGTGGCACTTCCACGACGACGGTGAGGATCGCGCTCCACCGCTCAGTTGTGGCAAGCTGACCGTTGTCATAGCGGCGTTCGATCCAGGCTAAGCGAAAACTCTCGGGCGAGGCTCTGATGACGCTTGAGACCTCGATGGCCACTTGTGTTTTTCCGAGCTTGTCGAACGGATTGTTGGTGCGGGCATAGTCATTGAGCGCGGCAGCACCGCGATCGGTGACAAAATCGTAGGCGCGCAGCCAGTCCTGTCGCAGCACAATGGCGTCCAGCGGCAGGGCGCGTACATGCTCGATGAACCGGGCCAGGTGAAACGCGATTTGCGGATCGCTCGGTTGATAGGTAGCAATCGCGGGCGCGACAGTTTTCGCCTCACCCAGCTGGTCAACTTCCACAACCCATGGCGTGACGGTCCCTTGGGCCGACTGCCAGACCAGGGCGCCGGCAAAGCCTGCGGAGAGAAACAGACAGGCAAAGGCCATTAGGCGCCAGTTCTTGGCCTGGACACGCGCTGAGCCAATGCGGTCATCCCAGACTTGCGCGGCGCGCTGATAGGGCGTGACCGGCGCGGGGCTGCGGCCATAGTGGACGGCCGATCGTTTGAACATGGTTTGAACCTCAAGATATGACTGAGAATGGATTTCAGAAAGAAGCGTCAGCGGTCCTCTTGCGAGAGATCGACCGACCCACCACTCCCACCGTGCTCGCCTGAGCGAACCGCCTGCGTCGCGGCTGATGCTCCATGACTGATCGTCTGGGCGCGCTTCATGCGGCGGACCCATGAAGGTGGGCTTTCAGAAGAAGCGGAAGAGCTATTGGCGGCACCACCGCTCGTACCACCAGCTCCGGCAAAACGAGCGGCGAGGGAGCGCAATGGACTTGCCGCAGTCGGGGCACCCGCGGCCGTCGCGCCGGACAGTCGACCTCCGCCAAACCCGCCGCTCGTAACAGCTCTCGCCCCGTTGGCGGCACCAGCCGCCGCAGGGCCGGCCAACGCAGCGCCGGCTGAGGCAAGACCGGCTCCGGCCGCCACCACACCACCGGCCGCAAGGCCCGCACCAATGGCTGAGCCCGCACCGAGTTGGGGCCCTCCGGAGACGATGCCGTTGGCGATACCGGGGCCGAAGATGCCGAGGGCCAACAAGGAAAGAGCGCCCAACACCAAAGCCATCGCATTCTCGATTGTGGGCTGGCTGCCGCCAAAGCCGGCCGTGAACTGCGAGAATAGGGTCGAGCCAATGCCGACGATCACGGCCAGAACCAAGACCTTAACGCCTGAAGAGATGACGTTTCCCAGGACCCGCTCCGCCGCAAAGGCTGTTTTTCCGAACAGGCCGAAGGGGATCAGCACAAACCCTGCAAGTGTCGTTAGCTTGAACTCGATCAGAGTGACGAAGAGCTGGATTGCCAGAATGAAGAAGGCAAGCAGCACGATAATCCAGGCGAACAGCAGAACCGCGATCTGGACAAAGTTTTCGAAGAAGCTGACGTAACCCATCAGGGAGGAGATCGAGTCCAGGATCGGCCGCCCGGCATCCAGCCCAACTTGCGCAATGCGACCTGGCCTTAAAAAATCTGCTGATGAAAGACTCGTGCCTGAGGCCTTAAGGCCTAAAGAGGCAAAGCTTTCGAAGACGATGCGCGCGAGGCTGTTCCAATTGCCGATCAAGTATGCAAACACACCGACAAACAGGGTTTTCTTGACCAGACGGGCAATAATGTCCTCTTCGGTCCCCAACGACCAGAACAGGCCCGCAAGCGTCAGGTCGATGGCGGCAAGCGTGGTCGCGAGATATCCGACTTCGCCGCCCAAGAGACCAAATCCGGAGTCGATATATCGGGTAAAAGTCTCCAGGAATTGGTCGATGACACCGGTGCTGCCCATCGGTTACTCACTTTGCGTAGGAACGGTGGGGTAGCCGGAAGGCAGGCGGCTATTGTCCTTTGGCGGCACGGATGATGACGGCCCAGCGCTTGGCGGCTCACTATCCGAACGTGGCGAAAACCTGTCCTTTTGATTGAGGAATTGCCGGCGCTGCCCGGCCCAGATCTTCTGGCATTCAAGAAGAGCGTCCCGCTGCTCGTACGTGACGGCGCGGCAACGCTCAAGCTTCGCCGCCACAGGATTTTCAACGTGATCTAGCGAGGCATTCGACTGAGCTGTTTCGGCTTCGTTGCCACGGAGCTGGATTGCGCAGGCGGCAACGACAAGGACAGCGAGCGTCAAGGCGATCGCGGTAGACATCCGTTCAAATCTACTGGCCATTAGTGGAACATCTGCACGGTTGTGGGTTGATAGGCTTGGCCTTGGTGAAGGAAGCGCCGGAGCTGCTCCCTGCCCTGATCCTGGGCCGCAGCGCGTTGGGCCGACTCAAGAGTTTGCGAGCGCCCTTGGGCTGCGACGGCGGCCGTCAGATCGGCAAGCTGCTGCGCCTGAAGTGCGATCAGCTGATTGCCGGCCTGGCTTGCCTGCAACGCGCCTGTCGCACCCTGGCTGGCGGTCACGAGTGCCGACAATTGCGTGCGGTTGGTGTCGAGATTGCCGACAACGGTGGCCTGAACCCGCATGGCGTCTTGGAAACCGGCCACCGAATTTTGCCAGCGCGCTTGGGCGTTACCGATCAGCATCTGGTCGGACATGCTCACTGACGTGGGCGCGTAGGTGGTTGAGAATGCGCTATCGATTTGTTGGACCTGGTAGCCAATTCTCTGCGCCTGAGCGAGAAGCTGCTGGGTGCGCTGAATCGATTGCTCCAGCTGCTGCAAGGACGAGTACGGCAGATTTGCGAGATTCTTGGCCTGATTGACCAGCATCTGCGCCTGGTTCTGGAGCGACGTGATCTGGTTGTTGATCTGCTGCAATTCGCGCGCAGCCGTCAGCAAGTTCTGTGCATAATTGTTCGGATCGAACACGATCCACTGGGCGCTGGCTTGCCGAGTCGCCCCGGAAACAGCAATGGCGATCAAGCTCGCCGCGAGGAGGAGACCGAACCGACTCATGAGCTTCCTCCATGCCTGGCTAGCTGCGGAATAAGGTCGCAGGCCCAACGAAGGTCGCGCGCCTGCAGCCAACCCCTGACGAATTCCTCCCTTCCCTTCTCGGCCATTGTCCGCTCGATGAGCGCCTGGTCGGCTTTGGAAGAAGCGGCCGTAAAGGCGAGCGCGATCTCGCCAAGACCGAGCTCGAACAATCGATTGCCGCAGCGCGACTGGCAGTAGTAGTCCCGCTTGGGGGTAGCGCGGGCGAGGATCTCAATCTGGCGGTCATTCAGTCCAAAGCGCCGATAGATGGCGGTGATTTGTGGCTCGATCGCGCGGTCGTTCGGCAGCAGAATTCGGGTTGGACAGCTCTCGATGACCGCGGGCGCGATTTCCGAGCCATCGATGTCCGCAAGCGACTGGGTTGCGAAAACGACGGAGGCATTCTTCTTCCGCAGGGTCTTGAGCCATTCGCGAAGCTTACCGGCAAAACCGGCATCATCGAGCGCGAGCCAGCCCTCATCGATGATAAGGAGCGTTGGACGGCCATCGAAACGATCCTCGATCCTGTGGAAGAGATAGGCGAGCACTGCCGAGGCGACGGGCGTCCCGATCAATCCATCGGTCTCGAAGACCTGGACGGATGAATCCCCAAGCCGCTCACCTTCGCCATCCAAGAGCCGCTCATACGCCCCACCTAGGCAATACGGGTGTAGCGCGCGCTTTAAGGCGTTGGATTGGAGAAGAACGGAAAGGCCAGTGAGGGTGCGCTCTTGGAACGGCGCCGAAGCCAGTGACGTGAGGGCCGACCACACGTGGTCCTTGGTTTCGGGAGTGAGATCGATCCGTTCACGGGCGAGAATCGAGGCAATCCATTCGGATGCCCAGGCGCGCTCCGCGATGTCATCAATGTGGGCAAGAGGCTGGAGAGCGATAAACTCACTACGTTCGCTGCCAATCGCGCCGCCGAGATCATGCCAGTCTCCTCCCATGGCGATGCAGGCCGCCCGGATCGACCCGCCGAAATCGAAGGCAAAGATCTGCGCATCCTCATAGCGGCGGAACTGCAGCGCCATGAGCGCGAGCAGAACCGATTTTCCGGCTCCTGTCGGCCCGACAACCAGCGTGTGCCCCACATCTCCAACATGCAGTGAGAACCGGAATGGGGTCGATCCCTCGGTCTTGCCGAAGAAGAGCGGCGGCGCCTTGAAGTGGTGGTCCCTCACCTCACCGGCCCATACAGCCGAAAGCGGGATCATATGGGCGAGGTTCAAGGTAGAAAGCGGCGGCTGGCGGACGTTGGCGTAAGTTTGTCCCGGCAGGCTGCCGAGCCAGGCTTCCACTGCATTGACTGTCTCCACCATGCAGGTGAAGTCCCGCCCCTGGATCGTTTTCTCGACGTGCCGCAGTTTTTCGTCGGCCGCGCCGCCATCCCTGTCCCAGACCGTGACCGTCGCTGTGACAAAGGCCTCACCGATCTGATCCGAGCCCAGTTCCTGAAGCGCGCTATCTGCATCAATCGCCTTGTTGTGAGCATCACTATCGAGAAGACTTGAAGCCTCATTCGTCATCACCTCCTTCAGGATAGCGGCGATCGACTTCCGCTTGGCGAACCATTGCCGTCGGATCCGGGTCAGGAGCCTTAAAGCATCCGTCTTGTCGAGCATGATGGCCCGGGTCGACCAGCGATATGGAAAGGGCAACCGATTGAGGTCGTCGAGAATCCCGGGGGTGGTCGCGGTCGGAAAGCCGACGACCGTCAGAACGCGCAAATGCGCCTCCCCCAAGATCGGCTCGAGCCCACCCGTGAGCGGCTGATCGGCAAGTAGCGCGTCGAGATACATGGGGATCTCAGGGACACGAACCCGATGCCGCCTACTCGATATCGTCGAGTGCAGGTAGGTGAGCGTTGCCTCATCATCGAGCCAGCTGCATTCCGGCATAAAGCCTTCCACAAGCTGCAAGACGCGGCTGGTCCGGTCGATGAAGCCGCCCAGCACCTCTCGTGCCTCGGCGGCCCCCGTGCGACGACTGCCCTCGTAGAGCAGCCGCTCAGCCATGGCGGCCGCCTCGGCCGGCGGTAAATAAAGAAAAGTCAGGTAATAGCTTGATTCAAAATGAGCACCTGCCTCTTCAAATTGCGCTTTCCGCTCCGCGTCGACCAGGCTTGACGCCGCATCCGGAAAAGTACCCACAGGATAGGCTCCGGCCGAATGACGCTGAGCCTCGACGAAAATCGCCCAGCCCGAGCCTAGTCGCCGGAGCGCATTGTTCAGCCGCCCAGCCACGGCGACGAGTTCAGCCGGAACGGCACTGTCGAGATCTGGTCCACGGAACCTTGCCGTTCGTTGAAATGAACCATCCTTGTTGAGGATAATGCCCTGATCGACCAGGGCCACCCAGGGCAGGAAGTCGGCAAGGCGCGTGTTTGAACGGCGATATTCGGCAAGATTCATCATAGGCAACTCTAGGAGCTGAGGTGGCTTGGAACGCGGACGTGCCGGCGCACGACTTCCACGAAATCGGGATCGCGTTTTGCGGCCCAGACGGCGGCCATGTGGCCGACGAACCAGAAAAGAAGGCCAGCAACCCACAGGCGCAGCCCAAGACCGAGTGCAGCCGCTAACGTCCCGTTGGCGATCGCCACGGCGCGCGGCGCACCGCCCATCAGGATCGGCTCGGTGAGCGCACGATGCACGGGCGCGATAAAGCCTGCGATGGGCTCCTCCATCAGATCACCACGCCGCCGCCGAAGGAGAAGAAAGACAGAAAGAAGCTTGATGCCGCAAAGGCGATGGACAGACCGAACACGATCTGAACCAGGCGACGAAAGCCACCAGACGTGTCGCCAAATGCGAGCGAGAGCCCGGTCACGATGATAATGATGACCGCGATAATCTTGGCAACGGGACCCTCGACCGATTGCAAAATCTGATTGAGCGGCTGCTCCCACGGCATGTTTGAGCCAGCGGCCCAAGTTGGGACACTGCCCAGCCAAAGGGTCACAATGGCCGTGGCCGGAGTGCTGGCGCGGCGGAGAGATGAAGGCATCGTCATGACCGGTCTCCAATTGCAGATAGGCTGTAATCACCTGATGCTCCTAAGCCGGTGACGCGCGCGAGCTCGCTCAAGCGGCGCTCAGTGCCGCGGCCGCTGAGCACCGCGATCAGGTTGATTGTTTCGGCGATAAGCGGACGCGGGACTGTGACAACAGCTTCCTGGACGAGCTGCTCGAGCCGACGTAACGCCCCGAGCGCCGTTCCGGCGTGGATTGTGCCGATTCCGCCCGGATGTCCTGTGCCCCAAGCCTTGAGCAAGTCGAGCGCTTCGGCTCCGCGCACCTCACCGATGGGAATTCGATCGGGGCGCAGACGGAGCGACGAGCGGACCAGGTCCGAGAGCGAGATCAACCCGTCCTTCGTGCGGAGCGCCACGAGGTTCGGCGCCAAGCACTGAAGCTCACGCGTATCTTCGATGAGAACGACCCGATCAGTCGTTTTAGCGACCTCCGCGAGAAGGGCATTGGTCAGTGTCGTCTTTCCGGTCGAGGTGCCGCCGGCGACCAGAATGTTCTTGCGCGCCTGAACTGCATCCCTCAATGCACTTGCCTGGTCCGGCGTCATGATGCCGACTGCGACGTAGTCCTCGAGGCCGAACACGGCAACCGCCGGCTTTCTGATCGCGAATGTTGGCGCGGCAACGACCGGCGGCAGCAGTCCCTCGAACCGCTCCCCCGTCTCGGGCAGCTCGGCAGAAATCCTTGGGCTCCCCGGATGAACCTCGGCACCCACATAGTGAGCCACCACGCGGATAATGCGCTCTCCGTCAGAGGGGGATATAGTCTTGCCACTATCCGTAAGGCCGCCCGACAGGCGGTCGATCCACAATCGGCCGTCAGGATTGAGCATCACCTCGACGATCGCCGGATCTTCCAAAAACCCTGCGATGGCGGGCCCCAGCGCGGTGCGCAGCATACGCGCTCCGCGCAAGTTCGCTTCTGAATCAAAAGAATGGATCGCCACGATTTGCCCCAAGCTGCTGAGGCCGCTTCGGCGCCCTCATCTGGAGGCAAATAAAAGGCAGGACCTGTATTACCGCAATAAAGGGAAAATGCCCTTCGTAGCCTAGCGTAGAAGAAGAAACATTTGAAAAGAGCTGGCTTGTCGCCACGACCCGTCGACGGCGAAGCGAGAGATCAGCAATGCCCAATGACCCGGCTTCGCTATTTTTACGCCTCTCGCGGTAGCGATGTTTGCTCAGGCTCCGTTGCTTCCCCTGAACCAGCGGCGCTCGCCCACGCGGGCGCGATTGAGATCCCGCTTCTTTTTGAGGAAGTCAGGCCGGGGAAAATGAACCACACCAGCCGGCGCGCTGCCGCAAACACCAATGCCGAAAGGCTGGTCAGTACACCACCGCGAGTGTCGCGCCCCCTGCAGGACCATTTCTTCCAAATTAGGCCGGCCGACTACTGCACGATAATTGCCAACGCAGAATGCAGGACTTCAAGGAATGATTTCTAATCCGCAATTGCAACAAACGCTGGAAATCTCAACGCCTTCGCTGGGCGCTCCCGGACAAGATTGAACTGCGACTTTGCTGGCCCGCGGCATTGTGTTGGCGATCGTATTGGCCGTCCCGGGGCCGAGCTGAGCTCGCACATCTACTTGAGCTGCGCGTGTAGCGAGACATGGTCGAGTTCGCCTTCCCACCAGGACACAAATACCGCGGCAACACCGTTCCCGATAATGTTCGTAAGCGCGCGCACCTCGCTCATGAACTTGTCGATCGAGAATACGATCGCAATGCCCGGGACAAGCTCAGGACTGACCACCGTCAACGTTGCGGCCAGGGTGACGAAGCCGGCACCGGTAACACCGCTTGCGCCCTTCGAGGTGAGCATCGCCACAACCAGTATCGTGAGCTGCTGGCCAAAGTTGAGATCGACCCCGAGCGCCTGCGCGATGAACAAGGTCGCCAACGTCATGTAAATGTTGGTCCCATCCAAATTGAAAGAGTATCCGGTCGGCACCACGAGGCCTACGACTGGCTTGGAACAGCCCAGCCGCTCCAGTTTTTCCATCAACTGCGGCAGTGCGCTCTCGGAGGACGAGGTTCCGAGCACGATCAGCAGCTCGTCCTTGATGTAGACGATGAACTTTAGAATAGAAAAGCCGACCAAGCGCGCGATCAGGCCAAGCACAATGATCACAAAGAGCCCGGCTGTCACATAGAACAGCGCAACTAATCCGATCAGTTTACCGAGCGCGGACGGTCCGAATTCGCCGATAGTGTAGGCCATGGCGCCGAACGCCCCGATCGGCGCCGCCTTCATCACGATCCTAATGACACCAAACACGGCGTGCGCAGCATCGTCGACCAGACCGCGCATCCGCTCACCCCGCTCGCCAAGCGCCATCAGCGAGAAGCCAAATAGGATGGCAAACAGCAGCACCTGTAGCACGTCGCCTCGGGCCAGGGCGCCAACTACGCTATCAGGAATGATATTGAGGAGGAAATCGACCGCCTTCTGCCCTTCCGCCCTTTGGACGTAGTTAGCTACCGCCGCGGCATCGGCCTTGGGAGCGAGCCCATGACCGGCCTGAACGAGATTGCCCATCACCAGACCCAGGACGAGCGCGAAGGTTGATACGATCTCGAAGTAAAGCAGCGCCTTGACGCCGACTCGGCCGACCTTTCGTGCATCCTGAACATGCGCAATTCCGGACACAACGGTGCAAAAGATGATCGGCGCGATCACCATTTTGATCAGCTTGATGAAACCGTCACCAAGCGCTTTGACCCAGCTGCTCGTCCCCACAGCAGGCCACAACCAGCCAACGAGAATGCCAATCAGGATCGCGATAAGTACCTGAACGTAAAGAACTTTGTACCAGGGGCCAGATGGGTGGAACAGGGCGGCGGCTTTGACAGAGCGGCGGTGGCGGTGATTGTACATCAGGTTCGACCCGGCGCCGTGGTACCAAAGAGGGGTCTCAATGAAGGTACAGCTTCGCTCAGTTTTCCTTCAGTGCGGGGCGCAGGGGAATCTGACGGCTCCGAACAGCACAGTCCAGAGCCACGGATTGGCACCTCTCCCGAATCGGCTTGCCGTCTAAGCGAAACAAAATTCTGAATCGCTTCTGAGAGCAGCGATAGAATCTTGAGAAAGCTTCCTTGAGAGCTGGAAACCATCAGCGTCACCACCCATTTCTATCTTTTTTGTTGTTCGAAGATGCCATCCATCAGCTTCTAAGACGCCCACCTTAGCAGCGGGCAACCACTCTCCACTTCGGCAGGCACTCTCGCCGCTATCTCGCCGGAGCGCGACGAACCTTCAGAAAACATGCGCCATAAAGATCTTGTGGTGGCGCGGTCTCGCCTGCATTCACCGGCTCGCGCCTCCTGCCCTCACTTCATTGAATGCCCCCGACATTCCCAATAGGCATCGATTTCGATCGCAAAACCACGAGGCCGAAAAGACATGCCAAACGGCATTGCTCACGCTGGCTACATTGGCGATCTCGGTTCCGGCTTTTCGGGAGCCGTGCTTTGTGGGGCTGAACAGCACTCCTCGTAAGAGAGCTTCTCACTCCTGTAGCTCGCCAAGGCCTGCAGAGAGCACTGCAAGACGTCCCGTTTCGCTACATCCGAGGCAGGCGCTGCATCCAGCCACTTCAGCGACACCTCGACCAATTCGATCGCGCGATCCCTCTTGCCGGTCTCGTAATAGTACTGAGCGACCGCCCCGTACGACAGGAACTTCGCGCCCTCGCTGCCTTGGGGCGGATTCGCCGCGAGGATGTGTTCGGAGAGGTCCTTGCCCATGGCAAAGCGCTCGGCATGTGGAAAATCGGAGTAGTCTTTCGCGGGGTCGAACAGTTGGCGGATCGCCACGCTCATCCAGACCACGGACTTCTTCTCGATCGCGTCGCGAACTAATTGGCGCAACACCGGCAGGCCAGCCCGTATGTCGCGTATCTTGTGAAGCAACAATTCCGCATGAAGCCCACGGAACGTGACCTCGTCCGGCATCGCAGCGAGACCCTCCTCGACAGCTGAAAGGGCCGTCGCCCAATCCTTCCTCTTCATGGCGGGCTCAAGTCTGGCAAAGATCGGTTCCGCCAGTGCTCGCTTCTGCGATAGTTCACGCTTTCTGCGTCGACCCGTGTTTATCCTTTCCGCATCCAGCGCTTTGGCTTCATCGCTCATTGCCCAGGATCCGTTCAGAACTTTGGGCAAGGCATTATCGAGCTGCGTCGGATGCCCAATAAAGGCGATACGGCCGTCACGGTCGACGACGAATGACGTGGGAATCCCCACAGAAAAGCTGGGATCCATCCAAAGCTTGTTCATTTCGCCGGCGTAGTCGAATGCGATCGCGAAGTTCAGATTTGGCAAGCTCTTCGTCAACCAGGCGTCCAGGCTGGCTCGCGCTTCATCTGCCGTCGAAGCTTGTTCGCGAGCCGCGATGCCCACCACCTCAACTCCAACGTTCCTGTATTTGTCTTGCAGGATCACCAAATTCGGCATCGAGGCGATACATGGTCCGCACCACGTCGCCCAAAATTCGAGGATGTATACTTTCCCAGGTTCGAACTTTCTGACGGGCTGGCCGCGTAGCCAGTGCTCCACTTTGATCGAGGGGGCCCGCGCACCGACGCTCAACACGTTCGCCGCACCGACTTGACTTGCGCTCTCAGTCAGACTGGTCATTGCTCAAATTCGCTTTAGCTAACTCTGCGGAGAGAAATAGCAAGTCGCATGCCAGCCAGCGCTCATTGATATGACGCATTTTTCGTATCATTCCTGTCGACCTTGCGACGCATGTCGCATATCCGACCAGCTGTTTGGAGCTTCTCAGGCAATCAGTCGGCCGGGCGTTCTTCCCGCACCTGTAGACCGACGAGGCGGGAGGTCAGGCAGCGCAAGGCCGAGTTCACCACTCCACATTCTGATCGGTTTCCAGGATGACCATTTCTGCGCTCGGGATCACGACGTGAACTGACCTGCTTTGGCCCGTCGATTTGCGCTTGAGGGCGACCTCAGATTTCCAATCCAGCTTCTTGAGCCCAGGGACGATGAACCAGACCAGGGCGGCCAGCTGCAGCACAACATTGATGCTGAACGCCGTCTGATACGCGATTGAGGGGTAGTGTCCGTCCTTGGCCGGCCATTGCTCGAGAATTAACCCCGTCCCGTACTGGACGAGGAAAGCCCACCCGAAATGCAGAACGTTGAGCACGCCGTTTGCGCGGGCGATCAATTCGGTCGGAAAGTAATCTCCGATGATCGCGTAGCTGAGGGCGATTGCTGATCCGACCACCGCCACAATGATCCATGACGGTAGCGACAGGAACGGAGGATCCACGATCAGCGCGAGTTCGGCTGCAATGAACACAGAAGCTATGATTGCGAGCAACGTTTCAATGTTCTTGCCGTGCCGACGCAGCGAATCGGCGACCACGCCGAGCAGCAATGCGCCAATGCTTAGGGCTATCGCCATGACGAGCAATTGTGTGACAAGGCTCCTTCGATCCAAGCCTTCCACATCACTCAGCCAAGACGCTGCCCACAAGGACTGCAAGGCCCACGCGGACCCGATACACGTTGAAGAAATCGGCGCAATTCTCCAGAACCGCCCATCGGTATAGACGGTCTTCAGACTGACTGTTCCTCGGCGACTCTTTCTCGTTGCGTCTTGCTCTGGTACCAAAAAATAGATCACAGCGGCTGCGGTGGCACTGGATGCCGCAAGCGCCTCAAACAGGCCGCGCCAGCCTATCCAGTTAAGCAATGCCTCGGCTGGTGCGGTTGCAGTTACCGCGCCCAGTGCACCCAGCATGATCATATAGCCGTTCATGAGCGCCACGCGCTCTCTCGGAAACCAGAGGACGACCGTTTTCAGGCCAGACATGAGGGAGGCTGCGGTGCCAAACGCTATCATCGCGCGACCAAGCAGAAGCGACGGGAATCCGCTCGATAATCCGAAAAGCGCAGCGCCTGCGGCGGCCAGCAGCAAGAGCGCACTTTGGACCCGGCGCGGACCAAAGCGATCCAAGAGCATGCCCAGCGGAATCTGGCTGCCGGTAACGACCAGAAAGTAGATCGAGGCCAACAGCCCCAAATCGGCCGTACCAAGCTCGAATTCAGAGGCGAGGCGGCCACAAATCAGCGTATTGATCATCCGAAACAGGTAGGACAGATAATATCCCGCGGCAAAGGGAAGGAACACGCAAGAGATGATCCGCCAGCTCTGAGGCCGGTTGACCGGCTTTTCGCGTGATATCTGCCCAGTGGCATCGCTGCGCGTGCTTCTCCGAGCGCGGCTATTGGCTTTAGCAAAAGGCGTTTGGCAGCTGTCGAAAGTTGATATTGCTGTCGCCCTCCTCGGCGACAGCACATGCTTCCGATTTTTCACCTACGGCGGCCACACAGTGGCGTCCTTCTTCAACTGGCGCTCGTGCAACGGCGCGTGACGCCCCGCCGCCCATTTCAGACCCGGATCGGCTGGAATTTCCAAGGCCAGCGCTTGTCTCCTGCAGCAAGGGCCGACCAAACCGTACGCGACGATCGACCTGCTCGGCAAAGGCCCTGAAGCGCTCAAGCCCGAGTACGCACGCCTCGTCCTGCTTGGATGGCGGCATCGGCGGCGTCAGAGTGAGGTGGTATCGCGCATGGAGAGCCACTATTTCCGCGATCATCGCGATGTCTGTACGCAGACTGAGCACCTGCTCATTCGATCGCTCGATCGCCTCGTAAACAAGACCCTCTAAGGGCGGCGCCGGCTCCAGGAAGCGTTCAAGAGCCGCCTCTACGACGACGCTCTTGCCCATCCCTGGGCGGTCAGTCGCGGCTTCAAGTCGCTGGAAAATGCTCTCCGAAACTTGAATCGTTATCTTTCTGGTCCGCCGAGCTTCGCTTGGGCTCGGCTGCGCGTCCACCTCAGCTTCATTCCGACTTGAGCTCGGTTCTTTCCGGCGCTCGCCGCTACTCTGCATACTCCAGCTTCCTTCTCTCTGCGACTGCACACCGGCCGCGCGCTTGCACGCGCGTGGTCTGGATGTTCGGTCGAAACGGATGAATCGCCCTGCGATGACGCACGACAAAAGGGCGGAGTCCGCATGCCTCTTCAACCGCAGGGGCATTCTGGTCGCAGTCTGGCGTACCGAAAGAAGGAAACGGCGGAGACCAGCGCCAGACATCTCGTAGCCTCTTGTCCCTCCAGACAGTCAGGTCGCCGACAGACAAGCGAGTTCGCGGACGGTACCTGCACCCTTGCCTGAAATCGAAAAACCTACCGATCCGAATAAGAGGTCCAGCGCGATCTAGACGGCGCGCTGGCGCCGCGACGTCGCGAACGAGCGGCCGGATGCGCCAGCATCATCCCATTCAGCCTAGTGCGCCTCATACCAAGCGTGCCAGCTCATGCGCGCGCGACGGAATACACCTGCCTTGTCGATTTCCGGTATGCACAACCGTTCGCGCGTCGAGCCCGCTCATGATCATCGAAACATATCTGCTGGCCCCGGTGCGACCACTCACTTGTCGGAAGGCTTCAGGGGAACTGTCGGCCCCATTTGCGGGCGGCTGGATCGCGCAGCGGGTCGCCCTCGGTGTGGCTGCAGACGTAGCGCTCGTTGTGCCCGTCCTCGCCAGCCAGGAGATTCATCGGTCCCCCGCACTCCGGGCATCGCTTCCGGATCTGATGGAGGACTGCCATGTGAATTGCCGCAGCCGACGGCAAGCTTCGTTGCGCCAGATCGGCTGGTACCGGCTCGTCGCACAACATTCTGCGACGGGCCCACCCTGCTCGCCCGCCTTGACGTCGGCTCCGTGGATGTACTTAAGTGCGACCCTGGTAGCGTTGCGTGGGGGCACATCATGGATGTCGATTTCTACAGGGGCTTTGCAGAGCGGGCCCGCGATCTGGCCGATAAGGCTGACCCGTTCACGCGAAAGCGGCTTCTGGTGCTGGCCGAGAGATACGATGCCAAGCTCGGCAAGCCGTCGCCGGCCAGCCGCAATCTTCAACGCACGCTGCCGCTTCCCCGCACCGGGCCAGCCGTCAGCTCCGTCTCCGATGCTGGCGAGGCTTGACGAAGAGCGCCGGCAGCGAGGTCGACTGCGGCGGCTGCAGCGGCAGCAAGCATCAGCCCTCGCATGGGGCTCCAAGGCGCTGGATTTTCCAGGGACGATACACGACTTGCACCGGCAAGGATGCGCACCCAAACTGGACCGAGCATACCGGATGTTACCGGTCGACCGCCCTCACCGCACTTCGGAAGCACTGCGCTCGCCGAGCAGTGATGCCGGTGCGCGGGCACCTGAAAAGTACTAATTGCTCCATCCGGCCAGCATAGGCCTGGATACTGCGCCCTGAAACTGCGGTTGCTTACTGAGGCGCACCTCCCGGAGCAGCGCGAGGCAACAGTAATGAATCTTGATGGCGTCTGGAGGCCGGCTCTGCGACAGGGTTTTGCTTATTCTTTGGCCCAGTGCTCAAGCCGCACGGGTGGCTCTGGATCGTTGATCGAGCGCGCGACCTAGCACCTTCTCGGCGGCAATGTGGTTTTATTGTCCTCCATGGAATTCCTAACCCGAAATGGGCGCTCGTGTTGCGCAGGATGCAGAATGCTCCTGCATGGAGAACACCGTACCTAGAGTGCGCGCTTCACTTTCAGCGGTCAGCTTCCCCGGCGAGGATCGCCCGGACCTGATCTCCCGCCGGTGGGCGCCGCTCGAAAAAACCTGCCAGGACGAGCCGTATCGAGCTGACGATGTGGCCTTCCGATATAAGCGGATCCTCACCTGAGGCAACATTCACATCTCGAGGCGGGGCGCTACAAGGATAGACAACACGGCGATCAGCGTAACAGTTCGGACACCTGAAGCGAACTTGCCGCTGCAGTGACGAGGTGCGCTGTAGGCTGACGGCGATTGGCGAGGCTCCGCAGCAGGGCATGTCGCCAACCGAGAATCGATCTCGATCATGCAAGTGCCCGCACAGCCCCGCTGCAAACTAGCTCTTCTCTTTTGGCTATCCGGCTCTCGGACGCTTGCCCGCATTCGGCCGTTCGGGTCAAAGCCGGATACGCCCTGTCGCCGGCCCCGGCGGGGAGGATCATTGACACCTAAGCGGCGTCCCCAGCACGGTCCTCACGGTGAAGGCCGCTTGTAGCCACGCACTTGGGAGGAACGATCCGTTCATGGACATGCGAATCAGGAGGCTGATCAGTTCAGGCCTGCTGTAGTGACCGCTTGCATCCATCACTCTCTTGCGCCCGTCGATTTCGATGAAGTCGAGATCGGCAATCACCTCTCCTTCACCTTCCTTCAGGGGCTCGCCGATCAATTGACCGTCGGGGGCAACGATAGCGGTGAAGCAACCGCCCGAAATCGGACCGATAGCACCGCCCGTGTCGTTGGCAATTTGGGCTTGTTGGTCGGCGTTGAGCCATGCGGTTGCGCTGACGACGAAGCAGGCCGACTCAAGGGCATGCTGCCGGGTGCTCACTTCCGTTTGCTGGGAGAAGAGGGGGCCGAAGATCGAACCGGGGTACATCGCCGAGTGGATCTGCTCGCCATCGGCAATCAAGGCGTATCTGGCCAGCGGGAGATAATGCTCCCAGCACGCAAGCTGGCCGATCCGGCCAACGGCGCTGTCTACGGCGCGAAGGCCGGCACCGTCGCCTTGGCCCCAGACCATCCGCTCATGATAGGTGGGGGTGATCTTGCGGCGACGCTGGATCAGCGTGCCGTCCGCATCGAACAGGAGCTGAGTGTTGTAGATCGATCCTCCGTCCCGCTCGTTGGCGCCGACGGAAACGACCATTTGGGCTTCCTTCGCGGCTTCGGCGATCGCATGCGTCTCCGCAGAGGGAACCGTAAGGGATTGCTCAAGCAGCCTCTGATGCTCCTTGGCAAGCGTGAAGGGCGGCTGGACGAACGAGAAATACGGGTAGTACGGAATGATGGTCTCCGGAAATGTGGCGAAACGCACCCCCTTCTTGCCTAATTCGCGAATCTTTTTGGTGATCTTCTCGAGCGTCCCCTCTCGGCTGTACAACACGGGGCTGATCTGTACGGCGGCTGCCTTGACGGTGGTTTGTCATTGTCTTCTCCTGCTCATTGTCGGGATCATTGGCACTGGTGTAGAGGACGACGGATGACTCTCACGGGGCCGGTGCGAGCACGCCGGCAGGGCTTGTTGGACGCAGGGCTGCGTGCTGCGTCCGCCATCGACAGCCACGTCGATGCCGGCGATGTAGGATGCGTCGTCGGAAGCGAGAAAACTCACCCGTTGCGATCTTCCGCGGCTTTCCGAAGTGTTTCGCGGATATCCGCTCCAGCAGGGCCTTTCGGTGTGCTTGCACGCTGACCGCGGAAATGCCGAACCTCCTAAACAGCGGGCCTTCGATGACGCCCGAGCTCTCGGTGTTTACCCGGACGCTCCGGCGGATCAGCTCGGCGCCAAGCCTTCGCGTAAAGTTGCGCCGTACAGTCCTCGATGCCGATACGATCGATGTGGCCGCGATTCCGGCCTGATCGAACAAAGAAGACGTGAAAACGATCGCGCTTGCGTTGTGCATCAGACGCAATCTCTTCTGAACGTTGAAACAGGATCTGCGGAGATTGACGGTCAAGACGTCAAAGCTCTGCTGCGTTGTCGAGCCGAGTTCGGCATTGGCGCCGAAATAGGCTATGATAGTTTCGCGCATTCCATCGAAGCGGGATAGCCGTCGCGAAAAGCGGCAAAAGCCAAGCCTCGCTGTCCGGATAGCTGCGCAATGCCCTGCAGGACTTTGGCTCATCACGCGTTTACGCATCGGTCGGCTTGTGCATTGAGGGATAAGGACTTCCTGCCCGCTCTGTGGGTAGTCGCGTCGGCTACTACCGTAGTCGAACCATGCGCCATCATGTAGTACGTGGTGAAGTGGCCGCTCTTGCTGGCGATCTTGCCATTCTTGCGAGTGACTTTGCCCTTCTCACGTTTGGTCATCAGCTGCATCTTGCGCCGCTTGGCGATCAGGGGCATCGGGACAAGCTTCCATCCCGTGGCCTTGCGCAACTCTGCCTGCGTAACGCCGTCTGGCCGCGAGGCGAGAGGGCTGATCAGATTGGTCTTTGTGTTGATGCTTGGCCATCGTCGCCGCCCGGGGGAATTGGACCTCATTGAACAGCTCCAGGCCAGTGTGCTTTTCTTGGCCCAGTTGTCCGTTTCATCGAAAGGGGACGATTTAGTTCCGCTCCTTTGGAATTGCCGAAACATATTGCAGGCGGTCTCAGGGACTGGCCGATTGCAATCTGACGTAAACGGGTAGCGTCGCACCAGTTCGCTGAAGTTTGGGGCAGTGCACGTTCTCGCATTTTTCGACACGGTGCTCGCGAAGTCAGGCCCGACAATGTGGAGTGCTAACACAGAGGACCTGCCGTGCAATCCGCAAAGACTGGTAGGGGCACTACTGGGAAGGCCTTGGCTGGAGAGGCTTGCGCGTATTCATGCAAGCAGCCTCACTCCATTTGAGCGGCAGCTCGGATGGAGGCCGGCCTTTTCTTAACTCGCCATGCAGTCTGTCCCCTCAGGTATCCGTCCTCGGTCCTGATCAAACGCGCTCGCACGATTCGATTTGGCCCTATTGTTGTTTGCGGCCGAATGCACTCGGCGCGAGGTACCTTCGAAAGTTCCCTTGTGGTCCTCGCGCGCAAATCGCAGCCTGTTCTCTAACAGCACGATCCGCCCGCTCCGACCGTCGATCGACTTACTCTGGAATTCCGGCGTTCAAATCGAAGCTCACCTCTTTCAGAACGGTTGATCCGCTGGAAAGCCTTCGGCCGAGCGCTTCAACGAATCGATCATAACGTTCGGCGCCTTTGGCGCGAGCGGCTGGACTGGATTGTTCTGGTAATGCTGGCACCGATGTCAACCAGAAGCGGATGAACAGGGCGAGCGTCTCGAGCGTGATGCTGTCATTGCGTTCGAGACGCTCGAGCAGCCGTGCGATCCGATCCAGCCGCTTGGCAACAGCCGCCTCGCGTCGGTCGGAATCGTCAGGCGAAAGAAATGACGCGATCGCAGCCTCTGCGACCAGCGACTTGGGCTGGCCACGACGCTCTGCGAAGAGATCAAGGGTTCTGAATGTCTGCGGATCAAGGTAGACACTGAGCTGAATCTTTTTCACCGATTTGGCCCGCTCACAGGTCCATGCCATCGTCAGGGTCGAGGCTGGTCGCGCGCGCTACTCCCTGCATTGCGCGGCTTAGGGCTTGTGCCTGGACCGCATCTGCGTCCGGCTCATCGGGGCCAGCATCGAACTCATGTTCCGGGAGCGGTGCCTTGATTTCGATCTCCTCGTGCTGCGGCAATTCTGGCTCGCGCCGCAGCCCCCATTCGGATCACTACGTTTTCGCTGCCGGGGCGCAAGCAGTTCAATTGAGGGCGCACCGGTTGGGTGTCCTGGCCAGTCCTCATCCGGGCGCGTGGACAAGAGAATCGTTCCTGTGTTAGCGGGCTTGAAGATTCGCTTCTGAAATTGCGGGTCCTCATAGTAGCGAACCTTCGTGACACGCAGAGGGTGGAGGCCCGACACCATCACAATCGCCTCTTTCGATGAGAGCTGCATGACTTCGCCGGGCGTCAGGAGCGGACGGGATGTCTCTTGGCGGCTCACCATCAAGTGTCCAAGCCAGGGGCTTAAGCGGTGCCCGGCATAGTTTTTCATGGCGCGCAGTTCGGTCGCGGTCCCCAGCGCATCCGAGACGCGCTTAGCGGTGCGCTCGTCATTGGTGGAGAAGGCGATCCGGATGTGGCAATTGTCGAGGATCGCGTGGTTCGGCCCATATGCGCGTTCTAATTGATTCAAGCTCTGAGTGATCAGGAAACTGCGAATGCCATAGCCCGCCATAAAGGCAAGCTGGCTCTCGAAGAAGTCGAGCCGGCCAAGGGCTGCAAACTCGTCGAGCATCAGGAGGAGCTTTTGGCGGCGATGATCGGGATCCAGGCTCTCGGTCAGGCGCCGTCCGATCTGATTAAGGATGAGCCGCATCAGGGGTTTTGTGCGGACGATGTCGGATGGCGGTACGACGAGATAAAGTGAAACGGGCTGCGGTCTGTCGACGAGATCGCGAATCCGCCAATCGCTCCGCGCGGTGACCTTAGCGACGACCGGATCGCGATAAAGGCCCAGGAAGCTCATTGTGGTCGACAGCACGCCCGACCGCTCGTTCTCGCTCTTGTTGAGCAGCTCTCGCGCAGCGGAGGCGACGACAGGATGAACGCGATCGCCAAGATGAAGAGTCGCAAGCATCGCATTCAGCGTGGTCTCGATCGCGCGGCACGGGTCCGAAAGGAATCTGGCGACGCCGGCAAGTGTCTTGTCAGCTTCAGCATAAAGGACATGCAGGATAGCGCCGACGAGCAGAGAATGGCTGGTTTTTTCCCAATGATTGCGGCGCTCGAGCGCTCCTTCGGGATCGACCAGGATATCCGCCACGTTTTGGGCGTCTCGTACTTCGCAATCACCAGGGCGAATCTCAAGAAGGGGATTGTAGGCCGCACTTGCCGCGTTTGTCGGGTCGAACAAGAGTACATCTCCAAGGCGCGCGCGCCATCCCGAGGTCAACTGGAAATTCTCGCCCTTGATATCGTGGACGATCACCGAGCGCGGCCAAGTCAAAAGAGTTGGAACGACCAGACCGACCCCCTTGCCCGAACGGGTAGGCGCAAAGCAGAGCACGTGCTCAGGCCCATCATGGCGAAGATATCGACCATCGAAACGCCCGAGCACGAGGCCATCGGCGCCTAGCAGCCCCGCCCGTTTGACCTCGCGCGTATCGGCCCAACGCGCGGATCCGTAAGTCGTGACATCGCGAGCCTCATGCGCGCGCAAGACCGAAAGCACCATTGCTGCGGCGACTGCCGCGATCCCACCGCTCCCGGCAATGGCGCCCCCCTGGAGGAATATCGTGGGCGCGTAAGCGTCGAATTCGAACCACCAGATGAAGAAGGCAAACGGCTCGTAGATGGGCCAGGCCCCTAGCCTGAACCAGGCCGGACCAAGCTGCGGCTGGAACGCAAGCTGATAGGCGGTCCATTCCGTCGCTCCCCACACGAAGGTGAACGCGATGAGGCAAACCAGGATCACCTGATGCCAGATGATTTTTGTCGCAGACATGGCTTGCAGATATCGACACCATGGACCTGTTGGCCACAATCAGGAGCTTACGTTTCCCGTAGTCGCGCGCGCCCTAGCGAAGGGATCGGCGGGTCAGATCGGGAAGCGGCGTTTGGGCCGAAAAAGTTCGCTCGGCCAAGAACAGGCGTCCTCAAGAAACCGTCCAACGAGCTTCGCGTGATCGGCGCTTGGATGATGACAGGCTCAACTCGTACCGTGCTGCCGCTCGAGGCGAACCGAGCGGCCTTCGCGAAGCGACGCTCCGGGTTATAGATTCCTGCGAAGGCTAGCTCGCGTCTTCCCCTAAGCCCTCCGCCAAGCGCGCGCGATCCAGAGAGCCTGCGGCGTGCCACAACTCCTTGTTGAGACGCGGACGTTCGCGGATTGTCGATCGGAGGCGGTGTTCGCGGAATTGGAGTATAAGGTTCACGCGGGGAGCGTCCCGGCAGGAGCGCTTATTCCCGACGGGATGACACTGCCGGGCCGACGATCATCGAGATACTCCCGCAGATCGGTATCGAGCGAGGTCCCTCTTCCAGCCGGTCGCCGATTGGCGCCCTATTGTTTTGGCCCGCTAGATGCTTGGAAGTTGCACATCAGCTGTTGCGGTCTCTCTGGAGATTGGGACAGGCGACTAGCGTTTGTCAAATCATCATTGCGCGAATCGGCTGCAGTTCGCCTATCCACTCCTCAAGCTGGATTGCCGGTCCGGAGTTGTCCGATTGCTCGCCGGCCTGCATACGCGGATAACCTCGCGCGAATGCCTCCACAGTCGAGCAGATTAAAATCGCTATTCGCCCGCTCGATGACACCCGCACGAACGGGGTCCAGCAAACTGGACTCTGGCGGACGGAAAAGCGGTGAGCGAAGCGGCGGGGTCTTCTGCAGAACATCTGAGCATCGGCATCCGAGACCAGCACGCACGGAGGTATCACCGCGATCAAGCCACAGCCAGACACCTTCCGATCACTTCAAGATCGAAGGTCCCTTGCCGTTTCCACGTATGGGATGGCCATCTCGATTCGAAGGGTCCTGCTGGCCGATTTTGCCGTGAGAGGCTGACGAGCCTCAGCAAGCTCACCGTGAACGGCGCATTTTTCCACACGGCTGCGTCCAGCCGACCATCGAGCGCCACCAAGGTCGAGGGAACCCAGAGGCGATAAAGAGATACGTCCAGAACGGTGGATCCTCCATTTGCCATTCGCTGCTCACTGTCGCTCCTCTCCCATTTTTCCGTCTTAACCAGTCTACGCGGGGGCAACCAAGTCTCTCCCGCCCTGCAATTGGGCGCCGTGCGGCGCCAGGACCTCAGGTCAGAGCGATAGGCCGCGCTTGCGCCCGAAGTCCCAGTCGACGCTGCCTGGACCGGCGATGCCGGTGACCTGTTTGCCCAATTCCCGCTCGAGCGAAGGCGACCAGGGCACAAGCTGAAAGCCGAGGCCGTTGTCGATCATCGCGAAGCGCCCCGACGCCAATGACAGGCGCCGACGATAAACCCCCGAAATCTGCTCACCTGCATCAGATGACAAGTGCGGAAGGCCCGTTTCCTCCATGAGACGTCGTGCGATGACGCCGAGTTCGCGGTCCCGGAGGGTGTCGATCAGATTGCGGCTTAGCCGGACCTTGTTGCCATGGCGCTGGGCGAGCCCTTGGCCGGCCAACACATCGATGCGCTGTTCGAGTGCCGCACGAACCTCGGCGCCAAACGCATTGCGGGAGAGCTCGGCAGGATCTCGCGCAACGAGCTGCCGGTCTAGCCACGTGGCTCCGTCCGCCGCGACCTGCTGATCCAGAACGAGTTCCGAGCGAACCGCGAGCGCAGTCCGTGTCCGACCACGGGCGTCCGCAAACCGGCGCAGTTCCACAATCCCACCGATCGGCCCATCACCCGCCGCCTCGAGGTCAGGGAGCTTCACGTGATGCACGCGCCCGTCAATCCCATCGACAATGGCAAAGGCTGTGCCCTTCAGTTCGTCATCAAGCCCGCGCGCGATGAGACGGCCAACGATCGGTTCGCCATGACTTTCGCCCTCCAGTGCCCAGGATGCAGAAGCGCGGCTGGCGCCGTCCCGCGTGAGACTTTTGTGCAGCCGCCTGATGATGTCACCGCGCTCGCCAAGCGCGCGCAACCGCGCTTCCGCATCGGCGGCCAGGACCCAGACCGCGGGCCCCGCAGGTTCCGCCAACCCGAGCCGCTCGAGCGTCCGCATCCGCCCGATCCGAATTTCTCGCAATGGATCGCGCCCGGCATCCCGCTCTAATCTCAAATCGATGACGCCGTCCGCCGTCCCCGCTTCCCGGGCAAGCGCCCGGTCGAGCCTGGTCCAGCGTTCGGCTGTCATATCCGCCTCAAGGCTTTGGCGGATCTCGAGCTCCGAGCGAGGGCCAAGTTCTCGCGTGACAAGGTCGCTGGCGCGGGCGCGTAGGCCCATAGCGATATAATCGCGACTGATGACGAGGTCGGCACCGTCATCCGTACGGCCCCGCACGAGGATATGGATGTGCGGATGCTCGGTATTCCAATGGTCGACAGCGACCCAATCAAGCCGTGTGCCAAGGTCGCGCGAGGCCTGGTCCATCAGCTCCCGGGTGAAGCTACGCAGGCTGGCAAGTTCTCCAGCATCATCAGGCGAGACGATGAACCTGAAATGATGGCGGTCACCCTCGCAACGCGTGACGAAAGCGCGACCGTCCGCATCGTCGCCCGCGGCGTCGAATAGTTTGTCCGGGGCGCCGTCGCGCGTGACTCCGTCGCGCTGCAGGTAACCGATATGGGCGCGCAACGCGCCCGGCGAACGCATCCGCCGCACCACCCGCGCCTTGATCATAGCGCCGCGGCCGCGGGCGTTCAGGAGCCGTGCCGCAGCGATGCTCGCGGCGCGGCCGCGTCCAAACCTACGGCCGTGGCCATGCTTGCCTCGCGAGAGGCCGCCAGCCTTCTGAGCCGCAGTGAGTGCCTGCGCCAGAAAGGGCTTTGCCCGGGGCGCACGCCTGGAACGGATACGGCCGGGGCGGATCCGAAGATCATCGTCGCGCGTCATTCCGGTCGCCGCAACGCACCGAAAACCGTGTAAGAACAGCGCCTTGGGGAAAGCTGAACTTTGCGCCGAGTTGCCGCAATGTTTAGTGGATCATTGAAATCGATACACTTTCTCGCACAACCGACCGGCTGCACCTTGCGGCTTTTATCCTGCCCTCCCCGGTCGCTCACTCCCGGCTCTCTGCCGACCGCTCTCAACCTTGCGACTAGCTTCGACATCGCGCGAGGAAATGCGATTGCGATCATCGGGACCGCACCTCGTCTGATCGCCGCACAAACAGCCCCGTCGCACGAGGTACGAGCGCAGTCGTACCCGCCTTAGGCGCTGCTTTCGACGAATTCATCGTGCGGACGCCAGATGCCGAGTTGCCCTTAGGGAATAAGCTCTTGGACCGCTCAACAAGGCCTGGCGCTTGCTGCCACGCGGCGAAGCGTCTGGCACCCGAACTACCGTTGTTGCGCTGCTCAATGCCGATCAATGATGCGAGTCTGGCGATGTAGATTTGTGTTTCATCCGGAAGCGGTCGACCGGTGGCCAGGTGCTCCTCGTACCGTTTTGGTCCCGCATTGTAGGCTGCGAGAAACCCTTCCGATCCGAAACGATCGAGCATCTCGCGAAGGTACGCTGCCCCAGCCATAATGTTGTCGTGGGGATCAGATGGATCGATACCGAGATCGTGACGAACGCTCAGCTCGACCCAGGTCGCCGGCATGATTTGCATCAACCCGAGCGCTCCCCGAGGTGATATGGCGTACGCATTTCCGCCGCTTTCGGCCTGCATCACGGCACGAATCCAACGCTCCGGGATCGCGAACCGATGCGAGGCTTCGGTCACGAACGCGGTGTATGCTAGGCCAGGAAGGAGGGTTGTGGATTGCGCAGCTGGTGCGCGCGATGCGACCTCCGCGCTAGCGGTCGAGGGCGGCCCGAACGTCAGCAGAATTCCCAACGAGCAGGCAGTGGCCCCACATCGCATTGTGCGGACAGCCGCCAAGTACAACGTTTCTCCCAGCCGGCCTTGAGGCCGCCCGATCCTGCGGCAATGCGCGCCGATGCTCGAGAAGTTGGCCGAGAACGAGGAGCGATGTTGCGACCAACCGTATGGAGGAATGAAAGGCCAATAGGGGAAATCCGGCATCGTTACTTCTCCCTGGTCCACACCGGGAGCGCTCGCCCAATGACGGCCGATCTCGGCAGGGGTCCGAAATATCGGCCGTCTAGCGAGTCCGCCGACTGCCAATTCATGAGAAAGACTTCGCCCTCAGCAATGACCCGGCAGCCCTGCCAGACCGGCAACCGCCGGCCGCGGCGATCGCGGTCGCTTGCCTCACCCATCTGTATGCTGTCGACGATGATTGTGAGGCCCGTTCTGCAGACGGTTTGGCCGGGCAGCGCCAGCACACGCTTGAGCATTGGAAGACCGCTTGGCAAATAGCCGTTGAGGTCGAGAAAGGTCGCGAGCGGGTCTGGCGCTCGAACCACTACGAGCTCAGTGACGTACAACCGTCCGGCCTCTTGCAAGCGATAGAGGCCGATCGGCACGCTGTCTGAAGCATTCCAGATGTACAATGGTGAGGTGTTGTTGATTGGCCAGAGCGCGAGCATTGTAGCCCCACACATCGCAAGAATGTTAGCCAGCCGTCTCATCAGAGTGCCATCCTGCGCCGACGGAGCCACGCCTGGTGGCGTGCACGGGTATAAGCTCGTGGCGTTTCGTTGACGGAAAGACGGTTGTGGGCGTGATGCCAATAGTCAGGGGCTGCATCGGCAGGATCGATGCTCAGTGACTCCACGGCGTCGATCAACTGGAGAACGCGCTCGACCTTTGGCCAACCAGCCAATCGCAGCAGGCTTTCGCCGCCGGGGCTGACCCAAGGCACGGTTGAGTATCGCTGTCCTGGCGCGACGGCACGCAAAATGTCGATCCGCGACAGGATGGTTCCGAAGTCGTTAGACGTCCAGCGCACGAACGCGAAGATGCTGCCGGGCAAAAACGAGAGAATGCGCCGGTGATGGTCAACGATCCTCTCTGATACGGGTTTGCCGAACCGGATTCGATTTTCGATCCGCTTCTCGCGCCACAAGAGCTCAACAGTTGTGACGTCGCTCACCTGACTGCTCCATATTGTTGAGAGGAATTTCTGACGTGCCAACGATGCGCTTCGCTGGCGCATCGCACGAAGAGCCTTGGCGTCGGCAGGACTGCTGTAATGACGCTTCGATGGAATCGTGGTCGCCGAACGCTTGCAGCAATCCTGCTGCAAAGAACCACATCGGCGAGGCTCCAATTCGTTGGACGAGCCGAAAGCATTGCAGGTTTCCGAGGTAGTGACTTGTGTCCCCTCGCCGGCCGGATTGTGGAGATGATGCTTCGCGACAGTCCGGGAACGGAACGGCCGGCGCGTTCCGGCGGAGAATGGTAGAGACGAATGACGGAATTTTATGCGGGGCTCGAGGTGTCGCTGCAGGCGATGAATGTTTGCGTGGTGGACGGCGACGGCAACGTCGTCGAGGAAGCGACACTCGAGACCGATCCGGACGCGACTAAGCTGTGTCTCGCGGAGTAGAGAGTCCAGCGGAAGCGCGGCGGGCTTGATGCGTTCTCCTACTCTGCCTGGTTGTTGACGGCTTCGAGCGAAAAGGACCTTCCCATGATCTGCATCGAGACCCGGCGCGCCAAGCCGGCGCTGAACGCGATGCTGAACAAGACCGACCGGAATGACGCGAAGGGCATTGCCCAGATGATGCGGACCGGCTGGTTCCGCGCGGTGCATGTCAAGTCGGAGGGCGCGCAGACGCTGCGGGCGCTGCTGGTCGGGCGCAAGGCGCTGCTCGGCAAGGTGCTGGACATGGAGAACATGATCCGCGGCCTGTTGCGGCCGTTTGGGCTGAAGGTCGGCGAGATCTCGGTCGGCCGTTTTGACGCGCGGGTGCGCGAGATCATGGCCGGGAAGAAGGAGCTGGAGGCGATCGTCGCGCCGTTGCTGGACGCGCGAGCTGCAATGCGGCTGCAGCTGGCAAAGCTGCAGCGCCTGGCGCTGGCGGCGGCGCGCAGCGACAGCGCGGTGCGAAGGATGATGACAGTGCCCGGTGTCGGCGCACTCGTGGCGCTGACATTCCGAGCCACCGTTGACGATCCGGCGCGATTCAAGAAGTCGACCAATGTCGGCGCCCATTTCGGGCTGACGCCGCGGCGCTATCAATCCGGCCAGACCGACCGGATCGGCAGCATCTCCAAATGCGGCGATGAGCTGACGCGGGCGATGCTGTACGAGGCGGCAATCGCGATCCTGACGCGCATTCCGAAAAATTTTAAGCTGCGGCTGTGGGGCCTGCGGCTGGCCAGGAAGAAGGGCCTGAAGCGCGCGGCGACCGCGGTGGCGCGCGCGCTCGCCGTGCTGCTGCACAAGATCTGGATCGATGGCACCACGTTCCGGTTCGGCGCCGGCGGTAAGCGCGGCCGGGTCGCTGCGGCGGCTTAAAGGCCTCCGCGACCCGGCCGCTTCCACGCGCGCCTTCTCCTTCCGCCACGGCGGAGCGGCGTCTCCCGAGGAGACGGGGATTTGGGTGAGATCGCAACTTTTGTTGTCGGCGGCCTCATGCTGAGCTGTGAGGCCATCATGCACGACGCGGGTTAGCCTGACCGCCCTTTCCTCAGATTCCGGCTTGTGGTGGCCATCGTGCCAACCACGGATGTTAGCGAGTTCTCCTCGACGAGCGAGTGGCCGCAAAAGGACGTGACGCGCACCAGGCGATGATGTCGACGCCAACGATCGCGAAGATTTGCGCGCGATCGCGTTCGCGCGCGCAGATTGGAGATAACAATCGTATTGCAGCGAAGCTTTGCGCGTGAGAGTGTGGATGCATGAGGCATCCTCGTTGCACGCGCGGCCGACTTGTTCACAACGTACTGATTCACAACAAGAAGTTAGTGTCAGTATGTTAGGAAAGTTAAGAGAGCTGGAAAGATTGGCGTCGCAGTGCTTTAGGTGTGATCTCGGTCCTCGATAGCACGTGGATGCGGTCCCCGAAGGCACGAGGCTTCCAGTCCCTGATAGCACGAGCGAATTCACAGCTTATCCCCCGCAGGGCTGATAACGCCGCGCTTTCGCAATCGCTGCGTAGGCGGGTCGATCGGGACGGGTGCGAAATTCAATCGTTGTTCGCCATTCAGGTCGTGTGTGATAGCCAGCCGATAGCCCGGCAACGTCTGATGATGCACGATCTGGCGCAGGTCGTAGGCGAAGTGCTTGAGCGGCGAGAGACTCCCAGACTTGGCATGCAAGTGCACAAGACCGAAGCTCCAACCGCCATGCTGACGACCCCCGTGCTTGCGGACGAGGCGATAGAGCCAACGTTCGAGTCCACCGGTCAGATCGAAATACGCGCGGTCAATGGTTAGCACGAGCGATTCGTCTAGGACGCCCGTGTAGAACCAATCGGGTAAGATCAACTCGATTCCACGAGCATGCCCGTGCACATCGCTTGTGTGCTTCCATTCGTTGATCCAGGAGAAGCGATGCCGCCGCCGTTCCGTCGGCTGCCGGATTGAGGTCATGACGCTGGTTGATTGCAATCGGTCGAGCGCAGCCTTTAGGCGGTCGTAGTCGCGCACACTGGTGCCACGGCCGACGAACGTCAGGATCTCATAGGGGGTGGCGGCCATCAGGCGCGAGGTTTTCAAACCGGCATCACGGGCCTGGACAATCTGTGAGGCAGCCCAGATCAGAACATCCGCGTCCCAGATCGTCGCCAGGCCATGTTCCGGCACCGCTTCGACACGGATAGTGATCTTACCTGCGCGAAAGTCGATAGGAACGATCCGCTTCGACTTTGCTAGCGAGAAGAACGGATAAGCCATCAAGTCTTGCGCGTCCCGTGGAGCGAGATCGCCAGGAAGCGCGCGAAACAGATCGAGTTGGTCGCGCTCTGACCGCCGCCTTCCGGCTGCAGTTGAGTTGCTGTCCGCCATAGGTCAGCGCCGCTCCTTGCCCGCATACGGAATCGGTGTGTGCCGTTTCGCGGGCAGGACTGTGCCTCCACCAGGATCGCTGGTGGACGTTTTGGCGCCGCGGTCAACCCACGCCGTCAGGTCTTCGAGCGCATACACAACGCGACCGCCCAGCTTGCGGTAGGTCGGGCCTGTGCCATAGGTGCGGTGCTTTTCTAGGGTTCGGCCAGAGAGTCCGAGAAAGCGCGCCGCTTCGGGTGTGCGCAGGTATCGCGGCGGCAGGCCGGCGTTCGGATCGGGCATTTGCGAGGCTCCGTGGTGCGTCTGGAGCGCGGCCAGCTTTGGCCGCGCGTCGACGGTCACGATGGCGCAGTAGGAGTGCTTAGGGGGATGCCGAAGATTGAGCGATGATTTTCGGCACCCTGCTCTACTCCTTGCGAGATGGGGGACGTAGCAACGCGCGATAGCCGCCGCGCATCAGAGCCAAGCCAGCCTGCACCAGGCGGATGGTCCGGCTGCGCAATTCGTGGGTTTTCCAGGCGCGTTCAGGGATGCGTTTTCGGCCGAACAGCACCTCGGCGATGACGCGATATGATGCACCATCCATGCGTCCATCGAGCGCTCGCAGCACCAAGACGAGTCGTTCGCGCCGCTGCGCCGAAAGTTGATAAAGGGGAGGTCCTGGCGGGTGGCCGTTGATTGCGCGCCACAGCCGATGTGAGGCGTGGGCGCGGATCTCAAAGTCCGCATCGAGCGGCAGTTCGGCCGCGTAAGAGACGCCAAACTGCGGCGCCTCTTTCAGCCAGAGATGGTGTTGTGCCCCTTGAATGCGCAATACGGCATGCCAGCCGTCAGATGCCTTTCTGATGGTGCCCGATGAAAGGTCTGCAAGCGGTAGCCGCGCGCCGACCGCTTTTGAGCCGGACGCGCTCTGAACGAGCGGCACCACCGTCGGCAGCGCCTCAGGTGCCCAGAAGATTGTCTGTTGGTAGAAGGACCCCTGCGGGTCATGAGCGAAAGCAGACGCCCCATCTCCTTCGGAACTCGGAAGTCATCTGCGACCGATTTTCTCGATAAGAAGCTCGATAGTTGGGACTGCGCCGCAGTGACTCCCAGGCGAAATCCGACATCTCGCCCGACTTGATAGCGTGCCGATACGCCTCGGGTGAGCGCCAGTTGAACTCGGACATTGCTGTGATCCCTGCCGTATGTCGATTGCGGCGCAATGTCTATGAAGCTTGGGATTGTTGGGGAAGTCGCCAATTGTGCATCGCGTGATGCATGCAGGCGATCACGCGTCAGCGGAGAAATCTGCTCTCGAGTGCGAATTCGTTATGACAGATTTTGCTATTTAGTGGGGCCGCCGCGAAGCAAGTCACGGTAGCCGTGGTCTGCCATCCATTTTGAGCGCGCCAGATGACTATCAAACGCATTGCGGGCGCGCACCGGTTCGCGATCCGGGTCGATATGCAACACGATCCGGGTCACCTCTTTCCAATCCGCGCCATCGGCTTCGGCGTCAAGAAGTCGCCAATACGTCACCAGATGCTGCTCGTCATAGGTCGTCAGCACCGGCTGATCCGGCGCGACATCCGCGACATCGGGATCTAACGGTGGCTTCGTCATGTAGGCTTATGCGCGCACTTCGCTGAACTGCATTGTCGGCGAAACTTAGCGGAATAGTTCGGTTATAGCCAGTGGTTTGATGGTCTGCCTAATGGCTGTTTGGGCGCATGAAAGCTCGTGCGCTCGTGGCTTGGAATGTGCGCCGCATCCGCGTGGATCGCGGTATTCCGCAAGAGCAACTGGCCTACGACGCCGGGATTGACCGCTCATATATGAGCGGCCTTGAGCGGCAGTGCGAGAATCCGACAATTGATCTTCTCGACCGACTCGCCGAGACGCTGGGTGTTCATTTATCTGAATTCTTTATTCAGCCACCGAAGGGAGCGGCGACACCCAAGACGTTGCCTAAAGGCCGCAGGTCAGCGCGTCTACATTCCAAGAAATAGTCGCATTGGGCGTGTTCAGCTCATGCGGACAAGCGCCACGTAAGGGCGCATCTTAAACAAGTGAAAATCAACTCGACCAAGCCGATGCAGCTGCAGCTTTGGTCAATCGGCTTTTCTCCAAGAGTGAACCCCGCCCGAGGCTGTCGGGCGGGGCGATGATGAGCCTCACTCGCCGTTCTTGCGGGGCCGCGACCAGAGCAGGGTGTAGCCTTCGCCGCCTTCGTCATCGTACAGGTTCGCGTAGATCGGCGCGTTGAAGGAGGGATCGTCGAGCTTGAGCGAGAGGTAGTCGCGCCGCTCCTCGGAGCGCTTCGCTGCGCCCATCTCAGCCTTATATTGTGCACCGCATAAGGAAGATTATGAGCAGTTCAACCGGCAACACTTCTATGAGGAGCCGGACACTAGGGGCTTCAAGACCCACGGTTTAATGGACCGCGTTAAGGCCGGATTTTGCCATTCCAATTGAGCCTCCGCCCGAAGATTGACCACCGGTGCTAAGCGAGCCAGTATTATAGTTCACAGGCGTCGACCTCCTCGTCCGGGAATTTCTCGGCGTCCAGCTCCAGCCTGTTCTTCGCCTCTTCCAGCTCCCCTGTGATCAACACGTAAGTCCTCGAAAGTACTCGAGGAGCTGATGTGTCTCGATCAGCTGCCGCAGCTCGTGCCTGAACTGATATTTGCGGACGGTCATTCGCCTTGCCTATCATTGCTGAATTCACATACGGGATCCAACCTGTCGAGTTGGCGCGCCGAGAAGCTGAAGAATTGCATGCGGCTGGTGCCAAGAACAGTCAGGGCAAGGGCAATAGTAGCAGAAATCTCGGCCGCGGTCAGGCCGTACTCAATTGAGGTCGCCCCAGCCTTGTCTCGCCACATAAGAAGAGATGACTTCATCACAATTCCATTTTCGCGGCTGGACCCGTAGCGGATGCCGTTTGATCGCTCCCGCCACCCATTCGCTTAGGCGCGTGCGATCTCCCAAACGGTACCCGATCCTCTCTCATCCGAGGTTAAGAGGCAGCTCAAGATTGGCCCCTGTTAGAAGTTGACCAATGCCGTACAACAGAGACAACGCGACAAGCACAGCGTAGAGATAGGCCGCGAGTTGAGGCCAAACGTCACCGTCACGATTAAACATTAATCCTCATATAGCACCGCGCTTCTGATTGAAAACCAAGAGCCCGGCCCCCATGAGTGCAAGGGCGGGGCCGCTCACCGACGCCCAAAGCCAGGGAGCCACGCTACTGGGAAACAGTGCGCTACTTCGGCGTCGCTCAGAGACTCACGTGCGTTCCGATTTTCCGTTCCCGGCGCTCTTTACGACGTTGCGTAAGACGATTTCAGAAAGCTGCACAACCTGCCTTTTGAGAAACGCAACCAGCTGTGAGAGACGACGAATCTCTTGCTTGCAGCGCTCAAGCTCGCGCTGTTCTTCTGTCATTGCAGATGCTTCATCGCAATTCCTCCTTGCCGTCATGGTTCATGTAGACCTCTTTTCCGAGAAGAGCTCAAACTATTGCGTTCGGCGAACTCCTTTTCGAACACGAATTGCGCCGGCTCGCCGTGATCGCCTTCGACAAAGCCCTTCGCTGCCAATAGCTCGCGGGCGTCGCGCACCAGGGCGGGGCTGCCACAGATCATGACGCGGTCATGCTGCGGCTCCAGTTCCGGCAGCTCGATTTCGGTAAACAGCTTGCCTGACTCGATCAGGTCGGTGATCCGGCCGCGGTTGCAGAAGCGATCGCGCGTCACCGTCGGATAATAGATCAGCTGGAAGCGCACGAAGTCGCCGACCAGCTCGTCGCTCGGCAGTTTTTCCGTGATCATCTCGCCATAGGCGAGCTCCGCGACGCGGCGGCAGCCATGCAGCAGCACGACATTCTCGAATCGTAGATAGGTTTCGGGATCCTTGATCACGCTCAGGAACGGCGCAAGCCCGGCGCCGGTGCCGATCAGATAGAGATTGCGCCCGTCCTCGAGGTTATCGATGACCAGCGTCCCAGTCGCCTTGCGGCTGACGATGATCTCGTCACCCTCCTTCAGATGCTGCAGACGCGAGGTTAAGGGAGCATCCGGCACTTTGATCGAGAAAAATTCCAGCCGGTCCTCGTAATGGGCGCTGGCGAGGCTGCGGGCACGCAGCAGCGGCTTCTCGTCGATCTTGAAGCCAATCCTGGTGAATTCGCCGCTGCGGAAGCAGAACGACGGATTCCGCGTCGTGGTGAAGCTGAAGAGATTGTCGGTCCAGTGATGGACGCTCAGTACGCTTTCCTGGGTGAAATTGCTCATCTCACCGCCCCGGCGAAATTAAAGCACGATCCGAATACGGGCCGCGTTCGCGCGAAGTTTACACCAGTTTTCCGAATGATCATACTACAAGCACCAGATGAGGCTCTCGATGAAGTACAGTCGCACCGATAGCTCCGCGCCCATAACCGCTTTGACTTCATTGGAAGATTGGCTTGTGCCCCGCCTGTAGCGATCAACCCGGGCCGCTGCCCATTCACGTAGATATCCAATCGCTTTACTCTTCGGCCCGCCGGCATCCCCAGGTGAACTTTTTCCCCAGTTCACGCCGGGCCGGTAGGCTGGCCTTGCCAGCTCACTCCCTGCCGAGTGGTCGTGCCCTCCTCGAGCAGACGCAATGGTGGATTTTGGGCCGCATTTGCTCCGACAAACACAGTACATAGCAACGAACAATCTCGTTTCGCACCTGAGTGTGGTGTCTCGGCTTCAGTGGAGCGTTTCGTACAAAAGACCTCTTCCATCTCGCCTAGACCTTGCGCTCGGTTGCAAAGCTACTGGAACGGGGACCCCAACGAGGATGGGCGCTCCGAGATTCGCCGAGATATCAATCGCCTGAACATGCTTCCTAAGACCGCCCGTAATTGCTCTGAGCTGACTGTAACAATTCTGTGATGTTGCTTAATGCAATGAGACGCGTGTTCACGGTTAAATCCTGCATCTTGGCCACCTTCTTCGATGGATTTCACGCCGCACCTGGTCCGAACTTTCCCGATCGCCTGTGGACAGCGGGCCTTGTCATGACGGCACATGCTCGGTCCTGTCCAGACACCCGCGTGCTTCAGCCTCCACTCAAGCAACGACGCGAAGCGGAAACAAAAGAGGCATGGGCACGGACTTCAACGTCTGCATCGAGCGGCAGTTCGACGGAATAGAAGGCACTGTCCTGAACCAGAAGTTCACAACATCACATCGTGTTTGTCGGGGCATTGTACCGGCAGAAGGGTTCGATGGAAGCAAGGATGTCATTGGCGGACTTGGTCCATGGGAACGGCTTGGGATCGGCGTTGTGTCGGTCGATGAACGAAGTGATGTCTGCCCGGAGGGCGGCGACGCTGCAATAGATGCCGCGCCTGATCTTCTTATCGGTGAGAAGCGCGAAGAAGTGCTCGACCCGGTTGAACCATGACGAACTGGTCGGGGTCAGGTTCATGTGCCCAGCGCGGCCTTTTAGCCATCCATCTTTGGATCATTGGGGTGTTGTGCGGGGCGTCATTGTCCGTGACGAGCTGGACGTCGAGTTCGCGCGGCACTGAGGCCCCGATCTCGTCGAGGAACTTGCAGAACTCGGGAGCACGGTGACGTCCCTCGCGCTTGCCGATGACTCGACCGGTCACAATGTCGGGAGCGGCGAACAGCGACTGGTGCCGTGTTTCGTCCAGTCATGGCTCCTTCGGGCCGGCTGGCCGCGACGCATCGGCAGCATCGGCTCGCTCCGGTCCACCGCCTGGATTTGGGACTGCTCATCCACACATAGAGCGACAGTGTGCTCGCCGGCGAGATGTAAAGGCTCACGACGTCGCGCACTTTGGTCACAAAGTTTGGATCGGTCGAGACCTTGAACATCTCCATCCGGTCCGGCTGGAGCCCCGAAGGCCCGCCAGATACGGTGCACGATCGACACCGACAGGCGACTGGCCTTCGCCGTGCCGCCGGAACTTCAATGGAAGCGTTCTCAGGGCAACTCTCCGATGTCCTCACGATCACGGCTTCGATGCGGGCATCCTCAACCGTACTTGGGCGCCCCCAAGGGCGGCTCGTCGTGAAGCCCGTCCACACGCCGCTCCACAAAACGCCGCCGCCTACCGTCGGCCGGTCAAGAGAACGCTTGGCCGCCACTTCCTTGTTCTGACCCCTTCCGCGCAGGTCTGCACGATCCGCGCTCGCAGCGCCAGCACCCGCACCCAGCACCGTTTCCGCGCGCCGTTAGCGAGTTCGGTTCGGCACGCTCTTCATCGCTCTCAATGTCAGTTAGGCAAGCTGGCGGACCGCCATCACATTCTCCATCCCTGCTGCATCCTCCATCTTGGCACAGCGACGCGAATTTAATGCGAATCTACTTGCGCACTTGTGACTCGGAACACTCGCTGCCGCGCCTCTTTGCCATCAAATACCTCTCTGTTGCTGGCCGATGCAAGGTCAGCGGACGGTAGCGGGGCGGCGGGGCAGAGGCGCTCCGCGCGACAGGCACCAGCCTCGGCAAGCCCACCGGTGCTCAAGATCAACTTGGCCAAAATGAACGCCGTGACCACTCATATATGGGTGGCCTCGAGGGGCAATCTGAGAACCCGACAATTGATCTTCTCGATCGGCTGGCCGAGACGCTGGGTCTTCACTTTTCTGAACTCTCTGTTCAGCCCCCGGAAGAGCGACGACACCGAAGAACTTCGCCTAGGGCGCAAGCCGGCGAGCCCACGTTCCAAGAAGAAATAGCACTGCTGCGTAAGAGCGACTTTATGGCCACCCAGATTGGTTGCGAGTTCTAGAACGCGAAATCACGAAAATCGACTGCGCCGATGCAGCGGCAGCGTTGATGTTTTCGACCTTAGGCTCCGAAAGGAACCCGCCCGATCAACTCGGGCGGGGCTTTAGAGCGAGTTTCACTCGCCGTTCTTGCGCGGCCGCGACCAGAGCAGGGTGTAGCCCTCGCCGCCTTCGTCATCGAACAGGTTCGCGTAGATCGGTGCGTTGAAGGAGGGATCGTCGAGCTTGAGCGAGAGGTAGTCGCGGCCCTCCTCGGAGCGCTTTGACCAGGCTGCCCCGATCTCCGCCCGTCCCACGTAGATGCGGTGGCTAGGCGCGTTGTCGCTGGAGCGGTTGGTTTCGGCGACGATGCGGACGCCCTTGGTCTGAAGGCTCAGGGTGACGATCTCGCCGTGAAACTCGTTACCGACCTTCTTGAAGGAACCGATGTTAGCCATGTCACTTCTCCTGTTTGTGTTTCGAGCCCGCGACCACCGCGGCCTCGATGGCGATCTGAAGCCGAAGACGATCGGCGACGCACCCGCTTCAAGGGCCGGAGCGCAGCGGAGGACGCCGTTGTGGCGACTTTCTTGTCTCGCGAGGAATGGGCGAAGCCCAGGGGAAGAAAGTCGCAGCAACGGCGTTGCGGCTCAGACGATCGAGGCGCAGCCGGTCTTCGGCCAGATCAAGCCATCAAAGAGGCCACGTGGTCCGCGTGCTGAACCGCAGTCCTGAGAAGATTGGCGAATCTCGGTTCTGCTGAACAAGAGGTTGGTACGGGTCGGCGCAGAAAGAGAAACAATCCGCTGCAAAGGGCGGTATCGTCTTCCAAGGAATGATCAAGGGCACACCGCACCGCTGCAGCTACGTGGGTCGGTCCGAAATGGCTGCGGATTGGTCAAGGCACTCCGAGAAGGACTGCCTCCCCGCTCGCGTCCCGATGATCCTTCATTCAACGCATCGATCTACGCGAACCTGTTCGATGATGAAGGCGCAAGGATCATCCCTTGCGGATAGTGGCCGTAAGAATTGGCTGGGACCTCTCCGCCACCCCGCCCGACTCCAACGGGCGGAGTTCCGCAAACACGGTCAAGCGCGTCCATGCCGTGCCGCCGATGCAAACCGCACCTACGCAACTGAAGGCCTCGTGCCAAGCCAGCGAAGACCCCCCGATCTGCGACGTGGCAAACACCACATGATAACCAGCGATTGCCGCAGGGACGGCGAATGCGGTTGCGATCGCGACGCGCAAGGTCCAGGACCGACTAACGGCGACGGCAACCTGACCAGCGGCAAGCGTCAGCGCGCCGGAAGCGATTCCGACAAGCAGTGCGCCGACGACACTAGCGCCGGCCTGTAACGCCGTCATCCCGATACTCAGCGCGACGAAAAACGGCAAAGCGTACACCGCGAGCGCAAAGATCGCCCAGCAAAACAAACCGATACCGAGTGTGTTGAGAACAAGCCCAATGGCGAGCATGGTGGTGGCTCCATGTGCATGGATTTATCAATCGCGCCTTCCACCACCACCACGGCGCAGTTTTAGATGTAAAAACGAAACGAGGCGGAGTTGCGGCGTGCAACTCCACCTTGGCGTCTTCGAGGCGACGGCGCTCATGCACCGCCGAACTTCCAGACGGGAATACCGAGCCGTTTCGCCTTGTCGGCGAGATTGTCCTGAATTCCTGTGCCCGGGAAATGCATGACGCCGATCGGCAGAAGCTCGAGCAGAGCATCGTTGCGCTTGAACGGCGCCGCCTTGGCGTGTTTCGTCCAATCGGGCTTGAAGGCGATCTGTGGCACCTTGCGATTGGTCGCCCATTTGGAGGCGATCAGTTCGGCGCCTTTCGGGGAGCCGCCATGGAGGAGGACCATGTCGGGGTGCTTGGCATGAACCTTGTCGAGGCGATCCCAGATCAGGTGGTGGTCGTTGAAATCGAGCCCTCCAGTGAGTGCAATCTTCGGTCCTGGTGGCAACATGACCTCGACCTCTGCACGACGCTTGGCGGCGATGAAGTCGCGGAGTCGATCATCGCTGCGGTGAGCGTTCGGTGATTGACCAATGATCCCGACCGAGGACGCCAGGCCCCGCCGGTGTGGACCTCAAATCGCTCGATGGCCTGGTCCCGGAATAGCTCCAGGCAATTGCGGCGCTCGATCAGCGAGATGCCTTCGGCCGTCAGGCGCTCGAGTTCGACCGATCGCACTTCCGAGCCGTTCTGCTCGCGCTGGCTCTTGTGCTGCGCCTGTTCGTTGTCGTCGAGCTGCCGTTCGATGCGGTCGAGGGCCCGATGGAACAGGTTGACGGTCGACCAGAGCAGATCGTCAAGGTCCGGCTCAAGCCGCGTGTCGTTCAGGGTCGCAACCAGGGCGTCGAAGATATCGGCCACGGCGCCAGCGATCATCTTGCCCTCCGGGAGCGGCCTTGGATCGGGCTGGTCGTCGAAGGGACGATAACCGAAGAGCTGCAATTCGGTGAGGACGTGGTCGGTTGAAGAAGAGGCGTGCGGCGACTCGATGTCGTCATGGTCGGTCATGGGAAGAGGTCCTTTGCCGGATCGGCCGCGCCCATCGCGGCCTTCGTGGCGATCCTCTGACGGCAGGCGGAACGGGCCAGAACCCGAATGGGCCGCAGCGACAGCGGAGGATGGCGAAGACCGGCTATTTTGCTTCGCGATGCAAAGCGCGCCTCTCGGATTGCTCATGTGGCTTCTCATCGCCGGCGCGCGGCGGAAAATAGCCGGACGCAGCCATTGCCGGCCCGAGCCGCATGCCGTCCGATCGCCCTCTAGAAGGCCGAGGTCGCGTCCTCTTCCGGTATTGGCATCGCCTATGACCCGCCCATCGACGTCGATGGGAGACGGTCAGCTATTCCACGGCTGCCGTCGACGGATGCAGAAAGCGAACGATATCCTCTGGCACAAGCTGAAACCGCAAGGCTGCTCGGAGGGTATCGCAACCGAAGACATGCAGATCTTCGTTGAAGTCACCCAATCGAGGCGACAGCGCGATTGCTTCTATGCCGGCATCTGCTGCGCGCTGGGTCAGAACGGCGTGCACCGTATCGCCAGCGACATCGGCATCGCGTGCGATGTAGAGGCGACGCAGGCCGGTCGGGAGCAACATGGCCGAGAGGTGATTGGCCGAAAGCGCAGCCGCCATCGGCATAGTCGGCAGCACGTAGCGTAGCGAAAGCATGGTTTCGACACCCTCCCCGGCAGCGAGTACGTCGTCTACCACGCCGAACCGAACGGCATTGCCGAGCAGGTCGCCCATCGCCCGTCGTGGCGTGTCGATCGGAGCTTTGCCCAGCCGAATGTGATCAAAGCCGTCCGGATCGAGCCAGGTGCGGTGCACGCCGGTGATCCTGCCTTCGAGGTCCGTGACGCAGGCGATCATCGCTGGCCAGGTTTCGGTCGGCAAATGGTCGTCGGGCCGATAATAGCAGCGCGGATGGTAACGCAGACTGCCACCATGGTGGATGCGCGTTATACCGCGACGCTGCAAATATGCCTCGGCAATGGTCGCCTCGATCGGACTGGAAATCTGAAAGAGCCGACGGGCAGCTTGCCGCGATCCGAGCGGCACTAGGGAACGAACAGGCTTCAGGGCCGGTTGCTGCTCAGAACGGGGAAGCTTGAGAAAGCGCCTCGCCTCCTCGGCGACCTCACGAAAGTCTCGCAAACCCAGACTTTCCCGGATGATGTCGAGGAGATCACCATGTTCGCCGGTTGCGGCATCGCTCCACTTGCCCGCCGGCCCCTTCGGCGATTCCTGGAGCCGCACAAATAGTGAGCGGCCGGGGGTGTTGTGGACGTCGCCGACCAACCAGTACCGCCCCGCCCGCTTGCCATTGGAGAGATAGTGTCGGCACACCGCCTCGGCCTCGCGCGCGAGGCGGCTTGCCAGTTCAGAAGCATCGCGGGACATCACGCGGCCTCCCGCTCGCCGATGCGCGCGACCGGGTAGCTGTCGAGCACCTTCGCCAGCATCTCGACGCCGCTTGCGTCCGTCGGCACGAACATGCGCAGCTTCCAGGTGATGATCTCTCCGAAGAGGCCGTAGGCCCGCAAGCGGTCGCGCATCGTGTCGTTGAAGCCCGACAATTCGATGCGGTGTGCGCCCATCACCCGGACACGGCGAAGCTGGAGTCCCTCCGCAAGCTCGAGGACGATCCGCCCTTCCATCAGCGCTGCAAAGGCAGCGTCCGGCGTCAATACCGGCGCGTCTGCCGCAAGGACGTTCGCGACCCAGGTCGCTGAAACCTTGCGGCCGATGATCCGCTCGCCCGAATCGGTCTGGAGCCGATAGACCCGGGTCGATCTGTTCGGCAGCCGCTTCCAGATGGGCAGCAGCAAGCCGGCCACGACGTGGATCGTGCCTTCCGTGAACTCGGGCACCTCGGCAAGCTCCGCCAGCCAGGCAGTGGCGAAGCGTTCACGATCAACTTCCACCCAATGGCTCTCTGCCATGGCGGTCAAGGCGACGCTGTGCTGCTCCATGGGCCGGATCAGCCGGAGGCGCCGTTCGATCTCGCCGTCGTCAAGCATGAAGCTCGGGGCTGGGACTTGCACGGCGGCTCGTCCCGAGCGCTCATTGATCAGCAGGACGGCGTTGCGATCGAAGACGCGAGCAAGCGCATCATCCAGACCCACAGGATGATTGCGCAGGCGCTGGGTGATCGTGAGCAGCCGGGTCTCGGCACTGGTGCCCGGATGGACATAGATCGTGCGCCTGCCGGTGACGACAAAGCTATCGGCGCGGAGCGTTTCCAACCCGACGTCATAGGTGCCCGAGGCAACTGCGCCTTCGATCCGGGCCGTCAATAGCTGCTCGAAGACGGTGAACAGGATGTTCTGAAGATCGATCGTGAGCGCCAGTAACCGGTTCAGGAATGTCGTGATCGGCGGCAGGTCATCCCTGAGCCCATTGGTGTCGGTCAGCTTCAGACCGGTCGCATCCTCGAACCTCTCGAGCGAGCAGCCGTCGACCTTGCCGCGCGCCAGCAGCGTGTAGAGTTGGCGCAACGCGTCGCGGCCGTACTGGCTTTCGAGATTGTCCTCGGGCCGGAACAGGCCCTGCCCGCCGGTCTGGCGCTGGCCGCGCGTGATGGCTCCCAACGTGTCGAGCCGGCGGGCGATGGTGCTGAGAAAGCGCTTTTCGGCCTTTACGTCGGTCGCAATCGGACGAAACAGCGGCGGCTGCGCCTGGTTGGTCCGGTTGGTGCGGCCGAGCCCCTGGATCGCGGCGTCCGCCTTCCAGCCGGGCTCGAGCAGATAGTGAACCCGCAGGCGGCGATTCCGCGCCGACAGCTCGGCATGGTAGCTCCTCCCTGTGCCGCCCGCGTCGGAGAACACGAGGATCCGCTTGACGTCGTCCATGAAGGCCGCCGTCTCGGCGAGGTTAGCCGAAGCTGCCCGGTTTTCGACCACCAGCCGGTCGCCCCTGCGAACGATGCGACGTGAGCGGCCGGTCACCTCCGCGACCAGATCAGTACCAAAGCGCTGAACGACCTGATCCAGCGCTCCCGGTACCGGCGGCAACGAGGCAAGCTTCTCGATGAGGCGATCGCGGCGAGCGACGGCCTCCCGGCTCTCGACCGGTTGGCCGTCACGGTAGACAGGCCGGGAGCAGAGATTGCCTTCCTGGTCGGTGAAGGGCTCGTAGAGCTGGACCGGAAAGGAATGGGCGAGATAGTCGAGGACGTACTCACGTGGGGTGATGTCGACCTGGACGTCGCCCCAGTCCTCCGTTGGGATCTCGGCAAGCCGGCGCTCCATCAGCGCTTCGCCGGTCGAGACGATCTGGATGACAGCGGCATGGCCGGCGTCAAGATCGCGTTCGATCGAGCGGATCAACGATGGCGTCTTCATCGAGGTCAGGAGGTGGCCAAAGAAGCGCTGCTTGGCACTTTCGAAGGCAGACCGCGCGGCCGATTTGGCCTGGCCGTTCAGCGTGCCGGTCGCGCCGGTGATGTTGGCGGCCCGCATTGCCGCGTCGAGATTGTTATGGATGACGCTGAACGCGCCGGCGTAGGCGTCATAGATCCGAACCTGCTCGGGCGTGAGCTGGTGCTCGACGAGCTCGTACGCGACGCCCTCGTAAGATAGAGACCTCGCCGCGTAGAGACCGAGCGCCTTGAGGTCACGAGCCAGCACCTCCATGGCCGCGACGCCGCCCTCCTCGATCGCCTCGACGAACTCGGCGCGGGTGGCGAACGGGAAATCGGCGCCTCCCCACAGGCCCAACCGCTGGGCATAGGCGAGATTGTGGACCGTCGTGGCGCCGGTCGCGGAGACATAGACGACACGGCCATTCGGCAACGCGTGCTGAAGCCTGAGCCCGGCGCGCCCCTGCTGGGAGGCCGCCTGATCGCTGCGCTCGCCCTTCTGGCCTGCCGCGTTCTGCATCGCGTGGCTCTCGTCGAAGACGATCACTCCGTCGAAGTCGGAGCCCAACCATTCGACGATCTGCCGCACGCGCGAAAGCTTCTCGCCACGCTCGTCGGTGCGCAGCGTAGCGTAGGTGGTGAAAAGGACGCCTTCCGCAAGCCGGATCGCTGTGCCCTGACGAAACCGGGAGAGCGGCGTAACCAGCAGCCGCTCCATGCCGAGCGCGGACCAGTCCCGCTGCGCGTCTTCGATCAGCTTGTCGGACTTGCTGATCCAGACCGCACGGCGGCGACCCTTGAGCCAGTTATCGAGCAGGATGCCCGCGACCTGCCGCCCCTTGCCCGCACCGGTGCCGTCGCCCAAAAACCAGCCGCGGCGAAAACGCACGGCATTGTCTGCATCGTCGCGTGCGGCAGCCACAACATCAAAGGTCGCATCCACCGTCCAGGAGCCCGCAAGAAACTCGGAATGCGCCTCGCCGACATAGATGACGCTTTCGAGCTGGGCGTCCGACAGGATGCCATCCGCCACGACACTGGCTGGCAGATGTGGCCGATAAGAGGGTTTCGGCGACGCGACCGAGGCCATCGCGGCGGACTGCACGAGTTTGGTCGGATGCGCATGCGCGTCCGGAATACGGATCGCCTGCAGTGTGTATTCCTCGTAAAGCGCATCGGTGAGCCGGGCGCCTTCCGGAGGCGTCCACTCGACCGTCTCGTAATTTAGTTCAGCGCCCTGTGGTGCGCCATCTCGCGAAGAGGACGATGAGCTGGGTGCAAAGGCGCCGGCCGGCCGAGACGTCGCGGGGCTTCTGATGACGTCAACCACGACAGGGGTGGCGACGGGCAGCCTCGGCGGCACATGCTGGATCACCCAGTCGAGCAATGTGGCGACATCGCCCGCCATGCCCAGCGAGGCCGGAAAGACTTTCGGATCTGCGGCGGACTGCTTGTCGATCACGAGCAGCCTGGTGTCGGTCTGCGTTCCGTGTTTCGCGTAGACCGCGCCATCGATGGCTGCAGAGAACACCACCCGCCCGCGCTCCTGGAGGCGAACGAAGGCATCTCGCCATGCCGGATTGTCCGGCGCAAGACTTGCGCCGGTAATGGCAACCAGACGTCCACCGTCGCAAAGACGCGCCAAGGCAGAGGCGATATGCCGGAGCGCCGCATCCGCCATCCGCCGATCGACGTTCGCCAATGCCGAGAATGGCGGGTTCATCAGGACGACGCTTGGTATGACACCCGCATCGAGGTGATCATCGATCTGGGCGGCGTCGAACCGCGTGACCTTAACGTTGGCGAACAGTTGATCGAGCAAGGCCGCGCGGGCCTCGGCCAGCTCGTTCAATACCAAGGCGCCGCCAGCGAGCTCAGCAAAGATGGCGAGCAAGCCGGTCCCCGCGGAGGGCTCCAGAACGCGATCGGCAGACGTAATGCCGGCTGCGGTGCATGCAGCCAGCCCCAGCGGGATCGGTGTTGAGAATTGTTGAAGGGCCTGGCTGTCCTCCGAGCGCCGCGTGTGGGTCGGCAGGCAGCGCGCGATTTTCGCGAGCATCGGCAGCATCGCGGCCGTCGAGCCGGCCTTGACACGGATGGCCGGGCCGAACTTGCGAAGGAACAGAACCGTTGCCGCCTCGCAGGCGTCATAGGCGGTCTTCCAGTTCCAGGCGCCAGTGGCGTCGGAAGCGCCGAAGGCAGCTTCCATGGCGCTACGCAGGACAGCGGCATCGATGCGCCGGCCGCGCTCGAGATCAATCACGAGCTGTCGCGCGGCCCGGACGGCGGCGGAGGTGAAAGTTGCAGCGGCACGCATCGAGAGCGGCGCGGCGGCCGCGCCGCCGGCGAGAGATTCAGTCATGACAGGGTTCTTTCAGAGAGCAGGAAGGGGTCGAACCATCAGGCGCTCTCCTCTAGACCCGACGGCTCAAACCCTTCCCGGCCCGACTCTCCTCTCAGCCCTCGCCCATAAGAATAGGGACCGGCGCGGCACGCCGGTCCCCAAGCAATCGCCGGACGGATGGAGCCATCCCTTCTGCGATGTCACTCAGCTGCGTCGAGCTGTTGCGGATCTTCGTCGCTCGCGTTCTCCCGATCTTCATCGTCGGCGAGGAATTCGGGCAACGGGCCAGCTTCACTCTCCTGCTCTCCTGACGCCGCATTGGGATCGACGAGACGCAGCGGCTCCGGCAACCAGCCCGAGCCATCGAGAAGGCGCTCGGCCTCCTTGGCCATATCGGCCTTCTTCAGGTGGTCGATCAATTGCGCGGAAGAGTCACCCTTGGCTTCCCGCACCGCCTCCAGGATGCGAGGCTTGGTGACCCGGCCGAGATAGTTGTCGACGGAGGGCTGCCACCCCGCTCGAACCATGTCGAGGCCGAGGGCACGTGCCAGCACATCAGCATGGTCGAGCCGGGTACGGACGCCGTGGGCGGAGACGCGGCCCTGATTGTAGCGGTTGGCCGGCTCGTAGAGAGCGTTGACCGCAGATGACGCGCAGTGAGCAAACAGGGATGCCTGTGCGGCGCCGTCGAGGGCCGTGAGCGCATCCCAGAGATCGTTCCCGCCCTTCGGCAGGCGTGCCTTCCAGGACTCATGCCGCGCCTCGACGGACTTCGCCGACGCGCTTTCCCTCAAGCCAGGGGCTTGAGCCGGAAAGGCCGGCGTGCGAAGTCCGATCTCAAGGCAGCTTCCGGACGATGCGAACCGGTAAAAGGCCGTCAGCACGAAGTTGTGCAGCACCGCCTGGAACACGATCGCAGGATTTTCTGCCAGCGCATCCCGCAATGCCAGCGTGCGATGCGCCGTCAGCTCGGTGATTAGCCGATCCGGCAGAGGTTTTGTCGCGTCCTCATCATCTTCTTGCGCGTCAGTCGCGCCGCTAGCCACGGCGATGACCGTGCGTTGGACGGAAGGACCAGCCGCCTTTCCTCGACCGATTGTGTGTCGGCGGCCTGCCCGACATCAGGATCGTCTGCCGGCACGTCATCCTCCGGCCGGACGTAACCCCGATCGACCGAGAGGCGCCCTTCGGAATCGATGCTGACGAAGACGCCGGCGCGGGCGATCTCGGCCGGATCGTAAATCATCGGCCGGTCCTCGAACGCGGCCAGTGCCGTCTCGATTTCGCCGAGACGCTGATCGACCTCGTCGGGCAACTCGTCGGCATCCTGATAGTCGGATTCAAGCTTGGCCTGCTCGGCGTTCAGTGCGTCGATGGTGGCCTGCTCCTCCGGGGAGAGATCGACGGATTTACCCTCGATTTCGCGCAGGCCCTCCGTGTGGCCGTAGGGGAATTCGACGGCGACCGAAATCCACTTCCAGCCCTGCGCAGCGATTGCCTCGGCCTCGGCCTTGAGCTTTTCTGTCACGAGACGATCGAGCAAAGACACGTCCTGGAGCCAGCCGCCATCATCGTGCTCGAACAGATCCCGCAAAACTCCGCCACCAGCCTGCTCGTAGGCCTCAAGCCCAATGAACTGAACGCGGCGATCGGACGCGCGCACGGTGTCTTCCGTCAGCATTCGTCGGATCTGGTATGGCTCATCATAGCCGGATCGGCTGACATTCTCCCAGACCTGCTCCTGCCTGGCGTGGTCGGCTGTAACCGAGAAGGCCATGAGTTGCTCGAGATTCATGCCGTCCTCGGCATAGACGTCGTGGAGCTTTGGCGACACGGACGCCAGCCGAAGTCGTTGCTTCACGACGGCCGGGGACACGAAGTGCCGGGCCGCGATATCCTCGTCGGACAGGCCGGCCCCACTCAAGGTCTGGAAGGATCGGAACTGATCGAGCGGGTGCAGCCCTATCCGTTCGTCATTCTCTGCAAGCGAGTCGTCTTCAGCGATGCCTCCCTCGCGCACGACACAAGGAACGACTTGCGTCTTCGCCATGCGCTTCTGCCTGACGAGAAGCTCCAGCGCGCGATAGCGCCGGCCGCCGGCCGGCACCTCGAACATGCCGGTCTCATTGCCTTCGGCGTCCACAACCGCGCGCACATTGAGACTCTGCAGGAGCGTACGCTGCGCGATGCTTTCGGCGAGTTGCTCGATCGAAATGCCCGCCTTCACATGCCGGACGTTGGACTGGCTCAGCACCAGCTTGTTGAACGGAATATCGCGCGAGGGCGACAGCGTGATCTTTTGGACAGCCTTCGTCATATCGATTCTCCACGACGGGCAGCCGGGAGCTCTCTCTCGGCCTCCAACCCGTCGCGGAAAGCGAACCCACCCTCTCACTCTCGTGCCCGCGGCGGCCGAGTAGAGCCTCACGCCGCTTCCTGCTCCGCTCTCTCCGCCATCATGTCGACAGCGGGTTCGGGTAAGAATCCAAGGAGATAGTCTGCGACCTTGCTGGCTTGGGAAGCGGCCCGGACAATTGCACGATGGTCCTCGCGCAACACGTCAAGCCACGAGCCAATATAATCGGCGTGCCGCACCGTCGGCACTATACCAAGCGAAGCGCAGCTGAACGCAGACGAGATTTCCGCAACCAACTCCTCAAAGGCATACTTCCTGGTACCTAAAGCTGCCCGACAAGTCGCGGTTGAGGCGTGACGGATGGCCGCTGGCATGCGCCAGCTCGTGCAAGGCCGTTCGATGCCAATTGATCGGTTCGAAATAGGCTTGCGGTGGGGGCACTTGGACGTAATCTTCCGTCGGCAAATAGAAGGCGCGGTTGCCGCCGATGCGGAAGTCGATGCCGGTCGCCTTGATCAGGTGTTCGACCTGCGGCTCGATCAGGCCTGGCGGCGGAGGCGGCGCCGTCGTCGCGATCTCTGGAGACAGGCCGTCGCATTGATCGCTGTTGAAGACCGTGAAGCGCTTCAGGAATGGGACAACTTGTGCCTCCTCTCCGGTCTCGTGCGCGCGGCGCTTTTCGCAGGCAGGCACGAAGCGGTCGGCATAGACGATGGTCGTTCCGCGCTCGCCCTTGCGGACGTGACCACCGAGCGACAGCGCCTGGCGGAAGGTAAGCCAGCTCTGGCCTGTAAATCCGTGTTCGGTCGCGGCACCCCATAGAATTAAGATGTTTATGCCGCTGTATTGGCGCCCGGACGCTGCGCTTTTCGGCATGGCCAGAGGCGCCTTCGCAGCCGCGGTGTCCCAAGGCTGCACCCACGGCACTCGACCAGCCTCCAGCTCGGCGATGATCTTGCTGGTGACGCCGTCATAAAGGCTCGTCCGGTCCTCACCGGTGCGCGCCCGAGGATAATGTCTGGACATCGCGGATCTCCGCGACGGGCGCCGCGAGCTCTCTCGCAGCCTGTAACCCGTCACGGCAAAACCGCGCGACACTCTGACTCTCGCCTCTACCTGAGAGAATGCGAAATCTGCGACGCAGCCCGCCTTCCATCGGGTATTCATGGGAATTGCGTTGAGCTACCTAGGGCCGCAGGCCGACCAGGCGTGCGCCAGGGGCGCATCGCTCACCGGGCAATGGCACCCGGAGAGCGTGAGCATAGCGACCCGAAGGGGCACGCGGGTCCGAGTGCAGCGACGAGACCGGTTCAATAACGGCACCCGGGAACGGGGCAGTGATAGCGATCGCCGCAGGCGAGCCCCTTTTCCGAGTGCCCCCGGCGAGGAGCTCCGCATCCCCTTGCGCGAGGGATCGACGCCGCACGGCCGAGACGCAAAGCGGCTCGGTTCACGAGAGCCCGATGCGGCGAGAGCCGCACGCGCGCAAACGGAAGAACTCCCACTAAGAATTGAGTCTAAGACCTAGATCTCCTCGCGCGCATTCGTCTGCGCGTCGTAGATCCTGATCTGAAGCATGGGAAAACGCCTCTTCAGTTCTTCGCCACCTGCCCTGGCGCCGTCCCTGGTTGTAAATTCGGCTTTGAGCCGGCCGTCCACTTCAAGCGCGTAACCAGAGGCCGGCAATTCACGGGTGGCTGCAACCATTTCATTCCCATTGTGCAGTGAGGTGATTGGAAATGATGGATAGCGCGAGTCGCCCAAACCGCGCCAGAGCCACCTGCCCAAGTGCGGTGATTGGCCAACGCACGTTGTGGATTGGCGCCTTGCTGGGATCGCATCAAGGGTGGGCATTTGCATCATCCGAACAGGCGGACGCCTTTCCACTTGCGCGGATGCATGCCCGATAGAGCCACGGCTCGACGTAGCTGCCCTTCCAGAGTCCCTGGCCGGTACGCTCAGCCTCACGCTGAGCTTCGCGATACCTGCCCTTCGAGTATTGGGGCCAATCCAACGCAAGGCCGCTGCGTACAAGCCATTCACCGAGATCCACACCTGCACCGAGCAGGTCGCAACCGTGCGGCCATACGGGTCGAGGCTGACTGGGACACAATTGACAGGAGGGCGGGCTATGAAGGCGTCAAGGTCGTTTGCGGCCTGCGCACCGCAACTATATTGTAGACTGTCGTCTGGTATCTCATGGTCATGCGACAGCACCCGATGGCTTATGCGACGTTTGATCGCGACACCCCAACAACTCTACATGTTCGATCCCCCTGCGATGGCCAGGCACCGCGATCGGTTGGGGCATCGTTACAGCGGCTAGGACAGCCGGATCCGATCTGCGCGCGAACTGCTCACATCGAGAGTTATCTTCCGCTTTACCACCTCACGTAAACCGCCGTGCCGCTTTCGGAACGCCGAATTCGCCATGATTGTCCGATGGTCCAACAGGGGTCCGCTGCCGCCCTCTCTGGCCCCGGCTCTACGTGCTACGCGATGGGCAGAACTGAACGTGCTCGGCAAGCTTCTCTCTCGAGAAAGTCATCGAGCGGACGGGCTGTCGAGAACCAAGCTGTACGAGGAGATCGAGATGAAGCACCTCGTCGTCAAAAAATGCGGCAATCGGACCCTTGTCCTTGAAAGCGATCTGAACCGGTTTCTTCAAGATTTGCCTAGCTTGTGAGCTCCACCGGTTACCAGCCAAAAACGAGGTTGGAACCGGCTTCGGCGCCTGGGCCCGTTCCACCTCGGAATATAGCTGAAAAACCTTGATGATTCCGGTTATTGTATTATATTGATAACCGAAATAACCGGAATGACGCCATGACGGCCGCAGAAAAAGCTCTTGAGCATTCGGGTGTGGGAACCGTCGCGGGGACCCCGAAGAAGTGCGAAGCAAACTTGCCCACCTATCGGCGGAGCAAGTCGTTGCTTTGACATTGAAGCATGGCAGCAAATCACTTGCCCACGTCCTGTTGGATACAGTTGCTATTCTGGCTCCGCTGATCCCCAGCATCATTGAGGATCGTCACAAGGCGAGGTTTCGGTCGATCATCGAGGCTCTCGTCCCTGACGTTCCCCCGCCTCGGCACAAGCTGATTGAGGCCCGGATGACGGCAGAAGCACGCAAGCGCGTGATCGAGACCGGCGAATGGATGACGGCGGCGCAGATCGCCGAGATGGCGGGATATAGCACCAGCAATCCCAGCGCTCAGCCGAACAAGTGGAAGCGGGATGGGCAGATCTTCGCCATACATCATCGCGGAACGGACTACTTCCCGGGCTACGCTTTCGACTCCTCGACCGATTATCGCCCGGCAAAGGGGCTGGCACCGGTGCTGGAGGTATTCCGCGGAAAGAAAGACGATTGGGGCCTCGCCTATTGGTTTGCGTCGGTCAACAGCTTCCTTGGTGGCAAGCGACCGCAGGACTTGCTGATTAGCGAGCCCGATCGCGTCGTTGCAGCGGCCGAGGATGAGGTAGCCGGCGTGCTCCATGGCTAAGAACGTGCTCCATGGCTAAGAAGAAGTCCGGTGCACGACGCCCCCCGACTGCCCGACCGAAGGCAGCGAGGCCATCGCCAGCTCCGCCTTCGCCGCCGTCGGCCGTACCGGCTCCGCCCGCCGACCTTGCCAATCTGGTGAACATGACGACCTGGCCGAAAGGCCAAGTCGTTCATCGTATCCACCCGAAAGTCTATGGCAACAATCAGTTCAATCCTGGCCCGAATGGCAACGCCCGGTTCAGTCCGATCAAAGCTTTAGGCGGCTCGAACATCCCTACCCTTTATGGCGGCACGACCTTCGATTGCGCGGCCATGGAAACCGTCTTTCATGACGTGCCGTTTGTCGCCGGATTAAAAACGTTCGACAAGCAAAAGCTGGCCGGCCACGCCTATTCGCAGGTGACGCCGAAACGAGATCTCAAGCTCGTCGATCTCAGCGTGCCGGCCCTCAAGAAGCTCGGGATTCAACGCGGTCAGTTGATCGATACTGAAAAGGACGGGTATCCGAGGACCCGGAACTGGGCCGAAGCCTTTCATACTGCTTGCCCCCACGCCGAGGGACTTTGCTGGGTATCGCGCCAGGACGATCGCGCCTTGGCGATCGTGATCTTCGGCGATCGCGTCGCCGCGGCGGATCTCTCCCCGGAGGCACTTCGGAAGATCTTCTGACTGTGGACTCCGTATACGCGGACCTCGTTATTCTCGCGGATAGGATCGGCGTCAACTTTATCGACGGCAAGTAGCGACGCAACCGTCCAGAGCCCTCAAGAGTAAGCCAGGTCACATTTCGATCTATACAATCTGTGATATAACCGTGGTATTGGCGCACTCTTGGGGGGCCGGTTAACAAGGCACCCGCGCGACGTGCAGGATAGCGAACGTCGCGAAACGACGAGCCCTTCGCGCGAGTGCCTCCGGCGAGCAACACGTAAATGAGCGCGAGGATTGAAGCCGAAAGGCCGAGACGCTCCGGGCTCGGTTCACGAAAGCGGGTCCGGTTCGCCGGACGCGCCGCTCTGGAGCCGTTGACCGAAACGATGGCAACTACGTCCGGGATTCATTCGCGGCGAGTTCATCGATGGCCGTATCGATGATCTTCCCGGCAAGGTCCTTAATGAGAACCTCGTTTCGCGGAAGATACGACAACCCCGGCGGCACCGTTGCCGCTCTTCGAATACACCTGGTACTACGCCGCTCATCGCCCCCCGCTAGCGATAATTCCTAGCAACCCGACGGGTTAGCGCTCACATTTAGTGCAAGCGAGCCACAGGTTGCCACCCCGGAGCTGATTGCGACGGTCATATTGCGGTCATGACGACATAGGCCGGTTCGGCGCAAAAACTGGTACCGTCGGATCGAGTTCTTCCTGTTCCAGCATGCTCGCCGATCTGCTCCGAAGCCAGCAGGCCAATTGTCCGATTTCACCTGAGCGCATAGCAAGTCTATCGAGACCTTTTTGCGATCGCAGCGGCGACCCGAAGGCCAATGCGAGTTTTGGCTCCATTTGATGCAGTCGAACATCGGTTCCGAACGCATCTTCGAGATGCGCGGTGATCCTCAAGCCGCCGGCATCGATATCGCCCCAATGGTACACCGGCGTTGTTGGCGCCAAGAGAAGAGCCTGCCGAACGAGATGGACCATGCTCGAGAGCACATCGCGCGCGGGAAACCCGTCGGTCAGAAGGGCAAGATAGTTTCCGTTTATCTCCGTGCTGTAACGCCAAAAGCTGGTCGGATTTTCGATCGTAATGACGTAGTCGACGGCGTGAGCCAACGCGGCCTGCTTAACGGCCGGCCAAGGCAAGCCGATAAATGCGTTCCCGGTACCGTTGATAATCAGGGAATCGCAGGAGAGCCGGAGCGGCCCCCTGACCTGCAGGAGGTGAGCCCGACGCACGATACCGCTCGCCTCCAAAACTTCCCGCGGCTCCTCGCCGATCAGATTCGGATCATGACGTCTGAGCAGCTGGGCGACGCGTCCTTCCATCCGTTCCAGGGCCTTGCTGTCCTTTACGGCTCGGCGTGAAAAGGTTCGATGGTCGATATCGCGGCCCGACAGATTTATGACGCCATAGGTGAGACGGAGAATGGTAATGAACGTGTCGATCTCGCCCACCGAGAGCCCGAGAAAGCTCTTGTTACCTCTCCAGGCAGTGATCGCCTCTTGTTCGATGTCCCGAAAGAAGGCATCGGCCAGGATCTCCGGGATGGCGGTCAGTATCGCTTGGTGCGCGGTCTCGGCGGTCGCTCTTGCGGGCGCTCTGACCATGAAGCTATAAAGCTTGTCAGGATCGACAAGACGCACCCGCGCGAACTCACCGGTGAAGCGACCAAGGCGATCCTGCTCGAGCGCGACACCACCAGCTCGTTCCGCATCCCGCAGCACACGATGAAACTCGTCCTGCGCGGCGGGACCGCCGACCAGGGTGTAGTCGATCGTCTGCGTGATGTCGCGCGTGCGAGCCAGCGGCACCTCAAAGCGGTCGAGCACCCGATTCAGCAGTGTCTCGGCGGTGTATTGGTTATTCCGCGGCATGCCTCCGCTCCTCGCGGACACGCTCTTCGAAGAAGCTTCGCGGCTGATGCATCGGATTCTCTTTGCGCAAGAGAATGTGCGCCTCTTGATGGAAATGTTGTGGGATCGCCTGGATCGCGCGGCCGACCCGGATGATCGAAATCAACGTATCGAACGTCTCCTGATAGAGAGCCTGATGCGTTTTTGGCGCAGCCATAATGAGCTGCAGGCCGAGCTGATGGTAGAACCGGATGACCTTGTAGATATTGTCCGGATCGAGCTTCTCGAACGCCTCGTCCATCAGCATAAGGGCCGATTGGGACGGCGCATCGCGACTGCCACCGAGGTGATTGAAGTACGCTGATGCGGCCGCAACGCCAAGGCAGATGTAGAACGGAACAAACTTCTGCCCTCCACTGGCCTTGCCGCGACGTTGCTCAAGATCCGAGATCCGGCGGTAGCCTTGCTCCGGGTCGCAGATATCGATGCTGAAACGAAAGTAGCTCCGGTAGTCCGCGAGCTCACGAATGCGACGGCGATTTTGGGCATCGTCACCATTTTCAATCGTCAGCATGTCGATCAACTCTTTGATTTTCACCTGGTCCGGATCGTTTGGATCCGGATTGCTCTGCATCAACGCGGTGGCCTTTGGCGCCACGATGTCAAGCCGATCGATCAGGTAGCGGATGGTCTCCTTGTCCTGATCACGCTCCTGGCGGATCTGATAGACTTCTCCCATGAAGACGCTGCCGCGCAACGCCCGGTTCAGATCATCCTTGATGCGGTCGACCGCGTCGATGTTGCCGCTAAGGCGGCTTAGGAAATCGTGCACCATCGTTTCCACGAGGGCGGCGACGGCCTTGTCAATCTGTTCCTTGAAGTTGCGCAAGATCGTCTGCGTGAGCTCTCGGTGTCGCAGATCAATCCAGTCGTAGACTGTAGTCGTCTGTTCAGTAGCGACAAACTGGGTCCATTCGAATCCCGGATGCTGGTCCGGATCTGCCTGTACATAGTCCTGGATCGCGGCGTTCAGTCTCGCGACTCGCTGGGCCGGCGCCCTGTCCCTGAGAAGACCCTCAAAATGATTGCGGATATGCGCGGGATGTCCGCGTGTGGCGCGTTCTTGCGTGTAGGCCGTCCGCGCGCGCCGGACGAACGCCTCGAGGCCGATGGCGGGATCGTGTCTCTTCCGGCGCCGGTCGAATGGCGGGAGCACTTCGCAGGCCCGGTCAGCGGCCTTCTTGCGTTCCTCAGCATTCGCGTTCATAGCGCCCTTTCGCTGCCCGATAGCGTCGATGAGCTTCTCCTCCTTAGCCTCCTCTTCCTCCCGCTCCTTCTTGTACTGGGCCAGCATTTTCTCGGTGTCGCGCTTTTCCTCTATAACCCCTTGCGGTAACTCTGCCTCGAGGTCGCGAATGAGGGCCGCCTGGCGCTCGCTTTCCCGATCCGCGGATTCGATTTTCTCGAGCAGCTGCGTTGCCGTACCCCGATTGGTCACGAGGGTAGCGTCTGCGCGCTTGACGGCCTCAAGAACGGCGAATGACCGGCGCTCATTGTCCCGCGCTGTTTGCAACTTCGTCTCCAGCTCACGCTGCTGTTCACTGAGCTGGGCGATCTGCTGCTCGCGGACCGATTGTCCCAGCCGGGGGATTTGCTTGAGCTGCCGATACTCGATGCCGCGGCCATGAGCGTATTTGCCGTCGGCCGATGCCGCCAGATCGCCCTTACGGATATCATTGGCTGAGCGCGCCCGAATGATCCGACCGAGCCGGACATTGAGAAACGCGCGGGCATATGAATTATCGGTGACGACCGCCTCGGCCAGCGTGCCGGGCCGGACACTGTGATCCTGGGGCAACACATTCTCCGACTGGATCAGCTTGGCCCTGGTCGCTTTATAGTGGCTGTCGAAATGCCGGTAGGCCTGGTCCATGAAGCGCGGCTCGATGATGAGGGCATCGGCCCAGTCGCCGAGGATTGATTCGATGATTGCGCGCCATTCGGCAAAGGCGGGCGCAATATCGGCGACCTCTGAAAGGCTTTGCGCCGGCACACGCATCTTCGCCATGTCGGCCAGGAAGTCCTGGGTGTCGTTGGACATGTAGGTACCACCCGATCGCAGCTTCTTCAGAACGCGATCCCCTTCGTCGAACTCCTTGGCGAGGCTTGCCTTGTCGGAAGCGGCGTTCTGATAGCGCTCGTCGAGCCGAACCCGCGCGTCGGACAGGCGCGGCACGGCCGTCACGAGGGCCGCGATTTGCTTGGGGGATTTGGGCCAGGTGACATCGTAATCGCCGAGCAGGCCCGGCGTCAGGCGCAAGGCAAAATCGGCGATACCGGCAAAATCAGCTGGAAATGCGGGGCTCGTTGCGGCTTCGCGCAAGGCGCTGAGGGCATCGAAAATCGGCTTCGCCTCGACGGTCCCTGCCCTGCGGATCGCATCCTGACTGTTCTTCTCAGCCTGCGCCTTCTCGATCTGCTTATACGCTGGCGTTCCGTCGATCTGGTCTTTGATAGCGTCCAGCCGGCGCCGGATCTGCTCGATCGCCTCGCCCAGCGTCTGCTGATAAGATTTTGTGCTGTCGAGCTGCTCCTGCATCTCGTCGATCTCTTGACGCTGTTTGGCGATGAAGGCGCCGTATCGATCGTACTCCGCGCGCTGAGCCGCGTAGTTCCACATCCGCGTGTTGAACTGATCTTCCATGACCCGCTCGCATGTCGACCGGATCGTCTCGACTGTCTTGATCTCCGTTTCGACGCGCTCGATGGTCTTTTGCATGTCGCGCCAGGTATTGTAGCGCGCCTGAAAGGTCTCGATCTCGATCGGGAGGTCGTCGAGCAGGAAGCGCTTGACGAAGTCGGTGACGCTCGTGATTTGTCCGATGTCAAACGACAGCGCCTGGCGCAACGCGGCGCGCGCACGATCGGGATCGAGCTGCGTGCCGCGGGCGTTGCCGTTGATGATCGCGTACAGTTCCCGCAAGAAGGCCTGGTTTTTCTGCCGCTGGAAGGTCTGAACGTTGCGGCCCTTGCGGCGCTGCTCATCCAGAAAGGTTGGCCACGCCTTCTCCTCGAAGCCCTTGGGTTTCGGATGCACGAAGTCGGCGAAGCCAAGGATCTCGCCCTCGACAATGAAGAGGCCGAGGACGTTCTCTTCACTGAGAGAGGCTTTCGCCTCGAGACAGACTCCCGCCGTACAGCGACGTGATCCGTCGACGGCCTCGAAACCGAGAGCGATGTACGTCAAGCAGGCATCGCGCTCATAGCCTGCTCCGTCGTCGAGGAGACCGAGACAGGCTTCGCGCACCGTTCGGGTACTGCGCCCTCCTTCGGAAACGCGGCTGTTGAGGTCGAGGTAACGCCGGTTCATGCCCGTCATGACGATCTGGATAGCGTCGAGCAGAACCGATTTGCCGGAGCCGTTCCCACCGAGAAAGACGGCATTGCCGCCCCCGGAGATAGGAAAATCCTGGGCGTATAGATAGAAGTTGACGGCGGCGATATTGCGCAGCACGAAAGCCGAAATCATGATGGCGAGTTCTCCGGCATAACCTCAGAGTCGTCATCTGCGGCATCATTTTCGCCATTCACGGTTGCAGCGGCGCGCACCGGTTGACCCGCCCAAACCTCGATACGGGCAAGGAACGAACCATCGACCACCTCGGTGATGGTTGGACGAATGAGTATGTCGGCTGACACCTGCAGCGAATGATTTTGGTCGAAGGTGACCAAGCCCTTGCGCTTGAATGTTGTCAGAATCGCTCGCAATTCCCCAGGCTTGAGGGTGCGGGATCCCATGGAGGAGAAGACCGTCTGGATCTCCTCTTCCTCGACGAGGATCTGCGCGCTCGAGTCGACGAAATAGCCCTTCTCGGCACCTTCGTTGTAGAGCATACGAAGGCAGAGAAGGACGATGGTTTCCTGGGTCGGCACCCGCGCATTGCTATAGGCAACGGGGCTGACAAATCCTGCATAGCCCCAGGTATCGTTGAAGACAAACCTGAAGCCGAAGCTCGCGAACAAATCTTTGAAGTAATCGAGGTTGCTCGCGATGCGGTCGAAATGAGCAGCTCCGCCGAAATCGCTGCGGGCGACGAACTGCCGATGCAAGAGGCGGTTTGCGGTCTCGGTCAGCTGCTCGGCGCTGAAATTAGGATCCTGGGCGGCTTGCCGTGTTGCCCAACGCGAGAAGTAGGTCATGCTTTGCCCTGTCTGCGGCGCACCAGCACGCCGGGTCCAGAAATAAACCGGTTGACAGTCCGAGACGCGCTCGTTCGCACTTCGAATTCGGGGTTCGAAGCGAGCGCGCCGGCCCGAGCCTCATAAAGGATCGCGATATCGCGCGCGGATTCGGGCTCGAACTGGTCGAGATCGTAGAAGCCGCCGTCATCCGGCACCAGCATCCGCATGCGTTCGGCGACCGCACGCGGAGTAACGTCCATGGCAGCGACATAAGCATCGATCATCTGCTCGCGCTTGACATCGGCCGGATCAACCATCTTTGGCTCACGCGTCTGCGGTTCGACCGGCTCGCGCGCTTTCTTCGCTAGAGCCAGGGTCGCTGTCGAATACGGGACCGGGATTTCAACGAGCGGCGTGACACATTCGGTATTGCCGGCACTCCAATGGGTGAACGCGAGGCGGATCGCATCCCGCAGCCGCTCCTCGCGGACGTTTCGAGCCGTCTCCTGGTATCGCACGGTCGTCGCAATCCGCCGCTCGAGCCGATGTGAAAAGCGGTCGATGACGTCGAGCTTTTCCCCGAGACCAGCAAACACAGCGCGGATGCGCATGAGATCCTGGATGATCTGGGACTCGGCCGTAGCAATGTCGGCGACCAATCCCTGATCCGCAAGCGCAACGGCGGCACGCGCCACCTGGCCCTCGTCGTTGATGAAACGGTCGGTATTCGTCTGGATGCTGCGCTGGAAGCGCATCGGGTTGTACGCAGACGCCTTGAGCGCGCGATAGTTCTCCAGCAGTATCTTCTCGACAAAACGCTCCATGAATCTGGCCAACAGGTCGGCAAGGCCTTCGGACCGCATCAGGTCTTCTTCGATCCGGTGGAGTGATGTCAGAACACCGTCGATCGAACGCCGCAGCTGTACCGCTTGGCGGCGCGCGCTCGCAATGTTCATGACCTTGCCGACGGGGTCCTGGTAGGCCGCGATGATGCCGCTGTCGATCAGGCTCGCCTCGGCCGAGATATCGACCTTCAGCTCCTCCTTGAGCGTGATCAGCGAGGAAAGCAGAGCGTGGGCCTCGCGGGGCATGTAGACCTCGGCGGCTTTTCGGTTTGCCACTTCCATGATCCAGCCATCGTCACGCAATCGCCCATAGATGACGTGATCGGCGGTTTCCGGAGTTGGACTTGTCTCGTCGTCATCGGAGACACTCCGGAAATCGGGATTCTCAAGCACCTGCCGAATGACCTGCAGGACTTCGGATTTCTTTGGTGCGAAAGCAAAATCATCGAAGAACTGATCAAAGATGGCTTCCAGGACCGCGACATTGCGAACGTGCGCCGGCGATGACAGCAGGCGAAACAAGGTGTGGGGAATGACATCAAGAAAGCTCATTCTCATCTTTCATCGGAACGGAACCGAATGTAAAATAAGTTAGCACAAATCAAACAAATCCCATGTCGCGCCCGCAGAAATATACCGATTCCGAAATCTTGGCTGCTGCGCAAGCATTGATTGCAGAGGGCGAAGAAATCAATCCTATGCGGGTCCGGGTCCGATTGGGAGGAGGAAACGTCAATCGGATCAAGGTTATCATTGCCGGCATGCCTCGACGGCGCCCCCCGAGCCCAGCCCTCGCGACCCACCTGCCCAGTGCATTGAAACGAGAGCTGCAGCACCTGTCGACCGAAACCTCCCAGGAAATCTTATCTGTTCTCGCCAAATATTGGGTAGCCACACCCAGGACATCAACCAGTACGATTGGGGAAGAGAATGTAAGGCTTCGGAACGGCATTGAGGATCTGGAGAACGACGCGCTGGCCGTGTCGGAGAGAATCGCCCTGGCCGAGAGCCTGCGGAAGGAGAAGGACGCCGCTGTGAAGCAACTGACGATCGAGAGGGACGATCTTGTCCGGAACCTTGGCGCCCTCCAATCGGCGCTGCGCAACGCGGAGGCCGATGTTCGCGCTGCACAACGCACGATCGACGGCTTCGAGCGCAATCGACGTGAGGACCGAGAGCAGATTCGAGACCTTCAGAAGCGGATAGAGCATATGATCCGCGAGATCGTGCAGCTGAAGGCGAAAGCGGCCGGCGCCCCGCAACAGAAACGACCGCGTGGGGCTGGATCCGCTTGATCCTGCGCCAACTGAGCCATCCGCCGGTGCCGCCTCACTCATCCGGGCCTGCAGCGCATCTGCTCGCGTTCCGGGCAACAGCCGAGTAGGTGGATCATGCGTCAGCGCCGCTCGCCCGCCTTTGCCAATACGCTTGTATTCACTTGCCCGATACTCGCCGCGGCTGAGCGCAGACCAGAACGCAGTGTACTCCGGACTCGCCGCGTAGCAAGGATCGACAAACATCCGATAATGCTTGCCCTTGATCTCATCGAGAGAATGGCCGTCTCGACCGGCAATTCGCTGGGCCTCGTTTTAATGCGACAACACCGATGCGAGAAATGTCCGCTAAGCTGCTTGAGCCGACACGGTCTCCAGTGAAACAAACAGAACACCGCGTTCTTTTTCGCCTGCCTGATAGGTTAACTCATCTCCTGGCGAGCCCTGCGACAGCGCCTGTCCAAGTGGCGAGGACAACATCAGATAGCCATTGATCGGATCATCCGCGATGTCGCTTATTGTGAGAAATTCCGGCCGCGACGGTTCCACGTCGAGATGCCGGATGACGACGCGGTCGCCCGGAGCTAATCGGTACTCCGGTTCAGCGTCATTCGATGTGGGACCGAGTTCATCTCGCAAGGCTGCGACCGAGATTGTCCCGTCTACCTGCGTCGCTGCAAAATCGCCTGACGTTTCTGCAGCAGGCGAAATGACACGATGCTCGGAATAACTTCGATTGACCGGTTCGAGTCCGATCGGCCTAATCTGCATACGATCGAGCGTCTGAACTAGATCGTCCATAACGCCTTGCTGATCGATCTGGTAATTGGAACCGAAGCAGCGCCAAAAGCTCCAACCTACGCGCTCCAGGATGCGCTGCCGCCGCATGTCGTCCGCCCAACGCTCCGGGCCATGATACCTGTCGCCGTCGCATTCGACGGCAAGGCGCCTTCCCCCTTCTCCCTCGACCACCATATCGATGGAAAACCCCACAGATCCCACTTGCGGAATAACGCGGTATCCCCGTTCGATAAGTGCCATAAACACAGCCCGCTCGAATTCAGACTGGCAGAGATCAATGAGGTCCAAGCTAGGATTAACGACGTTCGGCATCGGCTCGCGGAAGTGTCCGATCACCTTTGATTTCAGGTCTTTTGGATTTAGCTCTTCCTCTTTCACGGACCGCACGAGCACCATCCGATCCCTTGCCCGCGATAACGCCACATTGAACCGCTGTTGGTACTGAATGGATGTCTGCGACTGTTTGCGCGAGCGATCGGCAATCATCGAAATGAAGACGATGTCGCGCTCGTCTCCCTGGAGGGATGCGCTGTCGCCGCACACGACACGATGGCGCATCATGGCTGCTTCGCCGATGCGCTCCATCAGAAGCTTCTGAACATGCAGCGCCTGATCGGCGCCGACGAGGGATATCACCCCGATTGACCGCGCAGGAGCTTCAACACCCGACGCTTGCTCGACAATCGCGGCAATTTCCTCGACAATGACCTCTGCCTCGCGCGGGTTGACCTTGGACTTTCCTCGGCGCTGCCCATCCTCAACGTAGATATCGACCAAGGGCGGGTCCAACCGCTCGCTCGGCTTTGGAATACGAAGCGGCACCAAGTCTTGATTATAAAACTGCATCGAAAAACGGATGATGGGCTCCACGCATCGAAAATGCTCCTTGAGCATGACGAATTTCGCCGGGAACATAACACGCGCAAGATCGTAAATCGAAGCACCGGGCTCTACTTCCGCGCGGAATGGAAATTCGCTAAGGAAGTTCTGTCGCAGACGCGCGATGTTCGCGATCGACAGGAAAGCTGAGCTGGGACTGATCTGGCGGTCGTCACCGACAACGAGCACCTTTTTGCCACGTAAGAGCGCTGGCAATTCGCGCGCATCGGACTGCGACGCTTCATCCAGGATCACGAGATCAAAACTGGCAAGCGTGGCAGGCAACTGCTCGGAGACGCGCCATGTAGGCATAATCCAGCAGGGTACCGCCTCGTAGCAATTTTCCATCGCCAGACGTGCGTTCTGACGATGCAGTGCGGCCCTCTGCCCGGTCCCGGCACCCAAACGCCGGATGATATTGGCGAAACCTTGAAGGGCGGATTTGGCGGATCCCTTCATTGTGGCGGCAAGATTGAAGAAGGTTCTTTCCTTCACGAGCGTGGCGAACCCGTCGCGAAGAGCCTTTTCTATTTCCAACCGCTCCTGGTGCAACTGGGCCAGATGACTGCTAGCCCCGATCTTTTCGAGGTAGGTCAGCCGTGCCGCCCACTCCCACGCTTCCCGCCAGTCGCAGGAGGCCGCTGGATCTGTCGCTTCGCTGGCAGGCTCACTTGTTAGGCGTTCAGCCCATGCTGGCACTCCCGCTTTCGAAAGCTCGCCACAGGTGTAAGTTATGCGATCGAAGAAAGGCGCCAACGCGCGAACATGTCCCAACTTGGAGAGGATACCTTGCCATACGCGGGTCAGTCGCTCGATATCCGCGTTTGGCTTTCCAACCAGTTCGGTCAAGATTTGCCGTGCGAAGCCCGCAAGATCGGTATTGCTGCCGTCGAACTGTGCGACGGCTTCTGCCACGTTTTTTGCGACAGCCGCCAGCCTTACCGACGATACGTGACGTGATAATGCTTGAGAGAAGGCAGCAGTCGCGGCGGGATGGCGCAAAATCGCGCTGGCCTCGTCGCGATTTCCGAGGGCCGCCGATAATTGCTCCGACATTTCGGCTATTTGGCCGGGTACGTCAGTCAGGCAGGCATGGAGCGTGTCGGACAGTGTATCGAGCAGGAATAACGACTCTACTGCAAAGGAGAGATCGTTTGGCGCTGATAGCTCTACTTTGAGCGTCTCCCAACGCACCGAGAGGCTCGTCACCGCACCGCAGAACTCGATGAATTGTTGGACGTGCTGCCAATCGTCTGGCACGCTAGGCCGCAGACCCGCAACTCTCATCGCTTCAAAAACGGGTTGATGGCTCTTGGTACCGAAGGCCATCATTCCAAACGGGTTCTTACCGGCGCTGAGGGTTGCCAGAATTTGAAAGAGCTGCTTCGCAGGTGGCAATTCCTTTGGAAGCTGGACTGGCTTTGCAATAAACGGCACGCGCTGCGCGACCAGGTCGTGTGCGTCGGCTAAAAACGCGCGGGCGAGAGGCTCCAGTCGGCCGGCCATTGCCGTTTGACCGAGGATCGCCTCGGTCAACGCCCAGGCCCAGGACTGGTCCAGCAGGGCAGATATACTGGACGCGAGATGCCGCAGCCTCTCGCTCAGTACAGCGGCTTTGTCGAGGCCAAGCGTTGCAATTACGCGCCGGGTTAGCGGTTCGGAAGCGGTGCTTTCAGCCGTCAGGTCTTGTGCGGCAATCAAATCGAGATGCCAGGCGCGGACGGTCTCGGGATCCGGCATGTTGGCTGGGCTGGGAAATTGTTCTCCGAGATACTTAAGGTCGCCTTTGACCGTCCTGCGCGCCGTGAAAAGCGCGTCGATCTCGGCGGAGGTCATGCCCGTATCAGAAAACGGCCGCAGGGGCCGATCCGAGAACCACGCGTAACGCGCCTTGTCCTCAATCACCCTTTTGGCAGCCTCGAAAGGTAGTTCGGTAGAGCCAGGTATCGGCGAGAGATGTTGCGTCGCAATCTTTGCAAGTCGTACATCAATTTCGGCAAGGTGATTTCTGTCCGCAACAATCTTGGACTCAAGGTCTCGAATAATCTTCACCTGCCGAGATCGGTTCATGTCGATCGTGTTGACCACCCCCAGCATAAGGCCGATTGCCTTCTCGACTTGCTTCATCCCTTCCCGTTCGGAAGTTGTCACGCTGATCGCAAGGTCGCGTACACCTTCGGGCAATTGGTCCTGAATGACCCGCAGCGCCGTCTCCCCGTGCGAAACGACAAGGACACGCCGCCCCGTCGCCAGCATGTGGCTAATGATGTTCGCGATGGTATGGGTTTTTCCGGTGCCTGGCGGTCCCTGAACGACGAGCCCGTCCGACTTTTCCAGGCGGCGGATGATTTCGACCTGCTCGTCGTTGAACGGCTTTGGAAAGAATAGGTCGCCGTGATCCGGGTCAACCGGCCCCTCGTCGGCCTCCAGTTGAACCTCTCCGGCTGCGCCCAAGCGGTCTCCCAACGGCTTGAACGTGTCGTCAATACCGTCGGTCGGACCCAGGACCAGCGTTCGGGTCGCACCTTCAATCTTAATCGGCTTGTCGTCCTCCGAAGACACTTCCTTTTTAAGTCGTTCGATATCACGCAGTACCGAGTTGTTCGAGCGGCGGCGCGCGTACAGCACGTATCGGTCGCTGACCGTCAGATATTCTCCCTCGGCCTCTGGAACCGGCTCAGATGCAGGAAGCGAGTGGTGATCGGGAAGAAACCGGCCTTCGGGGTCAAGCTGGCCGCCGCATATTTTTAGAATGGGCTCAAACGTTTCAGCGCGAAACGGAGAGATACCTTCGTTATCCGGCCCTCCAAGGAGCGAAGACATCGCCGCGCCGCATCTTCCGCCAGCACAAATCGCGCGCCGGCGAGTTTTTCGAATGGTCGAAGCTCAACGCGCGTCACGCCGCTGCGCGGGCGAACGGTGATGTCGGCGTTGCCGGTCTCCGCGATCTCAATTTCGACGCCACATTCAATCATTGGAAGGTCGATGAGCTCGGCAAGGTGTTTCCACCGCGCAAGGCCAATCCCCCACACAAGCTCGATCGATTCGTTGCCACCAGACTGGAGCAATCGCTGTGCGATCTCGAACAGGCGCTGATAAACGGCGATGGATCGCCTTCGCGGCTTCTCCAGCTCGGACCAATGCGACCAGGGGCCGGCACAGTACTGTTCAAGAGCGTCGCGAAGCGCGGGCCGATCTTCCAGGCGCAACATAACATCGTAGAATTTCTGGTTGGGAGTGTCAGATTTCTCCGCTTTCAGTGATTGGACGCAATCTTGGGGGCGCGCTTCGCCCGCCGCTACGAGCCGCTGCTGTTCCGCCTCGGGCACACGGATATGAAGTGCATCCCGTATAACTGGAACGCGAAGCGGGTCGTTAGAGATGTCGATCCACTCCTTGCCGTCGCCGTCCAACGCCGGCGGCGTCGTGCGCTGCAGGCGTTGAACCCGCAACCAGATCGGGCCGTCAGCGTCACTGGAATCGCACTGGATTGCAGGAAGCCCTGCGAGTTCGTGCTGGTGAACGGCGAACTGGGAGCCGTCGGCGAGTTTGTGCTGCGACAGTCGCGTTGCAACGCGCTCATCCAGCTTGACGAGCGCTTCGACGTAATCAAGCAGGCCCGTCAACCGTCGTGCCGCCAGTTCGTCTTCTACATTTACTTGGGCGGGCACGTGGAGCGGGACCCCTAATAGTTAGCGACAGCGTCAAGGCGAATGGTTGCGGATTTTGGAGACCTCTTCAACTGGTATAATCATAGGACCACAACTCTCGCGAGGTTATCTTGTCCGTTAACCATCCACTTTCCGCATATCTCCCGCAAACAGCCGATGCCATTCAGTTAGCAGCCGGCACAGCCCAAACCTCACGCCGCGTCCCGAATTTCCAAGGGAGCAGCCCCAAGCCGAGTGAACAGTTTCTTCCGGCACGTCAGAACGATAATCTGCACTTTGTCGCCAGCCCGCATCAGGACATCAAACATGCTTTCAATGCGGTCGTCGTCTGAAAACGCAAGCGCGTCGTCGAGGATGACCGTGGCCGGCCGGCCCTGCCCTAGCAAAAGCTCGGCAAAAGCCAGTCGGGTGAGGACAGCAAGTTGCTCCTTCGTGCCGCCGCTCAGGACATCGAAATCCTCGCGTTGCCCGGCGCGTTGGATCGCAGCGATGCGCAAATCTTCATCAAGCACGATATCGGCTCCGGGCAGGAGCATTTTCAGGTAGGGTTCCACACGGCTGATGACCGGCGTGAGATACCGGGTCTTTGCCTCACCTTCGGCTGCTTCTAATGTCTCCGAAAGCAGTTTTAGGACAGCCGCTTCTTTCTCAAATTCGGCTACGGCGCTCGCGAGGCGATCACGTTCAGCCTCGGCGGCAAGAAGCATTTCTTCGACGCCGGCGCCTTCGTTAGCCTCGATCAGCGCGGTAAGGCGTGTCACCTCAATCCCGAGATTTGCGACCGACCGCTGGTGGTTGGCGGCGACGCCTTCGAGCCGCTTAATCCGGGCATCGATGGCCTCCACTGTTTCGCCCTGACCGCGCAGCTTCTCTGCCAACTGCTCATCCCTCGCGACGGCTTCACCTTCAAGGCTCTCCGCGCTTGCGGTGATCTGCTCGTCGCTGGCGCGGGCACGCCCAGCTGCTAGGTCCGCCTTCTTGGTCTCGATCGTGCCGTTTAACCCAGCAAGGCGTTCGCGCGCGCTCAGGAGTTTTTTGTCGGCCTGGGCGAGAGCGTCCTGAGGCCCTGCCAATTCAGCCTCAGCTGTCTCGATTTCGGCAGCAAACCGCGCGCCTTCTGCATGATTATTGGCAATGTCGTCTGTCAAATCATCTTCGCCAGGAATTTCCGCAAGTTCGCACTTTTCCATCTCAACCTTGAGCCGGCCGCGCAACTCGCCCAAATGGCCCTTGAGAGCTTCCAGCCCGGCCGCCAGCTTCTTGGTCCGATTTCCGGGAGCAAGATTTGCCAGCTCCTTGCCGACGTCTGCCGAACGGCGGAGATATTCGTTGCGCTGGGCCGCCGCCGTGCGCGCGGCGGCTAGATCCATGACGCCTGCAGTCTCCAAAGCGGCTTTCACTTCCTCACGGGCCGCGTCCCGGCGTGCGACCAAGGCGGCGCGATCTTTGATTTGAGGCTCTACCGTGATCGCGCCCACGTCTTGAATGGTGATTACTGTCTTGCCAAGGATTGGGAGCGATGTTGCGGATGTATCGAGCGCTTTGCCGTCTAAGGCAACACTCGGCAGCGCGCCCTCCTCCAGGGCGAATGAAACGGTGGTCGCAACCGCGTTCGCGGCTGCACCTGCGGCCGATAGCTCCGTAACGGCCTCCTCGATTTTCGTTACGGCGGCATCGGTCGTCGCAATGGCGCCGATCAATTCCGAAAGCTTCCCCGCCTCGCACTCAAGCGAAGCAGCCTTATCGAGGGTCAGCTGGTGCTCGATGATTTCTGCATTCAGCGAGACAATGGCACGGATACGCTCAAGATTCCGCGCTCGTTCGGCTTTCTGGCTTGCTTTACTGCGAAGATCGGACAGCTTGGCTTCGCCGGCCTCGACGGAGGCCCGGGCGCCGGCCTTCGCGGCAACAGCGCCGGCGCTTGCCGTATTCAGATCGCTGAGTTGCAATTCGAGCGATTCCAGTTCTACAACGGCTTTGGCGCGATCATTAACTGATCTCCGGGCTTGTGTTGCGCGTTCGCGCGCGAGCTTGGCCGCGTCCGTCGCACTTCGAAGTTCGGCAGCGTGCGTCGCGGCAACCGTGCGCTTGGTCCGCTCCGCATCGACCTCGCTGCGGTGCGCCGCGTCGTCCCAGCTATCCGTTTCCTGCTTAAGCTCGCGCTTATTTCGCGCAAGATCTTCCATCAATTGAAACACGGACTGCCGCTTCGCTTCAAAGTCGGCCGTCTCCTGCTTGCTCTCGGCAAGCCGATCAATTGCGTCCTTGAACTTCCCGCGCGGTCCTTTCGAACTCCTTAGCGTTTCAAGGGCGTCTTTGATGGCTTTCGGAATTTTCTGCCCTCGCGTTCCACCTGTCACAAGGCCTACCTGCGCTTCCAGGCAGCCCTGCATGGTGCGCTGGCCATGCTCATCAAGCGCCGCATCGCCGAAGGATTGCCCCTGCTGAACCCAAAGCGTTCCCCAGATACCAGGCTCGCCGCCGCTGCGGCTGCCAGCAAAGCCGAGAAGGCGCTGCAGTTCCGCCTCCGCTGCGTCGTCCTCGAACAGCCGGCCATCCGAACAGGTCAAGGTTGACTTACCAGCTTGTCCCGCGAAGCGCTTGTGAATGGTCCAGCTCTTGCCGTCGATGTCGAAGGTGAGCTTCACTTCGGGCACGGTGCCGTTGACGAAGTGGCGAAACGCCTTGACGTGCGCAGCCGTCGACTTGGCCTTTTCGAAGATGGCGCCGTTGATGGCTTTCAGCAGGGTCGATTTGCCCAGCTCGTTTCGCCCCACCAAGACATTGACGTTGTCGCCAATGTTGTCGACGCGGAAGGTTCCGACAAATTTGCAGAAGTTGGTAAGCTCAATCGATCGGATCTTCATGACCGTGTCCCCTGACGAAGGTGCTCGATGTAAAGACGCTTGAGAGCAAGGGCGGCAAGCGACGCCTGGCCTTGATCCGACAAGACCGCAGCCATGGCCTTGAGGCGGTCTGCTGCCACACGCACAAAGCCGGCGTGATCGATCTCATCGAGATCCCGGTCGGTCGGATTGAGAACAAGGCCGGCCTCGTCAAAGCGCAGGCCGCGAAGCGCAGCCCCGACGCTCTGGAGGATTTGTTCCTCAAATTTCTTACGGCCGGCGAGAGACACCGCGCCCGTAACCCGGAGATCGACGACAATTTTGCTGAGGTCTGAATCGAGCGCACGGAGCTCGCCTTCGAGCAAATCCACTTGTGCATCTTCGGTCAGCACCTTCTCGACCCTGTGCCATTGGTAACGGCCTGTCGGGATTGGCGAGACCACCGGCAATGCATTTGAACCGTTGACCTCGACAAGAAGCGCCGAACCGCCGTTGCAGTGCGAGGATACGGGATTTGGCGGAAGCTTGAACTGGTCGGCCTCAGGCGTGCCGCTATACCAGCAACGGTCGTTCACCCGCATCTGCCGATGCCAGTCACCCATCGCAAGGTAAGAGAGGCCCGCGCTGTCCGCGCGGCTTGGCGCCACGTAGTTGCTGGCTTCACCCTCTGATCCAAAGCCTTGAATGGAGCCGTGCGCCATGCCGATACGGATCGCACCATCCGGCGTGGCCTCCTTATCCATATAGGCTGTGAGATCGTCCGCGCTCGATGTGAAACGAAGGGGCGTAGGCAACACAAAGACAGGAGCGCCACCTTCGTCCGCGATCTGCACCGCACCCGCCTGCGTATGCACGATCACATTCGAGGGGAGCTGCATGCGGACAATCCGATCCCATAGTCCGTTTTCACGGAAGTGGTCGTGGTTTCCAGGCATGAGATGCCATTGAACGCTTTTGAACGCGCGCATGTTCTCGATGGCCCGTGCCAGGGTCTGTTGAGACATCTGTTGTTTTTCGTAAATGTCGCCAGAAATGAGGACCGCCGTCGCGCCGGATTTAACCGCAGCCTCCCCAAGGGTCCGAACGACGGCCTGACGCGCTTCCTGCAGGGCGCTCGCAACCTCCGGCTCGAAATAGCCAAAAACCTTGCCGATCTGGAGATCGGATGAATGGATGAATTTCATAGTAGACGCCCTCCCCCTTAATTCTCGCTACAGTAGAGAGCAATGCGCTCCTCGCCTAGCGGCAAGCCCAGTTATGCCCATTTCGTTTTGGTCTTCTGCGAACCGGCTCTTCTGAGTGAAAGGATGAACGCCCGCCGAAGCAGGCGTTCAGGCTTACGCGTATTGGCTGAGCACCCAGGTGACGGCTTTGCCGTCGTAGGGTCGCATCCGGTCGGGCGCCCGATCTGGTTGCTATGAACGAGCGCTCCAACAGCATTCGGTCGATGCAGACGCTGCGCGGTGTTGGTGTAGCAGGCGTCCAGCCTGTTAACAGCTAACTTCCGATTTGTGAACACACCCGTCTCCCGGTCGTCCTTCTCCGCCCGGCGGAACGATCGTTAGCACATCATCCGGCAACGGCCGCCGGAATGCCTTCGGCTCATCCCACGGCGCCCGCATCCAGACATCGCGCTCCTCATGGGTCGTCAGGGCCACGCGTAACCTACTTGAGTCTCACGAAGCTCTGTTGAACGATGGTCAAATCATAGGTGAACCTGCGCCACCCGGCACGTCGCGCAGACAAGGAAAGCGGTTTGCGCGCTTTGAACATTTCAGGGACTTGCAAATCTGCTGAGAGGTAGAAGATCGAATATTGTTTCCCCGCAACAGGTACAAGAAAAAGCGGAAAGTAGATCGCGGCGGCCAGACCTTTTGCGGGATATCACCGGAGCAGCGGCGAGGCGCGCTGGCGTGGCAAGGGAAGCCATCCTCCAAGCCTTGGAAATGGTTGAAGTCCGTTGAGAACTGATAACCCGCAACGTGCAAAGCTACTTGCCCCGCATCGGAAACGATGCGGGGCACTTTATTGAATGCGTTTTTCAACTGCACAGTCGTTTCGGTCATTCGGTGCGCCGGTAGGGCGACCGGACTCTACGCAAGAGCGTCGGCCAAGCGTCCTGGCCTCCGGTGACGGTCCCTCGCGCGATAGCGAAGCGGCGTCGCCCTGGGAGCCAGCGAGGAGCCATGTGAAGGATGCCTGACCGTGGTCGTTTCACTGCCCCCTCAGCCATTCTCTGACCGGTCGTCCCGGTGGTGCGGGTCTGCGCAACGCAGACCTCGCATGGCAAACAGCGTTCAGCGCGACCGAAAGCGCCGCGAACTGGCCGTTTGAGTGTTAACCGAGAGAATTAACCAAAAATTCACTATACGATTGACGGCCATCGACAACAACTCAATGTTGCACTCGCATCAAGGTTGTTTTTTGGGGTGGACAACGTGCGTATTCAATCACACCGCTCACGTATTGCGTTTGTCTTTTCGAGTGTCGCTCTTTTTTTGAGCGGATGTACCGACATTGATGCTGTCAACTCTCGTACAGATACGATGAATGAAGGCGTTGCGACCTACTACAGCGAAGCCATTCTCCTCAACGTTATCCGGGCGAGCCGGTCAGAGCCGCTTTCGTTTGTGTCACTTACGACTTTGCAAGGACACAACACGATCAATGGGAGCGTAGGACTCCCTCGATAACCTTCGGTCCTCACACGCCTGTTGTGCCGCCTGGTGTAGTGCCCGCGCGAAACTATACTTTCGCGCCAAATACGCTGAGCAGGTCTGCTGGCACCGACTTTAACGCAAGTGTTGTCGACGATGGTCCGTCATACCAGGGACTACTCGCTCCTATCAGTCCAGCAACCATTGGATTCTTCATCAATCAAGGCTATTCGCGCGAACTGCTCTTCTTCCTGTTCGTCGATCGTATGCGGCTCCTCAATCTCGATGGTTCTTTAATCGAAGAGTACACGAATGATCCTGTCGGCACCCAGGACTTCGAGGTGAAGACTGCCGATGGATCGGTAAAGCCCAGCTTTCAACAAATCAATTCGGAGTGCTTTCAAAACTATCTGGCGTGGATGATCCGCGAAGGCTTTACCGCGCAGGTAGACGTGGACGCCCTTCCGGCGGCGCGTAGCGCTCCGGCAAACAGATTTTGCGCTGATCCTGGCCTGACGGTTTGGTTTCGATCCAGCATTGAGTCCAAATTTTGCAAAGGCATTCTCGATGAGAGTGGCCGATTGGATCCCTTTCGTTACAAACCTACAGCAGGACGATTGAGACCACTCTGCAACGCATCAACGGCTTGGTCCGTTTCCAAGACAGATGCCGGGACTGCAAAGGACAGCGCAGCGGCGCCGACCAAGGACGGTTCAGGCGGTACCACTACTGCAACAGCGGCTGGAACGACGCCTCTAACTGTTTCCATCCTGAGCAAACCTCCTGGAAAAGACCAATCCAGCGAGGCGACGGCCACAACGTCAGGGTCGACGCCGGTCACGTTGGCAATCAGCACACCGAACGCGACGAAGCCGGAAAAGAAGGTTTCCCTCAAAGACCCATGCGGTATTGCCACGCAACAGAAGCCGACTGATCCCAGGCCTGCCTACGAAATGTGTCTGGATGGCCGGATCAAAGCCCAGCTTTATCTACGTTCCGCCTTCGGCGTCTATGAATTTCTTGGAAAGCTAGTCGCACGACGATCGTCCGTTGGGCTTTATACCGGACTGGACTCTGACCAACAGCTATTCACTATCACGAAGGATTCCAACTATTGCTTCGTCGGCATCTCTTATTCGGGCGAACGCTACTGTGTTCCCTCCACTGCAGACAACACGAAGCGAATTTTTGCGCTGCTTCGCCAACTTGTTGCGCTGAATTCACCTTACGCCAATCAAGCTCCGACCCTCACCGTACGCACCATTACGCCTTGATCCAATGACAGGAGAACCATCATGCTGAGGACGTACCTTGCCATGTGCTTGGTGATGTTGCCGCTAAGCCAATCCCTCGCGGCTGATCCGGCGCCAAAGCTAAGTCCCCAGGATCTCGAATCCTTGAAACAGAAAGTCGAGCCGACGTTGCAAGACCCGAAGCTCAAGGACATCATTATCCACCTCAAGCCGGGTGGCAATGAGACTAATGCTTGCATCATTCGCCCAGACGGATCTGTTTGCTGCGGTTCGAAGCAAGGCTGTGAGCAACAGAACTAAGGCGTAACTTGGTTAGAACGGGGGGCGCGGGGATGGTGACCAAGACACTCAGACTGGCGTTTGCGATCGGCGTTTTAGGGGGCCAGCGATGGCGGCTGATGCCACTATCCCCGCCTACAAGATCGATGATTTGATTCCGAAATACAAAACTGAAACCTTCCAGCCCGTCACGTATAAGACGGAGCTGACGACCGTCTACAACTGGACCGGTCCGTATGTCGGCCTCAACATAGGAGGAGAAATCGGAAAATCCGCGTGGAACAGCCCATCACCAACTATTCCCGCAAGCAATCTCTCGACTTCCGGCGGCGCCGTCGGCGGAACGTTTGGATACAATTATCAGTTTGGCTATTGGGTAGCCGGCGTCGATGCCGACCTCGATTGGATGAACGCACGGGGATCTGCGACCTGCCCCACCTTGGGTGTTTGCACCACCCGCAGTCCTTGGCTTGGCACTGTACGGGGGCGAGTCGGCTACGCCTTTGACCGACTGTTGCCTTATGCGACGGTCGGTCCCGCCTTCGGCCAGCTGACGGCCGATGCGACGACACCGATTTTCAGCTCTTCCTCGATGAAATTTGGTTTTACCCTCGGCGGAGGCATCGAATACGCCATATTCGGGCCGTGGACCGGCAAGGCCGAGTATCTGTACGCGAATTTGTCAAAGCTGAATTGTCCGCTGTGCAATCCCGCCGGCGCGTTTAGCGTGGACTACAATTTGCACCTGTTCCGGCTTGGACTAAACTACCGGTACTGAATTTGTCCATGTAGTTTGTATCCCGCCGATTTGGCCGTTTCCGCATTATCTGGTCAACAGCCAGCTCCTCCCCTTAGCTCGACCAATCAAAACTAATTTCGCGCGGTTCTATTGCGTCTCAGGCCTACTCCCGTGGGCTTTGCCCACGGCCCGACTGGAGATCGAGATCGGCAACGCGGATATTTTGGGGACACCGGATTATCCGTGAGATCTGGTCGCAGGAGGGAGATCTCGCATTCCGTCGTGCCCAGGCCGCTTCAAGGGTCGAGACGAGCGGCAGAGCCGCCCTTGACCCGACCCGGTCCCGGCGCAGTCGGCTCGGCATCACCAATGCCGGAGAGTCGGCATTGGTGCCGGAGGGGTCTACGAATCCTTTTCGTCGTTCAATGCCTTAAGACGAAAGTACCGTGGGAACTCGCTCATCCAAACTAGCCCAATAAGATCACGAACATTGCGTGATTCTGGAGCCAGCGTAGCGTCGTCCTGCTTCTCAAACGCCCTCTGCAAGGCTTCGATTGCCGAGAGCTGCTTAAATTCGCCGTCAGAACGTTTGCTAGCTGCGCATTCGGCGATGGTGGTGGCAAGATCTTCAGGTAGGTTCAAGTTACATTCCATAAGCGAAAGGGCAGCAAGGCGCGAGGCCACAAGCTGTGGACCGGGATCGGGCGCGTTGGCGAGGAACCGATAACGCTCCAGCGCGCGTAGTGTGGGCGCCAAACTCAGCAACCGTTCACCGGCGGAGCCAGCTTTGCTTTGTAATAGATCGCAAAGCTTCTGGAACCGTTCGTTGTTGGATACGAGCTTTTCCCGGAGATCCGCGCGTTCAGCTAAATCGATGCCCACAAGCACAGTGTCCACGCATAGTTGGAATATCTGGCGGCCGTACAGCATGAGGGAGCCGAATATGCCGGTAACTTGTCTTCTGTTGGTGCCACCTGGATAGAAGTATCGATCGCGTACCTCGCCCTCATGAGCCACGCGCGAGCGAGCATCGTAAAACTGTTGAGCCCACTCACTGAGACGCTCCGTTCGTCCAAGAAGCAACGAGATTGCGTCCACCAAGCGCTCGGTTTTTGAGGACTCCGGAAGGCGTAAGAGCGTTTCAAAGGCGACCGCCAAATTGAGGAGGGTCTGACTCTGATTGAGTCCGTTTTCGTTCGCAGCGTTAAACCAGCGCAAGGCCGAAAAGATGCGCCGCGAGGTCGATGTCTCCGGCTTCTCCAGTAGATCCAACAGCAGGTGATGATGGGGTCCCACCATTCGATGCTCTAGGTCGATCGAGAGGTCTTGCGAGATATTCAATGTCATATGCGGTTTTGGACCGTACAATCGTGATCCTGGTTCGACCCAGAAGGCATGCCTGAAATTGTAGAGGCCATTGTAGCCAGGAATGTAGTGATGCTGATCAGGCTCAGGTCCGGGCGCAGTCGCGATACTCTCGGTGTGGTGTTCAGGACGGGTCAGAAATACGCTTACGCGCGAGGCCGTAAAAAGTACGAGGCTCGTCTCCTCAGGCGACAGGAAGACGTTTTCGAATACATCGTGCGGAGCTGCATACAGATAAGATACGACGTCTCGTAGGTTAACGAGATGATTGAGGCGATGATCGCCCGAATGAACCTCTATTCCGGGTAGGACAGCGTAAGAGGCGGATTTTATGCGCAGATCATTCTGCGCAAATAGCATCGAGGCAAGTTCGCCGACTGCCTTAGCTTGATCTGGCGGCAGACCTTCAAGGTCTGTTGTTGAGCGGAAAGTGTAGCCGCCTATCCGTACGGGCGACCTCGTCTTGAGGAAAGGGAAAATCGCTATCGCGAACTGTGGCTCAATCATAAGGGCACTATAGCACGTGCCGGGGGCGACCCGGTCATATGATATGCATCCATGCGGACGCATCTGCCGATCCGTGCACGAATACGCTGTAGTGTCTGCTCCCAGGCCACGCTGAAGGAAATGCCGTAGTAGTCGGTATGTTTCCCTAGCAGTTTGTGAGTGTGGCTCTGAGCGGTGCGCAGCTAATCCAGGTCGACGAGACCCTCTCGAGCTATTGCAGGTTCTACGCTGGTCTCGCGACCTGTCGGGCCCGCTGAGTACGATGTTCTCCAACGATCCGTTAAGGGATTTTCGACAGGCTCCAGAATCAGGCAAACGCCGACACTGGGGCTCTAACAGGCCATCTTCGTGCTGCCCCGCTTCCGCAAAGGGCCCTGCAAGTGGCCCGCGCGCGCTCAGAATCCCGCTAAATAGCACGAATTTTAGCACAAGCTCGAAACAGGGTCGGAAAAAAGTAAGAAAAACAGGAGACTTAAGGCTTGACGAGAGGACTTGGTATCCCACCATGGATCGGCAGCTTTAAAAAGCGCGATTCAATTGCGGCAGGCGCGCTCTCCAGGAGCGTGGTCAACCTTGGATGTGAACCTCAATGCAATGCTAGTGAAACTCTATTGGATGGGCGGCAGCATGCGAACGCACTCGTCAATGACGTACTCGGGAATGCTCTCGAACTTATGCGGGTTGAGCTGCATTACGTACTCATTCTCGATGTGGTATGACTCGTTGATAAACTTGCGGAGCACGTCATCGTCGTGTTCGAGGTTGAAAATCCGGAACAACTGGATTTTTTCGTAGCCGACGTCCGTGGCCGCGAATTTGGCGCGGATGGCGTTAACGTCGTTCACCTCGGCGACCAGCGCATCGTAGTTGAACCCTGGTAAGTGTTCTTTTCGGATGCTTTCCTCTCCTGCCTGTTTCTCCTCCGGGGTCATGTTCCGGTTTTCAGTTGCCGTCTGCAGCGTGGGAACGGCGCGGCCTTTGAACAGGCTTGCCAGCAGATTGTATTCCCTGCCGACTTCATCACGTAGCTCATAGTCGCGCCGCAGATAAATGGCCTGCAGGATCGGGTCCTGCAGCGTGGCGATGTTCGCCCTGCAGACCCTGGCAAAGGTCTGAATGTCCTCCCTCGCGATCGGCACTTCTTTCACAATGCCCCCGCGCGAAGAAAGAAAAGATGCCGATGGTTTTGCCCCTTGAAACACGTCCTTGGTACTTTTGATAACATCGATGGCGGGCTCGATGTCATGGGTCAGCAAAAGGGTGGTCCGCCCTCTCAGGCTGGCTCTGCCCTGGAACAGCTCGTGCAGGATGGCGAACTTCTTGTTCTTGTCGAACGACGAAATTGGGTCGTCCAGCACCACCAGGTCCGGGTTTTCGCTCAGCACTTGGTGCATGAAAAGAACCAGGGCGAAGGCGTTCTTTTCGCCGTAGCTCAGGTGCTTGGACGCAGTTTCCAGGTGACCGGCCAGATCCCGGTGCACCAGCTTCATTTTGTAGGATTGCTCCTCAGGAACGATCTCGACGACGTACTTGTAGCCGGCGGACTTAAGGAACGTGTTGATGCTAACCTGGTTGGCCTCTATCGCCTTTTTGATCTTGGCCTTGTGCTTGTTGACCTTTCCCGTCAAGTCGCCAACCTTCGTAAGCAGGTCTTCAAGTTGCGCGTTGACAGGGTCTGTGATGCTCCGGGTCTCTGGGGAATCGAGCTTGTCCATGAGGGCCAGGTCGATCTTCAGCGGGGTGATCCTCTCACTGATCTGGTCCACGTCCCGCAAGGAGAAAAAGGAGATAGCCCGGAGACCTTCCAGCTGGTTGATCATGCCGTCGATCTCAGCCTTGAGGCCCGTAAGGAAACTCACCTCGGCGGCAGTCAGGTCAATCTTGGTTTTCGTTACCTTCTGCAGGTTTTCGCGGCACTTCTCGCTGAAATACTTGCCAAGCCTTTCGATGACAGCTTTGAGCGTGTTGAGGTGACCGACCGCCGTGGCGTCGAATTCCTTCTCGACTGCGAGCGCGGTGTCCTTCTGCCCCTCACCAACAAGCGGGGTGGCGCAATAGGGGCAATTGTCGCCCAGCTTCAGATACTCGTTGCCCTTGATCTGCCAGCCGATCCACTTGGACGGTTCTTGGCTCTTGATGAAGTTCTCAAAGGGCTTCAGCGCCTCGGGAATATTCTCGGTCTTATTGCCGGTGCCGAACGCCTTATGAATCTTGCTGTTCTTCGGAATGTTGCCGGGCTTCGATTTTCCGAACGCATCCCGCAATTCCTTGAAGTCCGAAATGGTCTGTTCGATTTCCGCATTGTTGGCGAGCGTCTGCTTCACACCAGCTAACACAATGTCGATGGCCTCCATCGCCGCAACATAATCCGGCGTTTTGATGAAAATGTCGAAGCTGTTCTTAAGGACTTCGTCTTTCTGGAAAACGAACTGCTGGACGTAGTCATCATCGAAGACAAGGGCTGAAGCCATACCGTCAATGCCCTGCACAGACGGCGGCGTTGCATCCGCCTTGCCTCGGCTTTTGAATGGCATGAGGTCACCGAGAGTGCCGTCTCCGCGAATTTGGCTGACAATGGCTTTTGCCAAAGTACTCTTGCCAAGGCCGTTGGGCCCATATTTGATATTCAGCGTGCCTTTCAGCACACTGATTTCGGCACGATCCACACTGTTACAGTTACTGACGACAACAGTTAATTGGGTCATACCAACGTCCTCCGCTTCCAAGAAGGAGGGACTATGAACCTAAAGGTCCGATTTGCGCGGAGCAGGTAAACTCAATCCCCAAGAAAATTCAAAATTATCAGCGGAGTCGGCGGGTCTGGGACGCGATCGGCGGTATGGCTGGCTGTTTCAGCAATTGATTGCTGGGATGTCCGCTTTCGGATGCAGCTAAGGCCGCTGCGTAAGGTCAAAAATGACCCATCGACCGTAAGCGATCCAACTTTTTTACCGCAAAACGCCGCGGTTTCTACGCTTTTTTACACAGGCCATCTCCGGTTCTTTGCACGGGCGTGGCGGCTATAGCGTGCGGTGGAGAGCAATCGGTATTTGGCGCGCCCGGAACGATTCGGACGTCCGACTCTCTGATCCGTGGTTGACGCTGAATTTGCGCGGTCAGCAATACTAACCGTCACATAGCCAAACGCGTTTGGTGGCCGCACCACGATAGGAAATCAGGCTCAATTCCAGACCGGACGCGCCCGTCACCACGCGATTGGTGGCGAAGTAGATGGGTACCATCCCCTTAATCACAGAGTTGTTGACCACCACCTCGACTCCGGCGCTGCTTTTTCGGGAGGCGCCTGCTCGCTCGCCTTACCGGTTGTCGGTCGCCACGGCCGATAGGCGAAGCGAACCTGCGCCCCACCGCCGTTTATCGCGCAACCGATATTGCTGGCGCCGTTGGCGGTCTCAACGTGCCACGTGCACCCTGTGCGGTAGCCGGGCTCAGCAGGGAAAGTCTCGGTATAGTCCGCCGACTGCTCCGCATATACGACCGGGTGATCGTCCTTGATTTTGTCCACTGTATACGATCGCTCGATCAGCTTCGCCTCGACGAGCTGCGACACCGGGACGTTCACGATGAGGCGCCGGTCTTCGGGCAGAAGGGTATGGATCGCTCCGGCGAGGATTTCGGGGATCTTCATGCCGGCGTTGGCTTGCGTCTGCACATGCGTGGAATTCAGCTTGCTCCAGTTCTCAAACGAGATCGTTGTCTCGACCCACTTCGTCCAGCAAGCAGATGGCTGGGGAATGGCCGTGATCATGCTGTACAGGGGGCTTGCGGTAATCACCGTGGCGGGAATGATGAAGTTGACGTCAGAAACCTGCGCCTCGTTTCACTTGACGATGCCGCCGACTGCGATCCTAGCGGTGCGCCGAACTCGTTGAATGCGGGGTCACCGCTGTTGCCGACGTTCATGGCCGTGTCGGTTTGCCAGCGACCGTTCGGGCTAGTCTGGTTGCTTATCAGATCGCTCGATATGCTCAGATCCAGATCGAGCGCATAACCGAGCAGATAGAGCTGAGTCTCCATCGGGGCTTGCTGGTTGCCATCGATCACGGGCATCGGACAACGAGAGGCGTCTCCGCTATTTCCGGCGGGCTGCGACAGCTCGAGAGAGCCAGGTCTCTGGCATCGTCGCGATAAACCACAGTGAATTTGATTGGGTTCGCATTGCGCGACCCGAGACGGGCATTGACTTCGAAGCTTGTAGTTCTCCTCGCGTCCGATCACATGGCAGTTGGTCGGCAGGAGGCTGTCGCCGATGAGCAGCCCGGAGCCGCCACCGACTTCCTGCTTGTCGTTGTACATGACGCCAAACTGGACGTGAACCGTCCTGACGTTGTACCGCGCAGCAATTTGCACCGCCGCGCGATCCGCCTGCGCGGGAGCGCTCATGGTTACCAAAAGACCGAGTGTCAGGAGCGATAGAATGTCATGACAGCGGCAATATCGAGGGGCTGAACCGCCTCGCCAAGGTGAATCAGTAGTCTATCTTTGGCGTAGGTATTTCAGCGGCCAGCTAGGCGCCCGCCGCCACGTGCGGGCGACGCCCGCATCAACCGGCGGGCAGATGCGCCGAGGGCAACAAGCGCGCCTGACGCAACGCCGCCAGATCAGCCGAGCCGGTGCAGAAGCAGGCGACGGCCAACTGGCGGATGACGATCTCGAAATGCGCGACGACCGCCTCGGTGGATACCGTCGCCGCGCGCAGCACGCTGGCCGCCTGCCCGGCGATGTCCGCGCCCAGGCGGATGGCTTTGGCCACGTCGACGCCATCGCGGATCCCGCCCGACGCGATCAGCTTCACCGCTGGCAGCGCCCGGCGTACCGCCTGCACGCTGGCCGGGGTCGGAATCCCCCAATCGGCGAACGCCATCGCCACTGCACGGTCGGCGGCATCGCGGGCGCGCTCGCCCTCCACGGCGGCCCAGCTGGTGCCGCCGGCGCCGGCGACATCGATCACCGCCACGCCGGCCTCGACGAGCGTACAGGCCACCGAGGCGGCCAGACCCGACCCCACTTCCTTGGCCACGATCGGCACGCCCACGCTGCGCGCGGCGCGAGCGATCTGCGCCAGGACGCAGCGCCAGTCGCGGTCGCCCTCCGGCTGTACCGCTTCCTGCAGCGGATTGAGATGGACGATGAGTCCATCGGCCTCCAGCGCATCCACCGCCCGGCGCGCCAGGTCCAGGCCGTCGGCCTCGCGCAATTGCGCGGCGCCGATATTGGCCAACAAGGGAATGTCTGGCGCCAGGCGGCGCAGCGCGCGCGTCAGCCCCTGGGAGTTGCGGGATTGCAGGCTCACGCGCTGCGAACCGACGCACATGGCGATCCCCAAGGCTTGCGCTGCCTCGCTCAGATGCCGGTTGATGGCCTCGGCGCGTGGCATGCCGCCGGTCATGGAGCTGATCAGCAGCGGCGCGCGCATGGTCTTGCCCAGCAGCGAGGCGCGCAGGTCGATCTGCGTCAGGTCCAACTCGGGCAATGCGCAGTGCTCGAACCGGATGTACTCCCAGCCGGTGGCGACCGTGGCCGGCGCCGTTCGCCGATCCAGCACGATGTCCAGATGGTCGTCCTTGCGCCGGCTCAGGGCGGTATCGCTCATGCTCGCTCCATCCGTCGCATCGGGCGACGGCGTTGCGTCGGATCGGACTGACGGCAGCGCGCGCACGCCGCCGCCTCCCGCGCGTTCAGGCCGGCGCACGCGGGCCTCCCCGCGCAGCGTCGCTGCGGTAGCGGCTGGTCGAGGTCTGGTAGTACTGCGCGCGGATGGCCGCCATGGCCTCGATCAACGGTCCCCACGGCGCGGGAAAGCGTTCTTCCGCCATCACCCGGTGCAGCATGCGCGTATGGCCGGCCAGTTCGTCGTTGAGGAACTCCACCACAGGCATAGCCGGATAGCGCTGCAGCAGCAGGATCGCCGCGTTCTCGGCCTCGCCGGCCGACTTGTCCTTGTCGCGTCCATGCAGATCGTTCTGCAGGCGCCCTATCACCGAGATGAGCCGCAGGACCTGGCGAAACGCCGGACGCGCGCACAAGGTCGCCATGTCCAGCCCCCACAGCAACGACAGGCAACAGAACACGTTCGCGTAGGCGATCGAATCGATGCCGTTGTGCAGATACTCGGCGTAGGACCAGCGTTCCGCCCCTGCCGCCTGGGCGTGTCCGGCGCGCAGCGCCGCGCAGTAGCACCGGGTATCCTCGAGAAGCTGAGCATAGTCGCGAGGATCGTAGGCGAGCGCGGCCATCGAAGTGCGCAGCACAGCGCAGCCCTCGAATCCGGGGAGCGCGCACGGCACGCCCTGCCCCAACGCCTGCTCCACCGCGGCGAGCTGCTCCGGCGCGATCAGGCCAAGGTCGTTGCAATCGTCGAGCCAGAACAGCAGCGCCAGTTCGCGGTAGAACGCCACGATCAGCGTTTCGTCCTGCGGATCGCGGCCGGTGCGGGCGCTGGTGTCGCGCAGGCTCGGGTGGATGCGCTGCAGGATGTACTGGCCGCCCCTGACCGCTTCCACGGCATGCTCGTCGGCGAACCCGGTCAGGGAACGCCCCCACTCCAGCACCTGCTGCAGCGCGCGTTCGGTCTGGATCATGGCGCCGCTCCTGCTCCCTCGGCCAGGACGCGCCGCCCCCAACGAAGCGCCAGCCACAACCCGGCGAGTTCGGCCACGCGCACGACCCGGGTGGGGCAATACAGTTCCTTGCCGATCCACAGCGGCGTCTGTGGCAATGCATGCGCTGCATGGCGGGCGAGCATCCACTCCAGCGCACGCGCCACCGCCTGCGCGATGCGCCGGCGCACTGTCGGCTCTTCGCTCCCGTCCATCACGTGCAACGCGAACAGCGCATAGGCGGTTTCCTCGAATGTGGACGCGCGACCGGCGCCCCAGCCGCCGTCGTTGCGCTGCGCCTGCAGCAGCGCCGCCAGCACGCGCTCGTCGCGCCACTGGGGCTTGCCTTGCGCCAGCGCAGCGACCGCGTGCGCGGTGGGATACAGCCACGAAACGTGCCATTTTTCGTTGTCCCATAGACCCTGCGGGTTGCGATTGGCCTCGACATAGGCGCTGGTGCCGGAGGCGGGCTTTCCCAACAGTCGCAACGCATGCAGGGCATGGATGTTGGTCGACACCGAGGCATTGCGCTCGCCGGGGAAGGTGACGAACAGCTCGCCGATTTCGAAATGGCGCAACGCATCGACAGCCGGATCGCGGCCTGCAAGGCGCAGGACGCACAACGCAATGGCGGTGTCGTCCGCATCGGCGGCGAAGTGCAAGGCCGGGCCCAGACCGCGCACGCCCAGGCGGGCGTCGAGCTGCGCGACGATCACGCGCACCGCCTCGGCGAGCGCGGGATGCGCGAACAGCCCGGCCAGATGCAATGTGTACAGCGACCAGCATGGCTCGAACACATTGATCGGCCAGACGTTGGGAACGACACCTTCGATGCCGCTGCGCGTCGCCCGCGATGCCGCCTGCAGATACGCCTCGGCGCGCCCGACGTGCGGCGTGCTCCCCTGTGTCACGGCGTGCGCACGCCACGCGGCGGTAGCCGCCGGACTGATGCCGATGCTGCCGTCGTCATCCGGGCATGCGGTGGTCGGCGACGTCCCCCAGGCTTCCCAAGAGTGCAGCAACGGATGGCCGCTCGGCAACGTCGCCACCGCCCCCAGCTTGACCAGGCACGCTTGCCGCAACGGCAACAGCGCCGGGTGGCGAGGAAACGCCACGCCGCCCAGCAAGGATGCGGCCTCGCCGCAAAACTGCGGCAGGATCAGCTCCGCGCCAATCGGCGCGTCTTCTGGCACCGCATGCGCGTAAGGGTCGGGCTGGCGCTCGAGGAACCGGACTGCAGCCTGGACTGCGTCGGCAGCGCCGGGAAGAGGATCGGCACGGTGCAATGCCAGCAACGCCGCCCACGTGGGCGCATGGCGGAACAGCGGGAAGTCCGCGCTTCCCCATCCGCCATCGGCCTGTTGCTGCGCAATCAGCCACGCGTATGCGTCCTGCCGATCCGTGACGTTGCCGTCGAACTGCAGAGCTCGCGCCGTGTCGTAGACGGACGGACCGACGCTGCCGCCGTCGCCCATCTCGCTCAGCAGGTGGCGCAATTCGGAAAGGATCTGTTCGGACAGCGCGTTCACGCGGGATGTTCCTTCTGCAGACGGTTGACGAGAACCAGGATCGGGCAGACGCCGCGCGCACCGCCGCAGGTCCATCGCGGCCTGGCGCATGGGCAACGCTGGACGGCCGCCCTGCTCCGGCGCGGCGACGCACCCCGATGCTGGCGCCGGTCCGCCGCATAGGCTTGCGCGCAGCGCGCCGCGTGCGCCGCGTGCGCCGCGTGCGCCGCGTGCGCCGCGGCCATGCTGGGCAACCGCTGCGATCGGGGGCCGCGGACTCGGACACAACGCAGCATCCACCGCTGCCGCCGGCCGATCGCAGCGGCACAGGGATGGGCGCGCTCATGCGCATGGCGCGTGCTTGAACAGATACGCGTTGGCCTGCTGCAGCATCTGCGCCAACCGTTCCGCACGCGGCCCCAGCGGGATGATGGCCTCCTCGGCGTCGCGCAACAGATCCAGCGCGAACTGGCGCGCTGCCTGCAGCCCCATGATCGACGCGCAGGTCGGCTTCTGCGCCGCCGCGTCCTTGCCGGGGGTCTTGCCGAGCGTCGCGGTATCCGCTGTCGCGTCGAGAATGTCGTCGACCACCTGCAAGGCCAGGCCGAAGCAGGCGCTGTAGCGATCGAGCGCACGGTACAGCGCTCCGTGCGCGGCATCCTCCGCGATGGCGCATAGCGCACCCATGCGAACGGACGCGCGCACTAGCGCTCCGCTCTTCATCCGGTGCATCGCCACGATCCTGTCCAGCTCGACGTGCTTTCCAACCAGCGACAGATCAATGGCCTGCCCGCCTGCGGCACCCTCGGCGGACACCGCCTGCGCCATTTCGCGCACGAGCGCGATACGGTTGTCTCCCGGCGCATCCAGGGTCGCCAGAGTCAGGAAGGCGTGCGCCTGCAGCGCATCGCCGACCAGGATCGCAGTGGCTTCGCCGAACTTCACGTGCACGGTCGGAAGGCCGCGGCGAAGCACGTCGTCGTCCATCGCGGGCAGGTCGTCGTGGACCAGGGTACAGGCGTGCATCATCTCGATGGCGGCACCGACGTCGCCGAGCATGTGCGCCGGCGTGTCGGCCAGTGCGCCGGCAGCCAGACAGAGCAAGGCGCGGGTGCGCTTGCCGCCACGCAAGGTGGCGTAGCGCATAGCCGCCATCAGCTCGGTCTCACCGTTGTCTTCGGCGCAGAGAAGACGCGCCAGCGCCTGTTCGACCTGCTTTGCGCCGTCCTGCATCCAGATCTCCGGCAGCAGCCTGCCGGATGCGCCGCGCGCCTGCGCGCCCAATCCGCCGAGCGCGCAAACGCCAGTTCGGTCGTCGTGTGGCGTGGAACCGGTCTGCATGCTGTTCATGTCCTTGTACCTGACAGGAGACGGCCACGGCGACGGGCGAGCCGCCGCGGTGTTGCCGGCGTCTCACTGAGCGCGGGCGCCGAGTGCAGCAATGCCGCGCGTCGCCGGTGCCGCTGCCTCGCCACACGGTGCATGCGATGCCAGCTCATGAGTATCCGATGCGGGTTGTCATGGACGCATGTGCGCTCGGGTAATAGCGCCGACCATGTTGACGATCGCACCGCCGCCGCGGGCGATCATCCGTGGGATGGCCTGCCGGCAGCAGAGCAGGCTGCCGCGCAGATTGGTCGCCATGGTCTGATCCCAGACCACCAGGTCCAGGTCGAGGATCGCGCCGGGTCAGATGCATGGCGCTCGCGTTGTTCACCGGCAGGTCGACCCCGCCGAAGTGCGGCTCCGCCCTCTCGAACAGCGCTGCCACCGCCTGCGCATCGGCGATGTCCATGGCCTGGGCCAGCGCGTGGCCCGCTTCGGCCGCGATCTGCGCGGTGCAGGCGATGGCCGCCGAGCCATCAATGTCGGCCACCACCACTCTGCCGCCCTCGCGCGCGATGGCGAGCGCGTATGCCTTTGCTGATGCCGGTCACCACGGCCACCTTGCCTTCAAAGCCTCGCATCGTGTCCTCCTGGAGTTAGTCTTTCGCGGCATGCCGCTCGTCCTCCGCCGGGGAAGGCGCAGCGTCGGCGCCGGCACGCTCGTCATCGCCAGCGTCGCTTTCGATCACCCGAATGGCGGCGACGGGGCACTGGCTGGCCGCGAGCCGCACGGCGGCTTGCAGCGCCTGCGGGACCGTCGCCACGCACACTTCGGCCACGCCGTCCGCTTCGCGCTGCCGAAAGGTGCCCGGCAGCGTCAGCACGCACTGCCCGGTGGTTCCGCACAGATCCTGGTCGACCACGACGCGCATCTCAGCACCCCGCACATGCAGCCGCACCGGCAGCGCTTGGAACGTCCTAAGGAACGCGGTGGGCTCCCGGGTGGGCTGCTCGGCCAATGCCAGCGTGGGGAAGCGCGCCTGGATCCTCGGCAAGCTCTCAGCCAACTGCGCCCGGGCCAGTTGTGCACCGGGGCAGAAGTGGACGCCGTGGCCGAAGCTCAGCATGATCTTCCCGTCAGTCGACATGCCAGGACTGGTGCCGTAGAATCGCGCGGGATCGAAGCGGTCGGGATCAGCGAAAACGTCCGGGTCGCGATTGCCGGCCGCGATCAGCACGCGGACGTCCGCGTTCTTCGGGATCACCACGCCGCTCAGTTCGATGTCGCGCTGGGCGATACGCGGAGTGGGGCTGAACAGGACGGGCGCGTCGCAGCGCAGGACTTCTTCGACGAATGCCTTCACCCCCACGGCGTCTCCCTGCAGCCAGTGCCGCTGTTCGGGATACGCCAGCATCGCCAGGACCGCATGGTCGATGGTCGCAGCAATCGTGGCGAAGCCGCCCAGCAGCATGCCCCACAGCATGCTGCTCAACTCAGCATCCGACAGCGTGTCGGCATCATCATCGTGTGCGCCGACCAGCATCGACATGACGTCGTGGCGGGGATCGGTGCGCTTGCGCTGCATGAGGTCGCTGAAGTAGGCCAGCACCCTGGCGCTGGCCACGTCCGCTGCTTCGAGCTGTAGATCGCTGGCGTGCGGGCCCAGGGCTTCCACAATCGGGCCGATGCCGGCGGCGAGGCCGAACATTTCGTCTTGGGGTATGCCGAACAGTTCGGCGAAGACCAGCATGGGCAAGGCCAGCGCGAATTCCCGATGCAGGTCCACCGCCTCCCCGCGCTCCAGCGCGGGCGCCATGCCGTCCAGACGCGCTGCGACAGTGCGCGCGATGCTCGGCCGCAGGTTGTCGATCTGGCGCATGGTAAACTCGGGCGAGATCAGCCGGCGTAGACGCGTATGCGTCGGTGGGTCCTTCGCCGCTAGCGTGGACGCCATAAGATCGAGCGACAGGCTGGTCGCCGCACGTGGGGAATAGCGCGCCAGTTCGCCCGGCGCCGGTCCCCGAAACACATCGCCCGTGGCCTTGAGCGTCCAGTGAATGTCGGCGTGGCGGCTCAACAGAATGAGGCCCGACGCCGCGCGATGCACCGGATCGTGCTCGCGCAGCCATCGCATGAACGGATACGGGTCGTGGATGCACGCTGGCAACGCCAGTTCGGCGAAGGCATCCCGGCATGCTGCCGTGGCTTCTTGCACGTCCATCTTGCTTACCTGTTGGCTGGCTGATCTGACCGGCGCGCGCCCGGCGCGCCGGCAACTTGCGGAGACGATCGGGATTCCTGGCGGCGTCCGCAGATCACCAGGGCACTAGGAACCCCTCGAACCCGCCAGCGATGATCTCCTTGCGCAACTTCGGTTCTTCGCGCGCCGCGGCCAGGCGCAGCGTGGGAAAGCGCTGGAAGATCGAACCGATCACCACCTTGAATTCCGGACTGGCCAGTGCCACGCCGATGCAGTGGTGCGGCCCGTAGGAGAACGCTAGGTGCGGCTTTTCGTCGGGTCCGACGTCGTGGATTTCCGGGTCGTCGAAATCGCGCGGATCCAACGACGTCGTCGGCAGGCCGGCCAGCACGTTGCTGTCCGCGGGAATATGCACGCTCGCGATAGTCACCCCGGTCCTCGGAAAGCGCAGGATGCCGTCCCAGCCCGCGCCCCGCGGGTACATGCGCAGGATTTCCAGGGATGGATCGCCGACCAGGCGTTCGCGCAGTTGCGGATGGCGGAACATGGCCAGCAGGCAGAATTCCATCTGCGCGACGGTGCTCTCGTGCCCCGCCACCAGCATGCCCGCCGTCACGCCGCTCGCCTCTTCCTCGGTCGCCTTGCCCTGGTCGAGCGCCGCGAGCACATGCGCCAGCAGGTTGTCGCCAGGATCCTGGCGCTTGTCCCGCATCTTGCGGCGAATGTAGGCGCGCAGTTCTTCCCAGGCCAAGCGCGACGGTCGGGCCGCTTTCATGCTGCTGCGTCATCACCTCGTCGGACAGCCCGGCGAAAAAGGCGTGATCCTCGTAGAGCACGCCCATCAACGCGCGGATGACCATGGCCGGAAGCGGAAAAAGAGGTGGCGCCGCAGGTCGGCGGGCTGGGGCTGGGCCGCCGGCGTCTCGAACAACTCCGCGGCGATCGCCTCGACCTGCTGCGCGAGCAGCTTCACCCTGCGGTCGCTGAAGGCCGGCGCCACGATCGTGAGTAACCGGGCGTGCTCGCCCCCTCGTGCGAGACCAGCCACCCCGGCGAACCGAGAATCACCAAGTCCGGGGTGAATGCCGCCGGCGGCATTCCGGCGGGCCGGAACGCCGCGTCCGACAGCGCCGCCTTGGCCTCGTCGTAGCCTGTCACCCACCAGCCTTCGTGCCCGGACGGGAAGCGCACGCGGTGGATCGGACCGTTGGCGCGTAGCCTCAACATCTCGGGCGAGGGCTCGATGTGATCGACGCGCGTTCGGACATGGTGGCACTTCACTCTCTAAGCGATAGAAGGGCGGAAGGTGACCGACGGGCGTTGCGGGCAGCGGCTTCACGTGGGCTTGGGTTCATTTCTGTTCGTCGATGATGATCGGCGGGGAAGGCGGCCGGACCCTAGGGCCTCAAGTTGGCTTTAGCCACCTACCGAATCTTGTAGTAGCGCCCTGAAGCTAAACGCCTGATGGCGCAAAAAATATGCGCAACACTCTGTCGCCACGCGCGAGCATACGGAAAGCTATTTCCGATGGGTATCCGCCTATGTTGGTTGGCTACATGCGCGTGTCGTCGGACTCCGACCGCCAGAGCACGGATTTGCCGCGCGATGCGCTGCTCGCCGCCGGGGTTGATCCGCCTCACCTGTTCGAGGATCACGCCTCAGGCGCGAAGGATGACCGCCCGGCTTGGCGCGGGATTGCGGGTCACCTCGGTGGCTTGGCCGCTCGTTGACCGTACGCTATGGCGCTCGCCATTCTTAAGCAGGCCCGCGCCTGACTTTGTGCCGCTTCGCGCGAGTTCCTGTCCCGCCGAACCGTGGCGAACTTCCCAGTTTGGCGCGGTAGCGCGATTGGACATCCGACAAGTACCGCGCTTTACCCAAGGCGACCGGATGCCGCCGAACTGGATGCGCCGACCAGCAATCAAAGTCCCGCATACCAATCTTCCGGAAACGGAATGAACGGCCACTTCACATCGTTGTCGTTCGCGGCCATAGGTTCAGTTCCTTGCGTTTGGAGATCGACCTGCCGGTCCTTCCACGCAAGATCACTTGGCGCGGCATCCGCCGCCAACCTGAAATCAATACGCATATTAAGCTCCCGTATCGGAAGCACGTCTTTCAATATGGTGGGATTCCCGAGGGGAGCCCCTGTGCCGCTGAGCCAAAATGCGGCCCATCCGGGTTCAAGTCAGTGCAATTGTAGACCCGATCAAGAATTAGCTTCGGTCTCTTCCGATCACAAACACGTGCTGAAGAAGACATTCTGAGGCGCGATCGTCCCCGGAGGACGGGGCTGCGTCTCCTCGCCGAAGCAGATAGTGAACCTTTACGCTGCTTGTCCAGACCAATGAATATCCGGGATTTTGCTTGTCCCTCTCGGGGCTGGAACGCCGCCGCCCGCGCTTCATTTAAGCGGGCGGCGTTTTAATAAGGACAGCCTACTCGCCTATTTCAAGGCCGGTGGCCTAAATCAATGACAGCGGCCTGTTTTGCATTGTCGAATTTGGTGTCTATTCTGACTGAACAGGCGCCTATTCATTCCATCACCGGCCCCATCACGGCATCTATCGGTGACTGAGAGCTACTCGTGCTCCCAACCTTACGCGGAGCCATCCTATGCTAACCAGAAAAAAACAAGCTATCCCCTTGACCCGTCGCCTTGCTCAGTTGGCAGACGAAGCCCGCCGCCGCGCGGAGGCGGCACCGCCCGGAGCGAAGCGCGAAACTCTCCTCAAAGCGGCGCGCATAAGCGAGACCGCCCTCCAGCTTCAGCAATGCATTAGCTCCCCAGGATTGAGAGCGCCGAGCTAACGACAAGGCCGTCCCAGTTGTCGGCCCTCTTTTCTTTGGGCCTCGCTGTGACGGCTTGGCTGGCCCCAAGCGGAGAAGGCGCGTAGCCGTCGGCCGGAACGATCCGACGGCCCGCAAACGCTCCTTTTTGAGTGAGTTGCGTGATGCGTCATGCGCCGTCGATCCTGCTGCTAGATCGGCTCGACCGGGATGGTGCGCGGCGCGGGAAGGAAGATAAACCGGCAGCTTGAACCCGACGGCTTCGGGAGGTTAGCTCGGCGCCGCGCCATCCAACCGCACCAGCGCCAAGCACCTACCTAGGCTAGCAGGTTCCAAATGGCACTGCGGTGCTAAGATTGGTCGAGCGAATGCAACTCGCAACATTTGGCAAAACAAGATCACCTCGCAATCTCAAATCGTCCTTTTCGCTGCTTTCGGAAGGCTGCCAGAGTTGGCGACGCCGACAAAACGAAGTCTTCCTTCGGAAAGGGCAGGATCCAGATGACGCTCTCATGGACCGACAGCACAAGTCCTCGCCGCGAAGATCCAGGTCCAAAAGCGTCAGGCGCTCCCAGCGAGGGACTTTCGTCCGAAGCGGCCGCCGAACGCCAGCTCAGGCAGAAGAGCCGGAGGCGGAAACTAAAGGCACTCGATGAACCTTTGGGGGTACATCCATTCCACTTACATCCAGCCGTATCGGTCCCGTGCTCTAACGCTACAACTCTGCGCTCAAAAAGCGGCATCATGACAGCGGAGCCGGGCGTCACCTCAGCGAACGCGAGCATTCGGGCAAGAACCGTCTGGACAATTGTCCTAGGCTTTGCCGCTGATCCGTTGATGCGCTGGAGTTGGCCGGACCCTGGGCAATATCTTGGCAGCATGACTCAGTTCATCGAGGCTTGTGGCGGACGAGCATTCGAGCATGGCACAGCATACGTGACGGCCGAAGTCGCGCCGCGGCCCTTTGGCTGCCTCCCGGCGAGCAGCAGGATGAGGACGCGCTGGACGCGATCATGGCGCTGTCCCTGCGCCCGGAAATCAGCGAACATATGGCACATCTGCGCCAGGGAATGGCCGAACATCATCCCTCCAAGCCACATTGGTATTTGCCCCTCATCGCTGTCGATCCGATCTGGGCGGGACAAGGGCTCGGCACATTGCTGATGAAGTACGCTCTTCAACGATGTGATGAGCAGGGCGTCGCTGCCTACCTCGAAAGTTCGAATCCTGAGAACATTCCCTTTTACCAACGCCACGGGTTCAAGATTATTGGAAAGATACAGCACGGTTGCTCGCCGCCACTCACGCCGATGTTGCGAAACGCGTATTGAGCGTAGTTCAGAGACGCTTCGCGGGCTCAAGAAGGCGGAGGTCGATAGCGGCCAGCGGCCGGCGTTCCTACCGACGGCCAATGAGCTGAAGCGCTCGAACGGGAGAACCGCGGGCTTCAGTACCCAACGAGATCCTGCGCAAGGCAAGCGCCTAATTTGCGGTGGCGGAGCTCGAGCGCCGGTCCAAGCCAAATTCGCCTACATCGAAGGGGCGCATAGAGGACGAGCCGACCTGTAGTCTTACCGTTCGCCCCCTCGACCTAACACGCTAGTGTCGCGAGGTGGAGCGATCCTGCCAAGCTGTCCAGCGCGCGACAGGCAGGACACCGCGCTGATCTGCGCTCGCACGCGAACGGGCAGCCAAGCAGTTGGAGATGATCTGCAACGCCCCAACCTGACGCAGCGTTTGGTTCACGCATTTCTTCCAGCACCAATGTTGCGATGCGGTTACAGCAATTTGCGTGCACGTTGTTAAGACGCACGAGGCTCGGGGCACTCAAGACATGAGAATAGAAATGAAGAACTTGTTGCTTACGACAGTGAGCACGGTGTTGCTGCTGCGGTGTCCCCTGCATTCAGTGCTGATCTGGCTACGCAACCCGTCATGCCTCTCTACACCACCGCTCCGGGACCTGTCGCAGCTGCAATCTACGATTGGAGCGCTTACTATATCGGCGTGAACGGTGGCCTGGGCTCAGGCGCGAGTTGTTGGGAGTACCTTGGCAGCACGCCCGAGGGCTGTCATCATCCGACAGGAGGTAGCGTGGGCCTCCAGATCGGCTATCGATGGCAGATGGGCCAGATCGTGCTGGGTGTTGAGGGCCAGGGCAACTGGGCTGATTTGACCGGGTCCAATCACAGCATCGCGTTTTCCGATACTACCAACCAGACTAAGATTGACGCGTTCGGTCTCATGACGGGGCAGATTGGTTATGCCTTCGGGAACAACCTACTTTACGGCAAAGGCGGCGCCGCAGTCACGAGCAACATCCATCAGATCAGCTCCACCGTGGCGGGAGCCAGTAGGAAAAGTGACGTTCTTTGGGGCGGCGTATTGGGGGGCGGATTCGAGCACGGCCTCGCACCGAACTGGACGGTAGGCTTCGAGTACGACCACCTGTTCTTCCAGCCGAGCACGGAGAAATTCAGCGGGAATATTGGTGGGGCCGATCGCATCCGCAAAGATGTTGATCTTATCACGGTACGGCTCAACTACAAGTTTGGCGGTCCGATTCTCCTCAAATATTGATCCGCAATTGGGTCGATGGCCCCGGCTTGGCCGGGGCCATTTGAAGGAAAGCATGGCCCGCTCAGAGGCCGGCCATTCAGGCAACTCCAACGTGATGTTCAAGCGCCGCCAGCGCGATCCCGGCCCGTCGCCTTTCGCTGGCCTGCGAGCCGTCCTTCTCCGGACGGGATGCTCCGCAGCACTTGGCCTAGGGGACCGGATCATCGCTGCCGGCTCGGCGCTGAGCACAATCGACACCGAAAGTCAGCCGAAATCGTGGACAGGGTCGTCGCAATGGCGACGAGCTTAGGACCTAAGTCGATGCCGCGGGAATTCATACCGCTTAGCTTGACGCTGCCGCCTTGCCAGGGCAAGCGGCGCATCGCGATCGCAATCGAGGCAGACGGGATCGTCGAACACAGCTGCCTCCGCTGCTGGCAGGCAGGGCAAGATCCGCCCCGCAAGCGTCGCAGGATACGATAGATCGGCTTGTCCGCCTCTGTCCGCAGATCCGGACGATCGGCAGCTCGGCTTACCAACATCTCACCGGCCGGTGCAATCTATCGGATCACTCGGCCTCGCCTGCTTTGGTTCGTGGGGCAACCGAGCAGGCGAGCACCCCGCCCTGCGACATCGCCGACATGGCGCGCCAAGCGCCCATGCGGCTCGATGAAGATCATCTGTGCCGCGGGCGGTGCGCAAGGGCTGCAGTGACAGCCACGGACACGGACGATCTCTTAGGCTTGGATGGCATGCAGCCTCGATTGTGCTGACCGAGAACCTTGCTTTGCTCAATGTTTCAATATCTTCTCGGGGCGGGAGGAGAGACCCAAGGTAGAACAGGAGAGTTCTTGTCTACCGAGACGCGGTCGTGACGACGGATGCTTCGGCTAGGGGCGAGATCGCCGCCGTCACTGCCTGTATTGCTCGTCCATTTCCAAAGCGTTTGGTATGGCCAATCGCATTGCGAGCAGTCCTCGCAGCAATCAATTGGCTCGTAAGCTGATCGCGCAGCGAGAAAGCGCTGGGGATGGTGTGGAGTTCATCGTCGTGCCTGCGCACCTCGTTGCGGTTTCTGCAGTTCGCAGCCGCAGCAGCCAGAACAGGATTCCTGCAATCTCCGCACAGCAAGACTTGCCAAGACAGTTGGATCCGAGTGACCTTTTGCGGCCAGAGCTAATACCTTTTCGGCAAGGCACGCCTTCAACGAAGACGTTCGGTTTGCTTCGGGCACCATCCCGATCGCATCGTCCAAAACACCTCGTAATAAAGCACATAGTGTGGCTTGCGGTGTCATGGCGCTAATCCACAAATGACGAACATCTGGCAGACCTCGGCTCCGGCCGCCGAGCCAGTGCTACCCAGAAAGCCAAGTGGAATGAGCCTGGTTCGCTCTAGGGAGCAGGGGAATAACGGAGACGGACAAGCCTACAAGTACAAGAAATACGCGTCGCTAATGTGACAGTTCGTGCTCTGCTCATCTTGGATGCATGACGCCGCATCTCCTTTCAAATCAACATTTGCCGACGCTATCAACAGAAGATCGTAAGCATTCCGTGAGGACCGCCGAACCGCTACCTAGTGGCTTGCTTGTTCTGATCGCCCAATTCCAGCTTCGGAGCTCGTCGCGCCTATAAGCTGGATGTGCGGCGAGGCTGCCGTAACGTCGGCTAGCTAGGCTTGCGGATCCACGCTGTTCAATTTGGCGGTGACGTTCACGGCCAGAGCTCCGGCTCGGCGGAACACGGATTGGTTCGCCAGCCCCAGAGTTGTCAAACCCCAGTTCGGGTAGTTGAAACGCGACGCAACATCGTCTCAACTCTTGTGCCAAGGCCCAAAGTGAGCTTACGAGTGCTAAGCGTTTCTCTTCGAGATCATTTCGGCGCGCTCCGGCCAGCCCAGCTGGTCGCGGTCCAGGATCGCTGGTTCGAGTGGCTGGACGTTCGCACCGAACGTCTCGCCCAGCTGCGCGATCCAGTGACGCTGGAACGAGCTTGGGTGCCGCTGAGCGCGATTACCGTTCCGCTACAACCGGAATGGGCGCCGGCACATCCCGCGGTCGCCCGGGCCCGCCGCCCCAGGTAACGCCGCCCCCCGTTTAGCCCGGCATTCCACCGAGCGGTTCAAGTTTTGACAATCCGTCATCGTGTTCTGGCGTAGTCAGCGTCCGCAGCATGAGCGCCACGACTATGATGGCTCGCGGAGCGGCGAAACAAGGCCGTTGAGGCGTCTCTCACTGTCGAACTTACGGCATGCTGGTACTTCTTTGTAGATGTACGCGGTACGGCCTTTAAGGATTCACGTTGCCTGCCGAGGTCGTCATCGCCGATACAGTCAGTCCCGCCGCTACACACGCGCGCTCGCCCTCATCCACAACAGTTCGTCACGGGCGTTCCGATATGCATTTGATAAGTCTCTTTATGCCGAGCGCCATCCTCTCGAGTGCCGCTTCTCAAAGCTGAAGCCAATTCAGCCGCGTCGCAACCGTTTGAAGCCGAACGGGAGGTCGTCCAGTGTCCGTCAACTCCTGTGCAGCTAGGGATCATGAGGCTTGCTTCCTTCATGTCTCGATCACCGGCAGTGGCTCACCGTGGATCTTTGCCTCGAAGCTCCGCAGCCGCTGATAGATCGAGATCAGTTCGACGATCGTGCTCCACGAGTTGACGAGATACTGAAACGAGGTCCGCACTTGCGTGAACGCGTTTAGGATCTGGTTCATCGCGCCGAGGGTGATCTTGCCCGCGATGATCGTCGGCGCAAGCAGGATGTAAGGAAAGATGACATCAGTCTGAATGTAGACGATCCGGCCGATATTGAAATACAAGAAGTTGAGATAGAGCCGGAAGTAATTCCTGCGGATGTCGCTAAACAGCGCGCTTAGTGTCGGCGGATTGGCGCGCGCCGGATCATCCTCGCCGAGCACGAGCTCCTTGCGAAAGGCCGCTTCGACGCGTTGGTTGAGAAATTCGATTCCGGGCAGACGGATGCCGATAAGCGCGAGAATGCCGGTGCCCAAAATCGACCAGATGACTGCTGCGAACACCAGCGGGTAGGGAATCGTGCCGAACAGAGGCAGCGCCATGAGGTTACTAGACAGTCTCACCAAAACCGGCAGGAAGGCTAAGAGGGTCAGTACCGCGCTGACAAGACTGACGCCTAAGCCTTCCATCGTGCTGGCAAATCGCATGGTGTCTTCCTGAACCCGCTGGGACGCGCCTTCAATCTTGCGCAGCCGTGGCCAGTTGGTGGCATAGAAATCGCTCATCGCCGTGCGCCAACGAAAGATGTAATGGCTGACGAAAAAGCGCGTCATCACGCCGACGACGACGGCCACGAGCGCGATGCCGGCAAAGCTCGATATTTCGCTGTAGAACTGCTCTACTGTTACCGGTCTCGACTTCGAAAGCGCGGCCTGGACCAGATCATAAAACGGTCCATACCAGCTGTTTATCGCGACTGACACCTGAACCTGGAAGTAAGAGGTGAACAGGATCAGAGCGGACCCAAGAATGGACCACGACGCCCAAGGATGCGGGGCAAGCAACATCCATGCGGCCGCGAAGACCGCAACAGTAATCACAAAATACAGATCGAACCACAGCGACGGAGCCGACCAGAAAGCCGCAAGCCCGACCGGCTGGTCGAGGCTTGAAAGAAGTTGCTGGCAACTCCATACCAGAATGCCATCGCCAACGCCGTCCAAAGAATTGACGACGCAAAGAACAACTTCGGTCGAGGGAAGAAAGAAACGAACATGCTCGCTGTCCTGATCGATTTGAAGCTTCAGCTCAGAAGATGAACTCGCCGCGGTCTGGCTAACTCTTCCTGACTTCTGGTCACTCGGGGGCAGTCGCGTTGCACGCGCGATGCCTCGTACCCAAAAAAGACCCCGGTCAAACCGGGGCCTCCGATTCACGAACCCAACTACAGATCAATATTTGAGAAGAGTTGTGCCATCGAACTTATAATTGAGCCGCGCAGTCATAAGGTCGAAGTCCTGACGGATGCGGTCGCCGCCAAGCGAACCAGCAGCCACGACAAAGTTCACGTCGGCATCCCGCATGAACAAGTGGTCGTACTCGACGCTTACCGACCAGTTCGGCGCGAAACCGACTTCGATCCCGGCGCCCACAGTAGCACCCCAGGGGCTGCTATCAGCGCTCGCGAACTGCGCGCCCGTGAGTGCGGAGTTGACTCGATACGTGTTGCTCGCCACTGCGACGCCACCCTTGGCGTAAAACAGTACGCTGTCGAGCGCATAACCGATCTGCCCAGTCATCGTACCGAACGCATTAATCTTACTCTGGTCGACATCGCCGAACGCGATGCTGACGTTGGATCCGCTCAGATCAGCCCAGTTCCCCTGACCTTCAACGCCCAGCACGATCTGGCCGATCTGCCACCGATAGCCGATCTGTCCGCCGACGGTAATGCCGGTCGCATCATGACAGCCCTCAGGGGTGCGGCCATTGTAGTCCCAGCAATTCGAGCTTGAGCCCAGGCCGCCGTTCATACCGACGTAGAGGCCGCTCCAGTCGTAAATTGCGGCCGCGACGCGCTGCGGAGCTTTGGTGTAGATAGCCTCGGCGGGCTGCGCGGTCAGGTCTGCACTGAATGAGGGCGTCACTACCGCAAGCGTCAGCATGCTCACAGTCGCAAGCAAAAAGTTCTTCATTTCTATTCCCATGTCTTGAGTGCCCCCGAGCCTCGCGCTTCTTAACAACGTGCGCGCGAATTGCTGTAGCTGCATCGCAACATTCGCGCCGAAAGAAATGCGTGAACCGAACGCTGCGTTAGGTTGCTGCTTTGCAGATCATTGTGTGGCAGTGCTAGTTGGCGTGAGCGTAGATTGCGCAAAAGTGCGCGAACAAAGGGCCGCTCATTCCGCGGAGTCGGCGTACGGCAAGGCTGATGAACCTGCTCCCAATGAGTGGACACCTGTAGTAGGCTGATTGAGCCCGGGGGTGTCGAATGGAATCGAATTGAAGTAACGGCACCCTTAGACAGTGCTCGGCGCTGTATTGAAGGCGATGCTCACAACCTGTTGCGTCTGAGTGAATGGCTCCCCCGCCAACACGCTTGGTGCCAAAGGATACGAGCAACATGCAGGCGGCGCCTCAACGACAGATGGGTAGACTATCCCGAGGCGCTGAAGATGAGCCCCTACGTGCACTGGACGGGTTCGCGTAGCCCGCGAGAGGACTGCTAGCTGAAGCGTCGAGATCGGCCGTCGGCATGTGAAACGACTGACTCCATACAAACGCAACCAAAACGAGGAGAGTTGCGCAGCTCAAAAGGCACAAGTTTGCAAGATGGCTTTTGTCAATCCGCAAGGGCTTCACGCATGAAATGTGCGCCCTTGGCCCGTCTGTACTCCGCCCTCGCTCATTCGGGGCAGTGCCAACAAGCCGAGGCTGCTGAGCTCGCGAGCAGATTAGACCCTAGATGGGTCGGACGCCCGCCCCACGCATCATCCGCTCGAACTATCTCTCGCTGACGCCAGGTCCCTATCTCCGCACAACAACATTGAGGTGGGGACTGCCGTAGCGTCCACCACTGACTAGATGGACTTCCGGCACTCTGCCAGGAGCCTGCGACTGGAATTTGTTCGTCTGCTCACCGGGCGATCATGCCAGCCGAAGCCGGCGCGGTGAGACTACGAGCACGCCACACATCAACCGCACCGGTTCCGCGCCTCCCACCTAGATTCGGTTGATTTGGACCGTTGACCGTCGGAGCGGCTGGGCTTGTGGCGCATGGGGAGCTATACCCGCTCCGGGGTCATTTCGCCTCGAAGATCGTTGCCAACGGTTGAATGCGTCGAGGCAATCGCAATCGCAACTGCCGCGGATCACAACAGCGGCGCAAACTTGCATGAACGCCGTCCTTCAAGTCATTTTCAAGAACGCATGAATCGTGACGTAGCCTCATCTTGTCCGCTACCGCCCCCCAGATTTGCGGCTACTCGCAAGGAGAAAGACATATCACTCGGACGTGTCGGCTTTCGGACAGTACCGCCTCTGGCATGAATGCTGCTTGTTAGACGGAACGAGAGGTCCCATCAATTCATCGACCCACGCCAACTCAGTAGCCGCCGCATCCTGCTGGATACTGGCTAAATGGGATTCGGCGGTTCGGCCTCAAGGTCTTTTTATTCCCACGCGGAGCGCAGAAGTGGATAATATCGAATCGATGACTCTACAGGAGCTGCGCTCTGCAATCACTGGCGGCAGGGTCTTGGAGATAACTACGACAACGGGCTGTGTCGTCGGATGTTCTTATTGCCGGCAGGACAAGTTTGCCGAACGGCAAAGAGCGATATCCGACGTGAAGCATCTTTCTCTCCAAGATTTCAAGCGATGCCTGGCGCGCGTACCAGCAGCTGTCGACATCAGCTTTTCCGGGTATTCGGAGCCTTGGCTCAATCCGGCTTGCACCGAAATGGTTGAGCATGCCTACGCGTGTGGCCATGGAATCCGGATTTTCACAACCCTGGTCGGAATGAACGGGCGGGATCTAAGACGCTTACGTGCGCTGCAGTTCCGCGTTTTCCTGGTGCACGTTTTTGATGACGGCACGTACATGGATAGTGGCCTCGTCAGGCGCAACTATGTGGATTTGATGCGCCAACTTGTCGATGCCGACATTTCATCGCTGCTCTTCATAGTCATGGGCGAGGTTCATCCCGAACTTGTCGACATAATTCCTGAGGAAGCGCTCGTCCGCTCGCGTCCGCCGCGCAGCAGGGCTGGTAGCGGCGAGGAGATGATTGAAGCACGACAGCCAATCATTGGAGCACTGACATGTCCTGACGAACGGCAATATCGTAATGTTCTTCTCCCAAACGGCGATGTTACTTTCTGCTGCATGGATTTTGAGCGACGACACGTTTTGGGCAACCTTCTCCACGACAGGTACAAGGATCTCTTTGACGGGGCGACTTTTTGCAAGATTGCCGATCGCATGAACGGAACGGACGGCTTTCTGCTTTGTCGATCGTGTGAATTCGCCGAACCAATAACGTCGGAAAGCTGATCGTTAAGAGCAGCTACCCCTGCCTGATCGAAGCGAATCGCTGCCTAGCGAAGACTGCCTTGCAGCTCATCATCACATCAGCCGCGGGGACGACCCTGCCGCGAACGGAGGGTCGCCATGGCCTGGAGCATTTTGTTGGTCGCCGGCCTGCTGGAAGTGGCCTGGGCAATCGGCCTCAAATACACCGAGGGCTTCACCAAGCTCGTCCCGTCCGCGCTCACGCTCGCGGCCATGGCCGGCAGCGTGATCCTGCTCGGCCTTGCTCTGAAGACGCTGCCCATTGGAACTGCCTATGCGGTCTGGACCGGCATCGGTGCGGTCGGCACCGCAGCGCTCGGCATCGTCCTGTTCGGGGAGCCGGCCGCCGCCTTTCGCCTTGCCAGCATCGGACTGATCGTCGCCGGCATTGTTGGGCTGAAGCTCGTGTCCTGACGAAGACATCGAAGCATTGACTCCCACCAGGTCAGCGCCCAACGATCGCCGACGACGGCACCATGATTGTCCAGACATAGACGATCGCTGCGTTCCAGCGCACCGCCGAGGGCCACGGCGCCGACGATGGCGGGGGTGATGTGGCCGGGGAACCTGCCGTGAACCACGATGCCGATGCAGGCCCTCTGGGCCAAGACCTGCTGGCCGCGACCCTCAGTGTCGCAATGCGAAAGCCATATTGCGGACGGTACGCCGGCCCCCATCAGCGTCCCCACCGCCATCGCGTTTGGCACGATGGCACCACCCAGAACGGCACGAACAATTCGCTGCCGAGATCACCGTGCGAATAGAACGGCAATGGACCCCAAGCTATCCGGCTGATTTCCGGGCGGCGCCCAAGAAAGATCGCTTCCCGGAGTCATGCGATCCGTGGTCTGCGGAGCAGTAGGGAGAAGATGCATCACAGAACGATATGATTGGCGGATCGTGTTCGTTTGCTCCGCACAGGTTCCGGCCACCCCGCGTCGGTGCGATCACGGATGCCGACCAGTTCATCGGATCAGTCCGGTGAGCTTGCGATCTCTGAATCAGCTCAGCTCCGAGCCTCGAACCGGGTACGACTTCATTGTGTCGGTCGTGAAGAAGCTGGAGCACCTAATCTCATTCGCAGGAGGGTTCCCAGAAATCATCGCCCTGAAGTCCGGCGCGCTTCATGCGATAGGTGTTCGACTTCAGATCGGGCGCTTGCTTGAACAATGACCGTTCTTGTCGCTAGACGACATCACGATTGAAAAACGCCGGGACCTTGCATCGCATCCGTCGGCACAGAGTCTGCACCACGACGGCGTGGGAGCGACGCTGCGAGTTCAGGGGCGAACGCTTCATTGTGGAAGGCGCGCACGAGCTGTTAAGCGATCTGACGTTCTTGTTCGGGCTGCCGCACCGGTTACGCTCGTGACATGCCAGCGGTGAGCGGACCATGCTGTTTGCAGTATGCGGCCTTCCCGCGGCAAAGACCCCAATTCGATCACCATCGTTTTCGATGGCACCTCGGAGCCGGGGTTGAGCAAGCGCTCGCACCTGCTTGGTCCGTCAGATTTGAGTGCGAGTATAAACTTTGGGGCACAGCATCTGGCGGCCTGTGGGAATCAAGCTGCGAGTTCTGGGAATGTCAAAGCCTGACAGTTAGAATCGAATGGAGTGGAGGTAGGCTGCATCCCAAGCCACATTGGTGTTGCACTACCTTGCCCAGTGGTGCCTCGAACACCACTGGGCTTCTTTCTTTGCGCTCAACCTCTACTTAGCTGGATCTGATTGTGTCCGTGCCACGCCTTTGTCTTTTTAGACCACAGAGAACCCCGTCCTTCTTGAGCGCAATGCGGCTCTCCCTCGAGCTCAAAAGGCGGTGCCCTGGCAGACCGCGAGTCCATGGTCCTTAATAATCGATACGGCCAATGTGGGGCGTTCCTGTGGAGCTCGCGACTTTGTTTCCTGCGCCGTTCGCGCTTACGAGAGTTTGAGACCATCTTACTCCTTTGAGCGTGGTCGAGAGGTAGTGGTGAGCTCGTCTCACTTCTGATCGACGCCAGCTCGCCCGTGGCTATCACCTCACAGCGGACCCGAAATCGCATATTTCGGTGTGGAAAATGCCCGTCAAGGATGTGCATTCGCGTCATCGGAACAACCGGCTGGCCCACCACCTAACCGAATGCATGCTCGATATAACCGAGGTACGGCAAAGCTGCCCGACCATAAGCCCAGTCCGGCACGATCGGCCTCGCTTTGCGCAGCCTGGTATCGTCCGCTCGAATATTGCGTCCAATCGAGCACGAGACCATTGCGCACCAACCATTCTCCGAGATCGGTGCCATCAGCTGAACAGGTCGCCACCGTCCGTCCACACTCATCCTCCAGGATTGACAGGCAACTGACTCCGCGATCTTCAATGAAGCCTTCAAGTGCGCTCGCGGTCCTGAGGCCACATAGATATAGATTCCCGTTGATATCTCGGCACATTTGAGTCTCGTGCGGCGCATCGATGCCCCAGAGCCGAACGCGTGTCCCTTGAATCTCAAGGGTGTCGGTGCTGATGACCTTTGCCGGCCCCGTCAACCCGCCGGCCAACACGATGCTGCACAGTGCTAGCATCGTCAACATCACGACCAATCCATACATGGCGATCTTCTTTGTCGAACTGCGAACATTCCGGCCGAGTGCAGCAGAGCATGAGAAACCGCGGAACAGCGCTCCATCGCAACTGTGCATAGAAGGGTACTAAGTTGCATGGGTATTGGACGAACGGATCCCAGTGTATCCGCAGCGTAAGACGCCCCTCGGGGGTCACCTCGACCCCATGTTCTGCGACCAAGCTGCTGCGGTGACCGCATCCCGCCATTCCTCCACGTAGTTGCGGCAGTTCGCCTTGACCGCATCACGCACCAGCAGGTCGAACTCGGTAGTGCGCGTCCGCTCATTGGCGAGCGGGCGGGCGCAGACGGCCGGCCGCAAGTCGGCGAGATATGCGGATAGCAGCGAGCGCGAGCCGCCCCGGATCGCTGCAGCCGGTTGCTATCAGGGAAAGCGTATGCATCGCTTGAGCAAAAGGGGCGACCCGACGGCCATCGTTGTTATCAGCGGCAACACCTCCTCTACAGGCGGTTGGCGAGAACCCCGCCCGCAACCACGCCGCCCAATTTGTTTCGCGAGCGCCAGGTACAGCCAGATCAGCCTCCACTTGGACCAAGGCCACAAGTGCATAGGAAACTGCGAACCACGCGATGTTATAGAGGTTGGCAGCGCCGAAGCCCGCGCCATAGAAGGCCCAAAACGCGACCCAGACAACGATACCAGACTGATATGCAGTCGAGAGCGCAAGAGCCTTACTGTACTGCAGATCGGGATAGGCGGTGTTGGATGGAATGAGCCGCTTGGCGAGCGCCTGGATCACAAACAGCGGCACTAGAAGCGTCGTGACATTCATACCATACTGCGGCAGGTCGGTCGGAACAAACAGGACACCTTGCAGCAAGAGGCCGACCGCAAGCCCAGAGGCAGCCGGTGCCGCGCCGAACAACAGGAACAGCGTCGAGCCGAGGATGAAGTGCACCTCGGAGACTCCAACGGCGAAGTGCGGCAGGATCTCGAAAAACGTGAACACAAGCCCCGAAGCGGCCATGGCTCGCACAGCAAATGACAGGGCGCCCTGCTCGCGCATAGTTTCGACCACAAGCTTGGCGGCGAAGCAGCCCGTCGCAAGGCCTGTCGCGTAGCTCAACACGAGCTTGGCGCCTGTTACTATTCCCGGTTCGATATGCATGGTCTTAGGTCCTTGCTGCCGTTATACTCACGGCCTTGGTTCAAGAATTTGTCGGGCCGTCTTTTGGCCGAGGTTGGAAACGGCACTTCACCTTCCCCAGCGTCGGTCAACCGGTCAACGTCCTGTCTTCGTCAATCCGATTGGGCGTGCACTCAGCCTTCGCTCGGCCTTCGACATTTCGATAGCAACAGCTATGCCAGCGCCGCCACCGCCGTTAAGGCTCTGATTTCGCCTTGAAAAGTTCCGCGGCGCGCAACATTCGACGTGTTCTGTAGCTGACATGCTCTGGATGAAATTGAACACACGTGGCGCCGCTGTGTTTGCTCAACCTGTGCCGTTTCGTACAATCATTCTCCCTCGCCAATTGAAGCGGAAATCCTCAGGCCGCTGGCGCGAAGGCACCGGTTCGGCATCAATCTTGCTCGACTTTGTTCGAGGACGGCGCCTCGAGCGCGGCCAAATGCTTGGCGGGCTCATCGAATCGGAAAACCTCTCATTGTCTCCAAGGGCTTGCTGGGTCGTCCGATGGATCTTGCGGCCAAGCACGCACGAACATGGAAATGGCGACGATCCGTTCAAACTGTGGAGCCGGCATTTGCTGGATCGCAGCATCATCTCTCAGCGACGCGCTCGGCAAATTCCGCTGCACCATCTGCCACGAAGTTTTGGACGTGTTTGACAGTCCCGGGGGAACGCCTATCGCGTCGCAGTGGCGGCAAACCGGATGCTAAAGTGAGCATGGATCAACGTACGCCCGGTAAGCCTGCCGCGTCCGGACAAACGGCGGCCGCCTCGATGCTGCGCATTCGCGCAGTCATGCTGGGCGACCGTATCAACGCGTCGGCTCTCGAAATCGGAACGCTGGTGTCCTCGACGCCGGTCGCTTGCCGCATACATGCAGGCCTTGTCGTGATCTTCCGCTATGGCGTTGTGGTGCTCATCGGGTTGTCGCCCTCGGAGGAAACCGCTCTGATCGATAGCTTGAGGTCGCGGGTCATCGGTGAACTCAGCTCCTATGAGGAGGAGAGCGCGCAGGTGCAGCTCTGCAACGACCAGGGCGCGGAGGTCATCCTGCCGAGCGGTCGGATTTGTCTCAGCGAGTTTACCGACGACCGGCTGCTGCTGATCGCCGATACGCTGGCCAAGAGCACGGCGCTGGAGCGAGATGAGCGCCGTGTCGCCGCGGTGTTCGACGTGATCGAACCCTTTGCACGTGAACTAGCCGAGCGCGGCCGGACGCCGCGGGGCCGCAAGGGCATTCTCCAACTGATCGGCAATGCGCTCCTGGTCCAGCAGCGCGTCGCGGGCCGCGTCGCCATTGCCGAAAAGCCCGACGCACTCTGGGACAAGCCGGAGCTCGACCGGCTCTATTCGCGTCTGAAAGACGAGTACGAATTGAAGGAGCGTCTTGAGATGCTCGAGCGCAAGCTGTCGGCCATCTCAGGAACAGCCAACGCACTGACGGACATCATCGACACCCGGCGCTCGCTGCGTCTGGAGTGGGTTATAGCCGTGCTGATCGTGATGGAAGTTGCGATCGGATGCTTTCAGATTATTACAGGAGCTCACTGAAGTGCGGCTACCCGCAGCACGCGAGGCGCCTTCGTGGGCTTTGAGCAGGCTGACTAACCGATCAGACCGGCATTGGCGGAAGATGCGCCGTTCGGACGCACTCAGCCGCGGACTTCGGCCTTGTCTTCGCCGGGTTCGTGCACGCGAGTAAATCCCAATGCGGCTCACGAACCCAGCAAATAAACGAGGCGACTTCCGGCGCATTTCCTGGGTGTCGAGCAAGGATATGGCGTGCATGGCATACACGCGCGGAGCGTTTATCTCGACCAGGAAAGAAGACTCTTTTGCCCACTGTGCAGGGGACCGGCACTGAGCTTGTCTGCTGTTCTCCATTGGATCGCAGAATACTTTGCCGGGCCTCTCCCGCCGTTCACCAGCGCGCACCCGCAGCTACCGGAACAAGGACGGCCGATTTCAACCAAAGCGCCTCGATGAGTTGGGCGACCGCCTTTCGCCGTTTGGGGCATCGCCTCGGCTCGGTCGACCTCTCCTGCCGTGATTTCCTTTCTTGGGAATTAGTGAACAGTTCCATGAACCGCACCATTTTCAGCGCAAGGAGCGTGCTGCAACTGAAGCTGAACCTCAGAAGAGCGGATCTCGTCCTCACCAACGGGGAAGTCGCCGAGCTTGGGACTGCGACCGGGCGTGCCTGCAATAGCGGCTCTGAGTCGACGATAAACGCCAAACGGATGAAAAGGACTGCGGCAGCCAATTTCGACGCGGTTTTCACCTCGCAAGCAGGCGCCGAGATTTCCTGATGTCCCCGGTTCCGATTGGACGTTCCATCTACAGGGACTTTCCCTCAAAGCGCTCTGGACACTCACGTGCCGCCGGCAGCTCCCCTCAAATCCGCTTCCGAACGGATCCCGGCATGGCGGTCCTTCGCTGGTTCGTTCAGCAGCCCGGCGAGCCGGAGGCCTTCAAGGACCCCTTCGAGCCGCTGTACGAGAACTATAGCGGCGAGCAGCGAAACGGCCTCCTCCCGATGGACGGTGAAGCGAATGTCAGGCGCTCGCTGAACCAAGACGTCCAGCAAGGTCGGAAGGTCAGCAACGTGGTGGCGTAAGGTCGAGACCACATCACTCGCAAGATAGGCCGCCAAATCAGCTTTCGGCGGCGGATCAAAGTCCAACGCGACCTCGGCGCGCTTCTCGATCGCTTGTCGTATCAACTCGCCCTGCCGTCTTGCATTGATCGAGAGCATGAACACTGCATCCGCGAGCTTCTCGCGCGGCAAGCTTCTCAGTTCGGCTATGCGGGCCTGGATGTCGTCGACCGAACTCTCACGGCGTGCCTGTGCTCGCCGCGCGTTGGCGGCTGCTTCGCTCTTTTGTACTCGAACCATCGTCATGCTCTCCGCCCGACGATATATCCTGCCGATTCGGTCGAATGAAAGTGCAAAATTGTGTGCTGCATGCGCGCAGCCCGGCTGACGAACGCGGAACCGGCGGTCCCGAAGGCAGAAGGCGCTAATTTCGTGATCTGCTCGTGCTTGGCGGCTGCGAGATCTTGGCCTGGATCACTGGAAAGCGCCGCTTCAGGTCCGTGGCACCGCTTTCGGCACCATGTCTCGTCTCGAACTCAGTGTTCACACAGCCACTTGGATCGCAGACACTCGTCGGGAGATCTCGCGCTGCATTCCGCAGGCCAAGGTCCATTTTCAAGAATTGGGTCCGGTATAGTTGCGGAGCCACTCGTCTTTGGCGAGATCGGTCGACCGGGCCTCGAACTCATCATTCAACGCGAGCTGAGCAGTAGATTGCAAAGTGCGTTCGAATATAGCCGGTCGGCATCAAGATTGCGCTTACCGCGCTCTGCCTCGTCGTCCGTGAAGAAGGGTGATTTCACGCTGAGTTCGTCAGAAGGCCGGGGAGAGTGATGTCAGGAACAGACGCGCCAAGAGCCTAAGCCAGCGCATGAGGCGGCCAAGTTGTAGCCGGCGTCGGCGAGGATGGCGTTGACGGCGTCGCCGCGCCCCGCCGCATCCTACCAAGGTCAGCCGTCCCCTGAACTTTCAACCAAACTTGAATAGCACACCGTAACCGCCGCGCGGGTAGCTCCACTCGATATCACCACTTTCTTCGCAGATCACCCTGCAGGTGCCGCACTCGATGCACCCGTCGACTGTAACTTCAACATGACCTTTATCGTTGAGCTCGTAGCACCGTGCCGGACAAGCCTTCAGCATCGACAAGAGCCGCGACGATGGCGTAGTGTGCGGCCGCACCTTGATATGGGCGCGGCCGGAATCAACAAGATAACGGTTGTAGAATAGTTTGTCCTCGACACGTTGGGATGGCTCGCTCGGCATTGTTTCTGGCTCCGTCATTCGTCGTTGTCTTTGCTTAGTGATCAGCGCCAGGCCCGGGCAATGCGGAGGGCATCGCTGAATAGTCCACTCCACGACCGCGCCTTGATGAACGAGTTCAGCGTCAGCTTCTCTTTCTCGAGCTTTGGTGTGCCGTCGACGCGCACGTAATCCTGCATCGCCTTCGAGAAGAGCTGTGGATACGTGAGAAAGAAGTTCTGCGAGTGGGTATGCATCAGAGCCGGCATATCCTTGTACTTCTTCAGGTCCTTGATCACGAAGGAATCATTCAGCATTTTCTTGTAAAGTGAAAGGTTTTTGGCCGTCATCGGATCTTTTCGCGATTTGATGAGACAGATCGCTTCCGCCGCGATACGGCCCGACGTCATCGCCAGATTGGACCCCTCGCGATGGATGGCGTTGTTGAGCTGGGCCGCGTCTCCGACGACGACCCAGCCCTCACCACAAAGCTGCGGGATCGCCTTGTACCCACCTTCGGGGATCAAGTGCGCGGAGTATTCCTTGACTTCCGAACCCTCGATCAGCGGCGCGACGGAGGGGTGACGCTTGAAACCCTCGAGCAGGCCGTAAGGCGTCTCGCCGGTACGCTGGAAGTCGGCAACAAGACAGCCAATACCGAGGGAGATGCATTCCTTGTTGGAATAGATGAAGCCCATACCGGTCATGCCGCGGGAGATAGTTCCGGCGGCTTCGATGGCGAGCCCCTCGTCGCCTTTGAGATTGAAGCGAGCATCGATTGTCTCGCGCGACAGGAAATGCATCTCCTTGACCGCGAGTGCGACCTTATCCGGTTTCGGGCGCCCTCTTAGGCCCGCACGCGTCCCGAGCACTCCGTTCACCCCCTCGGCCAGCACGACGACGTCTGCATGGATCTCACCCCCATTGCGGTCTGTGCGCACGCCGACGACTCTCCCATGGGAGTCCTGGAGGAGATCGATCACCGTGGTCTCGCACAGCACCGTTGCGCCGGCCTCGCGGACCTTGTGCGAGAACCATTTATCGAATTGGGCGCGGATGATGGTGTAGCGGTTCGGCTTCTCCTCGTTGAAATCATCGGAGCGATAGTGAAGCCCCGTGTGCGAACGCTCGTCCACGATCCAGAAGCGTTGCTCGACTAGATGCCGCTCAAGTGGTGCATCTTCTCGGAAATCAGGGATCAGCTTCTCCAGCATATCGGCATAAAGGATGGCGCCTTGCACGTTCTTCGACCCCGAATACTCGCCGCGCTCCAGCTGCAGCACTTTCAGGCCACGCTCGGCCATGGTAAGCGCCGCCGCATTCCCGCCCATGCCAGCACCGACGACGATCGCGTCGAATCTTTCTTCGATCATAACAAGCTCCCTAGCCGGCGATGCGGTCGTGCGAGTGCGGCGACAGCTGCGCGCGGAATGCAGAGGTCAATGCCGGCAACAGTCGAATGGCGTCGGTGACGATACCAATATGGGCGAAGTCGAAGATCGGGGCGTTCTTGTCGGTGTTGATGGCAACGATGAGGTCGCCCCCCTCCACGCCGACGCGATGCTGGATCGCCCCGGAAATACCGGCCGCGATATAGAGCTTCGGCCGAATGGTTTTTCCGGTCTGGCCGATTTGTCGGTCCGAGGTGACCCAGCCCTTCTGGACCAGCGGCCGCGAGCAGCCATATTCGGCGCCAAGCACGTCTGCGAGCTGCTGTACCAGTTGGAAGTTCTCAGGCGATCCCAGACCGAGCCCTCCAGCGACGACCACGTCGGCATAGGCAAGGTTCGACTTTGTAGAATCGCGGTCCGGCAGGAACGACAGGACCTTTGTGACGATATCTTCTTCTGCAAGCCCGAGCGGATGCGAGATGACGCGCCAGACGGCGCCCGTCACGCGCTCGGGCATCGGCATCACGCGCGGGCGGACGGTTGCCATCTGTGGACGATAGTTGAGCGTGTAGATCGTGCACAACAGTGAGCCGCCAAACGTCGGCCGGGTCGCTGCAAGCGAGCCGTCGGCGTCCACATCGAGCTCGGTGCAGTCGGCAGTTAGGCCGGTGAGCAGTGTGGTGGCCACTGAGCCGGCGAGATCGCGGCCGAGTGTGGTCGCCCCTAGGAGTAGGATTTCCGGCTTGTAAGTGTTGACCAGCTCGGAGAGCGCCTTGGTATAGGACTCGTTGCGATAATCGGCCAAGAGATTGTCCGCCACGATATAGGCGAGGTCGGCGCCGTAGCAGAAGGATTCGGCGACCGCCTGCTGCGTTGTCTCCCCGACCGGGCCGATGACAACCGCGGCGAGGTCAACGTTGAGCTTATCGGCGAGCCGGCGGCCGGCACCCATCAGCTCCCAGGAGACGGGGTGCACAACCCCGCGTTCCTGCTCGATGAAGACCCAGACGTGCCTATACGCCTTAAATCGTTCGGGCAGCTCCTCTTGGTCGCCGCGCGACCACCACCCGCGGCCGGAGCTGCGCTTTTGGGTGCGGTGCTCATCATCTGTACTCCCATTCGTGTTCAGTAGCGGCTCGCCAGCGGGCGTGCTCCGCCTCCAGCTTTGAATTCGCGCTTGAAGATAGCTTCAGTTAAAAGTTCGGCCGCGTGCCCGCCGCCATTCTGTCAGCACCGCTTGGCAGCAACGCGGGGCCGAGACAGACATTGCTCAATGTGTCGACGAGCCCGAAAGCACGCGTTTCGGGTTCTTTCATGGTTCGGCATTCTGGGGCCACCATTTGGCAACGAGCACTGGTAAGGCACCCAACCACGCGGGTCACGCGAGCCGATCGATTGATCCCCCTCGTCTTCGAGATGCGACCGAGCTGGAACAGATCGAGGACCTGCCACAGCCTCGGCTCGGCCGCGTGCTTGCCGGTGAAAGCGCGCTCCCCCGCTCCGAATGCCCTCGAGGGCTTGCCTATTGCAGCGACAAGCCCGCAACTCTTGGCGAGGGCACGAGCACCGGCGGTCAAGCCGCCCGTCAAGGGCGCCGCATGGTCGGCGCTGGAGAGCAAGGGCTGCCCCCGCGAAACCTCGGCCATGGATCGGACAACGGAGGTGATTTCGTCGACGAACCTTTGGCGCGGATCAAGCGCAGCTTTCAGCTCAGCCAGGCCGAAATATGCGACCATCGCTTTGGCGTCGCCACGCATCATGGTGCCGACAGGCAGCGCGCGCGAAGCTGCGCGGCGTCACCAACGAAATCGATACGGACCAAGAGGTGCATGCGCTTCTCCAGACTAGCTGAGCATATGTCAGCAATTGTCGTACCAATTGCGCGGGTGATGAAAATTGACCGCCAATACAGACTCTTACTGAAGGAAATCGGATTGGCAGCCTCTCGCGAGGATCGGAACATTCGATAACCGCGCTGACCGATGTCCGGAATGCGACAGAAGACAGTCATCCGAATCATGATGCGCTTTCCTCGCCAAATGTGCGCTCCCCCGCTGCCGGCGTACCGTCGCAGGAGATAGATGCACCATGAGCAACAGCTTGAAAGGATGGAAATACCAGGGCTGAGCCGTGATTGGCCCTTAACGAGCCGAGTGTTGAAGCTGCGGATCCGCGGGGCGGTAACTTCAACTTTCGCTTGAATTCGATACCCTGGGTGGCTGGCAGGTTCTCCGAACCTTCACGGTCCAGAGCACGAGATATAAACTCAATTCACTCCAAGGAACCGAGCTGGACCAATGCTGGATGCTTGTTCGGTTGTGGTGTGGCCGCATCCTTCAGGACCTTGAACACGCGCTGTTCGATTGGGGAGGACGTGACGAAGTCGGCATAGGCGCGCTCAAGCGTGGCCTTGCAACGCGAGGCGATGTCAGGATCGGATGCACCGGCAAGCTCCTCATCCGCGAGATATTGACCCATGCGACGCAGGATGTGAAGCCGCGCCACGTCAATGATTTTCGCATCGTACTCGACGCCGAGCAGTGCAAAAAACTCCTCTGCCGCCGACGCCTTGTTCAATTGCGCAAGGATCCCGTCCGTCGTCATTGTCAACCTCCATCTAGATCCGCGCCCGGAAACCATCCAGGCTTGAACGTTCCAACCCGATCACGCGACGCGCATGGCTGACCAACCGATCACCCGCCGTTGACCAGCGAGCTCTCGTGAATGTCGCGCCAGATCGCCACCACCGTTTCCTGGGCAACCGGGCCCTTGTGCTCGAACACGCGAGCAGTCTTCGCCACCCACCGCGACATCCAGTCGCTTGTCGCGAGCGTAGCTCACGACGCGCTTCACCCGCTCCAGCGCGGCTAAACGGCCGCCAACGAGTTTCGCCGCAATCTGCACGTCAGACGATGGAATCGATAGGTTGACCATCGAAACGCCGGCCTCGATCGCCGCATCGACGTCCGCGGGTTTCATCCGGCACCAGCCAATAGTCGTGGCCGCAAGGCCCGCTTCGGCGACCGCTGGGATCGCGGTCATCTCTTCGTGACCCGTCGCCGGTGTGCCGGCCTCGATCTCCGTGACCCCGGCCGCCGCCAGAGCACGCGCGATCGATACCTTTTCCGTTATCGTGAACGCCACGCCGGGCGCCTGTTCGCCGTTGCGCAACGTAGCGTCATTAAGGACTATGGACCTCGACCGATCTTTGTCGAGCCCGGTGATCGCGGCAGCTAACGCCATCAGCGGCTCCGTATGTTTATTCCGGAAACTCTTCAGCAACTGCCGTGCCAACCCGTTCGAATTCCCAAGAGCCTCTGAATGACGTCGAATTTTAGATGACTCGAGTGTGTCGCAAATCCGACAGGGTGGAAACGGCGGAGCGCGAGGTTCGGTGCGCTTGCGACTGAGTTGAAGGCAGGGTGCCGAGCTTGGAAGCTTCCTAGCCGGGCAACGGTTCGGGCCTCACCTCAAGCTGCAGCACTTCGGGGAAGGCGGCCGCATTCTGGGATGCGCGTCGAAGAAGAGTTTTGAGCCGTCGGGTTCGGTCCAACCACGTCATGATAGAATATCTCGGCCGGTGAATGTGACGGTCGCCTCCGCCAAACATCAACCCGCAATCATCAGGCGCAGCCGCATCGGCCTTAGGCCGGCTGCGCGCAATCGTTTATCCCAGTGTCTTTTCGTACCCTCAGTCTCCTCTTGTGACAGCTGGCCGAAAGCTCGTCCGATATACCGGGAATCGCGCCGAGGAGGGGCAATCCATGATGAGCTCAGTCTTGCGAACTTGGGATCGCTTGGACGGAGTCATCGAGACGACGCAGATGATCCCGCCGACGTCCGGCCATCCGGCTCTCGCCGCTCTCCTCGCCGAAGCAAAGATCAAAATCATTGCATTCCGTACAGACCGGCGCGGTACACATCACCAGGCCATCATCTTCGCATAGCATGCGATAGAAGAAGCGCTTCCAGCGCATGTTCTTGGTGTTGCGAGCCGCTAGCGGCGCGAAATGGCGCGTCAGGAGGCGGGACAATTCGTCCCGCTTCCGCAGACCGAGATCTTCCCACAAGTGATTAGGCTCCATGGCGCGCCGCGCGATCATCGTCGCCAACCAGCCGCCGACCTCGCCATGGGTGGAGCGTTGCGCAAGCAGGAGGTCGCGCACCATAATCGTCTCGTCAGGAGCCGGTAACGCGGACTGTTCGCGCCAGGTACAGCTCCTGATCGGGGTGGATGGAAAGTATTGCACCAAGAGCACATTGAGCTCCTGGTTGGTCAAGCCAGCCCGTTCGGGAAGTTGGCCGCCATCCATAGCGGATGTGGCAAGAATGCAAGCGAGTACATGGCGATCGAAATCGTCATTGTCGCTGATGTCGACATCTGTTGGATGGCGCCCGGTCAGAAGGCCGTAGAGCTCACTCGCATCGCGCTGCTCGGCGACGTGAGCCGCCGATACAGGAGGTGACATCGTATCGGCCGATTTTCTTTGTGTACCAATAATGAAGGTCCCCCAGCTTCTGAGTGGATGATGTCGGCCTTCCCCGGTCGAGAAGGCCGACAACATGAACTATGCCGAAACAGCGGCGAGCTCGGCGGCGGTCTTGCCGACCAGGCTCTCGTCGACAGGCTTGATGATGCCGTGCTCCATGAGCATATCCTCGAGCTCGTCCATGCTGATTGGCGTCGGGATAGCGCCTTGTCCAGCATTATTGTGGATCTTGGTCGCGAGATTGCGATAGTGATCCGCCTGCTTGGACTCTGGCGCGTATTCCAGCACAGTCATGCGGCGCAGCTCCGCGTGCTGCACGACATTGTCGCGCGGCACGAAGTAGATCAGGCGGCTGCCGAGCTTCTTGGCAAGAGCATCCGCAAGCTCCAGCTCCTTGTCGGTCTGCCGCTCGTTGCAGATCAGGCCGCCGAGGCGCACGCCGCCGGAATTCGCATACTTCAGAATACCCTTGGAGATGTTGTTAGCGGCATACATCGCCATCATCTCGCCGGACATCACGATGTAGATTTCCTGCGCCTTATTCTCGCGGATAGGCATCGCGAATCCGCCGCAGACGACGTCGCCGAGCACGTCGTAAGAGACGTAGTCGATGTCCTCGTAGGCGCCATTCTCCTCGAGAAAGTTGATCGAAGTAATCACGCCTCTTCCGGCGCAACCGACCCCCGGCTCCGGACCGCCGGACTCGACGCATCGAATGTCCTTGTAGCCGAGCTTGATGACGTCCTCGATTTCGAGGTCCTCGACGCTGCCGGCATTCGCCGCGAGGCTCAGAATGGTGTCCTGCGCTTTGGCGTGCAGGATGAGGCGAGTCAGATCCGCTTTGGGATCACAGCCGACGATCAGAATCCTTTGGCCCAGCTCAGCAAGGGCCGCCAACGTATTTTGCGACGTTGTCGATTTACCGATGCCACCCTTGCCATAAAACGCGATTTGTCTCAGCGAAGACATGTTGCTCTCCATCAACCGATTGCCAATTTTTTCGCGCCGAATGCGCGAAGCTGTTTCTCTCTCAGAATCGTGGGCACACGGGTTTCGGGAAGGAGGCCATCGCTCGCCATCGGCGTCGGCGTGCCCTCAGCCCTCACTCGTTGTTGCTGCATCCATTTAGCAACTGGCGTGCCATTTCGTTCGCACGCGCATTAAGCGTCTGAGCATGCTGGACTAATAGTGCGGCGTCCAAGACCGGATGCCGTGGCGGACCCGACAGCGGCAAGGGCTTTGACAGAAACCGGACAAACCCCCGGCGCGTGGATTCCACTACGAGCGCCGGGCGAAAGAGCGCGGAACGGGGAATGCCGGGCCTTAAGCCCGAGACGATTGAGGGGACCACACGGTGCAGATCGGGTTCGAGGACACCGCCATCATCAAAGGCGAATGTTTCACGACCGGCATGTCGGGTACTTCCCGTCGGATCGGGGTGGCATATCGCTTGCTTTGCTGGTCGCGAAACGCTGTTTCCGCGTGATGCGATATTGAGAGGACAATATGCTTGGAATTGGAAGTAAGCTGCCGCCGTTCGACATCACAGGCGTAAAGCCCGGCTTTCACCTGCAAGAGGAGGATGGGCAGAGCGCCTTCGAGACCCTGACTGAGAGGAGTTTCCCCGGCAAATGGAAAGTTATCTTCTTTTACCCGAAGGATTTCACATTCGTCTGCCCAACCGAAATCGCTGAGTTTTCCCGCCTGTCCAAGGATTTCGCCGATCGCGATGCAGTCGTGCTTGGTGGCTCGACCGATAACGAGTTCTGCAAGCTCGCCTGGCGGCGTGAGCACAAGGACCTGCACCGTCTAACGATCTGGCAGTTTGCCGACACCAAGGGCGCACTGGTCGATGGCCTTGGAGTGCGCTCGCGTGATGGCATCGCGCATCGCTACACCTTCATCGTCGATCCTGAGAACACCATCCAGCACGTCTATGCGACAAGCCTCAATGTCGGCCGGAGCCCAAAGGACACGCTACGCGTTCTGGATGCGATTCAGACTGATGAGCTCTGCCCTTGCAACCGCGAGATCGGCGGCGACACGCTTAAAATTGCCTGAGGCAACATGTCGATCGTGCAGTTGAAGGAGCAGCTCCTGCATTCGAAGGACGCCTGACCATCTAACGGGGAGGCTCGGCTGCGCCACACGCACAGTTTGTGTCTTTGACTAGCGGACAGGACCGCTTATGGAGATCAAAACACTGGACGAGCTTGGCCACCCGGGCCATCGCCGCACCACCACGCGTGGCGGCCGCCGCACCGTGGCCGCTGCCATCGCTCCCTTCCGGCGAGAGCGAGCGAAGCGCCGCTCGCTATCGCCGTGCCGGCGACGGCGAGGCTAGTTCCGACAGCAGCGCCCGCGCCAAGCTGCGGCGCGCCGGAGAACAGACCGGTGGCGATGCCGGGCGCCGGGGCCGAGCATGGCGAGTGCGACGAGCACGACAGAAAGCGCTTGCTCGATCATCGGCTGGCCGCCACCATAGGTGGTGGTGAACTGCGAGAGCAGTCCGGTGCCGATGCCGACGATGACAGCGGGCACCATCACCTTCACGCCGGAGGCGACGACATTGCCCAGCACCTTCTCGGCGAGGAAGGCAGTCTTGTTGAAGAGGGCGAAGGGAATGAGGATGAAGCCGGCGAGCGCTGTCAGCTTGAACTCGATCAGCGTGACGAACAGCTGCACCGCCAGAATGAAGAAGGCGATCAGGACCAGGAGCCAGGACAGCATCAGCACGGCAACCTGGATGAAGTTCGCAAAGAAGCTGGCGAAGCCAATCATCTGGCTTGCGGCGTCCAGCAGTAGGTGCGCCGCGTCGAGACCGACCTGCGCGAGCCGGCCGGCCCGCAGGAAATCGGCTGTCGAGAGGGAGGAGCCGCCGGCCTTCAGGCCACGGCCGGCGAAGCTATCGAAGGTGACGCCCGAGAGAGTGTTGAAGTTGGTGAAGGCGAAGAATCCGATGTAGAGCGTCTTCTTCACCAACCGCTGGAGGATGCCTTCGTCGGCGCCCTACGCCCAGAACAGGCCGGCCAAGGTGATGTCGATGACGATCAGCGTCGACGCGAGAGACGTGACCTCGCCTTTGATCAGGCCGAAGCCTCATTCGTGTAGGTGGTGAAGGTTTTGAGGAAGGTGTCGATGACGCCGACGTTGCTCATCGTTATCTCCTTCCACAGCGTTCGTCGTCGACGGTGTGGCCGGCGCGGCCTGTTGCGGCACGGGCCGCGCCGGCCTGCCGAAGAAGCGCGCGCGGTTCTCCTCCCAGACCGCCGGCACGCTCGCGGACCGCATTTCCGGGTGGTAGATCTATATTCACAGATGCGCCCTTATCAGTCGCTGATTGAAACCATGACAATCGATGAGGTCTAAGCCAAGTGGGCCAGTCCATCGGCAGACCGGTCAGCTCGCTCATTGCGCGAGCTGACCCTCGGACACAGGGACCTGAAACGATCAGCTGGCCCGGCGGTCGTAGTCCGCCTGGCCGGCTCGATCACGCCTGTCAATTTCCGAAAATTGAATCACATCTCAGCGCTGGTGACCCAAGCCAATCCCCAAGGTACGTGCTTTCTGTCGTAGAGACCCCTCGGATCGCTTCATCAGCTTTGAAACCCTAGCTACAGGAGTGCGGGCCTTTGAGTGCACTTTGAGCAGCTTGACGTCATCCTTACTGTACTCTTTCCGTTTGGCGGTTTTTGCCACGTGATGTTCTCCGATTTCGCTTTGCACATTTGCCTGTAGCGCCTTGTTTATGGCGAAGACGCAACTGCTTCCCATTACCATATCAATGGTCATCGACAACTATTCAAGCGGATTTTTCTCTTCGAGATAAGAACTGGAACTACACGCGAATTTGTCTTCCCTGCATTTTTATCTGCATGACTAAGCAAGCCATAGAGAAGGGACGCTCGATGCGTCTTCGAAAGGCAAGTCGAAAAGCGCTTCTTGCTTGAATGCTCCGACCTCAGCTCACCAAGACATCTCGTAGAATGATATTTCCAGGCGGCAATATTGATGGAATACCGCTGGATCGGCCGGGACGCTCGCACCGCCTCACTTGCGTGCGCATCATCAACGGGCCTCCACGGCGAGTGCACGGCGTTACCGCGCGAAGAACAAACGTCTTCTCCTATTTTCTGAAGTCCTGCGGACTTAAGGCGAGTACTCATAAAGGCAAATCTTGCGATGGCTGAGCGTTACTCCTCGTCAGCTGATCAAGCATGGCTCGCTCATCCTCATTGGTCTGCCGCAGTATCCTTGATTTAATAAGCCACGACGAGATACCCAGGCAATTCCGCCCTCAGCGAACACTTCTGTGAGACCGTCGCCTGCCCCCTTCTCATGGACCGGATGAACGGGCGAGCGACCTGATCGTGATATTCCCCGGGCCGGGCACGACCGCATGGCAAACAACCCGGTGGGCCTGGCCGTCGTGTGTGAGCTTGGCACGGGCAGGCGATTGCTTGATCATGACTTGGTAGAGCGCTTGGCCAGCACAATGCCGGTGGCGCGCTGCGGATCATTCGTGATCTGTGCACAGTGACCGCCACTGTCGAGCAGATGCAGGTCGAACTGTCCAACGCAGCTGAACGGACTCTGCGTTATGTCGGAGGCCTCGCAACAAATCCAGGCGAGATGTGGGAATTTCTGCCGGAGCATTGGGCAGGGCTCAGAGGCTGTATCAATAGAGGCGAGCGTTTGCTCGATGTTCGTCAGTTCGCCTTCGAGCACCATCTCCACAATCCTTATTGCCAGAACAAACGTTCACGGTCGGCGTTCAGAACCGCTGTCGCCGAGCCAAGCCGTTGATGCGTCGAATGCCACTCCCAGATGCCCTTGCCGTGATCTTTGCGGAACAGCTGCCATGCCGCCCCTGTTCTATCGTGGTGCAGCAGCGCGACGTCGACGAGGCCGCCCTTCGCATCGATATTGCCTGAGCAGCACGGGCTCTCGACCAGATAGCCACCAGCAACCCCTGTCACCTTTGGCGAGACGTATCGGTAGCGCTCGCGCCTCGTCAGCGCGCGCACAATCCGCCACCGGTCGAGCTCGTTGGGATGCGCAGGCAATCCGGAATGCTGCCGTCTGATGATTGCGGCGTTCATTGCGCGATGTCCTAGACTGCGGATATTTCTGCCTCGAGGCAGCCAACCACCAACTGCTTGCCGAAGTCGACCATATAAATGGGTAGGTTCGCTTCCGTATGGCGACCGACCTGAACGATCTCACCAATGTGCCCGACGCTGACCAGACACTCCTCCGCCGACGCGTTGGGAAAGGAACCGTCGTTGAGCAGATCGATTGCCGCCTTGACACGTTGGCCCGAGCGGTATTTTGGCAGTCTTGGTTCGATCATCAGGGTGCCGCTCCTGGCAAGAAAGGCTCCTCGCCTCCGCGGCTTCGCGTGACTAGATCGAGCTCCTTGCATTTCATGCCGACGCGATAGCCGGAATCGAGGAATTCTACCCCATAGATATAAAATTGTTGCAGGAACGTGCCGATCGAGACGACGTAGCCAAGCTCGCCTTTCTTGACCAGAACCTCACCGATCTCCTTGCCTACATAGGTGCCGTCGTTGCGGATGGTGCGGTTGGCCTGCACCTTATCGCCATAATCAAAGAAGGGGGCATCCGTCAGCTCGACGATGTCACTATCACCGGCGATGTTGCTCATGCTGCCGTCCCCGTTCCATGGTTTAACTGTACCGCGCCTCGCGGGCACCCGGCCTTACGGACCGCCTCATCATGATCCTCGATCAACCTCCTCGATTCCCGCGCGGCGGCGCGGCTTGCGATGACGGTTTGCATGAGCCTGTCGGGATCCCAGTGCGGCAACATCAACGCCCGCAACTTAAAATCGGGATGCTCGGGATAACCATCCGTGAGCCCATGGTTGATGTTGAAGAAGCCATCGACGCGGCACGCGCGTCTGTCATCGACGGAGGCGTGCTCGAGCCGGCCGCGAGCCGCGCGCTTCAGCGCGAGACGCGCCCAGCCGGCACAATCGACCTGATTGGTCCGGCAGCTGAGGGCATCGTGGATGACATCACTCATGCTCCCAGCCATACGCTCGAGCGCTCCCAACAGCACCTTGGCGCCAACCTTGTCTGCGGACCGAGCCCAAGCAGTCTCTCGATAGCCGCCGTCATTGCTCGAGCTGCCCGAGGCGCATCTGCAAGTAGGCAACAAGCGTTGAGCGAGAACAGGAAGACCCGCGCCAGGGTGCCTTCGTAGCGACCGAACTTGGGTTTGGTGGCGCGGACCGCGCCAGTCGGCAGCAAGGTGGATTTTCGACACCGTCATCGAGGTGATAGGATAGCCCTGCCGCCCTGGGATGATGCTCGGTCGCCTCAGCGCGCGACCAACACAGGACTCGGTGAGGACGCCCTCGTTTCTCTCGGATGGCGAACTGAAGAAGGCCTCGGGCATGCATGTCGCCTGTTCAATGAAGGCCGCAGGTGGGTGGTGATGTCGCGGAAGACGGGTCCGCTCTTCGTGGGCCCATCGGCGAAATCGATCCCCGACGCTCAAGACGGCGGTCTTCGGGCCGACAGGAATAGCTTAACGAGTTGCAGCCGACGTTCGCGTCCCCAGAATATGGCTTGGCAACTGGCGAAACAATCGGCAACCAGCGCGAGCCGTCCACCCGGTCTGAGAAGACGACAGCCGCGGCCGGCGCCTCGTCGAGGCGGAGCATTATCTGCCCGAGTTCCTGAGCCGTTAGTGCGGTCGGGACTTCCATCGTGGCCCTCAAGCGGGCACCTGATGGCGCGGCAGCGCCGTGTCGAGCACGCACGTATTGTCAACCGGGCAAACCGCCACGCATTGCGGCTCATCAAAGTAGGCGGCGCACTCGGTGCATTTCTCAGGATCGATCAGGAAAACGCCGGCTCGCTCGGAAATAGCGAGATTCGGGCATTGCGTTTCGCACGCCGAACAGCCCGTGCATTGCGAAGCGATGATCTTGAACGGCATTATCTAAATCTATCCTCAGGCGGCAGAAATCAGCGCATTATGGCGGGCCGCCCGATCAACCCGTTCAACGTGCTTGATCTTCCCCTCATTGACTTTAGCGAGATAGAGCTTGAACCAGGCGATCGCCGAGCCGTCGATGAACTCGCAGGCGTAGTGATCGACGGGCTCGATGCCGGACTTGATCAATTCGGCCTTCGGGCAGCCGCCGATCTTTGACACGAATACGGCGTGGCAGTCTTTGATGGCGTCGATGGCGATTTCGAGCTTGCTGTCCTCGCCATGGCCGCCCTGGCAATAGGGATGGATAGGACGATGGCCAACGAATTTTGCGCCTGAAGTCGAGAGCTCGTAGATCTGGAACTCCTTGGCATGACCGAAGTGCTGGTTGATCAATCCCGAGCCCTTGGTCGCAACCGCCACCAGCACCTTGATTTCGCTGGACGCGCTGCCGAGCCCCGCAAGCCCCTCCTGCTTGGCCGCAAGCTTTGTAGTGCGCGCCTTCTCGACCTTGGCCTGATACTCCTTTCGGGCCTGCTCGTCGTAGTTGATGTCCATCGCCATGATCTTTTCCATGGTGAACTCCGCGCCGCGGTCCTCCCCGAGCAGTCCGACGGCGTCGGCCCGGCACTGGCGACAATGACGCATCATGTTCATCTCGCTTTCGCAGCTATCCTGCAACGCTGTCACTTCCTGTGCGGTCGGGCCGCGTTGCCCGCTGAGACCGAACACGGTGCCGTGCTCGGGCGACGATATCAGCGGCATCACGTTATGCAGGAAGGCCCCGCGCGACTTCACAGCCTTGTTAACCTCAACCAGATGGCGATCGTTAATCCCGGGAATCATCACCGAGTTGACTTTGCATAGGATGCCGCGCGCGGTGAGCATCTCCAGGCCCTGGAGCTGCCGGCTGCTGAGGATGGTTGCAGCTTCAATGCCGGTGTAGCGCTTGTGGCGGTAAAAGATCCAGGGATAGATCTTTGCACCAATTTCGGGATCGATCATGTTGATCGTGATTGTCACGTGATCGACCTTGAGTCTCGCAATCGTGTCGACATGATCGGCTAGCGCAAGACCGTTCGTCGAGAGGCACAGCTTGATATCTGGCGCGAGCTTGTTGACGAGCTCGAATGTCTTGAATGTCTTGTTCGGGTTCGCCAGCGGGTCGCCAGGGCCGGCAACGCCGACCACGCTCATCTGAGGGATCGCGGAAGCGACCGCCAGCACCTTCTTGGCGGCCTGCTCCGGCGTCAACTTCTCGCTGACAATGCCGGGGCGCGATTCGTTGGCGCAATCGTATTTACGATTGCAGTAATTGCACTGGATATTGCAGGCGGGAGCGACCGCGACATGCATGCGGGCATAATGGTGGTGCGCCTCCTCGCTGTAGCAGGGATGGTTCTTCACTTTTTCCCAGATCTCATTTGGCAGATGGCCAATGCCGGCCTGAGATCCGCAGCTCGCCTTACCGCTCCCGCCGATCGTACCGCAGCCCTTGTGCTTAGCCATGACTTGCATGGAATCGCTGATCTTGCTGCCGCCGCAGGATACCTGGTGTTGCGCTGAAGTACTCATTTTTCCAATTCTCTTCTCAAGCCGAATCCTTCCGGCTGGCATCCCCAGAGTCGTTTCTGAAAAGCCAAGAGCAACTGGCGTGCCATGCCTGCCACAAATGACTTTTGTGGTTCACTTCAAGCAGTTAGCTAATGCCTGCTCGAATGTCAGTTTTATCAACTCGTGTGGGAAAGCTGACAGAGATTGCGATCACAAGAGCGCTGGCAGCGCTATTATGACGACGGGTACGCTGCTTCACCTATGCCCTTGGGCAAAGAGCAGGGCAGCTGGTGTCCTTGAAAGTTGATCTTGCCGCTTCCGACGCTTTGAAGGACAACTTGATGTGGCGATCCTTCCTAGATGCAGACAAGAAGCAGGTGCGTTACCGGCCTATGCGGTGGAAGATCACGCGGGCCCCCGGCCTGACATTCCGCAGGCCATTGTTAGGCAGGTGAAGAGAAACGCCTGATGGCCAGGGTCGCGGCGGCCACGAATTCGACCGTGCGTCCAAACGTTGGTTGGCATCTCGAATAGGACGTGCGGGTGTAGATGCCGATCAGATTCGCAAGGCTGCAGCCGCCTCGGTCGACATCGCACGAGCTGCCATCCAACAACTACGCTACCTCGCTGACATCCTCGGCATCCAGCCAGCCGATCCTGCTCTTCAGGAAACGCAGGCCCAGCACCAACAAGCCGGCGTGCTCCCTGTTGTCCTTGCCATAGCCGTGGCCGCCAGCGGCATGCTCGTAGAAATAAGCCTCATAGCCCATCGCCTGCAGCTTCGCTGACATTTTGCGCGCATGTCCGGGATGGACGCGATCGTCCCGCCGCCTCGTAGCCATCAGGATCGGTGGATAGGACTGCCCGGGTCTTGCGGCATGATAGGCAGAATAGGTCTTCAGCCACTCCCACTCCTCAACGTTGTCGGGATCGCCATATTCGGCGAGCCAGCTCGCCCCGGCGAGCAGTTTTGTGTAGCGGCGCATGTCGATCAGCGGGATCGTGCAGAATAGTGCGCCAAAGAGCTCGGGATATCGCGTTAGCATGTTGGTAATGAGGATGCCGCCGTTCGATCCACTTTCGGCCGCGATCCGCTTGGCCTGTGTCACGCCGCGCTTAACGAGATCGACGGCGACCGCTGCGAAATCATCATGCGACAATCTCTTGCCGGCCAGCCGGCCGGCGTCGTGCCAGCGCGTGCCGAACTCGCCGCCGCCGCGCAAATTTGCCAGAACCGTGGTGCCGCCGCAGTCGAGCCAAAGCTTACCGAGCGCGGAATTGTAATACGGTTTCACGGAGATCCCAAACCCGCCATATCCGCTCAGATGGACCGGCGCGTTGCCGGTCTGTCTGACCGGACCGGTCTGTAGATAGGGAATTCGCTCACCGTCGATCGAGATGGCCTCGTGCCGCGTGACCACGCAGTGCTCCGCAGCAAATGTCTTCGGCGCCTGCTTCAGCACGGCGGGACTGGCAACGCCCCGCTCCATCAGGATGAGCGACGGCGGGGTGAGCGGATCCTCGACGTGGGCCAGCAAGTCGCCATTGCTCTCGGACGGATCGCGATCGAGAGACCAGATGTCGACGACGCCAAGATCAGGAAGGCCGCCCAATTGCTCGCGGTTCCAGCCATGATCGGATGGCGTGCAGATCTCGAAGACTGGTCGGAGTTCGTCCGGAATACAAAGCACGAGCTTGCCCACACTCCAAAAGAAGCTCTGCAGCGCACGGTGCGGGCCCGGCTCGAAGAGAATCTCGAACTGGCCGCTGCCCGCCAGGAATGCCGGCAGCGGGATGACGAGCACCGTATCCGCGGCATAGGTCTGCCCTGCCACAGACCAGGATTCGCGCGGCTTCAGGGCAAGCCAGTTGCGATGCGACCGCATCCAGATGTTACTTGGCAGATCGAGCCTCGTCTTGGCGCCCGTTTCATCGCCGAGCCAGACCACGCAATTCAAGACGTCTGTCGCATCGAGGAACCAGATCCTGGGCGGCACGACAGTGTCGTCAACACTGCAACCGACTGACACATGAGCGGCCTTGGTCTCAAAGATCACTGCCGCTTGGTCAACATGCGTACCACGCCGCCACAGCCTCACCGTGCGCGCATAACCAGTGGTCGCAGCCATGCCGTCGCCATGGGAGCTTAACAACACCAGCGTATCAGAATCGAGCCATACGCCGCTGCCTTTGGCTTCGGGCAAGATAAAGCCATCGTGGATGAAGAGCTTCGTGTCAGTGTCGAATTCGCGCAAAGTCACGGCGTCGCTTCCACCGCGCGATAGACTCAAGATCCACCGCGAATGATTTCCAGGCGGTGCGGCCGTGGCGTTCAGAAGCCAGTCTTCGCCTTCGCTGACGGCGAGTTGATCGAGGTCGAGCAGGATGTCCCATGATGGGTTCGGCCTGCGATACTCTTCCAGAGTGGTTCGCCGCCAGAGGCCGCGTGGATTGTTGGCGTCCTTCCATAGATTGTAGAGATACCCGCCGCGCCGGGTGACATAGGGGATATTGTCGGGCCGGTCGTAAATCGCGGTCAGCGCATCTCTGTCTCGTTCCGCTGCCGGTCCGCCAAACACCTCCAGCGTTCTGCTATTCTGCCGCTTTACGAAGTTCAGCGCCCGCGCGCCTTCGATCTGTTCCAACCATAGATAGGGATCATCATCAGGAGCGGAGGGCGTTGGCCTTCCAGTTCGCGAGTTCGTCGAGGCTCTTTGTTTGACCATGCTTCATTACAACGTTGGTATTGGTATTGGCGCGCAGCTTCGAGATGGTTCAAGGATTTGCATGGCGGACGTCGCATCACGATTTTCAAGTTTACGACCTGGCCCGGCGCGAGATTCAATCCTCTTGAAACTGAATGTTGCGGAGTTACAGCCGTTGGCCTGACGCTGTGAAGACGCGCGAAAATACAACGAGCGGGCTGGATGTGGCCGCGAGGGGGCGTCGAAGGCTGCCCCCCATCAACGCCATCGCTGGCCCGACGCCTCAGTGCTGCGCCCAGGCCTAGATTGCCTTTGGCACCGCGCCGCGATCTTGGTTCTGAGGAACGCTGCGAGGGCTTCCCGAGCGATCAGCACGCTCGGTCACGCCAGGCCCAAGCCAGGGAATGTTGTCGCGTTCCCCGCAGGTGCCGGACCGCCCCGCGAAGAATCGGCTCAGCATCCGGCAGTTGGCGAGGTTCCGTGGAACCGCAGCATTCATCATTCGGTTGCTTCGCCGCCGCGCTTCTTGGCGTTGATGGTGATTGGTAGGGTGGTGTCACTCGCCATCGCCGGTAGGTCGAGCACCCAGCCGTTCGCGATTCTAATCCAACCACCCCACAGCGTCTCGTGCTCCCAGTCGACAATCGGCTCCTCAAGATCTTTCTTGGGTACATAAATCGAAAGGCCTGTCTCGGGCGAACGACGAATCATGACCTTCATAGGGGCTCTGCAGGTTGCGAACTCTCGCCCGCGCGCTCCTGACACGCACGCCACAAGGCTCTCTGTTTGGAAGTGATGTCCGCCAGGACTTGCAGCACCCGATCGATCTCATCCGGCGCCGTCTCGCGCGAGAGCGAGAAGCGAACCGCACCGCGCAAAAAGGCCGGTGCTACTCTCATCGCGCGCAGGACATGGGACGGCTCCATCGAGCCGCAAGCGCAGGCTGAACCGAGTGAGGTGGCAATTCCGTCACGATTCAGGTGGTGGACGATGGCGTCGGCGTCGAGATGCTCGAAGGCAATGTTAGAGGTATTTGCCAGGCGGTTTTTGATATCACCAAGCACGATGCAACCGCCGAGAGCGAGAATGCCCCGCTCCAGCCGGTCGCGAAGCGCGCAAATCTGGATCTGATCTTGTATGAGGTGTGCCGCCGCGAGCTCCGCCGCCTTGCCGAGCCCAACAATGCCTGGGACATTTTCGGTGCCAGCGCGGCGACGCCGCTCTTGCGCGCCGCCGAAGATCAGCGGCCGGAACCTAATGTCCTTGCGCACATACAGCGCGCCGATGCCCTTCGGGCCATGGAGCTTGTGGCCGGAGAGCGACAGCATATCGATGTCCGTCGTCTTCAGGTCAATCGGAATCCGCCCGACGGCCTGGACTGCATCGGTGTGAAAGAGCGCGCCGACTGAGCGCGCCATCTTGGCGAGGGACTTCACCGGGAAGATCGTACCGGTCTCATTATTGGCCCACATGATCGAGGCGACTGACGTACGCTCTGACAAGGCGTTGCCATAACTCTCGATGTCCAATCGACCGCTTGCATCGACCGGAATGACATGGATCTTGATTCCTCGTCGGCCCAGCTCCTCGGCAAGGGACCGCACGGCCGAATGCTCAACGGCCGTTGTGACGATCTCGTCGCGCGCTTCCTGCACGGCGAGCGCGGACAGGATCGCAGTGTTGTCAGATTCCGTCGCGCCGGAGGTGAAAACGATCTCGTGGTCGAATGCCGCGCCAACGAGAGCCTGCACATTTCGGCGCGCCTGCGTCAATGCGGGCGCAACCTCAATGCCGAATGCATGCCCGGACGACGCATTGCCGAATTGCCCAGAGAAGAACGGCAGCATCGCGGCAACCACCAAGGGATGTGCAGGGGTCGTGGCGTTATTGTCGAGGTAAATCGGCCGCACGGAGAGTTCGCTCTGCACTTAATGCCTCACTTTCGCAGCTCCGGGGAGCGGGATCAGGCGGACAAACTCGCCGAGCCGCTCGATCAAGCGCGCCTGAATGGTCGCGAGCGTCGTGCCCGCAAGCTTGCATACCATGCAAGCGCCGGCGAGCCTGACCATGATCTTATTGCCGTCTATTGCGACGAGCTCACAATCTCCCCCATCACGCCTGAGGCTTGGCCGAAGCTCATCGAGCACGGCGCGGACAATCCGCTCGCGATCGGCAGGCTCGATAGTCGAACACTGCTTCGTCCGTTCAGCCTTCAGGCCCATGTTCGATGCTCCTTCCATTGCCAATGGTCCCAAGGCGACTCAGCTGAATGATTTGCCGCAGGAACAGCTCGATTTGGCATTTGGGTTATCGAAGCGGAACCCTGATCCTTCGAGCGACACCACGAAATCGATCGTGGTGCCGTTGAGATGCGCCCGGCTCGCGTTATCGACGAAAATTTTAATCCCGCCTTGCTCGAACACGGTCTCATCGCAGCTCGGCTCATGAGCAAGACCCATTTTATATGCGAATCCCTGGCAGCCGCCGCCTTCGATCATGATCCGCAAACCGCTTGCCGGCTGCGCAGTCGAGGAGATTGCGGCCTTGAGTGCCTTGATGGCGCTTTCCGTCAGGTTGATCATCTCTGGTTCGCTCTCGCTTCTGTCGCAAGGCACAAATCGCAAATCCCATGCCAGTTGAGCTGCAGCTGGAATCAGCTTGTTCTGCAGGGGCCCAGCATTCGATTTGCGACTTGTCGGATCGCGACAGGCGGTTTTCCAGCGTCCCGACGTCATGCGGCCGAGACCGCGTGATGGTGCCAGCAGGGATCCATGCACATCGCGCCAACACACCGCTACGCTCTACGTCGCGGCAGACACAGGGGGACGGCAGACAACTTGCATGAAGGTAGCGGACACGCCGCATTGGGCGACGCGTGCACACCACACTTGATGAGGAGCCTTCCATGACCTCGATCGACAACACCGCTCTTGGCCCGCTGGACAAGGAGGGGCGGTTGCTGAATGCGGTGCTAAAGAGTGAAACGACGAAGTCGGGGCGATTTGGATTTCGAGGCGACATCGCGCTGAAGTTCCAAGCCCAGCTCGCCGACGAAAAACGACCGCCGGACTATTCCATCGAACAAGTTCTTGCAATCGCGCAGGAAGGCGAACCGACCATCCCAGTTCTTGCCGGATATCTGCATTCCTTCGCGTATCTACCCGAGGCCGCAAAGGTGCTGGATGGCAGGCTGAGCCCCAAAGGCAGCTATTTCATGTTCTGCAACAACATTGATCTGCTTGCGAAGTACCGCACCAAGATAGGTGACATCACCTTCCGCATTCTGCCTTGCGACGAATCCACTGTGTGGAAGGAGATGATGGACCTCGCCGGCGTCGACAAGAATGACATCAAGAAGCTCGGTACGGCCGGTAGGCTCGATTACTTGCTCGACGCGGCCAAGGACATCGATGGATCATACACCGAGATCTCATACGAGGACGGCTTGGCCAAAATGGAGCCGGTAAAGAGCAGAAGCGAAAACCGCCCCGTCTGAGGAAGCGCCTCGGACCGTCTCTCTCGCCAGCTCAGCGGCTGCTACCGCAGGCGCCGGGTTGGCGTTCCAGCACAATCGAGTTGCCGTCGGACATGATGGCGCGGGTCCAGACCAAGAGGATGCGGCTCTGGCCGAACGCGACAGACCTGTCGTGTTGGCCGATCAGTTTCGCACCCTGGGGAATCAGCAGATATTTGCCGGACGGACTATTATAGACCGCGGGTAATCCGCGGTGATCTGGGGCGGTCATTGTTGACGTTGCCGACGACCGTGGCCTGCGCCCGCTGCAACGCGCGAGCGGCGGTGAGCACGTTGTGTGCATAGCTATTCGGATCGAGGACAACCAACGGCGCCGACGCAGGTTTTGAAGCTGCGAGCTAAGTGATCGCAACAATGCTGCCGGCGGCAGTTCGGCGGAGGCGGTTCATTTCGGGGCCTCCAGTTCGGCGAGATGCGGGATCAGATCGGTCGCCCAGGCGAGGTCACGGGCCTTTAGCCAGCCGGAGACAAAGCGATCGCGACCGTATTCGGCAAGGATCTACTCGACCAGTGCCTGGTCAGTCTTGGAGGAGCGGCGGTAAAGGCGAGCGCGACCTCGCCAAGACCGAGCTCGAACAGGCGATTGCCACGGCGCGACTGCCAATGGTAGTCGCGCTTTGGCGTTGCCTGGGCCGGAATCTCGATCTGCCGGTCGTTGAGCCCAAAGCGCCGATAGATTGTCAAGATCTGTGGATCAATTGCGCGGTCATTTGGCAAAAGGTTCGGGTTGAACAGCTCTGATGATGGCGGGCGCAATCGCCGACCCATCGATATCCGGGAGGGATTGGGTGGCGGACATGACGAAGACCTCCTTCTTACGCAGCGTTTTCAATCATTCGCGCAGGCGTTCGTCATCGAGAGCCAACCAGCCCTCGTCGATGATAAAGAGCGTCGGCCGGCCGCCAAGGTGAGCCTCGATCCGGTGAAACGGAAAGGCAAGAACGGCGGGAGCGATGGCATATATAACGGCAGCGATGACGGAAGAGCTTTGATAGTCAAGCGATAGGCGCCGATTGCAACTCACGCAGGGTTGTCAGCCGCCCTTAAGCCGAGGTACGAGAATAACATTGACGCCCAGCGGATTGTTGGGGGTCACCTCCTTATCCCCGCAGTCTGCGCCATGTAAGGATGACCGTGGATGTAAAAATTTGTCGTCGGCTGGAACGGCCTCGGGAAGGCGTCTACTCTATTCAGCTCGCCGAGCAGGACGTCCGGGGCCGGCTGATGACCGTGGTTCCAGCCCAAGCCTACGATTTGTGTGAAATCATCTAATCTCCTAGCCCGCATATCGAACGCTGAACGCGACAACTGCCGCGCGCGGTCCGAATGGCTTGCCCCGCCAGCTAATTTCGCCTCGACCTTTCCTTTCGAACCGCTAGGCTCGCCCACATCCCGCGGGCTCTGTCCCGCGAGTTTCTCGGCGCGAATTTTGTCCAACTCGAGGATAAACTGCGCCGACCATTTCTGGATGGGGTACTCTCGAAGCCTCTTCATCATCTTTTTCCAGCGGAAAATGCGGTCGGGCTGCGCCATTGAAAGTGCAGTCGAAATGTTGTCTGCTATGTCCTTGATGTCGTTGGGATCGATGAGCAGCGCCCCATCGAGCTCCTTGGCCGCGCCCACAAATTTCGACAAGACCAGCACGCCGGGATCGCTGGGGTCTTGCGCGGCAACATATTCTTTCGCTACGAGATTCATCCCGTCACGCAACGATGTTACCACGCCGACACGTGCGGCGCGGTAGAGACCGGCGAGCACCATCTGACTCTGAGGCTTCGTTTCGTGACGGATCGGCTTCCAGCCGTCCGCGCCATGGCGAGCGTTGACATCGTCGACAAGAGCTGCGACCTCGTTCTGATAATCCCGGTAGCTCTTGATGTTGGATCGTGAGGAGGTTGCGATCTGTAAAAGCGAGATGCTGCGCGGCTTTTTGTTCAAAAGGTGATCGATCGCCCGAACGCGATTGTCGAGACCCTTGGTGTAGTCGAGCCGGTCGACGCCGACGACAAGCTTCTCACGCTCGAGACCTTCCAATAGCGACGAGACATCGGCATTCGAACCCGCGTCTGCAGCATATTGTGCAAATTTGTCGGTATCTATGCCGATCGGAAACACTTGGCATCTGGTTACGCGACCAATGTCTGAGATCACAACACCCTTTTCGCTTGGTAGGAGCCCGAGATCGGCACGGACACAGGCAAGGAAATTCTGCCGGTCCTCGTCCGTCTGAAAGCCTATCAAATCATACGCAAGGATCAATTTGGTCAATTCGAGATGATGCGGCACCCGCTGACATCGGGCGGCACCCGCTGCATATCGGGCGCCGGCCATGGCGTGTGAAGGAAGAAACCGATCGGCTGCTCGACGCCCCGATCACGCAGCGCTGCGCCGAGCGTGAGGAAATGATAATCATGCACCCAGAACGCGTCCCAGTCGCTGTACTTGAACAGCGCGTCCGCCATAAGGACGTTGATTTTGCGATAACTGTCATAGTCGCCGTCCGTGAGGGACATCCGGTCTTTCAGCGAATGCAATGCCGGCCATAGTTCCGAATTGGCAAAGCCCTCATAATAGCGGCGATAATCTTCGGCAGGCAAATTCACCCGCACGAGCTTACCTCCGCCGAGCGCCATGACATCGGGTTCAGCCTCCGACGGACGCCTTGGCCCTACCCAAATTGCTCCGGATTGTTGCACCACGGGAAGCAGCGCCGCCTCAAGCCCGCCTGTCTTGGGTTCATTCACGTCGCTGCCGGCAATCCGGTTCGACACGACGACGAGATTCACAAGTCATCCTTTCACGTATGATCTACCGTTTACGACGGCGTTCGATCAATTTGTCACACTTGATAGCCGAAGATTTGCGAGCAGACGCCCGATCGTGCCTCGACGATTTCGTGTTGCGCTTCGGCTGTTACTAAACACAGCGACTCGGCTCGAATAAGGGGCGTGCCGCGCCTGCCCTCGCTGGCCCGCAAAACAAAGGTGGTCATTGCGGGCCCGGTTCACCGACAGCTTCGTCTCGCGAGCGCTTCATGGCGAGCAGAGATTTTTCTGCAGACATAAGGGTTTGTAATTTTCGGCGATAGCCGCAAGTTGCTATGCGGTCTTCTATGTTGCCCGCTCGAGCGGCCACCAAGCCCGATGAAGGTGCCGCAGAAGCAAATCGCGGCTTCTCGACGATCAAGCTTGCGGTGCGCAGCGGCCATTTACGCAAAGCTGAGCTGAATTGCTGCCTACCCAACTTGGTATGTGACACAAAGACGCGTTCGCATAGTCGGACCGAACGTCCGTCACGATTGAGAAATATTGGTAAAGGACAAAAATCGTCTTGGCAGGGTTCATGCCCGTTCTTGTAAAGCCACGCACATTGGGGCTGTTGACCAAATGCGAGCGTCGTCCTCCAGGGGCCAGCCTCATCATTTCGGTGTTCGCGATGTTCGACCTCGCCAACCCGGGCGCCGATCGTCTACAGGGGGACCAGGAGCTTTGGGCTATGACCGGGAAGGAGCTTGCGCCCGGCAACCCTCTCGACATCGGCATGCCCAAGCCGCAAGCCGAGGTGCTCATCGGCGGACATGCGGCGGCCCCTGACGGGCGGCCGACCGAGCGCATGATGTTGGGCTGGACGCTCGGACCGATCCAGAAGCACCTTCTGGTGACTGGCGACCGCTATTGGCAGATGAACGCCTCCGGCTGGGGACCGACAGCCGCGCGACCGTTCCGGCAAATGCCACTAACGCGCCAACGCGCGTTCGGCGGATCTGGCTGCGCGGCGAACCGGGTCGGCGCCGGCCACGAGGCTCTCCGCCGCAGCATGGCCGGCGAACTGGTGGCGCTGCCCAACCTGGAACGCCCCGAGCAAGCGATTCAGTTCATTGACACAATCGTACCGCCCGCAACCTTCGGACCAATGGCGATTGATGATAAGGAGCGCCTACAATACGCGGGAACCTATGACGCCGCGTGGCTGACATCAGTTGCCCCCGCTTTGGCGATCGATGCCGATCCGCGGCTTTTTCTGTTCGCTCCGCCGGACCAACGCATGAACGGCTTCATCTGCGGCGGAGAACCCTACGCGCTGCAGAACTTCTCCGCCGAACATCCGATTATCGAAGGCCGCCTGCCGACCTTTCGCGTGCGCTGCTTCATCGGCTGGAGCGACGCGACGCGCGGCGTCACCGAACTACAGACGCGCATCGATACTCTGTGGCTGTTCGCGGGAGCCCGCCGCGGCGTCATGATCTACCGCGCCGCGATCGCCGTGCACGAATTGGACGGTAGCGACGTTGGCGATATTATGGTCGCGTACGAGCAACAGGGCGAACCCGCGCGGCCGTCCGATCATTATCTGAATGTCCGTAAGCTGCGGCTCGACCCGGCGAGCGCCGCACGCTATGCCTTTTCGGAACGTCAACTTGTCCCTGAGATTTCAGCTGCCGAACGCGAACGCCGCGTAGCGCGGCGTCGCCATTTGGCCGAACAGCGCGCAGCACGGCAGTTGGCATCGATGCGCTTGGCGCTCGATCAGGAGTTCGCCCGCATTGAGCTTCCGCCTTTGCTGCGCCCGACGATCGAGATACCGCCGATCGAACCATCAACCATTCCGGAATTGTTACCGGAGGAACTCGATAGCGGCGAGATCGAATTGGCCGAAATCCTCGACGCGTTGGAGACGGTCCAAGCCAAGGCAGAATCCGATATCGACAAGCTTGACGCCAAATATCAACCCATACGTGCTGCCTATGAAAAGATTGCCGGTGGAAATGCCGCATCGAGCGATATCGACGCCTTGCTTGCCGCGATCTCTTCCTCGGACGCTGCGCAGTCGATGGACGCAAGCTTTGAGCAAGCTGCGCCACTCCATGCGCTGCCGGACGCTGATCCGGCCCTCACCGGCGATATCGAACACAAGCTCGCGCGGGCGAAAAACTGGCGTGGCGAAATCCTTGGTGCGGCACCGCAGCCGCTCGACGAGCAAAAGCAATTTGAACTCGCACATGCTCGCTTCCTTAACCTGGCGGCGGGACGACTGCTCGAACCGATACGCAATGCCATATCGGATAAGGCCTTTTCACTTCCCGATATTCCTGCGCTGGTCCTGCCGGAAGAAGCGCGGAGCGTCGCACCCGAGACGCCGCTGCGCCTGACCATTGACGAGATACTGGCGCAGATCGGGGCCGCCGAGACACCGCCTGACGCCGCCCAACGAGCGCGTACGGCGCTCGCCGATGCTGAAGCGGCGCTCAGAAGGGCCATTCCTGCGTTACCGTCCGATGACCGCCCGCCGTTCGAGGCCTTAAGTGCGACGCATCCAACGGCAAGTGCTGATGAGCCCGCAGCAGGGATCGCCGTGGCGAAGACCGCATCTACGACAGCCTTGACTGCGCTGCGGACAGACGTCGACAAAGCGGAAGGACAGTTGGCAGCCGGCGTAGCCTCGGCAAGGCTCGCCTCACCGAAACCGCTCAGGCCTGAAACGACGCTGGCGCCAGCTGTCGCACGCGCGCTGGGCGATCTCGTGGAAGAGGAGCTCCGGCGCGGCGGCAGGGTTGCCGGTCGGGATCTCGCCGGCGCCGACCTTTCTTGGCGGCAATTCGCGAATGTGGACTTCTCCGGCGCGTTCCTTGAACGTGCGAAGCTGAATGGGACCAACCTGGCCGGTGCAAAACTGATGAAGGCCGCGCTGACCGGCGCGACGCTCATCAACGCTGATTTAAGCGCGACTGATCTCACCGAAGCCAATCTCAACGAAGCCGATTGCCGCGGAACGCGTTTCGCTGGCACCCGACTTGTGCGCACCAATCTTCTCGGCGCGCGCATGGTGGGCGCATGCTTCGACCAAGCGCGCCTTGGCGAGCTCCAGGTATTGCGGATACCGATGATCGGGGCAACCTTCCGCTTTGCCCAAATACGTCAATGCTCCTTCATCAAGGCCGCCCTCGATAACAGCATTTGGCGGAACGCCACGATTGAGCGCGGACAATTCATGGATTTATCGCTATCTGGTGCGAGCTTCGCTGGCGCGCGACTTGAGCAAACCTGCTTTCTCAAGGTGGCAGCGCCCCAACTTGATCTCTCGAGCTCGCAATTTGACCAAGTCAGCTTCATCGGCGACATCGATCTGCGCGACGCGCATTTCGGCCGCAGCAGCGCCGAGGCGCTCTCTTTTCAGGCGGCCAACCTCAGTGGCACCGACTTCACCATGGCCCGACTGAACGGCGTTTACTTCGGCAAGTCGACGCTGGCGCGCGCGACCTTCCGAAGGACATCGCTGAAGCGCGCGGTCCTCACCGGCAACGATCTGCGCGGCACCGATTTCTATGCCGCCAACCTGCTCGAGGCACACCTCAATCAGACCGACCTGACCGGCGCCAGCCTGCGCCATGCAAACCTCTATGGCGCGGACCTGATGGATGCCTCCTTGGTCGCGGCTGACTTGAGCAACGCAAATATCGACCGCACCATCCTGGTCACGCGCCATGTCACTTGATTCCTTATTGCAGTCGATCGCCCATAAGTTCCCCGTACGCGAAGTCGACCTCGATGGCCAGACTTTATCTGGACGCAGCCTTCACGATGGCATTGTGCTGAGTTCATCTTTTCGCAGCAGCTACTTCAGGGGTGCCCGCCTGACTGGCATGACGTTTCAGGACTGCGACTTCAGCGGCGCGTCCTTCGCCGACGCTTGCCTTGATAAATGCACCTTCGTAAGTTGCCGCGCTGCCGGATCCGACTGGCGGCGGGCCCGCTTCACCCAATCGACATTCATGTCATCGGATTTGAGCCGTAGCGATTTCAGCAGATCGCGGCTCAGCCAGACGACAGCGATGCGCTGCGTGTTGGCCCACACCGCTCTACGCGGGGCCACGCTATCTCAAAGCGCTCTCATGGATTGCGGGTTGGCCAATGTCGTGCTCGATAACGCTACGCTGATGAACGCCGCCATAACGCGGGCCGATTTGCGCAGTGCACAGCTCACGGGTCTGCGTTGCGACACGATCCATTTCTCGGAATGCAACCTGTCGGGCGGAATCTCTCCGGGATGATGCTCGCGCGAGCCAACCTGAGCGGCGCCAAGCTGAATCGCGCAAACCTATCCGGAGCGGATCTCTCCGGTTCGGTTTTGACGGGCGCGAGCCTCATGGGCGCCGACCTCTCCAGCGCGATTGCCCCAAACACGCTGTTTGTCAGGGCTAACCTGCGATCCGCAAAGCTGCGTAATGCTGATTTGTCGCAAGGCATCTTCCTGGAGGCGTGCCTCGACGGCAGCGATCTTTCTGGCGCAAAATTGCGGACATCCGTTTTCACACGTGCATCGGCAAAGTTCGCCTCGTTTGCCGGCGCCGACATGTCGTACGCGCTGATGCACCACGCCAAGGTTGACGGCAGCGACTTTTCCGGCTCGCACTTCCTGCGGACTGACTTTCATTGCGCGTCGACCGACGGCAGTCTGTTCGCGACCCAGCATGGGAGTACACTACAGACTGTGCCGGAACGCGCCATCGCCGAACTGTACGATGCAAGCCGAGTTATTTTTTTCAACGGAGTGTGCTAGACAGATGACTTATGTCAATTCAAATGGCCCGATCCCGGCGGAGGATCATGCCTTTCCCGACGTCTGCAACACGCCGTTCGGTCCCGCCGTCTTGCCCACCCCCTATCCCAACATCAGTGTCAGCACGACCGCTATTCCCACGCAGGCACGGTGCCTGATCATGTGTATGCCTGCGCACAACATGACGACCGAGCGCGTGATATCGATGGGTGACAACGCCGGTGTGGGTCTCGGCGTCATTTCCGGCGTTGTCATGGGTCCGGGCCGCGCCAGAGCCGGATCGGACAATTTGTCAATCGGTGGGTCACCGGCCAGCAAAATGGGGATGCCGACCAAGCAGAACGGCGCCAACCCGAACGGATTCGGACTTTCGATATCCCCATCTCAAACCCGCTTGATGGCCCAGCGCTAAGCTGCCGACCGCCACACGCCTGGAGACCTCCACAATGCCGAATGCCTATATGCGACTGGTCGTTCCAGAAATACCGTCTTCTCCCCCGACGAAGTCGAGTTACCTGCGCCTCGGCTCTTATTCGGACGAAGAAGAACGGCTTGTGACGGGTCTCAGTACGGTGATCGGCGACAATCCGGCCGTGACCAGCAAACATCAAAGCGACAATGCCGGCATACTTGCCTTCACCGATAAGGACTTTCAGACAAACGTCGTAGGCGCCGTGCTTCTGAAAGTCGGTCGCGGGCAGACCACGGAGGTCACGAACGGGAACTCCCAACATAAGGTCCCGAAAGGCACCTATGAGATCTCCGCCGAGAATGGCGTGTCAATCAGTGCGGGCGCTGATGGGACGCCCGCAGACATCATCCTGACAGCCTCAAACGACGTGAAGCTGATCAACAGGGGCCACAAGCTGGAAACGACCGGCGGCAACTCGGAAAAGCAGACGATGGGCGACACCAAGGAATTCTTTCAAGGCACCAAATTCACCTGCATGCGAGGTGCAGCTACCAGGCTAACGATGGGAAACAACGTGAGCATGTTCTTTGGGGAAGCTTTCACCTTCAAGATTTCGCGAGAATGTTCATTCAATCTCAGTGATAAGAACTCTGTAACGATCGGCAACAAACTCGACATTGTCGAAGGAAACGACATCAAGCAAGTGATTGGCAATTCGGTCAAGTGTGTTTTTGGACCGAATTTCAACTCGGCTGACAGTGATACCAAGATTCTCAGGACAAGCGATTTCAAGCTGGCGCCGGTTGACGACTTGAAGGTGGTCGGCCGCGATGGACGGGTATGCAAGACGAGCGTGTCCGTGACGGAAGACGAATTTCGGCAGGGAAGGTTAAGCACAGAACAGCACGAGCTTGTGACTCGAGCAGCTGAGATCATGTCCAGCACTGGCAATGAGGAAGTCGTACAAAAGAAATCTATAAACTTCATGTAGCCGGCTGGAGAACAAGAATGACGATGACGATCCGTGCCAGAAGCACCGACATATTGGCAACGGCCGAGTGCTTGCTTGAACCTGGACACCACGCAGCCCGTGTCGCGGAAGTCAGCGGCGATGGCACGGCAGTGGAGCTCGAAGTGGCTGGCGCTCGTCACACGGCGATGGTGGCTGCTGGCTGCCTGGTCCGGCCTATGCCAGGGGACATGGTACTCCTCTTCACTAATGTGGAGCAAGCCTTCGTCGTGACCGTGCTCGATCGGACGGTTTCCAATGGTGGCATGGTCGGCCTGCCCGGCGGGCGCAACATGTCGATCGAAGGCGAGACCATCACTATCGCAGCGCGCCAGCGCCTCTCCTTGCGCGCCGATAGTATGGATCTGCAGGCTAAGCTGTTTGCCGTGCTCGCGAACAAAGGCACCTGGATCGGCAAGCTCTACACGTTGATCGCGGATCGTGTCCGATGCTCGGCACGAATCCAGGAAACGAGCGCCGAGTCGCTTACGGTAAAGGCAGTCGAGCGTGTCGCGGTGATCGAGCGTATCGACTCGTTGCAGACCGAAACCCAGGCCACTAGGGTCACCGGCATAGCCTCCGAGATGGCCCACAGCAAAGTCATCGCGGTGAGCGAGGATCTCCGCCTCGACGGCAAACGTGTCACGGTAGCATAAGGCAGATGCTGTCGACAGATATGCCGGCTCCGAGCCAGCAAGAGCGGGTTAGAACGGTCCAGGAGTTTATTGCGGCCGGCCGTCTCGAGGAGGCGGAGGCGGTATTGGATGAGGTCGCCACCACAAGCGATCCCGATATGCTCAATGCGAGGGCCGCATTGGCGCTTGCGCGGCGGCGGACCGAGTTTGCGTTCGAGATGCTGTCGGAAGCGGCGACTATCTACCCCGAACACGCTGGCCTCGCCACCAATCTCGGCATCGCCCACGAATTGCTCGGCCGCGCTGAGGAGGCGATGATCTGCCTCGAACGCGCGGCTGCTCTCGCCCCGCGCAACGAGGAGATCAAGCTAGCGCTCGCTCATGCCATGCTGAGCCGCGGCAACGTCGCGGAAGCCCGCACGATGACGGAGAGCGTTGTCCAACAGGAGCCGGCGAATGTGCGCGCCCTCATTCAACTCGGCGCCCTCGAGTTCGCCCTGGGCCACAGCGCGTCGGCTGAGGCCGTCCTGCTTCGTGCGCTTGAGATTGCTCCGGAGGATCCTGATGCGCTGGGGCATTTATCGGTGCTCATGCTCGAACGCAGCTGCTTCGACGAGGCGCTCAACTTTGCCGAACGCGCGCATCTGCGCGCCCCGCTCGATACGGCCGGGCTGTTGCATCTGGCTTATTGCCGCGCCGCAACTGGACTTTGGCCGCAAGCGGAGGCCACCTGCAAGAAGTTGCTCGCCTATGCGCCGGCTCACGTTGGTGCCCGCGAAATCATGGCCCGCGTTACGATTGCCAAGGGTGAGATGGACCGAGGCATTGCCCAACTGGCGGAATTCGTTCGCGCGCGCAAATCGGATCCCTCCGCCGCGCTTGCTCTGGCCCGTGTCCTGCAGCTCGTTGGCCGGTTCGATGAAGCTCTCACGCTTGTCGGCCACGTCGTGCACACACGACCAGGGGATGAAGCAGCGAAGTCTCTGCAGATAACGCTTGAATTGACAGTCGGTCGCTTCCCGAGATCCGATCCGGTCGTCTTGGCGCCTGGGACGCGAATAGCCGTACCGCCGGCGACGGGCGCCCTAGAATTCGTAGCGCTCGTTCGCCTCTTGGGGCGGCTGACGAGCCAGCAAGATGTGTATGTAGTCGCGGAGCCACGCTATCAAGCTCTTCTTACGAACCTAACCGAGCAGGTCATTCCCGACGAGCCGCGGCCCGGTCTCTCAGCTGCGCCGCTGCAATCGCTATTGCGCGTCCCGTCGACCGACTCTGGGACCATCGCCGACGGCATTCCCTATCTGCGTCCCGGGGCCGAGCTGTTCGCCAAATGGCGCGATGCCCTGTCCGCCTTCCCAAGACCTTTAGTGGGCATCGTGTGGGAGGGCGGCGCTCTCGGTCTATCGATGGAGCAGATCTCCGCCGTGCCTCCTCACCCGGTGACGCTTGTTAGTTTGATGACCGACGCGCGACGGCATGACATGAAGCGATGGAGCCGCCCGATCGATGCTGGTGTGCACATCGAGTCACCGGCGGAATTGATCGCAGCAATCGCCAATCTCGATGCGGTGGTGGGGCCCGACAGCTTCGCCATCCATGTCGCCGGAGCGCTTGGCGTTCCTGGCGTGGTCTTCGTGCCGCGCGGTTATCCCTGGTATTGGGCCCACGCCGAAGGCAAGCCACTGTGGTATCCTTCATTCGCGGTTGTCGTGCAGGAACGGTTCGGCCAATGGTCCGGCGCGATTGACGAAGGTCGGCGACGGCTCGAGACCCTGCTGCGCCGAAACGATTGAGTGAGCGGCGCGCTCGCGCAGCATCGCGGCAAGCCCAAGTCGCTGGTTGCTGAAGCTGCGGTTGGCGCTCCCTTCTCCAGACGAGTCCGATCGGCGGGAGGCCTGGATAGCCAAACGGTTCGACCGCATCGTGCACGTGCTCGAGCACCTGGAACGCAAAGAAAGTGTCACGTTCGAGACGATCACCTTGGGATGATAGTAAAATCGGAATCACCGCAAACGTTGAGTATTGAACCAGGCGGAAGCTCATCATCCGACAAGAGACAGTGCCGGCCATCGCTGATTCATTTGGTGCATGCGCGCCACCTCGCAGCGAAACCCGAACGGCGATGCACGAAACTGGTCGTCCATGAGAGAACGTCTCAACCTAGGGGTCACCGTCTGACCTGTCAGATTCGGAGGAGAATCTGATGAATCCCGTTTAACAAAATCAACCGTTCCCGCTCGGATTACCTTCTCAAGGAACGACTTCAGCTGGTCTCGAGCTAAAATAGGCGTCGGACAGTCGATGACTCCCGTCGTCGTTCAAATCGATTCATGCAGGTGACAGAGAGAAACACGCCCTGTCAGGTACCATGATCGACCAAGCGATGACAGGCCAGTTCTATTGCCATCTGTTGGGAAGCATGCGCGCGACGAGATCGGACCTGTCTCGTGCTCCAGCAAACCGCCTCAGGAGCGTCGCTCGTTGATGCGCGATTCCCCCGGCGTCGCCCCGCGAGAGGAACGCGGTCATCGGGCTAAGCTGTCTAGGCACTCCAAATACGCTGTTTAAATCCCCAACGCCGTCAGGCTGGTTATTCCCAATTCGCATCTCATGTTCATGACGCGGGATCCACACTACTATGCCGGCACCCTGTTCGGGGACACAAGCGCAAATTTACGCTGCGAACGCGATCGACGTGATGCACAGCGACGCCTAGACGACAAATGAACCAGCTGCGTATGCCGCGTCTCTGCGTTGTGCATCGAACAACTCGTCCGATCAGCGGGCATGTGAGCCCGCTTGATCAATCCGTCCCGCCTCGATGCACCAATCAGCAATGGCAGTTAAAACTCCCAGACGATTCAACATTCTGTCGAGCAAAGCTGGACTGTACTCAATTCTTTGCACTATCCACACACTGCCGTCGAACGGACTCAGCATGGCCCATCCGATTCTTGCGACGCGTCGAATGTGCTCGTCCACCATTTTCTGGATGATGCCTACAACCAGGTCACCGTCCTCGGCTTGGCGAGCCGGAAAACGGCGACAGCGCAATACGTCGAAGGGTTCTCACCACTTATCCTCGCCTGTGGTGCTCCCGGGAGCGTGCTCCCATTTCACCTCCTTGTAGCTAAACGACCACTCTTCCATGTTCTGATAGAAGTTGTTCTTCGGATCGATCGTCAGTGGCATATAAGCCATGCCCTCGACTAACGTCGCATTCTTCCAGCTTATTTTGAAAAATTTCTGCGGTTGCGGCATGCCACCTGGATCGGTGCGGTAGAACTCGCAGACCACTTCTTCGAGCACCTCGTTCGTGGCCAGCGCCTGCCATAGCAGCGGCGAGGCACGATCAAAGAATTTGGTGAAGAGCACCGGCTGGTGGTTACGAGCGCCCGTGGCGACACCACTCGTCATGTCGCGCGGAACGACAATGCGGCTGGTGAAGGCGACTACAGTGATCTTCCCTTGCTTATCAGCATCACCCTTGGCCACCTGCCCGATGCTATCCGGCTTGGAGGCATCCTTGGAGATGTCGCCCTGCTTCTTCCCTTTGACTGTCATGTAGGCTTCAAGTGACATGTTTTGCCTCCGAGGCTCTCGGCATGCGCCGACACAATGGCCATCGCAACATTTGTGCCAAAAGCCGTGCGCACCCGGCACCCTACTTTGCAGTCCTCCCTGACTTGACGATTAAAGAGAGAACAGGTCCAGATAACGACACGATCAAGCGACGATGTCGTTGCAATCGTGACAGCGAGCTGTCACGGCGCAACGGGACCGCCCCGTTCCAGCTGACACTCGAGATCGAGAAACGCACGTGTGGCAACGTCAAGGACGGCCTGCCCCGTCACCCGGTAACCCATGCGATTATCGACAACAGCATGGCCCTGCACTGCGTAGACAAGCACCGCGCGAGCACCGCGTTTTTCCTGCTTGAGGCAATGCGTGGACACCTTGAGGCGCAATTCTCGTCCGTCACGAAGCCGCAGCGAACGAATGCCATCGGCCGACGGCGATGGAATGTTGATCCATGCCGTCGGCAGGATCGTCGCGCGTGCCGTATTGGCGACCGCTTCCAATAGCTGGTCTACCTCGTGAGTCGCTGGGCGCCAGACAGTCATAAAGCGCCCTGAAGTGACGAAATCACGCGGGTCCGTCGTAAATCTCGATCGAGGCGCCAGATTGAGACTTGAGGCGATTGAACAAGTGCGTGTCCGAGGTCACTCCTCCCTTCATATCCAGGTTGTAGACTGCGCCAATCACGACCGGCCGGTCAATGTCGCCGTTCAGGTAGCCGACCAGCACTTCCGTTCCGGGGACCAACGGACAATGCAAGCCGGTTTGATTCGGACCTACGTAAGGTTCGAGCTTGCGCACGTGGTCGCTGCCACGCCCTTCTGCCAATTCGCAGGCGAATGTAAACTGCAGCTTGTAGCGGCCCTGGTCGTCGATTTCGGCACGCCCATTCCAGGCTTCTCCATCGACCGTGGCGATGTGGAGCCCGACGCCCAAAGGCACAGGCGTCATCGCAACCGGTCGATAGGGCACGTCCGAGCGGATGCAATGGACCATGTTCTGGTAGGCTCGCCCATTCCGAACGGACGCCCGGAATCCAGTCGGCGCCGGGCGATAGGCCGAGTGATCCGCGGCAATAACGAGGTACTCACCATCGAAAGTTGGATGGCCCTGCAATTCGAAGATGACGCCAGCGCGCAGCTGCGGTGCGTCGCTGTGGGCGATATACATTGTCTGCGCGGCGTAGATTTGCTCGGCTCGACGTCGGGCGAGCGTGGTCGCTTCCGCTTCGTCAGTAAAATGCCCACCGAAGAGCGAGGCCTTGCCCAGGAAACCACTGCCTTGTCCAACTGTCTCCTCGACGGACACGATGGAAGGGGCCGTTTCGTTGTAGTCGCGGAGTGCGATCGTCTTTGTCGAGAGAACCCGGCGCTGGCGAAATGACCGAACGGCGCTTTCATTGGCGCCTCGTGATGTCATGCGCCCGTACTGGTGCGCATATAGAATCGCCGACTTGGTTCCGAACTCGATCCTGGCGAATGCCAGATTGTTGTCGCCGAAGACGACGGCTTCACCGCCGTCTTCCTGCTTAAAGAAATAGAAAATTCCGTTCCGCTCGCAAAGGCGAGAAATAAACGCCAAATCACTCTCGTTGTATTGCACAACATAATTTCGCTTCGGATAGCGATCAAGATTGTATTCGGCCGGAATGCTGATGCTCGCTTTGTTGAGCCTCTGCTTAATGATGTCATCGACGCCCATGGATTGACCAGTGCCATAAATGCGGCTCGCTTTGGAGAGCTCGGCGACTGCAAAGCGCGGCCGCAGGACAACCTGGAGCACCCGTAGATCAGTCACCGTTGGATCGAGCTCCTCGACTTGGGCGCACAGGCCCGAGGTAATCCATCGCCCGCATGCAGTTTTGACAGACAGCTTGGCGCACGCGCCTATCAAGGCGCCGGTGTCGACATCGCTCGATGTCGTGGCGTGAATCACGTAGCTGAACGGCAATGAAATGCACTCTGTTCCCTCAAACCCTTGGACATCGAACTCGATGTTAGGGTTACTGCGAATCTCCAGGTCAATACTGAGATTGGGTTCGTTAGTCATGGGTGTACCAAGTCAACGTAGTGGCGCTAAGAACACTTTACAGTTGTTGCTGCCAGAGTCGATCGAGCGCCCGAAGAAGATAAGATACCCCACCTGCCCTACTCGCTTCGGGACAGCAGCATGCGCTGACCGCAGAACCAGCAACGCCAGATGAGACGGCCGAGACGCTCTGGCGCCATTGGCTCTGAAGAGTTCATCGCTCTCCAACTGCTCGCACCGGAGAGCCTAGCGCACCAGCAAGGGTTCGACGGCGGGCCGTCGCGGTGGGATTGCCTACGGTGCTAGCATTTGCTGCCTCGTTCGCACTATCGTCGTGAATCCGGTAACTGGCGCACGCGCCTGCTGCGTGCGCTCTGGGTTTCCTTTCTCAAAACGATGCACACGATGGAAAGAGAGCATCCTTCGTCTTGCGCATCTACGTGAGCCAATTGCGTAGCTGCATCTCAATAGCAACAGCCGTGCCAAAGCCATCTTCATGTTCGCTACTGATTGGGTTTTTGAAAAGCTGAGGTTTGCCAACAACAAGCTGGCAGAAGCGGCGTGACTGTCAGACACCGGACAAGATTCAAGCTGATCGAATCCTAAGATAAGGCCTTTCGCCGTCCCCTGATTTGTCGCTCGCCAAAGCTTACCATTTTTGAGGCCGACCTCCAGAAGAAGCGGTTCGCTATGATCAGAGAGTGGCGAGCCTCGCGAGACTGCCAAAAGGACCCCTTCGGCTGAAGGCAAGCCTATTTGGTGAGCCACAACATTGAAGACGGCACGTCGATTCTAAGACCGCAAACAAACAGACATGTCGATCATTGAACAAAGAATGTTTGTGACCGAACGGACGGAGCAGATTGGTCTGTTTCATTTCTGGCATCGTGATCTCTTCTCGTGGCCCTGAGCACCTCAGGAAGAGCGCGACGCGCCTTGCGCTCCTAAGAGGGGGCACGTTATGAAGACACTGACGATTGTGAACGCCTTGGATGCCAGGCCGACATAACCCCAGAGCTATCGAGGAGGAGACATTACGAGCAACAGGACAGCCATTGACACTGGCGCGCAGGAACGGGATCGGAGGAGCAGAGCGCGAGAGGCAAATGAGCCGGCGGATTGAGCTTCTCGTCGATCGAGATATAGGGTAGCCGATTGGCTCGTTGTTGCTCCGGCAGAATTGCTCTAAAAGGGCGAAAGCGAGAACGGATCTCGAGAAGTTCAGATGCTCGATGTCGTCGGATTCCTCATGGTCATCGCAGCACATATGGCGGTGCCGAATGACGGCTTGTGGGCTGCTGGAAGATTGATCGCGAGCAAGCTTGAGCGGCGGCGCATCAAGCTGCTTTTCAATTCGAAAACATCAGCCAAGACGCCCCCAACCGAGCTCAGGCGACTTGCGCTTCGGATCGAGGGCGCATGCATTGCCGCTGCACCTTTTACCGGAGATTCGGGTGAGTGAAAGCAGCAGTGGCTCCACTCAGGGACCTGGCCCCCATCCGGTGGATAGGACGCTTTATGAGGACTTCTGGAATTGGCTTGCCGCGAACCTCCCGAGCCACCGCTGCCGCGGCGCCGATATTGCCGCAGGCGATATGTACGATTTCCTCGAGTGGATCCGCGAGACCAACAGACCAGCACTGGTCGACCGGATTGCGCTGCCGTCGTTGAATACCGACGTACAACACTATGCAGCCGCCTATATAGAGCGCGATATACCGGCGATTGGCGGGTTTCGTAACCGCCTTCTGAACTTGCGAGATATGCTTCGGGACCTGCATTTCGACAACTGGGCCCGTCAGCGGCATTTGATGTTTCAGGGCTTTGATGGAGACAGGCCGTCTTCGGGCAGCGACACTCGCAGCGATACAACAGGCAGCAGCGGCAGCGACGGCGGTAACAGCGCTAACAGCGGTAACAGCGGTAACAGCAGCGGCTCCGATCAGGGTCCGGTCCCCGTACCGAGGATTGGCCGCTCCATGAGGACTTTTGGAATTGGCTTACTGAGAAGCTCCCGAACCACCGCTCCCGCGGCGCCGACCTTGCCGCAGGCGATATGTACGATTTCCTCGAGTGGATCCACGAGACCAACAGACCAGCACTGGTCGACCGGATTGCGCTGCCGTCTTTAGACACCGACGTGCAGGACTATGCAGTCGACTATATGGGGCGCGATGCGCCCGCGATTGGCGGGTTTCGTAACCGTCTGCTGAATTTGCGCGACATGCTTCGGGATTTCCACCAAGCCCAACTCGAGAACTGGGATCGTGCGAGAGGTATGATGTTTCAGGGTTTCGCAGACGCCGGACCATCGTCAGCACCACAGGCGCGCGCAATGCCGTCGGATCGCCCGACCCTTGCGGCCGAATCAGGGGCTGGGCAGGCAGAGCGCGATTTCGGAGCTTATGTCCTCCCCAATTGGGGGGCGGCCTTGCCCCGGACCCGCTGATCGCGGAATTGCGAGAAAGCAGCCTCCTGCCGACGCTATTGCGGCCGCAAAGTGTGCTTATCAACGGTATGCGCTATGCTGCTGTATTGTGGCCAGGGCGGGCGCCCGCGACCCCAAACAATCCGGAAGGCGAGAACTTTATGCTCACCCCCGGGCAGCACCCCCATCCTCGAGTTGAGCACATGAATGAAATCGGGCCGCCCGATATCAGCGAGAGAGTCGGGCTTGGTTGGATCCACGCTCCCCGAGTGGCGGACGACTTCCTAGTCGGCGTCCTGCGAGAGTTCAGACTTCTGCCCACCATGGCGGTTCCGATGACACGTTTTTACATCTGGGGTGAGCAGTACACGGCCGAATTGGGATCAGGCGGCCGCATCCTTGTCATCCATCGACCTCAAGCTCCTTAAAGACGCGTTTGGGCTGCAAGCCTTCTCAAGTACAGAAGATGAATGGAGCTGAGCCACCATTGCCTGGTAAAGCGTAATGAGACCAAATTGGATGGTCTGCATTTGCGGGTGGTTGGCGATACCCCGGATCAGCTCGCACGGCTTTGCGGATGATCGTGTCCCTTGGCGTGGTGTAGCTGGCGGTGGATCACCGCGTTCGCCGGCGAGCGCCGGGCTGGTCAGCTGGTGATAGCCGTGAGGCTGACACTCGGATCATCGCTCAACGGCGCGATTGTTTCCAGTGTCATGTAACGGGCGCGCTGGACGGCCCATTCATCGTTCTGTTCGAGCAGGATCGCGCCGATGAGGCGAACGATGGCGTCCTCATTGGGGAAGATGCCGACCACCTCGGTCCGCCGCTTGATCTCGCCGTTGAGGCGCTCGATCGGGTTGGTGGAGTGCAGCTTGGTCCGGTGCTGCGGCGGGAACGTCATGTAGGCCAGCACGTCGGTCTCGGCCTCGTCGAGGAAGCCGGCAAGCTTCGGCAGCTTTGGCCGGAGCTGGTCGGCGACCTTGCGCCACTGGGTTCGCGCGGCCTCGGCATCGTCCTGTGCGAATGCTGTGGCAATGAAGGCCGAGACGACGCGGCGGCCGCTCTTGCCGGCATGCGCCAGCGCGTTGCGCATGAAGTGGACGCGGCAGCGCTGCCAGCTGGCGTTGAGCACCTTGGCGACGGTGGCCTTGATGCCTTCGTGGGCGTCGGAGACGACCAGCTTGACGCCACGCAGGCCGCGGCGAGCGAGCTTGCGTAGGAACGCCGTCCAGAACGTCTCGGCTTCGGAGGGACCAATATCCATGCCGAGAACTTCACGCCGGCCGTCACTGTTGACGCCGACCGCAACAATCACCGCGACCGACACGATGCGGCCATTCTGGCGCACCTTCACGTAGGTGGCGTCGATCCACAGATACGGCCAGTCGCCCTCGATCGGGCGGGCGAGGAAGGCCTTCACCTTGTCGTCGATCTCCGCGCAGAGCCGGCTGACCTGGCTCTTGGAGATGCCGGTCATGCCCATGGCCTGCACCAGATCGTCGACCGAGCGGGTCGAAACGCCCTGCACATAGGCCTCCTGCACCACGGCGGTGAGCGCCTTCTCGGCCATGCGGCGCGGCTCCAGAAAGCCCGGGAAGTAGGAGCCCTTGCGCAGCTTGGGAATGCGCAGCTCGACCGCGCCGGCACGGGTCTCCCAGATCCGGTCGCGGTAGCCGTTGCGCTGGGCCAGACGCTCGGGGCTCTTCTCGCCATAGGCGGCCCCGGTCTGGCTTTCGACTTCCAGCTCCATCAGGCGCTGGGCGGCAAAGCCGATCATCTCGCGCAACAGATCGGCATCAGGGGTCTTCTCCACGAGCGTGCGCACGTTCATCGTGTCGTCGGTCATCGGTGGTTCCTCGGTTGCGTTGGCGTGTCGCAACCCGATCCTACCGGAGAACTGCCGGTGACCACCGCAAAGCCGCCCGCCCGCTACGGCGCTATTTGAGGGCGCGCGTCCGGGCGGCTTTGCTCTACCGAGCTACACCACCACCGGGGACACGACCTTGCGGATTGTGGCGAAGTGCCGCATCGGTCGGTTCGCGACGACAGCTCATGGCGCGAGGTCACCTTCTCCAGCCGCCAACGGCGCCTCATCTATTTCAAAACTAGAAAAACCGTTGCGTCCATGTTGCATTCCAGCGCAAGCCACAGGATAGCCTCCTCTAAGGCCACCATGAATCGAGCGACATTGATCGCGCTCGCATGATTTCCGATAGCACCGGATGCCAACTCAGTGCGTCGATGATCGCTGGCGTCGTGAAAGGCACAGTGAGCAGTGTAGGCCTCGAGTTCTTTGAATTGCTCCGCTTTGAGCATGCTCCGGATGACCCCGTCTCCCGAAACTAGCAGACCTTCCGCCGATCTATCGAAGCAATCTAAATTGCGGCGCTTCGGACAACGCAGAGGAAGGATCGTCTCTCGCGTTGCCGATGAGCATCTAAACAAGCCTGTCCGTTCCCAATGATCTATGCATTCGAGCCGATGCTGCTTCCTACAAAGGAATGTCGTTTCGAGTGCGCCTCGTCTCGCTTCGCGACAGGGGCATGCGTCGACCGTACCATCGGTAGAACCAATGTGGCCGGGCAAGGCTCTGGACGAACTCACTGACGGTTTTGATACGGTCGCGGCGATTGAGGGCAAGGGCCGACGCGAGCACGCGCCATTGCGCCGGCGAAATTGTCGGCGGCGCCGCGGGTGCGAGTTTTGCCTCGAGTGCCTCGTCGGCTGGCCGTTGCGCATACGGATGCCTGCCGGTCAGGACCAGATACGCGACCACGGCGAGAGAATAGACGTCATCGGCTTCCGCCCGTGGTTCACCCATCAGCATCTCTGGCGACGCATAGGCTGGTGTGAATAGTCCAATCTGATCGAGCAGAGCCGTGGCCCCGTCGCGTTGCGGCGAAGCGTCCAGCATGAGGGCTGTCCCAAAGTCCACAATTTTGACATCGCCCGCCGAAGTGATGAAGATGTTTCCCGGTTTGAGGTCTCCATGGACAATGCCCTGGCTGTGCATGTGGGCAAGGCCCTGCCCGGCGGCGCGCACGATATGAAAGGATACGGAGGGTGACAGCGGCGATCCTGACGATCGGCCAGGATCTGCGCTAGCGAGCGGCCCTTTAAGAGCTCCATGACCAGGTAATGGTACTTGCCGTCGTAATCGGAATCGTAGATCCGCACCAAGTTCCGATGTGTGAAGCCACGCAAAAGACGCGCCTCACGGTGCAGCACCTGCGCTAGCTTCTGGCGCATCTTCGCATGTGGCTGGATGACCTTCACTGCGACTTCTGGACTCAGTTCACGCGCCCACAGGCCGATCCGATCAATCGCACGATAGACGGTGCTGGTGCCGCCCTCGCTAATAATCTCTGCGAGATCGAAACGACCGCCGAGTACGTATCCCGGCTTGGCCGCACTCACAATGCAGCCTCGACCAGGCGTTCGACGATTACATTCGTATCGCTGCGAGCCCGTTGCGCCAGAGCGCAAGGCAAAACCCTGCCCGTCGGAACGTCGACGGCCAGCCATCCGTTGGGCTCATCATAGGGGATTGCGGTTTCGATCTGGTTGCGCGGCTGGAACGCGTCGCGCAGATCACTCGCCGCCACGAGGCGACCAGCTGCCGGCATTTCGGCTGAACCGACCGCTCGCGCCAGGGTGCCGCCTGCGACATTTGCCCGCCTCTTTCCGCAAAAACAAACAAGAACTCTCACGGCGCTCCTCTCATAGGTGATCCGGACATCGGTACGAACGAAGGACACTCAAACTGAATGGATTGCGTACACTTTCGGCCCGCAGTTCATAGGTCACGTCGGGCCGGTCAGGTCCGCCGATGGTGATCGTAAAGCGGTCGGGAGCGCCACGCGAGGAGGGGCGCGAGGCATCGACGAGACGGAACAGAGCCCAAGGGCCTGACCGCTCAATCTTCTCCTCAGTTCCATGCACGGAAGCAAGGGTGACAGAGGCCGTGCTTGCATCGGTTCGAGACGGCCATTCGAGGTCGTAGGCACGGGGCGCCTCGTGACGATAGACGATCTCCTTGCCATCTATGGCAAAAGTCGCGCGCAGCAGTTTGGAGGCGAGATAGACCGGCTTGATGCTGAACTTCACGGCCGGTACGGACCCCGAGCCGCTGAAAAAGGACCTGCGAATCTCGCGCGCGCTGAAATTGAGTCAGGGCATCCGCATGGATCGGCGCCGTCGCTCCGTCGATGGTTGCCAGCGCAAGGCCAGTTCTGCGCTCGACGACGAACGGCGCCAGGTACTTCTGAAAAAACTCATCAAGGATCCCGCCGGGGCGAAAGAGATCGCTGAAGTCCTTTAATGTCACGTCTTCGGTCGCGGCCGCAAACAATGGATAACGCTGGTAGACGCCCGCTTGGCAGACCGGCGCCAGTTCCCGCGTCCACACAGCATTGACATAACTGTGAGCCTGTTGAATCAAGATGCTCCATGTTGAGAGCGCGATGTCGTTCATGATGGTACGGACCAACTCGGGTCGTAGCGCCGAGTCGGCGCGCAAGGTGCCGAAAGCATCGCTGCTCGGATCCTTGACGCGCCGCTCAAAGAGCTGAAATGCGGCTTGGCCAGGATCCGGTGCGGTCGCGATATTGGCCATCGTTGCATACAGCCCACCGAAAAGATCGCGGATGCGATCCATGCTCGCCCCCTGTCCCGAGGCTCCGCCTAGGCCCAATTGGACCAGAGGCTGGAAGGCTTCGGTGATCCGTGTTCCCGGCCAGGGGGCGTCGCCGAATGACGCCGAGAACACGGCGGCCGTTGTCTCCCCGTCTTGGCCGGGATCTGCTCTCCGGGCGCCGGCAGGTTCGTGTTGTCCCGTACGAGGGAAATGATCTGCTGCAGTGCGCTTTCCGGGCTGGCCAGCCCGCGCAGGATTGCCGAGGCGCGCTGCATACCGTCGAACTTGACGACGTGGACGCTGCTCAGCGCGCTTGTCCAAATGCGAATGTAATCGGCAACATAGCGATCGATGACCTTGCGCACGACCTGCTGTGTATCCGCCGCGTCGAACGAGCTGCCGCCAAGGATCCAGTCGCCGCTTTGCTCGTCTTGAACGATCAGCGGAAGGCGCGGCAGCATGAAATCGATCAAACCAGCCCGTGTGAAGATGCCCGGAATGATCGCGGTGCCGCCCGAAGAAGGGAGCTCCGGATGGCCTATGGTGGGGACAGCAGCCTGTAGCTTTATCTCCAGCTGGCCAGGCCCCAGCAGACTGACCAGGTCGATCGGCCGGAGCCGCGTGTTCTGAGCGCCTTCGCGCAAAAGCCGGGCGTAGATCTGCTCGACGAAAGGACGCTCCCTCAGCCGCAAGCCTACCGCAAGCACAAATTTCTGGTCACTCGCGATGGGCTTCGGCAGCAATTCGACAAGGCGTGAAAAGTGCTCCCGCAGCTCAGCCGCTGATGTCGTCTTCAGCGCGAATGCAAGCGCCACTTCACTGCGCGCAGCCCGTTCGACTTTGCCGCGATCGAAATGCCTTGGATCGCTCAGCATCAAATACGTGCGGAACATCTCCTTGGCTTCGTCTAGCTGAGTGTCATTGCCAGTACGCAATAGCCCCTCGATGCGAACGGCAAGCCTTCCAGCAAAGGCCGGCAGCAGGCGGTCGAGCAAAATCTGTTCATAAGCTTGTTGCGCGGCTGGCGCGAGCACCGGAGTCGCCGAAATCCCGAGACCACCGAGCCACGCAACCCAAGTGTTCTCTCCGGCTGCCAAGCTCAGCCGGCGCGCGGCATTGAGGGTCGGCAGGAGCTTTATCAGGTCCAGCGGCTCGTGTACTTCCCTGAGGCGCACTTGCATTGTTTGTGCGGCCATTTTGGTTTCAGCGATGCGCGCTCGGCTGCGAGCGAAGGCGTCGTACCACTGAGTCAATGCGGCCAGCCCCAGTATGACCGCCGCGAGATAGCCACCACAGTGCACCATCGCGAGCTTGCGTTCGAGGTTGAGATTGCGGCCGACAAGTCCCTGCTCAGCGAAGATCACATCGGTCAGCAGCCGTTTGATGAAGAATGCCTTTCCCGGCCCAATTGACAACGCGGGCGGCCCCGCGTGCAGACCGAAATTCCTTCTGATTGCACCGTTCATCCTCTCAAGCGGCATTCCCTCCTGTGCGGCGCTTGTCAGGTAGATCCCACGCAGCATTGGACGCACTTCGAAGCGGCTCGGCCGGAAAGCCTCGCTAACGAAGCCGGCGACCGCCGTCCGGATGCTCCACAATTCTTTCGGGAACAGATACATCATTGCACGACGGTTTGGATTGCGTTCGCGATGCATGCGAAACGCCAATTTGCTCTCGAGCCGCTCGGCAAGTTCCTGGATCTCAACCGTTACGACGTCGTCGATTTGATCGCCCGGCCCGTCGAGAGGAAAGGTCTTGCCCCAGACCTGGGCGCGCCCCTCATCGTCGAGATCGTCGAAATATTCAGCAAAGCCGGGCACGAGATCACACTTGGTCACCAGAACGTAGACCGGAATGCGCATGCCAAACGTCTTCAGTAGCTCATGTATCCGCGAACGAATGGACCGGGCGAACGTGCGCCCGTTACCCGTTAACAGATCGGACAGGCTGATCGCAACCAAGACGCCGTTGATCGGCCGCCGGCGGCGATGCATCGTGAGAAGATTAAGAAAGCCGTGCCAGGCCGCGCGATCGACCTCTGCATCCGTGTCCTGTGTCGTGTAACGGCTTGCCGTGTCAATAAAGACTGCTTCCTCGGTAAACCACCAGTCGCAGTTCCGCGTGCCGCCGAGGCCCGCCACCGGATCGACACCGAGCCGTTCGGCCAGCGGAAACTCGAGGCCCGAGTTGCGCAGGATCGTTGTCTTCCCGGCGCCCGATGGCCCAATTATGATATACCAAGGCAATTCGAACAGATAGCTCGGCCCGCGCTTACCAGCGAAGACCGTATTGCGGAGGACCTTCAGCGCGTCCTCGAAGCGTCTACGGATCAGCTCGACCTCGTCCTGGCCACTATTTTTGGAGGCCATGCCGAGCGCCTCGCTCTCCATCAGCGATTTGATAACACGCCGGTTAGCACGGCGGGCCAGCCAGTAACGGACAAGGATGATGAGGACGACCGCCAGCAAGAGGCAGCCGATTATAGCTGCGCGAACAATCACCGACCCGAACGGATGCTGACCGAACAGGTCAAGGTGAGGGGCGCCGAACCAGATCAACGCGTCGGCCAGCAACAAGGCGGTCAGCGTGATGACGCCTCGAACCGAGAAGAGTGCGGCGAATTGAGCGCCAGACACCTGCACCTCCTTTAGCGTGGCCCAGACCGGGCGATCACGACGAGCAGCTGCTCGACGGCTGCGAGTTCGCCCGAGAGGCGCCAATGGAAGACGCTGTAGCTGGTCAGCATAGTGAGGGCGGCGCCGACGAAGATGAACCATAACGGCACGTAACGACGCACGCCCGTACGTACTTTGGCGCCGCTCCATCGGATCGATAGTTCGGCCGGTGGTTCGCTCGTATGGTCCCGCAAGAGACGCTGAACGTCAGAACGCAGGTCTTCAAGCCGCTCGCGGCCCCCTTCAACGACGCGATATTTGCCTTCAAACCCCATCAACAAGCAGATGTTGATAAGTTTAAGTAAGGCGAGGTATTTGGCCGGCTGTGCCCGCACGCATTCGAGTATCTGGAAGACCTTCTCGCCACCCCACGTCTCGTTATGGAACTGGTTGAGCAGGCTGTTGTCACTCCAGGCGCCTTCACTGCCCCAATGCGTGGTCATCACCGCTTCGTCCAGCAACGCGCATATTACGTAGCGGGCGGCTGTTACATCGCTGCCAAGCGGTTGATCTTTGGCCGCACGCTTCTCGAAGCGACGGATTTGCTCGACAATCCCACGACGTAGCGCGGCGATATCGGCATTGTTGACGACGCGAAGTTGCGCGACGAGCAAAAGGAGCGGCGTCGCGGCCGCGGCGAACGCGTCCTCAACTGCCTTTGGCTCGAAGAGACTTTGCAGAACGATCTCGGTATGGTTGGGGCCCCATACGTCGTCAGATTCAGGTACAGGTGACCGCGTGTGGGGGCCGGTGCCGCAAGCGGAGGATTGCCCGCCTTGAGTGTTACGGGTCGGACCGACTGGCCTGCGTCCAATGAGTGTTGGTTCATCCATGTGTTTCGGGCCCGTCACGTACGCTTTCTGCGGATGGCCCAGAACTCGAGATGGAGATCCGAGTAGTCACCGCTGACGTGGAACGCAAACGCCGCCGAGCGCGGCAGGATACGCCACAGCTCCGCCGACTGGTCCAGCTCGAAATAGACGGCATTCTGGATGTAGGGCAATTCGCGCGGCGCCACAGCGAGCGCGCGAAACGGAACACCGGGGAGCTGAAGATTGACAAGGTCCCGAATCTGCTCGACCGAGCCTACTTTCATCTGCGCCGGAAGCTGGTTGCGCAACGTCTCGGCCGGTACGCTTGCAACAGCCAAGAGAACGAACCGAGAGTCCTGGAACAATGTGCGGTCGGTGATCAGGCCGATCCGGATGCCGTAGCCTCGATCCTGCAATGGGAGCGATATTGCGGCGCTCTCGATCACGACAGACAACAGCTTGCGCAGTATATCAGCCAAAGGCGTGAAGCAGCTCTCGAGATCCTCATGCCGATAGGGAGGCATCTCGTACGGTTTGCGGCGGTCGCCGACGAAACTCGACAGCTGCCCTGCAAGGTCGAGCAGTGCGCGGAAGAGAGTTTCAGGATGATGCCCAGGTGTTGCCGCGAAATGGTCGAACACGGCTTCTGCGCCGTTCACGATCGATAACATGAGAAGATCAATCAATCCCCCTCCGTCTGCCGTCGCGCGCGAGGGATCCGCGCGCGCAGCAAGCGCCTCTGCGCGTGCCCGCAACACCGATCTGACTTCGTTCAACAGCGCGACGAGCGGCTGGACTGCGTGAACGTCGATCGCAGGCGGAATGTAGGTGTCGGACAACGTGATCGGGCCGGCCGGATCGATATCATGGATGCGGCCGATGGGCAGCATGATCAGGTCACCCTGCTCCTCGCCGTCGAACATGAGACGTGTTGCTAGCGATGCAACCTTGATATCGACCGGAGCCCTTTCAGGCGCGCTCGCATTCCGGACCTGCAAGACCTCCTTATCGTGGCGGCGCGCGAGTACATCCGCGCAATAGGCGCTGTTGCCGGATTGCCGGCGTGTACCGACGGCGATTTTGACGAGCAGGTCTTTCGCAGCCGGCGGAGGGATTCGCCCGATCGGAAGGCAGACATGCTCCGGCGCATGAAGGGCCGTGCCGTCGGGCAGAATGGCTTCAAGTTCGGTAAGGGCGATTTGGCCAAGCCTCAGAAGATTACGATCAAAGGCAATTTTCCGAATGCCCCAGGCGTAGGCGACCAGACCAGCAACGCGGCTCTCGACCAGTTGCTCGATCCAGCGGTCGTATTGCTGAAAATGATGTGGCCGCACCAACATGCCTTCGGACCAGATCGGTTTGCTTGTCGACATTATTTGAGGCGCCTCTTCGCTGAATTTTCCAAACGGCGCATCGGCCAGGGGTCGTTGCGATCACAATGGACTGGTCAGAACATTTCCCACCACTTTCGGCTAGCCTCCCCCTATGCTGACGGCCTCGGCAATCAATTTGACCGAGATTCTGTTGTCACGATCAGGCTTGATTTCGGCAGTTGAGCGCCATTGGGCATCGTTGCCCGAGTGGAAGCCCGCGATCACGCCGACGTTGCGGGTCTCGATCGGTGTGTTGCGCTCGAAATCGACCTTGTCGCCGGGCGCCAGTTCGACCTCGCGCTTGGCCACCAGATCCGGCCCGAGGCGTTTCACGTCATCGTCGAACAGCTCGAAGAACTGCGCTTGCGTGAAGATGGCCGTCGACTTCAGTTCATAAATGCGCACGACAACCGGCGACGGTTTGCCGTGCGCGTTTGGATTGACGAAGTCATCGGCCTCGATCACGAAGTTGATCGCCGTCGTCTTAGAGACTTTGTCAGTTGAACAACTAATGGCTGCAGCGGCCATCAGCAACGCACCGCTAACGACGGACAGCCAACGGGTTCTGTTCGGCGTCGCCATTATGCCGTCTTCCCTCTATTCCGGTCAGGTGCAGGGACTTGCGAGTCGTAGCTTCGGGCAAACTCTTCTGCGATATAGGAGCGGGCCGTTCGATCAACGTCATCGACCATTGATGCATGCAGTTCCACAAATCGGTCCCACAGCTTGGCCTTATTGATGCGAGCGCCGAAAAGGCCGCTATTTGCACCGTCGCTCTCGATGCGCTGGGGGCTCATCTGCGTTAGTACATTGCTGACCGCCCCTTTCATTGCCGCGACCGCCGCGACCTCATGCGCCTTGATGTCGTCGAAACCTGCCCGCACCGACCGCGAGAGCAATAGGACTCCGCGATCCTTTGCAAGCGCCTCGCGCAGGGCATGACTGCTGTTGGTGAACTGTACTGCGTTGTCGTTCCCAGCGCGTGTCTGCGTCGGCCCGATCTGGCACTCATTCTTGACCATAGCCCACGCGGCGAGTATCGAATGTAGGCCGTCCGTCATCTCGGCGATCGCACGGCCGAGTTCCGCAAAGAACTCTCGACCCTGTGCTGGTGGCACAAGGTTCGGATTGAACCCGAGCGAATTCCAGAACGCCAGCAGTTCGTCTGCTTCGGATGGGCGGTCCGCAGGTAACGGCGGAGTACCGCTCGTTGTTGCGGTTCGCACCTGGGTAGCGCCGACCGCCCGATGCGCAGCAGTTTCCTTCAGGCTCAGCAGCTCTCGCTCATCGGGCGGCGGCGACCTTGAATCAGACCCCCGCAATTTCCCGAGGTGATTCGTCGAAGGAGAGGCGATCGGCTTAGGCGCGATCCGGACCGGCTCGTTCTGCTCATTGAGGGACGCTTCTGTTCGCTGCGATGACACCAATGGCAAGCGGCGCGAGGCCGGTTTCGGCAACAGATCGGCGAGATCGAGATCCTCAGGGACGATTGGCGCAGGATGGCCATTCGACAGTACACTCCTGCCATTGGGGGGCAGAGGGCAGCGGTCGGGATGGCTCGAGAAATCGCGTGTCGACCGACGACAACGGAATTGATCCAACATTTCCCGACTGCGCGTGCGAGGACGGTCTTTCGGTCGTGGCAGCGCTTGACGGTCGCCCGGCAAGATCCTCCAGTGTCGGATCCACAGCCTCGATGTCGTTGCTAAGCGCGTTGTCTCCACCCAAGGATGGCGGACGAGCTGTCTGCGGCTCCCATTGTGCAGCTGAATAGAATATCTGCCGCGGGCCAGTCACCATTGAGGGACCGGGAGGAAGATGCGTATCGCTTCCCAACGGTCCGGCAGTCGGAACAACTGCAGTTGCGGACTCTTGGCTGAGTGAAGGCGAGGGCAAGGTCGGCTTTGTACGGCCGAGGCGCGTTGCATTCGACCCCGTCAAGCCGAGCCGTTCACGTTCCGCAACAGGATCGTCCTCGATCATCACCGAGATGATGTAATTCGCCAAAAATAGCGTATCGCCATCAGCCAACGGTGCGGTATTGCCGCGTCCCAGCGCTGCGTCCACCGTGTTGATGTAGACGCCATTGGTGCTCGTATCGGTGATCGTGAAACCGACGCCATTGAATGCGATCCGCGCGTGGTGTCCTGACAACGTATTGGTCGGATCTGAAAGCCGCCAGTTGCAGCCGTGCCCGCGACCGACGGAGCCCCCTTCGGGACCAAACGCCTGCGTTCCGTTGCGGCCCAAGGGCTCGGCGTTTTCTCCAAGGACTCTGAGTATGAGATGCATCCCACACCTTCAGGCCTGCTCGCCGCCACAAATGCTCATCCGAGCGTCCCATTGGAATTGCCGTTGCGCCAGCATTGCCGACCGTCGAGCTGCATAGTTGTGAAGCTGATCGATTGGCTCATGCGTCGGTTTCGCAGGAAGAAAACTCAGCTGCATCGGAGGCCGCGCGGGCCTCTCTCTCAGAAACGAGGCATGCCAACTCCGCCAAAGGAGCGCATCGGTCGTCTTGCGCATCTACGTGCACTCCGCCAATTGATGTTACCAGAGTTCAGTAGCAACGGTCGTGCCAATGGCATCTCCAAGCTAACCAGCTATTGAACATAACAATCTGTGGTTCGGCGAATGACGCAGGTGTTCTCAAACTGACAGAGGCCGTGCAGCCGTCAGACACCGGACAAGGTTAAGGCCTGCAGGGATGTCACGAGCTGCTGCCAGCTCAGTTCGTAACGCGGCCTCCTGAAAACCCCTCGCGCTGGCCGTGCGGATCAACCACTTAGCCCATACTGATGCTGAAGCTCGGTCTGGCAACCGCGCGAAACGCACGATGAGCCCCTCGAAGGAGCTTGTCGAATTTGTTTAGGAGAGTTGGCTCTTCTGTCTATCCGTAATTGATATAACAACACATTTTCTGCAGAAGTCCGGTATTGCCGGCAAGTTATCGCGGACACGATGCCGCACCGAATTTCGCCCGGAGCCCGCATACGCGCGCGCCGTTGGAGTTCGATATCGAAGGCATCGACATAGGAGACCTTCTTTGCCGTGGGCAGATCGAGTTTGTCGCTCCAGAAAGCAGATGCGGATGCTTTGCATGTTTAGAGCCCGGTCGGCTTCTGCCTCACAAGGTCCGCATTCTCGTCCTCTTTCTCGGCGCAAAGCCGCTTTAGGATGGCAAGGTCTAGCGGTGGCGGAGTGCACGGGGCGCCGATATAGGCGACGGCGCCGAAGCCAGACAAGTTGCGCGGGCGGCTGGAAAGACCGCCAGCGCAAGTGTTGAGCGAGGACTTGGCTGTCCCGCCGGGCATCATGAGCAAGCAACCAGCGGCCATGACACGCTTCACAGCAACCGGCTTGGCAGACAATCGTATGCGATGAAGAGAGGCAAAAGCAGCGCGTCTTCACGCCATGCCCGGCCAACCACTCGAGCTCTCGGCCGCGGCTTCCGGACTTACATGCCCCCAATCGGACACGAAGCAGGAGTGAGGTGTCTTCGCTCGGGCGTTCGCAGCGGATGGGTGTTCGCAGTCGATGGCGATCCTTGACAAAAGCTCGCCGAGTGATCTTCACCGTACGCGAATAACTCTAAAACGATCACAATAGAACAAAGCTTCCGGTTCCGTTGGGCGGATCGATCCATGTCGTCCAGCCGAATTCTCCTTCGCCCAGAGTCCATTGCGGCGTCTGCCCGAGCGCTAGTTCTAGCTGGAGATCACATGCCAAGGGCTCGCGCAGAATGGCGCTAATGAGACGGCAAGGATGGCATGGCTCTCGCAACCGGGCAGCAGCGACCGAAACTGCTGCTGGTTGAGCGGGCCGAGGCAAAGCCGGAACTTGCCTACGATGTCCGGCATGGTTTCGCCAGCAAGCGTATCAACACCGAGCTCAAGGCCAGGCCGGCCAAGGCGCCACTGCGCCTGTGGTGGAATGTCGATCTCGCGCCAGATGAATTCCTCGACCCGGGCTGAAATGTTGAGGTGGCAGGAAATCACGCCAGCCACAAGCTTGGCCGACCGGCTGCACAAGGCAAGTACGCCGGCATGCGGCAGCAGCCGCGCCCGCCACTCCCCTTCCTTGGCTGTGTCTTCAGTGGGCATGAGCCCAAAGAGCACACCAATCAGCACTGAGATCGCGTCGGTTGCGCCCTCCTCGAACCGCAAATGGTGGCGGTAGTACCGCCAGATCCGCAGCAGTAGGCTGATCAGACGGTGATTGAAGAAATCAAAGAAATCGTCGAGCGAGCCAACGCCGTGCCCGTGCATGACGCGTTCGGTGTAGAAGGGCGGCAGCGGGGAGGAGGGACCGTGTAGCCCGAGGAAATTGACCTCTACCTCCACGCGCTCGCTGGCGGCCTTGATCTGTCTCAGTTCGGCGATCTCTTCGGCAGGGAAGCCAAGCGTCGGCGCCGCGCGAAAGCGCACCGCCTCGCGCGCGGGATCATCGGTGGATCCGATCCGGGGAGCGTCGCTGAAGTGGCGCTCGAGATGCGCAACGAGCGAGAAGAACTCGAACTCCGAATACTCATCGCGTTCATCGGGCACGGTCAGAGCGGCGGGATACACCCAATTCTCGCTGGCCATATGTAATGTGCGGTGCTTTCCGTGCCGCGGACCGAAAACCGGTGCAGCATATTGATGCCGGCAAATGTCCCGAAGAAAGCGTCTAGAACCGATCCCAACAGGAACAATTCGCTCTCACCACCGATCTTGCTGTCGATCACGGCCAGTTCGATATTTCGCATTCGAATCGGGGCGCCGCGCACCACGTGATCGGTGTCCGTGCTCACGAACTGATCGAGACCTTCAAGCAACAATTCCAGGCGGCGACGCGCCTGAACGTCGTAGACTGCACGGAACTCGTAGCTGGCAAGAACGGTCCGCAACGTTCCTATGTTGGCCATAGCGCCGTAATTGCGCGCCAGATTGGCCGTCAACCGCCGCAACAAACCATCACCGACCGGTGGCGGCACTTCCGCAACGACCGCTGTGATATTGGAGAAGGTGACAGAGCGAGGCGTGTCAGAGGTCGGCAGATCCACGCTACCGATAGGCAACCGGTCCGCAATGCGTCCGTTGGAGCAGGTCAATTGCAGGGATACGACGTCTATCGGCGGATGCTGGGCGACGTCGAGCCGGTCAACGAAGCTCACATAGTGATCGACGCCCCGGCCGACCACCGCCGGCCGGATACGCTCGCGAAAGTAAGCGCGGTTGTGCTCGGCGCCGGGCAAATCGTGCCGCAACAGATCGAATGGCTCGAACTCGATGCGTTCGGGACGGCCTTGCACATGGCCGGTCACACCATCGACGGACCGGATTGAGAAGTTCGGCCCTCCCGAGGCAAGCACGCGGTATTCGGTCTTGGTCCGATTCAGCCGAATTGGCGAGGCCTCATGGTTGAAGACATTGATTGCTGGTGTGCAGTTCAAGCAAATCTGGCCCCTGCGGACCCGCAACTGGGCGGGGAACGGACGCCGAAACTCGAGGCTGAGCCTGCACTCGGTCTCCGTGTGGGCTGCGAGCCGCTCGAGACCAGACAATTCGACGTAGAGAAATTTCGACGGATAGCTCAGATACTCCTGAATGATCCGGAATCCTGAAAAGGCGTTGCGTGGCCAGGGCAAAACCGCCTCGTCGTCGCTGAAGCCAACAGGCGCGATCTGCGCTGGGCCGATGGCGGCGACCTGTCGATCCCCCACGGTGACAGTTCCCTGCGAGACGTGACGGGCCAGCCAAGCCAATAGGTAGCGCCCAACTTGCGGCTCGCGCTCAGTCGAGAAGAAGAGGCGGAGCCGACCATTCTTAAGACATGACAGGTTTTGCCGGCCGGTTGCTTTGATACCCAGAGTTAGGCGAGCAGAACTGGTTCGGTTCTCGAGCTGAACGTCATTGATCTCCAGCGGCAACACGTCAATTGAGTAGCAGGTGACGAACGTGCAATTGGTTCCTTCAATCGGCCGCGAGCGGACGCTCGTGCCGGCCGGCACCGTCAGGCTCGCGGCGCTCGCCGACAATTTCAAGGCAAAGGCCAGAGTTGTAATCGGCGGTAAAGGTTGAAGATATTGCGGCCATACCATCCGCAAGAGGCCATGGACGAATTCGGGAAATTCGTTGTCGAGCTTTTGTCGCAACCGTGCGACGAGAAAAGCGAAGCCTTCCAACAACCGCTCGACATCGGGATCAGTGGCATCCCGCCCGAGAAAGGGTGCAAGCTTCGGATTCGCCAAAGCAAAGTCAGCGCCGAGCTCGCGCAAATAGGCCAGTTCATCCTCGTAATACGGATTAAGGGCCACTGCCGCCTCAGCCCCTTACCCGAACGTGCTTCTCGCAAATCGCATCGAAGGAGATTGGCTCCGTTCGAGCGTTATGCTCAACGGTCGCGTTGACGTGGAAGCTCAGCTGCAGCGGATTTTCGCGATCGGCATGAAAGCGGATCGAAACATTCTTCAAGCGGGGCTCAAACGTCTCGATCTGCTGCTTGAGCGAACGGGCGAGCGCGCGCACCACGTCGGCTCCGTGCCCGACCGCCTCGTTGAGGTCGGGCATGCCGAAGTCCGGCCGTGTTTCGCAGCAGCCCTGGCGCGAGTTCAGAACCCGACGCAAGTTTTCCAGCACGCTTGCCCGGAAACGCTCGGACGGCGTCCCATGATTGGTCGCCGTGCCGTCCTCCAAGCGCTCCAGAAGACTGCGGTCGAACATCGCCTATCACCTCTATTGCTTGTCGAGTTTACCTTTAAGCGTCAACGCAAAATCCGCGCCCATGTACTTTAGGTGTGGAACGACGGCGATACCCACGCGATACCAACCCGGTTCACCCCCGACGTCCTCGACGATGATCTCCGCTTTTCGCAAAGGTCGCCGTGAGCGTACCTCCGCCGACGGATTCTCCTGATCGGCGACATACTGGCGAATCCAGTTGTTCAGCTCGCCTTGCAACTCTTCCTGCTCTTCCACGAGCCGATGTTCTCGCGCTGCAGCACCTTGATGTAGTGCGCGAACCGGTTGATAATGAACACGTAAGGCAGCTGGCTGCCGAGCTTGTAGTTGAGCTCGGCCGCCTTGCCTTCTTGCGTGTTACCGAAATACTTCGGCTTCTGCACAGAATTTGCCGAGAAGAAAGCGGCATTGTCAGAGCCCTTGCGCATCGTCAGCGCGATGAAGCCCTGCTCGGCAAGTTCGAACTCGCGCCGATCGGAGATAAGAACCTCCGTCGGCACTTTAGTCTGCAATTGCCCCATCGCCTCATATGTATGCAGGTTGAGGTCCTCAACCGCCCCGCCCGATTGGGGGCCGATGATGTTCGGGCACCAGCGATATTTGGCGAAGCTATCGGTTAAGCGCGTCGCGAAGGCGAAAGCCGAGTTGCCCCACAGGTAATTGTCGGGTTCACCATCTAAGGTCTCCTGGTAATTAAACGCCGTCACCGGAATCGTTTCCGGGCCATAGGGCAAGCGCAGCAGGAAGCGCGGTAACGTCAGGCCAAGATAGCGAGCGTCCTCGCTTTCGCGAAACGAGTTCCACTTAGCATATTGTGGTCCCTCGAACACCGATTGCAGGTCCTTCAGATCCGCGATCTCCTCATGATGCTTGACGCCGAACATTTCCGGGGCAGCAGCGGCAATGACTGGTGCATGGGACATCGCGGCCACCGCGCTCATATACCGCATGAGCTTAACGTCTTGGCTGCCACTGCTGAACTCGTAGGCCGATATCATGGCGGCGACAGGCTGGCCGCCGAACTGGCCGTACTCTGCAGTGTAGACGTGCTTGTACACCCCGGACTTGGCTATCTCGGGGCTGTCCTCGAAATCGGTGAGCAGTTCATCCTTGCTCACGCTAAGGATTTCCACCTTGATGTTCTGACGGAACTCGGTGCGGTCGACCATGAACTTAAGCCCGCGCCAGGCCGATTCGAACCGCTGGAACTCATCCGCGTGCAGCACCTGGTCGAGCTGAGCCGAGATTTTGCGATCGATCTCCGCAATCATTCGATCGACGAGCGCGTTGTTGACCTGCTCGTCGGCCCGGCTCGGTTTGATGAGCTCGGCAAGGAACGCTGCGACGCCCCGGCGGGCGAGGTCGTAACCGTCGTCGCCCGGGGTCATCCTGGTTTCGGCGAGGACTTGATCCACCAGCGAAAGGTCGGTGGCTGTACTGCCGACTTCGGCCGGCTGCTGCGCGCTTATGTCGTTCATAGCGCCGTTGCTCCTCAAACAGCTCGTCCATCCGCTCGCTCACTCGTGCTGGTGAGCTCGCTCAGGAGCCGCGGCCGTGCGCTGTGGTCTTCGAGCAGATTCTGGATGGTTTTGCGGAAACTCGGCACGTTGCCGAGGGGACTCTTCAGGGCGATCAGGGCCGCGCGCAATTCGGTCAATGCACGCAATTCGGGGATTTGCTGTACGACACGCTCGGGTTCGAAGTCCTTCAGGCTCTCAATCTTCAGCGACACCGATAGCTTGACGGCTTCAGGCCGGTCGTCGACTTTATTCTCAGCGGAGATATCGAGGGTCAGTTCCTGGCTTTTGACCACCTCGTCAAAATTGTCTTTGTCGATATTGACGAGCTCTCGCTGTTCAATTGGGCGGTCATCGGTCTTTCCGGTGAAGTCGCCCAAAACCAACAATTTGAGCGGCAGCTCGACATCCTCCTTCAGATTGCCGGTTGCCGGTTTGAAGCGGATATTGATGCGCTCCTTTGGAGCGACCGAACTTTCCTGTGCCATTTCAACTCCTGTTAACACTTTTGTCCCTGACCAGGTCAGCTAGCGAACAAGCGTGCGCGTGCGATGTCGATGGCCGCGACCCGCGTTCGGATCTGTTCGAGCGCGGCGCGACGGCGCGGCTCGTCAAGCATCTGCTGCGAGTCGGAATGAGTCATCGCGCGAAAGCGCAATTCGGCGACGTCGAGCGCAAGTGCGGGCTCCCAGCTTTCGAGGTTGCGCTGGGCGATCACCTCTTCCATGTGCTCGAGCAGCGGGACGGCGGTCGCAACGAGGCCGGTTTCGATGCAGAAACGTGCTTGCGCAAGCTGGCCCACGAACCGCGCTCGTTCTCCGCTCGCGCCATCCAGCGCACGTGACAGCTTCTCGAGTGCGGCCTGCGGCTGCCCGCCGCCAATCAGCTTATGCGCCTCAACAACGGCGTCGTCGACAGGATCACGGCCCGCCGACACGTCCGTACCACCGACGGCGGCCCACACGCGCGTCTCCTGATCTGCGAACGCCCGGCCGTCGTTGAACTGAAACGTCAATATCCGCGGATAGCGCGTGACGAGCAGGGCTACGCTTGCGCGCACGGCCGCGGCCGCGGGCTCAAAGAGCAGCCCCATTTGCTCCAGCGCTTTCGCGGCATGCCGGTGAACGTCGAGCCAGAACGGTGAGATCCAAACGATCTCTTCGGCTAAATTCAACAGATCGGCGTGCTGACCGGCCGCTATTTTGGCTTCTAACGCTGCGATATTGTCCGCGGGCGGAAATATCATCGTGCGGCCACCTGTATCGGGCGGCAGGGCGTCAAAGCGCATCCAGGAGCCGACGCGATTGAGCAGATAGACCTGCGGATCTGTGGGGAATGCGACGCGCCGGGCGGCCGCAGCTAGCCGGAGCATATCAGGCAAGTGGTCGACCAAGGCGGCACAGTCGCCATCGGCGCCAGCCGATCGTGCTGCCTCCGGTGCTGCCGGTTGAGCAACCTCAACCGGCGAAGTGGATTCCGCCGCGGCGCCGCCGGCCTGCTCGACAGCTCGGGCCGCCTCAGCCGCACGTTCCGTCGGCACGGCGATTGCGCGCTTGGCTTGTTCGCAGTGCGGTCGCAGCGTCCTCAACAACTCGCCCGTAGAGGCTTGCTCATTGACAAGCTTGTCGCGCAGCTGGCGATCGAGATCGTCAAGCGCCTCATAGGCGGCGAGCACCGCCGGATATTCAGCCTCGATCAGCACATTCGCGGCCACCTCTGGTCCAACGCGGCCAACGAGCCAATCGATGGCTCCGATCCGCGCCCGTTCCCGCTTGACCGGCGGAAAGAGACCTTCCCAATGCGCGTCTACCATGCCGCGCAAAACGCCTAGGCCGACGGCGAGGCCCTGGTATCCTCTGGTCCGAAAGAGACCATAGGTGGCCCAACAGGCGACCAGAATGTCCTTCGACTGGTTCGCCAGGATATGGAACGACAGCGTATTGACTTTGCTCCAATCAACCGCAGTTGGTCCGTCGGCATCCATGCGCCACAGTTCGGCTTCGAGCCGTTCGAATTCGGGCGCATCACGGGCATTCATGCCGGCCGGCGCGGGACCCGGCACAGGCGCAGCACCGCAGCAGGCACGTGCATCGATGTCGCCTCGAGCCGCCATCCAATCGTCAATCACCGTGACAAGACCATACGCGATCGCGCATTGCGCCGGATCGCGGCATTGGGACAGTCAACATCGTACCCGCTGTATGCAACAATCCAGGAGGTGATACTCTTATAAGCCACCACCGTCCCCTCCTTGCGTAGGTGCTGTCTGATGACGTTCCTGTTTCACCTCCTTCAAACCTTATGCCAGTTGCAATGACTTGATTTGCATAAGCGATATTTCCAATCGGAGGCGTCACGGCCCCGACAGCATGTTGCAAACCCGACATCCTGGCCGTAGGGAAGTCGGTCGCCACCTCGATCCACTTCCAACCTTCGGCGGCGATCGTCTCCGCCTCAGCCTTCAACTTCTCAGCCACCAGACGGTCCAGCAGAGCGACATCCTCCAGCCAGCCGCCGTCGCCGGACTGGAATAGGTCGCGCAGCACCGCACCGCCGGCCACGTCGTAGGCGTCGACGCCGACAAACACGGCGCGCCGGTCGGAGACGCGCACCGTCTTCTCCGCGAGCATGCGGCGGATCTGATAGGATTCCTTCTGCCGACAGTCAGAAATCGCCTGCCGGACCTGCTCCCGGCGGCCGTGATCCGCGGTGACGGTGAAGGCCATCAACTGCTCGAGCGACATGGGGTCGTCGCCATGGACGTCGAGCAGCGCGGGCGAAACCGAAGCGATAGACCCGTTTAAATCTGCCGTTCAGCGTCAGCTTGATGAGGCGGACTCTATTCTCGATCAACTAGACTCGGCGTCGGAACTCGAAGACCACCAAATGGCGCTGGTAAATTTAGCATCACGTTGGTGGTGAAGCAGACCCTGCCCTTCAGCATGCGAAGTCGAATTCATGCGTTAAATAGCGGGACGCCGGATGAGGTTCCGGAATCCGTTTCCGAGCCCAAGTTGCGGAAGCCAAGATAAATTTACAGACACGGAAACCCTCAGCCTGTTTTCAACGTTGCGGCCGGAATTGGTCGAGCAGGTCCGCCCGAGCCAGCGTCAGCTCTACGCACTTCTTCCAATAGGTCGCACGGTTATACTCGGCGCGTAGAAGCGGCGGTAGAAGGCCAGCGCGTCCTCGCGATTGAGCTTTTCGATCTCCTGGTGCCAGCCGATGACGGGTCGGCCGTAGGGATGGTTGAGATAAGTGCGGCCATGATCTGCTCGATCAACCGTGCATCCGGATTGTTGGCGACCCACATCTTGAATTCTTCCAGCACGACGTCGCGTTCAGGCCGCACGTTCTCGTCCTTCAGGATCAGGCCGGTCATGCGATCGGCTTCGAACTCCATCATCCGCGCGAGCTGCTCGCGCGGCACGCGCTGGAAATAGGCGGTGTAATCGAGGGAGGTGAAGGCGTTCTCGTTGCCGCCGATCCGCCGCACGGTCTGCGAGACTTCGCCGGCCGGATGTTTGGCCGTTCCCTTGAACATCAGGTATTCGAGGAAATGCGCCAGTCCCGATTTGCCCGACTTCTCGTCGGCGGAGCCGACCTTGTAGTGGACGCAGAGCGCCGAAACCTTCTTAGGTGCGTATGCCCGCGCGAATATAGCGAGTTCTCGCCTGAACACCTCATCGCTAAAGAGCACTGTCGTCGATTACACCGAGGGGTGGCTGGCCCGTAAGGTCCGGTTGACTGCGTCCATCGGCAGGCTGAGGAGCGATGCGGAGAGAAGCTTGACCTCATGGGATTTCCGTACCAGTCGGCGGGCGAAATGCCGCAAGAGCTGTCCTAGCTCATCAGCTGCTTTCGCCGGCGGGCGACTGCAGTCCGCGTGAGCGCGTCGAGCGCGCTCGTCTTGCGATATCTCCCCATACCCATGGAACGGACGATCGGCCAGTTGGCCCATGCAAGGTCACGCCCGACTCGGCAACTGCCGGCTTCACGCGAGTAGGATAGGTTGGATGTTGGCGTTCCCTACCAGCTTGTATCTGACCACTGACTCGTCCACATCGTGGAAGAAAGCTAAGTCAAGCAGGTGGTGTGTGGGTCTGACAGTTTGTTGGACACACCCGGGCGCAGGCGCTGCAGCCGATGCAAGCGCCTTCGTCATTCAGCACCATCACTCTTTTTTCGAGCTCATCGTCGTCCTCATCGAGATCGATGATTTCGCCACCCTCACTTAGCCCCTTCAGCGTCATGACCTCGCGGCCGCAAACCTTATAGCAGCGACCGCAGCCGATGCACTTCTTGGGATCGATAGAAACCAGGTAGTCCGGCCTCCAATTGCGACCGTCGCGGGTCCTGAATGACATTGGCTTAGGGTCCGTTATGCTTTTTCAAGCGCCTGGAGGCATTGGCGCTTGCTTTCGAGCTCGCTGAAGGCAGCGTGGGCCTTCTGGGCCACGCTGAGGATCGAGGACCAGTTGACCGGCAGCTCCTCGGAGAGGTCGTGGAGGTCCATCTTGGCTTGGGTCGCCTTGGCCGACAGCTTTTTTATTTCCGCTTTCAGGCCTTCAACATCGTTCATGCTCGCCTCAATAATTCGCCACTTCCGGGAACTTACGGATCATCTCAACACCACTGTTGACGAATTTGTCGCCCTCATCGGCGAGACCAGAGAGATGATCGAAACCAAAGCGATGCACGTCGCGCAGCTGCTTGCTCACCACAACGAGCCGGCCTCCGATCAGCACGATCCGACCGAACCCTTCCTGATGCATCTTCAGCATTGGCGAGATCATTACGCCGGTCGCCTTCTCGATCGAGAGCGCAACGGCGTCAAAAAACAGCTCTAGCCGCCATGTCGTGTCGGCGTCGGGATTGCCGACGATCGGCAGCGCACGGCGCTTGCGCTTATCGAGAACGTAGGGTTCGAGCAGCTCGAGATCCTTCTTGCCCTCCCAGGCGCCGTGGGTGCCCTGGGCTCGCCAGATCTTGATGAGCTCTTTCAGAAATGGCCGCTCCGCCGCCGCGGCGGCTGGAGTGATTTCGGACGGATCTGGCATCCTCGTTCCTTCAGGTTTCGAAATCCACTGTACGTTCCGGGTTTTTGGCGAGCAGCTTCCGCAGCCAGGGCGGCGGCGAGCCCTTCAGCACGGTTTCGAGTTTGACGCAAAGGTCGTCGATGGGCTCTGGTTGCAGCACCTTCATCGGATGGATCTTGCTCGCGACGACTCGCGCAGCACCCGAGCCGCCGATGGCCGCAACATAGAGGATTGCGCAGTCCCTGATCGCCTCGATCTTGGGCTCGAGCTTATCCTCATTGCCGTCTTCGGTGAGGTCGCCGCCGAACTGGATCGCCTCAATAAACCGATGCCCCTCCGGGCCGACCTCGTAGATCGCGATGTTCTTGGCCCAGCCGAAGTGCGCATCGACATGCTTCAAGTCCTGAGTGGCGAATGCTACTTTCATCCGTGTTGTTTTCTCTCCTGCTCAATGCAACCGAGGCGGATCGACCTGCAGGTCGGTGTTGGTGGATCGCCAGGTGTCAGGCGTCGGCCGATGGTTGATTTCGCGGTCGGTGATGATGAGATTGGCGATGTCAAAGATCAGGTCGCGCGTGCCGCGATAGCCGACCGTTGTGAGGTGCGCAGCGCCAAGGCGATCGAACATCGGAAAGCCCACCCGGAAGAACGGAACATTGAGCCGTGAAGCGGCCTGGCGACCATGTGAATGCGACATCAAGAGGTCGCAGTCACGCGACCTGGCAAGCTCTTCAAGATCCTCCAGATCGCCGATCAAAACGTCCTCTATCCTGACCCGTTGGAGCACCGGTGAGTTCGTCGTCGTCACCGCAGCAGTGACCTGCGCTCCCATGTCGTGGAGCAAGCTTGAAAGATCGAACAACAGGTCCGGTTCGGCGCCGATCGCGAGCTTGCGGCCACCGATATGGAAATGTGCATCCAACATAGCGTCTGCCAGCTGTCCACGCTGCCGGCGATATTTCGAGGGCACCGACCGGCCGCTGATCTGGCTCAGGAACGCGATGAATTCGTCGTTTGGGATAAGGCCACAGAGCCGCTCGAACAGACGGAATGGCGTGCCTGTCCGCGCCTGCATGGTCTCGGCCGCACGGCGCATTTGCGCGCCGATCGCGATCGTCCAAGCCGCCTGCCCCATGGTCGCGATCTCGTCCACTCCAATGCCCCCGATCGTGGTCGGCGTGAATTCTTCGGGGATGTGGCCGTCCAGCGAACCGGCAAGGTCCGGCAAGAAGGAGGGCTTGAGCCCAAAATCCTCACAGATCGTGCGAAGCTCGTCGAGATCGCCGGGCGTGAGGTGACAACCAGGTAGCACGTTAACGCGGGAGGCATCGCGCGGTCTCGCTGCGTCGACGGGAGCCACAATCACCTCGATCATCCGCGCCACTGTCTTGCCCCAGCCATCCTGAAAGGCATCCTTGAAATCCGGTGTCGAGACGTAGACAAGGGAAAGCTTTTCGAGCTGCGGATGCTTCTGTCGGATCAACCGGATGAAGGCCTCGACGTCATCGCCGTTGGTCTCGGTGACGCCAGTCGAATTGATACCAATGATCTCGGGCTCGACGCGATTGTAGATGTTGAGGATCGCCTGTTCGAGATTCTCGTGGCCGCCGAGCACGGTGGCAACCTCGCTCATGGCAGTTGTCTGCATCGGCACGGCTTCGTTGAAATGGCGCACGAACAGTGTCAGCCCGAAGGAGGCGCAACCTTGCGGGCCGTGCAAAAGCGGCATCGCGCCGCGCAAGCCCATGAAGGCAAATGATCCGCCGATCGGCTGGCTCATCTTGAGCGGATTGACCGAACAGGCTTTCTTCGAGACAGTAACGATCGCCATGTCGTTCCCCTACTCCGCCGCCTGCAGCGCCGAGGGCCTGAGATCGGAACGAATGTCCTTACAAGCAACGCACCGTGCGCTGGAATTGGTGCACGGCTTGGCGGGCTCGGCGAGGTTCTGGCCATGCGCCGCAATCGCGCTCTCACCATGGCCGACCTCACTTTGATTGGAGAAACTTATCGTCTTGACGCCGTTCGTGTTCGCGTCCGGAACTGGATCCGCCGCTTGCGCCTGCATCTGCGCAACCGTCTTTGCCTGAAGCTTCCGGTCGAACTCATCCCATGGCGCGGCTTCGCGGAGCTGATCCCATACCGGATTGTAGAGCGCTTTCTCGATCTCCTCCATAAGCTTGACAATCCCGACATAGCCCATATAGGCGTGGCAGCGCTCCTGGTTGATATCGAGCCATGGCATCGCCGCCTTTAGTGCGACGAATTGCGACTTGCCGCCGGAGAGCATGATGTCGGCTTTTGCGTCCTTGAGCATCTTGTAGATCTCGCGAGGCGACATGTCCTCGATCATATGGGCATGCTGGCCCATTAATTCCTTGATACGTTCCTTGTCCTTCGTGGTCGATTTCTTCACGGACGTGCCGACGATCTCGAGCCCGGCCTCCTGCAAGGCGGCCACCATCGACCAGGACTTCACGCCGCCGGTGATGAGAACAACCCTCTTGGCGGCAAAGCGCGGCTTGAAACGTTCAATCGCAGCCCAGGCTTTGGTCTCTTCGCGTGCGATCAGAGCTTGCGTGCGTTCCATCAGCTCAGCCGGCGCGCCACGTTCGATCAGCATGCGCGCGATCTGGCGCAGTGAATTGCTGGAATCCTCAATACCGTAGAACGAGCCTTCAAAAAACGGGATGCCGTAGCGCTGCCTCATCTTGCGTGCGACGTTGATCATTGCCTTTGAGCAGACCATCATCGCGGCTCTGGCTCGGTGCGAATAAGCGACCTCGCGGTACTTGCCATCCCCCGAGATGCACGACAGGATCCGAATTCCGAGCTCATCGAGCAGCGGCTTGACCTGCCAGAGCTCACCGGACAGGTTGTATTCGCCGATGATGTTGATGTCATACGGAGTGGTGCAATCGGGCTCTCCGGTACCGATGACGTGTTCCAGCAGCGCTTCGCCCGCGAGCTTGTTACCAAGGTTCTTCGACCCCACAAATCCCGGTGCATTGATGGGGATGACCGGTTTGCCGAATTTGGCGGAGGCCGCCTTGCAGACCATGTCGATGTCGTCACCGATCATTGCGGGCACGCATGTCTGGTAGACGAAGATGGCCTGCGGGTCGTATTTCTCTGTGATCTCCTTGACTGCCCTGTACAGCCGCTTCTCGCCGCCGAACACGACGTCGGTCTCGCTCATATCAGTGGTGAAGCTTCTGCGCCACAGATCGGAGCCGGAGGAGGCGGAACCGCGATTGTCCCAGGAATTGCCGTCACAGGCGATTGGACCATGCACAAGATGGGCGACATCGGTGAAGGGCTGCAATGCGATTTTGGCGCCATCGAAGGCACACCCGCCGGCGGCGCCGCCCGGCTTCAGCTGCTTGGTGCATCCATTCTTGCGCTCGACGTTCGACTTGCTCGCGTTCCTGGCGCAGCCCGGTTCGTTAAAGACGTCCTGTATGGTCGTGGGAAGCGAAGTCATGGCGTCTCTTTCGGGAATGTCAAGACACACAGACCAAAAGCATGGCCGGCGGATAACCTGTGATCCCCGCCACAGCGCCGCTGTTCCTGCGGACGATGAGGCGGGGCGCTCGCCTTAGCGTATGATGTCGAAGCTGTAGTCTGTCTTGCCAACCGAGCTGGTTTTTCGATCGATCTCATCAAAGATCTTGTCGAGAATCTTGACCAGCACATTCATGCTCCCCTGATAGCCCCACACTGGATAACGATGGTGATGATGGCGATCGAAGATGGGAAAGCCGATGCGGATTAGCGGCGTTCCGGTGTCACGCTCGAGATACTTGCCGTAGGTGTTACCGATCAGCAAATCGACCGGCTCTGTGAACAGGAGCGAACGCATGTGCCAGAGATCCTTGCCTGGGAAGGCGCGGCAATTTTTACCGAACGGCGAGCTCGCGAACAGCGCCTGCATTTTCTGCTCCCAGGCCTTACTCGCGTTCGTCGACAGCACGTGTGTCGGCTCCGCGCCGAGCTCCAGCAGGAATGCGGCCACGCCATAGCAGAGGTCTGGATCGCCGTAGATCGCGAACTTCTTGCCGTGGATATGCGCGCTAGAGTCAGCCATTGCGTCTACCAGACGCCCGCGCTCCTGCTCCAGCGCATTTGGAATTGCCTTGTTGGTGATACGCGACAGCGTCATCAGGAACTCGTCCGTGGCGCTGACGCCCAGCGGGTGATTGAAAGCGACGACCTCCTGATCGTGTCCCTTGATGAAGGACAACGTCTTTTCCGTGCAATATTGCTGCATGGAAATGGTTGCCTTCGCGTGGACTGCGTTCGCGGCATCCTTTAGCGTGGTGCCCCCATCATACATGCGGAACTCGCCGTCGGTGGGAGTATCGAACACGTCACTGTTATCCGCGAGGATCGTGTATCCGATCCCCATCAGCTCGAAGATGCGCTTTATCTCACGGATGTTTCCGACAGTGTAGCCGTCGAAGCCACCGATGAAGTTGATCGTGTTGTTCGCTTTGCGCTCGAGTTTTGGCGCCGTGCCGGCTTTGCCATCCCAGAAATGCTCGAGGATGCCCTTGAGCGTATTGTCGTAGCCAGTGACGTGGCTGCCTACGAATGCAGGAGTGTGAGCGAATGGTACGTCGTAGTCCGCGGGGACCGAACCTTTTTCCTTTGATGTTTTGATGAAGGCATTGAGGTCGTCGCCGATGACTTCCGCCATGCAGGTCGTGGCGACCGCGATCATCTTCGGCTTGTACATGTTATAGCTGTTGGCAAGCCCGTCGGTAAGATTGTTAAGCCCCCCGAACACCGCCGCGTCTTCCGTCATGGACGAGGAGACGCACGAGGTCGGCTCCTTGAAGTGCCGTGACAGATGGCTGCGATAATACGCGACGCAGCCCTGTGAGCCGTGGACAAACGGCAGTGTACGCTCGAACCCGAGCGCGGCGAACACCGCACCCAGCGGCTGGCAGGCCTTCGCCGGATTAACGGTTAGCGCCTCGCGAGCGAAGTTCTTCTCGCGGTACTCGGACGTCTTGGACCATTCTTTGATGCGATCGACATCGGCGGGATCATGCGGATTCTCAAATAGCGCCTTCTTATTGGCCAGCATCTGCTGGTATTCGTCTCCCTGGAAAAGCTCAGAGTGGTCGAGTATGTGTTCGGCATTCTGTGTCATCATGGCACTCGTTAGGTTCTTGTGTTCGTTCTCCTGCCCCTCCCCTCCTTTGCGGAAGAAACGGCCCGGGCGTCGGCTTTCCTATTCCGCTGCCATGAGGCTCGGCTGCGGAGCGTCCTTCCAAGGTGCCGTGGTCTTCCCCCAGATCGGGGAGTTGATCGCCATGTCCATGTCGCGGGCGAAGATCGCGAAGCCGTCATAGCCGTGGTAAGGACCCGAGTAGTCCCAGGAATGCATTTGGCGAAACGGCACGCCCATTTTTTGGAAGACGTATTTTTCCTTGATACCGGAGCCGACCAGGTCTGGCCGGATCTTTTCGACGAAGCGCTCGAATTCGTAGCCGGTGACATCGTCGTAGATCAGCGTGCCATCTTTGACGTAGTGCTGAGCGGTGCGCTGGTAGTCATCGTTATGCCCGAACTCATAGCCCGTGCCGACAACATCCATGCCGAGGTCCTCATAGGCGCCGATGACGTGGCGGGGCCGTAAGCCGCCGACGAACAGCATTACCGTCTTGCCTTCGAGCCGCGGCCGGTATTTCGCAGTCACCGCGTCGACAAGCGGCTGATATTTCGCGATGACGCGCTCGGCGCCTTCCTTGATCTTATCATCGAAGAAGCTTGCAATTTTGCGCAGCGACTCCCCGATTTTGGAAGGGCCGAAGAAGTTATACTCGCACCAGGGAATGCCGAATTTTTCCTCCATGTGCCGTGAGATGTAGTTCATCGAGCGATAGCAATGCAATATGTTGAGCTTCGCCTTCGGCGTCGCCTCCAATTCAGCGAGAGATCCATCCCCGGACCACTGGGCGATGACGCGCAGGCCCATTTCTTCGAGCAGGATTCGTGACGACCAGGCGTCGCCGCCGATGTTATAGTCGCCGATGATCGCAACATCATATGGCGTCGGCTCGAATTTGGAGCTGCTCTCTGGGGCGCTCTTGTCAAAGATCCAATCCCGAACGGCGTCGTTCGCGATGTGGTGGCCGAGCGATTGTGACACCCCGCGAAAACCCTCGCACCGCACAGGCACGATCGTTTTACCGCCATATTCCTTTGATTTTTCTCGGGAGACCGCCTCGATATCGTCGCCGATCAAACCGATCGGACATTCGGATTGAATGGTGATGCCCCTGTTGAGAGGAAATAGCTCCTGGAGCTCGTCGATGAGTTTGGTGACCTTTTTATCGCCGCCGAACACGATATCCTTTTCCTGGAAATCCGAGGTGAACTGCAGTGTCACGAACGTGTCGATGCCGGTCGTGCCAACGTAGTAATTGCGCCGCGAGCCCCATGAGTACTGACCACAGCCGACCGGTCCATGGCTGATGTGGATCATGTCCTTGATGGGTCCCCAGACCACGCCCTTGGAGCCCGCGTAGGCGCAGCCACGGATGGTCATCACGCCCGGAATGGACTTGATGTTCGATTTGACGCCACAATCCGACTTCCCCGCCTCGTGAACACTGAGATGCTTGGCGCGCCTTTTCGCGGTCTTCTCCGGGTAGACCTTCAACACCTCATCGATTAGCTGTTTGTTGTGCGCCTTGATCTCTGCAACGCCTTGGGTACTTGCTCGGCTCATACACATTTCCTTTTCGATTGTCGTCTCAATAAGAAGCGACGCTTTTGCGGTAGACCGACGGATTTCCGATCCGGCGCTCAGGTGTAAAGCGCGCAATCTGCGTGGGCTACCGATCGCAAGTTCGCGGCGTTTTGGATCATGCCGCAGCCGTCGTTCACGACCTTGTAGCTCATCTCGGCTGAGCGCTTAGAAGCGCCATGTTTGACGCTGTTGATCGATGACCAAGACGCGTATCGGTGAAGTCATACCTGCTCTCCAGCGGTTGGTCATATCGGCTTCTTTACTCACTCGCGTGCGATCACGAGGCATGTCCCTGTGCATGGCGATGCAAAGGAATTAACAGCCGCCTCTTGCGCAGGAGTCTGCAACGAGTGTGCCAGCGCCGATCGAATACAAAAAGCAACGTCTGTAGAGCTAGATAGCAGGCAGGTTGCGGATTGTTATAAACCTGACCCTGTCTGGCAGCGACAAGGGTAGCCTCTAACGCCCTGTCTGAAACAAAACAATCGGTTACGCTCTCCGCGAAATCGACGCTGCTAAAGATCGCTTACTCGCCGCATTGAAGGTCGAGTCAGGAGCGAAGAATGTATCGCCAAGGAGACAATCACTCACCTTGAACATCACCGAGCACCGGCATTTCGGGATCGGACTCATCGCTGGCATCGTCGCGCTTTCCGCTTTTATGAGCATGTCCGTCGGGATGCGTGGAATGATCCCACTCGCCGCGGCGTACCTTCTGCCAACCATCATCGCCTTCTGGTTCGGGATCACTACGCCTGGGTGTTGGCCATCCTGAACGTCGTCTTTGGCTTCACCGTGCTCGGCAGGTTTGAGTACTTCCTGTGGCGCTGATTGGTGCTCGAAAATCCGCATTGGACGTAACAGCATTCGGCACTCGGCCTGGCGACGACTCCAGCCGCGGATCCCGCTCTAACGATGTCCGATTGCGATCTCCGGCCCGGAAGGAAGATGCCCGCCTTGCGAGCCGAGATCTTCTCCTTCCAGAGAGAGAGAGAGAGAGAGAGAGAGAGAGAGAGAGAGAGAGAGAGAGAGAGAGAGAGAGAGAGAGAGAGAGAGAGAGAGAGAGAGAGAGAGAGAGAGAGGGAGGGAGGCCCGCTGGAATCAGCCGAATCGATCAAGCTGCCTCGTGCGCCTTCCTCGCTTCTGTAGCGACGAGTTGGCTGCACTCAGCCGCCAGTCGGTTCACGACCTCGCGTTCGACCTGCTCACCACCCCTTTGGAGCTCCGCGCGCTCCTGCTGGAGAGCGCTTCGGTGACCCGGACGACCTCCACGTCCTTGCTCGCCAGTTGTTCCTGGAAACAGTGGCGGATCTCTGCGCGAAGAGCGGCGGCGAGGGATTCAGTCAGCGAATCTCATGATTGCGGATCGGGCACTGCACGGTGGGTTCATGAGCGCTTTGGCCGCCATCGGGTTAGATGTCATGAACCCTCCATTTCGGTAGCTCTTAGGCCCGAATAAACGTGATCCGGCCCGCTTCGCCACGCTTCCGACGTGGCTTTACCTTTATTTCCACGTCCTGATCGAACGCCGTCAGCATGCGCAGCAGCTTTTCGACCGAAACCAACCTGAACTGCCCCCGAAGCAGCTTGGACAGGTTGGGCTGCTTCACGCCGACCAGCTTTGCGGCTTCGGTCTGAGTGATCTCCCGCTCCGCCATCAACCACTTCAGTTGTTCAATGAGGGCTGCCTTGAGTTGGTGCTCGTCGGCGTTCGGCAGCCCGTTTGCCGGCAGCTTCTTCTTCTTCGTGCTCATCATCGGGCTGCGCGTTTTATTCCGTGTTGATAGCTTCGGTGTCGCGCAGGCGCTGCCATGCGAGGCCAGTTCGTCCCTGAATGCGGATCGGCGGCCAAAAGAGCTGCTGATCGGACCGGGTGAAGGTCAATTTGAACGCTCTACCGCGCTCGAGTGCCTTCGGAGTTTTGGCTTAACCTGATGCCCGTCTTGGAGGACGGCATATATACGCCCGGGAGCACATATGTGTGTGCCTAAGAGTATGGACAGATTTTTCGTGTGCCCGCGCGCCTGCGGAATTCAGCGTAAGACACGCGTCACTTCCATAGAAGAGATTCTGGCCAATCTGTGAATTCCAACTCGAAGCTACGTAGGCCAGTGGGTTTTGTCGTGAATTTAAGGGTCTTCCCTGAAAGGTCGGCCAATGAACCAGATGCGAACTTGAAAACTGTCGTGCCCGAAGTTGCGACCGCAATGCCTTGCTCGCCTTCCATGCTAGAGAAGCCGGTCGCCTCGGAGAGTTGCCCAATTGCAACTCCCTCCAGCGCGTGGTGAAATTCCATTGAGGCCAAGTATGTCCTTTTGTCAGCAGCCCACTCGCTGACCGACACTGCTGTGATCCCCGCGTCGGTCAAGAGACCACCTGCGATCCGGCAGCCATATTGAACGGTGAGAATGACCCGCTCATCCCGAACTCCGGCCGGCTCTCGATCGGCGGCAGTGATCGTGCACGCGTACCGCCTTGTGTCCGCAACCGCCCCCATGCTTAGCCCGATCCACTCAAGAGCGGAACATAGTACAAAAGCGAGAGCGGGTCTTGTCATTCGGCTGCACCTGGTCTGGAATATCGTTCGCCTGCTCTGTACAATCTGACGCTACGGGCGATTCAAGCTTCTTCGATCGCTCTGCCGGCTCAACCTTACTCACCGTGACCGCGGTGTCGCAGAAGCGAGGCGAGCGGTATCCCCGGCGGTGGCCCTGGATGGGAGCCCGAACGATTTCATTATCGGCGCGAAGCGGGCCAGCACGTCGCGTGAACCAAGGCTATGGGCGGAGCTTTTCAGGTCGGCGGCGGGCCATGAGGGGCGCGACGGCCCGCGGCACCGGAGCGCTACGTTCCTGACCCAGGCGCAGGCGTTCTGTGAGCGGACGCTATTTACCGCGGGATGCTCCCGCGGCACAGGTCCCGAAATTTTGCTTCACAATCTCAATGTAAAGGAAACGTCGCCGATACGAGCCGTTCAAAGGCAGACTGCCGCTCAAGCAGACGCTCTTCGAGCATCTTACGCTCGAGATCATCTAGCTCGCTTTGAAGCCTTCTGCGACAACGCCAAATGTCATTCCGTACGTATCTGATCTCATTCAAGCGATCGTCAATCGAAGCCATCACGGATACCGTATCCCAACTTGAACCAGCCATGGACAAGTGCTCAATCACGTCCTTCCTCCCTAAGACGCCGATAGATCTCAGGACTTGGGCCATCTGCGGACATGATGTCACGATCTCCTCCCAGCATCTCCTCTTGTATCGGCGTCTTTCAACGCAAGAGCCCGAAGTAGCGGTTGCTCCTGCAGAAGTTCAGCTTTATTTGCCATCAACGCGCAGGATTTCAAAAGCTGCCACCAGCCCGTAAGTGGGCCTAATGGCTATCTAATTCCAACCAACACCCGGCCGGATCAGGAGTCAGGCCGGCCACTTAAGCTGGTGTTGAATGGGAGTACCAGCAATCGGACGGTCGTAGCGTCAAGCTCTGGGCAACCGCGTCTTTCAGATTTGAGATCGGCAATTGCCATGCCAGCGAACCTCAGGTGGGATTGAACACAAGCCATGTTCGGGCCCGGAGGCTTCTCTGTTACATACGAGCCGGGCTTCGCGGCGGCGGCGCGCCAGAGCGGCCCGGGTATGAGTCGGAGAGGCTTCAGCCGGCAGGGCTCGGCGAAATCGTGAACTATGCGCACCGCCGGGCGCCTCGGCTCAGCGTCTCGTCACAGCTGCGTAGATCTTGTTACCGCCGTTCCCGCGTGCGGCCGGCAAGCTGGCAAGCGACTCTCGTCACAAAAGTCTCTGTGCGAACATGTCTAGCCGGGACTGGCGCTTGTGGCATCTGTGACACTGAATGTAGTGATCAAACCAAGACATCCGACCTGGTTTGTTCGCCCGGAGTCGTTCCACAACTAAATCAGCCGCTTGCATGTCAGACACAACTGGCATCGCAGTTGCTATTGTCCAGTCACACCATGAGCGCCGAGCGCGGCCAGCGGTGTAAGATGGAAACATCACTTTGCGGGAGCGTATTGGCCACCCCAATCGCTCGATGGAGCATCGATGCCACCAGACAGCTTACTCCTTACGGCACAATTGTTGTTGTCGGATTGACCATCACGCCGAACGTTGAGGCGCTAGTCTGATCGACCAACAGGAAGGCCGTGATTTAAGCTCAAAGCGCACTCGCGATCACATAAGCTCCTCAAGCCCTCTGCGTGAACGCGGGCGGCGAGCACCTCGAAATCGCACATTTTGATGCAGCCTCGCTTGAGGATCCGGTGCATGCTGCGCCGGACCGTTGAGGAACGCGTGGCATCGCATTCGACTGTTTCCTTGTTTAACAATCAGAACTTATGAGGCGGTGTATGAACAAATCAATCCCGGAGCTTCGGCTTGTCACTGAAGCATCTATTTTGGTTATTGCGCTGCTGATGTCGTCAGGAGCTAACGCCGATGATGATCTGATGAGAAACGCCAAGCAGATCTTCCATCCAATCCCCTCCGTCATTCCTGCAGTAAAAGACAATCCAGTCACGCATGGAAAGGTCGAGCTTGGCAAGATGCTGTTCTTCGATCCGCGGCTATCGGCGAGCGGGATCATTAGCTGCAATACGTGCCACAATCTCGGCACCGGCGGAGTCGATGCCGGTCCGACCTCCGTTGGTCACGGCTGGAAGGTCGGCCTACGTCGGGCCCCAACCGTCTACAACGCAGTGTTCAATGCGGCGCAATTCTGGGACGGACGCGCCGCGGACCTCAAGGCGCAAGCCACCGGCCCTGTGCAGGCGAGTGCCGAAATGAATGCGACTCCGGATCATGTGCTCGGCATCTTGAACTCAATGCCCAACTATGTCGTCTTATCGTAAGGGCGGTAAAATAGATTGTTGTGATGGGACGCATCCACGCGATGGATAAATGCAAAGATAGGGCCGTGGTTCGCGTCGAGCGTTAGTGAGTTGGAACATCTCACCTGATCGGTATCGCCGGCATGCTGTCGTCCGCCGGATTCGAGCTTGTCGCCGACTGTATGCGATCGCCTCCGCCGAGGCAGACCGACATTCGAAGGCGCTGGAAACTTTGGAAGCTCGCAAGGACATCGCGAGCTCCCAAAGCGCGTGCATCTTATTCACAAATACGTTGGCGACACACTCCGTACGATCATGCCTCAGCCCGCAACTCGCGTGCGGCGGCCACCATATTGACGAGCGCGGGACGCACCTCCTCCCATCTTCGAGTTTTCAGTCCGCAGTCGGGATTGATCCAGAGCTGCCGATCGGAAACCCGCTGCCGCGCCAACACAATCAGCTGCTTGATCTCCGCTGCTGCGGGAATGCGCGGTGAATGAATGTCATAGACGCCCGGCCCGATCTCATTAGGATATTTGTAGCTCTTGAAAGAGTCGAGCAATTCCATTTTAGAACGCGACGCCTCGATTGAAATGACGTCGGCATCCATTGCTGCGATCGCATCGATGATTTCGTTGAACTCGGAATAACACATGTGGGTATGGATCTGAGTTCCGTCAGCGACAGCGGAGGAGCAAACGCGGAAACTGTCCACTGCCCAATCGAGATAGTCCTTCCACTGAGATTTGCGCAGCGGCAATCCCTCCCGCAACGCAGCCTCGTCGATCTGGATCATGGCCGCTCCAGCCGCCTCAAGGTCGATGACCTCGTCTCGGATCGCGAGAGCGATCTGTCGGCATGTCTCGCTCCGCGGGATGTCGTCACGGACAAACGACCAGTTCAGGATCGTCACCGGTCCGGTCAGCATGGCCTTGACGGGTTTTTTGGTCAGAGACTGCGCATAGCGCCACCACTCAACCGTCATGGGCTTCGGCCGGGAGACATCTCCAAATAGGATAGGAGGACGAACGCACCGCGAGCCATAAGACTGAACCCAGCCGTGCTTGGTGAAAGCGAAACCCAACAGCTGCTCGCCAAAATATTGAACCATGTCATTGCGCTCGAACTCACCGTGTACGAGCACGTCCAGGCCGATATCTTCCTGCCAATGCACCGTATGGGCTGTCTCCGCTTTGAGAAGCTGCTCGTACTGCGTGTCATTCAGCGCTCCCCGGGCATGGGCCGCACGCGCATTGCGGACGTCGGCCGTTTGCGGGAAGGATCCGATGGTTGTGGTTGGAAACATCGGCAATGCGAACGTGACGCGCTGGACGTCGGCACGCTGGGTGAACGCACTGCGACGGCGACGCATGCTATCGTCGATCGCGGCCATTCGTCCGGCGACGTTCGCACTGTGTATCTTGGGCGATGTTTCGCGGGTGACGGATGCATCCTCTGAGAGCGCGAGTTCATCGGCCACATCGGCAGCCTGGCCGGCCAGCGCTTTGCCCAATATCGAAAGTTCCTTGATCTTCTGCACTGAGAACGCCAGCCACGTCTTCAGATTGGGATCGAGATCGGTCTCTAGCTCAATGTCGGTCGGAACATGAAGCAACGAGCAGGAGGGAGCAATCTGAACACGGTCCCTGCCCAGTTTTTTGACCATAGGAGCAAGTTGGTCGAGTAGCGCCGGCAGATTGGAGCGCCACACGTTGCGACCATCAATGACGCCGAGCGAGACCACGAGATCTCTACGGGCTCTGGCGACAATCGCGTCCAACTGGCCGGGTGCCCGAACCAAGTCGACATGAAGCCCGGCTACGGGCAAGGCCAAGACTGTTTCAAGACAGTCTCCGACAGCCCCGAAATATGTGGCCAGCATGATTCTAAGGGCCGGCACGGCGTTAGCGAAATGAGCATAGGCCCGGCGGACAGCCGCCCGAGATGCTTCGTCGACGTCCATCACCAGGCATGGCTCGTCGAACTGGACCCATTCAGCACCGCGCGAGGCGAGTTCGCGGAGAACATCGACATAGACTGGGAGAAGCCGATCAAGCAGCGACAGCGGATTGAATGCGGGATTTACGCCTTTGCCGAGCTTCAGGAAGGTGACTGGGCCAACCAGGACGGGCCGCGTCTGGTAGCCGAGGCTTCTTGCCTCCTCATATTCCTCGACCGGCTTCCGAGAGGCATACTTAAAGATCTGATCCTGGTGAAATTCCGGCACCATGTAGTGGTAGTTGGTATCGAACCACTTCGTCATCTCCTGTGCGGCTACGCCAGGCCCAGGCTGAGCGTGACCACCGTCCTGAGTGCCACGCGCCATCGTGAAGTAGGTCTTGAGCGACACAGGACCTTCGGTCCAGCCGTAGACGTCGGGAATGGCGCCGACCATTATGCTGGTATCGAGCACATGGTCGTAGAGCGAGAAGTCATTCGAAGGAATGACGGTCGCACCGCGGGACTTCTGCCGTGCCCAATTGGCGGCACGAAGTCCGCTCCCCGCCTCGAGGAGGTCTGCTTCACTGGATTTTCCCGCCCAATAGCTCTCGAGCGCGAATTTGAGTTCGCGTCGTGGGCCGATGCGTGACGTCCCCAGTGTGGCAACGGGAAGCGAAAGAATAGACATAGCTTAGACCCCATAATTGGGGCAAAGGCCATGGCGGACGCATGCAGCGAATGTCGCGTGAGCGACAGCTGCTTGGCGCACACCGGGACACCCCGCCCGTGGACGATATCTTATCGAGGCAGGTCTCCTGGCTCGCGGGTCGTCGCAGCTGTCCGGCCTTCCCGAAGCCGCATGGCTTCAGTGACTTCGTTGGACAGCGGCTCGCCGCTTACAGTTGCGGGGGCAGCGCCGGCATTGCACCGGCTTCCCTCTTAGCTCCGGATCAAATGAAATCCGAAGACCACGACGGCTGGAATTATGCGCACGAGGATCGATGCGTCAACCTACCGATTATCGCTGCGATATTGCCCAAGCGATTGCGCCTTGTACTAGGCAGGCGCGACGGTCTTACTCGGGCCTGGTGAACACCTGGGCCTGGGGAGACTCAGCTTGTGAATGCGCTCGCGTTCAATGCCCTGTTCGCGTACCCGGATGAGCTCAGCGACCGGAACGAACCCAGGCCGCTTTCGATATCTGTGTGATCCCGGCGAGCCCGACCTTTTCCGTCAGCAGCTTCTCGAACCTGCGCGTCAGGAAGTTGCGATAATCCTGGGCCGGCATCCGTTTGATCACAGCGCATGAGGCTAAACCGGATTGCTTCAGGATCGCACGGATGATCAGGTCGGACCCTTGGTGTTCGGCCGGCCCCGCGACGAGACACGAGGTCGATCGCCTCCCTGATGTTGGTCAAGATGATCTCCTCGGTGCGCCAGGTATTCACGTGCTGAGCGACTTTGGCGCAGCCTTCGATCCGTCCGTCGCCGCTCGACGCCTGTCTACCGCGGCTCGGCTCGTCAGCCAGGGACGATAAGCCTCAACGCGGCCACTGGAGCATCGAGGTGGCCTTGCTCGTGACAAATTCGACGGTGTCCTCCGACAGAGCCCTTCGAGGCCTCCTCGGCGTCGATCAGCGTCTTAAGCTCATAACGATGTCATCGATCTCGAGGCGCCCCACGCGGTCGGTGGTCCCCTCAAGCTCGACATCTACTACTTCGCTCGCGAAATCGAGCGATGAGGCATTCTAGACACGCGCTGCTTATGCTGTCTTGGACGGGACACAGGTGTCAGGCACCGGACAGACGACCGCGCATTGCGGCGTGTCGCAATGGCCCTCGCACTCCGTACACTTTTTGGCATCGATAACGTAAATGTCGCGTTTGAGGCTGATCGCCGCGTTGGGACACTCGAACTCACATGCACCACAAACGGTGCATTGCGACGCGACGATCTTGTAAGCCATGCGTTCCGACTCTTAGGCGAGCGATGCCACTGGCGATCCCTTTCAAAGGCCGTGCCAAACGCAGACACAGTCAACGTTGGGCAATTTGCCAAATTTTTGCTGCCTCGGGTCTGAGACCATGTTGCATCTGCGACAGCAACAGGCCGCTTCAATTTGAGGCTACGAGCCCTTGGGCCCTCTTCCGAGAGCCAGTCGCGACTCGACGGCTGCGAGCTTCGGTCGGTTTGTCTGGCACGTCAGCCGGGGTCAAGCGACGCCCGATGATTCGAAACCGGGCGGCGCGACAAAAAGCCGCGAGTCGACGCACGCACGTCTACGTCGGACCTCGGCAAACCTCCGGTCACACACCGACTGGAGGTTTGTGCAGGTCTCGCTCATGGCCGCAAGGCTAGCGCGGCGGATTGACCCGCTGACGGCTTGCCAAAACGGGTTTGTGGTACAATAAGCTTCGGCGTCGCTTCGGAGGGAAATGAACTTGCGGCGGGCGGAGCGACACTGGTCTTGCAAAGTGACCGATTGAATTGCACTCAGCCTCATGCCTGGTGCCGAGTAGCCAAGGCGGTGTGGGTGAGCGCTGCTAGGCTTTGCCTGGCCCTGCTCAGCCACTCGTGATGCAACTATCTTGGACGAGCTGGAGCAGGGTTGGAAGATGACTGTGCAAATTGCTTCAGTGGCATGGCCTTTCCGAACAGATGGCCCTGCGCAAGGTCGAAGCCGAGTTCGGTCACAGCGATCAGGTCGGCCTGGCTTTCCACACCTTCGGCGACGGTGCGCACAGTGTACCGTTTGGCCAGATCGACGATATGGCGGCATACCGTTCGCTTCATTGGCCCATTTGCGCAGCCGGCGACGAACTGGCGATCCACTTTCAATTTCATGAACGGGAATTTTTCCACCCCCATTAGCTGCGGCCAATTGGCACCGACATTGTCGATTGCAAGGCCAATGTTGTGAAAGCGAACCTCACGCGCAACCTCGACCAGGAGATCCAGGTTCTGGATAGCTTCCTCGCTCTCGATTTCGATCGTCAAGCCGCCGAAAGCGGGGTGCGACGGCATGCGCTGACAGAGATCGCGTACCGCCTGCGGGTCAATCAGGAATGCTGCCGGCAGATTGATGGAGAGGTCGATTGAAGTTTGCTGCCCCAGAAGATATTGCCAATCCTTGATCGCGCGGTCGATCACGAACTGCGACAACTCCCTAAAATGCGGATCGTGAGGCTCCGGGATGAAATAGGCTGGTGGAACAACGCCCCAGGTCGGGTGCCGCATTCGCACAAGCGCCTCGGCGCCGCGTCGGCTGAGGGTACACGCGTCAAACTTCGGCTCATACCAGAGCTCAAGCCAGCCAGCGTGTAAGGCTTCTCCGACATGGACCGCAGGACGGGGCGCCGGATCTCTGGGCAAGAGCGTGGCGACCCGTTCGCGCAGCGTCTCGGCTGCAAACGGCGTCCTCAGCGGCGGCAGCATAGCAAGTCCATATTCCGCGCCGACCTGCTGCACTGCCGTCATGACGATTGATTCGCGGGCGCCGAACGCCAGCACTCGGCCTGCAAATTCTTCGCGTACGAGTATCTCGAGCAATCGTCCAGGCTCGATGCGATCCGAGCCAATGCCGAGCAGGATCAGATCAGGGAACTCCGTGCGGAGCACGTGCGGCAGCTCGTCAGCAGTGCCGCATTCGCTGATAACAAATCCCGTATCTTCCAGTACATCCCGTAGAAAGGCGCGCAGATGCCGCTTGCCGACGGCCACGCACGCTCGCGGTCGCACCTTACGTTGTCCGAAGATTACAGGTTTCCGTCCGACCAGTTCGGCCTGCCCATGTTCCATCGCAACCACTCCCGTTCCGTGACGGTGCCTTAAACGAGGAGCGAAGGTCCAAACAAGCTGTGCGTGCCGATATATTTCGATTCTTGGAGGTAAGCTTAAGATAGTGCATCAGTGTGCAAACCTTTCGCGATGTTGCTCAGACGATTTTGTCGGGCGCACGCGCATGATACCTGTCCCGCTTCGCGCAACTTTGTACGAGTGACGCGAGCCTGGGAATCTCACCTTCGGACCCACCGAGCTGATGCGCCCTGTGGCGTTGCGATCATTATCGTGCGAGATCTACTGTCGAGTAATTCGTGAGTGACGATCGGCAATGACTCTTACGAATGTTTGATCGGAATGGCCGGCCTGCCAACAGGCGAATGTGCCGTTTTGTGCGTTTTCCAATCGAAGTAAGTCCATGATGAGCTCGCAGCTGCTCAAGCCGCAGTCGATTCTGAGAATCGGCAGCAGCTGGCAATGACCTCAGCTCTGTTGCTTATAGCGAGTGCGGACGTCCTGCTCCCTACCGAGCTTGATAGTTGCTCTCAATTGCGTTTTCTGTATCCTCCTGAGCATGAATTTCCTCAAGAGGGACTAACGTGACAGGCGTTTGTGTTGGCGCTGAAGCGCAAGGCCCGCCCCGCGGGGGCAGGGCTTTGCGCATGAGCGTGCCAGGAGATAAGAACGCGGTCGCAGAAGCGGTCGAAAAGCTACTTTCCGAATTAGGTGGCCCCGGACCGGAGTTCAGTCTTGAAGGGGCGAAGCAGGCGGCTTTGCGCTTGATTCAGAATCCCGAGGGGGCTTCATTTTTGTCGTCGAGGAACAAGCCACCGAGCAGATTGTAGGGGTAGCTAGCATCTCGGCCGTACAGGCCGTGAGAGCAGCCGGAGCGTATGGCGTGCTTCAGGAGCTATGGATTTCTCGTGACTTCCGGAGCTCTGGCTGCGGTCGGCATCTACTCGAGGCGGTAGATTCGGAGGCGAAGCGCCGCGGCTGGCAGATGATTGAGGTTGCGTTGCCTCCGGATGGCTATCCGGCCCTAGAACGGGTACGCCACTTCTACGAGAAGAGGGGATATCAGGTTGGAGGATTGCGCGCGCGCAAGAGGCTCTGACGGTACTACGACCTCTGCTCCACCAGTTAAAGCGCTCCTGGGCTAGCGTGCTATCGGTAAAGTCCTTCAAGCAGTAAATCCAGCGGATTGTTGCTTCTCAAAACGGACGCTTCAACGCGTGCGTCGCGGCCGAGCATGATCGCTGATGCGGTGCTGACTCCCACCGCGAGCGGTTACCTCTTCGGCCTTCTGGCGAGAACGTTCGGAAATATCAGCGATCAAATCATTCTTCATTGCGCGAAGCGATACCGCGAGCCGTAACCCGCCCGGCCAAAAGGCCGCGGAGACAGGTCGGCGGCGGCCCGTTGCGGGCGAAGCCCGACCCAGCTTTACGAGTCGTTCTTTTGCGCTTCCCATGCGGTGCGACTTACTCAGTCTAGTTTCGGATCATCGCAGATAAACGTCATCCATTCGTCACCAACTACAATGTCTCGGCAACTGGCCAGCCATCATCTACCAGACTTATTCCAGGATCTTGGTTCGGCGGACCGTCGCATGAAAGGATTCGGCAGCACCTTGCCACTCCTGCTGGCGCACGTTCAAGGAAGGTGAGCGAGATCAGCCATCAACACTGATCCGGTAGAGGATTCCGTAATGAGCAATGCGCCGAGTGCCGCATCCAACACGACATTCGTGCAGCTCGCCCCTGCGCAGGACTTAATGCGGGCGACCGTTTCGCCGTTTGGCGCCAATACGAAGACGTGGCCGAGGGAAGCATGCGCGACAAAGAGCCGCCCTTTTTCATCGACCGTCAGTCCGTCAGGCCCGCTCGTCCCGAAGAACCAGCTGAACCGTCCGACCTTCGCGACGCCGCCGTCACGCACCAGCGGTACGCGCCAGATGCTGTTGTCGCGCGTCATTGCAACGAACAACACGGTCTCGTCCGGACTGAGCACCAGGCCATTCGGGCTCGGCCCATTAGAAATCAAGCAATCGATCCGGCCGTCAGGGCACAGTCGAAATACCCGGCCGGTCGGATCGTGCAATCCAGTCTGGCCCTGATCGGAGAAATAGAAGTTGCCTTTGTTCGCGATATGCAGGTCGTTGCAGCCTCTGAATGACTCGGAACTACGGTGGCCCAGCAACGGCCGGATCGTCCCCCTCTGTGGATCGAGCTCCATGAGACCGTTCATATAGTCGGCCACGAGCACCCGGCCATCCGGGGCGATCTTCAGTCCATTCGGCCAGCCTTCGTATTCGATGACCAGGGACCAAACGCCGTCGGGTGAAATCCGGAAAATGCGGCCGAAGGGTATATCGACGACGTAGAGATTCCCGAACTTGTCGAACGACGGCCCCTCGATAAAGCAGTCGACTGGATGGCCCCCGCGGTTGGCGTTCGCCCATTCCGAGGAAACACCCGGGCGACGAAACTCGGCCGGCATCGACGAGAACACGCGAGTCTCAACCAGCTGAGGCGGCTTCTCGAGATACATCATGACGCGCCTCCCAAGGTGCGGCGAGGCTCGCCCTCATATTGGTAGCCGAACTGCTTCGGCATCGGCCCCTTGTTGCGATCCTTGCGTCCAGTTTGCTCCCAGGCGTGAGCCAGGATTCCGACCGCGCGCGACAAGCAGAAGATGCCGCGCGCCAGCGGAGGCGCGAAGCCAAGTTCGCCGTAAATGACCGCGGTAGCGCCATCAATGTTCATCGGAATGAGCTTGCTCTTGCGCTGTTGCATCACCCGCTCGATCGCGCGAGCGGCCTGGGCATAGTCGCCACTGACGCTGCCTTCTGCGGCTGCAGCATCCACCAGCGCCAAGAGCGGTGCCGCGCGCGGGTCGACTGGATGAAACCGGTGGCCGAAGCCCGGCAGATATTTGCTGCGGGTTGCGGTGAAATGGTCGATTGCAGCGACAGCGGCCTGCTCGATCTCTCGCCCTTCGCGCCGTCGCAGCACATCTTCGTAGAGTTCGATAGCCTGCTCCCCTGCTCCGCCATGTACGTCATCGAGCGTGTTGATTGCCGAGGCCATCGCGCCGTTCAGGGGCAAGCCGCAGCTCACCGCCATCTGGGCAATTGCAATGGAGGGTGCGTGCGGACCATGGTCAACGGATGCAACCAGCGCAGCTTGCAGCAGCTGCTCCTGTGCTGGGGTCGGCAGATTGCCACGCAACATCAGCCAGATCATGGCGGGAAAGGAAACGCTGCCGATCAAATCTTCGATTGGATAACCGCGATAGGCGATGCGACCTGGCGCGATATCGCAGATCGAGGTTCGCCACCAACGGGCCGCTTGCTGTCGCAGTTCTTCTTCGCTCATTTTCGGTTCGGTCCTTTCAACCTACCGATTGCCGAGTACCGCAAGCCGTCGGATGTCATGATATCGGTCCGTCCGTGGCTACGCGGACCGGCAGGAAATCAGCCTCTCCTTGCCTTGGCGTCCCGACGGCCCGGCTTGAGACCAGTTGCTCGACCTCCGCATACGAATAGCCGAGCCGCTGCAGCCATCGCTCAGTGTCTGCTCCGAGCGTCGCGGGTGGTGAAGGCACCGAAAACTCCTCATCCAGCCGGAACCCCGGCCGCGTGATTCGTAACGGCTGCGCACCGTCTTGTTCTGGGGCCAAAGTCTCTACGAATCCGCGCTCAAGGAGCTGTGGCTGCTGCAACACTTGCGAGACCGTCAGCACACGGCCGGCAGGGACACCAGCCAGATTCATTTGGGCCTCCCATTCCTCAGCGGGCTTGCAGCTCAATGCCTTGTTCAGCTCCGCGCTGAGCGCAGCGCGGTTCACCTTGCGCATCTCGCGTCCAGCAAAGCGTGGATCCGTCTTCAGGTCCGGTCGGTCAATCAGGTCGCATAGGGCTTGGTACTGCTTCTGCTCGTTGGCGGAAATGTTCAGCGGGCCCGTTGCGGTGCGGAACGTGCCGGAGGGAGCCGCGGTAAAGTTCTCGTTGCCGATGGGCTGCGGCTCGACGCCGGCGTTCAGGTGGTTGGAGACGACCCATCCCATCGCTGCAACGGTGGCCTCGAGCAGGGACACGTCGATGAACCGACCGCGGCCGCTATGCCGCTGTTCGATCAGAGCCGCGGCGATGGCAAACGCTGCAGTCAGTCCCGCAATCGTGTCCGAGATCGGAAAGCCCGTGCGCAGGGGAGCCGAGGCTATATCGCCCGTGACACTCATGGCCCCGGACAGGCCCTGCACGATCTGGTCATATGCGGGACGGGCGGACCACGGTCCGCTCTGCCCAAAGCCGGAGATCGCGCAGTAGACCAGACGCGGGTTCTGCCTGATAAGCACATCAAAGCCGAGGCCAAGGCGTTCCATCACCTTCGGCCGGAAGTTTTCGAGCACCACGTCGGCTTCCTTGACCAGTCGCGAGAACACCTCGCGGCCCGCTTCCGATTTCAGGTCCAGCGCAACCGATTGCTTGCCGGCGTTCACGGCGACAAAGGAAAGGCCCTGCAGGCGCTCCGCTCTTTGCGGATCCGCGCCGAGGCGCCGCGCCAGGTCGCCGCCGTTCGGATTTTCCACCTTGATGACCTCCGCGCCAAGGCGCGCAAGATGGTAACCGCAGAACGGACCCGCCAAGACGTTTGACAGGTCGAGAACGCGGATACCGGTTAGCGGCAGAGACATATGAAGAGCCTTCTTGTAGGTGATCCGATAGCGAGCGCTGAGTGCGCAACTTATTTCAGTTGCTGCGCAGCGCGTTCCGCGAATCGATTGGTGAAGGTCTTGCTCAAGTCGATCTTTGCGGTTGCGATCTTCGGATCAAAGTCGCTTAGGACAGCCAGCGGGACCTTGGCCGCCTCGATGTCCATCTGGCCGGTTGGCGAGAACAGCGCTTTCGACGCGTTGATGATCTCGATGTTCACCTCGCGATTGTCGGTCTTGTATCCAGGAGGCATCGCGTCGACGAGCTGCTCCGCCGAAACCGTGTTGATCCAGCGATGAGTTTTGAGCAAGGCGTTGACGAGGCGCTGGACCGTTTCCGGATTTTTGTCGATGAAAGTCTGCTGGAGGTAAAGGCAGGCGGTCGGATAGATTCCGCCAAAGGCCTGCTTTGAGCCTTCGAGCGTGCGCGCGTCGAACAGCGGCCTCGCACTCTTTTTGCGCGCGAGAAGGGTCGCAATCGGGTCGAAATAGACGAGCGCGTCGATATTCTTGGCTTCGAGTGCCACCATACCGGGTACCCCGCTGCCGACCGCGATGATGTTCAAATCGCGCGGGCCCAACCCAGATTTCTTGATGTAGTACCGCGCCATGGTGTCGGTCGATGACCCCGGCGCCGTGATCCCGAGCTTGAGGCCCTTCAGGTCGGCACCAGACTTGACCTTATCTGCGAGATCGCTGCGGACACCGAGCAACACGCCGGGAATGTCATTGAGCAGGAACACGCAGGATATCTGCTTGCCCTGCGCCTGCATCTGAATGGTGTGATCGTAAAAGCCGACGGTCCCATCGACGGAGCCACCGATCAGCGCCTGCAGCGCTTTTGAGCCACCCGCCTGGAAGTTCTCCACGGTCAGCTCGAGACCTTCGTCCTTGAAGGCGCCCAGCTTCACCCCAAGTTCGAGCGGCATATAGTTGAGGATCTGTGAGCCAACAGCGATCTTCAACTGGCTCTTCTCCGGCTCGGCGGCATTCGCCGAAATGAGCGAGAATGCGGCTATCGCGATGACCAGCATCAGTCGTGGAAAAGCGTGCATGGGAACCTCCGTGAGAATGGGAGACCGGTACGATCAGGCTTCGTGTGCAGGTGCGGGCCGCCAGACCAGGAGCCGTTTTTCCGCGCGGTCGACAATGGCATCGAGAGCAACGACGAAGGCGGAGAGGACGATGATTCCTGCGAACACTCCGGTCGCGTCGAGGACGCCCTCGGCCTGCGCAATCAGGTGCCCCAATCCCGCGGACGAACCGAGATATTCGGCGACCACTGCTCCCATCACGGCCATGCCGACCGACACCCGCAGACTCGAGAGGATCCACGTGGTGGCGGACGGCAGGTAGACATGGCGCAGCAGAGAAGTCTTCGATGCACGCAGCAGGCGGGCGTTCGCGAGCACCACCGGATTGACCTCGCGGACGCCCTGAAACGTGTTGAAGAATGCGACGAACAGGACCAGCGTCACGCCGAGCGCGACCTTGGAGGTGAGCCCCAATCCGAACCAGATGACAAAAATGGGTCCCAGCAAGATGCGCGGGATCGCGTTGAACATCTTGATAAAGGGCTGAACGACCTCGGCCGCAAACGGGCTTAAGCCGAGCCAGATACCAAGCGCCGTGCCGATCCCGATACCAGCCAGGAAAGACAGGACCGTCTCCAGCAGTGTTATGCTGACATCGGTCCAGAAGTCGGCCGTTGACATCCACTCTCGGATCCTTGCGATAAGTGCCGACGGGGCCGGAAAGAAGAACGGGTCGATCAACCCGGTCCGCACGCCCAATTCCCAGATCAGAATCAGGCCGAGGACGATGGCGAGCTGCGTGAGAACGACCTTACCCCTGCGTGGCATAGCTTTTCTCCACTTCGGCGCCGAGCAGCGACCAGATTTCACGATAGAGCGCGACGAATTCATCGGTCGTTTGTAGTGCCGAGACGTCGCGTGGACGGGGCAGCGTGATCCTGACATCGCCAACCATGCGGCTGGCAGGACCGGCAGACATCACGACGACGCGGTCCGCCAGCGTGATCGCCTCATCGAGATCATGGGTGATGAAGACGAGGGAGCGCCGGTCCGCCTGCCAGAGGTCGAGCAGGATACGGTGCATGAGGCGGCGCGGTGAACGTCCAGGGCTGAAAACGGCTCATCCATCAGGACGATCTTCGGCTCCATGATGAGGGTCTGGGCCATGGCGACGCGCTTGCGCTGGCCGCCGGACAATTGATGAGGATAGCGCTCCTCGAACCCTTTCAAGCCGACCTTGGCGAGCCAGCGCCGCGCCTGCTCGCGCGCCTTTGCGATCGAGCTTCCCTGAAACACCAGCCCGAGGCCGACATTGTCCTGGGCTGTTTTCCAGGGCAGCAGCCCTTCCTGTTGCAGCATGTAGCCGGACTGACCGTTCAGGCCCGTCAGCGACTTGCCGAAAATGCGAACGTCGCCGGCAGCGGGCTTCAGCAGTCCTGTGACGGTGTTGAGAATCGTCGACTTACCGCAGCCGGTCGGCCCGACCACAGCAACGAATTCGGTCTCGCCGACCTGGAGGTTCATGCTTTTGACGGCGGTGAAGTCGCCAAAGCAAATCATCACGTCGCGCAAGTCGACGGCAAGTGCCGGCCGCCCTTCCATTGTTTCGCTCCGTAGAACTTGTTCTAATCTTCGAAAACAAGTAACCCGCGCTATAGCCTGAGTCAATTATATTCTGGCAAGCAGAACACAGATTCGCATGAATATCTGGACTTTCTATTGATTCTGGATATCTGTTCTGTACAACAGAACAAGAGGTTATCAATGGCAAAAACAGGGGTTGATGCGGTCGGGCGGGCGCTGGCGATCCTCAAGGCCTTCGGCCCTGAGCGCGCAGCCATGACGCTGACAGAGATTGCCGAGGCGACCGACCTCTACAAGAGCACGGTCCTTCGCCTTGCCGCATCTTTGGAAGCGGATGGATTCCTGGTGCGGGGGACCGACCGGCTATTTCGACCCGGACCGGAGCTATGGCGCTTAGGGGCGCTCTATCAGCGTGGGCTCGACTTCGGTGACCTGATCAGACCCTCGCTCCATCGTCTGGTTGAGGCAACCGGAGAGACCGCATCCTTCTACATCGCGGAGGGCGACGAGCGCATTTGCCTTTATCGCGTTAATTCTCCGCGTTCCGTCCGGCATCACCTCGAAGAAGGACAGCGATTGCCGATCGACCGCGGCGCTGCCGGCCGCGTTCTTACTGCGTACCGGGATCCCGCATTAGCTGATGGAAAGAAGATCAGAGATCGTGGCTTCTACGTCTCGATCGGCGAGCGTGATCCTGAGGTTGCGGCTGCAGCGGTGCCCGTGATCGACGTCCATGGCAAATTGCGGGGCGCGCTCTCGGTCTCCGCCATTCGCACTCGCTTTGATGCAGATGCTCGGAAATCTGCCGTTGAAGTGCTGAAGTCCGAGGCTAAAGCGCTAATTGGTCTGCTGCCTGCAAGTGAGCGCTGAGCTATAATGGGAGCGTTCTGTTTACAACGCACAGCTCAGCGGGTGCCGTAATGGCCTCCCTTTGCGCAGCATTTCTCGCATTGTTGAGGCCCGCAGATCATCCTCGATCTCGATGCAACCCACCTCTACACGAGCCTCAGGAGGGAGGCTTCTTCAAGGCTATTGCGCTGCTCGTTATATGTGCTGGTACGCTTGTTCTGCAGCCGGCATACCCTGACGGCCAAGCTGCGACGCGCCGACATCGATGCAAGCGCGGCCAGGACGTTTCGCGGATTGTGCGGCCTAGCTGCGAGCCTCCCAGGAGGCTAGCACCCAATGCTCTGTGCTTCGATGATATCCGTTCTCAGCTCAACCGGAGCGCTCGTCTGAGCTCGCCGAACTGGTTGAACATGACGATGAGAGCGATTATTCCGGCGCCAAGCTCTGCGAGCGCTTGACTGGCTAACAGTCCGTTAAAACCCGCTACCAGCGGGAATAACAGTACGGCCGGTATGAAGAGATACCCCTGCCTCGCCAAGGACACAATTGCGCTGAGGCGCGCTCTCCCAAACGACTGAAGCATTGCCGTCACGAAACTCTGCACCCCAAACAGTCCAAAGAAGAGATGGAACACGATGCAGGTCGAGACGGCAATTTCGGTGACGTTCTCGTTTTCGCTAAATAGACTCACCAAAGGCCTCGCAAAAATCACAACGGCCGCAGAATACACCCCCGAGAATGCGATCGTCACGAAGAGCATGAACTTCGCAGCCTTCAATATATGAGCATAGTCGCGTGCGCCCCAACCGAAACCCAGGATAGCTTGAGCGCCAATACAGAACCCGGTGATAGGCAGTGCGCCGACCATCAAGATACGCACAGCTATTCCAACCGCGGCGATGGAATCGTCGCCGAACGGCGCAGCAGCTCCGTACAAGAGCATAACGGCAAGAGCAGATAAGATACTCGTCATTGTCGCCGGCGCGCCTACCAACGCGAGCTGTCTTATGCGATCTGCTCGCAATGATATGTGAGATATCCTGACGAGAACTGTCCCCCCAAGCTTGGTAAAATACGCGATATAGAGTCCAACAGCAGCTATTTGAGATACCAGCGTTGCGAGGGCTGCGCCTCGCACGCCAAGGTCAAGTGAGAATATGAAGATGGGATCAAGCACGGCGTTCAGTATAAACGCGGTCATCATCGCCCACATGCTCAATCGCGTATAGCCTTCGGCTCTGACAATGAACCCGCTCACCGTATTTAGCAGCATGGGCGTGTACCCCAACAAAACCGTTCCCGCGTAGTCGAGCGCCACGGGCATGATGGTCGGGGTTGCTCCGAGCGTTGCGAATATCGCTGGCAGATTTGGAAGCAGAGCGAGGGTAACTATGATACCGATCGGAGCGGTGAGCGCCAGTGCAGTACTCGCGCCGCGACTCGCCTCTAGGTAGTCACGAGCGCCCAGATGACGAGATATGAACGACGCTGTTCCAACACCAATGCCCTGTCCGGCTGCGGCGAGCAGGACCACGATCGGCAAGGTCATGCTGACAGCTGCGATCGCCTGCGCGCCAAGTGCGCCAACAAAGATCGCGTTGACGACCTGCTGTAGCGCATGGATTGATAACCCAACAACAGATGGAATGGCGAGCCGCAGGATAAGGCTCAAGAGATTCGGGTCAGATAGATCGACGTGCTGTTTTTTCTTTGGCATCACATTGCGCTTGCTGTCGAGGGCGAATTCTGTATCCGGCCCATTCACGGACGAACGTGTCGCGAAGTTTTCCAAATTCGACGATGGCGTACTCAGCGCGCAATCCTCTCCGGATCTGCTCTGGCACGCCGTGATCGCCTGGATACGTTGACGTTTTCAAAAGCTGATTTTTGCCTGGTCGATTTTCTCTAGGCATACGCCTCCCGTCAGTCGTAGCGAATACTGACTGAGGTGTTCGTGGGTAGCCTCCCAGGTTCTCCCAGTCATATTGGGCCGTTCCGCCCTTTGGTTGGGCTTCGTGCCGGTTGCGTTCACTTCTCTCGATGATGATCGGCGGGGGAACGCGGCCGGACCTAGAGCCTCAAGTAGGCTTTGGCATCTACCGGATCTTGTAGTAGACGCTCCATCATCTGCATGGCACACGCAATGAACGTGCTCAGAACCACTGTTGCGGTTCGATGATGTCGTGCAATCTGTGCACGATATTGGGTTCCTCAGCGCGATCGAGACGAACGGCAGGCTGCCGATCCCGACCAGCGTGGTGACTGGATTTGCGTCAGCAAATCGCGCCGCGCTGGCCGTCACTCGCGGACACGAACTCAAAATTCGTGTGGCGGCAGGCGGCAGCCCGCCAGACGGGTTCGATGAGAGGAGCCTGGACAATTTCTGCTTCGACCAACAGACCGCCTAGCCGTCGACCACATGCGGCAGGCCATCGCGTACTGTTTGGCTCATCCGAAATGGCGACTGAGCGTGCAATTCCGCGAACACTCGGCTTCAGATGAAGATATCCCAAGCATTCAAGTTCGAGGCAGCGCACCGACTTCCAAACGTCCCGCAGACACATCGCTGTCATCGGATGCACGGTCATTCCTATCGGCTAGAGGTCGTATTGAACGGGGCAGTCGATCCGCACACCGGATTCGTGATAGATTTCTTCAACATGGAAGAAGCATTCGGTGTTCTTCTAAAGAAGCTCGATCACCATTGCCTAAACGAAGTCCCGGGACTGGAAAATCCGACGGCGGAAAATATTGCGATCTGGATCTGGGAGCACACGAAACCGCGCCTCGCGCAACTCTCGAGCGTGAGGGTGTACGAGACGACCGATAGTTGGGCGGAATATGACGGGCTCGATCGCTGAATTCAGCCTCATTTGGGACTGTGTCGATGCGGCGCGCCTGTCCTTCTTCGGCTGAGAACCGATTTGCTCGATCTCCGATTCGGCTCCTCTACCGCCGCGCCCGCGGCAGATTCCCATGCTCACGGAAGACACCTCACGGGAGCTCAGAGGACGGCGCCCGGCTTGGCTATGAGGACCCCCACCACGTGACCGCATTCGAAAAGCTTCCGGCCAGACGATCGGGATCCCGAGTTGTGCTAACCGCCTGAACCATCTGACGGATTCGAGCCGCAGGAGGAATTCGGTGCCGATCGTATCGGAGAGACGGCCCGCCATCCTCTTCGGACGGTGCGCGGCTGGGCGCCTCGGTGCTGCAGCAGGTCGGCGCTAGCTGGAATGCGAGGATCACGGGTGGATGCACGACCGCTCGGGAGCAGAGTGCGGTCCGTCCGATCGCACGGTATGGTTTTGCACCTCGCGATAGCCTCAGACGCGAATCAGCTTCCCAAGACTGAGTCCCAAAGCTGGTGAGCTATGCGGACGCCTTGCCGCCCGGATAGAGGCTACACGCCGACAGATGCGATCGGCGAGATCGGATGGCCGACCAACCATTCACACGACCGGCTATCCACAAGACAGTGTATTTCCTGCTCGGCAATCGGAGGTGCTGCGCACGGAGCCGCGGAGCCGTTCAACAACCGGCAGCGGAACGGCCCCACTGGCTCAGTCAGGAACAGCGGCCTCCACCAAGGCGTCGCAGAGTGCTTGCGCAACGCAGTTATAGTTCCAATCGTTCTGGGGCAGCCAGTTGCCACCGAAATTGCTGATCATCTGGTCGAAGGGGATGCCGCGGTCGACGAGCCAATAGCGCATGATCTCAAAGCGACGAAAAGAGCGACATCGTGCTCTGCCGAGATCACTTCGATGGTCCGGAGCATCTCCGTGGTAGCGGCCGTCGGCGCTTCGTGCTGATCGAGGACGCCGGGGGCACACTGAAGATTCATCAGGACGAGGTCCGCCTTTGCGCCAGAAAGGTGATCGAGCCCCCGAAGGATGGCCGCTCCCACGTCGTCTAGAAAATAGTCCTTCCAAGCTGCGTTCGTGCCGACCTGCCAAATCACGAGCGCAGGCCTGAAGGCTAGAACGTCCTTCTTGAACCGCGCAGCCTCGTCCGGTGCCTCCTGACCATTCACGCCGACGTTATGCATCCTGATCCTTGGGCCAGGAAAACGGGCACTCAACGCGAGGGCAAGGTTGCTCGGATAGGAATTATCCGAATTTGCCCGCTCACCGACCGTCGATGAAGAGCCGATCGCGATGATGTTCACATCGTTCAACCCGCGCAGCGCCTCGGCGAGGCGAGGCAACTGCTGACCCAACGTGCTCAGCTGCCGCCGAGTTTCACAACCTGGATCTGCCGTGGTCATGTGCCCTCTCCGTTACGTCAATATCGCGTCTAGGCCCGGCTACCATCACCGCTGCGGGGCGTAAGGACACTGCGGCGAACTGAAGACGTCGTTCAGGTACCTCGCCAGTCGCAGACCAGCGAAACCGAGCTGTTGCGTAACAAGCGGTGTGACCCGGTCATAATACGCCTGATCGAGCGTCGTATTGTTGTCGACCCAGATATTGCGCGAAATCGCCTCATTGTGCGCGTCCTCGGCCCATGCAACCGGGTCATCCTTGTTATCGTTCTTGGCACTGGCCGACGTCAGCCAGCCAGTTTCCAAATCGTCGACGAAGGTCGGCCAGCTGTATTCCATGGCGCGAATAAGTGTTGTATCCCATACCTTGTGAAGGTTGTCAGGCGGAGTCGAACAATTTCCCGCCGTGCACGTCTTACCCTTGAACCCGATCTTCACGGAGATCGTGTTACCGCCGAGGTTTTCCCAAATCGTATGAAACGGTTGGTGGATGTCGCCCACAAAGTGAATGGCGAATTTAAGCGCGCGAAGCTGTCGATCGCCTGTTGTGCAGCGCAGCTCGTCTCGCAAACGTGAGAGTTCGTTGATCACGCAGTCGCCCTGCTCGGGCTTTTCCTTGGGACACTCCGTCGCCGGATCATACTTGGTGTCCTGCCGCGGCATATCGACGAAATGCCAATTGTAGGTCTCGTTCGGCGTCGCTCCGTTATAGCGGACCTCATCGGCCCAGGTTGAGATCGAGGCGAGAGATGGCGCAGTGTACACAGTAGCGTTAGGATTGGCGCGGAGGATCTGCGTTATGGCTTGAGCCGCATTCTGCGAGAGGCGCCTTTGCGCGATCTCAGCGACGACGGAATGTCCCTCCTCGCCCCATGCCCAGGCTTCCGAAGCGAAAATATTGAAAACCAAACTCAGAAATATCCAGCATCCTAAAAAGGGCAGTCGGCTCCTCATGGGTCTCTCTCCGCATAATCGGCGATGAAAATTCTCAATCTAGCGGCTCGACTTCAACTACTAAGATCGCCATATTGCAATCTATTGCGCAAGTTGTTTTCGATAGCGCACCGGCCGATCGTAGCCGGCGCCCCATGTTTGAAGGCTCATATCGATGACTGCCGAACCCCCTGGTTATCCAAAGCCCGAGAAGCTCTACGATATCGCCGATCCGCAGCGATGTCGGCGTTGAGGCCGGCGCTGCCGTCTTGCGGGAAGCCCCAGCATCAGGCTGCTCGCCTGCTGCTTCATCGTGGAGTTCCAGTGTTCGTCCGAAAGGCTGTGCAGCGGAAGGGCGATGTCTACGCGGCTTTCGGCAGCCATTACACATATGTACGACAAGCCGCGTGAACGAGAACGGCTCCGCTGGGCACCGGACGCCCAGGAACAGACTTACCGCCGTCGCGCGCAAGTATTTATACTCCGCTTTGCTTCGCGTATCTGCTCTGGACTACGCGCCTCATCGCCAGGAATGCCCTCGCGCGCTGCGGCACTTCAAGAGTTTCATTTTCATTCGACGCCGCCGAAGTCAGCATGAGGGAAGCGTTGCGAGCAGTCGCTGTGGCTTGGCTGTAGCGCAGCGCGGAAATTTACGCTAGCTTCCGCTCGCGAGTTTGCAAATGCCTACCCGCATCCGATCTTTCCGAAGACAACGAGCGACCATTCGACCGCTTGCCCTCTCTCATCCTCAGAGCTGGGATAATCCGGACAATGAGGAAATCTGGTTTGAGTTGGCGCGCGCCATCGGACGTCAGATCGCACGGGATGAAAATCATGGCTCGGGGCAGCCGATAGAGGACCGGCATGACGACAGCGTCATCGAAGAAAACGGCCGTAATATACGCGCGCTATTCGAGCGACATGCAAAAGGCGAGCTCGATTGACGGTCAGCTATTACTCTGCCGCAAGGTCGCATTGCGCAACAACCTCGATGTCATCGGCGAGTTTGTGGATGCCGCAAAATCTGGACTTACCGAAGGTGCGCGGGACGGCTATCAGCGCTTGCTCAACGGTGTGCGAAAGCAGGAGTTTGACGTAGTCGTCGTTGAGCATTTCGACCGCTTGTCGCGCGATCCCGCAACCATCCAGCGTCTCAAGCAGGTTTTCGAGTTCAACGGCGTTGAGCTGATGGATCAGAAAGGAGTCTACGCGACCGCCACTGACATCAGCATCGCAAGTCTGTACAACACGATTTATAAGCCGCAGCTCGCCGAAAAGGTTCGACGCGGCCATGACAACGCTGTTGCCAACGGAAGAATTCCTGGCTCATACGCCTATGGTTATCGGCCGAGGCCGGGCGCGCCCGGCGAACGCGTAATCGATGAGAACGAAGCAAAGATTGTGCTCCGCATCTTCAATGAATATGCAGCGGGCCGCTCGACCCGAAATATCGCCGCTGACCTCACCCGCGAAGGCGTGCCCTCACCAGGGGCAACTCGTCAGAAGAACAAGGCTGGCCGCACCACCTGGAACCATCAGTGCATCACAGGCGGTCGGCATGGTCGCGGCATTATCGGCAACGAACTATATATCGGCGAGATACATTGGAACGTTCGCTCGACAATTCTCAACCCAGAGACGCAGAAGAAGCAGAAGCGCCGCAATCCAGCAGAACGCCACATTATAGTCAAAAAGCCAGAGCTGCGGATCGTTCCGCAAGTGCTCTGGGATCTATCGCAGAAGGTTCGTAGCATGCGCGCCGTGTCTATGTTCGGACCGACTGGCAAGCCGCGGCGACGCGCCGTGAGTCCGCGCAACAATGAGCACCCGCTTGCCGGTGTGCTCCGGTGTGGCGTCTGCAATGGCCATATGCGAATCGCTCAATCCTCGCGTAACGGTGCACCGCGCGCGGCATGCGCGAGCGCGCATCAGCGGGGCACCTGTGAGCACACCCGTAGCTTTGATATGGACGTTCTGCTCGAGGATGCCTCCGAGAAAATCCAAGTGAAATTGCTTTCGCCGAAAGCCATTGAAGAGGCGATGCGTGCTTGGAAGGAGGAGCGCAAAAACGATCGGAACAATGGCAGCGAACACAGTAAGCTAGAGCGTCGACGCCGCGTATTGACTAGCGAGATCGAACGCCTCTCTTATGCCATCGCAAATAGCCGCCGCAAGCCGGACGAACTGCTCAAGCGGATCGATGAGTGCGCCCTTGAGCGGGAAAGCGTTGAAGCGCGCTTGCGGCTACTGGGCGGTGGCGGCGAAAATGTGATTGGCTTCGATCGCCCGAAATTCAGTGACCGATACCGCTCGGAGGTTAGAACGCTGATCAGCGCGCTCAAAACCAATCCGAAGGCGATCGAAACTCGCATCGCCTTCCGCAACTTGATTGAATGCATAGTAGTGCATCCGGTTCGCAAGCGGATGCCCTACGAATATACGCCCTACCTGAACAGCTCCGCGCTTTACGGCAAGAACCTTTTTCCCGAAAACCGCAGCAAGGAGCGAGAGATCAGCACGTTTGCATACTACGACAATGGCAAGTCAGGGAACTCTGGCTTGCCAACATCGCAACACAGCGGCTTGATTCCATTGGGGCGCTGGAGGGCTATAGCGTGAACAAGCGTAGATTCTCTACGCTCCTTCCATAGCGAGCCGTAGCGCCTTCGGGATCCGTTGCGCCCTTCCGCCTGAGATAAATGCTACCCGCACGCGGGCCGCGACCAAAAGATCGTCTTCGCGTCGACATTCCTGCAGCAGGGTAATCGATGCGCCCTTCACCTCTGCGGGGATTGTGATGACATCAAGCAAGTCGTCCAAGGCCGCTGGTTTTAGGAAATCGATTGTCATTGAACGGACAACGAAGGCGAAGCTTGGCGCATCGTCGTGCGCTTCTTTGAGTAGCTCCCGCTGATTGGTCCCGAGCAGACGCAGGTAATTCGTTCTTCCCCGTTCCATGAAGCGCAAGAAATTGGCGTGATAAACAATCTGGCCGGCGTCCGTATCTTCGAAATAGACGCGGACCTGCATATGATGGCGACCGTCGCGAATTTCTCCGTCAAGAGATGTTGTCACAGAAATATCCACTTGTTGTATATCGGGAACTAATTGACTCGGATCATTATTCTGGCTCGCGGTTGGCCAGTCGACGTCACATGAAGAAACGAAATTGATAGGGAGCGGAGCCCAATCCGTCCATTCGTTTGACAACGCGCGCGAGCGTTTTTGCGTATGCCATGGTCACCGGCAGCATGTCGTACAGTGCGTCGTTGTTCCAATCCATCTTCGCGAGCGCGAGAGCTGACCGGGCGGTTTCGTCCCACGAGCCGTGCCCTGCATGACGGACCAGTTGAATCGGACGAGGCGTGCTGCGGCCGCCTTGGTAATACGAGCGCTCCGCGACGCCTTTTACATCGCCATGCATCCACAGCAGACACTCGCGGTCTCCGAGCGGGATCAGGGTACCACGATCGACCGGATAACCCGTTGGCTTCCCTTTGCCGCTTTGGCGGTCGCGATCGATGCGAACACCTCTCCAGCCGACGTCCTCCACGACCTGCACGAGATCGACCGCTTCGCACTGATGCAGCGCTTCCATGCAGCCGTCGATCTCGTCCTTCTTGAATTCTGTCGTCTTGTGTACCGTCACTTTCCGGGGAGAGCGACCCGAGTGCCGACGTCGGTAGAGATCTAGCGATCGGCCCATCACGCGGAACATCTCCGTCCGGGACATGAACGGATTTCGGAGAAACGCGGCGCTGGCTGACGTAAAGTTGCTGCTTGAATTCCCAAATCATGTCCCACGCCGTCGGAATGCCGGCGGCCGCCGAAGCGCCAGCCCCGAGCAGCCACATGAGATTTCCGCCGCGCTGCGAGAAGCGACGCGCAAAATCGTCCGTAGCTACGGTGGGATAGATCGAATCGATTATCACGCGAACATTCTAGTTTCACGAACTCGCGGATGCACTGAATCTCGCCTCCCGCTGGGTTGTCGGACCGTACGTGCGGCACTTATGCTGCGCCGCAATAAGCCCCAATTAACGACGTGCCCTCTGAACCCCGAGTTGCCTGAGGGCTGCGTCAGATCGTAAAGCTCTGGCCTGCCAATCGACGGCTGGCCGATTCGGCTTGGCGACGGATAAGTCACGCATGACAATCGAGGACGTCGTTTCCCGGATCGAAAAACTGAACAGCGGCTTGGCGACCTTTTGGGCAGCAAGCAACGGCTGGGCGCCTGTTGAAGCCGCGGGCCTGCTGACCAAGAGCCGCCTCGACTGGCAGGCGTCGCTGTCAAAGACATTGCGTTTGTGGCTACGTGAACCCTCCACTGCGCTGTCGGACGGAGAACTCATTCTCGCCTGGTCGAACCTCGGCAGTCTGCTCGAAGGAACGCTGAAACTCCTCCTGTCGGTGTTTTACATGGACTACAAAGCCGACCTGGACGTGCTCAAGAAGGCAAATGCGTTCGATCACAAAAAGCAAAAGGCTTTCAGTCCTGACGGACTTACGCTCCAGCCTCTGAAGATCTTCGTGAAAGAGCATGACCTCATCGGCGCTGACGGGAATGCCCTCCTTGATCTGGTGCAGGAGCGGCGCAACACCATTCACGCCTTCAAAGACAAGCCCCTGGGTGATGGCGCCGAACTCCAACTGGCTGTGCGGGGCTATCTTGTGCTCCTACGGCGTGTCAACGAAAGGCTTCCCTACCCGGACAACGTGTACGCACCGCGCGAAATCTAACCATTTCACGAGCCGCGAAAGACCTATTTGTAGTCGAAGTCGTTTGGCCCGATCGCGACCCAGACGAAATCATCGTCGTCGAACGAGAACTCAGCAACCGATGTCGGCTTGCCGTGCTTGTCGACGGTCAGGGTCATACTAAAATTGGCTTCTACATCTATGTTCTTCTCGCCTTCCACCGTGTGGTGCGGCAGCAGTACCTTGTCTTCGCTGTCGTAAGTGGCGGTGTCCCAATCGGGATGGTGGTAGGAGACTTTGACGTCCATCTCGATGCGCCCGACGACGAGAATCTCCTTGCCTGGGCCGATCGTCCGAAATGTCCTGAAGTCGAGAAAGTTCACATTTTCCACGTCCGCTTCGTCGATTTCTGCATCGTCAACATCGCTGACCTGCAATCCCCACTGATTGAGTTCTTCATGAACGACCCCGACGATCGCATCGCGAGTGTCATCCACAAAATCGTTGACGTCCGGGGCCGCTTCGATTGTCAGCCCGAGCTTGGCGAAGAGATCCGCGATCGATCTCAGCCCGGTGATATGCTCAGCGTTCTTGATGACCGCCGCAAAGTCCTTGTCGTCCGAGACGATCGTCAGCGGATCGCTTTTCGTGACAGTCGCTTTTAGGGCTTCGAAGATGAAGGCATCTGGAAATTGATCCTTCTTGGCGTCGTCGCCAAACAGGCCGGTCCTGCGCGCGTATGCGTCGAATACGACGGACGGCTTCACACTATCGATCGAAAGCGTCTCCGCTCGCAGCGAGCTGAACATCTGCTCCACCGCAGCATGATACTTCTCGATCAGTCTTTGCTGCAGTTCAACCGGAGAAATCTCGGGGAGTTTAACGGCGAGAATCTCATCAGCCAGGTCGCGGACTCGTCTCCTGGTCAGGTCGCCGATGACCTCGAAATCGTTAGCCGCATGCTTTTTTGCGATCTCTATTTTTGTAAGATCGGTCGTGACAACCTTGATATAGCCGGCGTCTACCAGATCAGCGACCCGCGGGATCAGCGGACCGCCGGGCGGCTTGCCGGCCCGGATCACGACGTTCGCATCAAGGAAAACCCGGCGGGGGCGATCAGCGGCCATTTCAGAAATCCTCGCGAGAACAGCTCTCGCATGTTTGATTCGCGTCGCGGATAAGAATCCGTATCGCCGGTTGTCTCACGCGATCGCAGACGCCTTATTCAACTTCTCCGCCGGAAGGTTGGCGCTCGCCGCCAGCATCTGATCATAGAGCCGACGCTTCAAACGCAACTCCCGAAGGTCCGCTGCCACAGCTTCAGCGAATTTCTTGATCGCCACTGACGCCTCGTCAATTCGGGTCGGCAGATCTTCCCGCGCCTTGGTCTCGGCTGCGTCAATCTTCGCCCGGTCGTCGTCGGAGAAATCGTACTCCGGATCGTCAGCGTAGACAGACCCATTGTAGTCTGACATGCACTTGGTGAGCCGCCCGAGAATGTCGATGAGGTTTTGACGGGCGGCTGTTATCTCCGCAGGCCCGAAGTTTCTGTCCTACCGCCGAATTAAACGGCCGCGGGTGCTGTCGACCGTTTGGTTCATATCCCATACCCAGTGAGGAAGCACCCCATGGTCATCCTCACGTTCATAATAGCCACGCGCCAGGTCTTCGGACAGTTTTTTCCAGCGCGGCCAATTCTGGCTTGAGCCAGTTCTCCAGCCGTTTTTCACGATCTGCGTGAACCTGTTGCAAGGCGACAGCGGTCTGCACCGAGGACAGCTTGAGCTGCTTCAGAACAGGCTGGACGCTAAGCCAAGCAACGAAAATCGCGCCAAACATGGCGATCAACGTCTGGTAGCGGGAAAACCACCATTCGAGACAACCAAATTGAGCATCCTTGATCTGCTCGCAACCACCATTGAAGGTGGCGCCATAGGCAAACCCCAATACAAGCGCCAGGGTGGCAGCGGCTGCGACAAGGGCGAGCGTATTCCGATGATCCGCCATTCGGGCACCAATCGTCATGCGACCACGATGGCGTGCGTCATTTCTTCCTATCCTGCTTTGATTTTCAAAGAAAATCGGAAAGAAACTGCGCTGCTGTTTCAAGCGCAGGATGTCGCTGGTCTTGATCGTGTTGGCTTTGCGGCGCTCCCCGCCGCCTTGTTCGGTGATAACCTCGAGGTCCGGATTCTCGATGATCGCTGAGTTGATGTCGAGCATGTGAGCCGGGGTCGCGTTGTAGATGCTGGCGTAAAACTCACCGACCGGAATTGCATCGCCGTAATTTGTGATGAGCCGCGGAATATCATCGTGAAGCTGCTTTTTCGCTTCCGCCCTTCCCGCCGCATCGAACACGTAGAGCATGCTGTCGGCTTCACTCGGGTCGTAAGACAGCATGTGCAAACCGGACCGGCCAAAATGTGCCTGGGCGCTGCTGTTTTGATGCAGGATATTGTTGTATTCCTGACGCGCACGAACCGAATTTGCGAAGTGGATAAGCCAATAACGCCACCCGTCCGGATTGTGGATGGAAAAGGGACTGACGTAGTTCGCGCAGCGCCGAAACGACTCGAACACCATGCGTTCCGCTGCGCCAAGCCAAGCGTCCTTGGTCATCAAACTATCGAGTTGCGATAGATCATCCGGACTGACGCCAAACGGCGCAAGCTGCCTGGCCAGCGCGCCCCGGTCCGTCTGATGCAGGAACGTCAGCAACGTCTGGATGCCGAATGTGTAGAAGATTTCAACCGACGTGAACGACGCGACGATGTCGCCGATCGTGTTGATTTCGACGCTGCCTGTTCCGCATTGATCCAGATTGAAGAGGACGTTGTGATAGCTGCCGCGCTCGAGCAGTTGCTTCACCTCGGGATAGAGTTCGTCGAACTTCTCATTCCGATACTCGACGCGAAGGTGAAGCTTCGACACGTTCTCCTTGATTACGGCGATGAGCGAAGCGGCATTCGTTTTCAGCAGCTCGACAGTCTCTTTGTCGAAGTCGTTCAGGATGAGCAGGCATTCGATGTCGAGCGGCGACATCCCCTCGGCCTGACGCTTGATGTTGAATTGCTCCGTCGCGACACGAAGCTCGTTTATAAAGATCAGCGGAGACCCGGGACTGCCGCACTTGTATTGGCCGCCGCCTGCAAAACCATCGACAATGGCAAGACGAAACCGGGACTGTTGAGGAAGCTGGCAGCGCACGGCCAGATATCGCGCGACGTATTCGGCGATGACCTTGTGCTTGCGTCTTGAGTGCTCCTCAAGAACCGCGCCTGCGACCCATGAATACGGCTTTTTCGACATTCGCCCCCGAATGAATCCTGCTATCCAGAGGCGTCATTCTCAGAGCGCGAGCGAAGCCTTCGGCATTTCGTCCCAGACCTGATCGCGATATACGCGCCCATTGGCCTTTTTGGAACGACGCTTGTTGTCTTTCCCCCATGTCCCCACTGCTTAAAGAAGAACGCGGTGTTGTGCATCGCACACTGATCGAAGATTTCATCGATCCATTCTTCACGGATCGGGCGAGCCGATCTTCCGCTTTCTCCGCCGACGATGGCCCAATGGATGTCGCGAAGATCGACTGACCCTACCGGGCCGATCAGCGGCTCAAATGAGATGAAACGGATTGCAGCCGGGATGGTGCGCAAATGATCGATGCGACCCGCGACGTTGGCGCTCTCGACACTGGTGCCGAGCCATACGTTCGGCAGAACTTCGCCGATCTTGGAGCGAACCAGCGCCCCCATCCGCTCCGGACGCTTGGTAAGGATCTGATAGTGATGGTGGGGCGTGGCACGCATGACGGCCCACACTCTCAGGATGAAGGCGTCCGTCACCCGATCATGAAACAGGTCAGACATCGAGTTAACGAAGATTTTTCGCGGCTTCTTCCAGCGCAGCGGAATGTCCAAGGCGGCCTTGTCTTCACGGACCACGCCGTTCCAAACGGTTCGTTTTTCCGCTGCGCCGCGTGAGTCCTTTATATTTCGGAACATTCATCGCCTGAAGTCGTCTCGCCATTTCCATGGCATAGCAATTCGTGCAGCCCGCGCTGACGATGGAGCAGCCAGCAACTGGATTCAGGTGGCGTCGGTCCATTCAATTTGCGTCTCGGCCATGACCATTCCCACATTGTGCTGTCGATGACGTCGTCTGTCGATCACAGCCAATATCAGCTTAACCGTTAATACCGAGTTGGAAGGCGCCGGTCGCGGACGGCTAAAGCCCGCCCCTTCGGGCCAATGTCGGGGGTCGTCAAGCATGTCGAGAATTGCTTCATCCCGCGAAAACGCACCCGACAGTCGTTCTCTTCCGCGTGCCAGGTTGCGGGACACGGCTGCTGCTTTGGCGATTTTCAATATCCAGCGTTCGAGGTCATGCCCGGATAGAATGGCGTGTCGCGACCCGGCATCATGTTCGAGATATGACTTAAGCGACGCGAAGAAATAATGTGCAGCGGCATCGAGCGGGCTCAGCGCGCTGTTGTGTTTGGTACAGAGACATTTTGCCTGAGGTGGCGCCATGATCTTCGTTTCGCCCGCCTCCAGCCAGGGAACGCCTGAGATCGAAAACTCGCCGTCGCCATCAATACGCGGCAGACGGAATCCGAAATGATGTGTTCGGCCGAGATGGGGGCAACGCATGATCCCAGCTCCTTCATGTAGCATTTTTCGACACGGCCCGTGGCAGGCAGCGTTTTGAGTCCGAGGACAACGGGCGGCTTGTGCCAGCCCTGCCCATTGAAGCAACAGAGGCGCGCGGTCTTCCTCGAGCCGCACGGACATGGCCTGTTTAAGACGGCTTCCCCTTCGCGGTGCGCCGATACCGTTCGTTCATGGTTTGTTCTTTAGCTACTTGCGGGAGCCTGCCTGGCGAGCAACTTGATCGCGGTGTCTGATGGCGGCTTGACCGTCGTGATTGACCAGACGACGGTGATCTGTCACGAGCCGAGCGTGTCGCGCGCAAGCGTGGCAGCTGAAAAGCTCAAGACCCAGCAGATGCGTCTTTGACCATCTGGTGGCGCCAGTTGGTTTTGGCTATGAGCTTTCTGCATAGTCAGGCTTAGCAAATTTGCAAATTCATAAACTTGCCTTTGGTTTGAAATAATGCCGTATTGCTAAGTATGACTGAGCATTCTGGCGGAAAGTTAAACTTCCTCGAGCATACCCTCGGAGGGCCTATTGGTCGATTCGGGTGGATGACGAAGCATGGTTATTCGACAGGCTTGCGCAGCCAGTATGTCTCGGCTGGCTGGCTGGTTCAGCCGGTGCGTGGAACTTTCAAGCGCCCGCTTGGCACTCTGACGTGGCAAAAAGCTGTCATATCGCTTCAGACGCTGCTTGAGCGCCCCCTGATCGTCGGAGGGCGAACGGCGCTCGAACTGCAAGGCTTTTCGCACTACCTCAGGGCAAATGGGCCGACCGTCGTCTATCTCTACGGTCCGCATCCTCCGCCCGGATGGCTGTCCAAGCTTCCGCTCAAAGAACGCTTCACCTTCCGCAAGAGCACAACGCTCTTCAAAGCCGCCCCCGTGACAAAGGGGCTCAAGAACTACGCCTGGAATGTCCAGAGCAATACCGGGGTCGCCACCGATGAATTCCGGGCAGGACCGTTCAAGCAGATATGGGGCGAGGGCGAATGGCCGCTGACGGTCTCATCGCCCGAACGCGCGTTGCTTGAACTGCTCGACGAGTTGCCGAGCAACGAGAGCTTCCGCCAGGTCGACATGCTCGTTGAGGGCTTGCGCAATCTTGGTCCCCGGAAGCTGCAAAAATTGCTGGACGATTGCAGAAACGTGAAAGTCAAACGGCTGTTCTTCTGGTTCGCTGACCGCCACAACCATTCATGGCTGAAGCGGATAGACCGTGACAAGGTCGATTTGGGGAAGGGAAAGCGCATGCTGGTGAAAGGCGGAAAACTTGATCCGAAATACTTGATCACCGTGCCGGAGGATATCAGTGCCCCTGTCTGAGCGCTATCAGCATCAGGTCGCGCTGCTGATCGAAACCCTGCCATTCGTTGCGGCGGAAAAGGATTTTGCTCTCAAAGGCGGGACTGCAATCAATCTATTCGTGCGCGATATGCCGCGCTTATCAGTCGATATCGACCTGACCTACCTACCTGTGGCCGGGCGGCCGGAATCATTGGCCGCGATCGTGCGGGCATGAAAAGAATGGCTGTCGCCATTGCCAAGGGAATTCCGGGCGTCAAAATGAACGAGGTCGTAAACCGCGCGGAAGGCATCGTTACCAAACTGACCCTTCAAAGGGCCGACGCCCAGATCAAGATCGAAGTGACTCCTATCCTTCGTGGCTGCGTCTTCGATCCCGAGATGCGATCCGTGCTTCCGAACGTCGAGGAGAGCTTTGGCTTTGCGGAAACGCAGGTCGTCTCCTTCGCCGACCTCTACGCAGGGAAAATCGTCGCCGCCTTTGACCGCCAACATCCTCGCGATCTTTTTGACATCCGCGATCTTCTGGCGAATGAGGGCATAAGCGACGACCTGAGACGCGCTTTCATCGTCTATCTCATCAGCCATGACCGGCCCATTTCGGAAGTTGTGGTGCCGCGGCGAAAGGATATCCGCCAGGAATTCGAGCACGGCTTCGAGGGTATGACGTCAGACCCAGTCTCGCTGGATGAGCTGTTGAAGGCCCGCGAGGACTTGATCGCCGAGGTATCTGGAAAGATGCCGGAGGAGCATCGGGAATTTCTGATCGGATTCAAGCGCGGGAAGCCGGATTGGGCTCTGTTGGGCGTCGGTGGAGCGGCAGAGCTCCCGGCAGTCCGATGGAAGCAGATCAATCTTGATAAGCTGCGTGCCGCAGATCGCGAAAAGCTTGTGGCCCAGTTGATCGCAGTTCTTAAGTGAGGACCACGGCGGCTCTCACCAGCCTCAAGAATTTCTTCGCATATCACAAATACTCGCGAACCTAGGCTCGCAGTAGGGCTCTGGAGTAGGCTCGGTCGCTATAGGATAAAGCAGGAGCCGTCATCGTATGATAGCGTAGAGAACTCTGGCTTGCCAACATCGCAACACAGCGCCTTGATTTCATTGGGACGTTGGAGGGCTATAGCGTGAACGAGGGTAGATTTAGCTATCCCCTTTCATGGCGAGCCGCAGGGATTTCGGGAGCCGTCGCTTGCGCAGCGGTACTACGATCGCTTCGCCTGCGCGGTTGGCGACTGCCTCTTGCCCTCCGCCGACAACGCCCTCCGACTGCTTCATCGCGCCGCCCCGCGTTCGCGCGCACCCTTATTGTTCAGACGGGTCTCGAGCGAACTGATGCTGGCGAGCACCGCCTCGAAAGCCGGCGGGTCGCCGAAGATCATGCCTTGCATGGCCCGGTAGTCGACACGCAACTGATCGATCATCGCGTCATGCGGGGCGAGCGCGAACGAGCCGGGCGCAGCACTCGCGAGATCAGGTCGGGTCGATTGAAGAACATCCGGGCATGCGCGACGCAGTCTATGCCGAGCGCCGTGTCCGCGAGGGCGGCTTCGCCGACCGGGTCCCCAGCGAGCATGTGCAAGTCATAATAATGACGGGACACGCGTTGGCCGCCCCCGCGCAGCTCGCCACGCTTGTCGAACCAGCGCCGCAACCCGTGGAGGATCACCACCTTGTCCCAGAAGGTGCGTACGGGATCGACCGTGCGCACGGCCGGAACAGTCAGATCGAGCGCCGGCAGATCATCGTCAACATAAGGTTTGATCGGCACTTCGCTGTTCGGGTCGAGCGCGGATTTGGCGCCCGACTCGATCTTGATCGCCGCCCGCACATAGTCCGATCGCGGCGTCGCCGCGGGATACCAGATCAGAAGGGTCTGTCCGTCAGCATCGGCGTCGTCGGCTTCAACCCGTGCCGCCCCCGCATCGAGGCCGCTGGCTCGGAGCCGGTCCTCTAGGATCGCGGTCAACTCGCCGCGCAGCGGGCCATTGATATAGGCTTGGCAGGCCTCCTTGATCGCATCGAGGCGCGCCCGGCGCTTATTGCCGCTCAACGCGTCAAGCTCCTCAATCGTCGCCGGCTCGCCGATATCGTCCCGAAACACCGTGACATCGATGTCTTCGGAGAAGCGGTTGATCAGCCCGAATCCCTTGGACAGGGACGTTCCACCTTTGAAGAGGAGACGGGGTCCGCCCTCCTTCAGGCCATTGAACAAGGCATCCAGCGTCCAGCAGACCCAGAAGTCCTTCTCGATATTCTGGGAGGCCGTGCCGAGGCGCAGCGCCGTCGTATCGAAGGCGCTCAACATCGCGTCCGACCCGGCCGCGAGAACCTCATCGAAAGCCGGGTTCATGCCTCCGTCCTCCGGGCTGCGCCACGATTGGCGGCTGGTTTCTTTTGGGTGGAGCGCGGCGTCGGCTTCGAACGTGCAGTGGCGGCGTGGCGCTGATCATCATCGCCGTCACTTTGTCCATGATGGCGATCGGCGCTAGCATGATCAGCATCATCGTCGATCGGCCGGCGGCCAATGCCGGCGGCATCAGCGTCGGCTTCGATGAGTGGCTTGAGAAACACCCGCATCCATGTCGGAATAGCCGACAGACCCGCAGTGAGATCGGCCTTGAGCGGCCCCGCCGTCGGATCCTCGAAAAGCTTGGCGAGCTTGTGCTTGATCTGATCGCTCGCCTTCACGAACCAGGAGATCGCGCAGCCAGTGAAGCGCTTGCACGACCCGCATGGCCGGTCGGCCGGCCCAGAACAGCTTGCTGGCCGCGGTTGGACGAAAAGTGATCGTCGTTCCCAAGCTTGATCGCGCGGCGCCGCGCGTCGGTGTGCACCACGATTTTGGCCGGGACGGCGTCCGTCAGCCCAGATCGTTCGCCGCCGTCATGCCGTCGACCAGCATCCGCGTTTGGTCGCGTCGTCCGACGGCGTCGATGACCGAGCGCGGATCGGGCGGGTTGGGTTTCTGGGTGAGCTTGTTGAAGCCAGGCTGATCGTAAAGCCCGCGATCGATCCGCCTGAGGGTTTCGGCCTTCGTCAGCCGCTGCAACGCCTTATCGACGGCGTCCCGGGAGGCGAGATCGACGAAATCACTGGGCGTCCAGACCTTGCGCGGGGCATCCGCCCGGATGCGGTCGAGCATGGCGGCTTTGAGGGGCGAGTCGGTGTTCATGTCGAAGATTGTAGCACTTTTTCGGACAATGGCAAGCCACCTGTCCGAAATACATATGTTTCGGACAGGTATACGATCATCCCGGAGCAGAAGGTAATCATCCGACCGCTTGACGCTTCCCGCTCTCCGGACAATTCCGACAATGAGGAAGTTTGGCTTGAGTTGGCGCGCACCATCGGACGGCAAATTGTACGGGATGAACAAAGACGGTTTGGGACAGCCGATAAAGGGAATGGCATGACGACAGCATCACCGAAAAGGACGGCGGTGCTATACGCCCGTTATTCCAGCGACTTGCAAAAGGCGACTTCGATTGACGGTCAGCTATTGCTTTGCCGAAAGGTCGCTGAACGCAACAGCCCGGATGTTATCGGTGAATTCGTCGACGCCGCAAAGTCTGGTCTTACGGAAGATGCGCGGGATGACTATCAGCAACTTCTCAGCGGTGTGCGAAACCATGACTTCGACGTGATCGTCGTTGAGCACTTCGATCGCTTGTCGCGCGTTCCCGCAACGATCCAGCGTCTGAAGCAGGTTTTCGAGTTCAACGGCGTTGATCTGGTGGTCATCATGGTCGCGGAATTCTCGACAACAAGCTGTACATCGGCGAGATACATTGGAATGTTCGTTCAACAATTCTGAACCTGGAGACGCAGAAGAAGCAGAGGCGCCGCAATCCGGACGAACGCCACGTCATCGCCAAGAACCCCGAGCTGCGGATCATTCCGCAAGAACTCTGGGATACAGCGCAGAGGGCTCGCAGCGCGCGTGCTGTCCATATGTGGCCCCATCGGCAAGCCGCGACGTCGCCCCGTGATTGCGCGCAACAATAAGCATCCGCTTGCTGGTATCCTCCCGTGCGGCGTTTGCAACGGCCACATGCGAATTGCGCAATCGTCCCGGAATGGAGCGCCGCGGGTGCGCCGGCGCGCGCATCACCGAGGCACCTGCGCGCACACCCGAAGCTTTGACATGGACGTTCTACTCGCGGACGTTTCCGCCAAGATCGATGCGAGATTGCTTTCGCCAAGCGAGCGCACTAAGTCCGAAACGCTTCGCCTCCTCAACCGGTTGGAATTCCGATGCACGCTCGATGAACTTGACGATGCAACGATCGAGCGTGAACTCGGGAAGCTTTCCGACGTGCCCAGTGAACAGCTTCACGCATTCCGCGCGCTTCGCACGATGCTTCGGTGGTGGATCGTGTCCCGTGGCGTGGTGTAGCTGGCGGTGATTCACCGCCAGCTACACCACCACCGGGGATACACGACCCGGTGGTGCACGAAACCTCCTCATCGCTACGTCAAGCGCAGTCCGCTCGAAGGCTATCCGGCTCCGGGCAATGACAAGAAACGCAGCCGCATTCTGAGCGACGCCAAGCTCAAGAGAGTGTGGCACGCGTGCGAGGGCTTTTTCGGCGATATGATCCGGCTCATCATTTTGTGGGGATGTCGCAACGGCGAAATACGACGGCTACAGCGAGCCTCGCGTGAAGGTCGCGTGGGTCACCATCCCCCGAGAATTCACAAAGAAAGGGCGCGCGCACGCAATCCCGATCCTGCCGATAGCGCGTGCGATCCTCGATCGACAAGAAAAAATGGGTGATAATTGGCGAGACAAGAATACCGACTATTACTTCCCGCTCACATCAAGGGTACGCACTTCAACGTGGCTCGCGGGGAACTTAAAAAGAGATCGACAAGCGATCAGGTGTGACTGGATGGCAGGTGCGCGATCTTCGGCGGTCCTTCCGATCCATGCTCGCGCGCCTCGGAGTATCGCGCGAGATCGCAGAGATCATGCTCAACCACGTGACAGACCGGGTAAACCGACCTCACGAGATTTACGACAGGTATGATTACCTGCCCGAGAAACGCGTTGCGCTGCAAAAGCTCGAAGCTCATGAAAACAAATTAGTAGTTGCGTAGGAAGTCCTACGGCTCAGAGGGTATCAGGTGTTTTAAGCTCGTGCTTGATCTGCTCCTTGAGCTGCCGCTCGGCTGCACCAGAACTCATCCATGCGCCTTCCGGCTTCCCCGGCTGCTTCCCAGAGCTTATACGCACGTGCTCGTATCTCGTCCTCGTAGGCATGCGTCATGTGAACCTCCCAATGAGGCGCGGCCTCAAAGCGGGCCTGCTGGTTTGCTCGTATAGCGCGGCGGCTTGGACCTTATCGAGCCTGCCCTTGATCTCATCTACGAACCTTGCCAGACGCTTCGCCGTCGCCTCATCCCTGATCAGGAGAATCGCGCGGTTAGCCAGTTCGATTTGACGTTGCGGCCTTTGAAGTTCTTCTCGATAGGCCATGAGCTGCTCCGGCTGCTTATATGACGCCGCAGAGCGAAGAATGTTCGCGGGTATTACCCGAATGATCCGGGGTCTAAGGAGTTCTTTAGTAGTAATTGTCGCACGGCCGCGTGGCTTGACAACGTGAGGCCCCGTCGTGCTGTGCAGCGCCGATCGGAACCGATTGGTAACAGGAGACTTAGTTTTCGGGAGCATTCCTGAGCGGAATCCGCCAATGGCAATCGACAATTTCAGGAGGGACAAGGCCGATACTTCTTCCTGAGCAATTTTTGTGGGACGGATCGAAGGTTGGGCGGTGGTAGAAAGTCTGGTGGGCGGGTTGCTGAAGCGCGCGACAATCGCGGCGCACGGTGATTCGAGTCAACACGCAAATCGTTCTATTCACCGAGACTTACACATTTGATGACGGACATTCTGACACGTTGCATTGGACGATACGAAAAGGCGACGAGGGTAGGTACACCGGATTGGAAAACCGACTAGAAGGCGAGGCCATAGGTGAGCAAGCAGGTTGCGCCTTTCATTGGAAGTACACCCGCGACACCCCGCAAATCGGTGGCAAATCTTTCAGCTGAACTTCGACGATTGGTTCTATGCGATCGACGATCGCGCCATGCATCGTACGTGGGAGCGCTGGACGTGCGGGCATTCCGTTTGCGACGGCGCACGTAACATATCGGAAGTTATGAACAACCGTCGCGTACTTTCCTGTACTTCCGGGCTATGCGCGCCCGGGGCCGGCGAGCTAGAACACCGCGCGGGCTGAGCTGCTCACGCGCCATGTCGTCCTGAGATTTTTCGAGCTCCACGTCGTTGATGGGGCGCGGCCCCATGCTCCGTCTTCCCAGGCCCATCCACAGTTAATCTTGCGATTCGCCGCGGGCCGCTCCAGAGCTCGATCACCGGATGCGCTTCGAGGAATTTCCGATGATCGTCCTCGCGTCGCCGTCGTCGCCGCACTCCAGCTCGTAGGTCGCATGCGCGACTCGCCATAGATCGACAGCGTATGCCCGTAACGCATGGTCGTGCACTCATACGGCGATGGCGGGCCGCCTCCGGCAGAAAGACAAAAGCTCCTGAATTCACTTCGGATCAGCTTGTTTGTTCCTGCCACTTGCAGAAATCTGGGCCGACCAAGCGCACGATATGCAATCGCCCAAATGAATGCACCCTATTAGGTTGGCCGGCCTCTGGCTCGTATAACGCTTTCGCGCTGCGAGATTTACGCAGGCTGCTGTTTTGCATTGATCGCTACCCAATGCGTACCCTTACCTACCAGAGAAGCGCGTTGCGCTGCAAAAGCTCGAAGGTCACCTGAAAAAAATATTCAGCTGAGCGATTCTGATAATATTTTATGTCGGCTAACCAAACAGCCGTGCGCACGGCTCCAACAGGAGTACGTCATGACTGTCAAAGCAGTGGTTTGTTTCAAGCGACTTAAGGCTGACTACGGTATCGTTTACTCGCGAACTCCATATCGACAGACTCAAAGACGAGAAACCACTCTCATGGAGAATCAGATCCTGGAGTTTTTACGACGTCGACCCTCCAGGGATTGCCTATAGAAATTGAAATAGATCGCCGACCAAGTAAGCCGCGAATAGCAAGCGGCGGAAAATGAATTCAGCATCAACGACGCCATGAGGCATGCCAGGGTAAAGCTGCAGTTGAACGTCTAGAACGCCAGGGCTCTGACAATGTTCGCGCTAAAAATCAGCTATGATGATGCCAGCCTACGCTGCGACTGGTCACGCGAGTGTTTTTGCTCTTTGGTCACCGGACCTGTGTTGGACGACTTCCGCGTCGTTGATCGATAGGGAGCCGAGAGCAGCATCAGGAAAAGCGCCCTGGCTGCAGTATATCTGGCGGCGGGCGCGGCTGTCCTCCCATCTGACATCAGGGTCGTCTTTCGCAGGTGCAACGCGCCAAGTCCACCTTCGGCCTCGCCGTTCTAAGGCGATATCAAAAGATTTTGGATGGTCAGGCATTGCGCTGCGAAAAGAACTGGGACGGTCTGAGAATAGTCGAAATGCGTGACCCGATCCACAAGTCGACACCCCTTTATGCGCCCAGGGGGAATTTTCGCTCGAATGAAGTGTTCGAGATCAATCTTGGCGGCGGCTAAACTGTTTGAAGGTTAAAGGACCTCAGTATAGATCGGGAGGTCCGGCTGATGAAAAGTTTTTAGAAGTGCCGCCTCATTGGCGGGTTCAGATATACGCCCCCGCAGCACGGCACATCTCCTCCGGAGATCACGCATCATGTCATCTCCCAGCAGATTGCGCCCTTCATTGATGGGGCCAATCTTTACGCCACGGCGAAGACACTCGGTTTCGACATCGACTACAAGCGCCTGCTGGGCGAATTTCAGAGTCGTGGTACGCTTCTGGGTTCTACACCGCCGTTATCGAGGACCAAGAATTCTCCTCGATCCGGCCGCTGATCGATTGGCTCGACTACAACGGCTTTGCCCGTCGTCACCAAGCCGACTAGGAGTTCATCGACGCCGGCGGCCGCCGTACAGGTCAAGGGCCGGATATCGAGCTCGCTGTCAATGTCATGGAGCTCGCCGACCATATCGACCAGATGGTTCTGTTCTCCGGCGACGGCGACTTCCGTCCTTTGGTCAAAGCCGTGCAAAGGCGCGGTGTGCGGGTCACCGTGGTGTCTACTATTGCCAGCCAGCCGCCGATGATCGCCGACGAATTGCGCCGCCAGGCCGACATGTTCACCGACCTTATCGAGCTCAATCAAGATCGGCCGCGATCCGTCCGAACGCCCGGCTCCCCCGCGAGCGCGAGTCGCGCCATCAAACGGCAATTCCCGCGGCGTGAGACCGTCGCGGGACCGAAGGAAACGATAGCCTGCTCGAGAAGTGATCCCCGAGCGAGGTCTTCGGAGACGGACGCCACCTAGCCTGGCAAACTCAGATATTGGTTGAGTTTGTTTGCCGGCCCGAGAATGCGGACGCTTATCGGGATAGGGGGAGTCTCGCGACTCCTCCTCCCACACCACCGTACGGGCCCCTATACGGCGGTTCGCTGGATTAAGCGGCAAGAGTTGTTCTCTGTTGTTGCCGCCGTAGTTTGGATGTCAGCATCGTCGCGCCACTTCGACTCTCTGACAGCGTCAGTCAGGGTTTCACCCCTTGCGGAGGCGCGCATACGGTTTCAGCCGCCGAGCGATGCAGCATCCCGAACAATGGAAGGGTGCGCTTGGTTGAAAGGGCATTGACTTAGTTCTCATCCATATAGACCGTACATCAAATCGTTGGTTCTACCGGTGTTCGATCAGGCACCGCACGGAAGCTACTCCGTGCAGGTGCCTGCACGCAGTATCGTTTTTTCGTTCTCAGAATGTGTAAAATGTTAGTTGGTATTAGGGATGCCTCGTTTCTTGACTGAAATTGCGTTAAGGGCGCTGACGCGAGGGCCGATCGCGATGGAGCGAGAACTTGGTATGGATTGTCGTATACCGGTCGGCTAAAGCCAAAGAGGTGAATCTGCAGGCTTTACGCCGAGGACGCAAGATATCTCTTGCCGGGCGCGTCGGTGGACTTGGAAAAGACCGCCTAAGTAAAGCGTTAGACTTTGCATGAAACTAAGTCGGCCGCAGCGCTTCGCCGGCGATGTCGAGGTCGCCGATCTGTTGTTCCGCTCCGAATCCGCCGTCGCGCGATGGTCAGTCGCCAGCACGACATAGACGGCCGGCAGTACGAACAGGGTGAACAGCGTGCCGATCGACATGCCGGCGACGACCACAGACCGATCGAGAAGCGGTAGCCGCGCCGGCGCCGGATGCCAGTCAGCAGCGGGATCAGGCCGGTGACCATCGCCGCCGTCGTCATCAGGATCGGCCGCAGGCCGGATGCGGGCCGCCATTTTGATGGCGCGAGCGGCGCATCGAGCCGTCGTTGACCTGGAGCTCGTTGGCGAACTCCACCATCAGGATGCCGTGCTTGGTGATCAGACCGACGAGGTGAGCAGACCGCCGACCTGGGTGTAGATGGTGATCATCGTGGCTGCGCCGAAGAACAGCGGGATCAGCGCGCCCACGATCGCCATCGGCACCGAGATCATGATCACGAGCGGATCGCGCAAGCTTTCGAACTGCGCGCCAGCACCAGGAAGAGATGATCAGCGCGAACCCGAGGTGACCGCGAGCTGATTGCCTTCCTGAACATACTGCCGCTGCTGTCAGCGAGATAATCGTGGCTGAAGCCCTGGCAGCTTCTTGGCCTCGCCCTCAAGGAAGTCGACCGCCGCGCAGTCCGCCGGGCGATGGCACGGCCGAGAACGTCGCCATTCCAGCTGATTGTAGTGCGTCAGCGAATTCGGATTGGTCGAGGTGCTCGATCGAAACCGTCGACGAGCTGCTGACCGGTGTTGGTCGTCGTAATAGCCGCCGACGATTCGGCGAAAGCCGCTGGCCGCGCGGCACCTGCGGGATCACCTTGGTAGGAGCGGCCCTCGAGGTTGAAGCGGTTGACGTAGTTGCCGCCCAGCAGCACGGCGAGCGCGCTGCCGACGTTCTGCATGTTGAGGCCATCAGGCCTTGCTGCGATCGATCTTCACGGTCACGATCAGCTGAAGTTGTAGGCGAGGTCATCGAGGACGATGAACATGCCGCTCTTGCGGCAGCGTCTTGCGCTTCTCCATCTGCTCTGGACGGCCCGGAAGCCCGCGGGTCGAGCTGATCGCTACCGGCACCGGCAGGCCGCCGGGCCACCGGCGGCAGCGGCGGTTGAACGCGAAGGCCTGGACGCCCTCGATCTTGGGATCGACCTGACGTAGCACCAGCGGCTTCAGCTGAATAGAGGAACGCTTCCTTTCGTCCTACGGCTTCCGGCATGCCGGCTGGGCGCCGCCTTGCGGGCTACGTCGCCATGCCGTTCAGCACGAAGCGCAATCGGCCTCGAAATTTCTCGTCGAATTCTCAGCGTAGAAGTCGACATGGTACGATGTTGCGTATTTCGGCGCCTTGGTCGCCACGAACACGATGCCCTGATCTCCGGCGCCAGCTCCTTCGACGTGCAGGAGGCCGACCAGCCCGAGGATCGTCACCGCGAACAGGCCGGTGATCGCCTTGTAGTCGAGCGAGCGGTCAAGCCTGCACCGTACCAGCTCAGCGCGCCAAACACCGGTTGACGAGCTTGGCGAAGCGGCCTCTTCGGTGTTCGGAGGAGAATGGCAGCACATCATCGGCGACAGCGTCAGCGCGATCACGCCCTGACACGATCACCGAGCCCGCAAGCGTGAAGCGAATTCCGCGGAACAGCGAGCGGTGGAAAGGCCGCCGAGAAGTCACGATCGAAGCGTACACGGCGGCGAGCGGATTATCGTCGAGATGCCGATCGGACCGACGATTTGCGCGCGCCCTGCAACGATGCCTGAACCAGCGACTTACCCTCTTCCAGATGCCGATGGATGTTCTCCACCACGACGATGGCGTCATCGACGACCGCACCGATCGCGAGCACCATAGCAAGCAGGGTCAGCAGGTTGAAGCTGAGCCAGCGCCAGCATCAAGGTGCAACGCCGATCATCGACAGCGGGATGGTGACGACGGGAATGATGACCGAACGGAACGACGCCAGGAACAGGAAGATCACCACGATCACGATGATCACGGCCTCGCCCAGCGTCTTCTCCACCTCGTCGATCGACGACTGGATGAACTGTGGTCGAATCGTAGGCGACCTTCATCTTCATCGACGCGTGGCAAATTGCGCTCAGTTCGGGAACAGCGTGCGCACGCCCTTGACCAGCGTCAGCGGGTTGCCCTCCAGGCGTTGCCTGCACGCCAATGAAGATCGCGTGGGCTCGCCGTTGAAGGCGACGCTCGCGTCCGGGCGTGCTTGGGCGGAGTCGACGGTGGCGATGTCCTCCATCCGCACGAAGCCGCCGTCCTTGGCACGACGATCATCTTCCGGAACTGGTTGACGTCGGTCAGGCTGGTGTTCGTCGAGATGTTGGAAACGATGGATAGCCCTTGGTCTGTCCACCGCCGCAGACTGGAAGTTGTTGGCCGCAATCGCGGACGACGTCAGCCGGGAACACGTTGCGGCCAGCCATCTTCACGGGATCAAGCCAGAGCCGCATCGCAAAGGTCTGGCCGCCGAGGATGTCGGCCGACGCGACGCCGTCGACGGTCGACAGCACCGGCTGCACTACGCAAGGCCAGATAGCGTCGGAGATCGCCGAGCCCGACAGTTCCACGGAGGAGAAGCCGAGTACATCAGCGGCCGTGGTCTGGCCTGTGGTCTTGGTGACGACCGGATCGTTCGTTCCTTCAGAATCACAGAATGTTGACCGAATTCGTCTTGGCCAGCACCTCAGTGAGCGCCTGGTTCGGATCGAAATTCAGCTGATGGACCTCCGGATCGTCGAGGTGCCGAGCACGGAGGACGGAGGTGATGTAGTCGACGCCCTCGGCGGAAGCGACCGGCCTGCTCGACCGGCGTCGTGGATGAAGCCCTGGATCAGGTCGGCCGACGCCGGGATAGACGGTCGTGATGTTGATGACCGTATGTTCGAAAGGTTCGCGGATATTGCCGGATCGGCAGCACCATCACAGCACGCAGGCCGATCAGCAGGATCAGCAGGCTGACGACGACCGACAGGACCGGACGTTTGATGGAAATATCGGTAAAGGGCCATCGTGGCGATCTCGATTTCGTTTGGCTACCGAGCGCACGTTGACCTTGGCCGTGCCGAATCGGCATGCGTCATGTGCGGTGTCGGTAACGCGGCGCTGCGCCGGGATCTGCGTGGGCCGGGTCGGTGGAAATCGCCACCGCGGCGCCCGACTGCAATAGCTGGCCAACGGCACGACCTTGTCGCCCGGCTTCACCCCTTGACGATTTCGACGCGACCACCGACCGGCTGCCGGTCACCACGAACGTGCGCACCGCGCCAGGCTGGGTCTTGCCGTCCTCGCCCTTCTTCTCGGTGATACGAACACCGAGTCGCCCGTAAAGCGTGTAGTCGACCGCCGTCTCCGGAACGGTGATCACGGCCGGCTTGTCCGGCAGGCCCACTGTCGTGGTCACGAACATGCCGGGCTTCAGGATCTTCTCGGATTGGAGACCGTCGCCTGCACGCGGATGTTGCGCGTGTCGGCGGCGATCTGCGGCTCGATCGTCGTGATCTTGCCGTCAAACGTGCGGCCCGGATAGGCGTCGACCTTCGGCGGACCAGCGGCAGCCCAGCGGGGTTGCCGAGTCCTTTTCCGTCACCGAAGTTGGCCCACAGCTCCGACAAGATCGGTCAGCGAGACCGCCGTCGAATGCTGACCGACCTCGACCTTGCGGACGCCGAGATCGCCTGAGAACGGCGCGCGGACGAGCTTCTGCGAGATCAGCGCTTCGGTCGCCGCAGCGATGCCGACCAGCACCTGATCGCCGACGGCCTGCGCGGAATCGACGGTCCTGCCGGACCGAACAGCGCGACGCCAGTTGCTGGCGCGATCGGCGAGCTGTGCGACCGTTGCCTGGGCCTTGCAGTTGGCGAGGTCACCTGATCAGGCGCGTCGAACAGCTTCACCAGCGGCGTGCCGGCCTCGACATGGGCGCCGAGGTCGAACTGATCCTCGGTGACGGCCATTGACGTCGGCGCTGACGTCGACCTGGTGCACAGCGGTGAACCGCCGACCACGGTGAGCAGGTTCGAGTTCCTCGGACTTCGCTTCCGCCGCGCTGACGGCGGTCGGCAGCAGCAGCTGTTGGCGAAGAACTGCTTGATCATCTGGCCACGGAAATAGTGAACCAGACGAGACCACCGACGAGCACCTCGGCGATGCCCACGATGATGAACCACAGCACCGGCCAGGCCAGCAGGAGCTTTGTCCGATCGGTTCGCCCGAAATCTTCTGATGCGATTACGATGACGATATTCATGTCATGCACTTTCTGCAATCGCGATCTTGCCGGCACCCGGCGCCAAGCGCGGCCCAGATGCGGCAATTGCGGCGTCGTTAAGTCCGATGCCTCTCGAACTCGAGCTGGCGCTCCAGATCGCCTTGCCGTAGGCGAGACAGGGCACGGCCGGCAACCTGGTCAGCGCCGCCGGCATCACCACCGGCAAACCAGAACGGGTGAACGGCTCGCCGGTGCAGGCGCGCATCGCCGGCGGCGACCACGCGGTCGAGCAGGCGACGAAGGCCGCTCGATCAACGTCTCGATTTTGGCATACAGCAGACGGGCGAATTCGCCATCAGATGGCTCGTGGCCATCAGTCAGGCGCTGCGCTTCTTCCTGGTCGGGGCCGCTGGCGATCTCGAGGAAATGGTCGACCATGCCGCGGATCAATTCGACCAGGGCCGCCGTTGACGGCTCGCTCGAACATGCCATCTGGTCAGCCTCGCGCTCCATCTGAGGAATTTCGTACAGCGCCGCCTTGGAGAAATGCTTGAACAGCAGCGCCTCGGAAATGGCAGCGGCGCGCGCCACGCTCTTGGTCGTGGTGCCGGTATAGCCGTGTCGGGCGAGAAGCAGCGTTTCGCGGCTCCGAGGATCAGTGACGCGGGTCGCTCGTCATACGCAATGAACTCATACGGAAGGTAGTGAGCACTCACCCTACCTCAAAAAGTCCGGCTAAATGGTGCAACGCAACCTGCAGGATATCAAAAGTTATCCATGATCCCGACCGAAGGCCTGACGTGAGCCGCGCGGTCGGACACGCGCGAACTCATAACCGTACAGCGCGCGGAGGCCGCAAAATGTTTTGCGCCAGCGCTTCGATGTCCTCTTGGTGTTGTCGCTGACCTTGCCCCAAGTTTTATCAGTCTGAGTTCGTCAGGTGTTGGATTCGCCCGGTTGGGCGAAGACAGCGACGGGAGCTGGCACTGTACGGCGCAGATCCGGCGCGGGTGAAAAATCATGGCGAACTCGGACGGCGTCTTCCATCGACCTGCGGGTGTGGTCGTGTAATTGGCTCGCCAGCATCAAGCGCGACGCGGGCCTGGACCAGTGACGTGAACAGCGTCTCAGCTCGACAATTCATCCGCAGTCGACCGGTGAAGCTCTCGATGAAGGCATTCTGCATGGGCTTGCCAGGCGCGATGTAGTGCTATGCGACCTGGCTCTGGTCAAGCCCCATGAGAGAAATGGCGTTGCTGGCGGGTTCGCTGCCGTTCTCGCTGACCACCATGCTGGGTTTACGGCGCTCGATCTATGCCGGTCCAGCTCCGCGCCACCCGGATGCCGGACAGCGAGGTGTCGGCCACCAGCGCCAGGCGCTCGCGGGTGCAGTCGTCGACCACGGTCAGGTGCGGGAAAGCGGCGACCATCCGTGAGCTGATCCGACACGAAGTCGAGCGACCAGCGAGTCGTTCATCGGCACCATCGGCGCCCGGGTCCCGATTGCGGCTTGCGACCGCCGCGGCGGCTACCGCAAGCTCTCTTCCCGGTAGCGCCGGACCGGATTTCTTGTGGTTGATCACGTAGCCCTCGCTCGAACAGAACGTGCAGCTGCAGATGGCCGAAGCGGCGGCGCTCCTGCGCGATCGCCCTCATGTCGTTGGCGAACGCTGGCCGGATCCTCTGGTATCTCATGGTCATGCGGCAGCAGCCGGTAGCTTTATTCACCTAGTCTCTCCACGCGACCGCTGCTCGTCTCGTACGTGGCGCCAGCGACTGTCGCCAGATTTCCAAACTTTGACATTCCTGCGCTTTCCACCGCAGGGCCGGACTACAGCTTCTATCGAGGCGCGCACGTTTGCTGGCGCCTCCAGAAGCGCATCGATCTCACCCCGATCCAGCACGGCTTCCAAAATGCGCCTCCGCTGTGAACTTAAACAGTGGCTGCTGAGCTTCTCCGGCATTCGGTCGCAGGCGCTCTCGATCCACTGCCGAGGCCGCCAAAGCTGCCGAAATACCGATCGTGCAACATGGTCAGCGCTGCGGTAATGTCGCCGACCTCGCATCGATCGCCTCGGGCAGGCGCAGCGCCAATCGACTCTTGGCGCTCGCACCGATCATCAAGAGTGGCCGCCTTGATCTTCGCCCAGTCGAGAGACAGCATGGCGATGATCCGGTGGGCGTCGAACGAATCGCGCGGTGCGGCGTTGGCCCTCTTGCCGGCGACGATCGTGGATATCGAGGACGGAACATTCCTGGCTTAGTAGGATCGATTGCCACCGACCATGCGATCACGCCGGGCCGCGGTAGAATACGGTAAATATCGATCGATGGTCCCACACCGCCCAGCGCATAGGCGTAGCGATAAATCCATTTGCCGCCGCTCCGGACGGCTCACGCCGCGCGACGGCCCCTTGCTCGATTCCTCAAGCGCTCGATCCGGTCTTCCAACCCCGGCCGGTCGGCGTCCATCTGTTCCCTTCGACCACGCCGACATAGTTAACGTCGATATGGACAGAGAGGCGGTCAGATCGGGAATGAGCGTTGAGCGCCGTGCCGCCCTTCAAGGCGACGCGCGGCCCGATCAGCGTGTCGGCGCCGATGGCATCGGAAATGTCGATCAGCGGATCACACGCTCCAGCGTCGCGGGCTGGAGCTGCCGCTCGGCGCGATGTTCGTTTCTCGCGACGCGACCATCAGACGCCTCCGGTGCGCGCTTCTTGATCGGCGCCACCGCGTCCTACGTCTTCATGACGTCATCAACCAAACCCGACCCCATCGCCGCGGTCGCGCAAACGTCCTATGAACTCAGCAGAAGTGGTAGAAGAAAAGTACGGCGCCAGCATGGCAATGGTTCACAAACCTTCTACGAGACGGTGTGGTCGCAAACCGACGCATGGACATGCGCATGGTTCTCGCGCTCGGCAAACAGCACATTGTTGACGAGGGAGGATCAGGGTTTCCCATGATGAAATTGTTCTTGATCGCGCCGACGGACTTTGGCGGACTGTGGCGGCGGGACCGGCCTATTCGTCGCGAAACACTTGATCAGCATCGCGTAATCGGCATCAAAGCCGCGATCCAGAAACCTTCGAACAGGGCGAGCCGGGCCTTCATCGAGTCAATCCGGATTATCTGAAGGCGCGTCGGCTGCTTCACAGCCGATGTCTGTGTCGTGCCGGTGCGGTTGAACGGAACCACGTTCCAGCGGGCACACGCGCGGCCACGGCTTTTTCTGTTCGTCCCACAATACCCAGCGCTCTACGCTCGCTTTGCCGCGTTCTGATTCGTCCACTTGCAAGTATTCGACGCCAACAGGTTCAACGATCGTACAACGGCCATCCACCGCAAGTGCATGTCGATCGG